>NZ_CP177349.1:0-2765000 GCF_046840415.1 Rhizobium sp. SYY.PMSO
ATGCAGATACATACGAGGACGACGGGTGCGTTGGAGAATGGGGACAATGCGCAGGCGTTCAGTGCGGTTTGCTTAGAAGCGGCGGGGGAAAAGAGCGACGTGGCGCAAAATAATCTGTTCGACCGCGTCAGTGCGCGCCTGAAGGCCCAGGTCGGACCCGATGTCTACGCCAGCTGGTTCGCACGGCTCAAGCTTCATTCGGTATCCAAGAGCGTCGTTCGTCTCACGGTGCCGACGACCTTTCTGAAATCGTGGATCAACAATCGCTATCTCGATTTGATCACCAGCCTGTTCCAGGCGGAGGATTCCGAGATACTGAAGGTTGAAATCCTGGTGCGCACCGCGACCCGGCAGGGCGCGAAGCCAAGCACGGACGAGCAGCCGGCGGTTCCGGATCAGGCGGCAGTCGCGCCGATCCGTCGCGCTGTCGCACAACCGGCAGGTCAGGTCGTCGCCCAGGCGGTGAGCGCGGCTGCGGCTGCGCGGCCGGCAACGGCGGGCACGCCGCTGTTCGGCTCGCCGCTCGATTCCCGCTTCACCTTCGACACTTTCGTCGAAGGCAGCTCGAACCGCGTCGGCCTTGCCGCCGCAAAGACCATCGCGGAAGCCGGCACCGGTGCCGTGCGCTTCAATCCGCTCTTCGTCCATGCGACGGTCGGCCTCGGCAAGACCCACCTTTTGCAGGCGATCGCCAATGCTGCCGTGCAGAGCCCGCGCGGCCTGCGCGTCGTCTATCTGACGGCCGAGTATTTCATGTGGCGCTTCGCAACCGCCATCCGCGACAACGACGCGCTGACGCTGAAGGATTCGCTGCGCAACATCGACCTGCTCATCATCGACGACATGCAGTTTCTGCAGGGCAAGATGATCCAGCACGAGTTCTGCCATCTGCTCAACATGCTGCTGGACAGCGCCAAGCAGGTCGTGGTTGCTGCCGATCGTGCCCCCTGGGAGCTGGAATCGCTCGACCCGCGCGTGCGGTCGCGTCTGCAGGGCGGTGTGGCGATCGAGGTCGAGGCGCCGGATTATGAGATGCGTCTCGAAATCCTCAAGCGCCGCCTGGATGCTGCCCGCCAGGACGATCCGTCGCTGGAAATACCGGCCGAGATCCTCTCGCATGTCGCCCGCAACGTGACGGCCAGCGGCCGGGAGCTGGAAGGAGCCTTCAACCAGCTCATTTTCCGCCGCTCCTTCGAGCCGAACCTGACGGTCGAGCGGGTCGACGAGCTGCTGGCGCATCTGGTCGGCTCCGGCGAGCCGCGTCGCGTCCGCATCGAAGACATCCAGCGCATCGTGGCACGCCACTATAATGTCTCGCGTCAGGAACTGGTCTCGAACCGCCGTACGCGCGTCATCGTCAAGCCGCGTCAGATCGCCATGTACCTGTCGAAGACCCTGACGCCGCGCTCCTTCCCGGAGATCGGCCGTCGCTTCGGCGGTCGCGATCACACAACGGTCCTGCACGCCGTACGCAAGATCGAGGAACTGATTTCCGGCGACAGCAAGCTGTCGCACGAGATCGAGCTTTTGAAGCGCCTCATCAACGAGTAAACCGTTCGGTCGGTATCCGCTCCATGGTCACGGCCGGCTTAACCGCCGGCCGTTTCTTTTCTGACTTCCCGCTTGGCGCAGGCTGCTGTCCCTGCAAGCAATCCCTCGCCTGCTGCCTCTGAAAATTCCGAGCAGCCTCTATGCCGGCGGCGTCGTGCGAGATACCTCGGAAAACAGCCATGCGCGCAGGGCCGCGATCGCCGGCCGCTCCAGTGCGCCTGGCGGATAGACGAGGTGATAGGCAAGCGCGCTCGCAAATCCGATCGGGAAAGGGGCGGCGAGCGTGCCGTCCGCCAGCTCCTGCGCGATGAAGGACCGGCGCATCAGGGCAATGCCGAGCCCTGCTTTCATGGCGTGATAGGCACCCATGCCGTCGGTGAAGACCGGCCCGTGCATGGCGTCAACGCGCGTCGCTCCGGCGGCCTGCAGCCAGAGCTCCCAATCCCGCCGGTAGACATCGTGGATAAGCGTGAGACCGGCGAGATCGTCGACCGCGGGAGAGGGACCGAGCGCCGCCGCCATTTCCGGTGTACAGATCGGCACATACTCGTCATCCAGCAGCCTCTCGCTCGCCAGCCCCTCGTAGCCGCCGAGGCCGTGACGGATGGCGATGTCTATGCCGTCCCGTTGAAAATCCATCATGCGATGGGAGGCGCTGATGCGCAGGTCGATATCGGGATGGGCTTCCTCGAAACGCCGCAGCCGCGGCACCAGCCAGTGCGTGGCGAAGCCGGCCGTACAGGTCACGGTCAACACCGTATCCTTCGAACGCATCGCCAGGGCGGCCGTCGCCTCGCGAATGAGCCGGAAAGCCGTCCGCATCGTCGCGAAATACTCGGCGCCATCCGCAGTCAGGGCAAGGCTGCGTGCCCGCCGCTCGAAAAGCCGCACGCCGAGCGCGCTTTCGAGATCGCGGATCTGCAGGCTGATGGCGCCTGGGGTCACATGCAGCTCGTTCGCCGCCAGCGTCATGCTGAGGTGCCGGGCGGAAGCTTCGAAGGCGCGGAGCGCCGAAAGGGATGGCAGTTGATCCATAATGATTGAGTTCAGCTAAATCATGATTCGAAAAAGACTCGTTTGCCCGAGCCTTGGTATTGCTGGATTATTGCAGTAGTTTGGTGGGCTTGCAATAAATGCCGGTCAATCAATGGCTAAGAAAAACTCAATCAACATAATATCGGAGATGAGCACATGCCGCAAAAATCCATGGGCGCAGGCGAGTGGAGCATGTTGGTGGGCCTGTCCATTCTCTGGGGCGGCTCCTTCCTGTTCAACGGCATATTGGTGCGCGAACTGCCGCCCTTTACCATCGTCACCGCGCGTGTCGCGCTCGCCGCCATTGCCCTGCACATCATCGTGCGCGCCACCGGGCATTCCATGCCGAAAGACCGCCAGAGCTGGCTTGCTTTCTTCGGCATGGGCTTTCTCAACAACGTCATCCCCTTCCTGCTGATCGTCTGGGGCCAGACCCACATTGCCAGCGGCCTTGCCTCGATCCTCAACGCCACAACGCCGCTCTTTGCGGTCGTCGTCGCCCATTTCCTCACCGAGGACGAGAAGATGACCGGCAATCGACTGATCGGCGTCATCGTCGGTTTCGCCGGCGTCGCCCTGATGATCGGCCCCTCGGTGCTGGCAAGCCTCGGCTCGAACGTACTGGCGCAGCTGGCCGTGCTGGGAGCCGCCTTCAGCTATTCGCTGGCGGGCATATTCGGCCGCCGCTTCCGCCGCATGGGATTGGCGCCCATCATTCCCGCCGCCGGTCAGGTGACGGGCTCGGCCATATTGCTTTTGCCGATCGCGCTCCTTGTCGATCGTCCCTGGGCGTTGTCAATGCCGTCTGGCGAAACCTGGCTTGCGCTCGCAGGCCTTGCCATTCTGTCGACCGCTGTTGCCTATGTGCTGTTCTTCCGCATCCTCGCCACGGCCGGCGCCACAAACCTGATGCTGGTGACTTTCCTCATTCCCGTCAGCGCGATCCTGCTTGGCGCGCTCGTTCTCGGCGAAAACCTGCAACCGAAGCATTTTATCGGCATGGCGCTGATCGCCCTTGGTCTTGCAGCCATCGATGGACGATTGCTTGCGCTGGGAAAAAGGCGGATCGCTCCGCAATAGCCTGCCGGATCGGATCAGCAGGCGAGATCGGCGACGACCGAGTCGAGAACCAGCATTCCCGCCGGCGTGCAGCGCAGGCGGGAATTGCCGATCCGCTCGATAAAGCCGTGTTCCAGTAAAAACGCCTCGCGCTGGGGATCGGGATCGCGGCCGGAAAGCTGCTGCCAGCGGGCGAGGTCGACGCCTTCCCGCAGCCGCAGGCCCATCAGCAGCAATTCGTCCGCCTGCTCATCGAACCCCAGCATTTCCTGATCGACCATGCCGTGGCCGTCGCGCTCGACCATTTCGAGCCAGCTCTCCGGCTTGCGTTCGGTGGCCGTGGCGAGCTTCTGCGGCCCGCGGGTCAAGCGGCCATGGGCGCCAGGGCCGATGCCGGCATAGTCGCCATAGCGCCAATAGGTGAGGTTATGCCGGCTTTCGGCGCCGGGACGCGCGTGATTGGAGACCTCGTAGGCCGGCATGCCCTCGCGCTCGGTGATGTCCTGCGTCGCCTCGTAGAGCAGCGCCGATTGGTCGCCATCGGGGACGATCAGCTTGCCGGCCTTGTGAAGGCCGTAGAAGGGCGTGCCTTCCTCGATCGTCAGCTGATAGAGCGAGAGGTGGTCGACGGCATAGGATATCGCCTCCTTCAGCTCGCGCTCCCATTCCTCGACGGTCTGGTTTGGGCGGGCATAGATGAGATCGAAGGACATGCGCGGGAAAATCTCGCGCGCCAGCCTGATCGCCTTCAGCGCATCCTCGACAT
This sequence comes from Rhizobium sp. SYY.PMSO, assembly GCF_046840415.1. NCBI lineage: Bacteria > Pseudomonadati > Pseudomonadota > Alphaproteobacteria > Hyphomicrobiales > Rhizobiaceae > Rhizobium > Rhizobium sp. SYY.PMSO. Next base: position 4,412 of record NZ_CP177349.1, read on the forward strand.
TGTGGAGACGTCCGAGGAATTTCAGGTCGCGATCGTTCAGAGCCTGCACGCCCATCGACACGCGGTTGACGCCGGCGGCGCGATAGCCGCGAAAACGCTCGGCTTCGACGCTCGACGGATTGGCTTCCATGGTAATCTCGATACCGTCGGGCACATGCCAGGCCCCGGCAATGCCGTCGAGGATCGCACCGACCGTTTCGGGCTTCATCAGCGAAGGCGTGCCGCCGCCGAGGAAGACGCTGGTCACGGTCTTCGGGCCGCTGATCATCCGCATCGTCGCCATTTCCTGGAGAAAGGCGGCAGCGAAACGGTCCTGATCGACCGGTTGATGGCGGACGTGACTGTTGAAATCGCAATAGGGACACTTGGCCGCGCAAAAAGGCCAATGCACATAGACCCCGAAACCGGGTTCTCCGGTATCCGGCAGCAATTGCGCTCCGCGCATCAGATCCTGCGTATCGACGATTTCCACGGGGTAAGCTTACGCCTCCAGGCAGGTTTCGACAAAGACCTTGAAGGCGCGGGCGCGATGCGAGAGCGCCTGCCGGTCGCCGGGCTTCCAGCCATGCTTCTGTTCGGCGCTCATTTCACCGAAAGTCGTCTCGTATCCTTCGGGCTGGAAGACCGGGTCATAGCCGAAGCCCTGCGTGCCGCGCGGCGGCCAGACGACGGTGCCTTCGACCTCGCCGCGGAAAAGCTCGGTATGCCCGTCCGGCCAGGCAAGGCAGAGGGCACTGACGAAGCGTGCCGTGCGGCTTTCCGGAGAGGTGGCGCCGGCCTTTTCCAGCGCGGTCTCGACCTTCTGCATCGCCATGGCGAAGTCGCGCGTGCCATCGGCCGTTTCGGCCCAGTTGGCCGTATAAACGCCGGGATCGCCGCCGAGCGCATCGACAACGAGACCGGAATCGTCCGAAAGAGCCGGCAGGCCGGAGGCACGGGCGGAGGCCAGCGCCTTGATCGCGGCATTTTCCTCGAAGGTGGTGCCCGTCTCGTCCGGCTCGATGAAGTTGAGGTCTGCGGCCGACTTTGCAGCGAAGCCGAGGGGACCGATCAGATCCTGTATTTCGCGGATCTTGCCGGCATTATGGCTGGCGACGACGATGGTCTTGGTATCGAGCTTGCGCATGTGCTGTCCTGTCATAGGCCCCAGATGCGGGGTTCGGCGCATTCCAGGCTGTTGCCCGCCGGATCGCGGAAATAGATCGAACGGCCGCCGTTCGGCCAGTGAAAATCGGCTTCGATATCGACACCGGCGGCCTTCAGCTTCTGCGCCATGGCCTCGATAGCGTCGTTGTCGAGGCGGAAGCAGACGTGCCCGTGCCCCTTCGTGCCATGCGGCGGCACGGGCAGGGCGCCCGGTTCGTGCGGCTTGACCGTTTCCTCGCTATTGAAGATCAAAAGCACGCCGGGCCCGCAGCGATAGAAGACGTGGCGATTGCCGCCGCGCGAGATCTTCTGCAATCCGAGAATGCCCCCATAAAAGGCCTCGACCGCATCGAGATCGTCCGCATAGAGAGCGGTTTCCAGTACGCTTGCGAGGGCCGGATCAGCCATTGCACGATATCCTCAGGCGATAGCCTGCTTCTGCAAATCCACCAGTTCGGCAATGCCGTTCTTGGCGAGGCCCAGGAGCGTGGCGAATTCCTCTTCGCTGAAGGGCGCGCCTTCAGCCGTTCCCTGGATCTCGACGATGCCGCCCTTGCCCGTCATGACGAAATTGGCGTCGGTCTCGGCCGAGGAATCCTCGAGATAGTCGAGATCGATGACGGGCTGGCCGGCGAAGATGCCGCAGGAGATGGCGGCGATGTGGTCCTTCAGCACGCGATCGACCTTCACCATGTTGCGGCTTTCCATCCACTTCAGGCAGTCATAAAGCGCGATCCAGCCGCCGGTGATCGACGCCGTGCGCGTGCCGCCATCGGCCTGGATGACGTCGCAGTCGACGGTGATCTGGCGCTCGCCCAGTTCCTTGAGGTCGACGACGGCGCGCAGCGACCGGCCGATGAGACGCTGGATTTCCTGCGTGCGGCCGCCCTGCTTGCCGGAAGCGGCTTCGCGCTTCATGCGTTCGCCCGTTGCGCGCGGCAGCATGCCGTATTCGGCCGTGACCCAGCCTTTACCGCTGTTGCGCAGCCATGGCGGAGTCTTGTCTTCCAGGCTTGCCGTGCAGAGCACATGCGTATCGCCGAATTTCACCAGGCAGGAGCCTTCCGCATGCTTGGAAAAATTGCGCTCGAACGACACCTTGCGCATCTGGTCGGTTTTTCTGCCTGAAGGCCGCATTCCACTCTCCTGAAAGTTCGTTGACCGCTTCTACGACCCACAAGCCGCTTTTGCAAAGGAAAAGCAGGCCAAAGTGCCTCGTAAGGGCGAGGGCGGTATTTTCCCTTTTGCCATTGCGAACCGAATGATTATATTTTGGCCAAGCTCAACGGAATGGATCTCACAGCGAAATGGTATTCACGACATCGTCGGTCTCGGATGTCATTGCCGCACTGGACGAACGCTCCAAGGAAATCTTCCGCCGTATCGTCGAAGGCTATCTGGAGAACGGCGAACCTCTCGGGTCGCGCAATCTCTCCCGCCTGTTGCCCATGTCCCTGTCGCCGGCCTCCGTGCGCAATGTCATGAGCGATCTGGAGGAGCTCGGGCTGATCTATTCGCCGCATGTCAGCGCCGGACGATTGCCGACCCAGGTGGGTCTGCGCTTCTTCGTCGATGCCTTCATGCAGGTCGGCGATCTCTCCGCCGAAGATCGGGCCAATATCGATCGGCAGGTGCGCGGCAACAATCGCGATCAGCCGATGGAATCCATGATGTCCGAGGCAAGCCGCGTGCTGTCGGGCGTTTCGCGCGGCGCCGGCCTCGTGATCACCTCCAAAAGCGACCAGGTGCTCAAGCATGTGGAATTCATTCGCCTGGAGCCGACCAAAGCGCTTGCCGTGCTCGTCGGCGAACACGACCAGGTGGAAAATCGCATCATCGAACTGCCGGCCGGCACCACATCCTCGCAGCTGACGGAGGCCGCCAACTTTCTCAATGCCCACATGACCGGCCAGACGCTGCCGGAACTGCGGCGGCAGCTGCAGGCCCTCAAGGAAGGCGTGCGTCAGGAGCTGGACAGTCTGTCCCGCGAACTGGTCGAGCGGGGCATAGCGGTGTGGTCGGGTGGCGATGACGACGGCAAGCCGACGCAACTCATCGTACGCGGCCACTCCAATCTGCTGGCCGAAATCGGCGGCGCCGAAGATCTGGACCGCCTGCGGCTGCTGTTCGACGACCTGGAAAAGAAGGACAGCCTCATCGAGATTCTCAATCTCGCCGAAAGCGGGCCGGGCGTGCGCATCTTCATCGGTTCGGAAAACAAGCTTTTCTCGCTTTCCGGATCCTCGCTCATCGTTGCGCCCTATCGCGACGAGGACGATCGCATCGTCGGAGCCGTCGGCGTCATCGGTCCGACACGACTGAATTATGCCCGCATCGTGCCCATGGTCGATTACACGGCGCAGCTGATTTCGAAACTGTCGCGGCCAGGGATCTGATGGGCGGCGGGCACATCGCCGCGGCAATGATTCCGGCAGCCGCAAAATGCCGGGAATTGGCCCTTCTTCTCGACAAAGCCTTGATTTTTTCCAGCCAAACCTCGATATCGGGCACATTCAAAGACCAAGCAATTCGGAGACCGTCATGACCGACGAAACAACAAAAAACGGACCTGACGCCACGGCGGCCGACATCTCAGCGGATTTCACGCAGGATGCGGCGGAAACCGTCGATGCGACCGAGCCGTCTCAGCCGGATCCGGTTGAGCTGCTGAAGGCCGAGAACGGCGAACTGCGTGATCGCTACCTTCGCCTCGCTGCCGAGATGGACAACCTTCGCCGCCGCACCGAGCGCGACGTAAAGGATGCGAAGTCCTATTCCGTGGCCAGCTTTGCCCGCGACATGCTCTCGGTGGCAGACAATCTGCGCCGTACGCTGGATGCCATTCCGGCCGACGAGCGCACCGGCGACAATGCCGGGCTGAAGACGCTCATCGAAGGCGTCGAAATGACCGAGCGTTCCATGCTCTCGGCCCTGGAACGCCATGGCGTGCGCCAGCTAGAGCCGATCGGCCAGAAGTTCGACCCCAATTTCCATCAGGCCATGTTCGAGGTGCCCAATCCCGACGTGCCGAACAACACGGTCGTCCAGGTCGTGCAGGCCGGCTTCGTCATCGGCGACCGCGTTCTGCGCCCCGCCATGGTCGGCGTTGCCAAGGGCGGCCCGAAGATCGTCGAAAATGCCGAGCAGGGTTCCAACAGCCCGCTCGATGAAAAGGACGCCTGATCTTTCAGCCATAGGCCTGTCGCGCCTGGAGCCTTTCCGCTTTTCCTCGAATCGCGCAAGCGGAGAGATGGAGCGGGCCAGGAGTTCCGTGAAGGACTGAACCGCAGTGGCGGCAAAGGAAAAGAGCCGGATGACGTCTCAGGTCATCCGGCTCTTATTTTTGCCTTGGTCCGATGCGATCCAATCCGTCAGGCGGCGTTGGATGCCTGCTCCTCGTTGAGGAATGCGTAGATGGCGGAGGCGGAATCGGTGGCGCGCAGCTTGGCGACCAGATCCTGGTCGCGCAGAACGCGGGCAATGCGCGATAATGCCTTCAGATGGTCCGCGCCTGCGCCCTCGGGCGCGAGCAGCAGGAAGACGAGATCGACGGGCTGGTCGTCCAGCGCCTCGAAATCGACAGGCGCTTCGAGGCGCGCAAAAATGCCGACGATGGACTTGATGCTGGCAAGCTTGCCGTGCGGAATGGCGATGCCGTTGCCGACTCCGGTGGAGCCCAGGCGCTCCCGCTGCAGCACGACATCGAAGATTTCACGCTCCGGCAGTCCAGTCAGCTTGGAGGCTTTGGCGGCCAACTCCTGAAGCAGTTGTTTTTTGGAATTTGCCTTCAAGGCGGGGATGATCGCATCTTGCTGTAGCAAATCTGCCAATGCCATTCTCTTTATCCTTCGTGTCGCCGGGAACCGATGACGAGCAAGCGGCGGCTGCCGCTGGGCGCAGCCGCCGCTTATCTTCTGTTCTCAGCCTTTGATATTGGCCGCGTCGATCCAGCCAATGTTACCGTCCTGACGGCGGTAGACGATGTTCAAGTGGTCCTTGCCCGGGCTGCGGAAGAGCAGCAGCGGCTCGTCGGTCATGTCGAGCGCCATGACGGCGGTCGCGACCGACATGGTCTTCAATTGCTTCGTGCTCTCGGCGACGATGGCCGGCGCGAAATCGGCGGGGATCTCGTCGTCGTCATCAGGAACGCCATCCATGACGGTATAGGCGACTTCGGCGTGACCGTTCGTGTGGCTGTTGGCCTGATGGTCCTTGAGTTTGCGCTTGTAGCGGCGCAGGCGCTTTTCGATGCGCTCGGAGGCTGCGTCGAAAGCGAGCTGCGGATCCATGGCCTCCCCGGCAGCATGCAACACCACGCCACTGTCGAGATGAAGCTTGCAATCGGCCGCAAAACGCGAGCTGGACTTTTGCACAATCACTTGGCCCGAATACCCCCCGTCGAAGTATTTCGTCACGGCCATGCCGATCTGGTCTTCAATCCGCTGGCGGAAGGAGTCACCAATTTCCATATGTTTACCGGAGACACGCACACTCATGGAGTTTCCCTTCTTGTAGTGGTTATTGCGCGTATCAGTTTACGCCAAGCCTCAAGCTCATCCAAGCACTTCACGCAGTTAAAGGCAAATTGCGTATAATGGTCGCCTTTTGGATGGTGGGGATAAGTTTCATGGTCGTGCTGTCCTGCAGCGATTGCGGCGGGCTTCTAGCCTTGCCGCATGGGAAAGTCAACTGCGTCTTAACGGACTGTTAGGAGTTCGGCAGCCTGTGGTTGAATACTGCCGCCTGTCAGAAGCCGGAGACTTTGGCCAAAGCTCGCTTCTCCCGCCGCCGCTGCACGGATGAGGGGATGTTCATGGCTTCGCGGTATTTTGCAACCGTGCGGCGAGCGAGCTCGATCCCGCCCTTCTTCAGCGTATCGACGATATCGTCGTCGGACAGCACCGCATCCGGGCTTTCGTTCGAGATCAGCAGGCGGATCTTGTGGCGCACGGCTTCGGCGGAATGGCTGTCGCCGCCTTCGACGGCGCCGATCGAAACCGTGAAGAAATATTTAAGTTCGAACAGCCCCCGCGGCGTGAGCATGTACTTGTTCGAGGTCACGCGGCTGACCGTCGACTCATGCATCTTGATGGCGTCCGCCACGGTCTTCAGATTAAGCGGCCGCAGATGATCGACGCCATGCAGCAGGAACGCGTCCTGCTGCCGCACGATCTCGCTCGCCACCTTCATGATGGTCTTGGCGCGCTGGTCCAGGCTGCGGGTCAGCCAGTTGGCGTTCTGCAGGCATTCCGAAAGGAAGGCATGGTCCTGGCTGGTCTTGGAAACGGACGCGAAATAGGACTGGCTGACCAGCACGCGCGGCAGGGCATCGGGGTTGAGTTCCACCAGCCAGCTCCCGTCCGCGGAGGGGCGCACGACGATATCGGGCGTGATCGCTTCCGATATATCCGTGTCGAAACCGCTGCCGGGTTTGGGATTGAGCTGACGGATTTCCGCCATCATGTCGAGCAGGTCTTCCTCATCGACGCCGCAAAGCCGCTTCAGCGTCGCAAAATCCCTTCGTGCGAGCAGCTCCAGGTTCTGTATCAGCCGCTCCATGGCGGGGTCGAACCGGTCCTTCTGCCGAAGCTGGATCGCCAGGCATTCGCTGAGGGAGCGGGCGAAGACGCCGGGTGGGTCCAGCTGCTGCAGGATTTCCAGCACGCGCTCCACGTCCGCCATGGTCGTGCCGAGACGTTCGGCCGTTTCGTTGAGATCGGCGCGCAGGTAGCCGGCATCGTCGAGCTGGTCGACAAGGTGCTGGCCGATCAGCCGGTCGCTGATGACGGGAAGCGAGAACGGGATCTGTTCGTTGAGATGGTCGCGCAACGACACCCGGCCGGCGACGAAATCGTCGAGATCGTAGCTTTCGCCCGCTTCGCCGCCCGGCATGGATTTCCATTGGCTCAGCAGCTCGGGCGCATCGGCGCGCTGCGGGCTGCCGTCATCGGGAAAGACGTCGCTGAAATTGGTGTCGAGCTCGTCGCTCAGCCGATTGGCGTTGCCGGTATTGTCGCTTTCGTACCAGTCGCTCGCAAGGTCGCCCGCGCTGCGCTCGGAACCGTCGTCGCCGCGGGTTTCCTCGACAGCCTCGAAGCGGTCGTCCTTTGCGTCCCGGTCGCCGCCGCTGCCCATATCCTCGTCATTTGACGCAAATTCCAGCAGCGGATTCTTTTCGACTTCCTGCGCGATGAATTGTGTGAGTTCAAAATGGGTCATCTGCAGCAACTGGATGGATTGCATCAGTTGCGGTGTCATCACCAGGCTCTGGCTTTGGCGCAGGAAAAGATTGGCCGATAGTGCCATGGCGGACGCGGGACTCCCCTTGAACCTCGGGAATCCGCGCTTTCCATCCATAAAATCTTCGCGAAATTCCAACTGGCCCAAAAATTGCTTTTTTATCGGATTTGGTCAAGCGGAACTGTGAAGCAAAAGTAGATTTCCGGCCTGCGGCGGCATCCGGTCAATATTGGCAAGCGAGGTGGTGGAATTTCAGCCTGTCAGAGGCTGAAATTATCGCCCAGATACAATTTGCGTACTTCGGGATTGCTGACGATATCGTTCGCCCGCCCGTGGGTCAGCACCTCGCCCGCATGGATGATGTAGGCCCGGTCGATCAGGCCGAGCGTCTCGCGGACATTATGGTCCGTGATCAACACGCCGATGCCGCGTGCCGTCAGGTGGTGCACGAGGTTCTGAATGTCCGCGACCGAGATCGGATCCACGCCCGCGAAGGGCTCGTCGAGCAGCATGAAGGTCGGGTCCGTCGCCAGCGCGCGGGCGATTTCCAGGCGCCGCCGCTCGCCACCCGAGAGCGCGATTGCCGGCACGGTGCGCAGATTGCGAATGTGGAATTCCTCCAGCAGTTCGTCGATCTTGCGCTCCCGCTTCGTCTTGTCCTTTTCGTGGACCTCGAGCACGGCGCGGATATTTTCTTCCACCGTCAGGCCGCGAAAGATCGAGGCTTCCTGCGGCAGATAGCCGACGCCGAGCCGCGCGCGGCGGTACATCGGCATGGTCGTGACGTTGTTGCCGTCGATCTCGATCGTGCCTTCGTCCACCGGCACCAGTCCGGTGATCATGTAGAAACAGGTCGTCTTGCCCGCGCCGTTCGGCCCGAGCAGACCGACCGCCTCGCCGCGCCGCACTACCAGCGAGACACCGTTGACGACGCGCCGCCTGCCGTAGGTTTTGGTGAGGCCGCGGGCGATCAGCGTACCTTTATAGCGTGCCTTGTCAGCGGCCGGTGCGTCCGATGCCGCGGAAGACGGCCCGGGCATGCCGGGCAAAGTGGAGGTGGTCGATGTCGTCACGAGGAGGCCGGTATCAGTTCTTCTTTTGTTGTTGCTGCACTTGCTGCGACTTCGGATCGAGCTGGATCTGAACGCGGCCCCCACAGGAATCCAGCTGTGCTTCGCCCGTTGCCATGTGCACGGTGAGCTGGCAGCCGGTAAAGACGTTCGGTCCGTCGGTGAGAACGACCTTCTTGCCCTTGAGCACCGCAAGCTGGTTGGCCATGTCGAAGGAGCCGTCGTCTGCCGTCGCCGTCTGGGTTCCGGACACGAGATAGACCTTGTCGGTGACCAGAATGTGGTCGATGTTGGCATCGCCGGATACCAGCGACTGGTTCTGCTCCTTGGCGGCCTTGGCGACCGGATTGTCGGCCTGCTTGGCGTCGGCGGCCTGCTTCTTCTTGTAGAAGACCGTCATCTTGCCCGCCTGCATCGTCGTGGTGCCCTGCACCACCTTGACGTTGCCGGTGAACACGGCCTGGCTTTCCTGGTCATGGATTTCCAGCTTGTCGCTTTCGATCTGGATCGGCTGATCCTTGGAAAGGGCAAGGCCCGGCATGGAACTGGTCGTCGATTGCGCGCCTGCATCCGCGGCGGCGAAAAAGGCGAGCGCGCTGAAAGCACAGATAAGGCCGGCCTTGCGCGGACCGGAAGGGAAAATTGAATTTGACCAATACTTTATCATGAACCGCCCGGCTTCTGTTCGCTAGCTGAATTATGGATTGTGGAAGGCTCGATATGCATCCGCACCTCCCCGTCGAATTCGATTACGCTCCCCTTATCCGTCATCTTGAGCGAACGCGCAACAACCGACATGCCTCCTCGCTGGATTGCAACCTGATCCTGGCTGGAAAGGTCGCCTTTCTTCACGTCCAGGAAGGCCGTCTTGAACTCGGCGCGCAGACCGTTGTCCATCTGGATGACGAAGGGCTCGGTGAGCTTCAGCGTATCGGCCTGGCGGTCGAAATCGGCGCTCCGGGCGGTTACATGGGCGATCACGTCGGTATTGACCGGCATCGAAGCCTTGATCGTCTTCAGCGTGATCATGTTCGGGTTCTTGATGTCCTGCAGCGCCTTTTCGGCAAGAAGCGAATAGTTGATGCCGTCCTTGTTGCGGCCGGCAATGGCGGGGCGCTCCATGACGACCTTGCCGTCCTCGATCTTGGCGCCCTCGATCTGTATCTCCGCCGGCAGATAGGCGCGGACGATCGAGACAGCGATAAAGATGAGCGAAACGACGAAGGCGACAAGCGGCAGCAGCACCCTCAGCCGCTTCACGCGCGCCGAGTGAAAGGTAGCGTCTTTATATGCGTTTCGTTCCGGCGCCGAGCGGATTGCCTCGCCGGGAGTCTCGATCGTATTCAGCATGCAACAGGTCCGTCTTGTATGATCCGGAGAACCGCATTCACGCTATGCGAGGCTGTGCCAAAAAGCCTGTCGGATCGTTTCGCATTATTGCACTGGCTTGCCAATATGGATTTTTTTCCGCCGGTCAGGAATTTTGGCAGAAAAATATGGCATAAGCCGGTTTCATCGGGGCTGGCGATGCCCTATCTGATGAACCGGCAGAGCGACGTCCCGCCGACGACATCGAAAACGGGAGCAGCTTTTCTTTATGGATTGTGCCAGCTTCAAGGTCATGATCCGATTTGTTGCGCATTCGGTTTGTTGCAGGGAGAAATAAGGCGTGATGGACAGTTCTGCAATCGCGGACCGGCGACAATTGCGCCGAAAGCTTGGTTTCTGGCGCATTGTTGCCGTTTTGCTCCTTGTGGCGCTCGGTTTTGCGCTCTACCGCTTCATCGCGGCCGATCTGCCGGATGCGCGAGGCCCGCAAATCGCGCGTGTCACGATTTCCGGCCTCATTCAGGACGATCCCGAACTGCTGGAGCGGCTGAAAAAGATCCGCGACAACGATCAGGTCAAGGCGCTGATCGTTTCCATCTCGTCGCCGGGCGGGACGACCTATGGCGGCGAGCGCATCTTCAAGGCGATCCGTGCCGTCGCGGCCAAGAAGCCCGTGGTATCCGACATCCGCACGCTCGCAGCCTCGGCCGGGTATATGATCGCCACGGCGGGCGATACCATCGTGGCCGGCGATACCTCGATTACCGGCTCGATCGGCGTCATTTTCCAGTATCCGCAGGTCAAGGATCTGCTCGACAAGGTCGGCGTTTCCCTCGACGAGATCAAATCGGCGCCGCTGAAGGCCGAGCCGTCGCCTTTCCATCCGGCGAGCGAAGACGCCAAGAACATGATCCGCAATATGGTCATGGACAGCTACGCCTGGTTCGTGGATCTGGTGGCGGACCGCCGCAAGCTGCCGCGCGAAGAGGTGCTGAAACTCGCCGACGGCAGCATCTTCACCGGCCGCCAGGCGCTTCAGAACAAGCTGATCGACCGGCTCGGGGGCGAGGAGGATATCCTCGCCTATCTCGAAACGCGCAAGGTCAACAAGGATCTGCCCGTCGTCGATTGGAAGCGGGAAGACAGAACATCATCCTTCTTTTGGCCGGGCGCGGCTTCCTGGTTGCTAAATCGTCTCGGTTATGATGATTTTGTAAAAGGAGAGAGTTTCCAGAAAATCATGACCGATAAGTTGTTTCTTGACGGCCTGCTTTCTGTTTGGCAGGGTGCAGCCGATTGATAAATCAATGATTTAAGGGGATAGCCGTGATCAAGTCGGAATTGGTGCAGATTGTCGCCGCCCGCAACCCGCATCTCTATCACCGTGACGTCGAAAATATCGTCAACGCTGTCCTCGATGAGATTACCGATGCGCTTGCCGCCGGAAACCGGGTTGAACTTCGCGGCTTCGGCGCGTTCTCCGTCAAGAACCGGCCTTCGCGCTCCGGTCGCAATCCGCGCACCGGCGATACGGTCTTCGTCGAGGAAAAGTGGGTTCCCTTCTTCAAGACAGGCAAGGAGCTTCGCGAGCGTCTGAATCCGGGCGCCGGCGACGAAGACGACGACAGCTGATCGAGCCGGGCGTTTTTCCGAAAATACTACGGCGGAATGCCGTCGGACATGATTGTGCCGCGACGCGGTGGCACTTGAATTCGGCCGCCTCTTTTTTCTATTCTGCGGCTGAAGGCGGTTTGGGTGCGATGCACGCATGCCCGCGAATGGAAGGAGCTGCGCAATGGCCAAGAAGATCGTCAATCTGCTGATATTGCTGCCGCTCGGCATTATCCTCATCATATTCTGCGTTGCCAACAGGCAATCCGCCACGCTGGCCCTCAATCCGTTCCGGCCGGAGGACCAGGTGCTGTCGCTGCATGCGCCGCTGTTCGTGCTGCTGTTTGCCGCGCTGATCCTCGGCCTGCTTGTCGGAGCCGCGGTCACATGGTTCAATCAGGGAAAGCATCGCAAGCGTGCCCGCAGCCAGTCGCTGGAGGCGGTGCGCTGGCAGGCAGAAGCCGACAAGCATCGCACGCGGGCCGAACAGATCGCCGGACAGCTTCCGTCACCGTGACGGGCGGCCGCCAAGCAGCATTTCCTTGTAGTCGCCCTCGGGCGATGTGCCATCGCCAATCGTCTCGAAACCGATCGCTCTGTAAAAGGCCATCGCGCGCGTATTTTTGATCAGGCATTTCAGCCGGTAACGCCGGGCCGGCCAATCCGGCAGGCCGGAAAGCAGGGCTTTGCCGGCGCCGCGGCCCTGGAAGGCCGGCAGGATATAGAGCATATGGATGAAGTCGTCCGGTTCCCAGATCGCGGCGAAACCTGCGATCTTGCCATGCTCGTCCTCGCACACGAACAGGCGCTCGCCATTCGTGTGAGCCGCGAAGTCTTCCAGGCCGAAGCGGCCGGGATCGACCCATAGGAATGTTTCGCGGCGGACGCGGAGATAGATCTCCGCCAGATCGTGCATGTCCTGCTCGCGTGCCGGCCGGATGGCCCAGGTCTCGGATTTCGATATCATGATCGATTATATGGGCGCCGATGTGCCCGCGGCAATCAGGCGCCGGCCCGGCCGTTGATCGCTGCGGTGAAATCCGCGAAAAACTGCTGCGCGAGCTTCTTGGCGCTGGAATCGACCAGCCGCGAACCGAGCTGGGCGATCTTGCCGCCGACCTGCGCCTTGGCCTCGTATTGCAGGATCGTTTCGTCGCCGTCCTCCTTCAGCACGACGTCGGCGCCGCCCTTGGCAAAGCCGGCGATGCCGCCTTTTCCTTCGCCCGATATCGTATAGCTTTCCGGCGCGTTGATATTGGAAAGCGTGACCTCGCCGTTGAAGGAAGCCGAGACCGGGCCGATCTTCAGCTTCACGGTCGCGGTCAGTTCCGTCGGCGATACCCTCTCCAGGCTTTGACAGCCGGGAATGCATTGCTTGAGGATGTCGGGATTGTTCAACGCGGCCCATACCGCGTCCCGGGGTGCTGCGATCCGCTCTTCGCCGGTCATATCCATGCGCGATCCTCCCAATGTGACATTTTGTGCACGGATCATCGCAGATCGGAAAGCGCTTTGCCAAGTGGCGCCCAGATGCTATTTGCACGCACATATCAATTTCGAGACAAGCATGGTGAAACATAGGGAAAGCCGGCCCGGTCAGAAAACCGCGGGCGGTCCCGGGGCGAAACCCCGGCGTGACATGCCCGGCAAGCCGCCGGCAAAGCCCGAGCCTGCCTCAAGGCCGGCCAAGCCTTCGCGCGATCATGGCGAGCGTGTTGCCGAGCCGCGTGCGGCTGCGCCCGCGGCCGCCGCACCCGAGCGCCCGCTGATCGTGCGCAGCGGAGAGCGGCCGGCTGAGCGCGTGCCGGTCATCCTCGAATCGCTCGGCGCCGGGGATTTTCATCTCATCGACAGCGGCAACGATCTGAAGCTCGAGCAATACGGACCCTATCGCATCGTCCGGCCCGAGGCACAGGCGCTTTGGCCGCCGTCGCTTGCCTCGCATGTCTGGGACAATGCCGACGCCGTCTTCACCGGCGATACCGACGAGGACGGCATGGGCCGCTGGCGCTTTCCGCGCGAGGCGCTCGGCGAGACCTGGCCGCTGCAATTGCTCGGCGTCGATTTTCTCGGCCGCTTCACCGCGTTCCGCCATGTCGGCGTCTTTCCCGAGCAGATCGTCCATTGGGCGTGGATGAAGGAGCAGGTCGAGGCGGCGAAACGCCCGCTGAAAGTCCTGAACCTCTTCGGCTATACCGGCGTCGCTTCGCTGGTCGCCGCCGCGGCCGGCGCGGAAGTGACCCATGTCGACGCCTCGAAGAAGGCGATCGGCTGGGCACGCGAAAACCAGGCTTTGGGCCGCATGGAAAAGCTGCCGATCCGCTGGATCTGCGAGGATGCGATGAAGTTCATCCTGCGCGAGGAACGCCGCGGCAGCAAATACGATATCATCCTCACGGATCCGCCAAAATTCGGTCGCGGTCCGAACGGCGAGGTCTGGCATCTGTTCGAACACCTGCCGCTGATGCTCGATATCTGCCGCGAGATCCTGTCGCCGAAGGCGCTCGGCCTCGTGCTGACGGCCTATTCCATCCGCGCCAGCTTCTATTCGATCCATGAGCTGATGCGCGAGACGATGCGCGGCGCCGGCGGCGCGGTCGAATCCGGCGAACTGGTCATCCGCGAAGCCGGCCTCGACGGCCGCACGCCGGGCAGGGCGCTTTCCACCTCTCTTTTCAGTCGCTGGGTGCCGAAATGAATCAGGATTTCCGTAACGACGGCCCGCGCAAGGTCGGACAGGTCAAGGAAGTCACTTCGCTTGCCAATCCGATCGTCAAGGATATCAAGGCGCTGACGGTCAAGAAGTCGCGCGAGGAAAGCGGCGCTTTCCTGGCCGAGGGGTTGAAGCTCGTCATCGATGCGCTGGAACTCGGGTGGACGATCCGTACGCTTGTTTATGCCAAGGCCGCCAAAGGCAAGCCGCTGGTCGAGCAGGTTGCCGCGAAAACGGTCGCTGCCGGCGGGCTGGTGCTGGAGGTCAGCGAAAAGGTGATCGGCTCGATCACCCGCCGCGACAACCCGCAGATGGTGGTCGGCGTCTTCGAGCAGCGCTGGCGGCACCTTCGGGATATCAAGCCGAAGGCGGGCGAGACCTGGGTGGCGCTCGACCGGGTGCGCGATCCCGGCAATCTCGGCACCATCATTCGCACCGCCGATGCGGCGGGTGCTTCCGGCGTCATCCTTGTCGGCGAGACGACCGATCCGTTTTCGCTGGAAACCGTGCGCGCCACCATGGGTTCGGTCTTCGCCGTCCCCGTCGTCAAGGCGACGCCGGAGGAGTTCCTGGCCTGGAAGAAGACGGCAGGCGTCAGCGTCGTCGCCACCCATCTCGCAGGCGCCGTCGACTACCGCACCATCGATTACAAGAAAAAACCCGTCGTGCTGCTGATGGGCAACGAGCAATCCGGCCTGCCGGATGCCCTGGCGAAGGAGGCCGATGCGCTTGCCCGCATCCCGCAGGCCGGCCGTGCCGACAGCCTCAATCTGGCGGTTGCGACGGCAGTCATGCTGTTCGAGGCCCGCCGCCATATCCTGACACTTACCTAGCGAGACCCGATGACCGAAAGCGAGACCCATGGCCAGCCGCCGGCAAAGCCGGCCCTGTTTTCACGGCCCCTGCCGATCCTGATCTTCATCGTGGTCGCGGTCATCCTCGATCAGGCCATCAAGATCATGGTCGATCGCTGGCTGCCGCTTCAGGAGATGGTGCCGGTCATTCCGATGCTGGCGCTCTATCGCACCTACAATCTCGGCGTGGCGTTCTCGATGCTGTCCGGTATGGACGGCTGGTTCATCGTCGGCATGCGGCTCGTCATCGTCGCCTTCGTGCTGTGGCTCTGGCGGCGCACGCCCGATCATCGCTGGCTTGCGCATACGGGCTTTGCACTGATCATCGCCGGCGCGCTCGGCAACCTGCTCGACCGCTTTCTCTACGGGCATGTGATCGACTATATCCTCTTCCACACGCAAACATGGTCCTTTGCGGTGTTCAACCTTGCCGACAGTTTCATTACCATCGGGGCGGGCTGCGTCATTCTCGATGAGCTTCTGCTGCCGAAAAAGGCAAAAGCTTAAAATTCTAGCGAATCCCTGAAGGCATCGGGAAGGTTGTGCATGATAGCCAGAGTCCATGAGCACTCTGGCAGATCTGCACGAAAAGCTGGCCGCGGCGGCGGCTCGCAGCCAAGCGGAACCGATCGAAGGTCCGGCCGAGTTCGAGTCGTCGCTTGTGAAACCGGTCGTGCCCTCTCACGACCAGGCCCGGCAGCAGGCGCCGTCGCCCCAGTCCCGATGGTTGCAAAACCACTGGTTGGCCGGCGGCGGAGTGGTCGCGGGCGGCGCCCTCCTTGCGATCGGTTATGCCTCAGGTCCGCTGGCGCTCGCGGGCGCGCTGGGACTCATCGCGATCGCATTTGCCGTCACCGGCATCTGGAAGCTCCGCAGAGCGACGGGCGAACCCTCCATCGCCGCTACGGATTTCAGCGAAAGCGAGCACGATCGTCTTTGGGAGCATAAGGAAAGCGCGAGCCTGCTCGCCACCATCCATGACGCGCTCGGCGACGTCGCGGTCACGCGCAGCATCGATCGTCGGATTCTGTGCGCCAATGCCACTTTCTGCAAATTGACGGGCAAGTCGCATCCGGAAGGCCTGACGCTGGAAGAAACCGGTCTCGTGTTTCGAACCGTGACCGACGGCAAGCATCAGGACGCGGAAATCGTCACGCCCGAGGGCCGGCGCATCTTCGCCTGGCATGATGTGATGTTCCGCGATCCGGCGACCGGACAATTATGCATACAGAGCATCGCGCGCGACGTGACGGAGGAGCGGCAGGCCGCCCGCCAGCGCGAAGATGCGCGGCTGCAGGCGGAATACAACAGCGCCGCCAAGTCGCGTCTGCTTGCCACCGTCAGCCATGAGATCCGCACGCCTCTGTCGGGCATTCTCGGCATGAACCATCTGCTGGCCCAGACGACGTTGACTTTGGAACAGGCAAACTACCTGACCGGCATTCGCCAGTCGGGCCATGCGCTGGTGCAGCTGGTCGAAGACCTGCTCGATTTCTCCACGATCGAAGTCGGCCGCTTCCAGTTGCATCCGCGCAAGGAGGCTTTGCGTCCCCTCTTGGAAGGGGTCATCGAAATGCTCGCCCATCGCGCCCACGAAAAGGGCATCGAAATCGCCGCAAGCGTTGCGGCCGACGTTCCCGAGACGATGGAGTTCGACCCCGCCCGCCTGCGCCAGATTCTGTTCAATGTCATCGGCAACGCCGTGAAGTTCACCCAGACCGGCGGCGTTCTCGTCCGCGTCGATCTCCGGGGGCGGGATCTGACGATATCGGTGCAGGACAGCGGCCCCGGCATGACGGAAGAAGAGCAGGCTCGCGTCTTCGGCGAGTTCGAGCAGGCCGGCACGGTCGTTGAAAGAAGTGCCGGCACCGGGCTCGGTCTCGCCATTTCCGCCCGCATCCTGCGCGAGTTCGGCGGCAGGCTCAGCGTTGCCAGCGAGCGCGGCAAGGGCAGCGAGTTCGTCATTTCCTTTCCGATCGGCCTGGTCGCCGGGCAGGATGGATACCAGCCGCGAGACACAGTGCTGAAGGGATCGCGCGTCCTGCTGCTGGCGCCCGAAGGCGCGGCGAGCACTGCCGTCATACGAACCATCGAGACCCTCGGCGGTCGTTGCAGGCTGATCGGCGCCGCAGATATGGACGACCTGCTGCGCTCGTTCCCGATGGGCGAGGAGGGGAACTGGACGGATCTGATCGTCGATCATCGCATGGCGCCATGGTATTTCCACGAAGGAAGCGCGCTTGCCGCCCCGATGCTGCGCAAGATTTTTCTGGTCAATCCCGAGGAGCGAAATACCCATCCGCTCGATCTGTTCGATGCCTGGCTCATCCGGCCGCTGCGCGAGCAGTCGCTGGTCGATGTGTTGAGCGGCCGCATGCGCGGCATGGAAAAGCGCGACGCCCTGATCGAGGCGGTCTCCGAGATCGGCATAACGACGCCCGAGGCGGAAGACCGCACGCTGGACATCCTGCTCGGCGAGGATGATCCGGTCAACGCGATGCTGGTTCGCGCCATGCTCTCCAAGGCCGGTCACAGGGTTCGCCTCGTGGAGGATTTCGAAGCTCTTCGTGCCCGCACCGAAAATGCCGAAACAAGGCCCGAAGTGCTGGTGACGGATTTCAACATGCCCGGCGGCACGGGTGCGGTGGCGCTCGCGGAATTGCGGGCCTACGAGCGCCGGCATGGCTTGCCGCCGCTTCCGGTCATCGTGCTGACCGCGGACAGCCGTGATGCGATCCGCCGTCAGGCACTGCTGGCCGGCGCCGATGCCGTCATCGTCAAGCCGGTCGATCCCGGGAAGCTGACGATGACGCTGCAGAGCCTGACGGGATCGATTTTCGAACGCGCCTAGAATTTCCCCCGTCGGCCGAGTTTACCAATGCGGCTCATCAATGCTCGATAGTGCCGGGCGATGGGGTTCAACCTGTGGCAATTGCCCTTTCTAAATTGGGGATGGCTGCCCCATTCGAAAATTGCAACGGGCACGCTTCTTGCTTTTAGCCAGGCTGCATGTCACTTTCCTGTCGCATGAATTTGGTTTATGGCGCTATATCGGCCCGCAGGGGGGAGAATCGCCATGTCCATCGAAATCTTGAATCGCGAAGCTCAGGGCGAAATGGTTCAGTCTTCAAAGGCAACGGTTGAGCCGGTTGCCAGCGATGTGCTTGGACGCATCGGAAATCTAGAAACGCGCCTTGCTCGCACGGCGCGCGAAATCGATGCCGCTCAGGCTGTCCGCTACCGCGTTTTCGTCGAGGAGATGAATGCGCAGTTGCCGGCGGAGGCCATGCGCCGTCAGCGCGACGTCGACAGCTGGGACGCCGTTTGCGACCATCTTCTGGTGTTGGACCGTTCGCTCGAAGGCGATCCGGAAGATCAGATCGTCGGCACCTATCGCCTGTTGCGTCAGGAAGTCGCCATGGCCAATGGCGGTTTCTACTCCTCCTCGGAGTTCGATATCGATGCCCTGCTCGCCCGTCATCCGGACAAGCGCTTCATGGAACTCGGCCGTTCCTGCGTGCTGCCGGATTACCGCAACAAGCGCACCGTCGAGCTTCTGTGGCAAGGCAATTGGGCCTATGCGCTGAAACATGGCATGGGCGCGATGTTCGGTTGCGCATCCTTCCCCGGCATTCAGCCGGAGCAGCACGCGCTGGCCCTGTCTTTTCTGTACCATAACGTCCTTGCCAAGGACGAATGGGCCGTCGGCGCATTGCCGTCGCTTGCCCGCAACATGGATCTGATGCCTGTCGAGGCCGTCAATCCGAAGAAGGCATTGATGGCGCTGCCGCCGCTGATCAAGGGCTATCTGCGCCTCGGCGCCATGGTCGGCTCGACCGCGGTGGTCGATCACGCCTTCAATACGACGGACGTGCTCATCGTCCTGCCCATCGCCAGCATCTCGAACCGCTACGTGAATTATTACGGCGCCGACGCGGGTCGTTTCGCGAGCTGAAACGCATTTGACGGCGCAGTGCTGGGGCGCGCCCCCGGTGACGAAACTCGCTTTTGCAAAGGCCCGGCTGCTGTAGCGCAACCGGGCCTTTGCAATTTCATGGCGTCAGCCGGGTGAAGCCGTCAGGCGCCCGCCCCGTAGGCGGCGATCGCCGCCATGTTGACGATGTCGGAATCCTTGGCACCCATCGAGGTGATCTGCACCGGCTTGTCGAGCCCGACGAGCAATGGGCCGATCACCGTGGAGCCGCCGAGCTCCTGCAGCATCTTGGTGGAGATCGCCGCCGAGTGGAACGCCGGCATGACGAGGACGTTCGCCGGTCCGGAAAGCCGCGAGAAGGGATAGAGGCTCTCCATGATCTTGCGGTCGAGCGCCACGTCGGCCGCCATTTCGCCGTCGAACTCGAAATTCACATGGCGCTTGTCGAGGATGCTGACGGCTTCGCGCACGCGCTCCGACCGTTCGCCCGACGGATGGCCGAAGGTGGAATAGGCGAGCATGGCGACACGCGGATCATAGCCCATGCGTCGCGCGAAACCTGCCGCTTCTTCTGCGATATCGGCCAGTTCCTCGGCGGTCGGCATGTCGTGCACGGCGGTATCGGCGACGAAGACGGTGCGGCCGCGGGCCAGCACGATCGATATGCCGATGACCCGGTGCCCCGGCTTGGCGTCGATGCAGCGGCGCACGTCTCCGAGCGCCGTCGAATAGTTGCGGGTAACACCCGTCACCATGCCGTCGGCATCGCCGAGCGCCACCATGCAGGCGGCGAAGTGATTGCGGTCGTTATGGATCAGGCGGGTCACGTCGCGATGCAGGTAGCCCTGGCGCTGCAGCCGGGCATAGAGGTAGTCGATATAGGCATCGCCCCGCTTGGAGATGCGGGCGTTGACGATTTCGAGGCCCGGGCGGTTGAGGTCGATGCCCGCGCGCTCCGCGGTTGCCTCGATCAGGTCCTCGCGGCCGAGAAGGATGGCGGTGCCGAGCCCCTGGTTGGCATAGGAGAGGGCGGCACGCATGACCTGCTCTTCCTCCGCCTCGGCGAAGACGATGCGCTTCTGATGCCGGCGCACGCGCTCATAGAGCTGTGACAGCGTCGAGGCGATCGGATCGCGGCGGGCGGAAAGCTCGCGGGCATAGGCGTCCATATCGGATATGGCGCGGCGGGCGACGCCGCTTTCGATCGCCGCCTTGGCGACGGCGACCGGGATTGCCGAGATCAGACGCGGGTCGAACGGCACGGGAATGATGTACTGCGCGCCGAAGCGCGGCCTTGCGCCCTGATAGGCGGCGACCACGTCGTCCGGCACATCCTCGCGTGCGAGGCTTGCCAGCGCGTTGACGGCGGCGATCTTCATCTCGTCGTTGATGGTGGTCGCACGCACATCGAGCGCGCCGCGGAAGATGTAGGGGAAGCCGAGAACGTTGTTGACCTGGTTCGGATAATCCGAGCGCCCGGTGGCCATGATGGCGTCGTCGCGGATGCGGGCGACCTCCTCCGGCGTGATTTCCGGATCGGGATTGGCCATGGCGAAGATGATCGGCTTGTCCGCCATCGAGCGGATCATGTCTTCGGAGAAGGCGCCCTTCTGCGACAGGCCGAAGACAATGTCGGCACCCTTCATCGCTTCGGCGAGCGTGCGCTTGTCGGTCTTGACCGCATGCGCCGACTTCCACTGGTTCATGCCCTCGCTGCGGCCCTGGTAGATCACGCCCTTCGTGTCGCAGAGGATGATGTTTTCCGGGTTGAAGCCCATCGACTTGATCAGCTCGACGCAGGCGATTGCCGCCGCCCCCGCGCCGTTGCAGACGAGCTTGGCGGTCTTCAGGTCGCGGCCGGTCAGTTCGAGTGCGTTTATGAGGCCGGCGGCGGCGATGATGGCGGTGCCGTGCTGGTCGTCATGGAATACGGGGATGTCCATCAGCTCGCGCAGCCGCTGCTCGATGATGAAACAGTCCGGCGCCTTGATGTCCTCGAGGTTGATGCCGCCGAAGGAGGGGCCGAGATAGCGCACGCAATTGATGAATTCGTCGACGTTCTCGGTGTCGATCTCCAGGTCGATCGAATCGACGTCGGCGAAGCGCTTGAAGAGAACCGATTTGCCTTCCATGACCGGTTTGGAGGCCAGCGCGCCGAGATTGCCGAGCCCGAGGATGGCGGTGCCGTTGGAGATGACGGCGACCATGTTGCCGCGCGACGTGTAGTCGTAGGCGGTGGCGGGATCGGCGGCGATCGCCTTCACAGGCACCGCGACGCCGGGCGAATAGGCAAGGGAAAGATCGCGCTGCGTCGCCATCGGCTTGGTTGGGTTGATCTCAAGCTTGCCGGGGCGGCCCTGCTTGTGGAAGTCCAGCGCCTCCTGGTCGGTAATCCCCGTTCCCGAACGCGACTTGCTCTTGCTGTCTGCCATTGTTCCTCCAAACCTCCTGTGGGCGACCGGTCCCTCTTGCCCGATAGCTGTTGTCTTCTATAGCGGCGCGCGGGTAGGGTGGCACCTCATTTTTTTGGAAAAACTGCACCTCCGTGAACGAACGTATTAACGCCAGCATCGATGCTTTCTCGGCCGCCGAGCTTGCCTCGGAGGAGAGCCGCGCCTCGGCAACTCCGATGATGGAGCAGTATATCGAGATCAAGGCGAACAATCCCGGTTCGCTGCTGTTCTATCGCATGGGCGACTTCTACGAGCTGTTCTTCGAAGACGCCGTCGATGCCTCGCGTGCGCTCGGCATCACGCTGACGAAGCGCGGCCAGCACATGGGGCAGGATATCCCGATGTGCGGCGTGCCGGTTCACGCCGCCGACGACTATCTGCAAAAGCTGATCGCCCTCGGCTTCCGTGTTGCCGTCTGCGAACAGGTGGAAGATCCGGCGGAAGCCAAGAAGCGCGGCGGCAAGTCGGTGGTGCGGCGCGATGTCGTGCGCCTGGTGACGCCGGGCACGATCACCGAAGAAAAGCTGCTGTCGCCTTCGGAATCCAATTATCTCATGGCGCTCACCCGCATTCGCGGCGGCGCCGAACCGCAGCTGGCGCTCGCCTGGATCGATATTTCCACAGGCGTCTTCCGGCTGGCGGAAACGGAAGCCTCGCGGCTGCTCGCCGATATCCTGCGCATCGATCCGCGCGAGCTGATCCTGCCGGATACGATGTTTCACGATCCGGAACTGAAGCCGGTTTTCGATATTCTTGGCCGCACGGCCGTTCCGCAGCCGGCGGTGCTGTTCGACAGCGCCAGCGCCGAGGGGCGTATCACCCGTTATTTCGGCGTATCGACGCTGGACGGTTTCGGCACCTTCAGCCGTGCCGAGCTTGCCGCTGCCGCCGCCGCCATTGCCTATGTCGAAAAGACCCAGCTCGCCGAGCGCCCGCCGCTCGGGCTGCCGGAGCGGGAAAGCGGCGCCTCGACGCTCTTCATCGATCCCGCCACCCGCGCCAATCTCGAACTCGTCCGCACGCTCTCCGGCGATCGCAACGGTTCGCTCCTGAAGGCGATCGACCGCACGGTGACCGGCGGCGGCGCCCGGCTTCTCGCCGAACGGCTGATGTCGCCGCTCACCGATCCCCAGCGCATCAACGAGCGCCTGGATTCGATTGGCTTTCTGACGGAGGAGCCGTCGCTTTGCGGCGATCTGCGCGCGGCGATGAAGCATGTGCCGGACATGCCGCGCGCCTTGTCGCGGCTTGCGCTCGATCGCGGCGGTCCGCGCGATCTCTGGGCGATCCGGCAGGGACTGGCCGCAGCGGGCGACATTGCCCGCCTCCTCGGCAGCGCTCTGCTGCCCGAAGAGCTTGCCGCGGCGCTGGCCGGCCTGCAAGCCCTGCCTGCCGATCTCGAGGCCATGCTCGCCGCCACGCTTGCCGACGAGCTGCCCCTGCTGAAGCGGGATGGCGGATTCCTGCGGGAAGGGGCAAATGCCGAGCTGGACGAGGTGCGGGCATTGCGCGATCAGTCGCGCCGCGTCATCGCCGGTTTGCAGCTGCAATATGCCGAGGAAACCGGCATCAAGTCGCTGAAGATCAAGCACAACAACGTGCTCGGCTACTTCATCGAGGTCACGGCCGGCAATGCCGGTCCGATGACGGAGACCAGCGAAGCCAAGGCGCGCTTCATCCATCGTCAGACCATGGCGAACGCCATGCGCTTCACCACGACCGAGCTTGCCGATCTCGAAAGCCGCATCGCCAATGCGGCCGACAAGGCGCTTGCCATCGAGCTGGAGGCTTTCGATCGCATGGTCGCAGCCGTTGTCGCCGCTGCCGAAGGGATCAAGGCCGGCGCCCGCGCGCTGTCGGTGATCGATGTCGCGGCGGGGCTTGCGCTGCTGGCCGAGGAGCAGGCCTATTGCCGGCCCGTTGTCGATGGAAGCCGCATGTTCGCCATCGAAGGCGGCCGTCATCCGGTGGTCGAGCAGGCATTGCGTCGCCAGGCCGGCGGGCCGTTCGTCGCCAACAACTGCGATCTTTCGCCGACTGCCGATGGCAAGGACGGCGCCATCTGGCTGCTGACCGGCCCGAACATGGGCGGTAAATCCACCTTCCTGCGCCAGAACGCGCTGATCGCCATCCTCGCGCAGATGGGTTCCTTCGTGCCCGCCGCATCGGCCCATATCGGCATCGTCGACCGGCTGTTTTCGCGCGTCGGCGCATCCGACGACCTGGCGCGCGGTCGCTCGACCTTCATGGTCGAAATGGTCGAGACGGCGGCGATCCTCAACCAGGCGACCGAGCGGTCGCTCGTCATCCTCGACGAGATCGGCCGGGGCACCGCGACCTTCGACGGCCTTTCCATCGCCTGGGCGGCGGTCGAGCACCTGCATGAAGCCAACCGGTGCCGCGGCCTCTTCGCCACGCATTTCCACGAGCTGACCGTGCTGTCGGAGAAGCTCGCGCGACTGTCCAATGCCACCATGCGCGTCAAGGAGTGGGATGGCGACGTCATCTTCCTGCATGAGGTGGGACCGGGAGCCGCCGATCGTTCCTATGGCATTCAGGTGGCGCGGCTTGCCGGCCTGCCGGCCTCGGTGGTGGCTCGCGCCCGAGACGTTCTGACGCGGCTCGAAGATGCCGACCGCAAGAACCCGGCAAGCCAGCTCATCGACGACCTGCCGCTCTTCCAGGTGGCGGTTCGCCGGGAGGAGGCGACCGGCCGGCGTGAACCGTCCAAGATCGAAGAACGGCTGAAGACGCTCGATCTCGATGACCTGACGCCGCGAGCCGCTCTCGACGTGCTCTACGAGCTGAAGAAAACCCTCACCAAGACCGGCTGACCACAGGCGATATTCCAAGGACAACACGATGTATCTCGAAAATCTCCTCGCCGAGGTCCGCATTCTGGGCGAGCGCTTTTCTCCGATCGCCGCCCGCGGCAAGATCTGCGGCGAGGGCGAAGCCCCGGACTGCGAATCCGATCGCGGCCTGCTCCACATCGCCTTGTCCTGCAGCCGGATTTCCGACATCTGCTCGAAGATCGCGAAAGCCGGCTATTGGGAATGCGAGCGCGAAATGGTGACGCAGATCGGCGCCCAATCGCGGAACATATTATACAGCTTGAACGAGCTCAGGCGGTCTCTTGAACCGGCAAGGCCCTAAAACTGCCGATTTCTGTGTCGATTGCCGTCACGCTTCGTCAACTTTGACCCGATAAAAATCCCCAGCGTGTCGATTCGACATGGTCGACCACGACTGGCGCGGCGGATTCCGGGCGTAGATGCCTGTGTCAATCGCCCGTCAAAGAGGCTATAGCGCATGCAGACGAAAAGACAGGCGCGCCGGCAACGGGCCGCGGTCAGCGAAGAGAAAGCCGATCGGCAGAGCATGGAAACGCAACACATCGATTTTTCGACCATTCTCGACGTATCCGCGCTGAGGGCGGAATGCGAAGCCCTCGCCAAGCGCGGACTGGACAAGAACGAGGAAAGGTCCGCTCTGCTTGCGCTCTTGAAGAAGGCAAGCCAGGAGGGACGCGAAGAGGCGCGCCGGCTGCTGGTCGCACAGGGCGGCGGGCTCGATTGCGCCCACCGGATTTCCTGGCTGCAGGACCAGATCATCACCGTCCTCTACGATTTCACCGTCCGCCATGTCTATCCGAAGCAGGCGGGCGTCTTTTCCATCACCGCCGTCGGCGGCTATGGCCGCGATACGCTCGCGCCTGGCTCCGACATCGATCTCCTCTTCCTCTTCCAGCCGAAGCCGGCGAGCGAGACGCACAAGGCGGTGGAATTCATCCTCTATATGCTCTGGGATATGGGCTTCAAGGTCGGCCACGCCACCCGCACGGTCGAGGAATGCATCCAGCAGGCCAAGTCGGACATGACGGTGCGCACCGCCGTTCTCGAAACCCGCTACATCTGCGGCAACGCGCCGTTGGCGCGCGAACTGCAGGCGCGCTTCGACAAGGAAATCGTCACCAATACCGGCCCGGAATTCATCGCCGCCAAGCTTGCCGAGCGCGACGAGCGCCATCGCAAGGCTGGCGATACCCGCTATCTGGTCGAGCCCAACGTCAAGGAGGGCAAGGGCGGCCTGCGCGACCTGCACACGCTGTTCTGGATTTCGAAATACTACTATCACGTCCGCGATCCCGCCGAACTGGTGAAGCTCGGCGTGCTGTCTAAGCAGGAATATCGCCTCTTCCTGAAGGCCGAGGATTTTCTCTGGGCCGTGCGCTGCCACATGCATTTCCTGACCGGCAAGGCGGAGGAGCGGCTTTCCTTCGATATCCAGCGCGATATCGCCGAGGCGCTCGGCTATCACGCGCGGCCGGGCCTTTCGGCGGTCGAACGCTTCATGAAACACTATTTCCTCGTGGCCAAGGATGTCGGCGATCTCACCCGCATCCTCTGCGCAGCCCTTGAGGACCAGCAGGCCAAAGCCACGCCGGGGCTCACCGGCGTCATCAGCCGCTTCGCCAATCGTTCGCGCAAGATCGCCGGCACCGTCGAGTTGGTCGAGGATCGCGGCCGCATCGCGCTTGCCAATCCCGACGTGTTCAAACGCGATCCGGTCAGCCTCATCAGGCTGTTCTTCGTCGCCGACATCAACGGCCTCGAATTCCACCCCGATGCCTTGAAGCGCGTCACCCGCTCGCTGAACCTGATCGACAACGACCTGCGCGAGAACGAGGAGGCGAACCGCCTCTTCCTCGCGATCCTGACCTCGAAGCGCGATCCGGCGCTGATCCTGCGCCGCATGAACGAGGCCGGCGTGCTCGGCCGCTTCATCCCGGAATTCGGCAAGATCGTCTCCATGATGCAGTTCAACATGTATCACCACTACACGGTGGACGAGCATCTGATCCGCGCCGTCGAGGTGTTGTCGGAGATCGACAAGGGCAAGGCCGAGGATATCCATCCGCTCACCAACAAGCTGATGCCCGGCATCGAGGATCGCGACGCGCTGTATGTCGCGGTGCTCCTGCACGATATCGCCAAGGGCCGGGAGGAGGACCACTCGGAAGCCGGTGCCAAGGTGGCGCGCAAGCTCTGCCCACGCTTCGGCCTTTCGCCGAAGCAGACGGAGCTTGTGGTCTGGCTGATCGCCGAGCATCTGACCATGTCGATGGTCGCACAGACGCGTGACCTGACCGACCGCAAGACCATCATCGATTTTGCCGATCGGGTGCAGTCGCTCGACCGGCTGAAGATGCTGCTGATCCTGACCGTCTGCGACATCCGCGCCGTCGGCCCGGGTGTCTGGAACGGCTGGAAAGGGCAGCTGCTGCGCACGCTCTATTACGAGACCGAGCTGCTGCTGGCCGGCGGTTTCTCCGAAGTGTCCCGCAAGGAGCGCGCCGAGGCGGCCGCGCAGGCGCTCGACGAGGCGCTTTCCGACTGGAGCGAGAAGGACCGCAGCACCTATGTCAAGCTGCACTACCAGCCCTATCTCCTTTCCGTGCCGCTGGAAGACCAGATCCGCCATACGAAGTTCATTCGCCAGACCGACAAGGCGGGCAAGGTTCTTGCGACCATGGTCCGCACCGACAGTTTCCACGCCATCACAGAAATCACCGTGCTTTCGCCTGACCATCCGCGTCTTTTGACCGTGATCGCCGGCGCTTGCGCGGCCGCGGGCGCCAATATCGCCGATGCGCAGATCTTCACGACATCGGACGGCCGGGCGCTCGATACCATCCATGTCAGTCGCGAATTCGCAGACGATGCCGATGAGCTGCGCCGTGCCGGCACCATCGGCAAGATGATCGAGGACGTTCTGGCCGGCCGCAAGCGGCTGCCGGAGGTCATCGCGACGCGGACGAAGAACCGCCGCAAGAACAAGGCTTTCGTCATCCCGCCCTCGGTTATCATCTCCAACAGCCTTTCCAACAAGTTCACGGTGATCGAGGTCGAATGCCTCGACCGCACCGGCCTGCTGTCGGAAATAACGGCCGTTCTTTCGGACCTGTCGCTCGACATCCAGTCGGCGCGCATCACCACCTTCGGCGAAAAGGTCATCGATACCTTCTATGTCGCCGATCTGGTGGGCCAGAAGATTTCCAACGAGAACAGACGAGCCTATATCACCGCACGCCTGAAGGCCGTCATGGCAGGCGAGGAGGATGAAATGCGCGAGCGCATGCCCTCGGGCATCATCGCGCCCGCCGCCACGCGCGGCGTCGCGGTCGAAAAGTCAGACACTGAGAAGAAAGCCGGTTCCGCCGCATGAGCCTAGTCAAGAAATTCATCACGGTCGGTGGTGCGACGCTCGGCAGCCGCATCTTCGGCTTTGCCCGCGAAACGCTGATGGCAGCCGCTCTCGGCACCGGGCCGATGGCCGACGTCTTCTACGCCGCCTTCCGCTTTCCGAACCTCTTTCGTCGCCTGTTTGCCGAGGGTGCCTTCAATGCTGCTTTCGTGCCGCTCTTCGCCAAGGAGATCGAGGCGAACGGCATCGACGGCGCCAAGCGCTTCTCGGAGGAAGTGTTCGGCGTTCTCTTCTCGGTCCTGCTGCTGATCACCATCGTCATGGAACTGGCCATGCCGCTCCTGGTGCGTTGGGTCATCGCGCCCGGCTTTGCCGACGATGCCGAGAAATTCGACCTGACGGTCCGGTTGGCCGCCGTGATGTTCCCCTACCTTATGTCGATGTCGCTGACGGCGATGATGAGCGGCATGCTGAATTCGCTGCATCATTTCTTCGCCGCCGCCGTGGCTCCGATCTTCCTGAACCTGGTAATGATCAGCGCGCTGTTCTACGCGATCTACTACGGCGCCGATCCGCTGAGCACCGCGTGGTATCTGTCCTGGTCGGTGCTGGTGGCGGGCGTGCTGCAGCTGGCCGTCGTCTATATCGGCGTGCGTCATGCCGGCATCAATATCGGCCTGCGCTTTCCGCGCTTCACGCCCAATGTCAAGCGGCTGCTGCTTCTTGCTATCCCGGCAGCCATCACCGGCGGCGTCACTCAGATCAATCTGGTGATCGGCCAGGCGATTGCCTCGGGCAAGGAAGGCGCGATCGCCGCCCTGCAATATGCAGACCGTATCTACCAGTTGCCGCTGGGCGTCGTCGGCGTCGCGGTCGGAATCGTGCTTCTGCCGGAACTGGCGCGTTCGCTGAAGTCGGGCCATATCAAGGAAGCCGCCAATATCCAGAACCGCTCGATCGAATTCGTGCTGTTCCTGACGCTGCCGGCCGCTGTCGCGCTGTGGCTGCTCTCGGACGATATCATCCGCGTGCTTTACGAGCGCGGCGCCTTTAATCCGAACAATACGGCGCTGGTCGGCTCCATCCTCGCCATCTTCGGCCTGGGCCTGCCGGCTTTCGTGCTGATCAAGGCCTTGCAGCCCGGCTTTTATGCCCGCGAAGATACGAAATCGCCGATGCGCTACACGGCGGTTGCCGTCGCCGTCAATTCGGCGCTGTCCATCCTGCTTTTCCCGGTGCTGGCCGAACGCGGCATTGCGCTCGCCGAGGCGGTTGCCGGCTGGCTGAACGCTGTACAGCTCTTCGTCACGCTCTATCGCCGCGGACATCTCGCCTGGGAATGGTCGCTGGTGCGCCGCACCGTCATGCTGCTCGTCTCCTCCGCCGTCATGGGCGGCGTCATCGTGTATTTGTCTCATCGGTGGGAGCCGCTTCTGGGGTCCAGCTCGACGCTGCTCACCAAGACCGGCGTCCTGGGCTTGCTCATATTGATTGCGATGGCGGTTTATTTCATTGTGGCCTTCCTGATCGGCGGCGTGGATTTGGGCATGGTACGCCGCAATTTGAAGCGCAAGCGGGCCGCGGCTGCTCCAGATGCCGAGGTGGCGAACGGGGAGTAACAAAGCACCTTCTCCCCGCAAGCGGGGCGAGGGCACGACTTTGCCAGAAGTGGAGCCCTGCATGTCTCAATCCCTCTTCCTCGTCGCCCTCGTCGTCGATGACTACGATCGCGCCAAGGCCTTCTACTGCGATAGCCTCGGCTTCGATTGCCTGCAGGACGAGGTGCAGCCGGAGGGCAAGCGCTGGGTCGTCGTCAGGCCGAAAGGCGGGGAAGGTGCCGCGCTCCTGCTGGCCCAGGCCGCCAGCGACGGCCAGCGCGCCGCGATCGGCAACCAGACCGGCGGCCGCGTCGGCTTCTTCCTCAAGACCGATGATTTTGCCCGCGATCATGCCGCGATGCTGGCCAGGGGCGTCATGTTCCGGGAGGAGCCGCGTCATGAGGTCTACGGCACGGTGGCGGTCTTCGCCGATCCCTATGGCAACACCTGGGACCTGATCCAGCATTCTTCCTGAGTGTCTGTCACATAGCCTCTTGATCCCCGTCGATACCGCGTGCATAAGCCGCTCGAACCAAGGGTCGAGCGCCGCTCACCCGGGCCCTCCACAAGCCTTTTGAGGACGACATGACCGAATTCAAGCCGCTCGTATTCTCCGGCGTTCAGCCGACCGGCAATCTCCACCTCGGCAACTATCTCGGCGCGATCCGCAAGTTCGTCGCCCTGCAGGCCAACAACGACTGCATTTATTGCGTCGTCGACATGCATGCGCTGACGGCGCAGCTCGTGCATGAGGACATGCC
Organism: Rhizobium sp. SYY.PMSO; assembly: GCF_046840415.1. NCBI lineage: Bacteria > Pseudomonadati > Pseudomonadota > Alphaproteobacteria > Hyphomicrobiales > Rhizobiaceae > Rhizobium > Rhizobium sp. SYY.PMSO. Next base: position 34,328 of record NZ_CP177349.1, read on the forward strand.
GAACCAGACGCGCTCGATCACCGCGGCCTTCCTTGCCGCCGGCATCGACCCGGAAAAGCATATCGTCTTCAACCAGTCGGCCGTGCCGGGGCATGCCGAGCTTGCCTGGATCTTCAACTGCGTCGCCCGCATCGGCTGGATGAACCGCATGACGCAGTTCAAGGACAAGGCCGGCAAGGATCGGGAGCAGGCCTCGCTCGGGCTCTACGCCTATCCGAGCCTGATGGCCGCCGACATCCTGCTTTATCGCGCCACGCATGTTCCGGTCGGCGACGACCAGAAGCAGCATCTGGAGCTGACCCGCGATATCGCCATGAAGTTCAATCTGGACTACATGGAGCATATCCGCCGCACGGGTTACGGCATCGACATCACCGTCGGCGACGAGCCGGTGCATGCCTATTTCCCGATGGTCGAGCCGCTGATCGACGGTCCGGCGCCGCGCGTCATGTCGCTGCGTGACGGCACCAAGAAGATGTCGAAATCCGACGCTTCGGACCTGTCGCGCATCAACCTGCTCGACGACGAGGAAAACATCTCGAAGAAGATCCGCAAGGCGAAGACCGATCCGGATGGCTTGCCGAGCGAAATCGCCGGTCTCGCAGGCCGGCCGGAAGCCGACAACCTGGTCGGCATCTATGCGGCGCTTGCCGACAAGTCGAAGGCGGATGTCCTGTCCGAATTCGGCGGTCAGCAGTTCTCCGTCTTCAAGCCCGCGCTGGTCGATCTCGCCGTGCATGTGCTCTCGCCGATCACCACGGAAATGCGCCGCCTGATGGCCGATCCCGGTCACATCGACGCCGTTCTGCGCGATGGCAGCGCCCGTGCCCGTGCCCGCGCCGACGTCACCATGAAGCAGGTCCGCGACATTATCGGCTTTCTCTATTGACGATGTCGTCATGCAGGCCTCCCGGTTGAAATCGGGGGCTTGCAAAACGCCGTCTTCGGGTGTCAGAGTCGCCTTATGGTATCAACACGTCTCTCACGGCTCGAAGGTCATCGCCGCAAGTTCATGGCGGTCATCGACGGCACACCAGAATGCCAGCGCGCCGTTCACTATGCCGGCCGGCGCGCCAAGAATTCCAATGGCGGCCTCGTGCTGCTCTATGTGATTCCCGAAGGCGATTTCCAGCAATGGCTTGGCGTCGAGGAAATCATGCGCGCGGAAGCGCGCGAGGAGGCCGAGGCGGCGACGGCAAAGGCGGCGCAGGCCGTCCGCGAAAATATCGGCATCGACCCTGAGATCGTTATCCGCGAGGGATCGGCTGCCGAGCAGATCAACGCCGTGATCGAGGACGACCGGGATATCGCGCTGCTCGTGCTTGCCGCCGGCTCCGCAAAGGAGGGCCCGGGCCCGCTTGTCTCGTCGATCGCCGGGCGCGCGGCAGCCTTTCCGATCCCGGTCACGGTGCTTCCGGATACGTTGAGCAACGAGGAAATCGATGCGCTGAGCTGATCGGCGCATGCTATTTCTTGAGAAACACTCTCTTGAATAGAATGGCCAAAAGGCCTATTTTCTTTTGAAATATTCTAAAGTCGGGACCGGGCGTTTCGCTCGCCGCATGGAGATCAAGATGTTCATTCAGACCGAAGCGACACCGAACCCCGCGACCCTCAAGTTCCTGCCGGGCAAGGTGGTGATGGAAAGCGGCACGGCCGAGTTCCGCAGTGCCGAGGAAGCCGAGGCTTCGCCGCTGGCTGCCCGCCTCTTCGAGGTTCCCGGCGTGACCGGTGTCTATTTCGGCTACGACTTCATCTCCGTTTCCAAGGAAAATCAGGAATGGCAGCACCTGAAGCCGGCCATCCTCGGTTCCATCATGGAGCATTTCATGTCCGGCAAGCCGGTCATGGGCTCCTCTTCGGTGTCTTCCGAAGTGCAGGATGCCGGCGGCGAGTTCTTCGACGAGGGTGACGAGTCGATCGTGCTGACCATCAAGGAACTGCTGGAAACGCGCGTGCGCCCGGCCGTTGCCCAGGATGGCGGCGACATCACCTTCCGCGGCTTCCGCGACGGCAAGGTCTACCTCAACATGAAGGGATCCTGCGCCGGCTGCCCGTCTTCCACGGCAACGCTGAAGCATGGCGTGCAGAACCTGCTGCGCCATTTCGTCCCGGAAGTGCAGGAAGTCGAAGCCGTCTGAATTCTGGCGTTTCGGAAAAATTGATATGATCGTCTTGGCGCTCGACACGGCAGGTGTGGATTGCGCTGCCGCTGTGTATGATAGCGGTAGTGATTCTGTGATGGGGGAGGTCACGGAAACGATCGGACGGGGACATGCCGAGCATCTGATGCACGTTGTCGACGAAGCACTGGCGAAAGCCGATGTAGCGCTTTCGGCGGTGGAACGTGTCGTCGTGACCGTCGGCCCCGGTTCCTTCACCGGCATCCGCATCGGCGTCGCCGCCGCGCGGGGGTTTGCACTCTCCCTCAACGTTCCGGCAGTCGGCGTCACGACCCTCGAGGTCATGGCCGCGACTGCCAGAGCGCAGAATCCGGGCAAGTCGGTTATGGCTGCCATCGACGCCAAGCGCGAGGAGATCTATCTCCAGAGCTTCGATGCCGACGGCAACCCGCTGGACGAGGCTCGGGCCGTGACGATCGGCGAAGCGCGGGCGATCGCTGCCGGCTTCGACGGCATCGTTACCGGAACGGCGGTCGCCCGGCTCGGCGACGCGCCGCCGGCGGAGCGGCCAGACGCATTTCCGATTGCCATCGTCGCCCGGCTGGGCGCCGGCAAGCCTGCCGGCGAAAGGCCGAAGCCGCTTTATCTTCGCGGACCCGATGCCAGACCGCAGGCCGGATACGCAGTCGCCAGGCAATAGACATGCTCGAATCCTATCTGACCTTGAAAGCCGAATACGAAATCGTCCCGATGGAGCTCAAGGATTGTGCCGAAGTGGCCATCCTGCACGGCGAGCGGTTCCCGCGGATCTGGGACGAGACCGAATTTCAGGGCCTCCTCTCGCAGGAAACGACATTCGGCTTCGTCGCCCGCCAGACCAATGCCATCCTGAGGAAAGCGCTTCCCGGCTTCGTGCTGGCGCGGCATGTGGCGGGCGAGGGCGAAATCCTGACCATTGCCGTCAATGCCAGGCTAGGGCGCACCGGCCTCGGCTGGAGGCTGATGCAGGCGGCGCTGCGCGAAACCCGCCATCGTGGCGGCGAGACCATGTTTCTCGAGGTGGACGGCGGCAATCAGCCCGCGCTCGGCCTCTACCGAAAGCTCGGCTTCGAAACGGTCGGCGAGCGCAAGGCCTATTATGTCGGCGACGACGGCACGAAGTCGACGGCGCTTGTCATGCGCCGCGTTCTTCGCTAGTCCGTTGTCACAGTCCAAATAGACCGAAGACAGCAATCGATGGATGATGCCGTAAAATCCCTTGAGGAGCTCTGCGCCGAGCGCGGCATGCGCATGACGGAGCAGCGCCGGATCATCGCGCGCATCATCGAGAGCTCCGGCGATCACCCGGATGTCGAGGAGCTTTATCGCCGCTCCGTGCAGGTGGACGCGAAAATCTCGATTTCCACGGTCTATCGCACCGTCAAGCTGTTCGAGGACGCCGGCCTTCTTGCCCGCCACGATTTTCGCGATGGCCGCTCCCGCTATGAGACCGTGCCGGAAGAGCATCACGATCACCTCATCGATCTGAAGAGCGGCGAGGTGATCGAATTCCACTCGCCGGAGATCGAGGCGCTGCAGGAGCGCATTGCCCGCGAACACGGCTTCAAACTCGTCGACCACCGGCTGGAGCTCTACGGCATCCCGCTGAAGAAGGACGAAGGTTGACGTGAAGGCTGTCATGCAGGAGCGAATGATTTGATGACCTGGCTGCGCATCGGCTGTGCCGCCGTGGTCATCGGTATTGTCAGCGCCGTGATGCTGCCGCTGCAGATCCTTTGCCTGCGCTTCGACTGGAAGCTCAGGCGATACCTGCCGCGCTACTGGCATCGCATCGTCTGCTATTGGCTCGGCGTGCGTATCCATGTCATCGGCAAGCTCGAGCCCAGCCGCCCCTTGATGCTGGCTTCGAACCATTCGTCCTGGCTCGATATTCTCGTCCTCTCGGCAGTGGCCGATGTCTCCTTCATCGCCAAGTCGGAGGTGAAGGACTGGCCGATCTTCGGCCTGTTCGCGCAGTGGCAGAAGAGTGTGTTCGTCGAGCGCGAGCAGAAGCGCAAGACGGGCGATCAGGTAAACGAGATTGCCGAGCGCATGGCCGATGGCGAAATCATGGTGCTGTTTCCGGAGGGAACCACTTCGGACGGCAATCGGCTGCTGGAGGTCAAGTCTTCGCTCTTCGGTGCCGCCGCCGCGGCCTTGCCGAAGACGCCGGATGCCGTCGTGCATGTGCAGTCGGTGGCGGTTGCCTACACCCACGTCCACGGCACGGCCATGGGACGCTATTATCGCCCGCTGACCGCCTGGCCCGGCGATATCGAACTCGTGCCGCACCTGAAGGGCATCATCCGGTGCGGTGCCATCGATGTCGACGTCTGCTTCGGCGAAGCCGTCGATTATCGCGCCGGCACCAACCGCAAGGAAGTCAGCGCCACCATTGCGCGGCGCATCCGCACGATGCTCGCCAGCCGGCTTCTCGGTCGCGAGATCGCCTGATTTCCAGGTGATCCCAACTTTTTCATTTTCTCCGAAAGCAAAAGCCACTACATAGCGGCCATGACCAAGGACAGCCTGACCCTCGACGCCCCGGCGGCCCATGCCCTGCAGCTCGGCCCCCGCGACGGCTCCAACAGCCGCAAGGTCTTCATCAAGACCTACGGCTGTCAGATGAACGTCTATGATTCCACGCGGATGAGCGATGCGCTCGCCCGCGACGGCTATGAGCCGACCGAAGACATGGAAGAGGCCGATCTCGTCCTGCTCAATACCTGTCATATCCGCGAGAAGGCGGCCGAAAAGGTCTATTCCGCGCTCGGCCGGCTGCGTGACATGAAGAAGCGCAAGGCTGCAGACGGCCGCGAGATGATGATCGGCGTCACCGGCTGCGTTGCCCAGGCGGAGGGCGAGGAAATCCTGCGCCGGGCTCCCGCCGTCGATGTGGTCATCGGCCCGCAGACCTATCACCGCCTGCCCGATGCGCTTCGCCGGGCGAAGGAAGGCCAGCGCGTCGTCGATACCGAATATGCGATCGAGGACAAGTTCGAGCATCTGCCGATCGCCGAAAAGACGAAGATTCGCGCGCGCGGCGTCACCGCGTTTCTGACGGTGCAGGAAGGCTGCGACAAGTTCTGCACCTTCTGCGTCGTGCCCTATACCCGCGGCTCCGAAGTATCCCGGCCCGTCTCGCAGATCGTCGAAGAGGCCGAAAAGCTCGTGGAGGGCGGCGTGCGCGAGATCACGCTGCTCGGCCAGAACGTCAATGCGTGGCATGGCACCGGCCCCGGAGGCACCGCCTGGAGCCTCGGCGATCTCCTTTATCGCCTGGCTGAGATTCCCGGCCTGGCGCGGCTGCGCTACACGACGAGCCATCCGCGCGACATGGACGAACGCCTGATCGGTGCGCATCGCGACCTGCGCACGCTGATGCCCTATCTGCATCTGCCGGTTCAGGCGGGTTCGGATCGCATCCTGAAGGCGATGAACCGGCGGCACACGGCCGCCGAATATCTTGCGCTCATAGGAAAGATCCGCATGGCACGTCCCGATATCGCACTATCGGGCGATTTCATCGTCGGCTTCCCGGGGGAGACAGACCAGGATTTTGAGGATACATTGAAGCTGATCGAAGAGGTCAATTATGCGCAGGCCTTTTCGTTCAAATATTCGACTCGGCCGGGTACGCCCGGGGCGGAGCTGAAGGAACAGGTGCCCGAAGAGGTCAAGACGGAGCGGCTGGAGCGGTTGCAGGCGTTGTTGCTGAGGCAGCAGCATGCTTTTGCCGAGGCTTGCGTGGGCAAAACAGTGGATATCCTCCTGGAAAAGCCGGGCCGGATGCCGGGCCAGTTGATTGGGCGCTCTCCCTGGCTGCAATCTGTGAATGTTGATGCAAAAGCATCGCAAATCGGTGACATTATTAACATACGAATCACCGGAACCAGCACTAACAGCCTTTTTGCTGAATTGCTCTAGGTTCCGGACGGGCCAAAGGAGCCGCACCGCTTGAACGGACAGGAATTGGTTTCTTCTTCATCGCGCCAGCCCCGCACCGCGAGCGACGCCAATCACTTCACCCTGACGTTCGAGAATAATCGGTTCGCCAGCGAACTTTTCGGGCAATTCGATCAGAATCTGAAGCTGCTTGAAGAGCGCCTCGGCATCGACGCGCGCGCCCGCGGCAATTCCGTCATTATCACCGGTGACGTGCTTGCCACCAATCAGGCCCGCCGCACGCTCGATTATCTCTATGACAAGCTGCAAAAAGGCGGCAATGTAGAGCGTTCCGACGTCGAAGGGGCAATCCGCATGGCGGTTGCCGCCGACGACCAATTGACGCTGCCGACCATGGAGAGAAAAGCCAAGTTGACGATGGCGCAGATTTCCACGCGCAAGAAGACGATCATTGCCCGCACCCCGACGCAAGACGCCTATATCCGGGCGCTGGAGCGTTCCGAGATGGTGTTCGGCGTCGGCCCGGCCGGCACAGGCAAGACCTATCTGGCCGTAGCCCACGCTGCCCAGCTTCTGGAACGCGGCGCGGTGGAAAAGATCATCCTGTCGCGGCCGGCCGTCGAAGCCGGCGAGCGCCTCGGCTTTCTGCCCGGCGACATGAAGGAAAAGGTCGATCCCTATCTGCGGCCGCTCTACGATGCGCTCTATGACATGATGCCGGGCGACAAGGTCGAGCGCGCCATCACCGCAGGCGTCATCGAGATCGCGCCGCTTGCCTTCATGCGCGGCCGCACGCTTGCCAACGCCGCCGTCATCCTCGACGAGGCGCAGAACACGACATCCATGCAGATGAAGATGTTCCTCACCCGTCTCGGCGAGAATTCGCGGATGATCATAACGGGCGATCCGAGCCAGATCGACTTGCCGCGCGGCGTCAAGTCCGGACTGGTGGAAGCGCTGCAGCTCCTGAATGGCGTCGAGGGCATCTCCATCGTCCGCTTCAAGGACACCGACGTCGTGCGTCATGCATTGGTGGCACGCATCGTCCGGGCCTATGACTCGGCCTATGCCCCTCAGGCCGAGGAAAGCGATCCGCAGATCTGATCCGCGGCACCGAAGCAGCTCATGGTCGAACTCGATATACAGATCAGCGTGGAGGAGGGCGATTGGCCCTCCGAAGAGGAGCTGCAATCCCTGGCCGAACGGGTTCTGGGAAGCGCGGCCGCATATTTGAAGAAGCAAGAAAAGCAGCCTTTTCCCAAGGTCGCGCCGGAGTTGTCGCTGGTGTTCACCGACGATGCCTCGATCCGCGAGATCAATGCGGAATGGCGCTCGCAGGACAAGGCGACCAACGTGCTTTCCTTCCCGGCCTTCCCGCTGCAGCCCGGCGGCAAGCCCGGCCCGATGCTTGGCGACATCATCATCGCCAGGGAGACGGTGGAGCGCGAGGCGGCCGAACTCGAAAAGAGTTTCGACGAGCATCTGACGCATTTGATGGTGCATGGTTTCTTGCATCTCTTCGGCTACGACCATATGAATAATGGCGAAGCCGAAAGAATGGAGGGGCTGGAGACTCGCATTTTGGCGGAGCTTGGCCTATCTGATCCCTATGCGGGACAAGACCCCATTTGATTTGAACCCTGTCTGACCAGGAACAATGAGCGACTTTACGACGAGATCGGCCCCCGAGGCCAAAGACGGAGCCGATGCAGCCTCCTCCGACGAGGTAGGCAGTAGTAGCAACGGCAAGCGATCCCACTCTTCATTCTGGGCACGCGCTGCGCGCATCCTTCGCCCGGCACAGGATTCCGCCCGGTTGCGCGAGGATCTTGCCGATGCGTTGATGACCAACGCGGCCGGCGACGACGCCTTTTCCGCGGACGAGCGTGCGATGCTGCACAACATCCTGCGCTTCCGCGAGGTGCGCGTCGAGGATGTCATGGTGCCGCGCGCCGACATCGAAGCCGTGGACCAGAACATCACCATCGGCGAGTTGATGATCCTGTTCGAGGAGAGCGGCCGCTCGCGCATGCCGGTCTATGCCGACACGCTGGACGATCCGCGCGGCATGGTGCATATCCGCGACCTCCTGTCCTATGTCGCCAAGCAGGCGCGCAACAAGCGTCGCGGCGGCAGCGCCAAAACGGCGGCAGCCGCAACGGGCGCGGCCGCACCCGAAAAGCCGACGCGGTCCGCCAAGCCGAATTTCGACCTTTCGCGCGTCGATCTGCAGAGGACGCTGGTCGAGGCCGGCATCATCCGCAAGATCCTGTTCGTGCCGCCATCCATGCTCGCCTCCGATCTGCTGCGCCGCATGCAGGTCAACCGCACGCAGATGGCCCTCGTCATCGACGAATACGGTGGCACCGACGGCCTGGCTTCGCATGAGGACATCGTCGAAATGGTCGTCGGTGACATCGACGACGAGCATGATGACGAAGAAGTGATGTTCAAGCGCGTGTCCGAGGATGTCTTCGTCGCCGACGCTCGTGTCGAGCTGGAAGAGATCGCAGCCGCGATCGGCCCGGATTTCGACATCAGCGAGCAGGTGGACGAGGTGGACACGCTCGGCGGCCTGATCTTCTCCGCGCTCGGCCGCATTCCGGTGCGTGGCGAAGTCGTGCAGGCGCTGCCGGGCTTCGAGTTCCATATTCTCGATGCCGATCCGCGCCGCATCAAGCGGGTGCGCATCACGCGCAAGCGTCATGCCGCGCGCCGCCGCCCGGTCAAGGCGGACGGCGAAGCGGGCGTCTCCGAGCGCGGCTTGCCAGCTCCGGATGCGATTGCCGAGGAAACTTCCGCCAAGCCCGGCACCGCCAGCCATTAGAGCAATTCCGGGAAAGTGCAGAGCGATTTTCCGTCCGGAATTGCGTAAAAACAAAAGGATAGAGCGTTTTCGCGATTCGAAGAAAAGCGAAAGCGCCGCGAGCGCCACTTCAGCGGGACAAATCGCTGCTTTTTTGAAAGACTGCGGCCAGTTGATTCGCAGGTGGACGGAGCTGGCGCATGGAATGGCTTTCGGGCAGGGTGATCCTCGTCTGGGGTTTCAAACGTGCGTTGCTTGCGATTCTTGCCGGTGCCATCGGCGTTCTGGCGCTGCCGCCCTTCGGCTTTTTCGCGGCGATGTTCGTTTCCTTCACGCTGCTGGTCTGGCTGCTGGACGGTGTTGCCGCCGGTCCCGACAGCGGCCTGCTTGGACGCCTGTGGCCGGCCTTTTTCACCGGTTGGCTGTTCGGTTTCGGCTATTTTGTCGCCGGCCTGTGGTGGCTCGGCCATGCGCTGCTGATCGATGCCGATGAGTTCGCCTGGGCGCTGCCTCTGGCAATCCTCGGTCTCCCGGCCTTTCTGGCCGTTTTTTATGGCGTCGCGACCGTGCTTGCCCGCATTCTCTGGGCCGACGGCATGGGGCGCATCGCAGCGCTTGCCTTCAGCTTCGGCATCCTTGAATGGCTGCGCAGCTTTCTCTTCACCGGATTTCCCTGGAACGCCGTCGGTTATGGCGCCATGCCCATCCCGCTGATGATGCAGTCGGCGCATGTGATCGGCGTGCTCGGCGTCACCGTGCTTGCCGTCTTCGTCTTCGCCGCTCCGGCATTGCTCGGCACGCGCCAGGGCCGGGTGCCGGGGATCGGCCTTGCGGTTCTCATTGCCGCCGCGCATTTCGGCTATGGCTATTACGCGCTGAACTTGCCTGAGCCGGCGGCGATTGCCGGCAAGACGGCGCCGGTCGTGCGCATCGTCCAGCCCTCGATCGACCAGGAAACCAAGATGGACACCGATGCCGATCGCGCCGCCATCTTCGACAAGCACCTGGCGCTTTCGGTTCAGCCGCCGGCAAACGGCGGCAAGCGGCCGGATATCATCGTCTGGCCCGAGACCGCCGTCCCCTTCATCCTTACCGACAATCGGGATGCGCTGACCCGCATCGCCGATCAGCTCGACGATGACCAGATCCTCATCACCGGCGCCGTGCGTGTGGAAGACATGGGACCGGGCGTCGAGCCGCGCTACTACAATTCCATCTATGTCATCGACGGCCGCGGCCAGATCATCGGTGCCTCCGACAAGACCCATCTCGTGCCCTTCGGCGAATACGTGCCCTTCGAGCATATCCTCGACTATCTCGGCATCGAGAACGTCGTGGAACTGCCGGGAGGGTTTTCCGCCGCCGCAAAGCGGCAATTGCTGACCCTGCCGGATGGCCTCAAGCTCTATCCGCTGATCTGCTACGAGATCATCTTCCCGAACGAAATGACGCCGGAAATCCGGCAGGCCGATGCCATCCTCAACGTCACGAACGACGGCTGGTTCGGCGACACGCCCGGGCCCTACCAGCATTTCCTGCAGGCAAGGGTGAGAGCCGTGGAGCAGGGGCTGCCACTGATTCGCAGCGCCAATACCGGCATCTCGGCCTTCGTCGACCCGCATGGGCGTGTGCTTTCCGGCATCGATTATAACCAACAAGGTTTCATAGACACCACTTTAGGTGGCGCAACCGTATCGCGTATCGACGACAACGCCAGAAAAGCTTACTTTTGGTTGATTGTCGGAGCAGTCGGTATGATCGCTTTGATTTCACGCATGGGTTTTATTTCAAGGGTGAATTGACCAAAAAACCCTAAAATTGCATAGTGCTTCGTGTCCGCCTTTCGAACGTAGACTGGAGGCCTTGGGGGCGTCGGCTGCAACGTGGCGTTATAGGGGTGGTGAAGGGTACCGGGTGGCAGGTCCTGAATTCAACCTATGTTAGGGTAATATGATGATTGAAAACAAAAAGAAGCCGAACCCCATCGACATTCATGTCGGTAGCCGCATACGCCTCCGCCGCACAATGCTTGGCATGAGCCAGGAAAAGCTCGGCGAAAGCCTCGGAATTACGTTTCAGCAGATTCAGAAATATGAAAAGGGCACCAATCGCGTTGGCGCCAGCCGCCTGCAGAATATTTCCAGCATCCTCAACGTCCCGGTTTCCTTCTTCTTCGAGGATGCTCCGGGTGAGCACTCGACGGGCGCTGGCGGCATGGCCGAGGCATCCAGCTCCAATTACGTCGTCGACTTTCTGTCTTCCTCCGAAGGGCTGCAGCTCAACCGCGCCTTCGTGAAGATTTCCGATGGCAAGGTCCGCCGCAAGGTTGTCGAGCTGGTCAAAGCGCTCGCCGCCGAGGCGGATGCGGAATAGCTCCGCGCAAGCAAGACAAAACCGGTAAAGTCGAGAGGCGGTCATTTTGGCCGCCTTTTCTGCATTTTCGGCAAAATTTTATCCCTGCGGCAGGGATATAAAGATATATTTATGTCCTTGTTCGACTTGTTTTTCTAGGCGGAGGCGAATATCAAAAGCAGAGATTTGTTCTTTGAGGGGAATCCCGCATGCGCGCGAATTATCTGTTTACGAGTGAGTCTGTTGCCGAAGGTCACCCGGATAAAGTTTGTGACCGCATCTCCGATGAAATCGTCGATCTGGTTTACCGCGAGGCCACGAAGACCGGCGTAAACCCATGGTCCGTGCGCATTGCTTGTGAGACTCTTGCCACCACCAACCGCGTCGTCATCGCCGGTGAAGTTCGCCTGCCGCCGAGCCTGATGAAGAAGGACAAGGACGGCAACGACGTCATCAATCCTTCGAAGTTCAAGGCCGCCGCCCGCCGCGCCATCAAGGATATCGGCTACGAGCAGGACGGCTTCCACTGGAAGAAGGCGCGCATCGACGTGCTGCTGCACTCGCAATCCGCCGATATCGCCCAGGGCGTCGACAATGCCGCCGACCAGCAGGGTGACGAAGGCGCCGGCGACCAGGGCATCATGTTCGGCTACGCCTGCAAGGAAACGCCGGATCTCATGCCTGCGCCGATCTATTACTCCCACAAGATCCTGCAGCTGCTTGCCGCTGCCCGCAAGAAGGGCGAAGGCGAAGTCGCCAAGCTTGGCCCGGATGCCAAGAGCCAGGTTACCGTTCGCTACGTCGACGGCAAGCCGGCAGAGGTGACATCGATCGTTCTTTCCACCCAGCATCTCGATGACAGCTGGGATTCGAAGAAGGTCCGCTCCGTCGTCGAGCCCTATATCATCGAAGCGCTTGGCGACCTCAAGATCGCATCCGATTGCAAGTGGTACATCAACCCCACCGGCAAGTTCGTCATCGGCGGTCCCGACGGCGACGCCGGCCTGACCGGCCGCAAGATCATCGTCGACACCTACGGCGGCGCAGCCCCGCATGGCGGCGGCGCTTTCTCCGGCAAGGACACGACCAAGGTCGACCGTTCCGCAGCCTATGCGGCCCGCTATCTCGCCAAGAACGTCGTTGCCGCCAACCTGGCCGATCGTTGCACGATACAGCTGTCCTACGCCATCGGCGTCGCCCAGCCGCTGTCGATCTATGTCGATCTGCATGGCACCGGCAGGGGCGTCAGCGAGGACGATGTCGAGGCAGCCATCCGCAAGAGCATGGACCTGTCGCCGACGGGCATTCGCCGTCACCTCGATCTCAACAAGCCGATCTATGCCAAGACCTCGGCCTACGGCCATTTCGGCCGCAAGGCTGGCCGGGACGGTTCCTTCTCCTGGGAGCGTACGGATCTCGTGAAGGCTCTCAAGGAAGCCGTAAAGGTCCGGGAAGCCGCATGATCGATACCGAGCGCCGGTCGCGGGCGACGGAAGCATTCTTCGGCCGGCGCAAGGGCAAGGCCCTGCGCGGCCAGCAGGCTGAGAAGCTGGAAGCATTGCTGCCGCAATACATTGTCGATCTTGCCGCCCCGGCGCCGCAGCCGCTGAACGATCTCTTTCCGGTGCCGACCGAGCGTCTGCGCCTGGAAATCGGTTTCGGCGGCGGCGAGCATCTGATTCACAGGGCGCTGGAGCAGCCGAAGACCGGCTTCATCGGCGTGGAACCCTTTGTCAATTCGATGCAGAAACTGCTTGCGCGCGTCGACGAAGCCGGCGCGCACAATATCCGTGTCTATAACGACGACGCGACGCAGGTGCTGGACTGGCTGCCGGACGGCTGCCTGGATCAGATAGACCTGCTCTATCCCGATCCCTGGCCGAAGAAGAAGCACTGGAAGCGCCGCTTCGTGTCACAGGTGAACCTCGCCCGCTTCCATCGTGTCCTGAAGCCCGACGCGCTCTTCTGCTTCGCTTCCGATATCGATACCTATGTCAACTGGACGCTGCAGCACTGCCATGCCCATGGCGGCTTCGAGTGGACTGCCAGGAATGCCGCCGACTGGCTGACGCCCTATGAGGGCTGGCCGAGCACGCGCTATGAGGCGAAGGCCCGGCGCGAGGGGCGCTCATCCGCCTATCTGACCTTCAAGAAGATCTGATCGTTCGTTCTCGGGCGAAAATTTGAGATATCGGTGATCGCATCATCCTGTCTGGACCGCCGTTCGAGGCGGTCTGGATCATGCGCGTGCGCCGCAAGGAGGGGCCGGTAAGGCGCGGCCTTGGTAGACGGTGGATTTCACCGTCGCGCGATGCTTGTGGTCAGTGCAGGCTGACCGTCTTCAGTTCGTCTTCGGCAGCACGATAGAAGGTGCTGGAGCGATTGTCCGTCAGCAGGATCGGCGTACCGTCGGCGCCGAAGAGTGCCCAGAGGTCGACATCCGGGTCGATATCAGGCGCTTCCGGGAAGCAGCGCGACACTTCGGACCAATCCATTTTTCGGATGTAGGCGACCTCACCGGCGCCGATATTGGCAAGCTCGGATTCGGTCAGGCGGGCGGTGGCTTCTTTCAATAACATACTCGTACCTCCAGTATGAGGGACCAACGGCAGTAAGCCGTTGTCCTACTGTGAGACCGAAATGTTAATTTTCTTTACTATGCGATCCGGTTCCGGCCGAATGAGGTCGACGGAAAGCAAGCCGTTCTTCAACGTCGCGCCGAGCACCTGCATGCCGTCCGCAAGGACGAAGACGCGCTGGAACTGCCGGGCGGCGATGCCGCGATAGAGATAGTCGCGCTCGCGGTCGCCCTGCTCGACCTGACGTCCGCGGATCAAAAGCTGGTTCTCTTCCGTCGTGACATCGAGGTCGTCTTCGGAAAAGCCGGCAACGGCCAGCGTTATGCGCAGCCTTTCGGGTTCGCCGGACAGGCGGTCCGCGCGCATCCGTTCGATATTGTAGGGCGGATAACCGTCACTGGCCTTGGAAATCCGTTCCAGTGTCTTTTCCATTGTGTCGAAGCCCAGAAGCAGAGGGCTGGCAAAGGGAGTCGTCCGGCTCATCGTATCAAAGTCCTTGGGTAACAAGCGACCGCTCCGGACCTGATTTTCAGCACCCGGTTGCCCCTAATATGGGAGGACGCGCCTGCGAGTGCAAGCCATCGCGTCTTCGCATCTGCGAGATCGGGATCGCAGATGAGGAATCGTTTCGTCAGCTGCCGTTCGAGCGCTTGACAAAGCCTGACCGGACCCGCGACAAAGCCACTCGATCTGCACCGGAGGACTATCACAGACATGACCGAACCCAGAAAAATCATCATCGATACCGATCCTGGTCAGGACGACGCCGCAGCGATCTTTCTCGCCTTCGGCAGCCGCGAGGAGATCGATGTTCTCGGCATTACGACCGTCGCCGGCAATGTGCCGCTGCGGCTGACGAGCCGTAATGCCCGCATTGTCTGCGAACTCTGCAATCGGCGCGATATCAAGGTTTTCGCCGGTGCCGACGCGCCACTCAAGCGCAAGCTGGTCACTGCCGAGCATGTGCACGGCAAGACCGGGCTCGATGGTCCGGAGCTGCCCGAACCGACCATGGAGCTGCAGCCGGGCCACGCCGTCGATTTCATCGTCGACACGCTCCGCAGGGAGCCGGAAGGCGCCGTCACCCTTTGCACGCTCGGGCCGCTGACCAACGTGGCGATGGCCTTCCAGAAGGCCCCCGACATCGTCGGGCGCGTGCGGGAGCTGGTGATGATGGGCGGCGGCTTCTTCGAAGGCGGCAACATCACGCCGGCGGCGGAATTCAACATCTATGTCGACCCCGAGGCGGCCGACGTCGTCTTCCGTTCGGGCGTGCCGATCGTCATGATGCCGCTCGACGTTACGCACAAGCTGCTGACGCGCAAGGATCGCGTTGCCCGTATCGCCGCAGTCGGCACCCCGCCGGCAAAGGCCATGGCCGAGATGCTGGAATTCTTCGAACGCTTCGATATCGAGAAATACGGCTCCGACGGCGGCCCGCTGCATGACCCGACAGTCGTTGCCTACCTGCTGAAGCCGGAGCTGTTCAAGGGTCGCGATTGCAATGTCGAGATCGAGGTAACTTCGGAACTGACCGTAGGCATGACGGTGGTCGACTGGTGGCACGTCACCGACCGCAAGCGGAACGCCAAGGTTATGCGCGAGGTCGATGCCGATGGTTTCTTCGCACTGCTGACGGAACGCTTCGCCCGCATCTGACCGGAACCGCGCCGGTTCAGTCCTTTCAAGAGGACTCTGAACCGCTTTCGCTGCTTTGGAGCAATTCCGGGAAAAGCGCACGGCGGCTTCCGTCCGCAATGGCGTAACAGCAAAAGATAGGCGTTTTCGCCACTCGAAGAAAAAGGCCGCCGGATCGCTCCGGCGGCCTTTCGATTTCACTCGGACTGCAGTCTCAGAATTCTTCCCAGTCGTCCTGGGCGAGGGCATTGGCGCCGTGGGTCTGAGGAGCGGCCCTGCGCGTCGGTGCCGCTGCGGGTGCGGCTGCCCTGCGGGGCGACGACGGCGCACGCATCTGCTGTGCAGTCGCCCGCAACGCACCGGCATTGTCCTGAATGGAGCCTGCGGTGCGGAAGCGTGCGACCAGAGCTCTCAGGCCCTGTGCTTCCTCGGCAAGCGCCACGCTGGATGCGGTGGTCTCTTCGACCATCGCTGCGTTCTGCTGTGTGACCTGGTCCATCTGGTTCATGGCCGAGTTGATTTCCTTCAGCCCGACCGCCTGCTCGCTCGCGGAAGCCGAGATCTGGCGGATGAGGCCGTTGATCTCCATCACCTGCTGGGCGATCTTGTGCAGGGCATCGCCGGCGCGGCCGACCAGATCGACGCCTTCCTTGACCTGTCCGGCCGAGGCATTGATCAGGGTCTTGATTTCTTTGGCAGCGTTGGCGGAGCGCTGGGCCAGTTCGCGCACTTCCTGCGCCACGACCGCAAAGCCCTTGCCGGCCTCGCCCGCACGGGCGGCTTCGACGCCGGCGTTCAGGGCAAGCAGGTTGGTCTGGAAGGCGATCTCGTCGATGACGCCGATGATGCGGGAGACCTCCTGCGACGATTGCTCGATGCCGTGCATGGAGGCAATGGCCCGCTGGACGATCTCGCCGGAATGCTCGGCGTCCTCGGAGGCGGCGTTGACGCTGCTGGCGGCCGTACGGGCGTTCTCGGCGCTGGAGTTGACCTGTGCGGTCAGCTCGTTGAGGGCGGCTGCCGTCTCCTCGAGGCTTGCCGCCTGCTGCTCGGTGCGGCGGGCAAGATCCGAGGCGCTGTTGCTGATTTCTCCAGTGCCGCTGCCGATGTTGCCGACGCTCACATTGACCGTGTGCACGGTCTCTTCCAGGCTGGCAAGCGCGGCATTGAAGTCCTGCTTGAGCTGGGCGTATTCGCCCGGGAAGTCGTCCGTGATCCGCTGGTTGAGATTGCCCTTCGAGAGCTCCGAGAGGCTTTGGCCGAGAACGCTGACGATATGGCGCTGCAGCGCAATGCTTTCGTTGCGTTCGTTCTCCGAGCGGCGGCGTTCGCCCTCGGCGGCCAGGCGTTGATCGTTGGCTTCGCCTTCCAGCCGCTTGGTATCGGCCAGCGCGAAACGGAAGCCTTCCAGCGCCTTTGCGACGGAACCGACTTCGTCGGCGCGATCCTGCCCGGCGACTTTTTCGGCGTAATTGCCGGCGCTGAGGCGGTTGACGCTTGCGATAAGACCCGCGAGCGGCTTCTGCACGAAGCCGCGCACGGCGGCATAGAGAGCCAGCATGACGGCGGCGAGAACGAGTATGCCGGCGATGACCATCATGTAGGTCTGATCGCGGACCGGCGCGACGATTGCGCTGTGCGGCACGTCGATGAGAACCACCCAGGTCGCGTTGAGGCCGGGTACTGCGAAGGGATAGACGACGCGGTCGAATGCTTCGCCGCCGTTTTCGGAGAGGTCCTTGAGGATGCTTGCGGAGGAGGAGGTCAGTGCCGCCTTGATGACGTCGGTGCCTGCGCCGTTATAATCCTTCATCAGCAGATCGACGCTCGGCGCGACGAGCCATTTGTTATCCTGCGAAACCAGCAGGACGCGGCCGGAGCCGAAGGGATGAAGCTTCAGCAGCTTCGTGTAGAGCGAGCTCAGCGAGATGTCGACGCCTGCGACGCCGATCAGCTTGCCGCCGGACATGACCGGATAGGCGATCGAGCTCATGGTCGTCGGAACATCGGTGCCCTGGGCGAGATAGGGCGGGGTGATCGCGCCCTTGCCGCTTTCGGCGGCAAGCTTCCACCAGGGGGCCGTATAGTCGTTGTCGAAGGTCGAGAACTGGATGCCGCCATCCTTCGTCTTGGACCAGTAGGGCGCAAAGGCACCCTTTTCGTTGACGCCTTCGTCCTTGTTGTTGGCAAGCTCGGTCGTCTTGCCGTCCAGCGCGCCGAGCTGCTCGCAGAACCAGCTGCCGAAGGCAAAGGCGTTCTGTTCGACGTTGGCCTTGAGGATGTTGATGATACCCTTGCGATCGAAGGTATGGCCTTCGTGGCCGCGACCGATGATGGCCGCCATGGAGCGCGCGGCGCTGGCCATTTCGCCGATATTCGCGGCGATCTCGTTGGAAATGGATTTGGCCTCGGTATTGGCCTGATCCATTGTCAGCGCTTCGACACGGTCGCGGGTTTGCGAAATCAGCAAGAAGTTGGAAACCAGCAAGACAAGCGCGATCGCCAGCCCAGTGACCAAGATCAGCTTGGCCGCAAGCGACTTCATACGAAAGATGAACATCATTTCCTCGAAAATGCGATGCGTCGGATAAGCATTATCCGGATGCAAAGTCGGCACAGGATGGCCCCTTCATGGGGCCGCCGCGAAAATCCTGCCGGAGCCGGAAGGCCATGCACGTCAGGCCAGAGGAGAATGATACGGAAGCGCAAAAATTTAATTAATTGCGCTTCGCAATGCTTACGAAATTTTATCTTTAAAGGTTGTCGGCCACTTCGCTGGCAACAGGAATGGATGGCTGTGCGCCGGGCTTCAGGCAGGCAAGCGAGCCGGCCACCGCGGCACGGCGCAGGCTGGCGTGAAAATCCAGTCCCTGGTCGAGGCTTGCGGCAAAGTAGCCGCAGAACGTGTCTCCGGCGCCGACCGTGTCGACCGGCTCGATGACGAGGCCCTTGGCGCGCGAAAGCTCTCCGTCGCGGATGGCGATGACGCCATCGCCGCCAAGCGTGACGATCAGCGTCTGGCCGGTTTCGCCATGCAGGCGCACGAGGGCGGCTTCCCGCTCGGATGCCGACATGTTGTCCTGACCGGCGAGCCTCTCGAATTCCGTTTCGTTGGCGATGACGATATCGGCAAGCCGGCCGAGACGGGCGGCGTCCGGGATCAGGGGCGCGAGGTTGAGCACGGTGCGCACGCCCTTCGCCTTCGCGGCGTTCAGCGCCGTCTCGACGGCGTCGACGGGAATTTCGAACTGAAGCATGAGGGTGTCGCCCGGGTTCAGCGCGGCGACGGCGGCGGTGGCGTCGTGCGGCGTATTGGTGCCGTTGGCGCCAGGCACGACGGCAATCATGTTCTCGCCGTCGCCCCCCACCAGAATGAGGGCCGTGCCGGTCGGCTCGGAGACGCGCCTGACTGCGGAAAGATCGGTGCCGGCCGCATCGAGCAGGGCGAGCGCGGGCCCGGCAAAGCTATCGTTGCCGACGCCGCCGCTGAGGCGCACCGTTGCGCCGGCGCGGCGTGCGGCCAGCGCCTGATTGGCGCCCTTGCCGCCGGCGGCGGTGGAAAAACCGTTGCCGGCAACTGTCTCGCCCGGCTTAGGCAAGCGATCCGTGGTGGCGATGAGGTCCATGTTGATGGAACCGAAAATAGTGATCATGCGATATCCCGCCCTGCGTGTTGATCTTGCACGATCCCGCCCGAAGGCTGCTTTGTGTCTTTGGGATCATGCATCGACTTGGGCGCGACACTGCCGAAGCGATCAGTCTTCGTCAACCACCCTCAGCTTGAGTTGGCTCGTGCGGTTGTCGACAGGCTTGGGCTTCTCTTCGGAGCGCGTCTTTGCAGGCTCTTTCGCGGTATCGAATTCCAGCGCCTCGATCCGTTCGCCGCGTCTTGCCAGCTTGTCCGCCGAGGTGACGATCATGTCGACATCCTTCTGCGCCATGGCGAAATGACCCTGGAGTTTGCGCACGCGCTCATCCAGGCGGGAAAGATCGTCCATCAGATGTGCGACCTCGCTCTGGATGACATGGGCCTGCTCGCGCATGCGCTGGTCCTTCAGCACGGCCTGGATGACCTGGATCGACAGCATCAAAAGCGATGGCGAAACGATGACGATGCGGGCGCGCTGGGCCTTCTGCACGATCGGCTCGAAGTTCTCGTGGATCTCCGCGAAGATCGATTCGGAGGGCACGAACAGGAAAGCCGTGTCCTGGGTCTCGCTCGGAATGAGGTATTTCTCGGCGATATCGCGAATATGCAGCTCCAGATCCCGGCGAAACTGCTGGGCGGCGATCTTGCCATGTTCGGGACTGGCGGCGGCACGGATGGCATTCCAGGCTTCCAGCGGAAACTTGGCATCGATAACCAGCGGCGGAGAGCCGTTCGGCATGCGAACGGTGCAGTCCGGCCGCGAGCCGTTCGAAAGCGTCGGCTGGAAGGCATAGGCGCCCATCGGCAGCCCATCGGCGACGATGGTTTCCATGCGCGCCTGGCCGAAAGCGCCGCGCGTCTGCTTGTTGGAAAGGATGGCCTGAAGCCCGACGACATCCTTTGCCAGCGACTGGATATTGGTCTGCGCCGCGTCGATGACGGCAAGCCTTTCCTGCAGCCGGCGCAGATTTTCATGCGTCGAGCGCGTCTGCTCGCCGATCGTCGCCGTCACCCGTTGCGACATGCCGTCCAGACGCTGGCCGATCGCCTGGTTGAGCTCGGCCTGCCGAGAGCCGAACACCTCTGCCATGGTGGCGAGCCGGCCCTGCATCTCCGCCTGAGACCGCAGCAGCGCCGCCATCGTGTGCTCGGCATCGAGCATATCATCTTCCGCGCGTGCCCGGCCGCGGATGAAAAGGACGAGCACCGCGATAGCAAGCAGAATGACGAGGCCAGTCAGAATCTGGACCGTGGAAATGGCTTGGCCGAAGAGGATGAAGGACATGAAACCTGACGCGCTGATGACGTTTTCATCGGCACCATAGCAAAATCGCCGTGAATATCCAGATCAAAACGTGAACATGATTTCCGAGCCAGCGATAGCGGCCCGGATTGTGCTCGTTGAAAAAACACGGCCTCACAGCCATCTTGACGATTCCATCGCACAAGAAGATGCGTTATGGGAAACGTCATGACGATCAAGCCACTTATCATTTTGCCCGATCCGCTGCTCCGCCAGGCTTCCAAGCCCATCGAGCAGGTCGATACCGAAATTCAGCGCCTCGCCGACGACATGCTGGAAACCATGTACGACGCGCCCGGCATCGGCCTTGCGGCGATCCAGATCGGCGTTCCCCGCCGCATGCTTGTCATCGATATCGCGCGCGAGGGCGAGGAGAAGACGCCGCTGGTCTTCATCAATCCGGAAATCGTCGCGTCGTCGGACGAGCGCTCGGTCTATGAGGAAGGCTGCCTTTCCATTCCCGATTATTATGCCGAAGTGGAGCGCCCGGCGCGCGTCACCGTCAAGCATCTGGACCGCAACGGCAAGGAGCAGCTCACCGAAGCCGACGGTTTGCTGGCGACCTGCGTACAGCACGAGATCGACCACCTCAACGGCGTGCTGTTCATCGACTACATTTCCCGCCTCAAGCGCGAGATGGTGATCAAGAAGTTCACCAAGGCCGCCAAGTCCAAGGCTCTCTGATCGGCCGCCATTGAAAGATCAGCTACTAGCGCCCATGATATCGTTGATATCAAGCGGAGGCGCGCATGAGTGATCTTTTGATTCGCGATATTTCCGAGCCCATGAAGCAGGATATCGCAAGACGGGCGAGGCAAACCGGACGCAGCCTTTCGGAAGAGGCAAAAGAACTCTTGCAGAAGGCCTTGATCGCGGAGAAAGCCGAAACGGAGACCCCTCGACTGTCGGCTTGGGATCTTCTGAGACCGATCCTTTATGATGGTAACGATGCCGCAGCAGCGGAATATGCACTTATCATGGAAGAAATCGAGGCGGAGCGAAAGAAGGACTTCGGCCGTCCTGTCGAGGACTTTGAATGATCGTCCTCGATACGAATGTTATTTCTGAGTTGGAAAGACCTGTTCCGGATCAAAATGTAACTATCTGGATGAAGGCTCGGCCAAGCACGGAATTCTATCTTTGCGATATCGTGGTGATGGAGCAATCCTGTGGTGCTGAGCGCTTCTTGCTTCGCACGCAGTCCGATCGTTACGCGAAAATCTTCAATGCTTTGCTCGCGTCGTTCCACGGCAGGATCCTTCGCTTCGATCAAAATTCTGCCATTGAGACGGGCCGTATTCGTGCCCGCCGGGAGCGTTCGGGCCATCAGATTTCCGTGCAAGACGCCATGATCGCCGCAATCTGCCTCACGAACGGCGCGACATTGGCGACGCGCAACACAAAAGATTTCGAGGGGCTTGATCTCAAGCTCATAAACCCGTTTGAAGACGGCTAGCATTCGCCCCCGATGATGCCCGGGTCGTTCGAAACTTGATATCTCAGCCGGATGGATCGCATGTCGCTCAACATCATTTTCATGGGAACGCCCGAATTCTCCGTGCCGACGCTGCGGTCCTTGATCGATGCCGGGCACAAGGTTCGCGCCGTTTATACGCAGCCGCCGCGCCCTGGCGGCCGGCGCGGGCTGGACCTGCAGAAATCGCCGGTGCATCAGGCGGCCGAATTGTTGGGGTTGCCGGTGTTCACGCCGGTCAACTTCAAGGACCCGGACGAGCGCCAGCGCTTCCGCGACCTGGATGCCGATGTCGCCGTCGTCGTCGCATACGGCCTGCTGCTGCCGGAAGCGATCCTCACAGGCACGCGTCTCGGCTGTTATAATGGGCATGCCTCGCTGCTGCCGCGCTGGCGCGGCGCTGCCCCCATCCAGCGGGCGATCATGGCCGGCGACGCCAAGACCGGCATGATGGTGATGAAGATGGACAAGGGGCTGGATACCGGCCCGGTCGCACTCACACGCGAGGTGGAGATCGGCGGCACCATGACCGCTGGCGAACTGCACGACAGGCTGATGCTCGTCGGTGCGAAAGCCATGGCCGAGGCGATGAACAAGCTGGAGCATGACGAACTGCCGCTGACGGCGCAACCCTCGCAAGGCATTCTCTATGCCGCAAAGATCGACAAGGCCGAGACCCGCATCGATTTCGGCAAGCCGGCGGTGGACGTTCATAATCATATTCGCGGCCTGTCGCCTTTTCCCGGCGCCTGGTTCGAGGCTGATATCGCCGGTCGTCCCGAGCGCATCAAGGTGCTGGGCTCGGAATTGGCAGATGGCAGCGGGCCGGCCGGCCGCGTGCTGACGGATGATCTCGTGGTCGCCTGCGCCTCCGGTGCCGTGCGTCTCACGAAGCTGCAGAAGGCCGGCGGCAAGCCGCTGGCGGCAGCCGATTTCCTGCGCGGCACGCCGATTGCGCCGGGCACCGTGTTTGCCTCGGAGCAAGCCTGATGCCGCGCTATAAAATGACCGTCGAATATGACGGCATTCCCTATGTCGGCTGGCAGCGCCAGGAAAACGGTCCCTCCGTGCAGGGTGCGATCGAAGGCGCCATCCTGTCCCTGACCGGCGAGACCGTTTCGATCCGTGGCGCCGGGCGCACCGATTCCGGCGTGCATGCCATGGGTCAGGTCATGCATGCCGATCTCTCCAAGGAGTGGAAGACCTATACGCTGCGCAACGCGCTCAATGCCCATCTGCGGCTTGCCGGCGACCGCGTCGCCATTCTCGACATCGAGGAGGTCGATGCGCGCTTCGACGCCCGTTTTTCGGCCATCCGCCGCCATTATCTTTACCGCATCATTGCCCGCCGCGCGCCGCTGGCGCTGGAAGCCGGACGCGCATGGTGGGTGCCGAAGGACATGGATCACGAGGCCATGCATGCGGCCGCGCAGACACTTGTCGGCCGGCATGATTTCACCACCTTCCGCTCGGCGCATTGCCAGGCGAACAGCCCCGTGCGCACGCTCGACCGGCTGGACGTGACGCGCAGCGGCGAGTTGATCGAGATCCGTGCGACGGCGCAAAGTTTTCTGCATAACCAGATCCGCTCCTTCGCCGGCACGCTGAAGCTGGCGGGCGAGGGCAAGTGGACGCCCGGCGATGTGCGCGCCGCGCTCGAAGCGCGGGATCGCAAGGCTTGCGGTCCTGTCGCTCCGCCGGACGGGCTCTATTTCATGCAGGTGGATTATCGTGATGATGCCGGTTTGCCTGCCGGCGAAGGGAGCAGCGATGACGGTGACGATCTATCATAATCCCGCTTGCGGCACGTCGCGCAACACGCTGGCGATGATCCGGCAGTCGGGGGAGGAGCCTGTCGTCATCGAATATCTGAAGACGCCGCCCAGCCGCGAAGAGTTGGCGAAGCTCATCGCCGCCATGGGCCTGACAGTCCGCGATCTGCTTCGGCAAAAGGGGACGCCCTATGATGAGCTCGGCCTGGGTGATCCCGATCTCGCCGACGATCAGCTTCTCGATCGGATGATGGAGCACCCGATCCTGATCAATCGCCCGATCGTAGCGACCGAGAAAGGCGTGCGCCTCTGCCGCCCGTCTGAAGTTGTCCTCGATATCTTGCCGAATCCGGATATCGGCCTCTTCACCAAGGAAGACGGCGAAATCGTCAGCCGCTAGCTCAACCCGGCGGATAGACGCCGAGGAAGCGCTGGAGGAAATCGGTCAGCAGCATGGTCGGGATCAACAGCACCAGCGTCAGCGCGCCGACGAAGAGCGGATGCGTGCCGCAGATCATTCTGAGCATGCGCGCCAGCGAAAAAACGATCGCCATCATCAGGACAAGCCATAGAAGCGCCGCCAGCCCGCTCGTGCCGGGAACGAAGGCGATCAATGCGATGAGCAGCGCGTTCAGGTAGGATGTCGGCACGCCGAGCCAGTTCACGACGACGACGATCGGGGCGAATTTGTCGCCGAAACGAAAAACCAGCAGCAGCACGCCGGCGAGAACGAGCGGGATCAGCCAGTTGGCCGCCTCGACCAGCGCTAGTCGCAGAAAGAAGGCGAGACCGGTCGAGGTCTCCGGCGGCATGGCGGTGAGATAGGCCTGCTGCCACCAAAGCCAGGAAATGCCGATCGAGGGCAGGCTCCAGAAGATCGCCCAGAAGGAGCGCAGCATGCCGCGGTCCGATATATCCAGATACTGGAAGCCGCGCGCATCCATGCGGATCAGCAGCCACAGGCCGGACAGATAATATTGGACTTCCCTAAAGGTCGGCATTCTCGAACCAGCGCTGGATGAAGGTCTGGTAGATCCCGGTCAGCGTTTCGAGATCCGCGAGCGCCACGCGCTCGTCGACCATATGCATGGTCTGGCCGACGAGGCCGAATTCCACGACGGGGCAATAATCCTTGATGTAGCGGGCGTCGGAGGTGCCGCCGGTGGTCGAAAGCGCCGGCCTTTGGCCGGTGATGTTCTCGACGGCCGAAGAGAGCGAGGCGATCAGCGCATTGTTGCGCGTGAGGAAGACGTGGCTCGGCCGCTCCGACCAGGTGATGTCGTATTTCGCCGGCGGGCGCCCGGGGCGAAGCGTTTCGTCGGCCGCCGCGGCGTCCAGGCGGGCAAGGATTTCCGCCTTCAGCGTATCGGCCGTCCATGTGTCGTTGAAGCGAATGTTGAAGGTCGCGGTCGCCTTGGCGGGGATGACGTTGGTGGCGGCATTGCCGACATCGATGGTCGTCACTTCGAGGTTGGACGGCTGGAAGCTGTCCGTGCCGGCATCGAAAGGCGGATCGAGCAGTGCTTCCGTCAGCTTGATGATGCTGCGCACCGGATTGTCGGCAAGGTGCGGGTAGGCAGCATGGCCCTGAACGCCATGTACCGTGATGAAGCCGGTGAGCGAGCCGCGGCGGCCGATCTTGATCATGTCGCCGAGCCGTTCCGGATTGGTGGGTTCGCCGACGAGCGACGCATCCCATTTTTCGCCGCGTTCGGCCGCCCATTGCAGCAGCTTGACCGTGCCGTTGATCGCCGGTCCCTCTTCATCGCCGGTGATCAGGAAGGAGATCGAGCCGGCAGGCTTGCCGTGCTTCTCGATATGACGCGCCACGGCCGCGACGAAGCAGGCAATGCCGCCCTTCATGTCCACCGCGCCGCGCCCGAAAAGCTCGCCGTCGGCGATGTCGGCGGCAAAGGGCGGATGGCTCCACGAGGCGGCATCGCCGACCGGCACGACATCCGTGTGCCCGGCAAACATCAGATGCGGCCCATCCGTGCCGAGCCGCGCATAGAGGTTCTCGATATCGGGCGTTCCCGGCTCGCTCGCCGTCATGCGCTCGACCTTGAAGCCGAGCGGCAGCAGCATGTCGGCAAGCGCGGTCAGCGCGCCGCCTTCGGCCGGTGTGACCGAGGCACAGCGAATGAGTGTCTGCAGATTGGTGACGGGATCGGTAACGGTCATCGGAGGCAACTTATCCGGCGGGAAATGGCAAAGCGATGGCAAAGGATCGATGACGAGTCGAAAATCTTTGCCGCGATTCCAGCAATCGCACAGGCATGCTCACCCGGCAAGCATGAGGGAAGCGCGATATGGCAACCGCGCTTCCAAAAAATCAAGGATCAGTCGCGCAGCAGCTCGTTGATGCCGGTCTTCGAGCGGGTCTGCTCATCGACGCGCTTCACGATGACGGCGCAGTAGAGGCTCGGGGCCGGCTGGCCGTTGGCCATGATATTGCCGCTGGGCAGCGCGCCGGCGACGACGACCGAGTAGGGCGGGACTTCGCCATAGGTGATCTCGCCGGTGGCGCGATCGACGATCTTGGTCGACTTGCCGATGAAGACGCCCATGCCGAGCACCGAGCCCTCGCGAATGATGCAGCCTTCGACCACCTCCGAGCGGGCGCCGATGAAGCAATTGTCCTCGATGATCGTCGGGCCGGCCTGCATCGGCTCCAGAACGCCGCCGATGCCGACGCCGCCGGACAGATGCACATGCTTGCCGATCTGCGCGCAGGAGCCGACGGTCGCCCAGGTGTCGACCATGGTGCCTTCGCCGACATAGGCGCCGAGATTGACGAAGGACGGCATCAGGATGGCATTCGGAGCGATATAGGCGGAGTGCCGCACGACGGCGTTCGGCACGGCGCGGAAGCCGGCTTCGCGGAAGCGGTTCTCGCCCCAGCCTTCGAACTTCGAGGGGACCTTGTCCCACCAGGTCGCATTGCCGGGGCCGCCTTCGACGATCTGCATGTCGTTCAGGCGGAAGGAGAGCAGAACCGTTTTCTTGAGCCACTGATTGACGATCCAGTTGCCGTCGGCGCCGCGCTCCGCCACGCGAACCTTGCCGCTGTCGAGAAGTTTGAGCGCCGTCTCGACGGCGTCGCGGACTTCGCCGCGCGTCGACGTGTTCACATTGTCGCGATTGTCGAAGGCAGCCTCGATGGACTTTTCGAGGGAAGCGAGATCGTTGGCGCTCATGGGAATTCCTTAAAACGTCGGTGCCTATCGTGATTTCCGGAAATGGTCCGGAAGCGGTCGATTGGTCCTATAGCATGGAGTACGAAAATGGAATGTCTTTTCCGCGTCGATTGAGCTTGGATTCAAGGCGTTGTAGGGGCATATGCAAGAGCTTGGCCATTCCTGTCCGCAGGCTGGAACGGCCAGTCATGATCGATTCGAAAGGCATGAGTAGATGAGCAAGGCGAAGAATGGCAGGCTGAGGCGCAAGGACGGGGTGTGGGACCCCTTGAAGACGAGCTCGGCGGACAAGAAGCGGGCGGAATCCGTGCCGCGCACGCCGCAGTCGATGTCGCCTTCCTACCGTCTCGCCTATGCGGACGAGGACTTCCTGTGCCGTGAGGAACTGCGGCCGATCCGCCTGCAGCTCGAATTGCTGAAGACCGAAATGTCCCTGGCCGAGCGCGGCATCAAATCGACCGTCGTGATGTTCGGCGGCGCGCGCATCCCGGCGCCCGGCACCAATGCATGGGCTGCCCGCAACGACGTGCAGCGGGCCAATCTCGAAGCCGCATCCGTCTACTACGAGGAGGCGCGCAAGTTCGCACGGCTTTGCTCCCGCTATTCCGCCGGTTTCGACTTCCATGAATATGTGGTTGTCACCGGTGGCGGCCCTGGCGTGATGGAGGCTGGCAACCGCGGCGCGGCCGAGGAAGGGGCGCCGTCCATCGGCCTCAACATCGTCTTGCCGCACGAGCAGGCGCCGAACGCCTATGTCACGCCGGAACTCAGCTTCAATTTCCACTATTTCGCGATCCGCAAGATGCACTTCATGGTGCGCGCCAAGGCGATCGCGGTGTTTCCGGGCGGATTCGGCACGCTCGACGAATTGTTCGAATGCCTGACACTGATCCAGACCGGCCGCATGGAGCGCCTGCCGCTCATTCTTTTCGGCGAAAAATTCTGGCGCGGAATCATCAATTTCGAGGCGCTTGCCGAGTTCGGCACCATCGCGCCCGATGACGTCAATCTCATCAGTTTCGTGGACACCGCCGACGATGCCTGGAAGATCGTTCGCGATTTCTACGAGCCCGACAACGGCCACCAAGACAACGGCCACTGAGAATGAAAAGCCCGCCGTCGCGGAGGCGGCGGCGGGCTTTCGATTGCGTGAGCATCGCTGATGTCGCGATCGATGACGGGCGCGGGCGCGAGGTTTGGTCTCGCACCGCGCCGCGTCAGGCGGCTTTACAGCAGCGGCCGGTCCGGCATGTCGTCCAGCGAGATCACGCCGTCATGGTTGCGGTCCATGCGGTCGAAGAGCTTGTTCGCGGCGTCCTCGGCCTCCTGCTTGCTGATCTGGCCGTTTTCATCCTTGTCGATGCGATGGAAGATCATCATGCCGCGCATCAAGCCCGCTTCGTGCATGAAGCGGCCATGCGGCCGGTGATGATGACGGCCGTGGCCGCCCTTATCGTCGCCGTTAGCCTGATCGTCGCTCTTTGTCTGATCGTTCTGGGCCTGATCGGTCTTGGCCTTGGCGCGTTCGGCCTTCCATTCCTTGAAGCGTTCCTGGCGGTAGGCGCGCAGCTCGCCCGGCGTGATTTCGCCGTCGTGGTTGGTGTCGATCTGATCGAAGATCTTGTCGACGCCGGTCTTGACTTCATCCCGGGTGATCTTGGTGTCGCCGGGCTGGCCGAATTGCTTCAGCATCCGCACATAGACGATTTCCGGTGAAAAGCGCGGTCCGTGCCAGCGTTGGCCATGATGACCGCTCCTTGCTTCACCTTGGGCAGCGAAGCTCGCCTGGGCGGCAGTGCCCAACAGAAGGGCCGCGGAAAGTCCTGCAAGAAGAATTTTTTTCCCGTTCATCGTTTTTCCTTTCGTGTCGAGGAATGATCAAACGATAGGGCGGGTGGTCCAAAACGGCCAATTAAACCTCTGTAAGGCGGATGAAACTTTCGTAACCCCGCCTTAATGAACGGTTAAGTCAGGGCCTTGAGGAAGCTCGTGAGGTCGTCGGTCACATAGTCGATGTGATCGTCCTCGCCGCTGGTGCGCTCCCACCATTCGACGACCGTCGTCTCGAGATTTTGAGGTACGAGAAGCACCGTCTTCATGCCGAGCGCCTTGGGCACGGTGAGATTGCGCGGCAGGTCCTCGAACATGGCGGCCCTCTTCGTGTCGACGCGGTTGAGGCTCATGAATTTGTCGTAGGTCGTGCCGGCCGGCTTCGGCACGTAGTCGGCCGCGACGATATCGAAAATATCGTCGAAACTGTCGAGAATGCCGAGCGCGCCGGCCGTCGCCTGGGCGTGCTTGACGCTGCCGTTGGTGAAAATGAACTTGCGTCCGGGCAGCGCCTTGATGGCGGCGGCCAGTTCCGGTTGCGGTGCCAGCGCCGAATAATCGATCGCATGGGCCTTTTCCAGGAAGTCGTTGGGATCGATGCCGTGATGGATCATCAGTCCCTGCAGGGTCGTGCCGTGATCGAGGTAATATTGCTTCTGCAGCTTGCGCGCCTCGTCCCGCTCCATCCGCAGGAGCGCCGAGACATAGGCGGTCATGTTCTTGTCGATCTGCGCGAACAGATTGACATGATGCGGATAGAGCGTGTTGTCGAGATCGAACACCCAATCGCGGATATCGGAGAAATCTGATGGCTGGGATAGTGTTTTTGTCTGGCTCATGGAGGTCTTATCGCATGCCCTTTCTCGAAAGGGGAAGGAAAATATTCGTGCTGGGGCAAGCAGGCTCCGTCCGCGGAGATTGCCGGCCAATGCAGCGCCGGCTATGGTTTTACTATTGATTTTCGGGGTTTTACTCTATTTCCCATGGTGAGTGAGGGCTTATGCTCTTTCGGGTCGTGGGGAACAGCCACCCCGCGGGGCTTTTCGGAGGGGATGCGATGAGTCAGGTGGAAAAGGCGCAGGAGTTCGCGCGGCTGCACCGCAAGGGTGAGCCGCTGATCCTTTTCAATATTTGGGATGCAGGCTCCGCCAAGGCCGTGACGGAAGCGGGCGCGAAGGCGCTGGCGACCGGAAGCTGGTCGGTGGCCGCCGCCAACGGCTTCGGCGACGGCCAGGCGATTCCGTTGTCGTTGCTGGCAGTTACCGCCAGGCTGATTTCGGTGACAAGCCCATTGCCGCTTTCCGTGGATTTCGAGGGCGGCTATGCCGTCGAGCCCGCGGAAGTCGCCGCCAATGTGGAAAAGATCATGGATCACGGCGCGGTCGGCATCAATTTCGAGGATCAGGTGATCGGCGGCCAGGGCGTCCATCCGCTTGAGGAGCAGGCGGCGCGCATCCGCGCCATCCGCGACATGGCCGATCGCCGCGAGATGCCGTTGTTCATCAATGCCCGCACCGATCTCTTCCTGCAGGAAAGCGACACGGCCCATCATCACATCCTGCTGGACGATGCCTATCGCCGCGCGGATGCGTTCGCCGAGGCCGGCGCCAGTGGCTTTTTCGCGCCCGGCCTTGTCGAGCCGGAGCTGATCGGGGCTTTGTGCGAACGCTCGCCTCTGCCCGTCAATATCATGGTGCGGCCCGCGACGCCCGATAACGAGACCATGGCGAAGCTGGGCGTCAGTCGCATAAGCTACGGACCCGCGCCTTACCGTTCGGTCATGGGAATGCTGAAAAGCGAAGCCGAAGCGATCTACCGCCCGTCTTGACGGGGCACCGGCGCTCCACAAATGCCTTTGCGGAACGCCTGAATTTCATGAAAAGCGCGGCTGATCAGGGTACGATCAGCGTGCCGGCGCCATGCTCGGTAAAGATTTCGAGCAGGACCGAGTGGGCCGTCTTGCCGTTGAGGATGACGACGCCCTGAACACCGGCCTTGATGGCGTCGATGCAGGTCTCGACCTTCGGGATCATGCCGCCGGAAATCGTGCCGTCGGCGATGAGGGCATGGGCCTGGGAAACCGAAAGTTCCTTGATGAGCTGGCCCTGCTTGTCGAGCACGCCGGGAACGTCCGTCAGGAAGAGCAGGCGCGTGGCGCTCAGCGCGCCGGCGATCGCACCGGCAAAAGTGTCGGCGTTGATGTTGTAGGTCGCGCCGTCGCGGCCCGGAGCGACCGGGGCGATGACGGGAATCATCTCGGACTTGGCGAGCAGGTCGAGCAGCGTGCGGTCGACCTCGACCACCTCGCCGACGAAACCGAGATCGAGCACGCGCTCTATATTGGAATCCGGGTCCTTGATGGTCTTGTGCGCCTTTTCGGCGAAGACCATGTTGCCGTCCTTGCCGCAAAGGCCGATCGCCCATTCGCCGGTCTGGTTGATCAGGGCGACGATTTCCTTGTTGATCGAGCCGGCGAGCACCATTTCGACGATCTCGACCGTCTTGGCGTCGGTGACGCGCAGGCCGCCTTCGAATTTCGATTCGATGCCCATCTTCGTCAGCATGGCGCCGATCTGCGGGCCGCCGCCATGGACGACGATCGGGTTGACGCCCGACTGCTTCAATAGCGCGATATCCGCCGCGAACGCTTTGCCGAGTTCGGCGTTGCCCATGGCGTGACCGCCGTATTTTACGACGATGGTCTTGTTTTCGTAGCGCTGCATGTAGGGCAGCGCCTGTGCGAGGAGGCTGGCTTGGAGTTCGCTTTGGGCTTCGGACATGGTGCACCCTTTGGAATTGTTCGCGGCCTTTTATCTCAAGTTTTTGACAGAGGGAATAATCATGTCGGTATTAGTTGATGCCGCGTCACATTCGCGTTGCCGAAATTGATCGCCCTTTCAAGCTTGTCACCGGGTAGTTTTCTCTTAAAGATGACAGGGGTGCCGCAACGGGGGAGGCGGATGCGGCGAGGAGACGGACACGCCGGTCGGTCGTGCCTGCATGCGCGCCCGGAAAGCCTTGCCGCGCTCCGCAAAGCGCACGAGATGGATAGCGACCGTGCCCACCCGGAAACCGGCCTTGAAGAGCAAGCAATCGTGAAGGAAGGGGGAGTCGGATTGACAGGTGCGCGGAAGAGTTGGAAGCTGACCGCGTACGGGCTTCGCGGCGCCCATGTCGAGGGTTTGAGTTGCCAGGAACTTGCCGATCAACACGCGGCGCCGTTGACTATTATGCGCAACTGGCTGCGCCGAAGCCCGATCAGACTGAGAGAGTGCATGGACCGATGAGTACGCCCGATCAAAGCAAGGGAGGCCGCTCCCGCGATGAAGTCCTGGCCGGAGAATACGTGCTTGGCGTCCTTTCCCTGGAGGATCGGCAAAAGGTCGAACGCCGCATGCGCAGCGATCGCCAGTTCGCGGCGATCGTCAGCCGTTGGGAGCAGAACCTCTCGGAATTCAATGAGGAATATGAGGCGGCGATGCCTGCGGCCACCGTATTCCCGAAGATAGAAAAGCGGATTTTAGGGGAGGCCGCGCTCGGCGCCCATCTCTGGAATTCGCTCAAGCTCTGGCGGTCGGCCGCCTTCGGCTCGCTGTTTCTGGCTGTTGGCGTGCTCGTCTTCGCCATCACGAACGAAAACGCCTCGCGTCCTTCGCCCGGCAAACAGCTTACCGCGTCCCTTTCCGGCCAGAACAGTCCCATCAATCTATTGGCCAACTACGATGCCGATAACGGTCGCCTGAAGGTGACGCCGGTCGCCGCCGGCAAGCCGGAGGAAAAATCGCTGGAACTCTGGCTGATTCGCGGCAGCGATCCGGCCGAGGCCCTGGGTGTCCTGCCGCAGACCGGCGAGGGCGAAATCATCCTGCCGCAGGAGCTTCACGGTAAATTGACGGAAGGGGCAATCGTCGCCGTCAGCGTCGAGCCCTTCGGCGGTTCGCCGACCGGCAAACCCACGGGCAATGTCATCGCTTCCGGCACGATCCATTTGCCGTGACGAGTGCCGTCTCGCCTCTCCGCGCTCCCTGAAACCGGATCGGCGTCGCCCGTCTGAATGCGATACCGGAAAGATCAGGCGGCGATACCGACCGTCTGCCTGATCGCCTGCCGCAACTCCTCAAGGCCTTCGCCCATCTCGGAGGAGGTCGCGAGAATTTCGGGATAGGCGGCGGGACGCTTGCGAATCTTTTCCGCCGTTTCGGCGATCAGCTTCGGCACGCCGGCGGCTTTGATCTTGTCGGTCTTGGTAAGTACGATCTGATAGGACACGGCGGCCTTGTCGAGCAGCGCCAGAACCTCCTCGTCGTTCTTCTTGATGCCGTGGCGGCTGTCGATCAGCACATAGACGCGCTTCAGCGTCGCCCGCCCGCGCAGGTAGTCGAAGACCAGCCTCGTCCAGGCATCGACCTGATCTTTCGGCGCTTGCGCGTAGCCATAGCCCGGCATGTCCACGAGTGCCATGGGCGGGAGGTCGCCCGTTTCGCCGGAAAAGCCTTCGGGAACGAAATAGTTGAGCTCCTGCGTCCGGCCCGGCGTATTGGAGGTGCGCGCCAGACCCTTATGACCGACGAGGGCGTTGATCAGCGATGACTTGCCGACATTGGAGCGTCCCGCGAAGGCGACTTCCAGAGGTCCTTCCGGCGGCAGGAACTTCATTGCCGGCACGCCGCGGATGAAGATCCACGGGCGCCCGAAAAGCGGCTTGTCGTCTTTTGTCGTCTGGTCTGCCATGCTGCCCAAGATCTTCCGGTTCGATTGCTTGACTGGCTTCGGGGTTTTACCCGGGAAAGTCAAGTTTTGTTCGCCAGGCGATCGCCCGGCATCTCGTTCCAGGTCATGCGTATCGGGCGGCGCCGATACGGCGATCCGATCCCCGAAATCAGTCGCGCCAAAAAGAAAAGCCCCGCGAAGCGGGGCTTTTTGCTTATTTCGACGGCGCCGGTTTTCGTTTGAAGAGGCCCTTGAGATTGTTGAAGAGCTCCACCTTCACTCCATGGCGCTTCATGATGATCGACTGCTGGATGACCGAGAGCGTGTTGTTCCATGCCCAGTAGATCACGAGGCCGGCCGGGAAGCTCGACAGCATGAACATGAATACCAGCGGCATCCAGTTGAAGATCATCGCCTGGGTCGGATCCGGCGGCGTCGGGTTCATGCGCATCTGCAGGAACATGGTGACGCCCATGATCAGCGGCCAGACGCCGAGATGCAGGAAGGTCGGGGCGGCAAACGGCAGCAGCCCGAAGAGATTGACGATCGAGGTCGGGTCCGGCGCCGAAAGGTCCTGGATCCAGCCGAAGAACGGCGCATGGCGCATCTCGATGGTGATGTAGATCACCTTGTAGAGCGAGAAGAAGATCGGGATTTGCAGGAGCACCGGCCAGCAACCCGCAATCGGGTTGATCTTCTCTTCCTTGTAGAGCTGCATGGTCGCCTGCTGCAGGCCCATGCGATCGTCGCCGAACTTGGCCTTGAGCTCTTCCATCTTCGGCTGCATGCGCTTCATGTTCGCCATCGAGGCATATTGCCGGCTGGCGAGCGGGAAGAAGAGCGCCTTGACGACGATGGTGGTGCAGAGGATGGCGACGCCGAAATTGCCGAAGAAGCGGAAGAAGAAATCCATCAGCTTGAACATCGGCTTGGTGATGAAATAGAACCAGCCCCAGTCGATCAGGCGGTCGAAGCGCGGGATCGAGTAGCTCGTCTCATAGCGATCGATGACCGGAACTTCCTTGGCGCCGGCGAAGATGAGGTTCTTCAGCTCGAGCGACTGGCCGGGAGCGACCGTGACGGCGTCTTCCTTGTAGTCGGCCTGATAGCGCGGCGTGCCGTCGGTGAAGTGCGAGAAATGGGCGTCGTAGGCCGTCGACTGCGGCGGCACGATCGTTGCTGCCCAATACTTGTCGGTAATGCCCAGCCATCCGCCGGTTGCCTTCGCCGGGTTTACGGCTTCCTTCTCCACGGCGGCATACTTGCTCTCGATCAGGCCATCGTCGCCGATGACACCGATGAAGCCTTCATGCAGAACGTAGGCTGACGGCGTTTCCGGCTTGTTGTAGCGCGTGACGCGGCCGTAGCTGGACAGCGAAACCGGTGCCTGGCCGCCGTTGACGATCTTGTCGCTGATCGTAAACATGTAGCGATCGTCGACGGAAATGGTGCGCGAGAAGGTCACGCCCTTGTCGTTGGTGTAGGAGAGCGTGACCGGCGTCTTGTCGGTCAGCTTGTCGCCGCTTGCCAGCGTCCATACGGTCGAGGGGCCGGGCACGGCGCCGGTCGTATCGCCGCCGAGATAGCCGAGTTCGGAGAAGTAGCCGTCCTTGGTGTCGGCCGGGCTGAACAGCGTGATGATCGGGCTGCTCTTGTCGACGGTCTCGTGATAGCTCTTCAGCCTCAGATCGTCGAAACGAGCGCCTTCCAGGTTGATGGAACCGGCGAGCGCAGGCGTATCGATGATGACGCGCGAGGATGCCGTCTTTTCGACGGACTGGTCACGGGTCAGCGTCGCAGTCGCGTTCTGGCCACCCGCTGGCAGCGAACCGTTGACGGCCGTGCCTGCGCCTGCTGCGGCCGGCTGCGTCGTCTGAGCCTGCTGCGTCTGCTGCTGCAGCTTGGCGGCCTGTTCGGCCTTGCGCTGCGCTTCAAGGCGCGGGTTCATATAGAAAAACTGCCAAGCGAGGACGATCAGCACCGACAGGGCAATCGCTATGAAGTAATTGCGGTTGTTTTGCATCATGTTTTCCTGGAGCGGTCCGTTTCCGGTCGCCGGTGTTTCGGCCTGGATTCGATACGCTGGACGAGTTCACCCACCAGCTTTTCGAAAGGTGCGGTCAGCACTTCGCGCCGCGCGACAACCACATAGTCGTGTCCGGGCTGCATTGCAAATCCGGCGTGAAGCCGCACGGCTTCTTTCAGCCTGCGCCGCATGCGGTTGCGCTCCACCGCGTTGCCATGTTTTTTGGTGACGGTAAAACCGACGCGGGGTTCGACGTCGGCGGTCTTGTGGTCCAGCGTCTCAATGAGGAAGAAGCTGCCTCTGCGCTTCTCGCCCTCGCGGACTGCAAGAAACTGCGGCCGGCTTTTCAGCCGCCCGACAGTCTTTTTTGGTCGTTCATTCGTCAATTTGCCCGCCATCCTGGATTATCGGGCACTTCGGCCCTTAGGCCGAAAGACGCTTGCGGCCGCGGTTACGGCGAGCGGAAAGAACCGCACGGCCGCCCTTGGTAGCCATGCGCGCACGGAAGCCGTGACGACGCTTGCGGACAAGCTTGGATGGTTGATAGGTACGCTTCATTTATTTAAACACCGCGGAGTGCGGCCCTTCTTGAGCTTTGCTTCGATAGCAAGGAGCGTTGTTGATTTTGGCGAACGGACTTTGGCCCGCAGATGCAGGCTCCATGACCGGACGTGCGCGGGCTTATAAGGTTCAAGGTGGCGGAAGTCAATTATGAGGGCGCAGATTCCTCGCCTTCCGGCAAATTCGCCCGTTCATCGGGCCTTTTGGGCTCGACCGGCGTATAGGGCGAGGCCGGCCGATCCGCAGAACGCAATCAAGCGATATGTGAAATTCATGGCAAAACTCGCCCGCATATGGGTCAAAAATACCGCAAGCTAACGTTAATGATTTTCATCGATATCTAGTCTTATGCCGGAAAACCAGTCGGTTTTTGAGGGTGGGGCGGCATCGGAGGGATATTGTGAGAATTCGCGGCAAAATAAATCTGCTTGTCTGTGTCATGGCCGGAGCGGCGCTTCTGATCGGTGCGACGGCCCTTTATGCGTTGCATCAATACGATCAGAAACTGCAGAGTTACGAGCGGACGGCAAGCCGCGCCTACATGGGCGAGCACTTGAACCGCTATGTGACCGCGGTGGTCATGGAAGCCCGCGGTATCTATGCGGCCGCCTCGGTGAAGGACTCCAAGAGTTTCGCCGACGGGATGATGAGCGACCTCGACGAGATCGACAAGGTGCTGGCAAGCTGGGCGCCCCTGGTTCCGGAAGCTCAGAAGCCGGATTTCGCCAAGCTGCAGGCCCGCGCCCAGGAGTTTCGCGTTTTCCGCACCGAGACGGTCAGGCTCGGCCTGACGGACGGTCCGGACGCCGCCAGCAAGCAGGGCAACAACGAAGCCAACCGCGCCAACCGCAAGGCATTCCAGGCTGAGATCGATGCGGTCGTCCAGGCCGACAAGGCGGAGCTTGCGAAGGCGGACGCCGAAATTGTGACCTTCCACGATAATGTCATGTGGGTCGTCCTTTGCATCATGGTCGCCGGCATCGGCGCCGGTGTCGGCCTGGGGGCCTATATCGGCACCGTTCACCTGAGCCGCCCGATCCGCGACGTGACCGCGGCGATCAAGAAGGTTGCGGACGGCTATTTCGATATCGAGGTGCCCTTTGCCGGCCGTCGTGACGAGATCGGCGAAATGGCGGCAGCCGTCGACGTCTTCAAGGAGAACGGCAATGCCGTGCGCCGGATGAATGCCGAGGAGGCGGCCATGCGCGCCAAGAGCGACGAGCTTCAGTCGAGCATGTCTCTGGCGGTTTCGGCGGCTGCGGCCGGCGATTTCAGCCGCCGCATCGAAAAGGACTATGGCGACGTCAATCTCAATCGCTTCGCCGGCAATGTGAACGAGCTGCTGATCAGCGTGGATACGGGCATCGGCGAAGTGCGCAGGGTCATTGCGAGCCTGGCCGAGGGCGATCTGACGCAGGCCATGAAGGGCGAGTTCCAGGGCGCCTTCGCCGAGCTGCAGCAGAACGTCAATGCGACGCTCGCGACGCTGAAGACCACCATGCGCGAAGTGCGCCAGACGACCGGCTCGATCAACTCCAACACCAACGAACTGCGACACGCCAGCGACGATCTTTCCAAGCGCACCGAACAACAGGCGGCAGCGCTCGAGGAAACCTCGGCCGCCCTCGACCAGATCACCTCGGTCGTGCAGAACTCGACCGAGCGGGCGCGCGAGGCCAGCGTCATGGTCGGTGAGGCGAAGGACGATGCGGCGCGCTCCGGCACGGTCGTACGCAACGCGATCGATGCCATGGGCCGCATAGAGCAGGCCTCGGGCGAGATCAGCCAGATCATCGGCGTGATTGACGACATCGCCTTCCAGACCAACCTGCTTGCCCTGAACGCCGGCGTCGAGGCCGCGCGCGCAGGCGAGGCGGGCAAGGGCTTTGCCGTCGTCGCGCAGGAGGTGCGGGAGCTGGCCCAGCGCTCCGCCACCGCGGCCAAGGACATCAAGGCGCTGATCGGCAAGTCCGGCGGCGAGGTGCAGGTCGGGGTCAAGCTCGTGCAGGCGACCGGCGAGGCGCTGTCCTCCATCGAAGCCCGCGTCCTCAAGATCAACGATCACATCCACTCGATTGCGACGGCCGCACGCGAACAGGCAACGGGCCTCTCGGAGGTGAACAACGCCGTCAACCAGATGGACGAGGTCACACAGCGCAACGCCGCTATGGTCGAGGAGACATCGGCAGCGACCCATCGCCTGGCGGGCGAGGCGGATGGCCTTGTCCATCTCGTCTCCCGCTTCAAGGTGGATGCAGCCAATGGGGCCGCGCCGGTGCTGGCGCGCGCCGAGACGCATCGTCCAACCGCTTCGCCGGCACGCCGCATGATGGGCAAGGTCGCGACCGCGTTCGGCGGCGGAGCGGCTGCGCCGGCCGCCGCGGCGCAGAACTGGGAGGAATTCTGATCTCTTCGATCTGAGACCGGCGGCCGCGCCCGAGCGCCGCTGCCGGCCTTGCCTGCTCCCCGAAATGCGGAGCCGATTGGAAAAAAGCCCACAATCGCCTATTATCTGGTTTCGAAACGTCGCCATCAGGTCGCTTTTCAGCGAAGCGGGACAATTGAAATGGACAGTGGGCAGGACAAGGACGCCGCAAAAGGCGGCAAGGTCGACAAGGGCGGCCTCAGCCAGTTTTGCCGGCCCACGGGCATCTTCGGCGGTCTTTCCGGCAAGCTCCTCATTCTGACCGTCGGTTTCATCTCTCTCGCCGAGGTGCTCATCTTCGTGCCTTCCGTTGCCAATATGCGGCTGCGCTGGCTGGAGGATCGGCTGAACACGGCCGCGGCGGCCGCCATCGTCATCGACGGCCTGCAGCCGGCGGAGTTGCCGCGCGCACTGCAGAAGGAAACCTTGATGGCCACCGGCACGCGGGCCATCGTTCTGCGCAAGGATGGCACCTCGCGCCTGCTCGCGACGGCCGAAATGCCGGCATCGGTCGACGAGAAATACGATCTGAGCGACGTCTCGCAACTGACGGCGATCAAGGATGCGCTCGATACGCTGGTGTTCGGCGGCAACCGCATCATCCGCGTGTTCGGCCCCGTCGGCGGCGATGCCGGCACCGGCATAGAGGTGGTGCTCAAGGATACCCGCCTGCGAAGCGCGATGCTTGCCTATGCCCGCAGCGTTTTCTTCGTCTCCATTCTGATCTCGCTGTTTACCGCGACGCTGATCTTCTTTGCGATCAACCGGATGATGATTCGTCCGATCCGCCGCCTCACCGACAGCATGCAGGCCTATTCGGACGATCCGGAGGACCCCGGCCGCATTCTCGCGCTGGACGCGGGACGGGACGAACTCGCCGTGGCCGGCCGCCATCTCGCTTCCATGCAATCGCAATTGCAAAAGACGCTGAAGCAGCAGAAGAACCTTGCCGCGCTCGGCCTTGCCGTGTCGAAGATCAACCATGACATGCGCAACATCCTTTCCGCCGCGCAGCTGATGTCGGACCGGCTGGTCGATGTCGATGATCCGATGGTCAAGCGCTTCGCGCCGAAGCTTTTGCGCACCATCGACCGCGCGGTCGGCTACACGACCGAGGTATTGTCCTATGGCCAGACCTCCGAATCGGCGCCGCGCCGCCGCAAGGTTCGCCTGGCCGAACTGATCGAGGAGGTTCGCGATATTCTGGCGATCGATCCGGACAGCGGAATCGAATTCGTCGAACAGCTCAACTCGGATCTGGAAGTCGATGCCGACGGCGAGCAGCTTTTCCGGGTCATCCATAATCTTTGCCGCAATGCCCATCAGGCGCTGCTTGCATTCGCGGAAACGGAGGCGGACAGCGTCAGGCGCATCACGGTATCGGCGCATCGAATCGGCAGTGTCGTCAGCATCACCGTCGACGATACTGGCCCCGGCATGCCGCAAAAGGCGAGGGAGAACCTCTTCATGGCCTTCCGCGGCTCCGCCCGCTCCGGCGGCACGGGCCTTGGCCTTGCCATTGCCCGCGAACTCGTCCTTGCCCATGGCGGCACCATTGCGCTTGTCGAAAAACCGGCCGCCGGCACGCAGTTCCGCATCGAGATTCCCGACCGCCCGGTTTCGCTCGACGACTATCGCAGTAGAAGCTTGCAAGAAAACTGATTGTTTTCAATAGCTTGTCATCATTATGCATTAAAATCGCGATCTTTTTCACAAATCCACTTGCATTCCCCCCGGGGACCCTTTAGAGAACCGCCCACGCCAACGGTTTCTTCCGTTTCGGCCACGCACCCGTAGCTCAGCTGGATAGAGCACCAGACTACGAATCTGGGGGTCAGGAGTTCGAATCTCTTCGGGTGCGCCATTTCTTCATCGACATTCTGAATGATGGCATAAGGCCGGTATGCAGGCGTTATTCGCTCGAAACCGTCGCGTCATGGAACGCGATCAGGCATGTCCATACTCTGGTTTCAGTCAGCGGGCAGCTCCCTGCCCATGATCCGTCGCGAGCGGCAATTCCGGCAGAAACAGCAGCGCGATCAGCGCCAGAGCCACGATGGCCGTTCCCGTCGTGAAGGTCATGGCGATCGCGTGCCGGTAAAGCGCGATCGCCGCGGCGTGGGCTTCGGGAGAGGAGGTGGCAAGCTGCTTCATTCCCGCCTCCGTCAGGGACGACGCATGCATCCCATCCAGCAAACCGCCGGCATTCTGTACGCGATAGGCCAGGATGGCGCCTGAGCCGGTAACACCGATCAGGCCGCCGAGGGAGCGGAAGAAGGCGAGCGTTGCCGTTCCGACGCCGCGATGGGCTAGGGGCAGGGCGTTCTGCACGGCGATCGTCATGGTGGGCATGACGAGCCCAAGGCCGAGGCCAAGGGCAAAGACGGCCGGCTCGATGATCCCGAAGCCCCGGCTGGCCGCCGCCGCCCAGGCGAGCACCGCGAAGGCGGCTGTCGCAAGGCTGAGGCCACAGAGCTGCGCCGGCTTGTAGCGTCCGAAGCGATGCAGCAGCACGCGGCCGTTGACCATGGAGGAGATGACGACGCCGATCATCAGCGGACCCGTCAGCAGGCCGGAATGCGAAGCGCTGACCCCCATCACCATCTGGAAGAACAGCGGAAAGAACAGGCTTGCCCCGAGCATGCCCATGAAGGTCAGCGCCAGCACGATACAGGCGACGACGAAGAGCCGGTTGTGGAAAAGATCGGGCGGCAGCACGGGCTCGGGTTCGCGCCGGATGTGCAAGACGAAAAGCACGAACAGGGCGAGCGCGACGGCGGACAGGCCGAAAATCTGCGGCGAGTTCCAGGCCCATTCGTTGCCCCCGAGCGCAAGCACCAGCAGGAAGCTGGTCGTGCAGCTCGTCAGCAGGGCGGCTCCCAGATAGTCGATGCTGCGGCTGTGTGCGTGATGCGGCCGCTTCAGCGCGCGGCCGATCATGACCAGCGCGACGGCGCCGATCGGCAGGTTGACGTAGAAGATCCAGTGCCATGACAGGAGATCGGTGATGATGCCGCCGGCGATGGGGCCGATGACGCTGCAGACGGCGAACACGGCCGCGATGGAACCCTGGTTTCGCCCGCGTCTGGCCGGCGGCACGATGTCGCCGATGATGATCTGCGCCAGCGGCAGCAGTCCGCCGGCGCCGATCCCCTGGATCGCCCGGAAGACGATGAGCTGCAGCAGCGTCTGTGCCATGCCGCTGAGGGCCGAACCGACAAGGAAGATGAGGATCGCCGCATAGATCATCGGCTTGCGGCCGTACTGGTCGCTAAGCTTGCCGTAGAGCGGCATGGTGCTGGTCGAGGCGAGCACATAGGCGCTGACGACCCAGGAGAGATGCGTCAGTCCCCCGAGATCGCTGACGATGCGCGGCAACGCGGTCGCGACGATGCTCTGGTCGATGGCGGCGAGGCCGAGCACGATCATCAGACCGAGAATGACGGCGCGGATCTCGCGGCGATCGGGCGGGCTGTCCGTAAACGAAGCTGAGGGGCGCGCTGCGCTCGTGCCTTTGGCGGTCACTGGCCGATCTCCATGAGCGGCTCGATCGCGGCGCGGATGGCGTCGCGCTGCCGGGGCGACAACCTGGCGAGTTCGAATGCGAGCCAGTCGGTCCTGCTTTGCTTCAGGCCGCGGATGATCTCCTGGCCTTTCCCGGTCGCAACGAGGCCGTTGCGGCGCCGATCGCTGGGATCGGGCTCCGAGCGGGCAATGAGGCCGTCCCGTTCCATCGCCTTCACATGCCCTGAAATCGTCGGGCCGCGCAGCCTCTCCATGCGCGCCAGCTCGGCAACGCCGATGCCCGGTTGGCGAATGATGGCGGCGAGCAGCAGGCCGTGCAGCGGTGACAGCCCGGCATCGCCGCTCTCGCGGCGCAATTGCCGGTACAGGCGGTGGAGGGCGGGGCGCAGCGCCTCGGCGAGCCCATAGGCATCTTCGAGCGTGGGGTGACGGTCGGCTTTGCTCATGGAGTCTCGCTCGCGGCTGTAGATAGGTAGGCTTCCTATCTAAAAATCTAGCGGACCGCATTTACTTGCGCAAGCGATCATATTGTGAAACATTTTCAATCAATGCGCGTTATCTGTCAGTATTGCGACCTGCGAGGAGGAGAAGAGCTGTGAAACGATTCCTGACAACCGCAACGGTGACTGCACTGAGTGTCCTGCTTGCCGTCACTTCTTTCGATCCGGCCGCCGCCGCGCCGATCCAGCCCTTGATCCAGCCGGCAATCCAGCAGACGGGCACCCCGTCCGCAGGGATGACCGAGGTGCAATATCGCCATCACAACCGGCACTACCGTCCGCATTATCGGCCGCACTACCGCCCGCATAACCGGCCGGGCTACTGGCACGGCCACCGCGGCTATCGCTACGCCCGCCCCGGCTATCGCCGCTATAATGACGGCTGGTGGTATCCGCTGGCCGCCTTTGGCGCCGGCGCGATCATCGGCGGCGCCATTGCCCAGCCGCCGCGCGGCGGCGCCCATGTTCGCTGGTGCGCCAGCCGGTACAAGACGTATCGTGCGTCCGACAATACCTATCAGCCGACCAGCGGCCCGCGCCGCCAGTGCGTCAGCCCGTGATGTGACGCGTCTTGAAAATCCCTCTCCGGTCTGCGGGGAGGGATTTGCTTTCAGGCCGTTGCGGGCAGCGGCGTTTGCAATCCCGTCAGTTGCTCCGAAACATCCCACAACCGCCGCCAGAGAGCCTTGTCGCGGGCATGCGAAGCGATTTTCGCTCGCACCGGCGGGCCTTTGAGTTCGTAGAAGCCACCCGGGCCGTACATGACGCCGCCTTCCGCGGTCGGCGAGGTGGCTGCAAAGAGCGTCGGCAGGGCGCCCGCCGCCGCCGATTGCGATAAAAACGGCTCCAGCAATTTCATCATAAATTCGAAACTGCCCGGTGCGTCGCGGCCCATGCGGGGACCCGTGGTCTGCAGCCCGGTCACGGCATAGCCGGGATGGGCAGCCATGCTTTTCAGCTTCCAGCCTTCGGCGCGTGCTATCCGGTCGAGTTCCAGGCTGAACAGCAGCGTAGCCAGCTTCGATTGGCAATAGGCAGGCCAGGGCCGATAACGCCTGCGCCACTGCAGATCGTCGAAATTGATCCTGCCGGCGCGGTGCGCGAGGCTGCTGACCGTGACCACGCGCGGATTCTCCGCCTCGAAGACCTTTGGCAACAGCCGCATGGTCCACGCGAAGTGCCCGATATAGTTGGCGCCCATCTGCATTTCGAAGCCGTCTTCGGTCTCATGTCTGTCCGGGATGGCCATGACGCCGGCGTTGTTGACGAGCAGGTCGATGCGCGGCAACGTGCTGGCGATGCGCTCGGCCGTGCGGGCAACGGAATCGAGGCTGGAAAGGTCGAGCGCTTCGAACGCCACATCCGCGTCGGGTGTCGCCGCACGGATCCTGGCAAGCGCCTCGTTGCCCTTCGTTTCGTTGCGCGAGGCGATGATGACCTTCGCGCCGGCGCCGGCCAGAGCCTTTGCGGCTTCGTAGCCGATGCCGCTATTGGCGCCGGTGATGACTGCGATGCGGCCCGTCTGCGGCGGGATGTCTTTCACTGTCCAGTCTGGCATTGCGGAGCTCCCGTGGAGATATT
The DNA here is from genome assembly GCF_046840415.1 of Rhizobium sp. SYY.PMSO. Classification (NCBI taxonomy): domain Bacteria; kingdom Pseudomonadati; phylum Pseudomonadota; class Alphaproteobacteria; order Hyphomicrobiales; family Rhizobiaceae; genus Rhizobium; species Rhizobium sp. SYY.PMSO. The sequence continues at coordinate 78,324 of NZ_CP177349.1, forward strand.
TTGCGCTGCCCGTTGTATCTGATAATTTTTGCACTAAATGCAAGTTTGCAATAAATAAAAATTAATGCCCGCCCAAAAGCGCGGAAATGCTTTCGTATGGATGATTTTCCACGGCCTGATGGCGCGGCATGCCTTCGAATTGCCACGCTGCTCAGCCCTCATCGCGCCACATGGCCGAAGATTGGATTCGCGGAATGACGACAAAGAGTTCATGCGCCGATTTTGTGCAGTTCTTCCGTTCCTGGGTGAGCGATCCGATGCGGGTTGCGGCGGTCGCGCCGTCGGGCGAGCGCCTCGCCAGGCTGATGACGCAGGAAATCGAGCCGCTCACGGGGCCGATTCTTGAGCTCGGTCCGGGAACGGGCGTGTTCACGCGGGCGCTGCTGGCGCGGGGTATCCCGGAAAGCGAGCTGACGCTGATAGAATTCGGCGAGGAATTCGCCGTTCGCCTGCGCGGGCGCTTTCCGCAGGCGCGCGTGGTCCATATGGATGCGGCGCGGCTCGGCCAATGCGGTCTTTTCGACGATGCGCCTTTCGGCGGTGTCGTCAGCGGCCTGCCGCTCCTTTCCATGCCGCCTTCGAAGATTGCGGCCATTGTCGGCGGCGCTTTCGAAACGATGAGGCCGGACGCGGCTTTCTATCAGTTCACCTATGGGCCGCGCTGTCCGGTGCAAAAGTCGATTCTTGCCGATCTCGGGCTGAAGGCAGCGCGCATCGGCAGTACGGTGCGCAATATTCCACCTGCCGGCGTCTACAGGATATCGCGGCAAAATCCGCTGGAGCTCTCGATCGCCGGCTCCGAATATCGTAGCACCGGAGACACTGCCGGAATCGGCGCCTAGGCGCGGGGGATCGGCAAGGCCGCGATGGGACGGCCGAAACGGGTGCCTTGCAGGGGAAGCGGATGGCGAAGGAGCCGGAGGTCGATATCGCGGTGAAGGAAGGCCGGCGCGAGCGCAAGCGCCGCCAGACGCGTGAACGCATCGAATCCGCCGCCCTGAAGCTCTTCCTCGAGCGCGGCTTCGATGCCACGACCATCGAGGATATCACCGAGGCGGCAGATGTTTCCAAGCGCAGCTTTTTCGACTACTTCCCCAGCAAGGAAGAGGTGGTCGCCGCCTGGCAGGACAGTTTCGCCGGCGAGCTGATCGACGCCGTCCTGGCGCAGCCCCGCGACGCCGCCATCGCCGACGTCATCGAGGCGGCTGTCAATTCCGCGCTTCGTGCCGCCATTGCCGATCCCCAGCGCCTCGCCTTGGCCGCGCTGATCCGCAATACCCCGGCACTCTGCGCGCGCGATCAGTTGAAATATGCCAAGCTGGAAAGGAAGCTTGCCGATGCGCTGCACGCCCGCAGCCAGGGCGGCGACGACGAGCGTTTTCGCCTGAGCATGCTGGCGGCTGCTGTCGTCACGATGCTGCGCATTGGCGGCGAGCGCTGGACATCCGGCCGGCAGGACAGTTCGCTCGACCAATTCGCTCGCGGCATGTTCGACGAGCTTTGGGCGGCGCTTGCCGGTCTCGGCGAGCAGGTGCGCCAGCGCACACCGCCCGCTTGACGCCGGAAGACGGAAGACCGGCGGGGGACGTCTGCGACGGCGCTGCGGTGCCGTGCGGCTGAAAAGGGCGCGCATCGGTGCATTGCATCTGCGGCCTTGCAGACCCATCTAGTATCGGGTCGCGACTTCAACTCCTCTCCTTCGCGAAACGTTCGATTTGCTCGACAAATCTCGGCTCCTCCCCGGATGCCGAAAATGATGGATAGATTTCAGATCAGCAAAAGGGACTAAAACCATGTCAGAATTCGATGCAGCCAAGTCCGGTCAATTCAAGATCGGCGGCGATCTCCCCGTTCATCGTCTCGGTTTCGGTGCCATGCGCATTACCGGCGCCGGCATATGGGGCGAGCCCGAAGACCATGACGAAGCCGTCCGCACCTTGAGGCGCCTGCCGGAGCTCGGCATCAATTTCATCGATACCGCCGATTCCTACGGCCCCGACGTTTCCGAACGCCTGATCAAGGAAGCGCTCCACCCCTATGGTCACGGCCTCGTCATTGCGACCAAGGGCGGCCTTACCCGTACCGGCCCGAATGTCTGGGTGCCCGTGGGTCGCCCCGAATATCTGATCCAGCAGGCGCACAAGAGCTTGCGCAATCTCGGTGTCGACCGCATCGATCTCTGGCAGCTTCACCGCATCGATCCCAAGGTGCCCGCCGCCGAGCAGTTCGATGCCGTAAAATCGCTTCTGGATGACGGCATCATCCGTCATGCCGGACTGAGCGAGGTCTCCGTTGCCGACATCGAAGCCGCATCGAAGCATTTCAAGGTGGCGACGGTGCAGAATCGATACAATCTTGTCGATCGCACCAGCGAGGACGTGCTCGATTATTGCGAAAAGCACGGCATCGGCTTCATTCCCTGGTTTCCGCTCGCCGCCGGCGACCTTGCCAAGGAAGGCTCGCTGCTCGATAGCATCGCGAAGAAGCACAATGCCGCTCCGAGCCAGATCGCCCTTGCCTGGGTGTTGAAGCGCAGCCCGGTGATGCTGCCGATCCCCGGCACCGGCAAAGTCAGGCACCTCGAAGAGAACACCGAGGCGGTCGATATCGTCCTTTCCGACGAGGAGTTCGCGGCGCTGGATGCCGAGGGCAAGAAGGCGTTCAAGGCAGCCTGAGCCGACAATCGCCCGGCCGGTGAGGTCACTCATCGGCCGGAATGCAGCGAAAGCGTTTCCAATGCAAAAAGCGATGATCACGATCATGTGAATCGCGCGTTTTCGACGGATAACGACTGCAAAATAGGCGCTGGAAAGCCCGGATCGGCGGCGATATGCGGAATTTCCGGCCTATGAGAGTCAAAGCAATGCGCTTAGTGCATTGCTGCATTGCGAAAGCCGGTCTGTTCATGCGCCCTCCGGCGTTATATCTACTCCCTCGAAGGCAGCGCACCTCCTCCTCCCAGCGCTCCTTCAATGATTGGCAACACTCCTCCTCCCAGTTGCCAATCCGGATCAAGAGCCCGATGCATCCTCCTCCCGCATCGGGCTCTTTTTTATTCCGGCTTCCTCCATGACTTTCCGGACGCACGAAGGCGTTGCCCCTTTGCAATGCCGTCGCGAATTAGCATCGCATCATGAGGGCGTGAACCGCTGGAGCCGCTTGCGCTGCGGACGTCCATGCGTAGAGTGGCGCGACATTCTGGCAGTAAGGAAAGGTTGCATGATGCAGCGCAAGGCGGGTTCGGGCCGATGGGGCAGCGTGTTTCTCCGAGCCGTCGCCGTCGTCGCGACGTTATCGCTGGCAGCCTGCGGCCGTCCGATCGGCGTCATGCAGCCCGTGGCTGAAAATGTACCGGGCACCTCGAAGGTCGACCTCCTCGTCGCCACGACGCGCCTGCCGGACAAGGACCCGGCGATCCTGTTTTCGGGCGAACGCGGCCCGGGGCTGAAGATCGATGCGGTCAACGTTTCCATTCCGCCGGAGGCCAATCGCAAGGTCGGCCAGGTTCAGTGGCCGAGCCGGCTGCCGGGCGATCCCCTGAAGAATTTCGTCACCATCGGCGTCAAGCCGTTACCGACCGAGGCGGACGGACGCGCGTGGCTCCACGCGGAATTGCCGAAGAACAGGCGAGTGCTCATCTTCGTGCACGGCTTCAACAACCGGTACGAGGATGCGGTCTATCGTTTCGCGCAGATCGTCCATGATTCGCATGCGGATGTCGCGCCGATCGTGTTCACCTGGCCGTCGCGCGCCAGCATTTTCGATTATGCCTACGACAAGGAAAGCACCAATTATTCCCGCGATTCGCTGGAGGAGCTGCTGCGGCGTGTCGCGGCCGATCCGTCCGTCGGCGATATCACCGTCATGGCGCATTCGATGGGCAGCTGGCTCGCGGTCGAATCCCTCCGGCAAATGGCGATCCGCAACGGCCGCGTCGCCCCGAAGATCAAGAATGTCATCCTGGCCTCGCCGGATCTTGACGTCGATGTCTTCGGGCGGCAGTTTGCTGCGCTCGGCAAGGACAAGCCGCATTTCACGCTGTTCGTCTCGCGCGATGACCGCGCGCTCTCCCTGTCGCGGCGCATTTCCGGCAACATCGACCGCCTTGGTCAGATCGATCCCGCAGCCGAGCCCTATCGCAGCGAGCTGGAGAAGCAGGGCATTACCGTGCTCGACCTCACCAAGCTCAAGACCGGCGATAGCCTCAATCACGGCAAGTTCGCCGAAAGTCCTGAGGTGGTGAAGCTCATCGGCGCCCGTCTGATCGAGGGCCAGACGATCACCGATTCCGATGTCGGCATCGGCGATGCCGTCGGTGCGGTCGCCATGGGAGCCGCCCAGACGGTCGGCAGCGTAGCCGGCGCCGCCGTCAGCGCCCCGATCGCCATCTTCGACCCCCGCACGCGTCAGAATTACGGCGAGCAGCTTCGCCGCGTCGGCGCTTCCGCCGGCAATACCGTCGGCTCCCTCGGCGACAGCGTCGAGGCAACCGGCAGCAATGTCGGCGAAGCGCTGGGCCGATGACCCGCCTCTCATGACATGATCCTCTGCGGTGACTTTCATCGTCGCCGCAAAAGCCCATAGCCATGCCGTGCAATCTGATATATCAGAGGATTGCGTCAGGCGGCGCATGGCTTATTTGCGAGTGGCTTCACACATCGGCGGCGACAGTCCGGCTGGCGGCCGATATGATGACCGGCATGGAACGCCGGCCGACAGACTGCCGCTCGCATAAACCGCTACCAGGAGGAAATCCATGTCCGATTCCGAAAAGCCCGTTGCACTCATCACCGGCGGCGGCCGCGGCATGGGCGAGGCTATCGCCCGGGAGCTTGCCGCCAACGGCTATCGGCTGGCGCTGATGTCGCCATCGGAAAGCTGCGAGACGCTGGCGGCCGAACTTGGCGGCGTCGCCTCGCGCGGCGTAGCCGAAAAGGCCGAGGACATCCAGGCGATCTTCGACCTGACGATGAAGACCTATGGCCGCATCGACGCCGTGGTCAACCATACCGGCCATCCGCCGAAGGGCGATCTGCTGGATATTTCCGACGAGAGCTGGACGCTCGGCTCCGACATGATGGTCCTGTCGCTTGTGCGCATGGCGCGGCTGGTGACGCCGGTCATGCTGAAGCAGGGCAAGGGCGCCTTCGTCAACATCACCACATTCGCCGCCTACGAGCCGTCGCTGATCTTCCCGGTTTCCTGCACGTATCGGGCTGCCGCCGGCGCCTTTACGAAGCTCTATTCCGATCGGTATGCGGCCGACAATATCCGCATGAACTGCATCCTGCCCGGCTATATCGATAGCCTGAACCACAAGCCGGAAACCGCCGATAAGGTGCCGATGAAGCGCATCGGCCTGACGAGCGAAATCGCCAAGACGGCAGCATTCCTGCTGTCGGATGGCGCCGGCTACATCACCGGCCAGAATATCCGCGTCGATGGCGGTATTACGCGACACGTCTGATTGGAGCACATGATATGAGATGGAAGCGCACGATCCAGCTGCTGGACGTTCATTGCGAAGGGGAAATCGGCAAGGTCGCCATCGGCGGCGTGCCGAAGATCCCCGGCAATAGCATTGCCGAGCAGCTGCATTGGCTGAACACGGATCCGAAGGGCCAGGAACTGCGTCGCTTCCTCGTGCTGGAGCCGCGCGGCGCGCCGATCGGCTCGGTCAACCTGCTGCTGCCGGCCAAGCATCCCGAGGCCGATGCCGGCTTCATCATCCTGCAGCCTGATCAGGCGCATGCAAGCTCGGGCTCCAATTCCATCTGCGTGACCACGGCCCTGCTCGAATCCGGCATCGTCGAGATGAAGGAGCCGGAAACGGTCGTCACGCTCGACACGGCTGCCGGCTTGATCCGCGCGACGGCGACCTGCCGCGACGGCCGTTGCGAGAAGGTGCGGCTGACCATGGTCCCGTCCTTCGTGCACGAGCTGGATGTCGGGCTCGACACGCCGCAATGGGGCAGGATCAAGCTCGACCTGTGCTATGGCGGCATCTTCTATGCACTCGTCGATGTCGGCCAGATCGGCCTGACGATTGAAAAGGCCAATGCGGCGGCCCTCGTTCAGGCCGGCATGGTCCTCAAGGACGCGATCAATCGCACCATGTCCGTGGTTCACCCGGAAATTCCGGCGATCTCCGGCGTCGCCTATGTCATGTTCCGCGATGTCGATGCCGATGGCGCCATCCGCACCTGCACGACCATGTGGCCGGGCCGAGCCGACCGCTCCCCATGCGGCACCGGCAATTCCGCCAATCTGGCGACGCTGCATGCCCGCGGCAAGGCCAAGGTCGGCGATGTCTTCAAGTCCCGCTCGATCATCGGTTCCGAGTTCGAGGTGGGCCTTCAGGCCGAGACCGAGGTTGCCGGCAAGCCGGCCATCATCCCCACCATCACCGGCCGCGGCTTCACCTTCGGCTTGAGCCAGGTGGCGCTCGACCCGTTTGACCCGATGGCGGAAGGTTTTGCGATGACGGACGTCTGGGGGCCTTCGGCAGGGGATATCTGAGAGCGAGTGAAGGCTCGGTTGTTCTAGGTCGGGCGGAGAGTTCAGCCCCTCACCCTCTCCCCGCAGGCGGGGAGAGGGGGCTACCTCTCAGTATCGTCTGAGCAATTGGCTAAAAAGAAGGCTGTGGGCGCTCCCATCCCCTTCGCCCCGCAAGCGGGGAGAAGGTGGCCCCTTCGACAAGCTCAGGAGGCCGGATGAGGGGCACTTTCCTATCCCTTCGGATAGATCACACCCTTGCGCAGAATGATATTGCCGTAGAGCCGCGGCTCGCTGGTCTGGATCAGCGCATGCGCTTGTTTCACCCGCTCATAGAATTCCGCCGGCAATAGCGGCACGACCTTGATGTCGGGCACATGCCGGGCGCAGCACTCGATCATTTCGGCATGAACGGGATCGACGGCGTCGCGGTCCTGACGGACGGTCGCCCGGAAAATCGCCTGCGGCACGAAATCGTCGACCGGCAGGACGCTGAGCACAGCGTCGAGCACGCGGATGACGCCATGGCCGTCGAGGCGGATGAGCCGGCGCGCATGTTCGAGCCCGGGATAGTTGCCATCCACGAGTGCGATTTCGTCGCCATGACCCATGGCGCGCAGCGTTGCCAGCAGCTCCGGGCTCAACAGCGGGTCAATGCCCTTCAGCATGCTCGATCTCCTTGAAGAGGACGTTCTGGTCGATGAGATAGCGGGCGAAGATCGGCAGGCTGGCGCCGCCGATGGCGCGTGCCTGCGGTCCCACGGCGCCTTCGACGATCTCGGGCATGACGACACCCTGCAGATCCAGTTCGGCGGCCGCCTTGATGGTCGCACGCACCACCCGTTCCCGAACCCAGTCGGGGAAGCCGCCGTCGATGACGGCAGCGCTGAAATCGATCACGGAGGCAGCGGCGACGATCGCCTGCGCCAGCGCCTTGGCCGTATCCTGGATCCAGATTTCCAGCGGCTCGCCGAAATCGATCCAGTTGTCGGCCGAGTACCACAGCGGGCGTGGATCGAAGCCGTGATCCCTCAGAAGATTTTCGAGCACGAAGATCGAGGCGATTTCCAGAAGCTGGCGGTTCTCGCCGTTGCGGCCGCGCACGGGCAGGGGGCCGAGCGCCCCGGCCGTTCCCGTCCGGCCGACGAAGATCGACGAATTGAGGACGATGCCGCCGCCGAGGAAGGAGCCGATGAAGAAATAGACGAAGTCCGGATAATGCGAGCCGACGCCGAAGACGAGCTCTGCGCCGCAGGCGCTGGTGGCGTCGTTCTGCAGGAAAACGGGATAGGCGACGCGTGAGGCGATTTCCGCCCGCAGGTCGAAGCCGCGCCAGACATCCATCGCCCCCGGAGGGGCGCCCACCTGTTCGGCCCAGTTCCACAGTTCGAACGGAGCGGCGACGCCGATGCCGGCGAGCTTGCGGCGCTCCTCATCGCTGAGGCGTCCCTCCAGCGCCTTGATGCCGGCCGTGACGAAGGCGATGATCTCCTGCGGCAACGGGTAGGGATAGATCTGGTGGAGCTGCATCCGGATGCCGCCGACGAAATCCATCAGCACGAGGTCGGCGCTGCGCCGGCCGATCTTGACGCCGAAGGAAAGCACCGCATCCGGGTTGAGCCGCATGGGAATGGACGGCTGTCCGACGCGCCCGCGCACCGGCGCATCGCGCGACAGCAGCCCGTCCTTTTCGAGCGCCCGCATGATGACGGAAACGGTTTGCGCCGAAAGGCCGCTGCGCCGGGCGATATCGGCCTTCGAAAGCGCGCCGTGGCGGCGCACGAGCGACAAGACGAGCCGCTCGTTGTGAGCGCGCACGCCAAGCTGGTTCGCGCCCCCGCTGGGGTCGAGAATCGCTGGCGTTGTATGTGTGTCCTCCGGATCGTGCACGAGAGACATGGGCCTGCTCCTTCCACCATGGCCATGCCTTATTTTTTTCCAGAATGCCACATCCAATTAATAATTCAATCCGATTTATTTATTGACAGACGGAAATCTTTAGGCTCAGATATGGGCCGTCGGGGATGCATACATGGCCTTGGAGGAGGTCCGCCGGAACGATCCGAGAGGCATTGTGTATCTCTACGCCGGGTTTTGCCCCGGAGGCGCCGGAACGTCCGGCCTTTCAAACATCGGGAGGATTGAATGAAGAAATCTGTTGTTTCCGCCGCGCTCGCCGCTCTGGCGATCGGCGTCGCCTTCGCCGCGCCGGCCAAGGCCGCCGACGTATCCGCCTGCCTCATCACCAAGACCGACACCAATCCCTTCTTCGTCAAGATGAAGGAAGGCGCGACCGCCAAGGCCAAGGAACTCGGCGTCACGCTGAAGTCCTATGCCGGCAAGATCGATGGCGACAGCGAAAGCCAGGTTGCCGCGATCGAGAGCTGCATCGCGGATGGCGCGAAGGGTATCCTGATCGCCGCTTCCGACACCAAGGGCATCGTGCCGACGGTCAAGAAGGCGCGCGACGCCGGCCTGCTGGTCATCGCGCTCGATACGCCGCTGGAACCGGCCGATGCCGCTGACGCCACTTTCGCGACGGACAACCTGCTTGCCGGCAAGCTCGTCGGCCAATGGGCGAAGGAAACGCTCGGCGACAAGGCAAAGGATGCCAAGATCGGCTTCCTCGATCTGACCCCGTCGCAGCCTTCCGTCGACGTCCTGCGCGACCAGGGTTTCATGATCGGCTTCGGCATCGATCCGAAAGACCCGAACAAGATCGGCGACGAAACCGATCCGCGCATCGTAGGCCATGACGTCACCAACGGCAACGAGGAAGGTGGCCGCAAGGCCATGGAAAACCTTCTGCAGAAGGACTCCGGCATCAACGTCATCCACACGATCAACGAGCCTGCCGCCGTCGGCGCCTATCAGGCCCTGAAGGCCGTCGGCCTCGAAAAGCAGGTCCTGATCGTTTCCATCGACGGCGGTTGCCCGGGCGTCAAGTCGGTCACCGAGGGCGTCATCGGCGCCACTGCCCAGCAGTATCCGCTGATGATGGCGGCCCTCGGCGTCGAGGCCATCAAGAAGTTCGCCGACACCGGCGAAAAGCCGAAGCCGACGGAAGGCAAGTCCTTCTTCGACACGGGCGTCTCCCTGGTGACGGACAAGCCGGTTTCCGGCGTCAAGTCCATCGACACCAAGGAAGGTCTCAACAAGTGCTGGGGCTAAGCCCCGCGCGGATGTGATATAGTCCCTTCGGGAGCCGCGCCATGCGCCTGCTGGCGCGGCTCTTCTTAACGGGAGCAGACAATCGCAACAATCACGTCGGCCGGGTCAACCCCTGGCTGGCTCCTAACAGCCGGCGGTTTCCGCGCGCGTGCGCGGTGGCGGAGGAATAATATGTCCGGAGCACAGGAATTCGAACGTGTTCTCGACGGCAGCGACAAGAACGTCGCTTCGTTCGAGCAGCACGATGCCTCTCTTCTCAAGCGCGTGCAGCACTTTCTGCATTCGACGCCGGCGGCCGTGCCGCTGATCGTTCTGGTGCTGGCGATCGTGATTTTCGGCATCGCCATCGGCGGACGCTTCTTCTCCGCCTATACGCTGACGCTGATCCTGCAGCAGATCGCCATCGTCGGCATTCTCGGCGCTGCCCAGACGCTGGTCATCCTGACCGCCGGCATCGATCTGTCGATCGGCGTGATCATGGTCATCTCCTCCGTCGTCATGGGCAATGTCGCCGTGACATACGGCCTGCCGACACCGATCGCCATTCTGGCCGGCATGATCGTGGGCGGCCTGTGCGGCCTGCTCAACGGTTTCCTCGTCGCCAACATGAAGCTGCCGCCGTTCATCGTGACGCTCGGCACCTGGAATATCGTCATGGCGACGAATTTCATCTATTCGGCCAACGAGACCATTCGCGACACCGATGTCGATGAACAGGCGCCGCTGCTGCACTTCTTCGCCATCAGCTTCCGCCTCGGCGGCGCCGTGCTGACCCTTGGCGTCATCGCCATGGTGCTTCTGGTCATCGTCCTCTGGTACGTGCTCAACCACACCGCCTGGGGCCGCCACGTCTATGCCGTGGGCGACGATCCGGAGGCGGCGAAGCTCGCGGGCATCCAGACCAAGAAAGTGCTCCTTGCCGTCTACGGCGTTTCGGGACTGATCGCGGGCCTCGCAGCATGGGTCTCCATCGGACGCAACGGCTCGGTTTCCCCCTCTTCGGCGGTGACGGACTTCAATCTCCAGGCGATCACCGCGACGGTGATCGGCGGCATCTCGCTCTTCGGCGGCCGCGGCTCGATCCTCGGCACGCTCTTCGGCGCCATGATCGTCGGCGTCGTCTCCATGGGCCTCAACATGCTCGGAGCGGACCCGCAATGGAAGGTGCTTCTGACCGGCGTGCTCATCATCGGCGCCGTCACGATCGACCAATGGATCAGAAAGGTATCGGCATGAACACGACCGTCGAACCCATTCTCACTGCCCGCGGTCTCGTCAAGCGCTATGGGCGCGTGACCGCGCTCGACAATGCCGATTTCGATCTTTACCCCGGCGAAATCCTCGCCGTGATCGGCGACAACGGCGCCGGCAAGTCCTCGCTGATCAAGGCGATTTCCGGCGCGGTCATTCCCGATGAGGGCGAGATCAAGCTGGAGGGAAAAACCGTCCAGTTCCGCTCGCCGATGGAAGCGCGCGAAGCCGGTATCGAGACGGTCTATCAGAACCTGGCCCTCTCGCCGGCGCTGTCGATCGCCGACAACATGTTCCTCGGCCGCGAGGTGCGCAAACCCGGCGTTCTCGGCTCCGTGTTCCGCATGCTCGACCGGCCGGCCATGGAAAAGCGCGCCCGCGACAAGCTCACCGAGCTCGGCCTGATGACGATCCAGAACATCAATCAGGCGGTGGAAACGCTTTCCGGCGGCCAGCGTCAGGGTGTGGCGGTGGCGCGTGCCGCCGCCTTCGGTTCCAAGGTCGTGATCATGGACGAGCCGACGGCCGCACTCGGCGTCAAGGAAAGCCGCAAGGTCCTCGAACTCATCCTCGATGTGCGCTCTCGCGGCTTGCCGATCGTGCTGATCTCGCACAATATGCCGCACGTCTTCGAGGTGGCGGATCGCATCCATATCCACCGTCTCGGACGCCGTCTGACCGTCATCAATCCCAAGGAATATTCCATGTCCGATGCCGTTGCCTTCATGACCGGCGCCAAGGCCCCGCCGGTGGAGAATGTCGCTGCATGAGTATCTCTCTCGAGGAGGTCGCCGGCGATATCATCGCGCGTGCCGGCAGCGCGAAGCGCTTCCTCGTGGCGATTGCCGGCCCTCCGGGTGCCGGAAAATCCACGCTGGCCGACAATGTCGCCAAGGCGTTGAAGGCGAGGGGCGAAAGCGCCGAAGTCCTGCCGATGGACGGCTTCCACATGGACAATGCCGTCCTGATCGAGAAGGGGCTCCTGAAGCGGAAGGGCGTGCCGGAGAGCTTCGACGTTCGCGCCTTCCTCGATATCGTCAAGGCAGTGCGTGCCGCCGACCAGGAGGTGCTGGTGCCGGTCTTCGACCGCTCGCGCGAGATTGCCATCGCCTCCGCCCGTATCGTGTCGCCCGATCACCGCTTCATCGTGGTCGAGGGGAACTACCTGCTGTTCAGCCAGGGCAAATGGGCGGAGCTGGAAGGCATGTTCGATTACTCGGTCATGCTCGCCCCGCCGATGGGGGTGCTGGAGGAGCGGCTGTGGGCGCGCTGGAAGGGCTACGATCTCGATGACGAAGCCTCCCGCGCCAAGGTCTATGGCAACGACCTGCCGAATGGCCGGCTGATTCTGGAAAACCGCCGCCCGGCCGACGTCACCATCGATATCGTCCAGGGCTGAGCTTCTTCATCATTTAAACCGCCGTCGCCGATTGTTTTACGGGGGCGGTTGGTGCTATCGAAGCGCGATATCAAAAAGCACGATGCCGAAAGGCCCGGACCGGCTTTCGCGCAAGATCGTGCTCTCACGTCCAGAGGTCGCGCCCATGCAAAAGCTCACCATCCGCCGTCCCGACGATTGGCACCTGCATTTGCGTGACGGAGCCATGCTGGAAGGCGTGATCGCCGATACGTCCAGGCATTTCGCCCGCGCCATCATCATGCCCAATCTCGTGCCGCCGGTCGTAACCACGGCGGATGCGACCGCTTATCGCGAGCGTATCCTGAAGGCACTGCCGGCGGGCGATCGCTTCCAGCCGCTGATGACGCTCTATCTCACCGAGCACACCAGCCCGGACGATGTCGAGGAAGGCAGGAAGAGCGGCCTGATCACCGCCGTCAAGCTCTATCCGGCGGGTGCGACGACCAATTCCCACGGCGGCGTGCGGGATCTCGACAAGGCCATGCCGGTACTGGAACGCATGGCGAAGATCGGCCTGCCGCTCTGCGTCCATGGCGAGGTAACGACGCCGGACGTCGATATTTTCGATCGTGAGGCCGTGTTCATCGAAACCGTGCTCGATCCGTTGCGGCAGCGATTGCCGGAACTGAAGGTCACGATGGAGCATGTGACGACGTCTAATGGTATCGACTACATCAAGTCGGCGAAGGCGAACCTCGCCGGCTCCATCACGACGCACCATCTCATCATCAACCGCAACGCCATCCTCGTCGGCGGTATTCGCCCGCATTACTACTGCCTGCCGGTCGCCAAGCGCGAGAGCCATCGTCTGGCGTTGCGCGCCGCTGCGACGAGCGGCGACGCCAGGTTCTTCCTCGGCACGGATTCGGCTCCGCATGTCGATCCCTTGAAGGAATGCGCCTGCGGCTGCGCCGGCATTTATACGTCGATCAACACCATGAGCTGCCTTGCCCATGTCTTCGAGGAAGAGGGTGCGCTGGACAGGTTGGAGGCTTTCGCATCGCTGAACGGGCCGGCCTGGTACGGGCTTCCCGTCAACGACGACATCATCGCCCTGGTTCGCCGTCCTGAAGCCGTGACTTTTCCGGCGAAGATCGAAACGGGCGCCGGCCCCGTTACCGTTTTCGATCCTATGTTCCCGTTGTATTGGGATGTCGAAATATAATTTTCGGGTTTACTTATATAGGCGCTGGTAAAAATATGCGGCGGTGGCCGGTAAAACAATAGCGTTTTGCCGCGATATGGGACGTATATTTTATTGAAATATATTTTCTTTATTATTTGCTGTAACGAATTTGATACCCCTTGAGGCCTAGCGTATCGGCGATCCCCCGCGGTATCAATGAAGCCGTCGAAAGAGCATGATGCTGGTCGATTACAACTCCCTTCTTCTGGCCCTCGGTGTTTCCGCAACATGCCTTGCGGTTACTTTGGTCGGAAACTGGTTTTCTCGCCGGCCCGATACCTTTCTTCTGACATGCGCCGCCGGTCTCGTGCCTCTCGTCGGCGGTATTTTCATCTATGGCTCCTACGTCGATACGCCGCGGCCGATTTTTGCCATTCTGACCTTCGTGCTGTTCTTCATCGGTTTCTCCACGATCTGGATGGCCGGTTATCAATTTCGCACGCGCCGCCTTTCCAAGGGACGCTTCCTGCTTGGCAGCCTCACCGGGATTATCGCGTCGGTCGTGCCGATGCTGGCGGGCTACGACGGCCTGGCATTCATGAGCGACAACGCCATCATCGGCCTGCTTCTGCTATTGACGGCGCGCGAATACTGGCTGAGCCGCCATGAGGCGCCGACGCCGCTCTACGGCATCACCATCCTCTACACATTGACTGCCATTTCCTTCGGGCTCTGCGCGGGTGTTCTGATTGCCGATGGCAAGCTTGTGCTCGGCCATGCGCCGGATAATTGGGCGGAGGACTTCAGTCTCGCCATCTGCATCGCCGGAATGACCGGGATCGGGGCGCTGTCGCTTGCCCTGCACCAATGGCGCCAGGCCGCGCTGCATCGCCACGAGGCGATCACCGACTCCCTGACGGGATTGCTGAACCGCCGTGCGCTGTTCGACCTTTACGGACACCGCTCCTTCGGACCGTCGATGGCCGTCATCATTTTCGACATCGATCGTTTCAAGGCGATCAACGATCAGCATGGTCATGCCGCCGGCGACCTCGTGCTCAAGCTGTTCGGCCAGGAACTCTCCGTTGGCTTGCGGCCCTCGGATACGGTCGCCCGCCTCGGTGGGGAGGAATTTGCCCTCGTTCTCGACAATACGCTGCCGGGGCGCGCGGAGCAGGTCGCCGAGCGGGTGCGCGATGCTTTTGCCGCGGGGACGATCAGCGTCGATGACAAATCCATGGTCTGCACGGTCAGCGCCGGGGTCGCGACCGGCACCGTCAAGGGTCTCGCTTTCGATGATGTCCTTCGCGCTGCCGACAAGGCGCTCTATGAGGCGAAGCGCAACGGCCGCAACCGTGTCGAGGTCGCGGCCTATCTGCACGCCGTCTAGACCGGTTCAGCTTCTCATGACGCGCGAAACCGCTCCGGCTCTTTCTCCTGATGCAATTCCGCACGGAAAGCCGCCCCGGCACGATCATGCGATCTCCATCGGCAAGGAGAAGCGAGGCAAGGCGGTGCTGACCGCCGACACCGGCATGGCCCGATAGGCGGCTGCCGACGGCGGGATGCCGGCGGTGTCCGACGGATGCCTGCAAAACCTTCCATATGTCTGGAAACTCGGCCCGCTTGCTGCTATTGCCGCTGGAACGTTAGCGCTGCGAAGGAGGCCCCGCATGACCCAGATGACATTTACCGATCGCGCCGTCATGGCTGAGCTGGTGGCCAGGATGCTTTGGGAGATCAAGGCGGTCCATTTCAGCGCCGACAAGCCCTATAAATTCGCCTCCGGCATGGCGAGCCCGGTCTATATCGATTGCCGCAAGCTGATCTCCTATCCGCGCATCCGCTCGACGGTCATGGATTTCGCCGCAAGCATCATCGTGCGCAATGCGGGCTTCGAGCAGTTCGATTGCATCGCCGGCGGCGAGACGGCCGGCATTCCCTTTGCCGCCTTCCTGGCCGAGCGCCTGAACCTGCCGATGATCTACGTCCGCAAGCAGCCGAAGGGACATGGCCGCAACGCCCAGATCGAAGGCGATATGAAGGACGGCGCCCGCGTGCTCGTCATCGAGGACCTGACGACGGCCGGCGGCAGCATGTTCACCTTCATCGACGCGATCCGCGCTGCCGGCGGCATCGTCGATCATGGCATGGCGCTGTTCTACTACGGCATCTTCCCCGAGGCGGAGGAGCGCTTTGCCAATAGAAAGGTCCGCCTGCACCACATCGCCACCTGGCGCGATGTGCTCGCCGTCGCCAAGGAGCAGAAGCTCTTTGACGAGAAAACGCTTGAGGAAGTCGAGGCCTTCC
This sequence comes from Rhizobium sp. SYY.PMSO, assembly GCF_046840415.1. Classification (NCBI taxonomy): domain Bacteria; kingdom Pseudomonadati; phylum Pseudomonadota; class Alphaproteobacteria; order Hyphomicrobiales; family Rhizobiaceae; genus Rhizobium; species Rhizobium sp. SYY.PMSO. The sequence continues at coordinate 94,097 of NZ_CP177349.1, forward strand.
TCAACGCGCCGCTTGCCTGGTCCGGCTGGAACGGCGGCATTTCGAAGCTGCCCAAATGACGCTTTGCTTTTGCCGCGAATTTATCTAATCGATTTATGAGACTGGATAAGACAGACGCGCTCTTTGGGAGGCCGGAATGATATTGTGCTGTGGCGAAGCTTTGATCGACATGCTGCCGCGGGATACGACGCAGGGCGAAAAGGGCTTTGCGCCCTATGCCGGCGGCGCCATCTTCAACACCGCGATCGCACTCGGCCGCCTCGGCGTTCCCACCGGCTTCTTCACCGGCATTGCCGATGACATGATGGGTGATATCCTGCGCGAAACGCTATCGGCCTCCAAGGTCGATTTCAGCTATTGCGCCATCACGCCGCGTCCGAGCACGATCGCGTTCGTCAAGCTCGTCAATGGTCAGGCGACCTATGCCTTCTACGACGAAGGCACGGCCGGCCGCATGATCACCGAAGCCGATCTCCCGGCGCTCGGCGACGATTGCGAAGCGCTGCATTTCGGCGCGATCAGCCTGATCCCCGATCCGTGCGGCGCGACCTACGAGGCGCTGATGAAGCGCGAGCACGAGAGCCGCGTGATCTCGCTCGATCCGAACATTCGTCCGGGCTTCATCAAGGACAAGGCCGCCCACATGGCGCGTCTCAACCGTATGATCGCCATGTCCGACATCCTGAAATTCTCCGATGAGGATCTGGAATGGTTCGGCATAGCGGGCAATCATGATGAGTTGGCCGCGCACTGGCTGGGCCGAGGCGCCAAGCTCGTCGTCATCACCAAGGGCGCGGAAGGCGCGACCGGTTACACCAGGTCGCTGAAGGTCTCCGTACCGAGCGAGCGCGTCACGGTCGTCGATACGGTCGGCGCCGGCGATACCTTCGATGCCGGCATTCTGGCGTCGCTGAAAATGAACAAGCTTTTGACCAAGGCACAGGTGGCTTCGCTCGACGGGAAATCCTTGCAGGATGCCTTGGCTTTGGGCGCCAAGGCTGCCGCCGTCACCGTGTCGCGCGCTGGTGCCAATCCGCCCTGGGCAAGTGAGATCGGGCTTTAGTCTTTCATCGGCCTTGCGGGTGCGGAGAGGCCGCCCCCCTCTGTCCCTATCGGGACATCTCCCCCCACAAGGGGGGAGATCGTTGGGAGTTTGCCGCGACCTTGCAAAGTCAACTGCCTCAGTCTCAGCAGACGCAATATTGGTTTTGGGCGGTGAAGTACCGCGCATTACCAATCTCCCCCCATGTGGGGGAGATGTCCCGATAGGGACAGAGGGGGTATTCTCACCGCTTGCTCAGAGGGCGAGAAGGGGCAGGATCACACCCGCCCCAGCGCCCAGAGCTTACTTCGCCCGGCTTGCCAGCGCAGCCACCAGCCCCTGCGTCGAGGAATCGTGGCCGGCAGCGCTTTCCTTGCCTTCGATGACCGGAAGCAGGCCGGTTGCCAGTTCCTTGCCGAGTTCGACGCCCCACTGGTCGAAGGAGTTGATGCGGAAGAGCACGCCTTCGACGAAGACGCGGTGTTCGTAGAGCGCGATCAGGCGGCCGAGCGCAAAGGGCGTCAGCTTGTCGTAGACGAAGGTGATCGACGGACGGTTGCCGGTGAAGACGCGGTGCGGCGCGATGAAATCGGCCTTTTTGTCGTCCATGCCCTTGGAGGTGAGCTGAGCCTTCGCCTCTTCGAAGGTGCGGCCCTTCATCAGCGCTTCCGACTGCGCCAGGCAATTGGCCATCAACAGGTCGTGCTGATGACGCAGGTTCGGTTCGAAGCCGTTGGCGGCGATCATGAACTCGGCCGGGATGATGCTCGTGCCCTGGTGAATGAGCTGGTAGAAGGCGTGCTGGCCGTTGGTGCCGGGCTCGCCCCAGACGACCGGGCCGGAATTGCCCTCGACCGGTGTGCCGTCGATGGTGACGCCCTTGCCGTTCGATTCCATGTCGAGCTGCTGCAGATAGGCCGGGAAGCGCGACAGGCGCTGGTCATAGGGCAGGATCGCGCGCGTCGGATAACCGAGCACGTTGCGGTGATAGAAGCCGATGAGGCCGAGCAGCATCGGCAGGTTTTCCTTGAACGGCGCCTTGCGGAAATGGTTGTCCATCGCATGCGCGCCATCGAGAAACTTGCCGAAGTTTTCCGGGCCGATGGCGATCATCAGCGGCAGGCCGATGGCCGACCAGATCGAGTAACGGCCGCCGACCCAATCCCAGAAACCGAAGACGCGCTCGCTGTCGATGCCGAAGGCGGCGACCTTGTCGAGCGCCGTCGAAACGGCGGCGAAGTGATGCTGCACGGCGGCCTCGCCGAGCGCATCGGCGATGAACTTGCGCGCCGTCTGGGCGTTGGTCATCGTTTCGATGGTCGTGAAGGTCTTCGAGGCGACGATGAAGAGCGTCGTTTCCGGCTGAACGAGCTTCAGGATATCGGCGATATGAGCGCTGTCGATGTTGGAGATGAAGTGCGAGCGCGGACCGTCATGGTAGGGCGCCAGTGCCAGCGTCGCCATGACCGGGCCGAGATCGGAGCCGCCGATGCCGATGTTGATGACGTCGGTGATCGCCTTGCCGGTCGAGCCCTTCAGCGCGCCGGAGCGGATGCCGTCGGCAAACTTGCCCATGGCGGCGAGCACGGCGTTGACGTCAGGCATGACATCCTTGCCGTCGACCAGCACCGGCGTATTGGAGCGGTTGCGCAGCGCGGTGTGCAGCACGGCGCGGTTTTCGGTGAAGTTGATGGCGACGCCCGAGAACATTTCCTCGCGCTTGGCGGCAACGCCGCCTTCGGCTGCCAGCTTTTCGAGAAGGGCGAGAATGTCGTCGTTCACCGCCGTCTTGGAATAATCCATCAGCAGGTCGTCGACCGAGGCGCTGAAGCGGGAAAAGCGTTTAGGATCAGCGGCGAAGGCGGCGCGAATATCGGTGGCCTTCGTTGCCGACGCGGTGCTCTTCAGTTGATCGACGAGGGCGGTCATGGGGGGACTCCTTGCGGTTCGCGCCGCTTGCCGTCCGAAGAGGCAGGGCACTCTGAGTTGGTCGCGGAAACTATTCCCTATGTAGGGCGTAAATCAAGTTCACGTATCATCCAAAACGAAAAAAGCCGCTCGCGAAACGGGGCGGCTTCCTGCATGACACGGAATTATGTCAGCCGCGCAACTCCTTGCGCAGGATCTTGCCGACATTCGATTTCGGCAGCTCGGTACGGAATTCGATGAAGCGCGGACGCTTGTAATTGGTCAGGTTCGCGGCGCAATGAGCCTTGACGTCGGCCTCGCTCAGGGCCGGGTCCTTCTTGACGATGAAGAGCTTCACCGCCTCGCCGGAATGCGGATCGGGCACGCCGATCGCCGCCGCCTCCAGAACGCCCGGATGCATGACGGCGACTTCCTCGATCTCGTTCGGATAGACGTTGAAGCCCGACACCAGGATCATGTCCTTCTTGCGGTCGACGATCTTGGTGTAGCCGCGCTCATCCATGAAGCCCATGTCGCCGCTGCGGAAGAAGCCGTCCGGCGTCATCACGCGCGCGGTTTCGGCCGGCTGCTTCCAGTAGCCGGCCATGACTTGCGGTCCACGGATGCAGATCTCGCCGACCTCGCCGAGAGGCAGCGACTTGCCGTTCTCGTCGCGGATGTCGAATTCGGTACTCGTGATCGGCAGGCCGATCGTGCCGGAGAATTCGGAGCTGTCGAAGCGGTTGGCGCTTGCGACCGGCGAGGTCTCGGAAAGGCCGTAGCCTTCGGTGATCCAGGCCCCCGTCATCTTCTGCCAGCGCTCGGCGACCGGCCGCTGTACCGCCATACCGCCGGCAAGCGTTGCGGTGTTGGACAGGTCGAGCTTGCTGAAATCGGGATTGTTCATCAATGCGTTGAACAGCGTGTTCAGGCCGGGGAACATGTCGAACTTGTACTTGCCCAGTTCCTTGATGAAGCCCGGAATATCGCGCGGGTTGGCGATGAGGACATTATGGCCGCCGAGCGACATGCCCATCAGCGAATTCACCGTCAGCGCGAAGATGTGATAGAGCGGCAGCGCGCAGACGAAGGTCAGCTGTTCGGGGCGCGGCTTGCTGATATAGGCGGATTGCAGCCAGAGCAGCAGTTGCTGCTGGTTGGCGAGCAGGTTGGAATGGGTGAGGATCGCACCCTTGGCAACGCCGGTCGTGCCGCCCGTATATTGCAGGAAGGCGATATCGCTGCCGGTAAGCCCGGCCGGCTTCAGCGGCAGGCGGGCTCCTTCGCCCAGAACGCTCTTGAAGCCGCGGTGGCCGGGAATGGACCAGGCCGGCACCAGCTTCTTCACCTTGCGAACGATGAAGTTGACGATGTGGCCCTTGATGCCGAGCATGTCGCCGAGCGCGGTGACGACGACATGGCGCACATCCGTATGTGCCAGAACCTGCTCCACCGTATGGGCGAAATTCTCGAGCACGAAGATCGCCTTGGCGCCGCAATCGCGGAGCTGGTGCTCGAGTTCGCGCGGCGTGTAGAGCGGATTGACGTTGACGACGACGAGGCCGGCGCGGAGGATGCCGTAAACGGTGATCGGATTTTGCAGCACGTTCGGCATCATGACGGCGACACGGTCGCCCTTCTGAAGGCCGAGGCTCTGCAGCCAGGCGGCGATTTTTCGCGTCTGCGTGTCGAGATCGCGATAGGTGATGGATTTGCCCATGCTGGTGAAGGCAAGCCTGTCGGCATAGCGCGCGCAGCTTTCCTCCAGCAGTTCGACGAGGGATGCGTGCTCCAGCGGCGGCAGTTCGGCCGGTACGATATCCGGATAGGAAGCAAGCCAAATCTTCTTGACTTGCGGTCTATCCGAAGGAGCGGAGACTGAATTCATGCGCACTTCCTCCTTGACGCACCATCACCACGCCCCGCCGTTTGAGCGGCGGATATGTAAACTGTCACTGCCCGATCGAAAAGTCTCCCGCTTTTCGCATCGCTGCAGCCATTGCTCTCAACTAAATCATCGAAGCATGGCAAATGCTACAATAACCTTGACGTAAACGTCAATAATCGGCGGCCGCTCACGTTTTTTTACAGTTTTGAAAAAAATGCTGGAACTTTTGCGATAACGGAGCGTTAATAGGTCCATGGGCGTAGACCCATCGGAGCATCGTGCTGCCCCAAAGAGCAGGTCGGACGCTCCTTGGTTTATGTGACGCGTATCCAAAAGGAGGTGCGCATATGCATAAAGAGAGTGCCGATTTTTCGGGTCGTGACCTTTACATCAAGGATATGTCGATGCTGGTCGCCTGCGACCGGGTCGAAGGATCCAGGGTATTCGGTTCGGACGGCAAGCAGATTGGTCATATCGAGCGCCTGATGCTTGAGAAAAGCGACGGACGCATCGCTTTCGTCATTCTGAGCTTCGGCGGCTTTTTCGGCATCGGCCAGGATCACTACCGGCTGCCATGGGAAAAGCTGCGCTACGATGCACGCATCGACGGCTATCGCGTCAGCATGACCAAGAACGACATTGAAAAAGCCCGACGTTTCGCCAGCAAGGACGAACCCGACCATAGTCATGGCCACAAGACCCATGATTATTTCGGCGTGCCGCCCTATTGGATGTGAGCGCGCTGAGGGAGCCGATGCGGTAAGCCCCGCCGGTGCGGGGCTATGCTTTGTCAGGCGCTATAGAAACCGCCCGTGCCTTTGTACGACCTCGATCTTGTAGCCATCGGGGTCGGTCACGAAGAAGAGCAGCGCGAAGAGCTTCCCATCTCGATTGAGCTCGACGATCTTGCCGGGATTGAGTCCCAGTTCCGTCATGCGCGCATGCTCGTCCCGCAGTTCGGTAACGGAGACCGCGAGGTGGCCATACGCTTCCCCCTGCGCATAGGGCTCCACGCGGCCCTGGTTGACGGTCAGCTCCAGTTCGAAGCCCGTCTCGGCATTGTTGAGATAGATCAGCGTGAAGGTGTCGAAGACGATGCGGTCGGCCACCTTCAGCCCGAAAGCTCTATCGTAGAATTCGGTCGAGCGCGCCTCATCGAGCACGCGGATCATCGAGTGAATCATCTTGGCCATCGGCGCCTCCATCGATCGGTCTGGACATGTCAGCCGAAGCCAATGCCATTGCCGGTCGATCAAGGCAAGCAAGCGCATCGAAAATAGCATGGCCCGCCTTCAGGCGCGGATCGGAGGTTTCTGAATTTCGATCGATCTGCTTAACTCCCCGGCACCCGGCTTTGCGACCGAAGGGGGAGAAACCATGTACTACGCCATTTTGGCCTATCATGAGGAAGATATCGTGGAATCCTGGAGCGAGGAGGAGGATGCCGCGCTCATGAGCGAGTTGCTCGAAATCAATGACCGCATGGTCGCGCAGAAGTCGTTGGGACCGGCTGCGCGGCTAGGCTCGACCCGGAATGCCGTCACGTTGCGGGGGAGGGGCGTGGGAATGGTCGTCGACGGCCCGTTTGCCGAAACCAAGGAGCAGTTGCTCGGCTTCTACGTCGTCGATTTTCCAACGATGGAAGGAGCAGTGGCGGCGGCGCGCGAGTTGCGCCGCGCCAATCCTACCGCCGTTTACGAAATCAGGCCGATCTCGCTTTACGTGCCCGGCGCGTCCCTGCCTTCCGGCGAGGGCAATTGACCGCTTCATCCATGCCGCCGGCCATGCGCGGCGGCGAGGACCGCCCATTTCAATGGGATTGGAGGCCGATCTTGCTGGTGACGGACCGCTCGATCATCTCCATGCCGTCATAGATCAGCACGGCCATCAGGCCGACGATCAGGCCGCCTTGCAGGATGAAGGCGGTGTTGTCGTTGATCAGCCCGGCGATGATGACCTCGCCCAGCCCCTTGGCGGCGACGGTCGAGCCGATCGTCGCCGTGCCGATATTGATGACGGTCGCGATCTTCAGCCCCTCGATGATCAAAGGCAGGGCGAGCGGCAGCTCGACGCGGAACAGGCGCTGCCAGCCATTCATGCCCATGCCGTCGGCGGCGTCGAGCACGGAGGGCGGCACCTGCTGCAGCCCCGCAACCGTGTTTTCGAAGATCGGCAGCAGGGCGTAGAGGAAAAGCGCGATAAATGTCGGCACGGCGCCGAAGCCGGTGGTGGAAATGGCAAGCGCCAGTACCGCAACGGGAGGAAAGGTCTGGCCGGCATTGGCGATCGCTCGCGTCAGCGGCAGGAAATCGGCCCCGACAGGCCGCGTGACGAAGATGCCGCCGAGCACCGCCAGAATGGCGCTGGCGACGACCGAGACGAGGATCAGCTCGAGATGGCTGAGCGCCAGGCTCGGCAGGCTGTTTTGCGTATAGATCGGCGACGCCCCGAATTTGGTCAGCGGCGCGAGGATGGGTGTCAGCCACTCCGGCCGGAACAGCATCACCAGCAGCAGCGCCAGCGCGAGAAGGCGGAAGAGATTGGCGGCGAAAAATCTCATGCCTTGCGGCCCAGCTCGATCAGGTGCCGGATCGAGATCGAGCCGACGGGCACCTTGCGTTCGTCTTCGACCGTTGCCTCGTCCGCGCCCTGCCAGATCAGTTCGGCCAATGCATCGCGCAGGTTGAGCGTCTGCGGCAGGCTATAGCCCAGGCCCGGTTGCGGCGGCTGCATGCTCTCCTTCAGCGGCAGCAGCGACATCAGTTTCAAGGCGCGGTCGGAGGTGCCGGTCAGCTGCTGCACGAAGGGATCGGCCGGCTCCGTCAGGATCTTTTCGGGCTCCGAGCACTGCAGCAGCTTGCCGCCGCTCATGACCGCGATCCTGTCGCCGAGATGGAAGGCCTCGTCCATGTCGTGGGTGACGAGGATGACCGTGGTGCCGAACTGCTTCTGGATCGCCAGAAGGTCGTCCTGGGCCTTGCCGCGAATAACGGGATCGAGCGCGCCGAAGGGCTCGTCCATCAGCAGCACTTCCGGTTCTGCGGCGAGCGCGCGCGCCACGCCGACGCGCTGCTGCTGGCCGCCGGAAAGCTGGCTCGGATATTTGCCGGCAAAGGTGCCGGGATCGAGATGAAAGAGATTGAGGAGTTCTTCGACACGTTGGCCGATGCGGGCCTTTTCCCAGCCGAGAAGCTCGGGGACGGTGGCGATATTCTGCGCCACGGTGCGATGCGGAAACAGGCCGTGCCCCTGGATGGCATAGCCGATGCGGCGGCGAAGCTCGGTAGCCTGCACGCTCATGATATCCTCGCCGTCGACGGAGATATGTCCCTCGGTGATCGGCACCAGCCGGTTGATCATCCGCATCAGGGTCGATTTGCCGGAGCCGGACGTGCCCACGATGACGGTGATCGTGCCCTTCTCCATGCTCATGCTGACGTCGTCGACCACGGTGGCGCTGCCATAGCGCTTGGTGACGCCCTTGAGCTCGATCATGTTGGTCATGCGCGTTGTCCCCGGATGCTGTCGATGACCGCATCGAGGATGACGGCCGACGAGAAGGCGAGAAAGACCGTCGGCACCGCGCCGAGCAGCACAAGGTCGTTGGCCGTCTGGCCGATGCCCTGGAAGATGAAGAGACCGAAGCCGCCGCCGCCGATGAGCGCGGCGACCGTCACGAGGCCGATCGCCTGCACCAGGACGATGCGGATGCCGGTCAGGATCACCGGAAAGGCAAGCGGCAGATCGATGCCGGTCAGGATCTGCCTGCGCGTCAGGCCCATGCCTGCGGCCGCATCGCGCACGGAAGGGTCGACGCCGGCAAGACCCACGACCGTATTGGCGACGATCGGCAGCAGCGAATAGATCACCAGCGCCACCAGCGCCGGGGCCACGCCGATGCCCTGGACGCCGATCGCGGCGGCAAGCGGCACATGCGCGGCGATATAGCCGAGCGGCAGCATCAGGATGCCGAACAGCGCCAGGCTCGGAATGGTCTGCACCAGGCTCAGCGCCCGCAGCACCACGGCGCGGGTGCGCGGGTGCCAGTAACAGAAGATGCCGAGCGGCAGTGCAAGCACGATGGCGATGGCGACGGAGCCGAGGGACAAAAACACATGGCCGAGCGCCTCGTGCCAGAACTTGTCGGCGTTGTTGGCGTATTCCTTCATGATCGACAGGTTGTCGAGCAGGCCGGAGCGCAGCACGATCACGAGCAAGGCAGCATAAAGCGCCAGCGCCGCGACCCTCAGCCAGGGCGTCAGGCGCAGCTTCACCAGTGCATCAGAGATCATCAGGCCGACCACGGCAAGCAGCACCCAGAAGCAGCCGCCGGGCGTAATGCGCGCCACCGTGCTGCCTGCCGGCGTCGCCGCCGTCGAAACCAGCCCGAGCGTGACGATGAGCGCGGCGATCGCAAGCGTGGCGATGCCGAGGCGGACGATCTGGTTGCGCAGGAAAAGTGCGGCAAGCGCCGCCGCCGCCAGAAGGACGAGCAGGGTCAGGGCCGCCGGCTGGCCGAGAAGCTGTGTGAGCAATTGCGGCTTGCCGGCAGCGATGCGGTTTGCCTTGACGATGATGAACGGCATCGAGGCCGTTGCCAGCGCGCCGCCCGCCACCAGCACCACTCCGAGACGGTCCACTCTGCGGACCGCTAGCGCATCTTCCATCAGGCAAGCTCCGTCAGCGCATGAGCCCAAGAATTGAGGCAGGTTCGGACAAGATCATGCCCATTCGAATGCCCTGCGGCTCCACTCTATCAAAATGGAGCCGCAAGAGCAGCGGCAAAGCCTTACTTCAGGAAGCCGTTGTCCTTGAGGTAGGATTCGGCAACAGCCTTGGCCGGCTCGCCATCGACCTGAATGCGGCCGTTCAGCTTGCGCAGCACGTCGGCGGTCAGGCCCTTGAAGATCGGAGCCAGGACCTCCTCGATCTTCGGGTTGGCCTTCAGCACGGCCTCGCGGATGATCGGCGTCGGGGCGTAGACCGGCTGCACGCTCTTGTCGTCTTCGAGCACGGTCAGTTCGGCGGCTTCGATGGCGCCGTCCGTGCCGTAGACCATCGCCGTATTGACGCCGTTGGTCTGGTCGGCGGCAGCCTTGATCGTCGCCGCCGTATCGCCGCCCGAGAGCACCACTTCCTGATCCGGCTTCATCTTGAAGCTATAGGTGGTCTCGAAGGCCGGCAGTGCGGCCGGGGAGTTGACGAATTCGGAAGAGGCCGCAAGCTTGACCGGACCGCCGCCGGAAACCCATTTGCCGAAATCGGACATGGTCTTGAGGTTGGCCGGTCCGGCGACATCGCTGCGCACGGCGATCGCCCAGGTGTTGTTGGCGGGCGAAGGCGTCAGCCAGACGATCTTGTTGGCGTCATAGTCGAGCTTCTTGGCCAGATCGTAGCCCTGTTGCAAGTTCTTCCAGGCCGCATCGTCGGCCTTGTTGAAGAAGAAGCCGGCATTGCCGGTATATTCGGCATAGATGTCGATCTCGCCGGCGGTAATCGCCTTGCGCAGCACCGGTGTCGTGCCGAGCGCGATGCGATCCTGCGCCTTGATGCCGTTGGCATTGAGCGCGGCGAGGATGATGTTGCCGAGCAGCGTGCCTTCGGTATCGATCTTGGAGGAGACGACGACGTCGGCGGCGCTGGCGCCACTGGCGAGGAAGGCCGTCAGCGTGGCGGCAAGTGCGAGCTTCTTAAGCATGTTGTTTCCCTTTGTACCCCGTTAAACCTTTGTTCCGCCTGTCCGTGCCGCCTTCAGGCGCAGTCCGGACAGGCAAGCTTCGAGCGGGCCGCGGCCCACTGGCGAATTCGTGGCTGCTTTGGCCCGTATCGCACATCGCGGAAAAGTCGATGCCGCTTCGGATTCCCGTTGCAGTCGCGCGATTATGACGAGCGTACTCGACATTCGCGCGAAATTGGATTTCTTTTTTCGGGGGCAAGTGCGTTTGTTTTTGTTCCCCTTACCCGTTTGGCGCTGTTCCGATCTCATTTTTACGTGGATCGGTTAGGCGACAAAGAGACGATAGCCGCCGCATTTCGGCTTAGGGATATCTTTTTTCGAGAACACGTCATATCGTCCGGATATCGTTGATATTGCTGCGGCCGCGTCAGGCCACATGCTGTGGGCAAAAGGGAATTGCGGTTTGTATCTCGGCGCATTGTTCATAGCCGACATGGTGTTCTCCGTCGGCTCCGTGCGCGAAACCGCGCGCCGGCTCTCTTTTTCCGCCTCGACCGTCTCCAGTGCCCTGCGCCGGCTTGAAACAGAGCTTGCCCTGAAGCTTGTCGAGCGCGCTTCCGGCGAGCTTGCGACCCTGCTTGCAAGTTCGAAGGTGCAGAAGGGGCTTCAGCCCATTCTCGGCTGCATCCGCCAGCTTTCCCGCCTGATGAAGGAGCCGCCCACGCCGCAGGGCTATGACCAATGGGCCGCGCGCCTGCCATTGAAGATCGCCACCATCGAACGCTTCCTCGAAGTCGCCGACCAGGGCAGCATCAATCGCGCCGCCCGCCGCCTGCGGCTGGGTCAGCCGCAGCTTTCGCTGCAGATCGCCAATCTGGAGGAATTGTTCGGCTGTCGCCTGTTCGAACGCCAGGCACAGGGCTCGGTGCTGACGGAGGCCGGTCAGGAGGTTCACGCCATTCTCGCCGCCATCGCGCAGGCCTGGGACGAAATGAAAGCGGCGGCGGACGAGCGCTTTCAGCGAACCGCCCGCGCCGTGCGTATCGGGTCGATCATTCCGACCGGCTCGGAAAGCTGGGTTGCGCGCTCGCTGGCAAGCCTGGTGTCGCGCTGGAACATCGGCGGCAACCGCAACATGCTTTCGCTGCTGTTGATGACCGCCGACGATCTGCGCGAAGCGCTCCGGTCCGGCCGCATCGATGTCGCCATCGTCGATTCCGTCTTCGGCCTCGACGCTTTCGAGCATATGGAGCTGGTGGCGACCGATATGGTGGCGATCGCCCCGCTGGACAGCACGGAGCAGACGCTGGCCGCGCTCGTGGAAAATCACCCGCTCTGCGTGCCGAGCCCGCGCACCGGCATCGGCAACGCCGCCACTGCCTTCGGCTACGACAGCCGCGATCGCCGCAAGTTCCGCGGTCGCGACATCACGTCCGCCGATTCCCTGCCCGTCATCGTCGATCTCGTCGCCAATCACGGCTATGTCTCGTTTCTCGGCCGTGTCAGCGCTTTGCCGATCGCCGACAAGGTCCGCATCGTCGATCCGGACGAGATGCTGCCGCTGTCGTACCATCTCGCCCATAATGGCCGCAAAGCCTCGGTCGACGCCTGCCGGCTGATCCAGCAGGCGGTGCGCGAACTGGTGAGCGATATGGCTGTATCGCGAAAGCGCCTTCCATCCCGCGGCTAGCGGAACCATTGCGCGATATTCGCGTTAAGGTAGGTTAAGTCGGTCGAGGCGTACGCAGCCGGGGGGCGCGTTCGGCATCCAAGGAGACCATGAATGAAAATACTGGCAACGGCGCTCGTCGCACTCGGCATTCTCGCTTTACCGGCTACCTATGCCGAGGCACGCGATCATCATCATCACCGCTGGCATCACCATCGCCCGGTGGTGAGGCATCATCACTACCACCATTACTATCACCATCACTATTATCATGGTTGGCGCCATGGACCACACCATCATCGCTGGCACAGCCAGCCGCATTTCTCGCATAATTGACGGCGGACAGGCGTGAAAAACGGTGCCCCAGGCACCGTTTTTTTGTCTATGCGATTGGCGGGACTTCTCGTTTGTGCCGGTAGCGTCGGGTCGAGCCGGTCAGCCGCACGGCGGGTGGCTCGTGAACGGGCGGGCCGATGAAACGATTTCGGGAAGGCGTCCGACGACCCCGCATCGCTCGCGGAACTATCGAGGGCGCAACCGCGTTTATCATATGGTCCGGACGACGCGAATGATCCGAGTCGCGTTTGCGTCCGGCGTTCAAGGAGGCTGGAAATGAAAATTCTGGCAACGGCGCTCATTACGCTCGGTATGCTTGCGCTGCCGGCGACCTATGCGGAGGCGCGACCTCACCATGGACATCATCACCGCGTGATCGTCCATCGGCATCATCACTATCATCATTATTATCGCCACCATTATTATCGGCCATACTATGGCTATTATCGCCCATATTACGGCTATTACGCCCCCTATTATGGCTACTACCAACCCTACTATTCCTTCGGCTGGATCGGCGGCTTCGGCGGATATCGCCACTATCATCACGGCTGGTATGGCGGGCGCAGGTACTATGGCGGCGGATACCACGGCTGGCACCATGGATGGCACGGCGGCGGGCATTGGAGATATCGCAGCCAGCCGCATTTCTCGCACAACTGACCATATCGGCCGATAGCAAAACGGCGCCTCATGGCGCCGCTTCCCGAAAGCCTGATGCACTCAGTTCATGCCGGCTTGAGGACGTGAACGGCACGATCCGCCATCAGATGCTCCACCTTCTTGCCATAGGCGGCCATATGCGCGGACGCCGCATGAGCCTTCAACGCTTCCATGCTTTCCCATTTCTCGACCACGACGAACGTGTCTGGCCCAAAGGCCGGAGCGGCGCCATCGACATCGACGACGGCGGTATATTCGATGCAGCCGTCCTCGGCATGAACGGCCGGAACATTCGCCTGGAAGGCTTCGAGCACTTCGGCGCGCTTGCCGGGCAGGGCTGTGAGGATGGCGAGAACGTGAATCATGAGAGTATCCTTGAAACGATAGACAAGATGGATGAAAAACGACGGGTGCGCGCCGGTCGCGCGGCCGGCTTCCACCATTATCACGGAATGCGGCGAACCGAACGCCGAGCGTCCGATTTATCGGCCGCTCGCCGAAACCCAGCAAGATTGGCCGGCTTCACATCCGGTTGATGTATTTCGGATCGAGCGATCCGCTCAGCAGATGTCCCACCGCAAGCAGGTTGCCCTGCAGGCGGCCACGCCGGTCTATATAGGGCGGCGGCTTGAGCGAACCGACGAGGTTCGAGGCGATGTTGCCGCCCATCAGCTTGAGCGCCCATTTCAGCGAAACGGAGCGCTTCCTGACGAGATAGAGCGGATTGGCCACCTGCGAGTATCCCAGGCGCAGGCCGGATGTGCGGCCGGTCTTGACGCCCAGATGGACGCCGCGCAGGCGATTGAACTTGACGAGCTTGCCATAGGGGCGCAGCCGCCGGCACAGGTCGACATCCTCCTGCCAGGCGTAGAGCGGCAGATCCTCGTCGAAATAGATCCGGTTGGCCAGCAGCGGCCTCAGGCGGAAAATCATGTTGCAGCCATAGGCGTTGTGGGCCGCTTCGATGATTGCGGCGGGATCGGCGCCGGCATCGGCGGCCAGCGCCTCGTCCGCTTCTTCCACGCTCAGGCCAGGCCCGAGAATGCCGTCGCGGATGACCTCGCCTGTCGCGACGACAATCTCTTCGTCGGCTTCGAGCAGCGCTTCGGTCTCGGCAAGATAATTTGCCGCCGGAAAGAAGTCGTCGTCAAAGAAGACCAGCACGTCCATGCCGGCGGCCGCATCGATGATCGCGTTGCGCTGCGGGCAGCTTCCCTGCGGCGAGGAGACCACGGTCACAGGAAACGGCGCCGCGTTCAAGCGCGCCATATCGATATCGTCGGCCTTGGCCGGGCAGAGGAAAAGATGATCCGGCTTGCGCGCCTGTCTGGCCAGCCTGTCGATCATGGAGGCCAGGATCGCCTTTCGCCCGCATGTCGCCACCCCAACGGCAATCTTCATGGTGCATCCCCCCGAATGTTATTCTGAGATGCACAAAACCATCGAAATCTGAATCTTTGGTTGTATTTATCGCGTGCATTCAACGGATCACGCGTGAAGGCCGAATGTCGAGCGCGCCGCATGCGCATGCGTGGGGCGGCCTCTATCGAGTTCGGGGTGCCGCATGTCGGCACCCCGAGGCAGTTTCAACCGCAGGCTACCGCGTTATTTTGCCCACCGGCCTTCGTACTTGAACTCGGGTGCCGTCTTGAGCTCGTCTTTCGTGGCGGCCATCGTTGCGGTCCACTTCTTGTCCGCTTCACTGTAAGTAACTTTCACGGAAGCCGGCGAAACGATCACATATCGTTCGCCCATGCCAAGGAAGCCGCCGACGGAAACGATGTAGCCGGCCAGTTGGCCGTTGGAGATAATCAGGTCCTTAATCTCCCCGATATTCTCCTTGTCGCCGTTTTGAATGTTCAGGCCGATGAGATTGTAGCTCAGAATGTCGGTCGGCTTCGCCGTCAGGAACATATCGGCTATGGTCGTCGTGGCGGTGGCGGTTTGAGCGCTTGCGGCCGTTGCAAGCGCAGCAGTTGCAGCCAGGGCGAGAAGTAAACGGCGCATAGATTTCTCCTAATATATTGATTATGTTGTTTTTATCAACGTAAGTAAAATGCTTGAGCGGGAGAAATGTTTCGCCGCCTGGAAAATAATTATTGAGCCGATTTCTCTTGCAGGTAGCAGGGGCGGGCACAATCAACAAAGACGCCGGCGCATGGCCGGCGTCCTGGATTCGCCATGTCTGACATGAAGCCGTGTCTGACATGAAGTTGTCGCGAAGGTCGATGGTTAGTCCGACAGCTTGCCGACCACCAGCCCGGCAAAGAAGCCGAGCAGCGCGGTTCCCAGCAGTATGGAGCTGGTCGCGGTCGGATTGTCCCGCGCGGCCTGAACGACGTTTCGCCCTTCATATCGTGCCTGATCGGCAATGTCGGATACGGTCGTCTTGGCCGAAGAAATGGCTTCGTCGGCACGGCTCGATGCTGCGTCGAGCCTTTTCCCCAGATCCGCCGAAAGCTTGCTGATCTGATTGCGCAGTTCTTCGAGCTGAGCGTTGATATCCTTGTCCACCGAGACGTCGGCCATGATTTTCCCCTAACGGATAATACGAGTTTGCCTCTTAGGAACGGCCTTCGCCGATATTGGTTCCCTCAAGCTCGTGCAAGAAAGCGCCTCGCGCGCGTTAGCCGGCAAGGTCCCGGACGCGGGGCCAATCAGAGGAACCCGGACCTGTCGATTTATCAAGGGCTGGAGCAGGAGCCGATCGATGCGCCATGGAGGCACGGGATCGGCAAGCCGGATATCGGCCGATATATCGTGTTTTCAGGCGGCTTATTGGAAAGAATGGTGCCGCTTACGTGACTCGAACACGTGACCCCATCATTACGAATGATGTGCTCTACCAACTGAGCTAAAGCGGCATTCTGCAGGGCGTTCGGTTCGGCCCCGCGATTTGCATGGCGCTGATACAGTCTATGCGGTCAGATTTCAAGCACTCAAATCGCCAATCGGCAAAAAAGCCGGAAGCCTGTGAAAAAAGAGCTGTTTTTCAGCGGCGCTCAGAGCGCCAGCCGGGCGCGGGCCTGCCTGTATTCGGCCTCCAGCCTGTCGACGAGCGCGGCGACGGGCTGGATGGACTTGACGGCGCCGATGCCTTGGCCGGAGCCCCATATATCCTTCCAGGCTTTCACGCCTGTCGTGGCGGCCTCGAAATCCATCTTGGAGGGGTCCGCTTCGGGTAGCTTGTCCGGATCGAGACCGGCGGCGCGGATCGAGGGCTTGAGATAGTTCCCGTGGACGCCGGTGAAATAGTTGGAATAGACGATATCGGCAGCGGCCCCCTCGACGATCGCCTGTTTGTAGGCATCCGCCGCGCGGGCTTCCTGCGTCGCGATGAAGGGCGAGCCGATATAGGCGAGGTCGGCGCCGGCCGCCTGTGCCGCCAAAATGGCGCCGCCGGTGGCGATGGCGCCGGCAAGCAGCAGCGGTCCGTCGAACCATTCGCGGATTTCCTGGATGAGGGCGAAGGGCGACAGCTGGCCGGCATGGCCTCCGGCGCCCGCAGCCACAGCGATAAGGCCGTCGGCACCCTTGCGGATCGCCGAGTTGGCATGGCGGTTGTTGATGATGTCGTGCAGCACGATGCCGCCATAGGAATGCACGGCCGCATTCACCTCCGGCACCGCGCCGAGCGAGGAAATGACGATCGGCACCTTGTATTTCACGCATAGCGCCAGATCGTGCTCCAGGCGTCTGTTCGACGTATGGACGATCTGATTGACCGCAAACGGAGCCGCCGGCCGCTCGGGATTTGCGGTATTGTATGCGGCGAGGTCTTCGGTAATCATCGCCAGCCATTCGTCGAGCTGGCTTTCCGGGCGTGCGTTCAGCGCGGGGAAGGAGCCGACCACGCCGGCTTTGCATTGGGCCAGCGTCAGCGCGGGATGCGAGATGATGAAAAGCGGCGAAGCCACGACGGGCAGCCGCAGGCGCTCGGTCAGGATGGGGGGGAGGGCCATTGAACATCATCCCTTTTGACGTTTACGAAAACGTCAAAAGGGATAGCAGATGTCCGTGAAGAGGGGAAGTACCGGAAGACGCAGGCGGTAGCCATGGGCAGGGGTAGAATCCAGACAGTGGGCAATAGGCAATGGGCAGTAGGCAATGGGCAATAGTGCTTGACCGTGCCCACCCCGATATCCCTCTGCTGCCTACTGCCTACTGCCTACTGCCTACTGCCACCCCATTTGCGTCGTCTTTGTCGTTTATCCCCGCCCGAGTGCCCGCAACACTTGCCGGAGGCTTGCGTATTGCGAAACTGGGCGCTACCGAATCCGGTTAACGATTGATAAAACAGAGCTGTCCTGTCGATAGAGTACGCGAGCATGATGCGAGTGAGAATAAAGGATCTGATGTGAGCGGGTTAGAAACGGCTATCAGAAGCGCGTTGGATCGGTCCGATCGCGCCAATCCGGAAATCCGGGCTCGCATCTATCAATCGGCACGGCAGGCGCTTGAAGCCGGCCTCCGCAAGCAGGACATTACCGATAGCGAGGTCATCGCCGCCCAGCGTCAGCGGCTGGAAGCGACGATCCGCGAGATCGAGGCCGAGGAGCGGGCCCAGCTGGGGCAGGCGACGCCGGTTTCGCCGGAGATCGGCGCTCCGCATGTTTCTCCTGCCACATCCCGGCCGGAAGCCGTGCAGGCGGCGCCACGGCCGGAGCCGGCCGTGAACGTGCGCGGGGAGACACGCGATCCGCCGATGTCGGCGGGGGCCGCCGCTTCCGTCGAACCGGCGTTGGGCGAGCCGCAGCGAGGCGCGGGCGATTTCGGCGACATGCGGGCAGGCCCCGCCGATCATCTCGGTGCCGACAGCGATGTGCCGGTATCCGACGCTCGGGCTCCTGCGCGCTCGATGAACTTCAAGCCGGAACGCGCCGCCGTGCGCCGCAAGCCCCGCAAGTTTTTTTCGCGCCTTCTGATCTTCTGCATCCTGCTCGCCTTCCTGGGTGTCGGCGCATGGTGGATCAAGACCTCGGGCGTGTTCATGTCGGCGGCCCAGCGCGATACGAGCGTGCCCAATCCGCCGGCACATGTGGACTCGCAGGATTTCAGCGGCAATGGCGGCGATGACGATACCTCGGACGACGACGATAGCGGTCCCGTCAATCCGGGGCTGGCGACCATCGATCCGCAGAACAGCTTCTCCGAAGAATGGATCGAGATACTGAAGCCGACGGATGCGCCGAAGGTAACGACCGGCCCGCAATCGAAGGCTGAAAACGTATCGGAGAACGAAGGGCCGGCCGTGCGGCTGACCTCGCTCAGCAGCGGCCCGGACGGCAGCGGTTCGGTCGAGGTCCCGGTCAATGTGCTGCAGCAGATGTCGGGCAAGGCCTCGACGATCGCGCTGACATTGCAGTCCACCTCGGACGCGCCGACGCAGATCACGGTGGAATGCGACTTCGGCTCGCTCGGCCGCTGCGGCCGTCATCGCTTCACGGTCAGCCGCCAGAAGACGGATGCGCTGTTCCAGGTCCAGTTCGATCGATCCCTGGCGCCCACCAGCTCGGGCCACCTGATCATCAACAGCGATGTCGACGGCAAGGCCCGCGGCGTCAATCTCTATGCGATCCGCGTTCTGCCCGGGCAATGAGCCTGGGCGGAATACGGGTCTGAACGGAGCGGCGAAAAAGGGTGTGCCGCCGCCTGAACTCCTGCACCGTCAAGCGCTTTTCCCGGAATTGCTTCAGTTGAGAATATCCGATCCCATGCCGAGGATCTTCTCGTCGATCTTGCCGATGGCCTTCTTGTCCTTGCCGTCGTAATCGAGCGTCAGCAGAATATGCCGGATCAGGTTCAGGCGAGCGCGGCGCTTGTCGTTGGCGCGGATGACCGTCCAGGGCGCGTAATCGGTATGCGTCTCCTTCAGCATGCGGTCGCGCTTTTCGCTGTAGTCCTTCCATTTCGACAATGCGGCGATATCCATGGAGGAAAGCTTCCAGACGGCGCGGGGATCGTGCCGCCGGTCATGGAAACGCTTCAGCTGCATCTCCCGGCCGATATCGAGGTAGAATTTGAAGAAGTGGATGCCGTCCTGGACGATCAGCTTCTCCATCTGCGGCGCCTGCTTCAGGAACTGTTCGTATTGCTTCGGCGTGCAGAAGCCCATGACCGGCTCTACGCCGGCGCGGTTGTACCAGGAGCGGTCGAACAGCACGAATTCGCCCGCCGTCGGAAACTGGGCGACGTAGCGCTGGAAATACCATTGCCCGGCTTCGCGGTCCGTCGGCTTGGTCAGCGCGACGACTCGGGCCAGGCGAGGGTTCATATGGGCCGACGTCGCGGCAATGGAGCCGCCCTTGCCGGCGGCGTCGCGTCCTTCGAACAGCGCCATCACCCGCTTGCCCGTCGCCTGCAACCAGAACTGCACCTTGATGAGCTCGATCTGCAGCGCCTTCAGCTCATCCTGATAGTCGTTTTCCTTGAGCTTCTTCTTGTAGGGATAGCTGCCGGAGGTGAGGGCCTTCTCGTCGATCCAGGCCGGCAGAACCGGATCGTCGACATCGAATATGTGCTTCACGCCATGGATATCCAGCTCCACGCTGCGGCTTCCCGCTTCTTCTTCCATAGTCCGGCTCCTCGGCAGTTCATGCCCCGTTAACCCTGCCGCGTGGTCGCGGCAAAAAAGCTCATGAGGGAAACTGGAGCTTTTGTTCAATAGTTTCAAGCCCTTTGCCTGGCCCCTCTTTTGCCGGCTACATTTATTGTTGTCAGTAACGCGCTTCTGTGGATAGAGCCGAATACTTCTGTCATGAATCGCGGATAAGACGCGGAATCCAGCATTCCATGACGGCAGGCGAAGGGACGGGCGCAGTTGGAAGACGAATGGTCATTTCTCAGGAAATTGGCGGTGCGGCTGCGGCAGGAGAGCGCCGTTCTGATCCTGGCGACGCTGATCGCCGCGCTCGCACTCATCGAGGGCATCAATACCGGTGCCGTCGTCTGGATATGGGCCATCGTCGTGATCGTGACGCTGCTTCGCCGGCCGCTGGTGGAGCGGGTAGTGGTGCCCGCACGGGCCGAGCCGGCGTCCGTCGATCCGCAAGCCTTGCTCGGCACTGCTTTCGCGGGACTGGCGGCGCTCGATATGCCGGTGCTGATCATCGATCGCGAGGCCTCCGTGCTGGTGCAGAATGCCGCTGTCGAAAAGGCCTTCGGCGCTTTTCCGATCGGCGCCCATATCTCTTCGAAGCTGCGCTCGCCCGGCCTGCTCGACATGGTTCGCGAAACCATCGCCACCAACGCGCCGAACCAGATCGAACATTCCGAGCGCCTGCCTTCGGAGCGCGTCTACATCGTCCGCATCGCGCCCATCGACCTGCCGCAGGTCGGCAAGGAAGAGGATGCCCTTTTCGTGCTGTCGTTCCGCGACATATCTGAACTGCGCCATATCGACCGCATGCGCTCCGATTTCGTCGCCAATGCCAGCCATGAACTGCGCACGCCGCTCGCGTCGCTGCGCGGCTTCATCGAAACCATCCAGGGGCCTGCCAAGTCCGATGCGAAGGCTCAGCAGCGCTTCCTCGGCATCATGCTCGACCAGACGACGCGCATGAGCCGGCTGGTCGACGATCTTCTGTCGTTGTCCAGGCTGGAGCTGAAATCGCACATCGCGCCGGATCAGAAGGTCGATCTCGTTCCCTTGCTCGGCCATGTCCGCGACTCGCTGCTGCCGCTTGCCGGCGATCTCGACGTGACGATCAATCTGCATCTGCCGGCCGGCAAGGTCGAGGTGCTGGGCGATCGCGACGAACTCGTGCAGGTCTTCGAAAACCTGATCGAGAATGCCTGCAAGTACGGTCAGGAAGGCAAGGCGGTCGAGGTTTCGTTGCTGAACGAGCCGGGCCAGGCCGTCGAGGTCGTCGTCTCCGACAATGGGCCGGGGATTCCCGCAGAGCATGTGCCGCGCCTGACCGAGCGCTTCTATCGCGTTAACGTTGAAGACAGCCGTTCCAAGAAGGGAACCGGTCTCGGCCTGGCGATCGTCAAGCACATTTTGACCCGCCACCGCGCCAGGCTGATCGTCAAGTCCGAAGTCGGCAAGGGAACCGACTTTACGGTCCGCTTCTGAAAGCTGCGCGAGCCGCCTGTTTTCCCTTCAATTTATCCAAGCGATTTCAATTGGATAGACTGTCATAATTGTTTCACTCGCCTGACATAAAAGGACGGTGCTTTGGCCGGTAAGAAAGAAGCGCGGAAACGGGCGGATGCGCCGTTCGTCGTCGTGCTCTTAACGCCCGTCAGGGAGGATTCTTCATGAACGCGTTGAAATTGTCTATTCTCGCGCTGGTCGCATCGGCTGCCTTCGGTGGCGCCACGGTCGCCCGCGACCAGATTCAGATTTCCGGTTCTTCCACCGTGTTCCCCTATGCCAAGATCGTCGCCGAAAGCTTCGGCGAGACCTACACCAGCTTCAAGACGCCCATCGTCGAATCCGGCGGATCGGGCGCCGGCCTCAAGGAATTCTGCAAGGGCGTCGGCACCGATACCATCGACATCGCCAATGCCTCGCGGCCGATCAAGAGCAGCGAGGTCGATGCCTGCAAGGCGGCCGGCGTGACCGATATCCAGCAGGTCAAGATCGGCTATGACGGCATCGTCTTAGCCTTCGACAAAAGCAACCCGGACATCAAGTTCGTGCCTGCCGACCTCTACAAGGCGCTGGCCGCCGAGGTGGTGGTCGACGGCAAGCTCGTTGCCAATCCTTACAGGAAGTGGTCCGAGATCAATCCGTCCCTGCCGGATTTCGAGATAGCGGCCTATATTCCGGGTGAGAAGCACGGCACCCGCGAAGTCTTCGAGGAGAGGGTGCTTGCCGCCGGCTGCAAGGAGTCCGGCGCCCTCGATGTCATCAAGGCGACCTTCAAGGATGCCGACCAGCAGGTGAAGGCATGCATCGCCGTGCGCAAGGACGGTCTGGCCGTCGATATCGATGGCGACTATCCGGAGACGCTGGCGCGCATCAACGCCAACAAGCACGGCGTCGGGGTCTTCGGCCTGTATTTCTATCAGAACAACGCCGACAAGCTGAAGGTCGCCACGGTCGGCGGCATCGTGCCGTCGGGCCGGACGATCGCCGACGGCACCTATCCGGTGTCGCGACCGCTGTTTTTCTACGTCAAGAAGGCCCATCTGGGTGTCATCCCGGGGCTCAGGGACTATGTCGATTTCTTCACGAGCGATCAGATGATCGGGCCGGACAGCCCGTTGGCCGAATACGGCCTCGTGCCGGCGCCGGATTCTGAGCGCGACCAGATCCGCAAGGACGTCGCGGACGGGAAGATCATGTGAATGCGTAAGGTTTGAACGAGGGCGGAGCCTGTTGCTGCGCCGGCGTTCGCCGGGGAATGGGAATGAGTATATCGCTGCTGCTGTTGTGCCTGTCGGTCATCGGCGCCCTTGCATTCGTGCTGGGGCGGGCGAGAGCGGCTGTGCTGTCGGGCGGCAGGTCCTCGTCCATGCATTCCCGGCTCGGCTATCACGGCGCCTATGCCGCCATATGGGCTGTGCTTCCGGCGCTTGCACTGGTCTGCGTCTGGCTGATCGTCAGCCCGGAAATCATCGACCGCCTTGTCGTGAAGTCCTTTCCCGAGGAGGTGAAGTCCCTGCCGCCGGCCGAGCTTAATTTGAGCTATGGGATGGTGCGCAGCATTGCCCGCGGCATGCGCCTGCTCGGCAGCGGCGAGCTTGCCGAAGTGGCCGGCGGCACGGCCGACCTGCAATTGCTGCTGGCGCAAAAGGGCGTGCCGCTCGCCGTCCGCCCGACGGGCTACATGATCGATGCTGCCGACAGATATAACGACATGCGCGAAGTGAGCCGCATCGTGATGTCGGTGGCGGCGCTCGTCATATCGTTGTTGTGCGCAGCCTATGGCCTGCGTGTCATCGCTCCGCGGTTCCGCGCCCGCAACCGTGTCGAGCAGGTCATTCTCGGCGCTCTCATCGTCGCTTCGTCGATTGCGGTGCTGACGACAGTCGGGATCGTCGTTTCGATGCTTTCGGAAGCGGCGCGCTTCTTCAGCGTGGTCCCCGCCGGCGAGTTCTTTTTCGGCACCGTCTGGGACCCGCGCTTCGCCGCAGCCGGCGCTCAAACCTCCGGAACCTTCGGTCTCATCCCCCTGCTGGCCGGCACGATCTACATCGGCTTCGTCGCCATGCTCTTCGCCGTGCCCATCGGCTTGTTTGCCGCGATCTACATGGCCGAATATGCTTCCGCGCGCGTTCGCGCCATCGCCAAGCCGATGCTGGAGGTTCTCGCCGGTATTCCGACGATCGTCTATGGTTTCTTTGCTCTCGTCACCGTCGGGCCATTCCTCAGAGACCTATCGGCCGATATCGACGGCCTTCTGACCGGAAGCTATACCAGCTTCATCGAGGCGCAGAGCGTGCTGACGGCCGGCTTCGTCATGGGTGTCATGCTCATTCCTTACGTTTCCTCGCTGTCGGACGATATCATCATGGCCGTGCCACGCTCGCTTCGCGACGGCTCGCTCGGTCTCGGCGCCACGCGGTCCGAAACGGTCAAGCGCGTGCTGCTGCCGGCGGCCCTTCCCGGCATTGTCGGTGCGCTGCTCATGACGGCGTCGCGGGCGATCGGCGAAACCATGATCGTCGTGCTGGCCGCCGGCGTCGCCGCGCGCATGCAGTTCGATCCCTTCGAGCCGATGACGACCGTGACCGTCAAGATCGTCAATCAGCTGACCGGCGATCTCGAATTCACCTCGCCCCAGACGCTGGTGGCCTTTGCGCTCGGCATCACGCTGTTCTGCCTGACGCTGTGCCTGAACGTCTATGCCCTCTGCATCGTCCGCCGCTACAGGGAGCAATACGAATGAGCGGCATCGTATCCTCCCCGTCACGCAACATGCCGCGCGGCCTCATGCCGGGCGCGCCGGCGCGGCGCGATATCGGCATCAGGCGCCGTTATGCCGCCGAGCGCCGCTTTCGCGCCTACGGATTTACGGCCGTCATCTTCGGCCTTGTCTTTCTTGCCATCCTCGTCTCCACGGTCGTCCGCAACGGCTATTCCGCCTTCGTACAAACCTCGATCACCCTGCCGATCGAATTCACCGAGACGGTGATCGATCCGTCAGGCAAGCGCGCCGGCGATCCGAAGGTGCTGGTATCGGCCAATTACGCGGCACTGCTGCGCGATGCGCTGGTGAAAGCGCTGGAGATCGATCCCGGCAATCGTGCGCTTATTCGCGAGGCAACGGCCATGGTGTCGGACAGCGCCAGGATCGCGTTGCGCGACAAGGTCGCCGCCAACCCTTCGATCATCGGAACGACGCAGAACGTCACCTTCCTTGCCAGCGCCAACATCGACTCCGCCAACAAGGGGCAGATCGATCTGACCGTCGACGAAAAGGACCGCAAGGTATCCGACCGGCAGCTTGCCTGGATGAAGCGGCTTGGCGAAAGCGGCGCCCTGCACGAGGCGTTCAACAAGGGCCTCTTCCTGTCGGGCAATTCGAGCCGGCCCGAGGCCGCCGGCCTTGGCGTTGCACTGATCGGCTCGCTCTATCTGATGCTGACCGTGCTCGTGCTCGCCCTGCCGGTCGGCGTCGCCGCTTCGATCTACCTGGAGGAATTCGCGCCGAGGAACCGGCTGACGGATCTGATCGAGGTCAACATCAACAATCTCGCCGCCGTGCCGTCGATCGTCTACGGCCTGCTCGGCCTCTCGGTGTTCATCAACATGATGGGCCTGCCGCGCTCGGCATCGCTGGTCGGCGGGCTGGTGCTGAGCCTGATGACGCTGCCGATGATCATCATTGCCACGCGCTCGGCGTTGCGGGCCGTGCCGCCGTCGATCCGCAGCGCCGCGCTCGGCCTCGGTGCGTCGCGCATGCAGGTGGTGTTCCATCACGTCCTGCCGCTCGCCATGCCGGGCATCCTGACGGGCACCATCCTCGGGCTTGCCCATGCGCTCGGGGAGACGGCGCCGCTGCTTCTGATCGGCATGGTTGCCTTCGTCTCCAACTATCCGGCATCGCCCCTCGATCCTTCGACGGCGCTGCCGGTGCAGATCTACATGTGGGCGAGCGAGGCAGAGCGGGCCTTCGTCGAAAGAACCTCCGGGGCCATCATCGTCCTGCTCTTCTTCCTCGTCGCGATGAACATCGGCGCGATCCTGCTGCGCCGCCGTTTCGAACGGCGCTGGTAGGGGAGGGCCGGGAAATGAACATGATGACGGAAGCCGCGAGCGAAAGAGCATTGACCAGAAAGATGAAGACGATCCCTTACAAGATGATCGGCCAGGACGTTTCGGTCTTTTACGGCGACAAGCGCGCTCTCTTCGACGTCAATCTCAGGATCCGCGTCAATACGGTGACGGCGCTGATCGGCCCTTCCGGCTGCGGCAAGTCCACCTTCCTGCGCTGCCTCAACCGCATGAACGATACGATCGAGACCTGCCGCGTCACCGGCAGGATCACGCTCGACGATCAGGACGTCTACGACGACAGCATCGACGTGGTGGAACTGCGCGCCCGCGTCGGCATGGTCTTTCAAAAGCCCAACCCGTTTCCGAAGTCGATCTATGAGAATGTCGCCTACGGTCCGCGCATCCATGGCCTGCACGCATCCAAGGCCGATCTCGATCACATCGTCGAAACCAGCCTGCAGAAGGCGGGCCTCTGGGGCGAGGTGAAGGACAGGCTCCACGATGCCGGCACGAGCCTTTCGGGCGGCCAGCAGCAGCGCCTGTGCATCGCCCGCGCCGTTGCCGTCAGCCCGGAGGTCATCCTGATGGACGAGCCATGCTCGGCCCTCGATCCGATCGCAACCGCAAAGGTCGAAGATCTCATCCACGAGCTGCGGGAAAACTTCACGATCGTCATCGTGACGCATTCCATGCAGCAGGCAGCCCGCGTTTCGCAACGCACCGCAATGTTCCATCTCGGCCATCTGGTTGAGGAGAACGACACCGATAAAATGTTCACCAATCCCGACGATTACCGCACGCAGGATTACATCATGGGCCGTTTTGGTTGATGATGCTGCGCGCGCGGCTCCTTTCACACAGTTCACCTTGAGGATAGAAAAATGGTCTCCACCCACATTCTCTCTGCCTATGACGAAGACCTGAAGTTCCTGACGCGCCGCATTGCGGAAATGGGCGGCCTTGCCGAGCAGATGGTCAGCGACAGCGTACGCGCTTTGGTCAACAGCGACGCGGCCCTTGCCCAGAAGGTCATCTCCGACGATGTCATTCTCGACCATGCCGAACGCGAAATCGGCGATAAGGCGATCGTCACCATCGCGCGCCGTCAGCCGATGGCGGCCGACCTGCGCGAAATCATGGGCTCGATCCGCATCGCCTCCGATCTGGAGCGCGTCGGCGACCTTGGCAAGAACACGGCCAAGCGCGTCATCGCCGTGCAGGGCACCGGCGTTCCGCGCCGTCTCGCCCGCGGTATCGAGCATCTCTCCGAACTGGCACTGAGCCAGCTGAAGGAAGTTCTGGACGTCTATGCGACCCGTTCGCCGGACAAGGCCGTGTCGATCCGCGAACGCGACGAGGAAATCGACGCCATGTATACCTCGCTCTTCCGCGAGATGCTGACCTACATGATGGAAGATCCGCGCAACATCACCACCTGCACGCATCTTCTCTTCTGCGCGAAGAACATCGAGCGCATCGGCGACCATGCCACCAACATTGCCGAGACGATCTATTATATGGCGACCGGCGCCCAGCCCGAAGGCGAGCGGCCGAAGGACGACACGGCCAACACCGTCGGCGCGGTGACGGAATAATCTGGAAGCGAAGAAAGGAGACCACAGGCGCATGGTTCCGAGAGTTGCTGTTGTAGAAGACGAGGAAGCGCTCAGCGTTCTGCTGCGCTACAATCTCGAAGCCGAAGGCTTCGAGGTCGATACGATCCTCAGAGGCGATGAGGCAGAGCTGCGTCTCCAGGAGCGCATCCCCGATCTTCTGATCCTCGACTGGATGCTCCCCGGCGTGTCCGGCATCGAGCTCTGCCGCCGGCTGCGCATGCGGCCGGAGACGGAGCGGCTGCCGATCATCATGCTCACGGCCCGCGGCGAGGAGAGCGAGCGCGTGCGCGGCCTTTCCACCGGCGCGGACGATTACGTCGTCAAGCCGTTCTCGACGCCGGAGCTGATGGCCCGCGTCAAGGCGATGCTGCGGCGCGCCCGCCCGGAGGTCCTCTCCACGGTGCTGCGTTGCGGCGATATCGAGCTGGACCGCGAAACCCATCGCGTCCACCGCAAGAGCCGCGAAGTGCGGCTGGGGCCGACGGAGTTCCGCCTGCTGGAATTCCTGATGTCCTCGCCGGGCCGCGTCTTCTCGCGCTCGCAGCTGCTGGACGGCGTGTGGGGGCACGATATCTATGTCGACGAACGCACGGTCGACGTCCATGTCGGCCGCCTGCGCAAGGCGCTCAATTTTTCCAACATGCAGGATGTCATCCGCACCGTTCGCGGCGCGGGCTATTCCATGGAAGCCTGAGCGGCAAGGCTGCTCGGGCATCGACATCGACATGCGGCGGAAATAGAAAACGGGCCCCGAGGGGCCCGTTTCTCTTTGAATTTGCTTATAGCTTTCAGCCGTTGTTGCGCCGGCGATCATGCACTGGCTGGTAGGCCATGCGCTGGTGATAGGTGCAGTAAGGCGAGGAATCCGGGCTGTCGTTGCCGCAGAAGTGGAAATCGTCCTTCAGCGGATCGCCGACCGGCCACTTGCAGGTGCGCTCCGTCAGCTCCGTCAGGCCGAGGCGGCGGGAGATCGGAACGACGACGTTCGATGCCGGACGATATTGGATTTCGTTGACTGAATCGACCTCGACCTCTTCCTTCAGCATGGTTGCGCCCTGCTGGCGGGTAACCACGGTGCGGGTTGCCACGCGCGAGCCGAAGCTGGCAGGGCGCGGTGCCGTGGCGCTGCGCTTCGGGGTGCGCGCTGCAGTTGCCGTGCCACCGGCCTTTGCCCGGCCCGGGAGGTTCAGGCGATGTACCTTGCCGATGACGGCATTACGGCTCACGCCACCAAGCTGCGCCGCGATCTGGCTGGCGCTCAACCCTTCGGACCATAGCTTTTTCAGCTTCTCGACGCGTTCGTCTGTCCAATTCATGCCCTGTCTCCGCTGTCGCGTTTCCGATGGCAGAATCCCTCACCATTGCCTCGCATGGTAACAAGGCGCGAAACGCTCTAAAATTGTGGTGACTAGTTCCGCCGCATGCAGTCTAGCAATTGGTTTTTAACCTAGTGTGAGGCTGACTCCGTGACAAGAGTCGCGGGAATCTTGAGGAATCGATTTCTAGGTTTTCCCCAACTTGCTGTCCGGGCGTGGCATTTCTGCAATAGGCGCCGTCGAACCCATCTCTTTTGCCCGCAAGCGCTTTCTCGCACCTGCTAAAGCGCCAGTTTTGTTGACATCGCGGTGCAAAACATCAATAGTGCCCGAGCCGCCGCAAGGCGGCATTTTTGATTTTTTCGGACCCGTTTCATCAAACGGAAGCGATTGGTCCTTAAAGTTGTGATCGAGGAGACATGGCCATGGCCGAGACCACGCCGCTTTATGACACCTATATGCGTGCTCCGCTGCGGTTCGAGCGAGGCGAGGGCGTCTGGCTGATTACCGAAAACGGCGAGCGCTATCTCGATTTCGCAGCCGGCGTGGCGGTCAATTCGCTCGGTCATGCGCATCCTCACCTCGTCTCGGAACTGAAGGCGCAGGCCGACAAGGTCTGGCATCTCTCCAACCTCTACGAAGTGCCCGGCCAGGAGAAGCTGTCGAAGCGGCTGACGGAAGCGACCTTCGCCGACAAGGTGTTCTTCACCAACTCCGGCGCCGAGGCGCTGGAATGCGCCATCAAGACGGCGCGGCGCTATCATTTCGCCAAGGGGCATCCGGAAAAGTTCCACATCATCACCTTCGAAGGCGCCTTCCACGGCCGCACTATCGCGACCATCGCCGCCGGCGGTCAGGAAAAATACATCGAGGGCTTCGGTCCGAAGGCGCCGGGCTTCGATCAGGTGCCGTTCGGCGACCTCGATGCCGTGCGCGCAGCCATCACCGATGCGACGGCCGGAATCCTGGTCGAGCCGGTGCAGGGCGAAGGCGGCATTCGCCCGGCGACCAACGAGTTCCTGCGCGGTCTCCGCCAGATCTGCGACGAGCATGGCCTGCTTTTGATCCTCGACGAGGTGCAATGCGGCGTCGGCCGCACCGGCAAGCTCTTTGCCCATGAGTGGGCCGGCATCAAGCCTGACATCATGGCCGTCGCCAAGGGTATCGGCGGCGGTTTTCCGCTCGGCGCGTGCCTTGCGACGGCGGAAGCCGCCTCGGGCATGAAGGCCGGCACGCACGGGTCGACCTATGGCGGCAATCCGCTCGCCATGGCGGTCGGCAACGCGGTGCTCGATATCGTTCTGGCCGACGGCTTCCTGGAACATGTGCGCGATATCGCGCTGGTCTTCCGCCAGGGCCTCGCCTCGCTCAAGGATCGTTTCCCCGACATCGTCGAGGATGTTCGCGGCGAGGGCTTGATGCTCGGCGTCAAGGCGGCCATTCCGCAGGCGGAGCTGCTGCAGGCGATCCGCGCCGAGCATCTGCTTGGCGTGCCGGCCGGCGACAACGTCATCCGTCTGCTGCCGCCGCTGGTCGTCACGGCGGAGGAAGCACGCGAAGGCATTGCCCGCCTCGAGCGCGCCGCCGAGCGCGTACGCGCCGCCCGCACCAAGAAATCGGCTTAAGTTTACCGCCCGCAATTTGGGGCGGTTGCTGCGCCGCGCGCCGAGACGACGCGCAAAGGACGCAGTAACATTTAGGAATCGCATAAGCTTTCCTAAAAACGGTGCCGATTTAAGGGCTTATGCGTGCCCCATGCGGGCGTTGTTGTTTTTTCTGGAGTACAGGTAAGGACATGGCTTCTCCGAAACACTTTCTCGACCTCTCGGCCGTCGCGACCGCGGATCTGCGCAACATCATCGATGATGCGATCGTGCGAAAGAAGGCGCTGAAGGCCGGCACGGCCGACAAGCCGCTGGCCGGCAAGATGCTGGCGATGATCTTCGAGAAACCCTCCACCCGTACCCGCGTTTCCTTCGATGTCGGCATGCGCCAGCTCGGCGGCGAGACGCTGTTCCTTTCCGGAACCGAGATGCAGCTCGGCCGCGCCGAGACGATCGGCGACACGGCAAAAGTGCTGTCGCGCTATGTCGATGCGATCATGATCCGCACGACGGATCACTCCCGCCTGCTGGAACTGGCGGAGCATGCCACCGTTCCGGTCATCAATGCCCTGACCGACGACACGCATCCCTGCCAGATCATGGCCGATATCATGACCTTCGAAGAGCATCGCGGCCCGATCAAGGGCAAGACGATCGCCTGGACCGGCGACGGCAACAACGTGCTGCATTCGCTGGTGGAAGGCGCCGCCCGCTTCGGCTATCGCATGAATATGGCCGTACCCCTTGGTTCCGAGCCCAAGGATCACTATCTGAACTGGGCCCGCAACGAGGGCGCCGAAATCATGCTCACGCATGATGCAGACCGTGCGGTCGCCGGCGTCGATTGCGTGGTAACCGATACCTGGGTTTCCATGAATCAGGAGCACCGGGCACGCGGTCACAACGTCTTCCAGCCCTATCAGGTCAACAAGGCTTTGATGGCACAGGCCGGCAAAGACGCGTTGTTCATGCATTGCCTGCCCGCCCATCGCGGGGAGGAGGTGACGGACGAGGTGATCGACGGTCCGCAATCCGTTGTCTTCGATGAGGCGGAAAACCGCCTTCATGCGCAAAAGTCGATTCTTGCTTGGTGCCTGGGCGCGATCTGAGGATATGATGCCGCGTCGCAAGGGCGCGGGCGCAGTAGGAGTAAAGCAATGGCAGAAAATGCCGCCTCGCTGGGTCAGTTCGATTTTGCCGGTGACGATCACGTCGTCCCCTTCCAGGTGGAAGGTCTCGATGTGCGTGGCCGCGCCGTGCAGCTCGGTCCGCTGCTGGATGCCATTCTTGCCCGGCATGATTATCCGGCGCCGGTCGCGCGCCTTCTGGCGGAGGCGATCGTCCTGACCGTGCTTCTCGGCACATCGCTGAAGTTCGAAGGCAAGTTCACCGTACAGACGAAGGGCGACGGTCCGGTCGATCTTCTGGTCGCCGACTTCTCGACACCGGAAAATGTCCGCGCCTATGCCCGCTTCGATGAAGAGGCGCTGGCAAAGGCCATGGCCGAAGGCAGGACCGAGCCGGAGCAGCTGCTGGGCAAGGGCGTGCTGGCCTTCACCATCGATCAGGGCCGTTTCACGCAACCCTACCAGGGCATCGTTGCGCTCGACGGCGCTTCGCTCGAGGAAATCGCCGGCACCTATTTCCGCCAGTCGGAACAGATCCCGACGCGCGTGCGTCTGGGCGCCGCAGAGCTTTTCGATCGCGATGCGGATGGCAAGCCGCGTCACCGCTGGCGGGCAGGCGGCCTGATAGCGCAGTTCCTGCCGGAGGCCCCCGAGCGCATGCGTCAGCCGGATCTGCACGGCGGCGACGGCGATACCGGCGTGCGCGCCCATGTCGAGGACGACGCCTGGGCGGAAGCGCGCAGCCTTGTGGAAACCATCGATGCCGATGAGCTGACGGACCCGCAGGTCGGCACCGAGCGCCTTCTCTATCGCCTCTTCCACGAGCGCGGCGTGCGCGTCTACGAGCCGAAGGCCGTCTACGATCGCTGTTCGTGCTCGCGGGACAAGCTGAAGGGCGTCCTGAAGGGCTTTACGGCCGAGGAGATCGAGGCGAGCCAGGACAATGGCGAGATTACCGTGACCTGCGAGTTCTGCTCGACGACCTATCGCTTCGAAGTGTCCGAGATAGAAGCGGCCTGACGTTGCCGGTTGCGGCGCCGGCTCAGTTCAGCGTGCGCAGCAGGTTGGGCGTGTCCAGCGAAAAGGCGGGGATCTTGACATGGAAGAGTTCCCCGTCGTCCGTTTCCATCTGGTAATGGCCGAACATCATGCCTGACGGCGTGTCCAGCGGGCAGCCCGAGGAATATTCGTAAGTATCGCCGGGCTTCAGATGCGGCTGCTCGCCGACGACGCCGGGGCCCGTGACTTCGTCCACCATGCCGTTCATGTCGGTGATATGCCAGTAGCGCATCACCAGCCTGACGGCTTTCTCGGAGTGGTTGGAGATGACGATGCGATACCCCCAGACATACCGATCGTCGTCCGGATCGGATTGCTCCTCCAGATAAAACGGCTCGACGACAACCTCGATGTCGCGTGTTAGGGCGCGATACATGCCTGATACCTTGCCATTGCACCGAAACGTTGCGTGCTCCTTCAAGCATCAGCGTTGTTTCAATATTTTCAAGTCTGCGGCATATTATCCGCTTTCCACCGCTCCCGCAAAGTGCGGGATATCTAGCGGTATCCTATACCCGATCCGTTCCGTCAAGGAACGGCGTGATGAAATCTCGCCTATGACGAGAGAAACCTCGTCAACTTCAGCTATTACGGCTGATGAAAAAGGTTAGTGGTCTTTCCCCTGAAGTATCTCATTCCTTTTGTCATTTAGTCTTGTTTGCCGTAATGCCAGACGGACAATCCCGTTGCGCACGGATACGCTTCCCGCAACTGCGGGTGCACTTGTATTTTGCGCGTGAATCCGCCGATATCCGTCAAAACATCAGGATCCTATAATACTCGATCCTGTCTTATGTTCCGCGGGCAAGCGGCTGCGCGAGATTTTCCGACGAGCGAATTTCGGTTATCATCTGATTCTGGCACGGCCCGCGCCTCCCCCCTCCATATGGGAAAGCATATTTCATGCGGGGCTATCGATAGCCGAACCGACTGTTCGAGTGAGAAGCATAAGGAGGGATTGCGGTCACCGCTCGCAATAGGAGGTTTATATGAGGCTTTCCGCCCCCGTTTATCATTTGAAACGCAAGGCGAGGCTGTTGTCCCGCCAGCAGAATATACCGTTGCATGCCGCGCTGGATCGCATCGCGGCCGGCGAGGGTTTCGAAGGATGGAGCTTGCTTGCGGCCAGGACAGGCGCAGCCATTCCCGTCGGCGAACTGTATTCGCGGTTGAAGCCGGGCGATCTGGTGCTAATCGGCGCCCGGCCCGGCCATGGCAAGACGCTGATGAGCTTGAGGCTTGCCGTCGAGGCCATGAGGTCTGGCAACCGCGGCGTTCTCTTTACGCTGGAAGATACGGAAAGGATGGTGCACGACCGCTTCCGGGTCATCGGTGCCGATCATGCCGAGTTTGCCGCATTGTTCGATTTCGACAGTTCGGATGCCATCAGTGCCGACTATATCGTGGAAAAGCTGGCCGCAGTACCGCGCGGCACGCTCGCCGTGGTCGATTATCTGCAGCTGCTCGATCAGAAGCGGGAAAAGCCGGAGCTGATGACCCAGATCCGGACGCTGAGGACGTTCGCGCGCGAAAGGGGCGTGATCGTCGTGTTCATCTCGCAGATCGATCGGTCATACGATCCGGCGCTGAAGCCCTTGCCCGGTATTGAGGATATTCGTCTGCCCAATCCGCTGGATTTGGCGCTGTTCGACAAGATGGTCTTCCTGAACAACGGCCGGGTTCAATTCACGGCCGCGAGCTGACGGGCGGCCATGCCCCGGCAAACCTGCCCGGCGAGGGCAGATCGAACCGCCCGGAAAACAAATCCGGGCGGTTCGAGCGATGTCGGCAAGAGTCCGGAATCGCGTAAAAACAAAGGGATAAGAGCGCTTCATCGATTCCGTGAAACGAGGAACCGCTTTAGGCGGAAACCTGCTCCAGGGCGCGGGCGAAATCCTCGACCAGATCCTGGCTGTCCTCGATGCCGGCCGAGAAGCGCACGGTGCCCGGCGAAATGCCGAGCTCGGCGCGGGCCTCGTCGGTGAGGTTCTTGTGCGTCGTGGTGGCCGGGTGGGTGATCAGGCTCTTGGAGTCGCCGAGATTGTTGGAGATCTTGACGATTTCCAGCGCGTTCTGCAGCTTGAAGGCGGCTTCCTTGCCGCCCTTGAGCTCGAAAGCGACCAGGGTCGAGCCGCCGCTCATCTGCTTGGCGATGATATCGGCCTGCGGATGGTCCTTGCGGCCGGGATAGATCACGCGGGCGACCTTGTTGGTCTGCTCGGCGAGGAAATCTGCAACCTTTGCCGCATTCTCCGTCTGCTGCTTGACCCGCAACGGCAGCGTCTCGATGCCCTTCAGCAGCGTCCAGGCGGTAAACGGCGACATGGCCGGGCCGGTATGGCGGTAATAGTCCTGCAGATGTTCGTCCACCCACTGCTTGTCGGAGAGGATGACGCCGCCGAGCGAGCGGCCTTGGCCGTCGATATGCTTGGTGGCGGAATAGACGACGATATGGGCGCCGAGTTCCAGCGGCTTCTGGAAGAGCGGCGTGGCAAAGACGTTATCGACCACGACCTTCGCGCCGATCTGGTTGGCGAGCCTGGCGACGGCGGCGATATCGACCACTTCCAGCGTCGGGTTGGTCGGGCTTTCGAGGAAGAAGACCTTGGTGTTCGGGCGGATTGCCTTTTCCCAGTTCTCGGTGAAACGGCCGTCGACCAGCGTGCATTCGATGCCGTATTTCGGCGCGAGCGTCTCGACCACCCAGCGGCAGGAGCCGAAGAGCGCGCGGGCCGCGACGATATGATCGCCGGCCTTCAGCTGGCAGAGGATGGCGGCCGCAACGGCGGCCATGCCGGAAGCGGTGGCGCGGGCTTCTTCGGCGCCTTCCAGCGCACACATGCGCTTCTCGAACATATCGTTGGTCGGGCTGCCGTAACGGGCGTAGATGAAACCGTCCGTCTCGCCCTTGAAGCGGGCTTCGGCCGCTTCCGAGGTGTCGTAGACGAAGCCCTGGGTCAGATAGATTGCTTCGGAGGTTTCGCCGAATTGCGAACGGAGCGTTCCGCCGTGAATGAGCTGGGTTGCGGGGCGCCAGGTCTTGCTCATGCCATCACCACTTTCAAAACAAAAAAACCGGTCGCGTAAGCAGACCGGTTCAACCCCGGTCTTTTTAGCCATTTGTTTAACGTGGCTGCAAGCCGACCGGCCAAATCACCACGGGATAAGTTGCAATACTGCCGTTGACCGCTTGCGTCAATTCCCCGAGTTTGGTTTTGTCTGCGACAAATTACTGCCCGCGTATCCATGCGGATGCGCAAGGGGCGCGGTAGCATTTTTGAATCGGAGCGTAACCCGGCAGCCTGTTCTCGACTTGCCGGTTTATGCGCTGGGGAAGAGGCATGATGGCTCGCAATACTGGAATTTTGGCCGATCGCGCCATCGCGGCGCTCTTTGAAACAGGGCGGCTGACGAGCGAAAGAGAGCTGGATGTCGATCAGATCCAGCCGGCAAGCCTCGACCTGCGGCTCGGTTCGCATGCCTTCCGCGTCCGCGCCAGCTTCATGCCGGGGCCGTCCCATCTCGTATCCGACAAGCTCGACCGGCTGAAGCTGCATGTCGTCGATCTTTCCGAAGGCGCGGTGCTGGAGACCGGGTGCGTCTATATCGTACCGCTGATGGAGCGGCTGGACCTGCCTGAGGACATGTCGGCATCCGCCAATCCGAAGAGCTCGACCGGCCGTCTCGATATCTTCACCCGCGTCATCACCGACCGGGCGCAGGAGTTCGACAAGATTCCGGCCGGCTATTCCGGCCCGCTCTATCTCGAAATCAGCCCGCGCACCTTCCCCATCGTCGTGCGTCGCGGTTCGCGCCTGTCGCAGATCCGCTTCCGCGTCGGCCAGGCCCTGCTCACCGAGCCGGAATTGCTGGCGCTGCATGAGAGCGAGACGCTGGTCGCCAGCAAGAAGCCGAACATCACCGGCGGCGGCATCGCATTGTCGATCGACCTTGCCGGCGACAAGGAAGGGCTGATCGGCTATCGCGGCAAGCATCACACGGCCGTCGTCGATGTCGACAAGAAGGCCCAGCACGATATCTTCGATTTCTGGGAGCCGCTCTACAGCCGCGGCCGCACCGAGCTGATCCTCGATCCGGATGAATTCTACATTCTCGTTTCGCGCGAAGCCGTGCATGTGCCGCCGCATTTTGCCGCCGAAATGACGCCGTTCGATCCGCTGGTCGGCGAGTTCCGCGTCCACTATGCCGGCTTCTTCGATCCGGGCTTCGGTCATGCGCCTGCGGGCGGGCGCGGCAGCCGCGCCGTACTCGAAGTGCGCAGCCACGAGGTGCCCTTCATCCTCGAAGACGGCCAGATCGTCGGCCGCCTGATCTACGAACACATGCTGGAGCAGCCGAGCAGCCTCTACGGCTCCGGCCTCGGCTCGAACTACCAGGCGCAGGGCCTGAAGCTCTCGAAGCATTTCCGGCTTTGAACCGACCCGGCCTTGACAGAGGCCGTCAACTGGTGGACATCTCTCGGTGTCGCGCGGGTGTAGCTCAATGGTAGAGCAGCAGCTTCCCAAGCTGAATACGAGGGTTCGATTCCCTTCACCCGCTCCAGCATCTTCACGTCAGAAACGGTCTTTTCGACTTCAGCGTTTCCATCAGCGCTTCGCCGAACGTCGCAATCGGACGGGCGAGGCGTCCGGCCGGCGGGCGATGCACGAGCCAGTTGACCACTTTCGGGCGGAAATCCGGAGCCTCGACAATTTCGATGGCATTGCGCCAGCGGCTGTCCTCCAGCGCTGCCGGCGTCATGACGCCGATGCCGAGGCCGCGCGCGACCAGTGACAAGCGCAGATCCGCGCTCATGGCCTCGACCCCGACGTCGAAGGGAAGGCGCTCGGCTTCGAAGCGATGCTGAATGAAGGCCCGGAAGCCGCAGCCGTTCTGGTTCATGATCCAGGGGAAGCGCGAGAGATCTTCGAGCCGGGGCTTCTCGGGAACGCCGAGCGACGGGGCGGCGACGAGAATGACGCTATGGACACCCAGCACATCGCCGACGACATTCTCCGGCGGCCGTACGCCTTCCGCCAGGCAGACCGTTGCCGCATCGAGCTGGCTGTGGGCAACCTGCTCGATGAGCTGTGGCGACCAGCCGGTGGCGATGCGCAGCGTCAATTGCGGAAACTGGCCGCGCAGCTGATCGAGCGGGGCCGACAGGGCCGCCTCTGAGAGATACGGCATGATGCCGAGACGGAACTCGCCGCCGATCGTGCCCCCGGGCGAAACGCCGGCCTTGAGATCGTCGAGCGAGCGCAGGACGCGGCGACCGTGTTCATAAGCCTCGCGTCCGGCTGCCGTCGGCTTCAACGGTTTCGACTGCCGGTCGAGCAGGGTAATGCCGAGGGTATCCTCGAGATTCTGTATGCGCCGGGTGATGCCTGGCTGCGTCAGATGGATGCGCGCTGAGGCGGCAACGATCGAACCCGTTTCGACCACCGCCACGAAAGCTTCCAGATCATGGATATTCATGCCGATCTCGCATAATCATTATTATTTCATTTCAATTGTCGCATTATGCAGCAAAGCGATAAACATGGCCATCGATATTACCAGAAATTATTGGAGGGCCCATGTCCCAAGTTCCCGAATATCTGGCGGGCGAGCCGGAAGGCGAATTGCCCGTGGCCGCATCCCCGCCTTCGACGTTGCTGTTTGCCGTCGCCACCGGCGTCATCGTCATGAATCTCTTCGCGCCGCAGACGCTGGTGGGCATCATCGGCCCATCGCTCGGCTTTTCCGAGAGTGGCGCGGGGCTGGTCGCCATGGCTTCGCTGCTCGGCTATGCCGCGGGCCTGTTCTTCCTCGTGCCGCTGGCGGATCTGGTGGAAAACCGGCAGCTGGTGCTGCGCATGCTGCTGTCGGCTCTGGCGATGGCTGTCGCTGCCGTTTTCGCGCCGACGGGGTGGAGCCTGCTGATCTTTCTCTTTCTGCTCGGGGCGGCGTGTTCGGCCATCCAGATTCTCTTGCCGATCGCGGCGGCGATGGCCCCGCCGGAGCATCGCGGCCGGACCATCGGCAATGTCATGAGCGGCTTGATGGTCGGCATTCTCGTATCGCGCCCGCTGGCAAGCCTCTTTGCCGGTCTCTGGGGATGGCGGAGCTTTTATGTCGCGAGTGCCGCCACGCTTGCGCTCCTGGCGACAGCGCTGGCCATGCGTCTGCCCGAGCGGCGTCCTTTAGCCGCTGCAAGCTACGGAGCCTTGATCGGCTCGCTCTTTCGATTGCTGCGGCAAGAGCCCGTGCTGCGGCTGCGCGCCTTCACCGCCGCCCTGATGATGGCGAGCTTCAGCCTCTTCTGGACCTCCGTCGCTCTGCGGCTGTCGCAGCCGCCATTCTCCCTCGGCCAATCCGGCATCGCATTGTTTGCGCTTGTGGGCGCCGGGGGCGCCGCCGCGACGTCTGTCTTCGGCCGCATGGGCGACCGGGGCTGGACGCAGCAGGCGACGCTGGTCTCGCATCTGATCGTGCTTGCGGCCATGGCCTTGGCCGCCTGGACCGGGGCGGCACGCTCCGGCGGTTCTGCGGCCCTTTTGATCCTCCTGGGCGCCGGCGCCGTCATGCTCGACGTCGGCGTGACCGGCGACCAGACCCTGGGACGCAGAGCCGTCAATCTGCTGAAACCGGAGGCGCGTGGCCGCATCAACGGCCTTTTGTCGGCATCTTCTTTCTCGGCGGCGCGCTGGGCTCGGCGCTTGCAGGGCCTGCCTGGGATTTTGGCGGCTGGATTGCCGTCTGCGCCGCCGCCGCAGGCTTCGGCGTGGTGGCATTGATCGCGGATATCGCCGCGCGTAAGTGAGCCATGAGAGGGATCGGGCCATATTGTGGCCCATTTCCGCACGCGATGTTTCGACTCATTCAGGCGGGTGCCAGACAAGCATGACAAAATGGGCGCCCTCGATAGGAGCGTTCGAATGCGCGTTATACCGTCATTGTACAGGCTACGAGCGATCTTCGTGCATGGCGTGCTCACGATAGCCCGAGGCGCAAGAATTCCATTGGGAACGAGGATCATCTGGAAACGCGGCAGCATCCGCATCGGTGAAAAGGTCCGTTTTCGCAAGGGCGTCGTCCTCCATGCGCAAAAAGGCAGCATTTCCATCGGCGATCATGTGTCGTTCAACGAATACACGATCCTCTTGGGCCGTGGCGGCATCTCCATCGGCAACGACGTGCGCATCGCCGCTCACGCGATGATCGTCTCCTTCGATCATAATTTCGACGATGTTTCCCAGCCGATCCGCCTTCAGGGCGTGACGGAGAAGCCGATCGTCATCGAAGACGATGTCTGGATCGGCGCGGGAGCGAAGATCCTCGGCGGCTCCCACGTCGCCAAGGGATGCGTCATCGGCGCGAACGCCGTCGTCAAGGGAAGGACCGAGCCCTATGGCATCTATGTCGGTGCCCCGGCACGACTGCTGAAGCGGCGCGGAGAGGCGGATGGCGCCAGATCGCGAAATGTCGGGTTGTTCGCCCTTTCGAAAAAGTAGCCGATCAGCGCAATCTCACCCGGGCAATCAAGCTCCATCGAATTGTGTCGCGGGCGGCCTTTTTGTCCGGTGCTGCCTGTTTTCTAGAATTCCGTCCAGTCCGCGTCCTTGCCGTTTGGTGCTGCCGTCTGCCTGGCGCCGAATGCGCTCATCAGCTTCTGGCCGAGCGCACGGGCCGGGGAGGGAGCCGGGCGCACCCTGGCTTCATCCACCGCCCGGATGCGCGCAGCGACGACCGGACGTGACGCGGCGCGCGCAATGGGTTGCGAAGCGGTGGCCGTGGCCGCAGGCTGCCGGAAGGCCTCCCCGCTGGCGGTGCGGAACTGGGCGAGCAGGTTTGCCAGCGAAGCCGCCTCCGTCGCCAGGCCATGGCTCGCGGCGGTGCTTTCCTCGACCATGGCGGCGTTTTGCTGCGTGCCGTGATCCATGGTGTTGACGGCCGTATTGATCTCCTGCAGGCCGGCCGACTGCTCGCGGGAGGCCTCGGCGATGGCATGCACATGCCGGTTGATCTCCTGCACGCCCGAAACGATGGCATCGAGCGCCTTGCCGGTCTCTCCGACAAGGCTGACGCCGGTACGCACATGCGTTTCGGAGGTGGCGATCAGCGCCTTGATTTCCCTGGCCGCATTGGCGGAGCGCTGGGCAAGTTCGCGAACCTCCTGCGCGACGACGGCAAAGCCCTTGCCGGCTTCGCCTGCGCGAGCCGCTTCGACACCCGCGTTCA
The DNA here is from genome assembly GCF_046840415.1 of Rhizobium sp. SYY.PMSO. NCBI lineage: Bacteria > Pseudomonadati > Pseudomonadota > Alphaproteobacteria > Hyphomicrobiales > Rhizobiaceae > Rhizobium > Rhizobium sp. SYY.PMSO. The sequence continues at coordinate 134,397 of NZ_CP177349.1, forward strand.
GGGCCAGAAGGTTGGTCTGGAAGGCGATGTCGTCGATCACGCCGATGATCTGGCTGATCTCGCTCGAGGATTTTTCGATCTGCTGCATGGCGCCGATCGCGTTGCGGACGATCTCGCCGGATCGCTCCGCGCCGGTGCGCGTATGGGCAACCAGCTGGCTTGCTTCCTGTGCGCGCTTGGCGGCATCCTTGACCGTGGTGGTGATCTGCTCAAGCGCCGCGGCGGTTTCCTCGACGGAAGCGGCCTGTTGCTCGGTGCGCTTGGAAAGCTCGTCGGCTGCGCTGCGGATTTCGTCGGCGCCGGCGCTGATGGCGCGGGCATTGGAGCCGGCGGCCTGCATTGTCCCGTTGAGCTTGTCGAGCGAGTTGTTGAAGTCCTGCCGCAACTGGTCGAGATGCTCCACGAGTTGTGTGTCGATGCGCGTCACGAGATCGCCCTCCGCAAGGCGCTTCAAGCCATCGCCGAGCGCCTGGACCGCCTGCTGCAGATGGGCCGCCTCTGCAGCCTGCCGCGCCTCGCGCTGGGCTCGCTCGCTGTCGCTGAGCGTCCGGTCCGCTTCGGCCTGCGCCTCCAGACGCGCCCGCTCGACGGCATTGTCGCGGAAGACCGCAACGGCGGCTGCCATCTGGCCGATTTCGTCCCGGCGTTCGCGACCGTCGATTTCGCTTGCCGTGTCTCCGCTCGCAAGCGTCGTCATGCGCCGATGCAGCCGCATCAGCGGCGTGGCGATGCTCTTCTGCGCGACATACAGGCCGAGGACGATGGCGAGCAGCGTCATGCCTGCGAGAGCGATCAGCGTGTAGTTCACGGAGCTGTTGAGATCGGCCGAAAGGGCATCGGCGCCATCGTTCATGCGGTTCGTCAACGCGTCGTCATTGGCCTGCATGTTCGCGACAAGCGTCAGCAGCCTGGTGTTGACCAGGGCCATGGTCGCCTTGGCGCCGTCGGCATCGCCGTTCTTGCGCTGGTCGAGGGTCTTGTTCGTCAGGGCCTGCAATTCGTCGAGGCCGGCAAGGATATCGTCGATCGGCTGCTTTGCGGAGGGAACGAGACTTTCGGCATGCGTCAGCCTCTGCCTCGCCTCGGCGAAATGGTCGCTGCCGGCGGCAACCGCCCTGTATGCATCGCTACCGGGATCGAAATTCAGCAGCAGGCTTGCCTGCAGCACGGAAGCGAGCGAGGCCGCGCTTGCGCGCGCGGCTTCCGACGCCGCAACCGCTTCCCTGTCGAGGAAGGCGCTGTAGGACCGATCCGCCTTGCGGAATTCGCCGGCGATCTGCAACAGGCCGACGAAGGAAATGACGCCGAGAAACAGGATCACGGCAAGCATTTTTGTTTTGATTTTCAGGTTCCTGAACATGGCGGTCCGCCTGCGTGTGCCGTGCCCTATCCAGGATGAAATCAACAGCTCGCCCGCCTGTTATGGACCGGGAGAGCACATTGCCTGATATGCGCGGGTGAAGCCGAGTTTACGAAATACCTTGCCGAAAGGTTCGGACGACCTGCATCATGCGATCCGCCTTCCAGCCGATGTCGTCGATGCCATGAGTACAATCAACAGAGCTTAATCGACTGCTAACGCCGGCGCCTGCGAATGGTGAATTCCCATGAATTTTGAAGATCTTTCAACGCCGCGCAACCGCCCGCTGCGCGCGGTATCCGCCACTCATCCTGCAGGCGCGGCGGCCATCATTCCGGCGCGCGATATTCCCCCCGCGGCATGACTCTGTTACATCGTGTCAGTGAATCAGGAATGTGCATCCACGACAGGAGGCCGGATCAAGACCATGCGTGTTTGCCTTTCGTCGCCGATCTCCATCGCCCGGCTTGTGACGTGCGCGGCGCTGATCGCCATCTCGTCTGTCATGCCGCTCGCTGCCCAGCAGGCCAAGCCGTCGAACCTGCCGATCCTGTTCGATGCGCGCGAGCGCTTGCCGAAACCCGACCTGTCCTCGCTTGTTCGGCTGCGGTTCCTGACCTCGATCGATTTCCCGCCCTTCAATTTCCTCGATCAGAACGGCAAGCTCGCGGGCTTCCATGTCGAGCTTGCGCGCAAGATCTGCGACGAGCTGGCAATCGCGGACAAATGCCAGATCCAGGCCTTGCCCTTCGGCGAGTTGCAGGCTGCGCTCGCAGCCTCGCAGGGCGATGCGGTGATCGCCGGTGTCGCGGTCACGCCCGAACTGCGCAAGACCTTCGCTTTCTCGCGTCCGTTCCTGATGTTGCCGGCCCGTTTCGTGCGCAATCTCAAGGCGCCGATCGGCGGTACGACCGCCGCCTCATTGGCGGGCCGCTCCGTCGGCGTCGTCAAGGGCACGGTGCACGAGGCGATGCTGGCCTCCTTCTTCCCGGCGATCAAGCCGGTGCCGTTCGATGACAAGGATGCGCTGCTGGCGGCGGTCAAGGATGGTAAGGTCGACGCGGCCTTTGCCGATGGCTTGCAGCTTTCCTTCTGGGTTTCGTCGCCGGCGGCGGAAAAATGCTGCGCTCTGTTCGACGGTCCCTATCTCTCGCAGCAGTTCCTTGGAGAGGGTATGACCATCATGCTGCGCCGGCAGGATGCCGATCTGACGGCCGCGATCAACCATGCCCTCGCGACCCTTTCGCGCGACGGCAGGCTGCAGGAAATCTATCTGCGCTACTTCCCTTACGGGCTCTACTGATCAGGCCTTGCGATAGCGGGCGATCGCGCTGCGCTCGATGGCGGCGCAGGTCAGCTTGTCCAGGCCGAGACGGTCGCGAAGCAGGCTGAGCAGGCGCAGCTCCTCCGCCTTCACCGAGAGGTCGGCGGAAGCGACTTCGACGGCAAGCGCATAGGCCGTATCATAAAGCCGCGCGGGAAGCGTATCGCGCACGGTTTCCAGCACGATATCGAGCCCCTCGCTGCCGGCCAGAAGCTTGGCGCAATCCCGGGAAACGGAAATCAGCTTCTCGTCGTCGAAGCCCTTGAAAACGGGCAGGACGTGGATGAGCTCTCCGATCCGGCTAAGTTCCCGGTCGTTCATCGTGCGATCGACGGCCGATGCCAGGACCATGACGTAGATCAGGGCCTCGTGAGCAGAAAGCGGCTTGTTCATGACAGGCGAAGTCCTCTGAGTTTGGCAGACTGAAAAGTTGCGCGTCTCATGGCAAAAGCTGGTGGCGGAAGCAAGGCGTCAGATCGGGTTGAGCGGATCTTCCTTGGGCAGGGGCGGCGCGAGCGTCGACTTTCCGTTTCGGCGCGGGTCGTCGCCGTACATGCCGCGCTTTTTCTGCCTGGCCTCGTCCACAAGCGATGCAAGCGGCGAGCCGGGTTCCGGATCGGCCCAGCCGAAACGGACGAGCCAGGCGCTGAGATCGACGCGGACATAGCGGCAGGCTCCCGTCACCGTGCCCTTCCAATTGGCGTCCGGCACGTCGCAATCGATCGAGCGCCCGCGCAGATACATGCGGAACGCGGTGCGCGCGGCCTGGCCGCATGGCCAGCTCTTGCCGCTGGGGCCGGTGCACATGCGGTCGACATCGGTCGGAATGACGCCGATGAGCCGGACGCTCCTGCCGGCGAGGGTCAACAGGCCGGCTTGGTCGGCGAAGGGGCGGACCAGCTCTATCGTTGTCGTCTGCTCCTGCGGCCCGGATGCCGGATCGGCCGAGGCTCCCTCGGAACCTGCGGGGGGTTGAGCCGCGGGCTGCGGCGGAAGGGTCTGATGCGCGGCGGCCGCCATCTCCCTGTCGATCTGGTCGGCCGGTATCCGGTTGTCCGGCACCGGATCGCTCTTGGCCTGGTCGACGGGGGCGGTTTCCGGCGGGGCGGCTGCGACCTTGTCCGACGTGGTTTCGTCTGGCTGTGACGCCGGGGCAGAGGCGGTGTCCGTGCCCTTCGCCGTGTCGGCCGTCTCCGCCTTTTCCGGTTTCGTCGCTGCATCGCTCGCGCGCGCCGGATCGGTGGGAACCTTGTCGTCCTGCGGCGCTGCCGGCCCGGTAGCCGCCAGCTTGCTTTCCTCTGGCTTGGCGCCGTCGGCACGCGGCGTCCCGGCGGCATCGTCGCCCGCCGGTGCGGGCGTTGCCGCGGCCGGCTGCGTTGCCTTGTCGGGCTGGGCCGTTTCAGGGGGGGGCGCTGCCTCCATGGCCTTTTGCGGCGTCGAATCGGCCTTGGGGGCCTCGCTCGGCGCGGCTGCGGCGGGCTTGCCCTCGGCCACCGTGTCGCTCTTGCCCCGGCCGGGCAGGCTGAAACCATGCCCGCCGAACTGGACCGCGACGAGGGTCAACCAGGAACCGGCGATCGCACCTGCCACGCCTGCAAGCCAGATATCACGACGCATAACGAGAAAACTTTCCTATTGGCTGGCCCATATGATCCGGGCAATCCATTCCACTTCCATCAGGTCGAAGCTGCGGTTTGGGTGCTCAGGGTTGAGCGACAGCAGTTCTATCGACTTCGGGCTCTGCCGCAGCAGGACCTTGGCCATGACTTCGCCTTCGCGGGTCTTCACCACCACACGGTCGTTCTTTCTGATCTGGGCACCCGGCTCGACGATCAGAATATCGCCGTCTCGATAGAGCGGCAACATGCTTTCGCCCTGCACCTCGAGCGCATAGACCCCGGCCCCTTGCCCGGCCGCGACCGGAAACTCCACCACGTCCCAGCCCTGGCCCGCGGGAAATCCGCCGTCGTCGAAAAAGCCACCCGCGCCCGCCTGGGCAAAGCCGATCAGGGGAATGGAGTGTCCGGCCGGAGAAGTTTCATGAAACGCCCCGGGGGGCGGCAATTCTCCGGGTCGGATGAAGCTGAGGAATTGCTCCAGGCTGGCTCCCGTCGCATCCAGGACCTTGGCGATCGATTCCGTCGAGGGCCAGCGCAGGCGTCCATCCTGACTCAGCCGCTTCGACTTGTTGAAAGACGTGGCGTCAAGCCCGGCGCGGCGTGCGAGGCCGGAGGGTGTCAGTGCATGCCGCTCGGCAAGCCTGTCGATCGCCCCCCATATCTGCTCGTGTGACAGCATCGCCGCTCGGTATCCACGCGCCGGCTCGCCCGGCGCTCAATTCTTTCAAAAACGTTAACCGAGGCGTTTTGGCGAGTAAAGACCGGCATAGGAATGCGGTCCTTTATCCCCTTGCTTTCGTCTCGCAATCTGCCGTCCTCAGGTCTTCTGCGGCAACGGCTTGGCCTGCGGCTCCTCGTTCTGGAATTCCTTCGCCATGCCCATGAAGCCGCGCATGAATTTCTGCATGATGCCGAGCGTCCGGTCGACATCGGCATCGCTGGGCAGGTCCGATCCCTTGTTCGCGGCGACGGTCTTTTCCAGTTTCGTCACACGGTCGGCCAACCGGTCCAGCTCGTCGTCATAGGCGCTGCGTTCGTCGGCGGCCATGCGGCAGACGAGATTGCCGCCCTGGTCCTGGCATATGGACATGGCACCCGTCTGCCGGTTGAGACGGATGAAATGATCGCCGCTGCGCTCCAGCTGGAAACGCGCCGTATCCTGTTCGGCCGCCGTAGCCGGCAGGGATAGAAGAAGAGCGGCGGGCATGAACATGGCTGCAAGGCCGGTTTTCAGTTCCTTCGTCATGTCATCCTCCGGATTTTCTGCGTTAAACCCCAAATCCATCACGGAAACCGTGGACATCGGCCGATGTTTTCGTGCAAAGCCCTATCAGGACAGCTCTACATGGGGATGATGACTGCCATGCCAGTGGTTTACAAGATCGTGCCGGACGCGCTCTGGCAGCAAGCCAGACAAACCGGCGTTTTTCATGGCGCGGCGATCGATCTGACCGACGGCTACATTCATTTCTCCACCGCGAAACAGGCAAGGAAAACCGCAGAGCTCTATTTCGCTGGCCAGACCGGCCTGCTGCTGGTAGCGGCCGATGGCGATGCGCTCGGCGACAAGCTGGTCTTCGAACCCTCGCGCGGCGGCGATCTCTTCCCGCATCTCTACGCGCCGCTGCCGCTTTCGGCCGTGCTGTGGGAAAAGCCCCTGCCGGTCGGCGACGATGGCGCCCATGTTTTTCCGGAGATGGCGGAATGATCGGCGCCTTTCGCGATCTCGGCCGGCGCGGCCTGTTTCTCTTCGATCCGGAAACCGCGCACGGCATGTCGATATCGGCGCTGAAATCGGGCCTTGTGCCGGCTTGCCGCGTCAACGCCGATCCCCGTCTGCGCCAGACCGTGGCCGGCCTCGATTTTGCCAATCCCGTCGGCATGGCGGCCGGCTACGACAAGAATGCCGAGGTGCCGGAGGCGCTACTGAAGCTCGGCTTCGGCTTCACCGAGATCGGCACGGTGACGCCGAAGGCGCAGCCCGGCAATCCGCGCCCGCGCATTTTCCGCCTGGTGGAGGACGAAGGCGTCATCAACCGTCTCGGCTTCAACAATGAGGGCCACGAGGCGGCGTTGCAGCGCCTCAAGTCGATCCGCGGTAACGGCATCATCGGCGTCAACATCGGCGCCAACAAGGACAGCGCCGACCGCATCGCCGATTACGTCGCGGGCATTCGCCGATTCTATTCCGTGGCGCGCTATTTCACCGCCAACATCTCCTCGCCGAATACGCCGGGCCTGCGTGACCTGCAGGCCCGGGAAAGCCTTTCGGCCCTGCTGTCCGCCGTGCTTGCCGCGCGTGACGAGGAAGCGACGAGGGCCGGCAAGCGCATTCCCGTCTTCCTCAAGATCGCTCCGGATCTGACCGAGGAGGGCATGGACGATATCGCCGCCGAGGCCTTGTCGCACGCGCTTGACGGTCTGATCGTTTCCAACACCACGCTTTCGCGCGATGGGCTGAAGGACCAGCGGCAAGCGAAGGAGGCTGGCGGCCTTTCCGGCAAGCCGGTCTTCGAAAAGTCGACTGTCGTGCTGGCGAAGATGCGCCGTCGCGTGGGTGCCACGCTGCCGATCATCGGCGTCGGCGGTGTGTCGTCGGCGGAAACGGCGCTGGAAAAGATCAAGGCCGGCGCCGATCTGGTGCAGCTCTATTCCTGCATGGTCTACGAAGGGCCGGGATTGCCGGGCCGGGTCGTGACCGGCCTGTCGAAGCTGCTTGACCGCGATCGTGCCGGCTCGATCCGCGACCTGCGCGATGCCAGGCTGGACTACTGGGCGAACCGGAACGTCTGATCGGCCCGCTTCTTCAGCCCAATCGCCAGGAAGATGCCGCGAAACAGCAGGAATGCGTTCATGGCCATCCAAAGGCCGTGATTGCCGAGCGTCGGCACGAGGGCGGCAAGCGCTATCAGATAACCGCCGAAGGAGAGCAGCATCTTGTTGCGCATCTCGCGCGACCATGTGGCGCCGATGAAGACCCCATCCATCAGGAAGGCGAGCGCGCCGGTCAGGCCCGTGATCGCTGCCCAGGGCAGGTAGGTTCCGGCTGCGGCGCGTACTTCTTGCGAGGTCGTCAGCAGGCGGATCAGCGCCGGACCGACGGTGAAGAAGAAGACGGCGGCGGCAAGCGCCAGCCCGAAGGACCAAAGCCCGGTCAGCTTCAGTCCGCGTTCGAAAGCGGGTCGATAGTTGGCGCCGATCGAGCGGCCGGTGATCTGTTCGGCGGCGTTCGCCAGCCCGTCGAGATAGTAGCCCGACAAGAGGAAGAAGTTCATCAGCACGGCATTGGCGGCAAGGGTCACCGAACCGAAGCTGTTGCCGATGCGCGTCATCAGCGTGAAGGCTGCGATCAGAACGAAGGTGCGGATCAATATATCCCGGTTGAGCGCGAAAAGCTGGGCGAGCTTGGCACGCGAGAACAACTCGCCGCGGACGGGCCTTTCCTCCCCTGCGAAGCTGCGCAGCACGATCGTCAATCCCAGCAGCGTGCCGCTCGTTTCGCCGATCAGCGTGCCCCAGGCAACGCCGGCCACACCCCAGCCAAGACAGAGGCCGAGAAGGATGGCGAGAGCGATGTTGACGCCATTGATGACGGTCTGCAGCAGCAGTCCGATGCGGCCCTGGCCACGGCCGAGCACGAAACCGAGCAGCGCATAATTGGCAAGCGCCATCGGGCCGGAAAGCATGCGGATGGAGAAATAGGTGCGCGTCGCGTCGGCAATGCCGCCCTGCGGCCCCATCAGCTTGATGCCGAGCCAGAGCAGGATGGGCGACAGCATCACGAGCAGGCCGCCGCTGGCGAGCGCCGAGATCAGCGCCCGCCAGAAGACCGCCTGCTGCTCACGGCGATCGTGGCGGCCGTAGGCTTGTGCGGTAAGGCCCGTCGTGGAAGCGCGCAGGAAGTTGAAGCTCGCGAAGATGAGGTCGAACAGCACCGCGCCGATCGCCAGTCCGGCCAGCGCGTCCGGCTGGCCGAGATGGCCGACGACCGCCGTATCGGCGAGGCCGAGCAGCGGCGTCGTCATGAAGCCGAGCGTCATCGGAAGCGCGATCGACAGCACGAGCCGATGCGTCACGTCGAAGGGCAGAACCCTCCCGCTCCCTTGCTGGACATCCATGTTACGCTATGCCTCCTCAGTTCGAGGACAGCACCATGGACCAATAAGGCCTGCCGCCGGAAGAGGGGGCATAGGCAAGTGCGACGCCGAGACCGTCATATTTGCCGAGCATGTTGTGCAAATGCTTCGGCGAGTTGATCCAGGCCGTCACTGCGGCGTTTACGTCGCGCTGGCCTTCGGCAATGTTCTCGGCGGCCGGCAGCTTGACGCCGCTGGCCTTGACCCGCTTGCCGAAATCGTCGCCGATGCCGATCAGATGCTCCATCTTGCCGGCATCCGCCATGCGCCGCGCCTGATAGACGGCGGCGGTACTGGCGGCGGTGTCGATCTTCAATGGCGGCAGGCCGTTCTTGGCACGCAACGCGTTGACGAGCGGCAGGGCCGAGGCGGTCTGGTCGCTGGCCGGAATATTGGAAACCCTGGCGGGCGGCGTGGCGCAGCTTGCAACGGTTGCAGTGAGCGCAAGGGCAACGAGGCGCATCGCATCGCGGCGCGTGCAATTCTGTGTTTGGAAGGTCATGTCAGCGGCGGTAATTGAACAGACGGAGGATAACGAAGAGCGGGATGACGATGGTTGCGCCGAGCATCAGATAATCGCCGAATTCGCCAAGCGCGGCGAAGCCGCTGTGCCAGAGATCGACGATGAAGCGACGGACGCCATAGAGAAAGTCGAGCGGCCGCCAGCCGAAGAACTTCATCACGAAGCCGACGACGAGCGACACGATGATGAGCTTCACCAGCGTTCGGCCCGGCGAGTCGCCAAGGAATCGGTTCACCTGATCGGACATACTGACGTCTCCATGATGGCGGTCGGTGGTGTTGAGATAGGGCCGGGGCCGGCGACTCGCAAGCACTTTTGCCCGGCATTCACCTCAAACCGAAGGACCCCAGGACAAGTGCCCAGCGGTTTTCCGTCCGGAATGCGGAAAGAAACTGGTCAGAGCGCTTTTGCGATTCGAAGAAAAGCAGAAGATGCTCTCGCATCTGCCTGAAATAGGACTTGAGTTTTTTTGTGGCCGCGTTCAAAGGCGGGCGTCAAACAGGATGAAACATATGCTGCCGAGCCAGCTTTCCTCCGGCGATGTCATCGCCGACCGCCGCGCCGACTATGCGAAGATGCTGGCCGAAAGCGGCGAGCCCGCGAGCGCCGCCGAACTGATGGAGCAGGCGCTGGAGCTGGTGCCGCGTTGGGCGGCGGGCTGGTTCACGCTGGCGGCCTATCGCGAGAAGGCCGGCGATGCGTCGGGCGCGATAGCTGCGCTGAACGAGGTGCTGACGCTCGATGAAGGCGATGTCTTTGGCGCCCGCCTCAAGCTCGCGGTCCTTGGCGGCGCAGACGTGCCGGATCGCCCACCGAGCCTTTATGTCGAGCGGCTGTTCGACGATTATGCCGATCGCTTCGAAACCTCCCTGGTGGAGAAGCTCGGCTACAGCGTACCGGGCAAGCTTGCAGCGCTGATTGCCGGGACGGCCGATATCCCGAACCATTTCCGCCTTGCCGTCGATCTCGGCTGCGGCACGGGACTGCTCGGACCCGAGATTCGCGACAGGGTCGACCGGCTCGAAGGCTACGATCTGTCGAAGGGGATGCTTGCGAAGGCGGCGGAGAAGCATGTCTACGACCATCTCGGTCAGGCCGACCTGTCGCTGGAGCCGGATCTGTCCGGCATGTTTGATGCCGGGCTCGCCGCCGGCCGCGCGGATCTGGTGACCGCCGCCGACGTGCTGATGTATCTCGGCAATCTGCAAGGGGTGCTGGCGATCGTGCGCAGGCTGGCGGCCGATGGTGCAATCTTTGCGTTTTCAGTCGAGGACGCGCAGCAGCCGACCGGCTATGTGCTGCGTGACTCCCTTCGCTTTGCCCATTCGGAATCCTATGTCACGGAGATCTTGGCCGATCACGGCTTTATCGTGCGGGCCCTGGCCCGCAGCGTCATTCGCATGGATGGCGGAAAACCGGTCCACGGCATTCTGTTCATTACGTGCAAATCCGCCTGAATATTCGAATCTTGCGAATTTCAAATAGGTCAGCATTGCTTACGTATTTTCTCTTGATTGTCGCCCGGGCTTTCCGCAGAATTCCTGAAAAACAGAGGGAAAGCACATGGCGAACGCGAAGAGCGCTTTTGGCGTCTGGAATACATCCGCGACCCGGCATTCATGGGCCGAGGACGTTCAGGGCATCCTGACGGGCAGCCTCATTTCCTCGCTCGGTCTGTTCTGCCTTTCGAGCGCCGGTCTGTTGACCGGCAGCACCGCCGGCATCGCCTTTCTGTTGCATTATGCGATCGGCGTGAATTTCGGTCTCGCTTTCTTCGTGGTCAACCTGCCGTTCTTCTATCTGTCGCTGAAGCAGCTCGGTCCGGTCTTCACCGTCAAGACCTTCATCGCCATTGCGCTGACCGCGCTGCTGACCAATCTGCAGCCGCTTCTCTTCGATGTCGCGCATATCAATGCGCTTTGGTCGGCGGTCCTCGGCGGCATCCTGCTCGGCTTCGGGCTGCTCGCGCTCTATCGTCACCGCGCCAGCCTTGGCGGCGTCGGAATCCTGGGAATTTATCTGCAGGAGCGTTTCGGCGTGAGGGCAGGGCTGGTGCAGCTTGCAATCGATCTATGCGTGCTGGCCGTCGCCTTCGCGGTAACGACGCCTCCGGTGGTCATCTGCTCGGTGATCGGCGCAATCGCGCTCAACCTCTTCGTCGCGATCAATCATCGCTCGGATCGCTACATAGCGCTGTAAGGCCGCTGCCTATTGCTTGCGGGTCTCGTCGGATTCGACAATTGCGGCTTCGTGATACCAGCTGTCGAACGCAGCCGTCGCAATGGTCGGGCCGATATCCGGGGTGAGGTTCACCTTCGGACGCTGGCTGACCGCCGTGGAGCGGGCCGTGACGGGAAACTGATAGATCTTTGCGGTTTCGTGCCGAGTACCGATTGCCATTCGTTGTCTCTCCCTTTTTGGTGTTCAAGCGGGCGCGCTTCAAGAGACAGCTCATATATAGCAAAGCCGAAGGCGAATATCACCATTCCGCTTAAAAAAAATGCTAAATGATGAAATTATAGGCAGATCGACGATGGCGGGGTGGATGCCGTTTCTTTGATCTGCCAATTTTCCAATCCATTCCAAGGCTCTCGATCCTGCGACATCTTGGCAATCTGGGTGGAAACGACGCCGACGATTTGAACGAAATCCGGCGGTTGACGCCCGGAAATCTTGCCCGAATACGACTGGATAATAAAAATCTCAGCTAACAAGCCAGCTGTCGATGCAATCTGGCACGGCAAATGCATCTTCCTTGTCAGCCGTTCGTAGTGAGGAATTTTCCGGCGGGCGCGCCGGCCAAGTTTTCCTGCTTCGCCTGATTAACTGTTATGAGGTGCGTAATGACGAAATATAAGCTCGAGTACATCTGGCTCGATGGGTATACCCCGGTGCCGAACCTGCGCGGCAAAACACAGATCAAGGAATTCGACGCATTTCCGACGCTCGAGCAGCTTCCGCTGTGGGGCTTCGATGGCTCGTCGACGATGCAGGCCGAAGGCCGCAGCTCCGATTGCGTGCTGAAGCCCGTCGCCATCTATCCGGACCCGGCCCGTACGAACGGCGCGCTCGTCATGTGCGAAGTCATGATGCCGGATGGCGTTACCCCGCATCCGTCCAACAGCCGCGCAACGATCCTCGATGACGAAGACGCCTGGTTCGGCTTCGAGCAGGAATACTTCTTCTACAAGGACGGCCGCCCGCTCGGCTTCCCGGAATCCGGCTACCCGGCTCCGCAGGGCCCGTACTACACCGGCGTCGGCTACAAGAACGTCGGCGATGTCGCCCGCGAGATCGTGGAAGAGCACCTCGACCTTTGCCTCGAAGCAGGCATCAACCACGAAGGCATCAACGCCGAAGTGGCCAAGGGCCAGTGGGAATTCCAGATTTTCGGCAAGGGCTCCAAGAAGGCCGCCGACCAGATCTGGATGGCGCGCTACCTGCTGCTGCGCCTGTGCGAAAAGTACGGCATCGACATCGAGTTTCATTGCAAGCCGCTCGGCGACACCGACTGGAACGGCTCGGGCATGCACTGCAACTTCTCGACCAAGTTCATGCGCGAAGTCGGCGGCAAGGCCTATTTCGAAGCGCTCATGGCGCAGTTCGACAAGAACCTGCACGACCACATCGCGGTCTATGGCCCGGACAACCACATGCGCCTGACCGGCAAGCATGAGACGGCTCCGTGGAACAAGTTCAGCTACGGCGTTGCCGACCGCGGCGCTTCGATCCGCGTTCCGCACTCGTTCATCAAGAACGACTACCGCGGCTACCTCGAAGATCGTCGTCCGAACTCGCAGGGCTGCCCTTACCAGATCGCTTCGCAGGTTCTGAAGACCATCTCGGAAGTCCCGACGGCTGGCTTCGGCTCGGTTGCTGCCTAAGTATTGATTATGGCGTCGATCTTCCGGATCGACGCCATAATTGTATCTGGGAGTATGATTTGAGGATTGGCCGCAGCTTTTGCACTTGCCGAGCCGCCGATACCTCCACTCAACCGCATCTATCTCGTCAGGCAGCCTTGCTCGCCGCATCCACCGGATGCTGCGAGCGGAAGCCGACGGCGAGCCGGTTCCAGACATTGATCGTGCCGATCGCGACAGTGATCTTCACGATCTCCTCTTCGCTGAAATGCTGCTTCAGAGGCTCGAAATCGGCATCCGGAATGCCGGTCTGGGCGATCTTCGTGACCGAGTCGACCCAGCGAAGCAGCGCGCGTTCGCGGTCGTCGTAGACGGGCGATTCCCACCAGACGCAAATCAGATTGATCCACTGCTCGCTGAGGCCGTCGTGCCGCGCCTCCTTCACATGCATGTCGACGCAATAGGCGCAGCCGTTGATCTGCGAGGCGCGAAGCTTGATGAGGTGGATGAAGCGGCGCTCGAGGCCGCAGGTCTGCACGAAGTTTTCCAGGGCGGACACCGCCTTGTAGGACTCGGGTGAGGCTTTGGCGAAGTTAAAGCGGGGATGCATGCTCTTCTCCTTGGGTAAACTTTCGTGGGTTCAGTTTCTGGTCTTGCGTTCATGCAATTCGAGAAAAGCGCAGCCTCTCGCGGCGATACCGCCGTCCATATCCGTCTGCCTGAGATCGGTCAGCACGTTGGCAATGCTCGTCTTGGCCAATTCGGCACGATAGACGCGCTCGGCCGCCAGCATGGCGGCATTGATGCCGCAGGGCTTGGCGAAGTAACGTCCTTCCAGCGGGTTCGGGCCGCGCTGCCGGATTTCGGCGCAGCGGAAGGCGGGTGCGGGGCCTTCGGCCGCCAGCACGATATCGAGCAGGCTGATCTCCTCCGCCTTGCGCGCCAGCCGATAGCCGCCCTTCGGTCCCGGCACGGTATCAAGGATGCCGGCACCCGAAAGCGCCTGCAGATGCTTCAAGAGGTAGCTGACGGAGACGCCGTGGAATTCGGCAAGCGCCGCCGCCGACAGCACGCCGCCGTCGGACAATCCTGCCAGCATGGCCACGCAATGGATGGACTGTTCGACGCCGTCTCCGAGCTTCATCTTCGTGTCCTTCTAATCATGGATATTTTTTATCTATGATTATGGCGGGAGTCAAGTCTTTGCAGTTGGCGCCAAAAACAGCCGTTCTATGTGCCGCACCCCCGCGCGCTCTTCTATCTCTTTCGGAACATCTCCCCCTTGAGGGCAGGGTAATTGCCTGTGGCTGGGTCAGCATCGGAAGTTCCTTCTCCCCTTGGGGAGAAGGTGGCCCGAAGGGTCGGATGAGGGGGCTTTCCGACCTGAATTCATGGATTTTCGTGCTCTTGGCAGGCACCCCCTCATCCGCCTGTCGGCACCTTCTCCCCGTGGGGGAGAAGGGGGCGGCTACCGTGTAAGCTCATGCGCGATTGCCCTCCTCGTGGAGGAGATGTCGCGATGGGGATGCGTACCTCCCAAAACCCCAACGCCAATAACACGTCCCGCTTCTCATCCGCTGCATATTCACTACATTGAACCTTGTGGACCAGATCGACGCCGACCGCCTCCTTGCCCTGCCTGCCCCCTTCACTCGCTGGTTTGCGGAAAAGGGCTGGCAGCCGCGTACCCATCAGCTCGAATTGCTTGCCCGCACCGAGGCCGGCGAAAGCACGCTGCTGATTGCGCCTACCGGTGCCGGCAAGACGCTGGCCGGCTTCCTGCCGTCGCTGACCGATCTCACCCGTCGCGGCAAGATCCCGCCGGGTTCGGCCTTCACTGGTATCCACACGCTTTATATTTCGCCGCTGAAGGCGCTCGCCGTCGATATCGAGCGCAACCTGATGAAGCCCGTTTCGGAGATGGGCCTGCCTGTATCGGTCGAAAACCGCACGGGCGACACGCCCAGTGGCAAGCGCCAGCGGCAGAAGCTCAATCCGCCCGATATCCTGCTGACGACGCCGGAGCAGGTGGCGCTGCTGCTCGCCAATCGCGAGGCCGAGCGCTTCTTCAAGGATCTGAAATACATCGTCTTCGACGAGTTGCACTCGCTCGTCACATCGAAGCGCGGCCATATGCTGTCGCTCGGCCTCGCCCGCATCCGCAAACTGGCGCCGCGCGTGCAGACCATCGGTCTTTCGGCAACCGTTGCCGACCCGATGGACCTGCAGAAGTGGCTGGTGGCGCAGGAGCCGGGGGAGGAGCGCCACGCTGGCCTCGTCATCGTCGAGGGCGGCGCCAAGCCCGACATCTCGATCCTGTCGACGGAAGAGCGTATCCCCTGGTCCGGCCATTCCGCCAAATATGCGATCCCCGATATTTATCGCGAGCTGAAGGCGCATCGCACGACGCTGCTTTTCGTCAACACGCGTTCGCAGGCCGAAATGCTGTTTCAGGAGCTGTGGTCGGCCAATGACGACAATCTGCCGATCGCGCTTCATCACGGCTCGCTCGATGTCGGCCAGCGCCGCAAGGTGGAGGCGGCCATGGCGGAGAACCGGCTGCGCGCCGTCGTCGCCACCTCGACGCTCGATCTCGGCATCGACTGGGGCGATGTCGATCTCGTCATCCATGTCGGCGCGCCGAAGGGCGCCAGCCGCCTTGCCCAGCGCATCGGCCGCGCCAACCACCGCATGGACGAGCCCTCGAAGGCGATCCTCGTGCCCGCCAATCGCTTCGAGGTCATGGAGTGTCAGGCAGCACTCGATGCCAATTACATTGGCGCGCAGGATACGCCGTCGATCGGCGCCGGCGCACTCGATGTGCTCGCCCAACATGTGCTCGGCATGGCCTGCGCCGAGCCCTTCGACATGCTCGAACTCTATGACGAGGTGCAGAGTGCCGCTCCCTATGCCGGCCTTTTCTGGGAAACCTTCGAGCGTATCGTCGATTTCGTCGCCACCGGAGGTTATGCGCTCAGGACCTACGAGCGCTATGCCCGTATCCGCAAGATGGCGGACGGGCGCTGGCGCGTCTCCAATCCGCAGGTCGCGCAGCAATATCGCCTGAACCTCGGCACGATCGTCGAAGAGGCGATGCTGAACATCCGCATGGTGAAGCGCAATGCGCTGGGCTCGCTCGGACGAGGCGGCGCGCCGCTCGGCAAGGTCGAGGAATATTTCGTCGAACAGCTTTCGCCCGGCGACACTTTTCTCTTTTCCGGCAAGGTGCTGCGCTTCGAAGGTATCCGCGAGAGCGAGTGTCTGGCGTCGCAGGCTTTCTCGCTCGACCCGAAAATCCCCTCCTATGCCGGCGGCAAGTTTCCGCTATCGACCTATCTCGCCGATCAGGTGCGGGCGATGATCGCCGATCCCGACCGGCGGCACCGCCTGCCGGATCAGGTGCGCGACTGGCTGGAAATCCAGAACGACAAGTCGCTGTTGCCGAAGCGCGACGAATTCCTGATCGAGACCTTCCCGCGCGGCAGCCGCGCCTACATGGTCGCCTATCTTTTCGAGGGGAGACTGGCGCACCAGACGCTCGGCATGCTCCTGACCCGGCGGCTGGAGCGGGCGGGCGCCAAGCCGATGGGCTTCGTCGCAACCGATTATTCACTCGGCATCTGGGGGCTGGAGGATATGGGGCTGATGATCGCCAACGGGCATCTCAGCCTTTCCGATCTTTTCGATGAGGACATGCTTGGCGACGATCTCGAAGCGTGGCTGGACGAATCCTTCCTGTTGAAGCGCACCTTCCGCAATTGCGCCGTGATTGCCGGCTTGATCGAGCGCCGACATCCGGGCAAGGAAAAGACCGGCCGGCAAGTGACCGTTTCGGCCGATCTCATCTACGACGTGCTGCGCAGCCACGAGCCGGACCATATCCTGCTGCAGGCAACGAGGCAGGATGCGGCGACGGGACTTTTGGATATTGGCCGTCTTGCGGATATGCTGAAGCGAATCAAGGGCCATATCACCCATCGCGCTCTGGACCATATTTCCCCGCTCGCCGTGCCGGTGATGCTGGAAATCGGCAAGGTGCCGGTGCCGGGCGAGGCGCATGACGTGGTGCTGGCGGAAGCGGCCGACGACCTGATCCGCGAGGCAATGGAATAAGGCATGGTCCCCAGCCGGATGGGACGCACGGTGCGGTTTTCGGAAGGGATCGCGCAAGCAAACGAACGAGGATGAACTGACGTGATCAACCGGCTGGCGCTGGCGCGGAACTTGAACAGCCAAGATGGCGAACGCGCGTTCGCCGCTGGTGTCGAGACCGCCATTCAGGGCGTGGCCGCCGTCTGCGATCCGTTGGGCGCGCTCTATCTGCCGGATGCCGGCATCCTCGTCGTTTCGGACCTGCATCTGGAAAAAGGGGCGGCCTTCGCCCGCCGTGGCATGCTGCTGCCGCCCTACGATACGCTGGCGACACTGACCGTTCTTTCCGCCGTCATCTCCCGCTACGATCCGAAGCTCGTGGTTTCGCTCGGCGACAATTTTCATGATCGGATCGGGTCGCAGCATCTGCCGGAAGAGTTTCGCAGCCTCATCGTCGACATGGCCCGCGGCCGCGAATGGATCTGGATCAATGGCAATCACGATCCGGACGGCACGGTCGACCTTCCCGGCCATTCGGTCGACGAGATGCACTATGGCGGCTTGACCTTCCGCCACGAACCGAAGGCGGGACAGCAGGCAGGCGAGATCGCCGGGCACCTGCATCCATCGGCGACCGTGCGTCGCCGCGAAAAGTCGGTGCGCCGCCCATGCTTTGCGACCGACGGCGCCCGTCTGCTGATGCCGGCCTTCGGCGTGATGACCGGCGGCCTCGATCTCCGCCACAAGGCCATGGCCGGTCTTTTCGAGCGGGAAAGCCTGATTGCCCATCTGCTCGGCCGTGATCGCATCTATTCCGTGCGCTTCGGCAATCTCTCGGCCTGAGCTTTAGCTCTTCCGGAACAGGAAGCTTGCGCCCCAGCCGGTGACGAGAGCCAGCAATACGGAAAACACGCCATAGGCGATCGGCTGCTGATGCGCCGCATCGGTGATCATTTGTTCCATGCCGGTCTTGATGACACGCAGCGGCAGGTATTTCTCGCTGAGGAACTTGCCGCTCTTGAAGAGATAGGCGCGTACGGTGTGCACGCCGTTCGGAACGTCGGCGGGAATTCTGAGCGTCGCCTTGAAAAGCGAGGAGCTGACGAAGCGCACGCCGGCGGGATCGCTTTCGTAGAGGCCGCCTGCTTTCTGCAGTCGCCGGAAGGCGTTCCGGAATTCCGGAACGTCGGCGATATTGCCGACGAAGCCGACCGGCGCCAGCGGAATATGGTCGACGCCGATGCCACGATCGCTGAGTTCGAGCGGTGCGGTGATGTTGTCGACGGCGCGCGTGCTCGACAGCGAATAGGCTTGCGGCACATGTTCGAACGTCATCGAGCGGGTGTTGACCCAGATGCCGAAGACGCGTTCCTTCCGGCGCACCGTTGCATTCTCGCGCGGTCCCTCCAGCACGACGACGATATCGTATTGACCGATTGCCAGAAGCAGCTGGTCGGTGTTGGAAAGGGCGCCGAAAATCGTCAGATCGGCGCCGGTGAAGTCGGACGTTATGGCGATCTCGCTGGTCGAGGTGCCGATCTCCATCGTCTCCCGCGCCGTGGTGGAGGTCGTCGGCTGATCGAGCATCACCTGTGCCTGTCCGGTAAGCGGCGCAAGCAGCAGCGTGGCAGCGATTATCAGGCCGAAGCGCCTCATCGGCTCACTCCTTCCATGACAACCGAATAGATGTCTGCCGGCGTGACGATGAGGGCGATCGCCAGGCGAAGGCCGACGGCCAGGACGAGAAGACCGAGCAGCGCGCGCAATTGCTCGCCGCGCAGCTTCTGGCCGACGCGCACGCCGTACTGCGCGCCAATCACGCCCGCCACCATCAGCAGGAAGGCCAGTATGATGTCGACGGAATAGTTGGTGGCCGCCTGCACGATGGTCGTGAAGGCCGTCACGAAAATGACCTGGAACAGCGAGGTGCCGACGACGACGTTGGTCGGCACGCGCAACAGGTAGATCATCGCCGGCACGAGGATAAAGCCGCCGCCGATACCCATCGGCGTCAGCATGCCGACGAAGAAGCCGAGGCCGATCACCGGAACGGCGCTGAGATAGAGCTTGGACTTCTTGAATCGTAGCTTCAGGGGCAGGCGCTGCACCCAGTTATGATGACGCGGCTTGGCCGTCGACGGCGGCAGCTTGCCGGCCGCCCGGCGCATGGCCCGCACGCTCTCCCAGAGCATCAGTGTTCCCACGGTGCCGAGCAGGAGCACGTAGATCAGGGAGATGATCAGGTCGATCTGGCCGAGCCTGCGCAGGATCACGAAGAGCCATAGCCCGAACGTCGCGCCGGCCAGACCGCCGGCAAGCAGGATCGCGCCCAGTTTCAGGTCGAGCGAGCCACGGCGGAAATGGGTAAGCGCGCCCGACACCGAGGACGCGACGACCTGGTTGGAGCCGGTGGCGACGGCCACGACCGGGGGGATGTTGTAGAAGATCAGGAGAGGCGTGATCAGGAAGCCGCCGCCGACGCCGAACATGCCGGAGAGAAACCCTACGGCTGCACCCATGCCGAGAATAATGAGAATATTCACCGACAGTTCTGCGATCGGCAGATAGATCGTCACGCGCTGTTCCCACTTGCAGGCATTCCGGCACGGTGGCCGAAGCCCATTTTCCCCTTAAACGGCGGATTTTAATCCGAAATCATTGCCAGAGCCTTAGGAAAAGCCGTGCGCTTCGGTTTTCGAACGGCCGGCCCCACTCTAGCGCGGCTTTTTCCGCTTTTCTGTGACGTTGTTTCGGGAGAGCGCGTGAATGGCATGCGACGGGGCTTCGTCGAGCCTTGCCCGAACAAGACAATGCCGGCGCGATCGCGCCGGCATTGTCTTGTTCGGTTGCTTCTCGCGAAAGCCCCGTGCGGTTACTTGTTGCGGGCCAGCAGTTCCTTGACGACCTGATCCGTGACCCGTCCATCCGCCGGCAGGCCGACCGACTTCTGAAAACTCTTCAAGGCGGATACCGTCTTGTCGCCCATGGTGCCGTCGGGGGTGCCGGCGTCGAAGCCGTTCTTGTTGAGGATCGCCTGAATGTTGCGAATGGCCTTTTTCATGTCGATGGAGGCCGTGTTCACGCCCTTGCCGGTCGTCCATTCGTCGGGAACGTCGGTGCCGTTGGCCTTGGGGTCGACCGGCTGTACTTTCCAAAGGTCGACCTTGGCGCGGGCGCTTTCGAGATCGGCCGGCTTCATGGCGTTGGCGACCTCGTCGCGCTTCTGGGCGGCATCCTTGTCGCCGCTCTTTGCGGCGATCGCGAACCACTTGTAGGATTCCTGCAAATCCTGCTTCACGCCGTTGCCGCGCGCATAGAGGATGGCGAGGTTGAACTGGCTGTCGGAAACGCCGAGATCGGCGGCGCGGATGAACCAGTTTGCTGCGGTATCATAGTCCTGCGGTCCGGCCGTGCCCGAAGCATAGAGGACGGCGAGATTGTGCATGGCGCTGGCGTTGCCCTGATTGGCCGCCTGCTCGTAATATTGCTTGGCCTTGACCAGATCGCGATCGACGCCGTTGCCCTTCTCATACATGCTGGCAAGGCGGTATTGCGCGGGTGCGTACCCCTTGTCGGCCGAAAGCTGATACCAGCTCGCCGCCTGCTTCATATCGGCGGTGACGCCGCGGCCGTCGGTATAGCGTGCCCCGATTTCGAAGAGCGCGACCGGATCGGCCGACTTGGCAGCCGCGACCAGCGACGGCGGCTGAATGCCGTCGGGAACGGCGATCTCCGGCGCTGCCGGGGTGGCCGCGGGAGCCGCGGCCGGCTTGTCCGTCTGAACGAAGGCTGCCGTCTGCTGCGCGGGCGCGGGGCTGCCGGCAGGCGTCAAGGTTTCGCTTGGCGCCTGGTTGCCGTCGAGGGGGGTGGCTGCCGTCAGGTGATCGCTCGCCGGCGCGAGTGCGGGATCGGCCGCGGCCGGCGCGGGCTGAGCCTGTGCCGTGTTGGCTGTTGCGGGTGCGGCCGCCGCGGACTGGCCGGCGGCAGGCTGCTGATTGCCGTCGGTCGGGTTCGCATTGGCGGCGACGTTGCCGGTCGCGGCGTTCGCCGAAGGCGCAATCATCGTGGAGACTTCGGCGGGCGGCGGTGCCTTCTGGCCGCGCGTCAGCGTGTTGACCAGCGGGAAAGCCATGATGGCGAGGAGCGCTGCGCCGATGGCAAGCAGGATCGGCCGGCGGAAGCGCGAGAACGCGCCGCCTTTTTTGGCGTCTTTCCTGGAGGCGGGAGCCGAGCGCTGCGTCTGGTCGACCTCCATGGCGGCGGCCTGCGCCGCGCGCCGGGCGGCAGCGATGTAGTCGGCCCGTTCGTTTTCGGTCGGCTGGCGAGCATTTCCATTGCGGGAGGCAGTCTGGCTGGCACGCACACGCTCGAGGATCTTCTTGATGTCGGGCGCGCCGGAACCCGGCTCCAGAAGTTCGTTCGCTTCTTCGGCAGGCAGCATGTCGGCCGGATCGATCGACGGTGCCTGTTCGATCACCGGGCGGTCCGGCGGGAAGATGGGCTCCGCCTTTTCCGGGGTGAAGAAGCGCTTGCCAAGGTTGGCGAACAGGCTGGCCTTGCCGCTCTTCTTGGCGGCAGCCTTGATTTCGGCTTTCGTATTGGCGTCGATCGCCTGTGCGATTGCCGTTTCGGAAGAGACCGCGGCTTCGGCGGGCGCAACCGTGCGGATGATCGGGCCGGCCTTCGGCGACGCAGCCATCGGCGGCTTCAGGGCCGGCATCTCCTCTTCGGCAAAGACGTCGCTTTCGAATGTTGCAGCCGGCATGGCAGGCGCCGGCCTGCGATGTTCCATATGATCGAGCCGGTCGGCAATCTGCAGCAGCGTGTCGTGCAGGGCCTCGAAGGTGCGGTGCGTGCGCTCATCGCTGACGCGGCTGAGGTCTTCCAGATGACGAAGGTCTTCGGCCAGTGCCGTCAGTGCGGACATGTCGGCCGCCTGGACGCCGTGGCCCATGCCTTCGCGCGAATAGGCTTCGACGACGGTTTCCGCCGCATGGCGGGCCGCTTCGATGATGTATTCGTCGTTGGTCGCCATGTAGTCCTCGATCGCGCTCATGCGGCGGTCGAAGTCGGCTGGCATGTGATCGGCGGTAGCGCGCGGCTCGTTCGTCAGCAATGTCGAGAGATGGGCGATCTGCTCTTCGAGATTGCGCAGGGCCTGCGTATCCGTGGGCGGTGCCGCCGTGCTGGCTTCCAGCCGTGCCGCGATGTCGGAGAGGCGTCCTTCCAGCCGGCGCACCACGCCGTCGTCGATGCTGGCGGCCGGAACGGGCGGATGGAAATCCATTTCGTCGATGCGGCGGGCGAGGTAGTCCAGCCGGTCCGCCAGCACGTTGCCGACCGAACCGTGCTCCAGCGCATCGATCTTGTGGGAGATGTCGGCGAGATAGGTGACGAGTTCGGGCTGCGGCGCCGCCTTCTGCGAGCGCTCCATCAGGTGCGAGAGCTGGTCCAGGCGCTCTTCGAGGCGGGCAACGGCCTTGGCGCTGCCGAGCTCGTCGATGCGCATGGCGAGCGCTTCGAGGCGTCCGGAAAGATCGTCGGCCGGCCGATGCCGGGACGCGTCGCGGTGCATCAGGTCGATCTGGTCGGCAAGGCCGCTCAGGCGGCCTTCCAGCCGCTGCATGGCCTGGTCCTGCGGCTGCATCATGGAGCCGAGGCTTTCCATCGCGGATGCGATCGTCAGCAGCTTGTTTTCCAGCGCATGCACGGCCGGGCTGTCGTTCATGCCGCCGAGATGCTGCTTGATGTCATCGAGACGATAGGCGAGCGAAACGAGCTCGTCCTGCAGGCTTGACGTATCGATCGCCTTCACCTGGCGCTCGACGTGGTGCAGGGATTCCTCGCGGGCAAGCCCGTCCATCAGCGAGCGCAGCTCGTCGAACTCGGCTTTCAGGCCGACCGTTTCCGGCTGACCGGCGAGCTGATTGATGCTGTCGGCAAGCCGGGCCATATCTTCGCGCACGTCGGCGGCGAAATGCTTGTCCTCGGTGTTTTCGCGGATATCGCGGATTTCGGCGCGCAATGCGGTGACTTCGCGAGTCACGCTTTCGGCGATGTCGCGCTTGAGATCCTGGCGGAGGTTGACGAGGGCCTGGGCAATGTCGACCGGCGCTTCTGCTGCAGCGGCCCGCATCGGTTGGCGGGCCGGAAAGGAGTCGGCCGGGCGCCGTGCCGCCTGCGGTTCGGCGTGGGCGATTTCCTCGCGGCGGGCGAGAAGCCGCTCGCGGTTTGCCTCAAGCGCGCGCTGGCGCTGGCGGATTTCGGCAAGCGGATCGGGTCGGGGATCGATGTCCTGACGCTCGCTGCGCAGCGGCCGCTCGTAGGGTCGGCTGGGATACTGCTCCCGTTCGGGGCGGGGGGATACCCGCTCCGGCGCGGCGGCCCGTTCGGCTGCGGGCGCATAACCGGCGGCGACATGCTGGCGCGCATCGCGCGAGGCGGCGGTGCCCATCAGCCCCTCGATGCGAGCTTCAAGCCCCTCGATCGTGCGGCTCAGAGCATCCAGCGACGTCCAGTCGCCCGTGCTGCTAGGATTTGATCGCGATCCGCTCATGTCTTTTGCTCGCCTTGAACTTTGGACCACCTGGGCCACCGGACTGAAGGGAACGGGAAATCGCGACATTGCCGCGCTATCCGTATCCCGCCAATCTGAAAGGGATAAATGTATTGGCTTTCCTCAAACAGAGCTGCAAGACAGCGCGCCCTCAAAGGATAAGTTGAAGAAACGCGAAGCATTGCTGCTCATCTCGTACAATTTACGAAACGTGGTAAACAACTCGTTAAGTTTCCTGGAAGTCTTAACCTTTTATTTCGGTTCTGCTGCCGAAAGCCCCGATAGTCTTGTGAGCCGGCTACGGCATGACCTCCTGGACCAGAGCCATGAGCCGCCATTCGCTCACCAAAAATTCAGCGCGCGGGACGAATTTGACGTTTACGCAAACGTCAATATTTTGTAAGAGTAACGCAGTGGCCGGACTCTGAGGTCCGGCGGCGAATTGGAGGAATTCGAAAGATGCCAGTCTACAAGGCCCCGGTGAACGATACGCTCTTCGTCCTGAACGATGTGCTCGGGCTGGATCGCTACAACAATCTTCCCGGTTATGCCGATGCCACGCCCGACATGATCGAGGCGATCGTCGGCGAAGCGGCCAAGATGGCGGAGGAAGTGCTCTTCCCGCTGAATTATTCCGGCGATCAGGAAGGCTGCGTGCGCCACGACGACGGCACGGTCTCGACGCCGCAGGGCTTCAAGGAAGCCTATCGCGCCTATCGCGAAGGTGGCTGGCTGGGTCTGGCCGTGCCGGAAGAGTTCGGCGGGCAGGGGCTGCCCTATGTCCTGCACTGTGCCGTCGGCGAATACACCTCCGCCGCCAACATGTCGCTGATGATGTATCCGGGCCTGACGCAGGGCGCGATTGCTGCCATCCTGGTGCACGGTTCCGACGCGCAGAAGCAGGCCTATCTGCCGAAGATGGTGGAGGGCACCTGGTCCGGCACCATGAACCTCACCGAACCGCATTGCGGCACCGATCTCGGCCTCTTGCGCACCAAGGCGGTTCCGCAAGCCAACGGCAGCTACAAGATCTCCGGCCAGAAGATCTTCATTTCCGCCGGCGAGCACGACATGACCGATAATATCGTCCATCTCGTCCTTGCCCGCATCGAAGGCGCGCCCGAAGGCACCAAAGGCATCTCGCTGTTCATCGTGCCGAAGTTCATGGTCAACGAAGATGGTTCGCTCGGTGCCCGCAACCCGGTCTCCTGCGGCGCGATCGAGCACAAGATGGGCATTCACGGCAACGCCACCTGCGTCATGAACTACGACGAGGCGACGGGCTTCCTGATCGGTGCCGAAAATCGCGGCCTCAACGCCATGTTCGTCATGATGAACGAGGCGCGCCTCGGCGTCGGCCTGCAGGGTCTCTCCATCGCCGAGATCGCCTATCAGAATGCCGCCAACTATGCCCGTGAGCGTATCCAGGGCCGCTCGCTTTCCGGCCCGAAGGCGCCGGACAAGAAGGCGGACCCGATCATCGTCCATCCCGATATCCGCCGCTCGCTGATGACGATCCGCGCCTTCAACGAGGCCGGCCGCGCCTTCCTGCTCTGGACGGCGCTGAAATCCGATATCGCCCATCGCTCTCCCGATGAGAAGGATCGCCAGGCGGCCGACGATATTCTTGGCTTGGCGACGCCGATCCTCAAGGGCGTCATGACCGACAAGGGCTTCGAGCACGCCGTCATGGCGCAGCAGGTCTTCGGCGGCCACGGCTATATCGAAGAGCATGGCATGAGCCAGTATGTCCGCGATGCCCGTATCGCCATGATCTACGAAGGCGCCAACGGCATCCAGGCGCTCGATCTCGTCGGCCGCAAGCTGGCGCTGAACGGTGGCCGCGCCGTCATGGCTCTCTTCAAGGAAATCGGCGATTTCTGCGAGGAGAACCGCAACGACGAGCAGATGGCTTTCTTCACCAAGCACCTGAAGAAGGGCTTGAACGATGTGCAGGCCGCGACCATGTGGTTCATGCAGAACGCCATGGCCAAGCCCGATAATGCCGGTGCCGGCTCGACCGATTACATGCATCTCTTCGGCCTCGTCGTCCTCGGCTACATGTGGGCGAAGATGGCGAAGGCGGCGCAGGCGGGCCTTGCGGGCGGCGACAGCGCGCGCGAGGATTATCAGAAGAACAAGCTTGTCACGGCGCGGTTCTACATGGAGCGCATCATGCCGGAAACGGCATTGCGCAAGGCCCGCATCGAAACCGGCGCCGACACGATGATGGAACTGGCGGCGGAAGCCTTTTGACTGGAATCCCTTCTCCCCTTGGGGAGAAGGAGAGTTATTGAAAGGCGGCTTGCCGCCGCAGGGAGATGAGACATGACCGAGGTTTTCATTTACGACCATGTGCGCACGCCGCGCGGGCGTGGCAAGAAGGATGGGGCGCTGCACGAAGTGCCTTCCGTCCGTCTCGCCGCCAGGACGCTGGAGGCGATCCGCGATCGCAACGGCCTCGATACCGAAACGGTCGACGACATCATCATGGGCTGCGTCGACCCGGTCATGGATGCCGGTGCCGTCATTCCGAAGGGCGCTGCCTTCGAGGCCGGCTATTCCAACAAGGCGCCAGGCATGCAGATTTCCCGCTTCTGCGCCTCCGGCCTCGACGCCGTGAATTTCGCTGCTGGCAAGATCGCTCAAGGCGCCGACGATATCGTCATTGCCGGCGGCGTCGAAAGCATGTCGCGCGTCGGGCTTGGCATGTCCGGCGGCGCCTGGTTCATGGACCCCTCGGTCAACTTCCCGGCCTATTTCATGCCGCAGGGCGTGTCGGCCGATCTCATCGCCACCAAATACGGCTTCTCCCGCGATGACGTCGACGCCTATGCCGTCGAAAGCCAGAAGCGCGCCGCCAACGCTTGGGAAAAGGGCTACTTCAAGAATTCCGTCGTGCCGGTGAAGGATATCAACGGCCTGACCATTCTCGACCGTGACGAACACATGCGTCCCGGCACCGACATGCAGGCGCTGGCCTCGCTCAACCCTTCGTTCCAGCTGCCGGGCGAGATGGGCGGCTTCGAGGCCGTCGCCATCCAGGCGCATCCGGAAATCGAGCGCATCAATTACGTCCATCACGCCGGCAATTCCTCCGGCATCGTCGATGGCGCGGCCGCCGTGCTGCTCGGCTCGAAGGCGGGCGGTGAGAGCATGGGGCTGAAGCCGCGCGGCCGCATCAAGGCCTTCGCCAATATCGGCTCCGACCCGGCGCTGATGCTGACCGGCCCGGTCGACGTCACCGAGAAGCTCCTGAAGCGCACCGGCATGACGCTCGCCGACATCGATCTGTTCGAGCTCAACGAAGCCTTTGCCGCCGTCGTGCTGCGCTACATGCAGGCTTTCGACATTCCGCACGACAAGATCAACGTCAACGGCGGCGCCATCGCCATGGGCCATCCGCTCGGCGCGACCGGCGCGATGATCCTCGGCACGGTGCTGGACGAGCTGGAACGCCGCGATCTCAACACCGCGCTGGTCACGCTCTGCATCGGCGCCGGCATGGGCACCGCCACGATCGTCGAACGCGTCTGAGGGGAGGAAACCAATGGCTTACACGAATTTCACCGTCGAAACCGACGCAGACGGCATCGCGCTCGTTACCTGGGATATGCCCGGCAAGTCCATGAACGTCTTCACCGCCGAGATCCTCGACGAGCTGAACGCCATCATCGACGCGACCGTCGCCGATGCCGCCGTCAAGGGCGTGGTGTTCACCTCCGGCAAGTCTTCCTTCTCCGGCGGCGCCGATCTCTCGATGATCAAGTCGATGTTCTCCTTCTATCAGGAGGAGAAGGCGAAGGATCCGGCCGCAGCCGCTCAGAAGCTTTTCGATCTCGTCGGCCGCATGACCGGCCTGTTCCGCAAGCTGGAAACCTGCGGCAAGCCCTGGGTTTCGGCGATCAACGGCACCTGCATGGGCGGCGCTTTCGAGCTGTCGCTCGCCTGCCACGGCCGCGTCGCGTCGAGCGCCAAGAGCGTCAAGATCGCATTGCCTGAAGTCAAGGTCGGCATCTTCCCCGGCGCCGGCGGCACGCAGCGCATCCCGCGCCTGACGGACGCGCAATCCGCCCTGCAGATGATGACGACCGGCCAGTCGCTGACGGCGGCACGCGCCAAGGCGATGAACCTCGTGCATCAGGTGGTCGAGCCGGATCAGCTGATCCCCGCCGCCAAGCAGATGATCAAGGACGGCCTGAAACCTGTGGCACCCTGGGACGAAAAGGGCTTCAAGGCGCCGGGCGGCGGCATCTGGACGCCCGCCGCAGCCCAGCTTTGGCCGGCAGCACCCGCCATCCTGCGCCGCGAAACATCGGGCAATTATCCGGCAGCACTCGCCATCCTCAAATGTGTCTATGAAGGCTTGCAGGTCCCCTTCGATACCGGCCTGAAGATCGAGCAGCGCTATTTCACGCATGTGTTGCAGACCACCGAAGCCTATTCGATGATCCGCTCGCTGTTCATCTCCATGCAGGAACTCGGCAAGGGCGCCCGCCGTCCGGCCGGACAGCCGAAGACCGAGCTGAAGAAGGTTGGCGTCGTTGGCGCCGGCTTCATGGGCGCTTCCATCGCCTATGTCACCGCCGCAGCCGGTATTCCGGTCACGCTGATCGACCGCGACATCGAAGCGGCAACCAAAGGCAAGAGCGTCGGCGAAGGGCTGGTCAAGGACTCGGTCGGTAAGGGAAGACTGACGCAAGACGAAGGTGCTGCTCTGCTTTCCCGCATCACGCCGTCGGCCGATTATGCCGACCTGAAGGATGCCGATCTGGTCGTCGAGGCCGTGTTCGAGGATCGCGAGGTCAAGAAGGCCGTCATCGAGGCCGTGGAAGCCGTGTTGCCGGCCGGCGCCGTCTTCGCCTCCAATACCTCGACGCTGCCGATCACCGGCCTTGCGAAGAATTCGAAGCGTCCGGCCGATTTCATCGGCGTTCACTTCTTCTCGCCTGTGGAGAAGATGATGCTGACCGAAGTCATCCTCGGCAAGGAAACCGGCGACCGTGCGCTGGCCGTAGCGCTCGACTACGTTGCTGCGATCAAGAAGACGCCGATCGTCGTCAACGACACCCGCGGCTTCTTCGTCAATCGCTGCGTCTTCCGCTACATCCACGAAGCCTACGACATGCTGATCGAGGGCGTGCCCGCGACCATGATCGAGAATGCCGCCAAGATGGCCGGCATGCCTGTGGGACCGCTGGCGCTCAACGACGAAGTTGCCATCGACCTCTCCTACAAGATCCTGAAGGCCACCGTCGCCGATCTCGGCGAAAAGGCGGTCGACCCGCGTCACATGCAGCTGGTCACCGGCCTGGTGGAAGGCGAAGGACGTCTGGGCCGGAAGAATTCCAAGGGCTTCTACGACTATCCGCCGAAGCCGGCCAAGAAATCGCTCTGGCCGGGCCTCAAGGACCTCTATCCGCAGAAGAAGGCGGATGAGGTCGATGTCGCCGTGCTGAAGCAGCGTTTCCTCGTCACCATCGCGCTCGAGGCAGCCCGCACGATCGAGGAAGGCATCGTCACCGACCCGCGCGAGGCCGATGTCGGCTCCATCCTCGGCTTCGGCTTTGCCCCCTATACCGGCGGCGCGCTGTCCTACATCGACGGCATGGGTGTGAAGGTGTTCGTGGAGCTCTGCGAAAAGCTGGCCGCCGCCTATGGCCCGCATTTCCAGCCGACGGCGCTGCTCAAGGACATGGCCGCGAAGGGTGAGACTTTCTACGGACGCTTCGACCCTTATGTGGCCACGAAGGCGGCCTGAGGCGCAAAGCTGAAGCTGACCCAAAATAAAGGGCCGCTCCTGTCGGGAGCGGCCTCGTTTATTGCAAGGCTAAATCGTAAGTAAAATCTTACGCAACACTCAACGGCTTCCCCTGACTGGTCCTTAGCGCGAGTACGCCCCAGCCGACGAGCAGAAGGATCGCCCCCGCGTAGATATCGGCGGCCTCGGCAAACCCGAGCGTTTTCGACAGAAAGCCTGCCAGGATGGCGGGCACGCTGAAGGCGAGATAGCTCTGGATGTAGAAGGCGGAGAGCAGCCCGGCGCGCTCGTCCGGCTTTGCCAGCGGCATGATGCTTCTGACCGTGCCGAGAAAGGTCGCGCCGAAGCCGGCGCCGGCAGTCAACGTTCCCAAGACGAGGATCGACACGTCGGCCGCATGCATGCCAGCGATGACGGTCAATATGCCGAGCGTCATGCCCGGTATGCCGAACTTCATGATCGTGGCCGCGGATCTCTTGCGCAGCAGGAAGACGGCGGTCGCACCGCTGATCGTCAGGGCTGCGACCACGGAACCGCCGACCAGCGGCATCGTGCTGCCGGTCGTTGCGGTTACAAGCGAAGGCACCAGCGACAGATAGAAGCCGGCGAGCGCCCAGACGGCAACATTGATCGGCGTCAGCGCCAGCAGCACCCGTCGCACCTGCGGCGGTACGGCCACCTCGGGCTTCAGCGATGCAAGCAGTCCAGCCCGTCGGCTCGTTGTCTCCGGCACCAGCCAAAGCAGCACCGCCTGAAGCGCCAACAGGGCAAACGTGACGATATAGACGAGCAAGGTGGGGGCTGGCGCGAATTGGATCAGTAGGCTTGCGCCGAGCGCACCGGCGGCCATGCCGGCAAGCGGGGCAAGGCTGTTGGTGATCGATCCTCTGATGGGATCGAGATCGACAAGGGCAGCGCCGATGGAACTGACCGCAGCGCCTGTTGCGAAGCCCTGTACGATGCGGGCGGCAATCAGCCAATCCGGACCCTTGGCCATTAAAAACAGCACCATCGCTACCATATTGAGGAGGATCGACGCGAAGATCACCGGGCGGCGGCCGAGATGATCGGAAATCGAGCCGACGATGAGCAGGGCGGCGAGAAGGGAGAAGGCATAGACGGCGAAGATCACCGTGATCAACACCGGCGAGAAGGCAAAGGCCCGCTGATAAAGGCGGTATAGAGGCGTCGGTACGGATGACGCGGCCAGGAACAGGGCGCTCGTTGCGGCATAATAGGCCGGCGCCCGACGTCCGGCTGGTGAAATCGCATGGCGGGCAGTGGAATGAGACTCGGTCATCGACTATATCCTAGCTTAAAGCTAAAAGATTGCGTTAGGCGGATATAGGATGCACGACGCACAAAAGCAAATAATTTGCGTTAATGGATGGCGCAAGGCTGTTCGCGAATGGCAAAAGGGAAAGATTGGCAAAGACTTATGGGCTATAGAGAAAATCCCCGCCCCGGCGGACGCAGCGCCAGAGTGCAGGCCGCTGTGCATCAATCCGTCCGCGATATGCTCGCCACGATGGATCGGGCAGACGTCACCATACCCTTGATCGCGCAGCGCGCCAATGTGACGCCGTCGACGATCTATCGCCGCTGGGGCGATCTTCAGGCACTTCTGGCCGACGTGGCCGCCTCGCGCCTGCAGCCGGAAGGCGAGCCGGCGAGGATCGGCAGCGCCCGCGATGATCTGGAGGCCTGGGTCGAGCAATATGCCGACGAAATGGCCTCCGGCGTCGGAAGACGGATGCTGCGCGACATTCTCTCGGCCGCCGACGGCGCCAATGCGGAAAAATGCAGCGGCTATACGCAGCATCAACTCGCGGTCCTCATCGCGCGGGCGGAGGAAACCGGCGAACCCTTTCCGACCCAGACGGAACTCATGGATCACGTCATTTCGCCGATCATCTACCGCATTCTTTTCGATCAGGCGCCCGGTGCGGATTACGTGCGTGAACTCATCGCGAAAGTGATGCCGGAGGGAGCGTTGAAAGGCGGAAGCGCAAGGACCAGCCGCGCGACTCGGTGAAGCTTTCGGCCAGCACAGGCGCGGCGACTCTGCTTGCGTTGCGCGCAACTGACGAACATCTATGTGCGCACATGCACGGACAGATTGCCTAACCCGTGGAATTATCTTGGGATATTCGCGTCTGAGTAAGGTTCGCCGCCAATTTGCTGTTGAAAAATAAGGAAAAAGATGGTGCTAATCATCGCCAGCGAATTCAACGGCAACGCGAAGGGGACTGCTCAATGCTTAATGAATTCAAGGCATTTATCGCCCGTGGCAACGTCATGGATCTTGCCGTCGGCGTGATCATCGGCGGTGCTTTCGGCGGTATCGTGAAATCGTTGGTTGACGATATCATCATGCCGATCGTCGGCGCGATTTTCGGCGGCTTCGATTTTTCGAACTACTTCATCGGCCTCGCCTCGGGGGTCAACGCACCGACGCTTGCTGCGGCCCGTGCCCAGGGCGCGGTCCTCGCCTACGGTAGCTTCATTACCGTCCTCATCAACTTCCTGATCCTCGCCTGGATCATCTTCCTCATGGTCAAGGGCGTGAACGCGCTGCAGACCCAGGTCGCGCGCAAGGAAGAGAAGGTTGCCGAGGCAGCGCCGCCGCCGGCTGACGTTCAGCTGCTGACGGAAATTCGCGATCTCCTCGCCAGACGTTCCGCCTGAACCGGCTTTCCCGAGCCTCTGTCAAAGCCCCGGTTTCACAAGGATCGGGGCTTTACTCATCACCAAAATCGATCGGTCGCTAAGGCAAAGTCATGGGATTTGTCCGCCGCTCTGCTTTATGAAGGCAGAAACCGGAGACTTCGCATGTCGATACTAGATAGCCTCAGCCCGCGGGCGCTCGCAGCGCCTGAAAGCGGGATCGTTGAAGTGGTAAACTACGCCCGCGGCCGCGAGGGCCTGCTGCCGCTCTGGGTCGGCGAAGGCGATCTGCCGACGCCGGATTTCATCAATCGCGCCGCCATGGCCTCGCTCAATGCCGGCGAGACCTTCTACACCTGGCAGCGCGGCATTCCCGAATTGCGCCAGGCGCTGGCCGATTACTATGGCCGGCATTTCGGCACGTCTCTGCCGATGGAGAATTTCTACGTCGTCGGCTCCGGCATGCAGGCGATCCAGCTCTCCGTGCAGGCGATCACCTCTCCCGGCGACGAGATGGTCTATCTCTCTCCGGCCTGGCCGAACATCGCCGCTGCTCTCGAGATATCGGGCGCCCGCTCCGTGCCCGTGCCGCTGCAGTTCGAGCATGGCAAATGGGCGCTCGATCTCGGACGCCTGGAAGCGGCGATCACGCCGAAGACCAAGGGCCTGTTCATCAATACCCCATCCAACCCGACCGGCTGGACGGCGACCCATCAGGATCTTCGGGATATTCTTGCCCTGGCGCGCAAGCATGATCTCTGGATCATGGCCGACGAAATCTATGCGCTGTACCACTATGCCGGCGGCCGCGCGCCGAGCTTCCTCGACGTCAAGGAAGCCGACGACAAGATCCTTTTCGTCAATTCCTTCTCGAAGAACTGGTCGATGACCGGCTGGCGCGTCGGCTGGATCGTCGCTCCGGCAGAACTCGGCCAGGTGATCGAAAACCTCGTGCAGTATTCGACCTCGGGCGTGGCGCAATTCATGCAGAAGGGTGCGGTCGCGGCATTGAACGAGGGCGATGATTTCGTCCGCTCCAACATCGCCAAGGCCACGCGCTCACGCGATATCCTCTGCGACGCGCTGATCGCCACCAATCGCGTCCAGACGCTGAAGCCCGACGGCGCGCTCTATTCCTTCCTCAAGATCGACGGCGTCACCGACAGCCGCAAGGCCGCCATCGACATCGTCGACAAGACCGGCGTCGGCCTGGCGCCGGGAACGGCCTTCGGATTGGGTGGCGAACTCTTCATGCGCGCCTGCTTCCTGCGCGATCCGGTGCAGGTTGCCGATGCGGCGGAGAAGTTGAGCCGGTATATTTTGGGTTTGTGACGACAGGGTTTCGCTTCGGCGGGCTTTACGGTCGAAGGCACCCTTCGCTTGCCGCACCTCTGGCACCCCCCTCTGTCCCTTTCGGGACATCTCCCCCACAAGGGGGGAGATCGTTTGGAGTTTGCAGCCACTGGGAATAATGCGATGCGCTTCACTCTCTGGGATACAATATCGGCTTGAGGCAAGGTGGTGCTACGGGCAACCAATCTCCCCCCTTGTGGGGGAGATGTCACGAAGTGACAGAGGGGGGTGAACACTCTCCACGTCCACCAAAATTGCCGTCGCGCACCCAATCGATAAAATGCAATCGATCCACGAAATCCCCTCCTAACCATTCCCGCAATCTTTCCCGCCAGCTCTCTCGCTTTTAATCAATTTCGCAGGGAAGGCGGCCCCATATGGTCCTGACAAGACTTGGCTGGGACGCGAAGCATGACGGTGTTGGTGACGGGCGGAGCCGGTTATATCGGTAGCCACATGGTCTGGAGATTGCTGGAGGCGGGTGAGGACGTGGTGGTCCTCGATCGCCTCTCCACAGGGTTCCGCTGGGCGGTCCCGCCCGCGGCCCGCTTCTATCTCGGCGATATCGCGGAGGAAGCGCTGCTGCAGACGATTTTTGCCGAGAACGACATCGAGGCCATCATTCATTTCGCCGGCTCGGCCGTCGTGCCGATGTCGATCGAGGATCCTCTCGCCTATTACGAGAACAACACCGGCAAGACCCGCATCCTCATGAGCGCCGCCATCAAGGCCGGTATCCGCCATTTCGTCTTCTCGTCCACGGCCGCGGTCTACGGCCAGCAGCCGGCCGACAGGCCGGTCAGCGAAAATGCGCCGCTGCGGCCGGAATCGCCCTATGGCCAGTCCAAGCTGATGTCCGAGCTGATGCTGCGCGATGCCGCCGCGGCCTATGACTTCCGCTATGTGGCGCTGCGTTATTTCAACGTCGCCGGCGCCGATCCGCTGGGCCGGGCCGGCCAGTCGACCGACGGCGCGACCCATCTCATCAAGGTCGCCTGCGAGGCGGCTCTTGGCCGCCGCCGTCAGGTCGATATCTACGGCACCGATTATGCGACGCATGACGGCACCGGCGTTCGCGACTATATCCACGTCAGCGATCTCGTCGAAGCCCATCTGGTGGCATTGCGGCATCTGCGCGAGGGCGGCCGGTCGCTGGTTGCCAATTGCGGCTATGGTCAGGGCTATTCCGTGCTCGATGTGCTCAATATGGTCATGCGCGTTCATGGTCGCGCCTTCCGCATCCACATCGCGCCGCGCCGGCCCGGCGATATGGCGAGCGTTGTCGCGGACGCCACGCTCGCCCGTCGCGAGCTGGGTTGGACGCCGGAATACAATAGCCTTGAAACCATCGTCCGCTCGTCGCTCGATTGGGAGCTTCGCCTTGCCGAACGCGCCGGCTTCGATGCGGCCGGGCTCAAGAAGATCTACGCCGCCCCGAGCATCCTGTAACGGGCGGACACCTCAACTCTCGGGGGTTCTCCAGGGGCCGAGAAAGGCCGGCGCGTTCTGCTGCACGACATCCGTCAGAAAGCCGATGACGGTGCGCACGCGCGGCGACTGCCGCAGGTCGCGGTGGCAGGTAATCCAGTAACGACGCCTGAGATCGACCTCGTGCGGCAGCACCATCTGCAGGTCCGCATGCTTGCCGGCGATGAAGAACGGCAGCACGCAGAGCCCCTGGCCGTTCTTCGTCGCCGTCAGCTGCGCAAATATGCTCGAACTCTGAAATTGCGGCTTGATGCGCGGATGCACGTCACCGAGATAATCCAGCCCCGGTGCGAAAATCATATCCTCGATATAGCCGACGAAAGCATGGTCGGGCAGGTCGTCGCGGCTTAAGATCGGCGGATGGCGTGCGAGGTATTCGCGCGATCCGTAGACCTGGAGATGATAGTCGCTGAGCTTCTCGGTGAAGTAGGGCCCGGCCTTCGGCGGATCGAGCACCACGACGATATCGGCCTCCTTGCGCGAGAGCGACATGATCTGCTGGATGGTGATCAGTTCCAGCGAAATGTTCGGATGCCTGTCCGAGAATTCAGGCAGGACGCTGGTGAAGAAGAAGTTTGAAAAGCCTTCCGGCGCGCTGATGCGCACCACGCCCCGCTGCGCTGCCGATCCTGCGGAAAGATCGGCCCGAAGACGCTCGGTTTCCTGCTCCATGCGTTCGGCCGTGTCGATGAAGCGCTGGCCCATGGCGGTCAGCATGTAACCGCGCGCATTGCGCTCGAAAAGCTTGACCTTGAGGGCGAATTCCAGCCGGTCGATGCGGCGCGAAACGGTGGCGTGGCTGGTGCGCAGTTGCCGCGCCGCGGTCGAAAGCTGCCCGGTCCGTGCCACCGCGAGAAAAAACTGCAGATCGTCCCAGGTGAAGTGCGGCGCGTTTCTCATGTCACCCCTTTCTGTTCAAAAATGAACAGACATTGTTTGGAATTAGTTGCAATCGCGACTTGCGTCAATGCGCGAATTCCGTGATCCTCCGTGTCGGGAAAAGTCGTTTTGAGGAAAACGGCTGGCCAATTTTGAACAGATTCATTTTTGCCAAATCTCTGGGAGGAGAGGATATGCGAAAGAGTCTTATTGCATCCCTGGCATTTCTGCTTGCAACCGGCACCGCGGCCTTTGCCGACGGCGCATCCGATGGTGTCGTCAAGATCGGCATCCTCAACGACCAATCCGGCGTCTATGCGGATTTCGGTGGCAAGTCCTCGGTCGAGGCGGCCAAGATGGCCGCAGAGGATTTCGGCGGCAAGGTTCTCGGCGTGCCGATCGAGATCGTCGACGCCGATCACCAGAACAAGCCCGATATCGCCTCCAACATCGCCCGCCAGTGGTACGACCAGGACAAGGTCGACGCCATCATGGAGCTGACGACCTCATCGGTCGCGCTGGCCGTGCAGGCGGTCGCCAAGGAGAAGAAGAAGATCGATATCGTCACGGGCGCCGCCACGACGGATCTGACCGGCGCGCAATGCTCGCCCTACGGTTTCCACTGGGCCTATGACACGCATGCTCTCGCCGTCGGCACCGGCGGCGCGCTCGTCAAGCAGGGCGGCGATACCTGGTTCTTCCTGACGGCGGATTACGCCTTCGGCTACTCGCTCGAACAGCAGACCAGCGATTTCGTCAAGGCAAGCGGCGGCAAGGTTCTCGGCTCCGTCCGCCATCCGCTGTCGACGAACGACTTCTCGTCCTTCCTGCTGCAGGCACAATCGTCGGGCGCCAAGGTCATCGGCCTTGCCAATGCCGGCCTCGATACGTCCAACGCCATCAAGCAGGCCTCCGAATTCGGCATCACCCAGGGCGGCCAGCATCTGGCGGCCCTGCTCTTCACGCTCGCCGAAGTGCATGGCCTCGGCCTGCAGGCGGCGCAGGGGCTGACGCTGACGGAAGGCTATTACTGGAACCTCGACGACAAGAGCCGCGAATTCGGCAAGCGCTTCTTTGCCCGCACCGGCAAGATGCCGAACATGATCCATGCCGGCACCTATTCCGCCGTGCTGCAATATCTGAAGGCGGTGCAGAAGGCCGGCACCGACGATACCGAGGCCGTCGCCAAGGAACTGCATGAAATGCCGGTCGACGATTTCTTCGGTCGCGGCGGCACGGTCGGCGCCAACGGCCGCATGATCCACGACATGTATCTGCTTCAGGTCAAGAAGCCGGAAGAGAGCAAGGAGCCGTGGGATTACTACAACGTGCTGGCGACGATTCCCGGCAAGGAAGCCTATATCGATCCCGCCAAGAGCGGCTGCGACCTCGTCAAGCAGTAAGGTTCGGACCAGCCCATGGCGATGTCCGCGACACATCCGCATGAAGAGCCCCGGGTGGTCCTGTCCGCCCGGGGACTGCGCCGCGATTTTGGCGGCTTCACCGCCGTCAAGAATGTCGATCTCGACGTCCAACATGCCCGCGTCCATGCGCTGATCGGCCCGAATGGCGCGGGCAAGACGACGGTATTCAACCTGCTCACCAAGTTCCTGCAGCCGACGCACGGCACGATTACGCTGCTCGGCACCGACATCACCAGGACGAGGCCCGACAAGGTCGCGCGAATGGGCCTCGTGCGCTCCTTCCAGATTTCGGCCGTCTTCCCGCATCTGACGGTGCTCGACAACGTCCGTGTCGCGCTGCAACGGCCGAGCAATCTCGCCCACCAGTTCTGGCGGCCGCTCTCGGCCCTCGATAGCCTCAATGCCCGTGCCGAGCAGCTTCTCGCGTCCGTGGGACTCACGAAGGAGCGCGATGCCATCGCCGCCGATCTTTCCTATGGCCGCAAGCGCGTGCTGGAGATCGCCACCACGCTTGCGCTCGATCCGAAGGTGCTGCTGCTTGACGAGCCGATGGCCGGCATGGGGCTGGAGGATGTGAACACCGTCTCCGCCATCATCCGCGATGTGGCGCGCGACAGGGCCGTGCTCATGGTCGAGCATAATCTCTCCGTCGTTGCCGATATCTGCCATCACGTCACAGTCCTGCAACGCGGGGAAATATTGGCCCAGGGCGATTATGCCGCCGTCAGCCGGGATCCGCGCGTCCGCGAAGCTTACATGGGCACGGAGGAGGCTTGACGATGGCGCCGCTTCTGGACGTTCAGGGTCTCAATGCCTGGTATGGCGAAAGCCACATCCTGCATGGTGTCGACATGCGCGTGGGCGAGGGGGAAACCATCACCATCCTTGGCCGCAACGGCGTCGGCAAGACGACGACGCTGCGCACCATCGTCGGCATCGTCCGTGCCCGCAAGGGCAGGATCACCTTCGCCGGCAAGGACATGATGCAGGTGCCGCTGCACAAGACGGCGCATCAGGGCATCGGCTTCGTGCCGGAGGAACGCGGCATCTTTTCCACGCTCAGCGTTTATGAAAACCTGATGCTGCCGCCCGTCGTCGCCCCCGGCGGCATGACGCTGGACGAGATCTTCGAGCTGTTTCCCAATCTGCACGAGCGGCGCAACAGCGTCGGCACCAGGCTTTCCGGCGGCGAGCAGCAGATGCTCGCCATGGCCCGCATCCTGCGCACCGGCGTCCGCATGCTGCTGCTCGACGAGCCCACTGAGGGCCTTGCTCCCGTCATCGTCCAGCGCATTGGCGAAGTCCTGCAGAAGCTGAAAGGCCGCGGCATGACCATATTGCTCGTCGAGCAGAATTTCCGCTTCGCCAGCCGCATCGCCGATCGCTTCTATCTGATGGATCACGGCCAGATGGTTTCGGAATTTCCGGTCGGCGAACTCTCCGAGCGCATGGACATGCTGCACAAGGTTCTGGGGGTCTGAGCCATGACGACGATATTCGGCATTCCCGCCCAGGCCCTTCTCGGTCAATTGCTGATCGGCCTCATCAATGGCTCCTTCTATGCGCTCCTGAGCCTGGGTCTGGCGATCATCTTCGGCATGCTCAGGGTCATCAATTTCGCCCATGGCGCGCTCTACATGCTCGGAGCCTTCACGGCCTATCTGCTGCTTGCCTATGCCGGCATCGGCTATTGGCCGGCGCTTATCGTTGCGCCGCTGATCGTCGGCCTGTTCGGTGCGCTGGTCGAGCGGCTCTGCCTTCGCCAGCTCTACAAGATCGACCCGCTCTACGGATTGCTTTTCACTTTCGGCATGGCGCTGACCATCGAAGGGACTTTCCGCTATATTTACGGCTCGTCCGGCCAGCCCTACGCCGTTCCCGCTGCCCTGGCGGGGGCGCGCAACATCGGCTTCATGTTCCTTCCCGTCTATCGCGGCTGGGTGGTCATCGCCTCGCTGATCGTCTGCATCGGAACCTGGCTGCTGATCGAGAAGACCAAGCTCGGCGCCTATCTGCGCGCCGCCACCGAGAACTCCGTGCTCGTGCAGGTTTTCGGCGTCAACGTGCCGGTGCTGCTGACGCTGACCTACGGTTTCGGCGTGGCGCTGGCCGCCTTTGCCGGCGTGCTGGCCGCGCCGATCTATCAGGTCTCGCCGCTGATGGGCTCGAACATGATCATCATCGTCTTCGCCGTGGTCGTCGTCGGCGGCATGGGCTCGATCATGGGAGCGATCGTGACGGGCTATATGCTCGGGATTGCCGAGGGCCTGACAAAGGTCTTCTATCCCGAAGCCTCCAACATCGTCATCTTCGTCATCATGGCGATCGTGCTGCTCTTCAGGCCCGCTGGCCTCTTCGGTCGGGATGCGTGATATGGCTGGATTAATCACAATGAAGCCGAAAACACAGCCCGCCCTCTCGATCCAGAAACTATTGCTGGTTATCGGCCTCGTCGGCCTGATCTGGGCGCCGTTCCTCGTCTACCCGATCTTCGTCATGAAGGTGCTCTGCTTCGCGCTGTTTGCCTGCGCCTTCAACCTGCTGCTCGGCTATGCCGGCCTGCTCTCCTTCGGTCACGCCACCTTCTTCGGCGGCGCGGCCTATTTCACGGCCTATGCGGTGAAGGAGTGGGGTCTGCCGCCCGAACTCGGCATTCTGATCGGCGTCGCCGGCGCTTCGCTGCTCGGTCTCGTCATGGGCTTCGTCGCCATCCGCCGGCAGGGCATTTATTTCGCCATGATCACGCTGGCGCTCTCCTACATGTTCTATTTCTTCTGCCTGCAGGCGGAATTCACCCATGGCG
Source organism: Rhizobium sp. SYY.PMSO (assembly GCF_046840415.1). NCBI lineage: Bacteria > Pseudomonadati > Pseudomonadota > Alphaproteobacteria > Hyphomicrobiales > Rhizobiaceae > Rhizobium > Rhizobium sp. SYY.PMSO. The sequence continues at coordinate 174,245 of NZ_CP177349.1, forward strand.
AGGACGGCATTCAGTCGGTGCCGCGCGGCTACCTCTTCGGCGTCCTCGATCTCAACAACTCCTTCAACATGTACTACTTCGTCCTCGCCGTCTTCCTGATCGGCGTGCTGATCATCTGGCGCTTCATCAATTCGCCCTTCGGCATGATCCTGAAATCGATCCGCGAAAACGAGCAGCGGGCGATCTCGCTCGGCTATTCCGTGGCGCGTTACAAGCTCGGCGCCTTTGTCATGTCGGCGGCGCTGGCGGGGCTTGCGGGCGCAGTCAAGGCGCTGGTCTTCCAGTTCGCGACGCTGACCGATGTCGCCTGGCAGATGTCCGGCGAGGTCATCCTCATGACGCTGCTTGGCGGCATCGGCACGCTGATCGGCCCGCTCTTCGGCGCCGGGTTCGTGACGACGCTGGAAAACTATCTCGCAACCTCGGAATTCCCCGTCACCATCATCACCGGCATCGTCTTCATGGTCTGCGTCCTGCTCTTCCGCCGGGGTATCGTCGGCGAATTCTACGCCTCGCGGCTGGGACGGAAGCTGGGGTTCGAATATCGGCGGTAAAGATCAAACCTATGCGTTCTTGTTGTACACCCCCTCACCCCAGCCCTCTCCCCGAGGGGAGAGGGGGAATTATCTCTGACGATCACCGGATTCGGGATCGAGGCAAATACCGAAATGATCCCCTCTCCCCTTGGGGAGAGGGTTAGGGAGAGGGGGCATGCAGATGGATCGCTTCGACTACATCATCATCGGTGCCGGCAGTGCGGGCTGCGTGCTGGCCAACCGGCTTTCGGCCGACCGCAACAATCGCGTGCTGCTGCTGGAAGCGGGCGGCAGCGACAATTATCACTGGGTCCATATCCCGGTCGGCTATCTCTATTGCATCAACAATCCGCGTACCGACTGGTGTTTTACCACGTCGCCGGAGCCGGGCCTGAACGGCCGCTCGCTGAACTATCCGCGCGGCAAAGTGCTCGGCGGCTCCTCCTCCATCAATGGCATGATCTACATGCGCGGCCAGGCGCGCGATTACGATCTCTGGCGGCAGCTCGGCTGTGCCGGCTGGAGCTGGGACGACGTGCTGCCCTACTTCATCAAGTCCGAGGATCACTATCGCGGCAAGGATGAGATGCATGGTGCCGGCGGCGAATGGCGGGTCGAAAAGGCGCGCGTGCGCTGGGCCGTGCTCGATGCCTTCCAGGCGGCAGCCAAGGAGGCCGGCATTCCGGAGACGGCGGACTTCAATCGCGGCAACAATGAGGGCTCGGGCTATTTCGATGTCAATCAGCGCTCCGGCATCCGCTGGAACACGACGAAAGCCTTCCTGCGGCCGGCGATGAAGCGGGGCAATCTCACCGTCTACACCAAGGCGCAGGTTCGCCGCCTGATCGTCGAAGGCGATGCCGTGACCGGCGTCGAGTTCCAGCATGACGGCGTGGTGAAACGTGCCTATGCGACCAAGGAGACGGTGTTATCCGCCGGCTCGATCGGCTCGCCGCATATTCTCGAGCTTTCGGGTATCGGCCATGGCGATATATTGAGCAAGGCCGGCATCGAGGTCGTGCGCGAGGTCAAATCCGTCGGTGAAAACCTGCAGGATCATCTTCAGCTCCGCCTTGCCTACAAAGTAACCGGCGTGCCCACGCTGAACGAGAAGGCGACGAAGCTGATCGGCAAGGCGGCGATCGGGCTGGAATATCTCATCCGCCGCTCCGGCCCGATGGCGATGGCGCCGAGCCAGCTCGGTATCTTCACGCGCTCCGGCCCGGACAAGGAAACGCCGGATCTGCAATATCATGTGCAGCCGGTCTCGCTCGACAAGTTCGGCGATTCGGTTCATCCTTTTCCGGCCATTACCGCCAGTGTCTGCAATCTGAGGCCCGAGAGCCGGGGCTTCGTGCATGCGCGCAGCCCCGATTTCGCCATGCAGCCGGTCATCAGCCCGAATTATCTTTCCGCGGCGCGCGACCGGGAAATCGCCGTGCGTTCCATTCGTCTGACGCGGCGGATCGTGGCGCAGCCCTCATTCGCCCGGTTCCGGCCGGAGGAGTTCAAGCCGGGGCCGGCCTATGAAACGGATGCGGATCTGGAGCGTGCCGCCGGCGAGATCGGCACGACGATTTTCCATCCTGTCGGCACATGCCGCATGGGCGGCGACGCACAGAGCGTGGTGGATCCCCGCCTGCGGCTGCGGGCCTTGGCAAGGCTGCGCATCGCCGACGCTTCCGTCATGCCGTCGATCACATCGGGCAACACTAACTCGCCGACCATCATGATCGCCGAAAAGGCAGCCGAGATGATCCTTGCCGACAATCGCTGAAGGCTTATGGATGGACGGAGGCAAGGACAGGAGATTTGCATGGACAGCACGGACGAGGTCATCATCGAGCGGCGTGGATCGGCCGGCATCATCCGCCTCAACCGTCCGAAGGCGCTGAACAGCCTGACGCTGCCGATGGTGCGGGTCATCGCCTCGGTCCTGGATGAATTTGGCGCCGATCCCGCTATCGCGAGCGTCATCGTCATGGGCGAGGGGGAGCGCGGCTTCTGCGCCGGCGGCGATATTCGCCTGCTGCATCAGAGCGGCAAGGAGGGGTCCGACGGCGCCGAAACCTTCTGGCGCGAGGAGTTTCGCCTCAACCATGCGATCTCGCGCTATCCCAAACCCTATGTGGTATTGATGGATGGCATCACCATGGGCGGCGGCGTCGGCCTTTCGTCCCATGGCAGCCATCGCGTCGTCACCGAGCGCACGCGTCTTGCCATGCCCGAAACCGGCATCGGCTATTTTCCCGATGTCGGCGCTACCTGGCTGCTGCCGCGCGCACCGGGCGAGGCCGGCACATGGATGGGGCTGACCGGCCTTGCCGTCGGCGCCGCCGATGCGATCCATGCCGGCCTTGCCGACTGCTGCGTGGCATCCCCGGCCTTGCCGGCTCTGGTGGAGGCGATTGCGGCGCTGCCCGCCTCGGCTTCTGCGGAAGATGTGCGCGCGCTGATCCGGACAATGGCGGTCGATGCCGGCGAGAGCCGGCTTGCCGTAAACCGGGATGTGATCGACCGCGCCTTTGCCGGCGATACCGTCGAGGAAATCCTGCAGGCACTGGCCGGCGAGCCGGGGGAGTTTGTCGCGGAAACAGCCGGCGTGATCGCCGGTCGCTCGCCGACCAGCCTGAAGCTGACCTTGCGACTGCTGCGGGCGGGGCGAACGAGCGCCAATCTCGCCGAATGCCTCAATCGTGAACTCGGCGCCTGCATGGGCATATTGTACAATCACGATTTCTATGAGGGCGTGCGCGCTGCGGTCATCGACAAGGATCGCAATCCGAAATGGTCCCCGGCCAGCCTTTCGCAGGTGAGGCCGGGCGATATCGACCGCTTCTTCGTAGCGGCGCAGCCGCCGCTTTTTACGACGTAGGCCGGTTCAGATCGTCACGAATCTCTGAACCGCCCTGTCGCATGGCTTCAACCGATCATGGGAGGAAAACATCATGACACGGATCGCATTCATCGGCCTCGGCAATATGGGAGGGCCGATGGCCGCCAATCTCGTCAAGGCCGGCCATGCCGTCATCGGTTACGACCTCTCGCATGACGTGCTGCAAGCCGCCGAAGCGTCGGGCGTCAAGCCCGCGAGCGTCTTGACCGAGGCCCTGGCCGACGCGGAAGTGGTGGTGACCATGCTGCCGAAGGGCCAGCATGTCCTGACCGTCTGGACCGACGTGCTGCGCTCCGTGTCCAGGGGAACCTTGCTGATCGACTGCTCCACCGTCGATGTCGACAGCGCCCGCAAGGCGCATGCGATGGCGGGCGATGCCGGCTGCCTCTCGCTCGATGCGCCTGTTTCCGGCGGCACCGGCGGCGCTGCGGCGGGAACGCTGACCTTCATGGCCGGCGGCTCGACGGAGAGCTTTGCGGCGGCTAAACCCCTGCTGGAAGTGATGGGCAAGAAGATCGTCCATTGCGGCGATGCCGGCGCCGGTCAGGCGGCGAAGATCTGCAACAACATGATCCTCGGCATCTCCATGATCGGTGCCTGCGAGGCCTTCGTGCTCGCCGAAAAGCTCGGCCTCTCGCATCAGGCCCTGTTCGACGTCGCCTCCACCTCGTCCGGCCAGTGCTGGTCGATCAATACCTATTGCCCCGTGCCCGGCCCGGTGCCGACCTCGCCCGCCAACAACGACTACAAGCCGGGCTTCTCGGCCGCCTTGATGCTGAAGGACCTGCGTCTGTCGCAGGAGGCCGCTCTCTCCAGCGGCGCATCCACCCCCCTGGGCGCCGAGGCGGCGCAGCTTTATGCGCTATTCGAAAAGCTCGGCAATGGCGGCCGCGATTTCTCGGCGATCATCGAGATGTTTCGTGAGGCGAAGTGAGGTTGGCTGGTGATAGCGGACAGGGTGGAAAGCTGCCCTCTCACCCCGCTCGCGGCGGTGCAATCGCATATGGGCAAATCGGTGCCGGATGTTCCTTCTCCCCTCGGGGAGAAGGTGGCCCGAAGGGTCGGATGAGGGGGCTGACCGATTTGAATTCATGGATCCTTGAGCTCTTGGCGGGCACCCCCTCATCCGCCTGACGGCACCTTCTCCCCGTTGGGGAGAAGGGGTAGCTACGATGTAAGCCCATATGCGATTGCACCGCCGCGAGCGGGGTGAGGGGCCAGGCACAAAGAGCCGGCGTCGGCGAGCATGCCCGATCCGCCGATCTCGATCGCTCCAACTCACCGCCACATGCCGCGCATGCGCGCGCCGACATCGACCCTTACCTGCCGCGCCCGGATGGCGGCGGGGCTTTCGGCCCGGGCCTGCGGCCAGCCGCAGACTTCGAAGAATTGCAGCAACGTCGCGGGGATGAAGCGGGTGCGCGAGGCGAAGACGTGTCTGTCGCCCTGTGCATGCTGGCCATGCACGAAGAAGCGTTGCGGGGTGACGAGATCGAGACCGTCCTTCGCCCGCGTCATGGCGACATAGAGCAGCCGTCGCTCCTCCTCGATCTCCGCCGACGATCCGACGGCAAGGTCGGCGGGAATGCAGCCGTCGACGGCGTTGAGGATGAAGACTTTCGTCCATTCCTGCCCCTTGGCGGAATGGATGGTCGAGAGGATCAGGTAGTCCTCGTCCAGCAGCGGCGTGCCGGCCTGATCGCTTGTCGCGTCGGGCGGGTCGAGCGTCAGTTCGGTGAGGAAACGCTCGCGCGAACTATAACCGGCGGCGATCTGCTCGAGCTGGACGAGATCGGCCTGACGTGTTGCGGCGTCCTCGTGCGCGCGTTCCAGATGCGGCTCGTACCATTGGCGAACCAGGCCGATTTCCGCCGGCCAGCCGGCCTTGCCGCTTTTGACCTCCCGCATCGTCTCGACGAAAGCCGTCCAGTCGTCCCCCGTGCGCGGCGGCGGAGGAAGCTCGGTGAGCGCCGTGATAGGGCTTGCCTCTTCGCCGATCTGGTCGAGCACGCGCTGGGCCGTGGAGGGGCCGACGCCGGGCAGGAGCTGCATCAGGCGGAATCCCGCCACGCGGTCGCGCGGATTCTGGGCAAAGCGCAGCGCCGCCAGCATATCCTTGACATGGGCGCTGTCGAGAAACTTCAGCCCGCCGAACTTGACGAAGGGAATGTTGCGCCGGGTGAGCTCCACTTCCAGCGGGCCGCTATGGCTGGAGGTGCGGAACAGCACGGCCTGCTGTTTCAGCCTCGTGCCGCCTTCGCGGTTTTCCAATATCTGATCGGCGATGTAGCGCGCCTGATCGGCCTCATCGCGCACCGTCACCAGCCGTGGGCGCTCGGTGCTCTGCCGCTCGGTGCGCAGGTTCTTGGTGAAGCGCTCCGAGGCAAGATCGATCACGGCGTTGGCGGCGGCCAGGATCGGCTGTGTCGAGCGATAGTTGCGGTCGAGCGTGACGATATCGGCCGACGGCGTAAAAGCCTTCGGGAAATCGAGGATGTTGCGCACGGTGGCGGCACGGAAGGAGTAGATGGACTGCGCATCGTCGCCGACGACGGTCAACCCCCGGCCATCCGGCTTCAGGGCAAGCAGGATGGAGGATTGCAGCCTGTTGGTATCCTGATATTCGTCGACAAGCACATGATCGAAGCGGCTGCCGATATCCTCGGCGATCAGCGGCTCCTGCAGCATATGCGCCCAGTAGAGCAGCAGGTCGTCGTAATCGAGCACGTTCTGCACCTGCTTCGCCTCGACATAGGCGGCGAAGAGATTGCGCAGCTGCTGCTCCCACATGGCGCACCAGGGAAAGAAGTCGCGCAGCACACCGTCGAGCGGCGCTTCCGCATTGACGGAGCGGGAATAGATGGCAAGGCATGTCGCCTTGGTCGGGAAGCGGTTCTCCGTCTTCGAAAAGCCGAGATCGTGACGCGAAAGGTTCATCAGGTCGGCGCTGTCTTCCCGGTCGTGGATCGTGAAGGCCGGATCGATGCCGATCTGTTCTGCATAGTCCCGCAGCAGGCGCGCGCCGATGCCGTGAAATGTTCCGCTCCAGGCCAGCGCATCGGCGGTGATGCCGGCGTTCGCACCCAGAACCTCGCGGCAGATCCGTTCCACACGGCGCGCCATTTCGGCAGCGGCGCGGCGCGAGAAGGTCATCAGCAGGATGCGGCGCGGATCGGCGCCCTTGACGATCAGATGCGCCACGCGATGGGCAAGCGTATTCGTCTTGCCGGAGCCGGCCCCGGCGATGACGAGCAGCGGCCCGGCGACATGGCCGCTACCCGCGGTCGTGCCATGCTCCACCGCCAGCCGCTGCTCCGGGTTCAATTTTTCCAGATAGGCGGCGGTCATCAACTCTCCTGAAGGGACGGGAATCGCAGGCGCTATGCGCGACGAATCGCAAGAGCGAAAATATATGGGCGTTCTATGGATGTTCCGAATCGCCAAAGCCTGTCAAGATTGGCGGCGTATGCACGCAGATGTGAGCCCTGGCGCAAGAATCTTCTCTGGATTTGGCGAAAGATAGCTCGAAAAGAACTTTCTTCGTCCTTATGTATCGTTATGGCGCGGCAATTTGAGTTTTTGGAGTTTCGCAGTGCGTAGAGTGAAGGTTTCAGAACATGAACGACACGATTGCCACCGGCCTGCGTCTGCCTAGCGGACTGGTGGCTCTGCCGGACGGGCGCTTCGCGCTTGTCGAAATGGATGCCAGCCGCCGCTGCCTGAAGCTTTTCGATACAAGCGGCGCCCAGGAAGAACTGTGCCGGATCGGCGGCACCCCGACCGGGATCGCGATCGACGGCGACGGTTGTTTCTGGGTAGCCGATGGCCCGGAGGATTCCCTCGTGAGGCTTTCGCCGCAGGGGCGGGTTCTTCAGGTGATCGAAGGGGGTGCGGATGGCCCGTTTCTCCATCCGAACGCTCTGGCCTTCGGTCCGGACGGCCTGCTTTACATGACCGATTCCGGAATCCGTCTCGCCAATCTGCTCGAAGGCGGCCACATCCATCCCGATTTCTTCAAGGCTGCCTATAATGGCTGTGTCTATCAGATCGATCCGGCGGAGGGCCGGGTCATTCGGGTGCTGGCTGCCGGCCTGCTTCTTGCCGGCGGCATCGCCTTCGGACCCGACGGACTGCTCTATTACAGCGAAACGCTAACCGGAAAAATCTACCGGCAGATCGTCGGCGGCCGGCAGGAGATGTTTGCGCAATCGATGACCTCGCCCGCCGTGAACATGCTGCGCGGACCCTCCGGCCTTGCTTTCGATCGCAGCGGCACGCTTTATTGCGCCATGTATGGTCTGGGCGAAATCTGTCTGATCGATACCGAAGGCAGGATGACCGGCCATATCCGCACGGCCGGCACGCGGCCGGGCAACATTGCCTTTACCGTCGATGGCAAGCACCTGCTCGTCAGCGAACAGGAAAAGGGCGTGGTGGAGAAAATAACGGCGCCGCGTCCCGGGCTGCCTTTGCATATGCCGGTCATTTCCTAACGCTTTTCCAGGAAAAGCGCATGGCGTTTGCCGTTCGGTGCTGCGCTAAAAATCGATAGAGCGTTTCGTGATCGCCGGATTCGGTTCCGCGCTTCAGATCGTTGTTTTGCCGCGAGCTGCCGCACCGCCTCAAGCGGCATGATTCATTCGAGGGACATGCCCGGAGGCCGGGCATGTCCTGTTTTCCTATATCCGCTGCTTATTCGGCTGCGGGGATCTGCTTGTCCTTGCCGGATGTGCCATCGGCCTGCTTGCCGTCGTTGGCGGCGGGCTTGGCATGGCGGCGGCGCCAGTCGCCGAGGAAAAGCAGGATCGGCGCTGCGATGAAGATCGACGAGGCGCCGGCGACGAGGATGCCGAACACCATCGGGATCGCGAAGCTGGAGACGGCACTGCCGCCCCAGATCGCCATCGGCACCAGCGCCAGGAAGGCGGTGGCGTTGGTATAGAGGCTTCGCGCCAGGGTCTCGTTGATCGACCTGTCGATGATGTCGCGCAGCGGCATCGACTTGTAGAGCCGCATGTTTTCACGCATGCGGTCATAGACCACGACCTTGTCGTTCACCGAATATCCCACAAGCGTCAGGATCGCAGCGATTGCCGTCAGGTTGAAATCGAGGCCGGTGATCGCGAAGAAGCCGATCGCCTTGGTCACGTCGAGGACCAGGGTGACGATGGCGCCGACCGCGAACGGCCATTCGAACCGCACCCAGATGTAGACGAGCATCGCTAGGCTGGCGATCACGACCGACAGGATGCCGGCCCAGGCAAGCTCGCCGGAGACCTTCGGGCCGATGACGTCGGTGCCTTCGATGGTCGCGCTGGGATCGATCTTGACGATTTCCGCCTTGAGCTTCGTCACCGCGGCCGTCTGCGCCTCTTCGCCGCCGTCCTGGCGCTGGGCGCGGACAAGAAGGCTGTTGTTGTCGCCGAAGGACTGCAGTGCGATTTCGCCGAGGCCGAGCGTGTTCAGCCCCTCGCGGAACGTCGCCAGATCGGCCGCGTCCTTGGTCTTGACCGACATCTGGATGCCGCCGCGGAAATCGACGCCGTAGTTGAGGCCCGGGTGAATGAACAGCACCACAGAGGCGATCGACAGGATCGCCGAGACGGTGACGCCGAAGAAGCGGGCCTTCATGAACTGGATATGCTTGTCATAGGGGCTGAAGGGGATCAGCGGCCTGATGTTGAGCACCTTCAGCTTGCGGCGACGGGTGATGGCGATCATCACGACGCGCACGAAGGCGACGGAGGTGAACATCGAGATGATGAGGCCGAGACCCATGGTCACGGCAAAGCCGCGAACCGGGCCGGAGCCGAAGTAGAACAGGATGGCGGCGGCGATCAGGGCCGTCATGTTGCCGTCGATGATCGTCGAATAGGCCTTCTTGAAGCCGTTATCGATGGCGGCGAAGGCGCCGCGGCCCTTGCGGGTTTCTTCGCGGATACGCTCGTTGATGAGAACGTTGGCGTCGACCGCAAGGCCGATACCGAGGACGACGCCGGCGATGCCGGGCAGCGTCAGCGTGGCGCCGACCAGCGTCAGGGCCGAGAAGGTCAGGATCGTGTGGATGAGCAGCGCGACATTCGCGAGAATGCCCCAGGCGCCGTAAAGCACGAAGATGAAGGCGGCAACCAGGACGAAGCCGAGCAGGCCGCTATAGATGCCCTTCTGGATCGCGTCGCTGCCGAGGTCGGCGCCGACGGTACGCTCTTCGATGACGGTGAGCTTGGCCGGCAGGGCGCCGGCGCGCAGCAGGGCTGCGAGCGTCGTCGCGCTGTCGGCGGTGAAGTTGCCGGAAATCTGGCCGGAACCGCCGGTGATCGGCTCGCGGATATTCGGCGCGCTCAGAACCTTGTTGTCGAGAACGATGGCGAAAGGCTTGCCGACGTTTTCGCGGGTGATTTCAGCGAAGCGGTTGGCGCCGGCGCTGTCGAAGCGGAACGTCACCAGCGGCTCGTGCGTGTTGGGGTCGAAGCTGACGCGGGCGTCGGTCAGCCGGTCGCCCGACAGTTCGATGCGGTCGAGAACCGGGTAGCTGTTGCCCTGCTCGTCCTTCATGATGGTGACGCCGGGACCGGGATTGTTCGGATCTGCGTTTTCCGCGAGCAGATGGAAGGACATCTTCGCGGTCGAACCGAGCAGCTCGCGCAGGTGCGACGGGTCCTGTGCGCCCGGAAGCTGCACGAGAACGCGGTTCGGGCCGACGCGCTGGATGGTCGGTTCGGCAACGCCCACCTGGTCGACGCGCTTGCGGATGACTTCAAGGCTCTGCTGGACGGCGGAATCGACGTTGGCGGAAATACCGGCCTGCGAGAAGGACATCGCGATCGTCGCGCCGTTCGGCGTGATGTTCAGATCGGACTGGCCCGCCGAGAGACCTGAGGTGATGGTGTTGGCGAGCGTGCGCAGCTGCGTGACCGCATCGTTGCTCTGCGAGGCGTCGCTGAGCGTCACGACGATCTGATCGCCATTGCGCACGACCGAGCGGGTCTGGATGTTCTTGTCGCGCAGCACGCGTCGCGCGTCCTGCTGCAGCGATTGCAGCCGGCCGTTGGTCAGGTCCTTCTCATCGACTTCGAGCACGAGATAGGAGCCGCCGCGAAGGTCGAGGCCGAGAGAAACCTGGCTATGCGGCAGCCAGGACGGGATTTTGCTGAGAACCGACTGCGGAAGCACGTTCGGCAGGGCGATAAAGAGGCCAATCACGATGACAACTGTATAAAGTGCCACGAGCCATGGTGAGGTGCGCATGGGTATTATCCTTGAAATACGCTTATGCCGGCGGCTTGGCCGCTGGCGGACTTGAGGTCATGTCGGAGATGCGGGCGCGTCTGCGCCGACCGCTCAGGCGAGATCGCTCGGAGGGGCGCGGGCGAGATAGGCGCGAAATGCAAGGGATTCGAGCCGGGCGGCATCGCCCGCATGGCTCGGCCGCCAAAGCGCGGTCGGATATGCGAAAGAGGGTAGGGCGGCAAGCGTCGCGGGACCGATGTCATGCCATGTGGCTTTCGGCGTTACCAGCCGATCGGCCACGGCGATGCCGCGAACCGGGTCCCGCAAGGAAAGGTAGAGCGGCTGGCTGTCCTTGCCGGAGGAGAGGGCATCCGCATCGGCGCGGGTGGCGAGATTGATGCCGCCGCCCAGCGCCAGCCCGATATAGGCGAAAAAGGCGACGAACAGCGAGGCGATCACGCGCGCTCCGGCGCGGTGCGTCCTGTCATCTCTATCTTCGCTGTCGGCGAGGCCGAATTCGAGCGGGCTCAACGGTCAAAAATGCCTTTATTCCTCTGCCGGTGCGGGCTCCGGCGGTTCGGTCATGATATCAGGACGTCTCGCGTCTTCATACTGCGGCCTGTCATGATGCACTTGTGCGAACCGGTCAACCGTTCCGGCGCGATTTCTTAATTTTCCGTTGGCTCCGTTTCGGCCGATGCCGGCCTGGGCGCCAGGCAGGATGCCGGAACGCGATAGGCATAAAGCGTCTTGCCTTTCATGTCTCCATAGGGCGGCGACCAGCTCTTGAGAAGCTCGGCCTGACCCCCGGGGCAATCGATCGGATTGTTGTCGACGAACAGGACCGGGCCGGTCACGGCGGGCGGAAGTGCGAAATTCTGCTCGTAATAGCTTTTGGGGAAGCCGCCGAAGTTGCGGGCATAGATATGAAAGGGCCTGCCCTTCAGGGTGTAGTAGAGATCGGCGAGCATGTCGCGGTCCTGCGCGACGATATCGGATATCCCCGCATTCGTTGCGATATCGGCGATTTCCCGGCTTATGATGCTGCGGCCGACATAGCGCTTCATGACGAGATCGCCGTTCGGCAGCTTGATATCGAGCGCAAAGACCGTCAGCACCGGGATCACGAAGGCGACGACGGCGCCGATGACCAGCGAGATGGTCAGGCCCTTCTTCGTCAGGCGATAGAGCAACCAGACGGCGAGAATGGTGCCGGCGGCATAGGCCGAGACGGCCCAGTTGGCATAGGCCTTGGCCAGGAGCGCCTGCAATGCGATCAGGATCACCACCGGCATGGACAGCCAGAACAGCAGCTTCTCCCGGTCGTCGCTCCGGCCGCGGATCAGCCGCCATGTCGCCCAAAGCAGCGCATAGAAGACGATCGGTCCGACCACGCCGAATTGCGCGCCGACGAAACCCAGCCCGCCGAGCAGATGCTTCAGCACCCCGCCATTGCCGCCGCCCGAACCCCAGTGAGCGATGGTCTGCGTGTGACGCACGGTCGCGGCTTGATGGGTGACGTTCCACCAGAGATTGGGTGCGACGACGATGGCGCCGACGATCGCCGCTATGGCGACATCGCGCCAGGAGATGCGAGCCGAACGCAGCGTCAGCATGGCGATGCCGACGCCCGGCAGCAGGAACAAGACGGAATACTTGGTCAGGAAAGCAAAGCCGAGGCTCGCGCCGAGGATGACGGCTTCAAGGACGGACGAGCGCCTGGTGAGGCCGAGAAAGGCCCAGATCGCGATGGTGACGAACAGGATCTGGATGGTGTCGGTCGACACGAGCACGGCCGAGAGCGAGGCCGCCGGAAGCGTGATGAAGATGACGCCGACCCAGGGCGCGATATCGCGCCCGGTCTCGTCGTCGATCAGCCTCCGCGTGGTGCACATCAGCATCAGCGCGGTGGCGAGGTGGAAGAGCGGCGCCGATACGCGGATCCAGAAGGTCGAGTCCGATCCCGAGATCGTGTTGAAGAACCGGATGACCCAGGCGATCATCGGCGGCTTCGAATAATAGCCGAAATCCAGATTCTGGCCCCAGAACCAGTATTGCGCCTCGTCGACGAACAGGTCGGTCCTGTTGACCTGCAGCATGAGCACGCGCCAGAGCGTGACGCCGAAGATGATGGCCAGGGCCAGCCCCAGCGAAAGTTTCTGGGAGTTCGTTCGGGATTGGGTGGTGTCGAGCATTAACGGATGGATCTCGGTGCCGGTCGTGAGGCTTCATACGGAACTATTGAGGCCAAAGCTAGCTCCCGGCCGCCGGTTTGCCGGCATCGGTCGCGGAAGACCCTGTCTCCGGTTTAGAAATCCGAAATGTCCGTTGCGGTTGCCTAGAGGATGCGCGAAGCGGTCTTGCCGCGCGTCTCTTCGATGCGGCACAGGAGCATGAACGCCGTAAGCGTCAGGCTGGCCATCAGGGTGGCGGTCAAACCAAGAACAATCATTGCTCTCTCCGTATCGACATCGAAGCTGTCTAATCCCCTTGGGTACTAGGGCATGAAACTTGCTCGTGACTTGCGTTGCGTGCCCTTGACGATCATGCGGACGCATAAATTGAAGTCGTCTAATTTAGGATGATGCGATGCGAAACGTGCTGTATTCGGTCATTAACCTTCAGGCAAGGAATTAACCATAAATATTGAGCTTGAACGTCGGAATGGGAAAATTGTGACTCGTTCTCACCAGGCATGAAGCCGCCCCGTCGTACCGGGTCAGATCCGGTATCCATTTCATCAAACAGGTCCGCAACAGACTTTGATGAACGAGCGAGCTTCAGCGCCTCGATCAGTCGATCGACGGCGATGCGTGTCCTGTCTCGCCTCTTCATTGCGCTCGGTGCGGATCATCAGCGGTTTCGCCGGCGCTTGGGCGCGCGGCAGTTCGGCGGGGACGACTTTGGCGCAGGATACGCCGTCAGATCAGGCAGGCAGGGCGCAGGCAGGCAGCCTTCGCGACCGCTTGCGCTTTGCTGGTCTCGACGCCGGGCAATGCGACGTTCTGCGCCGTAACCGGCCGATGCTCCAGGCGCATCTGAAGGCCGGCCTGCGGGATCTTTTCCACCGCTATCAGACCCTTCCGGACGCCGCACGCCACTTCACCAGCGAAAGCCAGCTGGAACGGCTGCATGATCTGCAGTTCTCGCACTGGGATGTGCTGACGGATGCGCGTTTCGACAGCCTCTACGCCGAGCGCGTCAAGGTTCTGTCCGACAGCGAAAGCAAGATGGGCCTCGACCCGCGCTGGCATGTCGCGGGCCATGGCGTGATGCTGGAACATCTTCTTGCCGGCCTCCTCGACGAGATGGGCGGCCGCGCCATCCTGCCGGGCAGCAAACGTCGCGCCCGCGAATTGAGCGAGCTCGTCACCGCCGTCGTGCGTCTCGTCATGGTCGATGTCGAGATCGCGGTATCGCTGCGCTTCAACGAATTGCGTGTCGGCCATCAGCGGGCGTTGGCCGAACAGCGCACCGCAGATCGTGGCGAGGCGGCGTCCCTCATCGCCGGACTCGCCAGCGGCCTCGCCGATCGCGATCTGACCGCCCGGCTGCCGATGGATTGTCCCGAGGCCTATGCCGAAGTCGCGGAAGCGTTGAATATGGCGCTTGCCGACATCCAGCAGCAATTTTCGGTTCTGTCCGGCGGGGTTCAGGCAGCGGGGACGGCAAGCGATGCCATTTCCCGCTCGTCGCAATCGCTGGCGGAGCAGTCAGCCGAACAATCGCGTGCGCTGGCGGTCTCTGCGCGGCAGCTCGCGGAGCTTGCCGGGCAAGTGCGCGGCAATGCGGCCAATACTCGCTCGGCGGAGCGTGTCACCGCATCGACGCGCGTGGCGGCGGAAGACAGCGGCCGCATCGTCGGGCAGGCGATATCGGCCATGGCCGATATCGAGACCTCGGCCGAAAAGATCGGCCAGATCATCGGCGTCATCGATGAGATTGCGTTCCAGACCAATCTTCTCGCCCTGAACGCCGGTATCGAGGCAGCCCGGGCCGGCGATAGCGGCCGCGGCTTTGCCGTCGTCGCGCAGGAAGTTCGCGCGCTTGCGCAGCGCTCGGCCGACGCGGCGCGCGAGATCAAGGTTCTGGTGACGGGCACCAAGGCGCAGGTGGATGCCGGCGTTCAGATGGTCGGCCGCACCCAGGATGCGATCGGCAGCATCGTTCGTCAGGTGACTGACATCAACGAGGCGATTTCCGGGATTGCCGCCGCCAGCGACGATCAGCTTGCCGGCCTGAACGCGCTCACCGCCGATATCTGCGGTTACAGCGAGCGTGCGGCGGCCGGGGAAGACCAGGCGAACCGCTCGCGGGAAGGGGCCGATCATCTGCATACCGTCGTCGTCGAGCTCGGCCGGACCATTCGCGAGTTCCGCATCGAGCGGGAACGGCGGCATGCCGCGGCGCCAGCCCCGGTGAAGCCCGATCAACGACGACAGCTGTCCGCTCGGGATGAGCTCGATATCGGCCGGGACGAGGAAGAGCTGGCCGATTTCGGCTTCCCGCTTCGCAGGGCTGCAACGGGAGGCGAGCGGAATGCCCGCTGATTTCACATTTTCATTCGCATGCGGGCCGGCCGGTCCGATTTCAGACAACAAGGATTGAAGCGATGCCGAGCAAGAAAGGCGAAAAGACAATCAGTCTGGCCGCGGTGCTGGACCTCAACGAGGCCTCGGCCCTTCGCGGCACGTTGATGGGTGCGCGCGGCAGCAATGTCGCGATCGATGCGTCCGGCGTCGAAAGGATCGGGACCTTGTGCGTGCAGGTCATCATGGCCGCCGCCAAGACCTGGGATGAGGACAAGCTCTCCTTCACCTTCTCGAAGGTGTCGGATGCATTTCAAAAAACGATGCAGGTGATCGGGGTGGATATCTCCCATCTGCTTGCCAAGGAGATCCGGCAATGAAGAAAAAAGTGCTGACCGTGGATGATTCACGGACCATTCGAAACATGCTTCTCGTCACCCTCAACAATGCGGGTTTCGAGACCATTCAGGCCGAAGACGGCGTCGAGGGCCTGGAAATTCTCGAAGAAGCCAATCCCGACGTCATCGTCACGGATATCAACATGCCGCGCCTTGACGGCTTCGGCTTCATCGAGGGCGTGCGCCGCAACGACAGATATCGCGCCGTTCCGATCCTCGTGCTGACGACCGAAAGCGATGCGGAAAAGAAGAACCGTGCCCGCCAGGCCGGTGCGACCGGCTGGATCGTCAAGCCGTTCGATCCCGCCAAGCTGATCGATGCCATCGAGCGCGTAACCGCCTAGACAGGATCCACCCCTCATGGATATGAACGAAATCAAAGAGATTTTCTTCCAGGAGTGCGAAGAGCAGCTCGCCGAACTGGAATCCGGTCTCCTGAAAATGAATGACGGCGACCGTGATCCGGAAACCGTCAATGCCGTGTTCCGCGCCGTTCATTCCATCAAGGGTGGGGCTGGTGCCTTCGGTCTGGACGACCTGGTCGCATTCGCCCACGTCTTCGAGACCACGCTCGATTGCGTTCGATCCAACAAGCTGGAGCCGACTCAGGATGTCCTGAAGGTCATGCTCAAGGCCGCCGATGTCCTGGCGGATCTCACCAATGCCGCGCGCGATGGCGGCAGCGTCGATCAGGCGCGCAGCCGCGGCCTGGTCAAGGAGCTGGAAGCGCTGGCAAATGGCGATCTGCCCGCGCCGACGGCCGCAGCTGCCGTCGAGGCCGCTCTCAAGCCCGCGATGCCCGTGCCGACCGATGAGAGCGGCTTCCAGCCCATCCCCTTCAGCTTCGACGACGATTTCGGCACAGACGAGCCGGCGGACGGCGGCGTGCCGGAATATGAAGTCAACTTCAAGCCGCGCTCCGATCTCTACGCCAAGGGCAACGACGCCACGCTGCTGCTGCGCGATCTCGCGCGGCTGGGCGAGATGAACATCTTCTGCGACATGGACGCGTTGCCGGGTCTTCCCGACCTCGATCCGGAAGGCGCATATTTCAAGTGGGCGATCTCGATCAAGACCGACAAGGGCGAAGACGCCATTCGCACCGTCTTCGAATTTGCCGAGTGGGATTGCGATCTCGAGCTTCGGCAGGCCGGAAGCGGCGCCGGCTCCCCGGACGGCGAGGAATTGCCGATGGTGCCGGTGCCCTTCGATCTGTCGATCCTTGACGACGACGGCGCCGTGCCGGCTGCCGAATCCACCGAGGATGCGCCGGCGCCGAAGAACGATGCCGCTGCCGCCGTGGCCGCCGCGGAAACGGCCAGCAACGTGACGCAGCTTGCCGCCGCCGCCGCGCGCGTCGAGAAGAAGGAGGCCGCCATGGCCGCGGCCACCGCTGCTTCCAATGCGGTCGCCGCGCAGAACAGCGCCGCCGCCGGCGTCGGCCAGACCATTCGCGTCGATCTCGATCGTGTCGATCGCCTGATCAACCTTGTCGGCGAGCTCGTCATCAACCAGGCGATGCTTTCCCAGAGCGTCATCGAGAATGACAATAACGGCACGTCCTCCATCAACATGGGTCTCGAAGAGCTGCAGCAGCTCACCCGCGAGATCCAGGACAGCGTCATGGCGATCCGCGCCCAGCCGGTGAAGCCCGTCTTCCAGCGCATGTCGCGCATCGTCCGCGAAATCGCCGACATGACCGGCAAGTCGATCCGCCTGATCACCGAGGGCGAGAACACCGAGGTCGACAAGACCGTGATCGACAAGCTCGCAGAACCGCTGACGCACATGATCCGCAATGCCGTCGACCACGGCATCGAAACGCCGGAAAAGCGTACGGCGCTCGGCAAGAACCCGGAAGGCACCGTCCGCCTGACGGCCAAGCACCGTTCCGGCCGCATTCTCATCGAGCTGGCAGACGACGGCGCCGGCATCAACCGCGAGAGGGTGCGCCAGAAGGCCATCGACAACGATTTGATCGCCGCCGACGCCAATCTGTCGGATGAGGAAATCGACAATCTGATCTTCCTGCCGGGCTTCTCGACTGCCGACAAGATCTCCGACATTTCCGGCCGCGGCGTCGGCATGGATGTGGTCAAGCGCTCGATCCAGGCACTCGGCGGCCGCATCAACATCACCTCCAAGCCAGGGCAGGGCTCCGTCTTCACCATGAGCCTGCCGCTGACGCTCGCCGTCCTCGACGGCATGGTGGTGACGGTTGCCGGCCAGACCCTGGTCGTGCCGCTGACGGCGATCGTCGAAACGCTGCAGCCCGAGGCGTCCGCCATCCATTCCTTCGGCGCGAACCATCGCCTGATCTCGATCCGCAACAGCTTCTGCCCGCTGGTCGATGTCGGCCGCATCCTGAACTTCCGCGCCACGCAGGCCAATCCGGTCGAAGGCGTCGCGCTGCTGGTGGAATCGGAAGGCGGCGGTCAGCGCGCCCTCATGGTCGATGCCATCCAGGGCCAGCGTCAGGTCGTCATCAAGAGCCTCGAGGCCAATTATACGCATGTGCCGGGCATTGCGGCCGCCACCATCCTCGGCGATGGCCGCGTCGCCCTGATCCTCGATGTCGATGCGGTGGTCGGCGCTTCGCGCGGCCAGTCGCTGAAGCCTGAAATATCTTACGCAGCGGTGGGGTAAGTCATGTCCTATGCCGTCAAGAACCTGACGCAGGGCGTCCGCGAGTTGATCGCTTTCCGGATCGGGGACCAGGAGTTCTGCGTCGATGTCATGTCGGTTCGCGAAATTCGGGGCTGGACGCCGGCAACGGCCATGCCGCACGCGCCGGGCTACATGCTCGGCGTCATCAATCTGCGCGGCGCCGTGCTGCCGATCGTCGATCTCTCCGCCCGGCTCGGCATGAAGCGGTCCGAGCCGACACAGCGGCATGTGATCATTGTGGCGCAGGTCAGGCGTAAGGCGGTCGGCCTTCTTGTCGACGCGGTTTCGGACATCCTGACGATCACCGGCGACAGCATCCAGCCGACGCCGGAAGTCTCCTCCGATTACGAGCGGCAGTTTGCGCGCGGCATCGTGGCGATCGATCGCCGCATGATCTGCCTGATCGAGCTGGAAGCCCTGTTCCTTGACAGCGAAAGCGAGGCTGCATGAGCGTGATGGGAGCAACGGATTTCAAGGCGTCTCCAGATGAGATTCTGGCGAGCGGCGAGTATCCGCTGACGCGGCGCGATCTCTCCGAAATTGCCGCCATGATCTATTCCGATGCGGGCATTTCGCTCAACGAGAGCAAGGCGTCGCTGGTCTATTCCAGGCTGTCGAAGCATATCCGCGCGCTCGGCCTTGCCGGCTTCCGCGATTACTGCCAGCTGGTTTCCTCGCCGGCCGGAAGTGCCGCGCGCCGCGAGATGCTGTCGCATCTGACGACCAACTTCACGCGCTTCTTTCGCGAAAACCATCATTTCGACCATCTGCGCGACGAGGTTCTGCCGGGCCTGCTGGCGCGCGCCAGGGCCGGCGGCCGGGTGCGCATCTGGTCGGCCGCGTGCTCGGACGGGCAGGAACCCTATTCGATCGCGCTGACGGTGCTGGCGATGATGCCGAATGCCGCGGACTTCGATTTCAGGATCCTGGCGACGGATATCGACCCCAAGATCCTGGGTCTTGCCCGCGCCGGCGCCTATGACGAAGCATCCCTCGAGACGATCTCGCCTGCCATGCGCAAGCAATGGTTCCAGGAGGTCAACGTGCAGGGCCGCCGCAAATTCCAGATCGACGATCGCGTCAAGCGGCTCATTACGTTCAATGAGCTCAATCTCCTGGGGCAGTGGCCCTTCAAGGGCATGTTCGACGTCATCTTCTGCCGCAACGTGGTCATCTATTTCGATGAACCCACGCAGACGAAGATCTGGGCGCGCTTTGCCGGCCAGCTGCAGGATGCCGGCCACCTCTACATCGGCCATTCCGAGCGCGTCTCCGGCGAGGCGAAACACCTCTTCGACAATATCGGCATCACGACCTATCGCTATCTCGGCAAGGCCGCGGGGAGGAAACCATGAACGCTGCCGCCCGTGTTCTCGTGGTCGACGACTCGCCGACCATGCGCGGCCTGATCAGCGCCGTGCTGCGTGCCGATCCCGAGGTCGACGTTGTCGGCCAGGCCGGCGATGCGCTGGAGGCGCGCGCCGCCATCAAGGCGCTCAATCCCGATGTCGTCACGCTCGACATCGAGATGCCGAACATGAACGGCCTCGATTTTCTGGAAAAGATCATGACGCTCAGGCCCATGCCGGTCATCATGGTCTCCACCATGACGCATCGCGGCGCCGATGCGACACTCGCGGCCCTTGAAATCGGTGCATTCGACTGCGTCGGGAAACCCTCGCCAGGCGAGCCGCATCCGTTCGGCGACCTGGCCGAGAAGGTGAAGGCGGCAGCCCGCTCGCAGCGGCAATACGTCAAGCCGACCGCCGAGCGCGTGCCGCCGCCGGCCGTTGCCGATTTCCGTGTCGGCCGCAAGATCGTCGCCATCGGTTCCTCCACCGGCGGTGTCGAGGCGCTGATCAATGTGCTTCAGAAATTTCCGGCCAACTGCCCGCCGACCGTCATCACGCAGCATATGCCGCCGACCTTCACCCGCAGCTTCGCCGAGCGGCTGAACCGCCTGTGCGCGCCGGTCGTCCAGGAAGCGACCGACGGCGCGCGGCTGGAAATCGGCAAGATCTATCTGGCGCCGGGCGGCGAAAGGCACCTGCGGGTTGTCAATGCCTCGGCGCCGCATTGCCGTCTGGTGGACGGCGCGCCGGTGAACGGCCATCGCCCTTCCGTCGACGTGCTCTTCGATTCGGTTGCCGAACTGGCGGGCCGCAATGCCGTCGGCGTGATTCTGACCGGCATGGGGCGCGACGGCGCAGCCGGTCTCCTCAAGATGCGCCACGCCGGCGCGCGCACCATCGGCCAGAACGAGAAGACCTGCGTGGTCTACGGCATGCCGAGGGTCGCCCACGAGCTTGGCGCCGTCGAACAACAGTTTCCGCTGAACGCCATTGGCGAGGAAATTTTGAAGATAACAGCCGCCCGAAAGGAAGGGAGCGAATAATGTCTCTAGCGGAGAAAATCAAAGTTCTGATCGTCGACGATCAGGTCACCAGCCGCCTGCTGTTGAGCGATGCGCTGACGCAGCTCGGATTCAAGCAGATCACGGCTGCCGGCGACGGCGAGCAGGGGATGAAGATCATGCAGCAGCAGCCGCATCATCTGGTCATCTCCGATTTCAACATGCCGAAGATGGACGGGCTCGGCCTCCTGCAGGCGGTGCGCACCAACCCGGCGACCAAGAAGGCGGCCTTCATCATCCTGACGGCGCAGGGCGACCGCGCGCTGGTCCAGAAGGCAGCGCAGCTCGGCGCCAACAACGTGCTGGCCAAGCCCTTCACCATCGAGAAGATGAAAGCAGCCATCGAGGCTGTGTTCGGAGCATTGAAATGATCGTCGAGGGTGCAGCCCGTCGCGTGCATATCATACAGGGCGAGTACAAGGTCATCAGCGATCCGGAAGTGGTGCTGACGACCATTCTCGGCTCCTGCGTGGCGGCTTGCCTGCGCGACCCCATCGCCGGCGTCGGCGGAATGAACCATTTCCTCCTCCCGGGAATGGCCAATTCGCCGATGAGCGGCGGCGATGCGACGCGGTACGGCGTGCACCTCATGGAACTTCTGATCAACGGCCTTCTGAAGAAGGGGGCGCGGCGCGACCGGCTGGAGGCGAA
Organism: Rhizobium sp. SYY.PMSO; assembly: GCF_046840415.1. Taxonomy (NCBI): domain Bacteria; kingdom Pseudomonadati; phylum Pseudomonadota; class Alphaproteobacteria; order Hyphomicrobiales; family Rhizobiaceae; genus Rhizobium; species Rhizobium sp. SYY.PMSO. The sequence goes on from NZ_CP177349.1 coordinate 195,565, forward strand.
AGTCTTCGGCGGCGCCAAGACGATCGCGACCTTCTCCAATGTCGGCGAGCAGAATGCGGTCTTCGCCATGCAGTTTCTGAAGGACGAAGGCATACCGGTCGTCAGCTCCAGCACGGGTGGAGAGCATGGGCGCAAGGTCGAATACTGGCCCATCTCCGGACGGGCCAGGCAATACCCGCTGACCGGCGCGGAGACGCAGAAGACCGTTGCGCTGGAGCAGCGTCCGGTCGTGGCTCCCAGGCCGGTCGACAACACGATCGAATTTTTCTGATCAGCGAGGCTACCGCATGACCCCCTTCCAGCGCGTTGAAGCGACGTCCATCGAAGAGACGCTTCCCGCGATCCTGCTGCGCATCGTCTCCGAATTGCACGATGTTGCCTATCTGATCGAGCGCATAGAGCCGCAACTGCTCGATGTCGGCGGCGCCGGCATGATGGCATCTCCGGAGGCCATGAAGGTGGTCCAGGGCATCGATCTCGCCGTTCAGAAGACGCGCGGCATCGCCGAGTTCATCGACACCATCGCGGGCGCCATGCCGGAAGGCTGGACCGTCGATCTCGCCACGGCGCTGAGCCTGGTCAAGCTGACGGAAATGCAAAAGGCGCTTGGCGGCGGCAGTTTCCACGCGCATTCGCAGCCCGTGGCGAAGGCGGCCGGCGATTTCGATTTCTTTTGATGGAGCGCGTTGCAGCCGATACCGTTTTTCCTGTGTAACCCTTCCGTTTCCCGGGGCTTTTTCCCGTCCCGCCCGGCCGGACGAAACGCTCGCACAAGTTTCGATTTCTATTTTCGCCGCAGGGTACAAAGCCATCAGGTCTTTGACGAATCGTGCGAGAACAGAATGAATCTGTTAAATCAATTAGTTCCCTTGTTCCGGAACATTCAGAATCTCGGGAGAACGCGGCTGCTGATCCTCGGCGGCGTCGGTGCAGTCTCCATGCTGCTGATCCTCTTTGCAGCCCTCTACGTCAATAAACCCGCACAGGAGACGCTTTACGTCGGCCTGGATGCGACGGATCTGAACCAGATCAGCATCGCGCTCGCAGAAGCAAAGATCAATTTCCAGGTCGGCTCGGATGGCACGAGCCTGACCGTCCCCGCAGGCATGACCGGCAAGGCGCGCGCCCTGCTCGCCGAGCGTGGCCTGCCCAACAGCGGCAATGCCGGCTACGAGCTGTTCGACAATGTCGGCTCGCTCGGCCTGACATCCTTCATGCAGGAAGTCACCCGCGTCCGCGCTCTCGAAGGCGAAATCAGCCGCACCATTACCTCGATCGCCGGCATCAGCGCCGCGCGTGTCCATATTGTCATGCAGGACGTCGGCAATTTCCGGAAGGCGGACCAGAAGCCGACGGCATCCGTCATGATCCGCGCCAGCGCCGAAGCGGCCCGCAAGTCGGCCCCGGCCATCCGTCACCTCGTCGCCTCGGCCGTTCCGGGCCTGGAGGTCGATGACGTCACGATCCTCGACTCCACGGGCCAGCTGCTCGCCTCCGGCGACGATCCGAGCAATGGCGCGATGAGCCGCAATCTCGGCATCGTGCAGAACGTCCAGAACGAAGTCGAATCCAACATCGACAAGGCGCTCGCACCCTTCCTCGGCATGGACAATTTCCGCTCCAGTGTCACGGCGCAGCTCAATACCGACAGCCAGCAGGTGCAGGAGACCACCTACGACCCGGATTCGAAGGTCGAGCGCTCCGTCCGCACGGTGAAGGAAGCGCAGAAGTCGCAGCAGAGCCAGCCGGATACCGCGGCGACCGTGGAGCAGAATATTCCGCAGGCGGCTCCGCAATCCGGCGGCAACTCGCCGACCTCGAACGATCAGTCCGACAAGCGCGAAGAGCAGACCAACTACGAAATCAACAGCAAGACGACGGCGACCACGCGCAACAGCTACAAGATCGAGAAGCTGTCGGTCGCGGTCGTGGTCAACAAGGGCCGCATCGCCCAGATGGTCGGCCAGGGCGCCGACCAGGCGAAGATCGATGCCTATGTCGCCGAGATGCAGAAGATCGTCGCGACGGCCGCGGGCGTCGATCCGGCCCGTGGCGATGCCGTCACCGTCAACGCCATGGACTTCCTGGACAACCAGCTGCTCGACGACACCTCCTCCAGCTTCAGCATCACGGATATGCTCAGCCGCAATATGGCCGGCATCATCAACTCGCTGGCCTTCGTTGCCGTCGCCTTCCTGATCGTCTGGATGGGCTTCCGTCCACTGATCCGCTCGCTTGGCGGCTCGGCCGGCGGTGCGGCATTGCCCGAGGCGGCAGGACTGGAACTGCCGGACTTCGCACCGGCCGTCGGCGGCCCCGGCGCGGCGCTGATGGACGGCTTCGGCTCGGACTTCGGCTTCGACAGCACCGACGATCTGCTGACGATGGGCGAAGACGGCGGCACCTTCAACCGCCGCGTCAAGGAAGGACCGGAGCGCCGCCTGTCCCGCATGGTGGAGATCAGCGAAGAACGCGCCGCGAAGATTCTCAGAAAATGGGCCGTGGACCAGGCGGCCTGAGAAAAGGACCGGAATATCCTTCGAGCCTCAAGCTGAAGTTCGGACTGTCACGAGTATCTGTCGCCGGACTCCGGTTTCACGGGTGAGTTCTGCGACAGATATGCGCTTGAAAAGACGGCAAGCCCGCTATCCGTCAAAAGCGAGGGTTGCGGGCTTCTTGGCCCGCTTCTCCGCACCTCGACAGAATCTCGTCGACAACGGCGGCGAGCGGAGCGGTGGCATCGATGTTCGTCGCGTTGTGGGGAATGTCTTTTTTCTCCGCGTGCAGTCGCAGAACCACGTCCCGCTCGGCCTGCCTACCGCCAAACTCGTCTTCAGGCCTGCTGGCAAGCCGCCTTTTCAGTGTGTCCATATCGACGTCGAGGACGAAAACCCCGTCAAACCGATCGATAAAGCGATGGAAATTCCTCGATCCGCCACAGAAGAAAGAGATCGGGTGGCTCCGGTCGGCGACCAGGGATTTGACTTTGTCGACATTCCAAAGGTGGTGCTTGTGCCCAAAGGCCACGTCCGGACCAGGCTGGTCACGCTCGGAACCGTCCAGCGGCTCACCCGTTTCCGGATCGCCTTTATAGGCCAGTTCCCGGTCGCCATGGATGACGTGATGGCCGCGCCGCTGCAGTTCGGTGGCGACCGCGGTCTTGCCGGTTCCCGAAACGCCTTCGATCAAATAATTCCTGACGCCCATTTCGCTTTCGTCCGATGCCTTGCGCGCTCTTCGGCGATGGCCTGATATCCCGCCGCCTTACCGCGGAATTCTGACAGATTTCCGACGCTTCGTGCAGACGGATGAAACGTCCAGGCTTTGCGTCGGATGCGGAAGCAGCGGCGATGTCGCGAAAATCCCGGTTGAAGCGCCGGGGATATTCAGGCCCCTTTTTCGTTGCGGAGGCGATGGAATGCCGTCCCTTCGGCGCAGTTGTCGGCCGGACCTGTGATCAATTAGTCGCTGCCGGGTAAATTGACGTGCTCGTAAACTGGAATTTCTCGGGATCTTCGGTTGCTGGGTCGATAGAATCGACTTACTAATGGTATGCCCATTGCGTAAAGCCGTGTATTCGGAGCAAATCGGCCCTCGATTTCCGCGTTTCTCATGGTTAAAGAGTTCGCAGATTCCGGAGCGCGGAAACATCAGTTCATGCGTCATCGGTCGTGTCTGGGGCGGTATGTGCCAGCATGGTTGCCGATGTGGAATTCTAGGATGGGCGCGCTCATCCGCCCGCTTCCGCCGGGGTATGTTTGCGTTGCGGTGAAAAGATCCGGCTCTGATGCCTCATCGGGAAACCAGTCGGTTTCCGGGCAACGCGTCGGGTTCTGGCTGAACAATGCTCTCGTTGACGACCGATCGTGCAACAGCGGCAGGAAATGCAAGTATGGACATGCAGATATCGCAGGTGAGCAAGGGCGATAGGGATGCGCGATCGATCGTGCCTGCCGCGGCCATGTCACGCGAGCAACTCATACTGCAGCTGAATGCCGTTTCGGGCCCCGCCTATCTGCAGGCCGGCCTGTGCGCGCTGGCGAGCTATGCCGGCGCCTCCCACTATCTCCTTGTCCGGTCCGATCTCATTCAGGAAAGCGGCCTCGACTTCGTGATCTCGTCGAATTGGCCTTTCGATCTCGTCCGGCGCCTGGCGGCGGAGCTGATCAACAGCTATGGCCGTATCGGCGAGCTGGAGAAATGCATGGCGCTGTTCCAGCCGAGCCTGGCGCAGCTGCCTGACGACGTCGCATTGCCGGATGGCGTGGGCCGGCAATATCACGCGCTGAGCTTCAATGTCGGCCGCACGCGCTTTTCGCTGCTGCTGCTGACGCGCGAATCGGCCACGCTCTCGCACGAGCGGCTGCGCGATGTCGGCCTGCTGTCCGGCTATCTCGCCAGTTCGACGCGCTGTTTCGAAGGCAGGCTGGAGCGGGATTTCGATCTGACCGAGCGCGAGCTGGAATGCCTGTTCTGGATCGCCGAAGGCAAGACGAGCGATGAGATTGCCATGATTCTCGGCATCTCGCGCAATACCATCAACAATTACATCACCAGCGTCATGCGCAAGACCGCCACCAAGACCCGCTCCGAGGCCATCGCCTTCGCAGTGCGCAACAATCTCGTTTAAAGGCCACCGGATGCGCTATCAGCCAGACAGGACGACGGATATGCCGGGCGAATCGCGGCTTACCCGTTCCGGACGAATTTCTGGTCGCTCCGATCTCTTTCCGAAGCTCGTGTCGATGCAGAAGCTGATCGATGCGCAGCATTTCGCGGTCTATCGTCTTCACGGCTCCGGCCTGCCGCACAAGCAGCGCCTGGTCTGCGAGCTCGACAATTGGGGCTCCGCCAATTCGGTGGTCGGAAAATCCTTCGTGGAAGCCTATGGCGAAGCGTTGATCGAGCATATCGACAAATCGCTGCTACCGCTCATGTGGAACGGGCGCGACAGCGACAGCACCGCCGAGACGCCGGATTTCGCCGTGTTCACCCAGCGCCTGAAACCGTATCTCGTGCCTTTTGCGGGGGTGGCCTTTCCCGTGCGGCTGGGCGCGGTCGGCAACGGCTATATCGTCTTCACGGCCAAATTCATCGACCTGCCGAGCGACATCATTGTCGAGCTGCATGGCCGCAGCTGCCAGATCATGATGGAGCTTCTGTCGCTGGACGAGCGCCGATCGCAGGCTGCGGAAGCCTTGAGCGAGCGTGAGATCGCCTGCCTCCAGCTTGCCGGCGACGGGCGTATCAGCGAGGAAATTGCCGAGAAGCTGGGACTGTCGGTGCACACCGTCAACGCCTATCTCGGATCGGCGACGATCAAGCTCGACAGCGTCAACCGTATCCAGGCAATCGCAAAGGCTATCCGCTTCGGCTATATAAGCTGACGTTGCGGCATCCTGAAGCATTTGCGGTCAGGCAAAGCGGCCAGCCTCGCACAAAGGCGATGGAAACAAACGGCCGGAGCGGCTCATGCCCCGTTCCAGCCGCCGCGCAAATTCTGGATGCCGAATTCCCTCAGGCCACGCGTGCCGTTTCGTCGCGGACGACATACCGCGCTTCCTTGAGACTGTGGGCGAGCAGCGCCGTATTCTCATCCGGATCGGCAGACGCCTTGTCGAAGGCGATATGGTTGATTTCGATGCCGGCGAGATGCTCCGTCAGGGCGAGCTTGGCATAGATGGTGACGCCGCGGGGCTTGATTTCCAGGTCGATGGTAACTTCCGCCGGGCCGCCCCAATCGAGCTTGTAGTCGCCGCCAAGCCCGAAATTCACGGTGCCGGGAAGAAAATAGAGCTCGGCGGCCGAGGCGACGAGGTCAGCGAGATTACCGTATCGTTCGAAGCGCAGCAGCGAAATCAGGTCGGCTGCATCGAGGAGGCGCAGTTCGCTTGCGACAGGGCTGATGGCTTCGGCGAGTATTTGTTCACGTTGGGCAGAGTAGGGGCATTTTTTCATATGGTTTATCTTACCCGTTTTCTATTCGACTGCCCGGCGTAAATCCGATGGATGAGCTCGGCGACAGCCTTGTAAAATACTGACGGGATGACGCTATCAACCGAGACTTGCGCAAACATGGAGCGTGCGAGCGGCGGATCCTCGAAAACGGGAATATTGTTGGCCTCCGCTATCTCCCTGATCTTCAAGGCAATCAGATCCTGGCCCTTCGCGACGACGACCGGCGCCTCGTTTTCCTCGCGGACATAGCGCAACGCCACGGCGAAGTGAGTCGGGTTGGCGATGACGAGCGTGGCGCGCGGCACCTGCTTCATCATGCGCCGGCGGGCGCGGTCGCGTGCGATCGAGCGCTGGCGCGACTTGACGATCGGATCGCCCTGGGACTGCTTGTGCTCGTCCTTGATCTCCTGCTTGGTCATCTTCAATTGATCGAACCAGTGATGCCGGCTCCACAGCAGGTCGGCGATGGCGACCACGGCTGTCGCCATCAGCACGAGGACCAGAATGCGCTGGACGATCGTCGACAGCCGTATGAAGATGGTCTGCGGATCGGAAACCATGGAATCGATCGCGTGGAAGAACTGGCCGCGCAGCACGAAAAACATGATGATGCCGACGAGCAGGATCTTGGCGAGCGATTTGCCGAACTCCACCAGACCGGTCGTGCTGAAGATGCGCTTGAAGCCCGACACGGGCGATATGCGCGAAAACTGCGGCCGGATTCGCTCCAGGACAGGCGTGGGCAGGTTCTGGAACATCGAGGCGCCGATGCCGAAGACGAAGAAGAGCACCACGGCCGGCAGCACCATGTTGCCGACTTCCCAGCCTATACGGGTAAACAGCGATATGGCATCGGGACCGGTCTCGAGCTGCCACTGATCCGGCTTTTCGAAAAGATCGCGCAGCACCTCGCCCATGCGACCGATTCGTGTCGGCAGGAAGAAGGTGACGTAGATGACGGTCGCCAGCATGGAGGCAAAGAGGGTCGCCTCCTTCGAGTGAGGGACGTTGCCCTTCTCGATCGTATCGCGGAGTTTTTTCTCCGTCGGTTTTTCTGTTTTACTGTCCTTGTCTTCGTCAGCCAAAGCAGCCGCCCTTTACGAAACGGAAAGAGGCCGCGCATCATGCGCGGCCCGGAGCTGGTCAGTGTATGACGTTCAGCTGAGTCGCGCCGAGTTTACGCCGCTTCGTCCACAGGCGTATTTTCCTTGGCCTTGAGCTCGATCTGGCCGGAATTGGCCAGGCGGATGGCTTCCTGGGCGATGGCTCGCCGGGCGATGGCGATTTCGCGCGGATTGATGCCGGTATTGCCCATCTGGAGATCGGATTCGATCATGCGGCGCTGGCGCGGGCTGATCGAGGAAAGCACGATTTCGCGGATGTCGTTGTTCGAGCCGCGGAGCGCCATCGTGAGGATGTCGGCGGCGATGTCGTTGAGCAGCAGAACGCGGCTCGGCTGCGGCATGCGCGTGAGATCGTCGAAGAGGAAGATCTTCGGGCGAACCTTCTCGACCGATTCCTTGTTGAGCGATTCGAGCGAGCTCAGCAGGGTATCGACCTGCGGCTTGTCGAGCTCGTTCATCAGGTCGGCGACCTTCGTAGAGCCGGAAGCGTTGCGTTCGGCGTCGATCTCCGCCATCAGTCCCAGCACGCGGTTCTCGATGATCTGCGCTGCCTTGGGGCTGACGTCCTTGATGTTGACGGTCCGGTTCATGATGTCGGCGCGCTGGGCTTCCGGAAGCTGCAGCAGGATCTTCGCGCCGAAGGCCGAAGGCATCATGGACAGCACATAGGCGATGGTTTGCGGATGTTCGCGCAGGAAGAACCTGGCGACGAAGACCGGATCGGCCTCGCCCAGGCGGTCCCAGATGGATGTCTCGTAGGCCTGGAATGCGGTGCGGCGGCCAAGCAGGCTGTCGACCTCGTCAGGCGTCAGGCCCTCCTCGAGAATGCTCTCGATGGCCTTGGCGTTGTCCATGAGGCCGGCGCCTTCGGTGAAGAGATCCTCGAATTCCGCCACGAGCTGCGCCAGTTCGTCCGGTGGAATGAGCCTCAGCGACTGGGCCGAGGCAATGATCATCTGCAACTCGTTCTGCGTAAAGTATTTGAGCAGCCGCCCTGCCACTTGCTTTCCCATGGCGAGAAGGACGGCCGCTGCTTTTTCAGTCTGAGACAACGGTTTCTCGGCGAGCGCGCCGCTGAAATCGTCAAAGTCCATCATGGTCTTCATCTCCATCCCGCAGGGGGAGTGGGCTCATCCTGAGCCGGTTCAGCTTTTCTTCGTATTGTAGATTTCGGTGAGCTTGATGCCGAACCTGGTGTCGTCATGTTCCAGAACGGTAATCTCGCCCCGGCCGATCTTGCGGCCGTTCACGGTGATTTCGACGGGTTCGCCGATTTTCTTGTCGAGCGCGATGATCGCGCCCTCGTTCAGGTTCATCAGGCCGGACACCTGCATGCGGCTGCTGCCGAGCATGATCTGGACATCGATGGGGATGTCCATGATCAGGTCGAGATTGGCGGTCAAAGCGCTGCCGGGAGCCGCAGCGGCGGTGGAAACGCCACCGAAGTCGCCATCGCCGAAGGCAGGGCCGGAATCGTCGTCGCCGAAATCGCCGAATGTGGAAAGGCCCGTGCCCGCTTCCGCGCCGAAGCCTTCGGCGTCGAAATCCGGCAGGCTGCCTTCGTTATCCTTCTTCAGGACGCCGCGCAGACCGTCTATGGCCTCGTCCAGGGCGGCGTCGCTGCTTGAAATGTCCAGCGATTCCTCGCTGCTTTGCTGTGTCGTCTTCGTAGCCATGAAATCACTATTCCAGTTGAAACTTGCCTCAAGCTGCCGTGAGCGCGCGCACTCCCCGACCGATCAATTCATCAAGTGCCGAAGAAGCTCGTCGTCGGAATTTACGTTGTCCTTGACGCGCACCGTGTAGTTCTCGCCAGAGCGGCCGAATTCGCAGATATACAGGTCCTTGCCGTTGGCGCTGACCTCGACCCGGACGTCGCCGCTATCCATGAAGGGAATGACGTCGCCGACCGCGAGCTTGGAGATCGTGTCGAGCGTCAGCGATTCCAGCCGGATTCGCGCATCGAGCGTCACCTGCGAGCGCCGCACCTGCTCGCTGATCTGTTCCGACCACGACTGGGAGGCCGCCGTCGGGTTCTTGGCGCGCGGAGCACTGACGACGGTACGAAGCAGATCGCGTTGGGGCACGATGATGACGATCTGGGAAATCGATTTGCCGAGCGAGATCGTCATCGCGATCGCGGCGGCGAAATCATCGCTGTCGTCGCCGGCGGCCGCAGGGCGATCCTCGACGTTGTGGGGTGGCTCCAGATAGGGCTCGAAGCCGCCGGATGCGTTGACGGCCGAACGCAGCACATTGGCGATCTTTTCGAACACCATGACGGAGAGGTCGAGCTCGATCACGGAAAGCGGCCGCGCGATGGCCGCTTCCATGTCCTCCGGGCGCGCGCCCAGCATATGTTCCATCAGCGTCATGATGAAGCCGGCGCCGCAGCCCAGAACGAAATTTGGCGCCCAGTTGCGCAGCGAGCCGTCGACGAGCGCATGGTTGCCGCCAAGCCCGGCGATCAGGTCGTTCATCAGGCCGGAGCGACAACCGGCATAGGCGACATTGATGTCGAGGCCGGTCTCGCTCTTGATGATATCGGGCAGGAATTCGGCGTAGACCTGGGCGAAGGACGCACCCAGCCTGGCAAGCGTCGCCTGATCGCCGAGATTGCCCGTGAGCTTGGCAAAAAGGGTGCGGTCCATCGTCTGTGCCTTATGCGCGGATTGCTGGCTCATCGTCGTCAGGCTGCCTTGCTTTCACCGCCGGGGTTCATCATTTCCTGCTCGACGGCGTCGATCGAGGGACGCTCGTAGGAGGAAATGGTCTTGCGGCCGTATTCGAGCGCGACCTGCGGCACCGAGCCGTTCATGTAGGCGAGCAGCGTCTGCTTCACGATCACATAAAGGCGGTGCTGCTTGTTGCGCACGACCTTGATCTGCGAAACCAGCGGAGCGCAGACCGAATAGGACAGGATGATGCCGAGGAACGTGCCGACCAGCGCCGAGCCGATGAGGTGGCCGAGCACTTCGGGTGATTCGTTGATGTGGCTCATCGCCTTGATGACGCCGAGAACGGCGGCGACGATACCGATGGCGGGGAAGGAATCGCCCATGATCGTGATCGAGTGATAGGGCTTCATCTTGTCGTGCAGCATGGTGTCGAGCTCTTCGTCCATCAGCGCCTCGATCTCGTGCGAGCGGGCGTTACCGATGATGATGAGACGGACGTAGTCGCAGATGAAGGCCGTCAGGTCCTTGTTCTTCAGGACGGTCGGCGCGGCCTTGAAGATCGTCGATTCGTCGGGATTGTCGATATGGGCTTCGATCTCGTTGCGCGACTTGGTGCGCAGGTCGCGCATCAGGGCATAGAGCACGCCGAGCGTGTCGAGATAGTCGCGCTCCTTGGGGACCGCATGGCGGAAGGCTTCTCCGAGCGCCTTGCCCGAATCCTTCACCACCTTCATCGGATTGGCCATGATGAAGCCGCCGAGACCGGCGCCCGCGATAATGACAAATTCGAAGGGCTGGAACAGCGCGCCCACGTCTCCGCCCATAGCCATGAAGCTGCCTATGATGCAGCCGCAGGTCACTACAAATCCGATAATAATATTCATCGTCGGTCCACACCTGAACGTTGCTTCATACGATGAACTAGGGGACCTGCCTTGCGTGAGGCTGTTCGATGCGGCGTGAGCGCGTCCTTTTTGCCTTGTCAGCTTCGCACAAGCCAAGCCCTGCAGGATGGAGGGTAAGGGCATCCACGCCCCGCTAACGAAATGTAGGAGCGCCCGCGGCGTTTCCTTTCCCGTTATTCTCCAATGTCCGGAGGGCGTTGAAAATGCAGTCTGGTATCTATGTCGCGCTGTCGTCGCAGATGGCGCTCGAGCGGCGTCTGACGACCATCGCCGACAATCTGGCCAACGTGAACACGACGGGGTTCCGTGGCACCGAGGTCAAGTTCGATCAGGTTCTCAGCAATACCGAAAACAAGCTCAACGCCAAGGTCGCCTTCGTCTCGCAGGGCAACGACTACCTCTCGACCGACAACGGCGAACTTCAAAATACCGGCAATCTGTTCGATTTCGCCGTCAAGGGCGACGCCTGGTTCGGCATCAATACGCCGGCTGGCCTTGTGATGACGCGCGACGGCCGTTTCACCATGAGCGACAATGGCGCCCTGGTTTCCGTCCGGGGCTTTCCCGTGCTCGATCCGGGCGGTGCGCCGATCCAGCTCGATCCGGCCGGCGGCGCGCCGACCGTTTCGGTCAACGGCACGATCACGCAGAACGGCCGGACCATGGGGCAGATCGGCCTTTACAGCGCCGATGTCGGCAAGGGCTTCCTGCGCTACGAGAATAGCGGCATCCTGCCGACCGATGCGCCGCAGCCGGTGGTCGACCGCTCGAATACCGGCATCGCCCAGGGCTATCTCGAAAATTCCAACGTCAACGGCATGCGGGAAATGACCAATCTGATCGAGGTCAGCCGCGCCTTCGACAATATCAGCACGCTCACCAGCAGCAGTGAAGGCACGCTCACCGACGCCATCAAGACCCTCGGCGGCAGCCAGTAAAGAGGCGGATGATGGTCGAGGATCGGTTGCCGGAGGGCGTGATATCGCCGAAGCTTTCGCATATGGCCGCCCTGGCGGGTCAATATGCGATGGCGGAAAATGCCGTGGCCCATGGCGGCCATGTGCGCACCATCGCCGCCGGGCATTATACCGTCGCGGGCCTGTCCCGGCAGGTGCGCCTCGGCGATTTCGTCGCGCATCGGTCGCAGACGGGCATTCACCTCGGCGAGGTTGTCCGCGTCGAGCCGGAGCTCACCTATGTCTGCCCGATCGAGCCGGGCGAGCCGATCGGCATCCAGGATACCATCATCCGCAAGGGTGCCTTTCGCATCGCGCCTGATGACAGCTGGTGCGGCCGCACGATCAATTCGCTGGGCGAGCCGATCGATGGGCTCGGGCCGCTGGCATCGGGGCTGGTGTCGCGCTCGATCTCCAATACGGCGCCGCCATCGATGACGCGCCAACGCGTCGAAACCGGATTCAAGACCGGCGTGCGCGCCATCGATATCTTCTCGCCGCTCTGCCTCGGCCAGCGTCTCGGCATTTTTGCCGGGTCCGGCGTCGGCAAGTCGACGCTGCTGTCGATGCTGGCGAGAGCCGACGCCTTCGACAAGGTGGTGATCGCGCTTGTCGGCGAACGCGGCCGCGAAGTGCGCGAATTCATCGAGGATACGCTCGGCTCCCATATGCAGAAATCGGTGGCCGTCGTGGCGACGAGCGACGAAAGCCCGATGCTGCGCAAGATGGCGCCGCTCTCGGCCATCACCATCGCCGAACATTTCCGCGACAAGGGCGACAACGTGCTGCTGATCGTCGACAGCGTCACCCGCTTCGCCCATGCCATCCGCGAAGTGGCGACCGCCTCCGGCGAGCCGCCGATCGCGCGCGGATATCCGGCGTCGGTCTTTACCGAGCTGCCGCGCCTTCTCGAGCGCGCCGGCCCGGGGCCGGAGGGCACCGGCACGATCACCGCCATCATTTCCATCCTCGTCGATGGCGACAACCACAACGATCCGATCGCCGATTCCACCCGCGGCATTCTCGATGGGCACATCGTCCTTCAGCGCAGCCTCGCCGAAGAAGGGCGCTATCCGCCGATCGATCCGCTCGCATCCGTTTCGCGTCTGGCCCGCAAGGCCTGGACATCCGATCAGGAAAAGCTGGTTTCGCGCCTGAAGGCGCTCGTGCACCGCTATGAGGAGACGCGCGATCTGCGCCTGATCGGAGGCTACCGCCAGGGCAGCGACGCCGATCTCGATATCGCCGTGCGCCAGGTGCCGATCATCTACGACATCCTGAAGCAGACCCCGGGCGAAGAGCCGTCGGCGGATGCTTTCACCGATCTCGCGACCGCTCTCAGAAACGCGTCGGGCGGCGTCCCCGCCAGGGGCAAGTGATGGCGGTCCGGAGCATTCCCCAGATTTGTTCTTGTCCGCGGCCGGCCGGATATCGCCGGGTTTCATGCCGAAAGAGGGGTCAGAAGTGAGAGAATCCGACGCAGACGAACCGGTCGCCCCGCCGAAGCTGGCGAGACGGCGAACCGTTGCCGACAAGGCTCTGGCCTTCGCGGGACTGGCGCTCGCCGGCGCCTCCGCCTTCTTTCCCTGGTACGTTTTCCTGAACCCGGACAAGTTCGGCATTCATGTGGCCGAAGGCGACCGCACCCGCGACCTGCCCAACTGGCCGGGCCGCGAAGTCGTCAGCGTATCGCCGCTCGCCATGGTCAACAGGAATCCCGGCGAGCCGAAGGATATGATTCCCGATCCGTTGACGACGGCGACGGTCAGCAATTCCGGCCGCGAGGACGACAATGGGCTGCCGGCCGACCAGCAGCCGTTCCCCGGCAAGTCCGCGTTCCATCTGCTGCATGTCGCAAACGGCCGCGCCTTGATCGAGGACGATACCGGCATGTACGTCGTGCGCGTCGGATCGGTCCTGCCCGACAACAGCCGGCTGGCTTCGATCGAGCAACGTGACGGAAAGTGGATCATCGTCACCTCGACGGGCGAGGTTTACGGCAACAATTGAAAACCCCGCAAACGCCCGGCTTTCAGGCATTTCGAAGACCCTTACAGGAACGCATTTCCCGCAAGTCCCACGCAAGATTATCCCGCTAGATTCCCAGTGTAAGAACGGAGAGAAGCCCATGCAACCCATTCAGCTCTTTGACCTGGCCTCGCGGCAAGCCGAGTGGCTCCAGGTGCGTCAGGAGGTTGTTGCCGGCAATATCGCCAATGCCAATACGCCGAAGTATCGCGCCAAGGATGTGACGCCGTTCCAGGCAGTTCTGGACAATCAGAACGTCAACATGGTTCGCACCGATCCCGCGCATCTTTCGGGCAGCGAATTCAGCACGAGCGGCGACGTCAACGTCGAGGAAGCACCGCTCAACCAGGAAATTGGCGTTCAGGAGTCGGGTAACACCGTTGGCCTGGAAGACGAGCTCGCCAAGGCCGGTGACATCAAGCGCCAGTACAGCTTGAACACCGCGCTCGTAGGTTCCTTTCATCGCATGATGTTGATGACCGTAAAACAATAGATGAAGTGAAGATGTCATGGACCCCTTATCAGCCGCATTGAAAATTGCAGGTTCCGGCCTGGAGGCTCAATCGACTCGTCTGCGAATCGTCTCCGAAAACATTGCCAACGCCCGTTCGACGGGCGACACGCCCGGCGCGGACCCTTACCGGCGCAAGACCGTCACCTTCGGGGCCGAACTGGATCGCGCCAATGGCGTCACCACGGTCGGCGTGAAGAAGCTCGGCCAGGACACGGGCAAGTTCGTCGAGGAATACGATCCCGATAATCCGGCGGCCGACCAGAAGGGCTACGTCAAGATGCCAAACGTCAACATCCTCGTCGAGATGGCCGACATGCGTGAAGCCAATCGCTCCTACGAGGCCAATCTGCAGACGGTCAGACAGGCCCGCGACCTCATCTCCTCCACTATCGACCTGCTGAAGAACCAATGATCGACTCGATTAAGAATGTAGCCTCCCTCTCGGCGACCCGCGGCCTCGGCAGCATCGCCACGGATCTGACCTCCGCCGCTTCCAGCGTCATGAACGCCTCGCCGGTCGTCGCCATGGGTGCGGACGCCGGCATGAGCTTCGCTTCGGTCATGTCGAATGTCGCCAAGGACTCCATCAACACCCTGAAGGAAGCCGAAAGCGCCTCCTTCGCCGGGATCAAGGGCACGATGAGCACCCGCGAAGTCGTCGACAAGGTCATGCAGGCCGACCAGACGCTGCAGACCGCGATCGCGCTGCGCGACAAAGTCGTGTCCGCATTCCTCGACATTACGAAGATGCAGATCTAGGGCGGGGTTCCCCGCTTTAATTACCTGATTTGGCGACAGCTGTTCGCAGGCTCGTTCCGGGCTGCGAAGGTTTCGCCCCAGATCCAAGGACGAAAGCATGAGAGCGCTCGCAATCGCCGCGACAGGCATGGACGCCCAGCAGACCAACCTCGAAGTGATCGCGAACAACATCGCGAACATCAATACCACGGGCTACAAGCGCTCGCGCGCCGAGTTTTCCGATCTTCTCTACCAGACCGAGCGCGCCAAGGGCATCGCCAACAGGCCGAACCAGGCGGTGGTGCCGGAGGGCGCGAACATCGGTCTCGGCGTTCAGACCGTGGCCGTTCGCAACATTCAGATCCAGGGCGAACTGTCGCAGACGCAGAACGAGCTCGACGTCGCGCTCGTCGGCCGCGGCTGGTTCCAGATCCAGATGCCGGACGGCACGACGGCCTATACGCGCGCCGGCTCCTTCAACAAGAGCGATACCGGCCAGATCGTCACGCCCGACGGCAACGTGCTGGAGCCGGGGATCACCATCCCGAACAACGCGAGCAGCCTTGCCATCAGCCAGTCCGGCGAAGTATCGGCGATCATCGGCACGGCGACGACGCCGACGGTGCTCGGCCAGCTGCAGATCGCCAACTTCGTCAACGAAGCCGGCCTGCAGCCGATGGGCAGCAACCTCTTCACCCAGACGCCGGCTTCCGGCGATCCGGTCGTTTCCGATCCGAACGAGAACGGCTTTGCCTACCTGAAGCAAAACTACCTGGAATCGTCGAACGTCGATCCGGTCAAGGAAATCACCGACCTGATCACCGCGCAGCGCGCCTACGAGATGAATTCCAAGGTCATCACGACGGCCGACGAAATGGCGCAGATCGTCAGCAAGAACCTGAAGTAGCGGGAAGGACGGGCCGAACATGAGGTTTCGCCGGATGAAAAGCTTAGCAATGGCCTGGTTCGCCGCGGCGAGCCTCTCCGTCGCGTTCGCCTCGGCCGCGCCCGCAGGCGCTGTCGGTGCCGATGGTCCCGGCCTTGGGACCGCCGTGGTGCCGACCGAGACGATCTATCCCGGCGATATCATCAGCAGCGCCCAGCTCGAGGAAGTCGAGGTCACGAACCCCAACCTGACCGGCGATTACGCCAAGCGGCTCCACGACGTCACGGGGCTGGTGTCGAAACGGACGCTTCTTCCGGGCCGCACGATCTCCATTTCCGCATTGCGCCAGCCCTATGCCGTGACGCGCGGCTCCAACGTGCGTCTGGTGATGAGCATGGGCAGCATGACCATCACGGCGGCGGGAACGCCGCTGGACGACGGCGCCGTCGGCGATAGCGTCCGCGCCCGCAACATGGATTCGGGCATCATCGTCAACGGCACGGTTCTCGAAAACGGTACGATCCGCGTGGTCGCGAAATGAAACGGCTTCGTCAGTTTTTCGCAGTCCTGTTGGCATTGCCCAGCTTGATCGTCGCAGATCCGGCCGCGGCGATGCAGTCGCGCATCAAGGATATCGCGTCGCTCCAGTCCGGCCGCGACAACCAGCTCATCGGCTACGGTCTGATCGTCGGTCTGCAGGGGACGGGCGACGGCCTGCGCTCCTCGCCCTTCACCGAGCAGTCCATGCGCGCGATGCTGCAGAACCTCGGCATCTCGACGCAGGGCGGTCAATCCGCCGCGAAGAATACGGCCGCCGTCATGGTGACTGCGAACCTGCCGCCCTTCGCAAGCCCCGGCAGCCGCATCGACGTGACGGTCAGCTCGCTCGGCGACGCGACTTCGCTGCGCGGCGGCACGCTGATCATGACGTCGCTGACGGGTGCCGACGGGCAGATCTATGCCGTGGCACAGGGCTCGGTCATCGTCTCCGGCTTTCAGGCGCAAGGCGCGGCGGCGACGGTGACAGAGGGTGTGACGACAGCCGGCCGCGTGCCCGGCGGCGCCATCATCGAGCGCGAGCTGCCGTCGCGCTTCAAGGATTCGGTCAATCTGGTCCTGCAACTGCGCAATCCGGACTTTTCCACGTCGATCCGCATCGCCGATACGGTGAATGCCTGGGCGACCTCGCGTTTCGGTGCGCCGATCGCGGAGGCCAAGGACTCGCAGGAGGTGGCGATCGCCAAGCCGAAGATGGCGGACCTCACCCGTCTGATGGCCGATATCGAAAACCTGAACGTCCAGACCGACACGCCGGCCAAGGTCGTCATCAACGAGCGCACAGGAACGATCGTCATCGGCGCCGACGTCCGCGTCTCGCCCGTCGCCGTCAGCTACGGGACGCTGACCGTGCAGGTGAGCGAAAACCCGCAGGTGATCCAGCCCGAGCCCTTCTCGGACGGCCAGACCGCCGTGCAGGACCAGACGGACATCACCGCCACCAAGAGCGGCGGCCGGGTCGCGGTCCTGGAAGGGCCGGATCTGAAGACGCTGGTTTCCGGTCTCAACAATATCGGCGTCAAGCCGGACGGCATCATCGCCATCCTGCAAGGCATCAAGTCGGCCGGCGCCCTGCAAGCGGAGCTCGTGCTGCAATGATATCGATCGTCACCGCCAGAAAAATGCTGCTGCCATGCGGTCTTGCAACCGGCGCCCTGCTGTTGTCGTTCGGCATGGCGGCGGCACAGGACGCGGCAAAACCGACCGTCGATCCGGCCTCCAGCCAGGATGAGATCAAGCAATTCTGCACCAACATCGCCGATCCGGCGCGCGACCAGCGCTATCTGTTGCAGAAGCAGGAGCTGGACAAGCTGCAGGCCGATGTCGATCAGCGCATCGCGACCATGGAAAAGCGCAAGGCCGAATATGAGGACTGGCTGAAACGGCGCGACGATTTTCTCAAGACCGCGGATCTCGGCCTGGTCGATATCTACAAGAACATGAAACCGGATGCGGCCGCGGCGAGCCTCAACGATGTCAGGATCACGGTTGCCGCCGCGATCATCATGAAGCTCTCGTCGCGGCAATCGAGCCTGATCCTCGCGGAAATGGATGCGCACAAGGCGGCCGTCATCACCAATATCATTGCCAGCGCATCCGACCCGAATACATCGAAGTCGAAGGACCCCTCATGAACATGCGTCTTACGGCCGCCTGCACCATCGTCGTCTTTCTCGCCGGTTGCCAGTCGCAGGCCCTTAGGGAAATCGGCAGGGCGCCTGCCATGAGTCCGATCGGCAGCGGCCTGCAATACGCGCAGACGCCGCAAATGCTGCAATATCCGAAGCGGCCGCACCAGGTCGCGCAAGGCTATTCGCTGTGGAACGATTCGCAGGCCGCGCTCTTCAAGGATGCGCGCGCGCTCAACGTCGGCGACATCCTGACCGTTACCATCCAGATCAACGACAAGGCGAACTGGGACAACGAGACGAATCGCAGCCGCACGAACAAGAGCGATATGAACTGGGATATTTCCGCCAAGATCTTCGGCTGGAAGCCCGCCACCAACGCCGACGCGACCTCGGGCTCCGACACCAGCACCGACGCCAAGGGCAAGATGCAGCGCTCCGAGCAGATCAACCTGCTCGTCGCCGCCGTCGTGACCGGCATCCTCGAGAATGGCAACCTGATGATCAGCGGCTCGCAGGAAGTCCGCATGAATCAGGAAATCCGCATTCTGAACGTCGCCGGTATCGTGCGGCCGCAGGACGTCACCGCCGAAAACACCATTTCCTACGACAAGATCGCCGAAGCGCGCATCTCTTACGGCGGCCGCGGCCGTCTGACGGAAATACAGCAGCCGCCGCGAGGGCAGCAGGCGGTCGACCTTCTGTCGCCGCTCTGACCCGACGGCATCGGCCAGTTTGACAACGAACGGATAGGGACATGGCAGCAGCCGCAGACGAACCGGCAAAAGGCAAGGCATCGCCGATGATGATGATCGTCGGGCTACTGGTGCTGACCGTCCTCGGCGGCGGCGGCGGCTGGGTGCTCGGAACCGTCGTCGCGCCGAAGGTCAAGGCCGCCGCCGCTGCGGTGCAGGCGAGCGAGAAGGCGGCAGGCGACGGCAAGCACGCCGCCGCGGCCGGGCAGGCGAACGGGATTATCGCCCTCGATCCGATCACGACCAATCTCGCCTATCCCTCGCAGAGCTGGGTCAGGCTGGAATTGGCGCTGGTCTTCAAGGGGCAGCCGGACGCTCAGCTCGCCCAGGCGATCCATCAGGATATCCTGGCGTACATCCGCACGGTCTCCCTGCAGCAGATCGAAGGCGCGCGGGGCCTGCAATATCTTCGGGATGACATCCAGGAGCGTGTTGACCTGCGCTCGGAAGGACGAGTATCGAAAGTCATGTTCAGAACTTTCGTGATCGAATGAGTCGGCTAGCGCTCGCCCTGTCTATAACAGTCATTGCTGCACTATCGCCGGAACTGGCGGTGGCGCAGCAATTGTCGCAACAGCTTCCCGCCGATCTTCTGAATGCTCCCGTCAACGGCTCGGTCGCCGCCTGGATCATTCGCACGTTCGGGCTTTTGACGATCCTGTCGATTGCGCCCGGCATCCTGATCATGGTGACGAGCTTTCCGCGTTTCATCATCGCCTTTTCGATCCTGCGCAGCGGCATGGGCCTTGCGTCGACGCCGTCGAACATGATCCTGCTGAGCCTGGCGCTGTTCATGACCTTCTACGTCATGTCGCCGACCTTCGATCAGGCGTGGAAGGACGGCGTGCAGCCCTTGCTCGCCAATCAGATTTCCGAGGCGGACGCGGTGCAGCGCATTGCCGAACCGTTCCGCACCTTCATGTCGAACAACACGCGTGACAAGGATCTGAAGCTGTTCGTCGATCTGGCGAAGGAGCGCGGCCAGACGACGGTCGTCGACAACAAGATCGATTACCGCGTCCTGATTCCGGCCTTCATGATTTCCGAGATTCGCCGCGGCTTCGAGATCGGCTTCCTTGTGGTCCTGCCGTTTCTCGTCATCGACCTGATCGTGTCGACCATCGTCATGGCGATGGGCATGATGATGCTGCCGCCGACCTCGATTTCGCTGCCGTTCAAGATTCTCTTCTTTGTGCTGATCGACGGCTGGAACTTGCTGGTCGGCAGTCTGGTTCGCTCTTTCCACTGACAAGACAGGCGAAAGGCGACGCCGGAGCTATCGCCCCGGCGTCAGCGGGCTTTATTCGGCCGCGATCGCCGCCGCGTTCTGGTCTTCTTCCATGAACGGCTCCAGGCGCACCGGCAGCGCCGGCACGTCGATGTGGTCGGGTGCGAGGCCCTGTCTGGCGTGGGCGGCCATCATCTCGAAGGCCGTTTCCAGATGGTGCGTGAAGCGCTCCGCATCGAAAAGCGGCTTGATGTAGCGATTGGCGGCCAGCGTTTGCTTGAACTGCGCGATACGTTCCGGCTGGCCGGCGAGCTGCACCGCCATATCCTCGTAGGCTGTGAGGTCGTCGGCCACCAGCTCGGGCAGGCCGATGGCGTTCAGCAGGCTCTCGCTGACGCGGGAGGCGAAATTGCTGCCCTTCGTGGTCAGGACCGGCAGGCCGCCCCAAAGCTGCTCCGACGTGGTCGTGTGACCATTGACCGGGAAGGTGTCGAGGCCGAGATCGGCCAGCTGCTGGCGGTCGATATGGTCTTCGTAGCGAATGCGCGTGGTGAAGACGACACGCTTGCGGTTGATGCCGCGCGCTTCCATGCGTGCCCATATGTTGGCTTCCGCACGAGGGCCGTTGCACAGCAGCCAGAGAACGCTGTTCTTGCTGCGCTTGAGGATATTGCACCACGCGTCTACCATCTGCGAGGTGATCTTGCGGTTGCCGTTGAAGGAGGCGAAGACGAAGGCGTCCTCCGGCAGCCCATGCTGCGCGCGGGTCGTCGGCCGCGGCTTCGGGCGGTTGATCGGGTCGTTCGGCTGATAGCATTCGGGCAGGCGGCAGAACTTCTCGTGGAAATGTTCCTTCGAGCCATCCGGCAGCACATGATGGTCGCCGATGATGTAGTCGAGGTCGATGTTGACGGTCGTGCCGGGGAACCCGAGCCAGGCGACCTGGATCGGTGCGGCCATATGGTTGAGGATGAAGGCGCGACTGCCCTTTGTATGCCCCTTGAGGTCGACGAGAATGTCGATTCCGCGGCTGCGGATGGCGTCTGCCGCCGCCTGGTTGGAGAGGCCGCGTATATCGACCGTCGCACCCAGCTCCGAGTAATCGAATGCTTCGTCCTGCCGGTGAGACAGGTCGGAGTGATCGAAGAGGGTAATTTCGAACCGGTCCTTGTCGTGCAGCTCGAGAACGCGCTGCATCAGCTTCATCGTTGCGTGGCCGGGCCAGAAGTCGGATGAGAGATAGCCGATGCGGATCTTGCTGCCCCATGCGTGCGGCAGCCTGCGGCGCGTCTCCGCGTGACCTGCGGGCAAGGGATCGGTGTCGTGGATTGCGAGCTTGTTGATCGCCTCGTCGCCGCACCAGTGAAGGTGGAAGAACGGGTTGTCGGGGATGACGTGGTCGAGCTTGCCCTGGGCCAGCGAGGCCATGACGGGCGCCATGTGCCTGTCGACCGCAGCCAGATCCGACACTTCGCGCGCGAAGATCAGATAGAGCGTGCGGAAGATGATGTTTTCGGGATGCTTCTTGAACAGGGTCGTGACGATATGCCGGTTGCTCTCGTCGTAGAGATCGTCGGTCAGCAGCTTCGCGGCCATCTGGCGATGCCTGATGGCCGGCCCTTCCACGAGCACCGTCTTGAAGCCGGTCAGCAGCTCCTTCTGCTGACGGCTCAGCAGGATGCGGGTGAGGATGAAGGCAAGATCGGCATCCTTGAACGCCAGCGGCAGGATCAGGCTTCCGACCGCAAGCGCCTGGTCGTCGTTGCCGCAATCGCCATGGAGCAGCAGGGCTTCGCGAAGATAGTCCTCACGCTGCGGCTTCTGTCTGCCGGCCAGTTCATAGGCGCTCGCCGCATCCGACTTGAAGCCGAGCTTGAGCAGCGTCTTCGCCAGCAACGCATAGGTCTTGGGCGATCTGTCGACGTTCAGCAGCTCGTTCAGCGTTTCGAGCGCGCGCGTATATTGCCCCTTCTGATAGAAGCCGGACGCTGTCAAAAAGGCTTTTCTTGTAGTCACGAGCGAGAACTCCGAGCGATATGGTGAGCGGCTCCCGCCGAAGGTCGAGGGCCGGCATCATGGATTCGCGTGATGATCTCTCACGTAGCTTGCCTGAAACCGAAGCAACGGTCGAAATTGCCTTTACGAATTTTTAGCCACGTTCCGGATAGAAAGTCTGCCGCTGCCCCCGGTTAAGAAATTCGCAAGCAATGGGTGCGACTTTGCTCGCGACATGACGGGTTTGGTCCTCCAGGAAATTGGATCGAGGGGCATGAAGCTGCTCCGTCATCGCCGGTATTCCCAGTCCGGTATGTCCTCCTTTCGTATTCAGTTTCCAGGGGACACTCAATGACTAGCGTTATCACCAACAATTCCGCAATGGCCGCCCTCCAGACGCTGCGCGGCATCAGCAGCAGCCTGCAGGACACGCAGAACGCCGTTTCTTCCGGCCTGCGCATCTCCAAGGCCTCCGACAACGCCGCCTACTGGTCCATCGCCACCAGCATGAAGTCCGACGACAGCGCCATCGGCGCCGTTTCCGACGCTCTCGGCCTGGGTGCAGCCAAGGTCGACACTGCATCGACCGCCGTCAGCAGCGCCATCGACATCGTCGGCCAGATCAAGGACAAGCTTGCCACCGCCATGGAAGGCTCGGTCGACAAGAACTCCGTTCAGGAAGAAATCGGCCAGCTTCAGCAGCAGCTGCAGAGCGTCGCCCAGTCGGCTTCGTTCAACGGCGAAAACTGGGTCATGGCCAAGGGCGGCGATTCCGCCTCGGTCGTCTCGTCCTTCATCCGCGGCACCAACGGCACCGTTTCCGTCAGCACAGCCTCCTACGAGTTCGACTCCGGCGCAACCGGCAACGTCCTGTTCGGCGCGAATGCCAATGGCACGATCGATACCTCTTCGGGTATCCTTGGCAAGGTTGACAGCACGGTCGGCGCTTCGGTCTTCAGCCTCGACATCAGCAACATGACCGGCGGCCAGATTTCCAGCGCGCTCAACATGGTTCAGACCGCTCTGAACTCCATGACCAGCCTGGGTTCGAAGCTGGGCTCCATCTCCAGCCGTATCGACCTGCAGACGAGCTTCGCCTCCTCGCTCTCCGACTCGATCCAGTCGGGCGTCGGCAAGCTGGTGGACGCCGACATGGAACAGGAATCGAGCAAGCTCTCCGCTCTGCAGACGCAGCAGCAGCTGGCCGTTCAGTCGCTGTCGATCGCGAACTCTTCGACCCAGTCGATCCTGTCGCTCTTCCGCTAACGGGAAGCGCCAACGCAGCGCGTTGGACGACAATCCTAAACAAGACGTTAACCGCGCCTCCCTAAGGCGCGGTTTTTTTTATATTTTCCGGCCAAAAGCAGTTCAGGTTTTCTTAACCATATTGCTGTTTCTTAAGACCATCGAAGCGGCGAGTTAACCTTAACTGATTTGGTTAACAGGCATGATGCTGAATGCCGTTACCGGTTTTAGGTCCGGAATGTCCCTTATTTAACCACTGCCAAAAGGGGCAAATATCATGACGAGCATTCTTACCAATAACGCCGCAATGGCAGCCCTCCAGACGCTGCGCTCCATCGGCTCCGATCTGCAGGACACGCAGAACGCCGTTTCTTCCGGCCTGCGCATCTCCAAGGCTTCCGACAACGCCGCCTACTGGTCGATCGCCACCAGCATGAAGTCCGACAACAGCGCCATCGGCGCCGTTTCCGACGCTCTCGGCCTGGGTGCCGCGAAGGTCGACACCGCAACCACCGCCGTCACCAGCGCCATCGACATCGTCGGCCAGATCAAGGACAAGCTTGCCACGGCCATGGAACCGTCGGTCGACAAGAAGTCCATCCAGGAAGAAATCACGCAGCTTCAGCAGCAGCTGCAGAGCGTCGCCCAGTCGGCTTCGTTCAACGGCGAAAACTGGGTCATGGCCAAGAGCGGCGATTCCGCCTCGGTCGTCTCGTCCTTCATCCGCGGCACCAACGGCACCGTTTCCATCAGCACGAGCTCCTACGAGTTCGACTCCGGCGCAACCGGCAACGTTCTGTTCGGTTCGAACAACGGCACGATCGATACCTCTTCGGGTATCCTTGGCACCCAGAACTCCACGGTCGGCGCTTCGGTCTTCAGCCTCGATATCACCAACATGACCGGCGGCCAGATCTCCAGCGCGCTCAACATGGTTCAGACCGCTCTGAACTCCATGACCAGCCTGGGTTCCAAGCTCGGTTCGGTCTCCAGCCGCATCGACCTGCAGACGAGCTTCGCCTCCTCGCTCTCCGACTCGATCGAATCGGGCGTCGGCAAGCTGGTGGACGCCGACATGGAACAGGAATCGAGCAAGCTCTCCGCTCTGCAGACGCAGCAGCAGCTGGCCGTTCAGTCGCTGTCGATCGCAAACTCCTCGACCCAGTCGATCCTGTCGCTCTTCCGCTAACAGGAAGAACCGGCGCCACGCGCCGTGTGATCGCAAGCGAAGATTTCGCCGCGCCTTCTCTGGAAGGCGCGGTTTTCTTTTGGGATCCGGAGCCTGCTCGCGGTCGACCGCTGCGCACCTTTTCCGAGCTGCCTAGGAGGCGATTGCGAGCGCCGCTGTGGCCCGGTGCCGGACGGCATCGACGAAGCCATCGAAGAGCTTGCGCATCGCAACCTGCTTGTAGGGGTAGACGATGGGGTCGTCCATATTGTGAACCACCATTGCGACGTCGAGCTCGAATACCAGCAGGCGGCCGTCGGGAAGTTCCGCGCAATCGATGCCGAAATAGTCGAGCCCGATATGACGGCAAAGGGCGGCGAAGCTTTCGCGGTGGCGAACTGCGAAATCGTGGTCGAAATTCTCCATCCACGCCTGCTCGACGGCGCGCTTTTCCGCGCTCTGCGCCATGCCGGCGCTCAGATAGTGTACGATCCAGTGCTCCGACAGCGCCATATGGCTGGCAAAGGCCCTGCCGTTGATGAAGACGACCCTTTGCTTGTTGTAGAGGCCGTCGGAACCGCGAAAATCGATGAATGGCGCGACATAGAGCTCCTGGGCAGACTGCGTCTCCAGAAAGGCCGCCAGTCCGGCCGGATCGGCGATGCGCTCCATTCCGTTGCCCGCATGCGTGCTGATCGGGCGAACGACGAGTGGGAAGGACAGTCCCGGGGCGCAGTCTTCGAGCTGGCGGATTCCCGCGCCGATCGCTGCAAGATCGGCACGCGACAAGCGATGGGTGGCCGGTGACAGGATGGACGGCTCGCCGGCCAGCATTCCGCTCACCCCATCGCGGGTGAGCCTGGCGATCAGTGCCGGATCGCGGTTCATCACCGGACCGTCGAACCCAGCCAGCAGCCCTTGCATATGGGCGAGCAGGGGAGTGTTTTCGCTCGATTCACCGATCGCCATGAAGGCTACGTCATGGTCCGGCAGATCGGTGAGGGCCGTGGTGTCCAGGTCGACATAGTGCAGCCACAGCACGCAGTCGCTGCCCGCCAGCAGGAAATCGAGCGGGGTATTGGCCATGAAGTCGCCTTCCGTGACGAAAGCCAGCAGCCGCGGTCCCGTGCCGTTGCCATGGACGACGCAGAAGTCGCGGCGAAGCTGCACGGCGCTCCTCAGGATCTGGCGGGCCTCGTCCTTGCGGCTGAGCGTTTGCAGTATGGTCGCCATGTCCAGAAGTGCGGCCGCATCTGTCGGATCCGTCGTCACGCGTTGCATGAGCTCGTTCCATAGCGACGTCACGTCATGGCCGGCATAGACGAGCGAGACGATTCGCTGCATGCCGAGAATTCGGGCGGCGTCCGGCGTGTTCAACAGGGCAGGGTCGGTAGGCGGGGCTTTGGTCATGAGCATTGAGGGAGATCCTGTCGGGAACCGATTGTCAAAACGCTTTCAACGAGTGTGTCGATATCCGTCTGCCGCGTCCGGTGATTCACGATCGCGGCGCGGATGGCCGGCTGCCCGTTCAGATGGGTGAGGGACGGGGCGACGCGGCCTTCGGCGTGGAGACGCTCGACGATATGGGAGTTGATGGAGGATGGCATCGTGCCGTCCGCTCCGACATAGGCGAAGCAGACGATGTTGAGGGCGACGGGTGCGAGCAGTTTCAGCGCAGGTTCCTGCTCGATCCGCTGCGCCAGCCTGCGCGCCAGCATGCAATTGGCGCTCATGGCGTCCCCCAATGCTCTGACGCCATAGGTTTTCAGGGTAAACCAGGTCTTCAGCGCCCTGAAGCCGCGCGACAGGTCGGGTCCGTAATCGCAAGGCCACCAGTCTCCGCCTGCAAGGCCGGTGGCCGCGCGGCTGAGATAGGCGGCATCCGAGGCAAAGGTCTGCCGCTGCCACTCTGCGTCGCGCACGAGGAGGAAGCCGGCGTCGTAGGGCACCTGGCCCCATTTGTGAAAGTCGAAGGCGAGCGAATCGCAGCTCTCGATTCCGGCGAACAGGTGGGCCAGTTCCGGGCTGAGAACGCCGAGCGCCCCGAGTGCGCCGTCGACGTGGAAATGAAGGTCGTGAGTGTCGGCGACATGCCGAAGCGCGGCGAGATCGTCGACGGCGCCGGTATTGACCGTCCCTGCGCTGCCGATGACGAGGAACGGCAGGAAGCCTTCCTGCCTGTCGCTGAGGATTGCCTGTCGCAACGCCTCGACATCGATCTGGCCGAGGGCGTCGACGGCAATGCGCCGCAGCCGGTTGCTGCCGATACCGGACATTTCGAAGGCGCGGGGGACGCATCCATGCACCTCGCTCGATGCGTAGGCCACGAGCCGGGATTCGTCAGACAGGCCGGCGGCGCGCACGTCACGCCCGAGCTTGCGGCATCTGGCGATCTGCACCGCGGCGAAATTGGCCTGCGATGCGCCGGTCAGGAATATGCCGCCGGCCGTTTCCGGAAAAGAGAAGATCCGGCGCATCCAGCGGATGATCTGCCGCTCGACCTCGATCGGCATGTGGTCGCGTCCGCCGAGGTTGGCGTTCAGCCCGCCGGCCAGCATTTCGGCCAGCATGCCGGCGACCGTGCCGCCGCCCTGGACCCAGCCCATGAAACCGGGGTGAATATTGCCGCTGCCGTAAGGCAATATGCTCTCCCGGAAGACGGCATGCACATCCGCAATATCGCTGGCCTCGACGGGTAAGGGCGCGTCGAACAGAGCACGGGCGGAAGCCGGGGCATGTTGCCAGACCGGCTTCGTGCCAAGCGCCTGGAGATGATCGAACATGTCGTCCAGCATCCGGTGGCCTTGCCTGCGCAGGGCCTGCCAGTCGTCCGGGTCGAGGCTTGTTCGCTCATGGCGATCGACCGCCGCTCGCCCGGCATCCTGCAAACTGAACATTTCAACCTCGTATATGGCCGGGCATACCGACATTCCGCCGAAGCGGTGGCGAATATGCCGACCGCTTCTCGCGCGACACGGGACGGATCGCCCTATGCTACGACGTCCAAGGTGGCGCGAGGCTGACTTGCGGCGCGCGACGCGCGCCAAATGACGATGTCGCGGCGCAAACGGCATGAAACCGAGTAGGTGACATCGGCCGCGCCGACCGGCGGACCGTATGATTTCGTTAACTTTTGGCGATCGCGTTAACCTTTTATTAACCATCTTGCTGTCAGTTGCTGCTAACGCAACGGTTGGTTAACCTCTCTTAAGAGGCGGTTAACAAGCATGAGGCTGATTGCCGTTCCCGGCCGCAGACCGGAATGTCCCTTCCAAATTCAGCCACAAGGGGCACCCTTCCATGACCAGCATCCTCACCAACGACGCGGCGATGTCCGCTCTCCAGACTCTGCGCACGATCAACTCCAGCCTGCAGGATACGCAAAGCCGTGTTTCCTCGGGCTACAAGGTCGCCAAGGCCGCAGACAACGCCGCCTACTGGTCGATCGCCACCACCATGCGCTCCGACAACAGCGCGCTTTCCGCAGTCTCCGACGCGCTCGGCCTGGGCGCGGCCAAGGTCGATACGGCCTATACGGCGATGGACAATGCCATCACGGTCGTTCAGCAGATCAAGGACAAGCTCGTCGCGGCGACCGAAAACAGCGTGTCGAAGGCGGATGTTCAGGAAGAAATCACGCAGCTTCAGCAGCAGCTGGAAAGCATTGCCCAATCCGCCTCCTTCTCCGGGCAGAACTGGATGTATGCGGCCAGCGGCGCCTCGGCCTCCGTCGTCTCCTCCTTCGTGCGCAACAATGACGGCACGGTCTCCGTCAA
The DNA here is from genome assembly GCF_046840415.1 of Rhizobium sp. SYY.PMSO. Classification (NCBI taxonomy): domain Bacteria; kingdom Pseudomonadati; phylum Pseudomonadota; class Alphaproteobacteria; order Hyphomicrobiales; family Rhizobiaceae; genus Rhizobium; species Rhizobium sp. SYY.PMSO. The sequence goes on from NZ_CP177349.1 coordinate 223,705, forward strand.
CAGCACCAGCTACAGCTTCGATACCGGCTCGCAAGGCAATGTCCTGTTCGGCGCGAAGTCCGGCGGCGCGATCGACACCAGCTCCGGCATTCTCGGGAGCAAGCAGAATATCAGCGGCAAATCCTATTCCGTCTTCAGCCTCGACATCACCAACATGACGAGCGGCGACATCGGCAAGGCGATGAACCTCGTTCAGGGCGCCCTCAACGCCATGACGAGCACGGCCTCGCAGCTCGGCTCGCTTTCGACCCGCATCGATCTGCAGACCAGCTTCGTCTCCACGCTCAGCGACACGATCGATTCCGGTGTCGGCAAGCTCGTCGATGCGGATATGGAAGAGGAATCGAGCAGGCTGTCGGCCCTGCAGACCCAGCAGCAGCTGGCGATCCAGTCGCTGCAGATCGCCAATACCAGCGCGCAGAATGTCCTGGCTCTCTTCAAGTGAGCCTTGACCGGAGCTTACGTTGAAATGGCGCGGCGGCATTTCCCTCTTGTCGCCGCCCATAAGCTTTTGTTAACGTTGCCGGTAATTGATTTGCAGTTCTTGTGCAGAATCCGGTCTTTTCTTCTCCTTCGGAGCGGTCGCCGGATACTGCTTCAGCGACGGGCCGCGCTGGGAGTTCTCCCGCTGGCGGGCATGAGGCCGAACGTTGCTGCCGGATAGGCCCGGCTTGCCAGTCCCCATGGAACGACGGATTTTCTGATGAGCAATGTGACGACGAATCCTGCCGCGTCGGCGGCGCTGACCGTGTTGCGCGGAATCACTACAGATCTCGGTGTCGTGCAGCAGCAGGTCTCGTCCGGCTCTCGTATCGCCACGGCGAGCGACGATCCGACCTATTGGTCGATGGCAACCACCATGCGCTCTGACCAGAGCAGCCTTTCAACGATTTCGGATGCGCTCGGCGTCGGCTCTTCCAAGGTGGACACCGCATCCACGGCAATGGATACCGTCGTCAGCCTCCTGACGCAGATCCAGTCGAAGCTGGTCTCGGCAAAAGAGCCGGGCACCGACAGGGATGCAATCAATGCCGATATCCTGCAGCTCAAGAATCAGCTGCAATCGGTCACGCAGTCGGCCTCCTTTTCCGGTGAAAACTGGCTCTACAACACTGCACAGCAGCCGAGCACGCAGCAATCCGTGATCAGCAATTTCACGCGCGGCGCTGGCGGCCAGGTCAGCCTGACGACCATCGGCTACGACAGCTCCGAGACGCTGATGATCGATACGGCCGATCCGAGCCGGGGATTGTTGACGAAGAATATCGACGCAAGCACGTTCGACACATCGGGCAGCGGCAGCACCACTGCCCGCAATTACTATCTCCTGGCGGCCGATACCGGCACGCCATCGGCCGGCGGAACGGAAATCGCCATATCGAGCAGCACGACGGATGACGAGCTGACCGACATGATCAATGTCACCAACTCGCTCCTGAAGTCCGCGACCTCGGCGGATTCGACACTGGGGCTGATGAAGTCGAATATCGACGATCAGTCGGATTATATTTCCAAGCTCAGCGATGCGATCAAGAGCAGCGTCGGCGATCTCGTCGATACGAACATGGAAGAGGCGTCGGTGCGGCAGAGCGCCCTGCAAACCGCCCAGCAGATGGGGATCCAGGCGTTGTCGATCGCCAACAGCATGGCGAACAAGGTGCTGATTCTCCTGCAATCGAAATAGTGGTTTCGGCGGTGCGGCCCGATCGGCCGAGCCGCCGCATTCATCCTCGCACAAGTTTGACTGCCTACGGTCCTTCGCAGTGGCATGGTTGCGCAATGTGCCGGTGACGTCAGTCATTTCCGGAAGGCGTAGCCAGAGGACGGAAACCGGAAGCGTGATGATCGACGTTTTGAGAATGGGAATGGATCGGCCCCTTGGCGGCATCGGCTCGCAGCGCCTTGCAGGCGTGAACGGGGGGATGCGCGCGTGAGCCTGGCATTGTCCCGATATCTCAAGGATTTCAGCGCCGAACAGGCTCCGCCGCCCCCTCATGTCGAGGACATGGCGTTCGCCGAGCCGGGGGAATTCCTCGAAAGTCCGGCAGAGCCGCCCGTCGATGTCGAGGCCGAGCGTCGGGCCGCCTATGCGGAAGGGCATGAGGCGGCAACCCTGGAATTGTCGCAGAAACACCAGGCCGAACTCGATGCCATGGCCGAATCGTTCCGCGCCGAGATGGATGCGTTGCGGGCACGCTACGAGGAGCAGGCAGCGGAGAAAATCGCGGCCGACATGACGCGCATCGCCACCTTGCTGGGGCAGGCGATCAGCGCCGACACGGCCGCCATCCTTGCGCCGGTCATGACCGGGACTCTGACCGCCAAGGCCGTCGCCGAACTCGCCGAGCTGGTCAGGGCCGCAATTCTCGACGGCAGCGCCGGGACGATTTCGGTCAGCGGTCCCCACGATCTTTTCGAGGCTCTTCGCACGCATCTCGGCGATGACGGCTCTCTGCTGCGCCATGTCGAGGCGCCGGATGTCGATCTCACCGTGACGATCGGCGAGAGCGTGCTCGTGACCCGGATGTCGGCCTGGGCCGCTGGTCTGAAAGAGATTCTGAAATGAGCGACGGCGATCAAAATCACGGCAAGCACGAGATCATCATCGTCAAGCGCCATGGCGGCGGCGACCACGAAGGCGGTCACGGCGGCGCATGGAAGATCGCCTATGCCGACTTCATGACGGCCATGATGGCCTTCTTCCTGGTGATGTGGCTGGTGAACGCCGCCAACGAGGAGACGAAGGCTTCCGTCGCGTCCTATTTCAACCCGATCAAGCTCGCTGACGAAAAGCCGACGGAGAAGGGTCTCAAGAAGCCTGTCGATCAGGCCCAGGGCGAAAAGAACCAGCAGAAGTCGGACAAGCCGCAGGATAAGCCGAGCGACGGCAAGTCGGCCAAGACCGGCGAGGACCTGACATCGACATCAGGCGATCAGACGAACTACTCCGAAGCCGATTTCTTCGAGAATCCCTATTCGGTTCTTGCCGAGATCGCGCAGGAAGTCGGCCAGCAGGCCAATGTCAGCGCCAAGGGCGATGGCGGTGCCGCCCAGTCGGGTCCGGCGACGGGCGCGGACGGCGGCCAAGCCTATCGCGATCCTTTCGACCCGGATTTCTGGACGAAGCAGGTTCAGGTTTCCAGCGCCTCGAAGAAGGCGAACGAGGAACAGTCCGCCAAGTCGGATCAATCGCCCAAGGGCGAAGTCGTCGCTTTGTCGAAGGCAACGGCTGCCGACACGGGACAGCCTGCCGATCAGCCGGTGACGCCGGAACAGCAGTCGACGGCGAGCGAGCAGAAACAGGCTGCCGGCAAGGCACAGGGAAAGCAGACGCAGTCCCAGCAGCCTGCCGGGGCCTCCGGGCAGAGCGATGCATCGGCGCCCGAAGACAATGCCGCATTGCCGCAGGGCAGGGACGCCGCCCCGACGAAGGCCGAGCAGCAGCAGGCAAAGGATTTGCAGCAGGCTATCCAGGCGGAAATCAAAGGCGTTGCCGGCCAGCTGGCCGAGGGGCTGCAGGTCACTGCGGCCGAAGGCGGCGTGCTGGTGACGATTTCCGACCAAAGCAACGATCCGATGTTCAACATCGGGTCGGCGGTTCCGCGCCGCGAGATGGTGCTGGCGATGGAGAAGATCGGCAAGCTGCTCGCCGCGCGCAAGGGATCGATCCTGATCCGCGGTCACACCGACGGGCGCCCCTACATGGTCGACGGACGCAACGACAACTGGCGCCTTTCGCTCGATCGCGCTCAGAGCGCCTATTACATGCTGACCAGCGGCGGGCTGGACGAGAAGCGGGTGGTTCAGGTTTCCGGCTTCGCGGACCGGCGTCTGAAATTGCCCGACGATCCCTTCAACGATGCCAATCGCCGCATCGAGATTCTGATTGCGAACCCCTCGAACCAGGCCACGGCGGACCCTGCGGGCAGCCAGGCTCCCGCCAAGCCCGCCTCGGGCAAGGGCAAGTCCGGCCAAGGCAGGCAGGGATAGTTCATGGTGCGCAAACAGCGTCGTCATCACCTTGCGCTCACGCTGACCTTCGGCATTCTGGTGCCGGGGGCCGCGAGTGCCGAGGGGCAGGACAACCTGCCGCTCTACAAGATGCTGCGCTCGCTCGAATTCGTCCAGGATTCCATGGTGGCAGGCGACAGCTCCGCCGGGGAGATGCAGCGTTTCCTGCTTGCGACCATCGACGACCGCCTGCGCAATGCGGATAAATCCGTGTTCGAGGACGGGCGCAACGTCGATGCGGCGCTGATCTATGCTATGAGCGGGGGCAACCCCGAGACACTCGAATATCTGATGTCGCGTGACGTCAACGGCAATTTCGACAATCGCGTTGCCGATGTGCTCAGGAAGTACCTGAACGGCAAGGGACTGCTGGTCGTCAACACGCTTGCCGACATTGCCAGGGAATATCGCGACAAGCCGATCGGCCCCTATCTCTCTCTGGTTGCCGGCAACGTCATGTCCGGCAAGAACCCCAAGGCGGCCTTGAAGCTCTACGACTGGGCTCGTCTGATGGCGCCCGGGACTATCGTCGAGGAATCGGCGCTGCGCCGTTCGCTTGCCTTGTGCGCCGATGCGGGAATGGTGCCGATGGGGCTCGATTATGCGCAGCGCTACACGAGGCGCTTCCTGCATTCGCCCTATGCCAGCCAGTTCGCCGATCTTTTCGTGCAGCTCGTGGTCGACCATGATTCCGATATCAAGCAGCAGGATATTATCGACACCCTGTCCTTCATGGACCCGCCCAGGCAGCGGGAAATCTATCTGCGCATGGCGCGCCGCGCCGCGATCGCCGGCAAGTCCGATCTTGCCACGCTGGCGGCGAGCCGCGCCCAGGCGATCTCCGCCGGCGGCGGCGATGCCTTCGGCGCATTGGTGAACTTCTATGGTGGCGTGGCGGCCATATCGACGCCCGAGCTGAAGTCGGCGATCAGCGATGTCGACCAGATGCCGGCGGGAGAATTGAACGTGCGCGATCGGGCGCTGCGCGATGCCGCAAAGGCGGTGGCGCAGGAGATCATGCGCACGCCGGACGCTGCAAGCCTCGGGCAAGGCAGTGTTCCTACCCTTTCCAACCAACAGAATACTGAACACGATGCTGCTGTGACGAATCAGGCGGGAGGCCAATCTCCCGGCACGGCGGGTGTTGAGCAGGGAGCCCCGGCAGACGCGGCTCCCGCCCCGGAGGGAGGGCGGCAGGAGGCCGACTCTTCATTCAACGCATTCGTCACGACGAGCCGTTCGAAGCTGGATGCCATCGACGGCCTGTTGAAGCAGGAAAGTCATTGATCATGAACGACATCGGTGTGTCCGGCGCCTCATCGGGGGCGGATATTCTTGCCGCCGCCAAAGGTGCGCGCTCCTCGAAGCAGGACGACGGCAAGGGCTTTATCGATGCGCTGACCAGCTCGCTCGGCAATGGACGCAGGTCCTCCGGCCCGAATGCCGGTCAGGCCGGGGCGGCTGCGGGCGCGAGCGCCAATGGCGATGCGGGCTCGGCAAGGACAGCCGCGGGCAATTCCGCGGCGCCGGCTCCTGCCGTTGATGACAGTGCCAATGCCGGAGCTGGAATGATCGACACGTCCGGGACCAGTCTTGCCAGCCTCGCCGGCTTGCAGAAGGGAGCAAAACCTTCTCAGGGGGGTGGCGCTGCCGCGCTCTCGAAATCGCTGATAGAGTTGCAGAAGGCAGCCTCGGCCGCTGCCGAAGGCGGCAAGGCTTCGGTTGACGGCGATCAGCCCGCCGCATCTGCCGATCCGGCCATGCCGGCTGCCGATGACGACAAGGTGCCGGCGCAATCGAGCGCGCTCGATCAGCTTGCCGAGATGGCGCAGCAACTGGCCGATGTCGCAACATCGGACGGTCAGGCAGCGCCGGTGAAAGGCGACGGGAAGACCGCTGCCGCGAAAGGCGCGAAGGATGCGCAGTCTGCGGATGATGGTAAGTCGACGCAGACGCAAGGCGGTCAGGCGGCCAATACGATCTCGGATGCCCTGTCGCTGCTGAACGTTCCCCAATCCGCCGCTGCGGCGCAGATGGGCTCGGCCCAGCCGGGCAAGAGTGCCGACGATGCAAAGGTTCAGGGAGCGGCGCTCGCCAACGCGGCGCTGACCGAGGATGCGTCCGACGCGGCATCGGCGGTTCCGGGCGATGCCAAAGGGTCGGACACGGCGCAGACTTTCCGCCTGACGCGGGCGGACGGCCGTGGCGGCGCGCTCGATCTGTCGATCAGCAAGAGCGGCGATGATGCGGCCGACGTCAAGGCCGGAGCTTCCACGGGCGGCGATTTGCAAGGCATCACCGTGCTGGACTCCCGCCGCTATCTGGGCCTTGCAACTAACTCGGCGCTTGTTGCCGGAGCTTTGTCGGGCGACCGCGAATGGTCGGCTGCAATGCAGCCGGGCTCGGCGCTTTCCAATGCCGCCAGCGCGGCGGGCGCGGGCAAGGTCGTCAACACGCTCAAGATCCAGCTGCGCCCGGACAATCTCGGCGACGTCACCGCCACCATGCGGCTCTCCGGAGACCAGCTGAGCGTCGACCTCAAGGTTCAGACGGGCGAGGCCTACAGGCAGCTTCACGCCGATCAGAGCCGCATGATCGACGCGCTGCGGGCGCAAGGTTATCAGGTGGACAACATCACCGTTAGCCTGGCCTCGAACGCGGACCAGCAGCCGGACAGCAGCCGCTCCGGCTCGAATCAGCAGCAGCAATCCCTGCTGAATCAGGGACAGGGGGGCGATGCGCGTCCCAGAGGCCAGAACTATTCGGGACAGCAGGCAAATGGAAACGACGGCAATCGCAGTTCGGGTGAGCGCGGTGTTGAAGACGGCGCTGCTGGTGGCGTTCAGCGTTCTCGCTCTGGCGCGGTTTATCTCTGAGGCCGATGCCTCGGGAAATCCGGCTCCCCCGGACAATGGCGCCGCGGGTCTTTGCGAACGCGAAATCCAGTCCGCTGCCGCGAAATATGGGATACCGGAGGGGATACTCTACTCGGTCGGATTAACGGAGACGGGCCGCAAGGGATCGCTCTATCCCTACGCCCTCAATGTCGAGGGCCGGCCGATCTTTCCGCCGTCGGAAACCGCAGCCCTGCAGGTATTCGCCGCGGCCCGGCAGAACGGCGCCAAGCTGATCGATGTCGGCTGCATGCAGATCAATCAGTATTTTCACGGTGAGAATTTTACGTCCGTCGCCGCAATGTTCGATCCGCGCAGCAATGTCGAATATGCCGCGAAGTTCCTCCGCAATCTGCACGACAGGCATGAAACCTGGACGATGGCGGTAGCTCGATACCATGCCGGCCCGAACAACGACCCCGCCCAGAAGGTCTATGTCTGCCGCGTCATCGCCAATCTGGTTGCCACCGGCTACGGCAAATGGACGCCCAACGCAGCGACATTTTGCCGGAATTGAACAACCTATAGGTTGTATCCCGCCTCCCGTTAGCCGCCGCTAACTCAAGCAAGGCGGTTGACTGCCATCGATATGCCCAAAATGGGGATGTTAAGAACACGCTAACCAACGACTTTTTTATCGGTGTAAAATGCAAGGGACCTACTACATCTAGTGCAAATCGCGCCTCTAAAGTTAATCAATTATTAATTTCTGCCACTCATTTCCGACAGTTGTTCGTGATTCGCCCGATTCGTACCCATAGGTCATCGAAACACCACACTGATTCGGAGGCGGACGAATGATCGTAGTGGTTGATGAGCGAGAGCTCGTTAAGGACGGATATACATCACTGTTTGGACGCGAGGGCATCCCTTCCACGGGATTCGATCCACGCGAGTTCGGCGAATGGGTTACGACGGCGGCAGAGGGCGATATTGCTGCTGTTGAAGCCTTCCTCATCGGACAGGGGCAGCATGTGCACGAGCTGCCGAGAGCGATTCGTGATCGCACGGCAGCACCTGTCATCGCGGTCAGCGATCAACCCTCGCTGGAAGCCACCCTTGCACTTTTCGATTGCGGCGTGGACGATGTCGTGCGCAAGCCGGTGCATCCCCGCGAAATCCTGGCCAGGGCCGCGGCGATCCGCCGCCGGCTGAAGGCGATCAGCAACTATACCGATATCGGCCCGATTCGCGTCTTCGCGGATGGCCGCGATCCGGAAGTCAACGGATCGGTCTTCGCATTGCCGCGCCGCGAGCGCCGCATTCTCGAATATTTGATCGCCAACCGCGGCCGCCGGGTAACGAAGACGCAGATCTTCAACGCCATCTACGGCATCTTCGACGAGGAAGTCGAAGAAAACGTGGTTGAAAGCCATATCTCGAAGCTGCGCAAGAAGCTGCGCAAGAAGCTCGGTTTCGATCCGGTCGATTCCAAGCGGTTCCTCGGCTACTGCATCGACTGGAGCTGATAGCCCCGAGCGCGCAGCCAGGATGCCGAATTCAGCAAAAGGCCCGGGAATCACATGATTCCCGGGCCTTTTCGCTTGCGTCATGCCGCTTCGGGATTGTCGTGGAACGTAGGTCGTTTCTTACGCTTCCTCCCGGCAATGCGCGATCCGGAGCTGCAAAGCGGCGATTGCGGAATGGCCTTTTTACGATGATCGGCTTTTCGTCCTCTCAGACAGCTTCACGCAAGGCCCGCCACCTACTCTCAGTCGTATGAAGGATAACGAGGATTCCAGATGAGGAATTTCGGCAGCATGGAGACCGGATTTGCGGATGCGAGCGCACAGGCGATTTGCCTCGGCGCGCCGTACGATCGCGTCGCCGATGCGATGCCGGCCCATGATGCGATCCCGGCGGGAAAGGGTGCTTCGCAGATTCCCGTGATCGCTTCCCATATCCGGCGCAACGGTGTTCTCGTCTTCCAATACGCTTGCAGACGGTCGTCTTCGGCTTGCTCCGGCGGCCTTTCATCCGCTCTGCGGCGCTAAAACGAATAGGGTATCGAGTCAGTCATGTCGCTCACAACAGCTCTCAATAACGCGCAGGCGATATTCAACAATACCGGCACGCAGAGCAGTGTCGTATCGAACAATATCGCAAACGCCGGCAACACGAGTTATTCACGTCGACAGGCGGTGTTGACCACCGACATGGCGGGCGCCCAGGTTGTAAAGATCGAGCGAAGCAGCGAACCGGCGTTGCAGAAGGCCTATCTCAGCTCCTCGTCGTCGGATTCGGCGCAGCAGCTGCTTTTGAATGCCTACAGCAACCTTCAGTCGGCAACGCTCGGCGGCAACGATAACGAGATTTCGCCGGCGACCTATCTTTCGGCGTTCCAGACGGCGATGCAGACCTACTCCGGCTCGCCGTCGAGCACGACGGCTGCCCAGTCCGCGATCAGTTCCGCGCAAAGTCTCGTGACGGCGCTCAACAACGCCACGACGGCCGTGCAGAGCGCCCGCACCGATGCCGACAAGCAGATCAGCTCCGATGTCGATACGCTGAACAGCCTGTTGAAGCAGTTCCAGACGGCGAACGATGCGGTGAAGTCGGCCACGACGACCGCCGGCCCGACGTCGAACGCTCTGGCCGATGCCCTCGATCAGCGCGATTCCATCCTGACGCAGATCTCGCAGATTGTCGGCGTGAACGCGGTGACGCGCGGCAACAACGACATGGCGCTCTACACCACGAGCGGCACCACCCTGTTCGAAACCATTCCGCGCACGGTGACGTTTCAGCCGACGAATTCCTATACGGCCGCCGATACCGGAAACAGCGTTTACATCGACGGCGTTGCGCTGACCCCCGGCCAGGGCGCCAACACGACCGCGCAGGGCAGCCTCCAGGCGGCATTGCAGGTTCGCGACGATGTGGCGCCGACCTACCAGAAGCAGCTTGACGAAATCGCGCGCGGCCTGGTGACGACGTTTGCGGAAACGGACAATACGGACCCAAGCAACCCGGTCATGGCGGCCGGCCTGTTCACCTATTCGGGCGCCTCCACCTGGAGCAACGGCACCGGGCCGGGCAGCGCGACGGTCATAACGGGCCTTGCCGGTTCCATCACCGTCAATTCCGCTGCCGTTTCGAACCCGACCCTGCTGCGCGACGGCGGCATCAACGGCACGAACTACGTCGTGAATACCAGCGGCGACAGCGGCTATTCCACGCAGCTCGACGCCTACATCACAGCAATGAACGCCAAAACGGGCTTCGCTGCTTCAGCCGGCTCGGATACCAACGCCAGCCTCATGGATTATGCATCGAGTTCCATCGGCTGGCTCGAGGGGCAGCGCAGCACGGCTACGACGGCGGCCGAAAATACATCGGCGGCGCTCTCGCGCTCCTCGGGCGCCTATTCGAATGCGACCGGCGTCAATCTCGACGAGGAACTGACGCTGATGATGGATATCGAGCAGTCCTACAAGGCTGGAACGAAGATATTGAACGCTGTCAATGAGATGCTTCAATCGGTACTGGACATTGCGAGCTAAGCTATGAAACTTTCTTTCATTTCGAGCACAGCCATTCAGAACGCCATGCGCCAGACGATCCGTCAGGCGCAGAACGAGATGACGAGCGCCTCGACGGAGGCAACCACAGGCGTCTATGCGGATATCGGCGTCGCGCTGGGCAGCAATACGTCGCTCAGCGTGAATCTGACGCGGGAGGTGTCGCGCATCGATTCCATTCTCAGCAGCAATTCCATTGCCAACCAGCGGATGACCTCGTCGCAGACCGCGTTGAGCGGCATGGGCACCCAGGCGCAGAAGCTGATGGATCAGCTGGTGGCGTTGCGCGGCAACACGGATGGCAGCAGCGTGGCGCTGTCGCAGTCGACCGCGACCGCCGCACTTTCGAGCGTCATCGCCTCCGCCAACACCATGGTCAACGGCGAATATCTCTTTGCCGGCACCAACACCGATGTCCAGCCGATGACGGATTATTCGGCGACGGCGAACGCGCAGATTCAGACTGCGCTGTCTCAATACGCCACCAGCAACGGCACGACCGTCGACAAGCTCACCGCCGATCAGGTGAAGGACTTCATCACGACCACGGTCGAGCCGATGTTCACCTCCGATAGCGAGTGGGCGAACTGGTCGAGCGCGTCGGATCAGAATATGACGAGCCGCATCAGCAATTCGGAAGTCGTGGAAACCTCCACCAATTCGAATGCTTCCGGCATGCGCTACCTGGCGCTCGCCGCCAGCGTGACCAATGCGCTGATGGGCACGACGCCGGCGCTGAACTCGGACGCGCTGAATGCCGTCACGGACCAGGCCATCAGCTACGCGCGCCAGGCGGTGGACGGCCTGAACAACCAGGCAAGCCAACTCGGTCTGTCACAGTCGCGCCTGTCGGACGCGAATACGGCGCTGAACGCCCAGAAGACCATTCTCAATACCAGCATAGGCGACCTGACCGGGGTCGATCCCTACGAGGCTTCGACCAAGGTCAACAGCCTCGAGACCCAGCTTGAAACGGCTTACACGATTGTCTCCAAGATCCAGCAGTTAAGCCTTGTAAATTACCTTTGATGATCAAAGGGAAGTAATGACCAGGAAGGATGCGTGAATGTATCAGTTCTCATATGCGGAAGTCATGCAGGATGACGTGGCCGACGCCAAGGAACGAGAACGGCAAGTTCTGGACCGGTCGATAGCTCTCCTCTCTGCGGCCCGTGATGCGGGGAAATACGGCCGCGAAGCGATCGAGGCGCTTTTCTATACGCGACGCGTATGGGTCAGCTTCGTCGAGGACCTCAAAAGTCCGGAGAATCAGCTCAATGTCGAACTACGTGCCAACCTAATCTCGATCGCCATCTGGATCTTGAAGGAATGCGATCGAATCCGGCGGCGCCAGTCGGAAAATTATCAAGGCATCATCGATGTCACCACCATCATCAGGGATGGACTTAAATGAAAAGTACGCTTCGCATATCGCTCAAAGCCGGGGAAAAGATCTTTATCAACGGGGCCGTCCTGCGCGTCGATCGCAAGGTTGCCCTGGAATTCCTGAATGATGTGACATTCCTGCTTGAGAACCATGTGCTTCAACCCGAAGACGCGACGACTCCGCTGCGCCAGCTCTATTTCATCGCGCAGATGATCCTCATCAATCCGGAGGGCAAGGAGCAGTCGACGGCCATGTTCCGCAAGTCGATCGTCATGCTGCTGTCGTGCTTCCACAATGAGGAAGTGCTGGCCGAGCTGAAGCGCATCGACGGTCTCGTCGCCACCGGCCGCGCCTTCGATGCGCTGAAGGCGATCCGTGGCCTCTACCCGGTCGAGGACGGTATTCTGAACAACCAGGAGATGCCTGCGGCGACGATCGAGCACATTCGTCGGGAGATCGCTCCATGGCAGCGGTAGACGCCGTCACCAGCAGCACCAGCAGCAGTTCCTCGCAGAGTGCCGCAACCGCATCGGCGAGCGCCAGCCTGAATTATAACGACTTCCTGCAGCTTCTCATCGCGCAGATGAAGAACCAGGATCCGACGGACCCGATGGATGCAAGCCAGCAGATTTCGCAGCTGGCGAGCTTCTCGCAGGTCGAGCAGCAGATCCAGACGAACTCTCATCTGGAAACCGTCTTGCAGAACCAGTGGATATCGCAGGCATCGGACTATATCGGCAAGGAAATCATGAGCGCCGATGGCAAGACCACCGGCACCATCAAGCAGGTAAGCGTCTACACGGACGGTATTATCGCCGAAACCGATGCCGGCGACAAAATCCTGATCCAGGCCGGCGTCACGATCGCTCCGGCGGGTACGGCCATTGATGCGTCGTCCACGTCGAGCGATAGTAGCAGCAGCAGCGATTCGTCGAGCACGGATTCGACCAGCGGCTCATGAGGAGCTGCTGAACCGGGAGTGGAAATGTCATGAATGAAGCCGATGCGTTGGATATCTTCCAGGCGGCGATCTGGACGGTGCTCGTGGCTTCCGGTCCGGCCGTTCTTGCCGCCATGGTCGTCGGTCTGGTGATTGCGCTGATCCAGGCGCTGACCCAGGTGCAGGAGGCGACATTGACCTTCGTGCCGAAAATCGTGGCGGTCATGGTCACTATCGGCATTTCGGCTCCGTTCGTCGGCGCGCAGATTTCGATCTTCACCAATCTCGTCTTCTCGCGCATCCAGTCGGGCTTCTAGAATGGGCCCGGAGGCCGTTGCGGCTTCCGGATCGCCAACACCGATGGCTATAGGCCATGCTCGCGCAAGCTTCGACTTTTAAAGGTCGGTTCCAATAGGGCAGGCGGCTCGGCCGTCTGCCTCCTCTCATGAAGAGACGGAACCGGTCGATGGCACAACCACCCGCAATAGCACTCCCCAAAGCCAATCCCAGCGTACGCGATATCGGGTTCGCACTCGGCATCATGGTCATCCTGTGCGTGCTGTTCCTGCCGATTCCGCCGTTTCTGATCGACCTTGGACTGGCCTTCTCGATCGCTTTCTCGGTGCTGATCCTCATGGTGGCGCTCTGGATCAAGAAGCCGCTGGAATTCTCGTCCTTCCCGACGATTCTGCTCATCGCCACCATGACGCGACTGGCGCTGAACATCGCCACGACGCGCGTCATCCTTTCGCACGGCTATGAGGGGCATGATGCCGCAGGCGGCGTCATTGCAGGCTTTTCCAGCCTGGTGATGTCGGGCGACTTCGTCATCGGCCTGATCGTCTTCCTGATCCTCATCACCATCAACTTCATCGTCATCACCAAGGGCGCGACGCGTATCGCCGAAGTCGGCGCCCGCTTCACCCTCGACGCCATCCCCGGCAAGCAGATGGCGATCGACGCCGATCTCTCGGCCGGCCTGATCGACGAGAAGGAAGCGCAGCGCCGCCGCCGCGAACTGGAAGAGGAAAGCTCCTTCTTCGGCGCGATGGACGGCGCCTCCAAGTTCGTGCGCGGCGATGCGGTCGCCGGCCTTCTGATCACCTGCATCAACGTTTTCGGCGGCATCATCATCGGCTATTTTCGCCACGGCATGCAGATCGGACAGGCGGCGGACGTCTTCGTGAAGCTCTCCGTCGGCGACGGCCTGGTGTCGCAGATGCCGGCCCTCATCGTCTCCCTCGCCGCCGGCCTTCTCGTTTCGCGCGGCGGCACGGCCGGTTCCACCGACCAGGCCGTGGTCAACCAGCTCAGCGGTTATCCGCGCGCGCTCGCCGTTTCGGCGGTCCTCATGGGCATCCTGGCCATCATGCCCGGCATGCCCTTCTTCCCCTTCCTCGTCCTCGGCGGCCTGATGGCGACCGGCGCCTGGTTCATCCCGCGTCAGATCGAGGCCGAGAACAAGCTGCGCCGCGATGCCGAAGAGCAGAAGGTGATGCAGACGAAGGAAATGGAAAAGGATTCGGTCAAGTCGGTTCTGAAGACCGCCGAGATCGAGCTGGCGCTCGGCAAGATCGTCTCCACCCGCCTGCTCGGCGCCCATCAGGAGCTGGCCTTCCGCGTCGGCAAGATGCGCAAGAAGTTCGCAACGCAGTATGGGTTCGTCGTGCCGGAGATCAAGGTGATCGACGACATGGCGATCGCCGACAAGTCGTATCAGATCCGTATTCACGGCACGACCATCGCCTCCAACATCCTGCGTGTCGGCGAAGTGCTCGTCGTCACCGGCTCTGGCCGCAAGCCGACCGTGCCGGGCGACGAGATTCGCGAGCCCGCCTTCGGCATGCCGGCCGTTTCCGTTCTCGAGGCCTTCACGGAAGACCTGAAACGCGAGGGTTTCCAGCCGATCGACAACGTCTCCGTCGTGCTTACCCACATGAGCGAGGTCATCCGCAACAACCTGCCGGCCTTGCTGTCCTACAAGGACGTCAAGATTCTCATCGATCGCCTCGATCCCGAATATAAAAAGCTCGCCGACGAGATCTGCTCGTCGCACATGTCCTATTCGGGCCTGCAGGCCGTGCTCAAGCTGCTGCTGGCCGAGCGTGTCTCGATCCGCAACCTGCATCTCATCCTCGAGGCGGTCGCCGAACTTGCGCCGCATGTGCGCAAGACCGAGCAGATCGTCGAGCATGTGCGCGTGCGCATGGCGCAGCAGCTTTGCGGCGACCTGGCCGACAACGGCGTGCTGCGCGTCCTGCGCCTCGGCAGCAAATGGGACCTCATCTTCCATCAGGCGCTGAAGCGCGACCAGAAGGGCGAGGTCGTCGAATTCGACATCGATCCGCGCAGCCTGGAGGAGTTCAGCGAGCAGGCGGGCAAAGTTATCCGTGAATACATGGATCGCGGCATGCCCTTCGTTCTTGTCACGTCGCCGGAAACGCGCTCCTATGTGCGCATGATCATCGAACGCCTGTTCGCGACCCTTCCGGTCCTGTCGCATGTGGAATTGGCCAAGGGGATCGAGATCAAGATTCTAGGTTCGATTTCATGATAACCGACCCCCAGGGGACCATTCTGGCGCTGTTCGTCGCCTTCTGCCGCATCGGCGGCTGCATGATGGTCCTTCCGGGATTTTCCTCGGGCCGTGTTCCCGGGCAGATTCGGCTGCTCCTCTCGGTCGCGCTGTCGCTGGCTATTCTGCCGCTGCTGTGGAACACGATCTATCCGCAGGTGTCGAAGGGCGACGTGAATTTTATCGGGCTGATCTTCACCGAGGCGGTCATCGGATCGATGTACGGAATGATGGCCCGGATCTATACGCTGGGCCTGCAGTTCGCCGGCACGATCATATCGATGCTGATCGGGTTCAACGCACCGGCCGGCGCCGATATCATCGAGGATGCGAGCGAAACCTCGCTCACCAGCCTCATCAGCTTCTGCGGGCTCATGATCCTCTTCATCCTCGATTTCCATCATTATGTCCTGCAGGCGCTGGTCGATTCCTATTCCATCATTCCGCTGGGCGGTCACATCGAGCCGCGCGCCGCGCTGATCTCCATCACCGATACGCTGGAAACCACCTTCTTCATCATGCTGCGGCTGGCGAGCCCGTTCCTGCTTTACGGCCTGATGTTCCAGATTTCGATCGGTTTCATCAACAAGCTGGCGCCGCAGATCCCGATCTATTTCATTTCCACGCCGTATCTGCTGATGGGAGGGCTGTTCATGCTCTATCTCAGCATCGCGGCGCTGGTCAGTCAGTTTTCCAGTTCGTTCCTCACCGTCTTCAACGGGCATTAGCCCGCAAGCGGAAAGAGCGCGCAGTCCGATTCGGGTGCAGCCGGCAGGTAGGTAGGCGATGGCGGAGAAAAACCGTTCTGAAAAATTGAAGCGCCTGGTGGCGGTGCAGCGGCATCTGGAGCGAATAGCGGAAAACGAGCTGGCCGATACGACCCGTCAGCGCTCCGAGGTCACGGAATCGATGGAGCGGGTCATGGATGCCATCGGCTCGGTCGATCCCGTGCACATGGCATTCTCGATTCATTATGCCGACCGCTACGGACGCCTGATGATCAAGGACCAGCAGCTGGAAAGCATCCAGACGCTCATTCAGATGAAGGTCCAGCAGGAGCGCACCAAGGCCGACCGGCTGGAAGAGCATATGAAGGATGCCCGCGAACTGGAAACGCGGGAGGCCGACGACAATGCGGTCTACGACATCATCGACCAGCGCTTCGCCGGCGCAACGCCAGCCTCCAGCAAGGTTCAAAAACCATAATCGTCACGATCATGGAGCAGGATTCGCACCGTTGGGTTGCCGTTCTGCTCTGACAGTTTGATTCGACATGCCTGGGAATGAGCGCCGTGCCGCGCGTTTTCAGGCCGTTCGACAGCAGAAGGAGACGTGACGTGGCTATTTCGCCTCCGAGTGATTTGGTCCTCGATGTCGTCAAGGCGGCCAATCCCGCCGATGTGGAGGCCGCGCAAGCCAAGCTTGCCGCCAACCGGGCCGCCTTTGCCGCCACCAGCCTCGCCGAAAACGGCAACGGCTTCGGGGCGACGGTGGACGCGCTCAACAGTGCCGCGACCCAGGCCGGTCTCGGCAATGCCAATACGCATGCGGCCGGAACGAAGGTTCCGCAAGTCTATCGCAAGTTCGAGGCCATGGTGCTGCAGAACTTCGTGAAGAACATGCTGCCGAGCAGCGAGACGCTCTACGGCAAGGGGTCGGCCGGCGAGATCTGGAAGGGCATGATGGCCGAGCAGCTGGGCAACACGCTCGCCAAGAACGGCGGCGTCGGCATCGCCGAAAAGATGTACCAGGAGCAGGTCGACAAGATGCGCAATACCGGCGCCGTCCACTCTGCGACCGACGAGAACGACAAGAAGATGGCGCTGAGCGCGATCACCGACTTTCAGCGCAAGACGCTGGCTGCCAATGATGCCGACAACGACGGCAGCAAGAGCATCACCAACCAGAATTCGTTGACGTCCCAGAAAGCATGAGCGAGGTAACAAACATGGAAATGATGTCGCAGGACTATCGGATCAAGTCTGTCCTTGGCCGGCTGGAGATGATCATCGACAACGAGAACAACCGGATCGGCACCGACCCGGAGTTCGATCTCAAGGTATCGAATGCGCACAAGAGCCGCTGCCTCTACGAATTGTCGATGCTGTTTCGCGATACCGATCCGGCCGATCTCGCCGCCGCCCATATCGAGCAATTGCATGATCTGAAGAAGAAGCTGGTTCTGAACGCCCGCCGCGTCGAGGCTCATCTCGAAGCCGTGCGCGCCGTCGCCGAGATTTTGAAGAATGCCGTGCAGAACGCCGATGCGGACGGCACCTATTCGCAGGAGCAATTCCGCGTCCGTGAGGCCGGATGATCAAGCTCGTTCTCACCGGCCTGTGGGTCTGTGCCGTCACATTGGCCTCGGTCTATTTTTCGGTGCAGGTGGCGACGGCGCCCGCGATCAGCCCTGACGACGCCAAGAAGGCGCAGCAGGAGCTCGTCAAGGGCGAGTCGATCAATGTCCCCGTCATCGCCAACGGCCAGGTGACCGGCTATTTCCTGACACGCATCTCCTTCATGATGGACAAGGGCAAGGCAAATGCGCTGCAGATACCCTTGCCGGAGCTCACGACCGACGAACTCTTTTCGCTGCTGATCGGCAACAAGGCGATCGATATTTCCAACGCGCAGAGCTTCGACGTCGCCGCCTTCCGCAGCGATCTGAAGAAGCGGATGAACGAGCGGCTCGGCGGCGACTATGTCGCCGATGTGCTGATCGAGCAGCTCGACTACCTCTCCAAGGAAGAAACCCATGGCGGAGAAAGCATCGGCAGGAGAACGGTCAAGCCGGTGAAGATCGTGCAGGATGCGGCCAAGGACAAGGTGCCGGTCGAATAACCGGCGAACGGCATGCTTAACAGAAGTTGACCTGTTTCCC
This sequence comes from Rhizobium sp. SYY.PMSO, assembly GCF_046840415.1. NCBI lineage: Bacteria > Pseudomonadati > Pseudomonadota > Alphaproteobacteria > Hyphomicrobiales > Rhizobiaceae > Rhizobium > Rhizobium sp. SYY.PMSO. The sequence continues at coordinate 241,914 of NZ_CP177349.1, forward strand.
GCAAATTCGACCTTCCATCCTAACGGAAAGTTGGATTTGCCCTGCTATAAACCTCTCCGAGCGATGTCTCGTTGTCGCAGTGCCGCTGACCGGTGAAGGGGCATGCTCCCGTTATCAACGGTGCCAGGCGCGTTTGCGGCGTCGGGCAGGAGGTTGTTGGATTGAACCAGGTAGCCGATTTTGCCGTCGTTGCGTCACGCCGCATGATCTTCGATCTGCCGGTGTGCGATCTCAACTGGGACGACGCGCTGACCTTCGTCAACGAACTGGCGTGCCTGTCGGTCGGGCAAACCTCGATCTCTTTCGTCAATGCCCATAACATGCTGGTGATGCTGCGGGACGAAAACTATCGCAATGTCCTGGAGCGCAATCTGGTGCTCCCCGACGGCGTCGGTCTCGATATCGCCTCGCGCGTGGCGCACGGAGAGCCTTTCCCGGCCAATCTGAACGGCACGGATTTCGTGCCCGCGCTGCTGACCTTCATGGAGCGGCCGAAGCGGATCGGCCTCATCGGCGGCAAACGCTCCGTGGTCGAGCAGGCGGCGGAGAAATTTCGCCAGCATGCGCCGTGGCACCAGTTCGTCGTGGTCTCCGATGGCTTCTTCAATCCCTCGAGAAGCAATGCCCTTGCGGCGGAAATCGCCCGCCAGAAGATCGATGTACTGATCGTCGGCATGGGAACGCCGCTGCAGGAAAAATGGGTTGCCGAACATATCGGGCCGCAACATGCCCGGCTGGTGCTGACCGTCGGCGCTTTGTTCGATTTCGTGTCCGGGACGGTGCCGAGGGCTCCGGCGCTCGTGCGCGCATTGCGCAGCGAGTGGCTGTTCCGGCTGATGCTGGAGCCGAGCAGGCTATGGCGGCGCTACATGCTGGGCGTGCCGCTCTTCCTCTACCAGGTCGTCCGGCATCAGTTCGGCCGCAAGCAGCGCGCCCTGCGCGCCGAGCCGCAGCGCTTGCCGCAGCGGCGCATCGCATCTCCGGATAAGTTAGCGAGTTAGAGCGTTTCCGCTTTTCTTCGAATCGCGAAAATGCTCTGTCCTTTTGCCTTTCCGCAATTCCGGACGAAAAACCGCTGCGCGCTTTTCCTGGAGTTGTTCGGGTATTTACGGGCGCGGCGTTAACTCTTTCTTTGGCATGAAATTTTAAAGTGGGTTAACCATTTGCATCGGTCGCGGACCGTGCGTGCGAGATAACCCGCCATGTCTGAAAGCAAAGCCAGAACCGGATTCCACCCAGACGATGCGGAAGCCTTCGAGGTTTCCCGACGGGCCGGCCGGCATGCTCTTCCCCTTGAGGAGGAAGGCGGCCTGCCCAGTGCTGCCAACCTGCGCGCCGCCAACTCCGACGATCCGCGCGACGTGGAACTGCGCGCCATCCTGCGCAGAATGCTGGATGGCGACCCCTATCCGGTGTCGGGCCGAAGAGCGCCGACGTCGGCAGCGCCGCAGGAGGTCCGGCCCGCCGCCCGATACGTCGATCCCGATCCATTCCCCCGTCGTGCGGAATCCGGGCGAGTGCGGGAGCAGGCATCCGAGCTCATGCCCGATCTGCCGGACATCGTACCCGACCTGCTTGAGGGGATAGCGGAGCCGCAGCGCCCGGTGGCCGCGCCTATCGACCTCACGCGTCCGCCGCGTACGGGGCGCTGGTCTCTCGGTATCCGTTCTTTGGCCTTCGTCGTCGCGACCGCGCTGACGGGAGCCGTCGTTCCGACCTTGCTTGCCCCGCCGCCGCTCTACATGTCGCAGGCCATCCTGCATGCGGCAGGCGAGGGCGCTGCGCGCCAGGCCCTTCTCGATGTCGCAGCGAAGCGTGCCCTTGCTCCGTCCATACTGTCCGATGTCGTCGCAAGGATGAAGCTCGATCGCGATCCGGAATTTACCGGCGCGCGAACCGGCGCCCTCGGTGTCGCCGTCGATCTGCTGTCCGGCAGCGGCAACGCATCCGATGCGCCCTCGCGCGCGCAGGCGGCTCTTCGCAAAGGCATTGCCGTCGGCATAGACGGCCAGACCGGCCTGCTGCGGTTGATCGCGACAACGGGCGATCCGGTCAGATCGGCCGATATTGCCAATCGGCTGGCGTTCGCCATTCTCTATGACGCTGCCGTCATGAAGGCTGCGGGCCCATTGGCGGCGCGCGAAACGACTGTCGATCGCAGCCGCAAGGACTTCGACCGCGCTTCCGCGGCGTTGACCGAATTCAAGGCGCGCTACGGCGAAGACAAGATCGCGGCAGCGCTGACGCTTCAGCAGCAGCGTCAGCAACTGGACGGCGAGATAAAGGCGGCCGATCAGGCGGTGCGCTCCGCCAGGGCACGCCTTTCGGCGGTCCGGTCGGCAACGCCGGCCTCCGTGCTGAGCGGCGCTCTGCCGGCCGATCTCTCGTCCGCCGGCCTCGACGATCTGCGCGGTCGCTACAGTGCCGCCAAGGCGCAACTCTCCCAGCTTTCGGTGCAGCTGGGTCCACGCCACCCGCGCCTGCTTGCACAGCAGGCGACGGTCGACGATCTTGCCGCCACTATTCGCAGCCAGCTGCAGCGGCTCGCCGTCAGCAGCGAAGCCGATGTGAAGGCAGCTCTCGAAAAGCAGGCGGCTCTCTCGGCGCAAATGACCGATATCGGCCGCAAGGGCAGCGATGTCGATCTCGTCAGCCTCGCGCAGCTGCAGGATGCAGTTGCCGCTGCGCAGACGCGCTATGAGGCCGACCAGCAGAGCGCTGCCATGACGGTGCCTGAAGCCAGCCCGCCGCTGACGGTGCTTTCCCAGGCTGTGGCCTCCATCGCACCGCTGGACGATCATCTCGCGGGCAATCAGGCGATCGGCTTCCTTGCGGGTCTCGGTCTGGCGCTTTGCGCGGTGTTCCTGCTCAAGCGGCTGGCCGGCGCGGAACCGGCGGAGGAGCCTGCAGCGGACGATAGCATCGTTCCTCCAGAGCAATTCCAGGAAAATTGCGCAACGGTTTCCCGTCCGGAATCGCATAAGGGCAGAGAGATGGAGCGGTTCAGCGATTCCGTGAGACGCGGAACCGTTCCAGCTCCCGATTTGCGCCACGATGACGGCATGGAGCTGCCCGATATCATGGTTGAGCCATCGCCGCCTGCTTTGGATAGCGCAAGCCAGGCGGATATCGCGGATGAGTGGATCCGTATCCGGCAGGAGCTGGCGGCTCTGCGCGCCAAGGTCGAAACCTATGCCGCGCGCCGGCATCATGACCACGGCTGACCGCCTTCCCGTTTTCCCTTGCAATTACCGCTTTCAGACACCATAGGGCGTTGGCAGGCAATTCCGCCGGGCCGATGGCCTGTAGATTGCCACCGAATTCATGATCGGGAGACGAGCGTGACGACAGTGATCGACGGGAAGAAAGCGGCGGCTTCGGTGATCGAGGCTGTGAAGGCTGCAGCGGCGGGGCTTGAAAAGGAAGCCGGTGTGAAGACCGGGCTTGCGGTCGTCATCGTCGGCGACGATCCGGCCAGCCACACCTATGTCGGCGCCAAGGGCCGCATGGCCAAGGAATGCGGTTTCAACTCCATCCAGCACACGCTGCCCGCCGAGACGACGCAGGAAGAGCTTGCGAGCCTGGTGGCCTCGCTGAACGCGGACCCCTCCATTCACGGCATTCTCGTGCAGCTGCCATTGCCGAAGCATCTGGATTCCGATGCGATCATCCAGTCGATCCGGCCGGAAAAGGATGTCGACGGCCTGCATGTGGTCAATGCCGGCAAGCTGGCAACCGGCGATCTCGCAACCGGCCTCATCTCCTGCACGCCGGCCGGCGCCATGCTGCTGGTGCGCGCCATCCATGGCCAGGATCTTTCCGGCCTGAATGCCGTCGTTATCGGCCGCTCCAACCTGTTCGGCAAGCCGATGGCGCAGTTGCTGCTCAACGCCAACGCCACGGTGACGACGGCGCATTCGCGCACGAAGGATCTGGCGTCCGTGGCGCGGGGCGCCGATATTCTGGTGGCGGCCGTCGGCCGTCCCGAGATGGTCAAGGCCGACTGGGTCAAGCCGGGCGCGACCGTGATCGATGTCGGCATCAACCGTATCGACGCGCCCGAGCGGGGCGAAGGCAAGAGCCGGCTGGTGGGTGATGTCGCCTATGCGGAAGTCTCCGACGTCGCCAGCGCCATTTCACCCGTTCCGGGTGGCGTCGGACCGATGACCATCGCCATGCTGATGGCCAATACCGTCATCGCAGCCTATCGCGCCGCGGGCCGGCAGCCGCCGAAATTTTGAGCCGGCGTCAATCGGCCGGCGCGACGCCGGTCGAGGCGCGAACGATCAATTCGGCCTTCCACAATTCCTGTGCGGGAAACGTGTCGGTATGCTTGATTTCGCCGATCAGCCGCTCGGCGATGCGCACGCCCGCAGCCCGCAGCGACGACCGGGTGGTCGTCAGCGGCACGGTGAAGCTTTCCGGCTTCAAAAGCGTCAGAACGTCGTCATGGGCGATCAGCGAAATGTCCTCGCCCAGCTTGAGCCCGAGCTGATTGATGGCGCGAACGGCGCCGAGTGCCAGCACGGTACTGGAGCAGAGCACGGCGGTCGGGCGTTTTTCCAGTTGCAGGATGCGCTCCATCGCCAGCAGGCCCTGTTCGTCGGTCATCGGCGTGTGGCTGACGTAAGCCTCCTCCAGCGTCAGACCCCGTTCTGCGAGGGCAGCTTCCATGCCGTTCTTTCGGCGGATGGCGAAATCGAGGTAGATGGGGCCGTTCAGCAGGGCAAAGCGCCGATGTCCGAGTTGCAGAAGCAATTTCGTCGCATCGTAGAAGGCGGCTTCGTTGTCGAGGTCGAGGAAAGGATAATCCGGCTCCGGGCCGATCGAACGTCCATGCACGAGGAAGGGCATGGACAGCGTCTTCAGCATTTCCAGGCGCGGATCGTGCCCGCGCATGTAATTGACGAACAGGGCATCGACATTGCCGCTGGCAGCCAGCCGTTTCAAGGCGCCGACTTCGTCGTTCGGGTCGGCAGGCGTCAGCACGAAATGGAAGTCGTGCCGCAGGGCTTCCTCGCCCAGCCCCGTCAGGAACTCGCTGAAATGCACGTCGGAGGAGTTTCCGGGCGACGTCGGCATGACAAGCCCGATCGAGCCCGCCTTACCGGTCGCAAGCCTTTGAGCCGCTTTATTGGGTCGGTAGCCGGTTTCCCGAACCGCTTTGAGAACGCGCTCGCGAGTCTCGTGGTTCACTTCGGGATACCCGTTCAAAGCCCGGCTGACTGTCGTCTGCGACAGCCCGAGCATTTGCGATAGCTGTTTCAGATTCACGGTATTTCGGCTCCTCCAACTGCCTGCCGCCAAGAACCGAGACTGCCTCCCGAAGAGCCTCCGGCTTTCAAAGCGCTTTTAATTATGTAGCAAGAGGCACATGCGAGACAAGACGATTAGTGAAATATTCGTTCCTATTTTACGCTGCAACGCCGCAAACAGCGCGCCATTGTGAGGGGAAAACTGAAAATCGCTTGACTTTATCCTGCTCTCAATGGATGACAGAAGTAGCCAAAGCGCTTTGAGGAATGGAGCGCACAGCACAAAATTGTGTTTGGGCTCATGGGTCTTGTTATTTGGGAGGACAACCGCATGAAAAAGATGTTTCTGATGACCGTCGCTGCCGCCGCACTGGCGGCCGGTACGGCGATGGCGGCCGATCTGAAGTTTCAGCCTGGCCAGGACTCCAAATTCAACTGGAAGAGCTACGACGACTTCAAGGCTGCGCATGCCGACCTGAAGGGCGAGACGCTGACGATCTTCGGCCCCTGGCGCGGCGAGGACGAGGCGCTCTTTACCAGCGTCCTGAACTACTTCACCGAGGCGACCGGCGTGAACGCCAAATATTCGTCCTCGGAAAACTACGAGCAGCAGATCGTCATCGACACGCAGGCCGGTTCGCCGCCGAACGTCGCCATCCTGCCGCAGCCGGGCCTGTTGGCCAACCTCGCCAGCAAGGGCTACCTGACGCCGCTCGGCGACGATCTGGCGGGCTGGATCAAGACGAACTACGGCGCGGGCGACAGCTGGGTCGGTTACGGCACCTACAAGGGCAAGGACGGCAAGGATGCCTTTTATGCCTTCCCCTACAAGGCCGACCTGAAGTCGCTGGTCTGGTATGTTCCGGAAAACTTCGAGGAGGCCGGCTACAAGGTTCCGACCACAATGGAGGATCTGATCAAGCTTTCGGACCAGATCGTCAAGGACGGCGGCACGCCCTGGTGCATCGGCCTCGGTTCGGGCGGTGCCACCGGCTGGCCGGCCACCGACTGGGTGGAAGACCTGATGCTGCGCCTGAATACGCCGCAGGACTATGATCACTGGGTCGACAACTCGCTGAAGTTCAACGACCCGAAGGTCGTCGCCGCCATCGAGGAATTCGGCAAGTTTGCGAAGAACCCGAAATATGTCGCCGGTGGCGTCGCGGCGGTAGCCTCGACCGACTTCCGCGACAGCCCGAAGGGTCTCTTCACGGTTCCGCCGAAGTGCTACCTGCACAAGCAGGCATCCTTCATTCCGTCCTTCTTCCCGGAAGGCACCAAGCTCGGCCAGGATGCGGACTTCTTCTACTTCCCGCCCTACGCCTCGCATCCCGAACTCGGCAAGCCCGTCGAAGGTGCCGGTACGCTGGCGGCCATCACCAAGGATTCGAAGGCCGCCCGCGCCTTTATCCAGTTTCTGCAGACGCCGATCGCCCAGGAGATCTGGATGGCTCAGTCCGGCTTCCTGACCCCGTACAAGGGCGTCAACACCGCCGCCTATGCCAACGACACCCTCCGCAAGGAAGGCGAAATCCTGACCACGGCGACGACCTTCCGCTTCGACGGTTCCGACCTGATGCCGGGCAAGATCGGTGCAGGCTCGTTCTGGACCGGCATGGTGGATTTCGTCGGCGGCAAGTCCGCACAGGATGTTGCCGACGGGATCCAGAAGTCCTGGGACGCCATCAAGTAAGACATCGTAGCCCAGGCGCCGCCGGTTGAAAGCCGGCGGCGCCATGCAGCATTCAACGGTGCGCCTCCGTGCGCGGCCGATGTCGGACGGGTGGCCTCATCGAGGCAAATTCGGGGAGGGATGAATGTTTTCGCAGATCGTATCGGCGATTGGCGCCATGATATTCGGCGTTGCCGTTTGCGCCGCCTATTTCTGGTTCTCCAACAAATTGCTGGACTTGATTTTCCCGGCTCGTGAGGGGGATGACGTCCATCGGGCCGCCGTCAACCTTCGCCGCCGCGGCCTCATCCGCCCATGGCTGTTCCTGGGGCCGGCGCTGATCCTGCTCGTCGTTTATCTCGTCTATCCCGTCGTGGCGACTTTCATCCTGTCCTTTTACGGGCCGGATGGCAGCAAATTCGTCGGCGGCGCCAACTATCTCTGGGCCGTCAACGACACCGAGTTCCGCCAGTCGATCTTCAACAACATCCTCTGGCTCGCCGTCGTACCCGCCGCCTGCACCTTCTTCGGCCTCGTCATCGCCGTCATGACCGACCGCATCTGGTGGGGCAATATCGCCAAGGCCGTCATCTTCATGCCGATGGCCATCTCCTTTGTCGGCGCCTCGGTCATCTGGAAGTTCATCTATGAATATCGCGGCGGCACCGACGCGCAGATCGGCCTTCTGAACGCGATCGTCCAGATGTTCGGCGGCACGCCGGAAGTCTGGATCACCATTCCCTTCTGGAACAATTTCTTCCTCATGGTCATGCTGATCTGGATCCAGACCGGCTTTGCCATGGTCATCCTCTCCGCCGCCTTGCGCGGCATTCCGGAAGAGACCATCGAAGCGGCCGTCATCGACGGCGCCAATGGCTGGCAGATCTTCTGGAAGATCATGGTGCCGCAGGTCTGGGGCACGATCGCCACGGTCTGGACCACCATCACCATTCTCGTCCTCAAGGTGTTCGACATCGTTCTCACGATGACCAACGGCCAGTGGAACACGATGGTGCTCGCCAATCTGATGTTCAACTGGATGTTCCGGGGCGGCGGCGATAGCGGCCGAAGCGCCGTCATCGCGCTCGTCATCATGATCGCGGTCACGCCGATCATGATCTGGAACATCCGCCGTGCAAACGCAGAAACGAAGGGGCGCTGACATGATTGGAAATCTCGGTCGCATCGGTCCCGCCCGCATCTTCGTTCATGCCGCGGTGCTCCTTATCGTTCTTCTCTGGCTGCTGCCGACGCTCGGCATCTTCGTTACCGCGCTCCGCGACAAGGACCAGATCGTCGCCTCCGGCTGGTGGACGGCCTTTGCCGGTTCCTCCCGCACGACGGCCGCCCGTCTCGACGGTCCGGACAAGGCGAAGCCTGACGGCGCGAATTTCGTGATTGCAGGTACGCTCGCCATCGAGGGCGGCGGCAAGATCCAGTCCTTCGGCCTGCGCGTGCAGGAGCCGGCTGCCTACAAGGCGGGCTCGCCCGCCAAACTGGAAAACGGCGAGACCCTCACCGTCAATGCCGACGGCAGCTATCGCTATCAGAAGAACGGCGCCTTCGAGGCCGATGCGCGCGCCAGGCGCGTCTACCTCACCGTCGCCACGCCGCCGCAATTCACGCTCGACAATTATCGCAGCGTACTGGGCGGCGAGGGCATCGGCCAGTCCTTCATCAATTCGCTGACGGTGACGATCCCGGCGACCGTCATTCCGATCCTGATCGCCGCCTTTGCCGCCTATGCGCTCGCCTGGATGGAGTTCCCCGGCCGCGCGATCCTGATCGCGCTCGTCGTCGGCCTCATCGTCGTGCCGCTGCAGATGTCGCTGATCCCGCTTCTGCGTATCTACAACGATATCGGCCAGGTTTTCGGCGTACCGTCGAAGACCTATCCGGGCATCTGGATGGCGCATACGGCCTTCGGCCTGCCGCTCGCCATCTATCTGCTGCGTAACTACATTGCCGGCCTGCCCAAGGAGATCATCGAATCCGCCCGCGTCGACGGCGCCAGCGATTTCGATATCTTCGTCAAGATCATCCTGCCGCTGTCCTTCCCGGCGCTGGCCTCCTTCGCGATCTTCCAGTTCCTCTGGGTATGGAACGACCTCCTGATCGCGATGGTGTTCCTCGGCACCGACAAGGATCATCTGGTCCTGACGGCCGCCCTGAACGCGCTGCTCGGCTCGCGCGGCGGCAACTGGGAGATCCTGACGGCATCGGCCTTCGTCACCATCCTTATTCCGCTCTTCGTCTTCTTCGGTCTGCAGCGCTATCTCGTGCGCGGTCTGCTCGCCGGATCGGTGAAGGGGGGCTGATCCAAGTTTATCCCATTCAGACAGGACCCATTCAGCATGAGCATTGCTCCTCAAGCAACTTCCGCGGTTGACAAGGACTGGTGGCGCGGCGCCGTGATCTATCAGATCTATCCGCGCTCCTATCAGGACTCCAACGGCGACGGCATCGGCGATCTCAAGGGTATCGCCGTCCGCCTTCCGCATGTCGCGGCACTTGGCGTCGATGCCATCTGGATTTCGCCCTTCTTCACCTCGCCGATGCGCGATTTCGGCTATGACGTCTCCAATTACGAGGACGTCGATCCGATCTTCGGCACGCTGGCCGATTTCGATGCGATGATGACGGAAGCCCATCGCCTCGGCATCAAGGTGATGATCGATCTGGTGCTGTCGCACAGCTCGGATCGTCACCCCTGGTTCGTCGAGAGCCGCTCCAGCAAGAACAATCCCAAGGCCGACTGGTATGTCTGGGCCGATGCCCGGCCGGACGGCACGCCGCCCAACAACTGGCTGTCGATCTTCGGCGGCTCGGCCTGGGCCTGGGATCCGACCCGCATGCAATATTACATGCACAACTTCCTGACCTCGCAGCCGGATCTGAACCTGCACAATCCGGAAGTGCAGGACCGGTTGCTCGATGTCGTGCGCTTCTGGCTCGATCGCGGCGTCGACGGCTTCCGCCTCGATACCATCAACTTCTATTTCCACGACAAGGAACTGCGCGACAACCCGGCGCTGGAGCCCGCGCGCCGCAACGCTTCCACCGCGCCGGCGGTCAATCCCTATAACTTCCAGGAGCATATCTACGACAAGAACCGCCCGGAAAACCTGGAATTCCTGAAGCGCTTCCGCGCCGTGCTCGACGAATATCCGGCCATCGCCGCCGTCGGCGAAGTCGGCGACAGCCAGCGCGGCCTCGAAATCGTCGGCGAATACACCTCCGGCGGCGACAAGATGCATATGTGCTATGCCTTCGAGTTTCTGGCGCCGGATGCCTTGTCGCCGGATCGGGTCGAGGAGGTCATGAAGGATTTCGCGGCCGCGGCCCCCGAGGGCTGGGCCTGCTGGGCGTTTTCCAATCACGACGTCGTGCGCCATGTCAGCCGCTGGGGCAACCTGGTCGCAGACCGCGATGCCTTCGCCAAGCTCTATGCGGCGCTGCTGCTGACCTTGCGCGGTTCCGTCTGCCTGTATCAGGGCGAGGAACTGGCGCTGACGGAAGCCGACCTTGCCTACCAGGACCTGCAGGATCCCTACGGCATCCAGTTCTGGCCGGAGTTCAAGGGCCGCGATGGCTGCCGCACGCCGATGGTCTGGGACAGTCAGGTGGCGCAGGGCGGCTTTTCGACCGTCAAGCCCTGGCTGCCGGTTCCCGTCGAGCACATCCTGCGCGCCGTCAGCGTCCAGCAGGGCGACGAGAATTCGGTGCTGGAGCAGTACCGCCGCTTCCTTGCCTTCCGCAAGCTTCATCCGGCCTTCGCCAAGGGCGGGATCGATTTTTCGGAGCCGCAGGGCGATGTGCTGATATTCACCCGCACCTATGCCGGCGAGACAATTCTCTGCGTCTTCAACATGAGCCCGGTGGAAACGCTGGCAACCTTGCCTGATGGCAACTGGCAGGCATTGACGGGACACGGCTTTACCAGCAACAACTACGGCAACAAGATTGATATTCCGGCCTGGGGCGCCTATTTCGCGCGTCTTGCCTGAACCTTTGGAGGAGGGAGCATAATGACGGGACTTGTTCTGAAGGATATCAAGAAATCCTACGGCAGCGTACATGTGCTGCATGGCATCGACCTGGAGATCAACGACGGCGAGTTCATCGTCTTCGTCGGTCCGTCCGGTTGCGGCAAGTCCACCTTGCTGCGGATGATCGCCGGCCTCGAGAGCATCACCGCAGGCGATATGTTCATTGCCGGGCAGAAGGTGAACGAGGTTCCGCCCTCCAGGCGCGGCATCGCCATGGTCTTCCAGTCCTACGCGCTCTATCCGCACATGACCGTCTATGACAACATGGCTTTCGGCATGCGCATTGCCGGGGAGAACAAGCAGGAGATCGACCGTCGCGTCCGCGCCGCCGCCGCCAGCCTGCAGCTTACCCAGTATCTGGAGCGCCTGCCGAAGGCGCTTTCGGGCGGCCAGCGCCAGCGCGTCGCCATCGGCCGCGCCATCTGCCGCAATCCGAAGGTCTTCCTGTTCGACGAGCCGCTTTCGAACCTCGACGCCGCCCTGCGCGTCGCGACCCGCATCGAGATCGCCAAGCTCAGCGACTCCATGCCCGATACGACGATGATCTACGTCACCCACGACCAGGTGGAGGCCATGACGCTTGCCGACCGCATCGTGGTGCTGTCGGCCGGCCGTGTCGAGCAGGTCGGTGCGCCGCTGGATCTCTACGAGCGCCCGGCCAATCTTTTCGTCGCCAAGTTCATCGGCTCGCCGGCGATGAACATCATCCCGGCCACGGTGCTGGAGACGGGTGCGACGACGGCCGTGACGCTGACGGGCGGCAAGACGGTGACGCTCGACATGCCGACGGCAGCCTCAGAGAAGGGCAAGTCGGCGAGTTTCGGCGTGCGTCCGGAGGACCTGCGCATTGCGACGAGCGACGACTATCTCTTCGAAGGCGAGGTCTCCATCGTCGAAGCGCTTGGCGAGGTGACGCAGCTCTACATCGAAGGTCTGGTCGACGGCGAGCCGATCATCGTCAAGATTCCCGGCATTGCCGATATCCATCGCGGCCAGAAGATGCGCTTTGCCGCCGACCGGCAGAAACTGCATCTCTTCGACGCGGATGGCCATTCCTATCGCAAGTAGTATTGGAATACCGCTGAAGAGCGCTGCCGGCTCAAGCAAGAATGCCGAACAAAAATTATCTTGGGCCGGCGCGCTCGAACCTTCTGTTAAAGACCCGCTGATAGTCTTGCCTTCGTAATATACCCCAGGGGTTTACCAAGATGGCTGCTTTCGGCAGAGCTAGTACAGGTCAGCACTTCCTCAATAAAGAGGAATCCTTCATGTATGACCGCGAAGTGCGGTTCCGCATGGAAGACACGATGAACGCGGCGCGCCTCGAATATACCGAAAAGGGCGTGATGAACCTTGCGTCCCGCCGCTGCGATATTATCCGCATCTCGCAGAGCAGCGCCATTCTGGCGATCCTTACGCAGTACAATCTGCCGAAGCAATTCTATCTGGATATTCCGGATGCACGCATCAGCAAGGTCGGCTGCGTGCTCATGAAGGTGTTCCCCAACAATACGGTGGAAGTCCGTTTCCTGCGTCTCCTCACGGAGAAGGAAATGAACAAGATCTTCGTCTACAGCACCCATCCGGCCCATCGCAACCGCGTGCTCGACATCCGCGCCTGAGCAGCCGAAACAGAAAGGCCCGCGCGATTGAAACCGCGCGGGCCTTTCTGTTTGTCCTGATTTGCCTTAGAGCAATTCCAGGAAAAGTGCGCAGCGGTTTTCCGTCCAGAATCGCGTAAAAACAAAGGGATAGAGCGGTTCATCGATTCCGTGAAACGAGGAACTGCTCTAGTGGTGGAACAGCACGCTCGCACCCTGATCCGCCGGTCCCGCGGCATGACGGAAGGGAGCGAAGAGTTCGCGGCCCATGCCGAAATCGTTTTCCGACAGATCCGCGACGACAGGCTCGCGCTCGGCCATGTCGGCGGCATCGACCAGCACTTCCAGCGTTCCGGCGATCGCGTCGATGCGGATGATGTCGCCCTCCCTGATGCGGGCGATCGGGCCGCCGTCGACGGCTTCCGGCGTCACATGGATGGCGGCGGGAACCTTGCCCGACGCGCCGGACATGCGCCCGTCGGTAAGAAGCGCCACGCGGAAGCCGCGATCCTGCAGCACGCCGAGCGCCGGCGTCAGCTTGTGCAGTTCCGGCATGCCGTTGGCCTTCGGCCCCTGGAAGCGGACGACGGCGACGAAATCGCGGTTCAGCTTGCCGTCCTTGAAGGCCTGCTGCATTTCGAGCTGATCGTGGAAGATCACGGCCGGCGCCTCGACGATATGGCGCTCCGGCTTGACGGCGGAAATCTTGATGACCGCCTTGCCGATATTGCCGCGCAGCATCTTCAGGCCGCCATTGCCCTGGAAGGGCGTCTCGATGCTTGCCAGCACCTTCGGATCGTGGCTCTTGTCCGGGGCCGGCTCGCGCGCGACATTGCCGTCTGCGCCGAGCTTGACGTCGACGGTATAGCCGCCGAGACCCTGGCCGTAAACCGTGCGCACGTCGTCGTGCAGCAGTCCTTTCTTCAGCAATTCCTTGATGAGGAAGCCCATGCCGCCGGCGGCGTGGAAATGGTTCACGTCGGCAAGCCCGTTCGGATAAACGCGGGCCAGCAGCGGAATGATGTCGGAAAGCTCGGAAATATCCTGCCAGGTAAGCACGATGCCCGCCGCGCGCGCCATGGCGACGAGGTGCATCGTATGGTTCGTCGAGCCGCCCGTGGCGTGCAGGCCGACGACGCCGTTGACGATCGAGCGCTCGTCGATCATCTCGCCGGCCGGCGTGAACTCGTTGCCCATGGCGGTAATCGCGAGCGCACGCTTGGCGGCCTCGCGCGTCAGGGCCTCGCGCAGCGGCGTGCCGGGATTGACGAAGGAAGCGCCCGGCATATGGAAGCCCATGATTTCCATCAGCATCTGGTTCGAATTGGCCGTGCCGTAAAAAGTGCAGGTGCCGGGGCCGTGGTAAGACTTCGATTCCGCCTCCAGTAGCTCGGCGCGGCCGACCTTGCCTTCCGCATAGAGCTGGCGCACGCGCGACTTTTCGTCGTTCGGCAGGCCCGAGGTCATCGGTCCGGCCGGAATGAAGACGGCGGGCAGATGGCCGAAGGAGAGGGCGGCGATGACGAGGCCGGGCACGATCTTGTCGCAGACGCCGAGGAAGACCGCGGCGTCGAACATGTTGTGCGACAGGCCGACGGCAGCCGACATAGCGATCAGGTCGCGCGAGAAGAGCGAAAGCTCCATGCCCGGCTGGCCCTGCGTGACGCCGTCGCACATGGCCGGAACGCCGCCGGCCACCTGGGCGATGCCTCCGGCCTGCGCCGCCGCCTCGCGAATGATGGCGGGATAGGTCTCGAAGGGCTGATGCGCCGAGAGCATGTCGTTATAGGAGGTGATGATTCCGAGATTGGGCACGCGGTCTCCCGCCAGCGCCTCCTTCTCGGAGGGGGAACAGATGGCGAAGCCATGCGCGAGGTTGGCGCAGCCGAGCACGGAGCGCTGTGCTCCCTTCGTTGCGGCGTTGCGCAAGCGGTCCAGATAGCGCTCGCGCGTCGGCTTCGAGCGCTCGACGATACGTGCGGTAATCGCGGAAATGCGGGCGTCAGCGGCCATGGTCGATCTGCCTCCGTCTGTTCTGCGCGACGTCCCGGAAGATCTGCTCCGATCTGCCTTGGTCAAGGACGTGGCGCGGGTTCAAAATGTCAATGCTTTGCCGGTGCGCCCGCAGGGGGCGCATGGCGCAGCACATGTTGCTGTGTCTTTCAGGGATCGATGACGAGGCCTTGTGGCCGTGTCACGGAGCCCAATAAATCTCGACCGGAGAAGCGGCCCGGCGCAGCATGGCGCGGATCGGCATCTCGGTTTCCTCACCGGCTGCTTCGGCCTTGGCGAGGACGTCCTTCTTGCCCTCTCCCTCGATATGGAGCACCAGCAATCGGGCATCCTGAAGACTGGAGAAGGTGAATGTCAGGCGCGGCTCGCCGGCACCTTCCGCTTCCATCGTGATGATGCCGCGCGGGGTGTTCGGATCGAGTGCGGTCTTGAGATTGCTGCCGCCCGGAAAGAAGGAGGCCGTGTGGCCGTCATTGCCCATGCCGAGGATGGCGACATCGAAGGGATGACCGACAGCCTTGGTCTCTTCCGTGGCGATGACCGCAGCCTCCTCGACGGAAGCCGCGGCCTGATAGAGCGGAAGGAACCTGGCGGCAGCCGCCTTGTCCTTCAGCAGGTTCTCCTGGACGAGCAGGTGGTTCGAGCGCGGATTGTCCGCCGGCACGAACCGCTCGTCGACCAGGGTGATCGTTACCTTGCCCCAGTCGATCGCACGCGATGACAGCGCCTGAAAGAAGGCCTTCGGCGTCGAGCCGCCGGAGACCGCGATGCTCGCGGAACCGCGCGCGGCGATGGCGGACGAAAGGGTTTCGGCCACCTTGTCCGCGAGCTTGCCGGCGAGTTCGGCACCATTGGCGAAAGCATGCATGTTCGCTGTCATCGTCGTCGTCCCGGATTAGATATCGTCGTGCCAGGTGCGGCCGTCACGCTCGATGAGCGCGATAGCCTGGCTCGGACCCCATGTGCCGGCGGTATAGCCCTGCACCTGCTGGCCGGCTTCTTCCCAGCCCTTGAGGATCGGATCGACCCATTCCCACGCCGCTTCCACCTCGTCGCGGCGCATGAACAGCGTCTGGTTCGAGCGGATGACGTCCATCAGCAGCCGTTCGTAGGCGTCCGGATTGCGGACGTTGAAGGCCGAGGCGAAGCTCATGTCGAGCGAGACGTTGCGCAGGCGCATGCCGCCCGGACCCGGGTCCTTGATCATCAGCGACTGCTTGACGCCTTCGTCCGGCTGCAGGCGGATGATGAGCTGGTTGGCGACGATGCGGCCGGCGGCCTGATCGAAGATGGTGTGCGGGATATGCTTGAAGGTGATGACGATCTCCGACACACGGCCGGCAAGGCGCTTGCCGGTGCGGATGTAGAAGGGAACGCCGGCCCAGCGCCAGTTGCCGATCTCGGCCTTGATGGCGACGAAGGTCTCGGTGTTGGAAACGCCGCCTTCCAGCTCGTCGAGATAGCCCTTGACCGGGCCGCCTGCCGAGGCGCCGGCGCGGTACTGGCCGCGAACGGTCGCCTGCTCGACATTGGAGGCGTCGATCGGCTTCAGCGCGCGCAGGACCTTCAGCTTCTCGTCGCGCACGGCTTCCGAATCCATGGAGGAGGGAATTTCCATCGCGGTCAGGCAAAGCAGCTGCAGGATGTGGTTCTGCACCATGTCGCGCAGGGCGCCGGCGGTGTCGTAATAGCCGGCGCGGCCTTCCAGACCGACCGATTCGGCAACCGTGATCTGCACATGGTCGATGTGATTGGCGTTCCACAGCGGCTCGTAAAGGGCGTTGGCAAAGCGCAGCGCCATCAGGTTCTGCACGGTTTCCTTGCCGAGATAGTGGTCGATGCGGAAGATCTGCTCTTCCTTGAAGACCTTGCCGATCGTGTCGTTCAGCTGCAGCGCGGAGGCGAGGTCGCGGCCGATCGGCTTTTCGACGACGATGCGGGTTTGCTTGGTGATGAGCTTGTGATCGTGGATCTTCTGCGAGATGTCGCCGAAGATGCCCGGAGCAACGGCGAGATAGAAGGCGCGCACGCGCTCCTTGCCCTCGTCCAGAAGCTTCTTGAGCTGATCCCAGCCGGCGTCGCTGCGGGCGTCGACCGGCACGTAGAACAGGCGGGCCAGGAACTTCTTGACTTCGGCCTCGTCATATTCGCCCTTTTTCAGGTGTTCCTTGAGGGCGGCGTCGGCAAACTTGCGATATTCCTCGTTGGAAAGCGCGCTGCGCGAAGCGCCGATAATGCGAGTCGGCTCGGAAAACTGGCCTTCGACCTGGCGATGATAAAGGGCGGGCAGAAGCTTGCGCTCGGCAAGGTCGCCGCTGCCGCCGAAAACGACATAGTCGAATGGTTCAACGGGAATGATTTGGCTACTCATGAGCTATCTCTCAATCGGTCTTGGTTGAGGCCCCTTTTAATCTAATCGATTTAAAAAGGCCAGTGTGCATCGCAAAATTCAGACTCGGCCTTTTAGAGCGGATTGCCGGCGGAAGAAATCATCTTCCGGTTTAGAACCTGTCGCGCAGCGCAAACCACGAGAGCGCCAGGAACAGCAGGGGCGCCCGCATGCGCGCACCGCCGGGGAAGGGCGGGATGTTCAGCTCCTTGAAGAGATGAAGCTCGTCCACATTCCCGAGAACCGTTTTCGCATAGAGTTTACCGCAATAGTTTGACAGCATCACCCCATGCCCGGAATAGCCTCCGATGGAGGTGACGCCCGGCATGACTTCGCGCACGAAGGGCTGCCGCGGCATGGTGATGCCGACCGAGCCGCCCCAGGCATAGTCGATGTTGATATCGCCCAAGGCGGGATAGATCTCCGCGATCTGCCGCCGGATGTGCTGCGTTATGTCGCGCGGATTGTCGGCCGTATAGGCTTCGCGGCCGCCGAACAGCAGCCGCCCGTCCTTCGATTTGCGGAAATAGCGCACCACGAACCGCGAATCGGCCACCGCCTCGTTGCCGGGAAGCACCTCCGGGAAGCGGTCGAGCGGCTCGGTGGCGCCGATGAAGGAGCGGATCGGCATGACATGGCTCGATGTCACCGGCTCGAGGTTGCCGATGTAGCCGTTGCAGGCGATCAGCACCCGGTCGGCGGTGATGTTTCCGCCATCCGTTTCGATGATCGTCTTGCCGTCTGCCTGCCGCAGGGCCTTCGCCCTGGTCATTTCAAAGAGCGCGGCGCCGGCCTCGGCCGCCACTCGGGCGAGGCCGACAAGCAGCTTCAGCGGATGGATATGGCCCGTGCCCGTATCCCGGACGCCATAGAGATAGAATTGCGAACCCAGCCGTTCCCGGGTTTCGGCCTGATCCATGAAATGCATGTGGGGATAGTTGTAGCGGGCTGCCGCGATCTCGGCATTGTCGATGTAGTCGCGCTTGTAGCTGCGCTTGTGCGTGACGTTCATCTGGCCGGGCAGGTAGTCGATGTCGATGCCGTGTGCGGACGCGAAATCGAGCAGATGATGCTTGGCGTCCTCGGCAAGATCGAAGAGGGCCTTCGAGCGTTCGTAGCCGATCTTCGCTTCCATCTCCTCGGGCCACCAGCGTTGGCCGGTGCCGAGCTGGCCGCCGTTGCGGCCGGAGGCGCCGTCGCCGAAGCGGCTGGCGTCGATCAGGACGACGCCGGCGCCGCCCTTGGCGAGATTATAGGCCGCCTGGAGGCCGGTATAGCCGCCGCCGATAATCGCGACGTCGGCCCGGCGCGACCCGTCGAGCTTCGGATAGCTCGCACGCGGCCCGACGGTCGCCTGATAGAAGGAAAGGCCCGGCGCGATGGGGCTCTGCCATGTTTCCTGCAGCGTCATGGGGGCTCCCTTCACACGTTGAGCAGAAGGAATTCCCGCTCCCACGGGCTGATCACCTGCATGAAGGTTTCGAATTCGCCGCGCTTGACGCCGGCATAGATGCCGATGAAATCCTCGCCGAAGACCTCTTCGAAAGCGGGTTCGTCCTCCATGAGCGCGATGGCTTCGAGGAGGCCACGCGGCAGATCGATGGAGCCTTCATTGGCCGAGTCCTCGGTCGGCGCCGTCGGCTCGACCTGTTTCATGATGCCGAGCAGGCCGGAGCCGAGCGAGGCGGCAAGCGCGAGGTACGGATTGGCATCCGAGCTCGGCAGCCGGTTTTCGACGCGCCGTGCCTGCGGATCGGAAACCGGCACGCGGAAAGCCGTGGTGCGGTTGTCGTAGCCCCAGGCATTGTTGACCGGGCAGGACATGTTCGGCGCCAGCCGCCGGTAGGAGTTCACATAGGGCGCCAGCATCGCAAGCGCGTTCGGCACGAAGCGCTGCATGCCGCCGATGAAATGGAAGAATTCGGACGAGGGGCTTCCGTCGGGGTTGGTGAAGACGTTCTTGCCGGTTTCGATGTTGACGACCGACTGGTGGATGTGCATCGCCGACCCTGGCTGGCTCTGCATGGGCTTGGCCATGAAGGTCGCGTAGATGCCGTGCTTCAGCGCCGCCTCGCGGATCGTGCGCTTGAACATGAACACCTGGTCGGCCAGCTCGATCGGATCGCCGTGGCGCAGGTTGATTTCGAGCTGGGCCGGCCCTTCCTCATGGATCAGCGTGTCGATCTCCAGGCCCTGCTTTTCGGAGAAGTGATAGATGTCGTCGATCAGCTCGTCGAACTCGTTGATGCCGGCGATGGAATAGCCCTGTCCGCCGAGGATGGAACGGCCGGAGCGGCCCTTCGGCGGATGCAGCGGATAGTCCGGGTCGTCGTTCTTGGCGACGAGGTAGAACTCGATTTCCGGCGCCACCACGGGCTTCCAGCCCCGCTCGCGATAAAGCCCCATGATGCGCTTCAAGACGTTGCGCGGCGTATAGGAGACTTCCTGGCCTTCGGAATCGACGATATCGCAGATCACCTGCGCCGTCGGATCGGTCTCCCATGGCACGACGGACAGCGTCGACAGGTCGGGGACCAACTTCAGGTCGTTGTCGCGCGGCTCATAGCGGAAGCTCTCGGTCTCTTCCGGATATTCGCCCGAGATCGTGTGACGATAGATCGCGGAAGGCAGCGCCAGCGATGTGTTGGAGGTGAATTTCGAGGTCGGCATCATCTTGCCGCGCGGCACGCCGGCCAGGTCGGGGGTGATGCATTCTATGTCTTCGATCCCGCGCGCCCGCAGCCATTGGGCCGCTTCCTTCCAGTTTGCCACGCCGCGTGCCGATCTCAGACTGGGAGGAACAGTAGGGACTTTGGAGACAGGCACGGAAGCTTTCAGCGGGGTCTTTCTCGCGGGCATAAAACACCGTATTTGGGTTGATCGGTGATTGCATCATAGCCGCAGTTTGCCAATTGGCGAGGGGGAAAACCGCTCGGACTTTCGCCATATGATGGAAAAAATTACGAGCGCGTGGCGAAGAGTAAGAGGTTGAGGCGTGACTGGCAGATATGATGTGATCGTCCTCGGTGCCGGCGCCGCAGGCATGATGTGCGCCATCGGCGCCGGCCGTCGCGGACGCTCCGTCATCGTGCTCGACCATGCTGGCGCACCCGGCGAAAAGATCCGCATTTCGGGCGGCGGCCGCTGCAACTTCACCAATATCAATACCGCGCCGAGGAACTTCCTCTCCGCCAATCCGCATTTCGCCAAATCGGCGCTGGCGCGCTTCACGCCGAGGGATTTCCTGGCCATGGTCGAGCGCCATGGCATCGCCTGGCATGAAAAGACGCTCGGCCAGCTTTTCTGTGACGACAGCGCCAAGGACATCATCCGCATGCTGACCGACGAGATGCGCGCGGCCGGAGCACAGCTGCGATTGCGAACCGAGATCGGCGACATCGAGCAGACCTCCGGCGGCTATCGCGTTGCCACGTCCGAGGGCATTTTCCAGGCGTCTTCGCTTGTTGTCGCCACCGGCGGCAAGTCGATCCCCAAGATGGGCGCCACCGGCCTTGCCTATCGCATCGCCGAGCAATTCGGATTACCCCTCGTCGAAACGCGACCGGGCCTTGTGCCGCTCACCCTCGATCCGCAATTGCTTCAGCGCCTCGCGCCGCTGTCGGGCATTGCCGCACCCGCCGAGATCCGCCACGGCAGGACGGCATTCCGCGAGGCCTTGCTCTTTACCCATCGCGGCCTCAGCGGCCCCGCCATATTGCAGATTTCCTCCTATTGGCGCGAAGGCGAGGACATCACCGTGGTCATCGAACCCGACATCGACATGTTCGCGCTGCTCAAGAAGGCGAAGCAGGCCAATGGCCGGCAGTCGGCGCAGACGGCCTTGGCGGAGATCCTGCCGAAGCGGCTGGCGCAGCATTTCGTCGAAAGCGAGGGCCTGTCGGGCAACATGGCGGATCAGTCCGACAAGCGGCTGCAACAGCTCGCGGCCGCCATCCAGTCCTGGCCGATCAGGCCATCCGGCTCGGAGGGCTATCGGACGGCGGAAGTGACGCTTGGCGGCATCGATACAGCCTGCCTCGATTCGAGGACGATGCAGGTGAAGACGGCGCCGGGCCTCTTCTTCATCGGCGAATGTGTCGACGTCACGGGGTGGCTCGGCGGCTATAATTTCCAATGGGCCTGGGCCTCCGGCCATGTCGCCGGCGAGGCGGCCTGAATTGATCTTGCCAAGCGGCGGCAAATCGGAGAAGACCCCTTTGACGCGAACATGCAAGATGGAAGCAATTATGACGTTTAATGTCCGGATATCCCGCCAGGCGGTTCTTTCAGGCATCGCTGCGGCCATGGCGATGTCGCTCGGCATGCTTGCCATGACGGCATCGGGTGCCAGCGCCGCTTCCGCGCAATGCAACAAGCTGGATCCGAACGGCCGGGATAGGGGCGGCGATACGAATTTCGCCATTGCGATCCGCGACAGGAAAAGCGATGTCGTCAAGAAGATGCTGGCCTGCGGCGCCGAGGTGAACCTGAAGACGACGGAGGGCTGGGCTCCGTTGCATACCGCCGCCTATTACGGACCCGCGAGCATGATCGATCTTCTGGCTTCCAGGGGTGCCGACGTCAACGCGCGCGGCGATTTCGATGGCTGGACGCCGCTGCATATGGCGACCCAGCAGCGAGATCCGGCTATCGTCAAGGCATTGCTGAAGAATGGCGCCGACAAGTCCATCAGGTCCACTTCTGGCAAGACCGCCGCCGAAATGGCGACCAATCCCGCCATTTCGGCATTGCTGAAGTAACGCGCTCCTGTCGCGCGCTCCCTGACCGGTGGGTGCGACACTTGCGGCCAACCTCTGGTTTTCGTGTTTTCATTTCCTACATCTTTCGTGAATAGATTGGCAGTTGCCGAAAGCACCGTTTGCCGGTTATCGTGTCAGTGCGAAAATGGGAATATGCTCATGAACAGAACAAAGCGTCGTGCTCGCGCCATCGCAATCGCTCAGACCCGCGATAACGCCAGGCTTTTGGCCGTGAAGTTTTTGATGCTCGCGACAGGCGTTACCGCCGCTTGCATCGCATTGCTGGCGGTGCGCGGCTACTGATTTCAGCCGCTTCCGCCATCTTGCCGCCGCCGCTCGACGACGGCTTCTTCCGCGTGAAATTCATGCCGCGCCAGCCTGTCCGGCGGTGCTTGTTCGAGCCGGCAATGGCGGCTGCGGACCCCTTATCTGAAAATTAATTAATCGCACCCACAATCCCTGGCGATTTCTTGGGGCGCTCTACTGCAAGATAGAGCCGGAGCAATGATTGCTTCCTGACACGACTCGGGACCCCCGCCTGCGGATATTTCAAGAACGATGGTTATACATCCGGTCAGCGCCGAGGGGGCGTCGACGGGGGAGCGGTGTTGAGAGGTCTGAGCCACTATGTTCATTGACAAGATATTATCGCGTTTCAAGATCAAGACGAAGGTTCTGATATTCGTCCTGCCGTTCGTCATCAGCATTTCCGCCGTGGGCCTCACCGGGCTTTATGCGTCGGGCCTGCTGCAGGGGCGCATGGAGATTTCCAACAGCGTCCTGCAGTCGCTGACCGGCTTCAAGAACCTCTATGGTTCGATGGACGACTTTCTGCGCATCACCAACGAGCAGCAGCGCGACAAGCTCTATGACGACATCAAGTCTCAGCAGAGCGTCCTTGATACGACGCTGGGCCAGCTGGGGCAGGATGCGGAAGGCCGCGACAATCTGACCGAGGCGACCGCCAAGACGGCCGACATGTCCAACCTGGTCGGCAGGTTGTGGTCGCTGCACGAGCAGGAGCTCTCGCTGCGCAAGACGATCGACGATGCGCAGCGCGCTCTGATCAGCGCCCGTTTCAATGTCAACTTCAACAGCCAGCAGCTGGAAGACCAGATGCGGCAGGATCAGGCCGACGCGACCTCGACGCTGCGCTCGGCCGACCGCCTGCTGAAGGGCGGCGACCTGCTGGTCTCCGTGGCGGAGGATTTCAACAAGGCGGCAACCCCGGCCGACAAGGTCAAGCTTCTGAAGGACCGGCTGCAGGATCTGACCAGGGCTCAGCGCTCCATCGATCTCGCCTTGCCGCAGAACCAGAAGAGCGTCGTTCAGTCTCTGGTGGGCACGATCAAGGATCTTGCCGCCTTCACCGAAAGCACCGACGTTCCGACAGACGACACCATCGCCAATATCGGCCGGCTGCTCTCGCGCTTCCGCCAGACCTCGACCTATACGCAGCTGACGGCGACGCAGATGATGCGTCAGGCGACCACGACGTTCGTTTCCCTTGATGCCCGCGTCGCGCAGACCAATTCCGTCCTGCAGGATACGCGCCGCCTCGAAGACTCCGTCTATTCGCTGCAACTCGTCCTCGCGGAGTTCAACGCCAATACCAACAAGGACAACCTCGTTCGCCTGCGTCAGGAAATCTCCAAGCTCGCCGGCGATATCGACACGCTGAACCAGAGCGCCAAGAGCATGGATTTCGCCGGCGACATCGATGCGGCCATTCGCCCGGCCATCAAGTCCATGGACGATGCCGGCGGCAAGCTGGTCGACACCATCACGCAGCGGATCGGCGAATATGCGAGCGCCCGCCAGCAGCTCGATCAGGTCTGGGGCCAGCTCACCGCCTTTGCCGAAACCCAGAAGCAGAGTGCCGGCAGCGAGCGCAACCAGGCGAATTACATATCGATCCTGGCAACCGCCCTCGGCATCATCCTTTCGGTCGCCGGCGGCATCGCGCTCGTCCTGACCCTGCAACGCCCGATCGGCCAGATCACTGCCGCCATGCGTCGCATTGCCGACGGCATGCTGGAAACTTCCATCTCCGGCGAGCAGCGCCGCGATGAAATCGGCGACATGGCCCGCGCCCTCGGCATCTTCAAGGAAAACGCCATCTCGAAGATACGCATCGAGGAGCAGAGCGACGAGGAGCGAGCCGCCGCCGAGCACGAACGCCAGCGCAACGACGCCGAGAAGCGCGAGCTCGACCGTCAGATCGACTACGCCGTCAGCGAGCTTGCCGCCGGTCTCGAACGCCTCGCGCAGGGCGATATCTCGGCAACGATCGACACACCGTTCATCGGCCGCCTGGAGCAGCTGCGCCAGGACTTCAACAGCTCGCTGTCGCGCCTGCAGCAGACGCTGAGCCAGGTTCGCAACAATGTCGAGATGATCCAGAGCAACGGCGCGCAGATGGCGGCCTCCGCCGAGGATCTTTCGAAGCGCACCGAACAGCAGGCCGCTTCGCTGGAGCAGACCGCCGCCGCCGTCGACGAGATTACCGCCACGGTCCGTTCCTCCGCCGAGCGCGCCAAGGATGCGGATGCCATCGTGCGCGAAGCCAAGCGTAGCGCCGACGACAGCTCCATCGTTGTCGGCAACGCCATCGACGCGATGACGCGCATCGAGGATGCGTCCCGTCAGATCGAGCAGATCATCGGCGTCATCGACGAGATCGCTTTCCAGACGAATCTTCTGGCGCTCAATGCCGGAATCGAAGCTGCCCGCGCCGGCGATGCCGGCAAGGGCTTCGCGGTCGTCGCCATGGAAGTGCGCGAGCTTGCGCAACGCTCCGCCGCTGCCGCAAAGGAAATCAAGGGCTTGATCAACAAGTCGACACAGGAGGTCAATTCCGGCTCGCAGTTCGTGCAGGAGGCCGGCTCGGTGCTCGCCCAGATCAGCAGCCAGATCGTGACGATCAGCCAGCATGTGGAAATGATCGCACGCGCCAGCCATGACCAGGCAAGCGCCCTGCAGGAGGTCAACTCCTCGGTCAATCACATGGACCAGATGACGCAGCAGAATGCCGGCATGGTGGAAGAGACGACGGCGGCAAGCCGCGAACTTGCCGGCGAGGCCGATGCCCTGCTGCATCTGATCCAGCAATTCAAGATCGAGGCCGGATACGGCGCCGGCTATATGCGCGAAGAGGCCGCCTGAGCGCAGCCATCGTTGCTATTGCAGGCGGATCGGCTGGTCTCCAGCCGGTCCGCCTTTTTCATTGACCGCTTTCGGTCGCGCAGCCCGGCGACCATGCGCCCGAGCCAGTGGAAAAAGGGCAGGGGATCCCGCGCATAGTCGAGGTAGAACAGATCCTCGTTGCGTCGCCATTGTTCTTCGCGTGCGATGCTTTGCAATTCGAGGGCCTTGGCTAAAGCGATGCTGTCCATCATGAGATGTCTCCGTGGTTTGGGCATCCCTTCAACTACACACCCGAATTTGCTTTATAAACAGCGGTTTTCGGCCTATGTTTTTCAATTATGAAAAACACGACGTGGGATTCCTACCAGCTCTTCCTGGACGTCGCCCGCGGCGGCGGTCTGACGGGCGCCGTTGCTTCGAGCGGCCTGAGCCCGGCGACGATCGGCCGCCGCATGCTGGAACTGGAGGGCCAGATCGGACGCCCGCTTTTCGAGCGCAGCCAGACAGGCTACGCGCTGACAGGCGACGGCCAGGCGCTGTTCGACCAGCTATTGGAGATGGAAGCCGCCGCCCGCAAGGTCGACAGCTGGCAGCGCGACGCGCAGGGCATGTCCGTCGTCCGCATCGCCGCGGGCACATGGGTCGGCTGGCTGCTCAGCCAGAACATGCCGACGATCTGCTCGGAGCGCGACGGTTTCCGCATCGACCTGCATCTCGGCGAGCGCCGTGCCAGCCTCGCCCATCGCGAGAGCGACATCGGCATCCGCGCCTTCGAGCCGGAGGAGACCAATCTCGCCGCCATCAAGACCGGCGATGTCGCCTATGCCGCATATCAGGCGCGCAACATGCGCTTCGCCGGCCCGCAGCGCTGGATCGCGGTGGCGGAAGACGAGGCCGTGTCGGCCTATCTGCGCTGGCCGCACCGGAACAGGCGGGAGGACATTGCTTTCACGGTCAGCCGTCCGCGCTCGCTGCACGATCTGGTGCTTGCCGGATCGGGGATCGCCGTCCTGCCCTGCTTCGTCGGCGATCAGGAGCCGAGGCTGGAACGGGTCGGCGAGGAGATCGCGTCGCTGCGCCACCGGCAATGGATCGTCATGAACAATGCCGACCGTCATCGCAGGGAAATCCGTACCGTGGTCGACCGCATGACCAAACTGCTGAAAAGCCATTCCGAATTGTTCGCGGGCAAGCGCCCGACCTATGCGTGAGCCGTGTCTCGCAGCGCCTTTTCTGGAGCGGATGCGCCTCTTTCGGCCGATGGACGACGAAATGTGAAAGAGTATGCGGCGACGCTTTTCCCCTTGTCGCCTTCCGATTTCCTTTCTAGTCTAGCGGGAAAAACAGAGGGTTGGGTGTCGCCTGGATGCCCTTGAACAAAACAGGAGGGACTATGAAGTCCATGTTCGCACGGCTTGCAGCAACGGCTTTCGCGGTCGTTTCGCTGGCGGCGGCCGCTCAGGCGGAAGACAAGGTCGTCAATATCTACAACTGGTCGGATTATATCGACAATTCGATCCTGGAGGATTTCACCAAGGAAACCGGGATCAAGGTCGTCTATGACACCTTCGACCAGAACGAGACCCTGGAAACGAAGCTGCTGGCGGGCAAGACCGGCTACGACGTCGTCGTGCCGACGGCCTATTTCCTGCAACGCCAGATCAAGGCCGGCGTCTTCCAGAAGCTGGACAAGTCCAAGTTGCCGAACCTCTCCAACATGTGGGATACGGTGCAGCAGCGCATCGCCACCTACGATCCCGGCAACCAGTACGCGATCGACTATATGTGGGGGACCAGCGGCGTCGGTTATAACGTCGACAAGGTGAAGCAGATCCTCGGCACAGATGCAGCACCGGATATCGACGTGATCTTCGATCCCAAGCTTGCCGCCAAGTTCAAGGATTGCGGCATCTACGTGCTGGACTCTCCGACAGACGTCATCCCGGCAGCCTTGCGCTATCTGGGGCTCGATCCGAATTCGACCAAGCAGGAAGATTTCAAGAAGGCCGAAGATCTGCTGACCGCGATCCGCCCCTTCGTTCGCAAGTTCCACTCCTCCGAGTACATCAATGCGCTCGCCAACGGCGATATCTGCATCGCCTTCGGCTATTCCGGCGACGTGCTGCAGGCCCGCAACCGCGCCGCCGAAGCCAAGAACGGCGTCAACATCGGCTATTCGATCCCCACCAAGGGCGCGCAGATGTGGTTCGACGTCATGGCGATCCCGGCCGATGCGCCGCATGTCGAGGAGGCGCATATCTTCCTCAACTACATCATGAAGCCGGAAGTCATCGCCAAGGCCAGTGACGCCACCACCTATGCCAACGGCAACAAGGCGTCGCAGCAGTTCGTGAGCAAGGACGTGCTGGACGATCCGGCCGTCTATCCGACCGACGAGGTCCGCGAGAAGCTGTTCACGCTGACCCCGTGGGACTCGAAAACGCAGCGCCTGGCAACGCGCTTGTGGACAAAGGTCACGACCGGCCAATAAGTCGAAACGGCCCGGACGGCAACGTCCGGGCCTTTCCTTAAGAGCACGATGCAGGAATCACGAGCGCGCCGGAATGGGGAAGAGCCGGTGCCAACGCATTTCCGGGAAAAGTGCGCAGCGGTTTTCCGTCCGGAATGCGGAAGTGCTTTAGGAAAGCCCATGCGGGCATCCATTTGGGGATAGATGATGAAGTCACTCGGTAATATCCGGCGCTCCTTTGCTCCTTGGACCGATCCTTCGGCCAAGCCTTACATTTCCTTCAAGAATGTGACGAAGAAGTTCGGTGATTTCACCGCCGTCGACGACCTCTCCCTGAATATCTACAATCGTGAATTCTTTGCTCTCCTTGGCGCGTCGGGCTGCGGCAAGTCCACACTTCTGCGCATGCTGGCGGGCTTCGAACAGCCGACGACGGGCGAGATCGTGCTCGATGGGCAGAATCTCGCCGGCACGCCGCCCTACCGCCGTCCCGTCAACATGATGTTCCAGTCCTATGCGCTCTTTCCGCATATGTCGGTCGAGAAGAACATAGCCTTCGGCTTGCGTCAGGACGGCATGGCGAAGAACGAGATTGCCGATCGCGTCACGCAGATGCTGAAGCTCGTCAAGCTGGAGCAGTTCGCCAGACGCAAGCCCAACCAGCTTTCCGGCGGCCAGCGCCAGCGCGTGGCGCTGGCCCGCTCCCTTGCAAAGCGCCCGAAGGTGCTCTTGCTGGACGAACCGCTCGGCGCGCTCGACAAGAAGCTGCGCGAGGAAACCCAGTTCGAGCTCATGGACCTTCAGCAGAACCTCGGGCTGACCTTCGTCGTCGTGACCCATGACCAGGAAGAGGCGATGACCATGGCCGACCGCATCGCGGTCATGAGCCACGGCAAGGTGGTGCAGGTGGCAACGCCGGCCGAGATCTACGAGGCGCCCAATTGCCGCTTCGTCGCCGATTTCATCGGTGATGTGAACATCCTCGACGGCAATGTCATCTCGGCGCAATCGGGTATCGTCGAGATATCGGTCGATTCCGGCTTCACGGTGCGCACCGCCTCGGGCGGCGCCCCGGCCGAGGGAAGCCGTGCCAGCCTTGCCATTCGCCCGGAAAAGCTGCGGGTAACGCCCCGTCCGCCCGCCAACGCATCCCTCAATGCCGCCGAGGGCGAGATCTGGGATATCGGCTATCTCGGCGACATGACCGTTTTCCACGTCAAGCTGAAGAGCGGGCAGGTCGTCAAGGCCTCGTCGCTGAACGCCGTGCGCGTCGTGGAAGAGCCCTTCACCTACGACCAGAACGTCTGGGTCTCCTTCGACGAAAATGCCGGCGTGTTGCTGAAGGATTGATTCATGAGAGCGCTCGGTTCCTCCATCTATCAGCGCCTTGTCATCATCGTCCCCTATGCCTGGTTGCTGACCTTCTTTCTCGCACCGTTCCTCATCGTCTTCCGCATCTCGCTGTCGACGAAAGCGATGTCGGTGCCGCCCTACGATCCATCCTTCGCCTGGAGCGACAGCTTTGGCGACTGGTGGGACAAGCTGCAAACCATGTCGTTCGACAACTACACATGGTTGGCGGGCGATCCTCTCTACATGAACGCCTACATCCAGAGCCTGCAGATCGCCGGGATTTCGACGCTGCTGACCCTGATCATCGCCTATCCCATCGCCTACGGCATGGCGCAGGCGCCGCGAACGATCCGTCCGACTTTGCTGATGCTGATCATCCTGCCCTTCTGGACGAGCTTCCTGATCCGCGTCTATTCCTGGATGTCGATCCTCAGCACGACGGGCCTGCTGAACCAGCTGCTGATGGCGCTCGGCATCATCCACGAGCCGCTGGTCATCCTCAATACCAATACGGCGGTCTATATCGGCATGGTCTATTCCTATCTCCCCTTCATGGTGCTGCCGCTCTATTCGGCACTGGAGAAGATGGACGGCACGCTGATCGAGGCGGCGCAGGATCTCGGCTGCACGCCGATCGGCGCTTTCTGGCGCGTCACCTTTCCGCTCTCCATCCCGGGCGTGGTTGCCGGCTGCATGCTGGTCTTCATCCCGGCCGTCGGCGAATTCGTCATTCCCGATCTGCTCGGCGGCTCGGAGACCCTGATGATCGGCAAGGTGCTCTGGACGGAATTCTACAGCAATACCGACTGGCCGCTGGCGTCGGCGGTGGCGACCATCCTCCTTCTGGTGCTGGTGGTGCCCATCGTCTTCTTCCAGCATTTCCAGGCCAGGGCCGACGAAAAGGGGAGATAGTCGATGATCCGCTGGTCCCGTTTCAACATCGTCTCGGTCACGCTCGGCCTGGCCTTCCTCTACCTGCCGATCCTGCTGCTGGTCATCTACTCCTTCAACAGGTCGCGGCTGGTCACGGTCTGGGGCGGTTTTTCGACGCAATGGTACGTGCATCTTTTCAGCAACGATACCATGCTGAGCGCCGCCTGGCTGACGGTCCGCATCGCGCTCCTGTCGGCGACCATCGCCACGGTGCTCGGCACCATGGCGGCGCTGACCCTCGTGCGCTACACGCGTTTCCGCGGCCGCATCCTGTTTTCCGGCATGATCTATGCGCCGCTCGTCATGCCTGACGTCATCACCGGCCTGTCGCTGCTGCTGCTCTTCGTCACCTCCGGTGTCGACCGCGGCTTCTGGACCATCGTCATGGCGCATACGACGCTGACCATGTGCTTCGTCGCCGTCGTCGTGCAGTCGCGCCTTTTGACCTTCGATCGCTCGATCGAGGAGGCGGCGCTGGATCTCGGTGCTCCGCCGGTGCGGACTTTCTTCGAGGTGACGCTCCCCATCATCGCGCCGGCCGTATTCTCAGGCTGGGTACTGGCTTTGACCCTGTCGCTCGACGATTTGGTGATCGCGACCTTCGCGTCCGGTGCGGGCGCCAAGACGCTGCCGATGCTCATCTACAGCCAGGTCAAGCTCGGCGTCACGCCGGAGATCAACGCCATCTGCACGATCCTGATCGGCGTCGTCACCATCGGCGTCATCTGCGCTTCCATCGTGACGAAACGTCGCGAAGTCCAGCGGCAGCGGGATGAACAGGCGGCTGCCGCGGCCTGAGGCGCGGCGGCGCAACCGGCAGGCTTGGGCGATTATTGTTGCTGCAGCGGCTGTATCGGCTTCTGCAGGAGCGTTGCGACCGGCGAAACGACCGGGTTCGGCCAGCTGCCTCCGATGAAGAAGGGCAGCATCGGCAACTCGTCGGCATCGGAGGGCGATGTCGCCTCGACCGCGCCCGAGAGCGCGAGGCCATTGGTGCGGAACGGAACGACGCCATTGAAGGTAATCGTTTCGTTCTGTCCCGCGATCGAGGCATTCTTCACCTCGACCGACCCTTTCGCAAAGCTTGCATCGACATTGATGCTGTCGAAGTCGAAAGATGCATCGGCGACGTCGCTCATCCGGAAGAAGGTTTTTTCAGCGGCCAGCGTCCGGAAGGCGGAGATGTCGAATTGGCGCAGCGACCCCGCCGCCGACTTGAAGTGCAGCGTGCCGGCCACGTCGCTGAGCGTGGCCACCCAGATCGGCTTGGAGGTGCTGAGCGCGAGATCCAGCGATCCGGACGATGGCATCGGCAGCGGCCCCACCAGCTTCAATCGGGTGAAGAGGCCGCCGAAATCGGCGTTTCGGATGGAGATCTGCAATTTGCCGCCGCCGTCGAAATCCCCGGGGGCGACTTCCAGATGCGCGGTCAGCGAGCCGCTCTCGAAACTGCTGTCCCCGATGTCGAACTTCGCCTTGCCGCCGGCCACCAGCAGGCTTGCGCCGATATTCTCGAACTGGAAGGGACCGAGCGCCGCCTTGTTTGCCGACAGGCGCATGTCGAGATCGAGCCGCTGCAGCGGATTGCCGTTCAAAAGCGCGTCGATCGCGGTTTCGGCCGCAAGGCGCATGGAAAAGGCGGCCAGGAACGGATTGAGGTTCATTTGGTCGAAGGCGAGCGTTCCGGAGATCTTGGGCTTGCCCGCTGCCGTGGAGTTGAGGTCCATGACCCCTGAAGCCGCCGAATCATTGACCTTGAAATTGAGGTTGTTGAAGCGCAGGCCGTTGTCGATCGCGGCAATATCGGCGCTCAGAGAAACGTTCTTGAGGGCGTCGGCGGCCGGCAGACGCTGGCCGCTCCATGCCAAGAAGGCGGGAACATTCGGTACGCTGAGCTGCAGGTTGCCCGAAAGCGCCGAGAGGTCCGATATGCTGGTGACGCCGGCATAGGTCCAGTTGATCATCGACGAGGCGAAGCTGGTTTTCGCGTCGACGCTCTTGCCGGCAAAGAAGAGCAGCGGCTGCGTCGAGTCGAAATTGAGCTTGACGTCCTGGTCGTTGAAACGCGCAAGAATGACGGCGGTCATCGGCTGCGACAGCCGCGGCCAGGAAATGTCCGCGTTGATGCCGTTGAGCTTGTAGATGTTGCCGCTGCGTTCGTCGGCCATCTCGATGCTGCCGTCCTCGATGGTCAGCATGCCGATGGCGGCGTCCTGGTCCTTCCGCATCGATATGCCGTCGCCGGAGGAGGCCTCCGCCTGTTCGATGGCCTTGGAGAGACGGCCCTCGTTCGTCCAGTCGATCAGGCCGTCTTCGTCGCGGCGGATATAGAGGACCGGGCGCAGAAAATGAAACTCATGAAACCGCGCATGGCCGCGGATGGCCGACAGCAGCGAGAAATCCGCCGAGAGGCTGTCGACATGGCCAAGGACCTTGCCGTTTTTCGTCGGCTCGCGGATCGTCACCTGATTGAGCGTGACGCGCGCCGTCGGCCAGAATTCCAGCGTCGGATCGCCTTCGATCTGAGCGCGATATCCCGTCCATTCCGAGAGGGCCTTCTCGATGCCGGAGCGCACCAGGCCGCTGGAAATCAGGAAAGGCGCGGTCGCTCTGAAGACAGCGAAGACGATGAGAATCGTGAGAAGAACGATGCCGGTCGTGCGGGCGGCGCCGGGCAGCCAACGCGAGGCCGATCGCAACGTCAGTCGCCACTTATTGTTTTTCGAAGCTCTCATGATCCCGTGGGGACTCTCGAACTGATAGGGATGATCTGCCTGCGTTTGCCGGATATAGGAATTGTTTGGCGGATGCAAACACCACGCACTGGCAATCGCCACAACACCGTGATTTTATAATGCGTTGCAGCATTGCTATATAGGACGAAAAGCGGGGGAGAGAAATATGCAGGATCGGCGGCCGCTCTGGATACCATCGGAAGAATTTCGCCGCCAGAGCCCGATGTTTGCCTTCATGCAGGAGTGCAACCGGCGTTTCGGCCTGTCCTTATCCGATTTCACCGGCCTCCATGGCTGGTCGATTGCCGACCGGGAAAATTTCTGGACGGCGGTCTGGGATTTCTGCGGCGTGAAGGGTGAACGCGGCGAGCGGGCGCTTGTCCATGGCGACCTGATGCTGGAAGCCCGCTTTTTTCCCGATGCGCGGCTGAATTTCGCCGAAAACCTGCTGTCGCGGAGCGGCGGGGGCGATGCGCTGGTGTTCTGGGGCGAGGACAAGGTGCGCGATCGCTGGTCGTGGGACCGGCTGGCGGCAATGGTCTCGCGCCTGCAGCAGGCCTATCGCGCCCATGGCATCGGCAAGGGAGACCGCGTGGCGGCGATGATGCCGAACATGCCGGAGACGATCGCCTGCATGCTGGCGGCCGCGTCGATCGGCGCGATTTGGTCTTCCTGTTCGCCCGATTTCGGCGAGCAGGGCGTCATGGATCGCTTCGGCCAGATCGAGCCGAAACTTTTCATCGCCTGCAGCGGCTATTGGTATGGCGGCAAGTTGCAGGACGTCACCGCGAAGGTCAGCGCCATAGCACGGCGCCTGGATGTGCCCGCCGTCATCGTGCCTTACGCCGGCAGCGCCGAGGCGGTCGTCGTTGCGACGCCGGCTGCGCGGACTCTCGCCGATCTGGTCGCGTCCTACGAGGCGAAACCGGTCGAGTTTGTTCCCGTCGCTTTCTCCCATCCGCTGTTCATTCTGTTTTCCTCCGGCACCACCGGCGTCCCGAAGTGCATCGTGCATTCGACCGGCGGCGCGCTGCTGCAGCTTGTCAAGGAGCATCGCCTGCATTGCGGCGTGGTGCCCGGCGAAAAGGTCTTTTATTTCACGACCTGCGGCTGGATGATGTGGAACTGGCTGGTGGCGGGCCTTGCCGCCGGCGCGACTCTCTGCCTTTACGACGGATCGCCCTTCGCGCCCGACGGCAACATCCTGTTCGACTACGCGCAGGAAGAGAAGTTCGCGCTGTTCGGCACGTCCGCCAAATATATCGATGCCGTCCACAAGAGCGGCCTCACGCCGAGGACGTCGCATGATCTTTCGAGCCTGCGGCTGATGACGTCCACCGGCTCGCCGCTGTCGCCGGAGGGCTTTTCCTTCGTCTATGAGGGCATCAAGGGCGACATTCAGCTCGCTTCGATTTCCGGCGGCACCGACATCGTTTCCTGCTTCGTGCTGGGCAACCCGCTGCAACCCGTTTGGCGCGGCGAAATCCAGGGGCCGGGCCTTGGCCTTGCCGTCGATGTCTGGAACGACGAAGGCAAGCCGGTACGTCGCGAGAAGGGCGAACTCGTCTGCACCAGAGCCTTCCCTTCCATGCCGGTCATGTTCTGGAACGATCCGGAGCGCGTCAAATATCGCGCCGCCTATTTCGAGCGCTTCGACAATGTCTGGTGCCACGGCGATTTCGCCGAATGGACGGAGCATGACGGCCTCGTCATTCATGGCCGCTCGGACGCGACGCTCAATCCCGGCGGCGTGCGCATCGGCACGGCCGAGATTTACAATCAGGTCGAGCAGATCCCCGAAGTGCTGGAAGCGCTCTGCATCGGCCAGGATTGGGAGGATGATGTCCGCGTCGTGCTCTTCGTCCGCCTTGCGCCGGGCGTTTCCCTGACCGACGATCTCGTCAAGACGATGAAGTCCCGTATTCGCACCGGCGCTTCGCCGCGTCACGTTCCGGCGAAGATCATCGCCGTTGCCGATATCCCGCGCACGAAATCCGGCAAGATCGTCGAGCTTGCCGTGCGCGACGTGGTGCATGGCCGGGCCGTCAAGAACAAGGAGGCGCTCGCCAACCCGGAAGCGCTCGACCTCTTTGCAGGGCTCGAAGAGTTGAAAAGTTAAGACGAACCTTAAAACTGAGGGGCAAACGATGACCCCCGTTTGGTAACTTCGCGTTAAGAAAGCTTGGTCAAAGGTAAAGGCCGACTTGAGACCGTTCGCATGAGCTAGGAGCGGATTGGAGCTGCCCCTGGCTCCCGAGACATGAAGTTCCCCGACTCGAGCTAGCTTTAGACAGCATCAACTTCAAAGGCAGCGCGCTTCGCTGCCTTTTTTTCGTTCCGACTCGCGCGAATACGCCTCTGCTCTGTACATCGGCTTGCCAAACAAGTATGTGCACGCCTGAAGAAGAGGTTCGCGACGTGCGAACCACGATGATCGCCGCCGATTGGTGCGCGAAGAATTCCGAAAGACAGATGATGACTGAATTCGAAGGCATCGTTCCGGCGATTGCCCAGGCTTTGGCGAAGCGCGGTTACGAGACGCTGACGCCGGTGCAGAAAGCCATGCTCGACCCCGGCCTTGCCGGCAAGGATGCCCTCGTCTCCGCCCAGACCGGTTCGGGCAAGACGGTCGCCTTCGGTCTCGCGCTGGCGCCGGGCCTGCTTGACGGCGCCGAACGCTTCGGCCCGGCCGGAGCGCCGCTGGCGCTGGCGATCGCGCCGACCCGGGAACTGGCGCTGCAGGTCCAGCGCGAGCTGGAGTGGCTCTATGCCCTGACGGGCGCCACCATCGCCTCCTGCGTCGGCGGCATGGACATGCGCACCGAGCGGCGCACGCTGGAGCGCGGCGCCCATATCGTCGTGGGCACGCCCGGCCGCCTGTGCGATCATATCCGCCGCAACTCGCTCGATATTTCGAGGCTGCATGCCGTCGTACTCGACGAGGCCGACGAGATGCTCGATCTCGGTTTCCGCGAGGATCTGGAATTCATTCTGGAAACCGCGCCGTCCGAACGCCGTACGCTGATGTTTTCCGCGACCGTGCCGCGTTCGATCGCCAAGCTTGCCGAAAATTACCAGCGCGATGCCGTTCGCATCGCTACCGCCTCGGAAGCCAAGCAGCATGTCGATATCGAGTATCGCGCGCTGACGGTCGTGCCGAGCGACAAGGAAAACGCCATCATCAACGTGCTGCGCTACTATGAAGCGCGCAATGCCATCGTCTTCTGCTCGACGCGTGCTGCCGTCAATCATCTGACGGCGCGGTTCAACAATCGCGGCTTTTCGGTCGTCGCTCTCTCGGGCGAGCTTAGCCAGAACGAGCGTACGCACGCTTTGCAGGCCATGCGCGACGGACGCGCCCGCGTCTGCATCGCAACCGACGTCGCCGCTCGCGGCATCGACCTGCCGGGCCTCGAACTGGTCGTTCACGCCGATTTGCCGACCAATCCGGAAACGCTGCTGCATCGCAGCGGCCGCACGGGGCGCGCCGGCAACAAGGGCGTCAGCGCCATGATCGTGCCGCTCAGCGCCCGCCGCCGCACGGAACGCCTGCTGGAAGCCGCCCGCATCCGCGCTACCTGGGCAAAGCCACCGTCTGCCGACGAGGTGAGCCAGCGCGACGACGAACGTCTTCTCGCCGATCCGGTCTTTGCCGGACCGCTCGCCGAGGACGAACAGTCGATCGTCCGGCAATTGCTGGAGCGTCATGGTGCCGAACAGGTCGCCGCCGCCTTCCTGCGGCAATACCGTGCCGGCCATTCCGCGCCGGAGGAATTGCAGGACGTGCCGGCCGAAGGCGAGCGCAGAAAGCCTCGCCGCGACGATTTTCCGGTCACGCCTCGCGATGAGGGCTCATCTGCGGGACGCAACGACTTTACCGACGGAGTCTGGGTATCCTTGTCCGTCGGGCGCAAGCAGAATGCCGAGCCGCGCTGGCTGATCCCCATGCTCTGCCGCAACGGCAACCTCACCAAGCGCGACATCGGCGCCATCAAGATGCAGCCCGAGGAAACCTTCGTCGAGCTCGCGCCCGATGGTGCCGAGCGATTCCTCTCGGCCATCGGTCCGGACAAGACGCTCGAGCGCGGCATCCGCGTCAAGCAGCTCGCCGGCATGCCGGATTTCCAGGCCAGGCGGGAAGGCGGCTTCGCAAAGAAGAAGCCTTTTGCCGACAAGGGGCCGCGTTCGAACGACGGCCCCAAGCCGAAATGGAAGTCCGATCGCAAGCCGGAACGGGCGGCGGGCGAGGGCGGCGTTTCCGAACGCCCTGACAAGAAGCCCTGGGCGAAAAAGACCGGTAAGCCGGGCTTCGCCAAGAATGACGGCGGCGCCCCGAAGGGCGGCAAGCCGAATTCAAGGGCCGCTCGCAAGGCTGCGAAGGTACGGGACGAATAGCTCGAACGCGTTATTCACCCGATAATGCTCGGACGGTTTCTGACCATTATCGACGATGCGATGACGATCAGTCGCCATCGCCCGGCAAGCCGGCGATGAGCAACTTGTCGATCTGTTGACGAAAGGCGGCGCCAAAGACTGACGCCGTTGACCGCCCGCAGCGCGCCGCCTCAGTTTCGCGAAGTCAGCCAGACACCCACGAGCGTCACCCCAAGCCCCACGAACATCGCCGTGGTCAGCGGTTCGGAAAACAGCGCCCAGGCCCAAAGCATCGTCACGGGCGGGCTGAGATAGATCGCCGCGCTGACCTGCGCCACCGGAAAGAGGCGCAGGCTGGTGTAATAGATCGAATAGGCGGCAAAAGTCGCGATCAGTACCAGCCATACCATGCCGATCGCGAAACCGCGGGTGAGCGGCGGGGCAAGGTCTCCCTGCATCATCGCGCACGCGCCGAACAGCACCGAAGCGGTCAGGGTGTGGATGCAAAGGCTTTGGTGAACGGGCATGTGCCGGGTTCGCCGCCGCTTGTGCAGGACCGATGCAAACGCAAAGACGAGCATCGAGCCCACCGTCAATCCATAGGCCCAGATGGGAGCCGCGCCAAAGCTGAGGCTGTCCAGCGAGACGATCAGCACGCCAGCGACCGCGATTGCGGTTCCCAGCCATTGACGTCCGCTCAACCGCTCCCCCAGCACCGGTTGGGAGAGGGCTGCGATGGCGAGCGGCAACAGGTCGGAGATCAGCGCCACCAAGCCCGTCGGCACCCGCTGCTCGATCGCCAGGGCAAAGCCGCCGAGATAGAGGAAGACCGACATCACGCCGAACAGCATCTGTTCGGCAATAGCGCGCATCCGCAGCCGTGGTCCGAACGCCAAGGCAAATGGCAGCAGAATCAAGCCCGACAGGAGCGTCCGCCAGAACAGCACCAGCATGACGCTGGCCTCCTGGCTTGCATAGCGGATGCCGATGAAGCCCGAACTCCAGCCGAAGATCAGGAGCGCCGCCATCAGGGGCCAAAGGAAGCGGCGTTCGTTTGGTGCGGGCCGGGATAGACACTGGTCTGTCATTGCGGGTCTGTCATCCGGTTCTCGGTTGGGATGTATCGATCGAATGTCCTTCGCGGCTCAGGCATAGGCGAGCGCCGGCTCGATGGCACATGACAAATATCGATCACGGCATGACATATCAGCCTTCGGGCTCATGTTTGTTTGCCAGATGCCGTTGAAACATGCATTCTTTCGGCAGCTGTATCATCCAAGCCGAGTTTGCCATGACCGAATTGACCAGCCGACGTTTGGAAATCGACGCTCTGCGCGCGCTATGGGCGATCCGCCATCACGGCGGCATCACCCGCGCCGCCGAGGCTTTGGGCCTGTCGCAATCCGCCGTCAGCCACAAGATCAAGCGGCTCGAGACGAGCCTCGCCTGCGATCTGTTGAGCCGCAAACCGGGAGCCTCGATGTTCACCGCGGCGGGCGAGGATCTGCTTGAGTATGCCGGCCGTATCCTCGGCTTGCATGACGAGGCGCTGTTGAGCCTGTCGAAGACGTCGCTTGCCGGCCGCGTCGCCCTCGGCCTCACCGAGGATACGACCTGCACCGATCTTGCCCGCATACTGGGGCGTTTCCGCCGCCTGCATCCGAATGTCTCTGTGCGCACCAAGGTCCGCATGAGCCTCATCCTGAGGGGAATGCTGGAGCGGGGAGAGCTCGATGCCGCCATCGTGCAGGTCTTCGCCCATGAGGTCCGCCCGACCGATGTCGTTCTCTTTCGTGAGGAACTCCATTGGGTCAAGCACCCGGAGCTGGCCTTGCCGCCGGACGGCCCGGTTCCTTTTCTATCCTTCGACGATGAGTGTTTTTATCGCCGATGGGCGCTCGATATCGGGCAGGACGGCGGCGTTGTCCTTGAAACCGTCTTCGAGTGTCCGAGCGCTGCCGGAATTATTGCGGCCGTGACCTCGGGTCTGGGCGTGGCGCTTCTGAACGGCCGTCATCTGCAGCAGGATATGGAAATCGTCGCCCATGGCCTGCCGGTGCCGCCTGCCCTGGCCTATGTGGTGCGCCGTGGACGCAAGGTGAGAAATCCCGCTCTCGATACGCTCGTCGCCGAGATCGAAAGCGAAATCAGCCGGTATGGAGGGCTGGCGCTCGCAAGCTGAGCCGGCGGATGCTCCACTGGATCGGAACCATCGCTGCACGCTGAAATCTCGCGGAACCGGACGTTGCGGCAATTGCAACCACTCCCGTTTCATCGCACACTTCCGATGCCGTTACCGTGAATTCTGCCGGAGCCGAGCATGGTCAACCTCGCCCTTTACAGCGACCAGATAGTTCCCGAAAACAGGGCGATCGACCTCGGGCTTCTGGCGATGATGGCAGCGCTCGGCTTGGGAACGCGGATTGCTTATATCCCATCCGGCCCGGAGCCGGATCATCGCTTCTTCGATGATCGCAAGCAATACTACCGAACCTATGGCTTGGAAATGTCGCTGTTCTATGATCCGGAAGAGCCGCATGGCAGCGAGGAGAGAGACGCGCTTTTTGCCTGTGATGCCATTCATCTGACGGGTGGCCATACCGCTGACTATCTGCAACGGCTCAGGCG
This sequence comes from Rhizobium sp. SYY.PMSO, assembly GCF_046840415.1. Taxonomy (NCBI): domain Bacteria; kingdom Pseudomonadati; phylum Pseudomonadota; class Alphaproteobacteria; order Hyphomicrobiales; family Rhizobiaceae; genus Rhizobium; species Rhizobium sp. SYY.PMSO. The sequence continues at coordinate 281,293 of NZ_CP177349.1, forward strand.
AAGCGGAATGCTGCCGCTTCTCAGAGAATGGGCGGTCGGTGGCGGTGTCCTGATCGGCACCAGTGCCGGCGCCATTCTCATGACGCCGACGATCGCTACCGACGCCCTGTTTACGGACGAGATTCCGGAAACACGAATGAAGGAAGCCGCGCTCGATCTCGTGCCGTTCGAATTCTTCCCGCACCTGGACGAAAAAGCGGCTTATCTCAAGGAGTTGGTCCACTATAGCAAATTCACGAAACGGCCAATTCTTGCCTGCAATGATGGCGATGGCATTGTCGTTTCGAACGGGCGGGCGAATAGTATCGGGGAACCTGTCTGGATCGCAGATGGCGACGTCAGGCAGCCCAATGATATCAGGCTCGACGGATTGGTTCTCTCGCACGAATCCTAGAGCGCCTCAGGCAAAGGTGAGACCATGCTGATCGGCTCATGCCACTGTGGCAAGGCAAGTTGGATCCTCGAAGGCGATCCCGGCTCGATTACGGCCTGCAACTGCACGCTTTGCCGGCGCTATGGTACGCTGTGGGCCTATGATTATGAAGGAGAGCGGATCTCCGTTTCCGGTCCGACGGCCTCCTATAGTCGCGCCGGGAAACAGCCGTCCCTCGAAATATTGTTCTGTCCATCCTGTGCCTGCGTCTTGAGCTGGCGCGGCCTGAGACTCCAGAAGGATGGCCGCCGGCGCATGGCCGTGAACATGCGGCTGGCACCGCCGGACCTCGTTGCCGACCTGCCGATCGATCACTTCGATGGCCTTGATAGCTACGAAGACCTGCCGTCCCAGGGCAAATGCGTGCGCGATCTCTGGTTCTGATGGCGAACTGGCGATTTCTCAGTTCGCCAATACCCTCGGCGACGGGAAGGTGATTTCCACCAGCGTTCCCTCGTTGGGGGAGGAGTTGATGGAGAATGTCGCCCTGTTGGCGTCGACCATGGCCTTGGTCAACGGCAGGCCGAGGCCGGTGCCGTCGCCGCGCTTGCGGGAATTGGTGGAAACCTGCCGGAAGGGCTTCATGGCCTGCTCCAGCTCCGAACGGGTCATGCCGACACCCGTATCCCTGATGCGCATCACGACGCTGCCATTGCCCTCATAGGAGGTCGACACGACGATCTGGCCGCCCGATGGCGTGAAGCGGATCGCGTTGGAAAGGATGTTGAGCGCGATCTGCTTGATCGAGCGCAGGTCGGCCACGACATTCGGGACCGCTTGCGACAGCGCCGTGCGGATAATGACGCGCTGGCTGTTGGCCTGCGGCTGTACCAGCGACACCGCTTCGGTGATCGCCTCGTTCAGGCCGACCGAGGCGAAATCCAGGTCCATCTCGCCGGCTTCGATCTTGGAGATGTCGAGCAGGTCGTTGACGATGTCGAGCACATGCCGGCCGGAGCGGCCGATATCGGTCGCATATTCGATGTAGCGCGAATGGCCGATCGGCCCGAAGCGCTCGCCGGACATCATGTCGGAAAAGCCGATGATGGCGTTGAGCGGCGTGCGGATTTCATGGCTGACGCGCGCGAGGAAATCCGTCTTGTGGGCATTGGCGGTTTCGGCGGCGCGCTTGGCGTTGCGCAGCTCTTCCTCGGTGCGCTTCCATTGCGTGATGTCGCGGATGACCGCGCAATAGCCGTTCGAGGAGTTGAGCCGGCCCATGGTCATGAACAGCGGCACGAAGCCGCCGGACGCCTCGCGGCCGATCACTTCGCGCCCGTCGTTGAGCACGCTGGCAACGCCGTGGCCGGAAAGACCGCCGAGATAGTCGAGCACCGCCTTCTGGCTCTCATGCGCGAACAGCATGACGAAAGGTTTGCCGCGCGTTTCCTGATCGTCATAGTTGAAGAGGGCGCTTGCCGAGCGGTTCATCGACCGGATCTCGCCCTCCTGGCCGATGATGATCACGCCGTCCGTCGCCGTCTCCAGCGTCGAGCGCAATTCCTCGATTTCGACCTGCAGCTTCGCGACCTTTTCGAGGATGCGTTCCGGACGGGCTTCCTCGGGAACAGGCTGCGGCGGCGGTGCGGGCGGCTCGGTTCTTTCCACCGGCATCAGCGCCAGCATCAAGGCGGTGCCGTCTTCCCAGCGGATCGATTGCAGCCGGGCCGTCACCGGCACCAGCACGTCGTCGGCGCGCACCACCATCATCGTGCCGGGCCGTTCGGTCTTGCTCTCCAGGTCGTTTCGCTGCAGCAGCGCATCGAGCCCGCCGACCTGCTCGAGGTCTTCGAGATTGTCGTAGCCGGTCAGCCGCAGGAATTCCGGATTGCCGTGAATGAGGCGATCGCCGGCATGGACGAGAACGGCAAGCGGCAGCTGGTCGACAATATCCGGCGACAAGCCCGTGCGCATTTTTACGCGCGGCGGAATGGCGTTGCTGAGGACATCCAGCGGATCGAAATCCTCTTCCGGCTCGGCGGAAGAGGAGGAGCTTTCCGCATGGGCGTCGCCCGTTGCCGGACTATCGTCATCCGTGGTCTCGACCAGCTTGACCACCGGTGAGGATGCGGCCTCTTCCGCATGGGGAGCTTCCGCCCGATGGTCATCGTCTCGGCTGATGTCATCGGCCGTTTCGGTCGCGTCTGACAGGATCTCGTCGGCCGCATTCGGTTGCGGGGCGGTCTCGCCGTCGTCTTCATGCCGGGCGTCGCGAGGCTGCTCGGCAGGCGGTTCGGCGCGTTTGCCAAAGGGCTCGAGCTGCCGGGCGATCTCGCGGAAGGCAGCCTGCTCGCTGAGCGAAAGGCCGGCCTGAACTCCGGCTTGAGTGAATGTCCGGCGCTCGTGCAGCCGAACGACCTTGTCCGATTCACGGCGGTTGTGCGCCTCGGAAATCCGCAGGGCAGGCGGCTCGTAATGCGAGGCGGAAGCATCCTCCGGCGCGTCCTGCGTCGGGCTTTCGGTCTCTTCTGCCGCCTCCGCGACAGCAGAAGTATCTTCGGGTTCCCGAGCCGGTAATTCGGCCGGGGCGGCGTCCGGCTCGGTAACGGCTTCGGCTATTGGGGCTGCCTCATCGGCTTCCCCGCTTTCGAGGGCCATGCCGCGTTTCGCCGGATCTTCGATCGCATCCGCGAGACGGACGACGCCGAAGCCCCGGAAGCCGTCGAATTCGCGGCTGCGCGTATAGGTCGGCAAGGCGGCAAGATCGACCGGCACCTTCAGGCTCGTGCCTTCGACCGGCCAGTAGATCGTCCGGCCGGACCATGTGTCGCGTCGTGCCAAAAGCTCCGCGATCTTGCCGTCCGGATCGAGATTGAAACGGCGGGCGACATCGGCGAAAGCAGTGCCTGCAATCCGCGCGGCGTGCGGGCCGACCGCATCGGCGAATTCGCGGGAGACCTCGCTGAATTGGCCTGCGGCGTCGATCTTCCAGACGAACCGGGTGGCGCGCCCGTTGCGCTTGAAGCTGAAGCCTTCCTCCGCGGTGCCGTCGGTTTCGGCTTGAGCTTCCGGCGGAGGCGTCCCTGGTTCCGGCGCGGTTTCTACGGCACTGTTGCCTTCGCCATCCGGAACGGTTGCCGGCTGCCGGTCGTTGGTCTGAGCCGGTGTTTCGGCAGCGGTCTCGGGCGCGCTGTCGGATGCCGCATGTATATCCGCCGTCGCGTCCGTCCCGGTTTCGCTTGCGTTTTCGTCGGCCGGTGCCGCGCCGTGGCGGTCGTCCGCTCGATATTCCGGCGTCTCATCCAGTTCCTCGATGCCGGCCACCGCGTCGATGACATCGCCGAAAGGCGTTGCCGGGGCAGCTTGCGGCGTCTCGTCCGCCGTCGCCGCTTCCAGCTCCGCGCGGGCTTCTTCCGCCTGCGGTTCGACATCCGCCGTGGAGCGTTCCACCTCGACCAGGCTTTCCATAGGGTCGAGATGGCCCAGCATCGTTTCCACGACGAACAGCAAATGCAGGGCGGGAATTTCGGAGAGCTTGCCGATCGCGGCAGGCAGATAGCCGCGGCCGGTCGGGATCGGCCGCTTGATCAGCCGGTCCGGCTGCGCGCCGGCCATCGTCGTCAGCATGCGCGCCGTTTGCGGCGTTATGCCAAGCGAGCCGAAGCGTGCTGAAGCGGTGACGATTTCGCCATCGCGGCCGATGACGGCCATATGGGTATCGGGATCGTCGAAGCCGTCGATCATGCGCCTGGCGCAGTCGGCCGATGCGAGAGGCTTCGAAGAGACCGGGGAGGAAAACAGCATCGCCTCTTCACCGGCCTGGATGCGGATGAGCTCGACAGCCGCGTTGACGACTGCCCGCTGGAAACCCGAGGCCATGCGGATGAGGAAGGTGCGCTGGTCGCCGACCGCGCCGAGGCCGCGCGCCGTCGCTTCGATCTGGCGGAACGAGACGTCGCCGGGCTTCGGTCCCTGCTCGACGAAATCATAGATGGCGCCATAGCCGAAAAGGTTGGCTCCGGCGCCGTTGGCCCAGAGCACGCGATCCATGCCGGTCGAGAACATGACCATGGCTTCGCCACGCGCGAAACGCTCCCGGACGCGCGGATGCACGGCAATGTCAATGAACGGATATTGAATTGCGGGCATATTCCAACCTGTTTTGCGGGCGTAACCGCCTCTCCTGCTTTAACAGTTTATTAATATCGGCGCCCCGCTTCCCGGTCCAGCGAACGGCCCATTTTTCGGCCGAAAAGGTTAACGCGTTGTGCGATGCAAAAATATGTTGCACTGCACAAAATCCTGTACTATATAAGCTGCACAAACTTTAACGACTGGTGCCTCCGGGAGGCCCCCCAAAGGAGTGTAATCATGGCTACTGTAAAGAAAGACGACGTTTTTTCAACGGCTGCATTCGACCCGTCCAAGTTCTCCGAATCGTTCCGCGACTTCGCGGAAAAGGGCGCAACGCAGTCCAAGGAAGCCTTCGCGAAGCTGAAGACGGCAACCGAGGAAGCCGGCAAGACGGTTGAAGCAACCGTGCAGAACGCACAGGCTGGTTCCGTCGAAATCGGCCTCAAGGCCATCGACGTTCTGCGCACCAATGCCGAAAGCTCGCTGGCGCACATGGAAGCCCTGCTTCGCGTCAAGTCCGTTGCCGAACTCTTCGAACTTCAGACCGCTTTCATCCGCAAGCAGGCGGAAGTTACCGTCGAGCAGGCCAAGTCCATTCAGGAAACCACCAAGAAGGTTGCCGAAAAGCTGGCAAAGCCGGCCAAGGACGCCGCCGAAAAGGCAATGGCCTCCTTCAAGGCCTGATCAATTCCCATACGCCTGCCAAGGCGCGAACGTCCCGTTCCCAAGGCTGAGGCCTTGGGGCGGGATTTTTCATGTCGCCGATGCAGATATCGGATGCCGGTGCGCATCTTGGCTTGGATATCTTGAAAGCTTTTTTATATTGCGGGGAGATAGGACTTGAAATAATTTCAAAGTCCTCGTATGTCACCCCCGTTCGCGGCGACGCGAGCAAGTGCGGTTGTAGCTCAGTTGGTTAGAGCGCAGGTTTGTGGCACCTGAGGTCGGAGGTTCGAGACCCCCCAACCGTACCATTCTTTCCCGATCCATTCGCTGAGCATGCCCGAGGCCATTGGCCGTGGAAATTATTTCTTGTCTTCCGGCTTCTTCGATACATGGCCGGGCGAGATCGGGTCGCTTGCGGGGAAAGTCTCTTCCAGCGCTTCCTCGAGATAATCGTCCTGTTCCTTGCGTTCTTTTTCGCTCGGTTTCGGCTGCTTCTTGTCGTTCATCGTCCTGACTCCCTGACCTTTCAGTGAGATACTAGGCTTCGTCCGCCCTTTGTCCAGCGGCGAGATGTGTGCGGCTTCAAAACTCCGGATACCAACTCTTTTCCCCGCATATTGAGCTTCTTCTGGAACCGTGCCTGTTCCCGCCCGTTGTGTTCGTGTGAGCAACGAGACGAAAGGAGCGGGACCATGTCTGTACCGAACGAGCCGATCCCTGACTCGCCTCCGATGCCGGACCCCGGCTGGACGCCGAAGCCGCCGATCGAAGAGCCGGAGCCCGACAGGTTGCCGGACGAGGTTCCCGTTCCCAACCCGGACGAAAACGAGGAGCCGCCCAAGCATGCCGTAAAGCAGTTCCAGGAAAAGCGCGCAGCGGCCTTCCGTCCGGATGCGCGGACGAACAAAGAGATGGAGCGATTCGGCGATTCCATGAAATGCGAAGCCGCTCCAGCTGCGATGCTGCCGCATCCTCCGTCATGGTGGAGCACTTTGGTGCCGTGAGCGGCAGCATGACGTCATAAGAACATCCGCCGCTCTTCGCTGACGAGCTCCTGCAGGAAATCCGCGACGGTGCGCACGCGCACCAGGTCGCGGGCGCTTTCATGATAGGTCGTCCAGTAGGCGCGCTTGATGGAGACATCGGGCAGGATACGGGTCAGTTCTGGAAACTGCCGGGCGATATAGTCGTGCAGGATGCCGATGCCGGCGCCGGAGCGCACCGCTTCGGTCTGGCCGATGGCGGTGGAAATCTCGAACGAGGCGTCCCAGCTGCGCATGATCTCGCCGGAAAAATTCAGCGAGGCGGTAAAGATCAGGTCTTCGACATAGCCGACGCGCGGATGCAGCTTCAGCGCCTCGATGCTGTCGGGCAAGCCGGCCTGCTCCAGATAGGCTTTCGACGCATAGAGCCCGAGCGTGTAATCCGTCAGTTTCGAGGAGATCAGCCGCCCTTGCTCGGGGCGTTCCAGCGTGATGGCGATATCCGCTTCGCGCTGCGACAGCGAGAAGGAGCGGGGAACGGGCACGAGCTGGATGCGCAGCTCCGGATAGCGCGCGATCAGCCGGCCGAGCCGCGGTGCGAGAAAGGACACTCCGAAACCATCGGGCGCGCCGATCCGCACCGTGCCCGTGATGGCGCTGTCGAGATGGCCCACACTTGCCTGCGCGCGCAGCATCTCCGTTTCCATGCGCTCTGCGGCGTGCAGGAAGATTTCGCCTTCCGCCGTCAGATCGCAGCCGCTGGTGCGCCGCACCAGCAGCCGCGTCTTCAGCCGCTCCTCCAGCGTCGTCACGCGCCGGGAAAGGGTGGCGTGGTTGACGCCGAGCCGCTTGGAGGCCGCCAGGATCTGTCCCGTGCGCGCCACGGCGAGAAACATGCGAACGTCATCCCAATCCATTTGCACATCCAGAGCTTTAATTTTTGCACAACGGTTGCTTATATCAGCTCATTGATTTGTGCAAATTGAAGTGCCATCCTGTCCTCATTCAGAAAACGAGGAGGCACATCCATGCGTGAGATCGGTCATTTCATCGGCGGCAAGCCCGTCGCCGGCAAGAGCGGACGCACCAGCAACGTCTATAATCCGGCAACCGGCGAAGTGCAGGCGACCGTCGCGCTCGCCAGCGTCGAGGAAATCCGGGCAGCCGTCGAAAACGCCAAGGCCGCACAGCCGAAATGGGCTGCCACCAACCCGCAGCGCCGCGCGCGCGTCTTCTTCAAGTTCGTCGAGCTTCTGAACAAGCATATGGATGAGCTTGCCACCATGCTCTCCAAGGAACACGGCAAGACGGTCGAGGACTCCAAGGGCGATATCATCCGCGGTCTCGAAGTCTGCGAATTCGTCTGCGGCATTCCGCATCTTCAGAAGGGTGAGTTTACGGAAGGCGCCGGCCCGGCGATCGACATGTACTCCATCCGCCAGCCGGTCGGCGTCGGCGCCGGCATCACGCCGTTCAATTTCCCGGCCATGATCCCGATGTGGATGTTCGCCCCGGCGATCGCCTGCGGCAACGCCTTCATCCTGAAGCCGTCCGAGCGCGATCCGTCCTTGCCGATCCGCCTTGCCGAGCTGATGATCGAAGCCGGCCTGCCGGCAGGCATCCTCAATGTCGTCAACGGTGACAAGGCTGCGGTCGACGCCATCCTCACCGATCCGGATATCGCAGCCGTTTCCTTTGTCGGCTCCACGCCGATCGCCCGGTACGTCTATGGCACTGCTGCCATGAACGGCAAGCGCGCCCAGTGCTTCGGCGGCGCCAAGAATCACATGATCATCATGCCCGACGCCGACCTGGACCAGGCCGTCAACGCGCTGATGGGCGCCGGCTACGGCTCTGCCGGCGAACGCTGCATGGCGGTATCCGTCGCGGTGCCGGTCGGCGAGGAAACGGCCAACCGCCTCGTCGAGAAACTGGTGCCGAAGATCGAATCCCTGCGCATCGGTCCCTACACCGACGACAAGGCCGATCTCGGCCCGCTCGTCACCAAGGATGCCTACAACCGCGTCAACGGCCTGATCGACCGTGGCGTCGAGGAAGGCGCCAAGCTGGTCGTCGATGGCCGCGGTTTCAAGCTGCAGGGCTACGAGGACGGCTATTTCGTCGGCGGCACGCTGTTCGACCACGTCAAGCCGGAGATGGACATCTACAAGACCGAGATCTTCGGGCCGGTTCTCTCGGTCGTCCGCGCCAAGAATTACGAGGAAGCGCTCGACCTGCCGATGAAGCACGAATATGGCAACGGCGTCGCCATCTATACCCGTGACGGCGATGCGGCCCGCGATTTCGCCTCGCGCATCAATATCGGCATGATCGGCGTCAACGTTCCGATCCCGGTTCCGCTCGCCTACCACTCCTTCGGCGGCTGGAAGGCTTCCAGCTTCGGCGATCTCAACCAGCACGGCACGGACTCCATCAAGTTCTGGACGCGCACCAAGACGATCACCGCCCGCTGGCCGTCCGGCATCAAGGATGGTGCCGAGTTCGTCATGCCGACGATGAAGTAAGCTTTACTGCCGCAATGATAACGACCGCCGTCCGGCATTTTCGGGCGGCGGTTTTTTGTTGCGTTTGTTTTCGACCGAGTCATCTTGCCTAAGCCGTCGTTTTCGTCTAGAACAAAACAGGAACAACGGGAGGGCCGCGCCGATGTCCGTGACCTATCAGATCGATTATCTCGAATTTCCGTCGAAAGACGGCCTGAAGACCCGCCGCTTCTTCCAGGAAGCCTTCGACTGGAGCTTCGTCAGCTACGGTCCCACCTACCATGCCATCGAGGCGGCCGGCATCGATGCCGGCATCCAGGGCGATGCGGCGGAAGCGACCGGAGCGCCGCTGCCCGTGGTACGCACGACAGATCTGGAAGCCGCCCAGCGCGCGGTCGAATTCGCCGGCGGCACCATCACGCGCCCCGCTTTTGATTTTCCCGGCGGGCGTCGTTTTCATTTCCGTGAGCCGGGCGGCTGCGAAATGGCCGTCTGGGTTTCCTCGTCATAGATGGCGCGATCCGGGGTCGAGGTGCGCCGGGCGGCCGGCACGCTCAGAATAACGTGAATATGAATTTCATATTTTGGAATTGTTCAAAACTGAGAAAGCCACTATATACGTGTCCGGCCCCAAGCAGCCTTGATTCCAGGAGATCGGCATGCGTTTGACGAAACAGACCAATTACGCGGTGCGCATGTTGATGTATTGCGCCGCCAACGATGGCCATTTGAGCAGGATTCCCGAGATTGCGAAGGCGTACAGCGTGTCCGAGCTGTTCCTTTTCAAGATCCTGCAGCCCTTGACCAAGGCGGGTCTCGTCGAGACGGTGCGCGGCCGCAATGGTGGCGTGCGGCTGGCAAAGCCCGCGACCGATATCAGCCTGTTCGATGTCGTCCGTGTCACCGAGGACAGTTTCGCCATGGCGGAATGCTTCGAGGAAGGCGTCGTGGAATGCCCGCTGGTCGATAGTTGCGGCCTCAATTCGGCGCTGCGCAAGGCGCTGAATGCCTTCTTCGATGTCCTCACCGAGTATTCCATCGACGATCTCGTCAAGGCGCGGCCGCAGATCAACTTCCTGCTTGGCCTGACCGATCAGGACCACAAGGCGATTGCCAAGAAGCCGCCGATCGTGGCGCCGGCCGCCTGACCGCCCGTTCCGAATTCGGATCCGTTCCTGGTCCGCAGTTGCCTCCGGCAGCTGCGGATTTTCGTTTGTATTGCCGCCTATGCGAGCAATCGGTAGCTGACGAATTGTAAGAAGAAAACGCTAATTCGTTCCGAATCCGCTAAAAGGACGCAAAATTTTGCCAGAATATTACTAATTCAAAGGTATTTTCGCCTGAAAATTTCCAAACTCCATAAATTGGAAAAAATTTAGGCGGCGCTTGTTGCTTTCAAACTTAAAATAAAGTTCCATCGGCGCGATCCGGATGGGACCTCTGCTGGTATCCGCGGCTTCAAAAGAATAACAAATCTGGGAAACGATATCATGAAAAAGATTTCTGTCCTGCTGGCAGCGACAGCCTTGGCTTCGGTCATGGCGACGTCCGCCTGGTCGAAAACGCTTGTCTATTGCTCGGAAGGATCGCCGGAAGGTTTCGATCCGGGTATTTATACTGCCGGCACCACGTTCGATGCTTCTTCCCGCACGGTCTATAGCCGCCTCGTCGAATTCAAGCACGGCAGCACCGAGGTCGAGCCCGGCGTCGCCGAAAGCTGGACCGTTTCCCCCGACGGCAAGGAATATACCTTCAAGCTCCGCAAGGGCGTGAAGTTCCAGACGACCGATTTCTTCACGCCGACGCGCGACCTCGATGCCGACGACGTGATCTTCTCGATCAGCCGTCAGCTCAACACGGACAATCCGTGGGCCAAGTATGTCGCCGGCGGTTCCTATGAATATGCCGACGGCATGGGCTTCCCGAAGCTCATCAAGTCGATCGAGAAGGTTGATGACCTCACGGTCAAGTTCGTCCTGAACCGTCCGGAAGCTCCCTTCCTCGCCGATCTGGCCATGGACTTCGCCTCGATTCTGTCGAAGGAATACGCAGACAAGCTGCAGGCCGACGGCAAGATGGAACAGATGAACCAGCAGCCGCTCGGCACTGGTCCGTTCACCTTCGTCGCCTACCAGCCGGACGCCGTCATCCGCTACAAGGCGAACGAATCCTACTTCAAGGGCAAGGAAAAGATCGACGATCTCGTCTTCGCCATCACGCCGGACGCATCCGTCCGCGCTCAGAAGCTGAAGTCCGGCGAATGCAACATCATGCCTTACCCGAACGCAGCCGACATCAAGGATCTGAAGGCCGACTCGAACCTCAAGGTTCTGGAACAGGCGGGCCTGAACGTTTCCTACCTCGCCTACAACACGCTCGTTGCTCCGTTCGACAAGGTCGAAGTGCGCAAGGCCATCAACATGGCCGTCAACAAGCAGGCCATCGTCGACGCCGTCTTCCAGGGTTCGGCCACGGTTGCGACCAACCCGATCCCGCCGACCATGTGGTCCTACAACAAGGACGTGAAGGACGACGCCTACAATCCGGACGAAGCCAAGAAGCTGCTTGAAAAGGCAGGCGTCAAGGATCTCAGCATGAAGATCTGGGCCATGCCGGTTTCGCGTCCGTACATGCTGAACGCGCGCCGCGCCGCCGAGCTGATGCAGGCGGATCTTGCCAAGGTCGGCGTCAAGGTCGAGATCGTCACCTACGACTGGGCCCAGTACCTGAAGCTGTCCTCCGCCAAGGACCGCGACGGCGCGGCCATCCTCGGCTGGACCGGCGACAACGGCGATCCGGACAACTTCCTTGACACGCTGCTCGGCTGCGATGCCGTCGGCGGCAACAACCGCGCGCAGTGGTGCAACAAGGAATTCGACGATCTGGTGAAGAAGGCCAAGCAGACGGCCGACCTCAAGGAGCGTACGAAGCTCTATGAAGAGGCGCAGGTCGTCTTCAAGCGCGAAGCACCGTGGATGACCATCGACCATTCGGAAGAGTTCGTCCCGATGACGAAGAATGTCACCGGCTACTTCCAGGATCCGGTCGGCGTTCATCGCTTCGACGGCGTCGATATCGCCGAATAACGAAAAATCTGTGAGAATGCCCGGCCAAGACCGGGCTACCCGGCGGTCAGGCCCCTTGCCTGACCGCCGGAAAAATTTGGACATCTGCCATGTTGCGATTTCTTTTCGGCCGCCTTGCGGTGCTGATCCCGACATTCCTCGGCGTATCGATCGTTGCCTTTTCCTTCATCCGCCTGCTTCCCGGCGATCCTGTCATGCTGCTGTCGGGCGAACGTGTCATGTCGCCGGAACGCCATGCGCAGATTTCCCACGACCTCGGCTACGACCAGCCGATGGTCGTCCAGTACGGCAAATACATCTGGAATGCCCTGCACGGCGATCTGGGCACCTCGATCACCACCAAGCGCGACGTGCTGACCGACTTTCTGACCTTCTTCCCGGCAACGCTCGAGCTGTCGATCTGCGCCATGATCATCGCGATCTGTCTTGGCATCCCGGCTGGCGTTTTCGCCGCCGTCAAGCGCGGCACATGGTTCGACCAGAGCGTCATGGGCGTGGCCCTCGTCGGTTATTCCATGCCGATCTTCTGGTGGGGCCTGTTGCTCATCATCGTCTTCAACGGCTACCTGCACTGGACGCCGGTTTCGGGCCGCATCGGTCTCATCTACTTCTTCAAGCCGATCACCGGTTTCATGCTGATCGACAGCCTGCTCTCCGGTCAGAAGGGCGCCTTCTGGTCCGCGCTGAATTCGCTGATCCTGCCGACCATCGTGCTCGGCACCATTCCGCTGGCCGTCATCGCCCGCCAGACGCGCTCCGCCATGCTCGAAGTGCTCGGCGAGGATTATGTGCGTACCGCCCGTTCCAAGGGCCTGTCGCCGCTGCGCGTCGTTTCAGTGCATGCGCTGCGCAATGCGATGATCCCGGTCGTCACCACGATCGGCCTGCAGGTCGGCGTGCTGCTCGGCGGCGCGATCCTCACGGAAAGCATCTTCTCGTGGCCGGGCATCGGCAAATGGATGATCGACGCCGTTTTCAAGCGCGATTATCCGGTGGTGCAGGGCGGCCTGCTGCTGATTGCCGGCATCGTCATGCTCGTCAATCTCGCTGTCGACCTGCTCTACGGCTTCGTCAATCCACGCATTCGTCACTAGGAGCGGTCCATGAGCACGGTAAGCGTCAAATCCGACCGTCCTTCCGCTCTCGCGGAGTTCTGGTATTACTTCTCTCGCAACAAAGGCGCCGTCATCGGCCTTGCGATCTTCCTCTTCGTCCTGTTCCTGGCGATCTTCGCCGGCGTGGTTTCGCCGCATGATCCCGACGCCGCCTATGGCAGCTCCATGCAGCGCCTGCCGCCCGTCTGGGCGCAGGGCGGCAACAGCAGCTTCCTGCTGGGCACGGACGCCAACGGCCGCGACCTGCTGTCGCGCCTGATCTACGGCACGCGGTTCTCGCTGTTCATCGGCCTCGTCGTCGCCTCGCTTTCGGCAGTCGCCGGCATCCTGATCGGCCTTGTGGCCGGTTATGTTCGCGGCCGCACGGATACGATCATCATGCGCGTCATGGACATCATCCTCGCGGTCCCGTCGCTGCTGCTCGCCCTCGTGCTGGTGGCCATCCTCGGGCCGGGCCTGACCAACGCGATGATCGCGATCTCCATCGTCAACCAGCCGCATTTCGTTCGTCTGACGCGCGCGTCCGTCATGGCCGAGCGCGACAAGGAATATGTCATCGCCTCGCGCGTTGCCGGCGCCGGCCCTGTGCGGCTGATGTTCAAGACCATCCTGCCGAACTGTCTCGGACCGCTGATCGTGCAGGCGACGCTTGCCTTCTCGGCTGCCATTCTCGATGCCGCGGCACTCGGCTTCCTCGGCCAGGGCGCCCAGCCGCCGACGCCGGAATGGGGCACGATGCTCGCTGACTCGCGTGAATTCTTCCAGAGCAACCCCTGGCTCGTTACTTTCCCCGGTCTCTGCATCCTGATCACGGTGCTCGCCATCAACCTGATGGGCGACGGCTTGCGCGATGCGTTCGACCCGAAGCTGAAGAGGTCGTAATGGCACTCCTCGATATCTCCAATCTATCCGTTGAATTCCAGACCTCGTCCGGCCTGTTCCGGGCGGTCGACGGCGTCTCGCTGAAATGCGACAAGGGCGAAATCCTGTCGATCGTCGGCGAATCCGGTTCCGGTAAATCCGTCTCCATGCTCGCCATGATGGGCCTTCTGCCCTGGACGGCGAAGATCACCGCCGACCGCATGATGTTCGATGGCAAGGACCTGCGCGGCATTTCCTCGCGCCAGCGCCGCAAGATCATCGGCAAGGACATGGCGATGATCTTCCAGGAGCCGATGTCGAGCCTCAATCCGTGCTTCACGGTCGGCTTCCAGCTCGGCGAGACGCTCCGCATCCACATGGGCCTCGATCGCAAGGCGCGCCGCGAACGCTCGATCGAGCTTCTGAAGCTCGTCGGCATTCCCGCGCCGGAGGATCGTTTGTCAAACTTCCCGCACCAGATGTCGGGCGGCATGAGCCAGCGCGTCATGATCGCCATGGCGCTCGCCTGCAATCCGAAGCTCCTGATCGCCGACGAACCCACAACCGCGCTCGACGTCACGATCCAGGCCCAGATCCTCGATCTGCTCGTGCGCCTGCAGCGGGAGCAGGGCATGGCGCTCGTGCTCATCACCCACGACATGGGTGTCGTTGCCGAAACGGCGGAGCGCGTGCAGGTGCAATATGCCGGCCAGAAGGTCGAGGAGCAGCCGGTCAGGGAGCTGTTCCGCGATCCGCATCACCCTTATACGGCGGCGCTTCTCTCGGCTCTGCCCGAGCGCGCCGAAGTCGGCGAGCGCCTGCCGTCGATTGCCGGCGTCGTTCCCGGTCAGCATGATCGTCCGACGGGCTGTCTTTTTGCGCCGCGCTGTTCCTTCGCAACGCCGGAATGCGACAAGGGCGTCAAGCGCCAGGGCGCCGAACTCGGCCTGACCCTTTGCAACTATCCGCTGGAACATGGCAAGCCGCTCGGCCACCCCGGCATTGCCGCCACGCAACAAGCAGGAGGTGCCGCATGACCGGCGCTGTTCTCGAAGGGCGCGATCTCGCCCGCTTCTACACCGTCAAGCGCGGCAGCTTCAAACCGGAAGCGACCGTCAAGGCGTTGAACGGCGTCAGCTTCAGCCTGCAGTCGGGCCGCACGCTTGCCGTCGTCGGCGAATCCGGCTGCGGCAAGTCGACGCTCGCCCGCCTGGTGACGATGATCGAAAACCCGACGGCTGGCGAATTGCTGATCGACGGCAAGCCCGCGAAGCTCGGCGACCGCAGCCTGCGCAGCGCCGTGCAGATCGTGTTCCAGAACCCCTACGGCTCGCTCAATCCGCGCCAGAAGGTCGGCTCCATCCTGGAAGAGCCACTGAAGATCAACACGGATGACGATGCCGCCACCCGCCGCCGCAAGGCGGAGGAAATGATGGCGCGCGTCGGCCTTCGTCCGGAACATTACGATCGCTATCCGCACATGTTCTCCGGCGGCCAGCGCCAGCGTATCGCCATTGCGCGCGCCCTGATGCTCAGGCCGAAGGTGCTGGTGCTCGACGAACCGGTCTCCGCGCTCGACCTGTCGATCCAGGCGCAGGTGCTGAACCTGCTCATGGACCTGCAAAAGGAGATGGGGCTTGCCTATCTCTTCATCTCGCATGGCCTCTCCGTCGTCCGCCACATCGCCGACGACGTGATGGTGATGTATCTCGGGCGTCCGGTCGAAACCGGCACCGCCGACGAGGTCTTCACCCGGCCGCGCCATCCCTATACGGCCGCCCTCCTGTCGGCGACGCCGATCGCCGATCCGGAGCGCGAGAAGAACCGCATCCGCCTGCAGGGCGAGCTGCCGTCGCCGCTCAACCCGCCGAAGGGATGCCATTTCAATCCCCGTTGCTGGCGCGCTCAGGATCAATGCCGCCAAGTTGCGCCGGAGCTGGCGGGCGAAGGGACGCATAAATTTTCCTGTTTCTTTCCTCTGGATTGATCCAGGTTGCGAATCGGGCATGACTGGCGAAAATGATCATGCCCGATTCAATTCAGTCATTCCGGAAGGCCCCGATGCACGATAACCAAGACACTCCGCTTGCCATCATCGTCATGGGCGTGAGCGGCAGCGGCAAATCCTCCATCGGCGAGGGTGTGGCGGCTCGCCTCGGCGTGCATTTCATCGAAGGCGATGCGCTGCATCCTGCCTCCAACGTCGAAAAGATGAGCAAGGGGATTCCTCTTACGGATGAGGATCGCTGGCCGTGGCTCGAAAAGATCGGCGAGGTGATCACGGCGAGCCTCGCCAAGGGGGAGGGGATCGCCGTTTCCTGCTCCGCGCTGAAGCGCATCTATCGTGAGCGCCTGCGGACATCCGCCGGCGGACATCTCTATTTCATCTATCTCGAAGGCTCGAGGGAACTGCTGACGAGGCGCATGGGCGAGCGCAAGGGGCATTTCATGCCGACTTCGTTGCTCGAAAGCCAGCTGCAGACGCTGGAGGTTCCCACCGGCGAGCCCGGCGTCGTGACCGTCGACATCGACGATACGATCGACGCCATCGTCGATGCTGCCGTCAAGAGCCTCAGGGCAGCTCTCTAGAGCGGTCCCTCGTTTCACGGAATCGATGAACCGCTCTATCCCTTTGTTTATACGCGATTCCGGACGGAAAACCGTTCCGCACTTTTCCTTGGAATTGCTCTGAATCGACGGGTCACGATATCACCGGGTCACGGTGCGAACCGGTCCGGGGCGTAGGCCGAAATATCGATGAAGGGCTTCTCGCCGGTGATAAGCTCCGCAAGTACGCGGCCGGTCACCGGTCCGAGCGTCAGGCCATGATGGGCATGCCCGAAAGCGAACCACAGGCCGTTGTGGCGCGGCGCCTTGCCGATGATCGGCATCATGTCGGGCGTACAGGGGCGCGCGCCCATCCAGGGTTCCGGATCGAGCCGCTCGCCGAGCGGGAAGGCGGCGCGGGCGAGGGCTTCGGCGCGGTCGAGCTGCACCGGCGTCTTCGGCGCATCGCGCAGGGCAAACTCGGCGCCGGTCGTCAGCCGAATGCCGCGGCTCATCGGCGCCAGCAGATAGCCGCGCTCGGCATCCAGCGTCCAGTTGTTGAGGACGGCATCGCCTTCGGCCGCATAATGCATGTGATAGCCGCGCTTGACCCCGAGCGGAAAGGCGTAGCCGAAGCGTTTCGTCACCAGGTCGGCCCAGGGCCCGAGCGCGACGACGACATCCTCCGCCTCGATCGATCCTTCCGCCGTCACCATTCTCCAGGATGAGCCGGCCATGCCGAGCGAGATCGCGTCCCCCGTCGTCACGCGCCCGCCGATGCTCTCGAAGTAGCGGCGATAGGCTGATGTCAGCCCATGCGGGTCCAGCACCGACCAGGGATCGCGCCAGCGCAAGGCGCCGGCAAAGCTGCCCCTCAGATGCGGCTCGGCGGCTGCGAGCTCAGCGCTGCTCAATGCTTCGTAGCCGATCCCGAATTCGCGGTTGAGGCGTTCGGCTTCGGCAAACTCCGCGTCACGCTTCTCGCTCGACCGGAACAGCTCCACCCAGCCGTTCTTGCGGATCAGTTCCTCGGCATGCGAGGCTTCGATAAGGTCGTTGTGCTCGCTGACGGAATGCTCGATCAGCGGCGCATAGGCGCGCGAGATCATTTCGTGGCGCTTCGTATTGGAGTTCCACCAATAGCGCGCGAGGAAGGCGATCTGCGACGGCAGGGCGCGCAGGTGATAATGCGCATCGACGCGATTGTTGAAGGCATAGCGCAGCAGCAGGCCGAATTGCTGCGGAAAGCCGTAGGGCACGACGCCTTCGCGCTGGATGAGGCCGGCATTGCCGAAGGAGGTTTCCCGGCCGGGTTCCTTCCTGTCGACAAGGACGACCTGGCGGCCCCGCCGCTGAAGATGGATTGCCGTCGAGACGCCGACGATGCCCGCCCCGAGAACGATTGCGTCCTTTGTCATTTTATCCTGCTATCCGCATGCCCGTTGCACGCCCGCGCGGTTCTTCACGGCAGCTGCCATGGCCCGGATCGTGCCGTAAGCATCGAAAATGCCTGCCAAATTTCGGCGGCGCAATTGAAAAATGCGATCAGTGCACACTCTGTAGCAGGCAGGCGTTTTCGGCACGAATGCGGATCGTCAGAATGATGCCGTTGAGCAGCGAAAAGATCGCGGCGTAAAGCGGCATGCCGAAGGCGAGCGGCAATACGGCGATTTCGCCGACGACGATCGCATAGTTCGGATGGCTGAGGAAGCGATAGGGCCCGTTTCTCACGAGTGCCGCGCCGGGCAGGATGACGATGCGCGTCGTCCACCGCTCTCCCAGCGTCGCCAGCACCCAGAGACGCAGTCCTTGAAGCACCATGAACAGCAGGAACCAGAACGGATCGACCGATCGGCCGATGGCGAAGAGCCATAGTCCGGCGAGCCACGCCGCGTGCATCGCCACCATGAAGGGGTAGTGCTCCGGCGCGCATTCGCGGGCGCCGCGGGCAAGCAGGGCGGCGGTGTTGTGCCGGGCATAGACGAGTTCCGCCAGCCGTTGCAGCGTCACGAAGGTCAGAAGCGCGATGGATGGCCATGGCATCAGGAGACCCTCCTCAGGGTGATGCAGCTGGCCGAAAAGCCGGGGCCCATGGCGAGCAAGGCCGATCGGGCCGGCAATCCTGACGCGATCACGCGTTCCAGCACGAACAGCACGGTGGGGGAGGACATGTTGCCATAGTCGCCGATCACATCGCGTTCGATATCGAGCGAACCTTCATCGAGATCCAACGACGTCTCCAGCGCCGTCAGTACCTTGGCGCCGCCGGGATGGCAGATGAAACGATCGATATCCGGGAGCGAAAGCCCCGATCGCTCCAGAATCCCGGCAATCGCGCTTCTCAGGTGGGTCTCGGCGAAGACGGGCAGCGATTGTTCGAGGATGATGCCGAAGCCGGTATCGTCGATCTTCCAGCCCATGATGCCGAGGCTGTCGGGAAAGAGATGCTCGCCTGTCGATTCGATCTCCGCGATGCCGCTTTCGCCGGCGCGCAGCACGCAGGCAGCGGCGCCATCGCCAAACAGCGCCGTCGCAATGATGTTGGGCCGCGTCAGCTCGTCCAGACGAAAGGCGAGCGAGCAGAGTTCGATCGCAACGAAGAGGACGACGGCGCCCGGCCGGCTTCGCGCCATTCTCGTCGCAATCGCAAGGCCGGACACGCCCGCCGCGCAGCCAAGGCCGAAGACCGGCACACGCTCGATATCGCCGCGAAAGCCCATCTCGCCGGCAAGGCGCGCCTCCAGGCTCGGCGTCGCAAGCCCGGTGGAGGACGCCGTCACGATGCAGTCCACCTGATTGGCTGCGATGCCTGCGCGCTGCAGCGCCGCGGTCGTGGACCGACGGAAAAGCGCGGATGCGGCCTCCGCATAGGCGGCCATGCGGTCCTGCCAGCCATGCGCTTCTTCGAACCACGAAAGCGGCCGTGCGGCATGGCGTTTGCGAATGCCTGCGTTCTCGAACACACGGGCAAGATATTTGAAGTCCTGGAAACGGCGCGAAAACAGGCGGCGGGCCGTCTCGGCGGCCTCCGTCTGGAGGATGATGTTGTTGGGCGTTGCGACGGCAAGGCTTAGAAGTTTGACGGTATCTGTCACGGGTTTCTCCTGTGCCCTTGAGGGGCATGTCGGCGGAAACACGCGATCGAGGCGGTCTATTCGATGCCGGACCGGTCACGAAAGAGTGACGGCGCCTGATGAAAACGGATTGGCTGAAAAAGTTCGGGACCTCTCCGAATAAAAGCTGCCGGCAGTGTGTTCTCCCCTCGCAACGTTCATTTTGCCAAGGAGACATTCCATGACGACCAAAGCATTTCGCCTGGCTTCCATCGCCCTCGGCGCGGGCCTGAGCCTCGGCGCCTTCGCCGTTCCCGTCTTCGCCGCCGGCGATGATTCGAGCACGACGCCGACCTGCAAGAAGGGCGAGATCTACGACCAGAAGACGAAGAAGTGCGTCAAGCAGCAAGGCGCCAACGTCACGGACGAAAACCGCGCCGACTACGCCTATTCGCTGGCCAAGAAGGATCATCGCTACGAGGAAGCCCTGGCCGTTCTCGACACGATGAAGAACCCGAACACGGCGGAGGCGCTGAACTATCGCGGCTATGCCACCCGCAAGCTTGGCCGCACGGATGAAGGTATCTCCTACTACACCAAGTCCGTCGCCATGGATCCGAAATACACGCTCGTTCGCGAATATCTCGGCGAGGCCTACGTCATCAAGGGCCGGATGGACCTTGCCGAGGACCAGCTGAACACGATCAGGACGCTCTGCGGCAATACGAGCTGCGAGGAATATCGCGACCTTCACGCCGCAATCCTTAATCCCTCCAGCCTTTGACGGCGGATTCGGAGCAGCGATGAGGATGGTAAGCAGGGAGCTTTGCGAGAGATATGGGAGTGATGCCGGTCGCTCGTGGTGCGATTTCTGCCTATAATCGGTCTGCGAGGGAGCCGCCGAAACGTTCGGCGGCTTCCGGACGCGCCAATGCCGCGGAGGATGTCATAGCGAGCGAAGAGGATATCAGGGCAGGCCTGTCCCGGCACCTGACGCGGCTGTGGCGCTATGGCGTGGTGCTGTCGCGCCAGCGGGACGTGGCCGACGATCTCGTGCAGGCGACTTGCGTCAGGGCGCTGGAGCGGGCGTCCCAGTTTACGGCGGGCACGCGGCTTGACCGCTGGTTGTTTGCCATTCTCCATTCGATATGGCTGAACGAGGTTCGTTCCCGCCGGGTGCGCATGGGGCAGGGCTTCGTGGATGCCGACGAAACGCTGGTTTTCGACGGTGCGCAGGAAACCGAAACGCATATTCTGGCCGGGCAGGTGTTGCAGCGCGTGCAGGCACTGCCGGAGGCGCAGCGCACCGCCGTATTCCTGGCCTATGTCGAAGGGCTTTCCTATCGCGAGGTGGCCGAGATCCTGGAGGTGCCGATCGGAACCGTCATGAGCCGGCTGGCGGCCGCGCGGGCGAAACTCGCGGATGGCATGGGGACGACAGCCGAAGGAAAGGCTTCCGGCAGCGGGCGACTGGGGAATGGAAATGAGTGAAGTGAACAAAGGACAGACGCCGACGGACGAGCAACTCACCGCCTTCATCGACGGCGAGCTGGATGCCGCCGATAGCGAATGGATCGAGCGGTTGATCGCCGGCGACGAGCGCGTGGCGGAGCGTTTCGAGTTCCTGTCGCGCAGCGCGTTGCCCTTCGGGGAAGCATTCGAGCCGCTGCTGGCTGAGGCACCGGCCGCGAAGCTGGACGCCATGCTTGCGGCCATTCCATCTGCAAAGGAGAACAGCAAGGCCCGGCTTGCCGGCATCGGCCGCCGCGGTTTGCTTGCGGCGATTGCCGCAAGCTTCATCGCGGCCATTGCCGTCGACCGAGCGGTGATCGGCATCGGCCACCGGCTTTCGAAACCGGATGAGGATACCGAGTGGCGTGCCGTGGTTGCGGAATATCTCTCGCTCTATACGGCGGATACGCTGAGCGCCCCGGCCGGCGATGCTGCGCAACAGGCGGCGCAGTTGAACGACGTCGGCGCCAGGCTCGGCCTGCCGCTGAAGCCTGAAGCCATTGCCATGCCGGGTGTCGAGTTCAAGCGCGCCCAGATCCTGAATTACGACAGCAGGCCCCTGGCCCAGATCGCCTATCTCGATCCGGAAAGCGGCCCCATGGCGCTTTGCATCGTCCAGTCCACCAAGGGCGCGGCCGCGCCGGATATGGAAAACCGCCGGGGCATGAACGTCGTCTACTGGTCGAGTCCGACCCACGCCTTCATGCTGATCGGCCACGCGCCGATCGACCGGATGCAGCAACTTGCGGCTGATGTCAGGGCGCATCTGATCGCCTGATGGCTGCTCCTGGCATGTCCAAACCGGCGTGATTCAAAAAGAATTTGGCGAAAACCCTTCCTGCTGGTATTCTTTGTCCAACGAAAATCGAACGAGCGCCAGCAGCATGCTTCAGGGCCTTGCGCGGCGCGGTGGAAAAGATACGTGAGTGACCCCGACAGCGGCTCAGCGCCGCAGGCAGACGGGGCGTCGGCAGCAGAGCGCAGGAAGGGTAAATCCTCCCGGCGCGCGAAGCGTAAGCGTGGCAACAGCCGCCCGAACGCTCATTCTGCGGAGGCCAGCCAGGCAGGCAAGTCCGGCCAGGTGGCGCAACGCCCAGCAGAGGATGAGGCCGGCTCGCCGGCCAGAAAGCGCAAGCGCCGACGCCGTGCGCGCGGCGGAGCCCAGGGCGGTGCGCAACCTGTTTCCCAGCCCCAGCAGCTTTCATCGACGGCGGAACATAGGGCCGCGGCGGATCACGGCCATCCGTCATCGCACAAGGGCGGCAAGAACCGGCGCAAGCATCGCAGCAAGCGCGGCCTGCAGGGCCGGCCGCTGGCGCATGAAAAAACGGCGCAGATCGTTGCGCCGCCCGGCATGTCTGCGAATGCCCATGCCTCGGCTCATGACGATCATCGCCAGAGCCGGCAATCGCAGCCGCGGCGCGAAGGGCAGGGGCTGCATCATCATGCAGACGCCGATTCCCGCCCTGTCGATCTTTACGCCGCCCTCGATCTCGGCACCAACAATTGCCGCCTGCTGATCGCGCAGCCGACCCGTCCCGGGCAGTTCAGGGTTGTCGATGCGTTTTCCCGCATCGTGCGGCTCGGTGAGGGGCTCGGGGCGAGTGGACGCCTGTCGAGCGAGGCGATGGACCGCGCCGTGGAGGCGCTGCGCATCTGCGCGGCCAAGTTGAAGACGCGCGAAATCCGCCGCATGCGGCTGATCGCGACCGAAGCCTGCCGCGCGGCCGACAATGGCGAATCCTTCCTTTCGCGGGTCACGGAAGAAACGGGATTGCGGCTGGAGATCATCGATCGCGAAACCGAGGCGCGGCTTGCGGTCTCGGGCTGCTCGTCGCTGGTTGGGCCGGAGGCGCGCTCGGTCGTGCTGTTCGATATCGGCGGTGGCTCCTCCGAAATCGCCGTCATCCGGATCGGCGAGAACCGCTCCAGCCGGCTTGCCAACCATATCACCCACTGGACCTCGCTGCCCGTCGGTGTCGTGACGCTCTCGGAGCGCCATGGCGGACGCGACGTGACGCCGGAGCTGTTCGAGACGATGGTGTGCGAAGTTCAGCGGATGCTCGAACGTTTCGATTGCCCGCCGGTGCATGGCGCCGCGCGCGACAGCGGCGATTTCCATCTGATCGGCACGTCCGGCACGGTGACGACGCTCGCCGGCGTCCATCTCGATCTGCCGCGTTACGATCGCCGCCGGGTCGACGGCGTCTGGCTGTCGGACGACGAGGTGAGCGCCATGCAGGCCAAGCTTTTGTCCTGGGATTTTGCCGGCCGCGCCGCCAATCCCTGCATCGGGCCGGATCGCGCCGATCTGGTGCTGGCGGGATGCGCCATTCTGGAGGCGATCCGCCGCCGCTGGCCGAGCCCGCGCATGCGCGTTGCCGATCGCGGCCTGCGCGAGGGATTGCTGACCGACATGATGGCAGACGATGGCGTGTGGCGGCGGGGCCGTGCGCGCCGTGGCGGCCATCGACCGAGGGATATGAAGGGGCCGCAGACGTGACCAAGCCAACCATCGCCGGCAACCGCACGGGCCGCAAGCTCGGCCAGCGTGTCAAGAAAAAGAAGCTGAAGGCTTCGTCCCGCCAATGGCTGGAACGGCATATCAACGACCCTTACGTGCAGCGTGCGCAGCTTGAGGGCTATCGCGCCCGCGCCGCCTTCAAGCTGCTGGAGATCGACGAAAAGCACCAGATCCTGAAGGGTGCGCGCCGCATTATCGATCTGGGCGCGGCACCCGGCAGCTGGTCGCAGATCGCAGCAAAGGTGACTGGATCGACCGAAGAAGATATTCGCGTCGCGGCCATCGATTTTCTGGAGATGGCGCCAATCCCCGGCGTCGGTATCCTGCAGCTCGATTTCCTTGATCCGGAGGCGCCGCAGCGTCTGATCGATGCCGTTGGCGGTACGCCCGATCTCGTGATATCCGATATGGCGGCGCCGACGACGGGCCATCACCGCACCGACCATCTGCGAACCATGCATCTCTGCGAAGTCGCGGCGCATTTCGCCGTCGAGGTGCTGGCCGAAGGCGGGCATTTCCTTGCCAAGACCTTCCAGGGAGGGACGGAGCGCGATCTGCTGACCTTCCTGAAGCAGAATTTCCGTCAGGTCGTCCATGTGAAGCCCGGCGCATCCAGATCTGAATCGGTGGAAATGTTTCTGCTGGCGAAAGGCTTCAAGGGCCGCAAGGCGGATGGCGAAGCCACGGAGGCTTGATCCGTTTGTCTGTTTCGTCCGATGATGCCGAAGTCCAAGGCATCGCGGACGATCAGGACGTTAGAGCCTTTCCGCTTTTCTTCGAATCGCGAAAATGCCCGGCCTTTTGTTTTGATGCAATTCCGGACGGAAAACCGCCACGCACTTTTCCTGGAACTGCTCCATCATGCTCCTTTATGTAACGCTCGGCTCCAACGACATCTCGCGCGCACAAGTCTTTTATGATGCCGTTCTGCCCGTGCTCGGCTATCGGCGTCAGCGATCGTCGGACGAGGAAATCGGTTATGCCGCCGATGGAGATACGCGTTGCCGGTTCTGGGTCGTCGTCCCCTACGATCGGCGAACGGCAACGATCGGCAACGGTTCAATGGTCGCCTTGCATGCCGAAAGCCGCGCCGCAGTCGATGCCTTCCATGCCGCGGCTCTGGCGCATGGCGGCATGGATGAAGGCAGGCCGGGGCTGCGCTCCTTCCACGCCAATTTCTATGCGGCATACGTCCGCGATCCCGACGGCAACAAGCTGAGCGCCGTCTGCGAGAGGCCCGAATAACGCGCGATTGCGCAAAGCCGCGACCGGAACGGGCTTATTTTGCGGCAGGCTGCTGAACCTGCGGCTGCGCGGCGGCGACGCGTTTCAGGCCGGCCTTGTGGCCGGAGACCATGGCGCCGGCATTGCGATCCATCCGGATGAACGGAATGGTGGCAACCACGGTCAGTACCGAGATGCAGAAGAAGGCGATGTGGAAATCGCTCACTTGCAGCTCCGTGCCGCGGAAGAATGTGGAGGTTTCCAGGATCATCGCCGCAACCGCGACGCCGAGCGCGAGGCTGATCTGCTGCATCACCGAGCTCATGGATGTCGCCTGGCTGGCCTGATTGTCGCTGATATCGGCAAAGGCGAGCGCATTGATGCCGGTGAAGAAGAAGGAGCGCGAGAAGCCGCCGACCAACAATATGGCGATGATGACGAGATGCGGCGTCCAGGGCTGGAAGAGGCCGGTGCAGATCGTCGTGACCGTCGTTACGGCCGCAGCGGAAAGCAGCGCGGTCTTGAAACCGACGGCGGTGAAGACCCGGCGCGCGATGAACTTGGTGGTGATCGCGCCGATCGCCCCGGCAAAGGTGATGAGGCCGGACTGGAACGGATTGAGGCCGAAGCCGAGCTGCAACATCAGCGGCGTCAGGAACGGCATGGCGCCGATACAGATACGAAACAGCGTGCCGCCGGTGACGGAAGCGCGGAAGGTCGCATTCTTCAGCAGCGACAGATTGAGGATCGGCGCCGGGTGGCGGCGTGCATGGCCGACATAGAGAAAACCGCAGATGAAGCCGATGACGACGGCTGAAATGCCGATATAGGGCGGCAGAGCCGGCAGGCTGATGACCGACATGCCGAAGACGATGCCCGACGCCGCAAAGGAGGTCAGCAGGAAGCCGATGACATCGAGTTTCGGCGGCATGGTCGCTTCCACGTCGGGCAGAAAGATCGACGCCAGGATGACGCCGAGGATGCCGACGGGCACGTTGATCAGGAAGATCCAGTGCCAGGACGCATAGGTGGTGATGAAGCCGCCGAGCGGCGGACCGGCGAGCGGGCCGACGAGGGCTGGAATGGACAGCAGCGCCATGGCCGAAACCAGATCGCTCTTCTGCGTCGTGCGCACCAGCACCAGGCGCCCGACCGGTGTCATCATCGAGCCGCCGACGCCCTGCAGGAAGCGGGCAAAGACGAATTCCAGCAGGCCGCCGGAAAAGGCGCACATGATGGAGCCGATGACGAAGACGCAGATGGCGACGCGGAAGATGTTCTTCGCGCCGAAGCGATCGGCCATCCAGCCGCTGATCGGAATGAATACGGCCAGCGACACCATGTAGGAGGTGAGCGCCAGCTTCAGCGTGATCGGGCCGACATGGAGATCGTTGGCGATGGCCGGCAGCGCTGTCGCGATGACCGTGGAATCCATCTGTTCCATGAAGAGAGCTACGGCGAGGATCAATGGAACGATGCGATTCATAGGCATCCGCCTTGACAGGTCTATCTTCGGGAAGGCTGTCGCCCACTGCATAATTCCTTCAATCGGAATCGACTGAAGGAATTATGCAGCGGACTGAAAGTGCTACAGCGACCTTTGCGCGTCACATGCGTGCGCGGCGCTGTAGGGCGATCAGCCGCTCTGTAGTCCTATGCGAAGCTGCTGCCAATCCCGGATTTTGCTCCATGAACGCTCGGGGATCACGTCTTCGTGATATCCGTCGCCGCATGGCGCGAAACGCAGGATTTGACATATGCTAAGAGCATGGAAATGCTAAACGCATAAAACGTCGTTCGGTGTATTAGCGGATTTGGATGGGGTTGTCATGACCAAACTTTCGGTCGGGCATGATGGCGCCTATCGCCGCTGCCGCCGGCGGCGGCGATAGGCGCGGCTTACGCTGCGCATCAGAACAAGGAGTAAGATCATGGCTGCTGTCCCGCCCCCAGACACGCATCAGTTCAAATTGGGATCCTGTACCGTCACCGTCGTCAAGGACGGCGCCAACGTCATGGATAATCCCTGGGAGACATTCGGCTCGAACCAGACGCCCGACACCGTGCGCAAGGTGCTGGAGCAGAATTTCCTGCCGGCGGAAAAGTTCGTCAACAGCTACACGCCCGCCATCATCGATACCGGTTCCGATGTGATCGTCGTCGACACCGGTTTTGGCGAGGCCGGGCGCGGGCGCGGCCTCGGCCGCTTCCGCGAGGGGTTGAAGGCGGCCGGCTATACGCCGGAACAGGTGACGGTCGTCGCTCTCACGCATCTGCACGGCGATCATATCGGCGGATTGCTGGAAGACGGCGCGCCGGCCTTCCCGAACGCCCGTTATGTCGTCGGCGAGATCGAATATGCCTTCTGGACGGACAAGGCGCGCGAGGGAACGCCGGCGGAAGGCGGCCAGAAAGCCGTGCTGGCCAATGTCGTGCCCTTCGCCGAAAAGATGACCTTCCTCAAGGATGGCGAACAGATCGTCAGCGGCATGACCGCCATGCTGGCGCCTGGCCATACGCCCGGCCATCTCGTCTTTCATCTCGAATCGGACGGCAGGCAGCTTGTCATGACCGGCGATACCGCCAATCACTCCATCCTGTCGGTCGGTCGCCCGGATTGGGAAGTCCGCTTCGACACGGACAAGACGCAGGCCGCGAAAACCCGCCGTCGCATCTTCGACATGATCGCCGCCGACCGCATTCCCTTCCTCGGCTTCCACATGCCGTTCCCCGCGGTCGGCTTCGTGGAGAAGCAGCCGGAAGGCTTCCGTTATATTCCGAAAAGCTACCAGTTCGACGTTTGAAGATAGTGGCTGTCATCACGCCGGCTACGGTGTGCTAGCTCGAGGAGCGGTCGCGAAAGAGACCGCTATCCTGGCGCGAAACAGAGCGGATGGCGTCTGCGAAAGCAGCAGGCGCCTCCTGCGGCAGGTTGTGGCCGACGCCCGCAATGATGCGGCGTTGATAAAACGCCCCCTTGAAATGCTGGGCGGCATGGTCGGCTGCGGCCGGTGGGTCGACACCATCATCGGCTCCCTGAAGTACGAATGTTGGCACGGCGATATCAGGCTGGCCAGCGAGTTTCGTTTCTATGAAGTGCAGTCCCTGGTCTCCGGGGATGCCGCCGAACCGGTGCCGATATGAATGGATGACGATATCGACGAAGTCAGGGTTTTCGAATGCCAAGGAGCTCTGTTCATAGGTGGCATCGTCGAAACTCCATGTGGGCGACCATAGCTTCCAGATAAAGCGGCAGAGCTCGCTGCGCTTCTCGGTCAATCCCGCCTTGCCACGCTGTGAGTGGAAGTAATATTGGTACCAGTAACGATGTTCTTCCTCAGGCGGTGCAGGTTGTCCAGCGGCGGCGATGTTCTGGATATTGTATCCCGTTCCGCAACTGACCAGGCCGCGAACGCGCTCGGGCCAGAGGGCGGCGACAATGCAAGCAGCGCGGCCACCCCAGTCATAACCGCCAAGCGTCGCTGAAGAGATGTCGAGCGCGTCCATGAAAGCCAGAAGGTCGAAACCGAGCGCAGCCTGCTCTCCTGAGCGAAACGTCGCGGCCGATAGGAAACGTGTCTGACCGAAGCCGCGCAGAAAAGGCACGAAGCAGCGCCAGCCATCGGCGGCAAGCTGTGCCGCCACCTCGTCATAGGCGTGGATGTCATAAGGAAAACCGTGCAAAAGAATGACGGGCTGTCCATCGGTCGGCCCGCTTTCCCTGTAAGCGATTTCAAGAACACCGGCTGTGACTGTCTTCATGGACCACTCCTCTTCCGATCAAAGGCGCATGCGGATGTTTCGAGCATGACAAGGCCGCTCTTGAAGCTCAAGGAGAAATCTCGGATGCGTGTATCGCGAGATTTGAACAGCGAAATGCTGCGGTTGCCGATCCGTGGTCAGATGAGAGGAATGGGGGGAGGTGCCTTGCATTTTTTGCTATTCCCTTCCTGTCATAGACGTGTTACCAGCCCTCGCCAACTTCCAAGCAACACTTGCAAGATCGCCCGGTAGACGATTCGTTCCGGGCTTTCCTGTTTTTCACAGACGAAGGAATTGGCCATGGCACGCATCATTGAAACGTCAACCGGGTTGGATGCTCTGACATTCGACGACGTGCTCCTGCAGCCGGGACACTCCGAGGTCATGCCCGGCCAGACCAATATCGCCACCCGCATCGCCCAGGACATCGAGCTCAACCTGCCGATTCTCTCCGCCGCCATGGACACGGTGACGGAAAGCCGCCTTGCTATCGCCATGGCCCAGGCCGGCGGCATGGGCGTTATCCACCGCAATCTGACACCGGTGCAGCAGGCCGAAGAGGTCCGCCAGGTCAAGAAGTTCGAAAGCGGCATGGTGGTCAATCCCGTTACGATCGGCCCCGACGCAACGCTTGCCGAAGCGCTCTCCCTGATGAAGGCGCACGGCATATCCGGCATTCCGGTCGTCGAAAAGTCGCACCGCCTCGTCGGCATCCTCACCAATCGCGACGTCCGCTTCGCTTCCGACCCCTCGCAGAAGATCTACGAGCTGATGACCCGCGAGAACCTCATCACGGTCACGGACGGCGTCCAGCAGCAGGAGGCGAAGCGCCTGCTGCATAAGCACCGCATCGAGAAGCTGCTCGTGGTCGACGGCGACAGCCGTCTCGTCGGCCTGATCACGGTCAAGGACATCGAGAAGTCCCAGCTCAACCCGAACGCTTCGAAGGATGCGCAGGGCCGCCTGCGCGCCGCTGCCGCCATCAGCGTCGGCGACGACGGTTTCGAGCGTGCCGAGCGTCTGATCGATGCCGGTGTCGATCTCTTGGTCGTCGATACCGCCCATGGACACTCGCAGCGTGTTCTGGATGCCGTGACCCGCGTCAAGAAGCTGTCCAATTCGGTCCGCATCATGGCCGGCAATGTCGCCACCTATGACGGTACGCGGGCGCTGATCGATGCCGGCGCCGACGCCGTCAAGGTCGGTATCGGCCCCGGCTCCATCTGCACGACGCGTATCGTCGCCGGTGTCGGTGTGCCGCAGCTTGCCGCCATCATGTCGGCGGTACAGGCGGCGCAGGATCAGAATATCCCGATCATCGCCGACGGCGGCATCAAGTTCTCGGGCGACCTGGCAAAGGCGATCGCCGCCGGCGCGTCTGCTGCCATGGTCGGCTCGCTGCTCGCCGGCACGGACGAAAGCCCGGGCGAGGTCTATCTGTACCAGGGCCGCTCGTTCAAGGCTTATCGCGGCATGGGCTCCGTCGGCGCCATGGCACGCGGCTCGGCCGATCGCTACTTCCAGGCGGAAGTGCGCGATACGCTGAAGCTCGTTCCGGAAGGCATCGAAGGCCAGGTCCCGTATAAGGGACCCGTTGCAGGCGTGCTGCACCAGCTCGCGGGCGGCCTCAAGGCTGCGATGGGCTATGTCGGCGGCGCCGATCTCAGGGATTTCCAGGAACGCGCGACCTTCGTGCGCATTTCCGGCGCGGGCCTGCGCGAAAGCCATGCCCATGACGTCACGATCACCCGCGAAAGCCCGAACTATCCGGGCGCAGGCGTCTGATCCATGGCGGATAGCGCTCAGGAAAACGCCAGGTCCTTGCAGGGCCTGGCGGCGATCCTCGCGGCTCTTTCGCTTGCCCTTTTTGCCTGGATCCAGGCCGGCTTCGTCAGAGCCTTCAGCGACGCCGCGGCCGGTCAGCAGATGCTCGATGCGCGCATCGGCGGCTATGAGCGAGAGGACGTCGTTGCCATGCTGCGCTACCTCAAGGATCATCCCGATCCGGCCTCGATCCTGCATTCCATGTATCTCGGGCCGGAACTGATCTTCCCGCTGGTGCTGGGTGGGCTGCTGTTCTGCCTGATGCGGCTGGTCGGCCCCGGCGGCTTCTTCTTCGGCCGGCCGATCCCGCCCGGTGCGACCACGGTCATTTTCTGCCTGCCGATCTTCTACACGATTGTCGATTATGCCGAAAATATTGCCGGCCTGATGCTCTACCCGCCTGCAACCCCGTCCGATGCGACGGTATCGCTGCTTGCAAGTCTCCTTCCCATTATCGTGCGGCTGAAATTCCTGACGCTGGTCGTGACAGTTATTCTACTGGCCCGCTTCGCGATTTTTCGCTACCTGTCGCCGGACGGCTCCAAACCGTCCTGATCGACCATTTCGGCTTTCGGAAATTCCAAAGGAGTTGGCGGCGTGACAGGCTACGAAATGTTCTGGCCCATGGTGGCGCATGCGGTGCTGGTGTTCATTCTCTACGCCCTCCTGGCATGGCGGCGCCGCGGTCTGGTCAAGGCCGGCCGCATTCAGCCCGCGCAGTTTCGTGAGAACCATGCAGCCAACGAGCCGGCCGAAAGCCTCGTTGTGCGAAACAGCATCGCCAACCAGTTCGAGCTTCCCATGCTCTTCCATGCCTGCTGCATCGTGCTCTATGTTGCCCAGGCGGATAATCTGGCGGCCGTGATCCTCGCCTGGATCTTCGTTGCCACGCGCTATGCCCATGCGTTCGTGCATGTCACCAGCAACGACCTGCGCTATCGCAGCCCGCTCTTCGCTCTGGGCTTTGTGGCGCTTGCGGGCATGTGGGTCTGGCTCGGCATCTGGCTTGCTTTTTCCTGACGTCTCCCGCGATGCTGCGGGAGACAGCCCGCGGTAACGTGTTTGTGTTTTTCCTTTACCGTTCCGCCGCCCCCGGCTGACCTATTCTTGTCAGCGGGTGGCTTGACGCAGCATGCGTGCCGCCGGGGAAAAAATGGGAG
The DNA here is from genome assembly GCF_046840415.1 of Rhizobium sp. SYY.PMSO. Lineage (NCBI taxonomy): Bacteria > Pseudomonadati > Pseudomonadota > Alphaproteobacteria > Hyphomicrobiales > Rhizobiaceae > Rhizobium > Rhizobium sp. SYY.PMSO. The sequence goes on from NZ_CP177349.1 coordinate 312,621, forward strand.
AACAGCATCATGAGCATGGAGAAGCCCGTCGTGACGCAGGCGATGATCGACGCCTATGATGAATATACGCATCTGACGCTCGATCGTCGGGGTTTCATGGAAAAACTGACCAGGCTTGCGGGTTCGGCCGGTGCGGCGGCCGCTATCGCGCCGCTGCTTGCCGCCAACAAGGCAAGCGCCGCTGTCGTTGCGGCCGACGACGGCAGGCTGGAGGCGAAGGATGTGACCTTTGCCGGCAGCAAGGGCGAGATGAAGGGCTATCTCGTCCGGCCCAAGGCCACGACCGGCAAGCTTGGCGGTGTCATCGTCATCCACGAGAACCGCGGTCTCAATCCTCATATTCGCGATGTCGCACGCCGCATGGCGCTGGAAGGTTTCGTGGCGCTGGCGCCGGATTTCCTTTCGCCGCTCGGCGGCACGCCTGACGACGAGGACAAGGCGCGCGACATGTTCGCCAATCTCGATCCGGCGCTGACGGCTGCCAATGCCGAGGCGAGCCTGGCCTATCTTGCAAAGGCGGATGGCGCCAACGGCAAGGTCGGCGCCGTCGGCTTCTGCTGGGGCGGCGGCCTCGTCAATCGCTTGGCGACCGTATCGCCGGAGCTGAAGGCGGGGGTCGCCTATTACGGCGCGCAGCCGCCGGCAAGCGACGTGCCGAAGATCAAGGCGGCTCTGCTGCTGCACTATGCCGGGCTGGACGATCGCATCAATGCCGGCATCGACGCCTATCGCAAGGAGCTGCAGGCAGGCGGCAAGACCTTCGAAATCTTCGTCTACGACGGGGTCAACCACGCCTTCAACAACGACACTTCGGCTGCCCGCTACGACAGGAAGGCGGCCGATCTGGCCTGGGGCAGGACGGTTGAATTCCTGAAGAAGTACCTGTCCTAGAACGATACGAATAGCCGGCGACGGCTTATTCGTGTTGCAATTTATTACGGAGCCGAAACCAAGTTCCGGCTCCGGTCCGGGAGTTTGCCCGAAGCTCCTAAGTAATGATTAAATTTGGACTTTTCCCGTTTACGCACATTGAACGCGTCGAATGTCATAGCGTCTGCTGCGCTTGAGCGCCGTTCAGTATGATAATGAAACGGGAAGAGAATGAAACCGGATCGCCCTGACCGCATAACGTTCCGAAAAAAGCCACAGCAGGAACGAAGCATCCAGCGTGTCGATGCCATCCTGGCGGTTGCGGCCGCTCTGATCGCCGAAAAGGGCGTCAGCGCGATGAAGATGACGGAGCTTGCCGCCGTTGCGGCAATTCCGATCGGTTCCGTCTATCAATATTTTCCCGACAAGACCGCGATCGTCAGGGCTTTGCTCGACCGGCACTCCAGCCGCATCCAGCAAAAGGTCGAGGAAGCGTTTTCGACGGTGACGTCGCTCGACCATGCCATCGAACAGGTCTGCGGCATGATCGATTGGTACTATCGCGAATTCCGCAGCGATCCCGCCTATCTCGGCGTCTGGCTCGGAACCGAGATCGACCGCGATATCCTGCAGATGAATATTGCGCACAGCAATCGTGTCGCCGGTATATTCCTTGCGAGTATCCGGCCTTTCCTGCCGCCTGAAAGCCGGATCGACCTGAAGGCGCGCACCCAGCTTTTCAGTCATCTGATCGGCGCATCCGTCCGCTTCGCCATCATGAGCGACGACGACATGGCGTTGCGCATGCTGCACGAATGGAAGCGGGTAATCCGCATTACCCTGCTGGCGGAGCCGGCCTGACGATCGCCAAAAGTAGCAGGTTGGCGGGTCTCTTGCTCACCAGCCCGGCAGGATATGACCGGGGCGCTGGCGCGGATAGAAGCGCGTGTAGGTCTTCACATCGCCGTCGAGATCGTCGTCCACCGCGGCCGGCGTGATATTATCAAGACAGGCCGAGATATGGGCGGTGATGGCGTTCATCAGCGAGACGGAAAGGCCGGCCCGCTTCATGATGCCGATCTGAACCGGCGGCAGTGGCGGGAAACCATCGGCCTGGGTCAGCACCTTCATGCCCGTGCGCAGCGCCGATTCCGGCATGACCGAGACCGCCATGCCGGCCAGCACGGCCGCAGCGACGACAGTGCAGGACCAGCTGGTGAACAGGATCTGGTAGTCGCGGCCGCCGGCATCGAGCGCCGAGCAGGCAAGCTGGCGCCATTGGCAATCGCGTCGCCCGACGGCGAGCGGAACGGGCGCGTCGTCACTCAGGGGATGGTTGGCCGATCCCACCCAGCAGAGCGGTTCCGTCCGCACGACATCGGACATCCGCTCGCGCGGATTATGCGTGACAAGCGCGATGTCGAGCTCGCCGCGATGCATGCGCTCGGCGAGATCGACCGAGGGCTCGCAGACGATGTAGAGCTCGACATTCGGATGTGTCTTGGCGAAGCGGCCGATGATTTCAGGCATGTAGCGGTCGGCATAATCGTCCGGGGTGCCGATGCGCAGCGTGCCTTCGAGACGGTTGTCGTCGAAGGCGGCAATAGCCTCGTTGTTGAGGCGGATGATGCGGCGGGCATAATTCAAAAGCTTTTCGCCCTCCGCCGTCAGGCGGTTGCCGCGGCCGTCCTTGATGAAAAGCTGCTTGCCGACGCGCTCTTCCAGCCGGCGCATCTGCATGGAAACGGCCGACTGCGTCTTGAACACACGGTCGGCTGCCTTGGTGAAGCTGCCGGAGTCCACGATTGCGATGAAGGTCTGCAACTGATCGATGTCAAGCGGCGCGGACATGGTTTCACCTATAAAGGAGTTTGATAGTTATCATTAGAAACATTCGTTGGACTGATCAATAGGGCTTTGGCATCTTCGGGATGCAATTCAGCATACCAATCGAACAGAAAACCCTGTCGAACTCCTCCCGGCCTGCGGCCCTTTTCCGGAATACCGGAAAGGGGCTTGGCTGGCGTGTGCCTGAAGGAAAGGACTATGGAAATGCGCACGACAGATCGGACCCTTGACCTTGGCCTTGCAACGCCATCGCTGCCGCTGACGGCACGCGCGATGTTTGCTCTGGGCAAAGTCGCATCGATCTGGCGCGCAGTCCGAAATCGTCAGGAAATCGAATATCTGGCGGAGCTGAACGATAGCCAGCTGCGGGACATCGGCCTCAGCAGGCAGGATCTCAGCGCTGCGCTGACCACCTCGACCTTCTTCGAGGATCCGTCCAGCCATCTGACCAATTCCGCGCGCCGCCGCACGCGCCTTTCCGCCTTCAGCAGCTCCAGAGGCTGATGCCGGACAACAGTTTCCCCGCAGGGTGATAGCCAATAAGCCCTGCCTCTTTCCCGGTGTTCGGCCCAAGGGCCAGCACCGGGTTTTTTCTTTTCGGAGACGGCATTCCGCATGGTGCATGCGCGGAAAAGTTGCCACCGGCGGCAATTGTCTTATCTTACGGTCTGATCGAAGCAGAAGGGATGCGGCGATGGCAACGGTGATCTTCTTCCATTCCGTCTACGGCTTGCGTTCGCTCGAGCATGAGGCGGTGGAGCGTGCGCAAGCGGCCGGGCACAAGGCTTTCGCACCGGATCTCTATGACGGGCTGATTGCCCGATCGATCGAGGAAGGCTTCGAATTCAAGGACGAGATCGGCTGGCCGACGATCTGCGAGCGCGCCGAATGGGCGCTCGCCGGCCTTCCGGCGTCGACCGTGCTTGCCGGGTTTTCGATGGGGGCGGCCGTTGCCGCAAGCCTCTGGCCCAAGCGGGAGAAGACCGCCGGCATCCTGTTTCTGCACGGCATCGCCGCCATTGCCGACAATGCGCGCAAGGGCCTGCCGCTGCAGCTCCATCTGGCCGACCCGGACCCATTCGAGCCGGCTGAAGACGTCGCCGAATGGCGGCAGGCGGCCGATCGCTCCGGCATATCGGCCGAAATTTTCACCTATCCCGGCCGCGGTGGCCACCTCTATACCGATGCCAGCCTGCCCGATTACGATGCCAAGGCTGCCGATCTCACCTGGAAGCGGGTCATCGATTTCCTCGATGCCGTCGACGCCAAGAGTTGAACCCGCCCGGACTTTTCCCGTCGGGCTTGAACTGAAGCGGTTTGTCGCCTAGTTTACGGGCATCCGCGATACCAACAGGATGTGTGCAGCAATGGATTCCACCTCGACCGCAATGCCTTTCAGCCTTGCCATCGGGGAAATTATTGCTCATGCCCATATCCATCGTTCTATCCGGTCTTTCGTGGTCCACGCCTGACGGCCGGCCGCTTCTTTCCAATCTCGATCTGAGCTTCGGCGGCGAGCGCACCGGCCTTGTCGGGCGCAACGGTGTCGGCAAGACGACGCTGATCAAGCTCATCGCCGGCGAATTGCCGCCGCTTTCCGGCAGGATCTCCTTCAACGGCCGGCTGGGCATTCTGCGACAGAGCGTGCAGGTGCGGGCCGACGAAACCGTTGCCGATCTCTTCGGTGCGACCGAGGCGCTCGCCGTGCTGAAGCGCGCGGAGGCCGGCGAGGCGACGAGCGAAGAACTCGCTTCGGCGGACTGGACGCTCGAGGCGCGCATCGCGTCGGCGCTCGACCGTGTCGGGCTGGGTGTCACGGCGGAGGCCCGTCTCGTGACCTTGTCTGGCGGCCAGCGCACCCGCTGCGGTCTCGCCGCACTGATCGTCGACGATCCCGACTTCCTGATTCTCGATGAGCCCACAAACAATCTGGACCGCGACGGTCGCGCCGCGGTGATCGAGCTGCTGGCGGGCTGGCGAGCGGGCGCCATCGTCGTCAGCCATGACCGGGAATTGCTCGATACCATGGATGCGATCGTCGAGCTGACGTCGCTCGGCGCATCGCGCTATGGCGGCAACTGGAGCCGGTATCGCGAGCGCAAGGCGCTGGAGCTTTCGGCAGCCGAGCATGATTTCGCCGAAGCGGAGAAACGCGTTGCCGAAGTCGAAAGAAGCGCGCAGGCGACAATGGAGCGGCAGACCCGGCGGGACAAGGCAGGCCGGAAGATGGCGGCCAAGGGCGGCATTCCCCGCATCATGCTTGGCGGCTTGAAGGAGCGAAGCGAGATGACGGGCGGCGAGAACACCCGGCTTGCCGAACGACGTCGCGCCCAGGCCGTGCAGGATGCCGCCGCCGCCCGCGAAAAGATCGAGATCCTTCAGCCGCTGACGGTGAAGCTGCCGACATCGGCATTGCCGGCAAACAGGATCGTCCTGCGGATGGAGGACGTCAGCGCCGGCTACGAGTCCGAACGGCCGATCTTGCGCGACTTCGACTTTGTCATTACCGGGCCGGAGCGCGTTGCCGTCACCGGGCCGAACGGCTCGGGCAAGACGACGCTGCTGGCGCTGATTTCCGGTGCGTTGAAGCCCTGGAGCGGAACGGTGCGGGTCGTCTCATCGGCCCTGCTGGACCAGAGGGTCAGCCTCCTCGACCCATCGCTTTCGATCCGCGACAATTTCAGACGGATCAATCCGGATGCGGACGAGAATGCCTGCCGCGCCGCCCTGGCGCGCTTCATGTTCAGGGCGGATGCCGCGTTGCAGGTCGTTTCAAGCCTCAGCGGCGGCCAGCTTCTGCGCGCCGGCCTTGCCTGCGTGCTTGGCGGCTCGGTGCCGCCCCCGCTGCTGATCCTCGATGAACCGACCAACCATCTGGATATCGATTCCATCGCGGCGGTCGAAGCCGGGCTGCGGGCTTACGACGGCGCGCTTCTGGTCGTCAGCCACGATGATGTGTTTCTCGACAATATCGGAATAACGAGACGGCTCGGGCTGCCTGCCCGGGCCGGCCCGAATTGCTGAGGGATCGCGTCAGGCGTGGCCGGCCCCGGCGATGCGGTCGAGTTCGGCGACCGCATCATCCGGCAGTTTCAGGTCGGCGGCGGCGATATTCTGCTCAAGGTGCGCAAGCGACGAGGTGCCGGGGATGAGCAGGATGTTCGGCGCGCGCTGCAGCAGCCAGGCAAGCGCCACCTGCATCGGCGTCGCGTTCAGCCGCGCGGCGACATCGGAAAGCGCCGAGGACTGCAGCGGCGTGAAGCCGCCGAGCGGGAAGAACGGCACGTAGGCGATGCCATCCCGATTCAACTGATCCACCAATGCGTCGTCCGTGCGCTGCGCCAGGTTGTAGAGGTTCTGCACGCAGACGATTTGCGCAATCTTGCGGCCTTCCGCGATCTGGTTGTGCGTCACGTTGCTCAGTCCGATATGGCGCACCAGGCCCTGCCGCTGCAGCTCCGCAAGGGCGGTCAACGGCGCCTCGATCGAGCCCTCTGCCGGGTGATGCGGGTTGAGCATAATGCGAAGATTGACGACATCGAGCACGTCGAGCTGCAGGTTGCGCAGATTGTCGTGCACCGCCTGCCTCAGTTCCTCGGCGGAGAAAGCCGGCAGCCAGGATGCATCCGCGCCGCGCCGCGCGCCGATCTTGGTGACGATGACGAGATCGTCGCGATAGGGATGCAGCGCTTCCCGGATCAGCTGGTTGGTTACATGCGGACCGTAGAAATCGCTGGTGTCGATATGGTTGACGCCGGAGGCGATAGCCTTCCGAAGGACCGCGAGCGCGGTTTCTCGGTCCTTCGGCGGGCCGAACACGCCGGGGCCCGCGAGCTGCATGGCGCCGTAGCCGAGCCGTTTGACCTTACGGTCCCCGAGGGTAAAGCTGCCGGATTGATCGATACTGGACATGGCTGTCTCCTTTCAAGATGAAAACAGAGATAGGCTTCGTCTCAGCGTTTGATAACCGGGCGCAATGTGTACGGGCTGTGCGGAATTACGAACAGTGAATCCGGGCCAAGTCGGAAACCCGGACGTCACTCCTGTTTCGGCGCCGGCTTTTCCTGCGGCTTCAAATAGCTGTCGAAGATCGCTTCCATGTTCTTCTGATAGCTCTTCTGCACATCCAGGCCGCTGTCGAACATTGCGTTGAACATATCGGTATAGGCGGCCATGTCGACGCCTGCGGCGGGTTTTTCCTTCGCCCTGGCTTCTTCCTTCGGCGGTTCGGCGGCCATCGGGAAGTTGCGCATCATGTCCTGGAAAGCCTTGGCGAATGGGTTGTCGAGGAAGGGATTGGCCTGCACCGGCTTCTCGCGCTTGACCGGATCGACGCCGAACATCAGCTCCATCGCCTGCGTGAACGGGTTATCGAAGATGCTGGCCTGCGGCGTCGGCTGCTGTTTCGGCGCAAAGCCGATGCTCTGCAGCCAGCCCTGCATCATCTCGCCCATGTCGGTATTGAGGAAGGGATTGGCCATCTGCGGGATCTGGCCGCTGGTTTCCTTGAACAGGCCGCCCATCAGCGTATCGGCCATGGCGGGCAGCATGCGCTTGTAGATTTCCTGGCCGACCCCCGTCATTTGCGCGGCTTGAGCCGCGATCGCGCGCGAGACTTCCTTGGAACCGAACAGCCGCGCCAGCACCGCATTGCCATCGGCAATGCCCTGGGGCGTGAAGGCCTTGCTCATATCCTCGAAATATTTGGCATAGTTGCCGGAGGAGATGTCCTGCATCACGCTCATGAAATTATACGGGTCGGTCGCGCTGCGCTTGAAGCCGGAAGAAAAAGCCGGCATCAGCGCGGCCATGGCTTTGGTCGCCTGCTCCTGCGCAAGGTTGAATTGCTTGGCCATGGCCTCCGTGGCGGCGCCATTCTGTGCCTGCATCATCATGTCGAAGAGTGGCAGCATCGAAGTCCCTTTCCCCGCTATGAGGCCGCTCTGGAATCATGCGGCGCATATTGCGACAGTATAGCGGGAAAAAAGGCAGCGCATACCGGTTTCTGCCGTCATGCCGCCCGGGTGGGCAAGACGGTCATGCCGCCATCAATATTGATATTCCTCGAAAATCGGCTCGACCGACTGGTTCCAGCGACCGTTATAGAGCATCAGCAGATCGTCGGCGAGCGTGCCCTTCTTGGCGAGCACTTCCTCGAGCGGCGCGAGAAAGACGGTTTCGTCCTGCCCATCGCCATTCAGGCGGGCGCGGTTCTTCAGGCCGAGGCGGGAAATGCCGATCACTTCGCGGGCCACATCCAGCAGGCTGTGCCCCTTGATGGAGGGCTTCAGGCCCTGGGCAGGCACGACGTCGCGCAGCTCGTTGACTTCGTCGAAGCTCCAGTCCCTGGTCAGTTCGTCGGCTGCCGCCAGTGCTTCGTCGTCATAGAGCAGGCCGACCCAGAAAGCCGGCAGCGCACAGATGCGCCGCCAGGGACCGCCATCGGCGCCGCGCATCTCCAGGAAGCGCTTGAGGCGTACGTCGGGGAACAAGGTCGAGAGATGATTCGTCCAGTCGCCCATCGTCGGTTCCCAGTCGGCGATTTCGCCCTTGAGCGCACCGTCCATGAACTGGCGGAAGGTGACGTGCGTGCAGTCGTGATAGCGGCCGTCGCGGACGACGAAATACATGGGAACGTCGAGCGCCCACTTCACATAGTCTTCAAAGCCGAAATCGTCGCGGAAGGTGAAGTCGAGCAGGCCGCTGCGGCGGTTGTCGGTGTCGCGCCAGATGTCGCCGCGCCAGGAGGAAAGCCCGTTCGGCTTGCCTTCCGTGAAGGGGGAGGAGGCAAAGAGCGCCGTCGCCAGCGACTGCAGCTTCATCGACACGCGCATCTTGCAGCGCATGTCGGCTTCCGACGAAAAGTCGAGGTTCACCTGGATCGTGCAGGTACGGTACATCATGTCCAGCCCCTTGGTACCGACCTTCGGCATGTAGCGGGTCATGATGTCGTAGCGCGATTTCGGCATGCGCGGCGTTTCGGCCAGCGTCCATTTCGGGCTGCCGCCGATGCCGAGGAAGCGAATGCCCATGGGCTCGGCGATCTCGCGCACCGCCGCCAGATGGTTGTTCGATTCCCTGCAGGTCTCGTGGATGGTTTCGAGCGGCGCGCCGGAGAGCTCGAACTGGCCGCCCGGCTCGATCGAGATCGCGCCCATGCCCGAGGGTTCGCCAAGCCCGATGATGTTGCCGCCGTCCATGATCGGGTCCCAGCCGCTCTTTGCCTGCAGCCCCTTGAGCAGCGCGGAAATGCTGGCATCGCCGAAATAGGGCACGGGGCTGTTGTCGGCGCGGAAAAACACGAATTTCTCGTGCTCGGTACCGATGCGGAACTTCTCCTTCGGCTTGCTGCCGGCGGCCAGATAGGCCGTCATTTCCGAGACCGAGGAGAGCGGAGTCTGGTCGGTGGTGTCGCGCGCCATGGTATTACCTTAGATCTCGGAGGAAAACCCGCGCCAGCCGCAGGTCAATTGGAGGGTGATTGACGCGGATTGAGGTACGGTGCAAGTGAATTTCTTTCAAGGGTCGTTCAAAAAAATAGGATTTTATGTCTCGCAAGCGCATCACAGCCGTGTCAGCCCCGGCATATTTGCACAAGCGTTCAAGACATCCGGCCCTTTTCATCGCTAGTCCTGTTTCGACTGACAACCGTCGGAGCATATCGATGATGGGACCAAACGGCCTTTGCTATTCTATACTGACGCTGCTTCTGGCGTCGCTGGTCGTCATGGGAAGCCCAGGCCCGTCGACGATCAGCGCGACGGCGATGGGTGCGGCCTATGGCTTCCGGCGGTCGCTCGGCTATGTCTCCGGCCTTATCGCCGGTACGGTGACGGTGTTGCTCGCCGTGGCGGCCGGCGTCATCGCCATCCTGCTGTCGGTGCCGCATGGCGCTTTCATGCTGACGGCCGTTTCGGCTGTCTACATCCTCTATCTCGCCTTCAAGATCGCAACCGCCCCGCCGCTGTCGCGCCGCGATGATCAGGCGGACGCTCCGGCCTTCTCCGGCGGCTTCCTGCTCGCCGTCGCCAATCCCAAGGCCTATCTGGCGACCGCTGCCGTCTTTGCCGGCGTCAGCCTGTTTCGAAACCAGCAGCTGCTGGACGCCGCCGCCAAGATCGCGCTGCTGACGGGCATGATCGTCGCGATCCACATGGTCTGGCTTCTTCTCGGCGCTTCCCTGTCCCGCTTCCTGCAGGATCCGAGGGTCTCGCGGATCGTCAACATTTCGCTGGCGATCCTGCTGATCGCGGCAACCCTCGTTGCGGTCCTTGAATGATGGCTCAGTTCCAGTCGCCGATCGCGGCCTGGATCACCGCCATGGCGGCGACGGCGGCCGTGTCGGCGCGCAGGATGCGCGGGCCGAGCGGAATGGCGGTGACGAAATCGAGGCTGCGCAGAAGGGCGCGCTCCTCTTCGGAAAAGCCGCCTTCCGGGCCGACCAGCAACGCCAGTTGCTTCTCCTTCACCTGCGTCAGCAGCGGTAGCGGATTCTGGCCGGCATCGCCTTCGTCGCAATAGACGATGCGCCGCTCGCGCGGCCAGCGGGCGAGCAGATCGGCAAGCTTCACCGGTTCCGCCACATCGGGAATGCCGAGGATGCCGCATTGCTCCGCAGCCTCGATGACATTGGCCCTGACCTTGTCCAGATTGGTGATCTTGCCCTGAACATGCTGCGTCATGACCGGCTGCAGCAGGCCGGCGCCCATCTCGACGGCCTTTTGCACGAGATAATCCAGCCGCCCCACCTTCAGGGGCGCGAAAAGATAATGCAGGTCGGATGGGGCCGGTTGCGGGCGCGTCTCCTCGACCGGCGTCAACAGGATGCGCTTGCGGGAAGGAAAGGAGACGCTGGCCTTCCATTCGCCGTCGCGGCCGTTGAAGATGAGCAGTTCGGCGCCGTCCTCCATGCGCAGCACATTGGCGAGATAGTTGAACTGATCCTGGTCGGCTTCGATGGCGATGCCGGCCTTGATGTCCGAAGTCACGAACAGCCGCTGCATGCGGAAATTGGCGCGCATGGATTACCCCCTGAAGCGATTCCGGAACAGGCGCGGGGCGGCCTTCCGTCCGGAATTGCGAGACAATGAAAGATAGAGCGGTTCATGCATCCGATGAAAAACCGAACCGTTCTAAATGAAGAGCGCGACCATAACCCAATATACGGCGGCGGCAAGAAGGGCTGCGACGGGCACGGTGATCGCCCAGGCGGCGACGATGGTCATGAAATGGGAGCGGCGCACGAGACGCCGGCGATGGACCTCGTCGGGATTGCGCTCGTCCGCATTGTCCGGCTCGCTCCAGGGAATGCCGGCGGCCTCGGCCTTCTTGCGCATATAGTCGAAGCGCCGCCTGGAGCGGCTGGTGGACCATTCGCGGAAAAAACCGACTCCGAAAACCGCGCCGACCGCAATATGGGTCGAGCTTACCGGGAAGCCGAACCAGGCGGCGACGATGACGGTGAGGGCCGCGGACACGGCAACGCAATAGGCCCGCATCGGATTGAGCTTGGTGATCTGTTCGCCGAGGAGCCGGATCAGGCGGGGGCCGTACAGCAGAACGCCGACGGCAATGCCGCAACCGCCGATCATGACGACCCAGAAGGGCGCCTTCTGCGTCGTCGTTTCGGCCACCACGCCAAGCGAGCCGCCAAGGCCGATATCGCGCACGATGGCAGCCAGCGGGCCGATGGCGTTGGCGACGTCGTTGGCGCCGTGCGCAAAGGACATCAGCGCCGCCGAACAGATCAGCGGCAGGCGGAAAAGCTTGCGCAGCGAGCTGTTCTTGTTTTCCAACCCGATAGATTGCGCCGCCACCAGCGGCCTTGCGCAGAGCCAGACGACAAGGCCGAGGCTGACGCCGATCGCAAGGTTCAGCAGCGACGGTATGGCGCCCTTTGGCTCGAGCTGGACGACGAGGTAAGCCGAGAAGGAGCCCGCCATCAATCCGATCAGGATCGGAATCCAGTATCTGGCGGCGGCAATCTTGTCGTCGCGGTAGATGATGAAGGTCTCGATGAAGAACAGGATGCCGGCCGCAATGCCGCCGCCGAGGAAGGGTGTCACCACCCAGCCGGCGGAAATTGCCGCCAGCATGTTCCAATTCACGAGTTCGGGGCCGACCGCCGCGGCACCGGCGCCGACGACGGCGCCGACGATCGTATGCGTGGTCGAGACGGGCGCCTTCAGCCAGGTGGCGAAGTTGATCCAGAGCGCGGCCGCGAGAAGTGCGGCCATCATCAGCCAGGCAAGCTTGCCGATGCTGATGATGCGGTTGGTGTCGACGATGTGCGTCGAGATCGTGTCGATGACCGGGCCGCCGGCAATCATCGCGCCGAGGATTTCGAAGGCGGCCGCTATGACAAGCGCCTGCGTCATGGTGATCGCGCGCGCGCCCACGGCAGCGCCGACATTGTTGGCCACGTCCTTGGCGCCGATGTTCATGGCCATGTAGCCGGCAAGGGCCACGGCGGCGAAGATCAGCGTCGCACGCGGCTGGTCGAGCACGTAAATGCCGGCAAAAACCATGGCGAGGCCGAGGAAGATCAGGCCGAGGCCGGGCGCTACCAGGCGTTTTGTGACGTGATGGGTCGCATCCTCGACATAGGTAAATTTGTCGAGGTCCTTATCGAGCGTCCTTTTTGATGGCGTGGCCGGTCGGTCGGGCATGCAAATCTCTGAATCAAAACTCTCGTATTGCGCTGACCGATGCGGCGCGCAATATCCGCCACGTATTCTGGCACAGTTTCTTGTGAGTAATGTGGCTTACTTCGCCTGCACCGCCGCAGCCGGTTTGGCCGCCCGCCGGCCGAAGCCGAGAATGATGTCGCTCAATTCCTGTTCGCGGACGCGTCCGGCCGCGTCTTCGCAGGAAACCCATTCGAGCGAGCGCTCGCCCTTCTCCTTGAAGTTCTTGACGAGTTCGCTGACCTCCAGCGCATAGACCTGTACCCGGCACGGTATCTGGATTCCATCTTTCAGCAGCTTGTCATAGCCGAAAGAGCCGAGCGGCTCCGTTTCCACCGTGCCGCGGACGCCGGCCTCCTCATAGGCTTCGCGGGCCGCAACCTCATGCGAGAGTTTGCCCGGCATCGGCCATCCCTTCGGAATGACCCAGCGGCCGGTGTCGCGGCTGGTCAGCAGCAGCACCTCGATATCGCCCGTCTTTTTCTTCAGCCGATAACAAAGCGCGGCATATTGCTGCCGCGGCGGACGCCGAAACATGAGTTGCACGTCATTTGCTATGCGGCTGAGAATGGCCAATTGTCGGTTCACCTTTTGGGAAGTTGGAGTGAAGGACTGATTCTATATTAGCATCATGTGGAAAAAATTTGCTCTCCATAGAGTGCTATATGGTATTTCCCCACAAATTTATTGAGTGGTGGGTAGGTAAAAAGGCGAGGATTTGGCCTCTGATATTCGCCAGCGATTGTGCTGAAGGCGACATTGAACAGCATTTTCATGCCGCAGATGACGCAGCTGCTTGGTTGCCGGCCCGATCGCACTGAAAAGAAAGATAAAACCTTGCCGTCCGAATCCGTTTCATCCCGACGCCTGCCGCCTCTGAACGCATTGCGCGCCTTCGATGCCGTGGCGCGGCGCGGCAGCATCCTGAAGGCCGCCGGCGAGCTTGGGGTGGTGCGCGGCGCCGTGAGGCAGCAGCTGAACGTGCTGGAGGCCCATTTTGGTACGGCCCTGTTCGAGCGGGAAAACGGCAGGCTGGTGCTGACCGTAAAGGGCAGGGCGTTCGCCGATGCCGTGGGCGTCGCCTTCGGCATTCTGACGCGGGCTTCGGCGGAGCTGTCGATCGGCGGCCGGCGCTCCATCCGGCTCGGCGTTCCCTCGGCCTTCGCCGTCTGGTGGCTCATGCCGCGCGTCGCCGCCCTGCAGGCTGCGCTTCAGGATATCGATGTCGACATCGTGCCGATGGCTGTGGTGGAACCTCTGGCCAAGCGCCCGGATCTCGAGGCGGTCGTGATGGGCGGCGAATACAGGCCGACGCGCGATGTTACCGCCATCCGCTTCATGGAGGATGAGTTTGGCCCGGTTGCGACGCCTGACATGGCCGGCCGCCTCGGGCTTGCTGCCGGCGTCCCGGCGCTCGCGGGGGCAGTCGCCCTTGCAAGCCGGTCGGCCCCGAGCCTCTGGAGCGACTGGTTCGCGGAGAGCGGTCATGCCCCCGTCCGCTTTGCCGGCAGCCGCGACTTCGAGGATCTGCTGCTTGCGATCGGCGCGGCCCGTTCAGGCCTGGGCATTGCCATCGCGCCGCGTACCGCCATCGGCGACGATATCGATCGCGGCACCCTGGTCGCACCTTACGGCTTCATCCGAAGACCGGCCGGATACAGTCTCAGCATCCGCAGCAGCGATATAAAGGATCCGGCTCTTGTCCGGCTCGCGGACTGGCTGAGCAAGGCGGGAGCCGTGCAGCCTTGACGGGATTATCCGCCGCGATCGGGCTGCCCTGGCAGATTTTCTGCCATGTGGCGCATCGCAATGTCCATCGACAGGGTATTTCCCGTCGTGCCAGATCGCGGCATCGAACCGGCCGGCAGGAGCGCATCATGGAGCAGCCTTCTTCTCTTTCCCGTATAGACTGGGTGGCGCGCAGCTGCCGCCTGCTGGCCGCCACGGCGGCGGAATTTCGCGACACGCGGCCATTTGCCGGCCTGACCATCGGCACGGGCATCCATCTAGAGCCGAAGACGGTCGCGCTGCTGATGACGCTGCGCGCCGGCGGCGCGGGCCTCGTCTGCACCGGCAACCTCAACAGCACGCAGCCCGAAACGGTCGACTATCTTCGTGCCCAAGGGATCAAGGTCTTTGCCACCCAGACCCGCAATGCCGACGAGCATGGCGCGAGCCTCGATGCGATCATCGAGGAGAAACCGGACCTGCTGCTCGACAATGGCGGCGATCTCTTTGCCCGCGCGGCTGAACGACCCTACGCCGGACTTATGGGCGGCACCGAGGAAACCACCTCCGGTCGCACCCGGCTCATGCCGATGCGTGACAGGCTCAACATGCCGATCCTCGTCATCAACGACAGTCCGATCAAGCAGTTCGCGGAAAACCGGCATGCCGTCGGGCAGAGCATGTTCGAGAGCTACCTGCGTTTCACCAACCGTTCCACCAACGGCAAGCGCGTCACCGTCTTCGGTTACGGCGCCTGCGGCAAGGGCGCGGCGGCATGCTTCCGCAATGCGTTTTCCGCCGTCAGCGTCGTCGATATCGATCCGGTCACGACGCTTGAGGCGCACCTCGACGGCTTTTCGACCCCGTTGCGCGAGGCTGCGATCCGCTCCGCCGATATTCTGCTGACCGTCACCGGCTATGCCGGCATCATCACGGCAGCCGATCTGCCGTTGATCAAGGACGGCGCCATTCTGATGAACGGCGGCCACTTCCCGCATGAAATCGATGTCGAGGGCTTCCGCAACAGTCCTGCCGTCGCGGCTATCGATCGTTATGAGGCCGAGCAGATCGAGACGGTGCGCCTGCACGACGGCCGCGCCTTCCACATCCTTGGCGGTGGTCACATGGCCAATCTCGCTGGCCCGCGCCCGCTCGGCAATACCGTCGAATCCATGGATCTCGGCTTTGCGCTGCAGGCCCGGTGCCTGGAGCGGGTAGCCACGGGCGGTCTTGGCAGGGAGGCCTGCGTCATCCCAGTTCCGGCCGATATCGATGCCTCGGTCGCTTCCGCCTATCTCGATCTGGCGCGCTAGAGCGGTTCCTCGTTTCACGGAATCGATGAACCGCTCTATCCCTTTGTTTATACGCGATTCCGGACGGAAAACCGCTGCGCACTTTTCCTGGAATTGCTCTAACCGTCAGACGTCCGCGAGCGCTTGCGGCAGCAAGCGCTCGTAAAGCGCCGCCATTTCCTCGCCGAAGCAACAGAAGATCACCTCCTCGAAGGCGCCATCCCTGCTTTCGGCAAGGGAGGTGCGGATCGCAATACCTGCCGCCGGCTCCGCAGGAAAGCGGTATATGCCCGTCGATATGGCGGGGAAGGCGATGGTCTTGAGCCGGTGTTGCCGGGCAATGCCGAGGCTGTTGCGATAGCAGCCGGCAAGCAGTTCCTCCTCGCCGTGATCGCCGCCATTCCAGACGGGGCCGACCGTGTGGATGACGTGCCTTGCCGGCAGGCGATATCCGCCCGTCATCTTCGCCTGCCCGGTCTTGCATCCATTCAACGTCCGGCATTCGGCGACGAGGTCCGGCCCGGCGGCGCGATGGATCGCGCCGTCCACGCCGCCACCGCCGAGCAGGCTGCTGTTGGCCGCGTTGACGATCACGTCGACCGGGAATTTGGTGATGTCGCCGAGAGCTACGGTGAAGCGCGTCTGCACGATGGGGACAAGATCGGAGCGAACGATCCTTGGCGAAGACATGGCGATCTCCTCGAAAGAGCCCTCTATCTCTCCCAATACGGAACAGGCCCGTAAAGTTCCGCAAGGAAATCGATGAAGACGCGCACTTTGGCCGGCAGGAACTGTCGACTTGGGTAAACGGCCGAAAGCGTGACGTTGTGCGAGCCTTCATAGGCCGGCAGGACCTGAACGAGGCGGCCGTCCCGCAGTTCCGTGCCGACGTCCCAGGTGGAGCGCAGGGCAATGCCGAGGCCGGCGATGACGGCTTCGCGCACGACTTCGCTGGAGTTGGTGATGAGCCTGCCCTCCGGCCGGAAGATCAGGCTTCCCTTCGGTCCCTCCAGCCGCCACGGATCGTGGTTGTGTGCCGGCAGGCAGACATGCCGGCGCAGGTCCTCGATATCCTGCGGCATGTCGTGGGTCGCGATATAGGCCGGCGATGCGCAGAGCACGCGGCGCACCGGCGCGAGCCTGCGGGCGACGAGGCTGGAATCGGTAAGCTCCGCAATACGGATGGCAAGATCGAAGCCGCTTCCGACGATATCGACGAATTCGTCGCTCAGCACCAGGTTGAGCGCCAGTCCCGGATGGGCCTGCATGAAGGATTTCAGATGCGGCGCGATGTGGAGGCGACCGAAGGATGTCGGGGCCGATATTTTCAGCGTGCCGTGCATCTGCGAGGAGCGCCCGGCAATATAGGCTTCCGCCTCCTCCAAACCGGCGAGAATGGCAAGCACGCGGTCGTAGAAGCCCTGACCGGCTTCCGTCAATGAAATCTGCCGCGTGGTGCGCTGTAGAAGGCGCGTGCCGAGCCGGTCTTCGAGCCGCTTTATGCGCTTTGAAATGACGGCGGGCGAAAAGCCGAGTGCCCGGCCGGTCAGCGACATGCTGCCTGTGGCGACGACGCTGGCGAAGATTTCGAGATCCCCTAAATTGGTCATGCACAATTATTTCCTGTTTTGGAATAAATGCTTATCATTTGCGCCGAATTTGGGAAAGCGCTAAGCCAGTTATGCGCTAAAAGGAGGCTGCGCCCGAAATCGGATGCAGGAGGAGGACGGCATGGCCGAGGCCATTTCATTTCTGGAACCCCGAGCGGATGTTCTGGCTCGCCGCAGCGCCATCGTGGCAGATCTGGCCGATCTCCTGGCGCCGGAATGTCTGATCCACGAGCCGCGCGAGCTCGTGCCCTTCGAAACCGATGCCTTCGTGTCCTATCGCCGCCTGCCGCTTGCTGTCGCGCTGCCGCGCTCGACGGCGGAAGTGGCGGCGGTCATGAAATATTGCCATCGCTACGGCATTCCCGTAGTGCCGCGTGGCGCCGGCACGTCGCTGTCCGGCGGCGCCATTCCGCAAGAGGATGCCGTCGTTCTCGGTCTCTCGAAGATGAACCGTATCCTCGACATCGACTACGCCAACCGAACCGCGACCGTACAGGCGGGCGTGACGAACCTGCACATCTCCGAAAGCGTCTCGGCCGATGGCTTTTTCTACGCGCCGGACCCGAGTTCCCAGCTTGCCTGCACCATCGGCGGCAACATCGGCATGAATTCCGGCGGCGCGCACTGTCTGAAATACGGTGTGACGACCAACAATCTGCTCGGCGTCAAGCTGGTGCTGACCGACGGCACCGTCATCGATCTCGGGGGCAAGGCGCTGGATGCCGCCGGCTACGATCTGCTCGGCCTCGTCTGCGGCTCGGAAGGCCAGCTCGGCATCGTTACCGAGGCGACCGTGCGGCTGCTTGCCAAGCCGGAGGGCGCAAGGCCGGTGCTGTTCGGCTTCGACAGTTCCGAGGAAGCGGGCGCATGCGTCGCCGATGTCATCGCCGCCGGCATCGTTCCCGTCGCCATCGAGTTCATGGACAAGCCGGCGATCGGGATCTGCGAGGCCTTCGCCAAGGCCGGCTATCCCCTCGATGTCGAGGCTTTGCTGATCGTCGAGGTGGAGGGGTCCGAGGCGGAAATGGACGACATGCTTGCGAGCATCGTCGCTATCGCCCGTAATCACAAGGTCAAGACCGTGCGCGAATGCCAGTCGGCGACGGAAGCTGCCCTGATCTGGAAAGGCCGCAAGTCCGCTTTCGGCGCGACCGGCCGCATTGCCGATTACATCTGCATGGACGGCACCGTGCCGCTCAGCCAGCTCTCCCATGTGCTGAAGAAGACAGGCGAGATCGTCGATGGCTACGGTCTGCGCGTCGCCAATGTCTTCCATGCCGGCGACGGCAACATGCATCCGCTGATCCTGTTCAATGCCAACGATCCCGAGGATGCCGCAAAGGCGGAAGCGGCCGGCAACGATATCCTGCGCCTCTGCGTCGATGCCGGCGGCTGCCTCACCGGCGAGCATGGCGTCGGCATCGAGAAGCGCGACCTGATGCGGCATCAATATGCGGATGTCGATCTTGCCCAGATGATGTCGGTTCGCGCCGCTTTCGATCCGGGCTGGATCCTCAACCCGTCCAAGGTCTTCCCGCTCGACGGACGCAACGCCGCATGAACGAATTTCGACCCACGACGGAGGAGGAAGCAGCCTCCATCATCCGCGATCATACGGCGCGCGGCGCTGCTCTGGCGATCGTCGGCGGCAATACGCGATCCGGCTTCGGCAATGCGGTTGCGTCGGACGCGGTGCTGTCGTCGCGCGGCATTGCCGGCATCGTCGCCTATAATCCGGGCGAGATGGTCATGACCGCCCGTACCGGCACGCCGGTCGCAGAGATCGAAGCGGCGCTTGCCGAGGGCGGCCAGATGATGGCGTTCGAGCCGATGGATCACAGGCCGCTGATGGCGACGCGAGGCGAGCCGACGATCGGCGGCATTTTCGCCGCCAACGTCTCCGGCCCGCGCCGTTTCGTCAGCGGTGCCGCGCGCGACAGCCTGCTTGGCGTCCGCTTCGTCAATGGCAGGGGCGAGATCGTCAAGGCCGGCGGGCGGGTGATGAAGAACGTCACAGGTCTCGATCTGGTCAAGCTGATGGCCGGCTCGCATGGGACGCTCGGGCTGCTGACCGAGGTGACGTTCCGCGTGCCGCCGAAGCCGAAGACCGAGGAGACGATTGTCGTATCCGGCCTTAACGATGCGGCGGCGGCCAATGCCATGGCCGCGGCCATGGCTCTGCCGCTCGAGGTTTCGGGCGCCGCCCACCTGCCGCTGACCGTCGCATGGGCCTTCCTGGGCGGCAAGCTGCCGCAAGGCGAGGCGACGGTGCTGCGCCTCGAAGGTCTTCCCGGCTCCGTTTCGGTCAGGGGTGAAAAGCTGGCCGCGGCGATGGGCCGGCTCGGGCCGGTAAAGCGCCTCGACGCGGAGGAAAGCCAACGGCTCTGGCGAGAGATCCGCGACGTGAAACCCTATGCCGACGGAACGGCGCGTCCCATCTGGCGCGTATCGGTCGCGCCCGGCATCGGCCATCAGCTTGTCGCGGCCCTTCGTCTGGAAGCGGGCGTCGATGCCTATTACGATTGGCAGGGCGGCCTTGTCTGGATGCGCATGGAAGCCGAGCCGGACGGCGATACGCTGCGTCGCTATATTCATGCTCTTGGCGGCGGACACGCGACCTTGCTGCGCGTGACGCCGGCCCATCGCGCGATGACGCCGGCCTTCCAGCCCCAGCCGGAGGCCGTGGCGCTGCTTTCGGCGCGCGTGAAGGAAAAGTTCGATCCGGCGGGAATTTTCAATCCGGGGAAGATGGCGTGATGCGGATGATGACTTTGGCTGGCCACCCCCTCACCCTAGCCCTCTCCCCGTGGGGGAGAGGGGATGTTTCGAACCTCGGTTGTTCCTCCGTGGCAAATGGGGAAACGTGGCGCTGGTCTCCCCTTCTCCCCTTGGGGAGAAGGTACACGATAGGGCGGATGAGAGGGCTCGACTCGAGGCGACAACCATCTTTTTCCTTACTGAAGCGAAAGTAGAGGGGGCCTGATGCAAACCAATTTCACGCCCGAACAGCTTGCCGATCCGCATGTGGCCGAGTCCGAGGCGATCCTGCGCAAATGCGTGCATTGCGGCTTCTGCACCGCCACCTGTCCCACCTATGTCACGCTCGGCAACGAACTCGACAGCCCGCGTGGCCGTATCTATCTCATCAAGGATATGCTGGAAAACGGCCGGCCTGCCGATGCCGAAGTGGTGACGCATATCGACCGCTGTCTTTCCTGCCTCGCCTGCACGACCACCTGTCCCTCGGGTGTCGACTACATGCACCTGATCGACCATGCGCGCGTGCACGTCGAAAACACCTTCAAGCGTCCGCCGATGGACAGGCTGACCCGCAATGTGCTGGCCGCCGTGCTGCCCTATCCCGACCGTTTCCGGCTGGCTTTGCAGCTTGCGAATCTCGGCCGGCCGTTCAAAGGCCTGCTGAAGCGTGTTCCGGCGCTGAAGGCCTTCGCCGCCATGCTCGATCTTGCGCCGCGCAGCGTCCCGGCGCCGTCGCCCTTCGCCAGGCCGGGGACGCATGCGCCGCATGCGGAACGGCGGGGCCGCGTGGCGATCCTGACCGGCTGTGCCCAGCCGGTCCTCGATCCTGAAATCAACGCGGCGACCATTCGCCTGCTGACGCGTCTCGGTGTCGAGGTTGTGGCGCCGGAGGGCGAGGTCTGCTGCGGTTCGCTGGTCCACCATATGGGGCGTGAGGAGCAGGCGCTCGCCGCCGCCCGCGCCAATATCGATGTGTGGTTGCGCGAAATCGAAACCGGAGGTCTCGACGCCATCATCATCACCGCGTCCGGCTGCGGCACGACGATCAAGGATTACGGCCATATGCTGCGGCTCGATCCGGCCTATGCCGAAAAGGCGGCAACGGTTTCGGCGCTCGCCAAGGACATTACGGAATATCTCGCCGGGCTTGATCTGCCGTCGCACATGCCGCGCGGCATCACGGTCGCCTACCACTCCGCCTGTTCCATGCAGCACGGGCAGAAGATCACCATGGCGCCGAAGCTCTTGCTGAAGGCGGCAGGCTTCACGGTGCGCGACCCGGCGGAAGGGCACCTCTGTTGCGGCTCGGCCGGCACCTACAACATCATGCAGCCGGAGATTTCGGCCGAGCTGAAGGCGCGCAAGGTCAGGAACATCGAGGCGACGCGGGCCGATATCATCGCCACGGGCAATATCGGCTGCATCACGCAGATTGCCACGGGAACGGCGATCCCGATCCTGCATACGGTCGAGTTGCTGGACTGGGCCTATGGTGGCGTGATGCCAGAAAAGCTGAAGGGACTGCAACCAGCCGCCGCTTAATGAAGCCCGCCCGGCGGCGGCGCCCGGTGCGCCTGCCATTCGCCCTCGAACCGATCGGCTGCAATGCGCGTCATGCTGATGCGCTCCTGTCCTTCCTCGAAGAATATGCCGTCCACCAGGCCGGCGATGCCGTCGTAAAACGAACCCTCCACAAGGCTGGTGATGCGCTGCATATCTTGCCTGCGCGCGACCAGATCGGCAACCGACATGCATTGCCGGCGGCCGTCCGCGAACACGTCGATAAGCCGCGGCACGTCGCCGGCGACGTCGACCTCGTAATAGACCACGACCGGCTCCTCGCTTTCCGGATGAATCCAGTCGCATCGGTAGTAGGAAAAGCTCATGGGCGGCAGCCTAGCACATTATTCGCCGGGCCTGAACGGGTTTGAGGATCGCTGGCGACTTCGGGACAAATATTGCTAGAGCAATTCCAGGAAAAGTGCGCAGCAGTTTTCCGCCCGGAGTCGCGTAAAAACAAAGGGATAGAGCGGTTCATCGATTCCGTGAAACGAGGAACTGCTCTAGAAGTTGAAGGAGACGCCGAAGTTGAGGGCATGCGTGAAGACCCTCGTCTTCAGCGTATCGCCGCTGTCGATGGAGACGTCGTTCACGAAGTTGTAGTTGCCCTTGTATTCCACGAAGGTCGACCAGTGCGTGGCGAACTGATAGCTGACGCCGGCCTGTGCCTGTAGCGAAGCGCCGCCGAATTCGTAATCGAAGGTGCGGCCGGATGACCGGGTGACTTCGACGTGCGGCACGTTGATGCCGGCGCCGAGGCCGACATAAGGCGTCCAGTTGCGGCTCGGGTCCTGGAAGCGGTAGAGCGCATTCAGCGTCAGCATGTTCAGGCCGTCGGTGAACTCGAAATGCGACCAGCCGGGCGTATTGCCGAGATCGCCATAGACCTTGGCATGCGTGTAATCCAGCGACACGCCCCAGTTCGGCTTGTCGAACTGGTCCAGCCACCAGATGCCGCGAAAGCCGAAATAGGGCGGCATCTTGAAGGACTTGCCCGACCAGTTGGGGTCGAAATCGGCGCCGTCGGAGGTCGTGACGTTGCTGCCGGTCGCGCCCTGCACGCCGCCATAGGCGGAGAATTGCATTTCTGCCGAAGCGGAACCGGCGGCAGATACGAATGCTGAAATCGCAACCGCGGCAAGGGCCGGCTGCGTGATGCGAAAGGCACGATGCATGTGAGATCCCCGGATGGCACAGTGCTGCTATCTAAGCGCGCTTCCGTGACACTACTATTGCGGCCACCGGTCAGCAGGCATGGCTTAGGCGGGAAAACTGACGGTAAGCTGAAAGGAACGGGCCGCGTTTCGGCGGACCGGCCCGATAGGTGCGGGCTGTAACAGTGGCGCAACACCGAGGCCTGCCATTATCTTTACGAATGGCGCCCGGCCGGAAATGCGAGCGCCCCGAGCCTGTCCCGGTTCGGGGCGTCATTGTCGCGGATGCCGTGGGCAGGGCAGAATGCCGAGGCGTGTCAGCCGCCGAACAGTGTCCTCAGCACATCGACGCCGCGATCCTGGTAGCTGACCTCGCCCTGCTTGTTGCCGGGGCCGACGACGATGACCTTGGTGCCGACCGGAACCCGGTCGTAGAGATCGATCACGTCCTTGTTCATCATGCGGATGCAGCCGGAGGACATGTTGAGGCCGATGCTCCAGGGCTGGTTGGTGCCATGGATGCGGAAGGCGGTGTCGTTGCCGTTGCGATAGAGATACATGGCGCGCGCGCCGAGCGGATTGTCCTCGCCGCCTTCCTGATAGGCCGGCAGCTTGTGGCCCTTCTTGGCTTCGCGCACCCGCATTTCCGGCGGCGGCGTCCAGCCCGGCCACTCCGCCTTGCGGCCGACCTTGACGACGCCCGACCAGCCGAAGCCGTCGCGGCCGACGCCGATGCCGTAACGTCTGGCGCGATTGTTGCCTTCAACGAGATAAAGATACTTGTTGTTGGTATCGACGATGACGGTGCCCGGTTCCTCGTTCGTCGCCAGCCGCACCATACGGCGCTGGAACTGCGGCTTCACCTGGCCCTGCGGTTCCATCGCGACCCGAACCACGTCGCCGCGTGTGGCGGGTGCCGCATAGGGTGCGGACGCGGTGAAGGCTGCTGCATTCGATGCTGCAAACAGACACGCCGCAACGACTCCTGTCGTCACGATCGACAATGCTGCTTTCATAATGGCATTCCCCTCATTGAATACAGGAGGAAATTACCGGAACGGACGAGGGGATCAAGATCAAAATGCCCGATGCGAAGAAGGGTGGGGAAGAGCCGTCCGCTCTTCTGTCGCCGGCTTCACTATAGCCGGAACTATAGTGAAGCGGCATTCCGGTGCGGCGAACCCTCCCGTTTTTCGATTGGGAAAGGATCGCCGGCTGCCTTTTCAAGCAATCACATCACGATGACGCGGGTGCCGACCTTCACGCGGTTGTAGAGGTCGGTGACGTCTTCGTTGCGCAGGCGGATGCAGCCGGAGGAGACGGCGTTGCCGATGGTCCAGGGCGCGTTGGTGCCGTGGATGCGATAGAGCGTGGAGCCGAGATACATGGCGCGCGCGCCGAGCGGATTGCCTTCGCCGCCCTCCATGTGAGCCGGCAGATAGTGGCCCTTCGCCGCTTCGCGTGAGATCATTTCGGCCGGCGGCGTCCAATCCGGCCATTCCTGCTTGCGCGTCACGGTATGGGCGCCTGCCCATTCGAAACCGGGCTTGCCGACGCCGACGCCATAGCGCCGCGCCTTGCCGCCATCCATGACGAGGTAGAGGAAGCGGTTGTTGGTGTCGATGACGATGGTGCCGGGTCTTTCCTTGGTCTGGTAGTCGACGATTTGCGGCAGGAATTGCGGATCGAGCTGGCCGCGGATGGCCGGATATTGCGGACGGACGACCGCGACCTGTTGCACGACGGGACGCGAGAACAGGCCGCGCGGCTGCACGACCCGGCGTACCTGCGGATTGCCGGGCTGTTCCATTGCGGGATCGGCTGCGCGGCGTGCCATCGGGCGAACGGGGTAGACGACCGGCTGCACGCTGCCGCCGCCAAGCTGCATCACCCAGGGGGCGGTCAGGTCCGGACTGACGATGACGGGCGGGCGCGACTGATAGCGGTCGTTGGCGAAAGCAGTGGAGGCAAGCAGGCTCAGAGCGCCGGCAGCACACAGAACGGCATGTTTCATCATCGGACAAACTCTCTACACATGGGCCGAGGATGGGCGCGGCCGCGCCCGGTCGAAACCATGGTGCCACTTGCACGCGAGCGAATGGTAAACATCTATTCATCAAAATGCCGCGAAGCCGATAAAGCTTTGTCAGGGTTACCGCCTGGTTTGGAAAGATGGTTTGCAAGTGGTAAATCATGAATCGGAATGCGCGATCGTCGAAGTCAGCCTATGATTTTAAGCGTTTGATTGATCTGGTTTTATCCGATAGTGGCTTACTGGTTTCCGGTGGCGCGCGCTGAAATAGGGGACGAATCGCAAAAATGGCCGAAACAGGCATCATCACCGGCGAAGACGGCAAGGACCGCTGCTTCTGGCATGGCAACCTGCCGGAATACCAGCGCTATCACGACGAGGAATGGGGCCGTCCGGTCGTCGACGACATCAGGCTCTTCGAAAAAATCTGCCTGGAAGGCTTCCAGTCCGGTCTTTCCTGGCTGACGATCCTGCGCAAGCGCGAGAACTTCCGCGCCGCCTTTGCCGGCTTCGATTTCGAGAGGGTCGCAAGGTTCGACGATGCCGACATCGAGCGCTGCCTTGCCGACGCCGGCATCATCCGCCATCGCGGCAAGATCGTCTCCACCATCAACAATGCCCGCCGCGCCATAGACCTGCGGGACGAATTCGGATCGCTCGCCCGGTATTTCTGGAGTTTCGAGCCGACCGCTGCCGAACGCCCGGAGGTCTTCGATCTCGCGCATCTTCGCGCCAACCCGACGACACCCGTCTCCGTGCGGATTTCGAAGGATTTGAAGAAGCGCGGCTGGACCTTCGTCGGCCCGACCACCGTCTATGCCTTCATGCAGGCCATGGGGCTCGTCAACGATCACATCGAAGGCTGCTATTGCCGGAAAGAGGTGGAGGCGATGCGCTGCGCATTGGTGCGGCCATGAGAGCCGCTCTTATAGGTCTTTCCATTTCGATTGTTGCACTGCTCGCAAACGTCCCGGCCTATGGGCAGGATGCCGAACAACAACAGCAGTTGCCGCAGCTCGACCGCGGCGAAAAGCTCGAGAAGATCGCCTTGCCTGCCGTTCTCGAGAAGCTGACGGGCTGGACGAAGTTCGGCAAGGGCAAGGTCTATATGCTGCCGCTGAAGAAGGGCCAGCATGTGCGCATCACTTTCAGCTCCAAGAGCAAATACGCCTACATGGCGATCTTCGATCTGTCGTCGAGCGAGGACGAATCCTTCTTCGGCACGGATGAGGACGGCAACACGGCGGACGTGACCGTCAACGAGGATACGACCTGGCTGATCAAGCCCTATTATTCGCGCGTCACCCGTCGCCGCGGCCTCGGCGCACCTTACGAGATCCTTATCGACCCTAATCCGCCGGCCACGCAGCAGCCTCCCGACCAGCAGAAGGATAAGGGGCCGATGCTCTTCCCGCCGCGCGCGAAGCAGGGGCAGTGAGCTTACGATAGTCCCTCGATCACCCCGTGCAGTTCGCCGAGATGCCCGATCTTGCGGAAGCGTGGCGCCTCGGTCGGCTCCTCGATGTGCTCGAAGGACCATGTGAGCGCATGCGGCACGAAGACGCCGTAGCTGCCGGCGGCAAGCGCCGGCACGATGTCCGATTTCAGCGAATTGCCGATCATCATCGCGCGTTCCGGCCCGTCGCCCACCTTGGAAAAGATGCGGCGATAGGTGGAGGCGTTCTTGTCCGAGACGATCTCGACCGCGTCGAAGAGATCGCCGAGCCCGGACTGGGCAAGCTTGCGCTCCTGATCGAAGAGGTCGCCCTTGGTGATCAGCACCAGCAGATATTTGCCCGACAGCGCTTCCAGCGTCTGGCGCACATGCGGCAGGGTTTCGACGGGATGGGCGAGAAGATCGCGGCCGATATCGAGAATCTGCGCGATGACGTTGGCCGGCACATTGCCTTCGGTAATCTCGACGGCGGTCTCGATCATCGAGAGCGTGAAGCCTTTTATGCCGAAGCCGTAGTGGCTGAGATTGCGCTTCTCCGCTGCCAGCAGCCGCGCCGAAATGACGTCGCTGGCGGCGTGATCGGCGAGAAGATCGGTAAATTGCAGTTCCGTCAGCCGGTAGAATTGTTCGTTCTGCCAGAGCGTGTCGTCGGCATCGAAGCCGATCGTGGTCAAGGGGCGTTGCGTCATCGGTAAATCCGTTCTGCGCATGACATGAAGGATGGAGTCTATCCGGCGGTGGATCGGAAGCAAGGGCGGTTGCCGGTAACCGCATCGTGATCGATCCGGGGTCTCGCGTTGAAATCGGATTCCGGTGCATTATGTCGTTGTTGTCTCGATCGCCACGGAACCAGAGCCGCGCCTCGACGACTGTCTTCCGACCTCTCCGCGGCAGCGCCGGTAATGGCGGCCGTGCCGGGGCCAAATTATAGCCAAGAGAATAAGAGTCCACAGGCCGGAGGCATTCTTCCGGCTGACCACAAGGGAATTTCTCCTATGCGTTACAATCAACTCGGCAATACCGGCCTGTTCGTCTCCGAACTTTGCCTGGGCACGATGACCTTCGGCGAAGCCAATCCCGGCAGCCCCTGGGGGTCCATCGCCGACGTCGACCAGGCCTTGGCCGACAAGATCGTTGAAAGTTCGCTCGCCGCGGGCGTCAATTTCATCGATACCGCGGACGTCTACTCCTTCGGCAACTCCGAAAAGTTGCTCGGTCACGCCCTGAAGAATCTCGGCGTTGCCCGCAAGGATGTCGTCATCGCCACCAAGGTCTACGGCGTCATGGGCGACAAGCCGAACGACCGCGGCGCCTCGCGCGGCCATATCATGGATTCGGTCCAGGCCAGCCTCGACCGCCTGCAGACCGACCACATCGACCTCTATCAGATCCACGCCACGGACAGGGTGACGCCGATCGAGGAGACGCTGCGGGCAATGGACGATCTCGTTTCGCGCGGTCTGGTGCGCTATGTCGGCGTTTCCAACTGGCAGGCTTGGCGCATCGCCAAGGCGCTCGGCATTTCCGAACGCCGCGGCTTTGCCCGGTTCGAAACGGTGCAGGCCTACTATTCCATCGCCGGCCGCGATCTGGAGCGTGAAATCGTGCCGCTGATGGCGGAAGAAAAGCTCGGGCTCATGGTCTGGTCGCCGCTGGCGGGCGGTCTGCTTTCGGGCAAGTACGGTCCCGGCGCTGCCGGCAATGGTGAAGGGCGCCGCGCGACTTTCGATTTCCCGCCCGTCGACAAGGATCGCGCCTGGGCCTGCGTCGCCGCCATGCGCGACGTGGCCGAGAAACACGGCGCCAGCGTCGCCACGGTGGCGCTTGCCTGGATACTGGCAAAACCCTTCGTCACCAGCATCATCATCGGCGCCAAGCGTCTCGATCAGCTCGATCAGAACCTTGCCGCTGTCAGGCTCAAGCTCGATGCCGACGATATTGCCAAGCTCGATGAAGTCAGCGCGCTCCCGGCCGAATATCCCGGCTGGATGCTGGCCCGCCAGGGTGCGCAGCGCGTGCCGCAGCCCTTCGAACCGAAAGCCTGATATCACGCAGAGGCCGGGCGGCCGCTTTTCGTGGCGGCCCGGCCTTGCCTCAGAGCTCGATGACGATCTTGCCGAAGGGGCCGCGATCGAGATGGTCGAACGCCGCCGGCACCTCGCCGAGCCCATAGCGATGGTCGATGACCGGCTTCAGGCCGATACTGTCCACCGCGCGCACGAAATCTTCCAGCGCGCGGCGATGGCCGACGCCGATACCCTGCACGACCGGAGATTTCAGCAGCAGCGGCGCCGACGGACCGGTGATGTCGAAGCCTTCCAGAACGCCGATGACGGAAATCCGGCCATGAGGCGCCACCGCCTTCAAGGATTGGGCGAAGTTGGGTCCGCCGGCGATTTCGATGATGTGGTCGATGCCGCGATCGCCGGTCAGGCGATAGACTTCCTCCACCCAGTCGCTTTTGTTGCGGTCGATGCCGTGATGCGCACCCAGTGCCTTGGCCCGCGCGAGCTTTTCAGGTCCCGATGAGGTTACGAAGACTTCGGCGCCCTGCGCGGCGGCGATTTGCAGGCCGAACAGCGCCACGCCGCCCGTTCCCTGCACCAGCACGCTGTCGCCCGGCTTGATCCTGCCGCGCTCGACCAGCGCGAACCATGCCGTCAAACCGGCGCAGGGCAGCGTGCTCGCCTCGGCATGGTCGAGGCTCGTCGGCGCCCTTGCGAGCCAATCCTGCGGCATGGCGACATATTCGGAAAGCACGCCGGGATAGAAGCCGCCAAGCGTCTTGTAGGGAGGATTGCGGGCATCGCCGAGCGGCTTGCCGTCGATCCAGCCGGGATGGAAGGTCGAAATGACCCGATCGCCGGCGGAAAATCTGGTAACGCCGTCTCCCACGGCTTCGATCACGCCTGCCATGTCGGAAGCAGGCACGAAGGGAAACTCGAGCGGCAGGCCCATGCCGGTTTCGCGCACGAGCTTGTCGCGATAATTCAGCGAGACGGCCTTCACCCGCACGAGGACTTCGCCGCGTGCGGGCGTGGGAACCGCCGTTTCCGTGAGGTTCAAGGGAGCGCCAACGGCGACCGCATCGAGGGTCCAGCGCTTCATGGTCTGCGTCATCATGATCTCCTGAGAGGAATTGGAAGCAATGAACGCATTATATCGTTGCCTCTGTATCGCCAGTGGCGATATTATTTCCGCTAACTGGTTCCTGTAAGGAAGCAATCGCCATGAATGACATGCTCAACGGCATTCCGGAATTCGTAGAGGCGGTCGAGGCCGGCGGCTTTTCAGCGGCGGCGGCGCGCATGAACCTGTCGCGCTCGGCGATCGGCAAGACCATCGCGCGACTGGAAAGGCGCCTGAACGTGCGCCTGTTCCACCGCACCACCCGCATGCAGAGCCTGACGGATGAAGGTCAGGCCTTTTATGAGCGCTGTCGCCGGGCGCTGGACGAGATACAATCCGGCGAGGCCATGCTGGAATCGGGCAAGCGCGAGGTCACGGGACGCCTGCGCGTCTCCATGCCGGTGCTGTTCGGTCGCCGCTGCGCAGCACCGCTGCTGCTGGAGCTTGCCCGTATGCACTCCAAGCTCGAACTGGATCTCTCCTTCAGCGACCGCGTGGTCGATCTCTTCGACGAGGGTTTCGATCTCGCCATTCGCAACGGCGTGCTGCGCGATGAAGCCGGCCTCGCCGCGCGCAAGATCGCCGTTCATCGCATGATGCTGTGCGCATCGCCGGATTATCTTGCCGCGAGAAGGGCGCCGCGAACCATTGCCGATCTCGATGGTCACGACCTGATCGTCTATGCGAGATCGGGCGAGGCGAAGAGGTGGGCTCTGCTGGAGAATGACGGCACGGCCGTCGATTATTTTCCGGAGACGCGGCTGCGCCTTGACGATCTGGAGGTCATCGCGGACGCGGCGGCATCGGGAATGGGAATTGCGTGGTTGCCCTGCTGGCTGGTGCGCGATTATGTGGCCGCCGGCACGCTCGCGCCGGCGCTGAGGACTGTGTCCAGCCGCGAGGTCAACGTCTATGCCGTCTGGCCGCAGACGCCGCATCTCTCATTGAAGATGCGCGCAGTGATCGACCTGCTGGCCGCACGCCTGCCCGAGGTCATGGATTGAGCGTGCCAATAACGTCCCCGCGCTGGACGAGGGCGCCTTCGATGAATACCCGGTTCCATTTCAGGATCTGCACGGATTTGCGCAAGCCGGTCGGCCAGAAGGGATCTTCCTTCACCAGTCGGTCGACGTCATCGACAGCCTCCGCTTCGACAAGCCACAAGCCGCCGGCAAAAGCATCGTCTTCCCGGCTGAGCGGTCCGGCTGAATTGATGGTCTCGGCATTCGCCTCCAGGAAGGCGAAGTGGCGTTGCAGATAGGCCTTACGGATCGCGGCGGCATTGTGCCCGTCATCTTCGAACAGAACGGCGAATAGGGTCATGGTCATCTCCTTGCTGGATATTTCCACCCTATGACTGCAATAATGCTGATACACGCGGTAAGTTTGCTGTCGGGAGCTGCAAAATTGCACGACATCGATTGGAATGATCTGCGCTATCTTCTGGCCCTCGCGCGAGGTGGATCCTTCGCGGCCGCCGGCAGGGCGCTCCGGACCGATGCGACGACGGTCGGTCGCCGTCTGCGCACCCTGGAGCAGCGCCTCGGCACCCCATTGTTTTTGCGCGATGCAGGCGGTGTCCTATTGCCGACGCCGACAGGCGAGATCGCGATGGCGAAGGCCGAGGCGATCGAGGCCGAGATCATGGCGCTATCAGGCGCATTGGATGCGGCCGATCCGATGGCGCTCGGCAAGGTGCGCCTGACGGCAGCGCCATCCTTCATCGGCCGGCTGCTGATCCCCGCATTGCCCGACTTTCTTGCCCGCCACTCCGGCCTGCAATTGGAACTCATCGGCGATTCCAGAAATTTTAACCTGACACGGCGCGAGGCGGATATGGCCCTGCGCCTCGCAAGGCCGGCCGATGCGGCAAATGGCAAGGTCGTCGCTCGGCGGATCGCGACGCTGGAATATGCCGTCTACGTCGCCGCAGGCCGGGAGAGCCATGCGGACGATTTGCCCTGGATCGTCTATGAGGACGCGATGATGGATCTGCCGCATGCCCGCTGGATCGCTGCGCAGGCGGAAAAGTCGCGCCGTTCCAGCCCGCTTGCGATCAATGATGCCGAAGCTCTGCTTCAGGCTGCGGTTGCCGGGTTAGGACGCGCGCTCCTGCCGAAAATCCTCGGCGAGAACGCCGATGGGCTTCGCCGCGTCGAAACCGGTGATGGAAACCCGCCGGTGCGCGAAATGTGGCTGCTCGTGCATGCGGAGCTTCGCCAGCTTGTCCGCATCCGCGCCGTTTCCGATTGGCTGAATGAAGTTTTCCGCAATCCATATGCGGGGCGGTGAGAGAGGCGGCGCGGACGCCGCCTCCCGTCTTTCGATGAATTATTTGCCGTGCTTCTTCAGCCAGGCTTTCATTTCCTTGATCTCGGCTTCCTGCGCGGTGATGACGCCGTGCGCCAGTTTGCGCAGTTCGGGGTCCTTGCCGTATTTCAGCTCGATCTTCGCCATGTCGATCGCGCCTTGATGATGCGGGATCATGCCGCGGACGAAATCGGCATCGGCGTCGCCGCTGTAGTCGATCATCATGTCCTTGTGCATCTTGCCCATGGCGTCGTTGTAGGCCTTGCTCGAGGCGCTCTGGTCGCCCATCGGCTTGCTCATATCCATGCCTTGCATGTCGTCGGCAAAGGCAGGAAGGCTGGAGACGAGGGCGAACGCGCCGGCAAGGATCAGCGATTTTGAGATAGACATAGGTATTCTCTCCGTTTGTGGACGGTATCTGGATTTGAGCGGATGGCCGCTCATGGAATGAATGCAGATGATCGTCAGGCGAAACGGGGAGGGGGCGCCGCCGGCTGCGGCCGGGCATCGGCGAGACGCTGGCCGGGCGCAGGCGCCGGATAGGAGAAGGCGTTCTTGCCGCTTTCGAGCGGAAGTGCCGGCGCCAGCGCAAGACAGGCGGCGCAGGACGCCACATGCCCCATGCCGCCGGCGCATGGGTTTTCCGGCTTCTTCCCGTGATACTGCGCCAAGTCGCCGTGGGCGGTCATGCCAGTCATGTCGGCCATGTCGCCGTGCATGTTCATGGCTGATGCGGCGGCCATTGCGGGTACGGAATCGCAGATGGGACAGTTCGCCAGCGCCGGCATGGCCCCGTAGACCAGCCAGGCAACCACCATCGTCAGGATCGCAAGGAAACGCATGAGCATGAACCTAGCTGCGCCGGCTGCGAAGGCAAGCGCAAATTGAATCGCCCGGATGCTGAACGGCGATCAAGGCAGCAGTTTGACCTGCTTCAGGATTTCAACCGGAGGAAAGCTTACGCAATCCACCGTATCGAAGACGAGCGTGAACCGGGCAGGCGTTTCCGCCGCCCATTTCAATGCTTCTTCCGTGGCGCTGGCGGGAATTTTCATCGCAATCGTGCAATGCGGCTGCCAGCGATCCGGACGGGAATGCTCATGACAAAGGGCAGGGTCGATCTCGGCGTGGATGGCGCTGTGTATCCGCCTCAGGACGCGATCGTCCGCGGGGCGTGCCCAAAGCACCAGCATCTCGTTTGGAAAGTGGCCGATGCCTGAAAATTCAATCGACAGCGGCGGCATGTCGCCAAAGATACGCTCGGTCGCCGCGAAAAGGGAGGAAGCGGCAATATCGTCGTAGACCGCGAGGGTCAGATGCGGCGAATAGTTCAGGGCCTGCATCGATGGAGAGGTTTCGAAGCTGGCGGCCTCCTGCCAGAGATTCAAAACCGGAGCCGCGCTGTCATCGGCGCATTTCAAAACGATCGCATATGGCATGGTTCCTACGCCGCCTTCTTCAGCTTTTGTCGGTTTTGTCGGCCGCTAACATATAACAATCCTTGCCGCATTCCGCCCAATCCGCTAGTTAACCGCCACTGTTCCCGTACCGGATTACCCTAGAGATGAGCGACAAACAAAAGAAACCGCAGAAGCTCAAGGCCCGCCTGCCGCGTGGCTTTGTCGATCGTTCGGCCAGCGACATTCGCGCCGTCAACGAGATGACCTCCAAGATCCGGGCTGTATACGAGCATTATGGTTTCGATCCTGTCGAAACGCCGCTGTTCGAATATACCGATGCGCTCGGCAAGTTCCTGCCCGACAGCGACCGGCCGAACGAGGGCGTGTTCTCGCTTCAGGATGACGACGAGCAGTGGATGTCGCTGCGCTACGATCTGACGGCGCCGCTGGCCCGCCATGTCGCCGAGAATTTCAACGAGATCCAGCTTCCCTACCGCACCTATCGCGCCGGCTATGTCTTCCGCAACGAGAAGCCGGGCCCGGGCCGCTTCCGCCAGTTCATACAGTTCGACGCCGATACCGTCGGCGCGCCGGGCGTGCAGGCGGACGCCGAGATGTGCATGATGATGGCCGATACGCTGGAAGCCCTCGGCATCAAGCGCGGCGACTATGTGATCCGCGTCAACAACCGCAAGGTTCTCGACGGCGTTCTGGAAGCGATCGGCCTCGGCGGCGATGACAAGGCCGGTCAGCGCCTGAACGTGCTGCGCGCCATCGACAAGCTCGACAAGTTCGGCCCGGAAGGCGTGGCGCTGTTGCTCGGTCCCGGCCGCAAGGATGAGTCCGGCGATTTCACCAAGGGCGCGGGCCTCGATGCCGGCCAGATCGAGAAGGTGCTCTTCTTCGTCGGCATCAAGGACTATGCCGAAAATGCCGCCCGGCTCGCCGAGCTGGTTGCCGGCACGTCCAAGGGCGTCGAGGGCGTCGACGAGTTGAACTTCATCGGCAGCCTCGTCACCAGCGCCGGCTACCAGGCGGATCGCATCAAGATCGACCCGTCGGTCGTGCGCGGCCTCGAATATTATACCGGCCCGGTCTACGAGGCCGAGCTGCTGTTCGACGTCACCAACGAGAAGGGCGAAAAGGTCGTCTTCGGCTCCGTCGGCGGCGGCGGCCGTTATGACGGGCTCGTGTCGCGCTTCATGGGCCAGCCGGTGCCGGCCACCGGCTTCTCGATCGGCGTCTCCCGCCTGATGACGGCGCTGAAAAATCTCGGTAAGCTCGGCATGGATGAGGTGATCGAGCCCGTGCTCGTCACTGTCATGGAC
This sequence comes from Rhizobium sp. SYY.PMSO, assembly GCF_046840415.1. Lineage (NCBI taxonomy): Bacteria > Pseudomonadati > Pseudomonadota > Alphaproteobacteria > Hyphomicrobiales > Rhizobiaceae > Rhizobium > Rhizobium sp. SYY.PMSO. The sequence continues at coordinate 346,784 of NZ_CP177349.1, forward strand.
GGCGATGTCGAGGCCATGGGCCGCTACCAGCGTTTCACCCAGCAGCTGCGCGCCGCCGGCATCCGCGCGGAGATGTTCCAGGGCAACTGGAAGAAGTTCGGCAACCAGCTCAAATATGCCGATCGCCGCGGCTGCCCGATCGCCATCATCCAGGGCGGCGACGAACGCGCTCAGGGCGTCGTCCAGATCAAGGACCTGATCGAGGGCAAGCGCCTTTCCGGCGAGATCGAGGACAATGCCAGCTGGCGCGAAGCCCGCGTGGCGCAGGAAACCGTGCCGGAAGCGGAGCTGATCGAGAAGGTCAAGGCGATCTTGGCGGCGCAGGCGGAAGACCGGAAGAGGGCGGGCTGATGCCCCTGATCGACCTCCCGGATTTTGCCGGCGATCTGCTGGACGAATTTATCGGCCGCCGGACGGAGAGGGTGGATACGCCCATCATCCAGCCGGCCGAGCCCTTTCTCGATATGGCCGGCGAGGATCTGCGCCGCCGCATCTTCATGACCGAAAGCGAAACCGGCGCCAGCCTCTGCCTGCGCCCGGAATTCACGATCCCGGTCTGCCTGCGCCATATCGAAACCGCCACCGGCACGCCGAAGCGCTATTCCTATCTCGGCGAGATTTTTCGCCAGCGCCGCGAAGGCGGCCATGAGTTCTACCAGGCGGGCATCGAGGACCTCGGCGACGGCGATACCGCAAGCGCCGATGCCCGCGCGATCAGCGATGCCATCGGCATCCTGAACCGGCTGGTGCCCGGAAAGTCGCTCTCCGTCACGCTTGGCGATCAGGCCGTGTTCGAGGCCGTGGTACAGGCGCTCGGGTTGCCGTCCGGCTGGCAGAAGCGGCTGATCCACGCCTTCGGCAACATGATGCAGCTCGAAACCCTGCTGGCACGCCTCGCCAGCCCGCAGCCGGTCACCGGGCTCGACGCGCATGTGCTCGATTTCCTCAATCGCGGCGATGAGACGGGGCTGATCAAGCATATCGACGCCACCATGCAGGCAACCGGCTATTCCACCAACGCCAGCCGCTCGCCGCAGGAAATCGCCCGCCGTCTTCGCGAGAAGCTGGTCCTGTCGGAAACGCGGCTGGATGATGCGGCCTTCCGTGTGCTGGAGGAATTTCTGTCCCTGAGCGTGCCGTTGGCGGATGCTTCGGCGGCACTGGCCGGTTTTGCCGATGCGGCAGGCCTGAAGCTCGGCAGGGCCTTGGAAAACTTCGACGCTCGCGTCGCGGCCCTGGCCAACACCGGCGTCGATGCCGCGAGGATCGATTATCGCGCCGCCTTCGGCCGTCCTCTCGACTATTACACCGGTCTCGTCTTTGAAGTGACGGCGGAAGGGTCGAGCGCCGTGCTGGCCGGCGGTGGCCGCTTCGACCGGCTGATGACGCTGCTCGGCGCCAGGGACCGTATTCCCGCCGTCGGCTTCGCTCTCTGGCTCGACCGTATAGAAATCGCGAGGGCCGCCTGATGACCATCACGATAGCGCTTCCCTCCAAGGGCCGGATGAAGGACGATTGCGCCGCCGTTTTCGAGCGCGCCGGCATGCCCATCGTCGCCGTCGGCAATGACCGCTCCTATCGCGGCCGCGTCGAGGGCTGGGATGGCGTCGAAATCGCCTTCCTGTCCGCCTCGGAAATCTCGCGCGAAATCGGCAATGGCAGCGTCGATTTCGGCATTACCGGCGAGGACCTCGTGCGCGAGGGCATGGCGGAGGCCGACCGCCGCGTCGAATTCTGTGCAAGGCTCGGTTTCGGTCACGCCGATGTCGTCGTTGCGGTGCCGGAAATCTGGCTCGATGTCGACACCATGGCCGACCTCGGCGACGTCGCCGCCGATTTCCGCGCCCGTCATGGCCACAGGCTGACGGTCGCGACGAAATACTGGCGGCTGACGCAGCAGTTCTTCTCCAGCCAGCACGGCATCCAGCTCTACCGCATCGTCGAAAGCCTCGGCGCCACCGAAGGGGCGCCTGCCGCTGGCTCCGCCGATATCATCGTCGACATCACCTCCACCGGCTCGACCCTGAGGGCCAACCATTTGAAGGTTCTGTCGGACGGCATCATCCTGCGCTCGGAAGCTTGCCTGGTGCGCGCCCGCAAGCAGAGCCACGACGGCGATCCGATAGTCCAGCGCATCGTTTCGGCCGTGCGCAGCGCGCTCTGACGTTTCCGCCTTTGTTCATACGAAAAAGCCCGCCGGAACTCCGGCGGGCTTTTCATCTATAAGGGAAACCCGGCAATCAGGCGGCTGCGTAAGCGCCGCGGCGGGCGTCGAGCGAATAAAGGCCCGCGCCGTTGGTGGCGAGCATGATGTAGGCGCCGGCAAGCGTGATGTTCTTCAGGAAATTGACGAAGTTCAGGCCGTTGATCCAGCCGTTGGCCGCTGCCGGGAAGTCCGGAACGTTGACGGTCGGCAGGTGGAAGACGATGCCGGTGAAGACGCAGAAGAGAGCGAGCAGCCAGCCGACGATGCGGACCTGAAAGCCGACGAGAACGCAGATGCCGGTGATGAATTCGAAAGCGCCGGCAACATAGGTGAGCAAGGTTGCTGCCGGCAGGCCGGCGCCGGCAACCATGCCGGCGGTGCCGGAGGGATCGGTCAGCTTGCCGAAGCCGGCATAGACGAACATGAAGGCGAGCAGAATGCGCGCCACGAGGATGATGACGTTATTGCTGTTGGACATGACAATCTCCAGTAAACTCGGCCCGGGCCGTGTGGCGACAATTTCTGGAGCCGGATATTCGTGATTTTCACGAAATTGAAAAGATAAACAACTGCGCACAATTAGTTCACAATCAGTGAACAATCATGCGCTTCGATCGCTCTTCCCATATGAGCCGTATCGGTTATGGTGACGCCGATTCAATCGCCAAATCATAGCGTTCAGGAGCAAGCCCATGGCCGATCTGTCGTCTTTTCCGATCACGAAACGCTGGCCTGCCAGCAATCCCGACATCATTCAGCTCTATTCGCTGCCCACGCCCAACGGAGTGAAGGTTTCGATCGCGCTGGAGGAACTCGGTCTGCCCTATGAGCCGCATCTGGTTTCCTTCAGCACCAATGATCAGAAGTCGCCGGAATTCGTTTCGCTGAATCCGAACGGCCGCATTCCGGCGATCATCGATCCCAACGGACCCGACGGCAAACCGATCGGCCTGTTCGAATCGGGCGCGATCCTGGTCTATCTCGCGGAGAAGACCGGCAAGCTCATTCCAGGCGACGCCGCCGGGCGTTACGAGACGCTGGAATGGGTCTTCTTCCAGATGGCCGGCGTCGGGCCGATGTTCGGTCAGTTCGGCCATTTCTTCAAGTTCGCTGCGGAAAAGGTCGCCAACAACCCTTATCCCGTCGAGCGCTATCGCGACGAGGCCAAGCGCCTCCTCGGCGTACTGGAAGGCCGACTGCAGGGGCGCCAGTGGATCATGGGGGATGAATATACCATCGCCGACATCACGACCTTCCCGTGGGTTCGCGGTGTCGATGTCTTCTACGGCGGCCGCGAAGTGCTGGAACTCGAAAGCTTCCCCTCCGTCATGGGCTGGCTGGATCGCGCCCTTGCGCGCCCGGCAAGCCAGCGCGGCCTGAACATTCCGAAGCGGGATTGACGATTTCTTCTGTGCGGCGGCGGCGACATTGCTGCCGCCCGCGTCGCAGCCTATTGCCGGGCGGCGAACTGGCTGCCCGGCTCCAGCTTGAACCGTGGAAACAGGAAGACGCCCATCATGCTGCCCGTATATTGCCTGTCGGCGGCAACGGATTCGCCAACGCAGACGATCGGCTGGCGATGACCGCCGGCGCCGGGAATCGTCGTGGAATAGCAGAAGCTGGAATTGGTGGTGGCCGCCTGCTCGAAAAGGTCGAGCACCCGCACCCGATCTTTTGCATCGTAGCAATGCATCAGGCTTAAAAGACCGCATTCCGAAGATGACAGGCCATGCAGCATCGCACTCCATTGTCCGAGCTTGATGATGCCGCTTGAGAGATCGCCGGTCCAGCGTTCGGAAACGCACAGCTGCGCCAGGAGATCGGGATCATGGCCATCGAACTCGAGCGAGCCGGGCGCGAAAGGTGCGGAAATATTGGCCTTGGCAATCTTGAACACGACGAACCCCACATGAACGCATGGTTCCCCCGATGCGCTTCACTAATTCCCTGGAGCAGTTCCTCGTTTCACGGAATCGATGAACCGCTCTATCCCTTTGTTTTTACGCGATTCCCAACTGAGAACCGCTGCGCACTTTTCCTGGAATTGCTCTAAGACTTCGGATGGAAGGTCTCCCTGCATTCCGCGCCGCCGCGAACGCACAGAGTCAGCCGCCTTGGCAATCTGCTGTCGACGATGCTCTTCGGGATGGCACTCCGGTCTATGAAATCATTTCAAGTATAAATCTGGACGGCGCCAATTCCCAAGGTCATGACCATGTCAGACCACAGGTTAATCGTGTCAAAAAGAAGTAAAAATTACGTGTATTGCAGCTAACTCTCCAAAATCGCTGCGCCGGGAGTTATAGGAGCTTTTTAAAAAACAGCAATGGGCAAGTTGCAAAATTTGCAATGCCGCGAATTCTTGCGTGCGGCGGCGGCTCTACCATTTCCGCGCAATTAAAAAGGGCGACCCGAGGGCCGCCCTTTCGTCAATTCCGGATGCCGGATTGAACAGTCGCAATAAGGCTGAGGCCTTATCGCATCACGTCCATGCCGCCACTTCAGGCCGTTTGTCGGCCTGAAGCACTAAAAGTACATGGGCGAAGCTTCATGAACATTTCTGCGATCAGGCCGCTGGCCTATCACATCATGTCCATGCCGCCACTTCAGGCCGTTTGTCGGCCTGAAGCACTAAAAGTACATGGGCGAAGCTTCATGAACATTTCTGCGATCAGGCCGCTGGCCTATCACATCATGTCCATGCCGCCCATGCCGCCCATGCCGCCCGGCATGCCCGCAGGGGCATCCTTCTTCGGCAGTTCTGCGATCATGGCTTCGGTGGTGATCAGCAGCGAAGCAACCGAAGCTGCGTCCTGCAGAGCCGTGCGAACGACCTTGACCGGGTCGACGATGCCCATGGCGATCATGTCGCCGTAGACGCCCGTCTGAGCGTTGTAGCCGAAGTTGTCTTCGTTCTTGTCGAGGATCTTGCCGACAACGATGGAGGCTTCGTCACCAGCGTTTTCAGCGATCTGGCGGCAAGGAGCCTGCAGAGCGCGGCGAACGATGTTGATGCCGGCTTCCTGGTCGTCGTTCTCGCCCTTGGCCGAGATCTTCGTGGAGGAGCGCAGCAGAGCGGTGCCGCCGCCCGGTACGATGCCTTCCTGAACGGCAGCGCGCGTCGCGTTGAGAGCGTCGTCGATGCGGTCCTTCTTTTCCTTCACTTCGACTTCCGTCGAGCCGCCGACGCGGATGACGGCAACGCCGCCGGCGAGCTTGGCAAGACGTTCCTGCAGCTTTTCGCGGTCGTAGTCGGAGGTGGTTTCTTCGATCTGGGCCTTGATCTGGGCAACGCGGCCTTCGATGTCGGACTTGGCGCCTGCGCCGTCGACGATCGTGGTGTTTTCCTTGGAGATCGAAACCTTCTTGGAACGGCCGAGCATGTCGAGCGTAACCGACTCGAGCTTGATGCCGAGGTCTTCGGAGATGACGGTGCCGCCCGTGAGGATGGCGATGTCTTCCAGCATGGCCTTGCGGCGGTCGCCGAAGCCCGGAGCCTTGACGGCAGCAATCTTCAGGCCGCCGCGCAGCTTGTTGACGACGAGGGTCGCAAGAGCTTCGCCTTCGACGTCTTCAGCGATGATGAGGAGCGGCTTGCCGGTCTGAACGACGGCTTCGAGAACCGGAAGCATGGCCTGCAGGTTCGAGAGCTTCTTCTCGTGCAGGAGGATGAACGCGTCTTCGAGATCGGCGATCATCTTTTCCGGGTTGGTTACGAAGTAGGGGCTGAGGTAGCCGCGGTCGAACTGCATGCCTTCGACGACTTCGAGTTCGGTTTCGGCGGTCTTGGCTTCTTCAACCGTGATGACGCCTTCGTTGCCGACCTTCTGCATGGCTTCGGCAATATCGAGACCGATCTGCTTTTCGCCGTTTGCGGAGATCGTGCCGACCTGGGCGACTTCTTCCGAGGTGTTGATCTTCTTGGCCTTGGCCTGGAGATCCTTGACGACTTCGGCAACGGCGAGATCGATGCCGCGCTTCAGGTCCATCGGGTTCATGCCGGCTGCAACTGCCTTGGCGCCTTCGCGAACGATGGCCTGGGCGAGAACCGTTGCGGTCGTGGTGCCGTCGCCGGCGATGTCGTTGGTCTTCGAAGCAACTTCGCGGACCATCTGGGCGCCCATGTTTTCGAACTTGTCTTCGAGTTCGATTTCCTTGGCGACGGTGACGCCGTCCTTGGTGATGCGCGGTGCGCCGAAGGACTTGTCGATGACGACGTTACGACCCTTCGGGCCGAGCGTGACCTTCACTGCGTCGGCGAGGATATCAACGCCACGAAGCATCTTCTCGCGAGCGCTGCGGCCGAATTTTACTTCTTTAGCTGCCATGTTAGAAACTCCTGAATTCGCGTTTTCCGGGCTTTAAGGCCCGTCAGCTTTATCGGAAAAGGGAAACCGGCCGGATCAGCCGATAATGCCCATGATGTCGGCTTCCTTCATGATGAGAAGGTCTTCGCCGTTGAGCTTGACTTCGGTGCCGGACCACTTGCCGAACAGAACGCGATCGCCAACCTTGACGTCGAGTGCTACGACCTTGCCGGATTCATCGCGAGCGCCGGAGCCGACGGCGACGATTTCGCCTTCCTGCGGCTTTTCCTTGGCGGTATCGGGAATGATGATGCCACCCTTGGTCTTTTCTTCCGACTCGACGCGACGAACGACGACACGGTCATGAAGGGGGCGGAAATTGGTGCTTGCCATTGTCTAATCCCTCGATCAAATGACATTAACGGACCAGCGGGGGATCCGTATGGACTTTGTTAGCACTCAGCCTTGGCGAGTGCTAGCGAGGGTGATTTAGGGGTGGCTCACGGTCGAGTCAAGAACAGCACTGTGAAATTTTTACGGCGCCCATGCGCTTGTTTCGCGGATGATTAACACCCATGGCGATCCCGCCAGAGCCTTGTTGCGAAGCACTGCTCGCTTTGAACTCGCGGCAAAGGACGTGGCAACGCTTTCTCCTGCCCGTTACGCTGTTGCCTCCGTCACGTCATTTAGCCGCTCGCCGGCCTTGCCAATGCTTGGCCTTCGGGCCTTGTGCGTTGCAAAAACCTCATGCGCCGCTCTTGTAATTTGCCGGCCGGTTTGCGATGTCAGCCCGTGATTTATTTGATGCGAGGACGGCATGGGCAAACGGATCGAAAGCTTTCGCGAGATCGGCGGACTTTATGATGTGGCGCTCTGCGATGTCTGGGGCGTGCTCCATAACGGCGTCACTGCCTATAAGGAAGCCTCGATCGCACTTGAAGCGGCCCGCGCCGAAGGGCTCGCCGTCGTCCTCATCACCAACTCCCCGCGCGTCGCTCCCAGGGTCGTCGAGCAGCTGCGGGCGATCGGCGTGCCCGACAGCGCCTACGATCGCATCATCACCTCGGGCGACGTGACGCGCAGGCTGATCGCCGAAGGGCCGAAGAAGGTCTTCCTGCTCGGTCCGGAGCGTGACATCGGCATCCTCGAAGGGCTCGACGTGCAGCGCGTCGATGCCGGCGAGGCGGAAAGCATCGTCTGCACCGGCTTCTTCGATGACGAGACCGAAACGCCCGAAGACTACACCGATATGCTGATGGCCTGGTCAGCCCGCAACGTGCCGCTGATCTGCGCCAACCCCGATCTCGTGGTCGAGCGCGGCCACCGCATGATCCCCTGCGCCGGCGCCATGGCCGGCTATTACGAGCGGCTTGGCGGCCGGACGCGCATTGCCGGCAAGCCGCACCAGCCGATCTACGATGCGGCGATTGCCGCGGCCCGCGAGGTGAAAAGCGAGTTTCCGCTGTCGCGCGTGGTGGCGATCGGCGACGGCATGCCGACAGACGTGCGCGGCGCGCTCGATTACGGTCTCGATCTTCTTTATATCAGCCATGGCATCCACGCCCGCGAATATGTTGTCGAAGGGCATACGGATGAGGCCGCTCTCGGCGCCTTCCTGGCGCGCGAGCAGGCTTCGCCGAAGTGGTGGATGCCGCGCCTTGCCTGAGGGGAGTGGCAGCCGATGACCGTTTTCCATCGCAACGAGACCCGTGAACCGCTTCCCGATGCCCTGAAGGGCGGCGTCGTCGCCATCGGCAATTTCGACGGCGTGCATCGCGGCCATCAATCCGTGCTGAAGCGTGCCCTGGAGATCGCCAGGGAGCGTGGCGTGCCCGCGCTGGTGCTGACCTTCGAGCCGCACCCGCGTACCGTATTCAAGCCCGATCGGCCTGTCTTTCGCCTGACGCCCGCGCCCATGAGAGCGCGTCTGCTGGAGGCGCTCGGTTTCAACGCCGTCATCGAATATCCCTTCGATCGCGCCTTCTCGCAGCGCTCCGCGGATGAATTCGTCCATTCGATCCTGATCGACTGGCTGCATGCCTCCGAGGTTGTCACCGGTTTCGATTTCCATTTCGGCCACGATCGCCAGGGCGGTCCGGCTTTCCTGATGAATGCCGGCAGCCATTACGGTTTCGGCGTGACGCTCATCGACGCCTTCCGCGACGAAAACACCGAGGTCATCTCATCCAGCCGCATCCGTGCGCTGCTGGCGGAAGGTGACGTGGCGCAGGCCGCCGGCCTGCTCGGGTATCGCTATACCGTAGAGGCTCCCGTGATCGGCGGCGAGAAGCTGGGGCGCACGCTCGGCTTCCCCACGGCCAACATGCAGCTTCCGGCGGAAGTATCGTTGAGGGCCGGCATCTATGCCGTGCGCTTCCGCACCGCCGATGGCGTCATTCGGGATGCCGTCGCCAGCTACGGCCGGCGCCCGACGGTGACGGACAATGGCGCGCCGCTGCTCGAGACCTTCGTCTTCGATTTCAGCGGCGATCTCTACGGCCAGATCTGTTCGGTCTCCTTCTTCGGCTATCTCCGCCCCGAATTGAAGTTCGACGGTCTCGATCCGCTGGTCGCGCAGATCCGCAAGGACGAGGACGAGGCGCGCGCGCTGCTCGCGGGCGTCCAGCCGCTCGGCGAGCTCGACCGCATTATCGCCTGCACCTGATTTCATCCGCCGGACTGCGCGCGGGGATTGCGGCAGTGCAATATCTTTTTGCCTTGAGCGGGTAGAAAGATGCTGCAATGCTCGCACGGCAGGGCGCGAGTCGCCGCGCCCGCTTTCCGAAAGGCGCACGAGATGGATAAACGTTTCGGAACGGCGGCCTGCTGGCTGCTCGTCATTCCTTATATCGGTTTGCTTTGGGTCCCCTTTTATAACGCTCACGACCCTGTTCTGCTCGGATTTCCCTTCTTCTACTGGTATCAGCTGGCCTGGGTGCCGATCACAGCCATCCTGACATGGATTGCCTATCGGAGCATGCGCCATGACGACTGAGATCGATCCGACGGCACTTGCCATCTTCATCTTCTTCTTCGCGCTCGTCACGGTGATGGGCTTCGTGGCTGCGCGCTGGCGCAAGCCGGAAACGCTTGCCCATATCGACGAATGGGGTCTCGGCGGCCGCAAGTTCGGCACCTGGATCACCTGGTTCCTGGTCGGCGGCGACTTCTATACCGCCTATACCGTCATTGCCGTGCCGGCCCTGGTCTATACGGTCGGCGCCTACGGCTTCTTCGCGCTTCCCTATACGATCGTCGTCTATCCCTTCGTCTTCATGGTCATGCCGGTTCTATGGAAACGGGCGAAGGACAATGGCTATGTGACCGCGGCCGACGTCGTGCATGGGCAGTACGGCTCTCGTGCGCTTGAGCTGGCGATCGCGCTGACCGGCGTCATCGCCACCATGCCCTATATCGCGCTCCAGCTCGTCGGCATGACGGCGGTGTTCAAGTCCCTCGGCCTGCATGGCGAGCTGCCGCTGGCGATCGCCTTCATCATCCTGGCGCTCTATACCTATTCCGCGGGTCTGCGCGCGCCGGCATTGATCGCCTTCGTCAAGGACATCATGATCTATATCGTGGTCATTGCCGCCATCGCGCTTATTCCGATCAAGCTCGGCGGCTATGCCAACGTCTTTGCCGCCGCCGATGCGGATTTCCAGGCCAAGGGCGCGGGCAGCCTGCTGCTCGGCGGCAATCAGTATGTCGCCTATGCGACGCTGGCGCTCGGCTCGGCGCTGGCCGCCTTCATGTATCCGCACACCTTGACCGGCATCTTCGCCTCCAGCAGCGGTAACACCATCCGCAAGAATGCGATCCTGCTGCCGGCCTATACGCTGCTGCTCGGCCTTCTGGCCCTGCTCGGCTATATGGGCCATGCCGCCCATCTGAAGCTTGACAGCGCCAATGACGTGGTGCCGGTCCTGTTCCAGACCTTGTTCCCGAGCTGGTTTGCCGGCTTCGCCTTCGCCGCGATCGCCATCGGTGCACTGGTGCCGGCGGCGGTGATGAGTATCGGTGCCGCCAATCTCTTCACCCGCAATTTCTGGAAGGCCTATGTCAATCCGGGCGTCACCGACGAGGGAGAATACAAGGTGGCCAAGATAACGTCGCTGATCGTCAAGATCGGCGCGCTGCTGGTCATCATCCTGCTGCCGACACAGTTCGCGCTGGATCTGCAGCTGCTCGGCGGCATCTGGATCCTGCAGACGCTGCCGGCCCTGGTCTTCGGCCTTTATTCCAACTGGTTCAAGGCGCCGGGGCTGCTGGCGGGCTGGATCGTCGGCTTCTTCGGCGGCACCTATCTGGTCTGGCTCAACGGTCTGAAGCCGCTGCAGGCCATGAGCCTCGGCGGTGCGCCGTTCACGGTCTATATCGGCATACTGGCTTTGATCGCCAATATCGTCATTGCCGTGGTCGTCAATCTGGTCGTGCCGGCACGGGCGGTCGCCCGGACCTGAATGACTTGAACATCCTTGGCCGCGGGCGGAAACGCCCGCGGCCTTTCTATGTGCCGGCGGGATTGTTTCCTCTTCCTTTTCTTGGAAAAAGCGCCTATGAACCGGCGACCATGACCCAATTTCGGCTGAGCCCATCGATACGAATTATTGGCCCGGCCTTCCGCGCGCTGTAAGCTGCCGGAAGGTCCGGGTTTTTGGCGTCTCGCGCACGAGACGCTTTCCGCCGCCGAAAAATCCCCGTATGGCTGCGCCAGTTGAGGCGCAAGACGCCCGAGACACCGAGGCAATTGTCACGACTATGACCGATACCGCTGAAAAGATGGATTACTCCAAGACCCTTTACCTGCCGGAAACCGATTTTCCGATGCGCGCCGGACTGCCGCAGAAGGAGCCGGAGCTGGTGAAGCGCTGGGAGGAGATGAGCCTCTACAAACAACTGCGCTCTTCCGCTGCCGGCCGCGAAAAATTCGTCCTGCACGACGGCCCTCCCTATGCCAACGGCCACATCCACATCGGCCACGCGCTGAACAAGATCCTCAAGGACGTCATCACCCGCTCGTTCCAGATGCGCGGCTATGACAGCAACTATGTCCCGGGCTGGGATTGCCACGGCCTGCCGATCGAATGGAAGATCGAGGAAAAATACCGCGAGAAGGGCAAGAACAAGGACGAGGTTCCGGTGAACGAGTTTCGCCAGGAATGCCGCGACTTTGCCGCCGGCTGGATCAAGATCCAGTCCGAGGAATTCAAGCGCCTCGGCATAACAGGCGATTTCGACAATCCCTATCTGACGATGAACTTCCATGCGGAATCGCGCATCGCCGGCGAGCTTCTGAAGATCGCCCGCACCGGCCAGCTTTACCGCGGCTCCAAGCCGGTCATGTGGTCGGTGGTCGAGCGCACGGCGCTCGCCGAAGCAGAAGTCGAATATGCCGATGTCGAGAGCGACACGATCTGGGTGAAGTTCCCGGTCTCCGAAGGTCCGGCCAAGCTGGCCGGAGCCTTCGTCGTCATCTGGACGACGACGCCCTGGACGATCCCCGGCAACCGCGCCATCGCCTATTCCGCGCGCGTGTCCTACGGCCTCTATGAGGTCACGGAAGCCGCCAACGATTTCGGCCCGCGCCCCGGCGAGAAACTGATCTTCGCCGACAAGCTGGCCGAGGAATCCTTCGCCAAGGCAAAGCTGCAATATAAGCGCCTGGCCGACGTCACCGCAGACGATCTGGCGCAGCTCACCTGCGTGCATCCGCTCGCCTCGCTCGGCTACGGCTTCAAGGTGCCGCTGCTCGACGGCGACCATGTCACCGACGATGCCGGTACGGGCTTCGTGCACACCGCGCCCAGCCACGGCCGCGAGGACTTTGACGCATGGATGTCGCATGCCCGCGCGCTCGAAACGCGCGGAATCTCGTCGACCATCCCGTTCCCGGTTGACGACGCCGGCTTCTATACCGCCGATGCCCCCGGTTTCGAAGGTGGCCGCGTCATGGACGACAACGGCAAGAAGGGCAATGCCAACGAGCTGGTCATCAAGGCGCTCATCGAAACGAACACGCTCTTCGCGCGCGGAAGGCTGAAGCATTCCTATCCGCATTCCTGGCGCTCGAAGAAGCCGGTCATCTTCCGCAACACGCCGCAATGGTTCGTCTACATGGACAAGGACTTCACGGATGGCTCGACGCTGCGCACACGCGCGCTGAAGGCGATCGACGACACCCGTTTCGTGCCCGCTGCCGGCCAGAACCGCCTGCGCGCCATGATCGAGCAGCGCCCGGATTGGGTCCTGTCGCGTCAGCGCGCCTGGGGCGTACCGATCTGCATCTTCGTCGACGAGCACGGCAACATCCTGCAGGACGACGGCGTGAACGCCCGCATCCTCGAGGCTTTCGAGCAGGAAGGCGCCGATGCCTGGTTTGCCGAGGGCGCACGCGAGCGTTTCCTTGGCGAGAAGGCCAACGAGCCCTGGACGCAGGTCATGGACATCCTCGACGTGTGGTTCGATTCCGGTTCGACCCACTCCTTCACGCTGGAGGATCGTCCGGACCTGAAGTGGCCGGCGGACGTCTATCTCGAAGGCTCCGACCAGCATCGCGGCTGGTTCCATTCGTCGCTGCTCGAAAGCGCCGCGACCCGTGGCCGCGCGCCGTACGACACGGTCGTCACCCATGGCTTCACCATGGACGAACAGGGCCGCAAGCAGTCGAAGTCGCTCGGCAACGTCGTTGCTCCGCAGGACGTGATGAAGGATGCGGGCGCCGATATCCTGCGCCTCTGGGTCATGACGACGGACTATTGGGAAGACCAGCGCCTCGGCAAGGCCATCATCCAGACCAATGTCGATGCCTATCGCAAGCTGCGCAACACCATCCGCTGGATGCTCGGCACGCTGGCGCACGACAAGGGCGAGGTCATCGCCTATGCCGACATGCCGGAGCTGGAGCGGCTGATGCTGCATCGTCTCGCCGAACTCGACGAGCTGGTGCGCGAAAGCTACGATGCCTTCGACTTCAAGCGCATTGCCCGCGCCTTGATCGATTTCGCCAATGTCGAGCTGTCGGCTTTCTACTTCGACGTTCGCAAGGATGCGCTCTACTGCGATGCTCCATCGAGCCTGCGCCGCCGCGCTTCGCTTGCCGTCATCCGCACCATCTTCGATTGCATGGTGACGTGGCTGGCGCCGATGCTGCCATTTACGACCGAAGAGGCATGGCTGTCGCGCAATCCGTCCGCGGTTTCGGTTCATCTCGAGCAGTTCGTCACCGTTCCCACGGAATGGAAGGACGAAGCCCTGGCCGAAAAGTGGAAGAAGATCCGCTCCGTGCGCAGCGTCGTCACCGGCGCGCTGGAAATCGAACGCAAGGATAAGCGCATCGGCTCCTCGCTTGAGGCTGCCCCGGTCGTCTACGTCGCCGATCCGGAATTGCTGAAGGTGCTCGAAGGACAGGATCTCGCCGAGATCTGCATCACGTCCGATATCGTCGTTCTGGGCGAGCAAGGTCCTGCCGATGCCTTCCGCCTTGATGACGATGCCAAGGTCAGCGTCGTTCCGAAGCTTGCCGAAGGCCGCAAGTGTGCCCGCTCCTGGCGCATCACAACCGATGTCGGCTCGGATCCGGAATATCCGGACGTGTCGGCCCGCGATGCCGCGGCATTGCGGGAGTTGGCGGCTGTCAACTGAAGAAAGTTGCCGGGTGAATTGCCTTTACGGCGCTCATCCGGTAAAAGCTGCCTGAAAATGGCCCGATTTTTACGGCAGTTGCCGTGAAATGGGGTCCTGTTACGTTTGTTCCGGCATGGCTGGGAAGGGTATTCATGAGAGCGATGCATAAGGTTCGTGTCGGCGTCAGCTTGGCGGCACTTCTGGTTGGCTGCGGCGCGATGTCCGGTTGCCTTAGCAGCCCGACTTACGGCACCGACAAGACGGCAGGCGTGCAGCTTCTGGACGATCTTGGGGATATCGCCTCCGTATCGGCCGCGACGCCGAAGGACAAGGGCGTGAAATATCCGAACCGTCCGGGTCTCGTCCTGCCTGCCGAAAAGGATCGGGAAAGCCTGACGGCGCCGCAGCAGTCGCTTGCCAGCAAGGACAATCCGGCCTGGCTCGAATCGCCGGAGGAGGCGCGCAAGCGTCTCGCCGAAGAGGCCGACCAGAAGAAGAACGACGTCAATTATCGCTCGCCGCTGGCCCAGGCCGACAGCAGCAGAAACCGCATGACGGAAGCGCAGCAGACGGCAGCTTATCGCGCCGCGCGCCAGGATCAGGCAGGCACCTATATCGACCAGCGCCGTTACCTGATCGACCCGCCGCAGCAATATCGCCAGGTATCCGATCCGAACGCCTTGAGCGATCTGGGCACGCCCGAATCGAAGAAGGAAAAGAAGCGAAAGAAGGATGCCGAGGCTGCGCAGCAGTCCAACAACAGCAGCTGGTGGAAGCCCTTCCAATAAGCAAATTGCCAAGCGGCGGCCCCAACCGCCGCTTTTCAGTCTTCGGAGCGTTTCGCTTGAAAGAAGCCTCTGAGGATATCGGCGGATGCGGTCTCGCCGAAGCCGGAATAAACCTCCGGCGCATGATGGCAGGTCGGTTGACGATAGAAGCGCACGCCATTGTCGACGCCGCCGCCTTTCGGATCTTCGGCGCCATAGTAGAGACGGCGGATGCGCGCGAACGAAATGGCCGCGGCGCACATGGTGCAGGGCTCCAGCGTAACATAGAGATCGGCGCCCGCAAGCCGCTCCTGTCCAAGCTCCTCGCAGGCCAGGCGGATGGCGACGATTTCGGCATGGGCGGTGACGTCGTTGAACTCTCGGGTGCGGTTGCCGGCTGCCGCGATCACCGTGTTGTCGAGCACGACGACGGCACCGATCGGCACTTCTCCGCGTTCTCCGGCCCGGCGTGCTTCGGTTAAAGCAAGCTCCATGAATTGATTTGTAGCCGCCATTCGAGATTTCCACTTAACCGCAAGGGCGTGACCTGATAGGAACACGCGTTAAAAATTCAGGCAAACAACAAATGACGATGAATGACAAGCCCAGGCGGCCTGGGTCCAAACCCTTTGCCGGCGATAAGAAGACGACGAAACGGGATGGCGCGAAGCCTGTAAAGGCCGCCGCCGCCAAGGCGGATGAGACCGCGGTCGACGATGGAAAGGCCGAGCGCATTTCCAAGGTGATGGCGCGTGCCGGCGTGGCCTCTCGCCGCGATATCGAGCGCATGATCATGGATGGCCGCGTCAAGCTGAACGGCGTGCTGCTGGATACGCCTGTGGTCAACGTGACCCTTGCCGACAAGATCGAGGTCGACGGCATGCCGATCCGCGGCATCGAGCGCACGCGCCTGTGGCTCTATCACAAGCCGGCCGGCCTGGTGACCACCAATGCCGATCCGGAAGGCCGCCCGACCGTTTTCGACAACCTGCCGGAAGAGCTGCCGCGCGTCATGTCGATCGGCCGCCTCGACATCAACACCGAAGGTTTGCTGCTGCTGACCAATGACGGCGGCCTGGCCCGCGTTCTGGAATTGCCGACCACAGGCTGGCTGCGCCGCTACCGCGTCCGCGCCCATGGCGAGATCGATCAGGAAGCGCTGGACAAGCTCAAGGAAGGCATTGCCGTCGACGGCGTGCTCTACGGCTCGATCGACGCGACGCTCGACCGCACGCAAGGCTCCAACGTCTGGATCACCATGGGCCTGCGCGAAGGCAAGAACCGCGAAATCAAGAACGTGCTCGGTGCGCTCGGCCTTGAGGTCAACCGCCTGATCCGCATTTCCTACGGCCCGTTCCAGCTCGGCGAATTGCCGGAAGGCCGTGTGCTCGAAGTGCGCGGCCGCACGCTGCGCGATCAGCTGGGGCCGCGCCTGGTCGAGGATGCCAAGGCGAATTTCGACGCGCCGCTCTATAATGATAATGCCCCGGCGCTTGCCGATGCCGAAGAGGCGGAGGCGAAGCCTGTCCGCGCGGCCAAGGAAGACCGCCCGCGCCGCGAGCGCCCCGAGGACAAGCGCGAGCGCGCCCTCAGCCGGCTCGACACCAAGCGTGACGACCGCCGCGAAGGCGGCCATAAAGACGATGACCGCGCCAAGCGCCAGCCGCTCGGCCCGCGTCGCAGCGCCAATGTCTGGATGGCGCCCGGTGCCCGTCCGCTCGGCGAAAAGGCAGCCGCGAAGGCTGCGAAAAATGCAAAGACCGCCTCCCGGCGCGGCGAGCCTGAACGCCCGCAGCGCAGCGGTTTTGATCGTCCGGACGAAGGTCCGCGCGTCCGCATCAATCGCGTCGACGAGGGCGATGGCGAGTGGATTCGTTCGAGCGAGGAAGCGCCGCGCCGGTCGCGTGGCGATGATGAAGGTTTCGATCGCAAGCGCTCCGACCGTCCCCGTGGCGACCGGCCATTCGGTGATCGTCCTCCGCGCGGCGATCGTCCTTTTGGCGACAAGCCCCGGGGTGACAGGTCATTCAGCGATCGTCCCCGCGGCGAACGCGGCTCGCGGCCGGAGGGCGGCGACCGTCCCCGCGCGAAGTCTTTCCAGGGTGAGGGGCGCTCGGAGCGTCCCCGTGCCGAACGCCCCTATGGCGACCGTTCGGCGCGCGGTGACAGGCCTTTCGGCGATAAGCCTCGCGGCGATAGACCATTCAGCGATCGTCCCCGTGATGACCGCCGTCCGCGTGCCGAGGGAGACGAGCGTCCTCGCGGCAGGTCTTTCGGCGGTGAGCAGCGGTCGGAGCGTCCCCGTGGCGACCGACCCTTCGGTGATCGCCCGCAAGGCGAGCGCTCCTTCGGAGACCGGCCGGCCGGCAAGCCTTTCGGCAAGAAGCCGGGCGGCGGCAAATCCTTTGGCGGCAAACCCGGTGGAAAGCCCGGCGGCTCGCGCGGCTTCGGCGGCAAGCCCGGTGGTGCCGGTCGTCCGTCCGGCGGCCCGCGCGGCGGTTCCGGCCGGGGTGGTCCTGGCAGGGGCGGCCCCAAGGGCGGTCGGGGTTAACGCGCGGTGAGGATCGTCGGCGGTGAGTTTCGCGGTCGCTCGCTTGCAACGCCGAAGTCGAATGATATTCGTCCGACGGCGGATCGCACGCGCGAGAGCCTGTTCAACATCCTGAGCCACGCCTATCCGCAGGCCATCGACGGCACCCGGATGATGGACGTGTTTGCCGGCACCGGCGCCGTCGGGCTGGAGGCGGCCTCGCGCGGCTGTCGTCATGTGCTCTTCGTGGAAAGCAGTGTCGAGGGCAGGGGCCTTCTCTGGGAAAACATCGATGCGCTCGGCCTGCATGGCCGCACGCGCATGCTGCGGCGGGATGCGACGGACCTCGGCAGCGTCGGCAACCTCGAGCCTTTCGACTTTATCTTCGCCGACCCGCCCTATGGCAAGGGGTTGGGCGAGAAGGCTTTTGCCGCTGCCGCTGCCGGCGGCTGGCTGGTGCCGGGCGCCCTGGCGATTCTCGAAGAGCGCGCCGACGTGGTCGTCGTCGCTCCGCCGGACTTCCTGTTTGTCGAAGAACGGACCTTCGGCGACAGCAGGATGCATTTCTTCCGTTATCAGCCGCAGGCGGCGTAACGGGGGAGGAGAAGCCCATGGGCGATTATGCTGATTTCGTCGGCAGCGACTATCCGCCGGCCGCCTCCGGTACGCCGAGCGTTGCGGTGGCCTTCGGTTGCGGCGGCGCACGCGGGCTTGCCCATATCCACATCATCGAGGCGCTGGACGAGCTCGGCATCCGCCCGGTCGCCATAGCGGGCGCCTCCATCGGCTCGATCATGGGCGCGGCCATGGCGGGCGGCATGAGCGGCGCGGAAATCCGTGACCATACGCTCGCAACGGTCGGCAATCGCCCGGCCGTCCTTAACAAGATCTGGAGCTTACGGCCGGTCAGCATGCGCAGCATCCGCTTTGGCCAGTTCAATCTCGAACGCATCCTGCGCGCCTTCCTGCCGCCGGCCATTCCCGAGAATTTTTCGGACCTGCACATCCCGCTGAAGGTGGTGACGACCGATTACTACGATCAGGCCGAGGTCGTGATCGAGAAGGGCGATCTTTACCCGGTGCTCGCCGCCTCGGCTGCCATTCCCGCCGTCTTCATGCCGGTCAGGGTCGGCGACCGCGTCATGATCGACGGCGGCATCATGAACCCGGTTCCCTACGAACATCTCGCCGGGCTTGCCGATATCATCATCGGTATCGACGTCGTCGGCGGTCCTGAAGGCGATGGCCGGCACATTCCGAACCGCATCGAGAGCCTGTTCGGCGCCGGTCAGCTGACCATGCAATCCAACATCGCCTTGAAGCTGCGGCTGCAGGCGCCGCAAATCTTCCTGCGCCCCGCCGTCGGCCGTACCGGCGTTCTGGATTTCCTCAAGGCACGCGACATTCTCGCCATGTCGGCCGGCGTCAAGGACGAGCTGAAATTCGCCCTCGACCGGGTAATCACGGCGAAAAGCTGATCCATTCCGAAAGCAGTTGGGGCGGTTCGGCTTTCATGGAATCGCTCTGCCTGTTGACGCAATTCCGAATGGAAAACCGCTTTGCAATTTTCGCTGAAGTCACTTCAGGCCCGCTCCGGCTCCTCCTGCGGCAGGGCGACGAGATCGTCGGCATCGCTGTAGGTTTCGGCCGCGCGCTTGGGCTTGACCAGCGGCTCCGGCTTGACCGGCCGCGAATAGAGCATGTCGGTGCCGGCTTGTAGCCCCTCGCTCACCTGCAGCACCAGCCGCTGCTCGTCGCGCTTGCGGATATCCTCGCCGATCTCATAGGCTTCCGCTTCGCTGACGCCGAGCGCCTCCAGGGTGCGGCGGCCGAAGAGCAGGCCGGATTCCAGCGTTTCGCGCAGCTCGTAATCCACACCCTTGCGGCGCAGGTCGATCGAGTGGATGCGGTCGTAGGAGCGCACGAAAATGCGCGCGTGCGGGTAGTCCGTCTGCACGAGCTCGACGATCTTGTCCGTCACGTCTCGCTGATGCGTGCTGACGACGACGATCTTGGCGCGGTCTATGCCGGCCGAGCGCAATACGTCCTTGCGGGTGCCGTCGCCGAAATAGATGCGGAAGCCGAAGCTCGACGCCTGTCGGATACGGTCGGCGGAGAAATCGATGACGGTGACGTCGCGGCCGCTGGCGAGCAGGATCTGCGCCGCGATCTGGCCGAAACGTGAAAAGCCGATCATCAAGACGTCCGAGCCGGCGCCTTCGAAATCCTCGTCCAGTTCCTCCTGCGTATCGCCTTTCATCAGCCGCTTCGCAAGCGCGGAGCTGAGCGGCGTCAGCGCCATCGACAGCGTCACGATGGCGATCAGCGTCGAGGCCGTATTGGCGGAGAATAAACCGCCGCTGGCGCTGGCGGCGCTGAACAGTACGAAGCCGAATTCGCCGCCCTGCGGCAGCAGCCCGGCAATGCGGATGGCATCGTTGTGCGGCGAACCCGCCATGCGGCAAAGCGCGTAGATCACGATCGCCTTGATGACCATCATCACCGGTACGGCGAGCACGATCAGCATCCAGTTGTCGAGGATCACGTCGAGTTTCAGCGACAGGCCGACGGCGATGAAGAAAATGGCGAGTAGCACGCCGCGGAAAGGCTCGATATCCGCTTCCAGTTCGTGGCGATAGGAGGATTCCGCCAGCATCACGCCGGAGAGAAAGGCGCCCATCGCCATCGAGAGGCCGGCAAGCTGCATCAGGGTTGCCGATCCCATGACGACGAAGAGGGCGGCGGCAATCATGGCTTCCCGCGCTCCCGTGCGTGCGATCACCTGGAACAGCGGTGTCAGCAGATAGCGGCCGGCGATGATCATCGCCGCGACCGCGCCGACGGCGATGGCAAGGCTCGGCAGCGGATTGGCGGTTTCCTTCGCGCCGTCGAGAACGGTGATCAGCGCCAGCAGGGGCACGATGGCAAGGTCCTGCAGCAGCAGCATCGAGAAGGAGCGCTGGCCGTATTTCGTGTTGACGTCGCCCTGCTGTTCGAGGATCTGCATCGCAAAGGCGGTGGAGGAAAGCGCCAGGCCGAAGCCGACGATGATGCTGCCTTTCCATCCGGCGATGCCGCCAAGATAGGCGGCGGCCATCAGCGCAAGCCCGCTGAAAACCACCTGTGCCGTGCCGAGGCCGAAAATATCGCGCCGCATTTGCCAGAGGCGGGAAGGCTTCAGCTCCAGGCCGATGATGAACAGCAGGAAGACGACGCCGAGTTCCGCAACGGCCAGCACGGCCTCGCTGTCGCCGATGCTGTGCAGGATCGGGCCGATCACCACGCCGGCGGCCAGATAACCGAGCACCGTACCGAGCCCCAGTTTCTTGAAGATCGGCGCCGTGACGACGGCGCCTCCGAGCAGCAGCAGGGTTTCGGTGAAAAGCGTATTGGGGGCGGACATCGTCTGTTTCTTTCCGTGGGGCAGGCGGTGTTGCGGCGCGTGGTCACGATAAACAACCATGCGTGAAGGGATTAAAACAAGAATCGGCTTTGCCGCCCTTGATGCTTTATGTAGTGCACAATAAATGGAACGCGAAGGAAAGGCCAAATCATGACCTCAGAAATCGATTCCGCCACTCTGCTTTCCCGCGCCAGCCAGTTGATCGATCTCGCCCGGAAAGCCGGTGCGGATGCGGCGGATGCCGTCGTGGTGCGCTCCAGAGCCCATTCCGTCAGCGTGCGCCTCGGCAAGGTGGAGGGAACGGAATCCTCCGAGAGCGACGACTTCTCGCTCAGGGTCTTCGTCGGCAATCGCGTGGCGAGCGTTTCGGCCAATCCCGGCTTCGATCTCAACGCTCTTGCCGAGCGTGCGGTGGCCATGGCCAAGGTTTCACCCGAAGATCCCTTTGCCTGCCTTGCCGATGAGGCGGATCTTGCCAAGACTTATCCCGATCTCGAATTGTTCGATCCGACCGAGGTTTCCTCCGAGCAACTGCGGGAAGCGGCCCTTGCGACCGAAGCGGCGGCGCTCGCCGTTTCCGGCGTCACCAATTCATCCGGCGCCGGCGCTTCCGCCGGCATGGGCGGCCTCGTGCTCGTCACCTCGCATGGTTTTGCCGGCCATTACATGGGGTCGCGCTTCGGGCGCTCCGTCAGCGTCATTGCCGGCGAAGGCACCGGCATGGAACGCGACTATGATTTCGACAGCCGTCTCTATTTCGCCGATCTCGACGCCGCCGAAGAGATCGGCCGCCGTGCCGGCGAGCGTGTGGTCAAGCGGGTCAATCCGCGCCAGGTTCCGACGGGCAAGAACCTCACCGTGGTTTTCGATCCACGCGTTGCCCGCGGTTTCGTCGGCCATATCGCCGGCGCGATCAACGGCGCTTCCGTCGCCCGCAAGACCAGCTTCCTGCGCGACAAGATGGGCGAGCAGGTGTTGAAATCCGGCCTCTCGATCACGGACGATCCATTGATCGTTCGTGGCCCTTCCTCGCGTCCTTTCGACGGCGAGGGCGTGTCCGGCAAACGGCTCGTCATGATCGAAGACGGCGTGCTGAAGTCCTGGTTCCTCTCCACGGCGACGGCGCGGGAAATCGGCGGCGGCCTGAAGACCAACGGCCGCGGTGTGCGCGGCGGCACGGCGGTATCGCCCGCGTCCACCAATCTCGCGCTGGAACCGGGCGACATTTCGCCGGAGGAGCTGATCCGCAATGTCGGAACGGGCTTCTATGTCACCGAGCTGATCGGTCAGGGCGTCAACATGATCACCGGCGAGTACAGCCGCGGCGCGACCGGCTTCTGGATCGAGAACGGCGAATTGACCTTCCCCGTTTCGGAGGTGACGATCGCCTCCAACCTGAAGGACATGTTCATGCGCGTAACGCCGGCAAACGACATCGATCGCGATTTCGGCGTTGCAGCACCTACGCTTGCGATCGAACGCATGACGCTGGCGGGCCGCTGAAAACCAGCGGAGATTGGAATTTTTGAATGATCGATAGCCAGAAGGCCGGCCGGCTGAGCGACGTGGACCTGATCGTCGAGGCCGCGCTCGATGCGGGCAGGATCGCTCTCGGTTACTTCCGGCAATCGCCGGAGGTCTGGTGGAAGAACAACGGCCAGTCCCCGGTCAGCGCCGCCGATTTTGCCGCCAATGAAAGCCTTGCCGCCACACTGCGGTCGGCACGGCCTGATTATGGCTGGCTTTCCGAGGAGACGGACGACGATGCGGCACGGCTGTCCCGGGCGACCGTCTTCGTCGTCGATCCGATCGACGGCACCAGGGGCTTTCTCTCTGGCTCGGATCTGTGGTGCGTCAGCGTCGCCGTCGTCACCGACGGGCGGCCCGTGGCCGGAGTTCTGTTCGCGCCGGCGCTGGACGAGCTCTTCGTGGCGACGGCCGGCGGCCAGGCCTTGAAGAATGGCAAGCCGATCAGTGTTTCCCGCAGGGTCGGCGACGATGTCCATCGGCTGGCAACCGGCGAGGATATGCTCAAGGGCTTCGATCCGGATTTCCGCAAGACGGTCGAGCGGGTGAAGCACGTTCCTTCGCTTGCCTATCGTCTCGCCATGGTGGCCGACGGCCGGCTGGAGGGTACGATCGTCAAACGCAACTCCCATGACTGGGATCTGGCCGCAGCCGACCTCATTCTGGAGCGGGCCGGCGGCGCGCTCGTGGATCTTTCGGGCAATGTCCTGCGCTACAATCGCGCCGAGGTATCCCATGACGAACTTTGCGGTGCGTCGGCATCGCAATTGCCGGAGTTTCTCCGCCAGCTCTCGCACCGACGAGACGGTTGACCTTTTGGTCAAAATCCCTCAGATGAAGAGCGGAGGGGGATGACACTAGAAAGAGACGAAAATGACGAATACCAGCGGCAAAAAGCAGCTCCTGCACCTAGTCTTCGGCGGTGAACTGGATAACCTCGAAGAGGTTCAGTTCCGTAACCTCAACGAACTCGATATCGTCGGCATGTATCCCGACTATGCGAGCGCACTGACGGCGTGGAAGTCCAAGGCGCAGCAGACCGTCGACAATGCTCATATGCGTTATTTTATCGTCCACCTGCACCGTTTGCTCGATCCGCAGGAAAAAACGGCATCCTGAGGCCCCCGCGCACCGAATTTTGCATTTGATATCTCCGTCCGGTGAAGCGTTATCGCTTTAAATCCGGCCATGAAGCGGTATCTTTGACACAATAAGAACGAAAATTCGGCTGTTTATTCGGCCGTTTGTTAATCGGGATTTGGCATCGATGATGATCAGCTGCGATGGGAGGCGATCGAAATGAGTAGCCTCAGGGCGCGCCTTGCCTTGAGCGCCTATCGTTTTGGCGGGGTTGCCATCTATCCGTTCATCGGGCCTTATCTCGCCGTTCGTGCGGCAAAGGGCAAGGAAGACGGTTCCCGCAAGCTGGAGCGCTCGGGCTATGCGAGCGCCAACCGCCCGCAAGGGCCGCTGGTCTGGTTTCACGCTGCAAGCGTGGGCGAGACCTCGGCCGTCATTCCGTTGATCCGCGAAATCCGCCGTCGCGACATTCACGTCATCCTGACGACGGGTACGGTCACCTCGGCCAAGGTCGCGCAGGAACGCCTTGGCGAAGAAGTCATCCATCAATACGTGCCGCTCGATCTCAAGCCCGCCATCAAGCGCTTCCTTGATTACTGGCAGCCCGATTGCGCCATTTTCGCCGAATCCGAGATTTGGCCGACGACCATCGTGGAGCTCGGCCGCAGACGCATTCCGCAAATCCTCGTCAATGCCCGCATGTCGGATCGTTCCTTTGCCCGGTGGAGCCGGCATCCTTCGCTTGCCGAGGCGCTG
Organism: Rhizobium sp. SYY.PMSO; assembly: GCF_046840415.1. Classification (NCBI taxonomy): domain Bacteria; kingdom Pseudomonadati; phylum Pseudomonadota; class Alphaproteobacteria; order Hyphomicrobiales; family Rhizobiaceae; genus Rhizobium; species Rhizobium sp. SYY.PMSO. The sequence continues at coordinate 370,983 of NZ_CP177349.1, forward strand.
TTCGAGAATTTGGCGCTGGTCGTGGCGCAATCGGATCTCGATGCCGAACGCTTCCGCGACCTCGGCGCCGTGCAGGTGCTCAGATCGGGCAATCTCAAAGTGGATACCGATGCCCCGTCCTACGACGCGCTGACGCTTGCGAGCTACATGAAGCAGATCGGCAACCGCAAGACCTGGGCCGCGGTCTCGACGTTCGAAGGCGAAGAGGCCGCCGTGGCATCCGTGCATACGATGCTCAAGGAGCATAACGGCCAGCTTACCATCCTCGTGCCGCGCCATCCCGAGCGTTGCGACGCGATCGAGGCGATGCTCGTCGAGCAGGGACTGAAAGTGGCGCGCCGCACCCGCAACGATATCCTCTCTCCGGACGTCGACGTTTTCCTCGGCGATACGATCGGCGAGATGGGGCTTTATCTGCGGATGACGGAAATCGCCTTCATGGGCAAGTCGCTGTTCAACGAGGGCGGCCAGAATCCGCTGGAGCCGGCCATGCTCGGCTGTGCGATCCTGACCGGCGGTCATGTCCAGAACTTCCGTGATGCCTACCAGTTGCTCGCCCGCCGTGGCAGCGCCCGCGTGGTGCGCGACACGGACATGCTGGCGCGCGGCGTGCATTACCTGCTGAGCAACGACATGGTACGACGCGGCATGATCGATGCCGGCTTTGCCGCCGTGCATGAAATGCGCGGTGCGCTGGCGGCGACCGTCAAGGGGCTGGAGCCCTACATCAATCCGCTTTCGGTGAAAGCGCGGCTGATGCCGAAGACGATGGCGAACGGATAAGAAGGAAAGAGCATGGCGGCGGTCAAGCTGGGAGCGATTGCGGGCATTCTTTTCGACAAGGACGGTACGCTGCTCGACTATGACCAGAGCTGGCTGCCGGTCAATCGCGAGCTTGCCAGGATCGCCGCGCAGGACGATCCCCTTCTGGCCGATCATCTTCTCTCCGCCTGCGGCATGGACCCGGTCTCCGGCCATATCGTGCCCGACAGCCTGCTTGCCGCCGGCAATACCCGGCAAATTTCCGAAGGACTCGTAGCGGCCGGCTCGAAAATGGATGTCGCGGAGCTCGTGGAAAAACTCGATGCGCTCTTCGCGCACGCGGCCGACTTTTCCTCGCCCGTCACCGATCTCGCCGCCTTTTTCCGCCGCCTGCGCGAGCGGGGCTACAAGCTCGGCGTTGCCTCCAGCGACAACGAGCGGTCCATCCGCCAGACGGCTCGCCGCTTCGGCTTCATCGACTATCTCGATTATATTGCCGGCTACGACAGCGGCTTCGGCACCAAGCCGGAGCCGGGCATGGTGCTCGGCTTCTATGCGGCGACAGGGCTTTCGCCCGCGCAGGTCGCCGTCGTCGGCGATAACAATCACGACCTGCATATGGGGCGCAACGCCGGGGTCGGTCTCACCGTCGGCGTGCTGACGGGCACCGGTTCGCGCGAGACGCTGACGGCGGCTTCCGACTATTGTCTCAGTGACATTACGGAGCTGGAAGGCCTGCTGATGCCGGTCGCGCAATCGGCCTGATCCCGGCAATGACTTGCTTTTTCATGCGATCTGGCCTTTCTTGCCGCCTTGTTGCAGGCACAAGCACAGGGCTGGGTTAGGCGCATGGTATCGGAAGCCCCACCTTTCTGGTGGCGAAAGGCGGATTGGCGTGCCTGGGGGCTCTCACCCTTCTCCTTCCTGTACGGCCGCGTCGCCGGGCATCGCATGATGAATGGCAAGCGGGCCTCCGTGCCGGTGCCGGTCATCTGCGTCGGCAATTTCACGGTCGGAGGAGCCGGCAAGACGCCGACGGCGCTTGCCCTTGCCCAGGCCGCGAAGGCGAAGGGGTTGAAGCCCGGCTTTCTCAGCCGCGGCTATGGCGGCTCGCTCGATGTGACGACGGTCGTCGATCCCGCGCATCATCACGCCACGGCGGTCGGCGACGAGCCGCTGCTGCTTGCCCGCGAGGCGCTGACGGTCATTGCCCGCCGCCGCGCCGAGGGTGCGGAGCGGCTGGTTCGCGAGGGCGCCGATCTCATCATCATGGACGATGGCTTCCAGAGCGCCCATCTTGCCATCGATTACGCGCTTGTCGTGATCGATGCGACCAGAGGCATCGGCAACGGCCATCTCGTTCCCGGCGGCCCGGTGCGCGCGCCGCTGCGCACGCAGCTTCTGTATGCCTCCGCTCTCCTGAAGGTGGGTGAGGGCAACGCCGCCGACCGCGTCGTTCGGCTTGCGGCAAGGGCCGGAAAGCCCTTCTTTGCCGCGAGCGTCAAAGTGCGGGGACAGGAAGACCTGCGCGGCCGCAACGTGCTTGCCTTCGCCGGTATCGCCGATCCCGGCAAATTCTTCCGCACGGTCGAGTCGCTCGGGGCGAATATCGCCATACGCCGCAGCTTCGGGGACCATGAACATCCGGGTGAGGACGATGTGTCCGACATGCTCGACATCGCGTCGCGCGAAGGTCTGGAGATCGTCACCACCTCGAAGGACTATGTCCGCCTGATCGGCCACCATGGCCGTGCCGACGAATTGCTGCGGCGCTGCCGGGTGATCGAGATCGATATGGTCTTCGACGACCCACAGGCGCCGTCCTTGATCATCGACAGGGCGATCGCGGCCGCCCGCGAGCGGCGCTTGCGGGAAAAGCACGGCGGCAAAGCCGGTTAAAAAGGCGGGCGGCTCTCAGCGAGAGAAATCAGCGCTTTTGATTGGGAAGTGCCCCGGCACGCTTTTCGGCTTCGAGCGACGTGATCACGTCGGCATAGGGCTCCTGCCGGGCGACGCTCCAGTAGCGCAGCTCATCGAGCGCGATGTGCTTGCCGGTCATGGCGCAGACGACGTAGGAGCCCGGCATCAGGATCTGGAAATCGCCGTCGAGATAGCGAATCTTCGCCTCGCGGTTTCCATGTCCTTCGAAAAGATTCATCTGACGCCGTCCTTGATCACTGCCGTTTGTCTGCCATACCGCGCCGGGCGGGACTTTTCCAGAGAATTTCCGGGAAAAGTGCACGGCGATGTCTGGTCCGGAGCGCGGTCGGACGCTCGGCTTCTTCCGAAGCCGGGCGTTTTTCAGCTGCGTCCGAACAACCGCTCTATGTCCGAGAGCTTCAGCTCTATATAGGTCGGCCTGCCGTGATTGCATTGCCCGGAACCGGGAGTCGCCTCCATCTGACGCAAGAGCGCATTCATCTCTTCGGGACGCAAGCGCCGCCCCGATCGTACCGAGCCGTGGCAGGCCATGGTCGCGGCCACATATTCCAGTTTTGCAGCAAGCCCGGAGGCCGTGTCCCACTCGGCAATCTCGTCGGCCAGTTGCCGGACAAGGCCCTGCGCATCCACTTCGCCGAGCATGGCCGGCGTCTCCCGCACGGCGACCGCCCCGGGCCCGAAGCGCTCGATCGCAAGTCCGAGCTCGCCAAGCTCCTCGGCGAACACCATCAGCCGATCGCAATCCTCTTCGGGCAGATCGACGATCTCGGGGATGAGCAACACCTGCGAGGACAGGCGTTTCGAATGCAACGCCTTGCGCATGGCTTCGAAGACCAGCCGTTCATGTGCGGCGTGCTGATCGACGATCACAAGCCCGTTCTCGGTCTGGGCGACGATATAGTTCTCATGCAGTTGGGCGCGCGCGGCACCCAGCGGAAACCTCGCCGGCTCCTCGGCACGGACCGGTTCCACAGGCGGCGGCGCTTCGGCGCGGGCGGCAGGCTCGGCAAGCCCCTCGAAGGCGGCCTGCGACCTTTCGGCAAATCCGTAACCTGCCGTCGTTGCTTCTCTCTCGTAAGGGCGGGAAGGCGAGGTATCGGCCGTCCATGGAGCGGCCGCCGGCGATGGTCTCCAACCGGGCTGGAAGCCTGAACGCCCGGCGGTGAAGGCGCGCAGCATGCCATCCGCGCCGGTCGTTGCGGCGCGGTCGCCTTCCCGCGCCAGAGCCTCGCGGACGGCGCCGACGATCAGGCCGCGCACAAGACCGGGATCGCGGAAGCGAACGTCGGATTTCGCCGGATGAACGTTGACGTCGACCAGCGCCGGATCGAGCGTCAGCGAAAGCACGGCGACCGGGTAGCGGCCGGCAGGGATGGTTTCGGCGTAGGCGCCGCGGATCGCCGAGAGGATCTGCTTGTCCTGCACCGGCCGGCCGTTGACGAAGGCGTATTGATGGGCGGAATTGCCACGGTTGAAGGTCGGCACGCCGGCAAAGCCGGCAAGGCTCACATCCTCGCGCACGGCGTCGAGCGCGATGGCATTGTCCTTGAATTCGGCGCCGAGCACCTGTGCCATGCGGGCGAGATGATCCTCGCCGGTCGCGGGGAATTCCAGCGTCGAACGGTCGCTGCCCGACAGCACGAAGCGCACCCGCGGGAAGGCGATCGCCATGCGTTTGACGACTTCGGTGATTGCGGCCGCCTCCGCCTTTTCCGTCTTCAGGAATTTCAGGCGCGCCGGCGTGGCAAAGAACAGGTCGCGCACCTCGACGATCGTGCCGGGATTGGCGGCCGCCGGGCGCAGATGCGAGATCTTGCCGCCTGCGACCGCGATCTCGGCGCCGCCGGGCGCGCCCGCTCTGCGGCTTGCAATCGAAAGCTTTGCCACGGAGCCGATGGAGGGCAGCGCTTCGCCGCGAAAGCCGAGGGTGCGGATGTCTTCCAGCGTCTCGGAAATCTTGGAGGTGCAGTGGCGCCGCACCGCGAGCTCAAGGTCGGCCTCATCCATGCCGGAGCCGTTGTCGGTCACGCGCAGCAGCGCCTTGCCGCCGCCCGCAGTGGCGATCTCGATGCGCGTGGCGCCGGCATCCAGCGCGTTTTCGATCAGTTCCTTGGCGGCACTCGCCGGACGTTCGATGACTTCGCCGGCTGCGATCTGGTTGATCAGTGTTTCGGAGAGTTGCTTGATGGCCATGGTGTCATTGTCGTGGATTCGCGACAGCGAGGAAAGAGGAAAGGCGATTTGTGCGCCGTGATCCACCCGTTTCCATCCGAGGCTTTGTTAAGAAATTTAATCAATGTTTAAGGGAATGATGACAGGTTGCAGGCTGAGAAACTTGAAATGACCGCAGGTGGCGCGTTTCGTGCATGCTGACGGCTCTTGACGGCAGGTTGGTGGCCGTCAATTTTCATGAGCCGGGTGCCATCTGCTTCAAGTGCAAGGCCAGCATGCAACTTCCAAAAAATTTGCCCTCGTGGAGCGAATGTCCGCTCTGACGATTTGCCGTGCTGTGAAATTGGTTGAGTGTAGGAATCGGACGAATGACTGCCGGGATTGACAAGGCAGCTTTGGCAATGATGGCTGTTGATGCGCCTTTCGGCGGCAATCTGCAGGCGATGTTCTTCGACGCTTTCTGTGACGGCCTTTCCAGCGCCTTCTTCGCTTACGACAAAAACGATCAGCTGCTGTTTGCCAGCCGCCAGCTTCTGAATTTCTTTCCGATCCAGCCGGAATTCCTGCAGCCGTCGACGCGGTTGCGCGATTTCCTGGGCGCGGTGTTCGATACGGGCGTACGCTATCAGCGCAACCAAAACAGACCGGTTGCCAATCGCGATGACTGGATATCGGAGCGCATCGCCACGCATTGGCGCGAGCGATACGAGACGACGGAGCATTTCAGCGACGAGCGCTGGGTGCGGATCATCAAGCGGCGGCTGTCGTCGGGCATCGGCTTCTGCATCATCTCCGACGTTTCCGAGGTGAAGAAGCGGGAGGAGCAGTGGCGCGTCGACATGGAACGCGTGCAGCTCACCGAGGATATTCTCGACAACCTGCCGTTTCCGGTCTTCGTCAAGGATCAGAACCTGGTCTATGTCGCGGTCAACCGCGCCTTCTGCGACAAGTATCAAACCGCGGCGGATGAGGTGCGCGGCCGCAAGAGCCTCGATCTCTTCTCCACCGATCTCGCCAACCGCTTCCACGAGAGCGACCGGCATGTGATCGAGACGGGCGAAATGTCGATCTCGCGGCAGCGCCAGATCGCCCGCGACGGCGCCGAGCGCGACATCGTCACCCGCAAGCAGCGGATCGGAAAACCCGGCCGCTATTTTCTCGTCTGCACCATGCAGGATCTGCCCAAGGACGGGGCCGATTTCGATGAGTTCGCGCTGGCATCGAACATCCGGGAAAACAGTGACCGATCCTATCGCCGGGCCTATGTTCCCGTGGCCGCGCTGCAGACCATCTCGCGCCGCCCGGCCGCCATGGAAACCTTCGTTCCGGAAAATTTCAACGGCCGCAAAATCCTCGTCGTCACGGCCGATTTCGCAGCCGAAACGGCTGCCCTGAAGATGCTCGAGAAATACGGTTTCGAAGCCTGCGTCGTTCACAACGAGAACGAGGAGGCCGCGTTTCTGGATGTGGCGAGCGCGCATGGCGTCAAGATCGATCTCGTCGTCGTCGACAATCAGCTCGGCAAACGCGGCATAGAGCTCGCCGAGCGGCAGAACCTGACGGCCCTGTCGCTGGACGGCTCGCAGCTCGCCACGGAGCTTGCCTTCGTGATCGCGCGCCATTTCAATCGCAACATTCGCGGCGAGCTCGGCGACTTCATGGAACCGGGGCTGGCGCCGGAATGGCGGCGCGTAACCGGCGAGAACCGCCGTGCGCAGATCCTGGTCGCCGAAGACAATGACATCAATCAGATCGTTTTTTCGCAGATCCTCGAAGGGTTGGGATACAGCTACGTGCTCGCCGCGAGCGGCGATGAGGCCGTGCGGCTGTGGCAGGAATATAGCCCCGAGCTGATCCTGATGGATATTTCGCTGCCGGGCCTGAACGGCTTCGAGGCCGCCAGGCTGATCCGCGCCACGGAGAAGGGAAGCGGAGCCCACACGCCCATCATCGGGGTGCTGCCCCAGGCGTTCGAGCGCGATCGCAGGGAATGCGCGGATGCGGGCATGGACGACATCATCCTGAAGCCGGTCAGCCCCGATATCATCGAGACGGTATTCCAGAAGTACATGCGCAGCGCCTTGAAGGCACATAGCAGATGAGTGCCGCACCGAATATGATCTCCGATGACAAGTTATCGCCGTTTTCGAATGTCCGTCGTCCTGCCATTCTTTGTTAAGACTTCACGGTCATGCTTTTTTCCGGGTGGAGAAAAGGTCGGAACCGAATATGAAATCGGGTGAAATGCTGCCTGGACCCGTCGGCCAGGAGCCGCAGGCAATAGCTTATACCGATCCGCTCACCGGATTGGGCAATCGTCATCGCATGCGCGAGCGAACGCGCGCGCTCGCGCTGGAGCGCGCCGGCGATCCCGCACCGTTCACCATCGGCATCGTCAACCTCGATGCCTTCAAGCCGATCAACGATCTGTTCGGCGTCGAGGCCGGCGACGAGATTCTTTGTCAGGTCGCCCACCGTCTCAAGGCTTGCATTCCGGACGGTGCCATGGTGACGCGCCATGACGGCGACGAGTTTGCCTTCGTCCTGCCCCTGGTCTTCGAACGCGTCGGCGCCGAAAAATTCGGGCAGATGATCCGTGAAGTACTCTCCGCACCCTATGACCTCGGCGACCGCAACGTTCGTCTTTCGGCCTCCTTCGGTTTTGCCATCCACCCGTTCGCGGGAGAAGAGTTCGATGATCTGCTGAAGAATGCCGACACCGCGCTTTACCGCTCCAAGCGTCGCGGCCGCGGTCAGATCACCGTTTATTCCAGGGAGATTGCGCAGGAGATGAAGCGCGCGACGCAGCTCGAGCAGGCGCTTCGCAATGCCATCATCTCCGACGCCATCGACGTGCATTTCCAGCCGATCGTCTCGCTCGCCAACAATATGGTTCTCGGTTTCGAGGCTCTGGCTCGCTGGAACGATCCGGACCTCGGTTTCGTCTCGCCTGCTGTTTTCGTGCCGCTCGCCGAGGAGCGCGGCTTTATCGATGCGCTTTCCGAAACGCTTCTGCGGAAAGCGGCCGAGGCGGCGCTCTCCTGGCCGCGCGAGCTTTTTCTCTCCTTCAACCTGTCGTCGGCGCAGTTGATGGACCCCGGCACCAGCAGCAGCGTCCTTGCCATCCTCACGCGGGTCGGTCTGGACCCGCACCGCCTCGAACTGGAAATCACCGAGACCGCAGTCATGAGTTCGGCCGATACCGCCCATCGCATCATCGCCGATCTGCGCGCTGCGGGAGTACGCATTTCGCTGGATGATTTCGGCACGGGCCAATCCAGCCTCGGGCGCTTGCGCGAGTTCATCTTCGACAAGGTGAAGATCGACCGGGCCTTTGTCTCGCGCATGAATTCGGATCGGGCATCCGAGCATATCATCAAGGCGGTTCTCGCCATGTGCGAAGGGCTTGAGCTGCGCGTCGTGGCGGAAGGCATCGAGGAGCACGCCGAAGCGGCAAAGCTGAAGGCGCTGGGTTGCGCCATGGGGCAGGGATATTATTTCGGCAAGCCTGCGGACGGCGCCGCGACGCTCCGGTATCTGCAGACGCATTATTTCGAACCGAGCGGCGAGCGCGAAATCGCTTAGAGGAATTCAGGTATAGGCGTGCGGGCTTTCTGCGCGAACCGCGCGGGAGAATAAAGCGATATGCGATTCACAGATTCCGGGAAGAACTGACCGCTCCGGACTGAATGGAAAGCAAAGCGGCGGCCGGTAAGGGCCGCCGCTTCCGCATTTTTGTCGAACCGCCGCGTTACTTGTTGGTGGTCGACGACGTCGTCGTGCTGTCGGTGCCAGCCGGCATTGTCGACGTGCCCGCCGAGCTTGCCGCCTTCTCCGAGGCCTGCATCGAAAGCGTCTTGAATTCCGGCGCGGCCTTCAGAGAGTCGGCCGTTTCCGTGGTCGTCAGCTTCACAGTGCCATCCTGGGCATTCTGCGTGGCCGTGATCTTGTCGAAGGGAACGGCGACGTTTTTCTGGCCCATGCCGAGAAAACCGCCGACGCCGACGACCGCTGCGACCACGCCGCCCTGCTTCTGCAGGATCAGGTCGTTGATGCTGCCGATGCTTTCGTTCTGACCGTTATAGACCGACTGGCCCATATAGGTCTTGGCACTGATCTGATCTGCCGACTGAGCGGTCAGATAACCGCCGGCCTGCTCTGTGGTCGTCGTCGCCGCAGGGGCCTGAGCGCTGTTCTGCGGTGTCGAGCTATCCGGCTTTGCAGCATCCGGCGTCGCCGGGGCTGTCTGTGTCAGCGGTGCGTTGCCGGTGCCGCCATTCGACGGCTGCTGTGCCTGTGCGAAGGCCATGGGCGAAAGCACGGAAGCTGTGGCAAAGATTGCGCCTGCAGCGACAGAAGTAAAGAGTTTCCCAGTCATCGTGAACCTACCTTTCATTCTGATGGGCATGCTTTATGAAAAGTGCATGCTTACCAGCGCGAGTGGAACCTTTAGGTGCCGACCTTTATCGTGCCGGTCGTAAAGGCAAATGGCTCACGAAGGTTTTGGTTCCGTCAAAAGTTGTGGCAAGTTGCGTTGCTTGGGTCGAAAATCAGGGAAATATAGCCTGAAAACAGCCGTTTGCCGCCTTTAAAAACAACCTGGAAGATTGTTCGGAACAACGGGAAGGTTCCTGCGGGGCTGCTATCGGCGCGGCTGCATGTCGAGCGATGCCGCATCGGTCGTTGGAGAGAGAACCGCCTTCAACGCTCGTCGGTCGAAGGCGGATTTCAATCACAGCTTGTATGGCGGGTCGAAAACGCCTCTCACCGTCAGGCCGAGCTCCAGCAGCGCGCCGGCCTGGGGCTGCATGGAGCGTGCCTCCTCATCCAGGCCTTCCCACGCGGTCGTCACGGCCAGCCGATCCGCATTCTTGCCGATGAAGGCGGGGCAGGAGGGCTGCATGGCGGGCACGCGATAGCGCTCGATGCGCAGCCCGTCCGGGCTGTACTTGTCGACGAAGCCGGAGCCCCAGCGCGCATTCCAGATGTAGCCGTCCGCGTCGCACACGGAGCCGTCGAGGCCGCCCGGATCTTCCATGCTGTCGACCATGACGATCGGCTCGCCCGTCGGAAGGCCCGTCTCGGGGTCTACGAGCACGCGCATGAGCTGGCTGACGCGCGTATCGGTGAAATAGCCGATGGTGCCATCGGGCGAAAAGCAGATGGAATTCGGAATGCTGATCTGGTCGAAGATCTTGGTCACTTTGCCGCCGGCGACGTGGTAGATCGCGCCCGCCTGCATCTCCGCCCGCTTGCCCATCGTGCCGATCCACAGTGATCCGGACATATGCGTGCGTCCGTCGTTGGAACGGTTTTCAGGCTTGTCGGCTTCGATCGCCGCGTAAAAGCTCAACTCGCCGGTCGCGATGTCGCGCAGGAACAGGCCCTGCTCGGTGGCGATCATCTGCCGCTCCGCATCGACGCGCGCCAGCACGCTTGCCATCATCGGCAGCTCGTGAACCTGCTTCTTGCCTGTGGGAAGATGCAGCTCATGCAATTCCTTGCCGAGGATGTTGAACCACCAGACGGTGTCCGTATCGGGGTCGTAGGTCGGGCCTTCTCCCAGGACGGATGAGGTGTTGCAGAGAATATTGCCCTGAAAATCATGAATATCGGTCATAGATCAGGCTCCTATGGCGGCATCATAGGAATAAATGGTGACTTTGGCGCGTTCGGCAACCTCTGCGGCCGTCATTCCCGGCTTGTAGAGGCTGGTGCCGAGACCGAAAGCGAGGATCCCGGCCTTGGTGTAATCGGCAAAGTTCTTGTCCGAAACGCCGCCGACCGCGGCGATGACGAGTTCGGGCGGCAGCACCGCGCGAATGGCGGTGATGCCAGCGGCGCCGAGCACGCCGGCTGGGAAGAATTTGAGCCCCGTGGCACCGGCACGGGCGGCCTGAAGCGCCTCCGTCGCAGTAAAGACGCCCGGCATCGTCACCATGCCCTTGTCGCGGGCGTGGCTGATGACGGCGGGCTCGACATTCGGCGTTACGAGCAGCTTGCCGCCTGCGCCGTCCAGCCTGTCGACGTCTTCGACCGTCAGCACGGTGCCGGCGCCGATCAGGCAATCGGCAGGCGCCATCCTGGCGGCGATTTCGATGGAGCGGAAAGGCTCCGGCGAGTTCAGCGGAATCTCGATGGCGCTGAAGCCGGTCTCGATCAGCGCGCCGACGATGCCGGCCGTTTCCTCCGGCTTGATGCCGCGAAGAATGGCGATGAGCGGGCGCTTCATGGGCGGAAAGGGGATACGGGTCGTCATCAGTTCTTGCTTTCTTTCTTGAACCAGATCGCTTCGGCCGCTGCGGAAAGCCCGCGACGGACGGCGGCATCGGCGTCAATGGTCTTGTAGTTGAGCGACAGGGTGCGGAACGCATCCTCGTAGAGAGCCTGAAGACGGCCGGAAGCGACAAGCGTGATGGCCGCATTCCGTCCAGCCGAAGCCAGGGCGCCGGCGATTTCGGCTCCGATCAGGGTGCCTGAAATCAGCGCCTGGGCGCCGGCCGCCGTCAGCCCGTTCAGAAGCTGCCCCGAGCGGGCGGTGAACAGCAGATTGGTGACGAGGGCCGGCGTGCCGAACGCCGCCTTGAGGGCGGCTTCGAACGCTTTGGTATCGGCGGGCACGTCGGCCGCCCCGGCAACCGCATGCGACAGGATGCTGTGCTTCGTAATGACGTCGAAAAGCTCGCCGGTCATGAAGGTGGAGAAGCCGGTCACCTGGCCATCGAGCACGCGGACCCATTTCGAATGCGTTCCAGGCATGCAGACGAGTTGCTCGCCCCTCGTATCGGCGGCAATCGCACCGAGCAGTTGCGTCTCCTCGCCGCGCATGACGTCGGGGACTGTCTGGCTGCGTTGCGCCAGACCCGGCAGGATGCGGACGTCGCGCGATTGTCCGGGAACGGACACGGCACCGGTCAGAATGGCGGCGAGCGATGTCGGCGCGTCGATATATCCGGCTTCGACCCAGCCCTGGCGCGCGCCGGCCATGCCGCAGACGATGACGGGGAGGGTGTCGGGCGCCGATACGGCGTCGAGATGGGCCTGCAGGACCTTGGCAAAGCCGGTCTGTGCCGCCGTGGTCATGCCTTCGCCGCTGCGGCGCTCGGCCAGAACGCCGCCGTCTTCGCCGATCAGCCAAAGGCGGAAGCTGCTCGTACCCCAATCTACCGCGACATATGCGGGTTTAGTCATGAGAAATGCTCCAGATTTTTCGTTAGAAAATGCCGCCATCGACGGTGATGGCTTGCCCGGTCATGGCGCCAGAGCAGTCCGACGCCAGGAAAAGCACCGGTCCGACCAGATCGTCGGCGCTCAGCACGCGCTTGAGGCACTGCCGATCGAGCGTCCTGGCCATGCCTTCCTCGGTCAGCCACAGGTCCAGCTGCCGCTGGGTCACGATCATCCCGGGCAGAACGGCGTTGACGCGGACATTCTCGGGGCCGAGGCGTCCGGCAAAGCTCTTGGTCAGCCCGATGATGCCGGACTTGGCGGCCGCGTAGGAGGAAAGCTGCGGCGGGTTCATCTTGAAGGCGATCGAGGAAAAGTTGACGATCGCGCCGCCGCCTGCCGCCCGCATGCCCGGTGCCGCCGCCTGGGAGACGAAGAAGACCTGCTTCAGGTTGATCGCCTGGTTGTTGTCCCAGTATTCCTCGGTCGTGGTGTCGATGTCGTGCCGGTCGTCCCAGGCCGCATTGTTGACGAGGACGCGGATCGCGCCGAGATCGGATTCGACCGCTGCAACCGTGCTTCTGATGGCGCCGACATCGCGCAGGTCGGCGTGATAGAAGACGACGGGATGCGCCGCCTGCGCCGAAAGCCGGGCGGCGAGCGCCTTGCTCGGTTCCTCGGCGACATCGATAAAGGCGACTTTGGCGCCTTGTTTCGCAAAACCTTCGACAAGGCTGGCACCGATGCCGGAGCCGCCGCCGGTGATCAATACCGTTCGATCTTTCAGATCGGGAAACTGCGCTTGCGTCTCAGCCAAGATCTTTCCTCCGGGATCGGCAATAGTTCCATTATTCGGAACAAAATTTGACTATATGGAATTATCGAATTACCCTTTCATCGTGTCAAGGATACGGCGCCTGTGCCAGCGATAAATGAAAGGGTGCGGATCTGAATTCGGAGAATGCAAAGGCGGATAGCCGTCGCGACCGCGAAACCGGAACGCTCGGCAAGCTGGTGGCCCTGCTCGACGTCGTCGCGCTCGCCGATGGCCCCATGCGCTTCACGGATATTCTGTCGCTCGCCGATCAGCCGCGCGGCACGCTGCACCGGCAATTGTCGCACCTCGTCGAGGAGGGGTTGCTGGAGATCGATCGCGACGGGCGTTATCTCATCGGTCTCCGGCTTTTGACGCTTGCCTCGCGCAGCTGGGCGCGCAACGAATTCCGCGCCGTTGCCGAGCCGCATCTGCACCGTCTGCAGGAGGAGACATCCGAAACCGTTCATCTCGGCATCCTGCGCGGCGCGGAGGTCATCTATCTCGACAAGGTGGAGGGCCGGCAGTCGGTGCGTATGTATTCCCAGATCGGCAATGCCTCTCCGGCCTATTGCACGGGCGTCGGCAAGGCCGCCCTTTCGGCGCTCGGCGATCCGGAGCTTGCCGCAAGAATAGCCGCTCTCGAATTTCGCCGCTATACCGAGCATACGCTTCGCAATGCCGCCGAGCTGCTGTCGGATATTTCCGAAATCAGGGCGAGGGGCTATGCGTTCGATCTCGAGGAGCATGAAAGCGGCATATGTTGCGTTGCTGCGCCGATCCGCTCCGACGATGGCCACATGCTGGCCGGCGTCTCCGTCACCGGCCCGGCTTATCGCGTCACGCCGCAGAAGTTGCAGGCATGGGCGCCTCTGACCGTGGCGGCGGCTGATTCGATCATGATGGACATGCGAAACCGCATGGGGCCCAAACGTTGATCCTGTAAATCTAGCGCAGCGTCAGTCTAAACTCGCCGATTTAATGCTGCCACCATCAGACCTTAGCCAAATTACTCGTTTGTCTGGAATTTTACTGTTGAGATATGCGTAAGAACTGCCATTATCTCTAGGTGATTGTTGGGATCGTGGAGGATTTGGCCAGGTGATGGGAAGACATCATAGTAACGGTCATTGATCCAGTCACGGTTTTGGAAAACTTATATTTTAGCCGGCGCCTGATATCGGTGCTGCTACGATAATCGCGAGGGATAAGAAGCGGAAGTTTCAGATTTTTTCCCTCTTTTACATAAAGAAGACTGATGATGGCGGCATTGGTACAGGCGGGGACGCCCCCCCGCGGTGAGGATTTTATCGAGGAAATCGGTAGACTTAAGACGCAGTTCGATGTGTTCCGGTTCATGAAGGTACTGACGGAGTTCTATCGTTGCCGCGCTTTCATGGTGCTCAAACTGCCGCCGGTAACTTCCCCCGAATTGCAGAGCAATTCCGTGATCAACAACTGGCCGGCCGAATTGCTGTCCAACTACGATCAGGAAGGCTTGCTGCCGACCAGCCCTGTGCTGCAGCGTTTGCGCAGCTCCACATTGCCCTTTGTCCATGACATCGCGTTGAGCGCGAATCGCGAGGCGAGCAAGTCGCAGCTTGCCGTCTCCCTGTTCGAGCGTTTTCGCATGACGCGCTTCATCTATCTGCCCACCCATGACGCCTCCGGCCTTCGCGGCGCGGTTTCGCTGGCTGGCGATCGCGATCTTTTTTCCGCCGAGGAAATCAAGGATCTCTTCTATATCGCGGCTCACGTTTTCGATCGGCTTGCCGAAATCCGCAATCTCGATGTGCGCGTCGTCGACGCTCTCACCGACAGGGAGATCGATTGCCTGAATTGGACGGCGGCGGGAAAAACCAGCGCGGAAATAGCTGAAATCCTTGCGCTTTCCGAGCATACGGTCAACCACTACCTCAACCGCGCCACCAAGAAGCTCGATACCGTGAACCGCACCCAGGCCGTTGCCAAGGCTCTGCGCGTCGGATTGATCAAGTAACGAACCTGGGCGGGTTGCCGCTGCCGTCCGGGTATCCGCCACGGTCGTCAGAAATTCGCGACACTCATGGCGATGATCGAGATTCAGGCAGGTCGTGAATGAATTTTGTGCGTTGCGAATGAAATATGCTGAAACCTGCTTCAGCAATTATTCGCCTCCCGGCGGAGGTCTTGCGCCAGATCATTGAATTATCAGGGTATTTTTGGGTCTCCGAAAACTGGCACGCTTCCTGCTTGTCATATGGCAGAGGTCCAGAGGGGACTTTGATAACAGCGCCGATGAAACGAGCGCGGATCAAACGACCGTCGCCGATGCCGCGCCACAGCTTTTCCGGGCAAACGGCATCGGCGGCGGTTGTTGCTTATTTGACACGCTTGTCAGGATCGGAAGCGCCGATGGCACGATTTTCGTGCCCTTGCCCTATTCCTTCCAGACGGGTGCTCTATGTCGGCCGGCAAATACGTCTTTCCGCATGGGAGAGCGTTGCGGCTGGTAGGGTCATAGATGGACCCGGCGGACCTGCCGGCCGCAACGAAGACGTTTTTATCGGCAACGTCCCGAATTTCGTTTGGCGAAGCCCCGCCACTCCACTATCTAAGCCAGAATGATTTCGGGAAGCGCGCGGCCAGGGCCGCGCTCTCGATCAAGACCGTGCAGCGAGGGTGGAATGGCAGACATCACCAAGGAACAGGTGCTGGAAACGTTGAAGACGGTTCGCGGCCCGGACCTGGAGCACAGCATCGTCGAACTCGGCATGGTGTCGGACGTCTTCATTTCCGACGGCAAGGTCTATTTCTCCATCACCGTTCCCGCCGAGCAGGCAAAGGAGCTGGAGCCGATGCGTCTTGCCGCCGAGCGGGTCATCAAGGAGATGCCCGGCGTGAAGGGCGCTCTGGTCGCGCTGACGGCCGACAAGAAGGCCGGCGCTGCCTCGCCCCGGCCGGCGCCGGCACAGGCTGCCCCGCACGGTCATTCCCATCCGCATGCGCCACACCAGCCGCCGCGCGCCGCCAAGATCGGCGTTCCCGGCGTCAAGGCCATCATCGCGGTCGCTTCGGGCAAGGGCGGTGTCGGCAAGTCCACGACGGCGGTCAACCTGGCGCTGGGGCTGCTTGCCAACGGCCTGCGCGTGGGTATTCTGGACGCCGACATCTACGGCCCCTCGATGCCGCGCCTGCTGAAGATTTCCGGCCGACCGACCCAGATCGACGGCCGCATCATCAATCCCATGGAGAATTACGGCCTCAAGGTCATGTCGATGGGTTTCCTCGTCGAGGAGGAGACCGCGATGATCTGGCGCGGGCCGATGGTACAGTCCGCTCTGCTGCAGATGCTGCGGGAGGTCGCCTGGGGCGAACTCGACGTGCTGGTGGTGGATATGCCGCCCGGCACCGGCGACGTGCAGCTCACCATGGCCCAACAGGTGCCGCTTGCCGGCGCGGTCATCGTTTCGACGCCGCAGGACCTGGCGTTGATCGATGCGCGCAAGGGGTTGAACATGTTCCGCAAGGTCGAGGTTCCGGTCCTCGGCATCGTCGAGAACATGAGCTATTTCATCGCTCCCGATACCGGCGCGCGCTATGATATTTTCGGCCACGGCGGCGCCCGCAAGGAAGCCGAGCGCATCGGCGTGCCCTTCCTGGGCGAAGTGCCGCTGACCATGGGTATCCGCGAGACCTCCGATGCCGGAACGCCGCTCGTCGCCGCCGAGCCGAACGGGGTCGTGGCCGGCATATATCGCGAGATCGCGGCCAATGTCTGGAAGCAGGTGGCCGGCTCGCCGCAGCGCGCGGCTCCGTCGATCGTATTCGAGTAATTCACAGAGACATATTTGCTTTCCGCATAGTGACGGATTGTCTTGTCGGCGTCCTGTGCTATGACTTCGCAAGATTAGCCAAACTGCGGTGGAAGCGCGCACTGAAGAGGTTGTGACTTGATTCTTTGCGAGCTTTGCTGCATATGCGCCGCCTGCGTGGAACCGGTCGGTTGTTTCCGATGACCGCTCTCCGCCGAATGGTGGTTTTATTTCGCCCGAGCAGGCGGCTTCGCCGGGCCGGACGAAGGATTGGTACAGCAGCGCAATGGAACGTGAACACGGATTCCCGGCCGGACCGGCGGGATACGACCGGGGTTTTATGAGCTTTTTTCATTGGCCATTGGCGGGATCGCGGCGAGCGCGCGCAAGGCGCCTCGTCCTTGCTGCCGCAGGAGCAAGCAGTTGATAACTGCCTATTGCTCAGACTCGAAGCCGCTTGCGCTTCCCGATCTTTCCGCTGCCGAACGGCTGCCGGAAAATGCCGTCTGGATCGACATGGTCGATCCTTCGCGCGAAGAGGAAGCCAGCATCGAACGCCTGCTTGGGCTTGAGGTTCCGACGCGCGAGGACATGAAGGATATAGAGCCGTCGAGCCGGCTCTATATCGAGAATGGTTCCGTTTTCCTGACTGCCTCGCTCCTGTGGAAGGCCGATACCAGTTTGCCGACCTTGACCGATGTCGCCTTCATCCTGACGGGGCGCCGGCTGGTCACGATCCGCTATGCGCAGCCGAAATCCTTCGCGCTGTTCATCGCGGCTTTGTCGCGCATTCCCCAGGAGCGGCGTACCGGCGTACCGCTTCTTGCCAAGCTTCTCGAAACGATCGTCGACCGCACCGCGGAGGTGCTTGAACAGACGGTCGCGGGTATCGATATATTGTCGGTGCATGTGTTCGGCGATCGCGTGAAGAAGATCCGCCGGCCGGCAAACTATCTGGAAGAAAAGCTCAAGGACATCGCAGGCTATCATCGTACGCTCAGCAAGGTGCGCGACAGCCTGAGTTCGCTATCCCGATTGCTGACCTTCCTTCATGCCATCCCCGCCATGCAGCAGGACCGCGAAGCCAGGGACCTGTGTCGCAATGTCTCGCGGGATGTCCAATCCCTGTCGGAGCACGCGTCGTTCGTCGCGGGAAACATCACTTTCCTGCTCGATGCATCGCTCGGACTGATCAATATCGAGCAGAACGCCATCATCAAGATCTTCTCGATCGCTTCCGTGGTGTTCCTGCCGCCGACGCTCGTGGCGTCCGTCTACGGCATGAATTTCGAGCGTATGCCCGAACTGCATTTTGCCTACGGCTACCCGACGTCGTTGTTGTTGATGGTGGTTTCCGCCATCGTCCCGTTTTTCTTTTTTCGCTGGAAAGGCTGGCTCTGAGAGTCTAGTGATCCTGAATGTCTAACGAAATCCATCATTCTCCCGACGGGAAAATGAACGCTCGTAAGCTCGCCTTCCTCGCCCTTGGATCGATCGGCGTTGTCTATGGCGACATCGGCACGAGCCCGCTCTATGCCTTTCGCGAGGCACTCAAGCCGGTGGCCGCAGATGGCCTGACGCGCGGCGAAGTCATCAGCGTCGTATCGCTGATGTTCTGGACGCTGACGATCATCGTCACCATCAAATATGTCCTTTTTCTGCTTCGGGCCGACAACGACGGCGAAGGCGGCACGCTGTCGCTGCTGGCGCTGTTGATGAAGACGGCAAACGGCCACACGGCCATCCTGATGCTGCTGGGGTTGCTGGGTGCCGCGCTGTTCCTCGGCGACGCCATGATCACGCCGGCGCTTTCGGTTCTCTCCGCCGTCGAAGGTCTGAAGCTCGTCACGCCGACGCTGTCGGATTATATCGTGCCCATATCCGTTGCGATCCTGGCGCTGCTTTTCGCCATCCAGTCGCATGGCACAGGCGCCGTCGCCCGTTTCTTCGGGCCGATCACGGCGCTCTGGTTCATCGTCATGGGCCTTGCAGGCATCATGCATATTTCGGACGATTTCAGCATTCTGGCCGCGCTCAATCCCTGGTATGCGGTCAGCTTCCTCGTGCGCGAAGGCTTCCTCGGCGTCGTCGTGCTGGGTGCCGTGTTCCTGACCGTGACGGGCGCGGAAGCGCTCTATGCCGACCTCGGCCATTTCGGCCGCCGCCCGATCCAATGGGCCTGGTTCGCCCTGGTGTTCCCGTCGCTGGCGTTGAACTATTTCGGCCAGGGTGCGCTGGTGCTGCGCGAGCCGATGGCCATGTCCGATCCCTTCTTCCTGATGTTTCCGCACTGGGCGATCCTGCCGGTGGTCATTCTCGCCACCATGGCGACGATCATCGCTAGCCAGGCGGTCATAACGGGTGCTTTCTCGCTCACCCGCCAGGCCATTCATCTGGGCTTCCTGCCGCGCATGGAAATCCTGTTCACCTCGGAAACCAATACCGGTCAGATCTTCCTGCCGTCGGTCAACACGGTCCTCTTCTTCGGCGTCATCTTCCTGGTGCTGTCTTTCAAGACATCGGATGCGCTGGCGACGGCCTATGGTATTTCGGTGACGGGCGCGATGGTCGTCACCTCGATCATGGCCTTCGAATTCGTCCGCGTCCGCTGGAACTGGACGCTGCCGATGGCGGCCGGGGTGCTGGCGCCGCTGCTGCTGCTGGAATTCGTCTTCCTTGGCGCCAATCTTCTGAAGATCCACGACGGCGGCTACGTTCCCGTGCTGATCGCGACTGCCTTCACCGTCATCATGTGGACCTGGCGGCGCGGCACGGCGATCCTCATGGAAAAGACGAGGCACACCGATATTCCGCTGTCGTCCTTCGTCAGTTCGATCGAGCGCAAGAGCGACCACTCGCCCGCGCATGTGCCGGGCACGGCGATCTTCCTGACGAGCGATCCGGAATCCGCCCCCGCAGCGCTGCTGCATAATCTGAAGCACAACCACGTCCTGCACGACAAGAACGTCATCCTGACGATCCGCACCATCAACAAGCCGCGCGTCGCACAGGAAGACCGTTACTCGGTCGAAAAGGTTTCGGAGCGCTTCTCGCGCGTCGAGCTGCGGTTCGGCTTCATGGAATCGCAGAATGTCTCGCAGGCGCTGGCGACGCTGCGCAAGACGGGCCTGAAGTTCGACATCATGTCGACCTCCTTCTATCTCGGCCGTCGCAAGCTGGTTCCGGATGCCAAGTCCGGCATGCCCCACTGGCAGGACCGGCTCTACATCGCGCTCGCCAACGCCGCGACCGATCCGTCCGATTACTTCCGCCTGCCTGCCAACCGCGTGGTGGAACTGGGCTCGCACGTCATCATTTGAAGCGAATATTATCGTCTTTCATGCGAAGGCCCGGTGGATATCCGCCGGGCCTTCGACTTTTCTGTTGCGCTAGTTACGTGGTGTCCTATTCAATCTAAAGGAGAAGCTGCTTTGCGCTCGGGGGGAGGCGAACACGAATGCTCAAACAGACCTTGGTTATCGTCCGCAACAATTTGCCGTTTTATGCTATATTCATCGCATTTGCGGTCGGCAGCGCGATTTTTGAGGAATATTCAAAGAAGTCGTCGACAACGGGGCCGACTTTGTTTCTGTCGTTTCTGTTGGCAATGAATGTGCAGAACTCCGTCTTGCGAAATCTGAATTTCACGGAGGCCGTAAAAGCAGGAAAGCTCCCGTTCGGCAAATATCTTTTCAGAGCCATTATGCTGGGCTTGCTCACAATAGCGCTTTCGGCACCGCCTTTCCTTTTTCTGTTGCGTTCTGGCGGCTCCGGCAAGTCTTACTTCGTACTTTGGAGCCTCCTGATCTTCATTGCCGCGGTGACCGTTGTTTTTTCTCTGCTCGGTACATGGCTGCCCGCAAGTATCCATGGCACCAAAGCCACGTTTGGGGATGCATTGCGGAGAGGCCTCAGGCGCTTTCCGTCAACGGCGGTTTTGGTGTTTCTGGGTTTTGCCCTCCCGCTTCTGGCCGGGATCATCGCGCTGGTTTTTGCGGGTTCGCTCGATGGGGCAGACCTGATCGTCGATGGTCATCTAAATCTGTCGACCGTCGCTCTCTCCATCGGATCCAACGCCTTGCAATCCATCGGGCTGACTTACATAGCCGTGGTGCTGGCGCGCCGGTATATGGAGGCGGAAAACATCGGGCTCCCGTCGGCGGAATTGGTGAAAGTCTTCACCTGAACAGATGGCCTGCATCCGCTGGGACGCGAGGCAGCCGAAGACCGGGTGGATCGTTCGGCGCCCGGCTTGCCGCGGCGTCACACTCATGAACACAGATCCGCTCGAATTAACCATCCATCAAGGTTAATGAGAGATTATTCAGGCTCCTGGTTTCGAGTGCCGTTTGGAGTCCGGTGTTGTCTCGCTCGCGTTATGTCAGCCGAAAATTGAGGGTCCTGCCCAAGAACTGGATTTCTCCAGCCGTCTTCGGCCTTTGCGCCTGGCTGATCTTCCCGTCGAACGCCGCCTATGGCGATCTTGCCGGCCTGCTTGCGGGGATAGACCGGGAAGGGGCCAACTGGCGCATGGTGATGACCAACTCGCCGGCCGGCTCGACCCATCAGGCGGAACTGGCTTTCGGCGACGCAAGGGCGTCGGCCGCTATCGGGGATGGCGGTCTGGTGCTGCCGGACGGACGGCGGGTGGCATTCCAGTCCGAACGGAAGGGCAGCGATCCGCGCCCGGACGAAGATCGCGTCAACCGGCAGGACAAGAAGGGCCGCGTCGTGGCCGTCACGCCGATGCAGCCGCCGAAGGATTTTTCGGCAGGCTCGGTGCTGCAGCGTGAAAGCATGCTGTTTCGGCCGGAATCCGATACAGGCGAGCGCACGGCATTCCTGAAGCCCAAGCTCGGCGGCAAGGAAATCCAGATTGCAACGGCCTTCTACAAGAAGCAGCCGCCGAAGCCGGATGACGGCATGCCCTCCTACCTGGCAAACCTGGTCACCAACCAGAACGCCGATATTCTGGCCGCGGCCTACGCCTCGCCGGCGCCGGACTACGCGCGGGTGTCGCCCTTCGATTCGATCCTTGCCAGGGATCAGGACGGCGCAGGCCGCTTCGTGCCGCAAATCGGTCCGAAGGACCATGCCTGGGCCGCCAATGTCCTGCCGCCCTCGGTCTTCTCCTCGGATGAACAGCAATGCCTCGCCACCGGCATTTATTTCGAGGCGCGCGGGGAATCGGTGAAGGGGCAGGCGGCCGTCGCCCAGGTCATTCTGAACCGCGTCCGCAATCCTGCCTATCCCAAGACCATCTGCGGGGTCGTCTATCAGAATGAAGACTGGCACAACGCTTGCCAGTTCTCCTTCGCCTGCGACAACGTCAAGGAGAAGGTCAATTCGCCCGAGCACTGGCGCATCGCCCGTCAGGTCGCCATGGCAGTCACCGCCGGCAAGATCTGGCTGCCGGAAGTCGGCTCCGCCACGCATTATCATGCCGTCTATGTGCGGCCGAAATGGGCGGCTGAAATGGTGAAGGTCGGCCGCATAGGGATGCACATCTTTTACAGGACCTATGGCGGCGGCTGGAGCTGAGCCCGGCGGCGAATTGGAGGCGGCCGAAAGTGCGCCGCAGTCGGCAAAAAAGCCGCAGAAAAGCATGGGCTGAAGGGGATTCTTCGGCTCAGTTTTCGACAGATACGGCTCTTTCCGTCTAAGATCATGATTTAATTAGGCTAATTTATGGCTGGACAGATGGCGTCTACGCCTTGACTATGCTTTTTCCTAAAACTATGTTGCGCGCGACTTCAAAACGGGCCGAAAGGTGGTGAAACCTGCTGTTCGTTTACGCGTTGACCGGGGTGTTGGGATGACGCGCAACGAATAAGGGGAGGATGCCACCATGACGGATGATCGCGAAGAAGGTCTGGAACAGCGGCGTGCGCAGCTGGGAGCCGAACTGGCAACCAAGCGCGCCGCGGTGAGAGAGGGTGAACGCGGGGAGGTTCGCGCCGAGGAAAGCCGTAAAGGCTATGCCCAGGCGATGAAGCTTTCCAGTGAATTCATTGCCGCAATCATCGTTGGCGTTGTTCTGGGCTATGTCTTCGACCGTTTTATCGGTACGACGCCGTGGGGCATGATTGTTTTTCTGCTTCTCGGATTCTGTGCCGGCGTGCTGAATGTGCTGCGTTCCGCAGGCAAGGTGGCGACACCCGCGCTTGACGAGCGCAAGACAGATAAGAAATGAGCGGACGCAACGCTGCGGCGTTGTTTCCTGGTGAGAGGCATCCGCTCGGTGGAGCGGGAAAATGAAAGAGAACCAGCGGTGGCAAACGGACCTACCCATCAGTTCCTGATCTTCAAGATTATCCCGATCGACATCGGCGGAATTGATTTTTCGTTCACCAACGCTTCCTTGTTCATGGTCGCCTCCGCAGTGATTTCCGCCGGCTTCCTTTATTTCGCCAGCGCGCCGCGCAGCGTCATTCCGAGCCGCGCCCAGTCGGTCGCCGAAATGGCCTACGAGTTCATCGCCTCGATGCTGAAGGAAGGGGCGGGAACGAAGGGAATGAAGTTCTTCCCGCTGGTCTTCTCGCTCTTCATGTTCGTGCTGACCGCGAACCTGCTCGGCATGGTTCCTTATTTCTATACCGTCACCAGCCAGATCATCGTCACCTTCGCATTGGCGCTGCTGGTCATCCTGACGGTTATTCTCTACGGCTTCATCAAGCACGGTTTCGGCTTCCTCAAGCTTTTCGTGCCGCAGGGCGTCCCCGGCGTGCTTCTGCCGCTGGTGGTGGTGATCGAGATCATCTCCTTCCTGTCGCGCCCGATTTCGCTCTCCGTTCGTCTTTTCGCCAACATGCTGGCCGGCCATATCACGCTCAAGGTGTTCGCGGGCTTCGTCGCCTCGCTCGGAGCCCTCGGCGCGCTCGGCATCGGTGGCGCCATCCTTCCCCTCATCATGACCGTCGCCCTCACCGGTCTCGAGTTCCTTGTCGCCTTCCTCCAGGCTTACGTCTTCGCGGTGCTGACTTGCATGTACCTCAACGACGCAATCCATCCGGGTGGCCACTAAGGATAAAGACATTGGCGTCTAAGGGCGTCAGTCATTCACCGCACAACCATTTCAAAGGAGTTCAACATGGACGCGGAAGCAGCAAAGTTCATCGGCGCAGGTTTGGCTTGCTTTGGTATGGCCGGCACGGCTCTCGGCCTCGGCAATATCTTCGGCAGCTACCTGTCCGGCGCACTGCGCAATCCGTCGGCTGCTGACAGCCAGTTCGGCCGCCTGGTATTCGGCTTCGCCGTTACGGAAGCTCTGGGCATCTTCTCGCTGCTCATCGCTCTCCTCCTGCTCTTCGCTGTCTGATATCAGCGGCGTCATAGATCACGGTTCGCGGTCAGCGAGCCGTGATTCTTTGTATTTGCAGACCACCTGGAGGTGAGCATGTTTGTGACCCCGGCATATGCTGACGAAGCACCGCCGGCCACTGGCGAGGTGCATACGGAAACGGGTGCGCCGAATGAAGGCCATCACGCCGGCGTTTTCCCGCCGTTTGACCATACGACGTATCCGTCACAGCTGCTTTGGCTGGTGATCACCTTCGTCATCTTCTACGTGGCCATGCAGAAGATCGTCATTCCGCGCGTTGGCA
The DNA here is from genome assembly GCF_046840415.1 of Rhizobium sp. SYY.PMSO. Lineage (NCBI taxonomy): Bacteria > Pseudomonadati > Pseudomonadota > Alphaproteobacteria > Hyphomicrobiales > Rhizobiaceae > Rhizobium > Rhizobium sp. SYY.PMSO. The sequence continues at coordinate 395,237 of NZ_CP177349.1, forward strand.
GCATCCTGGAAAGCCGGCACGACCGGATCGCCCAGGATATCGAGGAAGCTTCGCGCCTGAAGGCCGAGGCCGACGCCGCCGTCGCCACCTACGAAAGCGAACTGGCCGCCGCGCGCGCCAAGGCGAATTCGATCGGTGCTTCGGCCCGCGATGCCGCCAAGGTCAAGGCCGAGGAAGATCGCAAGACCATCGAGGCAAGCCTTTCGGAAAAGCTCAAGGCTGCGGAAGCCCGCATCGCCGAAATCAAGGAAAAGGCTTTCGGTGATGTCGGTGCGATTGCGGAAGAAACTGCTTCCGCCGTCGTAGAGCAGTTGGTCGGCAATGTCGCCGGCAAGGCCGATGTCGCTTCGGCTGTCGCCGCGGCATCTGCGAAGCGGGAGGGCTGAGTTATGACATTTGGTCTTGACGAAACTTTCTTTGCATTCGTCGCGCTCGTCATCTTCATCGGCCTGATCGTCTACCTGAAGGTTCCGGGCATGATGGCGAAGTCGCTGGACGACCGTGCCGATCAGATCCGCAACGAACTGGCGGAAGCCAAGCGCCTGCGCGAAGAGGCCCAGCACCTGCTGGCCGAGTATCAGCGCAAGCGCAAGGAAGCCGAAGCCGATGCGGCGAACATCGTCGCCGCCGCCGAGCGCGAAGCCGAAATGCTGACGACCGAAGCCAGGAAGAAGACGGAGGAATTCGTCGCCAACCGTACGGCCCTGTCCGAGCAGAAGATCAAGCAGGCTGAAGCCGACGCGATGAAGGCGGTTCGCTCCGCCGCCGTCGATCTGGCGATCGCCGCTGCCGAATCTGTCCTTGCGAAGAAGGCTGACGGGGGTGTCCAATCCGGGCTCTTCAACGATGCCGTCAAGGAAGTGAAGACGCGCCTGAACTAAGCGCGCGGAAGATCGACATTTGGAAGAGCCCCGCTTCGGTGGGGCTTTTTTGTTGGTGAAGAGGCCGCGTCATCGCCGCATCTCGAGGCCGCACCTCCTTCGGCAAGCCCGGCGGCTTTCGCGTCGGGTTAAAGCGGGCGATCGATGCCTTGAAAGAGCTCAAATGAGCAGTCGCGCGAGGAAGCGGGCTCTTATGGCGTGCGAGCGTTGGCTATGGACCGGAGCCTCAAATCACGAGTGCGGGCGATAAGGGGCTTCAACCCATCCAGATCTGCGGTTTGATATCGCCCATCGGTCTTTCGCGGGTTGATCGCCGCCGCAGCAGGCAGCTAAATCATGGCTGCGAGGGATAGATGTCAGCAGCAGACGATGGGCCATTTCGGCAAGGCAATCTGATCTTGAGGCGGGTGCGCCCATGGACACCCGGCGTGCAGGCGCTGCTGGCCTCACTGCGGCTGCACGGCTTCGATGCCGCCCCGTCGCCGAACGGATTCGATGAGACCTGGGAGAGAGTGGGCTATCTGCCGGGCGTAACCGGCGATCTCGCCGACAATGCCGCGATGCGCTCCGAACAGACCCTGCGATCGGCTGCGCGGCTGTTGCGCCGGTATCATCACAGCTCCGCTTTGGCTCTGAACGGCCTGGACGCGACGTACCTGTGGCAATTGCCGTCCCGTTCGCCGATCGAGATCATCTGTCACGGAGATTTTGCGCCCTACAATGTCGTTTTGAACGATGGCGTCGTGACCGGCATCATCGATTTCGAGGCCGCCCATCCCGGCCCGCTGGTGTGGGATCTGGCCTACGCCGTTTATCGCTGGGCGCCCTTGTCCGTGAACATGGCCGCCGAGGGACTGGATAGCTTTGCCGGCCAGATCCGGCGTGCACGCATCTTCCTCGACGCCTATGGGCTGCCGTTTGACGCGCGCAACCAGATGCCGGATGTCGTCATCCAGCGGCTCGAGGCGCTGCTGGCCTTCATGGAAAGGGAGGCTGCGCGCGGCAGCGAGCGCTATCGCCGGAACCTGCGGGACGGGCACGATCACATCTATCGGGACGATATCGCCTATGTGGCGGAACGGTCGGCGGAGATCGTCGCAGCGCTGACCGAATGAACCGCTAGACCGCGTCCTTGCGCAGAGGGCGGAAGCTCATGCGGTGCAGGGAGCAGGGGCCATGCTGCTCGATGCCGGCGCGATGCTGCGCGGTGCCGTAGCCGGCATGGGCCGCAAAGCCGTAGACGGGGAAGACGATGCCTGCGCGCGCCATCATCCGATCGCGCGTCACCTTGGCGACGATCGAGGCGGCGGCGATCGAGAAGGAGCGCGCGTCGCCCTTGACGACGGCCCTTCCGGGGCAGACGAGGCCCGTAGGCACATCGAGCCCATCGGTCAGCACATAGCTTGCCCGGATCGCCAGCCCGCAAATGGCGCGGCGCATCGCATCCAGGCTCGCCTTGCGGATATCGGTGGTGTCGATGCGGCTCGCGCTTGACGAGGCGATGGATACTGTTGCCGTTGCCAGAATCTCGACGAACAGCTCCTCGCGTCTGGCGGCGCTCAACTGCTTGGAATCGTTCAGCCCATTCGGGATGCGCTCGGGATCGAGAATGACGGCGGCTGCCACGACCGGCCCGGCGAGCGGCCCCCGGCCGGCCTCGTCCGCTCCCGCGACAGGCCAATGCCCGGCTCGGCGGGCAATCAGTTCCAGCTCGAAAGTCGGAACGAGAGGAGCGTCCTCGAACAACATTGGAGAATCGGGTGATGTGCTGCGTTTCATGCGGCGAAGCTCGCACACCACCCGATCTCCTGCAAGCCCCGGTGGATCATGGCGGCGAACCGGGGGCTTTCCAGCGGGTACAGGGAAAACCCGCAGGGAAGGTCAAACTGAAAATGTCAGAGTAACGACAGCTGCACGCCGCTGCCATCCGGCGGCACGAACAGATCGTCGCGCAATGCGATGTTGCGGCGCGTGAGATCGAGCCGGCGCGTCGCCATTTCGAAGCGGCGGCTGATCTGCCAGGCATAGGGCCCGGCGCCCTTCATGCGTTTGCCGAATTCGGCATCGTAATCCTTGCCGCCGCGCATCGAGCGGATCAGCGACATGACATGGCGGTAGCGGTCCGGATAATGCTGCAGCAGCCAGTCGCGAAACAGCGGGCTCACCTCCAGAGGCAGCCGCAGGATGACATAGCTCGCCTCCAGCGCACCGGCCGCCCTGCCGGCGTCAAGAATACGCTCGATCTCGTGATCGTTGAGGGCAGGGATGATCGGGGCCACCATGATCGAGGTACGAATGCCGGCCTCGCTGAGCGCCTGGATCGCCTCCAGCCGCCGTGGCGGCGTCGCTGCACGCGGCTCCATGGCGCGCGCCAGCTTCCGGTCGAGCGTCGTCACCGACAAACCCACCCGCACGAGGTTCCTGGCGGCCATTTCCTTGAGGATGTCGATATCGCGCATGACCAGCGCCGATTTGGTGACGATGGCGACCGGATGGCTGGCCTTGTTCAGCACTTCGAGGATCTGGCGCATGATCCGCCATTCTTTCTCGATCGGCTGGTAGGGGTCGGTGTTGGTGCCGATGGCGATGACGCGGGGCTTGTAGCCGGGCTTCGCCAGTTCGCGCTCCAGAAGCTTTGCCGCATCCGGCTTGGCAAACAGCTTCGATTCGAAATCCAGCCCGGCAGACAGGCCCATATAGGCATGCGTCGGCCGCGCGAAGCAATAGATGCAGCCATGCTCGCAGCCGCGATAGGGGTTGATGGACCGGTCGAAGGGGATATCGGGCGATTCGTTGCGGGTGATGGCGGTGCGCGGCTTTTCCACCTGAACTTCGGTCTTGAAGGGCGGCAGCTCCTCCCAGTTCTGCCAACCGTCATCGAAAGCCTCGCGCTGATGCGGCTCGAACCGGCCGCTCGGGTTCAATCCGGCGCCACGCCCGCGCCGGCGTTCGGCGTCGACCCTGAGGCCGGTATCGGCGATCAGCGCGTTGGCAACGTCTGCCGTATTGGCAGGCGCGAATGCGGCCTGCCCTGCAAGGGATTGCTCGTTCATCGGTAGCTCCAGGGCGGCTCATGCCATCGCGCGCCGCGTCTAAGATGATTAAATTCCTATCCGACAAATGAGAACATTGCAAGAACAAAAAAGAGGCGCGGCACAGATGTCGCGCCGCACTTTTCCGTCGGGAATAGCGTTAAGGCAAAAGGAGTGGGCGCATGGACGCAGTTTTCAGCCACATATAAGCCCTTGCTCAAACAAGCGGACTCACAGGGTTAGGCGCTGGCAATAAATTGTGCGCCGCTCTATAAATGGGCAATGTTGACGGTCATCATCGAATGCCAGGATCAGGAACCCGAGCTGGCGCAGACATTGGCGGCATTGGTGGCAGGCGCAGTCGAAGGGCTGGTCTGCGATGTCGTCGTGCTCGATCACGGCTCGCGGGACGGCACCTCGCGCGTGGCCGATGCGGCCGGCTGCCGGTTCTATTCGCAGTGGGACATCAAGGACATCCTGCGTTCGGCGCGCGGCGAATGGCTGCTGCTGGTCGAGCCCGGCGCCCGGCCGCAAGCCGGCTGGATCGACGAGATCGCCGAATATGTCTCGCTGAACAAGGTTCCGGCGCGCTTTACCGCATCGCGCGGTTATCGCCGGCCCTTTTTGAAGCGTATCGGCCGCAGTACATCGCCGCTGGAACTGGGATTGCTGCTGTCCAAGCCGCAGGCCATCGCCGCTGCGAGAACCGGCATGCGGCTGGCGGAATTCGCAAAAGGCCAAAAAAGCCGAAGGCTTGCAAGCGAACTCATCCCTTCCTGGGTCGCAAGAGCGGCGCGATAGAGCTCAATCCCCTGAATTCCATTGGTAGTCCTGCGCCTCCCGGGAGACCGACCATCCGGACGCGTCGATAGCGTCGCATTTCCTGGCCATCTTTCCGAAAAGCTGTCGGCTATCGGCAAGCACGATCCGAGCACGATCATGGAGACCTGTGCTGCCGAAAGCGGTAGCATCGAGATGGCGCTCAGCGATGCCTGCTGACGGAATCGCATTAATTTCAAGGCCGATGAATGGGAATAAATTCCTTATCCGTCGAGGCCCAAGGCGGCTGCAAATGGCTTGCCGATGGGCTATCGAGAACCGGCGCCTCGCCTCAGATGCTCGTCCAGGCGCGGCATGATCTCCACGAAATTGCAGGGCATGTGCCGATAGTCGAGCTGTGCTTTCAGGATGCCGTCCCAGGCATCCTTGCACGCGCCGGGAGAACCCGGCAGCACGAAGATGAAGGTGGCATTGGCGACGCCGCCGGTTGCTCGCGACTGGATCGTTGCCGTGCCGATCTTGTCGTAGGAGATGCGGTGGAAGACTTCGGAAAAGCCGTCCATGCGTTTTTCGAACAGGGGTTCCAGCGCCTCGGGCGTGACATCGCGGCCGGTGAAGCCCGTGCCGCCGGTGGTAATCACCACGTCGACCGCATCGTCCTTCGTCCAGGCTTCCACCTGGGCGCGGATCCGTTCCTTGTCGTCGGGCACGATGGCGCGGGCCGCCAGCCTGTGGCCGGAATCCGCGATGCGCGCAACCAGGGTGTCGCCTGATTTGTCGTCGGCAAGCGTGCGCGTATCGGAGACGGTCAGCACAGCGATGCCGACGGGAATGAAGGGTCTTTCGTTGCCCGAACCTGCCATCATGCCTCTCCCGCGATCGTCTCCGTTACCTGGAAATACCAGTCCGGCTTCTGCCTGTGAAGCGAGGCTGCTGCTGCTTCTGCTTGTTCCATATCGGCAAAGATGCCGAAGCATGTCGCGCCGGAGCCGGACATGCGCGTCATGGCCGGGGCCTGATCGTCGATCAGGCCGGAAAGCACCGCAATCTCGTGGCAGATCGAGCGTGCCGGCGGTTCGAGATCGTTGCGCAGGGTCTTGATCGTATCGATCCATTCGCCCCGGCTCTGCGGCATCCGCGATGGCAGCAGCAGCGGCGGATTGTCCTTGCGGGAGAGGCGGCGGAATACCTCCGGCGTCGATACGCCGATAAGGGGATTGCCGAGAACCATGGGAAAAGAGGGAAATGCCGGCAGCAATTCGATTGCCTCGCCGATCCCGCGCGCCACCAGCGGCCGGCTGGCAAGGCACATCGGCACATCGGCGCCGAGCTTCACGGCGATGGCCCTGAGCGTGTCATCGGGCAGGGCAAGCTGCCACAGCCGCATCAGCCCGCGAAGCGCCGCTGCCGCATCCGCCGAGCCGCCGCCGATGCCAGAGGCGATCGGCAGGTTCTTTTCCAGATGAATATGGACAGCGGGCGCATCGAAGCCGGCCGCCTGGGCCGCCTGCCGCAGCAGATCCCGCGCCTTCAGAACAAGGTTATCGCCCGTTTCCGCATCGGCCGCGAGAAAAGGTCCAAAGCGCCCGGAAAGGGTAAAGACGTCACGCTCGCTCGCGCGAAAGGCAAGCCGGTCGCCTTGATGGGCAAAGCTCACCAGCATGTCGAGCAGATGGTAGCCATCGGCGCGACGCCCCGTCACATGCAGCGCGAGATTGATCTTTGCGGGCGCCTCTTCCAAAAGGTCGAAATCGCCCGCTGCCAAGATCGCGTTCATGAAAAGTCTTAGGACTTCTTGTCGACCGGCGCCGGAGCGTTCGAATCGGGTGACGGCGCGGGTGCGGGATCGGGCTGCTTGCTCTTGTCGACGGTTTTCGCGTCGTTATCGAGCGCCGGCAGGCCCTTCTCGATCTTTTCCTTGATCTTCGGAATATCGGCCTCTTCCGGCTTTGAGGCGAGCGCGCGGTTCCATTGATAGACGGCCTCGAGCTTGCGGTTCACCCGCCAGTAGGCATCGCCGAGATGGTCGTTGATCGTGGGGTCGCCGGCCTTCAGCTGCGCGGCCTGCTCCAGCTCGTTCACCGCATCGTCGAAGCGGTTGAGGCGGAAATAGGCCCAGCCGAGCGAATCGACGATGTAACCGTCATCCGGCTTGAGGTCGACGGCCTTCTTGATCATGTCCAGGCCCTGGTCGAGGTTCATGTTCATGTCGACCCAGGAATAGCCGAGATAGTTCAGCACCTGCGGCTGGTCCGGATTCAGCTCCAGCGCCTTCTTGAAGTTCGGCTCGGCCTCGGGCCATTTCTTCAGCCGCTCGTAGGCGATTCCGCGCTGGAAGAACACGGCCCAGTCGCTGCGCTTCGGCACCGGGCCGATGATCTGCACGGCCTTGTCGTAGTTCTCGGCCATGGACTGGAAGTCCTTGGCATCGGATAGAACGCTGCCATAGGCGAGATAGCTGCGAATATCGTTGGGATCGGAATCGATCAGCGCCTTCAGATGCTTGCGCGCATCGTCGACCTTGCCTGCCTGGGCGAGAGCAAGCCCGAGCTGCAGTTCGGAGATGCGGGCCATCGGCGAATTGTCCGGCACCTTCTTGTAGAAGGCGATGGCGCGATCGGTCTGGTCCTGCTTTTCGGCAAGGCCGCCGAGCAGGACGAGCGTGTCGGCCGCCTTCGGGTCGAGCGAATTGGCGATTTGCAGGTAGAGCGAGACGACATCCTCGGCGCCGTCGCGGTTCAAGGCTGCACCTATGGTGAAGAGCACGGCCGCCGCGCCCTCGGTCGCGTTGGTGACTTGCTGGTCGGGCGTCTCGCCCTTGGTGATGCTGTCGCGCAGCGCGTTCAGCGGCGCATAATTGCTGACGAGATTGTCGCCGACCGAGATCGCATCCAGAGCCTTCTGCTTGTCGCCGGCCTTGGCTTCCAGACGGGCGAGCGCCATGACGGCGCGCATGAAGGTATCGGGAGCGGTCGCTCCGCCCGTCTTGTCGAGGATGGCGTCGTTCAGGTGCGAGCGTGCCGATTTCAGATCGCCCATCGTCAGCGCGATGGTGCCGGCATGATAGTTCTTGAAGATGTTGAACCAGTCCGGGCCCTTCATCTTGTCGATCATCGAGATCGCTTCCTTGCCGCGGCCGGAACCGGCGCGCGCCCAGGCGGAAAGCAGGCTGGCCATCATTCGGTCGAGGTCGTTCGGACCGTTATATTTGAGGATTTCCTGAGCTGTTCGGTATTCGTGGCGGCGGATGGCATCCATGCCGCGCACGATCGTCGTAACGCGCTCGACGGAAGGATCGCTCTTCAACTCGTTGGCGTATTTGACGCCTTCCTCCAGATTGCCGTTGAGCAGCAGCGAGATCATCAGCCGCTGGCGGATTTCCGGATTGCTGGGGTCTATCATCAGCGCTTTCTTGTAGAGCGCGATGGCGGTGTCGTAGTCGTGATCGACATCGGCGGTGCGGGCGGCCAGGAAGGCGCCTGCGAACGTATCGACGCTATCGGGATCGAAAGTAACCGGAGCGCTGACCTCCGGCGCCGCCGGCTTGTCCTCGGCTCGCGCGCCAGTCAGGGCCGACACGGAGAGGATCGCCGCCAAGGCTACGCCCGAGAGGAAACGGATGGCAAGTCTCTGCCGCATTAGAAAGCCTTTCATCGAGGAAATGGCCGGCGAAGTCGCCGGCGGCATAACGCATTCGTGTCAACTGATTCACAACAGGATGGCTTTTTTGAAGCGGCCCTGCAACAAATTCGGGTCGCCGCTATCAATTCACGCGTTCGATGCAGAAATCGATCACTTCCAGAAGTGCTGATTTCCAAGGCGTTTCCGGCAATGGCGCCAGAGCATCGCGGGCGATGGTGCCGTAGTGCACGGCACGGGCAATCGTGTCGGCCAGCGCGCCGTATTTCGTGATCAGGCCGAGGGCCTTTTCGAGATTCTCGTCGCTGTTGTTGCCGGTTTCGATGGCATCACGCCAGAAGGCGCGTTCCTTCTCGGTGCCGCGGCGGTAGGCGAGGATGACCGGAAGCGTGATCTTGCCCTCGCGGAAGTCGTCGCCGACATTTTTGCCGAGATCGGCCGCCTTGCCGCCGTAATCGAGCGCGTCGTCGACGAGCTGGAAGGCGAGACCGAGATTGGTGCCGTAGGATTTCAATGCGTTGCGCTCCGCCTTGCCGGCATTGGCAACGATCGGACCGACTTCGGCGGCGGCGGCGAAGAGTGCTGCGGTCTTGGCGCGGATGACCGAGAGATAATCGTCTTCCGTCGTTTCCATGTTCTTGGAGACGGAGAGCTGCAGCACTTCGCCTTCGGCGATGACGCAGGCAGCCGAGGACAATACGTCGAGCGCTTCGAGCGAGCCGACTTCCACCATCATGCGGAAAGCCTGCCCGAGCAGGAAGTCGCCGACCAGCACGCTCGCCTGGTTGCCCCAGATCATGCGGGCGGTGGATCTGCCGCGCCGCAGGTCGCTTTCGTCGACCACATCGTCATGCAGCAGCGTCGCCGTATGCAGGAACTCGACCGATGTCGCGAGCTTGATGTGATTGTCGCCCTGATAGTTGTAGAGCGCCGCGGAGGCGATGGTCAGCATCGGCCGCAGGCGCTTGCCGCCGGAGGAGATGAGATGCTCGGCAACCTCGGGAATCATCTGCACATCGGAGCCGGCCTTGGACAGGATGAGCTGATTGACGCGTTCCATGTCCGCCTTGGTCAGATCCACCAAGGGCTTGATGGATGCCAGTTTATTCTTGCTTTCTTCCAGCGGTATCACGACGCCCAACGATCCGGACTCCTGTTCATTTTCTGCAAAGCACAATAAGAAGGGGCGAAAGAGGCGGCAAGAGGCGAATTGTCTCGTCGCGTAAATTTGACAGGAATTCTAGGGCTTATGCACGAGCTGATCCGCACCAACGACCCGGTCCTTCTCTCATTCGCGGAGAGTCTGATGAAGGATGCCGGAATTCATTGCCTGGTGGCCGATCAGGCTATGAGCATCCTCGAGGGCTCGCTCGGCATGCTGCCGCGCCGCTTTCTGGTGGAGGAAGAGCGTGCCGATCAGGCGCGGCGCATTCTGATCGACGCCGGCCTCGGCGACGAACTGCGCCCGGTGCGCGGCTGAGGTTCGTCATGACCGGCGGCCCCTCGGAAACCATCGATGCCTTTCATCGCGGCGCCTTCCATATCGTCCAGCCGAAGGGCAGGGGCCATCGCTCCGGCATGGATGCCATGCTGCTCGCCGCTCTCGTGGCCGACGAGCGTGCGATCAGGGTCGCCGATCTCGGCGCGGGTGCGGGCGCGGCCGGGATGGCCGTGGCGTCGCGGCTCGATCAGGCGGAGGTGGTGCTCTTCGAGCGCTCGCCCGATATGGCCGGGTTTGCCCGCAAGAGCCTTCTGCTTCCGGAAAATGCCCGGCTCGCCGGCCGCATCTCGGTCATCGAGGCTGACGTGACCCTGACAGGCAAGGATCGCAACGAGGCGGGACTGGTCGACGACAGTTTCCATCACGTCATCATGAACCCGCCCTTCAACGACGCCAGCGACAGGCTGACGCCGGACGCGCTGAAGGCCGAGGCGCATGCCATGACCGACGGGCTGTTCGAGAAATGGATCCGCACGGCGGGAGCGATCATGATCCCCGGCGGCCAGCTCTCGCTCATTGCCCGGCCGGAATCGATCGGCGAGATCATCGCCGCCTGCGGCCGCCGCTTCGGCGGCATCGAGATCACGCCGATCCATCCGCGCGAAGGCGAGAATGCCGTGCGCATTCTGGTGACGGGAATAAAGGGGTCGCGGGCGAGGCTGGCGCTGCGCGCGCCGCTCACCATGCACGGCGAGGGAACGCATAAATTCTCCGATTTCGTCGATGACCTGAACAATGGCCGCGCCGCCTATCCGCGCCGATAACCCATTGTTCGCTTGAGCATCGAAACACGAAATGCGATCCGCAATGTTGCGTTTGCCGTTTCCATGCATACATCACGGGGCAGCAAACTTTATGATTCAGGGATGACGAATGGTTGGGTTCTTGAGACGCATGCTTCCGAAGCGCTTCCGCAAGGAGGGAGTAATCGTTCCCGTCGTCCGTCTGAGCGGCGTCATCTCGTCCGGCGGCGGTCCGCTGCGGCAGTCGCTGAATCTGGCAGGCGTATCGCAGGCACTTGAAAAGGCTTTCGACATGAAGGCGGCGCCGGCAGTCGCCATCGTCGTCAATTCGCCGGGCGGCTCTCCGGTGCAGTCGCGGATGATCTACAACCGCATTCGCGATCTGGCTGTCGAGAAAAAGAAGAAGGTCCTGGTCTTCATCGAGGATGTCGCGGCCTCCGGCGGCTACATGATCGCGCTGGCGGGCGACGAGATCATTGCCGATGCCACCTCCATCGTCGGTTCGATCGGCGTTGTCTCCGGCGGCTTCGGTTTTCCGGAGCTTTTGAAAAAGCTCGGCGTCGAGCGCCGCGTCTATACCGCCGGCGAGAACAAAGTGATCCTCGACCCGTTCCAGCCGGAGAAGGAAAAGGACATCGAATACCTGAAGAGCCTGCAGCTCGAGATCCACAAGGTCTTCATCGACATGGTGCGCGAGCGCCGCGCCGGCAAGCTGACATCGGACGAAACGGTGTTTTCCGGCCTTTTCTGGACCGGAGGGCGCGGGTTGGAACTCGGCCTCATCGACGGCCTCGGCGATATGCGCCAGGAACTGCGGAAGCGCTTCGGAGCCAAGACCAGACTGGCCTTGATCACCGGGCCGCGCAGTCTCTTCGGCCGCAAAGCTCCCGGCATTTCGCTCGGAAATATGGGTGGCCTCGGTGCCGGCATCGCCTCCGGGCTTGCGGAAACGGCAGAGGAAAAGGCATTGTGGAGCCGGTACGGATTATAGTCGGGAGCGCGGCCTGATGCCCCAAATCATCTTCTTCATCATCGCCGTCGGCGGCATCTGGTTCCTGTATCGGCGCTTCGTGCGCGATGCCCAGCGGCTCGCCGAAAAATCCCGTCGCGCCGAAACGGAGCGCCGCACCGGCGCCATGGGAACGCTGGTCAAAGACCCGAAGACCGGCGAATACCGCGTGAAGCGGGAGGATGAGTAGGGCCTGCAAGTGCGGCCGAGGCGGACTGCATAGCCGTTTGCACTGCAAAGCCTTGACCCGTTCGCCCCGCCGTGGCACCTGTCCGCCAAACAATTCGCTAGCGGAAGAAACCAATTCCCATGACTGCCAACGTGCCTGACAACATGAACCCGAAGCGCTCTTTCCAGGCGCTGATCCTGACGCTGCACAACTACTGGGCCGACAAGGGTTGCGCGGTTCTGCAGCCTTACGACATGGAAGTCGGCGCCGGCACGTTCCATCCCGCGACCACGCTGCGCTCGCTCGGCCCGAAGCCCTGGCGGGCAGCTTATGTCCAGCCGTCGCGCCGCCCGTCCGACGGCCGCTATGGCGAGAACCCGAACCGTTTGCAGCACTATTACCAGTATCAGGTCATCCTGAAGCCCAATCCGCCGAATCTGCAGGAGCTTTATCTCGGCTCGCTGAAGGCGATCGGCCTCGATCCGCTCCTGCATGACATCCGCTTCGTCGAGGACGACTGGGAAAGCCCGACGCTCGGCGCCTGGGGTCTCGGCTGGGAATGCTGGTGCGACGGCATGGAAGTCTCGCAGTTCACCTATTTCCAGCAGGTCTGCGGCATCGAATGCGCCCCCGTCGCCGGCGAGCTGACCTATGGTCTGGAGCGCCTTGCCATGTACGTTCAGGGCGTCGACAGCGTCTACGACCTGAATTTCAACGGCCTCGAGGGCGAAGACAAGATCACCTATGGCGACGTCTTCCTTCAGGCCGAGCAGGAATATTCCCGGCATAATTTCGAATATGCCAACACCGAGATGCTGCATCGCCACTTCATCGATGCCGAGAAGGAATGCCAGGCATTGCTGGCGGCCGGCGCACCCGGCGACAGCGAAAACCAGCGCCTGCACAAATGCGTCTTCCCGGCCTACGACCAGTGCATCAAGGCGAGCCACGTCTTCAACCTGCTCGATGCCCGCGGCGTCATTTCGGTGACGGAGCGCCAGAGCTATATCCTGCGGGTACGCACGCTGGCCAAGGCTTGCGGCGAGGCTTTCCTGCTGACGGATGCAGGCGGCGTCAACTGGAACCAGCAGGCCGCTTGAGGCTGAAGCGGGGCAGGAGCGCATGAGCACGCGCTCCCCCAACGGCCCTGGTTCGCGGGCTTTTCTCTCCGAGCGATGCCGAAGCCGATTTCCGGGGACCCGGCTCGCCGATCCGGTCCCAAGCCTCCGTTATCGCGAAGCCGGGGTGACATTGCCGGCAAATCTGCCTACTGTCCCTGTGGTTGCAGTCGCCACGGGGATTCCAGATGTATATTCTTCTCGCGATCATAGTTCTGGCCGCGCTCTATGTCGTCTTCATCTATAACGGACTTGTGCGCGCACGCCAGGTCGCCGAAGAGGCGTGGTCGGGCATCGACGTGCAGTTGAAACGGCGCGCCGATCTCATTCCCAATCTGGTCGAGACGGTCAAAGGCTATGCCGGCCACGAGCGGCAGACCCTGGAAGAGGTTGTGGAACTGCGCAACAAGGCGCAGGCCGTGCCGGCAGGGGATGTCGCCGCCCGCGGCCAGGTGGAAGGCTTGTTGTCGCAGGCCCTCGGCCGCGTGATCGCCCTTGCCGAAGCCTATCCGGACCTCAAGGCCAACACCAACTTTCTCGAATTGCAGCGCTCTCTGGAGGGCGTGGAAGGGGAAATCCAGGTGTCGCGCCGCTACTACAACGGTGCCGCGCGCGATCTGAACGTCAAGGTCGAGACCTTTCCGAACAATCTCATCGCCGGTCCCTTCGGTTTCACGAAGAAGGCCTATTTCGAGGTCACCAACGAAGCGGACCGCGCGGTCCCGACGGTAAAGTTCTGAGATTTCCGCTATCGGATTTTCATGCGAGGCGGTAAAGGAAGCCGACCGACGGCCAGCGGCCGCCTTCCTGACTGACCAAAGAGAATGATGATGGGTAGAGCCAAACTCACGATTATCCCGCCGGGCAAGCCTTTGACCGGACGCGCCATGCCGCCGGGATCGAAGTCGATCACCAACCGCGCGCTGCTGCTCGCCGGCCTTGCCAAGGGCACGAGCCGGCTGACCGGCGCGCTGAAGAGCGACGATACCCGCTATATGGCCGAAGCGCTGCGCGCCATGGGCGTTGTCATCGACGAGCCCGACGACACCACTTTCATCGTCACCGGCAGCGGCAAGCTGCAGGCCCCGGCAGCCCCGCTTTTCCTCGGTAATGCCGGCACCGCGACACGCTTCCTGACGGCTGCCGCGGCACTGGTCGACGGCAAGGTCGTCGTCGATGGCGATGCCCATATGCGCAAGCGGCCGATCGGCCCGCTGGTCGACGCGCTCCGTTCGCTCGGCATCGATGCCTCGACCGAAACCGGCTGCCCGCCGGTCACTGTCAACGGCACCGGCCGTTTCGAGGCGAGCCGCGTACAGATCGATGGCGGTCTTTCCAGCCAGTATGTTTCCGCGCTTCTGATGATGGCCGCCGGCGGTGATCGCGCCGTCGATGTCGAGCTGCTCGGCGAGCATATCGGCGCTCTCGGCTATATCGACCTGACGGTCGCGGCCATGCGCGCTTTCGGCGCCAAGGTGGAGCGCGTGAGCCCCGTCGCCTGGCGCGTCGAGCCTACCGGCTATCATGCGGCCGATTTCCTGATCGAGCCGGATGCCTCTGCCGCGACCTATCTCTGGGCGGCCGAGGTTCTGAGCGGCGGCAAGATCGATCTCGGCACGCCGGCCGAGCAGTTCTCGCAGCCGGATGCGAAGGCCTATGATCTGATCTCGAAGTTCCCGCATCTGCCCGCCGTCATCGATGGCTCGCAGATGCAGGACGCCATCCCGACGCTCGCGGTTCTTGCCGCCTTCAACGAGACGCCGGTGCGCTTCGTCGGCATCGAGAACCTTCGCGTCAAGGAGTGTGATCGTATCCGCGCGCTGTCGAGCGGCCTGTCGCGCATCGTGCCGGACCTCGGGACCGAAGAGGGGGACGATCTGATCGTCGCATCCGATCCGGGCCTGGCCGGCAAGGTCCTGCCGGCGGAGATCGACAGCTTCGCCGATCACCGCATCGCCATGAGCTTTGCCCTTGCCGGCCTGAAGATCGGCGGCATCACCATTCTCGACCCCGATTGCGTCGCCAAGACCTTCCCGGCCTATTGGGATGTTCTGGCGTCGCTCGGGGTTGCCTACGAAGACTGACGCTCTGCCATCCCAAGGAAGGCCGGGGCGCGGAACCATTCTGGACGCGAGGCGGCGCCGGCGACGGCGCCGCAGGCATCTTTTGGGGGAGCGATGACACGGCTTTGCGGGTTTTTCCTGGCTTTATGCCTGCTGCTTTGCGCAACGGCGGCCACGGCCGCCGAACTCATCACCAATTTCGATCAGGCGATTGATTTGCATCGCGACGGCTCCATGCGGGTCGTCGAGACGATTTCCGTGAGTGCGGAAGGACGCGCCATCCGGCGAGGCATCTTCCGGGATTTTCCGCTGACGATGACCGATGCCAACGGCTACGAGATCGAAGTGGATTTCAAGGTCGTTTCCGTCGAGCGGGACGGACAGCCGGAAGAGTGGCACGGCGAGCGCATCAAGGGCGGCGAGCGCATCTATGTCGGCAAGGCCGATCAAAGCCTCGATCCAGGCCCTCACACGTTCCGCATCACCTATGACACCAACCGTCAGATCCGTTATTTCCAGGATCACGACGAGCTTTACTGGAACGTCACCGGCAATGGCTGGCTTTTCCCGATCGTCAACGCCAAGGCGGTGGTCACGTTGCCCGATGGCGTGAAGCCCCAGCAGCTCGCCTTCTTCACCGGGCTGTTCGGCGCCAATGGGCAGGATGCGAGTGCGAGCGCGCAAGAGAATGTCGTCACCTTCGCAACGACCCGGCCGCTCGCCATGGCCGAGGGTCTGACGATCGCCGTCAAGCTTGCGAAAGGCACGATCACGCCGCCGAGCGCCAGCCAGCAATGGGGCTGGTTCTTCCGGGATCATCTCGACGCGACCATCGCCATCGGCGGACTGATCCTGCTGTTTGCCTATTATATGCGAAGCTGGATCGCGGTCGGCCGAGATCCGTCGGCGGGGGTGATGGTTCCGCGCTGGGATCCGCCCGAGGGCATTTCGCCGGCGCTGGTCAACTATATCGACAACAGGGGTTTCAGCCGCTCCGGCTGGACGGCGTTGTCGGCAACGGCCATCGATCTTGCGGTGCGCGGCTATGTCATTCTCGACGACCTGAAGGAAAAGGTGGTCATTCGCCCCACAGGCAAGGCGGGCACCGATCTGACCGGCGGCGACAAGGTGCTGATGCAGGCCGTCGGGCCATTCTCCCCGCTTGTCATCGACAAGGAAAACGGCGCGGCGGTACAGAAGCTCGGATCGAAATTTCGCAATGCTGTCGAACGCGATCATCGCGGCGAATATTACAAGGCCAATTCGCTCTACATCACTGCCGGCATCGCCCTGTCCATCGTGATCCTGGCGTCCATCGTCGTCTTCGGGCGCCTGCATGAGAATGCCCTGCCGCTCATCATCGTCCCGGGATTCCTGTCGATTTTCGTCACCATCTTCGCGAGTTCGATCGGTCGCGGGTTCCGCAGCCGCAATGCCAGCCTCGCCCAGCGTTTCTCTTCGGTGCTGATCTTTGCCTTCTTCGGCTTCGTCTTCGTATCGATTGCCGTCAGCGGCTTCGCCGCCGCGGTGGTGCCGTTATGGGAGGCGGGCCTGCTGCCGCTCTTGGCCGGCATCGTCGGCATTTTCGCGCTCAACGTCGTCTTTTATTTCCTGATGGGTGCGCCGACACCGCTCGGGCGCAAGATGATGGATGGCATCGCCGGCTTGCGACAATATCTGACGCTTGCCGAGCGCGACCGCATGAACATGCAGGGCGCGCCGCAGATGTCGCCCCAGCATTTCGAAAAGCTGCTGCCCTATGCGGTGGCGCTCGGTGTGGAAAAGCCCTGGTCGAGCGCTTTCGAGACCTGGCTCGCCACGGCCGCCGGCGCGACCGCGGCAGCCGCCTATGCGCCCGTCTGGTATTCCGGCGATTTCAATTCCGGCAACATCGGCGGAACCATCGGTGATTTCTCGTCGTCGATGGCCTCCACCATCGCCTCGACGATTCCCGCGCCCGTCTCCAGTTCTTCCTCTGCTTTCGGCAGCGGTGGCGGCGGAGGCGGAGGCGGGTTCTCGGGTGGCGGCGGTGGCGGTGGAGGCGGCGGCGGATGGTAAATTCGCCGTTTGCCTTGGTGACTTTTGCCGCCGAGCTTGCTAAGTCCGCCCGGATCATTTCTGCCTCAACGTAAAGACAGCTCCCCATGCCCGATCTCCTTCTCGAACTCCGCTCCGAGGAAATTCCCGCCCGTATGCAGCGCAAGGCTGCCGGCGACCTGAAGAAGCTGGTGACCGATGCCCTGGTCGAAGCGGGCCTTTCCTATGAGGGGGCCAGGGAATATTGGACGCCGCGGCGCCTGACGCTCGACATTCGCGGCCTGACGGCGCGTTCGGCCGATGTACGCGAGGAACGCAAGGGTCCTCGCACCGATGCCAACGAGAAGGCAATCGAGGGCTTCCTGCGTGGCGCCGGCCTTTCCTCAATTTCCGAGGCGCAGGTGAGCAGCGATCCGAAAAAGGGCGATTTCTACGTTGCGATCATTTCCAAGCCCGGCCGTGCGGCAGAGGAAATCGTCGCGGGCGTGATGCCCGACATTATAAAAAACTTTCCCTGGCCGAAATCCATGCGCTGGGGCAAGGCATCGGCAAGGCCCGGCTCGCTGCGCTGGGTGCGTCCGCTGCAGTCCATCGTCTGCACCTTCGGCACCGAGCATGAAGAAACCGTCGTCATCCCCTTCGAGATCGATGGCATCGTCGCCTCGAACGTCACCTACGGCCATCGTTTCCATGCGCCCGAGGCGATCACGGTCAAGCGCTTCGAGGATTATGCCACGAGCCTGGAAAAGGCCTACGTCGTCCTCGATGCCGAGCGCCGCAAGGACATCATCCTGCATGACGCCCGCGATGTCGCTTTTGCCAACGGCCTCGAACTGGTCGAAGACGAAGGCCTGCTGGAGGAAGTATCCGGCCTAGTCGAGTGGCCGCAGGTGCTGATGGGCTCCTTCGAGGAGGACTATCTCTCGATCCCCTCTGAAATCATCCGTCTGACCATCAAGACCAACCAGAAGTGTTTCGTCACCCGCCCGCAGGTGGGCGAAACCCTGTCCAACCGTTTCATTCTCATCTCCAACATCCAGGCGACGGATGGCGGCAAGGAAATCATCCACGGCAACGGCAAGGTCGTACGCGCCCGCCTGTCCGACGCGCTGCATTTCTGGAAGCGCGACCAGGGCGATCTGCCCGATCTCGAAACGCTGGAAGCCTCGGCCGAAAAGTTCGGCCTCGATCTGAAGAAGCCGCTCGATCAGCGCATGGCGAAGCTCGACGCGCTGAACGTCACCTTTCATGCCAAGCTCGGCAGCCAGGGCGAACGCGTTGCCCGCATCCGTGCGCTGGCCGCCGACCTCGCCAGGATCACCGGCGCCGATGCCGCTTTGGTAGATCGTGCCGTCGTGCTCGCCAAGGCTGACCTGCGCACCGAAGCCGTCGGCGAATTCCCCGAGCTTCAGGGCCTCATGGGCCGCAAATATGCGGTGCTACAGGGCGAGAACGCCTCCGTCGCTGCTGCGATAGAAGATCACTACAAGCCGCAAGGCCCATCCGACCGGGTGCCCGAAGATAAGGTTGCGATCACGGTCGCGCTTGCCGACAAGCTCGATACGCTTGTCGGCTTCTGGGCGATCGACGAGAAGCCCACGGGCTCGAAGGATCCTTACGCGCTGCGCCGTGCCGCCCTCGGCGTCGTCCGTATTCTGCTGGAGCGGGGCGTGCGCCTGCCGCTGCTGGCAACGACCAAGGATGCCGATCTGCTGGCCTTCTTCCACGATCGCCTCAAGGTTTACCTGCGCGATCTCGGTGCCCGCCACGACCTGATCGACGCGGTGCTTACGCCGGAGACCGACGATCTGCTGATGATCGCCCGCCGCGTCGAGGCGCTGACCGCCTTCATCACCTCCGAGGACGGCAAGAACCTGCTCGCCGGCACCAAGCGCGCCACGCAGCTTCTGGCCGCCGAAGAGAAGAAGGGCACGGTCGTCGCCGACAGCATTTCCGAAGCGCTGCTGAAGCTCGACGCCGAAAAGGATCTCTTTGCCGCCGTCAAGGCCGCCTCCGGCGAGGCATCCGATGCGATCGCCAAGGAAGATTTCCGCTCCGCCATGGCAGCCCTTTCCAAGCTGCGCGCGCCCGTTGACCGCTTCTTCGAAGACGTCCTTGTCAATGACGAAGACGCGGCTATCCGCGCCAATCGCCTGGCGCTCCTGCGCCTGATCCGCGAGGCAACCGGCACCGTCGCCGACTTCTCGAAGATCGCGGGGTAACCAAGAGATGACAGCCGAGCAATGGTTTATGCCTTTGTTTGGAATGTCGTTTTTTGGCTTGTGGCTACTCATGGCAGCGCTTTTTGTCATTTTGGCACCGCGAGCGCATCGCGATCCGAGAATGCAAGGTGTGCCGCGCGAATTTTGGCGTGGTATTCGCAGCTATTCGGACTACGCCAAGCGTTTGGAAGAGAGCAGGGCGACGGGAGAGGAAGCGCTTAGAGATATTCGCAGGCACTATTTCGCGACGCGCGTCGGAGGAATACACTGCATTTTTCTGGCAATTTTCTTTGGTCTAACGGTAATTTTCGGCCTTTGTGAATTCGTCGCTCATGGCAAGCAAAATCACGTTGCAAAGACGGGGGATTCTGCTGTTGTACAGAGCTCCGCGAACTGATCAGTCCGCGTATTCTACCCATAGGCTTTTATCGTTGGGCCTTCGATAAAATGAACAAGATCCTCGTCAGCGCCTGCCTCATGGGCCATGCCGTCCGCTATGATGGCAATTCCAAGCCGCTCGTCCATCCAGCGATCGATCGCTGGCGCGAGGAGGGGCGGCTGGTGACGATCTGTCCGGAAATGTCCGCGGGCATGGCTGTGCCGAGGCCGCCAGCCGAAATTGAGGGCGGAGCCACCGGCGAGGACGTGCTTGCCGGCATCGCGCGGGTGATAGAGCGCGCTGGCGGCGACGTCACGGCGGAATTTCTCCAGGCTGCGGAAAATGCGCTGGCGCTCGCAGAGGAAACCGGCTGTCGTTATGCCTTGCTGATCGATGGCAGCCCATCCTGCGGCTCGGGCTTTATCTATGACGGCTCATTCTCCGGCGCCCGGCACACCGGCCATGGCGTCACGGCGGCGCTGTTGCAGCAGGCCGGCATCGAGGTCTACTCGGATCGCGAGATCGACAGGCTGGTCGAGCGGCTGAAAACCGCAGACTGAAGCAGCCAATCGCAGCTTAAACAAAAACCGCCGGACCTGAGCCCGGCGGTTTCTCATTTGTGACTTATCCCGCTCAGGCAGCGCGGCGGTGGTCCATAACCGCGCGGCCCTCGTTGACGCGGAAGCCGCGGATCAGCGCGAGAAGATCTTCCGTGTCGGCGGCGAGCGTCTCGGCCGATGCGGTGGTCTCTTCGGCCATGGCGGCGTTCTGCTGCGTGGCGGCGTCGAGCTGGTTCATCGAAGACGAGATCGAGCGCAGCGTCGTATCCTGTTCGGAGGCGCTGTGGGCGATCTTCGAGACGATTTCGTTGGCAGCCTTGATCTGGTCGGAGATGCGCTTCAGCGCTTCGCCAGCCTCGCCGACGAGGCGGACGCCCTGGTCGACCTGGCCGGAGGAGCGGGCGATCTGGTCCTTGATCTCCTTGGCGGCGGCCGCCGAGCGCTGGGCGAGCTCGCGCACTTCCTGCGCAACGACTGCGAAGCCCTTGCCGGATTCGCCGGCACGGGCGGCCTCGACGCCCGCATTGAGCGCCAGCAGGTTGGTCTGGAACGCGATCTCGTCGATGACCCCGATGATCTTGCCGATTTCCGCGGAAGACTTCTCGATGCCGCTCATCGCTTCGATTGCCTGGGCCACAACCGCATCGCTGCGCGATGCTTCGGCGCTGACGGCATGAACGCGCTTGCTGGCTTCACCGGCGCCTTCCGCGGTCTGGCGAACGGCGACGGTGAGCTCGTCGAGCGCCGCCGAGGTCTCTTCCAGGCTGGCGGCCTGACGCTCGGTGCGCTGCGACAGTTCGTTGGAGGCGCGGCGAATCTCTTCCTTGCTGAGGCCGATGTCGTTGCCCTTGGCGTTGACGCGGCCCATGGCGGCTTCGAGATGCGACAGGGCTTCGTTGAAATTGTTGCGAAGGCCGGAATAGCTGGCGCCGAGGTCGCCGCAACGTACGGTGAGGTCGCCGCGAGCGAGCTCTTCGAGCGCCCGGCCGATGGCGGAGACGACGCGCGCCTGTTCGCGCGCTTCGTCCTGCTGCTGGCGCAGGTTCTGTTCGCGCTCGCTGCTGATTTCGAGTTCCTGCGCCGCCTGACGGTCTGCCAGCATGTGTCGTTCGCGGACCTTTTCCTGCAGCGCCTGCGTCGCCTTGGCCATCAGGCCGATTTCGTTGCGCATTTCCGCATGCGGGATGGTCATCTTCACGTCCTCGTCGGCCACGGCCTTGAGGGCGGCGTGGACGTCGGCGAGCGGCCGCGTGATGCCGCGGATGAAGTAGAGGGCCGCAGCGATGCCGATGACGAAGACAAGGCCGCAGACCAGCAGCGCGTGCCACATCGTCGTGTTGATCTGCTCCTGCAGGTCGTCCATGTAGACGCCGCAGCCGAGCACGATCTGCCAGGGCTCGAAGGCGGCCGAATAGCTGCCCTTCAGGAAAGCGTCGCTGTCGGGATGGCCGGGCTTGCTCCAGTAATAGATGGTGCGGCCGCCGCCCTTGATGCCCTTTTCCACCATTTCCTTGCTGAAATAGGTGCCGTTCTTGTCGACCTGCGAGGACATGTCCTTGCCGATATTGACCGGGCTCGGGTGAATGCGCTGCACGACGTTGTAATCGAAGCCGAAAATATAGCCTGCTGGCGCGAAGCTGACATGCGAAAGGATCTTGAATGCCTCGGCCTGGGCGGCCTCATGCGTCATTTCACCGGATTTTTCGCGCTGATAATACTGGTCCAGAATGGAGATGCCGGATTCGACCTGCGTGCGCAGCATGTCGAAACGGTCGTCGTAAATGGAATCGGCTTGCGACCGGATCTGGAAATAGGTGGCCACGGCGAAGGCGGCCATCAGGACGCCGAGCAGGGCAAATAGTTGATGCGCAATCTTGAGATTCTTCATGATGCCTCCCACAGGTAAATGAATACCGGTGCGGTATCCTACCGCCTGTGCGATCGCCTGAGAGATTCTCAATACGCTTGCCGCTGCTCGATTGACATGCTGCTGCCCGGTGGGGGTAAAATCACTATTTATGTCTAAAAAAGCTTTAATTGCAGGGGTTTGGTTGTATCTCGCAAGGATTGAAACCGGAGATATGGCGCATCGGTGTGAATAATACTCTCTCAAGCCTATGGAAAGCTTGAGGGCTTCTGGAAATTCATGAAATCTAATTTAGATGTGTTTTATCTAGATTGAAAGCACGGCGCTCAGCCATGCTCTTCGCACGACGGGCGAAAGACTGTCTCGATGTGGAAAAGACGCGGCGCTATTGGCGGAGCTGGAAACCGGAAATGTCGAGCGGCGCGGGCTCGCGTGCGGCGGAGAGGTTCGACAAGGCTGCGGTCTTTGCCGCAACGTCTATGCCATCGGTTGGCTCGCCGGCGGCCGACAGGGCTTCCGGCGTCGGCTTGCTGACGAACATGACGGGGGAGCCGCCCATCCAGGCTTCAGTCCGCACGACCTTCTTTTCACCGTCGATGCTGCGCACGACGATGGATTGCGTGCCCGGCGTCAAAGTCGGCACCGTATATTCCTTTTCCGCCAGCTTGGGCTTGAGAGGCGGGCAGTTGGTGCATGACTTGTCGACGATGCTCCCCTTGCCGCCGATCATCGTGCCATCGACGGGCTGGATCGACGAGGCCATGGCAGAGCCGCCGGCCAGTACGCATGCCAAGGTCAGGAAGAAGGAACGCATAACAAACAACTCCGTCTATGGTGACGAAGACATTAGCGGGCCTTTGTTTCCATCCCGTCAGGAGATTAGGTAAAAATTTAATGGACTTGCGATTGCAGATCCGCAGCGGTGTTTACTTCTCGCGCTCGATCGCGCGCCAGCCGATGTCGTTGCGATAGAAGCCGTTTTCCCACTTTACCTTGCCGGCAAGGGCATAGGCGCGCTCTTTTGCTTCCCGCACCGTCTTGCCTGTCGCGGTGACGTTCAGCACGCGGCCGCCGGTCGCGACCAGCGCGCCGTCCTTCAGGCCTGTGCCGGCATGAAACACCTTGGCGCCTTCGCCGTCCGCCGGCAATGCGGAGATCGGTGTGTTCTTGGCATAGGAGCCGGGATAGCCTTTCGAGGCCATGACGACGGTCAGCGCCGGGTCGTCGCTCCATTCGGCCGTCACCTGGTCCAGCGTGCCGTTGGCGCAGGCGTAAAGCAGCGGCAACAGATCGCTCTTCAGCCGCATCATCAGCACCTGGCATTCGGGATCGCCGAAACGGACATTGTATTCGATGAGTTCTGGACCCTTGGCGGTGATCATCAGCCCGGCGAAGAAGACGCCGGAGAAGGGATGGCCGCTTTCGGCCATGCCGCGCATCGTCGGCTCGATGATCTCCCTCATGGTGCGCTCGACCATTTCCTGTGTCATGACCGGAGCGGGGGAATAGGCGCCCATGCCACCGGTATTCGGGCCGGTATCGCCGTCGCCGACGCGCTTGTGGTCCTGTGCGGTGGCGAGTGCCAGCGCATGCTTGCCGTCACAAAGGCAGAAGAAGCTTGCCTCCTCGCCGTCGAGATAAGCCTCGATCACCACTTCCGCGCCGGCCTCGCCGAATGCGCCCTCGAAGCAGTCGTCGATCGCCGCCAGCGCTTCGTCGACTGTCATCGCAACGGTGACGCCCTTGCCGGCCGCAAGGCCATCCGCCTTCACGACGATCGGTGCGCCCTGAGCGCGGACATAGGCTTTCGCCTTCGGGGCATTGTTGAAGCGCTGATAGGCGCCGGTCGGAATATCGTAGCGGGCGCAGATGTCCTTGGTGAAGCCCTTGGACCCTTCGAGCTGGGCGGCCGCTGCCGAAGGGCCGAAGACGGCGATGCCGGCGGCGCGCAGCGTGTCGGCAATCCCGGCAACCAGCGGCGCTTCCGGGCCGACCACGACGAAGTCGATGGCCCTTTCCCTGCAGAAGGCGACGACGGCATCATGGTTGTCGATGTCGAGCGTAACCAGCGTCGCATGCCCGGCAATGCCGGGATTGCCCGGCGCCGCAAAGAGTTCCGTCAGCTCAGGCGATTGTGCCAGTTTCCAGGCCAGCGCATGCTCGCGTCCGCCCGATCCGATCAACAGAACTCTCATGGCTTGCCCTTTCGTTGCATCTTTGCGCGGTTAAGGGGGCTTGAGCCAAAGGTCAAGCGGCAAATCCTGTGGAGGCAGGGCCTCCAACATTGCCATGCCTTTTTATGTCGCTAAAGCGGAAGCGGCTTCGGACGTCATGCCATCTCCCCGCCCGGATTGGCGTGTTCCGTGCCGAAAACGCTTCTTATGTCCCCTGGATCATGCTTATGGTCCCCTCACGATTACCAGTTTAGAGAGACACATGGCCGCCGATATCCGTTCCCTTGCCGCAACCATCGCCGCCGAGATCAACTCCCGCCCGGATCAGGCCAAGGCCGCCATCGAGCTTTTGGACGAGGGCGCGACGGTGCCCTTCATCGCCCGCTACCGCAAGGAAGTCACCGGTGGCCTCGACGATACGCAGCTTCGCACGCTGGCGGAACGCCTTGTCTATCTGCGCGAGCTGGAAGCGCGCCGCGCGGCGATCATCGAATCCATCTCCGGCCAGGGCAAGATGACCGACGAGCTGATGGCCAAGGTCGCAACGGTTGCCACCAAGTCGGAGCTGGAAGACCTGTATCTGCCCTACAAGCCCAAGCGCCGCACCCGCGCCGAGATCGCCCGGGAGCGCGGCCTCGCTCCGCTGGCCGATACCATCCTCGCCGATCGCTCCAGGGAGCCTTCCGCTCTCGCCGAAGGTTTCATTACTGCCGATGTGCCGGACGTGAAGACGGCGCTGGAAGGCGCGCGCGACATCATCGCCGAAGGCATTGCCGAAAACGCCGATCTGCTCGGCAAGCTGCGCGGCTACATGAAGACGAACGCCACGCTGAAGGCCGCCGTCGTGGACGGCAAGCAGGAGGCAGGAGCCAAGTTCTCGGATTATTTCGCTCATCAGGAGCGCTGGGCGACGGCTCCGGGCCATCGTGCGCTCGCCATGCTGCGCGGCTGGAACGAAGAGGTGCTGACGCTGAACATCGAGGTCGATACCGATGCCGTCTCGCCCAACAAGCCGGTCGAGCGGATGATCGCTGTGGCCTACGACATCGGCGCGAGCCGCCCGGGCGACCGCTGGCTGACGGAGGTCGTGAGCTGGACATGGCGCGTAAAGCTCTCAATGTCGCTGTCGCTCGACCTGATGCGCGAATTGCGGGAGAGGGCGGAAGAAGAAGCGATCCATGTCTTCGCCCGCAATCTGAAGGACCTGCTGCTGGCAGCGCCCGCCGGGTCGCGCGCCACCATGGGCCTCGATCCGGGCATCCGCACCGGCGTCAAGGTTGCTGTCGTCGATGGCACCGGCAAGCTCCTGGAAACGACGACGGTCTATCCCTTCCCGCCCAGGAACGACGTGCGCGGCACGCAGGCGACCCTGGCGGCACTGGTCCGCAAGCACAAGGTCGAGCTGATCTCCATCGGCAACGGCACGGGCAGCCGCGAAACCGAGAAGCTGGTGGCCGACATGCTGGCCGAGCTGCCGGCACCGAAGCCGACGAAGGTGATCGTCTCGGAAGCAGGCGCCTCCGTCTATTCCGCCTCGGAAACGGCGGCACTGGAATTCCCCGGTCTCGACGTCTCGTTGCGCGGTGCCGTCTCCATCGCCCGCCGCCTGCAGGACCCGCTGGCCGAGCTGGTGAAGATCGAGCCGAAGTCGATCGGCGTCGGCCAGTATCAGCACGATGTCGACCAGCAGAAGCTCTCCCGCTCGCTGGATGCCGTGGTCGAGGATGCGGTGAATGCTGTCGGCGTCGATCTCAACACCGCCTCCGCGCCGCTGCTTGCCCGGGTCTCCGGCCTTGGCCCGTCGATTGCCGACGCGATCGTCAAGCATCGCGATGGTGAAGGCCCGTTCGAGACGCGGCGCGACCTGCTCAAGGTCGCCCGCCTCGGCCAGCGCACTTTCGAGCAATGCGCCGGCTTCCTGCGCATTCCCAACGGCAAGGAGCCGCTCGACGCTTCCTCCGTGCACCCCGAAGCCTATGGCGTCGCCAAGAAGATCGTCGCCGCCTGCGGTCGCGACCTGCGTGCGCTGATGGGCGATACGGCTGCGCTGAAGGCCGTCGATCCCCGGCAGTTCATCGACGACAAGTTCGGCCTGCCGACCGTGCGCGACATCATCTCCGAACTGGAAAAGCCGGGTCGCGATCCGCGCCCCAGCTTCAAGACGGCTACCTTTGCGGAAGGCGTCAACGAGATCGGCGATCTCAAGCCCGGGATGCTGCTGGAAGGCACCGTGACCAATGTCGCCGCCTTTGGCGCCTTCGTCGACATAGGCGTCCATCAGGACGGTTTGGTGCATGTCTCGCAACTTGCGGACCGCTTCGTCAAGGATCCGCACGAGGTTGTGAAGGCTGGCGACGTCGTCAAGGTCAAGGTCGTGGAAGTGGATGTGAAGCGCAAGCGAATCGCCCTCTCGATGCGCAAAGATGGCAGCACTGTGGCGGCCGCATCCGGGCGCGAGTCGCGCGAGCAGGGTGGTGCGCGCAACGCTGGCGTTAAGGGAAATGCCCCTCCGAAGGCCGAGCAGCGGGGTAGCTTTGGTGCTGCTCTGGCCGATGCACTTAAACGAAAATAAG
This sequence comes from Rhizobium sp. SYY.PMSO, assembly GCF_046840415.1. Lineage (NCBI taxonomy): Bacteria > Pseudomonadati > Pseudomonadota > Alphaproteobacteria > Hyphomicrobiales > Rhizobiaceae > Rhizobium > Rhizobium sp. SYY.PMSO. The sequence goes on from NZ_CP177349.1 coordinate 421,984, forward strand.
GACTTAGCGGAACTTTATGCAAGAATGTCACACTCTGGCAGAGTTGTTGCCAGAGTGCCAATGACTGAGGAAAGGTGAGCTTGCCACAAGGTTCTGAGGCGCTAAAGTCTGCCTTAATGTCATGTCATAACATTCGGGGCGTCCATGGCGTCGACACTTTTTCCTCTCGTCAAGAAAATCATTCGTAAAGGTTCACTCAAGCTTACGCTCGCATCCGGCGAGACCCATGTGGTCGGCGACGGAACCGGCGAGACGGTGGCTGTCCGCTTTGCCGATCAGCAGGCGGAAGATGCCGTCGCGCGCGATCCGACGCTGAAGCTCGGTGAAATGTACATGGAGGGTCGCTTCATCCTGGAGCAGGGGGATATCTACGAATTCCTCTCGCTGGTGAAGCAGAACACCACCAATGAGATTTTCGATTTCCGCATGGCGGCGCTGCTGATCGGCCGCATCGCCTGGCAGCAGATCAAGAGCCGCTCGCCGATCAACCGCAACAAATACAATGTTGCGCACCACTACGACCTATCGGCGAAGCTCTTCGATCTCTTCCTCGATGAGGACTGGCAGTATTCCTGCGCCTACTTCAACCCGCCCGGCATCAGCCTGTACGATGCGCAGGTGGCCAAGAAGCGCCATATCGCCGCAAAGCTGCTGGTCGAGCCCGGGCAGAGAGTGCTGGAAATCGGCTCCGGCTGGGGTGGGATGGCCATGTATCTCGCCGAAGCCTATCCCGGCCTCGACGTCACCGGCATCACTCTCAGCGAAGAACAGCTCAAGGTGTCGCGGGAGCGGGCGGCCAAGCGCGGCTTGTCCGATCGCGTCCGCTTCGAGCTGCAGGACTATCGCTACATGACCGGCAGGAAGTTCGACCGCATCGTCTCCGTCGGCATGTTCGAACATGTCGGCATCGGCGATTATGGCAAGTTCTTCCGCAAGGTTTCGGAGTTGCTTGACGACAGCGGCGTCATGCTGCTGCACTCCATCGCGCGTCCGAAGCCGAGCTTCGCCACCAACGCCTTCATCGAGAAGTATATTTTCCCGGGTGGCTACATTCCCTCGATCGGCGAGACCACGCCGCCGCTGGAAAAGGCCGGCTTGCTCACCAGGGACGTCGAAACCCTGCCGATGCATTACGCCTACACGCTGCGGCATTGGCGCAATCGTTTCGTGGCGCGAAAGGCCGATGCCGTCGCGCTCTACGACGAGAAGTTCTTCCGCATGTGGGAATTCTATCTGGCCGGCTCCGAAATGGGCTTCCGCTGGGACGAACTGTTCATCATGCAGCTCCAGATCACCAAGAACCAGTTCGCCGTGCCTGATAATCGCAACTACATCGCCGAGCGCGAAGCGAAGCTGAAGGAGTTCGAGGCAGGGCGCGCGCCTTTGGAGAAGGTGACGTTCTAAGAGCGATTCCGGAAAATGTGCGCAGCGGTTTTCCGTTTGGAATTGTGTGAAAACGAAAGAACAGAGCGCTTCGAAGACAAGCGGAAGCGCTCTATGCAAAGGGGCTGAGACCCCGAGTGGATTGCAGCGCCGGCAGCATGGCAACATGCGCCGGCGTTTCTCCTTCGCGGCTCAAACAGCTGGCGCGCTATCTCGACCTATTTGACGACGCGAATCTTCATCGTGTGCTCGGCCACGCCGTTTGCCGCATTCAATCCCGTCATCCGCAGGGTGAATTGATCATTGCCGGTAAAGCCGGCATCGGGAGTATAGTAGACGACGGTGCCTTGCGCCGGCTTGCCGTTGCACATGTGCATGGGCTCGTCGTTCGGGAAGTGTGCCTTGACCGTGCCATGCGTGATTTCCACTTTGCCGTGGCTGCTCGGCTTGACGACCGCGGTATAGGGATAGGACGAGAATGTGCAGTCGGGTTTCAGGAACGAAACCGATATCACCTCGGTTCGCTTGCCTGCGCGGATGCTTCCTTTCGTCTCCGTCTGCCTGGCCCCGCCGATCGGGGCGCTGACGCAGCCGGAAAGCGCCATGCCGGCGCCAAGGAGCAGACCTAAGGATATCAGGGACATGGTCTTCATTCGGTTCTCTTTTTCGAGATGGGGGCTACGAAAATGGTGGGTGAAAATCGATCCGCACCATTACCTGTGATTGAGTAACCCAACCGGCTATGAAATCACCGCGACAGATCGGCGCATCTCCGGCGACGTCTGGCAGCACAACCTGAATTTGGCGTTCTTACCGGATTCTGTGCCCTTTGGTTAAGGGAGCGGTAACGTGATCCGCATAATTTGAGCCAACTCTAGGGTCGCGTGTATGACCCTTTGTATTGCGTATCATGGAGTTGCATTGTGGTTGCAAAGTCGCGTCTTTTCGCCATCTTCGGCCTTTCCGTCGCCTATGCCGGCGTTGCCCATGCAGGGGACGGCCAGCATTTCTGGTCGGGTGACTGGTACTTAAGCGTCGGAGCGGCCGGTTTCTCCGCGCCGAAATTCGAAGGTGGCAAGCACAACAAGCTGCAATGGTCGCCCCTGGTATCCATCGGCCGGCAGGGCCCCGGCCCGCGCTTTTCCTCGCGCAACGACAATCCGTCCTTCGCCCTGATCGAGAGTGATGCCTTCCGCATCGGCATCGTCGGCAAGTTCGTGCCGAGCCGGGACAGCAGCGACGGCCGCGAGCTGAAGGGCCTGAAGAAGGTCAAGTGGGGTGCGGAAGCCGGCGGTTTTGCCGAAGCCTATCCGACGGACTGGCTGCGCGCCCGCGTCGAGCTGCGCCAGGGCATCCGCGCCCATAGCGGCATCGTCGCGGATGCAGCGGTCGATGCCTTTACCGATATCACGCCGGAACTGCGCCTGTCGGGCGGCCCGCGCATGACCATGGCCAGCAACGATTATTTCAACACCTATTATGGCGTCAACGCGCGCGAATCGGCGGCTTCCGGCCTCAGCCGCTACAATCCGGGCGGCGGCATCAAATCCGTCGGCGTCGGCGGCGCCCTGACCTGGAAGGCCTCGGAGAACTGGACCACCAGCACCTTTCTGGAATACACGCGGCTCACCGGTCCCGCCGCCGACAGCAGCCTTGTGCGCGAGCGTGGCGACCGCAACCAGCTCCTGATCGGCGTTTCCGCCAGCTACAAGTTCAATTTCACGACGAACTGAGAAACGAGCGGGGAATCGAGAAATGAGCAGGGCTTCTGCCCTGCCGCTTGACCTTCGGCGCCGGATGTCACTACTACTCGCCTATGCAAAAGACAGGCGACATCAATGGGCGCGTCGTCGACGCGCCGTCCGGCAACTGGGTTTATCGCGTCCTGCCCCCGACGTTGTGGCCTTATGCTCAACTCGCGCGCTGGGACAGGCCGATCGGCTGGCAGCTCCTGATGTGGCCATGCTTCTGGTCGGTCGCGCTTGCGGCCAATGCCTCCGTTGCCATGGGTTACGGCTCGCCGGGTTTCGTGGTGATCTACCATCTCGTCCTTTACTTCGTCGGCGCGGTCGCCATGCGCGGCGCCGGCTGCACCTATAACGATCTGGTCGATCACGAGATCGATATGTCCGTGGCGCGCACGCGCTCGCGCCCGCTGCCCTCCGGCCGCGTGACGCGCAAGCAGGCCAAAACCTTCATCGCGCTGCAGGCGCTGGTCGGGCTTCTGGTGCTGCTGCAATTCAACTGGTTTGCCGTCGTCCTCGGCGTCCTGTCGCTGGCCATCGTCGCGCTCTATCCCTTTGCGAAGCGCTTTACCGACTGGCCGCAATTCTTCCTCGGGCTGGCCTTTTCCTGGGGCGCCCTGATGGGCTGGGCAGGGCTCTTCGGCAACCTGTCGCTTGCCCCGATCGTGCTCTATATCGCCTCCATCCTCTGGACGATCGGCTACGATACGATCTACGCGCATCAGGACAAGGAAGACGACGAGCTGATCGGCGTGCGCTCGACCGCCCGTCTTTTCGGCGATCAGACGCGCCTCTGGCTGATCGGGCTTTACGGGGCGGCGCTGCTTTTGATGCTGGTGTCGTTTGCGCTCGCCGGAACGAGCTGGCTCGCCTATATCGGCCTGATCGTCGCCGGCGGCATGTTCGCCTACCAGATCGCCGTGCTCGACATCAACGATGGCGAGCAGTGCCTTGCGCTGTTCAAATCGAACAATCGGGTCGGGCTGATCATCTTTGCCGGCCTCTTCCTGTCGTTCCTGTTCCTCGTTCCCTAAGGGAGGGGACGGCCGTCTGCGGTTCTCAAGGAGACGTCATGGCCTGTGACATCCGTCCGGCTTCGGAAACGGACGCCGACGCGATCAGCGACGTGATTATTTCAGCGCTCCGTCAAACCAATTCGAGCGACTATCCTGCGCATATCATCGATCGCGTTGTCGAAAATTTCTGTCCCGCGGCGGTACGCGAGCTGCTGGGCAGACGCATCGTTTTCGTGGCGGTCGATGGCGGACGCATCGTCGGCACGGCCAGCCTCGACGGCGCCGTCGTGCGTACGGTGTTCGTCGCTCCCACGGCACAAGGGCGCGGCATCGGCGCCGGCCTCATGGCGGCAGTCGAGCGGGCGGCTGCGGCCGGTGGCATCGCCGCCTTAACCGTGCCGTCGTCCATCACGGCGCGGGGCTTCTATGAAAAGCTCGGCTTCGACGAGCTCGGAGACAGATTCCACGGCGACGAACGAACGATCATCATGCGGCGTTCGCTGAAAACATGAAACATCGGCCGCAGGATTGCATCTCCCGCGGCCGATCGTTCAGGGTAGCCGCTTGCGAGCCGACTCGGCTCAGCGCCTTGCGATGATTTCGCGGCCCGCGATCTTCATCTTGACGCCCAGCTTGCCGGTGGAGCGGCGCACGAGGAAGCGCGGGCGGCGGTCGGCGAAGTAGGAGTGGCGGCGGCGCGGCTGGCTGTCCTGCGAGCGGACGCCGCCGAGATGCTCTTCGAGCGGACGGGCGACGCCGTCTGCCTCGATCATCAGCATGGGGATGCGGAAGGCTTCCGACCAGGAGCGCCAGTCGGCGGCGATGTCGCTGAGGTCGTGAGCGACGAGAAGGGGAATGCAGAGATCCGGATCGGAGTGATGCAGCTCCAGAGTGACGGTCACTTCGCCGTCGCCATGGTCGATGGCGCGGGCGGCGACGCCCTGGAAGGCTCGTTTCGGCAAGGCGACGGACAGCGGCAGGCCGCTGGACGGCAGGATCTTGCGCAGCACGGCGCCGCGCTCGTCGATCGTAATGGTGACATCACCCGCGGCACCCCGCATGGCGTAGCTGACCTGTTGCGGGAAGCGCGCCGGATCGAGCCGCAGTGTGGTTCCAGCCCAATCGGGCTTCAGGACGGTATTAGTCATCGATTTCTCTACCCTTGCTTTACCTGAGAGCCGGTTGTTCCGGTCTTCTCTCGGAGAACTTCTGTCCTCTCGTTGTCAGGCAGATTAGGCGGCGTCCCTTCCAGACAGCTTAAAAATCGAGGTTAAGAAAACTTTGCGTCCTCAAATGGTTAGCAAAATCGAATGTGTCAGGGTTTCCATAAGATGAACACACGGCAGGGCGGTGTGCCAATAGGATGCACGCAAAAGGCGAGCGCATGTAAGTCTCGGGTAAGGTTTGTATGAAATAATGAAAGCCAGATTCGCCTCCTTTATTAGAGATCTATTGGGATTCTGCTGATGATTTCCACCTATCTTGGTTATACCGTCGCAACCAGAGATATGGCGACCTCGCTCAACCAGGTGGCGTCACAGGCGCAAAGCAAGCGTTTGATCGACTATTACAACGCCAATATAGGCAAAGTAACCAATGTCGATGACTTCCTGAATGACTATCAGCTATACAGTTATGCCATGGAAGCCTACGGGCTTTCGGACATGACCTACGCCAAGGCCTTTATGAAACAGGTCTTGACCAGCGACCTCAGCGACTCCAGCAGTTTTGCCAATAAGCTCACGGATTCGCGCTACAAGGAGTTCGCCGCGGCGTTCAATTTCGGAACGGGCACGACCAGTACGGCACAAACAAGCGCGCAGGAAGACGATCTCATCGGGCTCTATCAGCAATCCTTTACAAATGAGGAGACGGCTGCCGCGACCGAGACGAGCTATTACAGCCAGAATATCAGCTCCGTGAAGACGGTCGACGATCTCCTCGGCAACACGCGCCTGCGTAATTATGTGCTGCAGGCCTATGGCATCGATCCGACCTACGTGTCGAATTCGGCCCTGAAGCAGATGCTGACGAGCGATCCGAACAACCCCGACAGCTACGTCAATCAGAATGGCAGCGCCGCCGACAAGGCCATGGTGGCGGAGTTCAATTTCAATGCCGACGGCACGGCCAAGACGTCGACGCCGGACAGCGATACCGCCTATTACGAGGCCAATATCGGCAAGATCACCTCGGTCGGTCAGCTCACATCCAATCCGCAGCTGTTCCAGTACGTCAAGACGGCGTTCAATATTCCGTCCTACATCACCGCAAGCCAGTTCAACGCTTCCGCCATGGATGCCGGCACGGCGAGTTCGAACGGGCTGACGGCCGTGATGGCGCAATTCAATTTCCAGAGCGACGGCACGGTCGCCTCGGGCTCGCAGGCACAGACCTCGGACCAGATGAGCGCGACCACGGCGGCCTATGCGGCGAACTATCCCGGAGGGCCGCAGACCCTCGGCCAGCAGGCAGATGTGATGAGCGCCTACAACTCCACCGTTCCCTCGTTCACCACGAGCGTCGGCGCGACGGACAATGATCTCTACTACAAGAACCACATCGGCTCCATCACGTCGGTCGACCAGCTGACGTCGGACTCGCGCCTGTTCGATTATATCAAGACGGCCTATGGCATCGACCCGACGACACCTGCCGTCGTCTTCAAGAACGCCTTCGCCGATTCAACGACCGCCGCCATTTTCGGCCTGACGAACGTCGTTTCGCAATTCAACTTCCAGTCGGACGGCACTCTGGCCTCCGGCCAGACGGCACAATCCGACGATGAGATCGCCGCGGCCTCCACGAGCTACATGAGCAATTACCAGTCGTCGCAGTCGACGCTGACCACCGATGCCGTCAACAACTACAAGAATCGCCTCGCCGACGTGAAGACCATCAAGGATTTCTTCACCAGCAACACGGCCGATAGCGACAGCAGCAACGACAGCATGCCGGAGCTCTACCAGATGGCGCTGCGCGCCTATGGCATCGGCACGAACGAGGTCACGAAAACTCAGCTCACCAAGATCCTCGAAAGCGATCCCTACGATCCGAAGAGCTATGTCAGCTCGCTCAAGGACTCCCGCTTCACCGAACTTGCCAAAGCGTTCAATTTCGACAGCGACGGCAATCTCAAGGCCCCGGTCCAGTCCCTGTCGCAGACGCAGATCAACAGCTATATCTCGCAATATTCCAGCCGCAGCGCCGTCGGGCTGACGGGCGCCGAGCTGACCAAGGCGACCAGCGACGCCAAGGATGCCGGCACCTACTTTGCGACCAATATCGTCAACGTAACCAGCGTTACGGATCTGCTGGCCGATAGCAAGCTGACGAACTTCATCCTGACGGCCAACGGCATCGATCCGAAAAGCGTCGATACCGCGACGTTGAAGAAGGCCTTCGCATCGGACCCCTCCGATTCGAAGAGCTTCATCAACACGACAGACGGCGCCAAGTTCAAGAGCATTGTCGAAGCGTTCAATTTCGATACCGACGGAAACCTGACAGACACCAAGCTCGGCACGGCGCAAAACCAGGGCGCGCTTTCAGCGACCAACGATCTCTATCTGCATCAGACGCTGGAGGATCAGGAGGGAGACACCAACCCCGGCGTGCGGTTGGCGCTCTATTTCCAGCGCAAGGCGCCCGATATCAACTCGATCTACGATATCATGGGCGATTCGGCGCTCTACGAGGTGATCACCACCACCTATAGCCTGCCGAGCTCGATCTCCAATATGGATGTCGATACGCAGGCAAAGATGCTGGGCAATTTCGTCAATGTGAGCGACCTGCAGGACCCGGACAAGGTCAACAAGCTGCTGCAGCGATTCTCGGCGATGTACGATATGGAGAACAACACGACCTCCTCGACATCGCCCGCGCTTTCGATTCTCACCGGCTCTTCTTCCAGCGTCGGCATCAGTGCGGACACGCTGCTTTCCATCGCCCAGCTGTCGTCGTCGAAGTAGCGGACTCTACAAAAAATCTAACCTGTCCTCCTGCCGGCCTCCGCATGGCGGATATGCCTGCATCTGCTTGTTTCTGCGGGGTTTCCGGGAACAGGGGGATGCGCTCGGCGCATGCGGAACGGCTGCTTTCCACAACGGCAGGAAGGAACTTCTTAACCATCCTTGCCCTATTCGATTTGAGAAGCCATCGGCAATATCAATGACTGGGTTGCAGGTCTCATGCGTCTTTCCCGAACGACACTTTCGAATGCCCAACAAGGCGTCCAGCCGGAGGGTGATCTCGACCCCGAACAGGCGGCAGAAGAGGCCCGCCGGGCCGAGCAGATTGCTGCTCGCCGCGCGTTTCTGGAAGAGAAGATTCGCAATGCCCGCGAAGCCAAGCGCAAGGCGGAAGAGCAGCGTCGCGCAGACGAAAGGCGAGCTGCCGAAGAGCTGAGGCAGCGCACCGCCGCAGCACCTCCGCCGGTTGTGGAGGCACTGCAGGCGACCGCTGCCGCAAGCGAGCAGGAAATGCCCGTTCTGCCGCAGGGAATTTCCGCGGAAGATCTCGCATCGCCCGGCTGGCAGAACGCCTTCCTGATGGGCCCGAACGTGCGCTTCACCCGCACGCGCGAAAACGAGATCATCAGCCGTCGACCACCCGCCGAGCCGAAGCCCGAGATTCGGCCGGCGACCGCCGCACACGCTGCAATGCGGGTGATGGAGCCGCCTGTGGTCGAAGCATCCGCGGCCACCGCCGCAACGCCGACCCCGGCGCCAGCTGAGGCCATCGCCGTCCCGCCCGCGCCCGTGCGGCAGGACGAGTTCCATCTGCCGCCGCTCGAGGACATGCCGCTGGTGGTGGAAAGCTACATACCGACAGTAATTCAGAAATCTCCGGCAACCGAGCCGGACGCATTGGAGATGACCGTTATCGCTACCGCATTTTCGAAGGCTCCCGCGATCGCGCTGGATGCTTCCCCTGTTCAGTCAAGTGTTCCTCAGTCCGTAGCCGCGCCTGTGGTCGAGTCGCGTCTTGCCCATCTTTCCGATTTCGCCTTCTGGGATGCGATGCCGTTCGAAGGCGAGTTCGTTTCCGCCCTCAAGGGGGAGCCGAAGCATATCGCGGTGCCGTCCGTGCCTGAAGTCGATCCCGAAGCGATCATTGCGAAGTTTCGTGTCGTCGAGTGCCGCCGTCCGGCTGCAGCCCTCGCTGCGCAGCCCGTTGTCGAGCCGTCTCCGGCAGCCGAAATCGCCGCGCCTGCCGAAACCGTTTCCAGCCTGCCGGCGGCAGATATCAGCAATCCCGCCATGGACGAGCTTGCAGCACTGGAGGCCGCCGTTCTCGCTCCTGTCGTGGAGGCGGTGCCCGCGCTTATCGAAGCACCTGCGGCCGAGCCGCAGCCGCTGACGGAACCGGCCGCGACATTCGTGCCGCCTGCTTTCGTAACCGCCGTTTATGGAGCCGAAGCAGCGCCGGCTGCCGAAACTCGTCCCGCGCCGGTCATGGTCGTCGCCCCGATGCCGACGAAGGTTGCTGCCCCGGTTCCAGCCGAACCGATCGTCAAGGCAGCACCGACGATTCCCGCCGTGGAAGCCGCGGCCCAGCGCCTGATCGATGCACCGCCCTCGCGGATTTCGCCGCGCCGGCCCGCCTCCCTGACGCCGCCCGAGTGGCGCCCGATCGCCGTCACGGCTGATGGGGAATACGAATTTCCGCCGCGCGAATTGCTGCAGGAGCCCGTCGCCCGTTCCGGCGTGATCATGACGCAGGAGACGCTGGAGCAGAATGCCGGCCTGCTGGAAAGCGTGCTGGAGGACTTCGGCGTCAAGGGCGAGATCATTCATGTCCGTCCCGGCCCGGTCGTCACGCTTTATGAATTCGAGCCGGCGCCCGGAGTCAAATCCTCGCGCGTCATCAACCTTGCCGACGATATTGCCCGTTCGATGTCGGCTCTATCGGCGCGTGTCGCTGTCGTTCCTGGCCGCAACGTCATCGGCATCGAACTGCCGAACGTCAATCGCGAGACCGTCTACTTCCGCGAGATGATCGATTCGCCCGATTTCGAGAAGAGCGGCTACAAGCTCGCGCTCGGCCTCGGCAAGACCATCGGCGGCGAGCCCGTCATCGCCGAACTTGCGAAGATGCCGCATCTGCTCGTCGCCGGCACCACCGGCTCAGGTAAGTCCGTCGCCATCAACACGATGATCCTGTCGCTGCTCTATCGCATGACGCCGGAACAGTGCCGCCTCATCATGGTCGATCCGAAGATGCTGGAACTCTCCGTCTATGACGGTATTCCGCACCTCCTGACCCCCGTCGTCACCGATCCCAAGAAGGCCGTGATGGCGCTGAAGTGGGCGGTGCGCGAGATGGAGGATCGCTACAAGAAGATGTCGCGCCTCGGCGTGCGCAACATCGACGGCTACAACAGCCGCGTCGCTTCCGCCAAGGAAAAGGGCGAGACGATCCACGTCATGGTCCAGACCGGCTTCGACAAGGGCACCGGTGCCCCGATCGAGGAAAGCCAGGAAATGGACCTGACGCCGATGCCCTATATCGTCGTCATCGTCGACGAAATGGCCGACCTGATGATGGTCGCCGGCAAGGAGATCGAAGGCGCGATCCAGCGGCTGGCGCAGATGGCGCGCGCCGCCGGCATCCATCTCATCATGGCGACGCAGCGCCCCTCGGTCGACGTCATCACCGGCACGATCAAGGCGAACTTCCCGACGCGCATCTCCTTCCAGGTGACGTCGAAGATCGACAGCCGTACCATCCTCGGCGAGCAGGGTGCCGAGCAGCTCCTCGGCCAGGGCGACATGCTGCACATGGCCGGTGGCGGCCGCATCTCCCGCGTTCACGGCCCATTCGTTTCCGACGAGGAAGTCGAGAAGGTCGTCGCTCATCTGAAGCTACAGGGCCGTCCGGAATATCTCGATACGGTCACCGCCGACGAGGACGAAGAAGACGAGGAAGAAGATACGGCTGTCTTTGACAAGGGCGCGATTGCCTCGGAAGATGGCGACGATCTCTACGAACAGGCGATCAAGGTGGTCATGCGCGACAAGAAGTGCTCGACCTCCTACATCCAGCGCCGCCTCGGCATCGGCTACAACCGCGCCGCCTCGCTCGTCGAGCGCATGGAAAAGGACGGTCTGGTCGGCCCCGCCAACCATGTCGGCAAGCGCGAAATCATCACCGGCAACCGCAATGGCGGCGGCAATTCGGGTAATGACGACTTCGAGTGATCGGGCAGGGGGATGACGCGGGCTACAGTTATCGTGGAGAGCACGCACCCCCTCTGTCCCTTTCGGTACATCTCCCCCACAAGGGGGAGATTGGTAACTTGCAGTATCTAATCGCCGCAAATGAATATTCCGCCCGCAGAAACCAAAGCGCAGTGATTTAGCGAGGCGGTACCGCGCACTCCCAACGATCTCCCCCCTTGTGGGGGAGATGTCCCGAAAGGGACAGAGGGGGCCAGAGGCTCCGCATATTCAGAGCCGACTTCTCGTTGTATCAGGTCGATCCCATTTTCAGACACGCTCGAGCCTGATGTGCGGCATCGGCGGCAACTCGACCTGGATGGCGTCGTCAGGCTGCACGAGGCCGCCCTGCAGGACGATGCCCATGATGCCGGCCTTGCGGACCAGACCGCCATCGGCATCGCGATCGAGCACGGCATGCAGCAGGCCCTTTTGAAAATCGTCGATCTGTTTGCAGGGATTGCGTAGGCCCGTCACCTCGACAATTGCTTCCACACCGATATGCAGACGCGTGCCTTGTGGCAGGGAAAGCAGATCGATCCCCCTGGTCGAGATATTCTCGCCCATGTCGCCCGGAGCAACCGAAAATCCCTTCTCCGTCAGTTCATCGAACAGCTCTTCGTGGATGATATGCACCTGGCGCAGATTGGGCTGCGTCGGATCGGCCGCGACGCGTGAGCGGTGCTTGACCGTGACGCCCATATGGGCGTCGCCTTCCACGCCAAGGCCGGTCAGCAGTCGAATGTGATCCTTGGTCTGCTTGCTGAAACCATGCACGCCGCTGCTACAGACCGACGTCACATATATGCGCTTGTCGCCCATGCCGAACCCTTCCATAAACAGTCTGGATCTCTATAAATTGGTGTATACCAATTTCACGGCGACAGAATTATGATGGACGAGACGGATCGACGGGGAGAAGGTGTAAAAACCGGTGGAGGCTGGTCGGCGGTGGCTGCCGAGCTGCGGAGCGCCATCGGTAAAGGCCGCCATGCCCCCGGCAGCCGCCTGCCGAGCGAGCGCGCCCTGTCCGAGCAGTTCGGTGTCTCCAGAGTAACGATGCGGCGCGCGATTGCCGAACTGGAGGGGGAGGGCTTGCTACGCGTGGCGCGGGGAAGCGGCGCCTATGTCCGGGCCGACATGCCCGTCCGTTTCCAGATGGGCGACAAGGTGCGCTTCAGCAAGGATCTGATCGCGACGGATGCAAACCTCACACGCAAGGTTCTCTCCGCCAGAGAAATTCCCGCGAACGCCGATCTTGCCGCGCGATTGAAACTGCAGCCGGGCGCGGCGGTGCTGGAAATGTGCGTGGTCGCCCATGCCGACGAACTTCCGGTCTCGGTCGTCATGCGCAGTTGCTCGGCGAAACGTTTTGCCGGTCTGGCGGAGAAATTTACTGCAATGGGTTCGTTCACGGCGGCGCTGAAAGAGTATGGCATCATGGACTATTGGCGCCGCTCCACAGACATCACCGCGCGCATGCCCACGGAAGTCGAGGCCCGCCTGCTGCAGCAATCGCGCCTCACGCCTGTCCTTGCCTATGCCGGCGAAGATATCGATGCCGATGGCACGATCGTTTCCTGCCAGATCGGCTGCTTCGCTTCCGAGCGGGTCGTCGTGACGGTCTAGGGTCAGACCTTCAAGACCTTGTCCGGATTCATGATCCCGGCCGGGTCGAAGGCTGTCTTGATCCGGCGCATCAGGTCGATCTCGATGTCCGGGCGGATGGACGCCAGCTCGTCACGCTTCAGCTGGCCGATGCCGTGCTCGGCGGAAATCGAGCCGCCATGCCGCAACACCAGCCCGTGCACGATCTCGTTGATCTCGCGCCAGCGACCGATAAACTCGGCCTTGTCTGCGCCGACGGGCTGCGAGATGTTGTAGTGGATATTGCCGTCGCCCATGTGACCGAAGGCGCAGACGCGCGCGCCCGGCATGGCGGCGACGACGGCTTTTTCAGCCTCCGCCATGAATTGCGGAATCTGCGCCACCGGCACCGAAACGTCGTGCTTGATCGAGCCGCCTTCCGGTTTCTGCGCGTCCGACATGCTCTCGCGCATGTGCCAGATGGCCTTCTGCTGCGTTTCGGAGCTGGCGATGGTCGCATCCTGGATCAGTCCGGCCTCATAGCCCTGTTCGAGCAGCGTCGACATCATCCGTTCGGCCGTCTCGGCCGAATCGGAGGTCGAGATGTCGATCAGAACATACCAGGGATGCGCCGTTTCCAGCGGGTCGCGCACGCCCGGAATATGCCGGGTGGTGAATTCGACGCCGATGCGCGGCATCAGCTCGAAGCCGGTCAGCGCCGTGCCGCACAGGCTGGAGGCGTTCTTGAACAGGGTCAGCGCGTCGTCTACCGATTGCAGCCCGGCAAAGGCCACCTGATGCCCGAGCGGCTGCGGAAAAAGCTTCAGCACCGCGCCGGTGATGACGCCGAGTGTGCCTTCGGCGCCGATGAAGAGATCGCGCAGATCGTAGCCGGTATTGTCCTTCTTCAGGCGGCGCAACCCGTTCCAGATCTCGCCCGTCGGCAGCACGACTTCGAGGCCGAGGCAGAGCTGGCGCATGTTGCCATAGGCGAGAACGGCGGTGCCGCCGGCATTGGTGGAAAGATTGCCGGCGATGCGGCAGGAGCCTTCGGAGCCGAGCGAAAGCGGAAACATGCGTCCATGCCCGGCTGCTGCCTTGTGAACATCCGCCAGGATGCAGCCGCCGTCGACAACAATCGTATTGCCGATGGGATCGATATCGCGGATGCGGTTCATGCGCTCCAGCGAGAGGATGATGTCGGAACCGCCCTCGCGCGGCGTCTGCCCGCCGACAAGGCCGGTATTGCCGGTCTGGGGAACGATCGCCGCACCTGTCTTGCTGGCGAGCTTGAGGATTGCCGATACCTCTTCCACCGAACCGGGCTTCAGCAGCATGGGCGAAGCGCCGTGATAGAGGCCTCTATTTTCCACAAGATGCGGTGCGATCTCCGCGGAGTCTCGCACGGCATGTTTTTCGCCGACGATGGCGGCGAAGCGATCGAGAAGGTCGGAAGAGGGGGCGGAGCTGCTCATGGCGTGTCCTTTGCCTGATGGTGTCGGGCTGATTTATTCTCTGGGCGCGGCCGCGCGGCGCAGCCGGTCGTTGATGGCCTCGCCGAGGCCCTCGTCGGGAATATGCGAAAAGGCGATGGTCGCTGCACCGGTCGCATCGGCGCGTTTCATGAAATCGAAGAGGTTTGCGGCGGCTTCGGAAAGATCGCCGGCGGGGCTTAAGTCCAGAACCGCAACGGCGTTTGCCAAGCCGGCGATGTCGGGCGTCCCGAAGCGGATCAACGCCTCGTTTGCGGAAACCTCCGTCGCGTCCAGCCGTACGGCCGCTCCCGGCGCATAATGCGAGGCCATCATACCGGGCGCCTCGATGGCCGCTGAGGCCTTCTTTTTGCGCTTCAGTTTCTTGCCGGCCACGCGCTCGATCTCGCTTGCCGCGAGACCGCCGGGCCGCAAGAGGCGCAGCTCGCCATCCTCGACCTTGACGATGGTCGATTCCACGCCGACGACCGAAGCGCCGGCATCGAGGATCAGCGTGATTCGCTCCCCGAGATCGTCATCGACATGGTCGGCGCTGGTGGCGCTGATCTTGCCCGACGTATTGGCGCTCGGCGCGGCAAGGGGACGGTCGAAGGCGCGGATCAGTTCGCCGGCAAAGCCCTGTGGCACGCGGATGCCGACCGTGTCGAGACCCGCAGTCGCCAGCGGATGGATGCCGCTATCGGGTCTGAGCGGCAGCACCAGCGTCAGCGGGCCGGGCCAGAAGGCTTCCGCGAGCTTGCGGGAGACGGGATCGAAGACCGCGTAGCGCTCGGCCATGGCAAGATCGCTCATATGGCAGATCAGCGGATTGAAGCGCGGACGCCCCTTCGTTTCGTAAATCCGGGTAATGGCGGCGGGGTTGGTGGCGTCGGCGGCAAGGCCGTAGACCGTCTCCGTCGGCAGGCCGATCGGCAGGCCCTCCGCAAGGGTTGCCGTTGCGACGTCTATCGCGGTCTGCGGATGTTCGAGAATATCTATGTGTCGTGCCATGGCCTGCCTGCTTGCAGTTCAGGCCGTTCTTATGCCCTTCGAGTTTTCGGATCAATCGTCAAAGCTGGCGAATGATGTCGCGAAGCTGCTCGTTGCGGGCGCCGAGCAAAAGAACGTTGCGGATGGCGATCTGCGGATCGTGGGTGTGGAACAGCACGCCGTTGCCGCGAATGTCGCGATTGATCGTCAGCTTCTTGTCTTCCGCCGCCTTGTCCGGATGGACGGCGACGGCGAAATACATCCGCGAATATTTCAGGCTGATGTCCTCGAAGAAGTTTTCTTCCTGGCCGATGCGGGCGAAGAAGTTGGCGATATAGAAGGCCCAGTTCACTTCCTGATATTGCGCGAACTGCGTGCGCGCGGCAGTGACGTGACAATAGCCGAGATGCGGCGTGTCCTTCAGCGTGTGATGAAAGATGAGCTTGGGAAAGCGAATGGATTTGTGGAAGCTGTTGAGCCGGTCATGGGTCTTTTCTCCAGCGCCCCTGAGCTTCAGCGCCGTGCGCTCGGCCACCTGTTCATGGCTGAGGTATTCCCGTTCTTCCGCCAGCCAATGCGCCCTGTTGCGGTTGATGCGGCCCGTGCGCAGGAATTCGCTGTGCCCCGTCGTCGGTGCCGCCGGCGCCGGTTCGGGGTCGGCGGGCTTCCCAGCGTCGAAATATCTGAGTTTGGCCATGCCGGATCTCGCTATAAAACTCTCTGGGCGAGAGGATAGATCACAGAGCTTGAGCCGGGCTTAACCGCGCCGGCCCGTCGGCCCCTCGAGGAGATGGAAGAACATGCCGGGAATTACCGATCTCACGCAGCTGCTTTCGAGCATGAAGCCTCATCTTGCCGAGGGTGAGTTCGCCTATTGCACCGTGCCGGCTTCGGCGTTGGGCGGCTACCTGTTTCTGGAGCCGATCGGGCTTTTCCGCGAGAAGGAGGGCGTGACGCTGATCCTTCCGGTGGAGATGGCGCGGCAGGCGGGGCTTCCGGCCGCTCCCGCGATGCGAATGATCACGCTCCAAGTCCACTCATCGCTGGAGGCGGTCGGCCTGACGGCGGCCTTCGCCGCGGCCCTGGGAAACGAGGGCATCAGCGCCAATGTCGTTGCCGCTTATTATCACGATCATATCTTCGTGCCGGCAGGCGATGCGGACCGCGCGATGGCCGCTCTGCTGGCGCTTTCCGCCGCCCAGCCACGCTCCTGAGCGCCGGCTGTCGAAAGGTACTGTCGCAATCAGAATAAAGCGTCATCGATGCGGTGCGGATAACGCATGCGTGCCTCTTCCCGCACAGGCGCATAAGAGGCTGAATTATCTTTCTATATTGGCGTTGTTCGCAACCGTCCGGTGCCCCCGTTTCGCCTGTCGCCAATTTCGAAGCCGATGTCGCATTGCAGCGCAGCCGCCGGCCGGGCGGAGAGCTATGATGCGATCAATCTCAAGGTGTCGTCCGTAGGGAGACGAAGAATTGGGAAGCCGGTCAAAACCCGGCGCTGCCCCCGCAACGGTGGTGGAGTGAGGCATGGCGAATAAAGCCACTGGGTCTGGACCGGCCTGGGAAGGTGCCATGTGGTCTTGGTGACAAGGCCGCTCCAGAGCCCGGAAACCAGCCTTGGGCACATATGATTGACTGACCGCGGCGGGCGGTCGGGACATTGCTTTCGGCCGTCTTCACGCGGTCACGCATGTCCTCCGCTCGCCTTCCGGTACTGCGCGAGGATAGGCGAATGGATATCAACAGCAATGTTCTGCGGCAATTGAAGAACCGCAGGCCGGGTTTCAGCCTGGAGCAACCCTTCTACACCGACCCGGACTACTTCAAGCTCGACATGGAGACGATCTACTATCGCGACTGGCTGTTCATCGGCCATGATTGCGAAGTGCCGCGCGCAGGCAATTATTTCACCGTCCAGATCGGCGATTATCCCGTTGTCATCGTTCGCGGCCGCGACCAGGTCATCCGCGCCTTCCACAATAGCTGTCGCCATCGCGGCTCGCGCGTCTGCACGACCGAGCGCGGCTCCTCGGCAAAGCTCGTCTGCCCCTATCACCAGTGGACCTACGAACTCGACGGCTCGCTGCTGTTCGCCCGCCAGATGGCCGAGGATTTCGACAAGAGCCAGTATTCGTTGAAGCCGGTCCATTGCGAAAGCGTCGCCGGCTATATCTTCATCTGCCTTGCAAAGAACGCACCGGATTTCGCCCCGGTCCGCGCCTCGATCGAGCCCTACATGGCGCCGCATCGCATCAGCGAAGCCAAGGTTGCCTTCCAGAGCACCATCATCGAGAAGGGCAACTGGAAGCTCGTCTGGGAAAACAACCGCGAATGCTATCATTGCGCGGCCAATCACCCCGAGCTTTGCCGCACCTTCCCGGAAGCGCCGACCGTGACCGGCGTGCAGGGTGCGATGAACGATCCGGTCATCGCCGAGCACTGGCAGCGCTGCGAAGCCGCCGGCCTGCCGAGCGAATTCAGGATCTCGCCCGATGGGCAGTTCCGCACCGCGCGCATGCCGCTGATCGAAGGGGCCGAGAGCTACACCATGTCCGGCCGGAACGCCGTCAGGCGGCCGCTCTCGTCCGACGTGACGATCAACGGCATCGGCACCATGCTGTTGTTCCATTACCCGACGACATGGAACCACCTGCTCGGCGACCACGCGATTTCCTTCCGCGTCCTGCCGATCAGCGCCGAGGAAACCGCCGTCACCACGAAGTGGCTCGTCCACAAGGATGCCGTCGAAGGTGTCGACTATAATCTGGAAGAGCTGACCCACGTCTGGACCGAAACCAACGATCAGGATCGCCGTATCGTCGAGGAAAATGCCTTCGGCATCCGCTCGCCGGCCTATGAGCCCGGTCCCTATTCGGAAATCCATGAAGGCGGCGTCATGCAGTTCGTCGAATGGTACACGACGTTCATGATCAACCGGCTGCAGGGCGACCAGGCCAAGCTGTCGGCGGTTGCCTGAGCATGAACATGACCGTCTCCCTTCCACATCGCCATCTCGATCAGATGCAGCCCTGGAGCGACAGGCAGCATCTGCTCGAATGCCTCTCGGTCACACCGGAGGCGCCCGATGTCATGACCTTTACCTTCGGGTCCGACAAGGACAACTGGTTCCGCTATTTGCCGGGCCAGTTCGTGACGCTGGAACTGCCGACGGCGCCGGAGCCGGTCATGCGCACCTATACGCTGTCGTCGACGCCGTCGCGGCCCTTTTCGGTGGCCGTGACGGTGAAGGCGCAGAAGGACAGCATCGGCACGCGCTGGATGTTCGAGAACCTGAAGCCCGGCATGCGGATCAAGGCTTTCGGCCCTCTTGGCGATTTCAGCCATGTCCGTCATCCCGGCGAAAAATATCTCTTCGTCTCTGCCGGCTCCGGCATCACGCCGATGATGTCGATGACCCGCTATATGTCCGACACGGCACCGCTGTCGGATATCACCTTCATCAATTGCTCGCGCGGCCCGGCCGACATCATCTTCCGCTCCGAGCTGGAATATCTCGCCCGTTTCATGCCGAACCTCAATCTCGGCCTCATCGTCGAGGGCTGCGGCCGCACCGATCTCTGGTCGGGGCTGAAGGGCCGTATCGACAAGGCCAAGATCGGCCTGCTGGCCCCCGATTTCATGGATCGCACGATTTTCTGCTGCGGCCCCGAGGTCTTCATGGACGCCGTCCGCTCCATGCTGGAAGCCCATGGCTTCGACATGAAACGCTACCATCAGGAGAGCTTCCAGCCGGCCAATGCCGCCACGCCGCTCGCGGAAGTGACGGACGACGCCTCGACGGAAGCCGCGACGATGATCCGCTTCACCATGGCCGGCAAGGATGTCGTCTGCGCGGCGGGGCAGACCGTGCTCCAGGCGGCGCGGGGCGCCGGCGTGCGTATCGGCGCGGCCTGCGAATCCGGCCTCTGCGGCACCTGCCGCGTGATGAAGCTTTCGGGCGAGGTCGAGATGAGCCACAATGGCGGCATCCTCGATGACGAGATCGACGAGGGCTATATCCTCGCCTGCTGCTCGCGCCCGAAGACGGATGTCCAGATCGAGGCCTAAAGCAAGTCCGAGCTGTCGCTATCGCGTTTCCGCTTTTCTTCGAACCGCGGAAATGCCCTATCCTTCTGCCTTCACGCAATTGCGAACGGAAAACCGCGACGCACTTCTCCTGGAATTGCTCTAGAAATCCTCGTAGTTCAGCTCGTTGATTTCGACCGGCTTCGTCGATGGCGGGGTGGACGCCGTGACGACGGTATCGATCATGAGCGAGATCAGCGGCTGCCGCGGCCCGCTGCACATGGATGCGAGCGCGATCGTCAGATCCGGCGCGGGCAGGGGCTTGGCCGGCAGGAGATCGCCCTGCGGCCAGATCTTGGCGAGCTGGATCTTCGTCATGGGCACGACGTTGACGTCGATATCGGTCAAGGTTCCCGGAACCCGATAGGGGCAGCTCTTCTCGGAACAATTGTCCGATGAAACGAACTGCCAGATGGCATAGCTGTCCCAGTTGCCGAGCGGGAACGTGCCCTTCACATCCGGCTTGTAGCGGGCATACCAGAGGGGTAGCCGCGACAGCAGCGGATAGGTGCCGCGATGATCGGCGATATATTGCGCCGTGTTGTGGTTGGTATAGAGGATCGGGTAACGCCCCGTCCTGATCTTGATATGGGCGACGAAAATCTGGGCATCGTCGAGCGACATGAATTGCGTGGTGTCCATCCCGTCTATGTCGAGCACCATCAGCTCGTCCGGTTGCGGATCGGCATAGTCGAGAAAATGGTTGGCCTGGTCGATTGGATTGCCGGGCCGTCCCAGATGATAGGCGCCCCATAACAGGCCATTCGTCTTTGCCAGCATGCGGCGGGTTTGAAACAGCTCGCGGCTGACGGCATATTTGCGCCACATCGTCTTACAATGGGCCACCGTGTCGCCGGCATGATCGCCGGTGCAACTGAAGCTTTCAGGAAGGCCGTCGGATGCCTTGGAGATGAAGCCGGCAATCCGCTTGTCCTGCAGAAACGCATTCCACTCGATGGTGTTCAGCTCGTAAGCATCGACGATGAGGGCGTTTTTCGGATCTGTCCAGGGTTGGTTCTCTCCGGCCGAAAGCTTGGAGACCGGCCCCATCAGAGCCAGGATCGTCAGGATGCTGCAAATCAGGAGCGTACTCTGCCGGTATCCTTTCATGAAATAATAGTAAGGATTGCTGGTTAATCTTGGGTTAAGAATGCAATCACTATAAATTCATCGTGGAGCCCCGCATAACTCCTTAAATTGGTAGGGATTTGAGGAACTAAATAACGTGTTGCCGCGTTTCTTGTCGATTATTCGGATATGCGACTAGGCAGGCAGCGAAACCTTGCTCGGGAAGCATTCCCGACATGAAACGCTATAGGCTTGATCACAAGTCGAACCAGGGAATGGAGATGAAAATGCTTGGTTTCCGTGCGAAAATTGCGACCATCGCGGTTACGGCGGCCGTCACTCTGACGAGTTTTGCGCCGTCTTTCGCCATGCAGATGCCCGCAGCCCCCGTCGCATCCGCGGACAAGGCCGCAGACGCCAACATCGAACAGGTTCAGTGGCGCCATCACGGCGGTTACTATCGCCGGGGCTGGTATGGCGGCTATCGCGGTTATCCGGGCTATCGCCACGGCTATCGCTATCACGACGGCTACTGGTTCCCGCTGGCCGCCTTCGGCGCCGGCGCCCTCATTGGCGGGGCGATTGCCAGCCAGCCGCGTTATTACGCTCCCGCACCTGCTCCGGGCGCCGGCATCAACCCGCGTCATATCGAATGGTGCGAGGCACGTTATCGTTCCTATCGCTCCTATGACAACACGTTCCAGCCCAATTCGGGTCCGCGCCGTCAGTGCTACTCGCCCTATTTCTAAGGGCATGGCAGGAATCATCGATGCAAAAGCCGTCCGGCCTCCGCCGGGCGGCTTTTTTCATCCCTTGCGGGGTATCAGAGGATGTTGACCCGCTTGAGGAGCCACCATGCCAGCAGCATGGATACGATGATGAAGCAGATGGCGTATCCGGTGCCGCTTGTTCCGCCCGACAGCGGCAGGCTCGATGTATTCATGCCGAAGAAGCCGGTCACAAGCGTTGGCGGAAGCAGGAATGCGGTCATGATCGACAGGATGTAGAGGTGCCGGTTGATCTCGGAAGAAAGCTTCGAATCGATTTCTTCGTGCAGCAGCCTGGCGCGCTCCTGTAGCGCATAGACATCGTGCTCGACCGCTTCCAGCCGGCCCGTCAGACGCCCGGCGACATCCTCGAAGCCGAGCGGCATCTCCTCGTCGTCGGAGGCGGCGGCGTGGCGCATCAGCGACAGGACCGTCCGCAAGTGGCGGTGCAGCCGCACGATCGTCCTCCGGATGGGCGGAAGCCGCGTGCGCTCGTCGCGCGACGTATTTCCGTGGACGAAATCCTCGATGACGTTCAGCTCTTCGCTGATCTCGATGACGACGGCGATCAATGTGCGCTGGAACTCGACCACCAGCAGCTCGAAAATATCGAGCGGGCGGGAAAATCTGCTCGCATTCTTCTCGACCAGCCCGCGTGCCCGATCCAGTCCGCGAAGCGGCTGCAGGCGGCTGGTGATGAGCATGCCGTCGGTCACTGCAAAGTGCAGCCAGCCGATATCGCGCGTGTCCTGCGCGAAGTCCCGCTGGAAATCGACCAGGGTGCCGAAGAGCATCTGCTCGTCGACGGTGATCGTCGCGTGCGTCTCGTGTGTCGTCAAAGCGATACGGGCGGCTTCGTTCAGCCCGGGCGCATCCTCGAGGAAAGCCGGGATACGGGCGTCCACCAGATTGAGGTGCAGCCAGAGGAAGCCCTCTTCCGCGAAAAGCGCCGAACGATCGGTATCGTCAGGCAGACGTTCCGGCTTGGCTGTTCCGGGACGGAGCCGATAGGCCCAGATGAAGCCGGGTATCGTATTGGCCGAGGTGAGCGTGTTCATGGCGGCATCATTCGCATTGTCTGAACAGTTGCCTTAGTCTTCGTTCATGACGATTGTTTATGCAAGGCCACCCTCCGACGGAATAAATGTTGAGCCCGGAAGCAATGCCGGCAAGCGTGCCGCGCCCGTAGGACGCATGGCCTCACCGGCTCACGCCAAGGTGGATGTGATTACCGGGGCTTTTGAAAAAATTGACGCTTACGTAAAAATAAAAATAACTGTAACAATACATCGCCGGCAGCCCGGGTGAGGCGAGCCGTCGGCACCACCAATGCGGAGGAAGCAGCATGTACAAGGCGCCTGTCGAAGAAATTGCATTCACGCTGAAGCACGTCGCCGGCATGGGACGTGCCATGGAGGAGGGCATTCTCGGCGATCTCAGCGCCGATGTCGTCGACGCCATCCTCTCGGAGGCGGGGCGCTTTGCCGGCGAGGAAATGGAGCCGCTTGCCGAAGTCGGCGACAGGCAGGGTGCAAGGCTGGTCGATGGCAAGGTGGTTCTTCCCGATGGCTGGGAGAAGCTCTATCGCGACTGGATCGCCGGCGGCTGGAACGGCTTGACCGCGCCGGAGGAATTCGGCGGACAGGGCCTGCCGCATATGCTGAATATCGCGACGCTGGAAATGTGGAATTCCGCTTCCATGGCATTCGGCCTGGCCCCGACGCTCACCATGGGGGCGGTCGAGGCGCTGATTGCGCATGGCAGCGACGATCTCAAGACGAAATATCTGGCAAAGCTCGTTTCCGGCGAGTGGTCCGGCACCATGAACCTGACGGAGCCGCACGCCGGCTCGGATGTCGGGGCGCTGCGGACGCGCGCCGAACGCCGTGACGACGGCACCTATCGCCTCTTCGGCCAGAAGATCTTCATCACCTGGGGCGATCATGAAGCGGCCGAGAACATCGTTCATTTCGTTCTCGCACGTCTGCCGGATGCGCCCGCCGGCACCCGTGGCATTTCGCTGTTCCTCGTGCCGAAATTTCTCGTGAACGACGATGGCTCGCTCGGTGCGCGCAACGACTATTTCGCCCATTCGCTCGAACACAAGCTCGGTATCCACGGTTCGCCGACCTGCACGATGATCTATGGCGATGGCAAGTACGGAGCAGACAAAGGCGCCGTCGCCTGGCTTGTCGGCGAGGAGAACAAGGGCCTCGCCTGCATGTTCACGATGATGAACAATGCCCGTCTGGCCGTTGGTATCCAGGGCGTGGCGATTGCCGAGGCCGCGACCCAAAAGGCCATCGCCTACGCCAGGGAACGCACGCAGGGCCGTGCGCCCGGCACGACGGCGTCCGGTATGAGCCCGATCATCGAACATCCCGATGTCGCGCGCATGCTGCTGACCATGAAGGCGCTGACACAGGGCTCGCGCGCGATCTGCTATGCTTGCGCCGAGGCGCTCGACATGTCGCATCGCGATCCGCAGAAGGGCCGTTACTGGCAGGAGCGCGCCGCATTGCTGACGCCGATCGCCAAGTCCTTTTCCACCGATGCCGGCGTCGATGTCGCCTCGCTCGGAATTCAGGTCCATGGCGGCATGGGCTTCATCGAGGAGACGGGTGCCGCACGCCTGCTGAGGGACGCGCGCATCGCGCCGATCTACGAAGGCACCAACGGTATCCAGGCCATCGATCTGGTGACACGCAAGCTGACGATCGCCAACGGCGACCATCTGCGCGGCTTCATTGCCGAGCTTCGCGAGATCGCCGAAGCCGTCGCCAAGTCCAATCTCGATGGCTTCGGAGAGACGGCGCCACGGCTGGAGGCGGCCATTGCCGATCTGGAAAAGGCAAGCGAGTGGCTTCTGTCGAAACAGGCGGAAGGCGCCGTCGCCGAGGCGCTGGCGGGTGCGACGCCTTATCAGCGGCTCTTCGGCCTTGTGCTGACGGGATCCTATCTGGCCAAGGGCAGCCTCGCCGATACCGGCGACGGCGAAGGGGGCAGGCGCATCGCGCTATGCCGCTTTGCTGCGGAGAACCTTCTGGCCGAAGCCGCCGCCCTCTCCGATCGTGTCGTCGCAGGGGCGTCCAGTCTTGAAGCCGCACGCGTCGCACTTGATTGAGGAGAAGCCATGACCGATCATATCCTTGTCGAACGTTCCGAAAGCGCCCCGCATATCCAGATCATCCGGTTCAATCGCCCGGACAAGAAGAATGCCATCACCCGCGCCATGTACCGGTCGATGACCGATGCGCTGAAGGACGCCGACGATACGCCGGATATCCGTGTCAATGTCTTCCTGGGGACCGAAGGCTGCTTCTCGGCCGGCAACGATCTGGCCGATTTCCTCGCCCTCTCCCAGAGCGGCGGTATGGGGCGCGAGATCGTCGATTTTCTGGTCGCACTGGCGAGTGCACGAAAGCCGGTGGTTTCGGGTGTGGATGGTCTGGCGATCGGCATCGGTACTACGCTTCACCTGCATTGCGACCTGACGGTCGCCTCCGATCGCAGCCTGTTCAAGACGCCTTTCGTCGATCTGGCCCTTGTCCCCGAGGCAGGATCGAGCCTGCTCGCCCCGCGCGTGATGGGGCACCAGCGCGCCTTCGCCCTGCTGGCTCTCGGCGAAGGCTTTTCCGCTGCGCAAGCCAGGGAGGCCGGCCTCGTCTGGAAGGTGACTGCACCGGATGCCGTCGAAGCCGAAACGCTGTCTCTGGCCGCCAAGCTCGCCGCCAAGCCGCCCGAGGCCCTTGCGATTGCGCGAAACCTCATGCGCGGCGCGCCGGATGCCGTGCTCAGCCGGATCAAGGAAGAGGCCGAGCAGTTCGCCGCACGGCTGCAAAGCGCCGAAGCCCGCGCGGCCTTCGAAGCCTTCCTGAAACGATGAACACCAATCCGCCCTCGTGGTTCGAGACGGCCTTTGGCCTCCTCACCATGAGGGCTGATCTCCGTGCCCGCCAGCGGTAGCCCTTCGGGTTTTGGCGACTTCACGGGTTTCGCCTGTCTTGATCATTTTCAAATCTGTAGAACTCCCCTGAGCTTGCCGAAGGGTGAGCTTGCCGAAGGGTGAGCTTGCC
Source organism: Rhizobium sp. SYY.PMSO (assembly GCF_046840415.1). Lineage (NCBI taxonomy): Bacteria > Pseudomonadati > Pseudomonadota > Alphaproteobacteria > Hyphomicrobiales > Rhizobiaceae > Rhizobium > Rhizobium sp. SYY.PMSO. Next base: position 447,400 of record NZ_CP177349.1, read on the forward strand.
GAAGGGTGGCTAGCCGGGACGGCGCCCGGAAGCTTTGGCTGGCTTGAAACGCGATCGCCCCTCCACCCTCATGGTGAGGAGGCCCGAAGGGCCGTCTCGAACCACGAGGGTCGGCCCCTTAATCCCCGTTCTGTTTGCTTTCCGCCATTCCTCGTCGCGATAAACCAGGCAATGCCTCGTAGTCGAGCGCTATCAGCGCCTCTTTCTTCCGGCGCGACCAGCCCTTGATTTGCTGCTCGCGGGCGATGGCGTCGATGATACGGTCATAGACTTCCTGGAACACCAGTTCGACCGGCCGGCGCTTGGCGGTATAGCCATCGTAGATGCCGGCATTGTGCTCCCAGACGCGCGCCTCAATCGGCTGTTTGGTCAGGCCGGTGTAATAGGAGCCATCGCGACAGCGAAGGATGTAGACGGTGACTTCCATGGCGGATCTCGCGAGCAGGGAATGAATAGTCCACTACCATTTGGTGTGTCGCGCAATCAATTCTTTTCCGTCATCCGCCCTCGTGGTTCGAGACGGCCTTTGGCCTCCTCACCATGAGGGTCGGCCTTACTTCTCCAGGGCCGCGACCACCTCGACATGCGAGGTCCACAGGAACTGGTCGATCGGTGTTACCCGCGTAATGCGATAGCCGCCTTCGACCAGCAATGCCAGATCGCGGGCGAGCGTCAGCGGGTTGCAGGAGACGGCGACGATCTTCTTGACCTGGGAGCGGGCAAGCTCCTTGCATTGGAATTCGGCGCCGGCGCGTGGCGGATCGAAGACGACGGCGTCGTAGGCTTTCAGTTCCTGCGCCATTAACGGCCGGCGAAAGAGGTCGCGGCGTTCGACGGTGACGGGCTTCAGCCCTTGGGTGTTGCGGGCAGCCTGGTCTAGCGCCGCCAGCGGCTTGGCTTCCCCTTCTACCGCATGCACCCGTCCGATCCGCGCCAGACGAAGCGAGAAGGTGCCGCTGCCGGCAAAAAGATCGGCGATGCGCTTCGCCTTGCCGACGTGGGTTGCGACCAGCTCGGCCATGGCATCCTCTGCCTGCTTGGTCGCCTGCGTGAAGGCGCCCGGCGGCGGCGAGACCTGCACGCCGCCGAAATCGACGATTGGCTTCACCGGTTCGACCAGGATTTCACCGTTCAGCGACAGGCGGGCGATGCCGCGAAGCGACAGCACGGTTTCGATCGTGCTGCGGCGCTGCTTGTCCGAAAGCGACTTGATGCCGTCGACGGCGAGGTCGAGACCGGTCGGCGTTTCCAGCACCGAGATGCGGAAAGCCTCGGCATTGACGGCAAGAGCCGCCGCAATGGTCTTGATCGCCGGCAAGCGGGCCATGATGCCGGACGAGGCGATGGGACATTCCTCGATGGCGACGATGTGGTGGCTTTCGGCCTGGTTGAAGCCGATGAGCATCTCTTTTTCGGTTTTCCGCGCGGCGAAGACCACCCTGCGTCGCTCGCCCGGATGAGCTGCGACGATATCGTCCACTTCGGGCGTCAAACCCTTGGAGCGCAGAGCATCGACGACCAGCTGCCGCTTGAAGGCACGATAGGGAGCGTCGGCATAATGCTGCAGCGTGCAGCCGCCGCAGGTGCCGTTGACGCCGTGTGGCCCGAAGTGCCGACAGTGCGGTTCCTGGCGATTCGGCGAGGCCGATGCGATCGACATCAGCGTGCCCTGGTTCTTGACCCGCGCGATGGCGACGTTTTCGCCCGGCAGCGTGAAGGGCACGTAGATCGGCCCGTCCGCGCCCTGCGCAATGCCGTCGCCTTGGGCGCCGAGCTTCTGGATAATGACGTTTTCGGTGCTCATGGCTTGATCCCTGCGAGAAGAAATTCCTGGTTGCCGTCGCCGCCTGTTATCGGCGAGGCGATGAGGCCGAGGCTCTGCCAGCCCATGTCTTCGGTAAACCAGCGCTCGAGCTGGGCCGCAACCGCCGGAGCGGAGGAGGGGTCCTTCAAAAGGCCGGCCTTGCCGATCGCATCGCGCCCGGCCTCGAATTGAGGCTTCACCAGCAAGGCAGCCCGCGCGCCGGGCTCGGCAAGCGCAAGGGCGGGCGCCAGGGCCAGCTTCAGCGAAATGAAGGAGACATCGGAAACGACGAAGGAAAAAGATCCGCCGATATCCTCAGCCGTCAGGTTACGCGCGTTCAGGCCCTCGATGTTGGTCACGCGCGGATCGGCCGATATGCGTGGATGCATCTGGCCGTGGCCGACGTCGATCGCCGTGACATGGGCCGCGCCCCGCTCAAGCAGCACCTCGGTAAAACCGCCTGTCGATGCGCCGACATCGAGACAGCGCCGCCCCTGCGGATCGAGGCCGAAATGGTCGAGCGCCGCCACCAGTTTCAACGCCGCGCGCGAAACGTAATCCTGCGCCGGGTCGTCGATGCCGATCTTTGCATCTTCGGCAAACAGCGCGCCCGGCTTGGTCACGACCTTGCCGTCCACCGTCACCGTGCCGCGCTGGATCGCATCGCGCGCGCGCGATCGGCTGGCGAAGAGCGAGAGGCTGACAAGGAGCTGGTCGAGGCGTTGCGGTTCTGACATCGGCTGTCCATGCCGGGCATTGGAATATGTTGCAAGCCTTTTATGCTGATATCGGCGTTGACGGCCGGTTGCAGCCGGCCATAATCGCTGAAATCAACGGGCGGGGGGGGTATGATGCGGAAGATCGGCGGCTATGCGGCGTTAATGGCGATGTTCGCTGCTCCGGCCCTTGCGAACGACACCATGGCCGAGCTGAGAACGGGCGGCCTCGCCTATGTCCGCACTGGCGATATCAGCATGGCCGAGGAAAAGCTCTTCGTTTCGCAGGCCGAAGTGCGCGTCGACTACATCTTCGAAAATACCTCCGACAAGGATGTCGAAAGCGTCGTTGCCTTCCCGATGCCCGATATCAAGGGCGACATCGACAGCATGGTCGATGCCGGAAACGTCGACTCCGACAATTTCCTCGGTTTCACGGTGACGCAGGACGGAAAGGCCATCACCCCGACGCTCCAGCAGCGCGTGACGGTGGCCGGTGTCGACATGACGGATGAGCTGAAAGCGCATGGCATTCCCTTGCTGCCGCTGAGCAAGGCGGCGATGGATGCCGTCGCCACGCTGCCCGTCGACGTGCTGGAGGACTGGACGGCTCGCGGCCTGATTGCCGACGACGAATATGACGGCGACGGTCAGGGCATGAAGCATCACCCGACGCCGATGTGGACGCTGCATACGACCTACTGGTGGCGGACGAAGTTTCCGGCCAAGGCCAGGATAGCCGTGGAGCACCGTTACAAGCCGAGCGTCGGTGGCACCGTGGCCATTACCTTTGCCGGCGAGGAAGATTACCAGAAGCAGCAGCTGCAGGCCTATCGCAGCAAATATTGCCTCGATGACGCCTTCCTGAAGACGGCGGTTAAGCTTGCGGCCGTGGCCGACAAGGGCGGCCGCAGCTATACCGAAAGCTGGATCTCCTACGTGCTGACGACGGGCGCCAACTGGTCCGGCCCGATCAAGCATTTCGAGCTGACGGTCGATAAGGGCAGCCCCGAGAACTACATCAGCTTTTGCGGCAGCGACGTGAAGAAGACGGGGCCGACCACTTTTCAGATGACGGCCCGGGATTTCTATCCCGAACATGATCTGGACATCCTCATTCTCGCCGCGGCGCCGGTGAATTAGGAAGCGTTTAAAGCCGGTTGCGCAAAATTAAATAATTTTAAAGCCGCAGCCTCTACTGGTGGCAGGGATTGCGACGGTCCGTTTCGAGAACGTCGCCTGCCATGAAGGCTTTGCGCTTCCGCGTCCCAATCATGCCCCCTCCGTGAATTCTCCGAGCACCGGGCCGTATTTCCTCCCAGCTGCGGCCCGACGATGCTCGCCAGGACCGGCGCTCAGGAGGCGCTCGCTCATGTTTGCGAAAAAACTCTCGTTGAATGGCAAGCTTGCCATCACGTTTACGGCGCTGATCGCCATTTTCGCCTGTGTTTCCGCATTCGTCTATTCCAAGGAAGAAGTCTCCGCCGGTGCGGCGATGGAGCAGGCCAGGTCGCAGCAGCTCGTCAGCATGATCGACGACTCGCTGCAGGCTATGCTGGAGCAGGCCGTCAATCTGCGCGGCTTTTTGCTTCTGCGCAGCGATAGCACCTATGGCGATGTCTTCAATAATCGCGAGCGGATGCTGAAGAGCATCGCCGCCGCCAAGCAGGCCGCAGCCGATTCTCCGGATCTGCTGCAGGCCATCGACAACATGCAGAAGGCGGCCGATCTCTATTTCCACCAGCTGGCGGAGCCGCAGGTCAAGGCCCGCAAGGAAACCGAAATGCCGCTCGACCAGATCGTCAAGATCGGCCAGAACGAGACCAAGGGACAGCTCGACGGCTTCCGTGAAGCGGCCGCCAAGATCAAGCAGGCCGCCCGCGCCAGGGCCAGCGATCTGGCTGCCCTTCAGGACGATGCCAATGGCGATCTGCGCCTGACCCTCATCATCGGCGGTATCTTCGCGTCGCTCGCAGCCGCCGTCTTGGCTTGGCTGCTGTCGCGCCTCATCGTGCGCCCGATCGTCGGCATGACCGCGGCCATGGGGCGCCTGGCCAATGGCGAGCATGATATCGAGGTTCCGGCAGTTGGCCGCGGCGATGAAGTCGGCCGCATGGCCGATGCCGTGCTGGTCTTCAAGCAGGCGGGAATCGAGAAGTTGCGCCTTGCCGGCGAGACCGACCGCATGCGTGACGACGCCGAACGCCAGCGCCGGATGAACGACGAACGGAAGGCGCGCGAGGAAGACGAAATCCGCTTTGCCATGGAAGCGCTCGCAGGCGGCCTCTCGGCTCTCTCGGCAGGCAATGTCGCAACCCGCCTGCACAACAGCTTTGCTCCGCAGCTCGACAGCGTTCGCACAGACTTCAACCATGCCGTCGAAAAGCTGGAAGGGGCCTTGCAGTCCGTCGGCTTCAACGCTCGCGCCATCAATGCCGGTGCCGACGAAATACGTTCGGCCGCCGACGACCTTGCGCACCGGACCGAGCAGCAGGCCGCCGCCGTCGAAGAGACTGCCGCGGCGCTGGAGCAGGTAACGACGACCGTTCGCGACTCCGCCAAACGTGCCGAGGATGTCGGCCATCTGGTCGAGCGCGCCCGTCTCGGCGCGGAGCGCTCGGGAGACGTGGTTCGCAAAGCCGTCTCCGCCATGCAGCAGATCGAAAAATCCTCAGGCGAGATCAGCAATATCATCAGCGTGATCGACGACATCGCCTTCCAGACCAACCTTCTGGCGCTCAATGCGGGTGTCGAAGCGGCCCGCGCAGGCGACGCCGGCAAGGGCTTTGCCGTCGTTGCCCAGGAAGTGCGCGAGCTTGCGCAGCGCTCCGCCAACGCCGCCAAGGAGATCAAGGCGCTGATCACCACCTCGAGCGATCAGGTTCACACTGGCGTTTCGCTGGTCGGCGAAACCGGCAAGGCCCTGGAATTGATCGTTTCCGAAGTGCAGGAGATCAACCGTCATGTCGGCGCGATCGTCACCGCGACCCGCGAACAGTCGACCGGCCTGCAGGAGATCAACACCGCCGTCAACAACATGGATCAGGGCACGCAGAAGAATGCCGCCATGGTCGAGGAGCAGACGGCTGCGAGCCATGCGCTTGCCCGCGAAGCCGCGAGCCTTAACGAGCTGTTGCAGCAATTCCGGCTCGGCAATGCCGCACCTGCCCGTCCGGCTGCGGCCACGGCAAGGTCGAAGCCGGCCGCATCTCCGGCCCGTGCTCTGGGTCGTACCGTCGCCAAGGCCTTTGGCGGCAGGGCGGCAACTGCCGCCGTCGCTGCGCAGGACGAGTGGGAAGAGTTCTAGAGCAATTCCAGGAAAAGTGCGCAGCGGTTTTCCGTTCGGAATTGCGTATAAACAAAGGGATAGAGCGGTTCATCGATTCCGTGAAACGAGGAACCGCTCTAACGACAGACACCTTCTCTCCGCTGGAGAGAAGGTGGACGCAAACGATTGAGTGAAAAGGTCATCGTGAAAGACTGGTTGAGGGGACTCGGAGCGTAGGCGACGAGTGCCTTCAGCGGCGAGCGAAAGGCGGCTTCGAGCGCGCGCAGCCCTCTCATCCGCCCTTCGGGCACCACCTTTCCAGGTGCGCTTCCACGAAAAGCGGAAAGGCTCTTTCGGGGGAGGCGGAAAAGCCTCACCCTGCCGCTTCGACGATCCGGTCATGGCCGAGCGCCCGGAAGACCGTTTGCACGATGCCGGCCCGGTCGAGGCCGGCCCTGGCGTTCATCGCCTCGGGCTTTGCCTGTTCCATCCAGATATCGGGCATCACGAGCGAGCGGATCTTCAGGCCGCTGTCGAGCAGGCCCTCGTTGGCGAGGAACTGCATGACCTGGCTGCCGAAGCCGCCGACCGAGCCTTCTTCGATGGTGATCAGAATTTCGTGGTGGGCGGCCAGCTGGCGGATGAGATCGTGATCGAGCGGCTTGGCGAAACGTGCATCCGCGACGGTCGTCGACAAGCCGGCGGCATCGAGATCCTCGGCCGCGGCAAGGCTGTCGGCCAGCCGCGTGCCGAAGGACAGCAACGCGACTTTCGAGCCCTGCTTCATCACGCGGCCCTTGCCGATTTCGAGGATCTGGCCGCGTTCCGGCAGATCGACGCCGACGCCTTCACCGCGCGGATAGCGGAAGGAGATCGGGCCGAGGTCGTAAGCAGCGGCGGTGCGCACCATATGCTTGAGTTCCGCTTCGTCGGCGGCGGCCATGACGACGAAGCCGGGCAGCGTCGCAAGGAAAGCCGTGTCGAAGGAGCCCGCATGGGTCGGGCCGTCGGCACCGACGAAGCCGGCGCGGTCGATCGGGAAGCGCACCGGCAGGCCCTGGATCGCCACGTCATGCACCACCTGGTCGTAGGCGCGCTGCAGGAAGGTGGAATAAAGGGCGGCGAACGGCTTGTAGCCTTCGGCGGCAAGCCCGGCGGCGAAGGTCACGGCATGCTGCTCGGCAATACCGACGTCGAAACAGCGCTTGGGGAAGAATTCCTGCAGCTTGTCCAGGCCGGTGCCGTTCGGCATGGCGGCGGTAATGCCGACGATCTTCTCGTCGAGCGTCGCCTCCTGCACCAATGCATCGGCGAAGACGCTGGTATAGCTCGGCGCATTCGGCTTCACCTTGGTCTGCGCGCCGGTGATGACGTCGAACTTGTTGACGCCGTGATATTTGTCGGCGGCCGCTTCGGCGGGGGGATAGCCCTTGCCCTTCTGCGTGACGACATGGATCAGCACCGGCCCCTGCGCATTGTCGCGGACATTGCGCAGCACCGGCAGCAGGTGCTCGAAGGAATGACCGTCGATCGGGCCGATATGGTAGAAGCCCATTTCCTCGAACATGGTGCCGCCGGTCACATAGCCCCGTGCGTGCTCGACGGCCCGCGTGATGGCGCGGTCGACCTTCTTGCCGAGATAGGCCGTCAGCTTCTTGCCGAAGTCGCGGAAGCCTATGTAGGTGCGGCCGGAAGCGAGCCGGGCGAGATAGGCGCTCATCGCCCCGGTCGGCGGGGCAATCGACATGTCGTTGTCGTTGAGAATGACGATCAGCCGCGCGTCGAGCGCGCCGGCATTGTTCAAGGCCTCGTAGGCCATGCCGGCCGACATCGCGCCGTCGCCGATGACGGCGATCACGCGGCGGTCGGTCTTATCCAGCTCGGCGGCCACCGCCATGCCGAGGCCGGCGGAAATGGAGGTCGACGAATGCGCCGCGCCGAAGGGATCATATTCGCTTTCGGCCCGGCGCGTGAAGCCGGAAAGGCCGTCTTCCTGGCGCAGCGTGCGAATGCGGTCGCGACGCCCGGTCAGGATCTTGTGCGGATAACACTGATGCCCGACATCGAAGATCAGGCGGTCGTTCGGCGTATCGAAAACGCTGTGGATGGCAATGGTCAGTTCGACGACGCCGAGACCGGCGCCGAGGTGCCCGCCGGTGCGCGATACCGCATCGATCATCTCGTCGCGGACTTCGCGGGCGAGTTGCGGCAATTCCCGGTCCTCCAGCTTTCGCAGGTCGGAAGGATATTGGACCCGGTCCAGCAGGGGCGTCTGTGGCATTTGTGTCAAGGCTGATGCCTCTTTCTTGCTATTCTTGGGCGGTTGCCCGCCTTTACGTCAAAACAGATTGCGACAAAAGACGCCGAATTCAAGGTGCTCCCGAACAAGAAACATGTGGGATTGTCATGAACCCGTTAGCCTTCCGGCAGGGGAATGAACTCTTCCTCGTCGCCCGGCACGATATCGAAGCGGCCGGTGCGCCATTCTTCCTTGGCCTTTTCGATGCGTTCCTTTGAGGACGAAACGAAATTCCACCAGATATAGCGCTTCGAATTGAGCGCTGCACCGCCAAAAAGCATGAGATGACAGCCTTTTTCGGCGGCTTCCAGCGTAATCGCATCGCCGGGCCGGAAAACGAGAAGCTGATCCTGTTCGAAACGATCGCCGGCGACGACGAGCGAGCCGGAGAGAATGTAGACTGCGCGCTCCTCGTGGGCGGCCCCGAAGGGAAACGTTGCGCCCGGCTGCAGCTGCAGATCGACATAAAGCGTATCGGAGAAGGATTTTACCGGCGACTTGAGGCCTTCGAACTCGCCGATCACCACTCGCCCCGTTACACCGCCGTCGGCGATGGCAGGCAATTCGTCTTTCTCGGTATGGGCGAAGGAGGGGGCGATCTCCTCCTTCTCGTCGGGAAGCGCCAGCCATGTCTGCAGGCCGGACATGGCAAACGGATGGTCGCGCAGGTTTTCCGGCGTGCGCTCGGAATGGACGATGCCGCGGCCCGCGGTCATCAGGTTGACGTCGCCGGGGCGGATCACCTTGGCCGTACCGAGGCTGTCGAGGTGGCGGATCTCGCCGTCGAAAAGATAGGTGACGGTTGAAAGGCCGATATGCGGGTGCGGACGGACGTCGAGCGCCTCGCCCGGCCGAAGGATGGCCGGTCCCATCCGGTCGAAGAAGATGAACGGTCCTACCAGCCGGCGCCGGCTGCTCGGAAGTGCGCGCCGCACGGAGAAGCCGCCGAGGTCGCTGGTGCGCGGAATAATGAGGTTCTCGATCGCGTCGCAGGCGAAGGCGTCACCGGCCTGCGGATCGTTTCCTGGGAAGAAGGACATGTCGGCTCTCCTTTCGGCTGGGACCAACCTACCGGGTCCACCCTACCGGGAATGTCCGGCAAACTCAAACTTTCCCGTGCGGCCTCACTGCCCGTCCAGCGGCTCCGTGCCCTGCGGCTTGCCCGCACGGTCGAGCCTGATCTTCTCGATGCGGTTTTCCGCGGCCGACAGCAGCGTCTCGCAATGCTTCTTCAGCGCTTCGCCGCGCTCGTAGATGGCGATGGATTCATCCAGCGCCACATCGCCGCGCTCGAGCCTTGCCACGATGCTTTCAAGCTCCGCCACGGCCTTCTCGAAGGAATAGCCCGATACATCCGCCTTGGCGCTCTCGCTCATCGTCAACCTCTCATCATGCGTAGAATATGCATCCCCGCCGACTCGGCGAGGCCTTCCAGATCATAGCCGCCTTCGAGCAGGCTGACGACCCGGTTCTTCGCGCTTCGGTCGGCGACTTCGAGCAGCCGTCCCGTCGCCCAGTCGAAATCCTCGCCGGTCAGGTTGAGTTGCGCCAGCGGATCGCGGTGATGGGCGTCGAACCCTGCCGAGATGATGATAAGGTCGGGGCGGAAGTCATGCAGCGCCGGCAGCACGCGCGACTTGAAGGCTTCGCGGAAATGATCGCCGCCGGTATTGGGAGAAAGCGGCGCATTGACGATGGTGTCGTGCGCGCCGCGCTCGTCCTTCTTGCCGGTGCCCGGATAGAGCGGCATCTGGTGGGTGGAACAGAAAAGCACGGACGGATCATCCCAGAAGATGTCCTGCGTGCCGTTGCCGTGATGCACGTCCCAGTCGACGATGGCGACGCGCTCGGCGCCATGGACCTTTTGCGCGTGGCGGGCGGCGATTGCGGCATTGTTGAAAAAGCAGAAGCCCATGGCCTTGCTCTTCTCCGCGTGATGTCCCGGCGGGCGGGCCGCGACGAAGACGTTGTCGGCAGCACCGGAGAAGACGTCGTCGACCGCCGCCATGGCGCCGCCGACGCCATGCATGATCGCCTGCAGCGTCTTCGGGCTGGCATAGGTATCCGCCTCGAGCTGGTTGATCTCGCCCTCGTCGCCTCTGTCCGGCATCGAGCGCAGCACGAACTCCAGATGCTCCTCGGGGTGGACGAGCAGGATCGCATCCTCGTGGGCGGGAGGCGCCTTTCGCCGGTCCAGCCGTTCGAAATTTGGGTGCTCCAGCGCGATGTTGAGCGATCGCAGCCGATCCGGCCGCTCAGGATGGCCGGGCGGAACAATATGTTCGAGAAAGATCGGATGTTCGTAAAGACGTGTGCTCATGGGGCCAATCTATAGATGAGGTGTGACGCCTATTACAGGACATGGACAATGTCACTACAATGTCAACAACCCATCTTAACCACTTTCAGATGGCGCCCGTTTACTTATCGGGGCCGGGTGTTAAGCTTTCATTAAGGTCAGCATGGCGTCGGCCGAGGTTATTGCGTGATGGCGAGAGCAGAACGATCCGATGTCATCGAGGTAAGGGTGCCGCCGCGCGATGTCGACCGGCACGGCCAGATGTTCATCGCTTCCTATATCTCGCAGGCGGAAACGGCCCTGTCGCATTTCTGGCGCACGCGGCCGCTGGTTGACGACGAGCCCATCTATATTGCCAGGAAAGCCTCCTGTTCGCTGCACCGCGCCTTGCACTATGACGAGCTTGCCCGCTTCTCCATCAGCGTCAACAAGATCGGCGGCAAATCGATTGGTTTCGTCGTTGCGGTCGAGACCGGCAATGAACTGGCGGCGGAAGTGGAAATCCTCTGGCTTGCGGTTCGTGGCGATGAGCACGATCCGGCGCCTTTGCCGGAGGACACGCGCGACTGGCTCTACAAATATCTGGCTTGAGCGGATCTGGAGCAATTCCAGGGAAAGCTGAGCCGGTCTAGCTCCGCTGCGGCAGAAGCGGGTAGCCGGCCATGACGGCACGGCCGACGAGCGCTGCGACAACCGCCTTGACGACATCGCCCGGCACGAAGCCCATCGATCCGAGAAACGCCTTGCTGAAGCCGATATTGGCGGCCAGCCAGGCGATGCCGAATGCATAGAGCACCACCACGCCGCCGGCCACGGCGGCAATGAAAAAGCCGACGCCCTGCACGAGGCCGCTCTGTTCGGGCTTCACCAGTTGCTCCGAGAGATAGCCGGTGACGAGGGCCGCGAAAATCCAGCCGACGAAGAAGCCGGCCGTCGGACCGACGAATACCGCAAGGCCGCCACGGCCGCCCGACAGCACCGGCAGGCCGATGGTGACAAGCACCACCACCAGCAACACGGCAATCGTGCCGCGCTTGGCGCCGAGCACGACGCCGGCAAGCATGACACCGAGCGATTGGGCGGTGATCGGAACCGGGATGATGCCGATGGGGATCGGCGGCAGCAGGCCGAGCGCCACGATGATGGCGGCAAAAAGCGCCGAGAGGACGAGATCGCGGGTGTTCATGGCGGCTCCTTGCGAAAAAGACCTGTGTTCATTGACGCCGAATGCCGCGCGCGTCAATCGCAGCCGCGATATTATCGGCGTCGCGCAGCGTGAGGATGATCAGCGGCGCGAGCGTCGTCGCCAGGCGTATCTTGATCCCCCGCGCCTGATGTGCTTCGCGAATGGCCCTGTAGCGGTCGAGAATCTCGGGCACGAAACGGATCACGAGGCCGATTGCAAGCCCGATATCGGCGGCTTTGAGCAGGCCTATCTTTTCGAGCGGCATGGCGAGCGCCGTGATCTCGTCGATGAAAGCGGCCATCGAGGTCGTCGCCGTCACCGTCGCGGCAAACAGGGCGAGCGCCGTCAGACGCAGCGCCGTGACGATTGCGGCGTGCAGCGGGCCGACGAGTGCTGCGAAGACTGAAAGGACTGCGATCGAGATCAGGATAGGCCGCAGCCGCTTCAATGCTTCTCCGATCGGCAGGCCGCTGCGAAAATAAAGAGCGGCGCCGACAAGGTTTGCGCAGGCAAGGGCGGCGATGGATTGGGTGAGGAAAAGCACTACGCCGAAGGCGGTCAGCGCGAGAAGTTTCAGGCGCGGCGACAGCCGGTGCAGCCAGGTATCGACATCGACATGCAGCGTCTGCATCAGGCGGCCAGCTCCCTGTAGCGCGCAATCGCTTCCGCTGCCGCAGCATCGGCGACGAGCCGGCCCTGGTCGAACAGCAGTACCCGCTCGAAATCCTCAAGCAGCGGCAGATCGTGGCTGATGACGATGACGCTTTCCGGCAGCCCCGCGATGGTCTTTTGCACCAACGCCCGGTTCTTGAGATCGAGCTGGTTGGTCGGCTCGTCCAGAATGAGGATGTCTGGACCCGTCACCAGCACCGCGCAGAGGGCGGCCATCTGCAATTCCCCGCCGGAAAGCTCATGTGCACGCCGCGCAGCGAGATGGCTCACGCCGAATCGGCCGAGGACGCTCTCGACTGCCGCCTCGATCTGCGCCTTGTCATATCCGCGCGCCTTGAGCCCGAAGGCGATGTCGTCGCGCACGATGGGCAGGATGATCTGGTTCTGCGGCGACTGGAAGATATAACCGACCGTTCCAAGGACCTTGTCGGCATCGGTGACGGTATCGACGCCGTTGACGGTGACGCTCCCCGTCGTCGGCTTGACGAGCCCGTTGATCAGCCGCGCAAAGGTCGTCTTGCCGGAGCCGTTGAGGCCGATGATCCCGATGCGGCGCTCCTGAAGCGTCAGGCTCAAGGGATATAGCGCGGTGCGCTTACCATAATCGACGCCGGCATTGTCGAAGCGGATATTCAAGCGGCTTCCCTGTACTTTAATGCTATCGCGGAGCTATAGCGCATCGCGCCGATTTATCAAATCGATGCCTCTTTGAAAGCATGGGAATTTATGCCTATGATCCATGCATGACGAATCTGCTCTCGAATCGCGATGCCCGCCGCGTGTTCCTTGCCAAGCAGGGGCTCGCCAATCCGCCGAACCGCGCCTTGAGCAAGGCGGGCCTGCTGCAGCTCATCCAGGACATCGGCTTCGTGCAGGTGGACAGCATCGCCACCGTCGAGCGCGCTCATCACCAGATCCTTTTTTCCCGCAACCAGACCTATCGGCGTGAGCATCTGACCGAGCTTCTGGAAAAGGATGGCGCGCTCTTCGAGAACTGGACGCATGATGCCTCCATCCTGCCGAGCGCCTTCTTCGTCTATTGGAAGCACCGCTTCCGCCGCGAGGACGAGGCGATCATCGCGCGCTGGCGCAAGTGGCGCGGGGAGGGGTTCGAGGCGGCATTCGAGGAAACTTACGAGCGCGTGCTGAAGAATGGCGCGATCACCGCCCGCGAGGTCAAGGCCGAGGATCATGTTTCCGGCGGCTGGTGGAACTGGCACCCGAACAAGACGGCGCTCGAATATTTCTGGCGCACCGGCAAGTTCGCCATCGCCGGCCGCACTAATTTCCAGAAGGTCTACGATCTCGTGGAGCGCGTGCTGCCGAGCCATTTCCATGAGCCGGAAGTCGACCACGACGAATTCGTCGACTGGGCCTGCCGCAGCGCGCTGCAGCGCCTGGGCTTTGCGACCTCGGGCGAAATCGCCGCCTTCTGGGATCTGGTGACGCCGCAGGAGGCCAGGACATGGGTCGAGACGCATCGCGACGAACTGACCGATGTGCTGATCGAGGCTGCCGGCGGCGGCAAGCCGCGGCCGTCCTTCGCCTTCCTCGATTTCCACGCAAGGCTCGACGATCATGCCGAAGCGCCGGCGCGCATCCGTGTCCTCAGCCCCTTCGATCCGACCTTGCGGGACCGCAACCGCACCGAACGCCTCTTCGGCTTCTTCTACCGCATCGAGATTTTCGTGCCCGAGCCGAAGCGCGAATACGGCTATTATGTCTTCCCGCTGCTGGAAGGCGACCGGCTGATCGGCCGCATCGACATGAAGGCCGACCGCAAGGCGGGCACGCTGGACGTCAAGCGCCTGTGGCTGGAGCCCGGCGTCAAGGCATCGGCCGGCCGATTGGAGAAGCTGGAAGCGGAGCTGGAACGCGTCGCCCGTTTCACGGGTGTTGAAAAGGTGGTGTTTCTCGACGGTTGGCGCGGCACTTAATGTGTCGGCTTCATTGACTTATGAGAGCGCATTGGGAAAGGGGAGGGTCCATTGTCGGTGCCAGTTATCGAGGGCCGCAATGTCAGGCTCCGTCCGCCATGTGAAGACGATGCCGATGTGCGGTTCTCCCTGGGCACGAATGCCGAGATCGCGGAGATGTATGGCCTCGACAAGGACGACATCAAGCCCATGACCCGCGAGGGCGCGGTCCGATGGGTGCAATGGCTTGCCGAGCGTCCGCACGCCTGGGTCATCGAGATCAACGGTGCCTTTGCCGGCGAAATCAGATTGGACAACGTCAACGCGCAGGACAGGCGCGCGACGATGGCGATCGGCATCGGCAATCCTGCCTTGCTTGGTAAGGGCTTCGGCACGGAGGCGATCGATCTTCTGCTGCGCCACGCCTTCGAAGACATCGGCCTGCATCGCATCGGAATACGCGTGCTCGCCTATAACAGGCGCGCCATCCGTGCCTATGAAAAATGCGGATTTGTCATCGAAGGCAGGGAGCGGGAGACGGCTTACGTCAATGGCAGCTGGCACGACGACATCATGATGGGCCTGCTGGATCGCGAGTTTTTGGCATTGCAAGGGTGAGACTGCCGCTGAGGCGTCAGGATTGTGTATCGCCGAAAGACGCGGCCAATGGACAGTGGTATTGACCGCCTCCCATTAAGGGCAGGGCCCTCGCATGCGAGATGAGATCGTTACCCCAGGTGGACGGGGCAAATCGATCAGCACCCTCATCCGACCCTTCGGGCCACCTTCTCCCCGAGGGGAGAAGGGACATGCCGCGCCAACCGGCTCCATATGCTCCGACCTCCCCTCGGGGGGAGGGTGGGTCAGCAGATTTCCGTCCTGGCGATCTTGATGCCAAAACCTTCCAGGCCGACATAGTGCCGTTCGCGACTGGTGAGCAGCTTGATCGAACTGACGCCGAGATCCTTCAGGATTTGCGCGCCCAGACCGATTTCCAGCCATTCGCTATCGCGCGTCTGGGCCTCGGCATGCACCTCGCGGCCGGTCTGGCGCGACTTGCGGCCGTTGTCGAAATGGCCGACGCCGACGGAGCCTTCGCGCAGATAGACGATGATGCCGCGACCCTCCTCGGCGATCTTCTTCATGTAGAAATCGACCGGGCTGCGCTTGCCGAAGATATCCTCGGCAACGTTTTCCGGATGCAGGCGGACCGGTATGTCGACGCCGTCGCGGATATCGCCGAAGACGACGGCGAGATGCTGCATCGGGTCCCAGGGCAGCGAATAGGTGTGTGCCCGCGCCTTGCCGAACGGCGTTTCGATATCGAAGCTGGCGCCGAGTTCGATCAGCGTTTCCTTGCGCTGGCGGTAGGCGATGAGATCGGCGACGGAAACGAGCTTCAAACCGTGCTGCTCGGCGAAGCTCACGACCTGCTGGCCGCGCGTCACCGTGCCGTCGTCATTGACGAGTTCGCAGATGACGCCGATCGGCGGCAGGCCGGCAAGCTTGCAGAGGTCGACGGCCGCTTCCGTGTGGCCAGAGCGCATGAGCACGCCGCCTTCGCGGGCAACGAGCGGGAAGATATGGCCAGGGCGAACGAAATCGGTGGGACCGACATTCGGATTGGCGAGATTGCGCACCGTCAGCGTCCGGTCGTCCGCGGAAATGCCCGTCGTGGTGCCGTGCTTGAAGTCGACCGAGACGGTGAAAGCCGTCGTATGCGCGGAGTCGTTCTCGGCGACCATGGCATTGAGGTTCAGCCGCTTTGCTTCCTCGCGCGGCATCGGCGTGCAGACGATGCCGGAGGTGTGGCGAACGATGAAGGCCATCTTTTCCGACGTGCAATGAACCGCAGCGACGATCAGGTCGCCTTCGTTTTCGCGATCGTTATCGTCCATGACGACGACGATCTCGCCAGCCTCGAAGGCCCGGATGGCATCGACAACGCGCTTCTGGTCGTAAGACATCTCGAAATTCCTATCTCTGTCGGCCGGTCTGGCCGCGATCCCTCAGATAATGGTCGGCAACGGCACAGGCAACCATCGCCTCGCCGATGGGCACGGCGCGAATGCCGACGCATGGATCGTGGCGGCCCTTGGTGCGCACATCGACATTGTTGCCGTCTGCATCGATCGACTGGCGCTCCGTCAGGATCGAGGAGGTCGGCTTGATGGCGAAGCGGGCAACGACCGGCTCGCCCGTGGAAATGCCGCCCAGAATCCCGCCGGCATGGTTGGACAGGAAGATGCGATTGCCGTCATTGCCCATGCGCATCGCATCGGCATTTTCCTCGCCGGTCAGCTCGGCGGAGGCGAAGCCTTCGCCGATTTCCACGCCCTTGACGGCATTGATCGACATCAGCAGCGAGGCGATATCCTGGTCGAGCTTGCCGTAGATCGGCGCGCCGAGGCCCGCCGGCACGCCCTCGGCCACGACCTCGACCACGGCGCCGATCGAGGAGCCGGCTTTGCGGATGCCGTCGAGATACTCCTCCCATACCGGCACGATGGCCGGATCCGGGGCGAAGAACGGGTTCTGGTCCACCTGCGCCCAATCCCAGTTGGCGCGATTGATCTTGTGCTTGCCGATCTGCACCAGCGCGCCGCGGATCGTGACGCCCGGCACGACGAGGCGGGCAATGCCGCCGGCGGCAACGCGTGCCGCCGTTTCTCGGGCAGAGGAGCGACCGCCGCCGCGATAGTCGCGGATGCCGTATTTGACGTCATAGGTATAGTCGGCATGGCCGGGGCGGTAGCGCCGCGCGATTTCGCCGTAATCCTTGGAACGCTGATCGGTATTCTCGATCAGCATCGAGATCGGCGTGCCCGTCGAGATCATCGTCTCGCCGTCCTCGTCCAGCATCACGCCGGAGAGCACCCTGACGAGATCGTCCTCGCGCCGCTGCGTGACGAAGCGCGATTGACCGGGTTTGCGCTTGTCCAGCCAGACCTGAATATCCTCCAGCTTGAAGCGGAAGCCCGGAGGGCAGCCGTCGACGACGCAGCCGAGCGCCGGACCATGGCTTTCGCCCCAGGTGGTGACGCGGAAGAGGTGACCGAAAGTATTGTGCGACATGAAAAACGACCGGTTTGGTGCAGCCTGACGGACAGGCCGCGTCTTGTCTCTTGCAATTGCGGCACACTCATAGGCCAAAATGCCGGCAAGACAAAATCTTTCTTTCCGGCGGTGCGCCAACCGCGGTCGCCGGCTGCCTTTGTGCACCTCGGCGCTATGGTAAACAAAGCCTGATCCGCGCTGTGGATTGTGGCGTCGTGTTCACCAATTGGGCGAGCAAAGCCACCATTGCGGGCAACTTCCGCCATATTCGCAGTGTTCTCTAGGATCATAAGAAATCACAGTCGAATTGACGTTAAGGGGTTACGACCATGCGCTTTTTTGTAGCGACGCTTTTGGCCACGGCAAGTCTTCTTGCTCCCGTCGCTGGCTTTGCCGAAAGCGCGGATGTCGAGGCAACGATCAAGAAGGTCGATGCGAAGAATTTCAGCATCACGCTGGACGACGGCAAGAACTATCAGGTGCCGGAGGATTTCGATTTCAACGGCCTGCAGGCCGGCGTGAAGGTCGTCGTCTTCTACACGGAAGTCGACGGCAAGCGCGTCGTCAACGATCTCGATATCGTCCAGTGATTGCCGGCGCCGCCAGGCAACTGGCGGCCCAAGCGAACGCGGTGCTTCGGACGCGATCGTTTCCCGCAGGTTCCCGAGCCGCACCGCCCGCGCTCATGCGGGAATTGCTCTACATCCAGCCGATAATCTTCATTTGCGGGACGACTTTCAGGATCTGGTCCTGATGGATCGGAATTTCGGCCGCCTCTTCCTTTTCGACATCGCCGACCAGGCGGAACAACGTGCGGATGACGCCGCCGTGGGTAACGCAGACGGTCGGCCGGTCGACGGACGCCAGCCAGGAGCCGACGCGCCAGGAGAGGATTTCATAGCTTTCGGCATCGTCGCCCGGCGGGATGAAATCCCATTTGTTCGCCTTGCGCTCGGCAAGCCGGTCGGGTTGCGTCGCCTTCAATTCCTTGAGGGTAAAGCCTTCCCACGCGCCGAACGACACCTCGACCAGCCGGTCGTCAGTGCGATAGTCCCCGGGCGGCAGGCCCATGGCCTTGCGTGCGATTTCCATGGTTTCGCGCGTGCGCCGCAAGGGGCTGGCGACGAAATCGAAGGGCCGGTTCTCGAAGGCGAGGATTTCGGCGAGATCGATGCCGTTCTGCCGCGCCTGTTCGCGGCCGATGGCATTGAGATCAATGTCCTTCTGCCCTTGCAGGCGACGCTCGGCATTCCAGTCGGTCTGACCGTGACGTATCACATAGAGGATGGGCGACACGGCCAGTCTTTCTGTTGGTCAGTCCTTCGCGACGGAAATGTCGGGCGCATCCACGGCCTTCATGCCGACGGTGTGGTAGCCGGAATCGACATGGTGAACTTCGCCCGTAACGGCCGTCGAGAGATCGGACAGCAGGTAAAGGGCGGAATTGCCGACTTCGTCGATCGTGACGGTCCGCTTCAGCGGCGCGTTGTACTCGTTCCACTTGAGGATGTAGCGGAAGTCGCCGATGCCGGATGCCGCGAGCGTCTTGATCGGGCCGGCCGAGATGGCGTTGACGCGAATGCCGCGGCTGCCGAGATCGACGGCGAGGTAGCGCACGCTTGCTTCCAGGGCAGCCTTTGCCACGCCCATGACGTTATAGTGCGGCATGACCTTTTCCGCACCGTAGTAGGTGAGGGTGATCATCGAGCCGCCGTCATTCATGATTCGCTCGGCGCGCTGTGCAACCGCCGTGAACGAATAGACGGAGATGTCCATCGTCTTGGTGAAGTTGTCGCGGCTGGTGTCGAGGTAGCGGCCGGTCAGCTCGTCCTTGTCGGAGAAGGCGATGGCGTGCACGACGAAATCGATCTTGCCCCATTTGGCTTCGAGCGTATCCATGACCGCATCGATCGTTGCCGGTTCGGTCACGTCGCAATGGCCCGCCATGAAGGCGCCGAGCTCCTGAGCGAGCGGCTCGACGCGCTTCTTCAGGGCATCGCCCTGCCACGTCAACGCGATTTCGGCTCCGGCATCCGAACAGGCCTTGGCAATACCCCACGCAATAGAACGGTTGTTTGCTACGCCGAGGATGACGCCGCGCTTGCCTGCCATGAGGCCAGTGGATTGAGCCATATTCTGCTCCCTTGAACTTTCGAATGACCCTGCCTATGGCATAGCCCGTTCCCCTGTTCAAGCATCGTAAAGATCATCAACTGTTAGGGATCGTAACAAAGGGTGCTGTTGTCACCAAAATTTCACAGGAAAAGCCCTTCGCGCATGCTGCGCATGAGATCCGTGACCTTGTCGTCGGGTTTTTCCCAGAGCATCAGCCGCAATTCGACGACCAGATCGCCTTTTCCGCCATTGCCGTCGGGCAATCCTTCTCCCGGAATGCGGACGGTTTGGTCCGAACCGGACCAGGCCGGCACCGTCAGCCCGACGGGGCCGTTCAATCCTTCGACCATGGCTTCGCAGCCGAGAACCGCATTTTCGATGGTGATGGGCAGGATCGTGCGCACGTCGCTGCCGTCCAGCGTGAAGCGCCCGTCGGTCGACAGATGGACGGTGACGGCGACATCGCCGCGCAACATGCCCTGCAGCTTCAGTCCCTGTCCCTTGAGGTGAAGCACCTGGCCATTGGCGATATCCGTCGTCGCCTGGAAGCGCGCCTCGCGGCCATCGGACAGGGGAACGATGATCCACCGGCTCTTCAGCATGTCGTCGATCGTCACGCTGGCTTCGGCGGCAACCTCGGGCGTCTTTTCCGGCGGCTTTTCGGGGACGTTGCCGCCGGTGATGCGGCGCACGAGCGAGCTCAGGATGCCGAATGCGGAACGCGAGCCGGCTGGAGCGGTTCCTGTCGCCAGCAACTCTTCTTCCACAGGCGCTTCCTCCGTGGCGGCCGTAGCGGCTTCCGGCCGTATCTCGGCGTGCTGCGCACCCGCTGACGTTGTGGCTTGCTCCTGTTGCCCGCGGGCGGCCTTCACCCCGAAAATGCGCTCGACCATATCCTCGGGGGATTCGCCGGCTGCGCTCTGCGGGGCGGACTGACCGGCAGCGGCGTCCGCCGCCGCCTTGCGCGCATTCGCTCGGGCAAGCTCTTCCATGATCTTCTCGGCATTGGCGCGTGCGGCCCTGGCGCGCTCGGCCGCCTCTCGGGCCGCCTGCCGCTGCTCCATGATCGTCTGTTCCTGGCTCTGGCCCTTGGCTTCGGCCATGCGCGCGATCTGATCGTAACGGCCGCGCTTCTGCGGATCCTTCAGGGTCTCGTAGGCGCGACCGATTTCGGCAAAGCGCTCCGTCGCCGTCGGGTCGCCGATATTGTGGTCCGGATGGGCGGTTTTCGCCAGGCTGCGCCAGGCGGCCTTGATTTCATCCGCCCCCGCATCCTTCCTGACACCCAGCACCTTGTAGGGATCGCGCATCTTTCCCGCCATCATTCATGGATGTGCCCAGCCCCATCGCAGCACCCCCAAGCAAAGAACCCGTTGATTGCGCTTCGCCGCCCTGCTTCCCCCGGGAAGACACGGCGATGCGCGTATAAGCCGATCCTGCGGGAAAAGTTGCTAATCAGGCGTTAGCCGGATAGGCCCGGACGACTGCCATCTGGAGGCATGGTTAGCCAATCGCTAACGAAGAACGCTGGCAATGAGCGGCCGGATGCGAAGCATATGTGCAATGTGCGCTAAGCGGCCTTGACCGCATGGCTGAAACAGCCGTCCTGCATGGAGAAAACAGAGATTGTCGTGGTCAGCCGGCCTGCTGGAAGCTGAGCAGCTGCCATTCGCCCTGGCCGACGAGGCAGGTCCTGCCGGAGAAGTTGGCAATGCCCTGATAGGAGTGTCGGCTGGTGCGGAATTGCCGGCAGACCACGCCGGCCGCGTTGTTTTCGACGATCGCGTCGATGACGCCGGCACTACCGGTTGAGGCATTGGCCCAGGGAATGGGCTGGCCGTTGAGCCTGTGCAGATCCGCCGAGGTGACGGCGTTGCGTACGGTGGCTTCATCGGAGATGCTGTCGGCCGTTACGGGAGCCGTCGGCACCGTGCCGGTGGAAACGCTGCGATCCACCGTCGCAGAGCTCAGATAGTCCATGCCGCCGCCGACGCAGCCGCCAAGGGTGAAAAGGGAGACAAGGGCGACAGCCATAGTCACGCCTTTTGCAAGCTTGCGCTTTGTATCAACGGTCGACTTTGCTATGACTTCCACCCGAACATTTCGGCCGGCCAGAGGGGCCAGCGGTTATTAGGAATTGCGGAGTATTTGAACTAATATGTCGGAAAACGAGTTAACAAGCGGTGACTTTACCGAGCAGAACGAGCCCTTCACACTTTTCGCGGCCTGGCTGCGCGAGGCGGAAACGACGGAGCCGAACGACCCGAATGCGGTTGCCCTGGCAACGGTGGATAAGGATGGTTTGCCAAATGTCCGCATGGTTCTTCTAAAAGGCTTCGATAGTGACGGATTCGTATTCTATACGAATTTCGAAAGCCAGAAAGGCCAAGAAATTCTTTCCCAGAAGAAAGCGGCCATGTGTTTCCACTGGAAGTCGTTGCGTCGTCAGGTACGGTTGCGCGGCCTGGTTGAGGTGGTGAGCGACAAAGAGGCCGACGAGTATTTCAAGTCAAGGGCGCGGGGCAGCCGCATCGGCGCCTGGGCCTCGAAACAGTCCCGTCCGCTCGAGGGTCGCTTCGCGCTGGAAAAGTCGGTCGCGGAATATACGGCCCGCTATGCCATCGGCGACATTCCGCGCCCGCCTTACTGGTCCGGCTTCCGCATCCGGCCGCTTTCGATCGAATTCTGGCACGATCGCCAGTTTCGCCTGCATGACCGCATCGAATTTCGCCGCGATGTGCCGGAAGGTGCCTGGCAGAAGGTGCGGATGTATCCCTGAACCCTATGCCGTTTGCCGACGCCCCATCAGCCGCATGGGGATGCCGGAGGCGAGTGCCGACGCATAACGGGCCTTCTGGTAATGGCCGTTCAGCGACAGCCGCGGCAGCAGCGTGGGCGCATGGCCGTTGGTGATCGTGCCGGGCCGCGTCGTGACGCCGACGGAAAAGCCGAGCTCTGCCGCGAGCCGGCCCTCGCGCGGCGAGACGGCATCTAGCGTGCCATAGGGATAAGCGATCGCGATCGGTCGCTTTCCGGCGATATCGGCGACGTAATCGGCCGAAAGCGCCATTTCCGCGGCGGCCTCTGCCTCCGGAAGCCTCGCCAGCGCCCGATGGCTGACCGTATGCGCGCCGAGCGACGCGAGCGGATGGCGGACAAGTTGCCTCAATTCGTTCCGGTCCATGATCGATGCGCGGACGATATCGAGCGGTTCCAGGCCGTGGCGCCGGGCAAGCTCGTCGATCCGGCTGACCGCTTCGCTTTCCTCATGGCCGTGGACGAAAGCGGCAAAGCGGACAAAGGCGGCGTGTTTCTGGCTGTCCTTGCCGAGCGGCAGGAACGCCCCGCCGGAGCCGAAGTCGAATGTCAGCCGGTCCAGCCGGCCGAGTAGTTCGGCCAGCGTTTCCCACCATATGCTGTGAGTCCGTTCCGAAAGCCCCTGGGCGACGAAGACGGTAAAGGGTGCGTTGTGGCGCGCGAAGACCGGCAAGGCGTGTTCGAGATTGTCGCGGTTGCCGTCATCGAGCGTGAAGGCGACGAAGGGCGGCTTGCCGGCGGCATTCGCCGCCCGCGACGGCAGGGCGTCGAGCGCGATGAACTCGTAGCCATCCTGTTTCAGGCGGGCGAGCGCGCGATCGAGAAATTCGGGCGAAATCTCAAGATGCGCGTTGGGGGCAAAACGGGGGGGAAGGGCAGGGCGGACATGATGAAGGGTGAAGATGGTGCCGAGGCCGGCAACGTCGCGCATCAGGCCCGCGCCACTTAAAATTGCGGCGGCCTCCAGCCCGCTGGAGATCATTGTGCGCTTGAGGCGGACCTTGATGCCCTGTTCCATACGGATCGACCCGGTTGACCAATGCCAACGCTTTAGCCCATCCTGCGTTAAACCTTGCTGAATCTTCGCCGTATTTCCAATACGTTAATAGTTATTTTACCAGCAATAGCAAAATTGAAGAACTATGGAGGCTGTTGCCTCAATATCGCACCGATATCAGGTTTTTTGTCGCAAAATCATACAGGGATTGATGCGGTGTGTTGGCATTCTTTCGGTTGGGGACAATTATGAAACGACTTTTGGTGGCTCTGTCTGCTGCCGTCCTGCTCTTGAGCGCTCCTGTGGCGAGCTTGGCCGGCAGCGCCTATTTCATCATGGATGCGAAGACCGGCAAGGTGCTCGCCTCCAGCAATGCGGATGACCTCAACCATCCGGCATCGCTGACCAAGATGATGACCTTATACCTGACCTTCGAGGCGATTCATCGCGGCAAGCTGGGCTGGAACACGCGGATACCGGTGTCGCGCAACGCCGCCGCCAAGCCGCCGACCAAGCTCGGCCTCAAGCCTGGCAGCGCCGTGACCGTTCGCGAGGCCGTCGACGGCATGATCATCAAGTCCGCCAACGATGCGGCCGCCGCCATGGCGGAAGCGCTGGGCGGCAGCGAGAGCGGCTTTGCCCGGCTGATGACGCAGAAGGCGCGCGAGATCGGCATGCGCCGCACGGTTTTCGTAAATGCTTCCGGCCTTCCGAACATGCAGCAGGTGACGACGGCACGCGACATGTCGACGCTCGCGGTTGCGCTCATCAACAATTATCCCCAGGAATACCGGCTCTTCTCGCAGGTGAGCTTCAACTATCGCGGACATCGTGTCCGCGGCCACAACAATCTGATGTATCGCTACGAGGGCATGGACGGCATCAAGACCGGCTATACCAACGCGTCCGGTTTCAACCTGGTCAGCGCCGTGCGTCACGGCAATCGCCGCGTGATCGGTGTCGTCATGGGCGGCGCCACGGCGCGCGGCCGCGATGCGCTGATGGCATCGCTGCTGGATCGCTACATGCCGAAGGCAAGCGCGGCTTCGACATCGCGGCTCGTAGCGAGTGTCGGCGGCGGCAAGATTGCAAGGCAGGTCGAAGTGGCCTCCGCCTCCGATGACGTCGCCGTCGATGTCGATACGCAGACGACCGCAACGACGACGATCAACAAGCGTGCCGAAGTCGTACCGATGGCCTTTGCCGCCGCTTCCAACGTCACCGTGCCGATGGATCGCCCCGCAGCCATGGATGAAATTCTCGTTGCCGGCAAATCGGCAGCGACGGGCGGCTGGCAGGTGCAGATCGCCGCAACGCCGACCGCTCAGGCCGCGAAGGATCTGCTCTCCGAAGCAAAATCCCGGACCGGCAGCGCGCTCGCCAATGCCTCGCCCTATACCGAAGCCGTCGGCAAGGGCAGCGGCACGGTTTATCGTGCCCGCTTCGTCGGTTTTGCAAGCCGCGACGACGCAAATTCCGCCTGCTCCGCTTTGAAGCGCAAGGATTTCGATTGCATGCTGCTGCCGAACAAGGGCTGAGCATAATCTGAACTGGAAAAAGTCGAGCCGGCGGGGAAGCCTCCGCCGGCTCGACTTTTTTTCGGGAATCGTTCATCAATGTCTGGAACATAAGAGGAACGACATCGATGCTGGCAGATCTGATGAAGCAATTCGAAGCGGCCTCGGCGACCTATGCCGCCGACAACGGGCTGGAACGCGACGACGATTGGTTCGTCCTCAAACTCCAGGAGGAGATGGGGGAACTGATCCAGATCTGGAACAGGATAACGGGCCGCGGGCGCCGCAAGGGCATGAGCGAATCGGAGCTGGCGACGGCGCTCGCCGATGAGACGGCCGACGTGCTCGGCCATATCCTTCTCTTCGCGCACCGCAATGGCCTCGATCTCAACGCTGCCGTCGAGCGCAAGTGGCGCTTTCGCCCGCCCCAGGACTGAGGGCAGGGGAATTTAAGCCTTGGTGCCGCCGACGGTAATCTGGTCCATGCGCAGATGCGGCTGGCCGACGCCGACCGGAACCCACTGGCCACCTTTGCCGCAATTGCCGATGCCGGTATCGAGCTTCATGTCGTTGCCGATCATCGTGACGCGCTTCATGGCGTCCGGGCCGTTGCCGATCAGCATGGCGCCCTTGATCGGAGCGCCGATCTTGCCGTTCTCGATGAGATAGGCCTCCGTGCAGCCGAAGACGAACTTGCCCGAGGTGATATCCACCTGGCCGCCGCCGAAGGAGACGGCATAGATACCCTTCTTCACCGAAGCGATGATTTCTTCCGGCGTCTTGTCGCCGCCAAGCATGTAGGTATTGGTCATGCGCGGCATCGGCGTATGGGCGTATCCCTGGCGACGGCCGTTGCCGGTCGCCTTCATGCCCATCAGCCGCGCATTCTGCCGGTCCTGCATGTAGCCGACAAGCTTGCCGTTTTCGATCAGCACATTGTAGGCCGAAGGCGTGCCTTCGTCGTCCACGGTGATCGAGCCGCGGCGGTTTTCGATCGTACCGTCATCGACGACGGTGACGCCGGGTGCCGCGACCATCTGGCCCATCAGTCCCGCAAAAGCAGAAGTCTTCTTGCGATTGAAATCGCCTTCCAGCCCATGGCCGACGGCTTCGTGCAGCATCACGCCCGGCCAGCCGGAGCCGAGCACGACGTCCATCGTGCCGGCCGGCGCCTCGATCGCCTCGAGATTGACGAGCGCTTGCCGCAGGGCTTCGTCGGCGCCGCGATGCCAGTTGTCCTGGGCCACGAAATCGCCGAAGCCGATGCGCCCGCCCGTGCCGAAGGAGCCGGCTTCCTGCCGGTCGCCGTCGCCCACGATCACGGAGATGTTGATGCGGGTCATGGGGCGGATGTCGCGCACGCGATGGCCGTCGGCGCGCAGGATATCGACCACCTGCCAGCTCGCGGCGATGGATGCCGTCACCTGTCGGACCTTGTCGTCCTTGTCGCGCAGGTAGCTGTCGATCTGCTGCAGGAGCTTCGCCTTCTCCTCGAAGCTCGGCGTGCCGATCGGGTTTTCGTCGCCGTAGAGCAGCTTGTTGGTGCGCTGGGGCGCGGCGGCGTAGGAGCCGGCATAACCCGAGGTGACCGCGCGCACCGCATCGGCCGCGCGCTTCAGCGCGGCCTCGGAAAGATCACCGGCATGGGCATAGCCGACCGCATCGCCGGCGACCGCGCGAAGGCCGAAGCCTTGCTCGGTATTGAAGCTGCCGCCCTTCATCCGGCCATTGTCGAATGTCAGCGATTCCGCCTGGACGTGCTCGACGAAGAGCTCGCCGTCATCGGCGCTCGACAGCGCATCGGCGACGATGCCGCGCAGCTTGGCTTCATCGGCGTCGAAAAGGGTAAGGAGATCGGTGTTCATGGGTCTGTTGCTCCGTTCAGAGCCGATGTAGGCCTCGCACGGCGCAAGAGCAAGCCCATCCCGTCAGGGAAGGGCGTCGTAGCCTTCCGCGAAGCCCTTCAGATCCACAGGAATGCCGATGCCTTCCTCTGGCGACTGGAAGACGATGAAGGTCGCGGTGGCGCCGCTGCGCAGCGTCTTCAGCAATTCGTCCTCGAGCACGACTTCGGCGTAGCAGCCATCGGAGAAGCAGCGCACGAAATAGGCGCGGCCGATATCCTTGCCGTCGATATTCAGGCCGAGGCCGTTCGGCAGCAGCACGCCGAGCGGCGCCAGCACGCGCAGGATCTTCGATTTGCGGTCGGCGGTCTTCAGTACGACGACGGAAAGGCCGATTTCCGGCCGGTCTTCGGCGATCACGTTCTGCATCAGCGCGCATTGCTCGGTCGAAGCGCCGGCCGGCTTGTCGCAGACGACGGACCACGCGCCGTGGCTGGAGCGCACCGTACCCGGCGGCTGCGGAACCTGGCTGGTCGGAACCTGCTGCGTATGCGGCTGCGGCTGGCCCTGCTGCTGGGGCTGCAACTGCTGGGTCTGCTGCGCCGGCGGCTGAGTCTGTTGTGCCTGCTGCGCCCATGCGGGCGCCGCGACTGCGGCAGCGACGCTGCCGGTAACAAGCAAAAGCCGGGCGAGGGAACGAAAACCCATGGAAACCTCTAGATTCGAATCAGTGCCGCTATTGTTGAAGCCCAGGCCGGCAAATGAAAAGCCCCGCGTGCTCAATTCCAACCGACTACGGCGGAAATACGACGTCTACTCCATTTTGTCCCGGCGGCGCCATGGACCATCATGCAATTTTTCGTATGATGATGAAATGCTTGCCATGTCCGGGACCAGCATGGGGGGATATTCGCGCAAAAATGCCGCACTAACAAATGTCTTGAGTTGTTGCGGAGTACCCCAAACTGTGGTTTGAAGCGCAATGGATTGTAGGGATACTGCGTTTGAGGAAGATCTGGGATCAAACGCTGGAGGGAGAGACATCGTGATGAAAAGAGCTTACGCGGCTCTGGCGGCTGTGATCTGTCTGCTTTTTGCGACAGGCAGTTACGCCGATCAGCCGAAACCTTGGGAAACCGGCATGCAGGAGGCGGCTACCGGCAACATGCATCAAATCCGCTGGTTTGAGGCATACACGCTTTGGTTTATCATTCCGATCACGCTGCTGGTTCTCGTCCTCCTGTTGGTGGTCATCGTGAAGTTCCGGGCTTCCAGGAACCCGGTTCCGTCCAGGACGAGCCACAACACCTTGATCGAGGTTGTCTGGACCATCGGTCCGGTCCTCATCCTGCTCTTCCTGGCCATTCCCTCCTTCAACCTTCTCACCGATCAGCTGACGTTCCCGGAGCAGACGGATGTCACCGTCAAGGCGACGGCGACGCAGTGGCAGTGGAATTACGAGTATGAGAACAGTGGCGCGACGCCGGTCGCCTTCGATTCGTTCATGCTGAAGGAGCAGGATCGCGCCGCCGCCGGCAAGGACGACAAGTCGAAGTATCCGCGGCTTCTTGCCGTCGACAACGAAATGGTCGTGCCCGTCGGCAAGAACGTGCGCGTTCTCGTCACGGCAGCGCCGGCCGACGTCATCCATTCCTTCGCCATGCCGTCTTTCGGCATCAGGATCGACGCCATTCCGGGCCGCCTGAACGAAACCTGGTTCAAGGCCGACCGCGAAGGCCTGTATTACGGACAGTGTTCCGAGCTCTGTGGCAAGGATCACTCTTTCATGCCGATCGCCATCCGCGTCGTCTCCGATGATCAGTACAAGCAGTGGCTGACGGCCGCCGCAACCGATCTGAGCAAGGCGAACAAGGCTCTGATGGCCGCCGTCGATCAGCCGACGACCGTCAAGGTCGCCGAAAACACGGCGAAGTAAGAGGGGTAGGAACAATGGCTGGATCCACGGCACACGACGATCACTCGCACGATCTTCACGACGCCCACGCGCATGACGATCATCACGCACACAAGACGACCTTCGCCGAGCGTTGGCTTTTCTCGACGAATCACAAGGACATCGGCACGCTCTACCTGATCTTCGCGATCTTCGCGGGCGTCATCGGCTTCCTCCTGTCGGTCGCGATTCGCATGGAATTGCAGGAACCCGGCATCCAGATCTTCAGCGGTCTGGCGTCCATGGTTTACGGCTACTCCGGCGATGCCTCCATCGACGGCGGCAAGCAGATGTACAACGTCTTCGTCACCGCCCACGCGCTGATCATGATCTTCTTCATGGTCATGCCGGCGATGATCGGCGGCTTCGCCAACTGGATGGTGCCGATCATGATCGGCGCGCCGGACATGGCCTTTCCGCGCCTGAACAATATTTCGTTCTGGCTTCTCGTCCCGGCCTTCCTGCTGCTCATTCTCTCGATGTTCGTCGAGGGGCCGGCGGGTGCCTATGGCGCCGGCGGCGGATGGACCATGTACGCGCCCTTGTCGAGTACGGTCGGCCATCCCGGCCCGGCGATCGACCTGGTCATCTTCGCGCTGCATATCGCAGGCGCTTCCTCGATCCTCGGCGCGATCAACTTCATCACCACGATCCTGAACATGCGCGCTCCGGGCATGACGCTGCACAAGATGCCGCTGTTTGCCTGGTCGGTTCTGATCACCGCGTTCCTGCTGTTGCTGTCGCTGCCGGTTCTGGCCGGCGCCATCACCATGCTGCTGACGGACCGCAACTTCGGCACGACCTTCTTCTCGCCGGAAGGCGGCGGCGATCCGCTGCTCTACCAGCACCTGTTCTGGTTCTTCGGCCATCCGGAAGTCTACATCCTGATCCTGCCCGGTTTC
Organism: Rhizobium sp. SYY.PMSO; assembly: GCF_046840415.1. NCBI lineage: Bacteria > Pseudomonadati > Pseudomonadota > Alphaproteobacteria > Hyphomicrobiales > Rhizobiaceae > Rhizobium > Rhizobium sp. SYY.PMSO. The sequence goes on from NZ_CP177349.1 coordinate 476,763, forward strand.
GGCATGATCAGCCATATCATCTCGACCTTCTCGCGCAAGCCGATCTTCGGTTATCTCGGCATGGCTTATGCCATGGTCGCGATCGGCGCCGTCGGCTTCGTCGTCTGGGCCCACCACATGTATGTGACCGGCCTTTCGCTCGACACGCAGCGCTACTTCGTCTTCGCGACGATGGTCATCGCCGTCCCGACAGGCGTCAAGGTCTTCTCGTGGATCGCGACGATGTGGGGCGGTTCCATCCAGTTCCGCACGCCGATGATCTGGGCGCTCGGCTTCATCTTCCTGTTCACGCTCGGCGGCGTCACCGGCGTCCAGCTCGCCAATGCCGGCCTCGACCGCGAACTGCATGCGACCTACTACGTGGTGGCCCACTTCCACTACGTTCTGTCGCTCGGCGCCGTCTTCGCCATCTTCGCCGCCTGGTACTACTGGTTCCCGAAGATGACGGGCTATATGTACAACGAGCGCATCGGCAACTGGCACTTCTGGATCACCTTCATCGGCGTGAACATGGTGTTCTTCCCGCAGCACTTCCTGGGTCGTGCGGGCATGCCGCGCCGCTACATCGACTATCCGGACGCCTATGCCGGCTGGAATTTCGTCTCCTCCGTCGGCTCCTATGTCGCAGCCGTGGGCCTTTGCTTCTTCTTCTGGGGCGTTATAGATGCTTTCTCGAAGAAGCGCGTCGCAGGCGACAATCCCTGGGGCGAGGGCGCAACCACGCTCGAGTGGCAGCTTTCGTCGCCGCCGCCCCACCACCAGTGGGAAGAGCTGCCGCGCATCAAGTAGCCTGTTTCCGGACGCCGTGATAAACGGCGTCCGTCTCAACTGATAATTGGAAGAGAGAATGACGGTCATCGACAATCACGAAGCGCTCGCAAAGCAAGGCGAAACCGGCCTGTCGGAAGCGGGTGCGCGCGATTATTTCGAGCTGCTGAAGCCGCGTGTCATGTCGCTGGTCGTCTTCACCGCCTTCACCGGTCTGGTGCTGGCCCCCGGCCACATCAATCCGGTTCTCGGCTTCATCGCCATCCTCTGCATTGCCGTGGGTGCCGGTGCGTCCGGCGCTCTGAACATGTGGTATGACGCCGATATCGATGCGGTGATGAGCCGCACCGCGCGCCGGCCGATCCCGTCGGGCCGCATCAATCCGTCGGAAGCGCTGGCCTTCGGCCTGGTGCTGTCGGGCTTTTCGGTGACGATCCTCGGGCTGGCGGTCAACTGGCTTTCCGCCGGCATTCTCGCCTTCACCATTTTCTTTTACGCCGTCATCTACACGATGTGGCTGAAGCGTTCGACGCCGCAGAACATCGTGATCGGCGGCGCCGCGGGTGCTTTTCCGCCGATGATCGGCTGGGCTTGCGTAACCGGCAGCGTGACGATCGAGAGCATCGTGCTCTTTCTCATCATCTTCCTGTGGACCCCGGCGCATTTCTGGGCGCTGGCGCTGTTCAAGATGGGGGACTACGAGGCCGTCGATGTGCCGATGCTGCCGAATGTGGCCGGCATCCCGACGACCAAGAATCAGATTGTCGTCTATGCCGTGCTGACGGCCATCATCGGTGTCGTGCCGGCCATCATGGGCTTTGCCAGCTTTGGCTATGGCGTCGTCGCCGCCGTGCTCGGCGCGATCTTCGTGCACTGTTCCATCGCCGTCTGGCGCATGGCCGATGGCGATATCAAGATGGTGCCGGCAAAGAAGCTCTTCGGCTTTTCCATCTTCTACCTCTTTGCGATCTTTTCCGCGCTGCTGATCGACCGGCTCGTTGCCGTGCTGATGTCGGGCGGCGCCGGAGGCTGGCTATGATCGAGCTTGTCAAGCTGACGGATGCGCAGAAGAAATCGCGGCGAGGGCGCAACATAGCGCTCGGCCTGGTGCTTGCCGGTCTGGTGATCCTGTTCTACGCGATCACCATCATCAAGGTCGGCTCAGGACACGTTTGAGGAGGCGTGATGGGGGAGGTAACGAAAAGCACGAAAAGCGGCAGCCGTAACAACGGGCTGGTCGTTGCCATGTGCCTGAGCTTCGTCATCGGCATGAGCGCCATGTGCGCCGCTGCCGTGCCGCTTTATCGGCTCTTCTGCCAAGTCACGGGCTTCAACGGTACGACGCAGCGCGTCGATCAGGTGTCCAATGTCATCCTCGACAAGTCGATCCAGGTTTCCTTCGACGCCAATGTCGCGCCCGGCCTGCCGTGGGATTTCAAGCCGCTGCAGAAAACGGTGAGCCCGAAGATCGGCGAGACTGTCGAGGTCAAGTTCATGATCGAGAACAAGTCGGACAAGATGGAGCGCGGCCAGGCGATGTTTAACGTCACGCCGCTCGAAGCGGGGGTCTATTTCAACAAGGTACAGTGCTTCTGCTTCAATGAAACGGATCTCGCGCCACGGGAAAAGCGCGAGATGTCGGTGGTCTTCTACGTCGATCCTGAGATCACCAAGGCGGTGGAAACCAAAACGATCAACGCGCTGACACTGTCCTACACATACTACCCGCGGGAAGGCGCAAAGCCCGTGGCATCCAATGACGGCACTGTGACGCCGGCGGAAAAGAAGCTTTGATGGAGAGTGCTTTTCGGTTTGACCGGAAGCAATATGGGAAAAAGTTATTCGGGGATTGCTGATATGGCCGAAGTGCATCAGAGAAAACACGATTATCACATTATCGATCCCAGCCCCTGGCCGATTACCGCGGCCTTCGGGGCTTTCGTGATCACCTTCGGCGGTGTCTGCTTCATGCGCTACCTGAACGGCGGCGCGCTGCATCTTTTGGGGATCAATTTCGCACAGCCCTGGCTGTTCTTCATCGGCCTCGCCGTAATCCTCTACGTCATGTACGGCTGGTGGGCTGACACGATCAAGGAAGCGCATGAGGGCGCGCATACCCGCGTCGTCTCGCTGCATCTGCGCTACGGAATGATCATGTTCATCGCCTCGGAGGTGATGTTCTTCGTCGCGTGGTTCTGGGCCTATTTCGACGTCAGCCTGTTTCCGAACGAGGCGATCCAGGCATCGCGCACCGCCTTCCTCGGCGGTCAATTCCCGCCGAAGGGCGTCGAGGTGCTCGACCCCTGGCACCTGCCGATCTACAACACCATCATCCTGCTGTTGTCGGGCACCACAGTCACCTGGGCGCACCATGCGCTGCTGCATGGCGACCGCAAGGGCCTGATTCAGGGGCTGACGCTGACGGTCCTGCTCGGCGCATTGTTCTCCTGCGTGCAGGCTTATGAATATGCGCATGCGCCGTTCGAGTTCAAGAATTCGATCTACGGGGCGACCTTCTTCATGGCGACCGGCTTCCATGGCTTCCATGTTCTGATCGGCACCATCTTCCTGCTGGTCTGCCTGGTTCGTGCCATCCGGGGCGATTTCACGCCGAAACAGCATTTCGGCTTCGAGGCCGCCGCCTGGTACTGGCACTTCGTCGACGTCGTCTGGCTGTTCCTGTTCTTCTGCATCTACATCTGGGGCAGCTGGGGTGCTCCGGTCGCGGCCGGCTGACCGGTCTCGATCTTTCGATAACGGAAGGCGGGCGCCCGGCGTCCGCCTTCCGCTTTTGGGTGCCTGGAGAAATTCGGAAAAGCGCGTCGCGGTTTTCCGTTCGGAATTGCGTAAAAGCAAAGGCGTCAGCCTGTCGATGCAAGCCTCTCGAATGCGGTCGGATGAACCATGGGGCGAGAGAGCAGCTGCCGGATTTCCTCGGCACAGGCCTCGGGGCTGTTCGTCGAGGTGTCGACCTCCAGGTCGTAGATGCCGGGCCGGTGCACATGCTCCTGCCAGGCGACGACCGGCGCGGGAATGGGTGCGCCGGCCGCAATCGCCACATAATCGCGCCGTCTTTCCGGCCCTTCCGCCAGCCGGCGCCGCATCACGACATCGAGCGGGCAGCGCACGCCGACGAGCAGGGCCGGCAACCCCGTCAGCAGCCGGGCGCAATCGGCGAGAATGCCGAGCGGGCGGGAATAGGCGTCGTGATGCCCGAATTCCGCGACGACATTCAGCCCCCTGCGACTGTGTTCGGCAATCGAGGCATAGAGTGCGGCATAAAGGCGCGGAACCAGCGGCTCGATGTCGGGCCGCTCTCCGCCGGGCCTGAGGCCGATGCCCGGCCGATAGCGCGCGGGCATGATGTGTCGCACATGGGCGTCGACACCGAGATTGAGCCATACGCCGTCGAAATCAGCCTGAATCACCTCGACGATGCTGCTCTTTCCGGATCGCGGCGCGCCGTTCAGAATGATGATGTGGCCGGGTGGCGTTCCGTCGCTGCATGTCATGAATTCGGTCCTTTTCGCATGCTTTCCGGGCTTATGGCGAGGGCATCCGGTCTTTTTCGATTGAACGGATGTGCACATCGCGGCTACTGATAATAACCGGGGCGGGATCTGTACATCCGCCCGCAATGGCAGGCTGATCGAGACAGAACGTTGAACGCAGAACAAGACAAGACGCCGGATGGCGCAGCCCACACCGACAGCGCTCACTTCGCGCCCGTCGATCCGTTCAAGGTCGGCATTCAGGGATGTTGTCCGCGTTGCGGTCAAGGCAAGCTCTTCAGCGGATTATTGTCGCTGAAGCCACGCTGCGCCGCCTGCGGCCTCGACTACGCCTTTGCCGATGCCGGCGACGGTCCGGCCGTCTTCGTCATCCTGATCGTCGGCTTCATCATCATCGGCTCGGTCCTGTGGATGCAGATCAACTATGCGCCGCCGATCTGGGTCTATATCGTGCTGTTCGCGCCGCTGACCATCATCCTCTCGCTTCTGTCCCTGCGATGGTGCAAGGGCATCCTGATCGCCCTGCAATATCGCAACAATGCCAGCGAAGGGCGAGTGAGTCGTGACTGAGCAGGCAGCGGCCGTCCGTCGCGCCAACCCTCTTTGGCAGATCGCCAAGGCGCTCCTTCTGCTTGTCGCATTCCTCATCCTGATCGGGCTCGGCACCTGGCAGGTCGAGCGGCTGCAATGGAAGGAAGGCCTGCTGGCCGATATCGCCGCGCGCACGGATGCGCCCGCCGTGCCCTTGTCGGCGATCGAGGCCATGGCGGCATCCGGCGGCGATATCGAATATCGTGTCGTCACCGCAACCGGCCATTACCTGAACGACAAGGAGCGGGATTTCCTCGCTACCTATGACGGCGATCCCGGCTATCACATCTACACGCCGCTGCAGCTGGACGATGGCCGCTTCGTCTTCGTCAACAGAGGCTTCGTGCCTACCGAGGCCAAGGAGTCCGAAAAGCGCAAGCAGGGTGAACTGACCGGCGAACAGACCGTTACCGGCCTTGCCCGCGCCAAACTTGCCGAGCGGCCCGACGGCATGCCGGACAATGACCTCGGCAAGAACATCTTCTTCTGGAAGGACCTGGATGTCATGGCGTCCAGCGTCGGCCTGCCGAAGGATAAGGTGCTGCCTTTCTTCATCGACGCCGACAAGACGCCCAATCCGCAGGGGTTGCCGGTGGGGGGCGTCACCATCGTCGATCTGCCGAACAATCATCTGCAATATGCCGTCACCTGGTATGGATTGGCCATCGCGCTGGCGGCAATCGTCGCCATTTCCTGGTGGCGCAAGCGTCATCCGGACGCGCCCTCACAATAGAGACATGCAATAGAATAGCTTCATTTCGATGGAATATTCGGCTAGAGCATGATCCCGAAAGTGCGCAGTGGTTTTCGGATAAGATCACGCGGGCTAAATGGACTAGGCGGCAAGGCATCCCTATCTATGACTGAGCCATCGTCGCGCATTTCGGAAGAGATATGAACATAGCCGTTTCCAAACCCGACCTGACCATCCGGCTTTGCGGGCCGCGCGGCTTCTGCGCCGGCGTCGACCGCGCCATCCAGATCGTCGTTCTGGCGCTGAAGGCCTATGGCGCGCCGGTCTATGTCCGCCACGAAATCGTGCACAATCGCTATGTCGTCGAAGGGCTGGAGGCCAAGGGCGCCATCTTCGTCGAGGAACTGGACGAAATCCCCGCCGAACATCGCGCCCAGCCGGTCGTTTTTTCGGCGCATGGCGTGCCGAAATCCGTGCCGGCGGATGCCGATGCGCGCAATCTCTTCTATCTCGATGCGACCTGTCCGCTGGTTTCCAAGGTGCACAAGCAGGCCATGCGTCACAACCGTCTCGGCCGCCATGTCGTGCTGATCGGCCATGCCGGCCACCCGGAGGTGATCGGCACCATGGGGCAGCTGCCCGAAGGCGCTGTTTCGTTGATCGAGACGGTGGAGGATGCCGATGTTTACGAACCCGTCGATCCTGACAATCTCGGCTTCGTCACGCAGACGACGCTCTCGGTCGACGACACCGCCGGCGTCATCGCGCGGCTGCAGGAGCGCTTCCCCAATCTCACGGCGCCTGCGGCAGACTCGATCTGCTACGCCACAACCAACCGGCAGGAAGTGGTGAAGGAGGCGGCTCCGGGCTGCGATCTCTTCATCGTCGTCGGCGCGCCGAACTCCTCCAATTCCAAGCGTCTCGTCGAAGTGGCGCTCAGGGCAGGGGCGAAGAAATCCGTCCTCGTCCAGCGGGCCTCCGAGATCGATTGGAACAATATCGGCGATATCAGGACGGTCGGCCTCTCGGCTGGTGCGTCTGCGCCGGAAGTCATCGTCAACGAGATCATCGAAGCGTTCCGCACCCGCTACAATGCCGTGGTGGAACTCGCTGAAACTGTGAAGGAAACCGAGAATTTCCTCGTCAACCGCGAGCTTCGCAGTATAGAGCTGACGACAGCAGACATGGCTTTCGTCAACGGCGATTGAGGAACGGCCACCTCGCCCTTCGATGCATTGCCGCCGCATCGGCAAAGCACCTCAGGATGAGAGTCTTGCAGCCGTGCGCCGAGGGAGTGGCCCTCATGGTGGGGAGGCCTTAAGGCCGTCTCGAACCACGAGGGCGGATGGCTACGGTAGTCAGCATATCAAGGGAATAATTCGTGGCCGTTTATACCGATATTACCGAAGACGATTTGAAATGGTTCCTGACGGAATATGATGTCGGCGAGCTGCTCTCCTACAAGGGCATTGCCGAGGGCGTCGAGAACTCGAACTTTCTGCTGCATACGAGCCGTGATCCGCTGATCCTGACGCTCTACGAAAAGCGCGTCGACAAGGGTGATCTGCCGTTCTTTCTGGGGTTGATGCAGCATCTGGCAAGCCGCGGCCTGTCATGTCCGCTGCCTCTCCCGCGCCGCGACGGCGTCTTGCTCGGTCATCTCTCCGGCCGCCCCGCTGCCCTCATCTCCTTCCTTGAGGGCATGTGGTTGCGCAAGCCCGAAGCGCATCATTGCCGCGAAGTCGGCAAGGCGTTGGCCGCGATGCATCTCGCCGGCGAAGGTTTTGAAATCCGCCGCCCGAACGCGCTGTCGCTTGAGGGCTGGCAGGCGCTTTGGGAAAAGTCCGAGGAGCGCGCCGATGAGGTTGAAGCCGGTCTGCAGGGCGAGATTCGCGGCGAGCTCGATTTCCTCGGTCAGCATTGGCCGAGGGATCTGCCCGAAGGCGTCATCCATGCCGATCTTTTCCCGGACAATGTCTTCTTTCTCGGCGACACGCTGTCCGGCTTGATCGATTTCTATTTCGCCTGCAACGACCAGCTCGCCTACGACGTCTCGATCTGCCTCAATGCCTGGTGCTTCGAGAAGGATCACGCCTACAACATCACCAAGGGCATGGCGCTGCTGGAGGGCTATCAGAGCGTCAGGCCGCTGAGCGCTGCCGAAATCGCCGCCTTGCCGACGCTTGCGCGCGGCTCGGCGCTGCGCTTCTTCCTGACGCGGCTCTATGACTGGCTGACGACGCCGGCCGGCGCTCTCGTCACCAAGAAGGACCCGATCGAATATCTGCGCAAGCTGCGCTTCCACCGCCAGATCGCCTCCGCCGCCGAATACGGGCTGCAGGCATGAAGCACGTCGATATTTTCACGGATGGCGCCTGCTCGGGCAATCCCGGCCCCGGCGGCTGGGGCGCAGTGCTTCGCTACGGCGAGGTGGAAAAGGAACTCTCCGGCGGCGAAGCGGATACGACCAACAACCGCATGGAGCTGATGGCGGCGATCTCGGCTCTGTCAGCCCTGAAGAGCCCGTGCGAAGTCGACCTTTACACCGACAGCGTCTACGTCAAGGACGGCATCACCAAGTGGATTTTCGGCTGGAAGAAGAACGGCTGGAAGACCGCGGACAAGAAACCGGTGAAGAATGCCGAGCTGTGGCAGGCGCTGGATGAAGCCTATAATCGCCACAAGGTGACGCTGCATTGGATCAAGGGTCACGCCGGACATCCGGAGAACGAGAGGGCGGACGAACTGGCACGCAAGGGCATGGAGCCCTTCAAGCGGAAATAGCGCTCCGTCATGGATTGAGGGTGGGCCGACGGCCTGCTGCTCGGCTGTGGCACCATTTGCGGCAAACATAATGGTCGCCTCACTTGCTGGGCGTCTCGGGTATGCCTGCATAGCGGCGGAGCGTGAGCCGTAAGACTCACCTTGGCATAACCACGATTCTTGCATCTGTTTTCCGGGCCAAGGCCATAGGAAGAAAGCATGGAACAACGGGGATGCAGATATTCAAGGGAGCATCGAATGCCCGAGACCATTTTTCTTGCTGGCGCGACCGGCGCAATCGGACGCAAGCTTGTTCCCTTGCTGATCGGAGCGGGTTTTGCCGTCCACGGGACCACCCGCCGGCCGGAGCGGCAGGATAGTCTGCGCGCCCTCGGTGCGACGCCCGTCGTCGTCGATGTCTTCGACGCGAAGGCTCTGGCGGCGGCGTTGCTGCGAGCAAAGCCGGATATCGTCATCCATCAGCTGACGGATCTGCCTTTCGGGCTCGATCCGGCGCAGATGGAGGAGGGGCGTATCCGCAATGCCCGCATTCGTGAAATCGGAACGAAGAATCTGGTCGATGCCGCCGTCGCTGCCTGCGCCGGGCGAATGATATCGCAAAGCATTGCCTGGTCCTATCAAGCCGGTGACGGCCCGATCACCGAAGACACGCCGCTTCAGGAGGGTGCAACGGCGATACGGACGCTCGAGTCCCTCACTCTTTCGGCCCCCGGCATTGCCGGTACGGTATTGCGGTATGGTCTGCTCTATGGACCGGGAACCGGTTGCGACGCGCCGGCCGGCTCCACAAGCCTGCATGTGGACGATGCGGCAAGCGCCACCCTGCTCGCGGTGCAGACCGCCGCGATCGGCATCTTCAATGTGGTCGAGGATGGCGGGCCGGTTTCGAACGCCAAGGCGAAATCGATACTGGGATGGCGTCCGCTCGAACGGAACGGCGAATAGCCGATCGCCGGTCGCGCCGGGGCATGAATGGGGCGGCGGCCATGCCCCCGCTTTCGAAACATGACCGCCGCCCCAAGGCCGGTTTTCTACCGGCCGATATTCTGCGTGCTGCGCCTTGCTGCGGTATATGGCAATGCGAACATGTAGAGGCCGCTGAACAGCAGCAGGAAGAGCGGCGGCAGCGGCGAGTAGACTACCCAGGAAGGCGGCGTTCCGATTCCCATGGCGACGAAGTTGGCGATGACCGCCACCGTGAAGATGATGGAAAGCCAACGGTGGGCTTGTCGAATGGATTTGGTCAAACTCATCTTGTCTCCTCTTGCAGCGGGTCTGGCCGCCCTTGTTCGCCGCACGGATACGGCCCGCCGGCTTTCAATCCGCGCGCGCCAAAACCTGCTCCAGATTTCCGAAGAATTTCTGCCAGCCGTGTTGGGCGCCGATATAGGCCTGCTGTTGATCCGGGCGGAAGCCCGATTGCTCCATGCGCAGGCGGGTTCCCGCGCCCGTCGGCGTAAGCGTCCAGACGACGATGCTTTCCAGGCCGTAGGCATCCCATGTGTAGGAAAGGGTTTTGTTCGGCTCGACTTCCAGAACCCGGCAGTCGACGGCGCCCCAATCGGCGCTTAGCTTGAAACGGTGATCCACGCTTGGCTTGAAGTCGTTCTTCATCAGCCATTCCTCGATCAGATGCGGCTGAGTCAGCGCGCGCCAGATCTTTTCCGGCGGAAAGGCGATATCCCGTTCGACAACGACGGAACGTATTTCGGCTGAAGTTTCGTTCATTGGTCCATCCTTTTGAGTAGGTCTTCGAGGTCATCGAACCGGCTCTCCCAGAACCGGGTCATCTGGTTCGTCCAGTCGGTCAATGGCGCCAGGGCTTCAAGCTGGGCGCTGTAATGCGTCTGGCGGCCTTCGGGGCGATCGCGCACGAGCCCGGCACGCTTCAGAGCGGCAAGATGCTTCGAGACGACGGGCTGCGAAACGCCGGCCCGGGCCGTCAGCGCCGCAACGGTCTTTTCCCCCTCCCGGCACAGGCGCTCGAAAATGGCCCGGCGCGTGGGGTCGGCAAGCGTTCGGAAAAGCAGGTCATGGGCATTCGACATCTATTCATACCTCGGCGGCTATGAATAGATGTATAGCTGCCTGGCTATGAATGAGTCAAGCCGGAAGGCGATCGCGGCGATGATGTCGTTCGGGAGGCCATGGCTGTGCGAGCGGGAAGGAGCGGTCCATCGATAGCGCTCATGCCGGCAAAAGTGCAAAGCTTGTGGCGAAGCGTCTTGCCCGGCTGCCCTTTCCCTCTATGCTGGCCGCGACATACAGGGAGGTAGGCATGATCCTGCATTGCGTTTTTCTTCGGCTCAAATCCGCCATGACACAGGACGAGAAGAGAGCTCTCTTCGAGTCGGTGGCCGCCTTGCAGAAGGTCATCCCCGGCATCGTCGATATGAAACTCGGGCCGAACGTCTCGCCTGAGGGACTGCATGGCGGCTTCGCGGACGGCTTTGTCGTCACGTTCGAGAGCGCCGAGGCGCGCGATGCCTATCTGGTGCATCCCGATCACGTCGCCGTCGGCGAGCGGATCGTTTCGTCCACGGACGGCGGCCTGGCCGGCCTGATGGTCTTCGACTTCAATATCTGAACTGGCACGAATATCTGAGTTGACACGGTCGCAGCCGAAAATGGCTGCGACCGCGCTTGTTGCGGGATCAGCTTGATTTCGCCATCGCGGCCGCCAGCTGCTCAACGTTATAACGGAACATTTTTTCGTATGTCGAAGCCGGTCCGTTGGACTTGGAGAGAGCCTCGACATAGAGCTCGCCGCCGGGCTCCGCGCCGGTTGCCTTGGCAACCTGCTTGACGAGGCGCGGATCGTTCGAGTTCTCGAAGAAGTAGGTTCTCACATGCTCGGTCTTGATCTGCTCGATCAGCTTGGCGACGTCGGCGGCCGAGGCTTCCGTTTCGGTGGAAACGCCGAGCGGCGACAGGAAGCTCACCTTGTATTCGCGCCCGAAGTAGCCGAAGGCGTCGTGGCTGGTCAGCACCTTGCGGCGATCTTCGGGAATCTTGTCGAACTTGCTGTGCGCAAAGGCATCGAGCTCGGTCAGGACTTTGGTGTAGCGCTCGGCATTGGCCTTGAAATCGGCGGCATCGGCCGGATCGGCCGCGGAGAGAGCCTTCTCGATATTGGCGACCCAGATCTTCACATTGACCGGGCTGTTCCAGACATGCGGATCGGTGATGGTCTTGCCGTCGTCGACCATGGTGCGGGTGTTAATGCCCTCGGAGGCAACGACGGGCGTTCCCTTGTAGCCCGATGCGGTGATCAGCCGGTCCATCCAGCCTTCCAGGCCTTCGCCGCTGACGAAGACGACCTTGGCGGCGTTCAGCGTCTTGGCATCGGCCGGCGAGGGCTCGAATTCATGGGGATCGCCATTCGGGCCGACGAGGCTCGACACTTTCACATGGTTGCCGCCGACATGCTTGACGACATCGGCCAGCACGGTGAAGGACGCGACGACATTGAGCGTTTCGGCGGAGGCCGGAGCGACGACGCCGAAGGCGACGAAGGCCGTCGCTGCGGCTGAGAGAAGCAGTCTTCGTTTATGCATGCGAGTCTCCTTGTTCGGATTAGCCCCGGAGATGGGGACGGGGAAAGAACCGCCGGGCAAGGCCCGACGGTGCGAAGAGAATGGAGAAGCCGTAGATCAGGCTGGCGGTGATGATGATCGTCGGGCCGGAGGCGAACTCGAGATGATAGGAGGCGATCAGGCCGATATAGCCGGCCGCTGTCGCCGTGCCGGTTGCGATTGCCATCATCACCGGCAGGCTGCGCGACCAGAGCTGGGCGACCGCCGCCGGCAGCATCATGAGCCCGACGGCCATCAGCGTGCCGAGCGCCTGGAAGCTGGCGACGAGGTTGAGCACGACGAGCAGCAGAAACAGGAAATGATAAAGCGGACCGCGCCCGCCGACGGCGCGCAGGAAGCCGGGATCGAAGCACTCCATGACCAGCGGCCGGTAGATGATGGCGAGCGCCAGCAGCGTCACCGTCGTAATGGCGCCGATCTGGTAGAGGGCCGGCGCGTCGATTGCCAGAATGGTGCCGAAGAGCACATGCAGCAGATCGATGTTGGAGCCGCGCAGCGACACGATGAGAACGCCGAGCGCAAGCGAGGTGAGATAAAAGCTCGCAAAGCTCGCATCCTCCTGCAGAACCGTGGCGCGGCTGACGAGGCCGGAAAGCAGCGCCACCGAAAGGCCGGCGACGAGGCCGCCAAGCCCCATCGCGGTCAGCGACAGGGAGCCGGCGATGAGATAGCCGATGGCGGCCCCCGGGAGAACCGCATGGCTCATGGCGTCGCCCATCAGGCTCATGCGCCGCAGCATCAGGAAGACGCCGATCGGGCCGGAACCTAGGCCGAGGCAGATGCATGCGACAAGCGCGCGCCGCATGAAACCGTAATCCGCGAACGGCGCGAGGAAGAGGTCATAGACGGTCATTCGGCCGGCTCCCGCTTCACCAGTCCGCTTTCGCTCTCCTCACCACCTGCCGGCAGGCATTCCTCGGCCTCGTCATCCCAGCGCTCGGCCATGGCGCGCGCCTTGATGAGATTCGCCGGGCTCATGACATCCTGGGTCCTGCCCCAGCTGACCAGCTCGCGGGCAAGCAGCAGCGTTTCGGGAAAGCAGGCGCGCACCTGCTCGAAATCGTGCAGGACGGCGATAACGGTGCGGCCCTCGCTGTTCCATCGCAGCACGAGATCGAGGAGGTCGCGTGTCGTGCGCTGATCGATCGCCGTAAACGGTTCGTCGAGCAGGATGACACGCGCATCCTGCAGCAGCAGCCGCGCAAAGAGAACGCGCTGGAACTGTCCAGACGAGAGAGAGCCGATATGCCGCCGCTCGAAGCCGGAAAGCCCGACGACCGCAAGCGCCTCGCGCGCCCGTTCGATATCCTTGCGGGAGAATTGACCGAAGGCGCCGGCATTCTTCCAGGCACCCAGCATCACCGTATCGGCGACCGAAATCGGAAAGCGCCTGACGATATCGGCGGCCTGCGGCAGATAGCCGAAATCGTCGCGCGTCAGCGCTCCTCGGTCGATAGAGCCGCCCGCCGGCCGCAATTCGCCGACGATCGCCTTAAGCAGCGTCGACTTGCCTGCCCCGTTCGGCCCGGCAATCGCCGTCAGGCTGCCGGCGGCAAAGCTGCCGGAGATATGGTGCACAGCCGGATGGCGCTCGTAGGTGACAGTGAGATTTTCAAGGCGGATCAGGTCGCTCATGCCAGGGCCACCGCCCAGCCGATGGCCGCCCAAAGCACCGCGATGCCGACAGCCACATAGGCAAGACGCATCAAGGCCGAGCGCCCCATGAGGGACGATGCGAAGGGATCACGGTCGAAAGGCATTTGGAGGCTTTCAATTATGTAATAACATTACGTGTTCTAGCCGATGAAATGCGGCGAAAAAGAGGCGATGGCGCACAATAGCTGTGCGGCTTCCCGGAGAAGTCCAAGGGTATCTGAACGAGAAAGGGCGCCTTGCGGCGCCCTCAATCTTCAAATGCGTCTTAAATTAAAGCTGCTCGATCATGGCGGCAGCGCCGGATACGGTTGCCTGACCGGGGCTTTCCTCGATGTTCAGCGTCTTCACGAGACCGTCTTCCACCAGCATGGAATAACGCTTCGAACGAATGCCGAGGCCGCCTGCGGAGAGATCGATGTCCAGACCGAGCGCCTTGGTGAAGGAGCCGTCCCAATCGGCAAGGAAATGGATCTTGCCCACGCCGCCCGATGATTGTGCCCAAGCGCCCATGACATGCCAGTCGTTGACGGCGACGACGGCGATATCGTCGACGCCCTTGGCGAGAATGGTGTCGCGGTTCTCGAGGTAGCCCGGCAGGTGATTGAGCGAGCAGGTGGGCGTGAAGGCGCCGGGCACGGCGAAGAGCACGACGCGCTTGCCGGCAAACAGTTGCTCGGTGCTGATCTCGACCGGGCCGTCGGCGGTCTTTTCCTTGAAGATGGCGTCAGGCAGCTTGTCGCCAATGGCGATGGACATGGTTCTCTCCTTGGGTCGTGGATTTGCAACGCCGTTGCGGCGCCTGTTGTGTAAAGTCGCTACGGAAAACTATAGGGCCGGCCTATTCGAACGCAAGGCTGGTCTCCATGGCGCGGTCGCCGTCGACGACGAGAATGCCCCAGCTCTTGCCTTTGATATCGTAAGTCTGCGGCAGCTTGCCGATTTCGATCTCCGTGGAGAAGGTGGGGCCTTCCCGCTTTGCGTTTGCCTGCTGAAAGAAGATGTAGCCCGATGGCCCCGTAACATAGATTGCGGGCGCCTTTCCGCTCGCGTCCGGCAGCTTCAGGCGCAGCGAAAGGCTCCTGGCATCGGCCGAGATGCTGTGGCTCTCGACGCTGAAATCCGACGAAGGCGCTTCCGGCAGCAGGGCTTTTGCCGCATCCAGCAGGGCCAGTTCATGCGATGTCGGCTGCTCGTCTGCCGGCAGCGGCACGGAAAGGTCGGCCTGGAACGGGATGCAGATATCCTTGCAAAGACCGATGAAGGCGTTCAGCTCGAGTTTTTCCGGGGCTTTTCCGGTAACGCGCAAATCGAGCGGCAATGTTACCGGCGCATCGTAGCCGATTTCCTGTATGGGGCCGACGCTGATCGGCTTCGGTATCGGATAGCCGGTCGTTTCCAGCGTCACGCCGCTGCCGGGGGCAGGTGTTATCTGCGGCGGGATGCCGCCCTGGCCCGGCTCGCGCCAATAGGTGATCCAGCCCGGTTCGGGTTCGATCTGCAAGGCGGCGCGTATGTGCCCTTCAGCATCCGGCGCCAGCGCCACCAGCCGCATTCGGCCGCCTTGATTGTCCACCCAGTCGCTCATGGCGGCATGGGCCATCGCAGCGCTGGACAGAAGCATGACGAACGGTATCGAGAGGCGGGGGAGGGTTCTTATTCCAATCATGAAACAAGGATTTAGCGGATCGGGACACCGGGAGCCAGCAGGACCGGAGAAGGAAATGATCATTTTCAGTTGATTGATTTATGACATTGCCCCATCTTGCTCATAAGCGGTGCACTTGTGGACTGCGGTCAGGAGGCACGATGTCCCTATCGACGCTGAAGAATAGACGCGAAAGAGGTTTTCTCGACGGTCAGTTCCTGATCGCCATGCCCGGCATGGAGGACCGGAATTTCCATCGGACGGTGGTTTACATTTGTGCCCATTCGGATGCCGGCGCCATGGGCTTCGTTATCAACCGGGCCCAGAAACTGACATTCACCGATGTTCTTCTGCATCTCGATATGATCAAGGACGACGATGCCATCGTGCTGCCGCAGGTGGCGCGTGATTTTCCGATCCAGACCGGCGGCCCCGTCGAAAGCGGCCGCGGCTTCGTTCTCCATTCCGACGATTATATCAGCGATAGCAGCATTCCCGTCAGCGACGATATCAGCCTGACGGCGACGCTTGACATCGTGCGGGCTATTTCCAAGGGAAGCGGCCCGAAGCGTGCGACGATGCTGCTCGGCTATGCCGGCTGGGGCGCGGGGCAGCTCGAGGCGGAGATCGGCAACAATGGCTGGCTGAATTGCCCGGCAAACGAAGAGTTGATTTTCGATCGCAGCCTCGACAACAAATATGAGCGCGCTCTGGCTTTGATGGGTATCAGTGCCGCGATGCTGTCGCCGCATGCCGGTCACAGCTGAGCCGATTTGCGTTATTTTGGAACGAACTAGCGTGTGCGACGTTTTCCTGTCAGAGCAACGGCAATACTGCCGTGCCAGCCAAGGAGGCGTAAAACATGAGCAGCACGACCGACAAGGTGTCCGGTAAGGTGAACGAGATCGCCGGCAAGGCCAAGCAGATGGCCGGCAAGGCGACCGACGACAAGGAAATGCGCGCCAAAGGCGCCGCACAGGAAGCCAAGGGCAAGGTGCAGACCGCCGTTGGCAAGGCCAAGGATAAGGTGAAGGGCGCCGTCGACCGGATGTAACCCGTTTGCCGTTCGGCAATCTACGGTCGCTGCTCCATTCGAATTGATGTTGCAGCAGCGATGTTGGGAGGAAGAGCCTGTTACGGAAACGTGGCAGGCTCTTTATTGATCGGCCAATCCATTTCTTCCGAGGGGATCATGCGGCTTTTCACTTGCGATCATTGCGGCCAGCCCGTCCATTTCGACAACAGGCAATGCGTCCGTTGCGGCCATCAGCTCGGTTTCGTTCCGGATCGCATGGCGATCCATGCGCTCGACGCCGATGGTGATGCGAACTGGCATCTGGTTTCCGAACCGGCGCGGCATGTGCGCTTCTGCGCCAATGCGGAGCTCGATATCTGCAACTGGCTCATCGATGCGGACGATCCGCAGCCCTACTGCGTCGCCTGCCGTCACAATCGCCTGGTGCCGAACACCGCCACCCAGGAAGGAATAGACCGCTGGCGGCGCATCGGCCAGGCGCAGCGGCATCTGTTCTATTCCCTGTTGCGCTGGAACTTGCCGCATCCGGATCGGGCGGAAGATCCCGAGGGCGGCTTGGTATTCGACTTTCTAGAAGACGAGGTGCAAGGCAACACCGTCGTCCCGGCCATGACCGGCCATGAGGAAGGGCTGATCGCCATTCGCGCCGCCGAAGCGGATGATGCGACGCGCGAGCAGGCGCGAACCTCGATGAACGAGCCCTATCGCACCTTGCTCGGCCATTTCCGTCACGAGACCGGCCATTTCATCTGGAACAAGCTCGTTCGCGATCGTGGAGAGTTCGACGCTTTCCGTGCCGTTTTCGGCGATGAGCGCGCCGATTATGGCGCGGCGCTTCAGGCTCACTACGATAATGGGCCGCCGCCGAACTGGCAGGAGAGCTTCATCAGCGCCTATGCGAGTTCTCATCCGTGGGAGGATTTCGCCGAATGCTTCGCGCATTACCTGCACATCGTAGACACTCTGGAAACTGCGCGCTCCTTCGGTCTGGCGATCGATCCGCAACGCTATCATGAGATGGCCGCGGAAGTGGATTTCAATCCTTACAAGGCCGAAAGCGCCGAGCAGCTCGTCAGCGCCTGGATTCCATTGAGCGTGGCGATCAACTCCATCCAGCGCAGCATGGGACAACCGGATTCCTATCCCTTCATCCTCTCGCCGCCGGTGGTCGCGAAGCTCGATTATATCCGCGAGCTGATCGACAGCGCCTGAGCAGGCATCAGGCGCGCTTGGTCAGCGGAAAGCGTTCCTTCAACAGGCGCAGCACCGAATCCGAGCCCATCGGCGGGCCGAAGATGAAGCTTTGGCCGTAGGTGCAGCCGATCTTGGCAAGCTCCAGCGCGTCTTCTTCCGACTCGATTCCCTCGGCAACGACGCGCATGTTGAGTTCGCGCGCCATGGAAATGACCGAGCGTAGCAGGACCGCTTTCTTGTCGCTGTCGTCGCGGACCATGGCCTTGTCGAGCTTGATCGTGTCGAAGGGGAAGCGGGTAAGATAGGCAAGCGAGGAGTAGCCGGTGCCGAAATCGTCGAGCGCCAGGCCGATGCCGGCGTCGCGGAGCTTGTCGAGTACGAGGCGTGCCTGTTCCGGATTCTCCATCACCTGCGATTCCGTCAGCTCCAGCTTGATGCGGCTTGGATCGCAATGGGTCTTGGCGAGCAGGGCGCGGATATCGTCGTAAAGCTCGTTGTTGAGCAGTTGTACGCTGGAAAGGTTGATGGAGACGAACAGCGGCAGGTCGCCGGTCTGTCGCTGCCATGCCTTCAGGTCGTTGGTCGCCTGTTCCAGCGCGAACATGCCGAGCGGGCCGATGATATCGGAAGCCTCGGCGATCGGAATGAACTCCGATGGCGGAATGCTGCCGCGCTTGGGATGTTCCCAGCGCATCAGCGCCTCGAAGCCCGCGACTTCCGCATCCTCGAGCCGTACGATCGGCTGATAGACGAGCGAGAGTTCCTTGCGCTCGACCGCGCGGCGCAGATCGGTTTCGAGCTGCAGGCGGTCCGTGCCGAAGCTGCGGAAGGCCGGCTGGAAGGGCTCGACGCGATTGCCGCCGGCGCGCTTGGCGCGATACATCGCCAGCTCGGCGTCGCTCAGCATGCCGGCCGCATTCTCCTGCTGGTCGACCCAGGACGTCAGCCCGACCGATGCCGTCAGGATGATCTCGCGATTGGCGAAATTGATCGGCACCATGATCGCCTTGCTGATCGCATCGGCAAAATCGGCCACCTTCGCCGGATCGCGTTCCGAAACGAGGATAAGGCCGAATTGGTCGCCGGAAAGGCGCGCCAGCGAATCCTGAGGCTTCATCAGGCGGCGAAGGCGCCTGGTCAGCGCGATGAGAATATTGTCGCCGGCTGCGAAGCCGAGCGTATCGTTGACGAGCTTGTAGCGATCGATGTCGATGACCATCACCGTCGGCCGCAATTGGTTTCCGTCGGAAGCCAGCGTCAGGACGGCCTGCAGGCGGTCCAGGAAGACCTGGCGATTCGGCAGCCCGGTCAGATTGTCGTGCACGGCATCATGCAGCAGCCGTTCCACCGAGTTCTTCTGCTCGGTGATATCGACGATGGTGCCGACGCAACGGATGATTTCGCCATTGGAGCCGAGCACCGGCCGGGCGCGGATGGACAGCCAGTGGAAATGACCGTCCTCGGCGCGAATGCGGAATTCGTGGTTCAGCCGGCCGCGCCGATGCTCCAGCAGCACGTCGAGCGTCGCGCGGAAGCGATCCCTGTCGTCGGGGTGAAGCCGTGGCAGCCAGTTGCGTGCCGCGCCATGCATGGTGCCGGGCGAAAGACCGAGCCTCATCGAGATATCGGGTGTCGTCACGACGCGGTCGCGCGCCACGTCCCAGTCCCAGACGGTGTCGCCGGAGCCGGTCAATGCCAGCGATT
Source organism: Rhizobium sp. SYY.PMSO (assembly GCF_046840415.1). Taxonomy (NCBI): domain Bacteria; kingdom Pseudomonadati; phylum Pseudomonadota; class Alphaproteobacteria; order Hyphomicrobiales; family Rhizobiaceae; genus Rhizobium; species Rhizobium sp. SYY.PMSO. The sequence goes on from NZ_CP177349.1 coordinate 495,943, forward strand.
GCCGTTCCAGATCGGAGAATAGCCCCTGCTGGAACGCGCCGCCGGCAAAAGCATGCTGCATGACGGTGAAGCCGATCAGCAGCACGATCAGCACGAGGCCGCCGCCGAGCGCCGGCTGGATGATGTCGTTGTCGAGCTTGCCCATGACGGTCATCCAGCCGCCGAACAGCCAGACGAGAATCAGCGCCCAGGCAGGCACGAGCAGGATGGCGCGGTCATAACGGCTGAAGCCAAGGTAGATGATGAGCAGCAGGCCGGCCGTTGCGGTCAGCGCCAGCGACAGCCGCGCAATGCCGGCCGCAATCGACGGATCGTAGATCGCGACGCCAAAGAGCAAAGCAAGGCCGAGAACCCAGGCAAGCGTCACATAACCGAGATGCGCATGCCAGCGATTGAGATTGAGATAGGTGAAGAGGAAGATCACCAGACTCGACGCGAGCGCCACTTCCGCACAGGCGCGCCATATTCGCTGGTCGCTGGAGGTGATGCTGATGAGCTTGCCGAGGAAGCCGAAATCCACGCAGATGTAACCGAGCACGGCCCAGGCGAGCGCGGCCGTCGCCGGCAGCATCGACGTGCCCTTGACCACGAAAAGGATGGTCAGGAACACCGCGAGCAGCCCGGCAATGCCGAGCACGATGCCGCGGTAGAGCGTGAAGGCGTTGACCGTATCCTTGTAGGCGTTCGGTTCCCAAAGGTACAGCTGCGGCAGGTTCGGCGACGAAAGCTCCGCGACGAAGGTGACGACGGCGCCGGGGTTCAGCGTGATGCGGAAGACATCGGCCTCATCGCTCGGCTGCCGGTCGAGCGCGAAACCTTCGCTCGGCGTGATCGCGACGATACGCTGCGAACCGAGATCGGGCCAGAAGACCTTCGAATTCACCAGGCGGAAATGCGGGGCGACGATGACGCGTTCCAGCTGCTCTTCCGAGACGTTGGCGAGCGCGAACACCGCCCAATCGCCCTGATGATTGGGCGAGGAAGAGCGAACCTCGATGCGGCGACGGATGCCATCGGCACCGGCGGCGGTCGAAACCTGAAAGGCTTCACCCTGGTTGGTGTAGATTTCCGTCGTCGCCGTGAGATCGAGGGCGGTATCGTCGCGCGAGATCTTCACGGGCTCGGCCGCGTGCGCCATGCCGGCGATCAGCAGCATCAGGGCGGCGGCCAGCGCTGCGATCAAAACGCATAGCTGCCGGGCCATCGGCCTCGTCTGCATGAATCCGGCGATCATCGCTGGTCGAAGTTTCGGTTCAGGCTGGTGTCGGATGCCAGCCTTGAAAACATCACATGGTCGCGCCACTGACCGTTGATTTTAAGATAACCGCGCAAATGACCTTCCCGCTGGAAACCGGCTTTTTGCAAAAGCCGCATGCTACGCTCGTTATCCGGAATACAGGCTGCTTCAATTCGGTGCAACTCAAGTCCGGAAAAGATATAGGGTATAACCAACTGAAGTGCGGCGAACATATGGCCCTGACCGGAATAGCGCTCGCCCATCCAATATCCGATCATGCAGCTCTGCGCGGCACCGCGGCGAATATAGCCGATCGTGATCCCGCCAACCAGCGTCCTGTTTTCCCTGAGGAAAATGAACAGCGGCACCGCCTGGCCGGAGCTGTATTCCTGCTTGCCGCGGATGATGCGCGCCCGATAGGCGCCCTCGGTCAGCTCGTCGTGCCGCCAGGTCGGTTCCCACGGTTCGAGAAAGCGGCGGCTTTCGGCCCGGAGCCGGTGCCATTGATTGAAATCGGAGTAGCGCGGCAGGCGCAGCAAATATTGATCGTTTTCGAGTTCAACCGCGTCCGGATGACGTGAGAGAAACCGGAAGACAGATTTTTGCATGCCGCCAAGCACTCCCCCGAGAATTGAACCCATCGGCCCGCGGCGTGCCCTTAGCCGCTTGCGCTTCTGGACGCAGGTGCCGGCGACGACAGCGAGGTCACGATGTCTTCCATCGGCGCGAGCTGCTCCAGCGGCCCGATCGCCGAAAGCGTCGGTACTGTATCGAAGAACAGCCGTCCGGCAAGATCCGTGAGGCGCTCGATCGTGATGCCTTCCAGGCGCTCCAGCATCTCCTGGTTCGGAATGGGGCGGCCATAGAGCATCATCTGCCGTGCGACCTGACCGGCGCGGGCGGCGGGGCTCTCCTGGCCCATCAGCAGCTGCGCGCGAATCTGGGCGCGGGCGCGTTCGATTTCCTGCTGCTGAATGTCATGGGATGACTTGCGCAGCTCGTTCACGATGACGGGCAGCAGTTCCGGCAGGTTCTCGCCGCCGGTCGCGGCGTGGATGCCGAATATGCCGGTGTCGGAAAAGCCCCAGTGGAATGCATAGACCGAATAACAGAGACCGCGGAACTCGCGCACTTCCTGGAAGAGACGCGAGGACATGCCTCCGCCGAGGATGTTGGCGAGGATCTGCGAGCAGTAGAAATCGCGGGTATGATAGGCCCGGCCTTCGAAGCCGAGCAGGATCTGCGCATCCATGAGGTCGCGCGTTTCCCGGATGTTGCCGCCGATATAGCGGGCGGGCTCGATAACGGGCGGAGCGGACGGTTTCGTCGGCAGGCTGGAGAAGCGTTCCTCGACCTGGCGCACGAAGCTTTCATGATCGACGGCCCCGGCCGCCACGACGAACATGCGGTCGGTCGTATAGTTGCGGTCGAGATAGTTGCGAATCTGCTCCGGCGAAAAGGAGACGACGGTTTCCGGCGTGCCGAGGATGGCGCGGCCGAGCGTCTGGCCGCGATAGGCAACCTCGGAAAACTTGTCGAAGACGACATCGTCGGGCGTGTCGTTCGCGGCATTGATTTCCTGCAGGATCACCTGCTTTTCGCGTGCCAGTTCTTCCTCGTCGAAGGCTGACTCGGTCAGGATATCGGCAAGGATATCGACGGCGAGCGGCACATGGTCCTTCAGCACACGGGCGTAATAGGAGGTGGTTTCGGTCGAGGTGGCGGCATTGACTTCGCCGCCGACATTCTCGATTTCCTCGGCGATCTGCCGGGCCGAGCGTCGCGCCGTGCCCTTGAACGCCATGTGCTCGAGCAGATGCGCGATACCATGTTCCGCCTCCGTCTCGTTACGCGAACCCGACTTGATCCAAACGCCGAGCGCCACGCTTTCGAGGTGGGGCATCGATTGGGTCGCTACTGTCAGCCCGGACGCAAGCCGGGTGCACTCCACTGTCATCGCTTGTCTTTCCGCGTCTTGTTATTCGCCGGCCCGGGCGTGCTTGCCGATAAAGCTTTCTACGGCTTTAAGTTCCGGATCGAGAATGTCGAAACGCTCCTCCCTGGTCATCAGACCAGCAAGCCACGTCGGAAGCGCCGGGTCAATACCGGATGCGGATTTTACTGCGGCGGGGAATTTTGCCGGGTGGGCGGTCGCAAGCGTCACCATCGGGCTGGTCGGCCGCTCGTTCTTCCCGGCGACGAAGACGCCGATCGCGGTGTGCGGATCGAGCAGGTAGCCCGTATCGGCAAGGGTTTTGCGGATCGTTTCGGCCACTTGCTTCTCGCTGGTGCGGCCGGCGCGGAAGTCCTTCCGGATGAACTTCAGGGCCTCGGCATCGATCGAAAAACCGTTCGATTGCTTCAGGCTCTCCATGGCAGCGCGCACCTTGGAGGCGTCGCGGCCGTTGGCCTCGAACAGCAGCCGCTCGAAGTTGGAGGAGATCTGGATGTCCATCGACGGCGAGGTGGTGGCCTTGACCGAGCGCATTTCGTAGCGGCCGGTCTTCAGCGTGCGTGCAAGAATGTCGTTCTCGTTGGTGGCTATGACAAGGCGCTCGATCGGCAGGCCCATGCGCCTGGCGACATAGCCGGCGAATATATCGCCGAAATTGCCCGTCGGCACGGTGAAGGAGATCTTCCGGTCCGGGCCGCCGAGCGCGACAGCGGTGGTGAAGTAGTAGACCACCTGCGCCATGATTCGCGCCCAGTTGATGGAGTTGACGCCGGAAAGCCTGACCTTGTCGCGGAAGGCGGCATCGTTGAACATGGCTTTGACGAGGTTCTGGCAATCGTCGAAATTGCCCTTTATCGCCAGCGCATGGACGTTTGCCGCCGTCGACGTGGTCATCTGGCGCTGCTGCACCGGCGAGACCTTCCCGTGCGGGAAGAGGATGAAGATGTCGGTGCGCTCGCGGCCGGCAAAGGCGTCGATCGCAGCACCGCCGGTATCGCCCGAGGTGGCGCCGACGATGGTCGCGCGCTGGCCGCGCTTTTCCAGCGCATAGTCCATCAGCCGCGCCAGCAGCTGCATGGCGACGTCCTTGAAGGCGAGCGTCGTGCCGTGGAAGAGCTCCATGACGAAGCTGTTCGGCCCGGTCTGGACGAGCGGCGCCACCGCAGGATGGCGGAAGGTGGCGTAGGCATCGTCGATCATGCCGCGGAAGACATCCGCCGGGATCTCGCCATTGGTGAAGGGCGAAAGCACCGCGAAAGCGATGTCCTGGTAGCTCTTGCCGCGAAAGGCGCGGATTTCCTTTTTCGTCAGCGTCGGCCATTCACGGGGAACATAAAGCCCGCCGTCGCGAGCAAGGCCGGCCAGGAGGGCGTCGCAGAAGCCAAGGGCAGGGGCTTCTCCCCGCGTTGAGATGTAGTCCACGGTCTAGAATTCCTTGTGGTCGCAAAATTGCCTGAGTGATCGATTGAGAGAGTAGAGGAACGAAACGAGGGCGGCCTGTCTTTTTGCGTCGGATCAGCCGCGTGGTTTTCGCGTTTGCGCAAGGCGCGTGGGATCGGCGCCGGGCGGCGGAGTTTGGTCGTGGCAATCTGTCGATCTCGAAAAGTGAGCCAAAACGGTGTCTACCCAATCGATTTTTCGCTGCGTCGCTGGTATAGACCATCGCCAAGTGTCATAAAAGGCCCGTTTGGCGGGCTGCTGGCCGATAATGTGAAATATATGGAGAGGGTGGAATTATAGTGTTTGGCAGGGTTTCGCGTCGTCTTTTCTCCGCTTCGCTTCTGGCATTGCTGGCAGGCTGCAGTACTCTCGGTATCGGCGGCAACAACGATAAGCAGGCGGCAACGGATGTCACCGTTGCGCCGCAGGCCGGGGCTCCGGCTGCAGCTCCCACCGGCGGTCAGGCCTATGTCGCCGGCAAATGCCCGCAGGCCGTCATCCGCGATGAGGACTCGGTCTATCGCACCTACGCGAAGGGCGCCAAGGACGATCCGAACCAGCTGGTCTATCAGGCCTCGTTAGCGCAGGCGACCCGCCAGTGCACGACCGACGGCACCAGCCTCAGCATCCATGTCGTGGCGCAGGGGCGCCTGGTCTCCGGCCCGATGGGCAGTTCCGGCAAGGTGACCCTGCCGATCCATGTGGCCGTCATGGACGATGAAAACGCCCTCTACAGCAAGACCATCAACTACACGGCGGAAATTCCGCCGGGCGAGACCACGGCGCAGTTTCTCTTTACCGATGACGATATCCAGGTGGCCGGCGGCTCCGGCGGCTTCACCATCGTCCAGATCGGTTTCGATCAGGGGCCGCAAAAGCCTGCGAAGGGCGAGAAGCCGGCTCGCAGGAAGCGCCACTAAGGCAAGCCGGGCGCGCTGCTGCATTGCCGTTTCGGCGAGAACAGGCGCGCGTAGAATTGCAGATCTATCGAAGGCCCTGCCATTTGCGGGGCCTTTCTGATTATGGGAGCGCCATGGATAGGACTGTCGGCTCCATCGGCTGTCTGGCCGTCCTCTCAGCCGAACGCCGGATGCATCAATCGATTATCTCGGCGCCTTCCGCTTTCCGGCGTTGAACATTGTCCCTCATTTCCTGCAAGCGTTCGGGAGAGTGACCCTGCCATTCCGTAATTTCGCCAAGGATCCGGAGCGGTTCGCGAGAGCGATAGGATTGCGTGGGATTGCCGGGGAATTTCTTGTCGGTCAGGTTGGGGTCGCTCACTATCGAGCCGGTCGGTTCCACAATATAGATCCGTTCCCTTCCGTTGCCGACGGCAAGCTCCGCGCCCCAGATGGCGGCATCCAGCGTGCCGGTGAGGTAGACCCAGGACAGGGGTTTGCCGGTGCCGTAATTGGATTTATGACCGACGACGATCAGGTCTCCCGGCCTCAAGTCGGCTCGGGTGCCATGGTAGAATCGCTGCGGGACAGTGTCGGCGCTGCCAGTCATTTACGTCCTCCGAGTGATTTCGGGAGGCGTTATACGCGCGGGCCGGGGCCTTGAAGCAAACGGCTTTTGCGCTCTATATGCCCACTATAGGAAGCATCCCCCGCCGGTACAGAGCCGGCAAAATCCTTGGCCAGAGCCGCTACGAGCCGGTCTGCATTGCAAAATGCAAAGCTTGGGGAGCCATGTTCAGGGCATGGCGATCGGATATTCCCTTTGTGAGCCGTGTCGCCCGGCAGGGGTGCCTTAGAGGACGCCATCCCATTCCGCGAGTGCCATGACCACGCCCGGCAGGTCGACCATGCGGCTGACGACGGTCTCGGCGCCGGCATCGGTCAGCCGGTCGGCGTGGGAGGGGTAGGTGTGCGACGCGCCGGTGAAGCCGATGACGCGCATGCCTGCGGCTCGCGCCGCCTGAACGCCGTGAACCGAATCCTCTACCACGATCGTATTGGCCGGGCTGACATTCATCTGCTGGGCACCGTGCAGGAAGATGTCCGGCTTGGGCTTCACCCGGTCGGCGCCGAGATCCTTGGCGGAGTAGATATGCGGCGCGAAAAATTGCTTATAGCCGACCTTCGAGAGCATCATGTCGAGGCGCGCCGAGCTGGAATTCGAGCAGATGCAGCGCGGCATCGGCAGTCGCGACAGCGCAAGCGGGATGCCCGATATTGCCTGAACGTCGTTGGCAAGCTTGCGGTCCAGCAACTTCTCCGATTTGTCGAGCAGCGAAGCGGAAAGCGGGATGCTGGCCTCGCGCTCGACTTCGAACAGGATGTTGCGCCAGGTCATGCCGGCAAAGCGCTCGCCCATTTCCTCGACGCTGATCGGATAGCCCGCATCCGTCAGCAGCTTTGATTCGACCTGCGCCGCGATGATTTCCGAATCGACCAGAACGCCGTCGCAGTCGAAGATGATGAGGTCGAAGCCATTGCTCATGAAAATTTGCTGCCTTTGATGTGGCTGGGTTCGGCGCGCTCCGGGAAGTCGTCGGTGTTTCGGGGGCGCTCTGAAAATGACCGCCGGGCTTTACACGATATGCCGGCAAAGCTCAACCAATCGGCGGGCATGGCTGTGCTGCAGTGAACGAAAGGGTCGCGGCGCTCTAAAGACGCGGTGACGGTCGCTTGCCGCTCGACATCGGGCAAACCCGCCTTTAAGGATCGCCCATGGCCAAGGAGCGCGACGACACCATTGCCAGCCGTATCAGCCGGGTGCTTGCCGACCGCATCATCCGCGGCGAGCTCGCGCCCGATGCGCGCCTGCGGCAGGATCACATCGCCGAGGAATTCGGCACCAGTCATGTGCCCGTGCGCGAAGCGTTCCGGCGGCTGGAGGCGCAGGGGTTGGCGATCAACCTGCCGCGCCGCGGCGTTCGCGTCGCCTCCTTCGATCTCAAGGAGGTCCGCGAGGTTGCGGAAATGCGCGCGGCGCTTGAAGGTCTTGCGCTCAAGCATGCAGCCCCGCACCTGACCTCAGCCATACTGGACGAGGCCGAGCAGGCGACGCGCGATGGCGATGCCGCAGCCGATGTTTATGCCTGGGAGGAGGCCAATCGTCGCTTCCATCGATTGATTCTGGCACCCTGCGGCATGGCGCGTCTGCTCGCCGCCATCGACGACCTGCATGCAGCCAGCGCCCGCTTTCTGTTTTCGGCATGGCAATCCGGCTGGGAGAAGCGCACTGATCACGACCATCGGGCCATCCTCGCGGCACTGCGCCAGGGTAAGGCTGAAGAAGCGGCCGCGATCCTGCAGAAGCATGTTCAATGGATCGGCCGCGCACCCGTCCGCATGCCCTCCGGCTCGACGCGCGAAGCCTTTGCGATCGTCGGCTAAAAATTATAGATAATTCTTATTATGCATTGCCGGTTTCGTTTTCGAAAGCGAATCTTTTCGCTTTTCGATCGCCTTTTCTCGACCATCTACGGCTCGAATTCGTCGCCTGAGTTTAAGGTCGGCGTGCTTCTCCTATTTTAAGATTCCTTATTTCCCAATAGATTCGCGCGGTTCAGCGGAATTTCATCCGTGCGCCACTTGCTTGATTTTGCGATCTCCATCATAAAATAGATGAGACTGAAAAATTATCTATAATTTGAAAAGGAGACCCTATGTCCCTGTTGCAGCATCACGATGACGTCGCTTTCGATCCGCTTCGGCTCGGTCAACGATCCCTCATTGCCAAGACCGTCTTCGTTCTTGCGGGAACGTTCATGCTGGCGCTTGCATCGCGGATCGAGGTGCCGATGGTGCCGGTGCCGATCACCATGCAGACCTTTGCGATCACCATGATCGGCGCGCTTTATGGCTGGCGTCTGGGCGCCGTCACCGTTTGCGCCTGGTTGGGCGAGGCTGCGATCGGCTTTCCGGTGCTGGCCGGCGGCGCAGGCGGCATGGCGCCGTTCATGGGGCCGACGGCGGGCTATCTCGTTTCCTTCCCGATCATTGCCGCCCTTGTCGGCTGGCTTGCAGAGCGCGGCTGGAGCGGCAATCGCGTCGCGCGCAGCTTTCTCGCGCATCTCTCGGCCAATATTTTGTGCCTTGCGATCGGCGGCGCATGGCTTGCCGCGCTGATCGGGGCCGAAAAAGGCTGGCTGCTCGGTGTTGCGCCCTTCATCCTTGGCGCGGTGCTGAAGTCCGCCCTTGCGGCGGCGGTGCTGAAGACCGTCCAGGTCTATGGCGGCAAGGTGCGCCTGAATTGACGGTCAGGCTTCGCGCCCACCATCTGCTCTGCATGCTGACCTTTGTCGGTGAGGGCTATACCCCGGCCTTCACCGATAATTATCGCCGCATTGCCGAGCGACTGTCGAAAGGGGAGGAGATCAAGCTGGTCTCCGGCCCCGATGATATCTGCGCGCCACTCCTGAGCGGGGAGGTGCCGCATTGCTTCAAGGCTTCCGTCATCGAGCGGGATGCGGCAGCGCTTGCCGATGTAGCGGCCCTGCTGGGCGAGGAGATCGGCCCCGGAATCGTATTGGTGCCGGATGCAAGGCTGCTTTCCAAGCTCCGCCGGAATTTCGCCGGCGGTGAAATCCGCCATGCCTGCCGTGGCTGCGAATGGGGCGACCTTTGCAGCCGCATCGCTGCAAGCAATTTCAAGGGTGTCCTGATCGAAGCGGCCTAAAGATTTTCGTCCAGCCCGGATTGCGGGTGGCCATCGCCGGGTTCGAGCGGAAAGAGCGCCAGAAACCGGCGCTCGCCTTCGGGCGTGAAGAAGATCGAGCGGCTGTTTTCCGTTCGCCGCGCCCAGCCCTTGTCGAAGAAGTTCGAAAGCAGCGCCTTGCCGAGGCTGCCGGCCAGATGCGCCCGCCGCTCGCTCCAATCCAGACAGGAACGGCAAAGCGGTCGGCGATTCGCGCGCAATCCGGAGACATCGATGCCGATCGATCCGAGATGTTTCTCTCCTCGGGCGGTCAGGCTCAAACCTTCTCCCATGACGGAAATCGAACCGGTCTCGATCAGGCTGTCGAGCATGCGAACGCCGTAGTCGCCGGCCAGATGGTCGTAGCAGATGCGTGCCTTGCGCAGCGCCAGCTCCTTCGGCCCGGGACGATGGCGCAGATGCCCGCGGCTTGCGGCAAAGCCCATGATCCCTTCGAGCAGCTTGCCGACGCGGTCGTCGGCCAGCGCGAAATAGCGATGGCGGCCCTGCTTGCGTTGCGCGAGCAGGCCGCCCGCTTCGAGCTTGGAAAGATGCGCGCTTGCCGTCTGCAGCGTCACGCCGGCAGCCGCCGCCAGCTCGGTTGCCGTCAGCGCGCGGCCGCCCATCAGCGCCGTCAGCATGTTCGCCCGCGCCGGGTCGCCGATCAGCGAGCCGATCTGCGCTATGTCTGGACCTTCCTTCATACTTCGATCGTAACCGAAGCATCTCCGTTCTGCAATGTGCCAAAACAGCATCATCAGCAAAGGAGAAAACCAATGATCACCTGTTTCATCCGCTATCAGATCGACCCTTTCAAGCAGGAAGCTTTCGCGGAGTATGGCAAGGCCTGGGGCCAGATCATCCCGCGCAACGGCGCCGATCTGATCGGATATTTCGCGCCGCACGAGGGCTCGCTGACGACGGCCTACGGCATTTACAACATCGAGAACCTGGCCGCCTACGAAGCCTATCGCAAAAGCCTGGCTGCCGATCCGCTCGCACAGGCCAATCACGATTTTTCCCGCAAGGAGCGTTTCATCCTGCAGGAGGATCGTATTTTCCTGAAAAACATATCTCTGCCGCATGCTCCGGGGATATCGCCATGATCGCGGTCATCTTCGAAGTCGTCCCCCATCCGGATGAGCGCCAGCATTATCTCGACATTGCCGCAAGGTTGCGCTTGGAGCTTGAAGCGATCGACGGCTTCATCTCCATCGAGCGCTTCGAAAGCCTCGGCCAGCCGGGCAGGATCCTGTCGCTTTCCTTCTGGCGCGACGAGGCCGCAGTTCGAGAGTGGAGAAATCGCGAGGGGCATCGCGCCGCGCAGAAAGCGGGCCGGAAGACGGTATTTGCCGATTATCGGCTGCGTGTGGCGGAGGTTCTTCGCGACTACGGAATGAATGAACGCGCCGAAGCGCCCGATGACAGCCACGCAGTCCACGATATCCAGGGAAATTCAGCACGATAACGCCGCCCAACGCGCCGTGAATTCCCGGGACCTTCTCGGGAATTCGGAAAATATGACGCCGCTTTAGTCTTTGGTAACCAAGTTAGGTAACCATAACACGCAGTTAAGAGCACCGAGTAAGTGTAACAGCGAGTATCACATGGCGTCAGTTTTCCCGCTTGCCGACCTCAGGACCTCCGCAGCTCCGGGGTCCTGGATCGACACGATCATCAAGGGCGATTGCGTGGCCGCTCTTGAGGCACTGCCCAATCAATCCGTCGACGTCATCTTCGCCGACCCGCCCTACAATCTTCAGCTCGGCGGCACGCTGCATCGTCCCGACCAGTCGCTTGTCGACGCCGTCGATGACGAATGGGACCAGTTCGCCTCCTTCGAAGCCTATGACGCCTTCACCCGCGCCTGGCTGCTCGCCTGCCGCCGCGTGCTGAAGCCGACGGGCACGATCTGGGTCATCGGTTCCTATCACAACATCTTCCGCGTCGGCGCGACCTTGCAGGATCTGAACTTCTGGATCCTCAACGACATCGTCTGGCGCAAGACCAACCCGATGCCGAATTTCAAGGGCCGCCGTTTCCAGAACGCGCATGAGACGATGATCTGGGCGAGCCCGAACGCCAAGGCCAAGGGCTACACCTTCAACTACGACGCCATGAAAGCGGCCAACGACGACGTGCAGATGCGCTCCGATTGGTTGTTCCCGATCTGCAACGGCAATGAGCGGCTGAAGGGCGACGACGGCAAGAAGGTGCATCCAACACAGAAGCCGGAAGCCTTGCTTGCCCGCGTCATCATGGCTTCGTCCAAGCCCGGCGACATCATCCTCGATCCCTTTTTCGGATCAGGTACGACCGGTGCCGTCGCCAAGCGTCTCGGCCGTCACTTCGTCGGTATCGAGCGCGAGCAGGACTATATCGATGCGGCCAGCGCCCGCATCGCCGCCGTCGAGCCGCTCGGCAAGGCGGAGCTGACGGTCATGACCGGCAAGAAGGCCGAGGTGCGCGTTGCCTTCAACGTGCTCATCGAGAGTGGTCTCATCAAGCCCGGCCAAGTGCTGACGGATGCGAAGCGCCGCTATAGCGCCATCGTGCGCGCCGACGGCACCGTCGCTTCCGGCGGCGAGGCCGGCTCCATTCATCGCCTTGGCGCGAAGGTGCAGGGCCTTGATGCATGCAACGGGTGGATGTTCTGGCATTTCGACGACGGCCGTTCCCTGCGTCCGATCGATGAGCTCAGGGCCATCGTCCGCAGCGATCTGGCGAAGGTGGAATAGGTCTCCGCCAATCAGCAATACCGCCTTCTTCCGTCGTGTACCTCCAGTTAGGGAAGAAGGTGAAACGCCCAGGGCCTTGCCGGAAGAGATATCCGGCGAGGCCCTGGGCGTCTTGTCGGCTTCGGGTCTCAGAAGTCCTGGTAGTCCGTGACGTCGACGCGCACGACGCGGCCGTCCTCGTCGAACGTAATCGTTTCCTCGCCTTCGCGAATCAGCGGCTTGCCCGTCTTGCTGTTGGTGGCGCGCACGGACCAGACGGCCCGCCCCGAAAGTGGCGTCAACGTCTCCACAAGCGAATTGGACGCCGTCTGATCGGGATAGGTGTCGAAATAGCCGCGGAAGGCTTCCATGATCGCCGCCCGGCCGGCAAGGCCGCCGACGCCGTTGGAAACGTAGGTGGCGTTCTCGGCGAAGAAGTTTTCGATCGCCTCGTAATCGAGGCGGTTGATGGCGTCATGAAACAGATCGATGCGTTCCGCGGGATCGAAGATCATCGGCTCAAACCTTTATGCCATGGGCGGCGAGATCGCTGCGCAGTTTCTCGGCGCCGGTGAAGTGAACTGCATGCCATCCTGCCGCCCGCGCGCCTTCGACGTTCGGATAGGAATCGTCGATGAAGATCGTCGCGGCCGGATCGAGGTCGAAGCTCCTGGCGTGAGTGTCGTAGATTGCGACATCCGGCTTGATCAGGCCGACGTCGCCCGAGACGGTTACGCCGCGCGGCTTCTTGAGGAACGGATAGCGCACCTGTGCCTCGCGGAAGGTGTCTGAGGCGAAGTTGGTCAGCATGGTGACGTCGCGGCCCTCGTCGATCAGCTGCTCCAGAATGGCGACGCTGTCTTCATAGGCATGCGGAACCATCTCGTGCCAGTATTTGCGGAAGCTGCGGATATGCTCTTCGCGCTGCGGATGGTCGGCGATCAACAGCGCTTCGGCATCTTCCCAGGTGCGGCCGCGATCCTGCTCGATGTTCCATTCATGGGTGCAGACATTGGCGAGGAACCATTCGCGTTCGGCATCGTCCGGAATGATCCGGCTGTAGGGGAGGCTAGGATCGTAATGGATAAGAACCTTGCCGATATCGAAAACGATGTGCCGTATTTCCGTCGTCATGAATGGATTCCTGATTTCTGCTTTAAACGCGTTTTGCAAACGCATTGGGAATAGCCTGAGCGATCGCTTTTTTCATGACTGTCGGCAAGGCCTGCTCTTCAAGATTTGTAACTGGCGCCCACCATCCGTCATGGTTGTCCTTCTTCGGAACCGACTTGGCACGCCAGATCGACAATCGCAATTCGAAATGGGTGAAGACATGCGTTACCGTGCCCGCCGGCTGCCAGTCGGCCGGGAAGGGAGCCGCCTCGATGCCGGTTTCGCCGTCGACGCGCGCCGTCCATCCCGTCGTCGGCACTTCCGTCATGCCGCCGAGAAGGCCGCTTTCGATGCGGCGGCGCAGGAAGATTTCGCCCTCGTCATTGACAGCGACGAAGGCCGCTCCCCGGCGTACCGGCTTTTCCTTCTTGGCGGCCTTGACCGGGAAATGCTCGGGATCGTGTCCCGCCAGCGCCTGACAGGCGCCGTTGAAGGGACAGAGCGAACAAACCGGGCGCCTCGGCGTGCAGATCGTCGCGCCGAGATCCATCATCGCCTGGGCAAAATCGCCCGGACGATCGGCCGGCGTCAGCTGCGCGACCTTCTGCTTCATCAGCGGCTTGGCGCCGGGAAGCGGCGTCGAAATCGCATAGAGGCGGGAAATGACACGTTCCACATTGCCGTCCATCACGGCCGACGGGCGATTGAAGGCGATAGCGGCGACTGCGGCAGCGGTATAGTCGCCGATGCCGGGCAAGGCCCGCAAGCCGTCCTCCGTATCGGGAAAGCGCCCGCCGTGTTCGGCAGCGACGGCCTCGGCGCATTTCTTGAGATTGCGGGCGCGGGCATAATAGCCGAGCCCGGCCCAGGCGGCCATGACGTCCTCGTTCGCCGCCGCGGCGAGATCGCCGACGGTCGGCCAGCGCTCCAGGAATTTCGCGAAATAGGATTTGACCGCCGGCACCGTCGTCTGTTGCAGCATCACCTCCGACAGCCAGACGCGATAGGGATCCGCCTTGACGCCGCGCGCCGCCATGGGCGGCGAGACGCGCCACGGCAGGTCGCGGTGGTGGCGGTCGTACCAGGCAAGCAGCTTGTCGCTCGCTGGGGACACTTGCGATGAACGATCCATGATTTCCTTCGGTGAAGTATTTACTCCCGCTTCCTTAGACACAATTGCCTGGCGGGTGAACGTCGAAAATACGCGGCGCCCTGACTGGAGCTATGAAAGGAGAAACATCATGCTCTTCGAACTCTTCGATCGTCTGCTGGACGTAAGTCCCAATCTGCGGCTGTTGAACCATTGCGTGCTGGAAATTCTCTTCCTGCTGTCGGCGTATTATATGATTTCGAAGCTGTTGCACACGCAGCCATTCAAACCGGTCACGGCCTGGCTCCGCCGGGAATTTCACACGCAGCCCAGGATAAGGTCTCGCCGGTCGCAGCTGTTTCAGCATGCATTCGACATGCTTCTCTTTTTCCTGATGGGAATAAGTGTATACGTTGCGTCGTCGGTGGTTCTGCTCGTTGCCGCCTGGCACACGGGCCAGAAGGACGTCTTTCCGCTTCAGCTCCTGGCGGTAGGATTTTTCACCGTCGGCCTTGCCGTCACCGTACTGATGCGGGAAAATGCAGTGAAAGAGTGGAGGTCGTTTCGCGCCCTTCTGCAAAATGGAAAAGACCGCTCTCTTTGATGGTTCAGCCGAAGACAAATTTTGTTGCAGTGACGAGAAGCGGGCAACCACGCCGAAATGAGTGAACACAGCCTATCGAAAATGTCGCGTCGCGGCGAACGCCAGATTTCCGAGCTGACCAACGGCATCGTCGATCCGGTGCTGGCAAAGCGTGCCGGCATCAATACGACGCTGCTCGGCTGCTGGGACGAGATTGCCGGTGAGGAGTTTGCCGACTGCACACGGCCGGAAAAGATCGCCTGGGCCAGGCGGACCGGCCCCGGCATGGACGACAGGTATCAGCCCGGCGTGCTGACGATAGCCTGCGAGGGTGCCCGTGCCCTCTTTCTCACCCATGCGCAGGGCGAACTGATCCAGCGCATCAACAGCTTCTTCGGCTTTTATGCCGTCAACCAGATCCGCATCGTGCAGAAGCCGGTTTCCGTCGCGTCCAAACGCTCGCGCACGCCGCCGCCGCTGAAGGGCGAGGCGGCGCGCAAGCTGGCTGACATGATGGACGGCATCGAGGACGAGAAGATCAGGGCCGCCGTTCAGCGCTTGGGCACCGCCATGGCCTGGAAACGGCGCTAGGTCAGAACTAACCGCTCATTTCGCGAATTGTGGACGGAATTTAAGTTGTCCGTCTTTGCCAGGTCACAATTCTTTGAAGAAAGTTGGCCAACCGTGCCTTGTTAGCGGCAAGCAGCCGTTATATCGCATGAAACATTCGAAGACCTCTTTAACGACGGGTGACTCTATGCCGATGTCCGACATGCTCTTGACCAAACGCCATCTGCTGGGCGGCTCTGCCGTCGCAGCTCTCTCGGTGGCGTTCTCTGCCTTTGCCGACACCGCATCCGCCGCGTCCGCAGAAGATGAAGTGCCGCCGGCGGACGGCAATGTCGATATGAACGAAGTGCTGAAGCCCGGCCCGCTGCCGGAAATCGCATTCGGCAAGGAAGACGCTCCCGTCAAGATCGTCGAGTACATGTCGCTGACCTGCCCGCACTGCGCGCATTTCGCCGTTACGACCTTCGACACGATCAAGCAGAAATACGTCGACACCGGCAAGGTTCGCTTCATCATCCGCGAGTTCCCGTTCGATCCGCGCGCCGCCGCAGCCTTCATGCTGGCCCGTTGCGCCCCGCAGGAACAGTACATGCCGATGGTCGAAATGCTGTTCAAGCAGCAGATCGCCTGGGCCTCGCCCGATGTTGACGGCCGCGCCGCACTGCTCCAGATGTCGAAACTTGCTGGTTTTACTGAGGATAGCTTTACGAAGTGCTTGACGAACCAGAAGCTTCTGGATGATGTCAACTCTGTACGGGAACGCGCAGCCAAGGATTTCGGCGTCAACGCCACGCCGACCTTCCTGATCAATGGCAAGCGCTATGCAGGGGACATGTCTGTTGTTGCCATGTCGAAGCTTATCGACAGCCTGCTCTGATCCGCGCCTTTTTTCATCACGGGCGGGCGGCCAAGGTCGCGCGCCCGTGAATACCCCGTCTGAATTCGAGTTTGGAGCGGCCACGCTCCCCATGCCGGCATCGTGGACGGCCTTCTCCTCGCAGGGGAGAAGAGGGCACCGCCTATGAAATTCAACAGACTGAGACTTGTCGGCTTCAAATCCTTCGTCGAACCGGCGGAATTCGTCATCGAGCGCGGCCTGACCGGCGTCGTCGGCCCGAACGGTTGCGGCAAGTCCAATCTTGTCGAAGCGCTGCGCTGGGTGATGGGCGAGAACTCCTACAAGAACATGCGTGCCTCCGGCATGGACGACGTGATCTTTTCCGGATCCGGCAATCGCCCGGCGCGCAACACCGCCGAAGTCGGGCTTTACCTCGACAATAGCGACCGCACCGCGCCGGCCGCCTTCAACGACAGCGACGAAATCCAGGTTACGCGCCGCATCGAGCGCGAACAGGGTTCCGTCTACCGCATCAATGGCAAGGAGGCGCGCGCCAAGGATGTGCAGCTTCTCTTTGCCGATGCCTCCACTGGCGCCCGCTCGCCCTCCATGGTCGGGCAGGGACGCATCGGCGAGCTGATTCAGGCCAAGCCTCAGGCAAGGCGCCAGCTGCTGGAAGAGGCGGCGGGCATTTCCGGCCTGCATTCGCGCCGGCATGAGGCGGAATTGCGCCTGCGCGCCGCCGAAAGCAATCTCGAGCGGCTGGATGACGTGACGTCGCAGCTCGAAAGCCAGATCGAGAGCCTGAAGCGTCAGGCGCGGCAGGCCAACCGCTTCAAGATGCTCTCGGCCGACATTCGCGCCCGCGAGGCTATGCTGCTGCATATCCGCTGGGTGCAGGCCAAGGAAGCCGAAGCCGAGGCCGACAGCGCGCTCAACCAGGCAACCGTGGTGGTCGCCGAAAAGGCGCAGATCCAGATGGAGGCCGCGAAAGCCCAGGGCATCGCCAGCTTTAAGCTGCCGGAGCTGCGGGATGACGAGGTGAAGGCCGCGGCAGCCCTGCAGCGCCTGCAGATTGCCCGCTCGCAGCTGGAAGAGGACATCAATCGCATCCTGCGCCGTCGCGACGAGCTGACCCGCCGGCTGGTCCAGCTGGCCGAGGATATCGGCCGTGAGCAGAACCTTGTGGCCGACAACGCCTCCATCCTAGCCAGGCTGGATGCCGAAGAAGCCGATCTTGCCGAAATCCTCGCCGATTCCGGCAGGCTCGCTGAGGAAACGCGTGTCGCCTTCGAGGAAGCGTCGGCCAAGCTTGCCGACAGCGAGCGGATTTTTACCACCCTGACCGCGGAACGCGCCGAGGCCGCCGCCGCGCGCAATCAGCTGGAACGCGCCATCCGCGATCTTGCCGACCGCAAGATGCGGCTGGAACGCCAGGCGGACGAAGCCAATCGCGAGCTTGCAGCCATCGATGAGAAGATGGCCGATCTGCCCGATCCCGCCGAAAAGCGCGACATGGTCGAGGCGGCGGAAAATGCCGTTGCGGATGCGGAGGGGGAGATTCAGCGCGTCGAGGCGGTTCTCGCCGGCGCGCGCGAGGCCGAGGCGTTGTCGCGCGGGCCGGTCGAGCAGGCGCGGGCACGGCTGAATGCGCTTGAAACCGAGGCGCGGACCATTTCCAGGATGCTGGCGGCGGGCGATACGTCCGGTGCCTTTTCGCCCGTCGCCGAGGAACTGCGCGTCGATCGCGGCTTCGAGACCGCGCTTGGCGCAGCCCTTGGCGACGATCTGGAATCCTCGCTGAGTTCCGATGCGCCGGTTTACTGGTCCGACAATGGCAGCGGCGCGACCGATCCGGCCTTGCCGGAAGGCGCGGCACCCTTGATTACCCATGTCGGTGCGCCAGCCGCGCTGACGCGGCGTCTGCGCCAGATCGGCATCGTTTCGGCCGATGACGCCTTGCGATTGATGCCGGAGCTGAAGCCGGGGCAGCGGCTGGTGACGAAAGATGGCGCGGTGTTCCGCTGGGATGGTCACGTCACCGGGGCGGATGCGCCGAGTGCGGCTGCCTTGCGGCTGGCCCAGAAGAACCGGCTTTCCGAACTGGAGGCCGAGGCCGAGCTCGCCCGCGATGTGCTTGTCGAGGCTGAGGAGCGTCTTGCGGCAGCCGCCGATGCGATTCGGGGCGAGGAGGGCCGTTTGGCCGTCGCCCGCGACGCCAGCCGGCTTGCGGCCCGCCATCTGGCCGAGGCGCGTGAAGCGCTCGCCGCGGCCGAACGCGCTTCCGGCGATCTCATCCGCCGCCGCGACGTCATCGCCGAGGCCGTCAGCCGCTTGCAGGAGCAGCTGGAAGATGTGGCGATTCAGGACGAGAATGCCCGCGTCGAACTGGAAGACGCACCGGATCTCTCGGCCATCGATCTGAAGCTGCGCGATCAGCAGGCGGAGGTCGCGACGGATCGCGGCGCTCTGGCCGAAGCTCGCGCCCGCCATGAGGGCCTGAACCGGGAAAACGAGGCGCGGCAACGCCGAATCCTGGCGATCCGGCAGGAGCGCGATATCTGGCGCCAGCGTGCGGCCAGCGCCGAGGAGCATATTCAGACGCTGCGCGACCGCGAGGAGGAAGCGCGCGAGGAAGCTGCCGAACTCGATCTCGCTCCCGACGAATTCGATGACAAGCGCCGTTCATTGATGAACGAGCTGCAGAAGGCCGAGGATGCCCGCCGCGTGGCGGCCGATCGGCTTGCCGAAGCGGAAGGCGTCCAGCGCGAGGCGGATCGCCATGCCGCGACAGCGCTCTCCGAACTGGCGGAAAGCCGCGAGAAGCGCGGTCGCGTCGAGGAGCGGCTGGTGTCGGCGCGGGAGCGTCGTCAGGAGAGCGAACTGCGCATCCGTCAGACCCTCAACGTCGAGCCGCATGAGGCCATGCGCCTGACCGGCCTTTCGGCATCGCAAAACGTGCCTGATCTCCGCGAGGTCGAGCGTGAACTGGAGCGGCTCAAGATCGAGCGCGAACGTCTGGGTGCCGTCAACCTGCGTGCCGAGGAAGAGAGCAAGGAGCTGACGGAGCGGCTGCAGGCGCTGATCAAGGAGCGCGACGACGTCATCGACGCCATCCGGAAGCTGCGCGGCGCGATTCAGAGCCTCAATCGCGAGGGGCGCGAACGTCTCATCGTCGCTTTCGACATCGTCAATGCGCAGTTCCAGCGCCTGTTCACGCATCTTTTCGGTGGCGGCACGGCCGAGCTCCAGCTCATCGAATCCGATGATCCGCTGGAAGCGGGCCTGGAAATTCTCGCCCGTCCGCCGGGCAAGAAGCCGCAGACGATGACGCTGCTTTCGGGCGGCGAGCAGGCGCTGACCGCCATGGCGTTGATCTTCGCCGTATTCCTCACCAATCCCGCGCCGATCTGCGTTCTGGACGAAGTGGACGCGCCGCTCGACGACCACAATGTCGAGCGCTACTGCAACCTCATGGACGAGATGGCGGCGTCTACCGAGACCCGCTTCGTGGTCATCACCCACAATCCTATCACCATGGCCCGCATGAACCGTCTCTTCGGCGTGACCATGGCGGAGCAGGGCGTATCGCAGCTCGTTTCCGTCGATCTGCAGACCGCCGAACGGATGCGCGAAATCGCCTGAGGACGCCCGCGCAGGGATTGAGAAAACTGTTCTCGTTTCGACAAGAAATTGCCGTCTCGCCTGCCGCACATCGTTAAAGCGTGCTAGTTTCGTCTTTCGATCAACAACAGGGGCGCTCATCCGCCCGGAAGGGAAGTATGTCTGACTCGTCAGGCAGTATTTTCGATTTTCTCGGAATACTTGCCGTATTGCTGCTCGTCGCCGCGAACGGTTTTTTCGTTGCGGCCGAGTTCTCTCTGGTCTCCGTTCGCCGCAGCCGCGTGACGGAACTTGTTGCCGAAGGGCGCATGAACGCCAAGGCGCTGCAGAAGGCGGTCGACAATCTCGATGCCAATCTGGCCGCCACGCAGCTCGGCATCACCATTTCCTCGCTGGCCCTCGGCTGGGTCGGTGAACCCGCACTGGCCCATCTGCTGGAGCCCTTGCTCGATTTTCTCCCCGGAACGTGGGCCGCGGCCGGATCGCATGCCATTGCCGTCGCCATTTCCTTCGTCATCATCACGGCGCTGCATATCGTTCTCGGCGAGCTCGCGCCGAAAAGCCTGGCATTGCAGCGCAGCGAGGGCACAGCGCTTGGCGTCGTGCGGCCGCTGGGGCTGTTCCTCTTCCTGCTGCGCCCGGCAATCACCGTGCTCAACGGTCTCGGCAACCTCGTTCTCCGTCTCTTCGGCCTGCGTCCCGGTGCTGGCGAAGGCTCGCTGCACTCGCCGGCCGAAATCAAGCTCTTGATTGCGGAAAGCCAGGAGGCAGGCCTGCTGGAACAGGCGCAGCAGGATCTGGTGGAGCGTGTCTTCAATATCGGCGACCGCGATGTTTCCGACATCATGACGCCGCGGCTGGAGGTCGAATGGATCGACGCCGACGACCCGCCGGAGGAAATGCAGAGAACCATTCGCGAAAGCCGCTTCGAGCAGCTTCTCGTCGGACGCGGATCGATCGATGAACCGATCGGCATGATCCTGAAGAAGGATCTTCTCGACCAGCTTTTGAACGGCGAAGCGCTGAACCCGATGGCCGTCATCCGTCAGCCGCTTGTCGTCCACGAGTCAACAGCTGTCTTCAAGGTACTGGAAAATTTCAAGCGCGCGCCCGTGCGCCTCGCCATGGTCATCGACGAATATGGCAGCCTCGAGGGCATCGTCACGCAGACGGACCTTTTGGAGGCGATCGCCGGCGATCTGCCCGACATGGAAAACGAGGCGCCGGATGTGGTCGAGCGCGCCGACGGTTCGTTGCTGATGGAAGGCATGATGCCGGTCTATGACGCGTTTGCAAGGCTCGGCCTGCGCGTCGGCGACGAGGACGTCAATTTCCATACGCTTGCGGGCTTCGCCCTCTACCAGCTCGGCCATCTGCCCGAAGTGGGCGAAAGCTTTTCGTTCGGCGGCTGGCATTTCGAGATCGTCGACCTCGACGGCATGCGAATCGACAAGATTCTGGCTCGGCGCGAGCCGGCTTAAGGCGCGCAATACCGTGTGGGAGCTTGCAATCACGCCTGCCCACATCAAAGAGCCGAGGCGCAAGGGACGAATCTGAATGATTCGCAATGCGCTTCGGTCCGCCCTATGCGTCGTTCAGCACGGGAGCGGTTAGGCCGAAAGAAATGGCCCGAAAGCGTCCGGTATCGATCAATCGATTGAAATCGGAGCTTTCGGGCCATATTTATTGTGCAGCGCAACATTTTGCCGTAATTGTCGATTTTCATTTGTGCCTCAATGAATTAAGTTCAACCAGAGGAGTTGGACGGGGACAATGACGAAGTGGGTCTATACATTCGGCGACGGCAAGGCCGAGGGAGGCGCCGGAGATTTTGAACGGCTCGGCGGCAAGGGCGCAAATCTCGCGGAGATGTGCAACCTTGGGCTGCCGGTCCCGCCAGGCATGACGATCGTCAGCGACGTCTGCGCCTTTTACTACAAGATCGGCCGCAATATTCCCGACGAGGTGAAGCCGCAGGTCATGCAGGGGCTGCAGCGGATGGAAGCCATCACCGGGCGCAAGTTCGGCGATACCGAGCGCCCGCTGCTGGTGTCCGTGCGCTCGGGCGGCCGCGCCTCGATGCCGGGTATGATGGATACCGTTCTCAATCTCGGTCTAAACGATGCCACGGTGCAGGCTCTCGGTCACGATGCCGGGGACGCCCGTTTTGCCTGGGACAGCTATCGTCGCTTTATCCAGATGTATGCCGATGTCGTCATGGGCCTCGACAACGAGATTTTCGAAGAGATTCTGGAGGATGAGAAGGCGCGGTTCGGCCATGAGTTCGATACCGACCTGACAGCCGTCGAATGGCAGCACGTCGTCTCGATCTACAAGACCGTCATCGAGGAGGAACTGGGCGAAGCCTTTCCGCAGGAGCCGGAGGTTCAGCTCTGGGGTGCCGTCGGCGCCGTCTTTGCGAGCTGGATGAACGCGCGCGCCGTTACCTATCGCCAATTGCACAACATTCCCGAGGCATGGGGCACCGCCGTCAATATCCAGGCGATGGTTTTCGGTAATCTCGGCAATTCCTCGGCCACCGGCGTTGCCTTCACGCGCAATCCGTCGACCGGCGAAAAGGAGCTTTACGGCGAATTCCTCGTCAATGCGCAAGGGGAGGATGTCGTTGCCGGCATCCGCACGCCGCAAAGCATCACCGAAGTCGCCCGCATAGCCTCCGGCTATGACAAGCCGTCGATGGAAAAGCTGATGCCCGAAGCCTTTGTCGAGTTTCGGGGAATTTGCGCGCAGCTGGAGGGGCACTACCGCGACGTCCAGGATCTGGAATTCACCATAGAGCGCGGCAAGCTCTGGATGCTGCAGACCCGCACCGGTAAGCGGACGACCAAGGCGGCGATGAAGATTGCCGTCGATATGGTCGACGAGGGGCTGATCACCGAGGACGAGGCAGTCTCCCGCATCGATCCGACGACGCTGGACCAGCTCCTGCATCCGACCATCGATCCGCGCGTCCGTCGCGACGTCATCGGCTCCGGTCTCCCGGCATCGCCGGGCGCCGCCACCGGGGAGATCGTCTTCACGGCGGAAGAGGCGATCGTTGCCGAGGAGGAAGGCCGCAAGGCCATCCTCGTGCGGATCGAGACGAGCCCGGAAGACATTCACGGCATGCATGCCGCCGAGGCGATCCTCACCACGCGCGGCGGCATGACGAGCCATGCGGCGGTGGTTGCCCGCGGCATGGGCATCCCTTGCGTCGTCGGCGCGGGCACCATGCGCATCGATATGCGCAACGAAAAGCTGATCGGCATCGGCATCACCCTGACGAAGGGAGACATCGTCACGATCGATGGATCCACCGGCCAGGTTCTGAAGGGCGAGGTGCCGATGATCCAGCCGGAACTGTCGGGCGATTTCGGGCGCATCATGGCCTGGGCCGACCGCTCGCGGCGCATGACGGTGCGCACCAATGCCGATACGCCGGCCGATGCGCGCGCGGCCCGCTCCTTCGGCGCCGAAGGCATCGGCCTTTGCCGCACCGAGCACATGTTCTTCGAAGGCGATCGCATCCATGTGATGCGCGAGATGATCCTTGCCGAAGACGAAACAGGCCGCCGCGCCGCTCTTGCCAAGCTCATGCCGATGCAGCGCCTCGATTTCACCGGCCTGTTCACCATCATGCATGGCCTGCCCGTGACCATCCGCCTGCTCGATCCGCCGCTGCACGAGTTCCTGCCGAAGACGGATGAGGAGATTGCCGAGGTCGCCGGTATCATGGGCATGAAGCCGGCGATCCTGCGCCAGCGGGTCGATGCGCTGCACGAGTTCAATCCGATGCTGGGCCATCGCGGCTGCCGGCTGGCGATTTCCTACCCGGAGATCGTCGAAATGCAGGCCCGCGCCATCTTCGAGGCGGCGGTGCTTGCCGCGCGCGAAACGGGGGCCGCGGTCGTGCCAGAGATCATGGTGCCGCTGGTCGGCCTGCGGTCGGAACTGGATTACGTGAAAGCTCGTATCGACGAGGTCGCGCGCGCCGTCATGACCGAGGCCAGGATGAAGATCGATTATCTCGTCGGCACGATGATCGAGCTGCCGCGAGCCGCACTGCGTGCCCACATCATCGCCGAGGCCGCCGAGTTCTTCTCCTTCGGCACGAACGACCTGACCCAGACCACATTCGGCATGTCACGCGACGATGCCGCCGCCTTCATCCCGACCTATCAGCGCAAGGGCATCATCGAGCACGATCCGTTCATATCGCTCGATTTCGACGGGGTGGGCGAGCTCATCCGCATTGCGTCCGAGCGCGGCCGCCGCACGCGCAACGACATGAAGCTCGGCATTTGCGGAGAGCATGGCGGCGATCCCGCTTCCATTCATTTCTGCGAGGATATCGGGCTGGACTATGTATCCTGTTCGCCCTTCCGCGTGCCGATCGCCCGGCTTGCGGCAGCGCAGGCTGCCATCAAGGGGCGTACCTGATTCCTTGCGGCTCAGCGGTGCCAGTGGCCGCGATGATAGTAATATCCCGGTCCGACGACGACCGTCGGCCCCCAGAAGAAATCATCGTCGCTTTCCATGAAGGCGCGCTGGTCTGCCCGACGGCTTAGATCCTGGTTCATCAGGCAATTGGCAAAATTTTCCGTGCCGCGCCGAAAGCCGTAGCCGCTGCATCTCGCTTCGTCGGCCGCCCGGATTTCCTCGGCTGTCTGGCAGGAGGAGAGCGCAAGCGTGATGGCGAGGAGGGATAAGACGGAGGCGGCGATACGCATGACGAGATGTCCTGAATGCAGATTGCACGTACGAATTATAGCGCCCTGCGTGGTGGCGCGAAAGGCGTATTAAGGCCGCAGGCGATCTCTTATGCCGCTTCCTTCGGCTTTGCCGGCAGACGCTGCAGCAGGTCGACAAAGGCGTCGGCAAATCGCAACAGGTGCTCGGTTTCTTCGTCCGGCTGCAGCAGCCGGATTTCCGCTCCGTCTTCGTCGAGTGCGGCAAAGAGCGTGCGCATCGTGGCGTCCCCTTCGGGAATCCGGATGACCGCCAGCCTGCGGCAATCGGGAAGCAGCCCCGCCGCCGGCAGATCGAACAGGAAATCGCCGTGCACGGCGGAAGCGGCGTTGCGCACGGCTTCGCAAAAGCCCGGCTCGCCGCCGGAGAAACCTTCGAGCGAAAGCTCCAGTTCCAGAAGCTCCAGCGGAAGAACAGGATCGACCGCATCGGTTGCCGCGACCGCAGATGCCGGCAGCGGCTTGGCAGCGATGTCTCGGGAAACTATCGGTTCCATCCCATCAAGTCCTTTCACAGCCTCGATAAAACGCCAAAGAATGACCTTTTTTTGGAATTTAAGCAAGCGCTCACATTTTTGGCCTGGATGCCGCCGGTTTGAGCCGGTCGAAACATTGCACGCCGATGCCGCGACATTCGATTTATTTTCGCCGTTTCTTGATCTAAACATAAGTCTTCTTCTGGGATTCGGTGCATCCGGCTCCCGATCCGACGCGCCGACGAGCCCTTGATGACCATTCGTTTCGACCGTCCTGTTTCACATGCTGCCCGCGCCGCGCGTTTGATCGCTTCCTTTGCCCTGGTGCTCTGTGGGGTGACGTTGGTCGGCTATCGCTTCGGGCCGCTGGAAACGCCGTATTTCGTGTTGTTGCTGCTGATTTCCGCCGGCTGCGCCGCTCTTGCGGTGCTGCTTGCGCTGCTCGGTCTCGTCCAGCTCTGGCAAAATGCCGCCATCGGCGGCGTTTCCTCTGCCAAAGCGCTCGTCTATGCCGCCTTGCCGCTTGCCATTTTCGGTTTCGGCGCCGAGCGTTACTGGACCCGGCCGCCGATCTACGAGATTTCGACCGATCTCAACGACCCGCCGGAATGGCTGGCGACGCCGGATGCCAGGCAGATGTGGCTGCCGCCGCGCCATCTGGTGACGCAGCAGGAGCGCGAGGCGCAGTTCGACGCCTATCCCGCCCTGATCAGCCGGCGCTATGAAGGGGCGAGCGATCGGGTGCTGGAAGCTGTGCGCAAGGTCGCAAGGGATGACCACATCACCATCGTCAAGGCCGAGGGCGCCGATGTTGCCGACCCGAACGGCAATGTGAAATCGAAGCGCCGTACTCGGCCGCAAAGCGTCAATCCGGCGCAGGATGATACTGCGGCAGGGGATGTGCCCGATATCATTCCCGTGCCGACGCCACGTCCCTTCCGCGACGGGGTGGCGGAGCTCATCCGCCAGAATAGCGATGTCGTTCTGCAGGGGGAAACCCGGACCCGCATCTTCGGCTTGCCATGCGATCTGGTGATCCGCCTGCGCGAAGAGGCGGAAACGACGCTGGTGGATATTCGCGTCGCCTCCCGCTATGGCCAGAACGATCTCGGCATCAGCGCCGATCTGGCGGATAGCTATCTGAAGGCGCTGGATGCGGAACTGCTCGGCATCGCCGGCGGTTGAGGCCTGGCATTCCCCCATCCCCCCGTGGGGAGGGGGGATCGTGCCGTTATCTGCCCTCGGAGAACGGGGATGGACTCGAAGTTCCGTCGTTCGAACACCGGGATAGGCCTGCTCAGCCGCCGTGGCTCAAGCCGGGCGGTAGGCTCCCAGCAGTGCCGGTGGCCCGTCGGTTTCCACTTGGCCCTTTTCCACCAGATCTTCCAGATGCGCGAGAACGGACAGTGCCGCCGCTCCATGCAGGCGCGGGTCCGTTTCGCGATAGATGGCTTTCACCATGTCGGGGATCAGCCGGTCTCCTGCCTTGATGCGCTCCAGCACGGCGCGCTCGCGCATGCGGCGATGGGTTCTGAGGCCGCGCATGAAGGAGGCAGGCTCCTTCACCGGTCCCCCATGGCCGGGCAGGAACAGCCGGTCCTTGCGTGTCAGAAGCCGCTCCAGCGAGGCCATGTAATCCGCCATCGACCCATCCGGCGGTGCGACGATCGACGTTGCCCAGGCCATGACGTGATCGGCGGAGAAGACGATGCCCGTGCCGTCAAGCGCGAAGCAGGCGTGGTTTGCCGTGTGGCCGGGCGTCAGCAGCGCCGTCAGCTGCCAGCCGTCTCCCGAGACGCTTTCGCCGTCGCCAAGCACGATATCCGGCTGGAATTCCATGTCGGAGCTTTCGGCGAAGGGATTGACTTCGCCATGATGCAGCGGCCGGGCGGCGCGATGGGGGCCTTCGCCCACGGTCAGCGCCCCTGTTGCCGCCTTCAGCCGTTTGGCAAGCGGCGAATGATCGCGATGGGTGTGGCTCACGAAGATATGCGTGACCTCGCGCCCCTTCAGGGCCGCCAGCAGCGCGGCGAAATGCTCCTCATTCTCCGGACCGGGATCGATGACCGCCACGGAGGAGTCGCCGACGATATAGCTGTTGGTGCCGTGGAAGGTGAAGGCGCTGGGATTGTTGACCGTCATCCGCTCGATGCCGGGTGCGACGGGGACGGCGCGGCCGTAGGCGGGCTCGAAGGCAAGGTCGAAGTCGGGCGTGCTCATGATTGCTTGTATTCAATTTCGATAAAGGACATCGGCTCGGAGCCGGCATTGACGACATTGTGCTCGACACCCGCCTCGCGGCGGTAGGCGGCGCCCCTGGCGATATCGACCCGCCTGCTGCCGTCGAGCTCCTCCAGCAGAAACCGGCAATCCGTCATCGGCACCACGACATAGCCGAGGCCGTGGACATGATGCCCGGTATCGGCGCCCGGCTCGAAATCCCAGCGCGTGATCCGCACGACGGCGTCATCGACAAGCACGGTGGGCACGGCCGGCGGACGGGCGCGAAACTGGCTCATCGGACCTCCTCATTCGCGATGCAGTGCAGCAAGACCTATCATAGACGCCCGAAAAGCACACAGAAATATGCATCCGCGCATAACTTAGTCATTGTAGCGGCAAGCGACCTTTGCTAATCAGACGCCGATTTGGCTGAGATAACAGCCTTTTCCTTTGTTGGGGCGTCGCCAAGCGGTAAGGCACCGGTTTTTGGTACCGGCATTCCCAGGTTCGAATCCTGGCGCCCCAGCCATGGCTTATTTTATCAATGAAATCAATTTCTTAATAAATTTTAGAAAAAGCTAAGTGTTGCAGCTTTGTGAATGTTCCACATGGGCTTTTCAAGGAAATGTGGATAGGTGGAAAAGTGATAGCTATTGAGGACGCATTGAGCGACCTGTTGCGAGAGGTCGAACGCGGACAAAATTACGAATTAGTCGCCGTTGAAGTCGCTAATGAACATAAGGTGAATCCGGCACTTCTTAGACGAAAATTCTCTGAGCGATATGGCTCGCCCGAAGCGACGATGGCAAGATATGCCGCAAAGGCCGAAAGCGAAAAGCCTATGGAGATTGACTACATCCTGGCTGAGCAGTTCGTTCGTTTTGAGTGCCTAAGAGCCGGTGTTCGGTCGAAACAATTTCTCCCGCTAAAGGGGAAGCGACAGCTGGTGATAGCAACTAGAATAGTTGATCTTAAATCCTATCGTCTTGTCTTGGACCTTCGAACGCGGACTGCAGAGTGGGAGCTTATAAGCGACTTGCGGGAAATATTTAAATAGCCCGCCGATCTTCTCCGGCAGGCTTTGTTTTAGTCTGCCGGCTTTTTCCAAGTCGCTATCATGACGTTGATCTTCGGTTGAATACGTCGCCGTGCCCCTTCTCGTTCGACGCCAGCGAGAAGCATCTGGTCATAGTCAGTCATGCTATGGCGAAGCACATTCTGCATGGTGATGCCGACCGCCTTGCCGATCGACGCACCTTGCCAGTCCTTTTTAGTGATTTCGCCAATAAAGAACGCGATGGCAAAATCAGGGCATCCCGGATGCTTGCGCCGTATGTGCTTCTCGATTGTCTCGGGTGAGAATTTCCCCATTGTGATCCATCTAAACGAAAAGGCCCGCCGAAGCGGGCCTTGATCTACCTTAAAGAGTTCGGGCGAGCGCCTTGGCCGGCCTGCTCCGTTCACGCGCCTGTTTCATCACCATGACATCGAGGCTAACGTCCATGGCAGCGAGGGGTGCTCTGATATCGATGTTCTCACGCTCGATGGCTGCTGCAAGCGCTGCGTCAATGTCGGCCTGGTGGGCATGTGCTGCCATGCCTGCTCATGGCGATCAATCGTCGTCTCATGGTGCTGCCAAACAGCTACAGCCTTGTCGTTGTCGGTGATCTGTTGACGGGCGCGGAGATCGACAAACTGCCGGTTCCATTCCTCCACAATCGGCCACATACGGCGCTTGGCTTCCGTCTCGTCCTTCGTGCCGAGTGCCTTCACAAGTTCCTGTTTGCCGATCACCTCGGCGAGATCGAGAGGAACGCGCACTCGCACATAGTAGCTTGCGCCGCGCCGAAGGATGTAGCTTAATCGTGCCATGGCTGCCCCATGTGGAAGGTCTATGTGTTACAACTTTTGAAAAAAATAGAGCAATGAAAACAATAAAGTAACGGAAATCAGATGCTTAGAAAAAGTTGGATTTTGTTTCTGGCGCCCCAGCCATATCCACCGGCTGAAATAACATCGGGGTCATTCCAGGTGAGGCCTGCCTTTCGTCAGGATGTATCGTAATGGGTTGTTTGCCGCCGTTTCTCCTGCTCCTGATCGGAGGTGCTGTCGGTGCGCTTGCGGGTGGAAGGCACGGAGCGATCTGGGGAGGCAGCGCCGGATTTGTCCTCGGAGTGATATTGATGGTGGCGCTTGTCGGATTGTTGCGAGACGCGCGCCATAAATGATCCCCGCCCGGACTGGCAGCGGCGGTTCCTTGCATCGAGATAATGACCGGCCCGCGCCCGCAGCTCGTTCTGTCCTGCAGCCTTAACCCGTCGATTGCTGTTCGCCCCGCTAAATCCGGCCTTCCGGCCGAGAGCTTGCCGCCATCCGGAATGAGAGCCCGCCGTGAAGCGGGCCTCCTGTTCAAAGTATCTTCGCCAGAAAGCTTTTCGTGCGATCTACTTGCGGATTTGAGAAGAGCTCCTGGGGAGCCCCTTCTTCAAGAATCTGGCCGTGATCCATGAAGATCACGCGGTGGCCCACCTCGCGGGCGAAGCCCATTTCGTGGGTGACGACGACCATCGTCATGCCCTCATGCGCCAGATTGTTCATGACCTGAAGCACTTCGCCCACCATTTCCGGATCGAGCGCCGAGGTCGGCTCGTCGAAGAGCATGACATCAGGCCCCATCGCCAGTGCGCGCGCGATGGCGACACGCTGTTGCTGGCCGCCGGAAAGCTCGTCGGGATAGTTCGCTTCCTTGCCCGTCAGACCGACTTTTGCCAGCAATTCGCGCGCCACGCGGTCGGCCTCTTCGGGTGCGACCTTCTTGACCTTGCGCGGCCCGATCGTGATATTTTCCAATATCGTCAGATGCTTGAAGAGATTGAACTGCTGGAACACCATCCCCACATGCTGGCGCAGCTTGTGGATATTGGTCTTCGGATCGGTCAGCATCATTCCGGCAATCTCGATATCGCCGCTGGTTGGCGTCTCCAGTCCGTTCAGGCAGCGCAGGAAGGTGCTTTTACCGCTTCCCGATGGCCCGATGACGACGACGACCTCGTTGTTTTCCACATGCGTGGTGATGCCTTTCAGGATCTCGTGTTGCCCGAAGGATTTGTGAAGCTCTTTAACGCTTATCAACTTGAAGCCTCCTCTCAATGTACGACGAGAACTTCGACAGGGAGAAAATCATCACGAAATAAAGTGCCGCGACGAAGCCCCAGATTGTGAAGGACGCGAAGGTTTCGGAGATCACGATCTCGCCTTTGTAGACCAGTTCGGCAATGCCGACCGGCGCCAGCAGCGAGGTATCCTTGATGGTCTGTGCCGCCTGGTTCACCAATGGCGGGATCATCCGCTTGAAGGCCTGCGGCAGAACGATATAGCGCATCGTCTGGAAGCCGGTCATCGCGATGCTTGCTGCCGCTTCCTTCTGCCCCCGGTCGACGCCGAGAATGCCGGCGCGGACGATCTCGGTGACGTAGGCGCCTTCGTTCAGGCTGAGGGTGAAGGCGGCTGCGAGAATCGGATAGGTCAGCTGCCCGAACCAGGCATTGACCGGCAGGATTGCCGGCAGCCCCAGCACGATGAAGAAGAGCTGGACCAGCAGCGGTGTCGACCGGAAAATCTCGACATAGGCTGTAGCGATCCACCTTAGCGGTGCGACCTTCGAAAGACGCATGAGCGCCGCCACCAGGCCGATGACGACCATCAGGATGATAGCGACGAGCGAGTATTCGATGGTCAGGAGCAAGCCGCTCAAGATGACAGGTAGATTTTGCCAAATGGCGTCCATGAATCGCATCCTGTTTCTTTGTTTTATCGAGGATGAGCAAGGCGCGCGGCACCCAGTTTATGCCGCGCGGCCTATGGATCAATCCCAGGACTTTCGGGAGGTTGAAATATCGTCGGCCCTATCGCGCCGGCGGATCTTATTCCGAAAGCGCGACTTTCGCCGGGTCGAGGGCCTCATTGACCTCGCCGCTGGTATCGCCGCCAAAATACTTTACGAAAAGCTGGTGGTACTCGCCGCTCTTCCGGATCTTGTCCAGGCCGTCATTGATCTTGTTGACGAGCTCGGGCTTCGTCTTGCTGAGGGCGATACCGTAATATTCGCCGGTCAGCAGCGGTCCGACCGTCTTCACATCGTCGTGCTTGGCCTTGAAGTCGATGTTGACGGGATTGTCGAAGATGACAGCGTCCGCGCCGCCGGTTTCCAGCGCCTGATAGGCTGCATCGATGTTCTGGAACTGCTTGATGTAATCGGACGAGAAGCCGTGGCCGGTCAGGTAGTCGACCGAGGACGTCGCCTTCTTGGTTGCGACGACATGGCCCTTGAGATCGTCGAAGCTGTTGATGTTCGAATCCTTCTTCACCAGAACCGACAGGCCGGACTTATAGTAGGCATTGCTGAAGTTGGCGTTCTGCAACCGGCTGGCCTTGATGGTGATACCCGCGACGGCAGCATCGATGGAGCCGGCCTGCAGGCTCGGAATGAGGCCGTTGAACGGCAATGTCTTCAACGTGACCGTCATGTTCTCGGCCTTGGCGATCGCATTGATCATGTCAATGTCGAATCCCGTAACCGTGCCGTCCTTCTCGCTTTCAAAAGGCGGAAAGGTCGTATCGGCACCGACCACGATGCTCGTCGCATCTTGAGCGGCGACGGTGGAGGCGGTGCAAACGATGGTTGCAAGACCGGAAGCCAGTGCGGCGACCAATGCGATGGATGTTTTGTTTTTCAAGGGGGCTCTCCTTCTGGCGGGAGATCATACGCCTGGGCGACCGCAACGATTTTCACGGCGCGTAAGCTTATTTGTAAGCATCTCCCGACTAATATATTTAACGACATCGTTGATGGGTCAAGGGTCGATCGGAAACAAATTTGGCGATGCCGCGCCGCTTCCGGCCGGGCTTGGCAGCAGGAATTCGCTTTTTGAATGAAACCAGTGTCGCAATGCGAGCGCTGGAGTCTGAAGCCTATCGTGGAAAAGTCTGAGAGACCTTTCTGGCGGCGCAAGGCTATTGAAGCTGCGCCCGAATTGCGCGACCGCATCGAATGATCCTGATCGCCGACAGCGACTATGTCCGCAACTGCCTCGCAGCGCCGAATGCAGATGTGAGTACCGCTGTCGATCGGCCGCGGCCGAAAAGCTTTGATGAAATTGCCTCGGCAGCTGGTTGAAGCCTGCAAAGGCAGCAGGCGGCCCTCGCAGGCCGCCCGCCGGCATTGTCTCGTGATGAAGCTCCGGCTTCAGCCCGCCTTTTCCGGCGGCGCCAGAAGTTCGGCGCAGTAGGAGGGGCCGCTGACGCCCGGCTGGTCGCCGAGGATACGGACCGAGCGGATTTCGTAGCTCTGGTTGGTGACGATGTCGGCCTTGCAACTGAGGGAGCGCTTGCCGGTCTTCTTGCCGTCCTTGTTGACGACGGTGACGTTCTTGTAGCCGCCGCGCCAGGTGTAGACGCGGTTGCCGCTTTCGTCGCGGTCGGCGATCGGCGGGCCGTAGGCTGCGAAGAAGCGGCCTGCGGACTGGCCCTGCCAGCGATCCTGAACGGGGTTCTTAGCAAGCAGCGGCAGGGCTGCTGTCGTTGTCGTCGTCGTGGTGCTGCAACCGGCCAGCGCCAGCAACAGTCCAGCCGCGGTGATCATGCGGATATTCATCGTGTCGTCCTTGAGCTTCTGTCACGCATACGGTCGCGGAAAAGCCGCGCTGTCCCACGACGTTTCCACCTGTCCCGCCTAGGGCTTTAACGCCAAAGCCGGCAAAAGAAAATTCCCATCCGCGTGTACAAGCGGGATTTTACTTAATCTGTTGCGTCTTTTGCACGCCGACATTTTCAGCCTCTGTTTCCTGCCGATTTTCTGGGCAGATGCGGCTGTAATCTTTTCGTCAAAAATCCGATGCTTTTTTTGAATTTGGTGCTTGTGCATCAAAAATGGCTGGTCTATAGAACCCGCGCTGGTCACGGAGTGTAGCGCAGTCTGGTAGCGCACCACGTTCGGGACGTGGGGGTCGAGTGTTCGAATCACTCCACTCCGACCAGTCGTAACCCTCGGTAATCGTTGCCGAAAATCAGGGTTGCTAATATTTCCCGAAATTTTCCATCTAACGAAATACCTAACGATACCTTTCCCTTAGTTGGTCAGGGCTCGTCGCCTTACTCACATGCATCGGCTGACGTCAGCGGCAATTGGCCTATGCGCATTGCACATTAAAGCCCTTCATTTGTCCGAAGAATTACCTGAACTAGGCTGAAGAGCCGATGGAAAAGGTAATCAACGTGCTCTACCTTCGCGACGCGCTCCTTACCCTTCTCCGAGTGCCTAATTTGCATATTGTTCCCGATCCAGGTGAGTTCATGAGCCTCGTTCTCCAATGCCTTTCGGAGCACTGGAGAGGATGAACCCGCAGTGGCATCAAGAAGAGCGCTCGTCTGCACCTTCTTGTCGGAACCAGCACCTTGCGTCTTCAGTCGCTCCCATGCGTCCCAAAGTTTTTCCAATGCTTCTCGCCGTATTTCCTCATCTGGGTCGATAATCCTCGACCGCGCTGCCTCCAGCATGCGATTAAGCTCTGAATCGAGAGTTTGAAAATATGCCGACGTAAGTGCCTTCCGCAGTACCGGCGGGAGTAGACGTTCAATGCTGCCATCTTCCTTGAGTTCGTAGGCAAGGCCGTTACGTCGGAGAATCCTATTAACGTCTATTCGGAAGTTTTCGCGCCCCTCCTCGACGTCGAAGCGTAGATGATGGTGTTGAAAATATTGGTGGTAACTAACCTGAACCGGCTTTCCAATGCACCGCCAGCAAAACTGGATCATGTCGAGGACATCCAGCGTTCGTGGCATGTCTTCTCCGTGGTACCAGGGCGGCAACATACGCCCTTGAAGGTTCGGAATTTCTGCCCGCATCGCTTGCCAAAGAGTATCCGCGTCGCTGCCTATCGGACCTCGCCCGTCCTCACACGAAATAGGGTAGGTCGCGCCGAACGAGCCATCATCTATTCGGGCTGTGATAAGCGCCCTAATGCCACCCCAAGCC
This sequence comes from Rhizobium sp. SYY.PMSO, assembly GCF_046840415.1. Lineage (NCBI taxonomy): Bacteria > Pseudomonadati > Pseudomonadota > Alphaproteobacteria > Hyphomicrobiales > Rhizobiaceae > Rhizobium > Rhizobium sp. SYY.PMSO. Next base: position 530,236 of record NZ_CP177349.1, read on the forward strand.
CCTTCACCTATTTCTTCCTTTTCCTGAGGACGTTCACCCTCTTCCTTTTCGCTGAAGTACGTCATGTGCCCCGCCTTGGTGTCACGCGTCTACGCGTGGTTCATTCAGTAGATCATGAAGTATTTCATCCCACATCTTTGACGCTGCAAAAATCGCTTCATCGATGCGCCATTTCCTTCCATCAAACATGATATTGGCAACATGCCTCTCCTTGCCCGCGATCTGAGATTCAAACGGCAAGTATTCTCGGAAAGCCGACCAGTCCTTATCTGTAGGTCTATGCCGGAGATCAAAATGCCGGACCCGGTTATCGATGTCCCTGCAAAGCGGCCATACCGGATAGCGATTGAGCTTTTCAGACAGTTCTGCCTTATCCATCGCGCCGTCTTCGTGGAGCCATTCAAACAACGAGTGACACCATAAAAAGTAAGCCAGTGAGAAATCTATGGCGTCCTGAAAATCGGATTCAGGCAAATTTCGGAGAGCATCTAGGCTTCGCTTTTCCCATCTCCGCATGCGCCGATGATGGTTTTGCCACCCCCCGTTCGTGTCCGCGCTTTGCCCTTTACCAAAAACCATTCATGCCTCCCCAAAATGACATCAGTACAACCATTCTCAGTAGAGATGAAAACTGTTTCTTTAGGGTTGTGATACACATTCCGCCCACTGCAAAGCGGAGAAAGAAAGTGACGATGAAAATCAAAGTTTTCGAAGATGAGAATGGTGACGAATACGAGATGTATTGCGTCGAGATTGATGGCGATGAGCAATGCTTTGACAACAGGAAGGACGCGGAAGAAGCGTTAGAAAATTCCAAACCGAAGGGACCTAAGCTCGGCGGCTTCGGCGGATAGATATTGTCGCTTGCAGTTTCCTTTGTCAGCCTTGACGACAAAGGAAACTGCCATGAAACCGAACACAGCCGCACAAGCCCGCAAGGACGAGTCTCGCAAGCGCCGCCGGGCCGCCGACCGCTGGCGAAAATGGATCGAAGACCTTCACCGCCGTCAGCAACGGGCTGAGCGCGACCGTCGTCGCAGATGGCTGCTAACCCTGCTTTTGGCCTTGCTCGAATCCAAGCCGGTTCAGGCATTTTCTCCTGTTGATTTTGCTGCGCAGTATCCTACGCAGCAGAAACGTCAGCCGGAGCTGCCAAGGAAATCAGAGAAAAAGGCTCCCTCCGCCGACACCATCAGCGACTACGACCGTCATTATCTGTACGATCACCGGCCACGACGCGGCGAAGAGCACCTAGAAGTTTACGACGGGCTTACCTATGAGGACATCGCCGCATACAATCGCGAACATCGGCCACGCCTTTCCCCGAAATTTCTGCACATTCCCGGCATGCCGAAACGTTATTCCGACGAGCCAGTGCATATATGGACGCTGCTTTTCGAGATGCAGTATCCGCACGCACGACCAGACGCGATTACGGCTCTCAAGCTCATTGTCGATCCGAGCGCACACGCCTGGATCGACGCCTGTGCGGCCGAAACGAACGGGCTCACTTGGAAAGACCTGTCGCGACAATGTCGTCGTCGGACACCAGAAATGACGGCCCGCGAGTTTCCACGAGCGGCGGAGCGGTGGCGAGAGGAATTGCGCAGTGAAGCCGAGGAACGAAAGAAAGAGGCTAAGGAAACGCCTTCGACCGGCCCGAAGCCACCCGGTTCCGATTAAGGAAATCACAAAATATTAACTGTTGACGGCAAGGAAATGTTCAAATATTTTTCCCGATAAATTCGAGTAAATCTTTTTATATACATTTCCTTGTCAAGTAAATTGTTGTTTTGTCTATATAAATTCTAAGTGAATTGAATTTCTGTTCTTTCTGTGAATCTTTTGCGTGCGTCGATTGGCGACATGCAAACTGAAGAAGGACGACGCCATGCAGAAGAATCAAACTAGACGCGGCTATCGAGTGCGCTGGGATATGGAAGATGAATGCACGATTGACGTGCACGGAAAGCCGTATGTCTTCCAGATTTTAATCAATAAAGTTTGGCTCGGCAGGTTTGTTTATTTCTTGGAGAAGACGACATTTGACGCCCATGGCGGCGAGACAGATCGGACTGTCGCGCAAGGCCATGAGTCGACGTTGAGCAAAGCTCAGAAAGCGGCGATGACGGCCTTTCGGAGACATCACAACGCTACGCTGGAACTGGCCGCGTGATCTATTCCACGAGGACCCCGACAGGTACGGTTTGCGAGTCACCTTGGCGATCCGAGATGGTGACAGAGAAGTCATATCGACCAGCGATGGAAATCCGCCCCTTAATCAGCCCGTTTGACAGGTCCAGCGATAGCGTCGAGGGAAGGTCCGGGCTCGAAAAGGTATAGCCCGTCCTCGGGCTTCCTGCGGGCCAGATCGGAGTAATTGCCAAGCTGGTGCCGGATCGCACCTTTGTTGTGGCCCCGTCGGAAACCCAAAAATCGATGACGGGATCGGGAATTTCCAACTCAGGCGGGGGTTCGACGAACTTGAGGATGCCGGTTTTCGGCGAGCGCCATATGATTTCACTCGCATGCGCAGACGACGAAAGCACCAACGCGGCAAGAGCAACGGGAAGTAGACGCATGCGGAAGTCTCCAATGAAACAGACCAAGATTGCCGCACATGGTCAAGCAAGCGACAAACCTGTTTCGTATCTTGCGCCGATGCGAAAGGTGGGTTTCAATGAATATGGCGAACCCGGTCCCCCGGTAGTAGCCGACCTCCTACCTCTTATCTTTTCTATCTGAAGGCCGCAGCGTCATTTTCATCGCTGGACCCGTCGCTGCAAGTTCCTGTTGTCTTTCAGGCGGCAGAAGCGACCATGCTCGATCCCTTTCGATCTGCATTCTTAAAGCGGCGTCACGCGCTCGCTCGGCGTCCTGCGCGGCCTCATGGGCTTTCTTTTCCGCTTCATGACGGCGCTTTTCTTCCGCCTTCAGCCGGTCTTGAACGGTCCTAGCAAAAGCCTGCACCCTCGCGATCTCGGCGGCAAATTCCTCTCGAAGTTTGGTTGCAAGCTTGGATTCCCCTAAACTGTCCCACAGAGCCCTCAAGCGACCGCCAATGCCGGAATACCTATCAGCACGAGCGATGGCCTCTGCAGCGGCTTCTTCTGCCTTATGAGCCTGTTCCGTCGCAGCCAGGGCAGTGGCTTTCGCCTTTTCGGCAATCTCCTTGTCCTGGGCGGCGGCGGTACGAATTGCTTCCGCTTCCGCTTTCGTTCGCGTCACGAAATCGTCACCCGACGCCTTGAGCTTTTTTGCCTGCTGGACCGTCTTTTGGAGAGCTTTGGCTTGGACCTGTTCGCGCTGCCATTCGGCGCGGGTCAGGCGGCGGCGCTTCGGACCGAGGCGTGCAAGGCCGCACGGTATTCCGACGCTTTCATAATACGAGTCCTGCCACGCCCGCATTGATTGTTTATATGCTGCATCCGCACGCTTATGCAGGGCCTTCGCGTCCTCGCCTTCGGCAGGACCAGCGGCCATCATCGCGCGTTTGGCGGTTGTGCCGGGATGATGGCGCAGCGCCTTCATCTCGGGGTCATCAGTCGGCACGATATATGCGTGAAGATGAAAATGTGACTCGTCCTCATGTCTGACGACGGACTTTAAATCGACCCCGTATTGCGAACGAAGCCAGTCAACTGTCCTCTTTTCCCATTCTTCGGCTTCTCGCCGTTTCTCCAGTTCGTCCCGAACTTCAGCCATCGTGTAGGGATGACTAGCGACGACTGTGTGCAAGGTTTTCTGATCCTTGCGGATTTTGCGAACTTTACCGCCCTCTATGTTGATCGTCGCGGCATCGGCGGCAACATCGTGCATTGCTTGCACTTCCTCCACGCCGACGCCGAACACAACGATGGGCGGCACGGGACTCTGGACGTGGATGGACGCTTCCGGCTTCCGGCTGGCTTCGCTAAAGATGAAGTCAGTTGACCGTCCTTTGCTATCAGCTTTCCTGCTGTAGCTCTCAAGATGAATAAACTGAAAACCCATAATCTCGTCCTCCCAGGAAGACGACATTCGCAGGCCGCCCTGCAAGGAACGATAGTGCCGATCAGCCTGTCATGATGAGATTTCGAAATCGGCCCAAAAGTTCACTCGCACCGTACCAATTACCGAACCATAGCCTCGTTCACGCAATGCAGGACTTCTTTCCCAGCAAGGTAGGCACGCTTGATCTCCTCGTAATTTGTCGTCGATGGCGCAACGCCCTGGTGCACGAACGCGTGCCGCCAAGTGATAATATTCCCATAAGAGGATTTGATACTTGGTCCACCGGCCGCGAGCGATGCGTCTTCCTTTTTCTGCAGTTTATTTTTGAACTTGTCGACGTACTTATCGCCGAACATTTTAATGTGTTCGTTCTTCAAAGAATCTATTTTGATGCGACCGTTTAGTTGATCGAATTTTGCTCTAGCAAATTTGCCCAGAACAACGTGTTTCTTGTCGGAAAACTCGTAAATTATATCCTTTATAGCAAGCTCATAGACCGTAACAGCCGATATAAGAACAAATCCGAGGTATCGGCTCTGTATAAATTGATCGGCTATTCCTGCCATCATCGGATCAAGGTGGGCCAAGTAATCTTCGACCAGGGAGAATCGAGTTGTATACGCCATCAGTCGATCAAATACTTCTTTGCGAGATTTAAGCGTTCTTTGACGGTCACAGCATCGCTGGTATTGAAGTAGATCGCTTCCTGATACCCTTTATCGGCAAGAAGCTTCTTGTAACGGTCAGCTAGATCAGGCTTAATTTTCGACCGGTGCTTAATGAGCACGCCCATGATAGAATCCATTGCTGCGAGATTGATCGGCCCGCGAACGTGGAACGGTTTCTTGGGAAGCTTTTCGGCAACGAGTTTCGTCACCGCTGTGAACGCCTCGGCAAAGTTGATTGTGGTATTGTCGTCTCCCTTTCGGTGAGAGCGCATCTGCAAATTGAGAAACTCTTTCATAGGCTTCTCATAGGCGCTGCCCTTCTCTGCGATGGCGAAGATTCGCAATAACATCTCCACGTCTCGCTGGTGCCGCTCGTATGTTTTCTTTCCTATTATCGTGCGCCATTGCGGGTTCTTGTTCAGGTTTTGAAGTACGTCGACGATCCCGCCTGCGAAGACGCAATTTCTGATTTCCTGAGGACGCAACGGAGTTCCGCCCGTGTTTAACCTCTCGAATATGTGATACATACTCGTGGTTTGCCCGGCGGGGGTGAGTTGCTTGATATTCACCGCACGAAGAATCGATCCTTTGACACGTCGCTGGTCAGAGGTCGAAAGGTCTTCATAGCGCTTGTTGTAGTAAGGGCTGTCTTTTGCGAGGCCCGAGAGCCTGAAGACTTGTCTTCTACCTTGGAGATTTTCGAATCCGAACAGGCCCTCGAAAAAGAAAATGATGCTGAGGATACGCTGCTGGCCATCGATCACGAGGTTTTTGTTTTCATTATCAATGTAAAAGAATACCTGCGGAACTGGTAGTCCAAGCAGGAAAGATTCAATTAGCAACGAAGACTGTTTTATGTTCCAGACGAAATTGCGCTGGAACGAAGGGATCGTGATTTCCTTATTGGTCCACATTTCATGGATGACGCTGAGTGTCAGGTCAGACGGATAGGTGGCAATGTCGTACGCTACGTGTGAAGCTTCTTCGTCCTCGTCTTCCGCGTCTATATCCAAGTCTTCATCAAGCTCAGTTTCGTCGATCATAAACCTTCACCACATATTTGAGTTGCACTTTTGTACAGCGCAACACGTTAAAAAACTCGAAAATAACGGGGAGAGGGCAGGCATTCAACCTGGTAAGCGGAAGGTCGGAAGGTCTCGTAGAGCCCAAAGGTGTAGTGACCGATTACCACTTGTAAACAAGTGTCGGCTCTTCCGAGGGACGATTTCATCGAGAGCCTTCCGGCAGCCCCCTCCATGACCGGGGAGGTCACATCCGCAGATGGTCACGCTGCCATCTGCCTGGCCGACATGTCTTCGATCATTTTCAAGATCGCAGCCAAGTCGTCATCTGCCGGTGCTGCCGGTGCGGGACGCTCGACCATGGTCAGCACGGCCCCGGCATTAAGGCGCGGCTGATCTGGATTGTCGCGAGCAATTCGCTCAACGACATCTCCGATATGCCGCAGCATTCCGGCTCGGTGCTGGTGCTTGCGCACGTCGTTCGCGGCCTGTCTCAACAGGACATCGGCTTTGCACGACGTCTGCTGCTCCTGCCGCTCACGCTCGCGTTTGGCCTTCTCTTCCTGCCAACGGCGTTCGATTTCCATCGATTCTGCCTCAGTCTGCTCGACAGCACCCGCGAACCCTGTTTCGCCGCCGTACTCGACTCGCAGCAGGAACGTGCTGGCGAGTCCGTGCCGCATCCATCGCGACCAAACCGGTGCATCCACACGACCGACAACATCGTCGGTCTCGTGATATAGCTGCTCGCTGTCTTCATCATCGTTTTGCGGTTCAGCCGTCAGGCCGAGCTTTTTCGCAAGCGCGGCGGACACGACACATGATCGTGTACCGGGCATGGTCGCTTCGTATTCTTTCCACTTGGCGAACATCTGTTTGTCGCCCGCCGAAGCCGCAACGGCGATATCCCACGGTGTCAAGGACTTCGCAGACTTCGTTTCGTCCTTATGTCCCCCAGCAACCTCCCACGCCATGGACCCCTTGGCAGTGTAGTCACTGGCATCAACGGCATTGCAGGCGACACGTACATGCCACCCGTACCGGTCGGAGACCTCGCCACCTTTATCACGTACCTTCTCGGAATACGCCTTTGCGATCCACTCGCCCGCTTGCTCCGCACGTCTGTAAGCATCGGCATCAGGGCCATCGACGAGGACCGACAAATGTTGGTGGTAATGCCAGCCGTGCTCCAGGCTGAATGTCACTTCCTGCCCAACGATGACACCGAGAATGCCAAATTCCTTCACAGCCTTCACCCACGCGCGACCTTTGCGAGCGGCGCTGGACGAGGCTTTTACAAGCTCTTTGATCTCGGCAAGCGACATTTCCAGGGAGTGTGAGGCGGTCAACACCACGAGCGCAGCTTTACCGCCCCGCAGGAATGTAGCGGTTGCCGCCGCCTGTACCCGCTCCGCGCGTTCCAGCGCCTTTCCTGGAGCGCAGGTCGGACAGAGCCATGGCGAGCCACAGCGGTAAATTCCGCTGACGCCAGCGCGAAGTTCGCCAGTCTGCTCACCATAACGCAGGTGAATATTCACATGAGTTGCACCTTCACCGGGTCTGCCACAGCCGCAGACAGCAGGTCCACGTTCCTCTTGGTCTTTAGGTCTGCAAAGGCGTTGGACTTTGGCGAGTAGCGCATAGCGACTTACCGTTGACGATCCTATGAATTGATTGGTTTCGGAAGGAGGAAGGGGGAGCGTATGACCTCCGTTCCCGCGATGCGGAACCGTAGCTCCTCCACTCCCGAGAGCCCGGCCTTCGGCGGGCTTCTGCGCGGCCTGCGGCCTTGCGGTCCCAGCTTTAGAACCTACGGAAACAGCAGCACGAACGCGCCGCTCACCATCCGCGTACGGATCAATGGAAGGGGCGTTAGCAGGATCGTCAAAAAGGAGTTTGAAGGAGGTCTTGTTTTTCGCCTTGCTGCAATCTGAAGGCGAACTATGTTGACATTTTTTTGTGACAGAATGCGGCGTATCGTCGGCTGGGATATGTCCCAGCGACAGGGTCACTCAATTGTCAATGGGGTCTTTACATCAAGCATGATATCGTTCATCATTTTCGAACATTGATCAAAAACACCGCAGAGGGTTCCAGCCCTATGACGCGGTGTTTTTTTATGGTCATGGCAGGCGGAACCGGCGTCAAGCACCGATCCACTTATCGTGGCGCAAAACCGGCTTCGGCGAGCGCATGGCGCAGTTCATGGATTGCATCGACCATCCGCCACGCCTCTGTTTCAGACGAGGAGAATATCCGAACACGGTCGATGAACGTGCGCTTGCAAAATTGCGCGAGGGCTTCGGCATGGATATCGTCCAGTTGCACAATGATCCTATTCATCAAGTTCTTCCTCGTGCAGAGTCTCCATGAGATCATCCATGGTGATGGTGCCGTCAGGCGAAGCATCCAACTTCGCGGATATCGCATCCCAGAACTCCGGCGGCTGGTCCTTCACCAGGGCCGCAAGACGTTCGGTGCGGCGGAGGGCAAGCAGTTGAACGAAGTCGATGCTGTTGTTTTCAAAGGTCATGATGCTGCCCTCAACCGCGACGGAGGATCGAAGCGGCGACGGCTTCAGCGTGCTCGCCCGTCACGTAATCCAACCGGCCCCATGTTCCTTCCATCTCGTCTGCATACCGAGAATAGTCGGCGGCATGGAGAATCGCCTGAATGACGGCCTTTTCGCCCGACGACGCAGGCATGGTCTGAAATCGCTTGGGCAGTTCATAGTCGGTCTTCTGGCTCAAGACCTGGAACGCTTCGGTAAACTGGTTCCAGCTACCCAGCTTCGTGATGGAGAGTCCTGCCTTGCGGCAAATATCGGCAGCGGGGCCGGATTTGAAGTTCTGAAATGTAAGCATTTTGACATCCTTATGCTTTGGCAACGCTTCGCTGCTCTTCCTGAGCGGAAGCAATTTGCCGGATTGTGATGGTATTTTATGCTGCGTGTGCAGCCGGATCAGAGAAGCCTATTCGACTTCAACGGCAGCCGAGATTCCAGCTTCCGCATAAAGCGACTTGGCAAGCCAGCCGTGGCCGAAAAACTCGAAGATTTCGCTCGTCTTGTCACAGATATGCGCGTCGTACTGATCGCGTTCGCCTACCCAATTGCTCCGCTCAATACGCTCGCAGACAAATTTTCCTCCTTTCGTGCGATAGAGGCGAATAAGGGTCCTGCGTCCGCTCGAACCAGAAAAATCAGGATGCGAACTGTCTCCGGAACTGGCCGACGAAGCGATCCTGATTCCATGAAATTCAATGTCCGGCGCATCGTCGCGCTCAACGGTGATGGGCGTGTATTCAATTTCAGTCATTTCGAAGCCTTTTGTGAAAGAGAGAGCATGAGAGATCGGAGGGCGCAGTTAAACGCCCCTCGACAGCTTGCAGAACGCAAGGGAAGGAAATCGCGTCGGCGATTGATGTCCTTGAACCGCCATCCGGCGGAAGACACCCGGCGAACCGGGTGCTATTCAAACTGAGAAACATATTTTCACAGTTCTCGACTCCCGATCTGGTGGGAGCTATTCAGAGCCGTCTATACGACGGTGCAATATCGCAGATCATATTCAGAGCCGTCATCGCGACGGTTCAATGGGAATCCCCAACCCCGAAGGGCCGGGTAATCCTCTTCCGCCTATTAGCCGCAGAAGCGGGTAACGGGTGGCTGCGGACTTACAGACTTCATGTCTGCCGCAATCCCTCAAAGGGAAACATTACTATCGATTTTGATCGGCCTTACTTGCGGCGTTTCGCTATCGATAAGCTATAAATGGCAGAATGATTTTGACTTTGCAAGAGAAGTGCGAAATTAAAATCCACAAATAGGCAATTTGTACTTTGCAATTTGCGCTCTGCCAATTGCTTTTTAGAAAAAATTACTAAGTAAATGCGCCTTTGATTGCTGCGTTAGAAAATACAGTTTTTGCGCCATAACTCAAAAAATCAGTTCTGCAAGGCCTTCAAAACTTTTTTCATTTCGTTCGAAAACCGACCTTCGGGAGAGATAAACCCCTGTCACTGTGTACGAACCTCCTCTGCCGTGCATTGCCCTCTTTGTCCCGGCAGGGGTAGCCTCGCTCCTTTCCATGTCGATGCTCCATGCCTTCGACCAGAGCCGCGTGTCTCTGGTTGATCCGCTGCGCGGACCGGCACTCCCGCATAGACATGGAACCTTGCCGCTCGGTGACAGGACAGCGGGCGGCTCTTTATGACCTGCGGTCACCGCCATGCCCATTCTGGCCAAGGCGGTTAAAGAGCCTATGCCGCCCGCCATCCTATCAACCCCTGCCTACCGCTGAGATCGAGGCAGATGCCCCCTTCCCGAAATCCCTAAAATCCAATCGAATTTGTTTACGGATACTATCCTACGAACGACATCTTTCCTGTCGCAAGGATTCTCACAAATCGCCATTTCTGCTATAAATTACTCAATGAAATCAAATTGAAGTAAGGGTTTCCAATGAAAAGGACGATCACAAAAATCAAGGGTTTGACGGTTAATGTCGAGGTGGTTGAAGTTTGCCAAACGGACCGAAGCGGCGGCATTCTCTGCTATGTCGCTGCGATCTACGTTCAGGTGCATGGAAACGCGGAAAAGACACTGGTTCGCAAGAGCAGACTGCCAGGAACTGCGGCGTCGTTAAAAGCGGAAGTCCGGAGGGACGGCATCCGAGCTTTTGCCTCGTTCAAAGCTATCTCTTGAAAAACCCCGAGGTCGCGCTTTAAGTAAGGTGGTCACTGGAAAGGTGACACGGATGACAGACGAAGAATATGAAGAGTTTCAAAAGGAAGTTGCGGCAACAATCGCGGAAAGCGAACGCCTTGCAAGGGCCAGCGAAGAAACTATAGCGCAAGCTTATAGACTGGACGCGGCTATCACCGAAGCGTGCCGCCTCCTTGAGATTTTCGATCCCGCCTCGGATACCCCACTATCGTTACCTCAAGCGGTTTGCCTGCAGGAACTCGGCGGCATTCTGTACCGCAATACGGAGCCGGAACCGTCGACAGTTGTCACCGTGAAAACGTTGCGCCTCGCAATTGAACGCGGCCAGCTGGCAACAACCCGCCTTAACACAAAGAATATCCATGTCACGCGACGCCAAATTCAGGAGTGGATCGCCTCATGCCAAGACCAGCAAAGCCCCCGCACCTCGTCTGGATCAAGCCGAAATACCAGCCCGGTCCAGAGAAGAAGCTCAAGTCACGGGGATATTGGGCAATCAAGCATGGACCGAAGCTTGTTAGCACGGGACTCGGCTATGAACTTCGTGCGGACGCTGAGATAAAGCGGCACGAGTATGAGGCAGCGCTCTACGCACAAACACCGATTGCTGATCACGGCAAGGACGTTCGTGAAGTCCTCATTGTCGACCTCATCCGCTTCTACATCGAGCGCCACCAGAAAAAGATCGCCCAAAAATCGAAAGAGCGTAAACGTGACTATCTGAATTCCGTTGAACGCCTGATCACCTTTTGGGCAGGCAAGACCGTCTACGACATAAACGAGAGAAACTGCGCTGCATATCAGCAGAAGGCGCGACCCGGTAAGCCCTTGGCCGACAATACGGCTCGCCGAGAGCTTCAGGACCTAAAGGCGATGGTCCTGTTTGGCGTAAAGAAAGGCCTTTGCGAATTGAAAGGCCACATCATCGATTGGGAATTGCCATCCGCTCCCGAGCCTCGCATGACTTACTACAGCCATGCCGAAGTTGCGAGGCTGGTGCGTTATGCGTATCGCGCCAAGAACGATGCCATGGGTTCCAAGGGGCATAAGACGTCGAAGCATTTGGCGCGGTTCATCCTGATCGCGGTTCATACAGGAACCCGCGCCGAGAAGATCGAACAAGCGTCGTTTGAGAACGTCGATGGCCGCCCTTGGATGGACGTAGAGAACGGGATTTTTTACCGAGCAGGTGTCGGCAATAAGACACCCCTGAACAAGCGAGCCGATCCCGTTCGCATACCAGACCGCCTCTTGCACCAGCTTAGACGCTGGAAGGAGGAAGGGGCAACGAACGTAATCGAGCACAATGGCAAGCCGGGTTCCACTCGGCGAGCCTTCTATACGCTGAAATTCAAGGTGTTTGCCGAGAATCGCGCGAGGGAAGTCAATCGCCATACCTTCAAGCACACGTGCGCAAGTTGGTTGATGGAGAAGCGCGTCGCCCTTGACATTATTGCGAGTTACCTGTCGACGACGGAAGAAGTGATCAAGGCCGTATACGGTCATTTTTCACCGGACTTCCATATTGAGGTCAACGACGCGCAAAAGGCTGATCGAGAAAAGAGGGCCGCCGAAGCGAAGAGAATTAAATCCCAAGCGGCAAAAGCTGCTTGATCGGTTTGAGCGGTGCGGCCGCGCAGGCCGCAACTGCGACTTTTAGGAAGCGCTTAGAAACGGCACGGGGTGAATTTGTGGGTCTCCAGCCATCTCTCAACTGAAAATCTTGCTCCATCCGTTTCCATAGGTGCCATTTTTGAATAGGATTGCGGCGCGTCGAACATCTTCGTGGAATGGTTGCAGCAGCAGATGAACAGCCAACAATACCTAGACAAAATCAAACGCTACCTCGCGCACCTGATTGTGGATATTAAGTGCAACAATGCGTGCGATCACTTTGACATCAACAAGATTGCCGAAAACTTCTTTATTCCGATCCTCTCCATCATATACGACTGCCCCGACCTGAAAAACCAGAACGCGATTAAGGCGAACTTCCCTTCAGTCGACTTGGGATGTGAAACAAAGAAAATTTCATTTCAGGTAACTTCCGATGGAAGCAGCGCCAAAGTGATTTCAACGCTCGAAAAGTTTCGGGAACACAAATTAGAGGCGCAGTTCGATACGTTATTTGTTTTGGTTATTACGCAGAAGCAGGATCATTATACATCTAAGGCGTTAACCGAAGAGATTTCTCGGCAAAAAATAAATTTTTCCGTTGGTAAAAATATTATCGATTATTCTGATTTACTATCTAGGATAGCAGAAGCTCCAGTAGATAAACTAAAAAAAATTTCCGATGTTTTGGCGGCTGAATTCGAAAGATGGACCGATTATAATCAGTTTAGGTCGGACCTTGACGGTTTTCTAGAGTTTAGTAAATCAAAAATTGAAGTTGAGAAGAATACAAAAAAATATATACCGTCAATTTTTGTTGAACCCACTAAAGCAAAAGAAACTACTCGACTTTATAGTCACCCTGTTTTTTTTGGGAGGAAGGTCGAAGATAAGCTCAAAAAAGTCGATTATTCGCGGGTAAACAACTACCTTGCAAAGATTGGCATCGGCCCGCTTCGCTCCAGCATCGTGAGCTTGAGTGACGCCGATTTCCCCCGCTCTTTGGAGGAAATGAACAGCTATCTAACCGATAGGAAAAAGCTGATCGAGCAGGAGATTCAGCGGGTGAATCCCTTGGGGCATTCACCGCGTACATCATGCCCAGAATACAAAGTAGCTCCTGAAAAAGAAGCGCTTCAATCGTTGTTAAAACTTGTGATCGAGGGCGCTGCAAGCGCCTTTGAAAACCTTTATAGCCAAGCTCTTGCGCTCATAAATATTACCGAGAGCAAAATTCTGCTCATCACGAGTTCGGCAGGGCAGGGCAAAACTAATTTCATTTGCGACCTTGTTGAAAACCAGTTCGGGAAATTTGAAATTCCCTCGGTATTTATTCCCGCCAGGGAACTCAATAAATACAGCCACCCAAGCCGAATTCTCGCCTTCCTATCTCAGAACCGCTTTCTCCCCAAATGCGACGATATCCACGCAGCTCTTAACCTGTTCGATCAGGTGGCCATGGCGATAAACAAACCGTTTGTAATTGCCATCGATGGTATCAACGAAGTTAAGGATTTGGATAGTTTCTTGTCAGAACTGTCTGATTTCCTTAATTCGGTCAATCAATACAAATTCGTCAAAATTATAATAACGTGCAGAACTGAGTTTTTTGAAAATAAGTTCGCTTCACTTCTTGACGAACCTTTCGCGGATACAATTCTTCGTATCAAAGACCTGAAAGCCGACATGTCGGACGAAAGCCTTGAACGAATGCTCTCGTCTTATCTGGCGCATTTCAAAATTAAAGTCCGCTTGTCGCGCCACGCTGCGGACTTTCTGAAGAGCGACCTCTTGATGATGAGGATTTTCTGCGACCTTCATGAAGGGCAAGATAAAGGTTCTATCGCGGATATATATAAGATAAAGCTTTACGAAAGCTATTTGTACAGCAAGGGAGCAGGTCTCCCTCAGGCTCTAAAAGCGGAATTTCTTCCGTGTCTTTATAGGCTTGTTGAAAATATGCTGTCGGATGATCGGTACTACAATATAAGCACGGGTGCCTACACCAGCGTCCAGCAGCAGATCATTGATATACTCGTTTCGGAAGATATTGTGTTGAGGCGTGAGCCTGCCGAAAAGACGCTTCTGACAATGCTGGATGAGACAATCTCATTCACTTATGATGAGCTGAGGGACTTTGTCATCGCGCTTTACCTCGTTCAGCAGTTATCTAAAACGGACTTCCCGAAATTTCTTGAGACGATGCAGCAGCTTCGGAAGCGGCCAATTTTCGAAGGCGTTTTCAAATACGTCTACCTCCTTGCGCGTCAGTTCAACGAAGCAGAGATTTTGGCATATTGCGTAGGTTCCGAAGATTTCGATATTCACTATTCGATTGCGATTGCGACACTTCCCCACGAATATCAAAATGAAGACGACCGTCGGCGTGCTCTTGATTACCTAGATATAAATCGGAAAGCCGAGGTTGTTCGACGGATCGGTGTTTTTCTCTTCAACAGGGGGGATAATGAGCAACCTTTGAATCGGAGGCTGTTGCTTGAACACATAAACTCCCTCAACAATTCTGATGTTTCAGAGCTATTCTTCATTCTCTTCCGTACCAGGAGGTATGTGCCTAGTTATGAAGAAAATCCCATAAAGAATTTCGTCGCTTCGTGGCTTGAAGCGGCGGCAACTAAAGAAGACCTAAGTGAGAGTTATCTGATATTTGTTCTCCAGTTGGCTTTTTTGGCAAGCGCGGACCAACAGTTTGAAGTTCGGTCGATCTTGGCCCGGCTCAAAGGGAGCGGTAAATATGAGAACTGTTTTTCGTTTGTTGAACAGTCTCGTTCAGGCAGGATTGCGGACTACGCGCGATCAATCGTCGCTTTCGCAGGAGCGGCATAGTGAGAGACGCTAAGCTCATCTTGCCGTTTCCGAATCCGCCCTCTCTCGCGGAGTTTTTCCAGATACTTTCCGTTAGGCCTGGAGGCCTTGCTGCGCAGCTTACAGAACGGGTCTATTGGGATTTTTTCGTCGGTTCACTCGATCTCAAAGAGCAATACCGTCGGTATTATTCCATAGAGTACCCGACACTTGGTCAATACATCGAGATGTGCCACGGAGAAAATCTCGACGAGGATGATCTAAGCAGAGAGCATATATTCCGGATTGAGAATCTATCACAAATCGTCGACCCTATATATAGCGATAACTACCTGGAGTCCGTGTTAGAGGCATTGGAAAAATGGAGGGACGAGCGTGAAAATTAAAATGGACTTTGTTTCAAATAGTTCCTCAACCTCGTTTATCTACATTTCTGATCAGCAGTTTACAAAAGAAAGCTTCTTCGAGGCAATTGGCGCGTCTGACCAAGGTCCGCTCGGAAGCTTTTTCGTCTCCATGTATGAAGAGTTGGATAATTCGATCTTAAACGGAGAGCGTATTGTCAGCGTTGAACAAGCCGCGTCCAGTCGCGATTTCGATCTAACGCCTGAGGTATTGGCGAGGATTTCGAACGCGCTTGTTGAGGGCAAGCAGGTTGTAAGAGGTGGCCTGAGCAGCGATGGCGCAATAGCTGAATCGATCCTCTGCATGGAAATTTTCGAGATCGAGACGGACAAATTCTTCATCAACGCCTACCCAAGCTATTGGTGACCGGATGCTCAAAATAAACCGCTACAGCGAACAGGGATATTCGACATTTTTTAATGCGAAGACGGGGTTCTTTGCGCGAGTTGAAGACAAAGGAACGCCGGAGCCTTTTTGGTCTCCGCACGGCCCGGAATTAATGGACATCTCAATCACCAACTGGTGCGATAAGGGATGCGTCTTTTGCTACAAAAGCTCAACGAAGTCCGGCCATCATATGGCCCTCAATGACTATAAGAGCGTTATCGATTCCGCCGCTCGGATGGGGACCTTACAGGTTGCACTAGGTGGTGGAAATCCTAACCAACACCCAAACTTTATCGAGATTCTCAAGTATACTTATGAGAATGACATCGTGCCCAATTATACGACAAATGGGCGTGGGCTGTCCGACGAGATACTGGCCGCGACAAAAGCCTACTGCGGCGCTGTCGCAGTGTCGGCTTATGCTCCCTACAACGAGACAGCCGACACTATTCGGCTTCTCGCTAGTCACCAGATCAAAACTAACATTCATTTCATTCTCGACGCTGATAGCGTCGCCACCGCCATAGAGTGGATGACTGATCCGCCTGACTTCCTGCGCGGCATCAATGCTCTCGTTTTTCTTAACTACAAGCCGTCGGGTCGAAAAGTTTTCGAGTCGAAGTTGCTGCGGCACAGCGACCGGCTTGATGAATTTTTCACCTTGGCAACTTCGAAGGAGTGCAAGTTAAAAATCGGTTTCGATGCCTGTTGCGTCAGTGGGGTATTTGGGCGAACCAGAACAAGCTCTACTGTCGTTGATGCATGCGACGCAGGGCGGTTTTCGTTATACGTGTCGGAAGATATGCAGGTCCACCCGTGTTCCTTTCAGAGCGGGCTTGCTGCTGGTGACAAACTAACTTCTGAAAACTCGTTGGAAGATATTTGGAGAAATTCGGAAAATATGAAATCCTTCAGGAGCTATTTTCGCTCCGACCGCTGTTCTGGATGCGGGCACCAAAAAACATGCATGAACGGCTGTCCGATCTTTGAAGATTTGGTGGTTTGCGGAAATCGGTGACCGAATTTCGGCTAGAGGTTTTCTGAGGGGCAGCGGGTTCGCACCTAACGACATCTAACGGAACAACGGAAAATAGAGGGAACGAACGGGCATCAAATGGGTTGACGGAGGCTTCAATTCCGGGCTTTCTGCGAAATTCCCCGAAGTTCGGGACGTGGGGGTCGAGTGTTCGAATCACTCCACTCCGACCAGCTGAAAACACTGATATTTTCCCGAAAATCTCCACCGAAATATGCTGTGATGTCTCCGTCGAAGGCCGGTTATCGGTTCGATGGGCGCGTTCCGTCTTTGCGTCGCCCCGTGGCCGCCGGAAGATTGTCCGGCCTTGGGTTGGCTTTGGACGCCGCAAGGCCGGTGCGTCGTGCTCCGCATCCGGGCTGGCATGGGAGATCGGAGCGCATATCGGACCTGCATTCGCAAAACCGGCTCTTTTTGTCGCCCGAAGCTCCATATACAAAGAAAGGACGCTTGCATTCGATTCACGGATGAGATGGGTTGCGGGCGCAGAGGCGGAGTTATGGAATGAATCGTGTTGACGGGGCCGCAGGATCGGCCGGGGAGAAGCCAGTGTATCGGCGACAGCGTCGCTCGGCGTATGCCGGTGTCGGGCAGCGATCGGGATTTGCCACAGGTTTTGGCGTATTGGCGTTGGGGACTGCGTTGTTTCTTGGGTCCGGCACCGATGCGCTGCGTGCTGCCGATTGCGGTAGCGTTGCCGCACCCGGTCTCGACTGGAGCGGATGCAGCAAGACCAACATCATGATCCAGAGCAGCGACCTGCACGGCGCCAATCTCGCCGGCGCCCATTTCGACAGCACGGATTTGAGCGACGCCGACCTGACTTCCGCCAATCTGGAGAAGGCGACGCTGGTGCGCGCCTGGTTGAAGAATGCCAAGGCCGATGGAGCGAACTTCGCGAAAATCGAGGCCTATCGCTCCGATTTCAGCAATGCCACCGCCAATAACGTGTCCTTTGCCAATGCCGAGCTGCAACGTGCCGAATTTGCCGGCGCGCAGCTCAGGAACACCGATTTTCAGAAGGCGGAGCTCGGTCGTGCCGACTTCGACAAGGCTGTGCTGACGGGGGTGAACTTCTCCTTCGCCAATCTGTCGCGTGCGACGCTGAACGGCGCCATCATGGAGGGGCCGACCTCGTTCGGCGGGGCCTTCATGTATCTGACCCGCATCGAGGGCGTGGATCTGTCGAAAGCAAGCGGCCTGCAGCAGGCGCAGATCAATCTGGCCTGCGGCGACAGCACGACCATATTGCCGTCCTGGCTGAAGGCGCCGTCCGCCTGGCCTTGCCCGCCGGATGAAAAGGACTGACAATCCTCGTCAGGACAGAGAACCTTCGAAAGACCATGCCGATGTTCGTAGAAAAGACGATCCAGCACGATAGCAAGCCCGAATTCTATCGCGAGCTTGCGGATCAACTCGCAGCCTTGCTGGAAGGCGAGCGGGATCCGATTGCCAATGCGGCCAATACGTCCGCTCTGATCTTCCAGATGCTGCCCGAGCTCAATTGGGCCGGCTTTTACTTCCTGCGGCAGGAAGGCGAGCTGGTGCTCGGGCCATTCCAGGGCAAGCCCGCCTGCGTACGCATTGCCGTCGGCCGCGGCGTCTGCGGGACCGCGGTCGAAAGGGCGCAGTCGGTCCTGGTGGAGGATGTGCACGCGTTCCCCGGTCATATCGCCTGCGATGCCGCCTCGCGCTCGGAGCTGGTGGTGCCGCTCTTCGGCAACGGAAAGGTCATCGGCGTCATCGATCTCGATAGCCCGCATGCCGGCCGTTTCGATCGGGACGATCAGGCCGGCATCGAGGCGCTTGCCGCAATCTACGTCGCCTCGAGCAAGGCGGAGGGGTAGAAAGCGGAAGGGCAGGGCGTCACGCAGTCGTGATCCATATGGCAAATCGATCCGGTGATGCCTATATTGGCTCTGCAAACATTCCCTTAGCGCTGATCGAGCTCTTCCGGCCCTCTCGCGTCCCGTTCAAGGACCCGGCCTCGCTCGAAATGCGTGCCAGGGGCAAGGAGAACAACAATGGGCAAATACAGCAAGACGGCAGAGGCGATAGCCAAGCTTACCCCCGAGCAGTATCGCGTGACGCAGCAGAGCGGCACGGAACGTCCCGGCTCCGGCGAATATCTCCATAACAAGCAGTCGGGCATCTATGTCGACATCGTCTCGGGCGAGCCGCTTTTTGCCTCAGCGGATAAATTCGATTCCGGCTGCGGCTGGCCGAGCTTTACCAAGCCCATCGAGCCCGCCAATGTCAGCGAACTGACCGATATGTCGCATGGCATGGTGCGCGTCGAAGTCCGTTCGGCCAACGGCGACAGCCATCTGGGCCACGTTTTCCCGGACGGACCGATCGATCGCGGTGGCCTGCGCTATTGCATCAATTCCGCCTCCCTCCGCTTCGTTCCGCGTGACCGCATGGAAGCAGAGGGCTATGGTGCCTACATCGATCAAGTGGAGGATGTAAGATGACAACGGAGCGTGCAGTTCTCGCCGGGGGTTGCTTCTGGGGCATGCAGGATCTCATCCGCCGCTATGACGGCGTCATCTCGACGCGCGTCGGCTATAGCGGCGGCGATGTCCGCAACGCCACCTATCGCAACCACGGCACCCATGCCGAGGCGATCGAGATCATTTTCGATCCGCAGAAGATCAGCTATCGCGATCTGCTGGAATTCTTCTTCCAGATCCACGATCCGAGCACGCGCAACCGCCAGGGCAACGATGTCGGCATGAGCTACCGCTCGGCGATCTTCTACACCAGCGAAGAGCAGAAGCAGGTCGCGCTGGACACGATCGCCGACGTCGACGCCTCCGGCTTGTGGCCCGGCAAGGTCGTTACCGAGGTGGAGCCAGCCGGCGACTTCTGGGAGGCCGAGCCGGAGCATCAGGATTATCTGGAGCGCTATCCGAACGGCTATACCTGCCATTTCATCCGGCCAGGCTGGAAGCTTCCGCGCCGGCAGGCAGACGCGCAGCGCGCGGCCTCCTGATGAAAGGATCGGCCGGCCTCGACCGGCTGAAGCTCTTCTCCGGTACATGGGAGGTGAAGCGGCGGATCATCGACCGCTTCAACCGCTCGCTGGTCACATTCGAGGGACAGGCGTTCGTGACGCCTGTCCAGTTCGAGGAACATGGCGATACGCGCAGCGGCGGCGTGGCACTGAGAAGCAGCCGCACCTATCGGCTCGATGAAACCGACGACAGCCTCGTGGTGCGTTTCCCCGATCTTTCGGAATTCATCCGCATCGGTGAGGGCGTCTCGCAGCGCCTTACTCATCATTGCGGGCAGGATCTTTACCGCGGCCGCCTCTTCTTTCGCGGGGTCGATGCCTGGGCCGAGATGTGGCATGTGCGCGGGCCCAGGAAACACTATCTGAGCCTCGCGCATTATCGGCGTATTTGACCCGATCAGTCTCCCGAACAAGGGAGCATCAGCGCGTCTGGCGCCGAGCCTGCACGGCCTTTGCCAGGTCTTCCAGCGTACGAACGGATGTCGGCCAGTCGATGCAGCCGTCGGTGATGCTCTGGCCATAGACCAGCAGCTTGCCGGGAACCAGATCCTGACGACCGGCCACGAGATTGCTCTCCATCATCATGCCCTTGATCCGCCGATCGCCGGCGGCAACCTGCGCCGCGACCGAAGTGACGACCAGCGGCTGGTTTTCCGGGTTCTTGCTGCTGTTGGCATGGCTGGCGTCGATGATGATCCGCGGATCGAGGCCCGCCTTGAGGGAGAGTTCCGCCGTCGACTGGACGCTTTCGGCATCGTAGTTGGGCTGCTTGCCGCCGCGCAGGATGATATGGCAGTCCTCATTGCCGCGTGTCGAAGCGATCGCGGCCAGGCCTTCCTTGGTCACGGCCGGGAAGTGATGGGGCTGCGACGCCGCAACGATCGCGTCGAGCGCGATGCGCACGTCGCCGTTGGTGCCGTTCTTGAAGCCGACCGGGCAGGAGAGGCCCGAAGCCAGCTGCCGATGCACCTGGCTTTCGGTCGTTCTTGCGCCGATCGCACCCCAGCTGACGAGATCGGAAATATATTGCGGCGTGATCGTATCGAGATATTCGCAGCCCGCCGGCAGGCCGATCTCGTTGACGTCGAACAGCAGCTTGCGGGCGATGCGCAGGCCTTCCTCGATGCGGTAGCTGCCGTCGAGATGCGGGTCGTTGATCAGCCCCTTCCATCCCACGGTCGTGCGCGGCTTCTCGAAGTAGACCCGCATGATGATTTCGAGTTCGTCGGCGAAGCGGTTCCGCTGTTCCTTCAGCCGCGCCGCATAGTCGAAGGCGGCAGCCGGATCGTGGATGGAGCAGGGGCCGATGACGACGATCAGGCGGTCATCCTTGCCGTGCAGGATATTATGGACGGCATTGCGTGCCCCGGTGACGGTGGCCGTCACCGCTTCGTCGCGGGGAATTTCGTCTATGATCCGGGAGGGCGGTGTCAGCGCCGTGATCTCGACAATGCGCAGGTCATCAGTGGAATTCAACACGGTATCGGTTCCTTCAAGGGTCATACCGTGGCGACAAAAAAGCCGCCAGGTAGACTAGCGGCTGTTCGGGTCTTTGCTGTCGTGTCTCTTCTAACTACGCACAGGCCCGCCTCCGCTGAGAGCAGCGGTACGAATAAAATCGCGAGGCGTATGCATAGGTGAAAGACATGAGCTGTCTCTACGACAAAAAAAGCAGCTTGTCGATGTGTCGTCGCGGGTGAAATGCGCAAGGTTGGATGCTGAGCGATTTTTGGGCCGATGCTCCACGCGCCTGCTCGTCGGCCTTCGATAGCCGTTTCCCGCAAGCAGCGCCGCGCCAACGAATCAACCCCTGCCTCGGAAGGAACGGCCCGACTTCGCTGGAAGTCGGGCCGCCCCCCATCCGATCAGGGGTCAAGTCAGATCAGATCTCGTAAACGAGGCTTAGAAGCTGCGCTGGAAGCGCAGAACGCCGGCCCACTGGTCCTGGTTGATGGAGTCCCAGTTGGTGTAGGAAACTTCCGGCTGAATCAGGAGGTTCTTGACCGGGTTCCAGCGGACGTTTGCGGTCGCTGCGAAGATCTTCGAGTCGGTGTAGGCAACCTGAGCGTTGGCCTGCAGCTTTTCGTTGATCGGAACGGTCACGCCGCCCCACAGAGCCCAGTCACCCCAGCCGATGGTCTTGGCCGGGCCGGTGCCGTTCGAGCTGGCGTACTTGTTGAGCTTGTCGCCGTCGGTGTTCCAGCCGCCCATCAAGAAAGCCTTGAGGACGCCGAAGTCGGCATCGAAGCGAGCCTTGACGGCGCCTTCTTCAACGATGGAGTCGTAACCGCCGACAACCTTGAAGCCGAAGTTGCCCGCCTTGTAGCCGAGACCGGCAACGACGTCCGGAGCGTAATGATCGGAGCTGTCTTCGCCGTTGACGCCAGTGGCGCCCGTGCCGGAGTTCGAGTCTTCGAGCGAGATGACGGCCGTGAAGCCGTTGCCTGCGTCGTAGTTGTAGGTCAACTGGTTGAGTTCGTACGGGCCGTCATAGACCACGTCGTCGTTGATGACGTTGCCGGCGTAGCCCATGTACAGGTTGTACTGCGAGTCGAGCTTGCCGACCGTGAAGCCGGCGAGGCTGATATTGGCCCAGAGCAGCTTCGTGGTGGTCGAGCCGCCATCCTGCCAGTCGAAGCGGTAGACGGTGTTGGTCTTCAGCGGACCGTATTCGGTGTCGGTCGCGGTGTCGATGCTCAGTTGAGCGCGCGTATGCCAGAGCGTGCCGTAGCGATCCGACGGATTGTAAGCGTTGTACCACTTACCTTCGGTACGAACCATGCCGCCGATCTTGAGGCAGGTTTCGGTGCCCGGAATGAAGAAGTAGCCGGCACCGTAGGCGTCGCAGATGCGAACGTATTCCAGCGGCTCGGGCTCGGCAGCGACGATCGCGTCGGCTGCATGCGCGCCGGATACTGCTGCGAGGGCAGCAGCGGAGCCGAGAAGAAGGCTCTTGATATTCATAAAAACTCCAATCCAATATAGATTGGGCACAGGCATTCGCGCCGAAAATCGACGTGCCTTGACCCTATCCCTGTTAAAACCCCGACTCGGGAGAAGCGGGCCCCACCCGCTTCTGATCGTTATTAAAGCCCAATTACTGTAAAGTTATATGATATATTTTTTCCAAGATTGGTTTTTCGTGGTTTTTAAATTTAAGTTGCATGAAAGTCACATCTGCAAATGTAGATAGTAAGTCATACAGAATATTGGCTGCGTAATAGTCATCTCAAGATATGAATTCACGCGCGCCCGGATTTCATTCGTCTTGCGGATACTTTGAGATGAGGCAAGCCGATACCGGCGACAGGTCGCAATGCCGTGGTCATGACTGGCTGACGGCGAGCCAGCATTTCAAGGAAATGGGGATTGGCTGCTTTTAGTAAGATATCGGCGGCTTGGAGGCCGAAACGACGAGCTTGCTCAGCATGGAGCCGATCATGATGCCCCAGAGGCCACTGGTCATGCCGACGATGAGATCGAGCGTCGAACCGTAATCGCCGTTTGCCAGGAAATGCGAAACGGAAAGCGCCAGCACGCTGCCGATCATCAGGAGGCAGGTGAAGGAGGGCGATTGCGGATAGGCGAGACGGGCGAGCATGCCCGCTATGCAGAGCGCACCGGCGCGAAAAATGTCGAAGGGATTGCCGAAAGCAGCCTGCCAATTGAGGTGGGCAAGCGTTACGCCGATGAGCGCCGCGATGTAGGTCCAGGCAACAATCTTCAAAAACCGGTCTGATATCATGGGGATATGATATAGCAGCGGCGAATTCAAACGCCAGCCTCGCGCTATCGCCAAGCGCGTCCGGGCGCCTTTTCGGCGCGCACATTTTATGTGGTTGCGAAATATTCTGTTGCGATGCGGTAAGGTTTTTGGCGCTTCTCGGCCTTCGATTTGCCTTCTTGCTATGCCGCGACAGGCAGGTAAGACCGGCAGGGGCGAGCCCCGCCGGCCACCGAAACCGCCGCGAGCCGCTTCGCTTTCCTTCGAACTGCGAAATCGCTCTATCCCTTTGTTTTTACGGGATTTCGCACGGAAACCTCGGCATGCGTCTTTCCTGGACCTGCCCTAGGCATTCGCGGCGCGAAGGGGCTTTTCGTCTGGTTGCGAACGGTCTTGATCTTCGGGGTCGACATTTGGCGATGCCCGGCCAAGGAAGGAAAAGACGACAACGGCCGTGATGACCGTAATGGCGGTCAAGAGCCAAAGCAGCGCACTGAAGGCGTGGCTGTAACCCTGAATGAGCGCGTCGTGTGCGATCGCCGGTACCGCCGATGCCGCGGCCGCAAGATTTCCTGTCACGAGCCGTTGCGCGGCGGCTGAGGCGTGCTCGCCTGCCGAGGCTCCGAGGTTCGACCGGATGAGCGCGGAGAGGACGGCACTGACGATGGCAAGCGCCACACCTTCGCCGGCGACGCGGGTGGTGCTGAAGATGCCGGTTGCCATGCCGGCCCGCTCCTTGGGAACGACACTGACCGCGAGACCATCCATGAGACCCCAAGGCAGGCTGATGCCGATGCCGATCGTCAGCAGCGGGCCGATCAGCGCGGAAGGCGCCGAATTCGTGGCGAAATGGCCGAGCCAGAACAGACCTGCCGCCGAGACGAGAAGCCCGGTGCCGCAGATCGTCGCCGCGCTGAACCAGCGGGTCAGAAGGCCGGCAACGATCGGCAGGATGAGCAGCGGCGCCGAGAGTGCGACCATCATCCGCCCGGCTGCAATCTCGCTCATGCCCTCGATGCCGACGAAGCGCACCGGCAGCAGGATCAGCAGCACGACGAACGCATAGGCAGGGGCTGCCGCCAGCAACTGCACGCCGACGAAGCGCGGATAGCGAAACAGGCTGAGGTCCAGCATGGGCCGCCGGACAACACGCTCGATGATGCCGAAGACGATAAAAAGCAACGCGGCGCCAACCAGCAGGGCGATGACGAGCGCATCGCTCCAGCCGGTTTCCGGCGCGCGCAGCACGCCGTAGGTGAACAGCGTCAAGGCCAGCGTGAAGCTCAGTGCACCGGGCCAGTCAAGGCCGGCGGCTTCCGGATCGCGGGACTCGCGCAGGAAAGAGGCTCCGAGACCAAGGGCAAGCAATGCCAGCGCCACCACCAGGATAAAGATCGAGGGCCAGCCGAAGGCATCGATCAGCAGCCCGGATGCTATCGGCCCGAAGGCGAGACCGACGCCGAAGCTGGAGCCGACGATGCTGAAGGCTCTCATGCGGGCCGTACCCTCGAATTCCTGGGCGAGCGACGCCATGCCGCCGGAAAAGGCGGCCGCGGCGCCGAGGCCCTGCAGCGCCCGCAGCAGGTCGAACCAGACGATATCGCTTGCCAGTGCCAGGCCGGCTGAAAACAGTGCGAAGCAGCCGGTGCCGGTCAGGAAGACGCGCCGGCGGCCAAAACTGTCCGCCAGTGCGCCAGCCGCCATCAGGCAACTTCCAAAGGTCAGCATGAAAGCATTCGTTACCCAGTTCAGGGCGATCGGGCTGCCGCCGAGCGTCCGGCCGATGGCCGGCAAGGCAACGGCGGGTCCGGTAAATGTAAGCGGCATCGCCGCTGCAGCGCAGCAGACGGCGACGAGGACGAAGAATTTCTCGGTCGCGCTTGCGACCTTTTTCTCAGGTGAGGTCATCGGATTACCGTTCGGTTTGAGCAAGGGGAAGGCCGCGGGCTGTAGTGAGAGCGGCTTGACCCAAAAAGTCGCCACCCGCGGCTTCGAATGACCGAAAAAAGATAGATTTGCTGCAATCGAATGATAATGGCGCTATAACTCCATAGATACCGGAATAAAATTCTCGAATGGGATATGGACATGGATCGCTTGAGCGGCCTGACGGCCTTTGTTCGCACGGCGGATCTCGGCAGCTTCGCAGCCGCCGGGCGCGTGCTTGGTCTTTCGGCCTCCGCCGTCGGCAAGGCAGTCAGCAATCTGGAACGTCAGCTTGGCGTCCGGCTGCTGCAGCGCTCCACCCGCAGCATCCGGCTGACGGAGGAGGGGCGGCTTTTTCACGAACGTTGCCGGCGCGTGCTCGACGATCTCGACGACGCACAGGCCTCTCTTGCGCATGCGGTCGCGGTGCCGCGCGGGCGGCTGCGCGTCAGCGTGCCCATTGTCAGCTATCACTTCCTGCTGCCGGTGGTGCCGGAATTTCTGGCCCGCTATCCTGATGTCGAACTCGATATCGATTTCAACGACCGCATCGTCGACATGATCGAGGAGGGGGTCGATGTCGCAATCCGCAGCGGCGACCTGCCGGATTCACGGCTGATATCGCGCACGCTGCGTCCGTTCCAGATGCTGCTCTGCGCCGCGCCAAGCTATATCGAGCAGTTCGGCCTGCCCGATTGCCCGCGTGCGCTCAACGAGCATCATGCCGTCAGATTTCGCTTTCCCAACAGCGGCAAGCTGCAGGATTGGCCGCTGACCATGCCGGAGGCCGAACCGGACCTGCGCATGCGGACGGCTTTTTCCTGTAACAACATGGAGGCTGTTCGCGGCGCGACGGTCGCCGGCCTCGGTATCGGCTGCATGCCGGATTTCCTCGTGCGCAGCACGCTTGCGGAGGGAAGGCTGAGAACCGTTCTCGACGATTTCATCGACGAGCCGGGCCATTTCCATCTGCTCTGGCCGTCCAATCGCCACATGTCGCCCAAGGTCCGCGTATTTGTCGATTTCCTGAGCGAGCGGCTCTTTGCAAAGAGCTGCGAAGTTTTACCGGGCGCAACCGCCATTTAAGCAAGAGAGCCGGCGCCCGGCCTGCGGCGAGGGTGGCGCACAGCCGGAATAGTTCAAATTGCCTTCGGCAATCACGCCGAACGGCACTCGTCTTGACGCAGCAATCAGCAAACAGAAGAGAAGGCGGCTGAGCCGTGGCCGCCGCCTTCTTCTTCAGAGTCAGATGTAAAAGCGATCAGATGTCGCTCGCCGCATTCGCCCAGATTTCCGCGGCCTGTGCGGCCGTCACACGTCGCACATCCGTCTCGTCGCGGCGGCTGGCGAAGAGCTCGCTGGCCATGATCTGCTCGGCAAGATCGGCCGGCAGGGACAGGAGAACACGCTGGCCATCCTTGTGGATGCCGCCGACATCGGTGCGCTTGCCGGTGATCATGCCGCCGGCAACCGTATTGTTGCTCTCGGGGTCGATCAGGATGAAGGAGCCGGTCGAACGGTTCTGCTCATAAGGGTCGAAGATGGCGCTCTCATCGAAGGTCAGGCGAACCTTGCCGATGGCGTTCATCCAGAGCGCTTGCGCCGGTGCCCAGGCGCCTGTCTTCAGCTCAAGCTGGGCGATCGGCTGCACCTGCACGCGCTGGCGGCGGCTGCCGCTCTTCAGCCAGTAGCGCTTGCCGGGTTCGATGCCTTCCGGCTGCAGCGCCACGATCTGGGCATCGAAGGTGAGGCCCGTCTGCGGCTGGCTGTCGATGGCGACGATCATGTCGCCGCGCGACACGTCCACCTGGCGATCGAGAACGAGCGTGATCGCATCGCCTGCGACCGCCGCGTTGCGTACGAGATCAAAGGTGACGATCTTCGAGACATTGGCGACCATGCCGGACGGCAGGATCATGACACTGTCTCCCGGCTTCACCGAGCCGCCCGCAACCGTGCCCTGATAGCCGCGAAAGCTTTCGCCGGGGCGGGAGACGCGCTGCACCGAGAGACGGAAGCCAACAGTCTGCGCCGAGCGCACGGTCGCCAGCTCCAGCGTCTCGACCAGCGTCGGGCCATTGTACCAGGGCATGGCGGCCTGCCCGGAATAGACGACATTTTCGCCCTTCAGAGCCGACATCGGGATGGCCGTGATCTGCTTGACGCCGAGCGACAGCGCGAATTCGCGGAATTCGTTGGAAATCTTCTCGAAACCGGCGCGATCGTAATTCGTCAGGTCGATCTTGTTGACGGCCAGCACGAACTGCTTGATGCCGAGCAGCGAGGCGATTGTCGCGTGCCGCCGGGTCTGTTCGAGAATGCCCATGCGCGCATCGACCAAAAGCACTGCGAGATCGGCGGTCGACGCGCCGGTTGCCATGTTGCGGGTGTACTGCTCATGGCCGGGCGTGTCGGCGACGATGAAGGAGCGCTTGTCGGTCGAGAAATAGCGATAGGCGACATCGATGGTGATGCCCTGCTCGCGCTCGGCTTGCAGGCCGTCGAGCAGCAGTGCGAAGTCGGGAAGGCCGAGATCGTTCTGCTTGCCGGTGGAGTCGCGCTGCAACGTGGCGGCCTGGTCTTCCTTGACGGCCTTGGTATCCCAGAGAAGTCGGCCGATCAGCGTCGACTTGCCGTCGTCGACGCTGCCGCAGGTGATCAGGCGAAGCGGGCGCGAGTCGCGAAGAGCCCTGGCCGGTTCGGCAGCAGGCCCAGCCGTGGGCACTGCGACGACGTTTGCGTTTACGGTCATCTCAGAAATATCCTTCGCGCTTCTTCTTTTCCATGGAGCCGGACTGGTCGCGGTCAATCGCGCGGCCCTGGCGTTCGGAAACCGTGGCGATTTCCAGCTCTGCAATAATGTCTTCCAGCGTCGTCGCCGTCGAACGGATCGCACCCGTCAGCGGGAAGCAGCCGAGCGTGCGGAAGCGGATGAGTTCCTCGCGCTTGGTCTCGCCCGGCAGCAGTTCCAGCCGCGGGTCGGCGGCCATGATCATCATGCCGTCACGCTCGACGATCGGGCGCCTCGCCGCGAAATAGAGCGGCACGATCGGGATGTCTTCGGCCTGGATGTAGCGCCAGATATCCACTTCGGTCCAGTTGGAGAGCGGGAAGACGCGCACGCTCTCGCCCTTGCGGATCTGGCCGTTATAGACGTTCCAGAGTTCCGGGCGCTGGTTGCGCGGGTCCCAGCGATGGTCCGGCGTGCGGAAGGAATAGATGCGTTCCTTGGCGCGCGAGGCTTCCTCATCGCGACGAGCCCCGCCGAAAGCGGCATCGAACTGGCCGGCATCGAGCGCCTGACGCAGCGCCTCGGTCTTCATGATGTCGGTGTAGCGGGCCGAACCATGGGTGAAGGGCGTGATGTTCTCGGCCTTGCCGCGCGGATTGATGTGCTCGATCAGATCGAGATCGTACTTCTTCACGATCTCGTTGCGGAAGGTGATCATCTCGGCGAATTTCCAGCCGGTGTTCACATGCAGCAGCGGGAAGGGGACACGGCCGGGGTAAAAGGCCTTGCGCGCCAGATGCAGCAGCACCGACGAGTCCTTGCCGATCGAATAGAGCATGACGGGACGCTCGAACTCGGCCGCAACCTCGCGGAAGATATGGATCGCTTCGTTTTCCAGCGCTTTCAGATGCGGATCGAGCGGCGGCTTGACGCTTTGCGGATTGGAGATTTCCGTATCCGTACGGCTATCGGGCATTGATGACTCCAGAACTTTCAAATGTCCGGCTAGAGCTTGGCCGGAAAGAATGGATGCGTTGGCTCCCGGTTGATCGGCGGCGTGCGGGACGCGCTTCTGATCGGTGCCGGGAACCGGCGGGTGTTTCATTGGGCTGCTGCGGCACCTTCTTCATGGACATGCAGGCCGCATTCGCGCTTTTCATCATTTTCCCACCACCAGCGGCCGGCACGTTCCGGCTCGCCCGGCTTGATGGCCCGGGTACACGGTTCACAGCCGATCGAAGGATAGCCGCGCGCATGCAGCGGGTTCACCGGAACGCTGTTGTCGGCGACGTAGGCGCGGATGACATCGATGTCCCAATCGGCCAGCGGGTTGATCTTGATCAGGTTACGCTCCGGATCGAACTCGGCGAAGGGCGTATCCGCGCGGTTGGCGGATTGGCCCCGCCGCAGGCCGGTGATCCAGATGCTGGCACCCGAAAGCGCGCGCGCAAGCGGCTTGAGCTTGCGCACGCTACAACAGGCATGCCTGGCTTCGATGCTTTCATAGAATCCGTTCAGACCGTATTTTTCCGCGTATGCGTCGATATCGGTCTGTTCCGGCTCGTAGCTGACGATGCGGATGTCGTACTGGCTTTCCGTTTCGTCGATCAGGGCGAGCGTTTCGGGGAAAAGGCGTCCGGTCTGCAGGGTCGCGACTTCGATGGGCAGGCGATGATTGCCGATCTCTGCCGTGATCACCTGATCTTCTATTCCAAGGGAAGTCGTGAACACGGCCCGGCCGCCAAGGCCGGCGACGAGCGACAGACGGCCCGCAAGATCGAGCGAGGCGAGCTGGCTGTTGAGCGTCGCGGCGTCTTCAATAAGGGTGATGGCAGTCATGGGGGATCCTGTCCTGATAGTGCGCGGAGTATCGCAGCTCGCAGGGATGGCGGACAGAAAAATAGATTTCGAAAGGAAGCGGATGGAGGGTAAATATCTCCATGAAGCGGCGCCGATAAGGAAAAGCGACCGCCTCGGCTGTTAACCAAGGCATTTCGCCACCGCAGGCGGCTCTTCGGAAGCGCTTGATATGGCTGGCCATGCTTAAGCGCTTGCTTTAATGTCTATAGAAATAGTAGAGTTACACATAGCTTGTCAAATGGAAATCGGAAGTGATGGTCAAAATGATGCGTGTGCGCGGATTTTGGGCTAAACTACCGGCATAAAGGCAAAGAACGAAAACAAGTCTGGGTTGCCAGCGTTTTCCAACGTTGCGCGATTGGTGTGACCACTCTCGAATCGGCCGGGGACGAAGGCCGAGGAATTCTGAAACGATCCGGCTGAATCGTTTGGCCGAGCGTATCGCATGTGTGTGTGAAGCGGTTCGAAATGATTACTCAGAAAGCAAAATATGCGCTGCGGGCGCTATCGGCACTGGCCCAATCAGCGACAGGCGAGCCGATGATGATTTCCGATATCGCGGCGCAACAGAACATTCCGAAGAAATTCCTGGAACAGATCCTCCTCGACCTGAAGCATCAGGGCATCGTGATCAGCCGCCGCGGAAAGCAGGGCGGCTATCTCCTGCGCAAACCGGCCAATGAGATCACCTTCGGCGAGATCCTGCGCGTCATCGACGGCCCGCTGGCGCCGCTGCCGTGTCTGTCGCTCACCGCCTATCGTCGCTGCGACGATTGTGACGGTGAGCAGACCTGCGAAATCCGCCATGTCTTTGCCCGGGTAGCGGATGCGACCCGCAAGGTCCTCTTCTCGACGACGATTGCCGATGCGATCGCCCGGCCGGAAGGCGCCGAAGTCACCAGGCTCCTGGCATAGATAGGGCCGCTTCGAAAGTCGCGGACGCGGCATTTCTGACGCAATTCCGTACTTGCGGAATTGCCCTGTCTTCTTGCTTTGCCGCGATTGCGGACGGAAAGGCGCTGCCGCTCTGCGGGGATTGCTCCAATCGGTTCGGCTGCGCTTTGGCGCTCAGCCGGCGGCGTGCTCCTCGCCGCCTTCTTTCTCCATGGCTCGCCGGGCGCGGATCGCCGCGGCAATGAAGACGCGGGAAAGCCCGTGATACAGGGGCTCGCGCGACAGCAGCCGGGAGGTCACGTAGCCGATCATCGATACCGCCATGATCGGGATGACGGCCTGGTGGTCGCCTGTCATTTCCAGGATGATGACGAAGGCGGTCATCGGCGCCTGGACCACGCCGGCGAAATAGCCGGCCATGCCGAGGATTGCCGCAAGTGCCACGCCGCCGCCGACAAGCGTCCCGACCGTGCTGCCGAAGCCGGCGCCGACGGCGAGCGAAGGTGCGAAGATGCCGCCGGGAATGCCCGAAATCATCGACAGGAAGCTTGCCAGCAGCTTCTCGATGAAGAACAGCATCGGCAGGGCGTGGCCTTCCACCGCGCCGCGAGCCTGCTCGTAGCCGGTGCCGAAGGTCTGGCCGCCGGAGAACACGCCGATGGCGGCCACGACGAGGCCGCAGAGACCTGCCAGGATCAGCATCCTGCCGAGCGGCTGCGGCTGCGCCCAGCGGCGGATGCGGATGCCGGCGTAGAGCGCCAGCCCGCTGAAGGTGGCGCCGAGCGCACCGCCGCCGACGCCGCAGATCAGCATGACGACCCAGTCGCGAAACATCGTCGGCGCGACATCGGCCGTGCCGAAATAGTTGTAGCTGCCGGAAAGGCCGAGGGCGGCAAGGCCGGACAGGATGACGGCCGTCAGCACCAGCCCATTGGCGCGGGACTCATAGGTGCGGCTCATCTCCTCGATGGCAAAGACGATGCCGGCGAGCGGTGTGTTGAAGGCGGCGGCGATACCGGCGGCGGAACCGGCAAGGATCAGCCCCTTTGCCTGCGCCATGCCGCCGAAGCGGGCGACCGCCAGCATGAAGGAAGCGCCGACCTGGACCGTCGGTCCCTCGCGGCCGATCGAGGCGCCGCTGAAAAGGCCCAATATGGTCAGCACGATCTTGCCGAAGGCAAGCCGGAGCGACAGCAGTTTCGTGCGGTCCTCGTCATGATGCAGGTGCCGCGCGGCAATTGCCTGCGGGATGCCGCTCCCTTGCGAATTGGGAAACAGCGTCGCTGCGAGATAGGCTGACAGCACGAAGCCGAGGGGGGTGAGCAGCAACGGCAGCAGCCACGTCCATTCGCCCGATTGGGTCACGCCTGTAAAGGCACGCTGCGCCAGATCCGCAGCCTTGGCAAAGCCGACGCTGATCACGCCAATCGCTAGAGCTCCCGTCCAGAACACCAATCTTGGCCGCCAGAGATTGAAAGACCCCCAAATCACACGGGAACGGCGGAGCAGTTTGGACTTGCGGTAGATAGGAGGCATATGACTTGGGACCGGCAGATTGGTGGAAGGGTATTTCGGACTCTGTTCGAGCAATCTGCTTAAAAACGATGTCTTAAGATAGTCACACTGTCTTACAGAGCTTCACTTTACTGCCCGTCTCATTGCGCCGACCGTGCCGCCACGTCAACCAGTTAAGGGCGATGAACCGTACCGATCCTACCGATCGCTCGTCTCCCATCGCGGGTTGATCCACGGTTCCTGGTTCGAGCGCGCCAGCCTCGGCTTGCCGAGGATATGATCGGCCGCCTTTTCGCCTGTCATGATCGAAGGGCCGTTCAGGTTGCCGTAGGTGACATGCGGGAAGATCGAGCTGTCGGCGACGCGCAGGCCGTCGACGCCGATGACGCGGGTATCGGGATCGACAACGGCCATCGGATCGTCCTTCGCGCCCATCCTGCAGGTGCCGCAGGGGTGATAGGCGCTTTCCAGATGCTCGCGCAGGAAAGCGTCGATCTCATCGTCGGTCTGGACGTTTGCGCCCGGCTGGATCTCCGCGCCGCGATACTCGTCGAAGGCCTTCTGTCCGAAGATTTCGCGGGTAAGGCGCACGCAATGGCGGAACTTCTCCCAATCCTCCGGATGGCTCATATAGTTGAAGCGGATGACCGGATCGGCCTTCGGGTCGGAAGAGCGCAGCGTCACGTTGCCGCGCGATTTCGACAGGTTGTAGCCGACATGCACCTGGAAACCATGGCTCTTGGCAGCCGCCTTGCCGTCATAGCTGATGGCGACCGGCAGGAAATGATACTGAATATCGGGCTGCTTGACGCCCGGTGCCGAGCGCAGGAAGGCACAGGCTTCGAACTGGTTCGAGGTGCCGAGCCCCTTCTTGAAGAAGAGCCACTGTGCGCCGGCGATGCCCTGCATGTACCAGGGCAGCCAGGAATAGAGCGACACCGGCTTCAGGCTCGTCTGCTGGAAATAGAATTCCATGTGGTCCTGCAGGTTGGCGCCGACGCCGGGCCGGTCGACCTTCACCTCGATGCCCATGTCGCGCAGATGCTGCCCGGGTCCGATGCCGGAGAGCATCAGCAGCTTCGGAGAGTTGAACGAGGAGGCGGAGATGATGACCTCGCGGTTCGCCCTGATCACCACGACCTTGCCATCGCGCTCGACCTCGACGCCTGTCGCGCGGCCGTTTTCGATCACGACCTTGCGGGCGAAGCAGCGGATGAGTTTCACGTTCGGCCGTTTCAGGGCCGGCTTGAGATAGGCCGTCGCCGCAGACCAGCGCCGGCCCATCCAGGTCGTCTGCTCCATCAGGCCGAAACCTTCCTGCTTGCTGCCATTGTAGTCTTCGGTTGCCTCGAAGCCCGCCTGCTTGCCGGCTTCGATGAAGGCATGAAAGAGCGGGTTGCGGGCGTCGCCCCGGCGCACATGCAGCGGGCCATCGGTGCCGCGCCAGCCCTCTTCGCCGCCATGCGAATGCTCCATCCGTTTGAAATAGGGCAGCACGTCGGCATAGGCCCAGCCTTGCGCGCCGAGCTCTTCCCAGCGGTTGAAGTCCTCGGCATGGCCGCGCACATAGACCATGCCGTTGATCGATGAGGAACCGCCGATCACCTTGCCGCGCGGCGCGGTGATGCGGCGGTTGTTGAGCTGCGGCTCGGGCTCGGAGAGATAGCCCCAATTATAACGGTCCATGCTCATCGGCCAGGCAAGGGCTGCCGGCATCTGGATGAAGGGGCCGAAGTCGCTGCCGCCGAACTCCAGCACGATGACAGAATGCTTGCCGTCCTCCGACAGGCGGTAGGCCATGGCGGAGCCGGCCGAGCCCGAGCCGACGATGACGAAATCTGCCTGTTCCATGTCTATCTCCCTGTGGCCGCCCCGATCCTTCGAGGCCCACCTTTGGCGGGCACCTCAGGATGAGGCGGGTCATCGTCCGAGTTTGCGGTTGGTCACTCTCGACCTCACCCTGAGGCGCCGCTGCAAGCGGCCTCGAAGGGCGAGGCTGAGCCCCGAGATTGCGTCAGTAAGGCGCCTGCACCGGCCCCATGCCGACATAGACGGTCTTCAGTTCCGAATAGTGCTCCAGCGCCGCCAGCGAATTCTCGCGGCCGAAACCGGATTGCTTGGAGCCGCCGAAGGGGATTTCGACCGGGCAGAGGTTATAGGTGTTGATCCAGAGCGTGCCGGCCTCGAGCTGGTCGACGACGCGGTGGGCGCGGGTGAGGTCGGCGGTGAAGACGCCGCCGGAGAGACCGAATTCGGTGGCGTTGGCGCGGGCGACTACTTCGGCCTCGTCATCGAAATCGAGAACGCACATGACCGGCCCGAAGATCTCCTCGCGGGCGATCGTCATGTCGTCGGTGACGTCGGCAAAGACTGTCGGCTGGATGTAGTAGCCTTCGCCGGAGACATTGTTCGGGATGCCGCCGCCGGCAACGAGCGTCGCGCCCTCGGCCTTGCCCTTTTCGATATAGGCGAGCACCTTTTCGCGCTGCGCCCAGGACACCATCGGACCGATCTGCGTTGCCTCGTCCATCGGGTCGCCGATGAGCATGGCTTCGGTGCGGGCCTTCAGTCGCTTCAGGAATTCGGACTTGATCTTGCGGCTGACGAAGACACGGGTGCCGTTCGAGCAGACCTGTCCGGTCGAATAGAAGTTGCCGAGCATGGCGCCGCCGATGGCGCTGTCGATATCGGCGTCGTCGAAGACGATGAGCGGCGACTTGCCGCCGAGTTCCATGGTGACGTGCTTGAGGTTGCCGGCGGCCGAAGCCGCCACCTTGCGGCCCGTCGGCACCGAACCGGTCAGCGATACTTTGGAAACGTCGGGATGATTGATCAGCAGCGGACCGGTTTCGCGGTCCCCTTGGATGACGTTGTAAAGGCCCTTCGGCAGGCCGGCCTCGATGAGGATCTCGGCAATCTTCAGTGCGCCGAGCGGCGTGTTTTCCGAAGGCTTGAACACCATGGCGTTGCCGGCGACGAGGGCAGGAGCGCCCTTCCAGCAGGCGATCTGCTGCGGGTAGTTCCATGCGCCGATGCCGACGCAGACGCCGAGCGGCACGCGCTTGGTATAGGCGAAGTCGCCGCCGAGCGGAATGTAGGAGCCGTTGAGGCCGGCTGCCGCGATGCCGCCGAAGAATTCGAAGCTGTCGGCGCCCGAGGTCGGGTCGGCGACGATGGTTTCCTGGATCGGCTTGCCGGTGTCCAAGGTCTCCAGCTCGGAAAGCTCGCGGTTACGCTCGCGCATGATATCGGCCGCCCGCTTCAGGATGCGGCCGCGTGCCGTTGGGCTCATGGCCGCCCATTCCGGCTGCGCCCGCTTGGCACTGGCGATCGCCCTTTCGACGATGGCGGGCGTTGCCGCGTGCAGGCGGGCAATCACCTCGCCGGTTGCGGGATAGATGCTTTCGATAACGGTGCCGTCGGTGTCCTCGACATATTCGCCGTCGATGAAATGCGAGGCTTTCGGTTGTGCGCGCATTATAGAACCCTCAATTCTTCGTAGGACACCATGACATGCTCTTGAAAAGCAGGTCGCTCGGTCAGGTTTTCGTAGTAGCGCTGCAGCCGCGGGTGGGCAGGGCGCTGGATGTCGATGTCGAAATAGCGATAAAGAACGTGCCCGAACTGGATATCGGCGAGCGTCAGATTATCGCCGGCAAGGAAGCGATGCCGTCCGAGCTGCGCCTCGGCGATATCAAGCTTCGCTCCGAGCGCGGCGATAGCTGCGCGGATCGCCGCCTCGTTGCGCAGGGCGGCGGCGGTGCGTACGACGCGCCAGAATACCGGCCCGGTGAAATTCAGGGCAATGTTGATCTTGGCCCACTCCGTCCACATGTCGATCCGGGCGCGGCGACGGGCGTCCTTCGGCCAGAAGGCATCGTCGCCATATTGGGTAGCGAGATAGCGCAGGATGGCGCCCGTTTCCCATAGCGGCTCGCCATCGTCCTCGCGCAATACCGGAACCGTGCCGTTCGGATTCATCGCCAGGAATTCAGGCGTGTCGTTGACGCCATATGTGAAACCGGCATCGATGCGCTCATACGCCAGGCCGAGTTCGCCGACGCACCACATCAGCGCCTGCACGTTGGATGACGATTTGCGGCCCCAGACGGTCAGCATGGCTCTCAGCCTTCCAGCGCGTTCAGATGGGTGGTCAGGTAGTCTTCGGTCAGTGCGATCGATGCTTCGGTGCTGATCGGCGCGGATCTGAGGCTCTGGCGAATATAAAGCCCGTCAATCATGGCAGCCGCGCCCTCGGCGATGCGTTCGGCGTCACCGGCCGGGCACAGGGCCTTGAGATTGGCGACCAGGTTCGAATGCAGGCGGCGTGCATAGATGACGAGGAATCGGCGCGTCTCTTCCGAGCGCTGCGCTTCGGCATAGAAGGCAAGCCAGGCGGCGATCGTCTCCGGCGCGAATTGATCGGCCTGAAAACTGACGCGGATGACGGCGGAGAGCTTTTCGCGGGGCGTCCTCGCGGCCCGGAGCGCCGTCACGACGCTGTCGCGCAGCCGCTGTAGATGCACACGGACGGTCTCGATCAGCAACTGTTCCTTGCTGCCGAAATAATGATGCGCAAGAGCGGGGGAAACACCGGCCTCCTTGGCGATTTCGGACATGGTGACGGTCAGCGAGCCGTGATCGCCGATCACGCGCATCGCGGCATCCACCAGCGCTTTGCGGCGCACCGGCTCCATTCCGACTTTCGGCATGCGTCAATCTCCCAGGGCTTGCGGCAAGTGTATTATTGATTGACTGATCAATCAATAAAAATCATCGCGCGGCAATCCGGGCCAAAAAATCCGCAACCTCTTTCCGAGGCGCGTTTCTGTGCCATACTTCCCGAGAGGAGGAGGTACAGTCATGGTCGATATTCTTGAGGACGTTCCGCCGTCGGCAATACGCGGCAAATGGGGCTGGTTTGTCGGGCTCGGCATAGTGCTGCTGATCTGCGGCGGTCTCGCCCTTGGCAATCTGTTCATCGCCACGGTAGCTTCGGTCTATTATGTCGGCATGCTGATGCTGATCGGCGGCATCGTGCATCTGGCCCATGCGTTCCAGGTGAAGGGGTGGGAGCACATCCTGTTCTGGGTGCTCAGCGGCCTGCTTTATACGCTTGCCGGCATCCTTGCCTTTGCCAACCCGTTGCTGGCGTCCGAGGCATTGACCCTGTTCCTCGCCATCGCACTGCTGATTGCCGGCACGTTTCGTGTCTGGGTCGGCCGCAAGCTGAAGCCGGAGCGCGGCTGGGTGTGGATCGTCATCAGCGGCCTTGCGACCGCCGTCGCCGGTATCGCCATCGCGGTCGGCTGGCCGGTCAACAGCCTCTGGATCCTCGGTCTTTTCCTGGCCTTCGATCTGATCTTCCAGGGCTGGACGCTGGTGGCCTTCGGCCTCGTGCTGAGGCGGTAGGCGATCTTCCGAAAGGGGTAACGCACTGCTACTTTTTGACAAGGAGCGTGAGCGGCGCTACTCTTTGCGTCTCTGCCGTGCGAGGCGGAGCGGCGTTGAGTTGTAACGACAGTACCTTCATCTGGAAGCACGCATGTCCGAAGGGCACGCAGCGAAGGCATCGGCCGGAACCGTGAGAACATGCTTCCAGCCGAATTTCCGCCGAACGACGTCAAGGGAGGAATATCATGCCGATGGTAACGGTTTCCATCTCTCCGCTTCAGGCTGCCGGCATTCGTGCCGCGGTCGATACCGGCACTTACGCTTCGAGCAGCGAAGTCGTGCGGGAGGCCCTGCGCATGTGGGATGCGGCCCGCAAGCGCGGTGACGTTTGCGATGTGCCGCATGCCGCCAACGATGGCGGAGACGCGGCAAGGAGCGGCCGTTGCGTGGCCGACATGTTCGCCGATTACGAGGCCGAGAGACACTCGCAGAACTAGAGCGGTTCCTCGTTTCACGGAATCGATGAACCGCTCTATCCCTTTGTTTTTACGCGATTCCGGACGGAAAACCGCTGCGCACTTTTCCTGGAATTGCTCTAGCCCTGATTTTCACTGGTGCCGGCGGCGGCTCCCACGTATTCGGCGGCATTTCGTCCCGACGAATGGTTAACATTGCTTTACCATTCATGAAACTTTCACATGCGGGAAAGGTTTCGTTGACGGTTGTGGCGCATCCTGGGTCGAAAACGCGGTAAATCCAAAGTTTTACTCAAATAAATTAGTTCAGAAATCCGCAAGTGGAGATGGGCATGCCCCTGACTGCCGCAGTCGAGGCCGGTGTATTGCGCCGGTATGCCAGCGACCAGATTGTCACTCTCGCCAAACTCGTCATCGAAAACGCATTCCAGCCGATCGTGGAGGCCGGCACGGGCGCTGTCTTCGGCTATGAATCCCTGATGCGCGGGCAGGAGCGCATCGGGTTCAACAGCCCGATCGATATTCTCGACGAGGCCGAGCGCACCGGCCAGCTTCTCGGGCTGGAGCAGATGGTCACGAGCCGGGCGCTGGCGAAGTTCGCCACGCTGCCCAACCTCGGCTCGGCGACGCTTTTCCTCAATCTGGATGTCCGGCTGATTCCGCAGGGCGCATTCCTGCTCGACGGCTTGCTGCAACACATGCGGAAGGCCGGCGTTGCACCATCCTCCGTCTGCTTCGAATTCTCCGAGCGCTTCGACAATACCAGCGTGCCCGAATTTGCCGCGCTGGTTGCCAGAATGCGCAATGCCGGCTTCAAGCTCGCCATCGACGATTTCGGCGTCGGCCATGGCGAGATGAAGCTCCTCTCCGATTATCCGGTCGACTACCTCAAGATCGATCGGCATTTCGTCGTCGATATCGATCGCAGCGCCCGCAAGCGCCATATTCTCAGGAATCTCGTCAATATCGCCCATGTTCTCGGCACGCGCGTCATCGCCGAGGGCATCGAGACCGAGGCGGAGTTCCTTACCTGCCGCGAATTCGGCGTCGATCTCGTCCAGGGCTGGTTCATCGCCCGTCCTACCGTGTTCGTCAACGAACTCAAGCCGAGCTTTCCGCACCTGCAGGATCTCGGCAAGACGGAGCGCAACAGCCAGTCGCTAGATGAAATCCTCATCCGCAAGCAGATCGAGGTGCTGCCGACCATCCGCGAGAGCGACAGCATCGACAGCGTCTTCGAGCTTTTCCGCCGCAATCCGCGCCGCGCCTATTTCCCGGTCGTCAATGCCAATGACGAGCCGCGCGGCATCATCCACGAGTATCAGCTGAAGGAATACATCTACCAGCCGTTCGGCCGCGATCTTTTGAAGAACAAGGTCTATGAGCGCTCCATCTCGCATTTCGTCGAGATGGCGCCGATCGTCGGCCTCGATTCCGACGCGGATACGCTGATGGCGATCTTCGCCAACATGGAAAGCAGCGATTGCCTGATCGTGACCGAAGGCACGCATTATGCCGGCATCGTTTCAGCCGCCTCGCTCATCAAGGTCATCAACGAGAAGCAACTGAAGATCGCTCAGGACCAGAACCCGCTGACCGGCCTGCCGGGCAATCGCGCCATCCACGATTTCATGCAGAATGTCGGCCGGGACGGCGACGAGATCAGGCATTTCTGCTATTGCGACTTCGATAATTTCAAGCCGTTCAACGATGCCTACGGCTTCCACCTCGGCGATCATGCGATTTCGTTATTTGCGGCGCTGATGCGCCGCTATTTCTTTGCCGAGCGCAACTTTCTCGGCCATGTCGGCGGCGATGATTTCTTCATCGGCGTTACCGGCTGGAGCATGTCCGAGCTTCGCGAGGTTCTGGACCGGCTGCTTGCCGATTTCCACGCCGATGTTCTCGAACTTTACTCGGCGGAAGATCGCGCCGCCGGGCGGATTCGCGGCCACGATCGCAGCGGCGCCGAAGCGGAGTTTCCGCTGATGCGCTGCTCCATCGGCATCCTGCAGCTGCCCGAGGGGCTGGTGATCGACAATATCAACCGTGTCAGCACCTCCATCGCAGGCATAAAGGCGAAGGCGAAGGAGAGCGCCGCCGGCGTCGCATTCCTCGGTTTGGCCGAGACGAATTGACGCCATTCCGCCAAGCCATCTTTTCAAGCGCGCTGCGCTAAACTATCTCCACTGCTTTGCTGGGAGAGGAGAGTGCGCCATGCCCTTGCCGTCTGAAATGCGTTTCGTGGATCTGCCGTCCTTCGGCGGGCCTGAAGTCATGACCATCGGCCGGAAGCCGTTACCGATCCTGAAGCCGGGCGAGATCCTCGTCCGCGTCGAGGCCGCCGGCGTCAACAGGCCGGATGTGGCGCAGCGTCAGGGCACCTATCCCCCGCCGAAGGAGGCGAGCCCGATCCTGGGTCTCGAAATCGCCGGCGAAGTGGTCGATGTCGCGCCCGGCGTCACGGAATTTTCGATCGGCAACAAGGTCTGCGGTCTCGCCAACGGCGGCGGCTATGCCGAATATTGCGCCCTGCCGGCCGGCCAGGCGCTCCGCTTCCCGAATGGCTACGACGCCGTGCGCGCGGCGGCAGTCCCCGAGACGTTCTTCACCGTATGGGCCAACCTCTTCCAGATGGCGGGCCTCACCGAAGGCGAAAGCGTGCTGATCCATGGCGGCTCCAGCGGCATCGGCACGACGGCGATCCAGCTCGCCCATGCTTTCGGCGCGACGGTCTATACGACGGCCGGCTCGCAGGAAAAATGCGAGGCGTGCGAGAAGCTCGGCGCGAAGCGGGCGATCAACTACAAGCAGGAGGATTTCGCCGAGGTTATCAAGGCGGAAACCGGCCACGGCGTCGACGTGATCCTCGACATGATCGGCGCCGCCTATCTGGAAAAGAACCTGGCCTCGCTTGCCCGCGACGGCTGCCTTTCCATCATCGCTTTCCTTGGCGGGGCCGTTGCCGAGAAGATCAACCTTCAGCCGATCATGGTCAAGCGCCTGACCGTGACCGGATCGACCATGCGCCCGCGCACGGCCGAGGAAAAGCGTGCCGTCCGCGACGATCTCCTCTCTCAGGTCTGGCCGCTGCTCGACGAGGGCATGGTTGCTCCCGTTATTCACAAGGTCTTTGCCTTTGACGATGTGATCGAGGCGCATCGGTTGATGGAAACCGGCGATCACATCGGCAAGATCATGCTGAAGCTGGCCTGATCGTGAAGGAAAGCGCAATGGCGACGAGGCCGGGCACCGCCATCAGGGCATAGAGCCAGGTCGCGGCCGAGAGGCCGCCGGCAATGCCGCCCGGATGCGTGAGGCCAGCGCCATTGGCGATGACGCCCGCGAGCGCCGCGCCGAACGCGCCGCCCAGCGATTGCGTCATCGAGATGGCGGCCGAAGCCTTGTCCTGCTCGGTTCTGCGGGTGATGCCGATGAGCTTGGTGACGAGATGCGCCCAGCCGAGGCCGACGCCGAACCCCATCAGAAACATGGCGGTCACGGCGGGCGCAAGCCTGGCGACGCCATCGAAAGGCGTCGTCGTCGCCAGGAACGGGATCAGCGACGCGGTTGCGGCGGTTTCCAGAATGCAGCCGGCGACAATGGCGATCGCGGCCTGCCTGCCGGAGAGCGACGCGCTGAAGAAGGCGGCGATCGTCCAGCCCAATGCGACCAGCGCGACCAGATAGCCCGAAACCAGGGGCGTGACGCCATGCAGTGTCTGCAGGAAATAGGGAATGTATATGTCGCTCGTCAGCACCATCATGGCTGCGAACATCGTCAGATAGAGGCGCGAGATGGGATTGCCGAGCATGGCCGCGCCATAGGGTAGCAGGCGCGTGTCGCTCTTGCGTTCGATTGCGACCATGATTGCGACGAGAACGATCGACGCTGCGATCAGCAGCGCCGTGTATGATCCGTGTTCGACGGTGCTTGCAATGTTGACGACGAGGACCGCGGCCAGCAGCAGCGCGATCTGGATCAGCGGTGTCCTCGTATCCGCCCGATCGTCCGCGACATCAGGCAGCAGCCACCGTGTCGAAAACGCCATGATCACGGTCAGCGGCACGAGGATGAGGAATGCCTCGCGCCAAGCGCCTCCGGCGGCGAAGAGGCCGCCCAGCGTCGGTCCCAGCACCGTTGCGACACCCCAGATCGCTGCGTAGAGCGTGGAAGCCTTGCGCCATAAGACTTCGGGATAGACGAAACGGATGAAGGCATAGGCAAGGCCGGACAGCATGCCGGCGCCATAGCCCTGGGCGGCGCGGCCGACCAGCAGCACCGGCATCATCGGTGCGACGGCACAGATGAGGCTGCCGGCCCCGAATGTGAGAGCCGCTGCGACATAGACGGCACGCAAGCCCATACCTTTTGGCCTTGTGGCGACCGTAATCGAGCCGAGCACGCCGGCCGCGACGAAGAGCGTCGTCATCCATGAGAACAGTTCGAGGCCGCCGATATCCCGGACGATGGAGGGAGCGATCGTGGCGGTGATGTAGGCCTCGACGGCATAGAGCGTGACGCCGCCACCGAGCATAAGCGTCGCCGGCAGGCATTTCGGCGAGAACAACGCAAAGACGGAAGAGGGCGGGGTGGGAGCGGTGTTTTCCATGCCGGACATCGGGCGATCCTCGGTATTTTCCCTGGCGGTTGATTATTTTCCAAGTTATAATTTGGAAAATTACACCGGCATCGTATTAAAACAAGAGAAAACTTGGAGAAATGCGTCAGTCACCTGCCAATCGAATTCTGATCCTGTTGAAAACCGAAGGGCCGCAACTGGCGTCGGCCATCGGCGATGCGCTTGGCATATCATCGGAGGCTGCCCGCCAGCAATTGACGAAGATGGCGGAGGAGGGGCTGGTCGAGCCGGTGGCGGAAGCCACGGCCGGCAGGGGCCGGCCACGGCAGTCCTGGCACCTGACGGTCGCCGGCAACAGGCAGTTTCCGGACGGTCACGCCGACCTGACCGCGACGCTGCTTGCGACCATGGTCAGCCAATTGGGGCAGGAGGCCGTCGATACCGTCATCTCCGCCCGCGAAACGGATACGCTCCGGCGCTATCGCAGCGAAATCGACCTCGAAGCCGATCTGCCCTCGCGCGTCGCGAGCCTGGCCGCCATCCGCACGCGGGAAGGCTACATGGCCGATCACTGGCAGGAGGATGACGGCTCGCTGATGCTGGTGGAAAATCATTGCCCCATCTGCGCCGCCGCCTCTGCCTGCGCCGGCTTTTGCCGCTCCGAGCTGGAGACTTTCCGGCTGGTGCTCGGCGCGCAGGTTGAGCGGGAGGAGCACATCCTGCGCGGCGCGAGGCGCTGTGCCTACAGGATTCGTGACGCGGCCTGAGAGGCCATTTTTATACCGCCCGCCGGTATCGGAGATTGGCAAGGCGGGGTGCAGCCGCTATCACTGCCCGTCCCGCAAATCAAAGGCTGCTTTCCATCATGTCGAATCCCGTCTGTGTCGAAGTCACCCGTGGCAACCAGGTCGAAAGCCGTCATCGCGGTTCCATAGTGGCCGTCGATGGCGATGGAAAGCTGGTCTTCTCGGTCGGCGATATCGAAAGCGGCGTCTTTCCGCGTTCCGCCTGCAAG
Source organism: Rhizobium sp. SYY.PMSO (assembly GCF_046840415.1). NCBI lineage: Bacteria > Pseudomonadati > Pseudomonadota > Alphaproteobacteria > Hyphomicrobiales > Rhizobiaceae > Rhizobium > Rhizobium sp. SYY.PMSO. Next base: position 574,046 of record NZ_CP177349.1, read on the forward strand.
GCAATGCAGGCCCTGCCGCTGGTTGAAAGCGGCGCCGCGGACGCTTACGGCTTCGGCAATAAAGAGCTGGCGCTCGCCTGCTCGTCCCACAACGGCGAGGACGAGCATGTCGCGCTTGCCGCCTCGATGCTGGCGCGCGCCGGCCGCGATGTCGATGCGCTCGAATGCGGCGCGCACTGGTCTTTCGATCAGAAGACCCTCATTCATCAGGCCCGTACCATCGAAAAGCCTTCGGCGCTGCACAACAATTGCTCCGGCAAGCACGCCGGTTTCGTCTGCGCCTGCTGCCATCAGGACATCGATCCGAGCGGCTATGTCGGCTACGATCACCCGCTGCAGCAGCAGATCCGCGAGACGATGCAGAGCCTGACCGGCGCTATTCTCGCCCATGACAATTGCGGCACAGACGGCTGCTCGATCCCCACCTATGCGGTGCCGCTCAAGGGATTGGCGCATGGATTTGCCAGGATGGCGACGGGCGCCGGCCTGGAGCCGCTGCGCGCCAAGGCGTCGCGCCGGCTGTTCGAAGCCTGCATGGCGGAGCCCTTCTACGTCGCCGGCACCGATCGTGCCTGCACCAGGCTGATGCGGATCGCTCCCGGCCGCATCTTCGCCAAGACCGGCGCCGAAGGCGTGTTTTGTGCGGCGATTCCCGATGAGGGCATCGCCATCGCCGTGAAATGCGATGACGGCACCACCCGCGCGGCGGAAGTCATGGTGGCGGCGGCGCTGGCCCGCTTTTTCGATAAGGACGGCGCGGTTCATGCCGGTCTCATGGCGATGGCCGCCAGGTCCTTCAAAAACTGGAACGGCGTCCATATCGGCGATATCAGGCCGGCCGCGGTCCTGACGGCGTGAGGACTGCGGCCGCTATCCGCTTTTCTCATCGTCTCAGGCAATTCCGGGAAAGTGCGCAGCGGTTTTCCGTTCGGAATTGCGCAAAGACATATGGATAGGGCGTTTTCGCGATTCGAAGAAAAACGGAAAACGCTCTATTCGGCCGCCAGGTGTTGCCGGACGACCCTGTATTCCTGCCAGATGAGGATCATGACCACGAGGTCGAAGATCGTGAGGATGATGAGCCCAATGCCATGCGTGTCGGTGAAGCGGTAGAGCTGGTAGGCGATGAAAAGACCGAGCGCCACCAGCGATGCCGGATAGGCCCACATCTTGCCCCTGAGCAGGCCGATGACGAGCAGCACCTTCACCAACCCATGGCTCAGCAGGTAGTAGGCATAGAAATTCTTGGTGCCGACGGAAAAATCCTGTGCCCAGGTCAGCAGATGGGTGGCGATGAAGTCCTTGGGGTCGTTGAGCAATTCGGGCTGCGTGATCCTGTTTGCCAGGCGCAGGATGGACTCGGTGCTGACGAGCGCGAGACCGATGCCGCCGAGGCATTCGATCAGGGCATGCGCGCCCTTCAACAGCACGCTGATTTCGAAAAGCTGATGAATGCGGCGTTCGTTCATGGGCGATTGTCACCTCTTTGCGTCTAGAGAGGTAGGCCTGATCGGCGACGGCCGCAAGGCAAGCCGACCATGACGTCCGTATCGCCCGCGAGCGCGGTATTCCGGTCTGCTACAGGCTGTAGGACGTGCCCGGCCGCGGTCAAGACATCCGCCGCCCGTCCCTACGATCCGACATCGTCGGGATGGGCGGCCGGCCTTGCCGATCAAAACCTTTTGTTGCAGGTATCTGCGTCGGCCACTTCCGTATTTGCGCGGTTGCCTTTAGCTTCCTCGCGGGAGTTCAATCGAGGAACGGAACATGCTGACATTCTATTATGCCCCCGGAAGCTGCGCGCTCGCCAGCCTCATCGCCCTGGAAGAATCGGATCTCGCCTACGAGCACCGCCGCCTCATCCTTGCCAATGGCGATCAGCGCCAGCCGGAATATCTGGCCATCAATCCCAAGGGGCGGGTTCCGGCGCTGCTGACAGACAAGGGCATCCTTACGGAGAACATCGCAATTCTGGCTTACATCGCCCAGATTGCGCCCGCCGCAAGACTGGCGCCGCTCGACGATCCCTTCGAATTCGCGCAGATGCAGGCCTTCAACAGCTATCTCTCATCGACGGTCCATGTGAACCATTCGCACAAGGGACGCGGCGCGCGGTGGACCGATGACGCCGCCGCCATCGAGACGATGAAAGCCAAGGTGCCGCAAACCATGGCCGAAAGCTTCGCCCTGATCGAGGACAAGATGCTGAAAGGCCCCTGGGTGATGGGGGACCAGTATACCGTCGCGGATTGCTATCTCTTCACCATGGCAACGTGGTTGCCGGGAGACAATGTCGATCGCGACCAGTTCACGAAGGTAAGCGCGCACTATCGCCGCATGCTCGATCGCCCGGCCGTGCAGAGGGCGCTTGCCATCGAAAAGGGCTGATCCCGTCAGCCAAAGGTCGCCAGAAGCTTCTTCGGGGCGCGGTATCGCCACGCCTCGATAAGACGCAGCGCCAGTTCCTGGTCGCCGATCGCTGCGATGCGCAGCGGCAGGGAAGGCCAGCCGACGTAATGATCCGTCTGGAAATAGATGTCCGGCGCCATTTCCATCAGCTGCTCCTTGCGGTCGATCGGCAGCGACAGCACGATGGTCTCGTTATTCTTCACCGTCGCGAAGGCTTTGCCGCCGACCTTGAAAGCCGGCAGGCCGTAATGTGCGCCGGGTTCCACGCCTGGCAGCCCCGCCTTTGCGATAAGCCGCTGCAGTCGTTCCACGATGGCGTCCATATCGAGGTTCGATGTCATGCGCGTGAATGAAGCAGGTTTCTCCTAGGCGCATTCTTCCGACCGAACGGCCTGCTTGTCCATAGGCCGCCCCAGATTTTCCGGCATGAGCGGCAGGTCGGCCAGTTCTTCCAGCGACATGGCCGCAAGCATGGGATGCTGCAGCGGGTCAGCTTCCTGTTCGCGATGCTCTTCCGGTGGGTGTGTGAAGAAAAACTTCAAGATCGACATTGGCGTATGCCTCCCTGGTTTTCCGCATCGAGGCAGCGTAAGGGCTTCGATCGGCGGAACGGTGGGATTTTCAGCTCTATTATCGCGATAATCGTGCTTGTTTTCGCTTCTTTCAATTGAGAATGTCGGAAGGCTGCTATAGATATTCTATAATGAGAAACCTCAATAGCGTTCACCTGAACGGCTTGCGTGCCGTCGAGGCGGTCGGCCGGCTCGGTTCGCTGCAGGCAGCGGCCGACGAGCTCGGTGTGACGGTCGGCGCGGTCAGCCAGCAGGTCATCAAGGCAGAGGCCCAGCTCGGCCGTCCGCTGTTCGAGCGCACGCCGAAAGGCATGACCGTGACCGCATCGGGTGTGACGGTGCTGGCAAGGCTTGGCGAGGGTTTTCGGGCGCTTTCGGCGGCAATCTCCCTCGCGCAGCATAAGGACGAGAATATTCTCACCATTTCGGTTGCGCCGGTTTTCGCCGCCCGCTGGCTGGTGTACCGGCTCGACCGCTTCGCCAGCCGCCACCCGGATATCCGCCTGCGCATCGATGCCACCACGCATCTGATCAATCCGGCGACGTCAGATGTCGATATCGCCATTCGAGTCGGCAGCGGCCAGTGGCCTGATGTCAGGTCCGAGCTGCTGCTGGCGCAGGAGGTATTCCCGGTCGTCACGCCGCGGATCGCCGCGACCTTGAAAGAACCTGCCGATCTCTTGAAAGTGCCCGCCGTCATCGACGGGCATGCGATGTTCGGCTGGGAAGTGTGGCTGCGCGAGGCCGGGCTATCAGGTCATCGCATGGAAGAACGGCATATCTTCAACGATGCGTCGCTCTGCCTGGATGCCGCCATGGCAGGGCAGGGTGCGATGCTCGCCTGGCAGACGCTTGCGGCTTACGCGCTTGAGCAGAAGTGTCTTGTCGATCCCTTCGGCATCCGCGCCAGAACGGGCTTCGGCCATTACTTCGTGACGGCCGAAGGTATTCGGGAGCCCAGAAAAGTCACTGCTTTCAAGACCTGGATCCGCGAGGAAATGGAAGAGAGCATCCGTCTCTTCCGATAAGCCCGGTAAGGAATGGCACGCAAACCGGGCGGCGGCCTTGCGGCGGCGCGCGCATCAGGGGCGTCAGACCGGCTCCTTGCTACGGGCCGCCTGCATGGCCTTGTAGGCATCGCGCGACTGGCAGCGCTCGATCCAGGCCTTCACCTTCGGGCGCGCGTCGAAGAGTTCCCGTTCGGTCTGGGCATAGCGCAGCACTTCGGCCAGGTTGAGATCGGCGGCAGTGAAGCGGTTTCCGACGAGATAATCCTCAGTTTGCAGGTGCTTCTCCAGCACGTCGAGCGGCTTCTTCAGCGAGCGGCAGGCAACCGCGATCCCGGCCTTGCCCGGCTCGCTGTTTTCCTGGGCATTGTCATGGATGCGGACGAGCGCCACGCTGTAAGGCTCGACTTCGGTCGCGGCCCACATGGTCCACATCGACATCAGCCCTTCCTCCTCCACGCTCTTGCCGGCAAGGGGGCCGCCATATCTGCGCGCAAGATAGAGATTGATGGCAAGCGACTCATGCATGATGAGATCGCCATCCTTGATGCAGGGGATCATGCCCATCTGATTGATCGCCAGAAACTCCGGCGACATCGTGTTGATCGGCGCATCGGCGGCGAACGGATCGGCAAGCCGGCCGGCCTGAATGACCGGTACGGACTGGAACGCGATGCCGAGCTCCTCCGCCATCCAGTAGTTGCGCGATGCGCGCGAGCGATAGACACCGTAGATCGTCAGCATAGGGCTCTCCGAGGTTTTTGAGTCGCGCGAGGTTATTGGCGGGTGTCGGCGAAAGGAAGGGGTGTCCGCCGATATCCGAGCGAAAGCTTGCGATGGATGACAGGCGCAGGAGCCGCGATGCGCGGCTCGGATGGCGGCGGCAAGCACGAAATATCCGCAAGCCGCCTCAAATCTTTGCAAATCATGCGGTGCGCATGCCGCCTTCGTTCGGAAATTAGCGCCGCCGCATGGTAGAGTTCCGGTATGGTTTTCATCGGAAGCGGCAGGAGGCTTCCGGCGAAAACGAACTTGCGCATTCGCTAACTGCGATCTCGGGAGGAGAGCAGATGCTTGCGACCAGTGTATCGCTAGACGACAAATATACCGCAGAGGAAGGCCGTGTTTTCATGACCGGCCTGCAGACGCTGGTGCGGCTGCCCATGACGCAGATGCGGCGTGACCGCGCCGCCGGGCTCAACACGGCAGCCTTCATTTCCGGTTATCGCGGCTCGCCGCTCGGCGGCTATGACCAGCAGCTTCTGAAAGCGCAGACTTACCTCGACGCGCACGACGTCACCTTCCAGCCCGGGATCAACGAAGATCTCGCCGCCACCGCCGTCTGGGGTTCGCAGCAGGTCGGCCTGTCGCCGGGTGCCCGCAAGGACGGCGTGCTCGGCATCTGGTACGGCAAGGGTCCGGGCGTCGACCGCTCCGGCGACGTGCTGAAGCACGGCAACGCGGCCGGCACGTCCAGACATGGCGGCGTGCTCTGTTTCGCCGGCGACGACCATTCCGCCAAATCCTCGACCATCCCGCACCAGACCGACCATGATTTCATGTCGGCGGTCATCCCGGTCATCTATCCTTCGTCCATCCACGAATTCCTCGAATACGGCCTGCTCGGCATTGCCATGTCGCGCTATTCCGGCTGCTGGGTCGGAATGAAATTCATCGCCGACACGGTTGAGACGACGGCTGCCGTCGATCTTTCGGGGGAACGGCGGCAATTCGTGCTGCCGACCGATTTCGAGCTGCCGCCCGGCGGTCTCAACCTGCGTTGGCCCGATCCGCCGCTGGTCCAGGACGATCGCCTGCAGACCTACAAGGCCTATGCCGCCATCGCCTTCGCCAGGGCCAATCGCGTCGACGAAATCACCCATGACGTGCCCAACGCCCGCTTCGGCATCATCTCTTCCGGCAAGGCCTACGAGGACGTGTTGCAGGCGCTGCGGGAGCTTGAAATCGGCCCGAGGGAAATGGCCGCCATCGGCATGCGTATTCTGAAAGTGCGCATGCCCTGGCCGCTGGAGCCGGAAGCGGTCCGGCATTTTTCGGAAGGACTGGACGAGGTTCTGGTCGTCGAGGAGCGGCGCGAGATCATCGAAAACCAGATCAAGCAGCAGCTGTTCAACTGGCGGGCCGATGTCCGCCCGCGCATCGTCGGCAAGTTCGATGAGCATGACAAGCCCTATCTCAGCCTCTCGGCCGCGTTGACCGTCGGTGCCGTCGCCAGAGCGATTGCCGGACGCATCGTCAAGCTTGATCTCGACCAGGGCCTGCATGACCGCATTGCCGCCAAGCTCGCCTATCTTGCCGAGCGCGGCCAGATCAGCCGCAGCCATGTCGCGCCGCTGAACCGCACGCCGTTCTTCTGCTCCGGCTGTCCGCACAACACGTCCACACGGGTTCCCGAAGGCAGCCGTGCCATCGCCGGCATCGGCTGTCACTACATGGTGACTTGGATGGACCGCAACACCGAGACCTTCACCCAGATGGGCGGCGAAGGCGTGCCCTGGACGGCAATCGCCCGCTACACAGACGAAAAGCACATGTTCGTCAATCTCGGCGACGGCACCTACTTCCATTCCGGCATTCTCGCCATCCGCCAGTCCGTCGCCTCCAAGGTCAACGTCACCTACAAGCTGCTATACAACGATGCCGTCGCCATGACCGGCGGCCAGCCGATCGACGGCTATCTGACGCCGCAGCTGGTGACGAAGCAGTTGCACGACGAAGGCGTCAAGCCGATCTACCTGCTGTCGGACAATCCGGATGCCTATCGCGCCTCCGAGCTGGCCCCCGGCGTCAAGGTGCTGCATCGCGACCATATCGATCAGGTGATGCTGACGCTGCGCGAGACCGAGGGCTGCTCGGCCATCGTCTATGTCCAGACCTGTGCCGCCGAGAAGCGCCGGCGCCGCAGCCGCGGCCTGATGGAGGATCCCGCCAAGCGCGTCTTCATCAACCCGGCCGTCTGCGAGGGCTGCGGCGATTGCTCGGTGCAATCCAACTGCATTTCGGTCGAGCCGCTGGAAACGGAGTTCGGCCGCAAGCGCCGGATCAACCAATCGAGCTGCAATAAGGATTTTTCCTGCGTCAAAGGCTTCTGCCCGTCCTTCGTGACGGTTCATGGCGGCAAGCGGCGCAAGCGCAAGGCGCTTGAGCACGCCGATGTCGAAGTGCCGATGCCCGAAATTCCAGTCATCGGCGACCGACCCTGGAATATCGCCATTGCCGGCGTCGGGGGCACCGGCATCCTGACCGTCGGCGCCATCCTCGGCATGGCCGCGCATCTGGACGGCAAGGTGCCGATGATCCTCGACATGGCCGGCCTCGCCCAGAAGGGCGGCGCGGTCATGAGCCACCTGCGCATCGGCCACAATGAGGCCGACGTCACCTCGTCGCGCATCGTCAATGGCGGCGCCGACCTGCTGTTATCGGCGGACGAGGTGGTCGGCGCTTCCAAGGATGCGATTACGCTTTGCTCCTCGGCGCGCACGACGGCCATCGTCAACACCGGCCTCATGCCGGTCGCCGACTTCGTCCGCAACCGCGATTTCGATTTCAAGGCCGGATCGATCCAGCACACGATTGCCAGGACAGTCAGCGACAAGTCCGTCTTCCTCGATTTCAACCATGTCGCGACCGAGGTGACGGGCGATGCCATGTCGACCAACATCCTGCTGACCGGTTTTGCCTGGCAGCGCGGCCTGCTGCCGCTTTCTCTGGAGGCGATCGAAAAGGCGATCGAGCTCAATGGCGTCGCCGTCAAGGCAAGCCTTGCCGCCTTCCATTGGGGCAGGCTTCTGGCGCACGATCCCCCGGCGGTGCATGCCATGATGGCCGAGCCGGATGCCGGCCGGACGCTGGTGGACATGAGCCTCGACGAGCTCGTCAGGCATCGCAAGGCACATCTGACGGCCTATCAGAATGCAGCGCTTGCCGACCGCTATGCCGCTTTCGTGGCTCATGCCCATGCGCTTGCTGCAAGGGAGCGGCTTTCGGACAAGGTGCCCTTTGCCGTCGCCGTCACCTATGCGCGGGTCCTGGCCTACAAGGACGAATACGAGGTCGCCCGCCTGCTGACCGATCCCGCCTTCGAAGCGCATCTGCGCGAGGAGATGGAGGGCGATTTCAAGCTGGCCTTCAATCTCGCGCCGCCCTTCCTCGGCGGCAAGGATCCGAACGGCCGGCCGAAGAAGCGCGAATTCGGCGCCTGGATCCTGCCGTTGCTGCGCATGCTTGCGCCGATGAAGCGGCTGCGCGGCACACCTCTCGATCCATTCGGTCATATGGCCGAGCGGCGGCTGGAGCGCCGCCTGATTGCCGACTACGAGGGGATTGCCGGGCGCGTGCTTGCCGGCCTGCGCCACGACAACGAGGCGGAGGCACTTGCCATCCTCTCGCTGTTCGATGAGATAAGAGGCTTCGGACCGGTCAAGGAGGAGGCTGCCCGGAAAATCATGGCCGGGATTGCCGACAAGCTGAAGACCTACGAGACGCTGCGGCAGAAGGAGCATGTTCCGGCGGATGCCGCATGACGGCTGCGGCGGAAGCTTGAAGCGGGCGCGATGAGACATAGGTTCGAAAAGATCGGTCGTTCGGGAAGATCGGGAGGAGAAGCCGGATGTTTGCAGGGGGATTGAACTTCGCGCTGGGCGAGGACATCGAGGCGTTGCGCGAGCAGGTGCGCCGCTTTGCCGCCAACCGCATCGCACCGTTTGCCGACGAGATCGACCGCAACAACAGTTTCCCGATGCATCTCTGGAAGGAGATGGGCGACCTTGGCTTGCTGGGGATCACCGTCGACGATGCCTATGGCGGCGCCGGCCTCGGCTATCTCGCCCATACGGTCGCGATGGAAGAAATCAGCCGCGCATCGGCCTCCGTCGGCCTGAGCTACGGCGCTCATTCCAACCTCTGCGTCAACCAGATCCACCGCAACGGCACGACGGCGCAGAAGGAGCGCTATCTGCCGAAGCTGATATCGGGCGAACATGTGGGCGCGCTGGCGATGTCGGAGCCGGGTGCCGGCTCCGATGTCGTCTCCATGAAGCTGCAGGCCGAAAAGCGTGGCCGGCACTATGTTCTGAACGGCAGCAAGATGTGGATCACCAACGGCCCGGATGCCGATGTCCTCGTCGTCTATGCCAAGACTTCGCCAGATGCAGGCCCGCGAGGGATCACCGCCTTTCTGGTCAAAAAAGGCTTTCCCGGCTTCTCCGTCGGCCAGAAGCTCGACAAGCTCGGCATGCGCGGCTCGAACACCTCGGAGCTGATCTTCCTCGATTGCGAGGTGCCGGAGGAAAATATTCTGGGCGAGGTCGATGGCGGCGTGCGCGTGTTGATGTCGGGACTGGACTACGAGCGCGTCGTACTATCCGGCGGTCCCGTCGGCATCATGGCCGCCTGCATGGACGTGGTGCTGCCCTACATGCATGAGCGCAAGCAGTTCGGCCAGTCGATCGGCGAATTCCAGCTCATGCAGGGCAAGCTTGCCGATATGTATGTGACGATGAACGCGGCGCGCGCCTATGTCTATGCGGTGGCTGCCGCCTGCGATCGCGGCGAGACGACGCGCAAGGACGCCGCCGGCTGCATTCTCTATTCCGCCGAGAAGGCGACGGCGCTGGCGCTGGAATGCATCCAGGCCCTCGGCGGCAACGGCTATACCAATGATTATCCGGCCGGACGGCTTCTGCGCGACGCCAAGCTCTATGAGATCGGCGCCGGCACGTCCGAAATCCGGCGCATGCTGATCGGCCGCGAGCTGTTCGGCGAGACGGCCTGATTTCGAATCCCGTTCCCATCAACCGGTGAAGCGCATGACCGTCCTGAAATCAGAGATATCGACGCATACGGATCGCTTCCGGGATAACCGCGCCGCCTTGCTGGAGGCGATCGGAGTGGCCGAGGCGGCGGTCTCGCAGGCGGCGGAAGGCGGAGGCGCGCAGGCGCGCGAGCGCCATGTCAGCCGCGGCAAGATGCTGCCGCGCGATCGCGTCGCCGGCCTGATCGATCCCGCTACGCCGTTTCTGGAGATCGGGACGACGGCCGCTCATGGCCTCTATGGCGGCGACGCGCCGGGCGCCGGGCTGATCGCCGGTATCGGCCGCGTCTCCGGCCGCGATTGCATGATCGTCTGCAACGACGCCACGGTCAAAGGCGGCACCTATTATCCGGTCACGGTAAAGAAGCATCTGCGGGCGCAGGAGATTGCGGCGGAAAACAGTCTTCCCTGCATCTATCTCGTCGATTCCGGCGGCGCCAACCTGCCGAACCAGGACGAGGTCTTTCCGGACCGCGATCATTTCGGCCGCATCTTCTACAATCAGGCCAATATGTCGGCGGCGGGCATTCCGCAGATCGCCGTCGTCATGGGCTCCTGCACGGCGGGCGGCGCCTATGTGCCGGCCATGTCGGACGAAACCATCATTGTCGAGAAACAGGGGACGATCTTTCTCGCCGGCCCGCCGCTCGTCAAGGCGGCAACGGGAGAGGTGGTTTCGGCCGAGGATCTCGGCGGCGGCGACGTTCACACGCGTCTCTCAGGCGTTGCCGATCATCTGGCGCGCGACGACGCTCATGCGCTTGCGCTCGCCCGGCAGGCGGTCGCCAATCTCAACCGCCGCAAGCCGGAGAGCGTCGAACGTCGCACCCCGGAAGCGCCGCTCTACGATCCGGAAGAGATCCTGGGAATCGTCCCATCCGACCTGCGCACGCCCTATGATGTGCGCGAGGTCATCGCCCGCATGGTGGATGGTTCCCGGCTCGACGAGTTCAAGGCACGTTACGGAACGACATTGGTTTGCGGCTTCGCCTATATCCACGGCATTCCCATCGGCATCGTCGCCAACAACGGCGTTCTTTTCTCGGAATCGGCTCTCAAAGGCGCACATTTCGTCGAGCTTTGCTCGCAGCGCAGGATTCCTCTGGTCTTCCTGCAGAACATCACCGGCTTCATGGTCGGCCGGAAGTACGAGACCGAAGGCATCGCCAAGAACGGCGCCAAGCTGGTGACGGCCGTTGCCACAACCAGGGTCCCGAAGATCACCATGCTGATCGGCGGTTCCTTCGGCGCCGGCAACTACGGCATGGCCGGCCGTGCCTACTCGCCGCGTTTCCTCTGGACATGGCCCAACAGCCGCATCTCCGTCATGGGCGGGGAGCAGGCGGCGGGCGTGCTCGCCACCGTGCGCGGCGAGGCGCTGGCGCGCGCCGGCAAGCCCTGGACGGCAGAGGAAGAGGCTGCCTTCAAGGCCCCGACGCTCAAGATGTTCGAAACCCAGAGTCACCCGCTCTATGCCTCGGCCCGCCTCTGGGACGATGGTATCATCGACCCGCGCAAGAGCCGCGACGTGCTGGCTCTGTCGCTTTCAGCAGCACTCAACGCGCCGATCGAAGACACACGCTTCGGTCTTTTCAGGATGTGAGGAGATGGAGATGAAACGCGATGCCATCAATGCCAGGAATGCGCCGCAGCCGCGCGGCGGCTATGCGCAGGCCGTGAAGCTCGAGAATTTCGAGAAATTGCTCTTCGTCAGCGGCCAGATACCGACCGATGTCGATGACAGCTTGCCGGAGGGTTTTCAGGCTCAGGCCCGGCAGGTCTGGCACAATATCGACGCCCAGCTGAAGGCGGCTGGCATGACGAAGGACGATATCGTCAAGGTCACCACTTTTCTCGCCGACCGCCGGCACACGATGGAAAACCGCGAGATTCGCGCCGAATATCTCGGCTCGCTCACGCCGGCCATGACTGTCGTGATCGCGGGCATTTTCGATACCGCCTGGCTGCTCGAGGTCGAGGTTATCGCCGCGCAATAGGGACGACCGATGTTTTCGAAGATACTGATCGCCAATCGCGGGGAAATCGCCTGCCGGGTCATCCGGACGGCGCGGCGCATGGGCATCCGCACGGTCGCCGTCTATTCCGATGCCGACAGGGATTCCCTGCATGTGGCGCTGGCGGACGAAGCCGTTCACATCGGCCCGGCCGCCGCCAGCGAAAGCTATCTTTCGAAGGAAAAGATCATCGCCGCCGCTGAGCGGACAGGCGTGCAAGCCATCCATCCCGGTTACGGCTTTCTCTCGGAGAATGCGAACTTCGCCGAAGCGGTCGAGGCCGCGGGTCTGGTCTTCATCGGCCCGTCTCCGGCGTCGATCCGCGCCATGGGACTCAAGGATGCCGCCAAGGCATTGATGGAGCGTGCCGGCGTGCCTGTGGTTCCCGGCTATCACGGCGATGGGCAGGAGCCCGGCTTTCTTGCCGGGCAGGCCGCTGGCATCGGCTTTCCGGTGCTCATCAAGGCGCGTGCGGGCGGCGGCGGCAAGGGCATGCGCCGCGTCGACCGGCCGGAGGATTTCGAGGCTTCGCTGGAGGCGGCGAAGCGCGAAGCGAAATCCGCCTTCGGCGATGACGCGGTGCTGATCGAGAAATATCTGGTCAAGCCGCGCCACATCGAGATCCAGGTCTTCGGCGATAGCCAGGGCAATGCCGTGCATCTCTTCGAGCGCGATTGCTCGCTGCAGCGCCGGCACCAGAAGGTGATCGAGGAGGCGCCGGCGCCCGGCATGACGGAGGAGATGCGCAGCGCCATGGGCGAGGCGGCCGTCCGCGCCGCCCGCGCCATCGATTATCGCGGCGCGGGCACGGTCGAGTTCATCGCCGATGTTTCCGACGGCCTGTCGCCGGATCGTTTCTTCTTCATGGAAATGAACACCCGCCTGCAGGTCGAGCACCCCGTCACCGAAGCCATCGCGGGCGTCGATCTGGTGGAATGGCAGTTGCGGGTCGCGAGCGGCGAGCCTCTGCCGAAGACCCAAGATGAGCTTGCCATCAACGGCTGGGCCTTCGAAGCGCGCATCTATGCCGAAGACCCCTCGCGCGGCTTCCTGCCGGCAACCGGCACGCTCTCGCGCTTACGCTTTCCCGGCGGCGATGTCCGCATCGATGCCGGCGTGCGCGAGGGCGACAGCATCACCACGCATTACGATCCGCTGATCGCCAAACTGACAGTGCATGCGCCGGATCGCGCGGCTGCTCTTGCCAAGCTCACGCGAGGGCTGGAGCAGACGCAGGTCGCCGGAACCACTACCAATCTCGATTTCCTGATCCGGCTCAGCCGCCAGCCGGACTTCGCCGCCGGCCATCCTGATACGGGATTGATCGACCGGGATGTGGAGGCGCTGACCGCGGCGCAACAGCCCGACGATGCCGCCCTTGCCATCGCCGCCATTGTCGAGGCGGGCGGGTTTGCTGAAGTCGCCGGCAGCGATCCCTGGCTCTCGCTCGGCGCCTGGCAGTTGTGGGGTGAGGCAAGCCGCCTCGTCACACTGCATTTCGCCGGCGGTCAGAGGAATTGCCGCGTGACTGCCAGGGATCGGACACTTTTCAGAGTCGCCTTCGATGATCGCGCTATTCCTGTCCGCCTGCTTGCGGGTGAGGGCGTTTCCCGGCGCATCGAGATCGATGGCAGGCAGTCGCGCGCCGATATCTTCGAGACATCGTCAGGCGTCACCCTGTTTCTCGACGGGCAGACGCATCATTTCCACCGCTTCGATCCGCTCGACGGCGGCGAGGAGACAGCCAGCGGCGGCGACCGCGTGATTGCGCCGATGCCGGGTCTCGTCAAGATCGTCCGCGTGCGCGAGGGCGACACGGTTGCCAAGGGTCAGGCGCTGATCGTCATGGAAGCCATGAAGATGGAGCTGACGCTGACGGCGGCACGCGACGGCATCGTGGAAAGCCTGCATGTCGGCGAGGGCGATCAGACCAGCGAAAGCGCCGTGCTTCTGTCGCTTCGCCCGGAGGATGCGGCATGACCGACACGCCTTCCAACCGCGTCACCATCGTCGAGATGGCACCGCGCGACGGGCTGCAGAACGAGAAACAGCCGGTCGATACCGCGCGCAAGATCGAGCTGGTCGACCTGCTGTCGGATTGCGGTTTCGAGCGCATCGAAGTCACCAGCTTCGTCAGCCCGAAATGGGTGCCGCAGCTTGCCGATGCCGCCGCCGTCATGGCTGGAATAAAGCGACGTTCCGGCGTCCGTTACACAGCGCTTGCGCCCAATATGCAGGGGTTCGAGGCAGCGCTTGCGGCCGGTGTCGATGAAGTGGCGATCTTCGCTTCCGCGTCCGAGACCTTCTCCATGCGCAACATCAATTGCTCGATCGCCGAGAGCATCGAGCGCTTCCGGCCGGTCGCCGCCGCCAGCCGCGACCGCGGTCTGCCATTGCGCGGCTATGTCAGCTGCGTCGTCGGATGCCCTTATGAAGGCGCGGTGCCGCCGCAAAATGTCGTCAACGTCGCATGGCAATTGCGCGCGCTCGGCTGCTACGAGATCAGCCTCGGCGACACGATCGGCAGAGGGTCGCCCGAAGCCGTCGACCGGATGCTCGCCGCAGTGCTGGGCGAACTTCCCGCGACAGTGCTGGCCGGCCATTTTCACGATACGTCCGGCCGCGCGCTCGAGAATATCGCCGTTGCGCTGGAACGCGGCCTGCGCGTCTTCGACGCCGCCGCCGGCGGTCTCGGTGGTTGCCCCTTCGCCCCTGGGGCCAGGGGCAATGTCGACACCGTTTCGGTTCACGACTATCTGTCGGCGAGAGGTTACGAAACCGGCCTCGACCAGGACAAGCTTGCCCGCGCCGCCGCCTTTGCCCGCAGCCTCAGGAGTGCCTCATGACACCGCAAACGATCCGCGTCGCAACCGATGAACGCGGTGTTGCTCGCCTTGCGCTGGCGCGGCCGGAAAAGCACAATGCCCTGTCGGCCGGGATGATCGATGATTTGACGGCAGCAACGCACGATCTCGCCCATGACAAGGCGGTTCGGGTCGTCGTGCTGACCGGCGAGGGGTCGAGCTTCTGCGCCGGCGGCGATCTCGGCTGGATGCGCGCGCAGTTCGACGCCACGCGTGCCGGGCGCATGGCCGAGGCACGCCGGCTTGCCATGCTGTTCAAGGCACTGAACGAGCTGCCGAAGCCGCTGGTCGCCCGCGTCCACGGCAATGCCTTCGGCGGCGGTATCGGCATCCTGAGCGTCTGCGACATGGCGATCTCGGCATCGACGGCCCGTTTCGGCCTGACGGAGGTGCGTCTCGGCATCATCCCTGCCACCATCAGCCCCTATGTCGTCGCCCGCATCGGCGAGACGAACGCCCGTCCGCTCTTCCTCTCCGGCAAGATCATCGATGCCTGGCAGGCGCACGCCGCCGGTCTCCTGTCGCGCGTCGTTGCCGAGGACGCATTGGATGAAGCCGTGGAGGCCGAGGTGCGCCATTTCCTGGCGGCATCTCCGCAAGCCGCGGCTCGCGCCAAGGCATTGGCGCGCTCCGTCGGCAGGCCGATTACCGATGGCATGATCGATCACGTCGTCGAGCAGCTGGCGGATGCGTGGGAGACCGAAGAGGCGAGGGAGGGCGTTACCGCCTTTTTCGAGAAACGGCAGCCGAACTGGCGAACGGCCTAAACGAGCCTGTTGTTTTCGACGGTCAATTGTGGGAACTGCACGTTCCCCTTGACCAATTCGCCGGAGGCGGGCTTATCCCAGCGAAAGCCCATGATCGCGGCTTGCTGCATCTCCTGGAAGAGATTGCCCGCAATAACAGCCGAGCCGGCGCCGTCCGCCACCGAGACGACGCAGCCGATGCCGGCGTGCTTTACGATATTGCCGGTTGCGACGACGTTGCGGAGATACTGGCCCCAGCCGAGCCTTAGCCCCCAGAGCGGCGCATTCTCGATGACATTGTCTGAAATCAGCGTATCCGCCTCTGCGGATATGCCGATACCGAAGCCGCCATCCTGCGCATAGGGTGCCGTCAGCGACAGGTTGCGGATGATATTGCCCGTTACCGAGGCGAGCCTTCCGCCCTTGTCGAAATTCGTGACCGCTATACCATTGGCGGCGCCGTCGACCAGGTTGTTGCTGATGGTGGCACCGACGAACTCGAATTCGCAGTAGATGGCGGTTTCGCCCGAGCGCAGGCACTGGTTGTTCGAGATCTGCACATTCGAGGCCGAGTTGGCGCGAATGGCGGTGAAGGCGCAATCGGCAACGTGATTGCCCGAAACCGTGACGCCATCGGCGCGAAAGACGTTGATGCCGTTGCCGTTCTGGCCGGTGCCGCCATCATTGGCGCGGATGCGGGCAATGCGGTTGTTGATGACGCTGCTGCCATCCTCGGCCTTGTCCCAGCGATGAATGAGAATGCCGCCATTGCCGCAATCCTCGACGCGGTTGCTGCTCACGGCCAATCCGGTTGATTGGACGGAATAGATGCCGGCTTCCGCGGCGCCGGTGATGCGGTTGCGCTCGATCCGGCCGCCGCAGCGCTCCAGCTGCAGCGCATGCTTGCGGCTACCGGCGATTTCGCAATTGTCGATCAGCACCTCGTCGACGCCGGTAAATTGCAGCAGGCCGCCGGCATAATCGGCAAGCCAGCGATTGCCGCCGTCGAGCACGAGGCCGGAAAGCTCGATGCGCCTGGCCTTGTCGGCATTCATCAGATGGCCGTCACCGCTGTAGACGAGCCGCGAGGCACCGGGAACGCCGGTAATGCGCGTATTGTCCGGCAGCGTCAGATTGGAAATGTTGTAGGTGCCGGGCGGCAGGAAGAGCGGAATATTGGTGCGCGCCGCATTGTCGATCATCGCCTGCAGCTTGCCGCTCCTGAAGTCGCTCGCACCCGGTGTCGTCTTCAGCGCAATGGCGTCGATCGGCCCGCGCAGCTCGGCGCTCGTCATCTTCGCAAGCGGCGCGGCGAAAACGCGGGGCGCAAGCAGGCCAGCCGCAGCCGAGGCGGCGAGGGAAGCGATAAAGGCGCGGCGCTGGATCATTGCGAACTCCGTGGATCGCATCCGCAAAGCAGAAATCGTGCCAGCCCGATCTGTCCCGCTTTGGTACAGAAGCCCGCCGTTTGCCCGCTCACGGCCGGTGACGAGAACCGAACTCTTCGCATTTCATTTACCAGTCCGGCACATGCGACGCCTCGATGAGTTCGCGCTAGGGGCGACTCGCCACGCGTGTTAACCCAGCCACATGCGGATCGCTGCCTTTCAACGTCTGGCACTTTTCGACGCCGTCGAACAGGCGGCCGAGGTGCTGGCGCGCGATCTTGCCTGGGCTGAAGCGCAGGGCATCGATCTTGCCCTTTTTCCGGAATGTTACCTGCAGGGGCATAGCTACGGTAAGGCCATCGCCGAACGCCGCGCACTTTCCTTGGACGATCCGCATCTGAACGCCCTTGTCGCCCGTTTCGCGGCGGGGAAAACGACTGTCATCGTCGGCTTCTTCGAGAGAAGGGATGACGGGGTCTACAATAGCGCTCTCGTCGCCAAGTCCGGCCGGATCATCGGGGTTTATGCCAAGGCGCACCCACTCGAAAGCGGTTGCATGCCCGGCAGGGATTTCCCAGTCTGGAAAGAGGGCCATTGGCGCTTCGGCATCAATATCTGCGGCGATCTCAGATATCCCTACATGGCGCGTCGTCTGGCTCTCAAGGGAGCCGGCCTCATCTGCAACCCCATCAACCTGATGCTCCGGCCCCACAAGGCGGAAAAGTGGCATCGGCCGGGCATTTCGAGCCTGCAGATCTGCGCCAGGCATACGGGATGCTGGGTCATGGCATCCGATGTGGTCGGCAGCAACGACGATGGCTGGTTCAGCTATGGCAGCAGCGCCATTGTCGATCCGAACGGCGTTGTCGTCGCCAAGGCGAAACCGCATAGCGAGGATGTCCTCGTCTTCGACCTGCCCGATCGGCAACCCGGGTGCGGATTTACTCAAAAAGCTGCTGTCATCGCTACCTAATCGTGCAAATCGCGCTATCCTCATAAGTCATGAGACCGGACCAACTGCTTTATCCAGCGCCTGAGGGACTGTTTTGCCCGATCGGCGGCTTCCATATCGACCCCGTGCAGCCGGTCGGGCGGGCGCTGGTTACGCACGGCCATTCCGACCACGCCCGCTCCGGCCATGCCCATGTGCTCGCCACGCGCCAGACGCTCGACATCATGCGTATCCGCTATGGCGATGACTTTGCCGGTTCGGAGCAGGCGGTTGCCTTCGGCGAGGAGGTGACGATCAACGGCGTCAAGGTGCAGTTCCATCCTGCGGGTCATGTCCTCGGCTCGGCGCAGATCGCGGTGGAGAAGGATGGGCTGCGCATCGTCGTTTCCGGCGATTACAAGCGGCGGCCGGACCCGACCTGTGCTGCCTATGTGCCGGTTCCCTGCGATGTTTTCATCACCGAGGCCACGTTCGGCCTGCCGGTGTTCCATCATCCCGATCCCATGGCCGAGACGCGCAAGCTCCTGGCCTCGCTTCGCCAGTTTCCCGAGCGAACGCATCTGATCGGCGCCTACGCACTCGGCAAGGCGCAGCGTGCCATTCGCCTCTTGCGCGATGCCGGCTACGACAAACCGATCTACATCCATGGCGCGCTGGAGACGCTGTGCAATTATTATGTCAGTCAAGGCATCGCGCTTGGCGAGCTGCGGCCGGCCACCATCGAGAGCAAGGATCAGACTATCTTTCAGGGCGCCGTCGTCGTCGGGCCGCCCTCCGCTTTTCAGGACCGCTGGGCAAGGCGCTTTCACGAGCCGCTTCCGGCCTTCGCTTCCGGCTGGATGATGGTGCGCCAGCGCGCCAAGCAGCTCGGCGTCGAACTGCCGCTGGTCATATCGGACCATTGCGACTGGCCCGAGCTGACCGGAACGATTTCCGATCTCAAGCCGGGCGAAGTCTGGGTCACGCACGGCCGCGAGGAGGCGCTGGTGCGCTGGTGCGAGCTGCAGGGCATTGCCGCCAAGCCCCTCCATCTCATCGGCTACGAAGACGAGGGAGATTAAGTGATGAGGAGCGTGGTTTGTCTCTCCTTCTCCCCGGCGGGGAGAAGGTGGCCCGAAGGGTCGGATGACGGGGATTTCCGCGATAATATTGTAAAGCGGCAGTCTAAGCGTCGTGCTCGGGACCACCTCTGCTCTTCCTCATCCGCCTGCCGGGCACCTTCTCCCCGAGGGGAGAAGGAGGTATTCAGATGAAAGCCTTCGCCGATCTCCTCGACCGCCTGGTGCTGACGCCGAGCCGCAACGGCAAGCTGAAGCTGCTGACCGACTATTTCCGCGACACGCCCGATCCCGATCGCGGCTATGGCCTGGCCGCCATCGCCGGCACGCTCGAAGTGCGCAACGTCAAGCCCGCCATGTTGCGCGAACTCGTTCTCGAGCGCATGGACGAAGTGCTCTTCCGCTATTCCTACGATTACGTCGGCGACCTCGCGGAGACGATCTCGCTGGTCTGGGACAAGGAGAGCGATATCGAGCGCCCCGCCGGCGAGCAGCCGAAGCTTGGCGAAGTCGTGCGCAGCATGAACGCGCTGGGAAGGACAGAGGTGCGCAGCTTCGTCCGCGATCTGCTCGACCGGCTGGATACGTCGGGCCGGTTCGCCTTCCTGAAGCTTGCGACCGGCGCCCTGCGCATCGGCGTCTCGGCTCGCCTCGCCAAGCAGGCGCTGGCCGAGCTTGGCGGCAAGGACGTGACGGAAATCGAAACGCTGTGGCATGGGTTGCAGCCGCCTTACGAAAGCCTGTTCCGCTGGCTTGAGGGCAAGGGCGATCGGCCGATACTGGCGACGCCGGCGATCTTCCACTCCGTCATGCTCGCCAATCCGGTCGAGCCGGGCGATCTCGACGGGCTCGACCCCGGCGATTTCGCCGCCGAGTGGAAATGGGACGGCATTCGTGTCCAGCTTTCGCGCGCAGGCGATACGAGCAAGCTCTACTCGCGCTCCGGCGACGACATTTCCGGTGCGTTCCCCGATATCGTCGATGCGATGAACTTCGAAGGCGTCATGGACGGCGAATTGCTGGTCGGCGGCACCGTGCGCTCCAACAGCCCGACGCGCAGCTTTTCCGATTTGCAGCAGCGCCTCAACCGCAAGACCGTCACGTCAAAAATGCTGGACGAGTTCCCGGCTTTCATCCGTGCCTACGATCTTCTCTTCGATGGGGCGGAGGACGTGCGCGCCCGCGGCTTCCTCGACCGGCGCGAGCGGCTGACCGAGATCATCGAAGCCGCGCCGCACGACCGCTTCGATCTCTCGCCGCTCGTCGATTTCTCGGCTTGGGAGGAGCTGGACCGGCTGCGCTCCTCGCCGCCCGATCCGGTGATCGAGGGCGTGATGCTCAAGCGCCGCGACAGTGCCTATCTTGCCGGCCGGGCCAAAGGTCCGTGGTTCAAGTGGAAGCGCGATCCCTACAATGTCGATGCCGTGCTGATGTATGCGCAGCGTGGCCACGGAAAACGCTCCAGCTACTATTCCGATTTCACCTTCGGCGTCTGGGCGACGACGCCGGAGGGGGAGCAGCTCGTGCCTGTCGGCAAGGCCTATTTCGGCTTCACCGACGCGGAGCTGGAAGTGCTCGACAAGTTCGTGCGCAACAATACCGTCGATCGTTTCGGCCCTGTGCGGGCCGTGCGCGCCGACCGCGATTTCGGTTTCGTGCTCGAAGTGGCCTTCGAGGGGATCAACCGCTCGACGCGCCACAAATCGGGCGTGGCGATGCGCTTTCCCCGCATCGCGCGGCTGCGGCCCGACAAACCGCCTTACGAGGCGGATCGGCTTGAAAGTTTGATTGCGCTGATTGACGCCAAGGCTCCCGCTGTCGATGAATAGGCAAGGGCGATTCCTCACTACAAAGTGAGTTGGCCTTGCCTTTCGACCCGTGCAGATTTGAACTGCGCCGGGATATTTGGACAGAGCTCATGACCATGTCTGACGATAACGTATTCCGTCCCAATCGCCGCGGCGTTCTTGCCGGTCTCGCCGTTACGCTTTTCGCGCCGAACATCGTGAGGGCAGCCGATGACAGCACGCCCGGAAGCAAGCCGGCCGTGAACAAGGGCGAGATTGCCCGCAGCGATGAAAAGGCTGCCGATGCGCCGCCGCAGCTCGCGGGCGACTATGCCAAGGAACGCCATGGGTTCCGGACGGACCTCTTGAACAAGGGGCCGGCTCCCGACATCTACGAACCCTTGGTCACGCCCTCGACGGCTGACCAGCTCTTCTATCGCAGCGGGCTCGGCGGCGAACTGGAGCTCGTCGCCTGGGTCTCCCGCTACAAGCGCGCGCCGAAGCCGAAGCCGGCCGTGCTTTTCCTGCATGGCGGCAACGCCATCGGCCAGGGTCATTGGCAGCTGATGAAGCCTTATATCGAAGCCGGCTATGTCGTGATGATCCCATCCATGCGCGGCGAGAACGGTCAGAAGGGCAATTTCTCCGGTTTTTACGACGAAGTCGCCGATGTGCTGGCCGCTTCCAACCGGCTGCGCCACCTGCCGGGCGTCGACCCGCATCGCCTGTTCCTGGCGGGACACAGCATCGGCGGCACGCTGGCCATGCTGGCGGCCATGTCGACCGAGCGGTTCCGTGCGGCTGCGCCGATATCGGGCAATCCGGATGCCTATGCCTTCTTCGGCCGCTATCCGCAGGATATCCGCTTCGACACCAAGAACCCGCGCGAATTCCAGATGCGGTCGCCGCTCTGCTATGCCCACAGCTTCAAATGCCCGGTCAAGCTGTTTCACGGCACCGAGGAGGCGCATTTCGATGCGCGCCTGGCGCTATTGTCGAAGCGGGCGACATCCGCCGGCGTGAAGATGGAGATGGCGACGGTGCCGGGAAGCCATAACTCGGCTCTGCCGGGCGAGATCGAGCAGAGCATCGAGTTCTTCAGGAGCGTGGCCGTCTAGAGAGCGGCCGCTAGGCCATCATCCGCTCGATCAGCGCCGTCGCCGCTTCCGCGATCACGGTTCCGGGCGGGAAGATCGCATCGGCGCCCGCCGCCTCCAGCGCCGCGAAATCCTGTGGCGGAATGACGCCGCCGACGGCGATCAGCACATTGCCGGCATGGCGGCGCGCAAGCGCAGCCTTCAGTTCCGGCACCAGCGTCAGATGGCCTGCGGCAAGCGACGATGCGCCGACGATGTCCACGCCCTCGCGCACGGCGACGTCGGCCACTTCCTCCGGGGTCTGGAACATGGCGCCGACGACGACATCGAAGCCGAGATCGGCAAAGGCCGTGGCGATGACCTTCTGGCCGCGATCGTGGCCATCCTGGCCCATCTTGGCGATCAGGATGCGCGGCTTCTCGCCGCGTGCCCGGCGGAACTCCTCCACTTTGGCCACCGCGGCATTGAAGGCCGGATCTTCGGTGCCGACTTCCTTGCGGTAGACGCCGGAAATGGTCCTGATCTCGGCGACGTGACGGCCGTAGGCCTTTTCCAGCGCCAGCGAAATTTCGCCGACGGTTGCTCTTGCCCGGGCCGCCTTCACGGCGAAATCGAGCAGATTGCCGGTGCCGTTTCGCGCGGCGTCGGTCAGCGCATCCAATGCGCTCTCCACTGCTGCGGTCTCGCGCGTGCCCTTCAATTGCTGCAGCTTGGATAGCTGGCGCGCCCGCACTTCGGAATTATCGACCTTCAGGACATCGACCTCGATATCCTTTTCCGGCTTGGAGAAATTGATGCCGACGACGGTCTGGTGACCGCTGTCGATGCGCGCCTGCGTGCGTGCGGCTGCTTCCTCGATCCGGAGCTTCGGAATGCCTTTTTCGATCGCCTTCGCCATGCCGCCGAGCGCCTCGACCTCCTCGATATGGGCAAGGGCGCGGGTTGCGAGATCATGGGTCAGCCGCTCGACATAGGCCGAGCCGCCCCATGGGTCGATGATGCCTGTCGTGCCCGATTCCTTCTGCAGCAGGATCTGCGTGTTGCGGGCGATGCGGGCGGAATGATCGGTCGGCAGCGCCAGCGCTTCGTCGAAGGAATTGGTGTGGAGCGATTGGGTGTGCCCCTGAGTGGCGGCCATCGCCTCGACCATGGTGCGGATGATGTTGTTCATCGGGTCTTGCGCGGTCAGCGACCAGCCGGAGGTCTGGCTGTGCGTCCGGAGCGCGAGGGACTTCTGGTCCTTCGGCGCGAAGTTCTTCTGCATCAGAGCGGCCCAGATCAGCCGCCCCGCGCGCATCTTGGCGACCTCCATGAAGAAGTTCATGCCGACCGCCCAGAAGAACGAGAGGCGGGGCGCGAAGCGGTCGATATCGAGCCCGGCGGCGACGCCGGCCCGCGCGTATTCTATGCCGTCGGCGATAGTATAGGCGAGCTCCAGGTCCGCCGTCGCGCCGGCCTCCTGCATGTGATAGCCGGAGATCGAGATGGAGTTGAACTTCGGCATCCGCTGGCTGGTATAGCTGAAAATGTCCGAAACGATGCGCATCGAGGGCTGCGGCGGATAGATGTAGGTGTTGCGAACCATGAACTCCTTGAGGATGTCGTTCTGGATCGTGCCGGAAAGCTTGTCCTCGGAGACGCCCTGTTCCTCCGCCGCGACGATGTAGAGCGCCATGATCGGCAGAACCGCGCCGTTCATGGTCATCGACACGCTCATCTCGTCGAGCGGGATGCCGTCGAAAAGCTGGCGCATGTCGAGAATGGAATCGATCGCCACCCCTGCCATGCCGACATCGCCCGCGACGCGCGGATGATCGCTGTCATAGCCGCGGTGGGTGGCGAGATCGAAGGCGACGGAAAGCCCCTTCTGCCCGGCCGCCAGATTGCGGCGATAGAAGGCATTTGATTCCTCGGCCGTCGAGAAACCGGCATATTGGCGAATGGTCCAGGGCTGCTGGACATACATCGTCGGGTAGGGGCCGCGCACGAAAGGCGCCGCGCCGGGATAGGTGTCGAGGAAGTTCAGACCGGTGAGGTCGCCTTCGCTGTAGGCACGCTTGACGGCGATGCCTTCGGGGGTCTCCCA
Source organism: Rhizobium sp. SYY.PMSO (assembly GCF_046840415.1). NCBI lineage: Bacteria > Pseudomonadati > Pseudomonadota > Alphaproteobacteria > Hyphomicrobiales > Rhizobiaceae > Rhizobium > Rhizobium sp. SYY.PMSO. The sequence goes on from NZ_CP177349.1 coordinate 597,860, forward strand.
GGCCGCGGTATCGCTCGTTGGCGATGTTGCTTGCGGTCTGGTCCAGGAGATGGTGGCGAAGTTTGGGATCTTGGTCATGGAGCGGAAGCCTCCCTGGACGCCGGACGTGCAGTACCCCCCTCTGTCGCTTTTGCGACATCTCCCCCACAAGGGGGGAGATTGGAAGCTCGTGGAGCCTTTCCACCACGAACAAGCACCTCATCTGTGGCGGTGCGGGTTGTGATCGTTGACGGGGTTAAATCCAGGCTCGGAACGATCTCCCCCCTTGTGGGGGAGATGTCGCGAAGTGACAGAGGGGGGTGCGCAGCCTCCGCGAATGCGACATTCATCCTCATGCCTCCACTCCCTCGTCCAGCCGCACCGGCATCAAGCCCATGCCACCCGTGATCGGGCCCAAAGCCCCCAGGACGACCACCGGCCGCTCCGTTTTCATCGCAAACAGTGTCGTTCCCACAATTGGCTTGGCGACACGCTTTGCGCGCGCTTCGGCAACCATTGCCGCCAGCTCACCGCTGGCGATCGTCTTTGCCAATCCGCCCTTGCCTTCGATGCCGGTGAAAATCTCCCAGGCCGGTTCGGCCAGCGCATCGGTCAGTGCCTCGATGCCACCCGCGCCTGCGGCGGGATCGAGGACATGATCGAGATGGCTTTCGGCCATGAGAATCGTCTGTGTATTGCGCGCCAGGCGCCGCGCCAGCGGGTCGGGGATGCCGTGCGTCAGGCTGTGCGGCAGGACGGAAATCTCGTCGGCGCCGCCGACGCCGGCCGAAAAGACCGCAATCGTATTGCGCAGGATATTCGTCTCGGGGTCGAGGCGGGTCAGCATGCGATAGCTCGTCTCGACAAAAAGATGCGCCGGCGGCGGATCGGAGACGCCGCACGCTTCCGCGATGCGGGTAAAGATCAGCCGCGCCGCCCGTATCTTGGCGATCGTCGTGAACTGGTTCTGATCCGCCGAAAGACACAGGCTCGTTGCCGCAAGCGCTGTTTTCAGCGGCAGGCTGGCGTCTTCAAGCAACCGCAAATGGCCGACGAGGCTTGCGGCCATGACCGCCAGCTCCTGCGCCTCGGTCCCGCCGGCATTGTGCACCCCGCGACCGTCTGCATTGACGATCGTGCCATGCGGCCAAAATTCGATTAAGCCTTTAATATCTAATGCAAAGTTGGCAAAATTTCCGGCTGTCAAGAAGGCGTCGAAGCCAAGATGCAATCTTTGGACGCCATCGCCCGCAGTGGAGGCTGCCACCGTTCTGGCGGCGCCCGAGGAAAAGCCGTCGAGGCGCAGTGTCGCAATCCTGCTCGGTGCGGCCGCCAGCGCCTTGGAGAGGAGCGGTTGCGGTGCATCCATGCCGGTGCCGAAGGCCGAACCGGAGCAGGCGGAGACAAGCGAGATGCCGCTCGCGCCATTGGCGAGATCGTCGCCGAGCTGCGCCATTGCCCGTTCGATATCCGGATCGTCCATGCGTTGCGTCGCCGTCCAGGGCGCGTCGGCCTGGCGCCGCGCAAGCGGCGCGCAATCGCGACGGCGCGGGTAGAGCGGCTGGACGGCGATGCCGTCATCCGTCTGCGACACAAGCGTTTCCTGGAAGTCCTTGCCCTTCAGCGCCCGTTCCACCAGCTTCAGCCATGCCTTGTGATCGGTCTGGTCGAAGATGCCCGGGTCGAGACTGTCGATATTCATGCGATCCTCCGTCCCGCAATGGTCTAGCTCATGATTCCGCGGGGGAAAACAGGAGTTTGACCAATCCGCGCAATATCTTCGCGGTCGGCGTGTTCGTCATGGACGCCAGCCTCGCTCCAGCCGCGGCGGTCATCATGGCGGCGATCCGACATGTTTCAACTGGTTTCCGATGATGCCCGATCTGCTGCCCGTTTCCCGTCACCTGCTCGCCGCTGCCGCGTTGGCGGCATTATCCGCCTGCAGCGTCATTCCCGATACCGGCGCGACCGATCCGGATCGTTTCGTGCAGGAGACCGCACCGGTCTTCTATCGTCCGGAGGGCATCGATCCGCAAAAGGTGAAGCGCCTGCCGATACAACCCGTGCCGCAGGCGCGCGATCTCTTCCGCACGCAATTCCATCAGACCTATGGCCTGCCGACCTTCAACCCGGTCCATCAGGCGATGTATGCCCAGCGGAACGAGGACGACTTCACGCTGCCGGCCATTCCCTATACGCGCATAGATCCGCGCTTCCTGCGCCAGGAGGTGGATTATCAGACCAACGAGCGTCCCGGCACCATCGTCGTCGATACGCGAAGCCATTATCTCTATTTCGTCGAATCGGGCGGCAAGGCCATGCGTTACGGCGTCGGCCTCGGCGCCGCCGGATATGCATGGCATGGCAGGGGCGTGATCCAGTGGAAGCAGAAGTGGCCGCGCTGGACGCCGCCTGCCGAAATGGTCGCACGCGAACCGCAGATGCGACCGATTTCGGCCGAGCGCGGCGGCATGAACCCGGGGCCGACGAACCCGCTCGGGGCGCGTGCGCTTTATATCTATCAGAACGGCCGGGACACGCTTTACCGCGTTCACGGCACCCCGGATTGGCAGTCGATCGGCAGGGCAGCGTCCTCGGGTTGCGTGCGCATGCTCAACCAGGACGTGATAGATCTCTACAACCGGGTGCCCGATAAGACGGAAATCGTCGTTTTGTAGCGGTATTTTACCACAAATTTTCGTGATGTTGCATAAGTGCGATAGCCGGGGTGGTTTACGCTCTTTAGTTTTGCGCCTGTCTTTGCAAACCTCTCGGGGAGCCGAATCAGCTTAGGTGCTTCTGGTTCTCGCTTCCCCCTCAAAAGGAACTATGCTGTCGACATGAGCCTTCCTTCATCCCTATCCCGACGTAGCTTTCTCGCTTTTGCTGGTATCGGTGCCGTTTCGACGCTCGCCAGCTGCGCTTCCACCATCGACAACGGCCCCGTCGTCAGCCCGGTACAATATACCGGTTCGCCAAGGCCGTTCCGCAGCTGGTTTTCCAGTTATGACGGCGAGCAGCCGGACCCCGCCGTAATCTATGCGGCCATGGACGATGGCGGCTTCCATATTCCGGCGGTTCCCTACAAGCAGATCGATCCGCGTTTCTATCGTCAGCGCGTGATCGACCCTACAGGCGAGGCGCCCGGCTCCGTGGTCGTCAACACGACCCAGCGCATGCTTTACGTCACCGAGCAGGGCGGTACCGCAATGCGCTACGGCATCGGCGTCGGCCGCGAAGGTTTTGCCTGGCAGGGCCGCGGCATCATCCAGTGGCGCAAGAAGTGGCCGCGCTGGAATCCGCCGGACGAAATGGTCGCCCGCCAGCCGGAGCTCACCAAATACTCGATCGCCAACGGCGGCATGGATCCGGGCCTGATGAACCCGCTCGGCGCCCGCGCGCTCTACATTTTCGAGGACAAGCAGGATTCGCTCTATCGCCTGCACGGCAATCCCGACTGGCGCTCCATCGGCAAGGCCGTTTCCTCCGGCTGCGTCCGCCTGCTGAACCAGGACGTCATCGATCTCTACGATCGCGTGCCGGAGCGTGCGCCGATCCTGGTCACTGCCTGATATCGCATCATCGCAAAAAAAGGGCGCCGGTGGCGCCCTTTTTTTGTTGCAAGCAAGACCGGCCTTCATCTGCGATGGAGATCATGGCGTCGGGCTTCCGATAGCGAGCCCTTTTCCCACAAGGCAAGCATGACGAGATATCGCGGATAGGTAAGGCCGACGCGATCGAGGATCGGTGTAGGCGCGGTTGAAGGCATGCGTGGCACTGTAAACAGCAAAGCAAAGCTGCTTTCCCAGCCCCTTTTCCGCATCCGGTATCATCCCGCCCCTGGCTTCGTCCGTCACTATCGCTCCGCCGTTTTCCTTTTTTCGCATTTTCTTGTTGGATCATTCTCACCAATTCACTTTGCAAAATCGAATTGCAAAAAAATAAATATTGCGCACGATTAAATCGTATTATATAAAATAACCATCCAAATCGAAGGGAGACATGACATGCCTATTCTCTACACCACCAAAGCTTCCGCCACCGGTGGCCGCGCCGGCCATGCAGTTTCCGAAAATGGCGTCCTCGACGTCACGCTGACCGTGCCGAAGGAACTCGGCGGCGACGGCGCCACCGGCACCAATCCGGAGCAGCTCTTTGCTGCCGGCTATTCCGCCTGCTTCCTGGGTGCTCTGAAATTTGTCGCAGGCCAGCAGAAGGTCAAGATTCCGGAAGATGCCAAGGTCACGGCGACCGTCGGCATTGGTCCGCGCGCCGATGGCGGCGGCTTCGGCATCGAAGTCTCTCTGGCGGTCCACGTCCCCGGCATGGACAAGGCCGAGGCTGAAAAGCTTGCCGCCGCCGCTCATATCGTATGCCCCTACAGCCACGCCATGCGCACCTCGACCGAAGTGCCGGTAACGGTTGTCTGAAGCAGCCGCATCCGCCGCCTGAAAAGGCGGAGCTAAAAGAGAAAAGGAGCGAAGGCTTTGCCTGTCGCTCCTTTTCTTTTGCAAGAAATTTGCTATATGTTTTCTTAGGAAAGGATGTGGCTATGTCAAAGGCTCAATCGATATATCGGGCAAAGCCCGGTGAGGGACTCGTCATCACCAAGGCCGTTGTCAACGCCGCCGACCGGCTCGGATTGAATGCCCGCATACTCGCGGCCATCATCGGCGTGTCGGAGGCGACCGTCTCGCGCATGAAGCGGCAGGACCATCTGCTGGAGCGCGACAGCAAGCCGTTCGAGCTGGCCGTGCTTCTCGTTCGTCTCTTCCGTTCGCTCGATGCCATCGTCGGCGGCGACGAGGCCGTGGCGCGCCAATGGCTGCGCAACGGCAATCTCGCCTTCGGCGCTGCGCCCGTCGACAAGATCACCTCCATTTCCGGTTTGACAGATGTCCTTGCCTATCTGGACGCCCGCCGCGCTCTTATCTGAGGCGCGGGCCATTTCCGGCCAATATTGGCGGCTGGTGGAATCGCAGCATCAGGTTTCGACGCTCAAGCTGGTCGATAATTTGGAAGAACAGGCTCTTCTCGAAAGCGTGCTGGAAGAAAGCAAGCCCGTGCTGCCGCCGGAATGCGCCGGCCTCGACTATCTGCTGGCGACGCCCTTTCGCTATGGCGCGATCTATCCCCACGGGTCCCGTTTCCGCCGCGCGGGCCGCACGCTCGGCGTTTTCTACGCCTCGGAGCAGGTGGAGACGGCTCTGGCGGAAATGAGCTTCTACAGGCTGCTCTTCTTCCGCGACTCCCCCGATACGCCGCTGCCGGCCAATGCGGCGGAATATACGGCATTTGCCGCGGCGATTGCCGCCAAGGCGGTCATTGATCTGACCACGCCCCCCTTAGACCGCGATCGGCAGCATTGGACCGATCCGATGAATTACGAGGCTTGCCAGTCGCTTGCCGAGGCGGCGCGGGCCGGCGGCATCGAGGCCATTCTCTATCGATCCGTCCGGGATCCTCAGGGAGGCCGGAACATCGCACTGCTCACGGCAAGAGCCTTTTCGGCGCGGGAGCCGGTCGAACGCCAGACCTGGCGCATCCGGCTGTCGCGCGCCGGCGTGCAGGCGCTGTGCGAATTTCCGCGGCGCCGGATCGGCTTCGAACGGCGGGATTTCGACGCGGACCCCCGGTTGTCGGACCGATCGTTCAGAGTAGATTAGCCAGATCGCTGCGCAAGCGGTCGCCATTACCATCCGGCAGCCGTTCCTCAAGGGCCGCGTGAGTGGCCTTCCAGATCGGAATGGCGGCGGCGAGCGCTGCCTTTCCGGATGGTGTGAGGCTCAGCAGGCGGGCGCGGCGATCCTGAGGGTTGGGCACGATGTTGACCCATCCCCGCCGTTCCAGCGGTTTCAAGGCCGCCGTCAGCGTCGTCTGGTCCATTGCCAGCAGCGCCGTGACCGATCCCATGGAGGCCGGCGCCGGCCTGTTCAGGGACATCATCAGAGAGAATTGACCGTTGGTGAGCCCGAACGGCCGCAAGGCGTCGTCAAAACGGCGGGCCAGAGCGCGTGCCGCCCGCTGCACATACAGGCAAAGGCAGGTGTCGCGCACTAACGGCGTGGTTTCAAAGGGAATTTCGACTGCGTTTGACATGATTCATTAATATTGATATCAATGTATTTGTCAAGATTTTCGTAGTTGGTAGGCCGGAGGAGGGCGCTGACGATGAACCAGGTCGTTTCGAGGGACGTATGGCTGGAGGCTCGCCGCCGGCTGCTCGCCAGGGAGAAGGAGGCAACGCATCTTCGCGATCGCGTCAACGCGGAGCGCTTGGCGCTGCCTTGGGTAAAGGTCGAAAAAGACTATGTCTTCGACACGGCTGCCGGCAGGAAGACGCTCGCGGATCTCTTCGATGGCCGCAGCCAGCTGATCGTCTATCATTTTATGCTCGGCCCGGATTGGGATGCGGGGTGCACCGGCTGCTCGTTCCTAGCCGATCATCTCGACGGGACGCTTCCGCATCTCAATCATCACGACGTCACGCTCGTCGCCGTTTCCCGGGCGCCGCTGGAAAAGGTGGAGGCCTACAAGAAGCGCATGGGCTGGGATTTTCCCTGGGTGTCGTCCTTCGCGAACGATTTCAATTTCGATTATCACGTCTCCTTCACCAAGGAGCAGCTTGCGGGCGAGACGGTCTTCTACAATTTCACGCCGATGGATTCGGCCGAGGGCTATGACGAGCTTCCTGGCCTCAGCGCCTTCTACAAGGACGATGCCGGCAATATCTTCCATACCTATTCGAGTTACGCCCGCGGTCCGGAAGAGCTGATCGGCACGCTGATGATCCTCGATCGGGCTCCGAAAGGACGCAACGAAAGCGGCACGATGAACTTCGTTCGTCGCCATGACGAATATGAGGACACGGCCAAGGCACAGTCCTGCTGCCATTGAGGCCCCTCGGGCCACCGCATTCATGTCGCAGGGCAGGGGTCGAAATATCGTGCTTCGTACCTAGTTAACATCTGGCGCCCGCTTGCCGGAAAGCGGACGGATCGGTCGGTCGACCATCGTTCGGCCGTCACGTTCGCCGGCCATGATGCGGACGCGCCGGTATCGGTCCCGGCACGAGACGGGTGCCTGCAACCATCACAAGAGGGAGAGAGATGCCATGGCCGAGAAGGGATATTTCGTCTGGTACGAGCTGATGACGTCAGACATGAAGGCGGCGCAAGCTTTCTATACCAAGGTCGTCGGTTGGGACGCGGCGGATGCCGGCATGCCGGAGGTCGGCATGGACTACACGCTGTTCAGCGCCGGCGCCGGCCCCGTTGCCGGCCTGATGGTATTGCCGGAAGAAGCAAAGGCCATGGGCACGCCGCCCTGCTGGACCGGCTATATCGGCATTGCCAATGTCGATGAGATGGCGAAAGCCGTCGTTGCCAAGGGCGGAAAGATCTATCGCGAGCCGACGGATATTCCGGGTGTCGGCAGGTTCGCCGTCGTTTCCGATCCCTATGGCGCCGCCTTCTGCCTCTTCACGCCGCTGCCGGGTCAGGATTGGGAGCCGGCGGCCCCTGCCACTCCGGGCTATTTCGGCTGGCACGAGCTTTATGCCGGCGACGGCCCGAAGGCGTTCGATTTCTACAGCGAGATGTTCGGCTGGGAATTGAGCTCCGATTTCGACATGGGGCCGATGGGCAAATACAAGATCTTCAGGATCGGCGACCGGGACTTCGGCGGCATCATGACCAAGCCGGCGGAAATGCCGGTGCCGGCCTGGAATTTCTACATCAATGTCCCGGCGATCGATGCCGCCATCACCCGCATTACCGAAGGCGGCGGCAGCATCGTCAACGGCCCGATGGAAGTCCCCGGCGGCAGCTGGATCGTCCAGGCCACCGATCCGCAAGGAGCATTCTTCTCGCTGGTCGCGCCGGTGCGCTAAGATTGCGGCCCTCCGGGCGGGGAGGCTCGCGACGAAAGCGGCGGATGGAGTGATATTCCGGGATTTCGGGAAATCACCCCGCCCGCGAGCTTCGCTCCTCAAGGGAAGAATAATCTTCTACCGCTTCAAGCTGCCCAGAATGCCGCGAACCAGGGCACGCCCGACCTGCGTGGCAACCGTGCGGGCCACGCTCTTCAGCGCGGCTTCCATGATCGTCTCGCGCTGATAGCCCGAGCGGCCGCGGCCGGCCGGCTTGTTGCTGTCGCCGCCGAAGCCGGGCAGCGTCCAGCCATCGCCGGTGCTCTCGTTCTGCGGGGCGGCTGCCTTGCGCGCCCGCTCCGCCAGGATCTCGTAGGCCGATTCGCGGTCGATCGTCTGGTCGTAGACGCCGGCGACCGGGCTGGCATTGATGACGGCCTGACGTTCGGCATCGCTGACCGGGCCAATACGGCCGGACGGCGGGCGGATCAGCGTGCGCTCCACGACGGAAGGCGCGCCCTTGCCCTCCAGCATCGACACCAGCGCCTCGCCTGTGCCGAGCGTGGTGATGACGGTGGCGCAATCGAAAGCGGGATTGGGCCGGAATGTCGAGGCTGCCGTCTGTACGGCCTTCTGCTCGCGCGGCGTATAGGCGCGCAGCGCATGCTGCACGCGGTTGCCGAGCTGCGCCAGCACCGTTTCCGGTACGTCGAGCGGATTCTGTGTGACGAAATAGACGCCGACGCCCTTGGAGCGGATCAGGCGCACGACCTGCTCGACGCGCTCGATCAGCACCTTCGGCGCATCGTTGAAGAGCAGGTGCGCCTCGTCGAAGAAGAAGACCAGCTTCGGCTTCTCCGGATCGCCGACTTCGGGAAGCTCCTCGAACAGTTCGGAGAGCAGCCACAGCAGGAAGGTGGCGTAAAGGCGCGGGTTCATCATCAGCTTGTCGGCCGCAAGCACCGAGACCTGGCCGTAGCCGTCATTGCTGACCCGCATGATATCGGAGATTTTCAGCGCAGGCTCGCCGAAGAAGTTTTCCGCTCCCTGCTGCTCGAGCACCAGCATTGCGCGCTGGATCGAGCCGACGGAGGATTTCGAGATCAGGCCGTATTTGCTGGAAAGCTCGCCGGCGTTCTCGCCCATGTAGTTCAGGAGCGCCTGCAGGTCCTTGAGATCGAGCAGCGCCAGACCGTTCTCGTCGGCGATCTTGAAGGCGATGTTGAGCACGCCTTCCTGCGCTTCGGAAGCATCCATCAGCCGGGCGAGCAGCAGCGGTCCCATATCGGCTATGGTCGTGCGCACGCGATGGCCTTTTTCGCCATAAAGATCCCAGAAAATGACCGGGAACTGATCGAACTCATAGGGCGACAGGCCGATTTCCTCGGCGCGTTTCAGCAGAAAATCCTTGGGCTCGCCCTTGGCGGCAATGCCGGAAAGGTCGCCCTTGATGTCGGCGCAGAACACCGGCACGCCCGCCTTGGAAAAGCCTTCTGCCAGCACTTGCAGCGTCACCGTCTTGCCGGTACCCGTGGCGCCGGTGACGAGGCCGTGGCGGTTGCCGAATTTCAGCGTCAGGAATTCGTCCTTGTTGATGCTTTCGTCCGGGTTGCGGCTCGCGCCGACAAAAATCTGTTCATCCTGCTGCGGCTGCGGCATGGTGTCGTCTCCCTCTGGGCGGCGGCACAGCAGCCTTTGAAGCTGCCAGGGCCATTCATCGATCTGTCCTGACACTGTTATAAGAACTGACTTGAACGGGGACAACCATTCGCGTCACGGTTATGCTTCTGGTAGTGTAACCGCGTCCGGCGCGGCTTGTGTCGGTTGCTTCATTCGATTACGTTGACGTTAACGTCGTAAAGGCAGGAGGCCACAGTGAACGAAGTTATTGATCAGATCGCAACCAAGGCCGGCATCGCGCCTGATCTCGCAGAGAAGGCCGTCGGTATGATTCTGGGCTTTCTGCAGCGCGAGGCTCCGGATGGCCCCGTCACCAAGATGATCGAATCGATTCCCGGCGCTTCCGATCTCGTTGCGCAGTATAGCGGCGCGGAAACCGGCGGTGGTGGTCTGCTCGGCGGCCTGCTCAGCGCCGTCGGCGGTGGCGGCGGCCTCATGGCCCTCGGCCAGCAGCTGATGAGCAGCGGCCTCAGCATGGGTGAAATCACCTCGCTCGCCAAGGAAACGATCTCAACCGCCCGCCAGCACGCCGGCGACGAGGTGGTCGATCAGGTTGTCAACTCCGTTCCGGGCCTGCACCAGTTTCTCTGATCGGTATCGTCTTCGATGCAAAAAGCCCCGCGACGATCTCGCGGGGCTTTTTCATTTCGGATGGGTGGCCGGCATCGATGGATGCCGGCCCTTTTCGCTTCCGGGGCAGCTCCGCGTTCCACAGAATCGCCGGTCCGCTCCATCTTTTGTTTTTACGCGATTGCGGACGAACGGCCGCCGAGGCTTTTCGGCATGATTCCCTAGATTTTTCTGCTGCTCCGCTTCCCGTCGATCTGATGCCATTTGCGGCCGTCGCGTTCGATGAGCTTGTCGGCGCTGACAGGGCCTGTGCTGCCCGGCGCATAAGGATCGGGCTTGCCGCCTTCCGCCCAGAGGTCGAGGAAAGGCTGCACGGCGGCCCAGCCGGCTTCGATGCCGTCGGCACGCTGGAACAGCGTCTGGTCGCCGACGAAGAGTTCGTAGAACAGGCTCTCGTAGCCGGTCTGCCTGCCGATGTCGAACTTGTCGGAATAGCGGAAGTCGAGCGAAATCGGCGCGGTTTTCAGCACCAGCCCTGGCGACTTGATCGAGATTTCCATGTCCAGGCCCTCGTCGGGCTGAACCTGGATGATGAGCCTGTTCGGCGGCAGCTCGGGGCGCGAGCCGTGGCGCGGGAACTGCGCGAACGGCACCTGCCGGAAGGTGATGACCACTTCCGTATCGCGGGCCTTCATCGCCTTGCCGGTGCGCAGGTAGAAGGGCACGCCCGCCCAGCGCCAGGTATCGACGAAGAGCTTCAGCGCCACGAAGGTTTCGGTGTTGCTGTCGGGGGCGACATCGGCGGTCTGCGTGTAGGCGGGCAGATCATGGCCGGCCAACGGGCCGGCGGTGTAGGCGCCGCGCACGCCGTTCTTGGCCGCTTCCTCGGGCGAATACAGCCGCAGGGCCTTCAGCACCTTGCCCTTCTCGTTGCGGATCGATTCCGCGTCGAAGCTGTTCGGCGGTTCCATCGCCACCATCGCCAGCAGCTGGAAGAGATGGTTCGGCACCATGTCGCGCAAGGCGCCGGTCGCATCGTAGAACTTGCCGCGCATGCCGACATCGACCAGCTCGGCCGCCGTGATCTGGACGTGGTCGATATAGTTGTTGTTCCACAGCGCCTCGATCATCATGTTGGCGAAGCGCGTCGTCATGATGTTCTGGACGGTTTCCTTGCCGAGGAAATGATCGATGCGATAGATCTGGCTTTCCGCTACGTGGTTCAGCAGCCGCGCGTTCAGGGCCTGCGCCGAGGCGAGGTCGTTGCCGAACGGTTTTTCGATGGCGATGCGGCGGAAGGCGCCGGTTGCCTCGTTCATCAAGCCGTTTTCTGAGAGCTTTTCGGCGATGTCGCCAAAGAATTGCGGCGGCACGGCGAAATAGAAGGCCGCATTGGCGCTCGGCGCATGGCCGAGATAATCCGAAATCTCCTTGTAGACGCCGTTCTGGGTAAAATCGCCGGAGATGTAGCTGATGCGCTTGCGCAGGCTCTGCCAAGCCGCCTGCCGCTCGGGATCGTCCATGTCGCCGGAGGTCTTGAGAAAGGCTTCCAGCCGCTCCAGCAGCATGTCGACGCCACCGGTCTCGATGCCGATGCCGAGGATATGGAGATCCTCTCCCACAAGCCCGCTGCGGGTCATGTTGATCAGCGTCGGGATGAGCAGGCGCCGGGTAAGGTCGCCAGCTGCGCCGAAGATCACGAAAGTCAGCGGCGGTGCGGGTGCGACGTCGGGGGTGGTCATGAATGCGTCTCCTTGTGGCGGCCATTAAGGGGGCTTGTGGACGACATGGACTATCTCCTCGGAGCTATTGCTGTTTCAGCTTTGGCTGAGGGTGTTCTAGCGCGGGCCGGCGCCGGTTGTCGATGGGATCGACGCACCGCCGTCAGCCGGGATTGGGGGACGGGCAAACGGTCTATTTCTTGACCGCGACCAGGAAGAGGCGCGGGAAGCGCAACAGCACCTTGCCATCGGCAAGCGGCGGATAGGCCTTCTCGATATGCTTCAGATATTCGGCGGTGAAAGCATCGCGATGCTCGGCGCCGGCGTGATCGAGATAGGGGCGCAGGCCCGTGCCCTTCACCCATTCGACGATGGCTGCGGCATTTTCCAGCGCGTGATTGTAGTTGGTGTGCCAGATATCGATGCGGGCCGATTTGCCGATCAGTCTGTTGTAATAGACCGAGGGTGCGGGCAGGGGATTGCGTCGCACGCTCTTTTTGGCGAAGGCATCGCTCCACGGGCCGTTTTTACCGGCTTCCTCCATCATCAGATGGCTCGGCTCGTTCAGATTGTCGGGCATCTGCACGGCAAGCACGCCGCCGGGTTTCAGCCCGTCCATCAGGTGATCGAAGATATCGAGATGATCCGGCAGCCACTGAAACACGGCGTTGGCGAAAAGCAGGTCTACGGGCTCTTCCGGCCGCCATGCGGCAAGATCGGCCTTGACGAACTGCGTGCCGGGCATGCGCTTGCGTGCCGCCTCCAGCATGTTGTCGTCGCTGTCGAGGCCGGAGACGCTGGCGGCGCCATATCGTTCGACGATCAGCTCGGTCGAGTTGCCGGGACCGCAACCGAGGTCGATCGCTCGCTCGACGCGTTCCAGCGGCACTTGCGCCAGCAGGTCGCGCGCCGGACGCGTGCGTTCATCCTCGAATTTTACATATTGGCCGGCAGACCATGCCATGGGCGTATCCTCTTTCTAGATTGCCATTGTCTTCGCTGCGCATAGAGCCTTTGCGCCTTTTTCGAATCGCGAAAGCCCTCTATCCTTTTGTTCTGACGCATTTCCGGATGGAAAACCGCCACGCGCTTTTCCTGGAATTGCTCTAGCACCGGCACATATCAAAACCGTGTAACGACGCTGATGCCCGTGCCCTCAGCCTTATCCAGAGACATAAGCGCCGGAACGGCTTCTTCCAGGCTTATCTTGCGGCCGATGAGCTTTTGCGGCGCGATCTTGCCGGCGGCGAGCATGTCGAGCATGGCGTCGTAGCGCCAGGCCTGCATGCCGTGGCTACCGTAGATTTCCAGTTCATGGCCGATGACCTGCGCCATCGGGATCTGCGGCGTCGCATACTCGCCGAGCATGAGGCCGACCTGCACATGCCGGCCGCGGCGACGCAGGTTCCTGATGGAGTTGAAGCAGGTCGCGGGGTGGCCGAGCGCGTCGATCGAAACGTGGGCGCCGCCCTTGGTGATCTCGCGCACCGCCTCCGCCACGTCGGCAACGCTGCCCGCATTGATCGTTGCCACCGCGCCGCATTCGCGGGCAAAAGCCAGCTTTTCGTCCGAGATGTCGATGGCGATGGCGTTGGCCCCAAGCGCGCTGGCGATCATGATCGCCGACAGTCCGACGCCGCCGCAGCCATGCACCGCGATCCATTCGCCGGGCCGCGTCTTGGCCTGATCGGCAACGGCGCGGAAGGAGGTGGCGAAGCGGCAGCCGAGGCTCGCCGCCGTCGCATCGTCGACCGTTTCGGGCAGGTGAACGAGGTTGGTGTCGGCATAGTCGATGGCGACATACTCGGCAAAGGAGCCCCAATGGGTGAAGCCCGGCTGGAACTGGCTGGGGCAGACCTGCTGGTTGCCGGAATGGCATTCGGCGCAATGGCCGCAGCCGGAGACGAAGGGAACGGTGACGCGATCGCCGACCTTGAAGCGGACGACGCCGCGACCGGTCGCGACGACCTTGCCGGCAAGCTCATGGCCCGGCACATGCGGCAGCTTGATATCCGGGTCATGTCCCATCCAGCCGTGCCAGTCGCTGCGGCATAGCCCGGTTGCCCCGACGGCGATGACGACGCCGTCCTCCGCCGGTGTCGGGTCGGGTAACGTGCGTATTTCGGGCGTCGCCTCGAAGGACTCGTAATACATGGCTTTCATGGAAGTTCTCGCTGTTTTCCCGCGGTCTGTCCGTTCATCATTTTTCTTGATGAACCTATTCGTCAAGCTGTTGTTTCGGCGCATGAAAATTGCGCTATGAATGCGGTATCGGGCGCTTTGTTGCAAATGGATTTTGACGTGTAGTTTCTGCTTGACCCCGGGATTGCGCGGTTATTTGCTCTTCGCCACATAAGAGAGGAACCACCATGGCAGTCGACACGTCGCCCCGAACCGTCACCTGGACCTATGTCGAAGGAGAATGGCTCCCCGGCAACCCGCCGCTCATCGGGCCGACCTCGCATGCCATGTGGCTCGGCTCGACCGTGTTCGACGGCGCACGCTGGTTCGACGGCATCGCGCCCGATCTGGACCTGCATTGTCAGCGCATCAATCGTTCGGCCGTCGCCATGGGATTGAAGCCGGTCAAGACAGCCGAAGAGATCGAGGCGCTGGCCTGGGAAGGCATCAGGAAATTCGACGGCAAGACGCCGATCTACATCAAGCCGATGTATTGGGGCGAGCATGGCTTGCCGGGCAGCGTCGTCGCCGTCGACACGGAATCGACGCGCTTTGCGCTCTGCCTGTTCGAGGCGCCGCTCGGCGGCACCGGCGGCGTCACGCTCACCGTCTCTCCCTTCCGCCGTCCGTCGCCGGAAACGGCGACGACAGACGCCAAGGCCGGCTCGCTCTATCCGAACAGCGGCCGCATGATCCTGGAGGCCAGGAACCGCGGCTTCAACAACGCGCTGGTGCGCGACTTGAACGGTAATGTGGCCGAGACAGCATCCTCCAACGTCTTCATGGTCAAGGATGGCATCGTCTATACGCCGATCGCCAACCGCACCTTCCTGGCCGGCATCACGCGCGCCCGCGTCATCGGCCTGCTGCGTCGGGAAGGCTTCGACGTTCGCGAGGAAACCCTGTCGGTAGAGCAGTTCATGGCCGCCGACGAGATCTTCACGACCGGCAACTACTCCAAGGTCGTCAGCGTCAGCCGGCTGGACGATCGCGAATTCCAGGAAGGGCCGGTCGCCCGCAAGGCTCTGGAGCTCTATATGAACTGGGCCCACGGGCGCAGCGCCGGCGAAGAATGAGCCTTGGCGATTCATCGCCGGCGATGGATCATTGCCTCGCGATGTCAGCCTCGAAGGCAGACCTCGTCATGCTGTAGGAGGCGAATGACTCGTCGTGATATGTGGTCGGCCGCGACGGCGCCAGGCCGAGCTTTTGCGCGACGCGAATGGATGCGGCGTTTCCAGGCGCGATATCGGCGATGACACGGTCGAGTTCCAGTGTCTGGAAGGCGTGTGCAAGAACGGGCATTGCGGCCTCCGTCGCATAGCCCTTACCCCAGGCGAGCCTGTTGAGCCGCCATCCAATCTCGATGCCGGGCCCGATGGCGTCGGCCGGGATCAGCAATATCCAGCCGAGGAATTGCCTGGGACTTTCCTTGGCGCGGATCGACCAATATCCCAGCCCGTCGCCGAAATCCGCTTCGATCCGCCCTCTCAGGAAGGCTCGATGCGCGGCGGCGTCTTGCCATGGGCCGGGAATGAAGCGCGTCACCTCCGGGTCGCGATCCATGGCGATGCAATCGTCAATGTCGGCCATAGTGCGAGGCGCAAGCATAAGTCGCGCGGTTTCGAAGCTTGGAAGCGCCATAGAGATATCTCCACAACTGCCGCTGGCGAAAGATTATCAAAGGGACGCTTGAACTCAATACAGCTTCAGTGAATCGCGGCGATAAGGCCGCGATTCCGGTCCGCAATGCCCTCTTTCGAAGGCAGGGGAGACACGCTATTCCGCTTCTTTCCTCGGGCTGACCGACCAGCAATAGACGGCGCCGATCGCCAGCAGCACGCAGGTTCCAAGGAATACCGCGCGCATGCCGATATGGCCGCCGACGAAGCCGCCGATGACCGGCCCTGCCACCTGGCCGACATATTGCGACGAAATGGAAAGGCCGAGGATGCTGCCGGTGGCCGCATCGGGTACGCTGTGACGGATGACGGCGGTGATGCAGGGCAGGAGACCGCCGAGCGCCACGCCCATCAGGAAGCGCAGCGCGATCAATTGCCAGGCCGAGGTCACGAAGGCCTGCGGGATGAGCAGCAGGGCGGCGACCGCGAGGGCCGCCGTGATGACGCTCCAGTGGCCGATGCGGTCGGCGAGCTTGCCGAGCCATGAGGCAGACAGGATGCTGCCGAGCGCCGCAGCGGCCATGACGACGCCGGAGACCATCGTCACCTGCGCATCGGTAACGAATTGCGCGACATAGACGGTGATGATCGGCTCGATCGACATGTTGGCCAGCATCAGCAGCAGGCCGAGCGACAGCATGGCGATGACGGGGCGCTTGTCGGGAATGGAGGCCCAGCTGCCGCTTGCCTTCGCAGCCTTTTTCCGGGCCGTGGATTTCTCTTCCTTGATCAGGAAGGTCGTTGCCAGGAAAGTGAAGAAGATCACGCCGCCAGCCAGCAGAAAAGTGCCGCGGATGCCGATTATCGGCGGCAGCGCGCCGCCGATCAGCGGTCCAACGAGGTTGCCTGCCATGATGCCGGCCGACAGCGTGCCCAGCGCCCAGGCCGAGCGATGCTTCGGCGTCTGCGCTGCGACCAGCACCATCGATCCCGACGCATAACCGCCGGCAAGGCCGGTGAAGAGGCGCAGCCCCACCAGCTGCCAGACATTGCCGGCCATGCCCATCAGCGAAATGGCGATCGTCATGCCGAGGCTGGCGCGCACCAGCATCAGCTTGCGGCCATAGATATCGCCGAGCCGCCCCCAGAGCGGCGCGACGAAGGCGGCGGCAAAGAAGGTGGCGCCGTAGGCGATGCCGGACCATTGCACGATCGCCGCTTTGTCGGTGACGCCGAGTTCCTCGACATAGAGCGGCAGGAAGGGAAGTAGCAGCGTCATCGCCACGATGGTCGTAAACGAGCCGACGAGGCAGATGATCAGGTTTCGCATCCAATGAGCGGTTTCCGGTTCGGCCGGTGCGGCTGCATCCCATCTGGTCTCGGTCATTTCTCGGCCTTTGCATTCAATGTGTAAAACAGCTCCCGGCTGCCCGAGGCCAGGATATGACCCTTCGCGGCGGCGAGCAGGTCGGCGCGGGTGAACAGGTCGGGAAGCTTCAGCTGCTCGACATCGAGCGCATAGACGGTGACGTGGTAGCTGTGAGCGCGCGCGTCATTCCAGGGTGGGCATGGGCCCTTATAGCCGCCATGCGGCCCGTCCTTCAAGTTGCCGCCGCCGGCACCGTTCTGGCCGCGGCGTCCGTAGGCGGTGCGTTCGAGCGGCAGGCCGCCGGGCGGAGGAGCGTTTCCATCCGTGCCTTCGGCAAGGCTGGTGCGCGACACAGGGATGTCGGCCAGTACCCAATGGACGAATTCCATCCGCTTGAAATCCTTCGGGATCGGCTTGTCGGCCTTGTTGAACAGCGAGAAATCCGCGGGAACGTCGGGATCGACCATGGTCAGCGCGTAGGAACGCGTGCCCTTCGGCCCCTTCGACCACGACACGGCCAGGCTCTTGTTGGGTCCTGGCGCCGACTTGTCTGACGATGTCGAAATGCAGGAGGCGTTTTCCGGCAGCAGCATCCGGCCGTTGCTCTTTGCGAACGTCACCTTGAGATCGGCCGATAGGGCCGGCGTGGCGATGGCTGCTGCAATGACGAAGGCGTTCAGAACATTGAGCATGGTTTTCATGGTGTTGCCCTTTCACATTATGGCTCCAGCGAGCTTTCGAGAGCAGGATCTAACAAATTCGTCCGGCGCGGCGCGTACCCAAACGCTCAAAATCCGGCCGGAAGCGCTCACGCGCTGCGGAGCCGGTCGGCGAAGCGGCGGGGGGAGCGATAGCCGGTTGCAAGGGCCGCCTCGCGCAGCGACAAACCGTCCTCGGCGAGCAGCGCCGTTGCCAGCGCCACGCGCTCGCTCGCCAGCACGTCGCGCAGGGAAGCGCCCTCGCGTGACAGACGGCGCCGCAGCGTCGCGTTGCTCGTTCCGAGCTCGGCGGCGATGAGGTCGGCCGTCCAGGGGCGATCCGGCCGCCAGCGCACCAGCGCGCGCACCGCCTCGGCGGTCGTTTCCGGCGAGCCGGGAAGGGCGCCGCGCATGCCGAGCACCATGAGTATTTCCAGCAGCCTGTGCTCGATGAGCGGAATGGGCAGGTTGCCGGCAGCGATGCCTTCGCCGGCATGCTCGATGGCGGCGGCCAGCAAAGGCTCCAGCGGCAGGTCGATCTGCGATGCGGTTTGGGCCGGCGGAAAGGCTTTTGCGGCCCGCCGCACCAGTTCCTCGGGAAAGGTAATGAAGATTGCCCGATAGACGCCGGTCTGCGGGTCGGGGTCGTTCACGACATCGCCGCTCCAGCCGGCCGGCAGCACGATCGCCGTGCCGGCCGTAAAATGCCGCTGCCGTCCCATGCTGACGATCTCCTTCGAGCCTTCCAGCACCGCGACGATCGAAACCTGTGAAAAGGCCGAGCCGGCAATGCGTTCGCGCTCGCGCGTGACGAAGGTGAAGAGCGTCGAGTAGCTGCCGGTGCCGCTCGGCGCGGCTGCCGGGCGGTTGTCCTTGGCCGCCAGGCGGCGCAATTTTTCCAAGATGTGATGATGAGCCTCGGACACTGCGATGGCTTCCTGCTGATATGGGGGTATTCTGGAGTTTGGACCACGCGGGCACCGATGCCAAGCCCGCAAAGCGCCTTGGCGGTTCGCCTGTTTCGCACTATAAACCGATTGCGCTTTGAAATCAGTTGTTGCCGGGTACTCGAAATCGTCCGTTTGCAAAGGAGGAGAAACATCATGAATTCCCTCGAAAATGCACGTTGCGACACGGTCCGCCGCCTGTTCGCCGCCTATGTGGCGCAGCACCCCGACCTCGTCGAGCCGATGCTGGCGCTGGATTTTACCTTTTCCAGCCCGCGTGACGACCATATCGACCGGAAGCGATATTTCGAGCGTTGCTGGCCGAAGGAGAAAGTCTTTCGCGACATTCACATCGAGCATCTGGTGGCTGACGGCAACGATGTCATCGTCAGCTACCGCGCCGAGAAGATGGATGGCGGCAGTTTTCGCAATGTCGAACTGATCCACTTCGCCGGCGATCGTATCGCCGAGGTGAACGTCTATTTCGGACGCAATCTGTAAGATAATTCAACGCGCGGTCCGTGGCGGTTTCCCGTCTGGAATCGCGCGGGATGAAAGCGGGCTCAGCCAGCCGCGATCTTCGCCCTTGCCGCCGCGAGCGCGGTCGTCGGGCCGCTCATCGGCTTCGGATAGCCTTCCGCAAGCAGATGCATCGCATCGGTCATCGAGGCCTGCGCAAACGCGATCGTAGCGGGACCTTCGTCATGCGTCGCCTTGACCGCATCGGCTATGGCTGCAAGATAGGCCGAGAGGTTGCCCGCCCGGAAATGCGCCCATGCGCCCGGCACCAGCCGAACCTCGATCTCCACCCCCGTTGCCCTTGCTGCGGCATCGAACAGGGCAGTGGTCGGAGCGATGGTCGTTTCGACCGTACAGAGGACGACGACCTTGCTGCCGTCCTTAACGGCTTCGTCTGCGAGCGCCGCGTCCGCGCGTATGATCGGCGCCGCAGCACCGGCGGCGGCTTCCGTTGCTGCCGGACCGAGGGTCGAGCAATTGAGCACGACCGCATCGGCATCCTCGGCCAGATGCCGGAGCAAGGCGGCCGTTTCCGCAGCAATCTCCGCCGTTAAATGCCCCGCCTCCTCGGCAGCGCGAAGAAGGTCGGCGCGGATATGATGACGCAACGTTCCGGCCGGCAGCCCGAGGGTCTTTGCCGCCACTTCATAGACCGCAATGTTGCTTTCGGCGGTGTGCAGGCAGGCTATCGTCACAGGCATTCCTCACCATGGCGGAAAATTCGGAACCTTGTCTCGGCGCCCGGCTTTGCCGGCATTCCGAAACGGCGTTCGTCTATGTATGCGGGCATCATCGTATGCAGGAAGATAAATTTCTAAGTCTATGCTATACCCGATTGAAAAATAGGGCAATTTTTGCTCCCGCATGCAACTTTTTTGGCATGTCGCCGGTTGCTCTTCCAGGCGACCGCTCCTATGTTCCGGTTCACCTGCCGACGCAATTTTTTGCCAAGAGGAGATATGACCATGGCTTTCGTATTGCCTGAACTTCCTTATGATTACGATGCACTTTCGCCCTTCATGTCGCGTGAGACGCTCGAATATCACCACGACAAGCACCACAAGGCCTATGTCGATAACGGCAACAAGCTCGCCGCCGAAGCAGGTCTTGCAGATCTTTCGCTCGAAGAGATCATAAAGAAGTCTTTCGGCACCAATGCCGGCCTCTTCAACAATGCAGCCCAGCACTACAACCACATCCATTTCTGGAAGTGGATGAAGAAGGGCGGCGGCGGCAACAAGCTGCCGGGCAAGCTCGAAGCAGCGTTTGCTTCCGATCTCGGCGGCTATGACAAGTTCAAGGCCGATTTCGCCGCTGCCGGCGCCACGCAGTTCGGCTCGGGCTGGGCATGGGTTTCCGTCAAGAACGGCAAGCTTGAAATCTCCAAGACCCCGAACGGCGAAAACCCGCTCGTTCACGGTGCGAACCCGATTCTCGGCGTCGACGTTTGGGAACACTCCTACTACATCGACTATCGCAACCTGCGTCCGAAGTATCTCGAAGCCTTCATCGACAGCCTGATCAACTGGGACTATGTCCTCGAGCGCTACGAAGCCGCGACCAAGTAAGGTTGCCGTACAGGCTGGCTATCGCACCCGGCGTCTTTATGACGTCGGGTGTTTTCTTATCCAGTAACCCCTCGTAATCTATCCATGTGCCGCTTGCCGGTCCAAGGAGACCAAATGCCGTCCACACCGCTCTTCCGCTTTGGTGTCGTCGCCGATCCGCAATATGCCGATCTTGAACCCAATCTGACCCTCGATCGCTATCCCGCAAACAGCCTCGTCAAGCTTCGTGAGGCGATAGAGGAATTCAACCGGCACGACCTGGCTTTCGTCATCACGCTCGGCGATATTATCGATCGCGAGTGGAGGAGCTTCGATGCCGTCCTGCCCGTTTACGAGACGTTGCGCCACCGCACCTATTTCCTGCTCGGCAATCACGATTTCGCCGTGGCGCCCGACCATCTCGGCACCGTGTCGGCGCGGGTGGGCATGGCATCGGCCTATTACGATTTCGGCCATTCAGGCTATCGGTTCATCGTGCTGGACGGTAACGAGATCAGTGTCTTCGCGCCGCCGGAAGGCGATCCTCGACGGGAGGAGGCGAGGGCGCTCATGAAGGCGCTGGAAAGCACCGGCGCACCCAATGGCCAGCGCTGGAACGCGGCCATCGGCGATACTCAGTATGACTGGCTTGTCGCCAAACTGCGCGAGGCGAAGGCGTCCGGCGAGAAGGTCGTGGTCATGAACCATTACCCGGTCTTCCCGGAAAATACCCACAATGCCCTGAACAGCGCCCGCATGCTGGAACTCCTGGCGGCGCACGATCATGTCGTCGCCTATTTCAGCGGTCATAACCACGCCGGTAATTTCGGGATTGCCGACGGAACCTATTTCGTCAATTTCATGGGCATGGTCGATACCATCGACAGCAACGCCTATGCTATCGTCGATGTATACGAGGATCGGCTCGAGATCGCTGGCTTCGGGCGCGAGGCGAGCAGGACATTGGCTTTGCGCTGATGCTCATACGATAGCGCCGGCCTCTGACTGCCGGGATCGGGCCGCCTGACGTCTTGCAGGGTGTCAGCCCGCCGCGGCCGAGGTGTCCGTCTGCCAGCCGTTCACCCATATCTGCCGCAACCCGTCGCCTTCGCCCTTGAACCGGAGCCCGGTCGGCCGGCAATCCTCGATCCGGTCGCTGCGGAAATTGCGGATCGCCTGGCGCAACTCGCACCAGGCGACGATATTGGCCGTTTCGGCGTAATAGATCAGCGCGATCGGCCGGATGATGCGCTCGGTAGCGCGGCCGAGTTCGTCCCGATAGGCAATGTCGAGTTTTTCCTCGTCGCGGATGGCGCGGCGCACCAGCGCCAGATCGATTGCTGCGGCCGAGGGGGCCGCGAAGCCCCAGGCATGCAGCGCATTGGCATCGAGGGCCTGACGCAACGGCGGCGGCACGGCGCCGGCGACCTTGGCGCTCACGCGCTTGGCGGCCTGTTTCAACTCGGCGTCGCCGGTGCGTTCCAGCAGCGCCAGCGCCAGCACGATCGCCTCCATTTCCTCGATCGAGAACATCAGCGGCGGCAGGTCGAAGCCTGGCCGCAAGATGTAGCCGATGCCGCGTTCGCCCTCGATCGGCACCCGCATCGCCTGAAGTGCGGCGATATCGCGATAGACCGAGCGAACCGTCACCTCCAGCTGAGCGGCGATGTCGGCTCCCGTCACCGGCCGTCTGGCCAACCGCAGGATCTGGATGATCTCGAACAGGCGCGACGCCTTGCGCATTTCATACCCTCAGGATGAAGCCTACTGACAATACCCCGTCAGTTGGCCCAATTTATAAGATCGCCTATCGACTTGAAAATCAACCATTTCGCCTCCTGTTTCAATGGAGAGGACGATAGGCAACTGACATGGGCTACGCGGAAAATCTCTGGCTTTTCTTTCTTCTCCTTCTGGGCATCATCATCGTTCCGGGCATGGACATGCTGTTCGTGCTCGCCAACTCCCTGACGGGAGGCAGCAATCGGGGGCTTGCCGCGACGGGCGGCATCATGCTCGGCGGCGTGGTGCACTCTTTGAACGGCGCCATCGGCGTCGGCCTGCTGATGCATTTCGTGCCCATTCTCTTCAATCCGCTGCTGGTTGCCGGCGGCGCCTATATGGCCTTCATTGGCTTCACGCTGATGCGCAGTTCCATCACCGTCGGCCATGGAGGTCCCGCCGGCAGCCGCTCGGCCTGGAAAGCGTTCCGGCAGGGTGCGGTCACTTGCCTGATCAATCCCAAGGCCTATCTCTTCATCTTTGCCGTGTACCCGCAGTTCCTGAAGCCGGATTACGGCCCGGTTTGGATGCAGGCCGTGATTATGGGAACCATGACCATCGCAACGCAGTTTGCCGTCTACGGAGGTCTCGCCATCACCGCCGGCCGAAGCCGCGACCTGCTGGTTGCGAATCCGCAGGCAACCGCCCTTGCCGGCCGCGCGGCCGGGCTGCTGCTCGTCGCGGTTTCGGTGTTCACCGTCTGGGAGGGCCTCAAAATGGCGTGAGGGCTGATGCGGCGAATGAGTGTGTCGGCAGCATGACACTGATTTCACTCGGCTCTCACCACTTTGTGACTTCATCCCCGAGGGGAAACCGGCAAACATGACGCTCGTAATCATGCGCCGGCCGCATATGCGGTCTCGATCACTTGGAGAGGTAGGAGAACGAAATGAAGTGGAAAGCGATTGTGGCGGCAACGGCTCTGGCCGGTATCGCGCTCGGTTCGGTCGTCGCGGCCGATGGCACGCATGACTCCCGCATCGGGATGATGAAGAAGATCGGCGGCGCCACGGGGGCTCTCGGCGCGATTGCAAAGGGCGACAAGCCCTATGATGCCGACATCGTCAAGGCGTCGCTGACGACCATTGCCGAAACCGCGAAAGCTTTCCCGGACCAGTTCGACCCGCAGAGCGACAAGAGCGATGCCGAGGTCAACCCGAAGATCTGGGATAATCTCGATGACTTCAAGGCGAAGGCCGCCAAGCTTTCCGGCGATGCCGAGACAGCGCTCGCGCAACTCCCCGCCGACAGGGCCGGCGTCGGCGCGACGCTGAAGACCCTCGGAGGCAGCTGCGGCGCCTGTCATCAGGCCTACCGCATCAAGAAAGACTAAGCGGTAGGCCGGCCTCGTCCGGAGCAATTCCAGGAAAAGCGCGTCGCGGTTTTCCGCTCGGAGTTGCGTGAAAGCAAAAGCCCGGAGCCATTCGGGATTCGAAGAAACGCGGCAAGGCTCTGAAAATCTGTTCTGGCATCCGCACCGGTCTTGCCGCCGGCGCGGAGCTTCATGGCTTCGGAGCGGAGGCAAAGGGGGTAGGTGTGATGGCGCGGTTTATCCGGTGGCTGCTTTGTCTGTTCGGCGTGATCGTCCTCGGCTGTGGCGCATTCTATGTGATCACGGCGCCTTCGCCCCTGCCGGCAAGTCATTGGGCTAATCTTGGCGATCCCGACATCAAGAATGGCGAGATGGTCTTCTGGGCGGGCGGCTGCACGAGCTGTCACGCCGCCCCCGGCGCTCAGGGAGACGCCAAGCTGGTGCTTTCGGGCGGCCTGGCGCTCAACAGTCCCTTCGGCACCTTCCATGTGCCGAATATCTCGCCGGACGAGAAGGCCGGGCTCGGCAGCTGGACCCTTGCCGATTTCGGCAACGCCATGAAGCGCGGCGTCGGCAAAAACGGCGAACATCTCTATCCGTCCTTTCCCTACGGCTCCTATATCCGCATGAGCGACAAGGACATCAACGATCTCTGGGGCTTTCTGAAGACGCTGCCGAAGAGCGATAATGTCGCCCCGCCGCACGAGCTGCCCTTTCCTTTCGACATCCGGCTGGCGCTCGGCGGCTGGAAGTTCCTCTATCTCAACGACCAGCCGCGCGTCGTTCTCGCCAAAGCCGACGCGAAGATCAAACGCGGGCAGTATCTGGTGGAAGGGCCGGGCCATTGCGGTGAATGCCACACACCGCGCGACAGCCTCGGCGGTTTCCTGAGCGGCCAATGGCTGGCCGGAGCGCCCAATCCCGAGGGCAAGGGCCAGATCCCGGATATCACGCCGGGGTCGAAGGCAATCGGCAGCTGGAGCGCTGGCGATATCGCCAATTACCTCGAAACCGGCTTCACCCCGGACTACGATTCCGCCGGCGGCTCGATGGCGGAAGTCCAGCAGAACATAGCCCATCTGCCCGGCACCGATCGCGAGGCAATTGCGGCCTATCTGAAGGCGTTGCCGGCGAAATAGGCCGGATCGGTACTTAGGCTGCGCTCGCGCGTCCAGCGAGATAGAGATGCGTTTCATAATGCAGCTCGAATTCACCGTCCTGAGCGCTGATGGCATCTGCAAGCTCTGAAAGCAGCGCTTCCCTTTGATTCTCGGCCAGAAGCCGGTAGCTTGAGAGCGTGCGCAGCAGGTCGGTATAGCTTCGCGCGGTGTGCAGCCGGCTCCAGCGATAGCAGTGATGAACCGGTGTTTCGAAATTGTCGGACCGTCGAAGCTCTTCGGAGAAGGGACCTTCAGGCAGATACCAGGCTTCCACGGGCGGTCCGGCGAGCTGTGGAGCACAACGGGCATAGATCGCGGCGAACCGTCCCGCAAGCGGCTGCTCAGGCGTCATCGGCACATTGCCGAAGATCGCAAGTGCTCCTCCGGGTGCGAGGAGGGCGGCCGTCTTGGCGAAGCGCAGTTCCGGCGAAACCCAATGGAAGGATTGGGCTGCCACCATCAGTTTGAAGTTTCCTGGCTCGTCTGGCCATGCTTCGAAAGTGGTTTGCTGGAACCGCACTTGCGGAAATCCCGCCAATCTCTCCCGTGCGACCGCAATCAGCTCCGCGCCGGGATCGAGTGCGAGAACGGAGAAGCCGCAGCGGGCAAAACCTTCCGTTGCCTGTCCCGTGCCGCATCCGATCTCGAGAATTTCGTCTTTGGTCTCCAACCCGCAGAACGCAACGATGTCTGCAAAAAGCGCGTCTGGATAGGCTGGGCGCGAGGTGTTGTAGAGGCTGGCAACGCCGTCGAATGTGAACCGCTGCTCCAAGGCGCACCTCCAGTTGCAGGCTCAGGTCGATAGCCATCTTTCTAGCGCATTTCTCATCAACTTACAGCTACGGGATTCGTCAACGGAGGGGGTGCTCGTGGACGCGAGAGTGACGCAAAAGGTTCCTTATTTCAGCCAGTGGGAAACGCCTGACATGACCTTGGCGGTCGTGGCGGAGGGCGCTCGTTCGGCCTTGCTGAGGGACCCGCTCTGGGCGTCGTCCGGCGCTCGCAATGTCGAGGAGTATGCCCATTGGGCGGCCAATCTCTGCGGCATGGCTTGCCTGAAGATGGTACTTGCCGCCCGCACCGGCAAAGTGGTCCCGATCATGGATCTCGCCATGAGATGCAGGGATTACGGCGGCTATGTCGAGGAGCCGGATGGCAGGATCAAGGGGCTGATCTATGCGCCGTTCGTGCCCTTCGTCCGGGATCGTTTCGATCTGAACGCCAGGGTCGTCACCGGCATTTCCGTTGCCGACATCGCCGATATCCTGGCGCAATCGGAATTCTTCATCGCGTCGGTCCATCATTCCATTCGCTGGCCGGAAACCGAGCCGCCGGCCAAGGGCGGTCATCTGGTGCTGGTGACGGCGCTCGACGGGAACAGAATCCGCTTCCACAATCCGTCAGGCCATATCGCCGCGACGCGGGAGAATGCGGAGCTGCCGTTGGACACGTTCGGCAGGTTCTTCGCAGGCCGCGGGATCGCCATCGATCGCTAAAGCTTGGAGCAGTCGACGGCGATCCCGTTAAAGGCCGGCATCAGGCCAATGCCTGCAGGTAGCGCATGCCGGTGACGGGCCGCGGCTTGAAATCCATGTTTTCATAGAAGCGATGGGCCTGGAAATTGCCCGTGGCAGCCCCGACCGAAAGGTAGCTGCAGCCGGCCTTGCGCGCGATATCGCGGGCGCGGTCGACGAGATGCTGACCGACGCCGTGGCCGCGATGGCCGTCACGCACGAAGAGATGATGCAGGTCCATGCCCCGCTGCCCTTCCTGCGCCTTGTAGAGCGGTACGAGGATGGCGTAGCCGAGCAGTCCATGCTCGCCTTCGGCCACCAGCGCCGTGATCCACGGCACCGGGCCGAACAGATCGCGTTCGAGCTGGTCCGGCGTCGTACCCGAGGGATCGCCGTGATGTGCGGCCAGCAGCCGGATCATGTCGTTCAGTTCCGGCAGGTCGCGCGGCTGCGCATTGCGGATGGTGAGCACCGGCGGGCGGAGGAGTGAGATTTCGCTATCGTCTAGCATGGCATTCTGCGTCCTTGTTTTTTCGATGAGCCGTCAGGACGCTGCCGATACAACAAAGCCGCCTGACGGCGGCTTGTTGACAATATGATCTGTCGTGGCCGCCCCTTACAGGTACAGCCAAAAATACGAGCAATTATGGAGCGCGTGCGTGATCATGGGCGCATCAATGATCCGCTTTGGCGGATTTGTCAATGGGGCTCAATGCTCTCCCTCGCAGAGGCCGTGATCGGACAGCGCGCGGATCACATAGCAGTCTTCGATGCTATGGCCGTCGCAATGCGAGACGATGCGCTCCAGCTCGTGCTCCAGCTTCTTCAGCCGGGCGATCTTGGTGCGCACGTCCTCCAGATGCTCCCTGGCAATGCGGTCGGCGCCGACGCAGGGACGGTCCGGATGCTGGCTGAGTGAAATCAGCTCCTTGATGGCATCGATGGTCAGGCCGAGATCGCGGCCATGCCGGATGAAGGCGAGACGCTCCAGATCGCTTCTGGAATAGCGCCGCTGGTTGCCTTCGCTGCGTTCCGGCTCCGAGATCAGCCCCATCTGCTCGTAATACCGGATCGTCGGCACTTTCACGCCGGTGCGCCTGGATAAATCGCCGATCGTCAGCATCGCATATCCTCTCGATAGCTCTAGTCTCTAGAGCAATATAGGTGACAAGCCGGGGAAATTACAAGGTCGGGCACAAGCGATGGAGAATTGCGCCGGGTTTCCGCGGTCATCCGATCCGGCCGCCGCCGCTTCAAGAGACCGCTTCCCATCCATCATTGAAAATAGTATACCCCCCTATATTATAATTCGAGGCTGCAATGTCCCATACCATTCGTCAACAAGCCAAGCTCCTTTCCCGCATCCGCCGCCTCAAAGGGCAGATGGAGGCGGTGGAGCGGGCGCTGGAAGCCGAGCGGCCCTGCGGGGAGGTGCTGCAGCTGCTTGCCTCCATTCGCGGCGCGCTGACCGGCCTGACCGGAGAGATCCTGGAAGATCATCTGCATGAGCATGTCCTCCATGCCGAAAGCGAGGAGGCCCGCCGGCAGGCGGTCGATGAGATAGCCGACGTGCTGAAGACCTATCTGCGATGATCGGGGCACGCCGCATAAAAACGCGCGGCGGACTTGCGCTGACGGCATGCGAAAAATCGAGAAGCTGAATGTTCAACGGAAGGCCGATGTCATGAGTATTTCCCCCGAGATGGGCCATAGCCACGTCTTTCTTGGTTCCGATCACGAACGCAACGAGCGCCGTATCCGGCTTGTCATCGCATTGACGGCCGTGATGATGGTGGTCGAGATCGGTGCAGGGACGATCTATGGTTCGATGGCGCTGCTTGCCGATGGCTGGCACATGTCGACCCATGTCAGCGCCATGCTGATTTCGGTTCTCGCCTATCTCTATGCCCGCCGGCATGCGCACAATGCGCGCTTCACTTTCGGCACCGGGAAGCTTGGCGATCTCGCGGGTTTTGCCAGTGCCATCGTGCTGGCGCTGATCGCGCTGATCATGGGCTGGGAGAGCGTGCTGCGACTGCTTGACCCCGTGGCGATCAACTTCCGGGAAGCCATCGCCATCGCGGCCGCCGGCCTCGTCGTCAATCTCGTCAGCGCCTGGCTCCTGCGCGACGATCACAGCCATCATCATAGCCATGCCCATGCTCACGAGCATGACGGCGATCACCATCATGGCCATGGCAGCGGCAGGGACAACAATCTGCGCTCCGTCTATGTCCACGTCATTGCCGACGCGATGACCTCGGTTCTCGCCATCGTTGCCCTTTTGCTCGGTAGCCGATTCGGCTGGACCTTCCTCGATCCCGTTATGGGTATCGTCGGCGGTCTGGTGATCCTGCAATGGTCGTGGAGCCTGCTGCGCGCATCCGGCGCCGTTCTGCTCGATTTCATCCCGCACGGCGAAGCTCTGCCGGACGAGATTCGCGAGGCCATCGAGACGGGCGAGGATCGCATCACCGATCTTCATGTCTGGCAGGTCGGTCCGGGGCATCATGCCGCGATCGTCGCGGTCGCGACGCCCGTGTCCCGGGACCCGTCTTTCTACAAGGCACGGCTTGCCGATGTTCACGAACTCTCCCATGTGACCGTCGAAGTTACGGTCGACAAGGCGGCATAAAATCCGCTAGCAATCGGACAGGTCAGAGGCTTGCCATATTCCTCGCATAGCCCACAATCTGCCCGATTCTGCTGGAGGCCCTTCGCATGCCCATATTGCTCACCCGCCGCCGCCTCATGGCGGGCTCGGCGCTGCTTTTTCCCGCGCTGACACTCGGCCCCGGGGCTCTATTCGCTGAGGATAGCGGCGCGGCCTCTCAGACGCCGCCGGCAACGGATAATCCGGCGGCGCCCGATGCCAATGGCGAGGATATGGGGGGCAGCGGCGCGACCCAGGATAATTCGCAATTGTCCGACGATGTCGACAAGCAGCTTGGCGACCTGGAAAAGAAGACCGGTGGCCGGCTCGGCGTTTCCGTGCTCGACACCGAAACCAACATTTCCCTAGGCCATCGCGAGGAAGAGCGGTTTCCCCTGTGCAGCACCTACAAGGCGCTTGCCGTCGGCTTCGTACTGGCGCGTGTCGACCAGGGCGCGGAAAAGCTCGACCGTCGCGTCACCTACGGCAAGGATAAGGTCGTCACCTATTCGCCCGAGACCGAAAAACATGCCGGCACCGACGGCATGACCGTGGCCGAGCTGTGCGGGGCTGCGATTACGCTGAGCGACAATACGGCAGGCAATCTGCTGCTCGAAAGCTTCGGCGGCCCCGCCGCGCTGACCTCCTGGCTGCGCACCACGGGCGACACGGAAACCCGCCTCGACCGCAACGAGCCCGATGTCAACCAGGCGGTCAAGGACGATCCGCGCGATACGACGACCCCGGATGCGATACTGGACAGCATCGGGCTTCTGACGCTGGGAAATACGCTGTCGGAAACGTCGAGGGACCAGCTCGTCAACTGGCTGGTCGGCAACACGACGGGCAATAATCGCCTGCGCGCGGGCTTGCCCAAGGAATGGAAAGTCGGCGACAAGACCGGTACGGGCAACAATGGTTCCTATGCCGACATCGCCGTGATCTGGCCGCCGGAACGCGGCCCTGTTCTGGTTACCACGTTCGTTGCCGAGGCAACCGCGCCTGCGAAAGATGTCGAGGCGGTCTTTGCCGAAGTCAGCAGGATCGTGACCGGAATGGTCGGCCAATAGTAAAATATCGATAATAAAAACAGGACGATACGATCAGGATGTGAATCAGGATCGTATCGTCTTCATGTGATCTTGCAGCTTGCTCAGACGAGTGAGAGTGCCGAGGCTGCGCTGTCCGTTTCCTTGTCGCCATCACCATTGCTGGCGCCCAGCTTCTGCTTGATCTCATCGGCGATCTGATCGTTGATCGCCTTCTGGTCGTCGGCGGAAAGCGCTTTGAAGGAATCTTCCGTCAGGCCGTGCGCTTCCAGATATTGCGCGCGAATCTTTTCAGCCGGCGTCATGTTCGCCCATTTGGCAAACTCGTCCAGAATATCCTGGTTCGATTGCTTGCTTGCTGAGGCTGAACTGCTGCCGGAAGCGCTCGCGCCCGATTGATCCTCGGTTGACTCCGATGTTGAGGACGAGGAATCGCCGAACTGGCTGAGCCAGAGGCCGGACGAAATGGAAGAGGGGATGCCGCTGGATGAAATGGAAGGTCCTTGCTGATCGCCTTGCTCGCCACCGCCATCGTCCGGCAGCGTGAAAGGCGTGCTGTCGTCGCTGTCGCTGCTCTGCTGGCTGCGGATCGGCGTGCTGAAATAGTTCTGGGTGCTGTGATGCACTTTCATCGTCATATCTCCCTGCGGGTTGAGGAAAGGATGACTCTGAAAGCCTGCCCGGGGCTTATGCCGCGATGCCCTCAGGTGCCGCAGAAGGTCTGGAGCACCCGCTCGGACGGCAGCGGAGGCTCCGCATAGGGCGCGAAGGCCGGCTGCTCTTCGTAGGGAGTTGCGAGCACTTTCAGCAGAGCTTCGAACAGGGAAAAATCGCCATCTTCGACCGCAGCCTCGATGGCCTGCTGGATTCGATGATTGCGGGGAATGAAGGCCGGATTGACCCTGCGCATGGCGGCCGCGCGCGCTGCCGGCGTCTGCGGATCGCGGCCAAGTCGCTCGCGCCAGCGTTCGAGCCATGGCGCGACGGATTGGGGTTCCTGAAAAGTGGCGGCGAAATCGGCAGTGTCCTCGTCCGCGGCAAGGGCGGCAAGCCGGCGGAAGGTGAGCGTGAAGTCCGCACCCTGCTGCTGCATTGTCGCCAGCAGCGACTGGATCAGCTCGAGATCGCCATCCTCCTCGCTTGCAAGGCCGATCTTGGCCCGCATGCCCGAGAGCCAATGGGCCTGAAAGCGTTCGCCATAGGCCTTGATGATGGTATTCGCCAGGTCGATCGCTACATCGGCGGACGGATCGATCAGCGGAATCAGCGTCTCGCCGAGGCGTGCCAGATTCCATTGGCCGATGGCCGGCTGGTTGGCATAGGCATAGCGGCCGTTGCGGTCGATCGAGGAGAAGACGGTCGCCGGATCGTAAACGTCCATGAAGGCGCACGGACCGAAATCGATCGTCTCGCCCGATACAGTCATGTTGTCGGTATTCATCACGCCGTGGATGAAGCCGACATGCAGCCAGCGCGCGATCAGGGCCGCCTGCCGCTCGGCCACGGCTTCCAGCAGCGACAGATAGGGGTTCGCCCGGTCTCCGATTTCCGGGTAGTGTCGTGCGATGACATGATCCGCCAGCGTCTTCACGCTTTCCGTATCGCCGCGTGCCGCGAAGAACTGGAACGTGCCGACGCGGATATGGCTCGCCGCCACGCGCGTAAGGATCGCGCCGGGCAGCACCTGCTCGCGATAAACAGCCTCGCCCGTGGTCACTGCGGCCAGCGCCCGGGTCGTCGGGATGCCGAGAGCGTGCATGGCCTCGCTGACGATATATTCGCGCAAGACCGGGCCGAGTGCCGCGCGCCCGTCGCCTCGGCGGGAAAACGGCGTCGGCCCCGGGCCCTTGAGCTGTATGTCGCGGCGCCTGCCGTTGCGGTCCTTCACTTCGCCGAGGAGAATGGCACGGCCGTCGCCGAGCTGCGGTACGAAATTGCCGAACTGGTGCCCGGCATAGGCCATGGCGATCGGCCGCGATCCCTGCAGCAGCTCGTTTCCGGAAAAGATCGCCGCAGCATTTCGGCCCAGCGCATCGACCTCCAGTCCGAGTTCCCGCGCCAGCGCCTCGTTGAACTTGATCAGCCCTGGCGCGGCAACCGGTGTCGGCGCCTGGTCCGCGAAGAACTGCGGCGGCAGGCGCGCATAGCTGTTGTCGAAAGCGACCGGCGGCGCCTGACGCGTGGTATCGTCGTGAAGAGTTGAGCTCATGCCTCTAAGGTAGGGCTGTCGCGCAGGAGGTGCAAGGCGCATGTCCTGATCGGCTTTGCTATCGCCGATCTCAATTTCCGCTCTCCTCCAGCTCCCGCGCCATCTCCGCAAGCTTGCGCACCGTATTGAGATTTCGCGAGGTCCCCGCCTTCAGCGCTGGCAGCTTCAATTTGGAGCGTCCCGAGCCGTCGGGGTAGTGCACATAGATCTCTCTGCCGGCGATGTGTACTTCTTCGCCGCCGGGCGCGACGAGCTTGTCCAGCGCGTCCTTCGGTGCTTCGTCCCGCAGGAAGGTCACGAGCAGGTAGTTCGGCTTGGCATGCGGGAAGGGCGAATTTTCCGCCGCCCTTTCCAGCGCTTCGCGGCTGCGCAGGATCACGCCGGGGGATTGGCCCATCTTCTCCGCCAGCGCCTGTTCGAGCCGCGCCTGGACCGTTGCCTCATCGTCAGCGGTGCGGAAGAGCACGTTGCCGCTCTGGATGTAGGTGCTGACATCCGTAAAGCCGATCCCTTCGCAAAGCGCTTTCAGGTCGGCCATGGACAGCATGCCGGTGCCGCCGACATTGACGGCCCGCAGCAGGGCGACGAAGACAGTCATGGCTCACTCCCGCCGTTGTTCGGCTTACATCTTCCCGGCGACCTTGACGGCGAAGGCATATTCGAACGCCACTTCCTCCAGGCGCTGGAAACGGCCGGACGCGCCGCCGTGGCCGGCATCCATGTTCGTCTTCAGCAGGATGGGGGCGCTGCCCGTCGTCCTATCGCGCAGCTTGGCGACCCATTTCGCCGGCTCCCAGTAGGTGACGCGCGGGTCGGTGAGACCGCCGAGCGCCAGGATAGGCGGATAGGGCTTTTCGCCGACATTGTCATAGGGGCTGTAGGCGGCGATCTGTTCGTATTCCTCTTTGCTGTCGATCGGGTTGCCCCATTCCGGCCATTCCGGCGGCGTCAGCGGCAGTGTGTCGTCGAGCATGGTGTTGAGCACGTCGACGAAGGGTACGGCGGCGATGATGCCGGCGAATTTCTCCGGCGCCATGTTGGCGACGGCGCCCATCAACATGCCGCCGGCCGATCCGCCCTCGGCGATGATCTTCGCGTAAGAGGTGAACTTCTCCTGATTCAGATAGTCGGCCGCTGCGATGAAGTCCTTGAAGGTATTGGTCTTCTTGGCCATCTTGCCATCTTCGTACCAGGCAAAGCCCTTGTCCTTGCCGCCGCGGATATGGGCGATGGCATAGATGAAGCCGCGATCCGCCAGCGACAGGCAATTGGTGTTGAAGCCGGCCGGAATGGTCACGCCATAGGCGCCGTAGCCGTAGAGCAGGCAGGGTGCGGAACCGTCGAGCGGCGTGTCCTTGCGGTAAAGCAGCGTCACCGGCACCCGCTCGCCGTCCCAGGCCGGCGCAAAGACGCGGCGCGTCACATAGTCGGCCGGGTCGTGTCCCGAAGGCACTTCCTGCGTTTTCAGAAGGGTGCGCTCGCGCGTCACCATGTTGTAGTCGTAGAGCTGGCTCGGCGTCGTCATCGAGGAATAGGAGAAGCGGATGACATCCGTGTCGTATTCAGCAGCGCCCTGGAGGCCGAGCGAATAGGCTTCTTCTTCGAAAGCGATCGCATGTTCCTCGCCGCTACGGCGGTCGCGGATGATGATGCGCGGCAGGCCGTCCTTGCGCTCCAGCCAGATGAGATGGCGGGCATAGGCGAGGTGGCTGAGGATCAGCGTGCCGGGCTTGTGCGCCACGACCTCGCGCCAGTTTTCCTTGCCCGGCTTCTCCGCCGGCGTCTCCATGATCTTGAAATCCTTGGCGTCGCCGTCGTTGGTGAGAATGTAGAAGACGTCTCCGCCCTCGGTAATCTCGTATTCGATGCCGGTTTCGCGCTCGGCGACGATCTTCGGTTCTGCCGTCAGGTCGGAGGTGGGGATGATGCGATATTCGCTGGTTTCATGGTCGTGGATATCGATGAAGATATAGTCGTCCAGCAACGAGCCGCCGACGCCCATGAAGAAGCCCGGATCCTCTTCCTCGTAGACGAGCCGGTCCTCGGACTGCGGCGTGCCGATGATATGGTGGAAGATCTTCGAGGGGCGATGATTCTCGTCCTGCAGCGTGTAGAAGAAGCTTTTGCCGTCGGGCGCCCAGACCGAATCGCCGCCGGTATTCTCGATTACGTCGGAGAGATCCTCGCCGGTCTCGAAGTTGCGGATCTTCAGCGTGAAATATTCCGAGCCCTTGTCGTCATAGCCCCAGATGCCGTGGCTGTGGTCGGAGGAATGGTCGAGGCCGGAAAGGCGGAAATAGGATTTTCCTTCATTCTCCTTGTCGCCGTTCAGCAGCAGCTTGCGGTCGCCGCCGTCGCGCGGTTCACGGAAGAAGCGCGGTTGCTCGCCGCCGGTGACGAAGAATGTGCCGTAGGCATAAGGGCCATCCTTCATCGGCACCGAACTGTCGTCCTCCTTGATCCGGCCTTTCATCTCGCCGAAAAGGATCTTCTGCAGGTCCTTCGTGTCCGCCATCGCGGCGTTCATGTAGCTGTTCTCGGCTTCCAGATGCGTCCGGATTTCCGGCGCGAGAATCGAAGGGTCCTTGAACATCGCCTGCCAGTTGTCGGCACGCAGCCACGCATAATCGTCGGTGCGGGCAATGCCGTGACGTGTGTCCGTGAACGGCTTTTTCGGGGCAGCCGGCGGGGTGGGGAGATTCTTGAAAACTGACACTGGAGCGCTTTCTGTGGCGTGAAAGTCTAATGTGAATTGAAGAGAGAAATAGAGGGCGCCGACGTGAGGTTCAAGCGCCAAGTCTGTCCGTCAAGCTTCATGCAAGCCGCCAACCTTAGTCTCGAACGAACGGGCAGCTTGGAGGAGCCGGATGGCGCGCTGCCTTGATGAGACCACATTCTTTACCGAAGTCGGCATACAGTGCGTCGACATAAAGGCGGTCAAACGCCTTCCCTGATGGAACGGACGCGCTCAAATCCAAAACAATGCAAGGGACCGGTCTTTATGCTGAAACTCGTTGCCATCCTTATTCCATTGGCTTCCATTGCCAGCTCCGCCTTCGCCGTCGATCCGGCCATGAAGAAGCAATTGGAAAAGCTCGATCCCTCTGAGCGGATGGAACAGGCATGCGATGCCGAAGCCATGAAACGGATCGGAACGGACAAGACGGGCTTCAAACCGGACAAGGTCATCGCCTATACGTTCGGCGATCCGGATATGAAACCGGATGCGATGGACGCCCCCGGCGCGGTGTTCCGCAGCAAGGGCGACTGGTATCACCTCTCGTATAAATGTGTTACCGGCCCGCAGCATATCCACGTTCGGGATATGAGCTATCAGATCGGCGAAAAGGTGCCGCGCGGCGCCTGGCAGGAACATTACCTCTACGACTGAGCAATTCCAGGAAAACTGCGTAGCGGTTTTCCGTCCGGAATTGCGTCAAAACAAAAGGATAGAGCGTTTTCGCGATTCAAATGAAAGCGGAAACGCTCCGGGCGCTCGCATCGCTTCGCGAGGAGCTATGGCGACCACGGTTCATTTCGAGGTTGCCATAGCTGGAAGCGGATTGGACGCTACCGCCGCTTCAGCGCTTCCACGCGCGTCAGCTCGGACAGGATATGCTCCTGCACATCGAACGGCTGCCGGCGCACGGCATCCGTCAGGTCGCGCAACGTCGCCCTGAGGCTGTGAAGTTGATCCACCAGATCCATGACGACATCGACGCCGGGCTCGTTGACGCCCATCGCCCTGCTCAGATCGAGGATGAGCCGGCCGCGCGCGATATCGGCTTCGCGGAAATTCCGGCCCCGATCCGTGACTTCGGGCACCACCCAGCCCTGGGAGACCCAGACTTCCAGCACCGTGGTCTCGATTTGGAGATGCAGTCGAAACTCGCTCTCATCCATCGCTTATCCTCCCATCGTCTTTCTGGGATCTTGCGCCTTGCCGGCCTCCCAATCGGAAACGAAGCGCGTCAGCTCGGGGTCCGGCGTATCCGGCAGAACGATCTTCAGGGAGACATAGGCGTCGCCGTTTTCCTTGCCGCGCACAGGCGCGCCCTTGCCTTTCAGGCGCAGCACCTTGCCCGTGTTGGAGTTCGGCGGCAGCGTGACGGTGACGGCGCCGGAGGGCGTGGGCACCCGGATCTTGCCGCCGAGCACCGCCTCCGGCAGGGAAATCGGCAGCTCCATGCGGATATCGTCGCCGTCGCGGGTATAGAAGCGGTGGGGGCGGACATGCACGGCGATCAGCGCATCGCCGGCAGCGCCGCCGCCGAAGCCGGGATCTCCCTTGCCCTTCAGGCGCAGCGTCTGTCCGTCGCGCGTGCCCGGCGGAATCTGAACGTCGAGCGCCGGTCCCTCGGGCAGGCTGATCTGCTTCTTTGCACCGTTGATGGCGTCCAGAAAGTCGACCTCCATCGTGTAATGACGGTCTTGACCCTGCATCTGGGATTGGCCTCGGCTGCGCCGCGAGAAGAAGCTGGAAAATATATCGTCGGCATCGCCGAAATCGGCAAAGCCGCCCGTATTCTGGTAGGGACCGCGCTGGCCTTCCTGGGCCGCGTAGTCGCGGTAATAGTTGCGCGGCGCCTGCTCGGCACCGCTGCTGTCGATCTCGCCGCGGTCGAACCGCCCGCGCTTCTCCTCGTCGCCGAGGATGCCGTATGCGGACGAAACTTCCTTGAATTTGTCCTCGGCCTGCTTGTCGCCGGGATTGAGATCTGGGTGCAGCTTCTTGGCAAGCTTGCGATAGGCGCTTTGTATATCCTTTTGCGGGGCGTCCCGCTTCACACCTAAAACTTCATAAGGATCGCGACTCATGCATGTCTCTCTTCGGGAGCACGGAAAATACGCAGATAGTGCTACGGCAGTCTCATATCAATCGTAGCATAGACGCGGTCAGGTTGAAGCCCGGACTTCGGGGCTTCGATGCCTGGCGCGCTTGTGATGTGAAATAGACACGATCGCCGCCGGTTTGCCATATTTCCGGCGTGTTGCCGGAGGATGGCGAGCAAGCGGGCCGGACGAAACTCGTGCGTCCAGCCCACGAGTTTCTTTTTCCTCGATCTACCCGGTAGCTGCCGATGAAACGCCTTTTGCTGACATCCACGATCCTGCTTGCCGCGCAGGCAGCCCTTGCCGCGCAGCCGGAGCAACCGCCCGCCGGCTGGCCGCAACTGCCGCCGAAGGCGCCGGCTTCGAAGATCAAGCTCCTGGAGCCGCATCTCCACGTCGACCGGGCGGGGAAGGGCGCTCCCCGCATCGCGCTCACCTTCGACGCCTGCATGGGCAAGACCGATCCGCGCATTCTGAGCACGCTTGTCGATCAGCGCATCCCGGCGACGATCTTCGTCACCGCCCGCTGGCTGCGCACCAACCCCGAGGCGCTTTCGGTCTTCCTGGCGCATCCCGATCTTTTCGAGCTGGAGAATCACGGGCAGAACCATATCCCGGCCGTCGACGTTCCGACCAGGATCTACGGCATACCCGCCGCCGGCTCGCCGCAGGCGGTCGCCCAGGAGGTCAAGGGCGGCGCCGATGCGATGATCGCAGCGGGCATTCCGCAGCCGCACTGGTTCCGCGGCGCGACCGCAAAGTACAGCCTCTCGGCCATCGCCCAGATCCGCGGCATGGGCTACCGCATCGCCGGCTACTCGGTAAACGGCGACAGCGGCTCGCTTCTGCCGGCCAAGATGGTGGAGAAGCAATATGCCTCCGCCAAGGACGGCGATGTCATCATTTCCCACATCAACCAGCCGACGCATTCGGCCGGCGAGGGAGTTGCGGCAAGCATTCTCGCGCTGAAGGCAAGGGGCGTGCAGTTCGTTCGCCTCGAGGATATTCCCGAAAACGGGGACGGCGGCACGACGAACTGATCGGCCGGGCGCCAGAGCCGGTTCCACGTTTCACGAAATCGCCGAGCCGCTCCATCTCCTTGTTTTTACGCGATTCCGGAAGGAAAACCGCGGTGCGCTTTTCCAGGAATTGCGCTAGCCCGGCAATTGCGGCTGCGTCTTTTCCTCGATGAAAAGCTCGTCGACGACGGTCATGACGATCAGCGACAGCGGCAGCGCGAGCATGGCGCCGACGGCACCCCACATCCATGTCCAGAAGATGATGGCAAGAAAGACGACAAAGGGGTTGAGCTCCCATTGGCGGCCCATGATTGCGGGAAAAGCCAGGTTTTCCACGGCCATGTGCACGGCAAAGAACGCCGCAGCCGGAGCGAGGCCGAAGATGATGTCCGAATGGGTAACGATGCCGGCAATCGCCAGAGCGATCGTCATCGTCGTGACGCCGAGGAACGGAACGAAGCTGGCGACGAAAGCGAAGACGCCCCACAGCAGCGGCACGCTCATGCCGCCGACATAGGCGATAACGGTCATGGCGACGCCGACGCCGGCATAGATCAGCGAGGCGGTCGCGAAGTAGAAGCCGAGCACCCGCTCCACCGCATTGATGATGCGGATCGCGTTCAGCCGCGATGTCCGGCGCGAGAAGGTCATGATGATCGTCTTGCGCAGGCTGATCCGGCCGGCGAGGAAAAGCAGCAGCGCCGCGAAGAAGATCAGGATCTGCACGATGGCCGGCGTCAGGCTGTTGGACACCACATGCAGCACGTTGCCGCTGTTTTCCAGCAGTGTGCTGACGGACATCGGGCCGCTCTGAAGGGTTTCCGGCGAAATGTGCAGCCATTTGAACCGGTCGAGATAGGGCATCAGCCGGTCGGAGGTGCGCTGGAAGAAGTCGGGCGCTTCCTGCGCGAGCTTGGCGACCGGCCCTGCAAGCGCGTTGATGATCAGAAAAATCACCAGCGCCACCGCCGACGACAGCAGAACGGCGTTCAGGACGCGGGGCACGCCGAGCTTGCTCAGCTTCTCCGCCGCAAGGCCGAGAATCATGCCGACGACGATGGCGAGCGTCACCGGAATGAGGATGATGGACATCATGTAGACGCCGGCCAGCGCCAGTATGAGGAAGATGCCTATGGTTGCCCAGGCGGAGGCCGTGGCAAGCCTGGCCCGGCCGGCCCCATCGAGGAGATCGGAGCTCTCGGCATCGTCGGCGAGCGCGTGCGGCATGTTTCTACCGATGCCTGCGCCGGCTGCCTGCGCCGTTGCTGCATCCGGCCGGTTGGCGGCGATCTTGTCGAATTCCATGCCCAGAAAGTCCCCGAAGGCAGAATTGCCTCGCTACTCAAACGCGAAAGACCCGTTGCGGTTCCACAACGGGTCTTTAATTAACGCTCGCCGCCCGAAGAATCACGCGACGAGATTGAGCCCGATACCCCACGGATCACGCAGCGACACGCCGCCGTCGCGCTTCTCAGTCTTGATTTCGTGCTGCTCCAGGGCCGCGACGGCCTTGTCGAGAGTGGCTTTGTCGTTGAAGCGCAGCGTATAGTCGGAAAGGCCGGTCATGTGCTCGGAGCGCACGCCCGCGCCGCGGCTGTTCCAGGTATTGGCGCCGAGATGATGATGATAGCCGCCGGTGGCAAGGAAGGTGGCGCCGGGGTAGCGCGCAGCCATGACCTTCATGCCGAGCACGTCGCGATAGAAGGCGTTGGCTTCCGCAACGTCGCCGACCTGCAGGTGGATATGGCCGATGGCCGAGCCCTCGGCCATGCCGTCCCAGCGATCCTGCGGGGCACTTTCGTAAAGCTTTTGGAGGTCGAGCCGAAGGGTGGCCATCTCGACCGTGCCGTCATCGTGAAATGTCCATTCCTCGTGCGGCCGGTCGGCGTAGATCTCGATGCCGTTGCCCTCCGGGTCGGACAGATAGATGGCTTCGCTGACGATATGGTCCGAAGCGCCGTCCAGAACGACATTGTTATGCGCGGCATGGCGAAGCCAGCGCGCAAGCTCCGTGCGGCTCGGCATGAGGAAGGCGGTGTGGAACAGGCCGGCGGCCGTTCTCGGCGCGCGCGCCGCGGCACGATCCGTCGTCAGCGTCAGGAGAGGCTGGCCGCCAACGCCCAGAACTTCGCCGCTCGCCGTCTTCTCGATCACCTTCAGGCCTAGCATGTCCTGATAGAAGTGCGACACCTGCGGCAGGTCGGTGACGACGAGATGCGATTGGCCGACATAGGCGGGGCGCGTGAGCGCATAGGAGGGGGCGGCTTCGGTCATGGGGTTACTTCCAACCTCGATGTTCTTGAAAAGGCAACCGGCGGAGACGGCAGGGGAGCCGTCATTGGCGGGCAGGAGAGTTTCGCCGGTTGATATGCCTCTTGATATCCTCCGTCCGCCGTACTTGCGCAATGATATGGCGGATTTCGATTGTTCACAGAAGATCATAAATTGCGCACTGAGCGTTCGCTTGCCGTTGACGATACGGGAACTCGCGCGAAGCGCGGCATTCACGAAGTTTTATCGATGTGCGCGTTTGGCGCAGTTGCTTCCGCATCGCCCAGATGCAAAAATCGCGTCGGCGCCGACCGGTACGGAACGAGTTGAAATGGCCGAATACAGAGGCATCCGCTGGGCCTATGACCGCTACGAGATCATCGCTGACAGCATCGTCAACGGTGTCGGCGTGGTTTTCGCGCTGATCGGCGGCACCGTCCTGATCTTCTATGCCACCGTCTGGAGGTCCTGCGGCGAGATTGCCGCTGCGTGGATCTACAGCATCGGTCTGGTTCTGACGCTTGCCATGTCCTTCACTTACAATCTGTGGCCCGTCTCCCGGACGAAATGGTTTCTCCGGCGCTTCGATCACTCCTTCATCTACGTCCTGATCGCCGCCACCTACACGCCCTTCCTCGAACGGGGGGCGGAAGATCCGCTGCTGTTTGCCGTCCTGATCGCCGTCTGGGTTTTCGCCGCCTTCGGCATCGTCCTGAAATGTCTTTTTCCCGGGCGCTACGACCGGCTGGCGATCCTGCTTTATCTCGCCATGGGCTGGAGCGGCATCCTCGTTGTCAAGCCGATATCGGGCTATATCCCGTTCGCCTCGCTGCTGCTCATCCTCATCGGCGGGGTGATCTATTCGCTCGGGGTGATCTTTCACGTATGGGAGAGACTGCGTTTCCAGAACGCCATCTGGCACGGTTTTGTTATTGCCGCCGCCGCCGTGCACTATTCGGCCGTGCTGACCTGCTTCAGCCTGTCGCCGGGAAACTTTTGACGATCTGGGCTGTCGGAGCGCATTTTTTCGTCGAGCGCAGGCTTCGGACCAGGCGCATGACCATGACGTCATAGCGCTGCATGTCGGTCTTCGAATAGTCCATCTGAAAGAAGGCGGCAGCCCCGTTGCAGAGAGCGACGCCGCGCACATAGACGATGCGCCCTTGCCTTGTGCCCGAAAAGCTGATGCCGCGCGAGTTCGACTTGGCGTAGGAGATCTTCCAGCCTTCATTCCTGGCAAGCGCCACGCGCCCGTTTGCCTCCGTCGTGAAGTCTCCGTTGGCGGCAACGGTGCCGAAGACCTGCAGGCTGGCGGACCGGTCGGCCGGCCACAGCGAGAGCCGGTTTGCGTCGCCCGACGGCGTTGCGAGGTGGAACTCCGACGGCAGCTCGATCGCGTAGCCGAAGCCCGCATTGTCATAGGACCACCAGTCGGCGGCAAATGCCGACGCGGGGCAAAGAAGCAGGAGAGCGATCAGGCGGGCGAGCATTGCGGTTTCCGGGAAGCGGGATCTGCAAACCGATCAAGAATAGCGCAATTTTCGGCGCGAACTCCATAGCGATTCCAGAAACAAGCGCAAATTAGCGCAAATTCGTTACAGCTTCATTGCGAGCCATGCAGAATTAGCCGTTTGGCCGACATTGCCTTCGGTTCGCCAAGCCGCAGGCGGCGGCAACCATTCGCAACATCTTCGCGGCGCCGGATCAAACGCCGATTTCGGTGGTTTAACGCCGGTTTTTGTCGCGCAGGACTTGAGACGGTGCACCCTTTCGCCTATCCCTGCTGCTCAACGTCGGCTTCGGCGGATTTCGCAGGACCTTTCAGCAAGGGGGGATATATGGCCGCAGCCGCGGGCCTGACATTCCTGGCTCTATGCCTGCCTTTTCTTGGCGCGCTGATCGCGCCCTTAGCCGTTCGGCAGCTGGGTCATCGCGCGGCCTGGCCTTTGGCGTTGCTTCCGGCCCTTGCCTTTCTCCATTTCGCCGGATTTCTGCCCATCGTAGCCGGCGGCCAAGCCGGACGGGGCGGGTTTGATTGGGTGCCGAGCCTCGATCTGCGGTTTTCCTGGCTGATCGACGGTCTTTCGCTGACCTTTGCCTTGCTCATCACCGGCATCGGCACGCTGATCGTCCTTTATGCAGGCGGCTATCTGAAGGGCCATCCCGATCTCGGGCGCTTCTTCTCCTTCATCTTCCTGTTCATGGGCTCGATGCTGGGATTGGTCGTTTCGGACAGTTTCCTCACCCTCTTCGTCTTCTGGGAGCTGACCTCTATCACCTCGTTCCTGCTGATCGGCTTCGACCATCAGCGCGAAGCGTCGCGCCGCGCGGCGCTGCAGGCGCTGGTCGTGACCGGCGGAGGAGGGCTGCTGCTGCTGGCGGGCTTGCTGTTGATCTGGCAGATCACCGGCGCCGGTTCGATGTCCGATCTCCTGAAAGCCGGCGACGCCCTGCGCGCGAACCCGCTCTATCCTGTCGCCCTGACGCTGGTCCTCGGCGGCGCCTTCACCAAGTCGGCGCAGTTTCCGTTTCACTTCTGGTTGCCGAACGCCATGGAAGCGCCGACGCCGGTCTCGGCCTACCTCCATTCGGCGACGATGGTGAAGGCCGGCGTCTATCTGCTGATGCGGCTCAACCCCGTCATGGGGGGCACCATGGCCTGGGAGACGATCCTGCCGGTTTTCGGCGCGGCGACGCTGCTCGTCGGAACCCTGCTTGCGATCCGCCAGACCGATTTGAAGCTGAAGCTCGCCTATACGACGGTTTCCTCGCTCGGCCTGCTCGTGTTGCTGACCGGCTTCGGCACCGAC
The DNA here is from genome assembly GCF_046840415.1 of Rhizobium sp. SYY.PMSO. Lineage (NCBI taxonomy): Bacteria > Pseudomonadati > Pseudomonadota > Alphaproteobacteria > Hyphomicrobiales > Rhizobiaceae > Rhizobium > Rhizobium sp. SYY.PMSO. Next base: position 641,175 of record NZ_CP177349.1, read on the forward strand.
TATGCCGTCGAAGCGGCCGTCCTCTATCTGGTGGCGCATTCGCTGTTCAAGGGCGCGCTGTTCATGGTTGCCGGCATCGTCGACCATGAGACGGGAACGCGCGACATCACCCGGCTCGGCGGCCTGCGCTCCGCCATGCCGCTGACCTTTGCCGCAGCACTGGCCGCCGCCGTCTCGATGGGCGGTCTGCCGCCCGCTTTCGGCTTCCTCGCCAAGGAGGAGATTTATGCCGCGCTGGCGCAGGCATCGCCGGGTGCGGTCATCCTGACGGTCATCGCGGTGGCGGGCAATGCGCTGATGTTCGCCATCGCCTTTGCCGTGGCGCTGAAGCCCTTCGTCGGGCCGCTGACGGAGACGCCGCGCCATCCGCATGAAGCGCCGCCGTTGCTCTGGCTCGGGCCGGTGGTGCTGGCCCTGCTGGGCATCCTGTCGGCTTTGTTTTCAGGCGAATGGCACGGCTACGTGTCTTCGCCGATGGCAAGCGCCGTTGGTGGCGGCCGGCTGGAAATATCGGTTTCGCTGCTGCCGCACGTCGGCGTGCCGCTCGCCCTCTCCGTCGTGACCGTGCTGATCGGCATCCTCGTCTACTGGCAGCTCGATCGCGCACGCCTCCTGATGGCCGTCGTCCTGCGTGCCCTCGGGCCCGGGCCGGATCGCGGTTTTGACGGTTTCATCTCCGGACTGGTGCGGTTGTCGCATGGCGCGTCGCGCATTCTGCAGCCGGGTCGGCTGGAAACCTACGTCACCGTCACCTTCATCAGCCTGGCGGCGATGCTGTTGATACCTCTCGCAATTCACGGCGAGCTGCCCGATATGCCCGCATGGCCGAGCCTGCAATGGCATGAGGCGACGATCTTCCTGATCGCCATCATCGGCGTTGCCGCCGTCGTATTTGCGCGAGACCGGCTGACGGCGATCGTTTCGCTCGGCATTCAGGGCTTTGCAGTCGCGCTTATCTTCCTTTTGTTCGGCGCGCCGGATCTGTCCTTCACGCAGTTCATGGTCGAGACCCTTTCCGTCGTCATCCTGGCGCTGGTAATGACGCGCCTGCGGCTTTCGCCTTCCGATCGCCGGCCGCCGTTGACGAGGGTCGCGCATGCGGTACTCGCCATGGCCTGCGGCATCGGCTTTTCGCTCCTGTTGCTGAAGACGACCGAGGCGCCTTTCGATCTGACGCTGACCGCCTTTTTCAATCAGTATTCGAAACTGATCGCGCACGGCGACAACGTGGTGAATGTCATCATCGTCGATTTCCGCGGCACGGATACGCTGGGCGAGATCGCCGTCGTCGCCATGACCGGCCTTGCCATTCTGGCGCTGATCCGTATCCGCGCCGGGGGCGAGCGCAAGCTTGCGGCCAACGACCCCGATCTTGAGGAGCCGCCCGGTCCTGGCGAAGGGATGGAGGCCGAGCGCTCATGAATACGCTGATCTTTCGCACCGCCGCGCCGTTTCTGACCGCCCTGATGCTGCTCTTCTCCGTCTTCGTGCTGCTGCGCGGCCACAACGAGCCCGGCGGCGGCTTTATCGGCGGCTTGATCGCCGCCTCGGCGCTGGCGATCTACGGCATTGCCTGTGGCGTCACCGCGGTCCGGCGCGCAATCGTCTTTCATCCGCTGACGATTGCCGGCTTCGGCCTGCTGGCGGCGACCGTCGCCGGCTTTCTGTCCGTCTTTGCCGGTGTGCCGTTCATGACGGGTCTGTGGATCTACCCGCACCTCTTCGGCATGGAGGTGGCGCTTTCCACCGTCATGCTCTTCGATACCGGCGTCTATCTGGTCGTCGTCGGGGCCATTACCTCGATTGCGCTTGCGCTCGAAGAGCGGGAGGTGGATTGATGGAGGCCGTCTTTGCCGGTGTCGTCGGCCTCTTCTTTTCCGCCGCGATCTACCTGATGCTGTCGCGATACTCGATCCGCATCATGCTCGGCATCGCCATTCTGGGCAATGCCGTCAATCTCTTGCTGTTCACGGCCGGCAGGGTCACGCCCGAAGTGCCGCCCATCATCCGGAAGGGAGCGAGCACGCTCGATAACGCAGCCGCCAATCCGTTGCCGCAGGCGCTGATCCTGACGGCGATCGTCATCTCCTTTTCGTTTCTCGCCTTTTTGCTCGTCCTGACCTACCGCGCCTATCAGGATCTCAAGACCGACGACACAAGCGAGATGCTGGTTGCCGAACCGGACGAGCGGCCCTTGCCGCCTCTGGGGTACTGACGTCATGGCTGGCCCGACGGATACCGCAGTCGATCTTTCAGCCGCGCTCGTCGCCGCACCAGTGCCGATGGGACACTGGCTGGTCATCCTGCCGGTCGCCCTGTGCATCGGTCTCGGCGCGATCCTCCTGATGCTGCGCAACCGCACGGAATGGCATGCACGGATCGCCATTCCCGGCCTGATGCTGCTCGTGCTTATCGATGCCGCATTGCTCATCAAGGTCGTGAGCGATGGCCCGATGACCATGGTCATGGGGCGATGGCTTCCGCCTTTCGGCATCGCCTTCAGCGTCGATATTTTCAGCGCGCTCATGGCGTTGACGGCGGCGGTGGTGGCGCTCGCGGCAGGTCTTCACTCGCTCGGCGAAATCACCGTGAGCGGCAGGCGATATGGCTTCTTTCCCTTTCTGATGCTGCTGCTCGCCGGTGTCAGCGGCGCATTCCTGACGGGCGACATCTTCAATCTCTATGTCTGGTTCGAGGTGCTGCTGATCTCGTCCTTCGGGCTGCTGATCCTCGGCTCAGAACCGGAGCAGATCGACGGGGCGCTGAAATATGCGGTGCTCAATCTCATCGCCACCACGCTCTTTCTCGTGTCCGTCGGATATCTCTATGCCGTCTTCGGCACGCTCAACATGGCCGATATCGCCGTGAAGGCGAGGGCAGGGGAAAGCGGCGCGCCGCTGATGACGCTGGCCGGTCTGTTCCTGCTCGCCTTCGGCATGAAGGCGGCCGCCTTTCCGGTCAATTTCTGGCTTCCGGCCTCCTATCATACGCCGCGCATCACCGCTTCGGCGCTGTTCGCCGGCCTGCTCACCAAGGTCGGCGTTTACGCGCTCATCCGGGTTCTGGTCATGCTGCTGCCGGTCGAGCGGGCGGGGCTTGGCCCGCTCGTCGCGATCATCGCCATCGCAACCATGCTGGCCGGCGTGCTGGGCGCGCTCGGTGCAAACGATATTCGCCGCATGCTCGGCTATATCGTCATCTCAGGCATCGGCACGATGCTCGCAGGCGTCGCCCTCGGCAACGCCGATGGCTTGAGCGGGGCGATTTTCTATGCGTTGCATTCGATGGTGCTGATGACGGCGCTGTATCTGCTTGCAGGGCAGGCGGCTCGGCTCGGCGGCAGTTTTTCGCTCACAGCCCTTGGCGGTCTCTATCGGCGGAGCGGCTGGTTCGCGGGCCTCTCGCTGGTGCTGTTCTTCGCCGTTAGCGGCTTGCCGCCATTTTCCGGTTTCTGGCCCAAGGTCGTGCTGGTCAAGGCGGCGCTCGCGACCGGCGCCTGGTGGCTCGCCGCAGCGATCCTGTTGGTCGGTTTCCTGACGACGATCGTCTTCGGGCGCGTGTTCCTGCTGGCCTATTGGCGCCCTGCGGCCGGTGACGGCACGGGGGGCGAGCCGATCGGCTGGCAGGCTGCCGCGCCGCTTCTCGCTCTTGCCCTGCTTGTCGTCGGCTTCGGCCTGTTTCCGGAATGGCTCCTGCACCTGACGCAGGCTGCCGCTGCCGGGCTCGAGCAGCCGTCGGCTTATCTGCACTCCGTCTTTCCCGCGGCGGGGGGTGCCCAATGATCCTGTTCGTTTTCAATTTGCTGCTCGCCATTGTCTGGGTCGCCATCACCGGCAGCACTTCCTTTCTCAATCTGCTGTTCGGCTTTATTCTTGCAGCGATTGCGCTGGCGATCGTTCGCTCCTCCTACGGCGGTGTGCTCTATCTCGGACGCGCCCGGCGAATTCTTGCGCTTCTGCTGCTGTTCGTGTGCGAGCTCGCCAAATCGGCCTGGGCGGTTGCCGTGGCCGTCATGAGCCCGAGAATGGATGTCAAACCCGGCATTTTCGCCTTTCCGCTGACGGTCGACCGCGATTTCGAAATTACGCTGCTGGCCAACCTCATCACCCTGACGCCGGGCACGCTGTCCGTCGACGTCTCCGACGACCGCAGGACGCTGTACGTCCATGCGCTCGATTGCTCCGATCCGGACGCCATCAGGCGCGGCATTGCCGACGGCTTCGAGCGCCGGATCATGGAGGCTTTCCGATGATCGCCGCTTCCGTCGTATCTGCCGCCGCAATGGTGGCGCTCGGTATTCTGAGCATCGCCTTCCTGTTTACGGTCTATCGTGTGGTGGCCGGACCGACCTTGCCGGATCGTGTTCTGGCGCTCGACATGCTGGTGGCGATCGCCATCGGTTTCATTGCCGTCATCGCCATCAAGACCGGTTTCACGCTCTATATCGATATCGCCATTTCGCTGGGCCTTATCGGCTTTCTCGCCACCGTCGCCTTCGCCCGGTTTATTCTGACGCAGGCACCTCCCGATGCCCCGAAACCGGCGGTCTCCGGCCGCGATGACGAGCGTGTGTCCAGGGAGAGAAAAGCACACAAACGCAACAAGCGACAGAGAGGCGGGCGGTGATGGATATGCTTTGGGCCATCGTAGTAACGCTGCTCCTGCTGGCAGGCGCGCTCTTCTCGCTCGTTGCCGCGATCGGCATCGTGCGCCTGCCCGATCTTTACAGCCGCATGCATGCGGCCTCGAAGGCGGGAACGGTCGGTTCCGGCCTCTTGCTACTTGCAGTCGGTATTCACTCGCAGGACTTGCCTATATTGGCACGGGCGCTGGCGGGGTTCGTCTTTTTCGTGCTCACCGCGCCGATTTCGGCGCATCTTCTCGCGCGGGCGGCACACAAGGCGGGACATCGCTTGACACCCCCTTCGGTGCGCGATGAATTGCTGCTGCACGGGCGGGTCGCGAAGCGCGGGTATAGAAAGAGGGGCTAACAAACGCGCAGATTGTTAATGAAGGAAAAGCTGTTCGCGTTATTAGTTATCTATTTTTTAGTAGATGAAATTTTTGCAAAGAAATGTTGGGATTAAAAACTGGACATTTGGGTAAAGAGTGCTAATTCAGATTCAAGTAGAGTTCTGATGTTGAGTTAGTCTCGACCGGGTTTAAGCTCTCGATGCTTTTATCTTTCCTAGATGAAAAGCTGAGCAAAACTTTCTTCCGATAAGCGATTAAAGATCGCTGTCGTGGTCGCTAATCTGACATCGGGCGGTAAGAGACGGTTTTCCCTCGCATGAGGTCTAGGGGTGGACTTCATGCAGTAAGAAATGTGGCGTTATGCACCGTTTTCTTGCTGATGGCTGCTACGAATACGAGCAATACGTTCGCGCGGATTGCCCGGCGCCGGGAGACATCGAAATCAACGGATTTCCGTAGCCAGGCGCAGATCATATAGCAACGTTGTGCCCTGCGCGCTCCGCGGAGGCGCGGCGCAGCAAGCAAGCCGATGAACAGGAGAACACAATGACAGATGCGGCCCTTGGCAACGGGCAGGAGTTACTGGTTGAACTGACTGCCGACATCGTAGCGGCCTATGTCAGCAACCATGTCGTACCGGTCAGCGACCTTCCGAACTTGATTTCCGACGTACATTCCGCCTTGAGCAACACCTCGGCTCCGGCTCCTGCCGTAACCGTGGTCGAAAAGCAGAAGCCGGCCGTATCCGTTCGTAAGTCCGTGCAGGATGACCAGATCACCTGCCTGGAATGTGGCGGCAGTTTCAAGTCACTGAAGCGCCATCTCATGACCCATCACGGTCTCTCGCCGGAAGAATATCGCGAGAAGTGGGATCTGGCCGCCGATTATCCGATGGTGGCGCCGGCCTATGCGGAAGCCCGCTCGCGCCTGGCAAAGGAAATGGGCCTCGGCCAGCGCCGCAAGCGTGGCAGCCGCTGAGAGCTCCGCCATGGAGCGAAAGCAATTCCAGGAAAGCCGCATAGCGGTTTCCGTCCGGAATTGCGTCAGCACAAAAAGATAGGGCGTTTTCGCGATTCGAGGAAAGCGGAAATGCTCTGACGAAAAACCCGGCTTTCGAGCCGGGTTTTATCTTATCGATGCTTCTGCGAAATCAGGCCGCCGCCCGGAGCCGGGCTTCCTCGCGAATGCGTTTGATCATCGAACGCAATCCATTTGCCCGCTGCGAGGAGAGGTGCTCGACCAGGCCGATTTTTCCGAATACGTCGAGCGCGTCGAGCGCGGCGATTTCCGAGGCCGGCTTTCCGGAATAGGTAGCCAGCACGATCGCCACCAGCCCGCGCACGATATGCGCGTCGGAATCGCCTTCAAAGGTCAATATCGGATTCTCCGGGTCGCCGGACGCATGTGTGACGAGCCAGACCTGGCTGGCGCAGCCCTGCACCTTGTTTTCCAGCGTGCGCTTGTCCTCCGGCAGATCGGGGAGCGCCTTGCCGAGTTCGATCACGTAGCGATAGCGATCCTCCCAGTCGTCCAGGAAGGAGAAGTCCTCGATGATCTTGTCAAGCGATGTCATTGCAGCGGTCCAGATTGTCCATGCTGTTGGATATAGGCGAAACGGCAGGTGATTTGAACCCGCGACCATAAAGAACGCCGCCGACCATGAACAGGTCCGCGGCGCTGAGATGGGCCATTGCAAGATGTGTCAGGTGCGCGGGCGTGGCACCGGCAGCGGAATGGAGGATGGCAGCTTGACGGTGCCGGTGACGACGACATCGGCCGTTTCCGTGCCGACCACGCGCTTGGCCGGCATCGGCTGCGCCATGGCGGCAACCTGATCGGCGCTCGGCCGCGCCGTTGCGGCACTGGCCTGGCTGTTTGCGGGAACCTGGGCGTTTGCAGACTGATCCTTGAAGTGGCGGCCGAGCAGATCGTAGGCCACGCGGGCGCCGTCACGGGCCTGGTAGCCGAGCGCCGTCAGCGTCTCTCCGCCCTTGAGGCAGACATCCGGTTTCTCGCTGCACATGGCTCCGACATATTGAACCACGCCGGTCGCAGCCGAAAGCGCGTCGGAAACCTGTACCGTCGGTTCGCCGGCCGGCCGCGGATCGCCCTCGGGCTTTGCAAAGATCGGCAGGAACATGAGAACCAGCGAAAACCAGAACCCTGCTCTAATCAGAAACCACATGTCCTTGCCCATCCTCTCTGTCGCTCGGCTCGGTCGCCGATTCGGACTTGCTCGTCCGATCCGGTTCCAACCCTATCTGGCAGAGGACAACAGCGTTTTTCAAAACTCGGCGGCATTTTCCGCAAATTTGATTCAAATTTTAGCGTTCCGACTTTGAGCGGCATTTGGTTCGAATTGTAGCGATTGATGTTAAGCATGTCTCGCCCGATGCTGTTGATACACAGGGCTTTGCGGATGCGGGCTCCGGCACAAAAGTTAACGTGTGGCAGAAATACGAATAAAATCCGTTGCTTACCCGCTGTTAACCACAAAAAACAAAGGTCCCGCATTCTGCGCCAAAACGGGATTTTGGAGCTTTTTCGGCCATTCCGGGCGTTCCTTCTTTATTCTTTCCTTAAGCCCGGAGAGCCTATTGTGCAGTCCAATAAGTGACCGTTTTGACGGATTGTAGTGTGCGCGTATTGAGTGACATTTCTGTCGGGGCCGCAGCCCTCGTGGACCGGGTGGGCCGAAGCTGGCTCTCCCGGACGAGCGGGAATGGCGAGGTCCGGGGACAGGAGCTGGCGATCCTGCGCCGGCTCGCACTCGTCTCCTCCGTCGCGCTCGTGGTCGTTCCGGCAGGTCTCTCCTTCGTCACCAGCCCGGCCGTGGCTCTGCCTGCCGGTGTTGCCGCCGTCTGCGCCGGCTTCCTGTTTTCGGCTGTTGGCAGTATCGCATTGTCGCGCCAGCGTCCGGCGTCTCTCCCGGCGGAAGCTGTCGTGGTCGAGCATCGCGACCTGATGCTGGAGGCCGCGTTCGGCCTCGTCCTGCTGCTTGACCTCCAGGGCAATGTCACGACCGTCGGCGGCCGCGATCGCGCGGAATTCCTCAGCTGGATGCGCGACCCCACGGGCCGCGGCTTCGTCGAGCAGATCCACGTTTCCGACCGGATCGACTTTCTGCAGGCGATCGATGTGCTTCGCCAGGGAAGGGATGCCCATGGCGCAGATCTGCGCCTGGAACGCTCCGCGGTAGCCGGCGGCGACGAGCAGTTCGTCCATGTCCGCATGGAACTGACGGCGCGCCGCGACGGCGAGGGGCGCCTGACGGCCATCGTCGGTCAGTTACGCGATATCTCGCAGGACCAGAAACTTCGCGATGAGGCGGCGCGCAAGACCGCAGAGGCGGAATCGGCCAATGACGCCAAGTCGCGTTTCCTGGCCGCCGTCAGCCATGAATTGCGCACGCCGCTCAATGCGATCCTCGGCTTTTCCGATATTCTCAGCGGCGAATATTTCGGCAAGCTCGAAAACAACCGCCAGCGCGAATATGTCGGCCTGATCCGCCAATCGGGCGCGCATCTGCTGTCGGTGGTCAACACCATGCTCGATATGAGCAAGATCGAGGCTGGCCGCTACGAGTTGCTGCTCGAATCCTTCTCGATCGAGGATTCCATCGCGACATGCGAAGCGATGCTGGGGCTGCAGGCGAAGGAAAAGGGGCTGACGCTGACGAGCCGCATCCAGCGCGGTCTCGGGGAGATCGTCGCCGACCAGCGCGCCATCCAGCAGATCCTGATCAACCTGGTCGGCAACGCCATCAAGTTCACCGATGCGGGCGGCGCGGTCACGATCGACGCCGCCTTGGCGGACGGCATGCTGAAGCTGTCGATCGGCGACACGGGAATCGGCATTGCAAGCGAGCGGCTGGCCTCGCTCGGACAGCCGTTCGTGCAGATCCAGAACGATTATACCCGCCGCTACGCAGGCACCGGTCTCGGCTTGTCGCTGGTCAAGGGGCTCGTCGGCCTGCACGGCGGAAGCTTTTCCATTGCCAGCGCGCCGGGCGAGGGCACGGTGATCACCATCCTCATTCCGTTCGACGGATTCGGTGTCGCGGCGATGCAGCAGCCTGTGGATGTCAATCGCCCTGTCGATTTTCCGCCGCGCCTGAAACATATTGTGGAGATAGAGGAAAGGCGAAACAAGGAAGGGATGAATGGCCCCGCAAAAGCGAAAATCGCCTAAGGGAAGAGGAAGGGGCAGGCGCAAGCAGCCCGGCCTCGCATCCCGCGGCGCGGTTGCCCTGGGCAGCCTGAGCCTGCGCGGCAGCACGGCGCTCGGCGGCCTCGGCCTTCGCGGCGCAGGCGCGCTCTCCGCCATGATCGGTGGTGCGGTCGGCCGCCATCCCGCCATAGCCGGCGGTGTCGCGCTCTTTCTCGGGGTTTTCGGCTTCGTCACGGCCAACGCGCTCTGGTATCAGTCGGGTACGCATCCGTCTCCCATGTTGCGCACCCGTGATCCCGGCTCGCCCTATCAGATTCCCGGCCGTAGATCGTTTCTGCATGCGCAGCAGGCCGATGCCGGCAACGTCACCACCTTCCGGATCGAGCGGCAGGATGCGGTTTCCGCTGCGACGCTGCCCGCGCCCGCCGGACAGGCTGCGGCAAATCCGGTTGCGGCACAGCCCTCCGCCGCGCCATCGAAACTGGTTGCCGATGTTCAGGCGGAACTCATCCGCCACGGTCTCTATGACGGCGTTGCCGATGGAAAACCGGGATCGCGCACGACGTCGGCCATTCTCTTCTTCCAGCAGGCATCCGGCCTTGCCCAGACAGGCGTGCCGACGCCCGAGCTTCTCGCGGCTCTTAGGGCCAGCAATGCCGTTGCCGCGCCGCCGGCGGGCGGCGGGGCGAACGTCGTGGCGGCAGTTCCGGCCGAGCGCCCTGTCAATGCGTCCGCCACGGCAGCCGCCGTCGATCCGGTCGCCGCCGCTATCCAGAACGCCGAAAAGAACTTGAAGACCGGCGCGGTGGCGGTGAAGGCAACGCCGGGCGATGCGGTCAGCAAGATCAATATGGTCATGCAGATCCAGAAGGGCCTGAGCAACATCGCCTATAGCAATGTCAGCATCGATGGCGTTGCCGGGGAGCAGACGAAGGCGGCCATCCGCCGCTTCCAGAAGCATTATCGCCTGCCGGAAACCGGGGAGCCGAGCATGGCCGTCCTCAAGAAGCTGCAGGATATCGGCGCGCTCTGAAGCACGCCGAGCAAACCCGTATAGCGACTTGCAACGGCGTCAGGATCGCGGAGGAACGGTTGCGTTTTACCGGAGGGGCAGAAATGCTCCTGGCTACGTTCTTCCGCAATTCCGGACGAAAAACAGCACCGCGCTGCGGCTGGAATTGCTTTCGGGCGCAGGAGGCAAACCCAAGGAATCGCGAAGCACGCCTGACCGCTTCGATTGCCTTGGTCGTTGCTCGCCGCTATAGCTCGCACATGAGATTGCGCAGCGACATCTTTGTTTCCGCTCTTGTCCGCCGCCTGTTCGCCCGCGGCGATTTTGCCGCTGTCGAGCGGAAGGGCGAGGAGCATGCAGGCGCGATCTTCATTCGCCAGCGCTTCCGCGACGGATCGGAAACCCTTTACGCACCCGCCCCGCAAAGCCTGTTCGATGAGGAGGAGAGCGGAACGCGGCTTTTCGAGATCCGCCTTGAGCGGAAGGAGCCGCAGGAAATCCGCGAGACTCTCGAGCGCGAGCTGAAATTCGATCCGGATTTGTGGGTCGTCGAGCTGGAGACGGACGATATCGCCGATATCGTCCCTTTGGCCGGTTTACGCGACAATCCGCTCGACTAAGCCGTCTTTAACGCCGGTTTGCCACGCGCAGCTCGCGGATGGGGGCCGACTTCCCGCCGAACAACGGTGCTGCCGGACGCTGTTCTGCCTTGTCCTGCGGCAGATAGGTGTAGCTGTCGGCGCGGCGCCAAGCTTCGACGCGGCCCTGGCTTTCTTCGGCGTCGATGCCGTCGAGCACGAGCCATGCCCGGCTGACGCTGCCATGCCGTTCCGCCAGATGCGGGTAGAATCGCTCCAGCGAGTAGACGGCATCCGCAATGCCCATGCCGAGGCTGACCAGCGTCACGGCGAGTTGTTGACCCGATGTATCGAGCAGGATGCGCTCCGCAAGCCAGCGACTGGAGGAAAGCGCGTCGGCCAGCGTCGTTGCGAATTGCACCGCGTCCCGCTCGCGCGCAAAGCGGACAAGCAGGGCTTCCTGCGTTTCGCTGAGGCTGCGCAGGCCGAGCCGGTCGTTGTCGTCGCGGGCCATGTGGCGGGCCGCCTGCTTGATCTGCTGGCGCAAGATTTCCTCGCGCGACAGCCGCTCGGCTTCCGCCGCGGCCGCCTGCTGCGGAATTTCATCTGCTTGCGCTTCCGGCATCGTCATACCGCGTTCCGGCTCGGCCTGATGCAGGCCGACAAGAGCATCTATGACCTTGGGGGAAAGCGAGGGCCGGCGCACGATCGCCCGCGCATGGGCGGCCCCTTGCGTGCGGGCGATGGTGATGAGCGTATCGTCATCGATCGCCTGCGAGCTTGTGAGGAACGGAGCGGCGATAGCGATCGGCTGACAGCCGATGAACAGCGCTACCGCCTGTGGCACCGTCTCGCATTGGGAAAGGGCGGCGACGGCCTGTCGCTTCGCCTCTTCCGAAGACGCCTGGAAGACGGGAGTGAAGAGCTCGGCGAATTGGCGAAGCTCCGATCTGGATGGATGCCCCATGCCCTCGAAGCTGGTGATCGTTGCCATCAGAACCACGTCCTTCTTGCGGACTGTCGCAGGCTCTTCAAGGTCTCGAAACCGGTCACGCACGCCAACACCCATACTGATACGCTGAACAACAAAGCAGGGAGCCGGACGGTCGACCGTGGAACCCGCCGCGCCTGTTTCCGGTCGTGCCGGGCGGCCCTTTCGGTGAGGAGGGCGTCTCCGGCGGCGATTGGCGAAACGGGGTTGGACACGGTCGTCCTTATCTGGCTTTCGCGAGAGACTAAGGCCGTCAGAGTTAATGGTTCGTGAAAACTTTATTAAAATCCGAATAAAAATTGCGCGTTAAGCTTGCGCAGACGGACTGTCCGGGATTTGCGCCGATTGGCGGCGGTTTCGGGGGTGCAGCTTGCTGTGGAATAGTTTCCGGCACAGGTCTCGTAATCGATATTCAACCTATGAGGGTATTGCGCGAAAGATAGCCGTAAGGCGCGTCGCCACGCTTCGAAGCGGGACACAATGCGCCAGCCGATGTCGTGATGGTAATGAGAAATCTCTCAGATGCCTCTATGCTCGCGCAAGGCGGCAATCAGCTTTTCCGAGGTGTTGTAGCCGGATTGGAAGAGACCGAGCGCCGCCGAAGCCGCGAACTGGGCTTCGGCACTTTTGATATCGATTCGTTTTTCCTGGCACCACTCATCCAGCGCACCGCGCAGGACCGTGACATCCTCAGGAGAAAAGACGGAATTGCCCGTCGCAAACATGGGTCGTCCTCAAATATTCGATATTACAATACGTTAATTTTCCATGTTCGCAAATAATATTTGCGTGACGCTTTTCTGCAACGCGACCGCGGACGTCCTTTTCGCCGGTTACGTCGCTTGCTTATATAAGCAACTGATATTGCTTTGTTTCTCGGCGCTGCCAGCTCCGACGATTTTTCCAAGGCCGATGAAACCAAACCCGTCCTTGCAGCGTTAATTGCGTATGACGACTCATGCCAAGGATGACCAGCGACGAGCATTAGCATTCTGTTAACCGCGATATGTCTGAATTCCGGAGAAATCGAATGATTGGCAGAATGTGATCGAGTGTAAAGACAGCATGGAAGCCGAGATCGGCGCCCATGCCTCGGTGTCCAGGAAATGCCGTGAGAAGGCGTGAATGCCCTTGTCTCAGTCGAGAAAGCAAGGCTGAGATCGAGGGGAGCGCCAGCCCGCTTCGGCAACGGGCAGGGTGAAATCAAGTCGCAAGTTCATCCGTCTCGAGATGTCAATGGAGACGAGAATGGCAAAGATCATATCTCTTTCGGATTGGCGATTGCGCACGCCTGCGCGCGCCCGGAAGGAGCCGGTGGAAGCAAAGATACTTTTGTTCACCGGTGTCCGCTATGAACATCTGGATACGCCTGCCCATCGGCCTGGCGCTGGACCCAAGCGGGTCAAGGGAAAGTAGTTCCCGCCGGCGATAGGTGGCGGCTCTGCGCTCTCTCCGCGCCCGTTGCCTGCCGCTGCGGATTCGCATCCGTTCGCCTACCTTGCAAGAGTGGCTTACGTCTAGCCGCTGGCGCCCGATTTCATCCATTGTCGAATTCGTCACAGCCGGCCTGCGAGAGAAATTCGTGGGCGGCATCGCCGAAGCTCGCTTGCGGCGCCATGGTATGCAGCACCGCGTAGCCTTGCGCACGCGGCACTTCCACGAGGATCGACTGGGCAAGGGCAGGGGGAAGAGCCTTGCGTATGCCTGTGAGCTGGACGGGAGAGGCAAGCAGCAGATCGAGCGCGCCGCCGACCGACGTCCGATCGCTCATGCTGAACACCTCATTCGATGCCGCGTCGTAGATGGCGAGCGACCAGAACGGCGTCTTGCCCTTCGCGGTCAGGTGCACGGGCTTGTCCTCGATGTCGAAGGCGCAGACGGCGGTGCGGATATAGGGATCGGTGTTGGAAAGCCCCGCCTCGTCGTCCTTGTCGTCGAGCATGTAGAAATGGTTCTCGTCGCCTTCGTCCGACACGCGCGTATAGGCGTCGCGGTCGGAAAAATGCGGCAGCGACAGGATGATGACGATGTGCAGCAGCGCTGCGCCGAATAGGCCGGTCAGGATCGCGAAAACGAATCTAAACATTGCCGCACCCGATCTTTTCGAGTTTCGGCATGCCGAGGTCGATCAGGCCGGAGTTGCTGGCGGCCGGCGAATCCAGCAGCGTCCACACCAGCCGGAAACTGCCGGCGGCCGGCAGGGCGAGCCAGTTGCCAGATTGCGCATTCGCTGAAACCGTGATGCTGAAGCTCGAATCCGGGTTGCGCAGCACGACCCAGGAATTGATGGTCGAAGGGCGCCCTGCGACGCCTTCGATCGGTTCACCGTCATTGCCTGCGATGAACAGCGTCCAAAGCCTTGCGGGCGGCGTCTGGCCGCTGATGCGATAGCTGCAATTTGCCGTCAGCCGCGCACCGGCATCGTCGTCGGAGGCGGTGAAGACCAGGCCTTCGGCCGTGCCGTAGAGCAGCCGCCCGGCACGCGCCCTGTGAGATTTCGCATAAGGGTCCGCATCCGCCGTCTGCATTTCGGGGAAAGCCTGCCAGGCGCCGAGCTTGATCGCGCCGAAACCGGAGGTCGCATCCAGCGCCAGAAGCGTGAACACGATACCGCCGCCGAAGGCGATGACAAGCGAAAGCGCAACAAGAAGGGGAACCCGGAACACCCTAAGATCGTCCTCAGTGACAAATCGGTACAGATTTATTCCTGATTCTGCGGGTAGGGGGAAGGGCGGCGCGCTCCGAGGTCGCGACGATACCAGATACCATATTCGGGCGGGCAGCGCATTTTATGGCCGGAACAGCCGGCGCAGCCGCAGCATCGGCCCCTTGGCAGGCGCCAGTGCGGCGCGGCAAGGCACCCGATATTTTCGTTGGAAAATGGCGGCGTGGGTGCTGTATGTCGCGTGGTCGGGGGGGCTTTTCGCCTATTCTGCCGTCGCCACCTTCTGGGTGCCGAGCGGCGTCGCTGTTTTCAGCCTTTCGCCGATATCGCGCAGGATATTCGTGGAATCCACCGACAGCGAACGCGGACGTACGAGCGGAGGCAGCCCGCCATTGGATGAATCGGCAGGCTTTTTGGCTGCGACGGCTTGCGGCTTCTGCACGGGGAACGGATTGCTGATGCCGGGGATCGGCTTCAGAACGATGCCTTGATGCGCATAGTCCATGATTTTCTTGAAGGTCATGGCCGGAAGCGTGCCGCCGGTCATGTTGTTGGTGGACGTATAGTCGTCGTTGCCGAACCAGACGGCGCAGGTGTAGTTGCCGGTAAAGCCGATGAACCAGGCGTCGCGATAGGCTTGAGTGGTGCCGGTCTTGCCGCCGATGACGATGCCGTTGTCGAGCGCTGCCTTCCGGCCGGTGCCGATCACCGGAACCTGGGTCAGCATCTGGTTCATGTAGGAATTGGCTTTTTCGCTCAGAACCCGCTTGGCGGGCGGCTCGTCGCGGTTGAAATCGTAGAGCACCTTGCCGTCGTAGCCGGTGATCTGATCGATGCCATGCCGGCGCGACTGCATGCCGTCGGCCGGGAAGACCGCATAGGCCGTCGCCTGGTCGAGCACGGTGACTTCCGAGGTGCCGATCGGAATGGTCTTGTCGTTGCGGATCGGCGTTTCCACGCCCATGGCCTTGGCCATGTCGCGGATGGGCTGGATGCCGAATTTCTCCTTGGCGAGACGCACGGGGATCGTATTGATCGATTGCGCGATCGCCTGCGTCAGCGTCACCTTGCCCTCGTAGCGGTTCTCGTAATTATGCGGGCTCCAGTTGCCCCAGGTGATCGGGGCGTCGACGATGGTGGATGTCGGCGTCATGCCGTTCTCCATCGCCACGGAATAGGTGTAGATCTTGAACGAAGAGCCAGGCTGGCGAAGCGCCTTTGTTGCGCGGTTGAACTGGCTTTCGCCATAGTCGCTGCCGCCGACCATGGCGCGCACGGCACCGCCGTTTTCGATGATGACGCTCGCACCTTGCTTGGCGTGGTAGCGCTCGCCGAACTCCATCAGGCTGGACTGGACGGAATCCTCGGCTGCTTTCTGTAACCCCATGTCGATGGTGGTGCGCACGATCAACGAGCGCTCGGGGAACTTGGTGGCAAGCCGCTGGACTTCGTCGAAGGCCCAGTCGAGGAAATAATCGGGAGATTCGATCTGGGCGCGGTCGACCACGGAGGCGGGGTTTCGTCGTGCGGCGATGACCTGTCCCTCGGTCATCAGGCCGCTTTGGACGAGATTGGACAGCACGTCGTTGGCGCGCGCGCGTGCCGCCGGCAGGTTGACGTGCGGCGCATATTTCGCCGGCGCCTTGAACAGGCCGGCCAGCATGGCCGCTTCGGCCAGATTGACGTCGGTGATGCTCTTGCCGAAGTAGAATTGGGCGGCTGCTGCCGCGCCGAATGTGCCGCCGCCCATGTAGGTGCGATCGAGATAGAGGCTCAGGATTTCCTTCTTGGAAAGATTGGCCTCGAGCCAGATCGCCAGGAAGGCTTCCTTGATCTTGCGGTCGATGGAGCGCTCGTTACTCAGGAAAATATTCTTGGCGAGCTGCTGCGTCAGCGTCGAGCCGCCCTGGACGACGCCGCCCGCCTGCGCATTGACGGTGACTGCGCGAAACAGGCCGATCACGTCGATGCCGAAATGGTCGAAGAAGCGCCGGTCCTCGGTCGCAAGCACCGCCTTGATAAAGTAATCCGGCAACTGGTCGACCGGAACGGAATTCTCGTGAATGATGCCGCGATGGCCGATCACGTTGCCGTAGCGGTCGAGGAAGGTGACGGCGAAATTGCCGCGGTTGCGCCAGTCGCCCTGCGTCGCCTCGAAGGCCGGCATGGCGAGCATCAGCATAAGGATAGAACCGGCGGTTCCCAGCGTCAGGCCTTCGCCGAGCAGTTCGAAAAAGACGCGTTTCCAGCCGCGCACGCGGAAACGGCGAAAGAAGATCGTGATCTCTTCCCAGGCTTCCGCAAGGCGGAAACCTGCGTTCCAAAGGGTCGAGTCGATCCATGAATCGAGGCGCAGGAAGAAATAACGTTTCCGCCGCTGCGGCTTCCCGGTCCCGCTGTCCTTCCGCGTTTCGGGCTGCATTTTCGGCCCGCTTTCTGGATTGGATGGGTCTTCCACGCTCTACTTCCCGACCACGATATTGCTGCGTGTTTCCTTGTGGCACACGCAAAGCCCATTATCTCATAGAACGGCGAATTGAATAATTGGTTGATTTAGAGAAAAGAACAAGAGACATGCATGCCGCAGCCCTTTTGTCGGGTGGCGAGGACGACGACGATGACAGACGAGATACCCTTCTGGAAAAGCAAGACCCTGACGGAAATGAGCCCGTCGGAATGGGAAAGCCTCTGCGACGGCTGCGGCCTCTGTTGTCTCAACAAGCTGGAGGAGTGGGATACCGGCGACGTCTATTTCACTTCTATCCGCTGCAAGCTGATGGATGGCGAAAGCTGTCGTTGCACGAGCTACCCGAACCGCTGGGATTTCGTGCCGGACTGCGTGCAGCTGACGCCGGAGAAGGTGCCTGAGCTGGAGTGGCTGCCGCCCACCTGTGCCTACCGTCTCGTCAACGACGGCCGTGATCTCTACTGGTGGCATCCGCTGCTCTCGGGCGATCCGGAAACGGTGCATATAGCCCGGGTCTCCGCCCGCGGGCGCACCGTCAGCGAGAACGATGTCGATCTGGACGATTTCGAGGATTATGTGGTCGACTGGCCGCTGACGGTCGAAGACGACATGGAGCCTAGTCCTCCGGCAAAGCCAGAGATCTAGGCGCCGCGTTTCGCCATGCGCGGCGCACCAGCGTCCTGATTTCATCGCTATCGGCGGCGTGGTGGAAAAGCCGGGTCGAACCTTTGAGGCCCCAGCCGCCGGGCACCGCCGCGACGTGGTTTTGCATGGTGGCCAATGCCATCTGCTGCTGATCGGCCGTGAGCTTGACGACGCAGAAATCCGGACCCGGAAGAGTCATGAAAATCTTGCCCCGCACGCGAAAGTCGCGGGTCGCGAAGTGCGAGCCCTCCGTCGTCTCCGGCAATCCGAGGGCAAAGGATACGAGGTCCTCGTCGGTCATGGCTGCGATGATATCATGCCTCGCAGCCATGTGGCGAAAGGAAAGCCTGAACGGCCTGCGGCGTTACGTTCGGCAGGCGAGATGGCCGGTTCATTGAATTGAGCTTGCGCACATGATATCGCGCCATGCCCTCGCATATGCACAAGGAGCCGTCGCGTGATCCGTCATATCGTCTTCTTCACCGTCCCCGATCGCGCCAATCTGGAGGAGGTTCGCTCCGGCCTCTCGATCCTCACGGCCATTCCGCATGCGCGGTTGCTGGAGATCGGCATGAATGTGAAGACCGATCAACTCGGGACGGACGTCGATCTGATCGTTTATGGTGAATTCGATGACGAGGAAGCGCTCGCCGCCTACAAGGCTCATCCGAACTATCAGCGTTCGATCGAAAGGGTCCGGCCGCTGCGCGAAATGCGGATCGCCGCCGACTACGAAACGGAGACGGCTGTTCGCCGGCCGTTCTGAACCGAAAGCGCCAGGACTAGGCGTGTCTCCAGTTGTTTCAATGGATTGAGCGCGTACGCGCAATCGGATTGTTGACGCCCCGACTCTCGATATGAAGTTGTTGAATCAACTTTCGAAGTGCCCGATTCAACTTGCGAAGAAACAGCGCCAAGCGATTCAAGGGACTGAGGAAAACCCCGTGCCTTGCGATGACAAGACACGTCAGGGCCGGGTGCATCGGCCGATGGCGGTGCAACGGGTCACGTCGCGCCTATGGGCCGATGATAAGCAGGAATGATTAAAAATGATTGAGCCGGCAAGCTCCATGCATGCCCGGCGAACCCGGATATGCGCGGGATTCGCCATATCGCCGATAGATTGTATTCATGCCGGCCAACGGAGCGCCGACTGGTTGCCTTTTGGGCGCCTGTGTTGTTGCGCGTATAATGATTTCAAATGGTTAAGTCGTAAATCAAGCCTCCAGCCGGGCCTGCGGACCGAAAATTACAGCCCATTCATTTGCCATTCAGACGTGTTTGGGTAAATAATCGCCCAAGTTAACGTCCCTGTGGGAAGTCGAAGCATGGCCTCATTTTCAAGCATAGCAGCAGCGGCCCTCGTCCTGGCCGGCTCGGCTGTGTTGCCAGCGCCGACGTCGACCCTCGTGGCCCGCGCCAACAGCGATTGCAGCGAGGCGGCGGCGGAAGTCGTCGCCAAGACGGGCGGCCAGCTTCTTTCCGCGCAGCCGTCCGGCGACAGCTGCATCGTCACCGTTCTCGTCCAGGGCAACGGACAGCGCCCGCGCAAGGTGACGATGAAAGTGCCGATGTGACTTGCGAGCCCTTGAGGCGCCAACCTGTACCGGACATTCTAAGGCCTTGAATCTCACACAAAATCTTATTTCTTTCGTGATTCCACTGTAGCGCGATTTACAGTACTGTTTCTCGAACCGGGGACATTGGATCCAGATATGCGCATTCTCATAGTCGAAGACGATATCAACCTGAATCGCCAGCTTGCCGAAGCCTTGAAGGAGGCCGGCTATGTTGTCGACACGGCCTTTGACGGAGAGGAAGGCCATTTTCTCGGCGATACCGAACCCTATGACGCGATCATCCTGGATATCGGCCTGCCGGAGATGGACGGCATCACGGTTCTGGAGAAATGGCGCGGCGCCGGACGCAGCGTGCCGGTGCTGATCCTGACCGCCCGCGACCGCTGGAGCGACAAGGTGGCCGGCATCGATGCCGGCGCGGACGATTACGTCGCCAAGCCTTTCCATGTCGAGGAAGTGCTGGCGCGCATCCGCGCCCTGATCCGTCGCGCTGCCGGCCATGCCTCTTCGGAGATCGTCTGCGGCCCGGTGCGGCTGGATACCAAGAGCTCGAAGGCGACCGTCGACGGCAAGCCGCTGAAGCTCACCTCCCACGAATACCGCCTGCTCGCCTATCTCATGCATCACAAGGGCGAGGTCGTCTCGCGCACCGAGCTGGTCGAGCATATGTACGATCAGGATTTCGACCGCGATTCCAATACGATCGAGGTCTTCGTCGGCCGACTGCGCAAGAAGATGGGCGTCGACCTGATCGAAACGGTCCGCGGTCTCGGCTATCGCATCCAAGCGCCGACCAATGCGAATTAAGTCACTCACCGCTCGCGTCCTGCTGTTGACCACACTCTGGTCCGCCGTGGCGCTGGTGGTGATCGGCCTCGTCATTTCCAACATCTACCGCAAGAGCGCCGAGCGCGGCTTTCAGGATTTGCTGCGCGCCCAGCTCTACAACGTCATCAACTCCGTGACGATCGGCGATCAGGGCGCTCTGTCAGGCAGCCCACAGCTCGGCGACCTGCGTTTCGCCCAGCCGAAGACGGGCTGGTACTGGATGGTGGAACCGCTCGGCACCTATACGGCGACGCCGCTGGTCTCGCCGTCGCTCGGGGCGTCCAACCTGCCGGTGCTGTCGGTGTTGGAAGCGCCCTTCGACAAGAATTACGAACGCTACTACATCGTCACCGACGCCTTCGGAAACCGCGTGCAGGTGGCAGAGACCGAGGTGGTGCTCGATACAGACGGCCGCGCCGCGCGCTTCCGTGTGACCGGCAACGTCGCCGTCGTGGAAGACGATGTCCGCAATTTCTCCCACAGCCTCTATTTCGCACTCGTCGGTTTCGGCGTCGGGAGCCTGATCGTCAATGCGCTCGCCATTCTTTACGGCCTGAAGCCGCTCGACAAGGCCCGCGCCGCGCTGGAGCGCATCCGCGCCGGCGAGAGCGAGCGATTGCAGGGCGATTTCCCGCGCGAGATCCTGCCGCTCGCCAACGAGGTCAATGCGCTCATCGAAAGCAACCGCCGTATCGTCGAGCGCGCGCGCATGCAGGTCGGCAATCTCGCCCATTCCCTGAAGACGCCGATCGCGGTGCTGCTCAACGAATCCCGGGTGTTGGAGCGCTCGCATGGCGATCTGGTGAAGAATCAGGCCGAAGCGATGCAGGGGCAGGTGCAATCCTATCTCAATCGTGCCCGCATCGCCGCCCAGCGCGAATCCGTGCTGGCCCGCACCGAAGCCGAACCGGCACTCGAGCGGCTTGTCCGCGTCATGCGGCGTCTGAATGCGGACAAGGAATTCGAGCTCTCCGTCTCGCCCAATCTGGCGCTTGCCATGGAGCAACAGGATCTGGAGGAGACCGTCGGCAACCTCCTCGAAAACGCGGCCCGCTTCGCCGAGCACAAGGTACGCGTGGTTGCAAGCGAGGCGCCGGCCGAGGTCAAGGGCATCGACCCTGCGCGGCGCCATTGGGTGGAACTGGTGGTTGAAGACGATGGTCCCGGCCTGGAACCGGACCAGATCCGCGAAGCCATGAAACGCGGGCGCAGGCTGGACGAAAGCAAGCCGGGCACGGGTCTCGGCCTGTCGATCGTCAGCGAGATCGCCAATGAGTATCAGGGCCGTTTCGAGCTTTCGCGGGGCGCCTGGGGCGGCCTTCGCGCGAGCCTAATTTTGCCGGGTCTGACGAAGGATGTTGCGTGAGGAACCGCATGATGCCAAAAAGACGTTGTGGGTCATGATGATGCCGCATCGCAGTACCTATGGTTTTGCTTGTTGATACTGGTTCGGTTGTATGAAGCTTCGTACCTTTTTTCTGGTCGTTCCCTCTCTTTTTGCCGCAATTGCGCTTTCTGGTTGCTCGACAACGAGCGACAAGGGCAGCGGCAAGAGCCTGTTTTCCTCGGCGAAGCCGCCGGCCTCCGCGACCTTCATAGACGCTCTTGAGGGTGGTATCGTCGGGCGCACCGGCATCAAGCTCAGCGATAGCGACAAGCAGCGGGCGCTGGAAGCGGAATACCGGGCGCTTGAAACTTCGCCGCTCGGCCTGCCCGTCGCCTGGAAGGGCAGAGACGCAAGCGGCGAGGTCATCGCCGCAGCACCCTATCAGGTCGGTTCCCAAAATTGCCGGCAGTACACCCACACCGTCACGGTCGACGATAAGCCGACGACGGCAAGGGGTGCGGCCTGCCGCAATGATGACGGCACCTGGACGCCGCTGAACTAGAACAATTCCCCGAAAGCGCGCAGCGGTTTCCCGCCCGCAATTGCGGGAGAATGATGGCCCGCGGCGGTCAGGTGTTTCGATGGAGCGCATAATCGCCGTCGCTCCGCGCGCCGCAAGGCGCGGCCAAACGCCTCAAATCTTCGTCAGAGAGCCTTTCCCGGTTGGAATAAGCGCCCCGTTAAAGTATTGGGCGTGTATGCTGTTCTGGATTCTCGTGGCCGTTCTCACGGCGGTTGTCGGCGCTGTGCTGCTCTATCCTCTTCTGCGTGGTGCGAAGGAGGCGGACGACTGTCGTGCCGGAGAGGCCGAGGTCTATCGCGATCAGCTGCGCGAATTGGATCGCGATCTCGCCGGCGGCCTGATCTCCGAGCAGGAGGCCGGCTATGCCCGAGCAGAAATCGGCCGGCGTCTCATCGCGGCTGCCAAAAGCGATAAGGCCGATGCGAAATCGTCCGTGCGCGGCGGCTATCGTTTTGCCCAGACCTTCATCATCGTCGTGCTTCCGGCCGTGGGCCTCTGTCTTTATCTCGCCAAGGGCGAGCCCGGATTGCCGTCGCAGCCGTTGGAAGCGCGGCTCGAAAAACCCGGAAACGATCTTGCCATCTCGATTGTCAAGATCGAGCAGCATCTGGCCAAGAATCCGGATGATGCCAAGGGCTGGGAAGTCCTGGCACCGATCTACTTCAAGACGAACCGTATCGGCGACGCCGAACTTGCCTATCGCAATGTCATTCGCCTGCTGGGGCCGAATGCCGCCCGCCTCGGCGACCTGGGCGAGGTTCTTGTCGTCAAGGCGGATGGCATCGTCACTGCGGAAGCGCGAAGCGTGCTGCAACAGTCGCTGGCGCTCGACGCTGCCAATCCGCGCACGCTTTTCTACCTGGCTCTGGCTCTGGAGCAGGAAGGCAAGGCCGCCGACGCGAAGACCGCCTTCGAAGCGCTTGCGAAGCAATCGCCTCCGGATGCGCCCTGGCTTGCCGCCGTCAACGAGCACATCGTCAAGAATGGCGGCCAGCCCATGGCATCGTCGAATGCCGATACGCTCGGCAATCCGACCGCCGGGGACGTCGCTGCCGCGAACGCCCTCAGCAGCGGCGACCGCCAGCAGATGATCCGCGGCATGGTCGAAAGCCTCGATGCCAAGCTCAAGGAAGATCCGCGGAATTTCGAGGGTTGGATGCGGCTCATCCGGTCCTATGCCGTGCTGAACGACAGGGATCGTGCCGCGGATGCGCTGAAGCGCGGCCTTGCGGCCTTTCCCGCCGATGGAGGAGAGGGCCGGCAGCTTCTGGCGCTGGCGAAGGAATTGGGACTGCCGACGGAGGTGACGCAGCAATGACCCGCAAGCAGAAACGTCTGGCCGTCATCGCCGGCGGCATGGGGTTCATCGCCGCCGCCGTGCTGCTCGTCCTGTTCGCCTTCAGCCAGTCGGTCGCCTATTTCTACATGCCGGCCGATCTTGCCAAGACCCCGGTAAGCGCCGGGACTCTCATCCGGCTCGGCGGGCTCGTCGGCGAAGGCTCGATCGTGCGCGGCCAGGGCACTCAGGTCCAGTTCTCCGTCACAGACGGCACCGATACGATCAAGGTGAGGTATGATGGCATCCTGCCGGATCTCTTCCGCGAAGGGCAGGGCGTGGTGACGGAAGGCAAGTTCGAACCGGGCAGCGACGTTTTCGTTGCCGATAGCGTGCTGGCCAAGCATGATGAGCGCTACATGCCCAAGCAGGTCGCCGACAAGCTAAAGGCAGATGGCGTGTGGAAGGGCGAGGAGGCCACCCAATGATCATCGAGCTCGGACACTATGCCCTGGTGCTGGCGCTCGCAACGGCGCTCATCGTCTCCATTCTGCCTGCCGTGGGCGCGCGGCGAGGCGACGTCTCGATGATGGATATCGCGCCGGTGGGCGCGATCGTCATGTTCCTGCTCGTCGCCTTCTCGTTCGGCGTGCTGACCTACGCCTATGTCGCATCCGATTTCTCGGTGTTCAACGTCTGGGCCAATTCCCATTCGCTGATGCCGCTGATCTTCAAGATCTCCGGCGTATGGGGCAATCACGAGGGATCGATGATGCTCTGGCTGTTGATCCTGGTGTTGTTCAGCGCGCTCGTCGCGCTGTTCGGGCGCAATCTGCCCGATGTGCTGCGTGCGAACGTGCTGGCCGTGCAGGCATGGATATCGTCGGCCTTTTTGATCTTCATCCTGCTGACCTCCAATCCCTTCATCCGCCTCGATCCGGCGCCGGCCGAGGGCAAGGACCTTAATCCCGTCCTGCAGGATATCGGCCTGGCGATCCATCCGCCTTTGCTCTATCTCGGCTATGTCGGCTTTTCCATCTGCTTCTCCTTCGCCGTCGCCGCACTTCTGGAGGGGCGCATCGATGCCGCCTGGGCGCGCTGGGTCCGCCCATGGACGCTGGCTGCGTGGAGCTTCCTGACGCTCGGCATCGCCATGGGCTCGTACTGGGCCTATTACGAGCTGGGCTGGGGCGGCTGGTGGTTCTGGGATCCGGTGGAAAACGCCTCCTTCATGCCCTGGCTTGCCGGCACGGCGCTGCTGCATTCGGCGCTTGTCATGGAAAAGCGCGACGCCCTGAAAATCTGGACGGTGCTGCTGGCGATCCTCACCTTCTCGCTGTCGCTGCTCGGCACCTTCCTCGTCCGCTCCGGCGTGCTGACCTCCGTGCATTCCTTCGCCAGCGACCCGACGCGCGGCATCTTCATTCTCTGCATTCTTCTGCTCTTCATCGGCGGCGCCCTGACGCTTTTCGCCCTGCGCGCGCCCAGGCTTGCCGCGGGCGGATTGTTCGCACCGATCTCGCGCGAGGGATCGCTGGTGCTGAACAACCTGATCCTCACCGTCGCCTGCGGCACGGTGCTCACCGGCACGCTTTATCCGCTGGCGCTTGAAACCCTGACCGGCGACAAGATTTCCGTCGGTCCGCCCTTCTTCAACATGACGTTCGGCCTGCTGATGGCGCCGATCCTCATCGCCGTGCCGTTCGGTCCGCTGCTTGCCTGGAAGCGCGGCGATCTGCTCGGGGCATTGCAACGGCTCTACGTGGTGGCGGGCCTTGCCTTTCTCGCCGGGCTGGTCCTCTTCTATCTCAGATATGGCGGCCCTGTGCTTGCCATTCTCGGTCTCGCCGCCGGTTTCTTCCTGATCTTCGGTGCCTTGGCCGATCTCTGGTATCGGGCCGGTGTCGGCAAGGTGGCGGCCGGTGTCTCCTGGCGCCGGCTGCGCGGCCTGCCGCGTTCCGCCTTCGGCACTGCGCTGGCGCATGCGGGCCTCGGCATCACCGTGCTCGGCATTATCGCGGTGACGACGTTCGAGGGCGAAAACATTACCAGCATGAAGCCGGGGGAGACGGCGCAACTCGGCGGCTACAGCCTTCGCTTCGAGGGCATGCAGCCGGGCGTCGGCCCCAATTTCACGGAGGACCGCGCCCGGTTCACGGTGCGCCGCGGCGGTCTTGTCGTCGCCGACATATCGTCGTCCAAGCGCGTCTTCACCGCCAGCCGCACGGCCACCACCGAGGCCGGCATTCTCACGCTCGGTCTCAGCCAGCTTTACGTATCGATCGGCGACGTCAGCAAGGATGGCGGCATGGTCGTGCGTATCTGGTGGAAGCCCTTCATCCTCTGCATATGGGGCGGTGCCTTGGTCATGGCGATCGGCGGCTTCGTGTCGCTCAGCGATCGCCGCCTGCGCGTCGGCGCGCCGAGCCGCAAGGCGAAGCCGGCTCGCCCGGCAATGGAGCCGGCGGAATGAAAAGAGCCCGGCCGGCAATTCCCTTCATGAGCGGGCGTCAATTAGGCGGTCTGATCCGGCTTTGCCTCTGCCTTGTCGCGCTCCTGGCGCCGCTACCCGCCTTTGCCGTCAACCCCGACGAGGTGCTGTCCGATCCCGCGCTGGAGGCGCGCGCGCGCGCAATTTCCGCCGAGCTGCGCTGCATGGTCTGCCAGAACCAGTCCATCGACGATTCCAATGCCGATCTCGCCCGCGATCTGCGCCTGCTCGTGCGCAAGCGCCTAACCGATGGCGATACCGACCAGCAGGTGCTGGACTATATCGTGTCCCGTTACGGCGAGTTTGTTCTCCTGAAACCGCGCTTCGGCGAAAAGACGCTCATACTCTGGGGTACGCCGGTCGCGCTCTTCGTGATCGGCGGATTGGCCCTTGTCGTCTACGCGCGCCGCCGTGCCGGAAAGCCCACCGGCAAACCGCTGAGCGCCGAGGAAGAGGCGCAATTGAACGAGATTCTGGGAAAGTGACGCGGCCGTCATTTTCCTTCATGCCATTGCAACGATTTCCTTACATTACGAATTTTTCATGGGGCGGACAGTTCGCTGTAAGGTGCCGCGCCCTATATCATTACCAGCACGAACCATAGCCGGTTTTCGCCGGCGCAAATCCGACGAGAGAAGAGAAGGTAACTCGCATATGTTCAGGAATATCAAGGACACCTTGTCCCGCAGCACCGCTATGAAGGCTTCAGCCGTCGCAGGCCTTGCCGTCGCTGCTCTGGCCATGGGTGTTCCGGCCGAAGTCAGCCGTTCCTATGCCGATGCCGTCAATGTTCAAGCGCCGCAAGTTCCGAGCTTCGCCAATGTGGTCGACGCCGTATCGCCGGCGGTCGTCTCGGTTCGCGTCGAATCCCGCGTGAACGCCGCTGCCGATGAGGACGATTCCTTCGGTCTCGGCCGTGGCTTCGACGATCTTCCCGACGATCATCCGCTGAAGAAGTTCTTCCGCCAGTTCGAGCAGCAGCAGGGGCGTGGTCCGCAGCGCGGCCAGAACCAGCAGAAGAATTCCGAGGACGGCAAGGGTCGCCTGCGTCCGGTAGCGCAGGGCTCCGGCTTCTTCGTGTCGGAAGATGGTTATATCGTCACCAACAACCACGTCGTTTCCGACGGCGCGGCTTTCGTCGTCGTGCTCAATGACGGCACCGAGCTCGACGCCAAGCTCGTCGGCAAGGATTCTCGCACCGATCTCGCCGTCCTGAAGGTCGATGCCAAGGGCAAGAAGTTCACCTATGTCGGCTGGGCCGACGATACCAAGGTCCGTGTCGGCGACTGGGTCGTCGCCGTCGGCAACCCGTTCGGCCTCGGCGGCACCGTCACCGCAGGCATCGTATCGGCCCGCGGCCGCGACATTCACTCCGGTCCTTACGACGATTACATCCAGATCGACGCACCTGTGAACAAGGGTAATTCCGGCGGCCCGACCTTCAACCTCAACGGCCAGGTGGTCGGTATCAACACCGCCATCTTCTCGCAGTCGGGAGGCAGCGTCGGCATCGCCTTCGCAATCCCGGCGACGACCGCCAAGGACGTCGTTACCGACCTGATCAAGACCGGCACCGTCTCGCGCGGCTGGCTCGGCGTACAGATTCAGCCCGTCACCAAGGATATCGCCGAATCGCTCGGTCTTTCTGAAGCGAGCGGCGCGCTGGTCGTTTCCCCGCAGGACGGCTCGCCCGGCCAGAAGGCCGGCATCAAGAACGGCGACGTCGTGACGGCGGTCAATGGCGACCCGGTCAAGGATCCACGCGACCTCGCTCGCCGCATCGGCGCCATGCAGCCGGGCGCCAAGGTCGAGGTTTCGATCTGGCGCGGCGGCAAGTCCCAGTCGGTCACGGTCGAGCTCGGCACGCTGCCGGCGGATCAGAACCAGGCTTCCAACGACGACTCGCAGCCGAGCCAGCCCCAGCAGCCGTCCTCGGAAAAAGCCCTGGCCGATCTTGGCCTCACCGTCGGTCCCGCCGACGATGGCAAGGGCGTTGCGATCACCGCCGTGGACCCTGATTCCGATGCGGCCGACAAGGGCGTGAAGGAAGGCGAGAAGATCACCTCCGTCAACAATCAGCAGGTCTCCAGCGCCAGCGACATCGTCAAGGTCATCGAGCAGGCGAAGAAGGACGGCCGCACGCGCGCGCTGTTCCAGATCCAGTCCGACGACGGCAGCCGCTTCGTCGCCCTGCCGATCAACGCCGGCTGATCCTTTTGGCCGATGGACTGCATTGGGAAGCCGCGCAGGCCACGGCTTGCGCGGCTTCCCCTTTTACAGACATTCAATGACTGGCTCCAAGGGCAGGTGAAAGATGACAACCACTGGCCAACATGCCGTGAACTCTTCCGATTCTGGTTGTGCCGAGGCGCCCTCGGCAGCTAATGTCGCCCACATGAAGATTCTGATTATCGAAGACGATCTCGAGGCGGCGGCTTATCTCACCAAGGCGTTTCGCGAGGCCGGCATCATTGCCGATCACGCAAGCGACGGGGAGAGCGGTCTCTTCATGGCCACGGAAAACGCCTACGATGTCGCGATCATCGACCGCATGCTGCCCCGCCGGGATGGCCTTTCCGTCATCAGCGAGCTGCGCCGCAAGGGCGTGCACACGCCGGTCCTGATCCTTTCGGCGCTCGGCCAGGTTGACGATCGCGTTACGGGCCTGCGCGCCGGCGGCGACGACTATCTGCCGAAGCCCTATGCCTTCAGCGAGCTTCTGGCGCGCGTCGAGGTGCTCGGCCGCCGCAAGGGAACGCCGGAACAGGACGTCCTTTATCGCGTCGGTGATCTGGAGCTGGATCGGCTCTCGCATGAGGTACGCCGCGGCGGCAAGGAAATCCTGCTGCAGCCGCGCGAGTTCCGTCTGCTGGAATATCTGATGAAGAATGCCGGCCAGGTCGTCACCCGCACCATGTTGCTGGAGAATGTCTGGGATTATCATTTCGATCCGCAGACGAACGTCATCGACGTCCACGTTTCGCGCCTGCGCTCCAAGATCGAGAAGGATTTCAGCCAGCCGCTGCTGAAGACGATCCGCGGCGCCGGATACATGATCAAGGACGAGGGATGAGCCGCTTCCGCGTCCTCTTCAAGTCTACCGCAGTCCGCCTTTCCGCCCTCTACATCCTCCTTTTTGCTCTTTGCGCCGCGACGCTGGTCTTCTACGTCACCGCCATGTCGGAGCGGCTGCTGACGGGGCAGATCCGCGACGCCGTCCAGCAGGAAGTCAATCAGGTCAAGCGCGCCTATGACATTGGCGGGCTGAACCTGCTCCTGCGTACGATGGAGCGCCGCGCGCGCCAGCCCGGCGCCAATCTCTATGTCATAGCCGGACCCTCGGGCGATATCCTCGCCGGCAATGTCGCTTCCGTGCAGCCCGGCGTGCTGGGCCAGGCCGGCTGGACGGAGTTGCCCTTCGTCTACGAGCGCTATACGGACGCTTCCAACGATCCGGAGCGGCGGCATCTGGCGATCGCCAACATCTTCATCCTCGATAACGGCCTGCGCATCCTGATCGGCCGCGACCTTGGCGAGCCGGAGCGGTTCCGCTTGCTGGTGCGCCAGGCGCTGATGCTGGCGCTGGCGATCATGGGCCTCGGCGCGCTGGTCATCTGGTTCGGTATCGGCCGCAATGCGCTGAAGCGCATCGACCGGATGACGGATGCCAGCCGCAAGATCATGGCCGGCGACCTCTCGCAACGCCTGCCCGTCGGCGGCTCCGGCGACGAATTCGACCGCATGTCGGCATCGTTGAATGCCATGCTGGAGCGTATCGAAAAGCTGAACGAGGGCTTGCGGCAGGTCTCCGACAATATTGCGCATGACCTCAAGACGCCGCTGACGCGCCTGCGCAACAAGGCCGCCGATGCGCTCGACAATGCCGATAGCGAGGGCCGACGCGCCGCGCTCGAGGGCATCATCGGTGAATCCGATCAGCTGATCCGTACTTTCAACGCGCTCTTGATGATTTCCCGTGTCGAGGCGGGATCGGTGGCCGCCGAAATGACTGCCGTCGATCTCTCCTCCATCGTTGCCGATACGGCCGAGCTCTATGAGCCCGTTGCCGAAGAGGCCGGCCTGACGCTGACCGCCGATATCGAACCCGAGGTCGAGGTGCAGGGCAATCGCGAACTGATCGGCCAGGCGCTTTTCAACCTTATCGACAACGCCCTGAAATACGCGGCGGGCTGCAATGGCAAGCAGGCGATAACGTTCAAGCTGGCACGCACGAATGATGCGGTCACGCTCGCCGTCGCCGACCACGGGCCGGGTATTCCTGCCCATCAACGCACCGATGTCGTCAAGCGCTTCTTCCGCCTGGATGAAAGCCGCTCCAAGCCGGGAACCGGGCTCGGTCTTGCGCTGGTCGAGGCTGTCATGGAGCTGCACGGCGGCCGGCTGGAGCTTTCCGATACGGCTCCCGGCAGCCCCGATGCCAAGGGATTAACGGTCACCATGATCTTCCCCATGCAGAAACAATAGGTTAATCCTGCATTATCCGCTTGCTGTTGGGGAGAACTGCATGACGACGACGCAAAGCGATTTGCTGCGGGATGTTCCGTCCGGGCGGTTGCGGCCGCTGAACCAGACGGAGACGAAGTCCGCGCTCGCCGATCTGAAACAGATCGGCGGCGCCGAGCCGGCCATCGCTGCCCTGCTTGCCGGCGAAAGCACGCTGCGGGATTTCATTGTCGCCGCGCTGACCTTGTCGCCGCATTTGCGCGAGATCGCCAATCTCGAACCATCGCTGCTCGTCGCCGCCATCGAGAAGCCCTTGTCGCCCCGGATCGAAGCTCTGGTCGAGGAGGCTCGGCGCGCCTGGCTGCCGGCTGAGGAGGGAGGCCCGTCGCCTTCCGAGTCCGAGGTGATGAGCCGTCTGCGTATCGCCAAGCGCCGCGCCTCCTTTCTGATCGCGCTTGCCGACCTCGCGCGCATCTATGACGGCAAGGCGACCACCCGTTGGCTGAGCAGGCTCGCGGAGGCCTCTATTTCCGCGGCGATAGATCATCTGCTGCTGTCGTCGCACGAAGCCGGCAAGATCTCTGTTGCCGATCCCGCCGCTCCGAGCCGGAAATCGGGGCTGATCGTGCTCGGCATGGGCAAGCTCGGCGCCGAGGAGTTGAACTATTCCTCCGACATCGATCTGGTCGTCTTCTTCGACGAGACGGCGGGCATCGTTCCCGATCCCGACGATGCCATCGACATCTTCCCGCGGCTGATGCGTCGGCTGGTGCGCATCCTGCAGGAGCGCACGGCGGATGGCTATGTCTTCCGCACCGATCTCCGCCTGCGTCCCGATCCCGGCTCCACGCCGCTGGCAATCCCGGTCGATGCGGCGATGATCTACTACGAGGGCAGGGGGCAGAACTGGGAGCGCGCCGCATTCATCAAGGCGCGGCCGGTCGGCGGCGACATCGATGCCGGCCAGGCCTTTATCCGTGATCTCGTGCCCTTCGTCTTCCGCAAATATCTGGATTATGCCGCCATCGCGGATATCCATTCCATCAAGCGGCAGATCCATGCCCACAAGGGACATGGTGCGATCGCGGTCAAAGGCCATAACGTCAAGCTCGGCCGCGGCGGCATCCGCGAGATCGAATTCTTCGTGCAGACGCAGCAGCTGATCGCGGGCGGTCGCATGCCGGCATTGCGCAACCGCTCGACGGAGCAAACGCTGGCCGAGCTGACGGACGCGAAATGGATCGATGCGGAAACACGCGACGAGCTGACATCGGCCTACTGGTTCCTGCGCGATGTCGAGCATCGCATCCAGATGGTTCGCGACGAACAGACGCACCTGCTTCCGGAAACGGATGTGGAGCTCCGGCGCATCGCCTTCATGATGGGCTTTGCCGACGTATCGTCCTTCTCCGAGGCGCTGGTGACGACACTGAAGACCGTCGAGCGGCGCTATGCGCGCCTGTTCGAGCAGGAGACGAAACTGTCGTCCGAAACGGGCAATCTGGTCTTCACCGGCCAGGGGGACGATCCCGATACGCTGGAGACGCTGCGCCGTCTCGGCTTCGAAAGACCGTCCGACATCGCCAACGTGATCCGCACCTGGCATTACGGGCGATATCGCGCCACGCAATCGGTGGAGGCGCGCGAGCGGCTGACGGAGCTGACGCCCGAGCTGTTGCGGGTGTTCGGCGAAAGCAAGCGGGCGGATGAGGCACTGTTGCGCTTCGACAGCTTCATCTCCGGCTTGCCGGCGGGCATTCAGCTGTTCTCGCTGCTCGGCACGAATCCGGCATTGCTCTCCCTCATCGTCAACATCATGTCTTCGGCGCCGCGTCTTGCCGAGATCATCGCGGCCAAACCGCACGTCTTCGACGGCATGCTGGATCCGGGTCTGATGGCCGAGCTGCCGACACGCGATTATCTGGCGGAGCGCATCAGGAGCTTCCTGGCGGCGGCGCGGCATTATGAAGAGGTGCTGGACCGGCTGCGCATCTTCGCCTCCGAACAGCGCTTCCTGATCGGCATTCGCCTGCTGACGGGCGCGATCGGTGGTCAGATGGCCGCGCGCGCCTTCACCTATCTCGCCGATCTGATCGTCGAGGCGGCGCTGGATGCGGTGATGAAGGAAATCCGTTCGGCGCATGGCGAATATCCCGGCGGCCGCGTCGCCGTCGTCGGCATGGGCAAGCTCGGCAGCTTCGAGCTCACGGCCGGCTCCGACATCGATATCATCCTGCTCTACGATTACGACGACACGGCCGGGGAATCCGATGGGCCGAAACCGCTCGACGCCACGCGGTACTTCACGCGGATTACCCAGCGCCTGATCGCCGCCCTGTCGGCGCCGACGGCCGAAGGTATCCTCTACGAGGTGGATATGCGCCTGCGCCCTTCAGGCAACAAGGGACCCGTTGCCACCCGCATCAACGCTTTCGAGAAGTATCAACGCACGGAAGCCTGGACCTGGGAGCACATGGCGCTCTCGCGGGCGCGGCTGATCGGCGGCGACGAGGGACTGGTGAACGACGCCGAACGCGTCATCGGCGAGGTGCTCTCGGCCAAGAGAGACATTGCCAGGATCGCCAAGGACGTTCGTGAAATGCGGGCGCTGATCGAGCAGGAAAAGCCGCCCGAAAACATCTGGGACCTGAAGCTGATCCCCGGCGGGTTGATCGATATCGAGTTTATCGCGCAATATCTGCGGCTGATCGCGCCGGAGCGCGGCGTCGGCATCGACGCGAACGGGCTCAGCACGGCGGAAGCGCTGAAACTGCTCGGCGCTAGCCTGATGGGCCGCAACGACCTGGATGTCTGCCTGGAGGCGCTGCATCTCTACACCGAGCTGTCGCAACTGATCCGGCTGTGCATCGACGGCCCGTTCGACCCGCAAAATGCGCCCTCAGGGCTGATCGAGCTGGTCTGCCGTGCCGGCGACTGCCCGGATATCCGCACGCTGGAGGCCGAGTTGAAGCGATTGTCGAAGGCGGTGCGGAAGATATTCCAGATAACGGTTGGAAGCTGATCAGCGCTGATCCGGGATGCGGATCGCAATGACCGTGCCGATGCCCTCGCGGGAGCGGATGCGCATGCGGCCCTGATGCAGCGCCGTCAGCGATCGCGAGATGGCAAGCCCCAGCCCGGAGCCGCCCTTGCTCTTGGCATATTGGCTCTGCACCTGTTCGAAGGGCTGACCGATCTTGCTGAGCGCCGATTTCGGGATGCCGATGCCGGTATCGGCGATGATGAGCATCACCGCATCCTCGACCCTGCGCGTGCGAACCTCGATACGGCCGCCGTCATTGGTGAATTTCACGGCGTTGGAAAGCAGATTGAGCACGATCTGCTTCATTGCCCGCCGGTCGGCGCTGAGCTTGATGTCGGAGCAGATATTCTGTTCGACGAGAATGTTCTTCTGTGCAGCCGGGATGCGGGTGAAGCGCAGGCATTCTTCGAGCAGCGGTGCCAGATTGATCCGCTCGCAGCAAAGCTTCATGTGGCCCGCTTCGATCTTGGACATATCGAGAATGTCGTTGATGACGTTGAGCAGATGCTTGCCGCTGTCGTGAATGTCCTTGGCGTATTCGTTGTAGCGGGCGGAGCCGAGCGGGCCGAACATCTGGTCCTGCAGGATTTCCGAGAAGCCGAGGATGGCGTTGAGCGGCGTGCGCAGCTCGTGCGACATGTTGGCGAGAAATTCCGATTTCGCCTTGTTGGCGGCCTCGGCGCGTTCCTTTTCCGCAAGATAGTTGGTGTTGGCGGTGGAAAGCTCCGCCTTCTGCCGTTCCAGGATCTGCCGCGAGGCGGAGAGATCGTTGATCGTCGCCATCAGCCGGCGCTCGGACTCGCGAAGGCGCTCCTGGTTGCGCTTCAGCTGCGTGATGTCGGTGCCGACGGAGACGAGGCCGCCGTCGCGGGTGCGGCGTTCGTTGATCTGCAGCCAGCGTTCGTCGGCAAGCTGTACTTCCGTCGTCTGCGAATGGTTGGAGCGGCCGGGATCGACGATGCGCCGTTCGATGACCGGCCGTGCCGCCGCCGCATTGACGACGGCGCGCTCGGTGCCGGGCACGAGCACTGTGTCGGGCAAGCCGTAAGCCTGCTGGAAATGCGCGTTGCACATGACGAGACGGTCGTTCTTGTCCCACAGCACGAAAGCTTCCGAGGTGCATTCGATGGCGTCGGCCAGCCGCTGGTCGGCCTCGGCGTAGCGCTGTGCCAGCCGATGCTGCTCGGTCACGTCCATGGCGATGCCGATCATGTGCACGCGGCCCGAATGGGTGCGGATGACCTGGGCGCGGGCGCGCATCCAGACATAGTGTCCCTTGGCATGGCGGATGCGCAGGATCTGGTCCACCTGGCCAGCGTTGCCGCGAGTGACGGAACGGGCAAGCAGGTGCAGGCTGTTGTCGTCGGGGTGCATCAGCCGCGCCGCATCCGTAAAGGCGAGCGGCCTGTCGGCGGCCGGCAGGCCAAGCATGTCATACATCGACCGCGACCAGAAGAACCTGCGGCTCGTGAAATCGAAATCCCAGAGACCGCAACGGCCGCGAGACAGCGCCGTCTCGACCCGCAGGTTGGATTCGAGGAAGATTTCATCCGCGTCCCGGGCCCGCTTTACCTGCGTGTAATAGGCATAGAGAATGACGAGCAGGATGGAGGAGATGCCGGCAAAGAGCGTGACGTTGAGCGTCAGCTCGTCGCGCCAGAGCTTGTCGATCTGGTCCATCGATGCGGCCGACAGGATGAAATCGCCCTTGTCGCCGATCAGGGAAATCGCCGCATAATAGGGCTCGCCGCCGATCATGGTTTCGATCACGCCGGCCTGGTCGCCGAAATTGCGGATGGCCGACACCTCGGGGAAGAAATCCGAGATCAGCATGCCGATATAGGCCGAGCCGGCGGCGGATGAGCCGAATACCCGGCCGCTCGACTGCACGAGCAGCACGAAAGCGCCCGTGTCCAGACGATCCTGCGGCAGATAGGAGGCGAGCTTCCGCTCCGCGCCGCTGCGGTCGCCGGCCTGGAAAAGGCTGGCGTCGTTGGAAAAAGCAGCGGCTGCCGCGGCGATGGAAAGCGAGGTCGAGCGGCGGGCCGAAGCCGCCATGCGGCTGTGTTCCGTCATCATGCCGAAGAAGTGCGAGGCGGCGACGACCATCAGGAAGGAAACGATGAGGACCGGAATGATGCGCTTGAGAATATGCTCCGTCTGCGGAAAGCGACGCGAAATCGTCTCCATCCGCACGCCGGTTCGATCGGTAACGCCGCTGTGCCAGGACTTCAGACCGTCGAAATTAACACGCAGCCGTCCATCGGCCGCGGTTGCCCGCCGCACGTCCACCATCGCTTTAGCCTTGTCCCTCGTATGATTCGCTGCGCCGCTCGCCCGAATCTGCCTTAATGAATCATTCGCGATTCGGCTTGTCCAGAGGGTGAGGTAAAACTTTCTTAACCATCTGCGATTTCAGCATAGTTTATGCACGCAGCGGTAAGTTGCGCATGTTCGGGACTCGCTGAAGGTGAAAGGGCCGATGCAAATCGGCCCTGCAAATCGATAGCCCGGAAGCTTGGACGTCACTCCTTCAGGATACGGTCGACGATGTCGCGTACGTCGGTCGAAAGGCTTGCCGAACGTTCGATCCGCACCAGCGCCGAGCGCGCATGGTCGGCACGCACCGGTTCCAGCAGGCGCCAGGAGCGCATGGACGTCAGGATGCGCGCTGCGAGCTGCGGGTTGCGCTGATCGATTTCGAGGATTTCGTCGGCGAGGAAGTGGTAGCCGGCACCGTCGGCCCGGCCGAAGCCGGTCGGATTCGCAAAGACGAAGGTGCCGACAAGCGCCCGTACGCGGTTCGGGTTGGTGCGCTTGAACAGCGGCGTTTCCATGAGCAGCCGAATACGCTCCAGCGCGCCTGCGCCCGGAATTGCGGCCTGAATGGCAAACCATTTGTCGATGACGAGCGCATTATCCGCGAAGCGGTCGCGGAAATGCGCAAGCGCTGCCGCCGTTTCCGCCGTATCCGGAAAGCGCTGCGCCAGAATGGTGAGCGCGGCGCTGAGATCGGTCATGTTGTTTGCGGCGTCATAGGCGGCCTTCGCTCTCGCCGGCGTCTCGTCGAGCTGCGACAGATAGGTGAGAGCGGCGTTGCGCAATGCGCGGCGACCGGCGCTGGCTGCATCCGGAGTGAAGGGGCCGGGCGTTCGCATGCCGTCATAGAGCGCGGCGAATATATCCTTGCCGGCTTCCGCAATCCGCCGGATGATCGTCTGGCGTGCGACATGGATGGCATCGGGATCGTTATTGCCGCCGAGCTCGCGGCCGATATCGGATTCGCTCGGCAGGGCAAGCGCCTGGGCGCGGAATGCCGGCTCCAGGCCGTCATCGGCCGCGGCGGCCAGCAGCGCATCGATGAACGTCGAATCGCAGCCGATATCGATGCCCTGGCGTGCGTCGCGCGCCGCCTGCAGCAGGTTGGGCAGGCCGAGGTCGATCAATGCTTGCCAGCGGGCGAAATGATCGGTCTCATAGCGCGCGATCAGCGCCAGATCGTGTGCGCTCTGGCTGAATTGCAGGTTGATCGGTGTCGAGAAACTGCGGTTGAGCGACAGGACCGGCCGGGAAGGAATGCCGTGGAAGGTCACGGTCTGCGCCTTCTTCGTCAGGTGCAGCACATCGTCGGTGAGCTCCGCTCCGGTCACGGATGCCGGGGTGATCGCAGTGCCGTCTTCGGCGAGCAGGCCCATGCGCAGCGGAATGTGCATCGGCTCCTTGGCGATCTGGCCCGGCGTTGCCGGCACCATCTGTTCGAGCGACAAGGTGAATGTCCCGCCATCGGCGTCATAGGCACCGGACGCGGTCACGAGAGGCGTGCCGGCCTGATGATACCACAGCGAAAACTGCGTGAGATCGCGGCCGCTGACATCCTCGAAGCATTTGACGAAATCCTCGATCGTGACGGCCTGGCCATCGTGCCGGTCGAAATAGAGATCCATGCCTTTCTTGAACAGATCGCGGCCGAGCAGGGTCGCGATCATGCGCGTGACCTCGCTGCCCTTCTCATAGACGGTCGTCGTGTAGAAGTTATTGATTTCGCGGAATTTCGTCGGGCGGACGGGATGCGCCAGCGGGCCGCTGTCCTCCGGAAACTGCTCCGATTTCAGATGCCGGACTTCGGCAATGCGCTTGACCGGGCGCGAGCGCTGGTCGGCGGAGAATTCATGATCGCGATAGACGGTCAGGCCTTCCTTGAGGCAAAGCTGGAACCAGTCGCGGCAGGTGATGCGATTGCCCGTCCAGTTGTGGAAATACTCATGCGCGATGATGGCTTCGATATTGGCATAGTCGGCGTCGGTCGCGGTTTCCGGGTCGGCCAGGAAATATTTGTCGTTGAAGACGTTGAGGCCTTTGTTCTCCATGGCGCCCATGTTGAAGTCCGACACGGCGACGATCATGAAGATGTCGAGATCGTATTCGCGGCCGAAACGCTCTTCGTCCCACTTCATCGAACGCTTCAGCGCATCCATGGCGTAGGTGGCACGCGGCTCCTTGCCGTGCTCGACATAGATCTTCAGCGCGACCTCGCGGCCCGACATGGTCGTGAACGTATCTTCCACCACGCCGAGGTCGCCGGCGACGAGCGCGAAGAGGTAGCTCGGCTTCGGGTGCGGATCGAACCAGGCGGCGAAATGCTTGTCGTCGCCATAGCCGGCGCCGCCGAGGAAATTGCCGTTCGACAGCAGCAGCGGATTGGATTGCCTGTCGGCGATGATGTTGACCGTGTAGGGGGCGAGAACATCCGGCCGGTCGGGGAAATAGGTGATACGGCGGAAACCTTCGGCCTCGCACTGCGTGCAGTAGATGCCGCCGGTGCGATAGAGTCCCATCAGCTGCGTGTTGGCCTCGGGATTGATGACGGTCGTGATCGTCAACTCGAAAGGCGCGCTTTCGGGAAGTTCGCGAACGGTCAGGCTTTCGGGAGCGGCATCGTATCGTTCGGCGGGGAGTTCGGCCTGATCCAGCAGCAATCCGGACAGCGCCAGTTCGTTACCGTCGAGCACGAGCGGCGCATTCGGGTCGGTGCCCTCGCGCCGATGAAAGATCAGCCGCGCCTCGACCCTGGTTTCTGTCGGATGCAGGTCGAAGGTAAGGTCCACGCGTTCCAGAACGAAGTCGGTGGGACGATAATCTGCCAGATATACGATCTGGCCGGTGTCTGTTCGCATGGTCTATCCTGATCAGGCTTAAGCTATGGCGGGTGCAGTCCGAAGCCTCCCCCCGGACTGAGGTGCCGCATCATTACATCGAAATCTGAACCAAAGTTAAAGTCATGTGATGGCACCCACATGTTTTGATAGGGGACAACAAGTATTCGTCCGGCGGTCCGTCCCGGTTTCAGGTTGAATGCAGATCCTGCATGGATATCGAATGGTGTCCGATCGTCTTCCGCCTGTATTTGCAAAAAGCTGCTGCCGTTGCTACCATAGCGTTCAAGCGGATCGTCATTGTTTCACTTCCTTGAGTGCAGGCTATTCGGACGGGGAGACGGGAACTTAAAGTAAATTATTTGTTTAACCTCTTGCGATATAAGCGCCTCGTATACCTATAGCATGCTATTAGGTCTCGGAATTATGATCGATTCCGGTGAACTTGTTCACAAAAATGAAACATCATTTCTTTGTCATCGATTGAGAAGGGCACCCCAAGGAGGCCCGATTGAGCTTTTCTATCGAGCAACTTGCTCGTCATCCCAAGTTCGTAACGGCATTGCGCTTTCTTTCGGAATCGTTGCGTACCCGGTACGATAATGGTCCGAGGATAGCGCGCATGCTCGCCTCGCATCAGCGCTGGCTTATGACGCAGACGGCCTACGCGCTTCATCTTGAATATGATCCGGCGGCGCCGGGCTCCGGGTTGACCGTTGTCGCGTTGAGGGATCTCATCATCCGTTATCGTATCGCCAGCCGCAATACGGTCCTGAGCTTCATCGAGGAGCTGCTGACCTATCGCTTCCTGGAGCTGGCGCCGGGGCCCGCGCGCCGTCCGCGCCGTTACGTGCCGACCGAAATCAGCTCCGAGGCGATGTTCGGCTGGTATCTCGCCAATCTGGCTGCCATCGATCTGATCGACGGCGGCGGCCGCGCCGATGCTCTCGCGGCTTCGCCGCGGCTGATGGATCTGGCGCAGCCGCGCATGGCGCGCAATTGCCTGGCAACGGACGTCTGGCGCGATCCACCCGAATGCGTCGGCCTCTTCCTCTGGACGGAGGCCGGCGGGCTCGTTGTCGATCATATCATGTCGAAACTCGATCTTGGCGGGGCGGGCCGCGACCGAATCGATATCGGCCGTTTTGACGCGCGGATGCTCGCGGCGCATTTCATGATATCGCGAACCCATTTACAGCGCCTTCTGCGCAAGTCTGCCGAACGCGGAGACATCGGCTGGCATGATGAAGCCAGGAAGACCCGCATGTGGGTCTCGCGTGATTTTCTCGATCAATATTGTCGATGGCAGGCCGTCAAGCTGGCGGCGGTCGATGAGGCTTTTGCCTGGGCACGGTCCGCCGAGGCGCATGGCAGTCCGAGCTAGCCGTGCGCGAAGGAGGGCAGGGTTTACGCCCGGTCTTCGGCAAGCACATGACGGGCGGCGCAATTGCGCCGCAACGTCTCAAAGGGGGATGCTTGCCGTTACCCTCGCAGCATTCGTATCGCGGGAATCGTCCTTGCGGAAATTGCGCGCGCGCTCGAATTCCTCGGCGGCCCGTACCGCAGAGCCGATATGGCCGACGGAATCGAATAGGGCGATGAGGGAACGCAAGCTCGAAGACATGATATAATTCCTGATAATCAAACGCTGTACTGGACGGCCGCGTCTTTCGCGCCTGTCGGTATCAGCAGGCGCGGAAGTCGGCGAAGATGGTCGTCGGACGGCCGACGCGAGCTGAAACGCCGGTGCCTCGCGCGATCATCTGCTCGTTGGCAGCGATGCCGAGGTTGCGGTGTCCGTTTGCAGCGCGCAATGGCTCGATGGCGCGGCGCAGGGTATCAAACCCGCAGTGAATAGGACGAAAACGTGCAGTCATGGCCTTGGTTCCTTTAGAGATTCCTCCCAAGACACTGCTATATATTGCAATGCAGCATGAATTTCGCAATGCACATCAAAAGAAGACTGACATGCCAAAAATGCATGGCTAGTGTCATTTTTCATTAATTTCTATGAAAATCAGCCTAATATTTCGGCGGTTATATAATTCTTGAAGGCTAAAAGATCGTTCCAGGCCAACCGCTTGTTGATCGGGGCAGTCAGCAGTTCCTGCGGATGAAGGCTTGCCATGGCCGGCACGGTGCGGCCGAGAATGTCGATTTCGCGCCACTGTCCGCGCAATCCGTGAATGGTTTCGGCACCCCCGAAGAAGTGCCGGGCGGTGAAATTGCCGAGCAGCAGCACGGCCTTGGGTTCGGCAAGCGCGATCTGCCGTTCTATGAACGGACGGCATATCTCGATTTCGGGCGGGGATGGAGCCCGGTTGCCGGGTGGTCTCCACGGAATGACATTGGTCAGCAGGATCTCGTCACGCCGGAGGCCGATGGCCGCCAGCATCCTGTCGAGCAATTGTCCCGCGCGGCCGGCAAACGGTGCGCCTTCGCGGTCGTCGTCGGCGCTCGGCATCGGCCCGATCACCATGATGCGGCCTTCCTGCGTGCCGCTTGCAAAGATCGTCGATCGGGCGCTGTTCTTGAGGTTGCAGCCATTGAAAGCTTCGATCGCGGTTTTCAATTCACCAAGCGAGCGCGCGCTTTCGGCAGCGAATCGGGCCTGTTCCACGGCTTGTTCGTCGGGGATGGCGGGAGCGGCGCGTGGCGGCGCTGGCTGCGGAGCCGCCGGCTTTGCGGCCTGGCGGCGATCGGCCTGCGGTCTTGCGGCGGGGGCCGTACTTTCCGCCCGTGGCTGTGTGGCTTGCGATCCCCGTCGTGCGGCGCGCATGGCTTCGAACTCGGCAAACCGATCTACAGGCTGCTCTTCCAGCAGCCAATCGACGCCGGCATCCGCATGGAAATGCAGGAGGGCGGCAAGTTCGGCCGGTGTGAGGTCGCTTACGGAAATCATGGCTGAACTCTAGCCAAAGCGCCGCCGGAACGAAAGGGCAGGGAGGCCGTCTCTATCAGGCCGTCCACTGGCCGATGTCCTCGCGCTCTCCGATGAGGGCAAGTCCATGGGCGATCGACAGCAGTTCGCCGCCGGTTTCGATCCGCTCCTGACCGAAGCGCTCGGTAAAAATGCGCCGCACCGCCGGCACGAATGACGTGCCGCCCGTGAGGAACACCTTGTCGATCGCATCGGGCGCTGTGTTCGTGGTCGTCAGCACGTCGTCGAGGGCGGCCTCGATTCGCGCGAGGTCCTCGGCAATCCAGCTTTCGAAATCGGCGCGGCGAACACTCATACGGCCGGCCTTGCCGAGCGGCGGAAAGTTGAATTCGGCCTCTTCCTCGCTCGAAAGCGCCATCTTCGTTGCCGATACGGCCTGATAGAGCGGATAGCCCTCGTCATGTTCGACGAGTTCGATGAAGGTCTCGAGCTTCTCCGGCTCCAGGCTGCTGCGCACCAGGGCCTTCAGGTCGGCATATTCGCGCGAGGTCTTGAAGATCGAAAGCTGGTTCCAGCGGCCGAAATTGGCATAGTAGGAGGTGGGCACCTCCAGCAGCTTGTCGAAGCTTTTGAACAAGCTGCCCTTGCCGATCGCGGGCGAGACGATGTTGTCGATCATCCGGAAGTCGAAATGATCGCCGGCGATGCCGACACCGGAATGGCCGATCGGAGTGGCCGACAGCTTGCCGCCATGGGTTTCGAAGCGGATGAGCGAATAGTCCGTCGTACCGCCGCCGAAGTCGGCAACCAGTACGGTCGCATCCTTCTTCAGATGCTGCGCAAAATAGAAGGCGGCCGCCACCGGCTCGTAGACATAATGGATTTCCGGAAAGCCGAACCGCGACAGGGCCTCGTTGTAGCGTTCCGTGGCGAGCGCCGGATCGGGATTGGCTCCGGCGAAGTGCACCGGGCGGCCGGCGACGATCCGCGAGACGTCGTCTGGCCAGCCCTCTCCGGCATAGGCTCGCAGGCGCCGCACGAAGATCTCCATGAGATCTTCGAAGCGATGACGCTTGGCGAAGATCAGCGTGCCCTGGAAGAGCGCGCTTGCGGCAAAGGTCTTGATCGACTGCAGGAAGCGGCAGTCCCCCGGATTGTCGATGAATTGCCGGATGGCTGCGTGCCCGGCCTCGACTTTCAGCGCCGCGGCGCCCAGCCCGGGGTCCTTCATGAAGGAAAGCGCCGTGCGCATGCTGTCGGCGGTGCCGGCGGCGCTGTGGAAGGCGACCGAATGCGTTTCGGCCCCATCGGCCATCGCCAGAACCGTATTCGTCGTGCCGAAGTCGAAACCAAGCGCCCGAGCCATGCCCGCACTCCTTTCCGTCGAAATTGTCTGGATTGGGGCCAAGCCCCCTGAGAGACGCAAGACGCGCCATGTCGCAAAGAGGGCGCGTCATGACACGGCCGAGCCTCAAGTTCAAGCCGTGGCAAAGCCTTTATTTGTTGTCGCCGTATCCGCTGACCCCGTTCCGCCGCTGGAGGCGGGCTGGGATACCCGATACGTGGAACGGGCGCCTCTCGGCGCCCGTCGATCTCATTCGGCAGCGATAGCCGCAGGCGGCTCCTTGTGGTGCCGATCCTTGTCCTTCCGCTTGCCGAAACGGCCGAGGAAATCGTTCAGGCGGTTCATCTCAAGGAAGATGACCGGCGTGATGAACAGCGTCAGGATCTGCGAAACCACCAGGCCGCCGACGACCGCGATGCCGAGCGGTTGACGCAGCTCGGAGCTGGCGCCGCCGCCGACGGCAATCGGCAGCGCGCCGAGCAGGGCGCAGAAGGTCGTCATCATGATCGGGCGGAAACGGCGGACGCAGGCTTCGTGGATCGCTTCCGCCGGCGCTATGCCGGGGGTCGATCGAAGCGTTTCGAGCGCCACGTCGATCATCATGATCGCGTTCTTCTTGACGATGCCGATCAGCATCAACAGCCCGATCAGCGCGATGATC
This sequence comes from Rhizobium sp. SYY.PMSO, assembly GCF_046840415.1. NCBI lineage: Bacteria > Pseudomonadati > Pseudomonadota > Alphaproteobacteria > Hyphomicrobiales > Rhizobiaceae > Rhizobium > Rhizobium sp. SYY.PMSO. The sequence continues at coordinate 684,309 of NZ_CP177349.1, forward strand.
GACAGGTCGAAGCCGAAGACCTTCAGGGCAAGCAGCGCGCCGAGAGCGGCAGCCGGCAGACCTGAAAGAATGGTCAGCGGATGGATGAAGCTCTCGTAGAGAACGCCGAGAACCACGTAGATCGTCAAGACCGCGGCCAGGATCAGGTAAGGCGTGCTCCCTTGCGACTGCTGGAAGATCTGTGCCGTACCGCCATAGGACGTGAAGACGTCCGCCGGCATGTTGATATCCTTCTTGATCTGTTCGATCTGTGCCGTGGCGTCGCCGAGCGCTTCGCCGGCGGGCAGGTTGAAGGACACGGTGGTCGAGACGAGCTGGCCGGTCTGGTTGATGGTGACAGGCCCGGTCGTGCGCTGGACGTGGGCGAAGTTGGACAGGGGAACGAGCGCGCCGCTAGCCGAAGCGATCTGGATTTCCTGCAGCTTCTGGTCGTCCCAGGGCGTGCTGGTGTCGAATTCGACGATCACGTCGTAGCTGTCGCCGGTCGACTGGATCTGCGCGGCGGCATAACCGCCGAAGCCTTCCTCCAGTGACGTGCGCAGCTGATTGTCGTTGATGCCGTAGGCGGCCGCCTTTTCGGTGTCGACGACGATATTGGCCTGCAGGGCGTTGTTCTGGGCGTCGGAAGCAACGTCCGTGAAGCGCGGGTCGCGGCTCATCGCATCCTGGATCTTGCCGGCCCACAGGTTGGTCTGGTCGGCACTCAGGGCTTGAATGACGAGCTGATACTGGCTGGCGGTCTGGCGGCCGCCGAAGCGCAGGCTCTGCTGCGGAGTGATATAGGCCTTGAGGCCGGCGATCGTGCTGATGCTTGCGCGCAGCTCGCGCAGCGTCTTGTCGAGCGGCTCGCGCTGATCCTTGGCCTTCAGCTCGACATACATCGTGCCGTTGTTCAGCGGCTGGCGGGCGTTGCCGCCGACGATGGACATGACGTGGGCGACGGCGGGGTTTTGCTTGACGAGAGCGGCCGCCTGGTTCTGCAGGTTCTGCATTGCGGGATAGGAAATATCCTGCCGCGCCTGCGTGGAGATCGACAGCCGGCCGATGTCTTCCGTCGGGAAGAAGCTCGCCGGCAGGATCATGAAGAGGTAGACCGAAAGCGCGACCGAGCCGAGGAAGCACAGCAGGACCGTGCCGCGATGGCGCAGGCACCAGGCGACGCCTCGGTCATAGCTCCGCTGGGTCCAGTCGAAACCGGCGTTGAAGAGACGCACCGGATAGGGCGGTTCTCCGTGGCCTGCCGACAGCCGCGAGCTCAGCATCGGCGTGACGGTGAGCGAAACGACGGCGGAAGAGACGATGGCGATGGCGACGACCATACCGAATTCGTTGAAGATGCGCCCGACGACGCCGCCCATGAGCAGGATCGGGATGAAGACGGCGATCAGCGAGATCGACATCGATATGATGGTGTAGCTGACTTCTGCCGACCCTTTCAGTGCCGCCTCGAGCACCGGCATGCCTTCCTCGACATGCCGCAATATGTTCTCGAGCATGACGATGGCGTCATCCACCACCAGGCCGACCGCGAGCGTCAATCCCAGCAGGGAGATGTTGTCGATACTGTATCCGAGCACATACATCATGCCGAAGGTGGCAACGAGCGACAGCGGCACGGCAAGGCCCGGAATGATCGTTGCCGTCACATGGCCGGTGAAGAGATAGATCACCAGCACGACGAGGCCGATCGTCAGCATCAGCGTGAACTTTACGTCCGAAATCGCATCGCGGATCGGCTTGGCCGAATCGTTCATGACGGTCGTCTTTACCGATGCCGGTATTTCCGCGTGCAGTTGCGGCAGCTTGGCGTTGATGGCATCGACGACATCGACGGTGTTGGCATCGGGCTGCCGCTGGATGGCGAGAATGATCGCCCGCTTTCCATCGTACCACGAGCCGGTATTGGTGTTTTCCACGCTGTCCTGCACATCGGCGACATCGCTGAGATGGATCGGTGCGCCGTTGGGATTCGCGATGACGAGAGAGCGGAATTCGGCAGCGTTGGTGCGCTGGGTATTGGCATTGATGGTCATGCTCTGCGAGTTGTTCTGCAGAGTGCCGACCGGGACCTGGCTGTTGGCGTTGACCAGCGCATTGTTGACGGTATCGATGCCGATGCTGCGATCCTGCAGCTTGGCGGGGTCGACCTCGACGCGCACGGCATAAGTCTGAGCGCCGAAAACCGTCACTTCCGCCACACCCGGAAGCGTCGACAGCGACGGCGAAATAATGTCTTCGGCAATCTCGTCGAGCTTGCTTCGCGGCATCGTGTCGCTCTGCACGGCGAGCAGCATGACCGGCGCGTCGGCCGGGTTTGTCTTGCGATAGCTCGGCGGTGTCGTCAGGTTGTCGGGCAATTGTCGCGTCGCATGCGAGATTGCCGCCTGAACGTCGGCGGCGGCGGCATCGATATCGCGGTTGAGGTCGAACTGCAGGACGATGCTGGTATTGCCGAGCGAGTTCGTCGACGAAATTTCACTGATGCCGGGAATGGTCTCGAACTGCTTGATCAGCGGCGTCGAAACCGAAGTCGCCATGGTCTGCGGCGAAGCGCCGCTCAATTGCGCCGTCACGTTGATTGTCGGGAAGTCGACCTGCGGCAGGGCCGCGACGGGCACGAGCTGATAGCCCGCCAGGCCCGCCATGACCACACCTACGGCCAGAAGCGTTGTCGCGACCGGCCGCTGGATACAGAAGCTGGGGATCATTGCTGCGCTCCGACAGAGATCGTTTCGGTTTTCTGACCCGACTGATCGTCAGCCGAGGCGACTTTCTGCGGTGCGGCGTCGTTGAACTGCTCGACGACGCTCTGGCCGTCGTTCAACTGTACCTGCCCCTCGGTCACGACATGGTCGCCTTCCGAAAGACCCTTGGCGATAGCGGTGTAGGCGCCGTTCTGCCGCGCGACGGTGACGGGCGTGATATGCGCCTTGTTGTCTTTTATGACGAAGGCATAAAAGCCATCGGGGCCGGGGCTGATCGCAACCGTAGGCGCGACGATGACCGGCTGGTTGTCATTGAAATGCACGACGATGTTGACCGACTGACCGGGCCAGATGGCGCCGTTGGCATTGTCGAACTTCGCCTTGGCGAGAATGGTGCCCGAAGCGGCGTCGACCTGGTTGTCGTAGAAGCTCATGGCGCCGTTGCGCGTCTTGCCTTCCGCCGAACGGGGCACGGTGCTGACCGGCACCGTGCCGGCCTTCATCGCTTCCTCAAGCTCCCGCAGATGGCTTTCCTGCAGGTGGAACTTGACGTAGATCGGATTGTATTGCGCTATCGAGACGATCGCCGTTCCCGCGCTGACATAGGCGCCGATGCTCAGCTGAACATCGCCGAGGCGACCGTCATACGGCGCTCGGATTTCCGTGTGTTCCAGCAGCACCTGGTCGGATGCAAGCTGCGCCTTGTCGCCATTGACGGTCGCAATCGCCGTATCGCGCGCCGCGACGGCCTGATCGACCGTCTGCTGCGTGCCGGCGTTGTTGAGCAGGCTCTTGGCTCGCGACAGCGCCGTCTCCGCTTCGGCGAGCGTCGCCTGGTCCTTTGCCAACGTCGCCTGATCCTTGTCGACCGCGGCTTGCGCGGTACGCGGATCGAGCTTGGCAATGAGGTCGCCGGCTTTGACCATCGCGCCGTCCTGTGCCTCGATCGCGACGACGAGGCCGGCTTCCTGAGCCGCAATCGTCGTCGTATCCTGGGCATCGGCCCAGCCGGTTGCCGTCACGTCGTTCGGCAATGTCGTTTTCGTCACGGCGACCGTCTTGACGGTCACAGGCTGAGCGTCGCGCTTGTGGGTGCCGGCCGCGGTGTTGCCGCCAGCCTTGGTTTCTGCGGAAGCCTGATCGACGAAGGACGAAAGAAAAGGAATACGATCGCGATAACCCCAGACAACAAGGGCTGCTACGACTAGAAGGCCGAGGGGAAGCCAGAATTTTTTCATATTTAAAGAACCGGTCGAGGCAAGTTGCAAGGAAACGCGACGACATCGAAGTGTATCTATTGCGCCGCACAACAAAGACGGGTTTCGCCGCAATTCATCACATCGCCGTTATCGCTAACGTTCGGTAATTCTGTCCCTATAACGCGAATTCATGAACGCTGATCCAGCGCAATTTACCACAGTTCGGCAGGACGAAAAATTAAAGCTTGGAAAGCTTTCGGAATGCCGGAGCTTTTGCAATGCAGCAAGCAGTCGAATGGCTATTTTTTGATTGCCGTTATGTAATAATCGGGCGGCAGAACAGCCTTATGCGGCATTTATAGTCAGGAGAACAGTCGCAACGCTCATGGCGGATGCGATGATTGCTCACGGAATTGTGTTGTCGGGCCCTGTTTGCAAGGGCCCGCTCCTTGTTCGCGAAATCTTCTAAACAGAGCGGCCGGCGCCGCCGTCGCAGCGGACCATCGTGCCCGTCACATAGCTCGCCGGCTCGCTGCAAAGGAAGGCGGCGGTGGCCGCGAACTCCTCGACGCGGCCGTAGCGGCCGGCGGGAATGCGCTGCTGACGCTCGGCGCTGACTTCCTCCAGGCTTCTGCCGCCTCGCTTGGCCGTGGCCGAATCAAGCTCGGCCAACCGGTCGGTCGCAATGCTGCCCGGCAAGAGCATGTTGACCGTGATTCCATGTGCCGCCACTTCGGCGGACAGGGTCTTGCTCCAGCCGGCAAGCGCCGGGCGCAGCGTATTGGAAAGCGCCAGGTTCGCGATGGGCTCGATAATGCCGGAGGAGCCGACGGTGAGGATGCGCCCCCAGCCCTGCGCCTTCATGCCCGGCAGCAGGGCGTTGGTCAGGCTGATGATCCGCGCCACCATGGAAATGAAGTAGGTCTCCAGCCGGTCGGCGATCATATCCTCTGTCGTCCCCGGCGTCGGACCGCCGCTATTGTTGACGAGAATGTCGATGCCCCCGAGTTTTTCGACGGCGGCCTTGCTGACGATATCCACGAAGTTCTCGTCGTTGAGATCGGCCCAGATCCAGTCGGCCCGACCCTTGCCCTCGGCATTGATTGCCTTGCAATTGCTTTCCAGCCGTTCACCGCTGCGGCCGCAGAGCAGGACGTTGACGCCCTCGCGCGCCAGCGCCACCGCGATTCCATGGCCCAGCCCCTTGGACGAGGCGAGCACCAGCGCACGTTTTCCGCCGATACGAAGATCCATTCTGATCACCCTTCATGCTATCCGGATTTCCCGTCTGAAACTTATAAAGCGCCGCCGGCGGATTTTGAAAGCGCATGGCAAGTGAAATCGGCAAATGGCTCCGAAATGTTGACGTTAACGTAAGGGTAATTTAACTTGTCCGGCACCCTGGGTGATTTGGAGGATTGCCTGTCGCTTCCCGGCTCGACAATCCTCTTTTGTTTTGACAAGAGATAAACGAAACGGGGAAGACGCCCAAGGGGATGAGGCTGCGATCCGACATGATGGGATGCCGGCCAAGCGGAGAGAGTGAATGACTGACGCGAACGAGCTGCCGGAACGCGAGAGCATGGAATTCGACGTCGTGATTGTCGGCGCAGGTCCCGCGGGCCTGTCGGCTGCGATCCGGCTGAAGCAGATCAATCCGGATCTGACGGTCGTCGTACTCGAGAAGGGGGCCGAGGTCGGCGCCCATATCCTGTCGGGCGCCGTTGTCGATCCGATCGGCATCGACCGCCTGCTGCCGGACTGGCGCGAGGAAGAGGGGCACCCGTTCAAGACCAGGGTGACGTCGGATCACTTCCTGTTCCTCGGCCCGGCCGGCTCCATCCGCCTGCCGAACTTCCTGATGCCGCCGCTGATGAACAATCACGGCAATTATATCGTCTCTCTCGGCAACGTCTGTCGCTGGCTGGCCGAGAAGGCCGAAGCCCTCGGCGTCGAAATCTATCCCGGCTTTGCCGCGACCGAAGTGCTCTATAATGACGAGGGTGCCGTCATCGGCGTCGCCACCGGCGACATGGGCATCGAGAAGAACGGCGAGCCCGGCCCGAACTACACGCGCGGCATGGCGCTGCTCGGCAAATATGTGCTGATCGGCGAGGGCGTGCGCGGCTCGCTTGCCAAGCAGCTCATCGCCAAGTTCGATCTGTCGCGCGACAGCGACGTGCCGAAGTTCGGCATCGGCATCAAGGAGCTGTGGGAGGTCAAGCGCGAAAACCATAAGAAGGGCCTCGTGCAGCACTCCTTCGGCTGGCCGCTCGGCATGAAGACGGGCGGTGGTTCGTTCCTCTATCATCTGGAGGACAATCTCGTCGCCGTCGGCTTCGTCGTGCATCTGAACTACAAGAACCCCTATCTTTATCCCTTCGAGGAGTTCCAGCGCTTCAAGACGCATCCGGCGATCCGCGGCACCTTCGAAGGCGGCAAGCGCATCTCCTATGGCGCCCGCGCCATCACCGAGGGCGGCTGGCAGTCGGTGCCGAAGCTGACATTCCCGGGCGGTGCGCTGATCGGCTGTTCGGCCGGTTTCGTCAACGTGCCCCGTATCAAGGGCAGCCATAATGCGGTTTTGTCGGGCATCCTGGCGGCCGACAGGATTGCCGAGGCGATCGCAGCCGGCCGCGGCAACGACGAGGTGATCGAGATCGAAAACGAGTGGCGCCAGTCGGATATCGGCAAGGATCTGAAGCGCGTGAGAAACGTCAAGCCGCTCTGGTCCAGGTTCGGCACAGCGATCGGCGTGGCGCTCGGCGGCCTCGACATGTGGACGAACCAGCTCTTCGGCTTCTCCTTCTTCGGCACGCTGAAGCATGGCAAGACGGATGCCGCCTCGCTGGAGCCTGCGGCCCAGCATCAGAAGATCGACTATCCGAAACCGGATGGCGTGCTGACCTTCGACCGCCTGTCCTCGGTGTTCCTGTCGAACACCAACCATGAGGAAGACCAGCCGGTGCATCTCAAGGTCAGGGACATGGCGCTACAGGTATCATCCGAGCATGACGTCTTTGCCGGCCCTTCGACGCGCTACTGTCCGGCCGGCGTCTATGAGTGGGTGGAGAAGGACGGCAAGGAAACCTACGTCATCAACGCCCAGAACTGTGTCCACTGCAAGACCTGCGACATCAAGGACCCCAACCAGAACATCAACTGGGTTCCGCCTCAAGGCGGCGAGGGGCCTGTCTATCCGAACATGTGAGACGGCATGATGGAGACCGGGAAAGGCGCCTGGGTGATCCGCTCGGCCAGGAGCGACGAGCTGCATCTGCTTGCCGCTATCGAGATCGATGCGTTCTGGGCTCTTTATGACGTCGGCGCGGTCGCCTGCGAGCCGACCTCCCTGCCTATCGATGTCCTGCAACGATCCCTGGCGGAGCGTTTGCTGTTCGTTGCGGTCGACGGCGAGGATCGGCCGTTCGGCTTCGTGGCCGGCATCCGCGAGGATGGCTCCGTTCATATCGCCGAGATCGATGTGGTCAGGCGCTGGCAGAAGAAAGGCGTCGGCCGGGGCCTGATTGAAGCAGCTGTTGCGGCGGCGAGGGCACAAGGAGCGGCGGGTGTCACTTTGACGACCGACCGGCATGCGGCTTTCAACGCCCCCTTCTACGCCTCCGCCGGATTTCGCATCCTGGATGATGGCGAAAGGCCGGCCGTTCTCACTCGGATTCTGGAGAGCGAGGTCGCCCATGGCGCCGATCCAACCAGACGCGTGGCGATGGCGCTTCGATTTTGATGCTTGCACTCTGGCCCGCTTAGGAACCAACGAAAAGAGCGGCTCGGCGTCCAGCTGAACTGCTCCATATCGCCGCAAGATGCGGATTAATGCCGGGCAGGCCTCCGGGCGAGCAGGCCGGTCGAAAGTGCGACGCCGGCACCTGTCACGATGGCTGCCGCGATGCCGGCCATTCCGATTTCCTCGCCGAGCAGAAAGCCGCCGCCGATGGTGGCAAGCACTGGCGTCATGGCGGTGAAGGCTGCGGCCTGCGTGCCGCCGAGAGCCTGGACGGCGAGACCATAGGCGAGTGTGGCGGCAAGGCCGGAAAGCAGGCCCTGGCTGACGATCTGCAGGCCGATTTCCGGCAGGGGGACCGAGCTCAGCGAGCTGCCGAAGACGACGGCCAGTCCGATATGGATCAGGAACGACCAGACGGCGATGATCGCGCTGGATTGCACGGCGCTCAGGCCCGAGCGGCGAAAGGCGTGGGTGTAGCTTGCCCATAGCAGGGCGGCCAGCGGCAGTAGCGTGAAGCCGGCCCAGGAGATCTGCACGCCATAGAGGCTGCGGGCCAGCAGGATCGCCACGCCGGCGACGATGCCGCCAAGGCCGAGCCAGCGGGTCACATCCAGCCGCTCGCGAAACAGCAGGATGCCGATCAGCGCGGTTGCCAGCGGCATGGAGCCGCCAAGCAGAATGCCGGCCGAGGAGGCGGGCGTGAACTGAATGGCGAAGGTGGTCAGCTGGAAGAAGAGGGCGCCGGAACCGCAGACCATCAGCGCCAGCAGTTTCAATGACACGCCCTTCGGCAGCAGGCCGGTCCGCCACCAGACCGGAGCCAGTACGAGCGCGGGCACGCCGTAGCGGATCAGGCCGAGGTCGATGGTGCTCATCTGCGTTTCGGCGGTGTGACGGGTCGCGAGGATCCAGTTCGCCCAGATCAAGACGGTGACGATAGCGCCGGCATAGCCGATCGCGGTGGGTGTTGCCTTGCGGTTGGAGACAGGCAAAGCGGTCATCGACATATCCTTTCCAGCTATCCGGTTTATCGTTCGAATGAGGAAAAGATAGCGCCAAAGGGCGGAGCATGTCCTTGCTGGTTATGGCTCCAGAAGCATGCTATGAGCAATATTCTGCCAATATTGGTAATTGAGTTTGCTGAATATGCCAAAACTGGATAAATTCGATATCGCGATCCTCAATTGTCTGCAGGAGGACGCGCGCGCAACCAATGTCGAGATCGCCGAGCGCGTGAATCTTTCGCCGTCGCCCTGCCTGCGGCGCATTCGCAATCTGGAAAAATCGGGGCTGCTGCGCGGCTACCGCGCCGATATCGACCGGAAGGAGGCTGGGCTCGGGCTCACGGTCTTCGTGGAGCTCAAGGTCGGTCATCATACGAAGGAGAATTCCGAAGCGCAGCAGGCAGCGCTGTTGGCCATTCCGGAGATCATCGCCTGCCACCTGATTTCAGGAACGGCCGATTTCCTGGCGGAGGTCGTGGTGGAGGATCTTGCCGCCTATGAAAAGGTGATGTCGGAGAAGCTCCTCGTTCTTCCCGGCATTGTCGATTTGCGCTCAAACTTCGCAATCCGCACCATCAAGACCAATGGCGCGCTGAAGTTGCCCGCACCGGAATAAAAAGGGGGCCGTCGCCGGCCCCTTTCATCCGAGGGTTTGTCTCGTTCTCAGAGCATCGTGCCGCTGAGGATCAGCAAAGCGACCGAGAAGTAGATCACCAGGCCGGTGACGTCGACCAGCGTCGCAACGAACGGGGCCGATGCGCTGGCCGGGTCGAGCCGCAGTTTCTGCAGGATGAACGGCAGCATCGAGCCGGCGAGCGAGCCGAAGGTGACGATGCCGATCAGCGCCGCAAAGACGGTGAAGCCGACCAGTTGCCAGTGCGGGCCGTAGTCGAAGAGGCCGACGGTCTGCCAAAGCACGATGCGGGCGAAGCCGACGAGGCCGAGGATCGCGCCGAGCACGATGCCGGTCGGCAGTTCGCGCAATGCCACGCGCCACCAGTCCGAAAGCTTCAGTTCGCCGAGCGCCAGCGCCCGAATGATCAGCGACGTCGCCTGCGAACCGGAATTGCCGCCCGAGCTCATGATGAGCGGGATGAACAGGGTCAGCACCACGGCCTTTTCCAGCTCGCCCTCGAAATGCTGCATGGCGCTTGCCGTCAGCATTTCGCCGAGGAACAGTGCTGCGAGCCAGCCGGCGCGCTTGCGGATCATGCCGCCGAAGCTGATTTTCATGTAGGGCTGGCCGAGAGCTTCCATGCCGCCGAACTTCTGGGCGTCCTCGGTCGTGTCGGCGATCATCGTGTCGATGACGTCATCGACCGTGACGATGCCGAGCATATGCCCCTTGTCGTCGACAACGGGAAGCGCCAGCAGGTCGTGCCGCCGGATCAGGCGGGCGACGTCTTCCTGCTTCATCAGCGGCGGTGCCGTGACCGGCGTGCCCTTCTGCGCCACGGTGAGAATACAGGCATCCGGCTCGCCGGTGATGAGGCGGCGCAGCGTCACCACATGCAGCAGCACATGGGTCTCGTCGTCGAGCACATAGATGGCATAGACGGTTTCACGGGAGCGCTCGACCTGGCGAACATGGTCGAGTGTCTGCGCGACCGTCCAGCTGGCCAAGACGCTGACGAACTCCGTCGTCATGATGCCGCCGGCCGTGCGCGGCGGATAACCCATCAGGCCCTGGATAGCCACCCGGGCGTGCTCGTCGAACGTGGCAAAGAGCCGGGCGCGGGTGTCGATGTCCATTTCGAGAAGCACGTCGGCGACGCGGTCGTTGGACATGCCGTGCAGCAGCCGCGAGGCATCGGCATTGCCCATGACTTCGAGAATGGCAGGGGCGTTGCGCAGTTCCGGCCGGTCGAGAATGCGTACGGCGCGTTCTTCCGGCATTTTGGCAAGGATGCGGGCAGCTTCTGCCACATCGACCGCGTTCAGAGCCTCGACGCGTTCCGCAATGGTGACGGCGCGATTGTTATTGATGAATGCACGAGCGGCATTGCCGGCCCGCACGGGAAAGCTGTTGATGTTCATTATAGCTCGCCTTTCCGGTCGATCCGCCGTCGTAGCGGATCGTGGCGAGCCGACAGGAGTCGGTTAATGCACGAATGCTACTGACGGCAAAGGCAATCGACTACTACTGTCGCTAGGCATCGAAAGATGGCTCCGGTTAATCGGTATGGAAAAATGGTGTTTCCCACGTCGGGAGAAGTCGCGCCGAAGGCAGGAAAAGTCAAGAGGTGAAAGCGGCTAAATATGCGATCTTGCGATAAAATTTTGTTTAGGCGACTGCAATATTTTGCGACGCAACAAAAGCTGATGCAAATGCGTTGAAACAAAGCGGCCGGACGATATGCGCCCGGCCCGTTTTGCCGTGAATTCCGGCCGCTCAAAAGCCTGCCAGAACGACCTTTCCTTTCATCTTGCCGGTCTCGACAAGGGCGTGCGCCTTCCTCAGATTGGCGGCGTTGATCGTGCCCGCGGTCTCGGTCAGCGTCGAGCGAATCCTGCCTGCATCGACGAGTTCCGCCACCTTCGTCAGCAGCCTGTGCTGCTCGATCATATCGGCGGTGTTGAAGAGGGGGCGGGTGAACATCAGCTCCCAGTGGATCGATACCGCCTTGCGCTTGAAAGGCACGACATCAAGCGTTTTCGGATCGTCGATCAGGGCGAAGCGGCCCTGCGGGGCAATGGCGTCGACGATCGAGCCGATATGATCCGATGTGTTGGTGGTGGAAAAGACGAAAGCCGGCGCACCGATATCGAGCGCCTCGATCTGCGGTGCCAGCGGCTTCGAATGGTCGATGACGTGGTGGGCGCCCAGCTCCCTGACCCAGGCCTGCGTTTCCGGCCTTGATGCCGTGGCGATGACGGTGAGATCGGTCAAGGCGCGTGCGATCTGGATGGCAACCGATCCGACGCCGCCGGCACCGCCGATGATGAGGATGGCGTTGGCGACGCCGGGCACGGGCTCCTGCACCTTCAGGCGGTCGAACAGCGCTTCATAGGCGGTGATGGAGGTCAGCGGCAACGCGGCGGCCGCCGGAAAATCGAGGCTCTTCGGCTTGGCGCCGACAATGCGCTCGTCGACGAGATGGAATTCGGCATTCGAGCCGCCGCGATTGATGGCGCCGGCGTAAAAGACCTCGTCCCCCGGCTTGAACATGGTGACGTCGGGGCCGACCGCCTTGACGATGCCGGCGGCATCCCAGCCGAGGATCTTGTACTCGCCCTCGGCTGGAGCGACATTGGCGCGGACCTTGACATCGACCGGATTGACGGAGACCGCCTTCACTTCGACGAGCAGATCATGCCCCTTGGCTTCGGGCGTCGGCAGCTCGATGTCGATCAGCGATGTCTCGGCGGTGATAGGCTGCGGTTGCTTGTAGGCGACTGCGCGCATGGGGGAAGCTCCTGGGTTCGTTGCACAGAGGCTAGATGCGCATTATCCTCAAATGGCGCAAGAATGCACAAATTCTGTACGTAGGTACAAAAAGGATACTGTCGATGTCGGTTCCCCGCTCCAAGCTTGTCAAAAACTTTCCGGGGTGCCCGGTCGAGGCGACGCTGAGCCTGCTCGACGGCAAATGGAAGGGCGTGATCCTGTTTCACCTGATGGAGGGCACGCTGCGCTTCAACGAAATCCGCCGCAAGCTGCCGTCGGTGACGCAGCGCATGCTGACGAAGCAGTTGCGGGAACTGGAGGAATCCGGGCTGGTGTCGCGCACCGTCTTTCCCGTTGTGCCGCCCCGCGTCGATTATGCGCTGACGCCGCTCGGAGCCAGTCTCGGGCCGATCGTCAAGGCGATGGCCGTATGGGGCGAGGAAAATGTGTTTTGCCACAACGGCCGGCAGGAGCTTGCCGCGCCGTCGATGTCATGTGTGTCCGGTGCGGCGCTCCAGGCCGACTGAAACGAGGAAAACGGCGAGACCGCCGACGGAGAGGACCGCGCCGACATAGCCCGTCGCAGCCGCGGTGAAGCCCCAGGAAATCACCAGGCCGCCGAGCCAGGCGCCGAGCGCATTGGCGATGTTGAAGGCGGAGTGATTGGAAGCGGCAGCCAGCGTCTGCGCATCCGCGGCAACGTCCATCAGCCGGGTCTGCACGGCCGGACAGGCAGCGAAACCGCAGCCGATCAGGAACACGCAGACGCAGAGCATGATCGGATTGGCGGCCGTCAGCGAAAACAGCGTCATGATGACGATGTTGAAGATCATCATGCCGCCGATCGTTCCCTTGATCGAGATGTCGCCGAGGCGGGAGCCGACGATGTTGCCGACATTCATGCCGATGCCGAAGAGCGCAAGCACGACCGGGACCATGGCGGAGCCGAGGCCCGCAACGTCGGTCGTGGTCGTGGCGACATAGCTGAAGATGGAGAACATGCCGCCGAAACCGACTGCGGCGACGCCGAGCGTCAGCCAGACCTGAACGCGCTTGAGCGCGCCGAGTTCGCGGGTGATGCTGGCGCCTTCCTCGACCTTGTCCTTCGGCAGGAAGAGGGCGATGAGAAGCATGGTGACGAGGCCGACCCCGCCGACCATCATGAAGGCGGCACGCCATTCGAGCATCTGGCCGAGGAAGGTGGCGATCGGCGTGCCGATAAGCGTCGCGATCGTCAGGCCGAGCATGACCTGGCCGACGGCACGGACGCGGCGATGGACGGGCACCATGGAGGCGGCGACAAGCGCGGCGACGCCGAAATAGGCGCCGTGCGGCAAGCCGGTGATGAAGCGCAGCGCCGTGAAGCTTTCGAAGGTCGGCGCAAAGGCGCTGGAAATATTGCCGGCGGCGAAGATGGCCATCATCAGCAGGAGCAGCGTGCGGCGCGCCATCTTGGCGGCGAGCACGGCGATGATCGGTGCGCCGACCACGACGCCGAGCGCATAGGCGCTGATCACATGGCCTGCTTCCGGCGTGGTGACGCCAAACGTATCGGCCACGTTGGGCAGAAGTCCCATTATGACGAATTCGCCCGTGCCGATGCCGAAGCTGCCGACGGCCAGCGCCAGTGTCACGAGCGCAATGGCTGCGCGCGACGGTGCTTCCAGAGCAGTTTGGGTATCGAGGGCCTCGACGGCAATATCGCTCACGAAAACTCCTTGGACGGCAAGCCGGGCTAAGTGCCGCGAATCAGGCAGCAAACCCCGTCATTCGGGCGTTCAGTGCATCAGGTGGAATAAGGGACTGGAGGGCATGGACATGCCTCAGTCGGTAGTATCGACGACGGCGCTATTTCTGTCGCGTGCATTTTTTGCAGCGCAGCATGTCGGATCATGCATAAGTAGGCGGCGGGCGATCGGCCGAAACGGCGACAGCGCTTGAAATCGCTCCATCCAAAACCATCTGTGAACATGCGCATGGGACTTCAGCTCCTGACTGAGACACAATTTGCGGAAAATCCGAGAGCCCAATGAAATTGATCGGCTTTTTCAATCGCGATGGCGGCACGTTCCGGACGACCGACATGGCTGCCTATGAGAAGAAAGCGGAACAGGTCTTCCGCGACGCCGGTCACGATTTCGAGGCGCTTGTGATAGGGGGGCGCGACATCGTATCGGCGATGGAGCGGGCGGCGCGCCGTGACGACATAGACGGCATCGTCGCCGGCGGTGGAGACGGCACGATTTCAGCCGCCGCTGCCATCGCCTGGAAGACCGGCGTCGCCCTTGGCGTCATTCCGGCCGGAACCATGAACCTTTTCGCCCGCTCGCTGCGCTTGCCGCTCGATATCTGGCAGACGCTCGATATACTGGCGGCGGGCGAGGTCGACAATGTCGATATCGGCAGCGCCAACGGTCGCGCCTTCGTGCATCAGTTTTCAGCGGGCCTGCACGCGCGCATGGTGCGCTATCGCAACGGCTATACCTACCGCTCGCGCATCGGGAAAATGTCGGCCAGCACCCGCGCCGCTTTCGGCGTCATCGCCAATCCTCCGGAATTCGACGTCGATTTCGAGGCCGGCGACGTGCGCGAGCAGCGGCATGTCTCTGCGATTTCGGTTTCCAACAATCCCTTTGGCGCCAATGCGCTGCTTTACGCCGACAGCCTGCGCAGCGGCGAACTGGGCTTTTACACCGCGAAACCCTTGCGGCCGCTCGGCGTCGCCCGCCTTGCCATCGACATATTGCGTGGTCGGGTCCGTGAGAATGCCGATGTCATGATCATGCATGCGCCGGAGGTGCATTTGCATTTTCCGAATCTGCGCCAGCTCGCAAGCTGCGTCATGGACGGCGAACTCCTGCCGCTGGAGCGCGACGTGATCCTGAAGGTTCACCCCGGCGAGCTCAAGGTCATGGTCCAGGAAGGAACCGCGATCAAGGTCGCTCGCGAAGGCGCCGTCGACAGCGTCGCCATCTGACGCGCTCACAGGCGCGGCAGGTAGGTCCGGTAGTCGAAATCGGAAACGCTGCGCAGGTAGCGGATCGCTTCCTTGTGCTTCGTGTCGCCGTAGAGCTTCTGATACCGCTCGCCGAAGATATCGGCAATGAAGGCCGAGGCGCGAAAGCGCTCGACGGCGGTCAGGAAATCATGCGTCAGGCGCGGCGCATCGGCCGGCACATGGGAGGGCGTCGTTTCCTCGCCGGGATCAAGCTCGTCCTGCAGGCCGAGCAGCATGCCGCCGAGGATTGCCGCCAGCATCAGATAGGGATTGGCGTCGGCACCGGCGACGCGGTGCTCGATGCGCGCGCCCGGCCCATCCTTTTCGGGAATGCGTACGGCCGTGCCGCGATGCCCGTAGCCCCAGGTCAGGTCGACGGGGGCGAACGAGCCCGGCTGGAAACGACGGTAGGAATTGGCATAGGGCGCAAAGATCAGCTGCGCATCCTGCATCGTCTGCAACAGCCCCGCGCAGACCGATTTCAGTTTCTTCGGCTCCCCGCCCGCCGCATCGAGGACATTGCGACCCCGATCGTCGACGATGCTCGCGTGGACATGCAGGCCCGAGCCGGCATGGTCGGTATAGGGCTTGGCCATGCAGGTCGATTTCAGGCCGTGCTGGCGCGCGGCCTGTTCGGCCACGCGCTTGAGCATGATGCAGTCGTCCGCCGCGGCCAGCGCATCCGGGCGATGCAACAGGTTGACCTCGAACTGGCCGGGGCCGAATTCCGCCGTCGTCGCGTCCGCCGGCAATCCTTGCGCTCTCGCATAGCTGCGCAGCGTTTCGAGGTAATCCCCGAGCAGATCGACGGCATCCATGTCGTAGAGCTGAAAGCCGTTCGGTTCGCCCTGATAGGTCAGGGCTGCCGGCGGCGAGGGAATGCCTCTGTCGCGCCAGTCTCCGGCGAGCAGATAGAATTCCAGCTCCGTCGCGACGACGGGCGTCAGGCCGAGCGCCTTGTAGCGATCGACGACGGCGGAAAGAATGGCGCGCGGGTCCTGAAAGCTCGGACTGCCGTCGAGCTCGTGCATGGTGGCCAGCACCTGCTTCGATCCCGGCGGTGCCCAGGGCATATCCGTCAGCGTGCGCTCGTCGGCAACACATGTCCCGTCAGGATCGCCGATCGTCAGCGACAGGCCGGTAATATCGTCGTTGTCGTCGCCCCAGATGTCGAGCGATTGCGTCGAGGTCGGCAGCCGTACGGCGCCGGACCAGACTTTCTTTTCGGCTGCAATCGGGATCTGCTTGCCGCGCAACCGGCCGTTCATATCCGATATCAAAACTTCGATGCGCGCGTTACCTTCGGTTGCGTTGTCGGCGGCCATGCTCTTGTAAATCCCCAATGCTCACGGCATGGTCGTAAACGATGACAGCTTTCAGTCAAGTCTGGCTACGCTGCGGTTTCGCACCGGGCCTTCGCTCGGGCGAAGGGCCATGCACATAATCACGGCGTCGGCGTTCCTGCCTGACAGGCACCAATTCAAAGAGGGTTCGAATACATCATGTCCGACACGCCAAGCCGCTCCAATCTCGCTGCCCTGGATGCTGCCCATCATCTCCATCCTTTTGCGGATATGAAGAAGCTCAATGCCGATGGCGCGCGTGTCATCCAGCGCGGCGAGGGCGTCTATATCTTCGACGCCGAAGGGCGGAAGTATCTGGATGGATTTGCCGGCCTCTGGTGCGTGAATATCGGCTACGGCCGCACCGAAATCGCCGACGCGGTTGCCAGGCAGATGAACGAGCTGCCCTATTACAACACCTTCTTCGGCACCACGACCACGCCCGCGACGCTTCTGGCCGAGAAGGTCTGCGCCCATGCCGGGCCGCAGTTCAACCACGTCTTCTTCACCAATTCCGGTTCCGAGGCCAACGATACCTGGTTCCGCATGGCCAGGGTCTATTGGGGAGCCGTCGGCAAGCCGACGAAGAAGACCGTCATCGCCCGCAAGAATGGCTATCATGGCTCGACGGTTGCCGGCGCCAGCCTGGGTGGCATGAAATACATGCACGAGCAGGGCGACCTTCCCATCCCCGGCGTCGTCCATATCGGCCAGCCCTATTGGTATGCCGAGGGCGGCGATCTCTCGCCGGAGGAATTCGGTCTCAAAGTTGCCCGCGAACTCGAGGCCAAGATCGACGAACTGGGTGAGGACAATGTCGCGGCTTTCGTCGCCGAGCCGGTGCAGGGCGCCGGCGGCGTCATCATTCCGCCGTCGACCTACTGGCCCGAGATCGCGCGCATCTGCAAGGCGAGGAACGTCCTGCTCGTCTGCGATGAAGTGATCTGCGGCTTCGGCCGTCTCGGCACATGGTTCGGCCATCAGCATTTCGGCGTCGAGCCCGATCTCGCGCCGATCGCAAAGGGACTGTCCTCCGGCTACCTGCCGATCGGCGGCGTGCTGGTGAGCGACCGCATTGCCGACGTTCTCATCAACGAGGTCGGCGAATTCAATCACGGCTTTACCTATTCCGGCCACCCGGTCTGCGCGGTCGCCGCGCTCGAAAACCTGAGGATCATCGAGGAGGAGCGGCTTGTTGAGCGCGTGCGCGACGATATCGGCCCTTATTTCGCGAGGGCCTGGGGCAGTCTTGCCGATCACGACATGGTCGGCGAAGCCGTCAGCATCGGCCTGATGGGCGGCCTGCAGCTTGCGGCCGACAAATCCACCCGCCGCCGGTTCGAGAAGCCGGATGCCGTAGGCTCGGCGGTGCGCAACCATGCCCTTGCGAACGGTCTCGTGCTGCGCGCCACGGGCGACCGCATGCTTGCCTCACCGCCGCTCGTCATCGGCCACGATGAAGTGGATGCCATGGTGCGCATCACCCGCGCCGCGCTCGATGCCGTCTGGGCGGAGGTGATGCTCTAGCTAGAGCTTGGCAGCAGTGCGGGCTGGTCCCACTTGCCCGCCTTGTGCAGGGCAAGTGTCAGCGCCGCAACGTGGATGGCCTGGAGCATTTTACCTTCCAACGCCAGCTCTATCGCCTGGCGGACCGGCATGCGAATGAGCCGGATACGCTCGGTTGGATCATCCGCCGGCTCGGTGGCGAACTCGACATTGCGGGCAATGACGATGTGCACGAAATTGGTGTGCGTGGCCGGATTGGGCGCCAGCTTGCCGACATACTCCCATTTGACAGCCTTAAGACCGGTTTCCTCACGCAGTTCGCGGGCTGCCGCCTCGATCGGACTTGCATCGCTCGCATCTACGCCGCCGCCGGGCAGTTCAAGCACCACGACCCCGAGCCCGTGACGATATTGCTGGATGAGGTAGATATGATCCTCGTCATCAAGTGCGATAATCTCGACCCAATCGGGATATTCCAACACGTAATAGGGCGCAATCTCCATGCCTTCCGCCGTCACGCAGCTATCCGCGCGAACTTTCAGCCAGCGGTCGTGAACCAAATGCCTAGAGCCTTTCGTCTGCCAAGCTGGAAGATCCGCAGTGTCCTCAATTAGGCTTTCGATCTTGTCTGTCGAACTCAAAGCAGTACGCTCCTATTTCGGATAGACCCATCCATAAGCGAAGGACGCCATCTCGCCGGGCTTGCCGTGGATATACTGCACGTCCGCAAGCTTGGTGTCCGGCGCGGCATATTGCGGGCCGAGCGTATCGCGCAGCCAGTTCGATAATTCCACCGGCATGACGCCGTTGTCCTTGCCGGGGCGCCAGACGATCAGGATCGGCCGGCTGGCGCTCCACGCATAGTCCGTCGTCAGGTTGGGGAAGAAAAGCGACATGGCCGGAACGTCGGGAAGCTGCAGGTGCAGGTTTCCGGCGGGCAGCCATCCATCGGTCAGCACCAGCCCCGGCTTCTTGCCCTCGGCAGCCACGATCTGCTGCACGAAGGCCGGATAGGGCGTGTTGTAATGGTCGAAGGCGCCGAACAGCGACGGGAAAAAGGTGCGCACCAGCAGCAGCACCGGGATGACGACCATCATGACGAGCGGCACATAGAAGAAGCGCTTGCCGAAATCCGCGGCCTTGATGCCGGCAATCTCCATCTTCAGGCACAGATAGATCGGCAGCAGGAACAGGAAGGGCAGCAGCCAGCGGTCGCGCATATCCGTCATGCCGATGGTGACGATAAGGATCAGCACGAGGATGGCGATGACGGCCAGAAGGATCTCGAAGAAGCGGGTCCATTCGTTCGACCGCCCGAGATTCTTGAGCAGGCTCTTGCCGAAGACCAGCGCATAGACGACGAGCGTCGGCGCGCTGATGACGAGGATCAGCCTGAGGAACTTCAGCGGACCCTTCACGAACTTGGCGAAAGCGCCGTCCGGTGCGTTTTGCTCCATGATGCCGAGCGTGCGGCCGGAGGCGAGGCCGAGATTATGCATCAGCCAAAGGCCGTGCGGCAGGAAGATCAGCACGGAGATGACGATGGTGAGCAGGAAGCGCTTGTCGAAGACCCGTGCGCGGCCCTGCGGATGCATCAGCACGGCGACGAAGGCGCCGGCCACCAGCAGCGCGAAATTGTATTTCGACAGCATGCCGAGGCCGAGCGCGACGCCGGTGAAGATATAGGAGCCGAGGCTCGGGGCCTTCAGCGTGCGGATCACGCCGCAAAGAAACAGGTTGATGGTGACGAGCTGCGCCACCGTATGCGTCAGATCGCGCTGCGCTTCCCAGAAGAACTGCGGGATGGTGAGCAGCGACAGGGTCGCGATCGCCGCAAAAACCTTGTCGGTCAGCACCTCCCGGGCCAGCCGGTAATAGCTGATGTAGACGAGGAAGAGGAAGAGGTTCTTGACGCTGGAGATCGCCGCCAGCGACAGCCCGAAGACGGAAACGACGATCGATTGCACCCAGTTATAGAGCGGCGGCTGGGAGTCGTAGCCGAAGGTGAGCCATTGCGAAAACAGCGCCTGCTGCGACTCGTCGTAGCGCAGGCCGTGCGGCATGGCGAGGCGCACGAGGAACTCGACCAGGAAATAGCCGGCAAGCAGGAGAATGACGGCATCCGGTCGGCGGACCAGAAACCTATGCATCCTGATGGTTCCTGTCGAAGATCTTGCGCACGATGTAGTTCGGCGAAAGATCGTCGCGATAGTAGATGCGGGCAATCATTTCGGCGAGGATGCCGGTCGTGATCATCTGCACGGACGACAGCAGCAGCACGACGCCGACCAGCAGCAGCGGCCGGTTGCCGATATCGTCGCCGAAGATGAACTTGTCGACGAAGAGCCAGAGCAGGATCAGGCCGGCAAGCGCCCCGAGCCCGAGCCCGAGCGAGCCGAAGAAATGCCCCGGCCGGGCTTTATAGCGCATGAAGAACATCACCGACAGCAGGTCGAGAATGACGCGGAAGGTGCGCGAAATCCCATACTTCGACGTGCCATGCTGGCGGGCATGGTGGGTAACGGGCACCTCGCCGATGCGCGAGCTCGGCACGACGCCGGCGACCCAGGCCGGGATGAAGCGGTGCATCTCGCCCATCAGCTTCACCTGTTTGATGATGGAGGAGCGATAGATCTTCAGGCTGCAGCCATAATCGTGCAGCTTGACGCCGGTGATGCGGCCGATCAGATAATTGGCGCACCAGGAGGGAATCTTGCGCAGCAGCAGGCCGTCCTGGCGGTTCTTGCGCCAGCCGACGAGCAGGTCGAGTTGCCGGCGTTCCAGTTCCTCGACCATCGAGGGAATGTCCTTGGGGTCGTTCTGCAGGTCGCCGTCCATGGTGGCGATGAGGCGGCCGTTCGCCGCGTCGATGCCAGCCTGCATGGCCGCCGTCTGGCCGAAATTGCGCTGAAGCTCGACGATGCGCAGCGTCAGCCCTTCTCGTGGAAGGGACCGGCGCGCATTGGCGAGCGTCGCGTCGGTGCTGCCGTCATCCACAAGGATCAACTCCCAGGGCCTGGAAAAGCTCGTCATGGCGGTGCAGATGCGCTCGATGAGCGGTCCGACGCTTTCTTCCTCGTTGAAGACGGGCACGACCAGCGAAAGCTCGAGGGGGCTTGCCGGATCGGCCTGGGGGAGGGTCGACTCTGCCGTTGTCTGCAACTCTACTTTCTCCTAAAAGACCGGCAGAACCTGCCGGACGGAACGAGCGATCAATCCGGTTTCAGCCTCCGCTCGCATTTGGGTGCCCTAACTACATGAAGACTCCGATGGTTGCCAGCCGACAGAATTGGTTTATTCGCAACCGAATGATGCTGCTGACCCTCGCTGTCGTCGTGGCTTATGCCGCCTTCATCGAGTGGTTCTGGGGCTGGAGCTCCATCCTGGCGCAATGGGGCAAGGTCGGCGCCTTGCCGATCCTTCTGGCGCTTGCGCTTCTGACCGGCACCTACTTCCTGCGCACATGGCGCATCTACGATTATTTCCCGAAGGAAACATCAGGCCATTTCGCAGCGCTTTTCCGCGTCACGCAGGTCCATAATCTCCTGAACATCATGATGCCGTTCCGCACTGGCGAGACCAGCTTCCCGGTGCTGATGCGCTCGGAATTCGGCATCCCGCTGGCGCGCGGCACCTCGGCGCTGTTCGTCATGCGGCTGCTCGACCTGCATGCGTTGCTTGCCGCGGCCGGCATCGGCCTTGCGCTTGCCTCGCCCTATCATGTCCTGGCCTGGATCGTGTGGGCGGTCTTCCTGCTGCTGCCCGTTGCGGGTTTTGCCTCCCGCCGGCCGCTGATCCGTCTTGCCGCTCGCATCCTGCCGAAGAAGGCGCAAGGGCTGGTGCATGAGCTGGAACGCGGCCTGCCGGTCGATATCAGAGCCTTTGCGCGCGCCTGGCTGACGACGATCGTCAACTGGCTGGTCAAGGTCGTGGTGCTCGCCTGGGCGCTTGGTCTCATGAACGTCACGCCGCTGTCTGCAAGCTTCGGCGGCGCTCTCGGCGGAGAATTGTCCTCCGTCCTGCCGGTGCATGCGCCGGGCGGCGTCGGCACCTATCCGGCCGGCATCACCGCCGGGGCGATGGCGTTCGGGGCTTCGAGCGAGAAGGCGGCAATCGAAAATCTGGCGCAGGCCAGCATCAACGCTCATCTCCTGATCGTGGTTTCGGCGCTGACGGGAACCGCCATCGGACTGCTTGCCTCGCGCAAGCGTGCCTGATCGCATCTATCGCGAAGCCTTGCCGCCGAGCTCGGCCAGGCGCCGGCGCAGAAATGCCTGCTCCGGCGTCTGCTGGCATAGCGAAAGCGCCGTTTCGTAGGCTTGCCGCGCCTCGTCCGGCCGTTCGAGCCGGCGCAGGAAATCGGCTTTCGCGGCATGGGCGAGGTGATAGCGCGCCATGCGCTCTTCCTTCAGCATGTCGTCGACGATGGCAAGTGCGGTCGCCGGGCCGTCGCGCATCGATACGGCCACGGCTCGATTGAGCTCGATCACCGGGGAAGGGCTGGCCGTCAAGAGCAGATCATAAAGCATCACGATTTGCCGCCAATCGGTATCATCGGCTGTCGCGGCGCGGGCATGTTCGGCAGCGATCGCGGCTTGCAGGGCATAGGTGCCGACGTCTGCCGCGGACATCGCATTTGCGGACAATGCCAGACCTTCGCGGATCTGGCCGCGGTCCCAGAGCGAGCGGTCCTGATTGGCAAGCAGCACCAGTTCGCCGGCCGCATCGGTGCGGGCAAGCCGCCGCGAATCCTGCAGAAGCATGATCGCAAGCAGCCCTTCGACCTCCGGATCCGGCAGCAGCTGCAACAGCAGCCTGCCGAGGCGGATGGCTTCGGACGCGAGATCGGCACGGACGATAGCTGGGCCGGAGGATGCGGAATAGCCCTCGTTGAAGACGAGGTAGACGACACGCAGCACCTGCGCCAGCCGCTCCGGCAGCTCGGCCTTGCCGGGCACTTCATAGGGAATATGGGCGGCGCGGATGCGGTTCTTGGCGCGGACGATGCGCTGCGCGACGGTGGGCGCCGGGATCAGGAAGGCATGGGCGATCTCTTCCGTCGTCAACCCGCAGACTTCGCGCAGCGCCATCGCCATGCGCGCCTCGGCCGGTATGGCGGGATGGCAGCAGGTGAAGATCAGCCGCAGCATGTCGTCCTCGATCTCCGGGCCTTCGGCGGTCTCCATCGCCTCTCCCTCCGGATAAAGGCTGTCGGCGATGTCCGAACGAGCGGCATCGAAGCGCGTCCGCCGCCGGATATGGTCGATGGCGCGAAAGCGCCCGGCGGAGACGAGCCAGGCGTAGGGATTGGCGGGGATCGTCTCTTCCGTCCATTGTCGGGCCGCTGCCGCAAAGGCATCGTGGAGCGCTTCCTCCGCCCGGTCGAAATCGCCGAGCAGACGGATCAGCGTTGCCAGCACGCGGCGCGAGTGGCTGCGATAGATGCTGTCGATGGTCTGGCGCGGCGACACGGGTGTCAATCCGCCTCCGCCAGGTCGCCCCGCAGGGTCAGGATACGAACCGGGCGAATTTCTATGGCGCCGTAACGCGCCGAAGGGATGCGCCGGGCGATGTCGGCCGCACCATCCAGATCAGGCGCCTCGATGAGGTAGAAGCCGGCCAGATGCTCCTTCGTTTCCACGAATGGCCCATCCGTTATCGAGAATGCATTGCCGTCCGGTCGGATGACGATCGACTTGTCGCGAAGCGCCAACGCATCCGAAACGATCAGGGCGCCGTCCCGCCGCAAACCCTCGTCGAAGACAAAGTGCTCGGCGATCAGGTGGTTCATCTCGCTTTGCGTCAGCCGGCCATCGACATCGACGGAGGTGTAGATCAGGCATAGAAACCGCATGTCATTTCCTTTCTCAGTCATTCGTCCGGAAAGCGGATATCGAAGGCGCCGCGCACCTCGATCATGCCGTAACGGGCAACGGGGAAGGTGGCCGCTATTCGCGTCGCTTCCTCCATGTCCCGCGCCTCGATCAGCACGAAGCCGCCGAGATGCTCCTTGATTTCGGCGAAGGGGCCGTCGGTGACGGCGGTTTCGTCACGACGCACCCGAACCGTCCTCGCTGTCTCCGGCTCGCGCAAGGCATTGGCGACGATGAGGTGGCCGCTGGCGCGCAGCCGGTTGTCGTTGTCGATCGAATCCTGCGTCAGCTTTCGCCCTTCCTCTTCCGAAAGCTTGGCGATCTCGGCGGTCTCGAACCAGACCTGGCAAAGAAATTTCATCGCAGCCTCCTCAAACGTCCGGACCGAAAGAGTGGATGGGCCGAACCTCGATACTGCCGAGCTTGGCGAGCGGGATGCCGGCGGCAACGCGGATCGCATCGTTGAGGTCCCTGGCTTCGATCAGGATGAAGCCGCCGAGATGTTCCTTGGTTTCGATAAAAGGTCCGTCCGTCACCGACGTCTCGCCGTTGCGGACCCGCACCGTCACCGCCGAGCGTGGCGATTGCAGCGCTTCGGCATGGATCATGTGGCCGCTCGCCATCAGATCGCGGTCATAGCCGAGTGAATCCGAATCCAGCCTGTGCTTTTCCTCTTTCGTCATGGTGTCGAGTATCGTGCCGTCGAACCAGACCTGGCAGAGATATTTCATCGCAGCGTCTCCTCTCCCGATTTTGCTGACAGCCATGGACGAGCGGCCGCCAAGCAAATCGACATCCCGATCCGCAGCATGACAAAAATTTCCGGCTCTGTCGAAACCGGACGACGCCGGTCGACCAGTTCCGTCATCACCAGAGGAGCGACGGAAATGTACAGCCTGGAAGCTGCAATCGTGCATTACTGGCAAAGAAAGACGTTGTCGGAAGCGGAACTGCTGGAAGCGGCGGATGCCGGGAGGGTCGTGTTCCGTATCTGGATCGGATTTGCGGGTTTCGCCCTGCTGATCCTGTGCCTGAGCTTGGGGGCCGCACCAAACGACGAACGGCCGCAAGTCGCGGCCGCTGGCAGGATGATTTCGGTGTCCGCTGACGGACGATAGGCTCGAAACCCCGGCGCTTATTGGAACGCCGTTTCGAAGAAGCTGCGCAGCTTGCGCGAATGCAGCTTCTCCGGCGGCATTTCGGCCAGCTTCTGGATGGCGCGGATACCGATCTGCAGATGCTGGTTCACCTGGGTTCGGTAGAAGGCGGTCGCCATGCCCGGCAGCTTCAGCTCGCCATGCAACGGCTTGTCCGAGACGCAGAGAAGCGTGCCGTAGGGGACACGGAAACGGAAGCCGTTGGCGGCGATCGTCGCCGATTCCATGTCGAGCGCGACGGCGCGGGCCTGCGACAGGCGCTTGACCGGGCCTGCCTGGTCGCGCAGTTCCCAGTTGCGGTTGTCGATGGTGCCGACGGTTCCCGTGCGCATGATGCGCTTCAACTCGAAGCCTTCGTAACCGGTGATTTCGGCAACGGCGGCTTCCAGCGCCACCTGCACTTCGGCCAGCGCCGGGATTGGCACCCAGACCGGCAGGTCGTCGTCCAGAACGTGGTCCTCGCGCATATAGGCATGGGCGAGCACATAGTCGCCGAGGCGCTGGCTGTTGCGCAGGCCCGCGCAGTGGCCGAGCATCAGCCAGGCATGCGGGCGCAGAACGGCGACATGGTCGGTGATCGTCTTGGCGTTGGAGGGGCCGACGCCGATATTGATCATGGTGATGCCGGCATGCCCCTTTTTCTTCAGATGGTAGGCCGGCATCTGCGGCAGCCGCGGCGGCGACGTATCGCCCTCCGGCTGGCTGGCGCCGGCCGGCGTGATGATGTTGCCGGGCTCTACGAAGGCCGTGTAGCCTCCGCCGCCTTCGGCCATCAGGTCGCGCGCCCACTTGCAGAACTCGTCGATATAGAACTGGTAGTTCGTGAACAGCACGAAATTCTGGAAATGCGCCGCGCTGGTCGCCGTGTAATGGACGAGGCGGGCCAGCGAATAGTCGATGCGCTGCGCGGTAAAGGGCGCAAGCGGGGACGGCTCGCCCGGCGGCGGGATGTATTCGCCGTTGGCGATCTCGTCGTCGGTGGTGTTCAGGTCGGGCGTATCGAAGAGGTCGCGCAGCGGAATGTCCTCGAAGGCCGTGGCGGAAGCCTCGACATAGGCGCCTTCGCCGAACGCGAAGTGCAGCGGAATCGGCGTGGTCGATTCCGACACCACCACCGGCACGTTATGGCTGCGCATCAGCAGCGTCAGCTGCTCCGTGAGATAGTGCTTGAAGAGATGAGGGCGCGTGATCGTCGTGGTATAGACGCCGGGCGCCGTGACATGACCGTAGGAGAGACGCGAATCGACATGGCTGAAGCTGGTGGTCTCGATGCTCACCTGCGGATAGAAGGCCCGATAGCGGGTCGTGACCGGCGCTCCCTTGGCGAGCTTGGTGAAATTGTCGATCAGGAACGCGGTATTGCGCTCGTAAAGCTCCGTCAGCGCATCGACGGCCTTTGCCGGATCGTTGAAGGTCCGCGGCTGGAACGGGCTTGGGGAGGAGATGTCGTTGGGTGAAAAAGAAGAGATTCTGTTGCTCATGCGCCATTATAGAGTGTCGTCGGTTACAAGCAAACGACGTTGCAAGCCATGGTTCGGATTCTCGCAGCTATTTTTGCAGCGGACCCGAGGCTCGCGCATCTTCACGCGCGGGCCTCGTTATTGGATGGTCGTGCAATAGGGCGTGCCGGTCTGTGCGCAGGTAAAGCTTGCGCCGAAATGCGATTGCGCGCCGCTGCGGCCTGCGTGTTCGACCGCAACCGAGAAGCTGAATGCAAAAATGGCGGCAGACAGCATGATGATGACGAAACGCCGTGCCATGATGATAGAATTCATGTCCTTGGCCCTACCCGTGCCCTATACTGGACATTGTTTTGCCATGGTCAGCCTGAACAGGTGCTGAGATGCCGGTTCATCCGGCGTTCAGAAATATTACCGGTTTCAAGCTGATGCACATGCCCGTCCTTGGGCAAGCAACAAGGGGTCGCCGGCCGATGGCGGCCAGATCCGAAAGGCTTTTCCTGAAGAGAAAAGCGTCGCCTCAGAGCCTCGTCCAGGTCTGTGACTTGCAGAATACCTTGAGCACGCAGCCCTTCATCTTCACGCTGTTGCCGCTGATGGTGCCGGAGCCGCTATAGGTCTTGTTCTCGGAAGGGTCGGTGAGTTCGCCTGTGTAGCTGCCGTCCTTGCCCTGCATCCTGCCGATCTGCCTGCCGGCATATTTGCCCGTTTTCAAGGTCACGCAATAGCTGTCGGCGCAGGGCGCGATGGCGGCGGTGTCGCCGTCGAGTGTTTTCCAGTTGCCGACGATCGGCTCTTCGGCAAGGGCCGCACTCGCGCTCAGAAGCAGCGCGGAAGCAAGAATGGTAGCGCGGATCACAGCGTTTTTCCTCCCCAGGCGCCCGCCCGGTTCGATCACCGGGAATGCGGGCGAGATTATCTAACGCGAACGTAAAGGTAAATACGATTTTCAGGGATACAAACCTTCGGCCTTTCCGGCCTCCGCATCCCGGTAAAATCCTGCATCGGATTGAAACGCGCTCTTTTTGTGGTGAAGAAAGCGTTTAAATCCAAATCCTAACGGAAGGTTAAGCTCGCTTGAAAATCCTTAATTTGCAAGGGAAGCGATGTTTAACAAAATCCCAAGTTTACCAAGCATTTGTACTTTGTTTGCATCGAATTAAGCATGCATTTTAGGCGTTTTTTGAAAGCCGTCTGCGATAGTGAAGCCATCAAACGAGCGGGGCAAACCCGCCGGCCGGACGAGCCGGAAAGCCGCGAACGACGGCAAGGTTCGGACGGAAAACAGGGCAGATACGAACAGAAGCAAGACAGGGATATAACCAATGGCACGCTTTGAAACACCGATGTCTGGAATGGCCATGATGGGTGGTAACAGCGCCGATGCTCTTTGCGAGCTGGGCGTCAACTACGCGACCGGCAGGGGCTGCGCCGCAGATCTCGTTGCTGCCCACAAATGGTTGAATATCGCCGCCATTCGTGGCAGCGAGCGCGCCGCCGAGCTTCGCGCCGACGTCGCCGCGACCTTGACCAAGATGCAGCTCGCCGCAGCGCTCCGCGCCGCCCGCGAGTGGATGACGACGCACTGAGGCGTGCCGCAAGGAATACGACTTACTGACTGACCTCGAAGGAGGGGTGTCGGCGGTCGATGGAGAGGCGAGCGCCGAAATGACGAAAACCGCGACCGGCCGGGACAAGGCCGGCGCGGTTTCGTCGTTTGAGGAGGGGCCTGCGAAACGCGCGGGCAGGAGCGGCCGGCGATTGCCGGAGACACCCAGAAAGTCAGCCGATGGCCTTCAACACCTTCGGCAGCGCCCCGGCCAGAAGATCCAGATCCCGTCCGGGGCCGACGCTGACGCGGATGCAGCGGTTGAGCGGCGCAACGCCCGGCATGCGGATGAAGACGCCGTGCTCAATCAGCCCGTCGACGATGGCGCGGGCATAGGTGCCATCGCGGTCGCAATCGATGGCGACGAAATTGGTGGCGGAGGCAAGCGGCAAAAGCCCGTTATCGCGGGCAATCGCGCCGATGTCCTCGCGTGCCGCCCGGATCTTGCCAACCACTTCGGAAAGATAGGCCTGATCCTTGAGCGCGGCGAGGGCGGCCACGGTCGCCAGCCTGTTCATGCCGAAATGATTGCGGATCTTGTCGAAGGTCAGCACCGTCTCGGGCGTGCCGATGGCATAGCCGACGCGGGCGCCGGCCAGCCCATAGGCCTTGGAGAAGGTGCGGGTGCGCAGGACATTCGGCAGCCCGATCAGGGTGGAGATATCAGGCAGCGCGCTTTCGGGCCCCGTCTCGCTATAGGCTTCATCGAGAATCAGCAGGCAGTTTTCCGGCAGCGCCCGGGCAAAGGCGACGATCTTGTCCGCATCCCACCAGCTTCCCATCGGATTGTCGGGGTTGGCGAAATAGACCAGCGGCGCGTTCTCGCGCTTGACCGCTTCCAGCAATCCATCGAGGTCTTCGCGGTCATCGACATAGGGCACGGTGACAAGGCGGCCCCCGAAGCCGGCGACATGGAAATTGAAGGTCGGATAGCCGCCGAGCGAGGTCACGACCGGCGTGCCCGGTTCGATCACCATGCGCGCGATCAGGCCGAGCAGGCTGTCGATGCCTTCGCCAACGGCGATATTGGCCGCCTGCACGCCGAGATGCGCCGCAAGCGCCTGTTTCAGCTCGAAATTTTCCGGATCGTTGTACATCCAGATGTCGCCCGCGCGCTCGCGCATGGCGGCGAGGACGGAGGGGGCGGGCCCGAAACCGTTTTCATTGGCGCCGATGCGGGCCTTGACGCTCAGCCCGCGCTGGCGCTCCAGCGCTTCGGGGCCGACGAAAGGTACGGTGGAGGGAAGGGCGCTGATCAGCGGCGTGAAGCGCGAGAAGGCGGACATGCTGGCATTGTTTCCCGAATTCAGTTGCAAGGCGAAGGACAATAGGCCCTTGGCGGGCCGTTGCAAGAGCGGAAAGGCGCAGCTTCCGAATTGCGTCGGCACCGGATAATCCCGTTACGATCGCGAGGCGAGCTCACCGAGATGTCGGCGCACCCATTTCACCTCTTCCGAAGGCGTGCGGCGGAAATGCCGTTTGAAGTCGCGGCTGAATTGGGCAGCGCTGACGTAACCGACCGACAGCGCAACATCCGCAATCGTGCTGTCCTGACGGGCCATCATCAGTCTCGCCTCATGAAGCCGCATGGCTTTGACGTATTGCATTGGGCTGCTGCCCGTGAGGGCCTTGAAATGTGCATGATAGGAGGGAACGCTCATCCCCGCGTCCCGGGCGAGGTCAGTTACCAGAACCTCCGAATTGTAGGTTTCACGTAACCGGCCGAGGCTTTGCACGATCCTCCCGGACGGACCTCTCTGCCGCAACGCCGAAATCATCGCAGCGCCCTGCGGGCCGATGAGCACGCGGTAATGCAGCTCGCGGAGGATGCCGGCGCCCAGAACCGCCGTTTCCATAGGGTCGCCGAGCGCCCGCAACAGGCGCAGCAGCACATCCTCGATCGCCGGTTCCATTCTACTCGATACGAGGCTTCTGGCCTTGTCGGGCGCCGGCCCAGAGCGCCGATTTTCCACCTCCGAGGCGATTTCCACACCAAGTGTCATGTCGAACTCGACATAAACGGCAAGCAATGGCCGTTCCGGGCTGGCAACGGATTCCATTCGGAACGGAACGGGCACCGACACCGCCAGATAATGCTCCTCGTCGTAGAGATAGACTTCGCCTTCAAGCATGCCTTGCTTGCTGCCCTGCAACACGAAGACTGCACCCGGCTTGTAGAGGACCGGGACGTCGCGAAGCACCGTTTCACTCCGGAGGATGCGGACGCCGGAAAGCCCGGTCGAATTGTAGCCCTGACGCGGCGCGAGATGCTTCGCCAGTTCCACAAGCGCACCGCGCTTGGTCCTTCCGATTTCTACCTCCATAGAATTTGGCAAGATATTCATAGGTTTTGCAGTCGATAGGTGTGGATGGCCAGATTATCAGTCAAAAACCGAACAAAGCAACGAGAGAGTATCAAGGATGTCACGGAAGACCTTCTTCATCACCGGAGCCAATTCTGGATTCGGTCTTGCCATTGCGACGGCGGCAAGTGCCAAAGGACATAAGGTGATTGGCACCGTCCGCTCGGAGTCGTCGCGGGCGAGGTTGGCCGAGCGCCTGCCGGCTGTCAGTCCTGTTCTGTGTGACGTGACTGAATTCGAGCGGATACCCGAGGTCGTCGGGCTGGCTGAGAGAGACCACGGACCGGTGGATGTCCTCATCAACAACGCCGGCTACGGTCACGAGGGCGTCCTTGAGGAGTCGCCGCTCGAAGAGATGCGGCGCCAGTTCGATGTGAACGTCTTCGGCGCGGTTGCGGTGGCCAAGGCTTTCCTGCCGCGATTCCGCGAGAGACGCCGCGGCTTTATCCTGAACGTCACGTCGATGGGCGGCATGATTACCATGCCCGGCATCGCCTATTACTGCGGCAGCAAGTTCGCGCTTCAAGGCATATCGGAAGTGATGCGCTCGGAAATGGCGCCGTTCGGCGTGCATGTCGCGACGCTTTGCCCCGGTTCGTTCCGCACGGACTGGGCGGGGCGCTCGATGGTTCGGACCGAGAGGTCCATCGCGGATTACGACGCGCTATTCGATCCCATTCGTGAGGCGCGACAGGCGAAAAGCGGCCAGCAACTCGGCGATCCCGACAAACTCGCGGCAGTCGTTCTCAGCCTGGTTGAAAGCGCCGATCCGCCGCCGCAGCTTCTGCTTGGAAGCGATGCGCTTAAACTCGTATCGGAGAGGATCGCGCGCCTGCAGAAGGAAATCGAGGCGTGGAAATCCGTCACCATCTCGACCGATGGCTGACGATGTAACGCCAAGGAGCTTCGCGGCGATGCATTTGAATCACACGGCTTATCTCAAGCCATTTCTGCGATGCCGGGAGCCATCGCCGGTCGCGTGACGGCATGATATCGGGATCGAGCTACTGCCGTCTGCCGCATATCGGGATCGAGCTACTGCCGTCTGCCGCGGGCTGCCAGCGCCTCGGTATTTCCGATCATGAAGTCGGCGCGCACGACGCGGCGCAAGGTTTCCGGTTCGATCAGGTTGATGAAGCGGACATGGACGCGGTTGCCGTTGCGGCTGACTTCGGCGCAGGCGATGCGGTAGGCAAGGCCGAGGATGTTCAGATAGTAATGCGTCGGCAGGCCGACGGTGGTGCCGACGGTGAAGCTGGCGCCGCCGCGCGAAATATCGGTAATCTCGGCGCTGCGCATGGAGATGCCGGTGAGACAGGGGCGGACAGCCACGAGACGCGCCGGCCTCTGAACGTAGAAACGTTCCCAGCTTCGTTCGTAAACTTCGGATTTGACTTTCGCCAGATGGGTCGCGCGAAGCATTGTCATTCCCTGTTGAAAAACAGACCGAATTCATCTCGGCTACATCATGAACCTTGCACGGAGGTTTTGCGGAAGCGTCAATTCCATTGATAGAATTTTAACGGGTTCGTCTTTTGTCCCGATTTGAACGCATCTTGACAGTGAAGCCGGCTTGGATCATACGGACGAACGGTTCGAGGCGCCCGCCGCTCGCGGATGAAAATCCAAGGTGAAGTCCTCGCTGTTTCTGGTCACAGCCATATAGGGCATGCTGACTGGCGGTAATGCGAGCCCCGTTTCACGGTCGTAATTGCGTGCCTTAGCAAAGGCTGATCCCATGACGACCTATCCGTCCATAGATGAATTGAAGGCCCAGGCCCGCCGTCTGCGTCAGGCCATGGCAGAGCGCGGCGACGAGATGAGCCACTCGACGGCGCTGGAGCTTGTCGCCAAGCAACATGGGTTGCGTGATTGGAACACGCTGTCGGCGCTTGCGGCAAAATCGAATGACGGGCCGGACGCGCCTTTCGATGTCGGCTCCGCCGTGCGCGGCCGCTACCTGAACAAGCCGTTTACGGGGAAGGTTCTGGCGATGTCGGCGAAATCAGGCGGGTTTTACAGGATCACCATCCATTTCGACGAACCGGTCGACGTGGTGGAGTTCGAGAGCTTCTCGGCCTTCCGCCAGCGCATCAATGCCCAGGTCGACGCCGACGGCATTTCGCCGCGCAGGACATCGAACGGCATACCGCATCTGGTTCTCGACATCTGACCTTCATCCTCCATTGATCGGCCGTTGTCTTCGCCGATAACGTGCGATTTCGTCCGGATACCACCATGACGCACAATACAGAACGCAATATGTTCCTTACCGGCTGGCTGCCCGGCGTCTTTGCCAGAACCGCAGCGCCGATCATCGTCATCACGACGGTCAGCGGTCTCTTCGCCGTTGTCGACGCCTATTTTCTCGGCGTCTATGTCGGGGCGGATGCGCTGTCGGCAGTCAGCATCATCTTTCCCGCGCTCATGCTGCTGATCGCGCTGCAGACGCTTGTTTCGAACGGCATGGCCAGCATTCTTGCCCGCCGCCTGGGAGCCGGCGACCGCGCCGGCGCACGAAGCGTTTTCACCGGCGCTCATACGCTGGCGATTGCCGTCGTGATCATCGTCAATCTCGTCTACTGGCTGGCGGCCCGGCAATTCATTTCGGTGGCTGCGGCAGGGAACGCGGATGTCGCTCGCAGCGGCGAGGCCTTCATGGGCGTCATGGTCGCCTTCGCGCCGATCAGCTTCTTCCTGTCGATCCATCTCGACGGGCTGCGCTGCGAGGGAAAGCTCGGTTTCATGACGCTGGTAACGCTCGCCTCGACGCTGCTCAACATCCTGGCGAACTGGTTGCTGATGGCTGTGGCCCACTGGGGCGTGGTCGGCTCCGCCGGCGGCTCGATCCTGGCGCAATTCATCTGCCTGACGATCGTCATCATCTATCGTCTGCGCCACCCCGGCGGGCTATGGGTCGATAGGGCGCTGCATCTGCGCGAGTGGCGCGGCATCTTCGCCTTCGGTGCGCCGATGAGCCTCGGCTTCATCGGGATTTCGCTGAGTTCGGCGGCGATTCTCTTCAACCTGTCGATCTGGCATGAAGGGGATTATGTCGCCACTGTCGGCGCCTATGGCATCGTCACCCGCGTGATGACCTTCGCCTATCTGCCGCTATTGGGCCTGAGCATCGCGTTGCAGACCATATCCGGTCATAATCACGGTGCGGCGCTTCCGACCCGCGTCGGCCACAGCGTGCTGATCGCCATGATTTCGGCCTTGGTCTATTGCGCTGCCGTCGAGCTTGTCGTCGAGCTGCTGGCACGGCATCTGGGAGGGGTCTTCGTGGCTGATCCCGTGATCGTCGCGGAAGTCGGCCGCATCCTGCCCTGGACGATCGGCGCCTATTTCCTCTTCGGTCAGGCGATCATCCTGTCGTCCTATTTCCAGTCGATCGGCGATGCGAAGCGCGGTGCAATCTTTGGTCTGTCGCGGCCCTATCTGTTCACCTTGCCGCTGACGTTCCTCCTGCCGCTCCTCTTTGGCGAAAAGGGAATCTGGATGACGCCGATCTTCGCGGAGATGGGGATGATCCTGCTGACCTGGCTGGTGCTGTCACGCACAGCCAGGGATCGGAACTGGCGCTACGGCCTGCTGCCCGTATGAAATGGAAAAGGCCGCGCTTCGGGCACGGCCTTTTTTTGGGGAAACTTTGGGGGCTATCCTCGCCCTTCGAGGCTTCGCTCCTCAGGGTGAGGATAGAGCGCACAGAGCGCACACAGTCACGCAAAATAGCTTCCTGTCGCATGAGGCGAGATTAGTGTGTCGTCTTGCGCAGGAGATCAGCCCTCATGGTGAGGAGGTCCAAAGGCCGTCTCGAACCATGAGAGCGGCTGCTTAAGAACCCGACACTTCTTCAGGATTTGAGCAGCCACTCATGTTCGACGGCATTGTGGAATTTCCAGATGCGCTTCGGGCCGGCCATGACGTTGAGATAGTAGAGATCGTAACCGTGGCAGGCGGCGCAGGGATGATATCCCTTCGGCACCAGCGTCACATCGCCATCCTCCAGCACCATGACCTCGTCCAGCGACCGGTCGTCCGTATAGACGCGCTGGAAGCCGAAGCCCTGCGGCGGGTTGAGGCGATGGTAGTAGGTTTCCTCGAGGAAGCTCTCGTTCGGGAGGTTGTCCTGATCGTGCTTGTGCGGAGGATAGGACGAGGTGTGCCCGCCCGGCGTGATGACCTCCACCACCAGCAGCGAATGCGCCGCGCCGTCGTCTTCCGGCATGATGTTGTTGACGTAGCGGACATTCGTGCCCTTGCCGCGTGTCAGTGCCGGATGCGTGCCCGGCGGAATGGCGCGGGCTTCATGGGAGCCGCCGCCCGGTGCCGAGCAGACGGCGAGTTCCAGGTCGGTCTCGGCGGTCACAGACCAGTTCGAACCGGCTGGAATATAGAGCGCGTGGGGCGCGCCCTCGAACGGGCTCATGCGTTCGCCGAGCGAGCCGAAATCCTTCGTGCCCGCCTTGGCGCTTCCCTTGCCGCTGACCCATACGAGGCAGACTTCGCGATCTCCTGTCTCGGCCGAGGCCATCTCGCCCGGTTTCAGGCGATAGAGGTCGAAGCCGACATAGGTCCAGCCGGCGCTTTCGGGCGTGACGTGGGTGACACGGCCATGGGTGCCGTCTGGTTTGACCTTGAGATTTGGCATGGATGTTCTTCCTCCTTGCTTGGAAAACGCCCTTCGCCATCCTTCGATGCGGCGACGGGCACTCGTCTTCCGCTATCCCTTGGGAAAGCCTTCGGTTTCAACCGTGTAGCCCGCAGCCGTCATGACGCGCATCAGCTCGGCGTGTCCGATCTCGGCCATTCTCTGCGGCGGCGCCTTGCGCGGATCCTGCTCGGCCTCGACCACGAACCAGCCTTCATAACCGTAGTCGGCGAAGCGCTTGACGATGGCCTCGAAATCGAGCGAGCCGTCGCCTGGCACCGTGAACGCGCCGAGCGCGACGGCATCGAGGAACGACTGCCGGCTGCGATCCAGCCCATCGACGACAGGCTTGCGGATGTCCTTGACATGAACGTGGTTGATGCGGGCGTGATGATTGTCGATGGCGCGGAGAACGTCGCCGCCGGCAAAGGCGAGATGGCCGGCATCGAGCAGCAGCGGAATGCCTGCGCCGGAATTTCGCATGAAGGCGTCGAGTTCCGGCTCGGTCTCGACGACGGCCGCCATGTGATGGTGGTAGGAGAGCGGCATGCCCTGCGCGGCGCACCATTCGCCGAATTCGGTGACGCGGCGGGCATAGGCCTTCATCTCGTCATCCGAAAGACGCGGCTTGGTGGCGAGCGGCTTGGAGCGGTCGCCCTGGATGGAGCGGCCGACTTCGCCATAGACGATGCAGGGCGCGTTGACGGCCTTGAACAGCTCGATCATCGGCGCGATGCGGTCCTTGTTGGCGGCAAGCTCCTCGTTGACGAGCGTGCCCGAGAACCAGCCGCCGCAGAGCGTCACGTCGGCGGCGCGCAGGATCGGCAGCATCTCGTCGGGGTTGCTGGGGAAGCGGCGGCCCTGTTCCATGCCGGTGAAGCCCGCGCCGCGCGATTGCCGCAGGCATTCCTCGAGCGATACGTCGTCGCTGAGCTCCGGAAGATCGTCGTTCCACCAGGCGATGGGCGACATGCCGAGTTTGGCCTTCATCAATGGTCTCCTTGAAAATGGTATTGGAGGAGCGTTTCAGCTCCTCCGGAAAACTGTCGGAATCGATCAGCCGATGCGCTGGGAGGCGCGCGCCTTTTCGTAAGCCGCGCGAGCCTTGTTGACCTCGATTCGCGGGCTGACTTCGGGAACGGCGACATCCCACCAATGGCCGCCCTCATCCGTCGTGATCAGCGGGTCCGTGTCGATGACGATGACCGAACTGCGGTCATTCTTCTTCGAGGCCTCGATCGCCTGTTCCAGTTCGGTGATGGAAGAGACCTTCACGGCAGCCGCGCCCATGCTTGCCGCATGCGCCCGGAAGTCGATCTCCGGCATCACCTCATAACGCGAATCCTTCAGCAGATTGTTGAAGTTCGCGCCG
The DNA here is from genome assembly GCF_046840415.1 of Rhizobium sp. SYY.PMSO. Lineage (NCBI taxonomy): Bacteria > Pseudomonadati > Pseudomonadota > Alphaproteobacteria > Hyphomicrobiales > Rhizobiaceae > Rhizobium > Rhizobium sp. SYY.PMSO. Next base: position 720,685 of record NZ_CP177349.1, read on the forward strand.
CCGGTTGCCATTTGCAGGCGGTTGATGCAGCCATAGCCGCGGTTGTCGAGCAGGACGACGGTAATCTTCAGGCCGAGCATGACGGAGGTCGCCAGCTCGGAATTCAGCATCATGTAGGAGCCGTCGCCGACCATGACGACGACATCCTTGTCCGGCCGCGCCATCTTCACGCCAAGACCGCCGGCGATCTCGTAGCCCATGCAGGAGAAGCCATATTCCATGTGGTAGCTGCCGGGTGCTGTCGCCGGCCAGAGCTTGTGCAGCTCGCCGGGCAGACCGCCGGCCGCGCAGACGAGGATGCTGTTCTCGCCGCCCAGCGTGCGCGTGACGGCGCCGATGACCTGGGCGTCGGAGGGCAGGGCGGCATTCGTCGTCGCCATCGCCTTGGCGGCGGCCTCCATCCAGATCTGCTTTTCGCGCGTCGCCTTCTCGGCGAGCGACGCCGGCGCGCGCCAGCCCGTCAGGCCGGCGGAAAGCGCCTTCAGGCCCTCGCGCGCATCCGCCACCAGCGGGTGGCTATTGTGCTTGAGGGCGTCGTAGGCCGCGATGTTGAGGCCGATCATCGTCAGCTTCTCATTCTTGAACAGCGCCCAGGAGCCGGTGGTGAAGTCCTGGCAGCGCGTGCCCACGGCGATCACCAGGTCGGTGTCCTCGGCGATGGCATTGGCGGCCGACGTGCCCGTCACGCCGACCGAGCCGAGCGCCAGCGGATGCGTCTCGTCGATGGCCGATTTGCCGGCCTGCGTGACGACGACCGGAATATCATGCGCTTCCGCGAAAGCGGCCAACTCCTTGGTCGCCTGCGAATAAAGCACGCCGCCGCCGGCGAGAATGACCGGCTTTTCCGAGCGGCGGATCAATGCGATGGCGTTGGCGAGCTCGTCGCTATCCGGCTGCGGCCGGCGCTGCGCCCAGACATGCTCTTCGAAGAAGCTTTCCGGATAATCGAAGGCTTCGGCCTGCACGTCCTGGCAGAGCGAGAGGGTTACAGGGCCGCAATCGAGCGGATCGGTCAGCACCTGCATGGCGCGCTTCAACGCCGTCATGATTTGCTCGGGGCGGGTGATGCGGTCGAAATAGCGGGAGACCGAACGGAAGGCGTCATTGGCGGAAACGGTGCCGTCACCGAAATCCTCGATCTGCTGCAGCACCGGATCGGGCGCGCGATTGGCGAAGACGTCGCCGGGCAGGAGCAGGACCGGAATGCGGTTGACATGCGCGACACCGGCCGCCGTGACCATGTTCAGTGCACCGGGGCCGATGGAGGTCGTGCAGGCCATAAAGCGCTGACGGAAGCTCGCCTTGGCGAAGGCGACGGCGGCATGGGCCATGCCCTGTTCGTTGTGAGCCCGGAAAGTCGGCAGCTCCTCGCGCACCTGATAAAGCGCCTCGCCGATGCCGGCGACGTTGCCGTGACCGAAGATCGCCCAGACGCCGCCGAATATCGGCTGCTTCTGCCCGTCGATGATGGTCATCTGCTTCTTGAGAAAATGCGCGACGGCCTGGGCCATCGTCAGTCGGATCGTCTTGCCCATCGGGCGCCTCCCACATGCTAGAGCGACTCCAGGAAAAGTGCGAAGCGGCTTTTCGTCCGGAATTGCCAGAAAACAAAGAGATTGAGCGGTTCGGAATTTCCTTGAAAAGCCGAACCGCCCGGAATGTCAAAGGCTGCGGGTTTTGAGCCACGCATCCGTCAATTGCCGGAAGCGGCCGGCCATGTCGGCAATCGCCTCCTCGTCGTTCATGCCGCCCGACAGCCATGCGCGAGCCGCATCGGAAAAGATGGTCCGCCCGACGGCGAAACCCTTGACCGAGGGAGCGGCGAGCGTCGCCTCGAAGCTGCGGATCAGCTCTTCCGCGGGTGCCTCCAGGCCGAGCAGCACGATACCGCGGCACCATGGATCATTTTTGGCGATCACGGCATCGATTTTTTTCCAGGCCGCTGTCGATTCCTGTGGCTCCAGCTTCCACCAGTCCGGCTTGATGCCGAGCGCGTAGAGCTCCTCCATTGCGGTCGGGATGGTATCGTCGGTCAGCGGCCCGTTCTTGCCGGCGATGATCTCGACCAGAAGCTCGCGGCCGACCTTGCGTGCGGCTTCGAACAGCGTCCGCAGCTTTTCCTGCTGCTCCGCCTTCAGCTCCTTCGGATCGTCCGGATGGTAGAAGCACAGGCACTTGATGCAGTGATTGAGCGGCCATTCAACGAGCTGCGAGCCGATATCCTGGCTGAACTCGAATTTCAGCGGCTTCGATCCCGGCAGTTCGACGGGGCGGCCGATCCAGGAGAAGTCCTTGGTGGCGGCATCGAAGAAGGCGTCGCGCCCGAAGCGCTCGTCGATCAACATGCCATAGCCGCGCCGGCCGTCGGCGACGCGGGCCGCCGCCTCGACGGCAAGCCGCTTGAAGGCAACAATCCTGTCGTGACCGATGCCCAGCTCATCGCAGACACTGACGAGCTGCGAGCGATGATCGATCGCGAGCGCCATCAGCAGCGGGATTTCGTCGCTGCGGCGGGTCGTTGCCCAATGGATGTGGTTGATCGCCTCGTCCTTGCGCAGCGCACGGTGCTTGCTGCCGGTCTTCAGGAAGAAATCGAGTTCCGTCCAGGTCGGATATTCCGGCGAGCAGAGCAGGCGAGAAACGGCAAAGGCGCCGCAGGCGTTCGCCCATGTCGCGCAGGTCTTCAGCGGCTCGCCGCGCAGATAGCCGCGCAGGAAGCCGGACATGAACGCGTCGCCCGCACCGAGAACATTGAACACCTCGATCGGGAAGCCCTGGCCGACGATGCCGGCTTCCAGATCGTCGGAGATCGGGCCGTCATAGACGATGCAACCCATCGCGCCGCGCTTCAGCACGATGACCGCGGACGAAAGACGGCGGATTTCCTTTAGCGCGCCGAGCACGTCGTCGGCGCCGGAGGCGATCATGATTTCTTCTTCCGTGCCGACGATCAGATCGCAATCCGGCAGCGTCTCCTTCATCTTGGAAGACACGCGATCCGACTTCACATAGCGCTCGAAGCCTTCTGCATGGCCGGCAAGGCCCCAGAGGTTCGGCCGGTAGTCGATGTCGAAGATCACTTTGCGGCCGTTCGCCTTGGCGATGCGGATCGCCTTGCGCTGTGCCGCCTCGGTATTGGGCTTGGAAAAATGCGTGCCGGATACCAGTACGGCGCCGGAGGACTGGATGAAGCTTTCGTCGATGTCGTCTTCGTTCAGCGCCATGTCGGCGCAGTCGGATCGATAGAAGATCATCGGCGAGACGCCTTCGGCCTCGACCGCGAGCAGCACCAGCGCCGTCAGGCGCTCCTTGTCCGTGGCGATTCCGTCGACGGCCACACCCTCGCGTGCGGCCTGCTCGCGGATGAAGCGGCCCATCTGCTCGTCGCCGACGCGGGTGATGAGACCGGATTTGAGGCCAAGCCGTGCCGTGCCGATGGCGATGTTGGCCGGGCAGCCGCCAACCGACTTGGCAAACGAGGCGATGTCCTCCAGCCGTGAGCCGATCTGCTGACCGTAAAGATCGACGGAAGACCGGCCGATGGTAATCACATCGAGTTTCGCCTCCGGCCGAGCGCCCGGATTGTCGTGTGCCATGATGTCCTCCCGTCCATGCATGACCTCTCTTGCTCTTCAGCTTGCGCCGAGATCATGCGTTATTGAAAGTGCCGGTATTCGTTTCGTCCCGGTTGCGGCGGATCGGGCGGCCATTTCCCACAGTCGCGATCCCGGTTGTAGTGAAACATCGGTTCCGAGATTTTGTCAATTCGGAATATTTATTCCATTTTCGTTTTGTCGGTTTTTACCGCCCCTTTTCGCCGCCGCTCGGCAATGGCGACCGGAAAGGCCATGATGAGCGCCATGGACGCTGACAGCGAGCGGAAGCCGGCAAAGTCGGCCTCGGCCACTTCGAACCAGTGAGTCGCGCAGGCGGTGAGCGGGGAAAAGGCCGAATCGGTGATGGCGATGACGGGCACGTTGCGCGAGGCGAGATCCTGGGCCTGCGCCAGGCTGTCGGCGGCATAGGGCGAAAAGCTTGCGGCGATTGCCGCGTCTTTTTCCGTGGCGAAACGGGCGATCTCGCCGTCGATGCCGTTGGGCGAGGCGACGATCTGATGGCGTATGTTGAGTTTGGAAAAGGCGTAACTCATATGCGCCGTCAGCGGATAGGAGCGGCGCTTGGCGATGAGATAGATCGTTTCGGCTGCGGCAAGCACATCGACCGCCTTGGCAAACGTATCCGTCTCGATGGTGGCGGCGAGCTTGTTGATGGACTGGCTTGCTGCGGACAAAAAGCCTGAGAGGATGCCGGCCTCTTCGTCTTTGATTCCCGACCGTTCGAGTGTCACCAACCGCTCTTCGTAGCTCAGCGTCCGGTCGCGCAGCCTTTCGCGAAAGATGCTTTGCAGGTCGGAAAAGCCTTCATAGCCGAGGTGATGGGCAAGGCGTACCAGCGTCGAAGGCTGGACTTCGGCCGCGGCGGCGATGCTGGCCGTAGTGCCGAAGGCGATTTCATCGGGATTGCCGAGCGCGAAGGCGGCTACCTGCGCCAGACGCTTCGGCATGGCGTTCTTGCGTTCTATGATCGTGCTGCGCAGGCTCTCGAAGTCGCGCGGCACCCTTGTTTGGGTCTCGATCGTGTTATCCATGCGCCGTCCTTCATCTCCCCTGATGAAATAAATATTCCATATTTGCAACGATACCGGATTTTGATTCGTTCGGCACGAATAATTTTAATTATATGATTTAAAAGAAATAAATTTGGATTTTGAGCCTTGAAAAGCATCTCAGGCTTTGGGGTACGCTTGTCAAAACGGTCTAAATATTCCAAAAATCGCCCGACTTCGGGAGAGGATTTGAGGAGGAAGGGCGAATGAAGCCGTTGGGCGTCGGGTTGATCGGGACCGGCTATATGGGAAAGTGCCATGCGCTGGCATGGAATGCGGTCAAAACCGTATTCGGTGATGTCGCGCGGCCGCGCCTGGTGCATCTGGCGGAAGCCAATGCCGATCTGGCGAAGGCGCGGGGAGACGAATTCGGTTTCGAGAAGGCGACGGCCGATTGGCGCGCGCTCATCGCGGACCCTGAGGTCGACGTCGTCTCCGTCACGACGCCCAACCAGTTCCATCCGGAAATGGCGATCGCGGCGCTCGATGCCGGCAAGCATGTCTGGTGCGAGAAGCCGATGGCGCCATCATACGGCGATGCCGAGCGCATGCTGGCTGCGGCAAAGGCATCCGGCAAGGTCGCCATTCTCGGCTACAATTATATCCAGAACCCGGTGATGCGGCACATCAAGGCGCTGATCGCGGAAGGCGCGATCGGCGCGGTCAATCACGTCCGCGTCGAGATGGATGAGGATTTCATGGCCGATCCGGATGGCCTGTTCTATTGGAAGAGCGAGCTTTCATCCGGCTATGGCGCTCTCGATGACTTTGCCGTCCATCCGCTTTCGCTGCTCTGGTTCCTCTTTGGCCATGTCGAGGCCGTCATCACCGATATGGTGAAGCCCTATGCCGAGCGGCCGCTGAAGGATGGCGGCCGCCGCGCCGTCGAGAATCACGATCTTGCCAATGTGCTGATGCGGCTGGGCGGCGGCATTTCCGCCGTGCTCATGGCCAACCGGTCGGCCTGGGGCCGCAAGGGGCGGATCGCCCTGCAGATTTTCGGTTCGAAGGGCTCCATCTCTTACGATCAGGAGCGCATGAACGAGTTCGAGCTTTACCAGGCCGAGGGCAGGGATAGCGAGCAGGGTTTCCGCAAGGTTCTGGCCGCACCTGCTCACAGACCCTATGAGCGCTTCATCCCGGCGCCGGGACATGGCCTTGGCTTCAACGATCTGAAGATCATCGAATGCCGTGAGCTGATCCGCGCCATTTCCGGCGAGGCTGCGTCAGTCGTGGCTTTCAAAGATGGCCTGCGCATCGAAAAATCGGTCCACGCCATGGCGCAATCCTTCCACGAACGGCGCTGGGTCGAAATATCGGGCTGAGTCTGTCGGCCTAACTTTCTCCCGATCCGGGGCGCAGGGTCAGTCATGATTGACGCTTGCAGGCGCAAGCGTTACCCCTGAAGCTCACAGAGGCATCCTCCCGTATCGCGCGGGCGGATCGCTATAATAACATGGAGTACGGATCGTGACGGGCAGATTGGTCATTGTCGGGGCCGGGCAGGCGGGTTTCGCGCTTGCCGCCAAATTGCGTGGGCTGGGTGATTCGAGGCCGATCACCATCGTTGGCGCCGAGGAGAACCTTCCCTATCAGCGCCCGCCGTTGACCAAGAAGTATCTGCTCGGCGAAATGGCCTTCGATCGCCTGCTGTTCCGTCCCGAGCATTGGTATGCCGACAACAATGTCGAGATTCGCGTATCCACCTGGGTCGAACAGATCGATCGGGCCGCAAAGCGGATCGCGATGCAGGACGGCTCGACGCTGAATTACGATACGCTGGCGCTCGCCACGGGTTCGACGCCGCGCCGGCTGCCGGCTTCCGTCGGCGGCACGCTGGAGGGCGTTTATCTCGCCCGCGACAAGCGCGACGCCGATCGTCTTGCCGGCGAGATGCGTCCCGGCCGCCGGGTTCTCATTATCGGTGGCGGCTATATCGGGCTGGAGGCGGCCGCCGTTGCCCGCCATCGCGGCCTCGAAGTCACGCTCATCGAGATGAGCGACCGGATCCTGCAACGCGTCGCGGCCAAGGAAACCGCCGACATTTTCAGGGCGATCCATCAAAAGCACGATGTCGTCATTCGGGAGAAGACCGGATTGAAGCAGCTCGTCGGACGCGGCGGTCACGTCGCTGCCGCGGAGCTTTCCGACGGGTCGACCATCGACGTCGATTTTGTCGTCGTCGGCATCGGCGTCGCTCCCAACGACAGGCTCGCCAAGGAGGCCGGTCTCGAGGTCGGCAACGGCATCGTCGTCGATGCGTTTGCCCGTACTTCCGATCCCTCCATCTTCGCCATGGGCGATTGCGTCGAACTGCCGTGGGAGGGAGGCCGAATCCGCCTCGAATCGGTCCAGAATGCGGTCGATCAGGCGGAGGCTGCGGCCGCCATCATCGCCGGCAGCGAGAAAGCCTATGACCCGAAGCCGTGGTTCTGGTCGGATCAATATGACGTGAAGCTGCAGATCGCCGGTTTCAACCTGGGTTACGACGAGACGCTGCTGCGGCCAGGCGTGCGCGAAGGTGCCGCTTCGGTCTGGTATTTCAAGCAGGGCCGGTTCATCGCCGTCGATGCGATAAACGACGCAAAGGCCTATGTTGCCGGCAAGAAGCTCCTGGAGACCGGCGCCAACCCCTCCAGGGAGATATTGGCCGACCCGGCCGCCGATTTGAAGCAGTTGTTGGCCTGATATGCGTTTGCAAGCCGGCCGGACCATGCTCCGACCGGCGATCGGCGGTTGTCGAATCTCCGAAAAGAACGTGTTTGAAGGTGAAAAAGCGCTTGCGTCGATAAATGATTGGCCGTATCAGGGCCGCACCGGAGAGGTGGCCGAGTGGTCGAAGGCGCTCCCCTGCTAAGGGAGTATACGTCAAAAGCGTATCGAGGGTTCGAATCCCTTCTTCTCCGCCATCCCCCAGATTTCAAATGCAAGATACGTGATTTCGGCAGGCAGGCTTCTTTGTTCGCCTTTATCCCATCCGTGCCGTCACATCGTGAAGCGCATGGGGCGGTGATTCCGTCAGCGCTCTTTGCGAGTCTCCATGGAAAAACTGCCGACCTTGAGTCGCCGGCTCCGAATCGCTCGGACAGAATCATTGAGGTGCTTGCATCGATTTGGGACAGCCCCGAGGACGATTGCCCGCCGTTACGACCGGTAGCCGCCGCTTCAAATGTCGTAAATGATCCCCAATGCCTCGCGAAAGCTCCCCGGATCGCGGCTTGTTGCCCTTTGGTGCTCGGTTTGCATGTCCGGCCCCGGAATTGGGATGTTCCCCCTAAGTTACCGTAGATTAAGGGGTTTCTTAACGAAATCTAAATCTATGTGGCCGCCGCGTCGTCGATTTGTGTCCTTTCGGCAACAGCAACTGCGGAAGGCTTACGCAAATCCCCCTTTCGGAGAAGATGTCGATTGCGTGACAGAGCGCGTCTTGTATTTTCACTCTCGGAAGCGAGGGCGATTGATCGTCCACTTCTTGAAACGCGAGGATGGGACAGGGAATACCTTCGGGTAGTTCTCATTCTCGATATAAAACTTTGACTGGAGGTCAATATGAACATCAAGAGCCTTCTTCTGGGCTCCGCTGCTGCGCTTGCAGCAGTTTCCGGCGCTCATGCAGCCGACGCTGTCGTTGCTGCTGAGCCGGAGCCGCTTGAATACGTTCGCATCTGCGATGCATACGGTGCTGGCTACTTCTTCATTCCGGGCACCGAAACCTGCCTCAAGATCGGTGGCAAGGTTCGTACCGAAGGTCAGTGGTACGACCCCTACAACCCGAACAGCCGTTTCGGCACCAAGTGGCACACCCGCGCTGAGCTCCGTCTGGAGACCGCAACGGATACCGAATACGGTCCGCTGAAGACCAACACCGAGCTGCGTTGGGACTGGAACGACGGTAGCGCGACCTCCACCAACCTGCTGCACGCCAGCATCAGCCTCGGCGGCTTCACCGTTGGTAAGGAAGACTCCCAGTTCAACGTATTCACCGGTTATGCCGGCGACGTCATCAACGACGACGTGGTCTATGACGGCCCGTACGAATTGAACCAGATCACCTACAACTACGACGCAGGCAACGGCTTCACGGCTGTTATCTCGCTCGAAGACAGCAACTCCGGCACGGGTGCAACTGGCTCCAACGGCGAAGACAGCTCCGACCATTACGCTCCTGACGTTGTTGCCGGTGCTGGCTTCAAGTCCGGCGCATGGGGCTTCAAGGTCGTCGGCGGCTACGACTCGATCGTCGAAGAAGGCGCCATCAAGGCTCGCGTCGATGCCGACTTCGGCGGCTTCTCGGCCTTCTTGATGGGCGGCTGGAACACCGATGGCGACAAGCTCAACAAGTACGCCGGTGCGAACGGCGCAGGCGATGCTACTGGTATCGGCTGGGGTGACTGGGCTGTCTGGGGCGGCGTTGGCGTACCGGTCAATGAAAAGCTGAAGTGGAACCTCCAGCTCGCCTACACCGACTCGAAGATCTTTGCCGCTACCACCAACGTCAAGTGGAACCCGGTCAAGAACCTGCTCATCGAGCCGGAAGTTTCCTACACCAACTGGGACTCCATCAATCAGGACCAGTGGGCTGGTATCCTCCGCTTCGAGCGCACGTTCTAATCTGATCTGACCCAGGTCATATCCGATTTCACCTATGGTGACGAAAAACCCGGCCCTCGGCCGGGTTTTTTGCATCTCTGGGTATTGGCAAGCTGAATTGCGGATCGCGAGGCGTTATGCGCCTCTCCTTGAAATACCTCTCATGAATTGCAGCTATTGCTAAAGTAAATCCAGGTAAAATTGGCTCGCGCGCGCCAGAAAATATGACGCTTTTGCGACGTGATTTTTGTGCAACGCACATTTCGAAATGGCCGTCACAATTGTTCATAGTTTATCTCTGATATTGCTCTGAAAAAAACGATCTGTAGGTTCCAACGCGGAAGCGAGACTTAGAGTCTTGGTTCTCCCAGATCAGGGGTCAACTTTTGAAAACCAGGTGGGGTAGGGCACGTCGATTTTCTCGGCGTGAGTTGTCATACCTAATCTATATTGGAACTGGAGTTACTATGAACATCAAGAGCCTTCTTCTCGGCTCCGCTGCTGCGCTGGCAGCAGTATCCGGTGCTCATGCGGCTGACGCGATCGTCGCTGCCGAGCCGGAGCCGCTGGAATACGTTCGCATCTGCGATGCATACGGTGCTGGCTACTTCTTCATTCCCGGCACTGAAACCTGCCTCAAGATCGGCGGCATGGTCCGTACCGAAGGCGGCTGGTACAATGCTTACAAGGCTGGTCAGGATGCAGGCGCCCGCGGCACCTACTGGCATACCCGCGCCGAGCTGAGACTTTCGACCGCCACGGATACCGAATACGGTCCGCTGAAGACCAGCACGGTCTATCGTTTCGACTGGAACGACGGCAACGCTACGACGAACAAGCTGCTCTGGGCCAACATCAGCCTCGGTGGCTTCCTCGTCGGTAAGAACGATTCGGTTTACTCGACCTTCCTCGGCTATGCCGGCGACGTCATCAACGACGACGTGATCGAGTACGGTATCAATGGTACCGACGAACTGAACCAGATCACCTACAACTACGATGCCGGCAATGGCTTTACCGCCGTCATCTCGCTGGAAGATTCCAATTCCGGCACGGGTGCAACCGGTGCCAACGGCGAAGACAGCTCCGACCACTACGCTCCGGACGTTGTTGCCGGTGCTGGCTACAAGGCCGGCGCCTGGCAGTTCCGTGTCGTCGGTGGCTATGACTCCATCGTCGAGGAAGGCGCAGTCAAGGCTCGCGTCGATGCCGATTTCGGCGTTCTCACCGCTTTCGTTATGGGTGGCTGGAACACGGATGGCGACAAGCTCAACAAGTACGCCGGTGCTGGCGGTGCTGGTCTCGGCTGGGGCGATTGGGCTGTCTGGGGCGGCGTTGGCGTTCCGATCAACGAAAAACTCAAGTGGAACCTGCAGCTTTCCTACGACGATCTGAAGACTTTCGCTGCGACGACGAACGTCAAGTTCAACCCCGTCAAGGACCTGCTGATCGAGCCGGAAGTGACTTACGTCAACTACGATGCAGTCAACAAGGATACCTGGGCCGGTATCCTCCGCTTCCAGCGCAGCTTCTAATTCGGTTCGCCGAATCAAGTTCGAAAGATCTCCTGATCAGACCTCCGATCAGGAGAGGAAAGGCCCGGTCTCCCAACCGGGCCTTTTCATTTCAAACCGGTAGCAAATCACGACATGCGTATTCGTCAGAGCGTGGAGATGAAGTGCCTGATAGAGTCGGGGATATCGCCGAAATGCAGAATGGGAGCGTGGCCTTGGCCGCGGGCCGTCTTGACGACGGTGCCTGGATGCCGCGCCGCCATCTCGTCGGTGGTCGCCTGCGTCAGCAGCTTCGAGTTTTCGCCGCGAATCACCATCAGCGGGATATCCTGAAATCCTTGGAATTGCGGCCATAGATCGGGAATCGGCGCCTCCAGATCGAGCGTCTTCATCTGGGCCGCAATGGCGGGATCGTATTCGGCCACCGGTTTGCCGTCGCGAGAGGCGTAGATCGCCCGCGCCATATCCTCCCAATCGTCCGCGCCGAGCGCTGTAAACGCATTGCCGTGATTTTCCCGCAGGATTTCGACCGCCTCGTTCCAAGTGTCGGGTTGTCTGCCACGGTTGAGATAATCGCGAATATCCATCAGCCCGATCTTTTCCAGAACGGGGCCGATGTCGTTGAGAATAACCGCTTTCAGGATGTCGGGGCGGCTTGCCGCCAGGAGATGCAAGACCAGCCCACCGCGCGAGGTGCCGATGAATATGGCCTGCCGGATGCCAAGAGCGGCGCAGGCCGTCAGGACGTCCTGCGCTTCGATGACGAGATTGTAGCGGGATTTATCCTCGTCCCATTCGGATGCTCCGCGTCCGCGAGCATCGAGCGTGATCACCCGGCGCGGAGCCACAGGATCCTGCGACAGAAGCATCGCCAGCTGATGAAAGTCGCGCGAATTGCGGGTGAGGCCGGGCAGGCAGAAGACAGGCGGCCGGTTTTTTGTACTGGCCTCGTCACCGATGTAGTCCCGCACATGGAGTTTCAGGCCGTCGTCGGCCGCTATCGTCATGGAAAGGAAACCGCTTTCATCGTCGCTGCTCATGCGTCACCCCTCAATGCTGCGAATGTCATGAGGGATGTAACGTCATTTCCGCAGGCCGCACAACTGCGTCGGTCGATCAGCCGCGGCCGTCGACCAGATCGTGGACGATGTCGGTCTTTTGGCCCAACCGGGCCTTGTAGACCTGATAATTCTCCATGACTCGCTGGACGTAGTTTCGGGTCTCGGGGAAGGGGATGCGCTCGATCCAGTCGATGACGTCGTCAAGCGACTTGCCGCGCGGGTCGCCATAGCGGCCGATCCATTCCGGCACCTTGTTCGGTCCTGCGTTGTAGGCGATGAAGGTGAGAATGTAGGAGCCGCCGAACGCATCGATCTGTTCGCCGAGATAGTGAGCGCCGAGTGTGGCGTTGTAGCCGGCATCCTGCGTCAGCCTGTCGGCGGAATAGGTCATGCCGTGCCGGCCGGCAACCGCCTTTGCCGTCTTCGGCAGCAGTTGCAGCAGACCGCGCGCGTTGGCGGAGGAAACGGCAGCAGGATTGAAGGCGCTTTCCTGGCGCGCAATGGCGTAGGCAAGCGCCTTGCCGGAACCGGAAATATTGGCATTGTCCGGGATGACGCCGATCGGGAATGCGAGCGCTGCAACGTCGACGCCGCGGCCATAGGCGATCTTGCCGATCTGCAGCGAAAGCTGATGGTTGCCGGAGCGCTCGGCGCGAGCGGCCAGCATGGCGATCTCGCCGGGGCTTTCCAGCTGCCTTGCGAGCGCACGATAGAGCGCGTCGGCACGCCAGCCGTGGCCTGCCGCTTCGAGCCGCGAGATCGCCTGCACCGCCTCGCGCCCCTGGAAACGCTGGCGGTCGTCGGCCGAAGGAGAGGGGTAGGCAACATTCAGCGTGCGTCGGCCGAGTTTTTCAGCGGCGAGCTGGCCGTAGAATGTGCTCGGATAGGAAGCAGCCTTGGCATAAAAATCGGCGGCCTTGCCCGGGCCGCCCGCTTCGGCGGCGCGACCGAGCCAGTACCAGCCGCGCGATTGCGAGATCGGCCCGCTCGATACCTGCAGGATCCTACGGAAATGGGCCGCCGCGTTTGCACCGTCCTGCAGGCCGCGCAGAGCATACCACCCGGCATGGAACTCGGCTTCGCCGACATCCTGCGGGCTTTCCGCGACGCTGGCATCGACAACGCGATAGGCGGCCTTGAATTCGCCCTGATCCACCAGGCCGCGGCTGACGATGCGCTGCTCGTTCCACCATTGGCCGGGGTTGACGAGCAGGCTGCGGTCGCGCGGCATCTGCGCCAGGAGATTGGCGGCATCGTCATACCTGTTCTGACGGCGCAGGTTTTCGATCCGCATGAAGAGATAGGCGGGGTCCTTGCGCCATTGGGCATCGATTGCTGTTATCAGCGCGTCGGCTTTGGGAGAGCGGTTGTTGACGGCCGCCCAGGCATTGTAGAGCGATTGCGCTCGGCCGAGGTCGCCGAAGCGTTTGGCCTGCGCAGTCCGGTCGCGGTAAAGCAGATAGTCCATGCGCGCCTTGTGGTCGGCAGGCGTCAGCAGGTTTGGAAATTCCGCTAGGATCTTGTCCTCGAGAGACTTGTCCAGCGGTTCGTTGCGCCAGATCTTGCGGATCAGCTTTCCGGCCTGCGCGGATGCGCCGCGCGCCATGAGGGCGCGGGAAAGAATGACGGCGCCCTCCGCGGTCTCCGGCTGGGTATTGCCGAATGCGGCGAGGACCTGATCGGTCGCCGGATTTTCATTGTAAAGCGCCCGCTCGGAATTGGCGCGCAGACTGCCGAGGCCCGGCCATCCCGGAAGCTCGCGGGACGCGGCCGCAATCTCGCCCGAGGGAATGCCCGGCTGGCCGGATGTGGCAATCGCCCAGGTCAGGATATGGCGATCGAGCGTCCCTTCGCTCATGCCGTTGCGGATGGCGAGCGCCTGCATCGGGTTCTTGTTGGAAAGCGCGTCAAGGCCGGCTTTCAGGTCGCTGCTTACGGGGTTGATGGCCCCGCTGCGCGGGATTGCGGCGGTGTTCATCGGGTCGGTCGCCATGGCGACATCAGCGCTTGCGCGTGTCGATATCTGCCGGCCGGGAAGTTGCGAGGCGACAGCGCCCCAGGCGACCGCCAAGCCCACAGCGGTCCAGATCATGACAGGTCTCTTCATCCGGCTACTCACAAAACAATCAGGCCCTTCCCATTTGCCAAACTCTATATTAACGAAACCTTACCGGTGCTTCGGATTTCAATCAATTATGATATCGGAAACTGCCCTCTACCATTCAAAGCGTGCTTGTCGCCGCCAAGCCGGCGCTTTATGGTGCGCGGATTCATAACCATGGATTGCGGCTGAAGCATGAATGCCGCGCCGCTAGGAGACTTGCATGTTCCAGGGATCCATTCCCGCACTCGTGACGCCCTTTACTGACGCCGGCAAGGTGGATGAGGCTTCGTTCGCCTCCCATGTCGAGTGGCAGATAAAAGAGGGTAGCAAGGGTTTGGTGCCCGTGGGCACGACCGGGGAATCGCCGACCCTGTCGCATGAGGAACACAAGCGCGTCGTCGAGCTCTGCATCGAAATCGCCGCCAAGCGCGTGCCGGTCATGGCCGGAGCGGGCTCGAACAATACCCGCGAGGCGATCGAGCTGGCGCTGTATGCCGAAAAGGTCGGCGCCGATGCGGTTCTGGTCGTCACGCCCTATTACAACAAGCCGACGCAGAAGGGTCTCTTCGCCCACTTTGCCGCCATTGCGGAAGCCGTGAAGCTGCCGATCTACATCTACAATATCCCGGGCCGTTCGGTCGTCGACATGACGCCGGAGACGATGGGTGCGCTCGCCAAGGCCTATTCCAACATCGTCGGGGTGAAGGATGCGACCGGCAAGATCGAACGCGTTTCCGAGCAGCGCATCAGCTGCGGCCGCGATTTCCGTCAGCTTTCGGGCGAGGATGCGACCTCGCTCGGCTTCAACGCCCATGGCGGCGTCGGCTGTATTTCGGTCACGGCCAATATCGCGCCGCGCCTTTGCGCCGAATTCCAGGCGGCCACGCTTGCGGGAGATTTCGCCAAGGCGCTGGAATACCAGGATCGGCTGATGCCGCTGCACAGGGCGATCTTCCTGGAGCCTGGTCTTTGCGGCGCCAAGTACGGCCTTTTCCGTCTCGGCCGCATGAGCCGCAACGTGCGCTCGCCGCTTTTGTCGACGCTGGAGCCGGGCACGGAGGCTGCGATCGATGCAGCCATGCGCCATGCCGGCCTCCTGAACTGACGTTATTGGACACCCATCTCCGAAACTCTGCCGGGCCGCTCTCTTCACAAGGAGAGCGGTCTCGCTTATTTAGGGGGCAGGAACCTGGCACGCCCTTGGCCGCTGCCGGAATGACGCAAGAAAAGAAGAAGAAACATGGCCCCCAAAGGCAGCCAGCGTGTAGTGAAGAAGATTGTGGCGGAGAACCGCAAGGCTCGCTTCAACTACGAGATCATCGACACTTATGAAGCAGGGCTGGTGCTGAAGGGCACCGAGGTCAAGTCGCTGCGCGAAGGCAAGGCCAACATCGCCGAATCCTACGCTTCCGACGAGGACGGCGAGATCTGGCTGATCAATTCCTATCTGCCGGAATATCTGCAGGCCAACCGCTTCAACCACGAGCCGCGCCGCCGCCGGAAGCTGCTGCTTTCGAGCCGTGAAATCGGACGCCTGCGTTCGGCGATCAATCGCGAAGGCATGACGCTGGTGCCGTTGAAGATCTATTTCAACGACAATGGCCGCGCAAAGCTGGAATTGGCTCTCGCCAAGGGCAAGAAGCTTCATGACAAGCGCGAATCCGAAAAGGAACGCGATTGGAACCGGCAGAAAAGCCGCTTGCTCAAGGACAATGGCTAGCGCGGCAGCGATAGTCGACGCACCGCTCTATCTCTTTGTTTGTACGCGATTCTGGACGGAAAACCGCTGCGCACTTTTCGAGGAATTGCTCCGGTGAGCGGCTTTACTGCTCGCCGGAGTCCGCGGCGGCGTGGCTTGTCTCGGTGACCCGGGCAGGACGGTCCGAAGCCTCGCGGCCGATTTCCGCTTTCAGCGATACGAGATCGATGAAATGATCGGCCTGCCGGCGCAGATCGTCGGCGATCATCGGCGGCTGGGTTGCCATGGTCGAAATAACCGAAACCTTGCGTCCGCGCCGCTGCAAGGCCTCCACGAGAGTCGTGAAGTCGCCGTCGCCGGAAAAGATCACCAGATGATCGACGGTTTCGGATTGCTCCATGGCGTCGATCGCCAGTTCGATATCCATGTTGCCCTTGATCTTGCGGCGCCCCATGGAGTCGGTGAATTCCTTCGCCGGCTTGGTGATGACCTTGTAGCCGTTGTAGTCGAGCCAATCGATCAACGGGCGGATCGACGAATATTCCTGATCCTCGATCAGGGCGGTGTAATAATAGGCGCGCAGGAGATATCCGCGTTTCTGGAACGCTTTCAGGAGCTTGCGGTAGTCGATATCGAAACCGAGGCTTTTGGATGCAGCGTAGAGATTGGCGCCGTCTATAAAGAGTGCAATTTTTTCGCGTGGGTCAAACATCGCTTACATATCCACTGTTATAAAAACGTAATCACTTCATTCAAACTTCAGATAAAACAATGCCTTGTGCGGCCTTGCAGAATAATTCGTAATACTTTATGAATTATTCATATAAACGAGATTTAGGGCACGAAATGCGATATTCCAAGCAATTTCAGGTAGAAACGGCTTTTTGTCTAGGAGTATTTTAGCACTTTCACGGAGGGTGCAAAGCCGCTCCAACAGGAAAAACTTGAATTTGCCGCCGTTTGCTTGTATCGGCGTGCTACTCCGAGACATGACGACGACATCACGACCGCAAAGGACAGGCAATGGCCCGTGTCACAGTAGAAGATTGCATTGATAAAGTAGAGAACCGGTTCGAGCTCGTGCTGCTCGCCAGCCATCGCGCCCGCTTGGTTTCGCAGGGTGCCGCGATCACGATCGACCGCGACAATGACAAGAACCCGGTTGTCGCGTTGCGCGAGATCGCGGACGAGACGCTTTCGCCGGACGACCTCAAGGAAGACCTGATTCATTCGCTGCAGAAGCACGTCGAAGTGGATGAGCCCGAGCCGGATCCGGCAAGCCTCCTTGCCGCCGGCGCCACTGCGTCCAGCGAAGAGGAAGAAGATCTGCCGGAAACTGTTACTTTCGACCAGATGTCGGAAGAAGAACTTCTGGCCGGTATCGAAGGTCTGGTTCCGCCGGAAAAAAGCGACGATTACTGATCGTTGGCCTTGATGCTCCAAACAGGAGCGATATGATGACAGGATGCGTGCGCCGGTCGGATGACTGGCGCGCTTTTGTTTTTGCTGGAGTAGCCTTGGAATGATGCGGCAATACGAGCTTGTTGAGCGTGTGCAGAAATACAAGCCCGATGCCAACGAAGCTCTACTCAACAAGGCCTATGTCTATGCCATGCAGAAGCATGGACAGCAGAAACGCGCCAGCGGCGATCCCTATATTTCCCATCCTCTCGAAGTTGCTGCCATCCTCACGGATATGCGTCTGGATGAATCCACCATCGCGGTCGCTCTCCTGCACGACACGATCGAGGATACGACGGCGACGCGCGCCGAAATCGACGAGATGTTCGGAGAAGATATCGGCCGTCTGGTCGAGGGGCTGACGAAGATCAAGAAGCTCGATCTCGTCACCAAGAAGGCGAAGCAGGCCGAAAACCTTCGCAAGCTGCTGCTGGCCATTTCCGACGACGTGCGCGTGCTTCTGGTGAAGCTTGCCGATCGCCTGCACAATATGCGTACGCTCGACCATATGTCGCCGGAAAAGCGCGCGCGCATTTCCGAGGAGACGATGGAAATCTATGCGCCGCTCGCCGGCCGCATGGGCATGCAGGACATGCGCGAGGAACTGGAGGAGCTTTCTTTCCGTCACATCAATCCGGAAGCGCATGAGACCGTCACCAAGCGTCTGGAGGAGCTTTCGCGCCGCAACGAAGGTCTGGTGAAGAAGATCGAGACCGAGCTGCGCGATCTGCTCGTTGCCAACGGCCTTGCCAATGCCATGGTCAAGGGCCGGCTGAAGAAGCCTTATTCGGTCTTCCGCAAGATGCAGTCGAAATCGCTCTCCTTCGAGCAGCTTTCCGATATCTACGGTTTCCGTCTTCTCGTCGACGACATCCCGTCCTGCTACCGGGCGCTCGGCATCGTGCATACGCGCTGGCGCGTCGTCCCCGGGCGCTTCAAGGATTATATCTCGACGCCCAAGCAGAACGACTACCGCTCCCTGCACACGACCATCGTCGGCCCCTCCAGCCAGCGCATCGAGCTGCAGATCCGCACGAAGCGCATGCATGAGATCGCCGAGTTCGGCATCGCCGCCCACACGCTGTATAAGGATGGCACCAACGGCAACGGCGACAACGAGCTGCTGTCGCGCGAAAGCAACGCCTATTCCTGGCTGCGCCACACCATCGAGGCGCTGGCCGAAGGCGACAGCCCGGAAGAATTCCTCGAGCATACGAAGCTCGAACTCTTCCAGGACCAGGTCTTCTGCTTCACGCCCAAGGGCAAGCTGATCGCCTTGCCGCGGGGCGCTACGCCGATCGACTTCGCCTATGCCGTCCACACCAACATCGGCGACACGACGGTCGGCGCCAAGATCAATGGCCGCATCATGCCGCTGGTAACGCGGCTGAACAATGGCGACGAAGTCGAGATCATCCGCTCCGGCGTGCAGGTGCCGCCGGCGGCCTGGGAAGAAATCGTCGTGACGGGCAAGGCGCGCGCCGCCATTCGCCGCGCGACCCGGCTTGCCATTCGCAAGCAGTATGCCGGCCTCGGCCATCGTATTCTGGAGCGCACTTTCGAGCGCGCCGGCAAGGTGTTTTCGCGCGACGGCCTGAAGCCGGCGCTGCATCGTCTCGGCCAGAAGGATGTGGAAGACGCCATCGCCGCCGTCGGGCGGGGAGAGATGTCGTCTCTCGATGTGCTGCGCGCCGTCTATCCCGATCATCAGGACGAGCGTGTCACCGTCAAGCCTGCCGGCGACGAAGGCTGGTTCAACGTTCGCAGCGCGTCGGGCATGATTTTCAAGATCCCCGGCAAGAACAAGGCCGACATTTCCGACGGCGGCGATCTCGATGCCCCGCCGATCCGCGGTATCTCTTCCAATGTCGCCGTTCATTTCGCCCCGACCGGCGCCGTTCCCGGCGACCGCATCGTCGGCATCATGGAAAAAGGCAAGGGCATCACCATATATCCGATCCAGTCGCCCGTCCTGCAACGCTTCGACGACGAGCCGGAACGCTGGATCGACGTGCGCTGGGACCTGGATGAGGCCAACAAATCCCGCTTCATGGCGCGCATCCTGATCAATGCCTTGAACGAGCCGGGTACGCTGGCAAAGGTGGCGCAGTCCGTTGCGGATGTCGACGTCAACATCCGCGTGCTCAACACCGTTCGCGTCGCTGCGGATTTCACCGAAATGGCCCTCGACGTCGAGGTCTGGGATTTGCGCCAGCTCAATCAGCTGCTGGTGCAGCTCAAGGAGCTCGATTGCATTGCCACGGTGAAGCGCCTTTACGAGTGAGCGACCATCGATCCGAGGCGGGGTGCACATTTTGTGATCATTTTATGACCAAAATGAAGCCTCTTCTGGAGTAGATATGCATAAAGCGCATGGCTGCGTATATTTTAGAGCGGTGGTAATTACCCTTTGCCGCGCCTATCTTCTGGTCATCGAAGAAACGAAACAGAGATGAGAGAAGACAATGTTTACCCCGATCAAGAAAATCGCCCGCGCCCTGCGCGCCACGAGTGTCGAAGAGCGCGAAATGGCTTACCTGAACGGCTCGCACGACCGTTTTGACCTTGAATATCGTCAGCGTCAGGTCGACCGCGGTCTGTTCCGCCAGCGTTAATCGCAGTCAATACTTTCAAGACCAGGAGGGGCGCGTCGTTATTGCGCCCTTGGAGCATCCCGATACTGCGGGATTGCTTCCAGTAAATGAGAGAGCGTTCCGCTGTCTGCATCCCGGACAGGCGGCGTTTCAAAAAAGGGCCGCACTTTCGGTTCTTAATCGGTGCGTGATACGTTTGGCCGCTCTTGTCACGACGGCCTCCATTGCACTAGATAAGCCGCATGCTATTTCGTCGCCGAAAACCACTGACATTCAAAGAAAAACTGCGGGAGCATCTTTGGCCCCGCAAGGGTTTCGTCCGCTCGTTCCAATATTTCGGCAAGCGTCTCGTTCGCCTTGCCGCGTCGCCGCACTCGGTAGCGGCCGGTTTTGCGGCTGGAATCGTCGTGTCCTGGACGCCGTTCATCGGCGTGCATTTCGTGATGGCGATCATCATCGCCTATCTGATCGGCGGCAATGTCATCGCTTCCGCGCTCGGCTGTCTGGCGGCCGGCAATCCCATCACCTATCCGTTCATCTGGGCATTCACCTGGGAAATCGGCCATCTGATCCTCGCGCGTGACGGCGGCGGGCAGGGCGGCGGCATCGATCTGCCGGCACTCTGGCACAAGGGCGATCTCCTGCAGATTTGGGACCCGGTATTGAAGCCGATGCTGATCGGCGGCATTCCGCCGGCCATCGTTACCGGCGTGATCGTCTATGCACTCACCTATTATGGCGTGAAGACCTTCAAGACGCGCCGCAAGGAGCGCCTGATGGAACGCGCCCGCGAAAGGCTGGCGCTGGCCGAGAACGCATCCAGCGTCTGACGCAGCCTCGACATCGTCCGGGCCGTCAGGAGGGCCAATCCATGATTATCGGCATAGGCAGCGATCTCATCGACATCCGGCGGGTGGAAAAGACGATCGAACGTTTCGGCGCCCGGTTCATCGAGCGCTGCTTTACCGACGTCGAGCGTGCCAAGTCCGAAGGCCGCAAGAACAGGGCGGCTTCCTATGCCAAGCGCTTTGCCGCCAAGGAAGCCTGCTCCAAGGCTCTGGGAACCGGCCTGGCGCAAGGCGTCTTCTGGCGGGACATGGGCGTCGTCAATCTGCCGAGCGGCAAGCCGACGATGCGCTTGACCGGTGGCGCCGCCGAAAGGCTGACCTTCATGCTGCCGGAAAATCACCGTGCGGCCATTCATTTGACGATAACGGATGATTTTCCTCTTGCTCAGGCTTTTGTGATCATCGAGGCATTGCCGATAGACGGCTGAATCGCAGCCATATGTCGCTTTTGGCATCCGCGCCATTGCCGCAATGATGTGAAGCGAGTAGAGAGTGCCTGAATGCAAGTTGCGCCGGTGGGGTGCGAAAAAGGAATAAGACTGCGTGTCCGAGAAAGCCGTAAAACAGCAGAACGCCCTGTGGGAGAATATCAAGGTCATCGTTCAGGCACTGATCCTGGCCATGATCATCCGCACGGTTCTCTTTCAGCCATTCACCATCCCGTCCGGCTCGATGATGCCGACGCTGCTTGTCGGCGATTATATTTTCGTCAACAAGTTCGCCTATGGCTATTCGAAATACTCGCTGCCGTTCTCGCCGGATCTGTTCAGCGGCCGTATCTTCGGCAGCGAGCCGAAGCGCGGCGATGTGGTGGTGTTCCGCTTCCCGCCCAATCCGGATGTAGACTATATCAAACGCGTGATCGGCCTGCCGGGCGATCGCATTCAGGTCAAGAACGACATTCTCTACATCAACGGCCAGGCCGTTCCGCGCGAACCGCACGGCACGTTCTCCTCGGATTACAGCCAGGAGCCGGGCGACAATATCCCCGTCTATAGCGAACGCCTGCCGGATACGGGCAAGGTTTTCGATACGTTGGATCTTTCGCCGAATTCCCGTGGCGACAATACGCAGGAATATGTCGTCCCGCCGGACCACTATTTCATGATGGGCGACAATCGCGATAATTCCGACGACAGCCGTTTCGACGTCGGCTATGTGCCCGCCGAAAATCTCATTGGCCGTGCCAGCATCATCTTCTTTTCGCTGGGTCACGACACGTCGTTCCGCGAAGTCTGGAAATGGCCGGCCAACATGCGTTGGGATCGCCTCTTCAAGGTTGTCGAATGACGAGGGTGCAGACGCTCTCCCCGGCGGATCGTGCCAGGCTTGAGGCCGCGATAGGATACGAATTCGTCGAGAAGGAGCGTCTCGACTGGGCGCTGACGCATGCCAGCGCCCGCACCCACAAGACTGGCAACTACGAGCGGCTTGAATTTCTCGGTGACAGGGTTCTCGGCCTCTGCATCGCCGAGTTGCTGTTCAAGACCTTCGTCACGGCGACGGAAGGCGAGCTTTCGGTGCGCCTGAACCAGCTTGTCAGCGCCGAAACCTGCGCCGAAGTCGCAGACGAGATGCAGCTGCATCTTTACATCCGCACCGGCGCCGACGTGAAGAAGCTGACGGGCAAGCGCATGCTCAATGTGCGTGCGGACGTCGTCGAAAGCCTGATTGCCGCGCTTTATCTGGATGGCGGGCTTGAGGTCGGCCGCCGGTTCATCCTGCGTTACTGGGAGCGCCGCGCCATCCGGCCGGACGGCGCAAGACGCGACGCCAAGACGGAATTGCAGGAATGGGCGCATGCGAAATTCGGCGTCACCCCTGTCTACAGGGTTGATGATCGCAGCGGACCGGATCATGATCCTCGCTTCACGGTGACGGTGGAAGTGGCAGGCACGGCGCCCGAGACGGGAATTGAACGCTCCAAGCGCGCTGCCGAGCAGATGGCCGCGACGCGGGTTTTGGAGCGCGAAGGTGTATGGCAGCCTCAGCCGACTGAGAAATGACTGCCTGGAAACGACGGAAAAGATGACCAATCAAGAAAATACGCCCGCCGATGACGGCGCGGTTGAACATAGTGGCCCGACCCATTCGGGTTTCGTGGCCCTCATCGGCCCGACCAATGCCGGCAAGTCGACGCTGGTCAACCGGCTCGTCGGTGCGAAGGTTTCGATCGTCAGCCATAAGGTGCAGACGACGCGCGCGATCGTGCGCGGCATCGCCATTCACAACAATGCGCAGATCGTCTTCATGGACACGCCCGGTATCTTCAGGCCGCGTCGCCGTCTCGACCGTGCCATGGTGACGTCGGCCTGGGGCGGGGCCAAGGATGCGGATCTCATCATGCTGCTGATCGACAGCGAGCGTGGCTTGCGCGGAGACGCGGAAGCCATTCTGGAAGGCCTGAAAGATGTACCCCAGCCGAAGATCCTCGTTCTCAACAAGATCGACCGCGTCCGCCGCGAGGATCTGCTGGCGCTGGCCGCCGCCGCCAACGAGAAGATCGCCTTCGAGCAGACCTTCATGATCTCGGCGGAGAACGGCTCCGGCTGCGACGACGTCATGGATTATCTGGCAAAGGCCCTGCCGGAAGGTCCATGGTACTATCCGGAGGATCAGATTTCGGATCTGCCGATGCGGCAGCTCGCCGCCGAAATCACCCGCGAAAAGCTGTTTCTGCGCCTGCATCAGGAGCTCCCTTATTCCTCGCATGTCGAGACGGAGAAGTGGGAGGAGCGCAAGGACGGCTCGGTGCGCATCGAGCAGGTGATCTATGTCGAGCGCGAAAGTCAGAAGAAAATCGCACTCGGCAAGGGTGGCGAGGCGATCAAGGCGATCTCGACGGCATCGCGCAAGGAGCTTTCCGAAATTCTGGAGCAGCCCGTCCACCTTTTCCTCTTCGTCAAGGTTCGCGAAAATTGGGGAGATGACCCCGAGCGCTTCCGGGAAATGGGGCTGGATTTCCCGCATTAATGGAACTTTGCTGCCCTGAGCGCTTTATATTGCAGCGGTTTGTCGGGCGGGTCGCTTGTGCCGCCGCAACTCAGGGGAGCATTTCATGGCGAAGACCGCGACGATGCATGGGCAGCGCACACCTTGCCAACACTGTCCTTTACGGTCTCTGCCGCATTTCCGGGAATTCGAGCGCGATGAGCTGAATTTCATCAGCTCCTTCAAGAAGGGCGAACTTCTTGTCGATGCCGGTGCGACGATCTTTCTCGAAGGCACGCACAGCGCTCACCTCTTCACGATCCTCTCCGGCTGGGGCTTTCGCTACAAGACGCTGGAAGACGGCCGCCGGCAGATCCTGAACTATGTGATGCCGGGCGATCTCATCGGCCTGCAGGGTTCCATCATGGGCGAGATGCAGCATTCGACCGAAGCGCTCTCGCCGATATCGCTTTGCGTGTTCGAGCGCACGGAATTGATGACGCTCTACAACTCGCATCCCTCGCTTGCCTTCGATCTGACCTGGATCGCATCGCGCGAAGAGCGAATTCTGGATGAACATCTGCTCAGCATCGGGCGCCGGTCGGCGGTCGAGCGAGCCGCCTATCTCATCGCATATCTGCATCAGCGCGCCAGCGCCCTCCAGCTGTTCAACGGCCGCAAGGTCATTCCGATCACGCAGCAGCATGTCGCCGACACGCTCGGCCTTTCCGTCGTTCATACCAATAAGACATTGAAAAAGCTGGCGGCACGAGGGTTGCTTGTCTGGCAGGAGCGAGGCTGCGAGGTTCTGGACGGAAACGGTCTGGCCGAGCTTGCCGGCTGGGACGGGCTCGATTCGGGCAAGCGCCCCTTCATTTGAGTGCCCTTCATCATGCAAATGGCATGTCTTTTTTAAATGCTGACGGCACCTGTATCAGCATAGATTACTGTCATCGTCACTTTTCTACCAGTTTCACCTTTTACTAACCGCGGCGGCAAAAGCGATTGGAGCACGCTGACGAGCCCGTAGTGCCGCAGTGCAAAAAGTGCGAAGCGGTAAGAAGGCAGGGCATGTTGCAAAAGACTGCGCCAATACGAATGGGGAAAGCCATTCATTCAATACGGGCCGATGATTGGCGCCGGAGGGATCGATGTGGGACTTTTTACGGGGCGCGCCAACCGGCGCACACATGCAAGGATGGCGTTGATATGACGTTTCAGCGCGTCCTTATTCTTGAGGACAATCTCATTATCGCTATGGAGGCGGAGGAAATTCTGCACCTCGTGGGAATACAGCAAGTTGAGATTGCGTCGAATCTGGAGCAGGCGGTTAACGCCATTCATTCCGAACATTATGATTTTGCGATGCTGGACGTGAATCTCGGGGAGTCGACGAGCTTCGGCTTTGCCCGGTTATTGATGGAGCGCGGCATCTCTTTCGGCTTCGTCAGCGGTTATTCCGATACGCTCGACTTCCCGGCTGATCTGCGGCATGTGCCGCTTTTGAACAAGCCTTTCGATGAGGCGGCCATGCGCCTCTTCGTCCAGATACTGGCCGGCGGCAGTTCTTCCGCCATGTGACAGCCGCAGTCATTTGTCCTAAACTCGAATCGCAACATCATTTCGAGGCAACCGGCCGATGCAGTGGCAGGACCACGCGATTATCCTCGGCGTCAAGCGCCTCGGCGAGACCAGTGTCGTCGCCGAGGTGATGACGCGCGCCCGCGGCCGCCACATGGGGCTGGTGCGTTCCGGCCGCTCCCGCTCCATGCAGCCGGTGCTGCAGGCCGGCAATCTCGTCGAAGTGACATGGCGTGCGAGGCTGCACGAGCATCTCGGCGAATTTCGCATGGAACCCGTCACGCTCAGGGCGGCGCGGCTGATGGAAACCGCAACCGCCGTCTATGGTGTGCAGGCGATGGCCGCGCTGCTGCGCCTGCTGCCGGAGCGGGACCCGCATCCGCATCTCTATGACGCCCTCGATGTCATCCTGGAAAACCTGCAGAACCCCGCCGATGCCGGTGAACTTTTCGTGCGCTTCGAGCTCGCTGTGCTGAACGATCTTGGTTTCGGTCTCGATCTGACCGAATGTGCGGCAACCGGCGTGCGTGAGGACCTGGCTTTCGTTTCGCCAAAGTCCGGGCGGGCCGTTTGTCGGGCGGCCGGCATGCCCTGGGCCGACAAGATGCTGACCCTGCCGCCGTTTCTCGCGAGCGGAGCGATGATCGCCGCGGATGGCGAAAGCCTCGCCGCCGCGTTCCGCCTGACCGGTTTCTTCCTGCATCGCCACGTATACGAGCCGCGCGGCATCGAGATCGCCGCCGCGCGCGAGGGCTTTATTCAAGCTGCGATGAAGGCTATGCGTTCGGCGTCGGAAGCACGGCCGGCAAGCCCGGCCGCAATGGCGATCGAACGTTAGAGCCATTCCAGGAAAATTGCGCGGCGGTTTTCCGTCCGGAATCGCGTAGAAACAAAGAGATAGAGCGGTCCAGCGGCTCCGTGAAACCGGAACCGGTCCAGCGCCGCCCGATCGCTTCAGTTTGGAAGAATCCCCTGCTTTCTGGCGTAGGCCGCAAGTGCCGCGGAGATGTCGTCGTTGTCGACGGCGTCGCTGAAGGAATCAAGCTTGTCATCCCAGGTGTTCCAGTCATGGTCAAAGGAAACACGACGGCGTTCTTCCGTGGAGATCGGGTAAGGCTTCGGAAACATGGCAATCGCCGTCTCGATGATCCGGGCGGTGTCGTCCTTACCCACGTCACGTAAAGCCTGTGGAACATATTCTGCGAAGGCACCGCTGGAATTGTAGAAGAACTGGTGCGTTCCGCCGTTAAAGACTTCGCCCATCAGTATGATCAGGACATAAGCGGTGCGATAGCTCGGTGGCATCGTTTCGACTTGCGCCTTGATGTCGGCGGTCGCGCCAAAGCCGGAAGGTCCCGGCAGCAACTGGTCCTGCAGGTATGACAGTCGCTGCTCGTCGGTGAGGGTCTCGCGCGCATGCTTCAATGCGGCTGCGACGACCGCATCGCGTGCGGCATAAGCCTCGACTTCAGCACGAAACACCGTCTTGCCGGCAAGCATCCTGCCAAGTTCCTTCAGCTTATTGTCAACGACCGTGGGCGGCTTTGAAAGGTCCGGCACGATGCCCTCCTGAATACGCAGGAAGCTCTGGGCGAAGAAGTCCGAGCGTACCTTGTCCTCGACCGGATAGTTTGGTCCGAAGGCCGCGATTGCTTCGGCAACGATTTTGGCACGATCGGGGAAACCGGCTTCCCGCAGGGCTGCAAGCAACTGTGGAGCCAATGTTCCGGCGGGTGCGCTGAAATAGCCGTGCAAACCTTCGGTCGAGGCGTCAAAGGTGTATTCCCCAAGCCCGAGAAGCAGCCGCAAACGCTGGATAGGCACGGGGTCGCGCTTCAATTCGGCAAGGTAGCTGTCGCGTCCGTTCGCCACCAGGAGGCCGAGGTTCGGCGGGAAGGCAAGCGCCAAGACATCGTAATCCGGAATGTGCAAGGAGGCTCCCTGAAATCGATAGCTGTCCTTCGAGGCGGCGTCCTGCGCGAGGCCCGGAGCGGCAGCCGTTGTGCCGAGGATGATGAGGGAGAGGATGTAGACGGTCGCGGCCACGAGACGATTTGGCTTTGCCGAATTTGAGCCGGTCGAGCGCAGGAGTGCCTTGATGAACACGTCGGTCTCCCCGCTCCGGCGGCTTTGTTGCGACAGTCTGCATGTTCGGCATATCGTGTCGATATGCCGGTCGCTTGTACTACTTAGGGTAATTCCTGCATCGTCAAGCGGTTGTCCTGAAGGACGCGCCGTTATCTGCGCTTGAGCGCCCAGCCTTCCGACCGCTCTTCGAGCACCTTCACCGTATCGCCGATCTTCACCGTGCCTTCGCCGCGCGGCACGACATTCCAGCCGAAGAGCGGGCCGGGGACGCGCCGGTCGGCCGACATGCGGATGCGGCCCATCGCGGGCATGGGGTTCGGCACGTCGCGCGAGCCGGTCCGCTGGTCTTGCGTCGTCATGATGCAGCGCGCGCAGGGTTTGACGAGATCGAGGCGAATGCCGCCGATTTCAATGGCAGCCCAGCGATCCTCCGGCCATTCCTCATCGATATCGATGACGATATTCGGACGGAAACGCTCCATGCCGACGGCCCCCTCGCCATGAGCGGCGAGATTGGCATTGAGTGCCTTCAGCGAGCCGGTCGTCGTGATGAGGATCTGGTATCCGTCGGCGAAGGTGACGGGCGTGTCCTCGGCTGCCCATTCCGGGCTGGCGACGCGCTTGGCAAGCCGGTCGAAGAACACCATCCTGATCTCGCGCCCCAGCCAGTTCGACAGTGCCTTGTTGGTTTCCTCGTCCGCAACGGAAGCGCTGACTTCGGACTTCCAGACGACGACGTCCATGCGATTTTCGGGGTGCGGCGGCGGGACGATAATGTCAGCCTTGCCATCCATCTTCAGCCGCAGGTGGGAGGGGGCGGGCTGGATATCGATCCGGGCCAGATCCTGCAGCTCGCGCTGCGTGAAGAAGTGGCCGGAAGGATCGACCAGCATGGCACGGCGATCTCCGGCGAGACCGAAGGCATCGATGGCGGCTGAGGGGATGGCGATGCCGCGCGCGCTCTTGAGTGGGTAGATGAAGAGATCGCTGACGTGCATGGATGACCCTCAGATTTCGTCGATGAACATTGCCAGCACGCTTTTCAACCGGTCATGCCGTGCTTCGGCAAACTTGCGTCCGGTCCCTGTCTGGAAACCGTCCGCCAGTTTGAACAGCTTTGTCTCGAAATGGTCAATGGCGAAGCGTTTGTCATCGAGCGGCCGCTCGGCCGCCAACGGATCGAACGGATCATAGAGGCCGGAGCCGAGCCGCCCGGCAATGTAGAAACAGCGCGCCGCCCCGACCATGCCGATGGCATCCAGCCGGTCGGCGTCCTGCAGGATTTTCGCCTCCAGCGTTTCAGGCGGCAGGTTGGCAGAAAAGCTATGCGTGGTGATGGCATGCGCTGCGGACGCGATGTCCTCTTGCGCCCATCCGAGCTGCCGCAGAATGCCCGCGGCCTTTTCGGCGGCCAGCCGTGATGCCTGCGCGCGATGCGGCGAATTCTTCTCCACGGCAACGCAATCATGCAGCAGCACCGCGGCGGCGAGAATGCGCGCATTGCCGCCTTCTTCGGCCTGGATGGCCATGGCGTTGCGGAAGACGCGCAGAATATGGGCAATATCGTGCGAGCCGTCGTCGCCATCGGCGGCATGGGGGATCAGATCCGCAGCCAGGGCTTCGAACGGGGCAAAGGCCCGCGCCATCTTGTGGATATCCATGATCGTATTCGCTCCGGATTGATCTTTCGGCAGGGTCTCCTCCCAGAGCATGTCGCACAAAAACACGCCGCCGCCCTGCAATAACGGCGCGCAGCAATGAAGGACCTGAAACTCTGGAGCGAATCTGAGAGATCGCGTCGAAATTTTAGCGAGCGAAGGGATTCGCTGCAATCATTCCGTCGCTTTCTTTCGCGTCAGGATCTTCTGGTAGAACAGGCCGATTCCGATCAGCACGGCGCCGAGGCCGATGAAGGAGAGGGCGCGCAGGAAGCCTTCGAGGTGCGCCATGTCGATGAGGAAGGCCTTGACGACGGCAATGGAAACCAGTGCCGCCGAGGCGATGCGCAGGCTGCGTGCCTCGAAGCGGGTGCCGAGTCCGAGAAGGGCGATGCCGATCAGCAGCCAGACGACGGAATAGGAATAGAGCTCGCCCTGGATGAAGCCGTTCCAGAAGGGAATATATTCGCCTTGCCAGAAACGGCGCACCGACAACGTCGCCCAGGCGAAAGCCATCACGGCCGCTGCCAGGGCCAGCATGGCGACATAGGGCAGCGGCCGTCGATTGCGCGCATAGAGCGCCAGCCCGCCGTAGGCAATCGCCGGCAGGAGATAGGCGAGCAGCAGCAGATTGAAGAGAGGAATGCGCCCCGTGCTCTCGCCCGTCACGAACGGGTTCAGTCCCAACAGATGCAGGGCAAGGATCATGGCGACGGAGGCAGCTCCCAGCGCCATGCCGCCGTAGCGGAAGACGGGGCTTGCCGCGCTGAGATCGAGCGCCATCAGCGTTGCGGAGGCGCCGATCGCCAGCAGCGTGTAGATCGATTGTTCGCCGAGCGTCGGAGCGGCGTCATTCAGGACGCCCCCGTTCATGGCATGACGCACGAGGATGGCGATGGGCAGCAGCGCGAGGAAGCAGGCAAGTGCCTGCAAGGCGTTGCGCAGCCGAAGGCTCGGCGATCGGCGGGTGATGAACGCTGCACAGACGGCGAGGGCCGCCGGTATGCCGTAACCGGCAAGCAGCATGTTGAAGACCGGTGTCGTGCCGAGACTTGCCGGATCGACGATCATCGGCTGCCAGGCGATGCGCCCCATGGTGACGATCAATGCGGCCACCATGGCCCAGGGCAGAACGGGCCAGCTGCGCAGACGTCCCGCCAGCAGGTAAGCGATACCCAGAACAGGCAGCAGGATCGTGGCCGTGGCATGATGCGTCAGCGTATGCAGGGCGAAGACCGCTGCGGCGAAGGAGCCGGCGGCAAGAATGTTCGTCGGCAGGTTCCGCGCGTCGCTTTCGCAGCGATATTGCCACTCGGCCAGCGCGATCAGCACGATAGCCAAGCCGATGCCGTAAAGGCCATGCAGCCAGTCGAGTGTCCAGTTGCCGAAATTGACGAAGCTGATTGTGGCGATCGCCAGCGGCGTGGCGGCCATGACCAGGCACCAGAGCGCGGCATAGGGCTTCTCGTCCCTGGCGAAGCGCCTGAGAAAGAAGGCGCCGATCAGCACGAATATGGCGCCGAGGCCGAGCAGTTCATAGACCACGCTGCTCTGCAGGCTGACGGTGCCGTCCGTGGCGCCGGGTTCGATCCCCGCGATCCAGTTTGTCAGGACGCCGGACGCACCGACGACGGCAATGGCCGCAGACAGGATTGTTGCCCAGCTTGCGTAAAGGCGGCCGGCGCCGAAGGCCGCAACGGACGCAACGATGGCCGCGAACATGAATGTCGCGTCGGCGATGGGATATCCATATTCAAGAGCGTAGGCGAGCAGGCCGAGCGACACCGTGAGCGCGCCGACCGATGCCGTCAGCGTCATGCCGAGCGGCGCTCTGGCGAGAAACGCCGCCCATTGGCCGATAGCATGCTGCGGCTGGGGCATGTCGTCGACCGGCGCCGCATCCGCTTCCCTATTCTCCCTTACGGGCTCCGGGATCGGGTAGTGTCCCGGCCAGAGGAAGATCGTGCCGCCGATCATCGCAAGCATGGAAAGCGTGACCGGCGTCAGGTCAGGGGCCGGACTGAAGGTGATGTAGAGCAGGGGCCAGAGGCTGAGCAGCCCGTTTGCAAAGGACGGCGCAATCAGCCAGTGGCGCAGGCGCGACGCCGATTGGGTCGCAAGCCAGGTGAGCGTGAGATAGCCGAAGAGAATCCAGGGCTTCGGCGAGGTCGAGGCGATAAGGGCAGGGGTTGTCATCGACGCCAGCAGGCCGAGGCCGGCGAGGGCCTGTCCGTGCAGCAGCGAGAGCCCGAGGGTGGCGAGCGAGATCAGGGCCAGCAGAACGAACGCCGTGGCGGGTCCGATGAAGCCATAGATGCCATGTGCCGCATAGGTGGAGCCGAACAGGGCAACGACGCCGGCAGCCGTCAGCACGCCGGGGATCATCGCGTTCTGGAAGGCGTTGCTCAGGACCGGCGAGGCGCGGCGGCGGATCACTTCTCCCGCGGCAACCAGCGCAAGGCCGAAGAGCGCTGCAAGGACGAGCCGGATCCCGGGGCTGAGGAGGCCGCTCTCGATCGAATATTTGACCATGAAGATTCCGCCGAGCGCCAGCGCTATGCCGCCGACCCACACGGCCCAGCGTGCGCCGATCGTGCTCTCCAGGCTTTCTTTCGCCGGGGCGGCTTCCGGGCCTGCAATCGGCGCAATCGCAATATCGTCCTCGAATGTATCGCCGATCTCGCGCGCGGCGACGGCGGGCCTGTCGACACCGGCTGCGGGAGCTTCCTCGAGCGCGGCGTGTTGCGGTTCGTCTTCGACAGGCTGTTCGGCGGCAGTAACCGCCAAATCCGTCGTGGATATCGATTCGCCCGCGTCCGCTGTCGGGATCTTGCCGGCGAGCGCGTTCTGCAGCTCCTGAACGCGCACTTCCAGCCGCTTTATCCTCTGGTTGTATCCTCGCAGCACCAGAATGCCGACAACCAGGATAACGAGCGGTAGCAATTCCATCATGTCTTCTCCGTGGACGACGCGCCGCACCATATACGAAATGCGCCGCCGGGTAAGGACAGATAGTCAGATTAGCCTATGATTCCAGGGGATTATGTCGAATTGCCTCATGCAGGGCGCAGAAATAATATTAGGAAACCTGGATTTACCGATTGGAAACTATGGTTAATTGCCATTAACAATTCGTCTTTACGGACGGCGCGAAGCAGCTTAAGAGCATCTCACAGTTTAGCTCTGAATGTATTGCGTACAAACGACGTCGCATGAGGCGGCTCCTACCACAGGAGGTTTGTATGTCCCATGTTTCTTCCATATCCGCCAGCTCCTATCCGTATCGCGGCACTCTTTCGCGCCTCGATTCGAATGGCGATGGCGTGCTGAGCCGTGAGGAGCGCGAAGCGGACGAGCGCCCCGGCATTCTCGAAGCCGATGACACCGAAGGCAGCGGTGCCGACGGTTCCAACAGCGCATTGGGCGGCCTGAT
This sequence comes from Rhizobium sp. SYY.PMSO, assembly GCF_046840415.1. NCBI lineage: Bacteria > Pseudomonadati > Pseudomonadota > Alphaproteobacteria > Hyphomicrobiales > Rhizobiaceae > Rhizobium > Rhizobium sp. SYY.PMSO. Next base: position 752,913 of record NZ_CP177349.1, read on the forward strand.
GGCCAAGCTCATGCAATTGCCGGGCGCCGGCACGGCCTCCGGCGCCAAGTCGCAGGAAACCAACGTCGCTTTCGATCTGGATCTGCTTTCGCCGATGGATGCCTACAACAGCACCTACGGCCAGTATGATGCAGACAGCATAGCGGCCTGAGACACGCTGTTGCCTGCTGATATCGGCGGCTTGCCGGGAGACCGGCGGGCTGCGTTATCGTTTTGATATAGGCTCATTTTTCGCGATTGTCGGAACACTCATGCCTGTCATGCGTTGGGCTTTGGCCACGCAGAACAGGGAGGGACGTTCCATGAAACGGATAATGATCGCCACGATTCTTGCTCTCGCCGCAGCCATGCCGGCCGCAGCACAAAGCCAAAGCACCGCCACGGCGGATTTTGTCGGCCTCGATGGCAAGCAGGCGGGACGGGCGACACTGACCGAAGGGAAGAAGGGCGTATTGATAGAGATGGAAGTCTCCGGCATGCCGGCCAATCGCTGGGTCGCCTTTCATATTCACGAAAACAGCAGCTGCGACCATACGCATGGATTCGAATCCGCCGGCGGCCATTTCAATCCCACCAAGGCAGAGCACGGCTTTCTTGCCGCCAAGGGACCGCATGCCGGCGACATGCCCAACCAATATGTCGATCAGGACGGCAAGCTGCGCGCCCAGGTCTTCAACGGCATGGTATCGCTGAACGGCAAGAATGGCATTCGCGGCCGCACGCTGATGATCCATGCCGAGTCCGACGACTATCGCAGCCAGCCCGTCGGCGGCGCCGGCAAGCGTCTGGCATGTGCCGTTATTCATTAGGCGGCTCCAGGAAGCTGGACCGCTCTGGGAGCGATGAGCGAAATCGGTGATTCGGCCCATCGGACCGCGCGGTGCCAAGCAGCGGTTGTCCCGGCTGCATGAACGCCCACCGGCAATATGATTCGACGCCTGTCAATTATGGTTAATGGTGAATTAACAACGATCTTCAATCGGTAGGACGAAGCGGTCTATCCTGCCGGCAGATGACTAAGCGTGCCGGGGTCGATTGAACACGCGATGGCATTTGCCGCAGGAGATCAGGATGAGTGGGGTTTCTTCAATTGGAAGCAGCATGACGGCTGCCTCGTACAGTCCCCTGGATAAAAATCAGGATGGTGTCGTGGATGCTCAGGAACTGCAGGAGGCCGCGCAGTCCGGCCTTCTGTCAGCGAGCATTCTCAGCGACGAGGATAGCGACAGCAGCAGCGATCCCAGCGCGACGGATGTCTTTTCCGGCAATCTGGCATCGATGCTTTTGCAGATGCAGCAGGACAGCCAGTCGGGCAGTTCCACGTCCACCGACGGCTCGTCCGACGAGTCGCCCATGGACCAGCTCTTTGCCAGCCTCGATACCGATCAGGATGGCAAGATCACACAGGCCGAGTTCGTCGCCGGGCGTCCAACGGACATGAGCGAAAGCGATGCCGAGGACCTGTTCAAGAGCCTGGATACGCAGAATGCCGGCTCCCTGACCAAGGATCAGTTCGCCGAAGGTCTCGATGTCCTCAAGTCGTCGGATGCTTCCGCCGCCGACATGCTGTCACTGGAGCCGAGTTCAAGCGACAGCAACCCGGCGGATGCTGCGACGATAGCGCAGGATCAGGCAATGGACGTGTTCTTGAGCGGTATGCAGCAGAACCCGTCTTCGCTCTATCAGAACACCTATGGCCAGTATGATCCGGACCAGACGGATGGTGTCGCGGCCTGATCGCGGCAAGCGATTGTCATAAGAACGGAGATTGCGAAACGTGATCTCCGTTCTTGCGCTTTCTCGGCTTACCCGGCCAATGCCAGCGTGAAAGGGGCATTGCCGTCCGCATCCGCGCCGCGACCGATCTCCTTTACCGCGGCAATAAGGCGCCCGTGGCGTCCGAGCATATCGTCGCCGATGGCGACCAGCCGTGCATTCGGCGTGGCAAAGGGCGAGCTCGTGCGCAGGCGGCGCACCAGCGTCAAATCGTCCTCCTCGGGGCAAACGGCCAGGGCCGCGATCAGGGCGGCCGCCGGCGAGCGCGAGACCCCCATCCAGCAATGAATGAGCAAAGGCGCGCTGCGATCCCAGCCGGTGGCGAAATCGATGATGGCGCGAACATGCGCCTCCTGCGGGGCGATCAGGTCGCCGGTCCCGGCAAAGCTGATATCGTTCATGTTGAGCAGCAGGTGCCGGTCTGCCTTGATGACGGCCGGCCGGTGAAAGGTGTGCTCCTTGGCCATGAGGCTGATCATCTCGCAGGCGCCATGGCGAACGGCCATCTCGGCGATGCGCGCGAGCGGCGACACGACGATCCCGGTCACGCCCCGACCCTCATGGCGGCGCGCTCCGTCTCGATCGCCTCGAAGCGTTTGAGGAACAGCCGCTGCGCCTCGATTGCCGGCATGGGCTCTATCGGCAGCATCTCGCGCGTCACGTCGCGCGGCTGGCCGAAGAACTTGCGCGCTTCCGCAGGCGTGAAACCTGCCAGCAGCGTCGCCTCGAAATAGGCCGAGATCGTATCGGCCTTCTTGATCTTTTCCTTGAGCTTCGGCGCGCAATGCGGGGGCAGGGCGAAGCGGCGGTAGATTGCCGCTTCGAGCCGCTTCTCCACGACCTTGTAATCGCCGCCGACGACCGACTTGAACGGCGAGATCATGTCGCCGATCACATATTCCGGTGCGTCATGCAGCAGTGCGGCGAGCAATTCGTCGGGCGTCGCCGGATTGAGGTGGCGGAAGATCGCTTCCACCACGAGGCTGTGCTGCGCCACCGAAAAGGCATGGTCGCCCGAAGTCTGTCCGTTCCAGCGCGCGACGCGCGCAAGCCCGTGCGCGATGTCGCCAATCTCGACATCGAGCGGCGAGGGATCCAGTAGGTCGAGCCGCCGCCCGGATAGCATCCGCTGCCACGCGCGCGCGGTCTTAGCCGATATCATGCCGATGCCTCATCGGCGCTGGCCGGGAAGGAGAGGCCGGACCATGACGGCAGCGACAAGGAGACTTCCACATTGCCGGCCTGTATCGTGGTTCCCCCGGCAATGGCTTCGCCCGCCCGGTCGATGCGGACGATGGCAAGGCCGATGTCGCCTTCGGTCGAGCCGAGCGTGCCGATCGGCTTGCTGCCGGCGGTCAATTCCGTGCCGGAAGCAGGAAGTCCGGCATTGCCCTTGACGATGACGACGCGCCTGCGCGCCGTGCCGCGATGATGCATGCGGGAAACCACTTCTTGCCCGACGTAGCACCCCTTGCGGAAGCCGAGGCCGCCGTTCAAATCCATCAGCACGTCATGCGGGAACGCGTCCTGCAACGCGAAATCGCGGCCCGAGACGGCCACACCGCTGGCGATCCGCAGTTCGTCGTAAAGCGCGGCAGCGTCGCTCCCATGCTCGCCAGGGGCGCGCGTCAGCACAATTCCCGCCTTGGCGAAACGGCTATCTTCAGCGCCGCCGGTTACGGCATCACCCCAGGCGACCGTAACGCCGTTGAGGTCTTCCGCTGCGAAATCCACCTTGGCGCGCAGCCGGTACATGGTCAGCCGCTTGAGCAGGCCCTCACGCTGCGCCGTATCCGTCTCGATCAGAAAGCCGGGGCCGTCGCGCCAGATCATGAAGTCGAACAGGATCTTGCCTTGCGGCGTGAGCAATGCGCCAGGACGTGCCTCATCGGCGCCAAGCGACGCAAGATCGGTGGTGACGAGATTGTGTAGAAACGGTTCGGCTTCCGCGCCGGCGACACGGATGAAGGAACGCTCTTTCAGGAATACGGCTGGCATGATGAATCCGCTGATTTGGGCTATCACGCAGAGGTAGGGCCTTCAGCGGGGAACCGCAAGTTCCCCGGCCGGATCATTCGCCGGAGGTGAAGAATTTCCAGCGGCCGTCCGGCGTAATGCCGACGCGATAGAAATTATAGCCGCCGAATTCCAGCATGTCGGCGTAGTCGCCCGCCGTCACGATGCGCATCAGATCGACCTTTTCGGGCGTCGAAAGCGTCTTGATGTCCTTCTCGGCGAAATAGGGCCAGACATAGACCTCGTCGGGGGTTCCCTGGCCGACATGGGCAAAGCCGGTCGACATGATATCGAGCAGGATGGAGAGGATTTCTATGCCGTCGGGATCGCCCGAGAGGTCGTGCAGGGTCTTGATCGGGTCTTCGCCGGGATCGTCGGCCGTGACCTGGGTCTGCTTGAGACCGGCGCCGATGTTCATCAGCGGGCGAAGGCGCTCGAGATCGCCGGAAGCCGCGGCTTCCACGATCGCCGCGCGCAGCTTTCGCACCGGCTCCGGTGCCTTGTCGATGTCGAAGAGGAATTCGGTCGATTTATTCGTGTTCGAGGCGTCGCCGCTGCTCTGGCCTGCTTGCTTGTTGATCAGCGGATCGGGCATCGGCAGCGTATTGTTGGAAGGGGCTTCTAGCGCCTGCTCGATCGGCTTCTCATCCTTTTGCTGCGCGGATTGTGCTGCGCTCTTGGCCTGCGGATTGAGCTGGGAGAAGGCAAGGGCGGGCAATGGCGAAACGGTGCTGGCCAAAGCCAAGGTTACGGCAGCAAACGAGGCAATGGAACAGGAAAGCGCATTGCCTGGAAACATACGCATGGCAATCTCTGATTGTTATTGCAGGGTTCGGTTTGGAGAGAATTCACCCGCGAGCATGCGTTCGCGCAGCGATTCGAGCAAGGCTTCCGCGCCCTGCTCGCCCTGAATGCGGATCGTCTCGCGAATCGCATGGGCAATAGCTGCATCGGCGATGATTTCCGGTTCGATACCGTCCGCCATGCCATCGGCCCAAGCTTCGTTCTGGTATTCCAGCGCTGCCTGCATCTTCTCATGGACGATCATGTCGTCGATTTCGTTCAGGCTGGTTTCCATTGTTTCTTTCCTCGAGACGTTCATGTCCTTACCACTTGCTTAACAACTTTATCAGCCTTTTCTCAAAACGACACGGCTCGCTACGAAAAGGGGTTAATAAATCGTCAATTTCCAAAGCGCGCGGTGATTTCTGTCGCCAGTGTTGCACCTTCGTTACGGTATTGCTCTTCCGCGACGAGAGCCTGCGTCGTGCAATTCGTGTAAACCGATGCGAAGGACCGATATCCACGGTTGAATGCGGCTGTCAGCCTTTCCTTGCGTTCCGGCTCTCTTTTGGTTTCCGTATCGAGCAGCTGCTGCATGTCGCCCCGCCAGCCGTCTTCCCGCGTCGGGCTGCAGAGATTGCGCAAATAGTCGATGGACCCGAGAATTTCAGCAAGCCGGGAAAGCTGCTGGTCGTAGGGTGTTGGTAGTTCCGCATTCCCGCCGCCGGGCGCCTGCACGGGCGGTGCGCTTGCCGCCGGCTGCGCCGCAGCGGGAAATGCTGCGGCGAGCGCCATGCAAATCAGAAGCGGTCGGCCGGGGCGGTTATGAATCATGTAACCATGTTGAACGAACAAGCATGACGGGAACAAGGCGCGGCAGGTGGTTTCCACCCCGATATTGTTCAGCATCGTTAATATCGCGGCCCGGGCTAGGGTCTTGCGGCCGCAAGTCGTTCCACGCATTCGAGCACGCTGGCGGGGGCGGGCAGGGCGCGCACCTCTTCGAGCGTGTACCAGCCGACGGCGGCCGCATCGTCGGCGGCTTCCGCGACCGCATCCTCATCGGCATCCACGAGAAAGACCGAGAGCAGGAAATGGCTCGTCAGCGTTCCGTCGGCTGCGTGGGAGCGCAGGTCATAGGTCTCGAACAGTCGCGGGTTGCGGGCAGTTATGCCGGTTTCCTCCTTGAATTCACGCAGCGCCGCATCCGCCGGCATTTCGCCTTCCTCGGCACGCCCTCCTGGAAAGGCATACATGTCCGCGGATGGCGGATTGCTGCGCAATACCAGCAGGAAGCGGCCTTTGCGTTCGAGAATGGCGGAGGAGGCTGGACGAGGAATGGAGGTCATGGATCGCTTTGCATTCGAATGAAGAGATTTACGGCGCTGGCGGGAGATCGCCAGCCTCTCACCTCTACAGGAATCGGCTCTTGCTGTCCTTCATGAAAGCCCCTTAATTCGATGTCGACGCGCGCGCCGATCCCGGTGCGTCGGATACTGGGTGAAAACGAGTGATCTACGGACTTTATGCATTGGCGGCGCTGGCCGAAATTGCCGGCTGCTTTGCATTCTGGGCATGGCTTCGTTTGGCAAAGTCGGCCTGGTGGCTCGCGCCCGGCCTGCTCTCGCTGGCGCTTTTTGCCTGGCTGCTCGCCCTGGTGCCGAGCGAGGCGGCGGGGCGCACCTTTGCCGCCTATGGCGGCGTCTATATCGTCGCCTCCATCCTCTGGCTCTGGCTGGCCGAAGGGCGTCTGCCGGACCGCTGGGATATTTCCGGCGCGGTCATCTGCCTTGCCGGCGCAGGGATCATTCTCTTTGGCCCACGCGGCTGATCTTGAACTTGACCCGCCCGCTTGAGGGTGCAAAACAGAGCCTATGTGCGGACGCTTCGCTTTGACATCGACACCGGACTACGTGGGCGAAGCGCTCGGCGTGGTGATGAACGAGGGTTTTCCGGCGCGCTACAATATCGCGCCGACGCAACCGATCCTTGTGATCGTCGCGGGCGACAGGCAGTTGCCCGGCAGCAACCTGCCGGATCGCCGCGCGCTGCTCGTGCGCTGGGGTTTTACGCCCTCCTGGGTGAAGGATCCGAAGGAATTCCCGCTGCTGATCAATGCGCGGGCGGAAACGGCGATCGGCAAGGCCTCTTTTCGCGCCGCCATGCGCCATCGACGCATCCTCGTTCCGGCATCCGGCTTTTACGAATGGCACCGCCCGTCGAAGGAAAGCGGCGAGAAGCCGCAAGCCTATTGGATTCGCCCACGCAGCGGCGGCGTCATCGCCTTTGCCGGATTGATGGAAACCTGGTCGTCGCCCGACGGTTCGGAAGTCGATACCGGCGCGATCCTGACGACGGCGGCCAACAGCGCCATTCGATCGATCCACGATCGCATGCCCGTCGTCATCAAGCCGGAAGATTTTGCCCGCTGGCTCGATTGCAAGACGCAGGAACCGCGCGACGTCCTCGATCTGATGGTGCCGGTCCAGGAGGATTTTTTCGAGGCTATCCCGGTTTCGGATCGCGTCAACAAGGTCGCGAACATGGGGCCGGACGTACAGACGCCCGTAACGCTCGATCCGGTCAGGAAGCCGCCGAAGAAACCCGACCCCGAGGATGGCCAGCTGAGCCTTCTCTAAGCGGCCGCCATTCGGCGGCCAGCGACCGGACATGTTGCCGGCCTTCGCAACCGGCCGGACGGCAATCTCAGGCGATCTTCTTCTTGAGAGGCTTGGTCTTCAGCATCAGATGGGCAGCAAGAACGGCCTTCAGGCCCAGCGGACGATAATGCTTGCTGGGGTCGATCTTTGCCTGCGGTTGTGCCGCCTGTTCTTTCTTCTGGGTCATGTTTCACTCCTCACCATGCTCCCCCGGAGCATTTCCCGGCTCAATGTCGAGTAGTGCTTTTTGTCGTAAATCATGACAAATCGAAGGCGTTTTCCAATCAGCTTTTATGAACAACGACCATATTTCGAGAGATTAGCGCCGAATCCTCGTGTAGATTCCGCACTGCCACAACGTTGGAATTCACTGAAAAGCCGGGTCGAAGCAGCCGCCAAATCAACCCGCAATCGAGCGCCATGTCCCTGATTGACAAGGGAGACTTGCAGACCAGCGGTTGCAGCGGCGCGACTGAAAGCCGATCGGAAAGCGGCTGGAGCAATTCCGGGAAAAGTGGATAGCGGTTTCCGTCCGGAATTGCGTGAAGACGAAAGGATGGAGCGCTTTCGCGATTCGAGGAAAAGCGGAGTCGCTCTAGATATGCCGGCCGATATCGTCGTTGGAATCGTCCACATCCGGATCGCCGGGGCCGTTGATGGTGTAGGTGCCGTATTTCCTGGCCCAGGACCGCGCGCCAAGGGGCAGGGACAAAAGATAGATGACGACGGTCACGACCATGACATGCCATGTATAGCTCATCAGCAGCGCCACGTAGACGACGATGCCGAGCATGATCGGCAGAACCAGATCGCGCCTGACCCGGCTGCTCTCCGATTTGCCGGACCAGACCGGCAGGCGGCTGACCAGCAGGAAAGCGATGAGGACCGTGTAGCCGGCGCCCCAATAGGCGAAGGTGCGGTCCGGCGTCAGGCCGAGAAAGCCAAGATAGACGGGCAGCAGCACCAGCATGGCGCCGGCGGGCGCGGGCACCCCGACGAAATATTCCGATTGCCAGGAAGCCTTGTGTTCGCGCTCTGCCATCACGTTGAAGCGCGCGAGCCTCAGCCCGGCGGCGATCGTGTAGATCAGAGCTGCAATCCAGCCAAGCGAACGGGCCTGGTCGAGCAGGAAGACGTAGACGACGAGCGCCGGCGCGACGCCGAAATTGACGATATCGGCCAGCGAATCCATCTGCGCGCCGAATTTCGAGGTGGCCTTCATCAGCCGCGCCACGCGCCCGTCGATACCGTCGAGAAAGGCGGCGACCAGCACGGCGACGACGGCCAGCTCGTAGCGGTTTTCGAAAGCGAGACGAATGCCCGTCAGGCCCGCGCAGATCGCCAGCACGGTAATCATGTTGGGTACGATCAGCCGCAGGGGGATTTCCCGAAGGCGCGGTCCACGCGCTTCGTCGTTGGGCCCATGCGGCTCGAAAGGCGGAAAAGGCGTCTTCATCTCGCTCGTGTTCCTAGAGTTCAGCTACGGCGGCTAACGGTCGGGCCCTTTGCCGAGCCGAATTCGGCAATGACGGTTTCGCCGGCGATCGCCCGCTGGCCGATGGCAACCCGCGGAGACGCACCCTCGGGCAGGAAGATATCGAGGCGCGAACCGAAGCGGATCAGGCCGATGCGCTCGCCTGCGTCCAGCGGCTCGTTCGGGTTGACGAAACAAAGGATGCGGCGGGCGACGAGGCCGGCGATCTGCACGACACCGATTTCGCCGTGCTTGGTCTCGATGACGAGGCCGTTGCGCTCGTTCTGTTCGCTGGCCTTGTCGAGCTCGGCATTGAGAAAGCTGCCCTGGCGGTAGGCGATGTTGGTAATGCGGCCGCGCATCGGCGAGCGGTTCACATGGCAGTCGAACACGTTCATGAAGATCGAGATGCGTAGCATCGGCAGGCTGCCGAGATTGAGCTCCGCCGGTGGCGTCACCATCTGCACGCCTGAAACCTTGCCGTCTGCCGGCGATATCGCCAGATCGTCGTCCTGCGGCGTCATGCGCTCCGGGTCGCGGAAGAAATAGGCACACCAGAGCGTGAAGATCAGGCCGATCCAGAACAGCGGCTTGAAGATCCAGCCCAGCACCAGCGACGCGACGAAGAAACCTGCAACGAAGGGATAGCCTTCCTTGTGCACCGGAACGATGACGTTGCGTACGCTGTTCAACAAGCTCATCTATGGCCTACTCCGTTGGGGCAGCCTCACCGAAACCGGGTCGCGATCGCCGGACGAGATCATGCCAGTGAAAAGAACGAGAACAAGATAAGCGGTCTTGCTCTTATTACCAGTCGACGGTGACTACAGGCAAACTCCGCCGCGGGCAATGCTTTCGCACGCTCGCCCCCAGCGCAATCCGCAAGGTGGCAGGATGTCGATGATCGCTGGCGTTGAAAAGTGCGGCCTTTGAAAACTCATGCTTGCGCAACGAAAAGGCCGCCGGGCGGCGGCCTTGCGTGTCTGCGACGATCGGGCGGAGGTTCAGAGGCCGAGAGCGGCGCGAAGCTCGGCCTTGGCGTCTTCATATTCGCTCTTGTAGTCGTCATGCGTCATGATGGTCTGCGCGATGACGGTGCCGGCGATGCGGCCGGCTTCGATATCGGAGGCATAGTGGATGCCGCCGACCACGCGGTTGTGGCCGTATTCCCAGGCGCGGGCCATGATGGCAGCGCGCTTTTCCGGCACCATGTTCGACAGCACGATGCCCATCAGCGTGCCGAGCGTGGTATGGCCGGACGGATAGGAGCCGGACTTGGAGAGGGGCACGATGGGCTTCACCAGATCGCTGTAGAGATGCGGACGCGGGCGCTTCCAGACATCCTTGGCGGGATCGACGACAGCGCCTTCGGTCTCGACGATGCGATCGAAGAACGCCGAGAACTTCGGCAGGTTTTCCTTGGTGAATTTCGGATTGTCGACGACGTCGGAGAAGCGCCATACGTTCTCTTCCGCATCCGCGATGGCCCGGGCCGCCATCTCGGGCGTGCGTGTGACCTGGATCGTCAGGATTTCGGCGAGTTCGGCCTTCATCTGCATGGAATCATTGGCGGGTGGCGGCGGCAGGAGGTCGAGAAGATTGACCTCCCTGGCGTCGGTAAACGGCTTGGCGTCGTCGGCAAAAACCGGCGAGGCAAGACCGACGACGAGAAGCAGCGTTAAGGCTTTGGCAAAAGCGCGCATGTGGGGGCTCCCTTTGAATTCGGCCCCCTACCTAGCAAGCCGTCATCTCAGGCGCGTGACAACTGCCGGTGCATAATCGATGCGCCCCGACGCTTCCGAAAAGGGCCGGGAACGCCGCACCTCCCATGTTCGCGTCAGCTTGCTGGCGCCAGCCGGTTTACGACGCCGAGATCGTCGTTCTCCCGCACCTGCTTCAAATGCTCCTCGGCCTGCGTCGCCTCGCGCTGGCGGCTCCACATGGAAGCATAGAGCCCGTTCTGCGCCAGCAGGCCGGCATGCGTGCCGCGTTCGGCGATCACGCCGCTTTTCAGCACGATGATCTCGTCCGCGCCGATCACGGTCGAAAGCCGGTGGGCGATGACCAGCGTCGTGCGGTTCTTGGAAACGACGTCGAGGGCCGCCTGAATTTCGCGCTCGGTCGTCGTATCGAGCGCCGAGGTCGCCTCATCGAGGATCAGCACCGGCGGCGCTTTCAGAACGGTGCGGGCGATGGCAACGCGCTGCTTCTCGCCGCCCGACAATTTGAGGCCGCGTTCGCCGACCTTGGTGTCGAAGCCCTCCGGCAGATGGCGGATGAATTCGCCGATCTGGGCGATTTCGGCCGCCGCCGTCACCTCGGCGTCGCTCGCATCCGGCCGTCCGTAGCGGATATTGTAGGCGATGGTGTCGTTGAAGAGCACGGTGTCCTGCGGCACCATGCCGATGACCTTGCGCAGGCTCTTCTGCGTCACGCTATGCAAATCCTGGCCATCGATGGTGATGGAGCCGCTCTGCACGTCGTAGAAGCGGTAGAGCAGGCGCGACAGCGTCGATTTTCCGGCGCCCGAAGGCCCGACAACGGCCACCGTCTTGCCCGCCGGCACTTCGAAGGAAATGCCCTTGAGGATCGGCCGTGCCGGATCGTAGGCGAAATGCACGTCCTTGAACGAGATCGCTCCCTTGTCGATGACAAGTTCCCTGGCGTCGGGCGCATCGACCACCTCGGGCTTGACTTCGAGCAAATCGAACATTTCTTCGATATCGGTCAGACCCTGGCGTATTTCGCGATAGACGAAACCGATGAAGTTCAGCGGCACCGAGAGTTGCAGCAGCATGGCGTTGATGAAGACGAAATCGCCGACCGTCTGGTGGCCGTTGAGGACCGACCAGCCGGAAATCACCATCATGACGGTCGTGCCGAGGCCGAAGATCACGCCCTGGCCGAAGTTCAGCCAGCCGAGCGACGTCCAGACGCTGGTGGCGGCCTTCTCGTAGCGCGCCATCGACTGATCGAAGCGCTTGGCCTCCATTTCCTCGTTGCCGAAATATTTGACGGTTTCGAAGTTCAGGAGCGAATCGATCGCCTTCGTGTTGGCGTCGGTGTCGCTGTCGTTCATCGTCCGGCGGATGGAAATGCGCCAGTCGCTCGCCTTCACGGTGAACCAGATGTAGAGCCAGACGGTGACGGCCGTGACGGCGAGATAGGAGAAGCCATAGCCGCGCCAGAAGATGATGGCGGTCAGCAGGAATTCGATGAAGGTCGGAAACGTGTTGAGGATGGTGAAGCGGACAATGGTCTCGATGCCCTTGGTGCCGCGCTCGATGATGCGCGAGAGACCGCCGGTCTTGCGCTCCAGATGGAAGCGCAGCGACAGTTCATGCATATGCACGAACGTCTTGTAGGCAAGTTGGCGCACCGCATATTGGCCGACGCTGGCAAACAGCGCGTCGCGCAACTGGTTGAGACCGAGCTGGATCAGCCGCGTCAGGTTCGTGGCGACGATCAATGCGATGGCGCCCACCATGAAGGCCGGCAGGATACCCTGCATGTCGAGCTTGCCGTTCAGTGCATCGACGGACCATTTGAAGAAATAGGGGACCAGCAGCAGCACGAATTTCGAAACCAGCAGGAAGACTGTGGCCCAGACCACCCGCATCTTCAGGTCGAGGCGTCCGCCCGGCCACATATACGGCCAGAGATTGACCAGTGTATTCAATGGATTGCTGGAATCCGCCGATATGGTTTTCTTGCGGTCTGCCATGTCCGTCTCCGGCGAAGAATTGAAACAGCCGGGCGCTGACAACCATTGCGCAGCCGGCTGGGAAGCCTTCGCGGGCAAGGGCATGGCCGGTGCGCGAAAGCGATGAGGGTCGCGCGACGCTTATACTATTTTTATCTCGTATAAAAGCAGCGGCCGGACGTTGGTTGCGTCCGGCCGATGTCTATCATCATCAAGGATCGGCAATCAGCTTGGAGCACGATGCCGAAAAGGATGAGCGGCTTTCGGATGACATCATGCCCTGCTGTTTTGCGTCCGGCATGGATTCAGATTTCGGATCGGTTCGACCTGAAATCTTCCGATTCTAGAGGTGCTCGCCCGAAAGCCGCTTGCGGTGCAGTTCCTCCGCATTCGGCAGCGCGTCCTTCGGCAGACCAAAGACCTGTCCCGGCAGGATGCGGTCCGGATTGTTGATCTTGTCCTCATTGGCCAGGTAGATGGTCGTGTAGCGTACGCCGGCTCCGTAGACGCGGCGCGAGATCTGCCACAGCGTATCGCCGCGACGGATGATGACGGCATTGGTATCCTGCGATAGCGGCGGCTGCTCGAGAGTCTTCGGGACGCTGCCGTTGGATGAAACCTCGGCATTCGGCTGTGCCGGCGCCGCCTGGACGGGCGCTGTAATGACGGCGATCATCTGTTCGAGGCCAGGCAGTGCGGCACCGACCGATTTCGGATCCTTCGGCAGCGCCTGCAAAGCGGTCAGCGCCTTGAGGGCGGCGTTGGAGGCCTCTGCAGCGGCTTTTTTGAGCTCCGCACTGGCGGTAATGGCGGGGCGGAATTCCGAAAGCGATTTCAGGGCTATTTCCGTTCCGGAGCGGGCGGCGGCGAGCTGTTCCGCGTTCGGCTGCTTGCCGTCGGTAAACAGACCCTTTAGCAGGGCGAAAGCCTTGCCGGCGCCTTCCCTGAGCTTGGCAAGTTCGCCTTCGTCGAGCGGCACCATGCTTGTGGCGGCCGACTGGCTCTGGCTGCCGCCTGCGGTCGGCGTCTGCGCCGCGACCGTCACCTGATTGCCCTCGGGGCGGGTGAAGTTGACGCTGGCGCGCACGATGACCTTGCCGGCTTCGTCGAGCACGTCGACGCGAATCTTGTGATCGCCGACGGCAAGCGGCATCTGCCCGTCGACCACGAAATGGCCATCGGCGCCGGCGCCGTTTTCGCCGATGAGCTTGTCGTCGGCATAGGCGCGCACCTTGACGTTCGGCTTGGTGGTGCCCGCCACGAAGATATGATCGTTTTCGATTTCGACGGCATTGACCATGACATCAGGCTCGGCATCCGTCTTCGCGGCCGGTGGCGTTGTGCCGGCGGCCGGGTTGGCGGATGCGACGACTGTGCCGTCCTGCTGCGGCCTGGCGTCCGCCGGGTTGTCAGTCGTCTTGCCCTGCTGCGCATCGGTTGCCGGTGCGTTGGTCTCGGCCGAGGCCACGCGGCCCTGCTTGGCCGAGGGCGCGGTAATGATGCGGCTGGCGGTGCCCGGCTTGGAAACCATGGCGAGAAGCTGTGTCGAATCGTCCTTCGGCACGGAGACGGTGGCCACTTCCTCGGAGGTGGAAACCTTGCCGTCCTTGCCGGTCGCGCGCAGCACCAGCTCGTGGTCGCCGGGCGGCAGCGGGTTGTCGAGCACGGCGGCGAAGTCGCCGCTCGGACCGACATTCGTCGTCGTGACGACCTTTTCGCCGTCGATGATCTCCAGCTTGGCGTTCGGCTCGGCCGAGCCGGCGATGACGGTGGAGCCGTCCGGCTCGACGCGCAGCACGTCGAATGACGGGACTTGAGGCTTGGCAGCCGCATCGGTCTCGGCGGCCGGCTGGCCCGTCAGTGCGGCGAGAGCCTTGTCGATGGCAGCGCCGGCATCGGCGGCGTTGTCGGGGAGGGACTGGATGATGGCGAGCGCCTTGCCGGCACCGTCCTGCGCCTTCTTCACGAGCCCTGTCGTCGTCGCGTCGATGCCCTCCGGCAGCGCGAAGCCGACGATCGACTGAAGCGCGGTGATCGCCTTCGTCTTCGCAGCCGCGAAGACATCCTGTGCCGGTGCGCCGCCATCCTTGAACAGTGCCTTGAGATCGGCGAGCGAGGCCGTTGCGGAGCCCGTCAGATCGGTCAGCTTCTTGGTGAGGTCGGCGGCGTTGACGGCGGTCGATACGGCATTCTGCGTGGCTTCGGTCGCGTTCTGGGCGGTGTCGCCGGCCTTCTGCGCGTTTTCGTCGATCGTATTCTTCACCGTGTTGCTGGCCTGATTGACGGCATTGCCGATCGGGTTTTTGTCTCCGTTGATGCGCGGCATCACGAAAAAGACCATCAACAGGGTCGCAACCACCAACACCAACAGAGCCAGCCAACCGGCACGGTTCTTCATCATCATTTATCTCCACGCGGCGAAGTCGTCGCAACTCCTGAAATTGCTAGCGATTTCGCCTGCTTTTACAAGCTTTCTCAGCCATTTTCGCATGTCCCAACACAAGTTTTCCTTTGAAAAATCTTGACTGAGCATCTGCAGCATAGTTGTTTGCATCCATGACCGACGATTCTGCGCCAATTCGATCCATCTGCGTTTATTGCGGCTCACGGCCGGGGCGCGATCCCTCCCATATGGCTGCGGGCCGCGAACTGGGCAAAAGCATTGCCGAAAACGGCCTGCGCCTGATCTATGGCGGCGGAACGAAGGGTATCATGGGCGCTGTCGCAAGCGGCGTGCTGTCGCACGGCGGTCAGGTCACCGGCATCATTCCGGAGTTTCTGGTCGATATGGAAGCGACGCGCCATTCGCTCGGTCAGCTCGACGAACTTATCATAACGCCGGACATGCATACGCGCAAACATGGCATGTTCGAGCGCGCCGACGCCTTCGTCGCATTGCCGGGCGGCATCGGCACGCTGGAAGAAATCGTCGAGATCATGACCTGGGGCCAGCTCGGGCGCCACGAAAAGCCGATGGTGTTTGCCAACATCAACGGCTTCTGGGACCCGATGATGGAACTGATCCGCCACATGACCGGAGAGGGCTTCGTCCATACAAGCCATCGCGTCCAGCCCCTCGTCATCGACAGGGTGGCCGATATCATTCCGGCCATCCGCAAGCATGCCGCCGAGACGCGCGGCGATCGCGGCGGCGAAGAGGCCGTCATTTCGAAGCTGTAACGCAAGCTGCACTACAACTTGAAAGATCGAGACATTCGGCTATTATGCGGTCCAAGCTAAATTGGACGCGAGCCCAAGGATATGTGGCCGATTTTCAGGTCGATTTTGTCACGCTCAAAGCTCTTCAACACGATAGCTGGCGATGTTGTTTTCGCAACAACAGAAGAAAGCGGAAGTTCTCGACACTCTATATTTGAGTGGCGGGTCAAAGAACTCCTCGATAAATCTGATGTTGTGATCGGTCTTAAGATGAAGCCCGATGGCTTCGCAGGAGCGGAAGGTGACGCCACAAACTATATCAACTTCGATATCGAGACGGCCATCAAGGTCCGCGATCACTTGAACGAGTGCATTGAATTCGCGCAGAATTATCGTGGGGCATGTGGAACCCTTCCATACTCCCCAATGTCACCATCTGGCACAACCTCGTAATCGGTGCTGGCCGCATTGGTATGTTGCCGTCTAACGATCAGCGCCCTCTGCTCTGACTGAGCATCGACCAGCTGTAGAGCGCGAGACCGGCCCAGATCAGCGAGAAAGCGATCAGCTGCGTCGTGTCGAAAGGCTCCTTGAACAGGAAGACGGCAATCAGGAAAACCATCGTCGGCACGATGTATTGCATGATGCCCAGGGTCGACATCTTGAGGAGCTTGGCGCCATTCGCAAAGATCATCAGCGGCAGCGCCGTCACCAGCCCGCAGCCGAGCAGTAGTGCGGTGTCCGCAAGGCCGGTCTGATAGAAGTGGCCTTCGCCACGCGCTTCCAGATAGATGATGTAAAGCGTCGCCGGAATGCAGAGCAGCAGCACCTCGATGAAGAAACCCTGATTGGCGCCGACAGGCAGCGTCTTGCGGAAAAAGGCGTAGAAGCCCCAGGAGAAGGTCAGGGATAGCGCGACCCAGGGCAGGGTGCCGGCCTCGATGGTCAGGATGATGACGGCAATCGCCGCCAGACAGATCGCGATGATCTGCGTCGGCGCCAGCTTTTCCTTGAGCAGGATGGCTCCGAGCGCGATGCTGAACAGCGGATTGATGAAATAGCCGAGCGCCGCGTCGAGCGAATGGCCGGCGCCGATGGCCCAGACGTAAGTCCCCCAGTTGATCGTGACCAGCGTCGCCGTCAGCGAAGCCATGGCGACCGTTCGCGGATTGCGCAGCGCCACTTTTACGTCGCCCATGCGGCCGAGCGCCAGCAGGACGATGCCGGCCACCGGAACGGACCAGAAGATGCGGTGGGCAATGACCTCGAAAGCCGGAATGTGCGCGAGGGCTTTCATATAGAGCGGCAGAATGCCCCAGAAGAGATAGGCCGTCATCGCGAAGCCGAAGCCGCGGATGGCGCCGTTGGTCCCGCTTTCCGGTTTGACCGTATCAATGGCCATGAATTTCCCCGTCATCCCCTGGTTATTCGACAGGGGATTACTCCAATGCGCGGCGCGTGGCTAATTCATTTCCTTGACGGCACCGTCAAGCTTTTTGATGGGCGGCGGATCACTCCGCCGCGATCTTGCCTGCCATATGCCGGTTCTTCATCAGCTTGTAGATGACGGAATCCATCAGCGCCTGGAACGATGCGTCGATGATGTTTTCCGACACGCCGACCGTCCACCAGCGCACGCCGCTGCTGTCGGTGGACTCGATCAGGACGCGGGTGATGGCCTCGGTGCCGCCGTTGAGGATACGCACCTTGAAGTCGGCCAGTTCGAGATCGTCGATCTCATGCTGGTACTTGCCGAAATTCTTGCGCAGCGCCAGGTCGAGCGCATTGACCGGGCCATCGCCTTCGGCGACCGACATGATGGTCTGGCCGTCGATGATGATCTTCACCACCGCTTCCGAGACGATCTTTACCCGGCCGTGGGAATCGAAGCGGCGCTCGACCATCACGCGAAATCCGTCGATCGCGAAGAATTCCGGAATGGTGCCGAGCGTGCGGCGGGCCAGCAGCTCGAAACTCGCATCCGCCCCTTCGTAAGCGTAGCCTGTCGCTTCGCGCTCCTTGACGATCTGGATCAGCCGGTCGAGCTTGGGATCGTCCTTGCCCACTTCGATGCCGCGCCGCTTCAGGGCGTTGATGAAGTTCGACTTGCCGCCCTGATCGGAGACCATGACCTTGCGGAAATTGCCGACGCTTTCCGGCGGCACATGTTCGTATGTACGAGGGTCCTTCAGCAACGCCGAGGCGTGGATGCCGGCCTTGGTCGCGAAGGCCGAGGCGCCGACATAGGGGGCCTGATGGTCGGGCGAGCGGTTCAGCAATTCGTCGAAAGCGTGCGAAAGGCGCGTGAGGCCGACCAGCCGATCGGCGTCGATCGTCGTTTCGAAGCGCTCGCTATAGGCTCTTTTCAGCGCCAGCGTCGGGATCAGCGTCACCAGATTGGCGTTGCCGCAGCGCTCGCCGATGCCATTCAGCGTCCCCTGGATCTGCCGGACGCCAGCCTCGACCGCGGCGAGCGAATTGGCGACCGCCTGTCCGGTGTCGTTGTGGGCATGGATGCCAAGACAGTGCCCCGGAACGCCGCAGGCAATGACGGCTTCGACGATGGCGCGGACCTCGGGCGGCTGTGTGCCGCCATTGGTATCGCAGAGCACGACCCAGCGTGCGCCGGCATCATAGGCGGTCTTGGCGCAGGCAAGCGCATAGGCCGGATTGGCCTTGTAGCCGTCGAAGAAATGCTCGCAGTCGACCAGGGCTTCCTTGCCTGCGTTGACCGCAGCCTTGACGCTCTCGGCGATGCTTTCGAGGTTTTCCTCATTGGTACAGCCAAGCGCCACCTTGACGTGGTAGTCCCAACTCTTGGCCACGAAACAGATCGCATCGGATTTCGCCTGGAGGAGGCTGGCAAGGCCGGGGTCGTTGGAAGCGGAGACTCCGGCACGCTTGGTCATGCCGAAGGCGACGAAGGAGGCCGATTTCGTCCGTTTCTCCTCGAAGAAAGCCGTATCGGTCGGGTTGGCTCCGGGATATCCGCCCTCGACGTAATCCAGGCCGAACTCGTCCAGCATGGCCGCAATGGCAATCTTGTCCTCGACGGAAAAATCGATGCCGGGCGTCTGCTGCCCGTCGCGGAGCGTCGTGTCGAAGAGGTGGATTTTTTCGCGTGTCATACTGTTTCCTCCGGCGAACCGGTTTGAGAATGGGCCCCGGCTCTAGGCTTTTCCTGCAAACTTGTCGGTCGCACGGATCAACCGGTCCAGGATGCCCGGTTCCGAATAGGCGTGACCGGCACCCTCGATCAGATGGAACTCCGCCTTCGGCCAGGCCTTGTGCAGCGCCCAGGCATATTTCGCCGGGCAGGGCATATCGTAGCGGCCATGAACGATGACGCCGGGAATGTCTTTCAACTTGTGAGCATCGCGCAGCAGCTGGCCTTCGTCGAGCCAGCCGGCATTGACGAAGAAATGGTTCTCGATGCGGGCGAAGGCATGCGCATATTCCGCATCGGCGAACTGGTCGCTGGTGGCGGGCTCCGGCAGCAGCGTGATCGTTTCACCCTCCCAGATGGACCAGGCCTTGGCGGCCTCCAGCCGGGCTGCCTTATCGGGATTCGTCAGGCGGCGGTGATAGGCGAGCATCATCTCGTGCCGCTCTTCCGGCGGGATCGGAGCCACGAACCGCTCCCACTTGTCCGGAAACATTTCGGACACGCCGAACTGGTAGTACCAGTCGAGTTCGGCTTTCGTCAGCGTATAGATGCCGCGCACGACAAGCTCGGAGACGCGCTCCGGATGGGTTTCGGCATAGGCGAGCGCCAGCGTCGAGCCCCAGGAGCCGCCGAAAACGAGCCATTTGTCGACGCCGGCCATTTCCCGCAGCCGCTCGATATCGGCAACCAGGTGCCAGGTCGTGTTGGCCTCGAGATTGGCATGCGGCGTCGACCGTCCGCAGCCGCGCTGGTCGAACAGGGTGACGTCGTAAAGTGCCGGGTCGAACTGGCGGCGATGGCCCGCAGAGCTGCCGCCGCCCGGACCGCCATGCAGGAAGACCGCCGGCTTGGCGCCAGGCGTGCCCACCCGTTCCCAATAGATCCTATGGCCGTCGCCGACATCGAGATGGCCGGATGCGTAGGGTTCGATCTCCGGATAGAGCGTGCGCAGTACCTCGGTCATATTTTCAGCCCCTCTGCTGGCCAGACATTCGTATCGTGATCGGGATGCTGGAAGGAAATGATCTGTTCCTGGCGTGAATAGAAGTCCGGGTCCTGGTGGACCGGCTTTTCGAAGATCGTTTCCACCCAGGGCAGGCGCGAGGCATAGTTCACCTGAATCTGTGGAGCAAGATCGTCACGCTCGTCGAAGGCGCCGATGGCGATTTCGAGGCCGCCCGGATGGCGGTAGGTCAGCGGCGTGCCGCAGTTCTTGCAGAAGCCGCGGTCGATGTTGACGGAGGACTGGAAATAGGTCGGCTCGCCGCGCGTCCATTCCAGGCTGTCGTCCGGTGCCGTCACCAGCGCGGAGAAGAAGCTGCCGAACTGCTTCTGGCACATGCGGCAATGGCAGATCGACGGGCGGCCAAGCTCGCCGCGAATGCGGAACCGCACCGCGCCGCATTGGCATCCTCCGCTTCTGGTGGCTTCACTCATGGCGCTTCTCCTGTGGCCAGCTTGAGGTATCGTGATCGGGATGTTGATAGGATATGATATCAAGCACGAATGGCGCCTGCTCGGCATCCTCTTCCGTGCTATGCCCCGGCAGCAGATGCAGCCGGTCGACAAAGCCGATCTTGGCTTCCGTGCCATATAGCACGACGGGCGGCAGCTGTGAGGGA
The DNA here is from genome assembly GCF_046840415.1 of Rhizobium sp. SYY.PMSO. NCBI lineage: Bacteria > Pseudomonadati > Pseudomonadota > Alphaproteobacteria > Hyphomicrobiales > Rhizobiaceae > Rhizobium > Rhizobium sp. SYY.PMSO. The sequence continues at coordinate 773,272 of NZ_CP177349.1, forward strand.
TCGTCGAAAGCGCCGGCCGCGACTGCAATGCCATCGGGCGCCTCGTAGGTCAGCGGCGTGCCGCAGTCCCCGCAGAAGCCGCGCTTCACATGGTTGGACGATTGAAACACCTTCCGCTCGCCGCGCGTCCAGACAAGTTCGGCGCCGCGCGTCGAGACCAGCGGCGCGTAATAGGCGCCGAAAGCCTTCTGGCACATGCGGCAATGACAGATCGAGGCATCCTTGAGCTCGCCCCGCACCCGGAAGCGAACCGCGCCGCACTGGCAGCCGCCGGTGTAGATCGATCCGGTCATGCCTTATCCTTTCCCGCGACGATCAGGATATGCGTGCAGACATTGTCGATGTCCCGCAGAACATCATCGTTCCAGAAGCGCAGAACGGTCCAGCCGTCCGCTTCGAGACGGCGGGTGCGAATTTGGTCATAGGTCTGATCGCGGTCGTTGCCGTGCTGGGAACCATCGACTTCGACGATGAGCTTCTCTGTAGGGCAGGCGAAATCGACGATGTAACCGGCGATGGGTAGTTGCCGGCGAAAGCCGAGGCCCATGAGGCGGTGGGCGCGTATTTCGTTCCAGAGACGCAATTCAGCGTCCGTCATGACCTTGCGCATGCGGCGGGCATTGTTGCGGATCTTCGGCGGGACTGGAGTGTGTGGCAAAGTACCCCCCTCTGTCACTTCGTGACATCTCCCCCACAAGGGGGGAGATCGTTTGCGGCGAACTCTTCGCCTTCCGCCTTCTTCTGGAGTGATACGGAAGCACTCTGCTTCTGCAGGAGACGTTAGCTTTGGGTCGAGAACGCGCGGCACACTCCCCCCAATCTCCCCCCTTGTGGGGGAGATGTCATGAAAGTGACAGAGGGGGGTAACAAAGCTCACCGCTTGATCTCCCAAGTCGTGATGCGCTCGCCCGTCGCCGCATCCTTGCCGTCCTTGAGCTGGACGCCTCTTGCCGTCAGTTCGTCGCGAAGCTTGTCGGCCTCTGCGAAGTTCTTCGCCTTCAGCAACTCCAGCCGCTGGCGCACCTTGGCATCGATTTCCGTGACGACGGCTTCATCGACCTCCGTCTTCTTCGGCAAAAGGCCGAGAAGGTCGGCGCTGGCCGCGAAGGCGGGCAGGAGGCTGGGGTCGGCATTGGCGGCCTGCGCCAGCGCATGCAGCGCCTGAATGGCTGCAACCGTGTTGAGGTCGTCGGCAAGGGCGGCGAGCACGGTCTGATCGGGTTCCGAACCGTCAGGCTCCGCCGCCGGCCATTTGGCGATCAGCCGTTCCGCTTCCTCAAGGCGCTTGACCGAAAAGTCGATCGGCTCGCGGTAATGCGTCATCAGCATCGCAAGTCGCAGCACATCGCCCGGCCATGTCCGGCCGCCGAGCTTGTTGGTCTGCAGCAGTTCATGGATGGTGACGAAATTGCCTTCCGATTTCGACATCTTGCGGCCTTCGACCTGCACGAAGCCGTTGTGCATCCAGACATTCGCCATCGCGTGCGTGCCGTGCGCGCAACGCGACTGGGCGATTTCGTTCTCATGATGCGGAAAGATCAGGTCCAGACCGCCGCCGTGAATGTCGAAGACGTCGCCGAGATAGCGTCCGCTCATGGCCGAGCATTCGATATGCCAGCCCGGACGGCCGCGGCCCCAGGGGCTTTCCCAGCCGGGCTCGTTCTCGTCGGAAAGCTTCCACAGCACGAAATCGCCGGGGCTCTTCTTGTGTTCGTCCACCGCGACGCGGGCGCCGGCCTGCTGCTCGTCGAGGTTGCGCTTCGAAAGCTGGCCGTAATCGGCCATCGATCTGGTATCGAACAATACTTCGCCGGCGGCGCGATAGGCATGGCCCTTGGCGATCAGCGTCTCGATGATCTCGATCATCTGCGCGATGTTGTCCGTCGCCCGCGGCTGCACCGTCGGCTCCAGGCAGCCGAGCGCGGTCGTATCCTCGCGATACTGTTTCTCGGTCTTCTCCGTCACCAGGCGGATCGCATCATTCAGCGGCAGGCCGGGATGATCCCGCAGGGCGCGTGCGTTGATCTTGTCGTCGACATCGGTGATGTTGCGGACATAGGTGACATGGCTTTCGCCATAGGTCTTTCGCAGCAGCCGGAACAGCACGTCGAAGACGATGGCCGGGCGGGCGTTGCCGATATGGGCGAAATCATAGACCGTCGGGCCGCAGACATACATGCGGACGTTGTTGCGGTCGATGGGCTGGAAATCGACCTTTTCGCGCGTCAGCGTGTTGTAGAACTTCAGTTGCGGCTCGGCGCCCATGTCACTCTCCCAAGGCATAAATCCGAAAAAATACCGTCACCGGCAGGCCGGACGTTTGTCATCTTGGATTTTGGGAGACGAAAACGGCCAGGCCAGCGCAACGCTAGCGAATAATCTTCCGGCAGATAATGCAGATAACCGTTTTCATGGGCGGCTTTATCGCGCGCCGGAGGAATTTGGTCAAGTGGGAACGCTTCCTCTCCGGTATGGAGAGGAGCTGTTTTTATTCGGGCATCCGATAGTCGACGAGCCTGTTCTCGCGCACGACGAAGAGCTTGCCGGTTTCGGTGACATCCGGCCCGACGAACGGCATGATCGCCTGTGCGACCTCGCGGGGATGCGGCAGCGTATCCGGATCTTCGCCGGGCATGGCCTGGGCGCGCATGGCGGTGCGGGTCGCGCCGGGATCGATGCTGGTGATGCGCAGCGGCGTGCTCTGCGTTTCGCCGGCCCAGGTCCGCGCCAGCGCCTCGACGGCGGCCTTGGATGCGGAGTAGGGACCCCAGAAAGGCCGGCAGCGATGGGCGGCTGCCGAAGACAGGATGACGGCGCGGCCGGCATCGGCACGCATGAGCAGCGGCTCGACGGAGCGGATCAGCCGCCAGGTGGCGGTGACGTTGACGGTCATCACCTTCTCGAACACTTTCGCCTCGACATGGCCGATCGGCGAAATCACCCCGAGCACGCCGGCATTGGCGACCAGGATGTCGAGCTTGCCCCAGCGTTCGAAGATCGAGGCGCCGAGCGCGTCGATGGCGTTCATATCGGCAAGGTCGAAGGGCACGAGCGTTGCCGAGCCACCGGCGGCCTTGATGGCATCATCCAGTTCCTCAAGCCCGCCGACCGTACGGGCGCAGGCGATCACATGCGCGCCGGCCTTCGCAAGCTCCAGCGCCGTGAAATAACCGATGCCGCGCGATGCGCCGGTAATGAGGGCGATCTTGTCCTTGAGATTGACGCTCATGCTGCCTTGATCCGGGTGTATGATGTGGAGAAGGAAAGGGGCAACGCGCCCTTTTTGTCGACCGTCGCCGGGTCAGCCGTTGCTGGCGAGAACGGAAAGCTTGCGCACGTTGCTGGTGCTTTCGTTGTCGAGCAGGCGCGTCGGATAGTCACCGGTGAAATAATGATCGGTGAACTGCGGCTGCGCATTGTCTCGCGGCTCGCCGCCGACGGCCCGGTAGAGCCCGTCGATCGACAGGAATTCGAGCGAATCCGCGCCGATATAATCGCACATGGCCTTCAGGCTGCTGTATTGGTTTGCAAGCAGCTTGTCGGCATCCGGCGTGTCGATGCCGTAGAAGTCCGGATGAAAGATCATCGGGCTGGCGACGCGGATGTGCACTTCGCTGGCGCCGGCCTCGCGGATCATCTGTACGATCTTCACGGAGGTCGTGCCGCGCACGATGGAATCGTCGACGAGCACGACGCGCTTGCCGGCGATGATGGCGCGGTTGGCGGAGTGCTTGAGCTTCACGCCGAAGGCGCGGATCTGCTGCGTCGGCTCGATGAAGGTGCGGCCGACATAATGGTTGCGGATGATGCCGAGCTCGAAGGGAATGCCGCTCGCCTGCGCGTAGCCGATGGCCGCCGGCGTGCCGCCATCCGGAACCGGCACGACGATGTCGGCGTCGACCGGCGCTTCCCTGGCAAGATTGATGCCCATGTTCTTGCGCGCGACATAGACGTTGCGGCCGCCGACGACGGAATCGGGGCGGGCGAAATAGACGTATTCGAACAGGCAGAGCCGCTCGGGCCGGGAAACCTCCGGCTTGCGGGCGTCGATGGTGATCGAGCCGTCGGGCTGGATCTCGCAGATGATGACTTCGCCGTTTTCAACGTCGCGGATGTATTTCGCGCCGATGATGTCGAGGGCGCAGGTTTCCGAGCAGAAGATCGGCTTGCCGTCGAGCTCGCCCATGACCAGCGGCCGGATGCCGATCGGGTCGCGGGCGGCGATCAGCTTCGTGCGCGTCATGGCGAGCATGGAGTAGCCGCCTTCCATCTGCCTGATGGCGTCGATGAAGCGATCGGAGGAGGAGGGATGCTTGGAGCGGGCGATGAGATGCAGGACGACTTCGGTGTCCGAGGTCGACTGACAGATGGCGCCATCGGCGATCAGCTGCCGGCGCATGGTCAGGCCGTTGGTGAAATTGCCGTTGTGGGCGATGGCGATGCCGCCGACTTCCAGCTCGGCAAACAGTGGCTGGACGTTGCGCAGGATGGTTTCGCCCGTGGTCGAATAGCGCACATGACCGATCGAGCGGTCGCCGGGCAGGCGGGCAAGCGTCGCGGGGTCGGTATAGTGATCGCCGACCAGACCCATGCGCCGTTCCGAATGGAAGCGCTGACCGTCGAAGGAGACGATGCCGGCCGCTTCCTGGCCGCGATGCTGCAGGGCGTGCAGGCCGAGAGCCGTCAGCGTCGCCGCGTCCGGATGCCCGAGAATGCCGAAGACGCCGCATTCCTCATGCAGCGTGTCGCCGTCGATATCGTCCTCGATGGAAAGGGAATGGTTCATGGCTGCAGGCCTTTGCTCTCAACGTGGGCGGATCGGGGCGGCGTCACGAGTGACCATTAAAATAGCTGAAAATCCGGCCGGAAAAAATATCGGGCCGGATCTAATATTGTCACGCCGCTCAAATGGCGATTCCCGGGCGGCAGGTCAAGCCTGTAAACGCACCGTCAATTGTTTGTCTGCGGCGCAGGCGCATCGTCCGACGGCGCCGTGTCGTTCGGCGTGCCGTTGTCGCCGCCTTCCTGCGGCTGCGTCTGCTGCTGCTGGTTGGGCGCGATCTTGTTGATGATCTCCGGCGGCAGCATGGCCTGAACGTTTTCAGGAAGCGCCGACTTCAGCTTTTCGACCATCGAATCCAGGAACGGCTTGGACTTGGCGTTGTTGACCCAGTCCGGCCGGGCGGCAGGAGCCACCAGCCAGTTCCAGAAGGCCACCACGACGACCATCAGAAGCAGGCCGCGGGCGGCGCCGAAGAGGAAGCCGAGCGTCCGGTCGAGCGCACCGATGCGGCTGTCGATGATGAAATCGGCAATCCGGATGGTGATGAAGGAGATGATGATGAGCGCCAGCAGGAAGATGACGGCGGCCGAGGCGATCGTGGCGATCTTGGTATCGGCCTTGTATTGCAGGGCATAGGGAACGAGCAGCGGGTAGAGATAATAGGCGGCGACTGCAGAGCCGCCCCAGCTGACGATCGATAGAATTTCGCGCGAAAAGCCGCGAACCATGGCCAGAACGGCGGAGAAGAGAAGAACGCCGATAACAATACCGTCGAAAATCGTAATGGGCATTTATAATCCACTTCAAGACTTGCCAGACCTCATGGTCGGCATCGGCCTCAATCATGAGCCTCTTCTTCGCCAAGAACGGCTGAAGTAAGGCTCAGTCTTCGTCTTCCGCGCGCTTGAGCGCACCCTTCGATCCGGCAATGCGCGCCACCAGATCCGGCAGGCTGTCGATCTCGCTCCAGCGTCCGCCATTGACCTTCGGCAGATCGGCGGAAGCGGCAGGCAGGACGGCCGCGGAAAAACCCAGCTTCTCGGCTTCCTTGAGACGCTGGGCGGTGTGCGCAACCGGCCGGACGGCGCCCGACAGGCTGACTTCGCCGAAATAGACGCAATCGGCGGGCAGGGCAAGACCGGCCAAGGAGGAAACCAGTGCAGAAGCGACGGCAAGATCGGCAGCCGGCTCGGAAATGCGATAACCGCCGGCGATATTGAGGTAAACATCGTGCTGGCCGAGGCGCACTCCGCAATGGGCTTCCAGAACGGCGAGAATCATCGACAGTCGCGCCGAATCCCAGCCGACGATGGCGCGGCGCGGCGTGCCGAGCGATGTCGGCGCCACCAGCGCCTGCACTTCCACCAGCACCGGCCGCGTGCCCTCTATGCCGGCAAAGACGGCTGCGCCCGGCGATTTTTCGTTGCGCTCTCCGAGAAAGAGCTCGGATGGATTGGGAACGTCGCGCAAGCCGGCGTCGGACATTTCGAATACGCCGATCTCGTCGGTCGGGCCGAAGCGGTTCTTCACCGTGCGCAGGATGCGATAATGATGGCCGCGGTCGCCTTCGAAATAGAGGACGGCGTCGACCATATGCTCGACCACGCGCGGCCCGGCGATCTGGCCATCCTTGGTGACGTGGCCGACGAGCACCATCGCGGTGCCCGTCTGCTTGGCGAAGCGGATCATCGCCTGGACGCCGGTGCGCACCTGCGTAACGGTGCCGGGCGCGGATTCGGCAAGCTCGCTCCACAGCGTCTGGATGGAATCGATGATGACGAGATCAGGCCGCTTGCCTTCCGCGAGCGTCGCCAGGATATCCTCGACATTGGTCTCCGCCGCCAGCAGAACCTCTGTGTCGGCCGCCTTCAGCCGCTGGGCGCGCAGGCGAACCTGCGCCACGGCCTCTTCGCCGGAGACGTAAACGATCTTGTGTCCCTGGCGGGCAAGCGCGGCTGCGGCCTGCATCAGCAGCGTCGATTTGCCGATGCCGGGATCGCCGCCGACGAGCACGGCCGAGCCGCGCACGAAGCCGCCGCCTGTGGCGCGATCAAGCTCGGAAATGCCGGTATGGATGCGCGGCGCCTCCTCGATCTCGCCCGAAAGCGTCGTCAGCGCGACCGGCTTCCCTTTTCGCGGCGTCTTGGCCGGGCCGCCGCCGATCCCGCCCATCGGATCTTCCTCGACGATGGTGTTCCACGCGCCGCAACCGTCGCACTTGCCGGCCCAGCGATTGTGAACCGCGCCGCAGTTCTGGCAGATGAATTGTGTGCGGGCTTTGGCCATCGGATACTGTTCTCGAAATTCAGAGGGTCGCTTTTCGCAGCGAATCGCGGTCGGCTGACAGATAATGTCTTTGCCGGCCTATCAAAACTAATGATTTCCGTATCAACGGCGAACGTGCCAGCTTTTATGCCGGGTTTTGTGGGTGATGACGGATGTTTGACTACTCGCTTGCGCACTGGATCGGCTTTCTGTCGGCCGCGATCCTCCTCAATCTGTCGCCGGGGCCGGATATCGCCTTCATTCTCGGCCATACCATCAGAAGCGGCATGCGCTCCGGTTTCGCGGCGTTGCTCGGAATCTGGAGCGGCGCATGCCTGCATGTGCTGATGGCGGCTGCCGGCCTTTCGGCGATCCTGGCCGCTTCCGCGCTGGCCTTCTCGACCGTGAAATGGATCGGTGCCGCCTATCTGATCTGGCTCGGCATCCAGGCGCTGCGCTCGAAGGGCGAGGGGGCATGGATCAGGGAAAAGGGCAAGGCCTTGCCCGTCAGCCGCATCTATCGGCAAGGCATCATGGTCTCGCTGCTCAACCCGAAGGTCGCGATCTTCTTCCTGGCCTTCCTGCCGCAATTCGTGGTGGAAGGCGCGGGCCCGGTCTGGGCGCAGCTTTTATTGCATGGCAGCCTGATCATCGTCGTCGCCGCCTTCATCGAGCCGCCGCTCATCCTGCTCGGTGGAAGACTGAGCGAGGCTCTCCGGCGCAATCGCAGCCTCGGCCTGTGGCTCGACCGCGGCCTCGGCACGCTGCTCGTCGCCCTCGGCGTGCGGCTGGCGACCGGTGCACGTTAAGGCATTCCAGCCGCAGCTTTTCGTGCGGAAGGCTATTCCTCGGTCTCTTCCGCAATATAACGGCGCTCGTGCCGTAGACCCATGCTCGTAAGCATTTCGTAGCCGATCGTGCCTGCCGCGCCGGCAGCCTCATCGACGGAAATGTTGCTGCCGAAGAGCTCGATATAGTCGCCGGCACGGACAAGATGGTCCGGCACCTCGGTCACGTCGAAGATGGTAAGGTCCATAGTGATGCGGCCGGCCACAGGCACCTTGTACCCGGCGATGAAACCGTGGCCGCAGGCGATGCCGGTCTGGCGCAGCGGCACGCCGGCGCTCGACTGGCTGCGCATATAGCCGTCCGCATAGCCGGCCGAGACGATCGCCAGCCGGCTGTCGCGCGTCAGTTGCAGCGCGCGGCCGTAGCTCACCGTTTCGCCTGATTTGACGGAGCGCGTCTGAATGACCCGCGCCTCCGCCGTCGCGACCGGACGCATCGGATTGGCGACGCCGGGGACAGCCTCGCCGCCATAGGTGGCGATGCCGGGGCGGGTGAGATCGAAATGATAGTCGGACCCGAGAAAGATACCGGCCGAATTGGCAAGGCTCGCCTCTATGCCCTCGAATGCGGCGCTGACCTTGCGGAAAGCCTCCAGCTGCCGCCTGTTCATGAGATTGGCCGGGTCGTCCCCGCAGGCAAGATGGCTCATGACCAGCACCGGCGCAAAGCTTGCCGGGCGCGAGACGTCATCGGCCAGCGCGATCGCATCCTCCATCGGCAGGCCGAGCCTGTTGAAGCCCGTGTCGACCTGCAGCGCGCAGGGATACTCGCCGTAATCCGATAGAACGGCCATCCAGAAGGTCAGCTGCTCTTCCGAAGCGATCACGGGCACGAGATCGTTTTCGAAGAAGCGGCGTTCCATGCCCGGCCAGATGCCGCTGAGCACGAAGATGCGGGCTTCAGGCGCATAGAGCCGCAGCGTCGCGCCTTCGTCCGCTGTGGCGACGAAGAAATCGCGGGCGCCGGCAGCGTAAAGGGTCTCGCCGACATCCTCGATCCCCAGCCCGTAGGCATCCGCCTTGACGACGGCCGACGTGCGCGCCTTTCCCGAACGGCGGGCCATATCGCGCCAGTTTTCGACGAGTGCGCCGAGATCGACCGTCAGCCGCAGCCCGGCGGAAGCGAAAGCATCATCGTCATTGAAAGTGTCTGTCATGGAGCCGCCTGAACAAGGAAATGGCCGGAGGTGATTTGGCTCCGGCCAGGATAATGGTCATCGATGAAAAGAAAAAGTGCCGAGGCGCACATATGCGCCGCAAACCGCCTTCGTCAGTGCTCTTCGTATTGGATGAACGATGAATCGGCGAGATCGGCAAAGCGGGTGAATTCCGACTGGAAGGCGAGCTTCACCGTGCCCGTAGGCCCGTGGCGCTGCTTGGCGATGATGACATCGGCCGTGCCCTTCACGCGCTCGAACAGGGCTTCCCATTCCGCATATTTCGGGTCGTTCGGATCGCGCGGCTCCTGGTTCTTCACATAATATTCCTCGCGGAACACGAAGAGCACCACGTCGGCGTCCTGCTCGATGGAGCCGGATTCGCGAAGGTCCGAGAGCTGGGGCCGCTTGTCGTCGCGGCTTTCGACCGCGCGCGAGAGCTGGGAGAGCGCGACGATCGGAACGTTCAGCTCCTTGCCGAGAGCCTTCAGGCCGGTGGTGATTTCGGTGATTTCCTGGACGCGATTTTCCCCGGCCTTCTTCGAGCCGGTCATGAGCTGCACGTAGTCGACCACCAGCACGTCAAGGCCGCGCTGGCGCTTCAGACGGCGGGCGCGGGCGGCGAGCTGGGCGATGGAGATGCCGCCGGTCTGGTCGATATAGAGCGGCACTTTCTGCATCATCATCGAGCAGGCCACCAGCTTTTCGAAATCGGCGTCGTTGATATCGCCGCGGCGGATCTTCGAGGAGGAGACCTCCGTCTGCTCGGAGATGATACGGGTGGCGAGCTGTTCCGACGACATTTCCAGCGAGTAGAAGCCGACGACGCCGCCGTTCTTCGCCTTGGTGGAGCCATCCGCCTGCACCTCGCCTTCGAAGGAGGCGGCGATGTTGTAGGCGATGTTGGTGGCAAGCGAGGTCTTGCCCATGCCCGGACGACCGGCAAGGATAATCAAGTCGGATCGCTGCAGGCCGCCCATCTTGCTGTCGAGCGAATGAATGCCTGTCGAAATACCCGAGAGGCCGCCGTCGCGCTCCTTGGCGACCGCCGCCATGTCGATGGCGAGCGCCACGGCATCGTTGAACGACTGGAAGCCGCCGTCGTAGCGGCCGTTCTCGGCGAGCTCGAACAGCCGGCGTTCCGTGTCTTCGATCTGCGTCTGCGGCGGCATGTCGAGAGGCGCGTCATAGGCGATGTTGACCATATCCTCGCCGATGGTGATCAGCGCGCGGCGCAGCGCCAGGTCGTAGATGGCGCGGCCGTAGTCCTCGGCATTGATGATCGACACGGCTTCGACGGCAAGTCGCGCGAGATACTGCGCCACCGTCATGTCGCCGACCTTCTCGTCCGCCGGCACGAAGCTTTTGATGGTGACCGGATTGGCGGACTTGCCCATGCGGATGATATCGCCGGCGACCTCGAAGATTTTCCGGTGCAGCGGCTCATAGAGATGGATGGGCTTCAGGAAGTCGGAGACGCGGTAATAGGCATCGTTGTTGACGAGAATGGCGCCGAGCAGAGCCTGCTCCGCCTCGATATTGTTGGGCGCTTCGCGATAGTGCTGGTCGGCGGGAGCAATGGCGGCGAGCTTGCGCGCAGCTTCGTTCATTTTCCATCTCTTCGTGCTTTTGGATATCGATTGGTTTGCGACGATCCGATGTCATGGTCAACCAGGCAAATGCATAAGCACGTCGACTGGGATAAATCGGGCCGGTCTATCAACGTTGTTCCACTCGTCCACAGGGGCGAGCTTCCGCCACGTAAAAATCCCTTGTCGCCACTTTGCAACGCAAGGATCGACACACGAATCACTTAAGCAAATCATTCCTGGGGGAATATTTTAGCCGGGTCTTTTGCCGTGTACATCGATTGTTGCGGCTATCCCGCTTGAAAAGCTACGAAAATCCGGTTATTCCCTATAAATTAGGGTAGGATGCTAATAGTATAAAGTTGCAATAATGTCCGGTGCGCCATCAAGACAAGAGATTTTCGACGACCTTTCCGCGTTCAATCGCAAACTGCGGGCGGCGTTTGACGCTCTTGTTCGCGAGCACGGAATGACGCTCTCCCGCGCAAGGGTTTTCCGCAAGCTCTCCAGACGGGACGGGATCAACCAGCGCGAGCTTGCCGACGAGCTGGAACTCGAAACGCCGACGCTCGTGCGTATTCTCGACGCCATGGAAGCGCAGAACTTCATCGAGCGCCGGGCCGCGCAGTCCGATCGCCGCGCCAAGCAGATCTTCATGACGGAATCCGGAAAAGTCGTTGCCGCCGATGTCGAGGCTCTTGCCACCGGTGTCCGTGCGGATATCCTTGAGGGAATTTCGGACGAGGATGTCGGCATGGCGCTGAAAGTGATCCGTGCCATGACTGCCAACCTCCAGAATGTCGGCAAATCATGAGGTAGCGCATGAGCGGTGATCCGGGCCTGGTCGCCAACGCGGAAGCCAACGCCGTCCCACCGCCTATGCCCGGCTGGAAAGTGCCGCTCTATGTTGCGGCCTCCGTCATGTTCTTTCTGACCCAGGGGCTGGGTCTCAATCTCGCTTTTGCCAATCTGACCCAGATCCAGGGGACCATCGCGGCGACGACCACGGAGTCCGCCTGGCTCTCTGCAGCCTACATGGCCCCCAATGTCAGCCTCGCCATCGCATTGGTGAAGATCCGCCTGCAATATGGCGTGCGCAACTTCGCCGAGGTCAGCATTCTCGGTTTCCTGCTTGCCTCGCTGCTCAATCTCTTCGTCTCCGACCTGCATTCGGCCATCGTCGTGCGCTTCCTGAGCGGCATCGCCGGCGCGCCGCTCTCGACGCTCGGCTTCCTCTACATGCTGGAGGCCTTCGAGCCCGCCAAGAAGATGACGGTCGGCGTGAGCCTGGCGATGACGAATACGCTGCTTGCCGCCCCCATCACCCGCCTGGTGTCGCCCTCGTTGCTGGATTACGGCGAATGGCGCGGCCTTTACACGCTGGAGATGGCGCTGGCGCTGCTGGTCATGCCGATCATCTACCTGTTGCCGCTGACGCCGCCGCCGCGCGTCAAGGTCATCGTTCTCGGCGACATCTTCAGCTACCTGCTCGTGGCGATCGGGTTCGGCTGTCTGGCCATCGTTCTGTCGGTCGGGCGCCTCTATTGGTGGCTCGAGGTGCCCTGGCTCGGCGTCGTGCTGGCGATCGCCATCGCCGCGCTCACAGCCGCTATCGTCGTCGACCTGAGGAGGTCGACGCCGCTCATCGACGTTCGCTGGCTGCTGCGTCCCGAAATCCTGCATCTGACGGGCATTCTCCTGATCTTCCGCCTGATTGCGGCCGAACAGACGTCCGTCGTCATGACCTTCTACCAGAACGCTGTCGGTCTCCTCTATGACCAGCTGGCGATGCTCTACTGGATCATCCTGGCTTTCTCGATCGTCGGCGGCCTCATCTGTACCGTGTTCATGAGCTACGGCTTCGGCTGGCAGATACAATTCGTCGCGCTCATGCTCATGGGAACAGGCTCGCTGATGGATTCGCAGGTGACGAACCTGACCCGGCCTGAGCAGATGTACATCAGCCAGGCGCTCGTGGCGGCCGGTGCGGCGCTGTTTCTGCCGCCCTCGATGTCGGAGGGCTTCAAGGCTGCGCTGAGCAAGGGGCCGCCCTATCTCGTGACGTTCTTCGTCGTATTCACTTTCACGCAGAGCATCGGCGGCCTGATAGGGTCCGCCTTCTACGGCACGCTGATCACCATTCGCGAGAAGTTTCATTCCGCCGTGCTGACCGAGCGCGTGCTGCTGACCGATCCGCATGTGGCCGATCGCGTCAGCCAGCTTTCATCCACCTACGGCAAGGTTCTTGGGGACAGTGCCCTCCTGAAGGGCGAGGGGCTGGCGCTGCTCGGCGCGCAGGTGAGCCGCGAGGCCAATATGCTCGCCTATGGCGATGCGTTTTTCGTCGCGGCCATGATCGCTTTCCTGTCGCTTGCCGGCCTGTCGCTGCATGTATTTTTCCGCTTCATCCGGACTCGGCTCGCCGAAGGTCGGCCCCGGGCCGAGACTTCCAACCCATGAGGATATGAAATAGCTCCATGTCGAGGCTCGTTCGCTCACCCATCGAAGTCATCGCGATCCTGGCCGGTATCGGCGGCGTCATGCTGGTGCTGTATGCCTGGCATCTGCCGCCGTTCAAAACCTCCGTCGAAACGACCGACGATGCCTATGTGAAAGGCTATGTGACGACCATCAGCCCGCAGGTCAGCGGCTATATTACCGACGTGCCGCTCAAGGATTACAAGCTCGTCAAGGAGGGCGATGTGCTCGCCCAGATCGACGATCGCATCTACAAGCAGAAGGTGGCGCAGGCCCGCGCGACATTGGCCGGGCAGAAGGCGGCGCTAGCCAATTCGCAACAGCAGGAACAGGCCGCCAGAGCCGGCATCGTCTCCAGCCAGGCCCAGATCGATAGCGCCAATGCCGCGCTCAGGCGCGCCCAGCTTGCCGCCGATCGCGTGACGACGCTGGTTTCCAAGGGCGTGTCGACCACGAGCGATTCAGAACAGGCGCAGGCAACGCTCGAGCAGGCGCAGGCGGCGGCCAATCAGGCAAAGGCCGCGCTGGACGTCTCGCAGCAGAATTTGACGACGATCATCGTCAATCGCGCCTCTCTCGAGGCCGGTGTCAGTGGCGCGGAAGCGGCCGTCCAGCTCGCCGAAATCGATCTGGACAACACGACGATCAAGGCGCCGCGCGATGGCCGCGTCGGCGAGGTCGGCGTCCGCATCGGTCAATATGTGACGCCCGGCACGCAGCTCATGAACCTGGTGCCGAAGGACGTTTGGGTCATCGCAAACTTCAAGGAGACGCAGCTCGACGGCATGAAGCTCGACCAGCCCGCCGAGATTTCCGTGGATGCGCTTGGCCACCGCGAGATCAAAGGCCGCATCCAGCGCTTTTCTCCGGCTGCGGGCTCCGAATTCGCCGTCATCAAGGCCGATAACGCCACGGGCAATTTCACCAAGGTCGCCCAGCGCATCGGTGTCAGGATCAAGATCGAGGATGGACAGCCTCTGGCGGACGACCTGGCGCCCGGCATGTCCGTGGTTGTTTCGATCGACAAGAATTCGGCTCCCCTGCCGGAAGCTGCGGCCGGCGATTGACCGGCAGGCTGCTTTGTCCCGTGGACGCGGCCAATAAAAAAGCCTGGGTCTCAGGACCCAGGCTTCTTTCATGCGCAATCTCGCGAAGGCGCGAAGATCAGGCTTCGTCTTCGGCGTTGCCGTCAGCTTCCGGATCGAAGAAGTCTTCCGGGCGCAGGGCGTCTTCGTCAACGCCGTAGATAGCGTCGGCGGAGGTAAGGGTTTCGCCCTTGGCCTGACGCTCGGCTTCTTCGGCAGAACGGGCAACGTTGAGCTCGACCGTGATTTCAACTTCGGCATGAAGCCCGATCGCGACATTGTGCAGGCCGATGGCCTTGATCGGCGTGTTCATGTGAACCTGGCTGCGGCCGACGTTGAAGCCTTCTGCAGCGAGGATTTCGACGACGTCGCGAGCAGCGACCGAACCGTAGAGCTGGCCGGTTTCGCCGGCGGAGCGAACGACGATGAAGGACTTGCCGCCGAGAACGTCGGCAACCTTCTGGGCTTCGCTCTTGCGCTCGAGGTTACGGGCTTCGAGCGTTGCGCGCTCGGCTTCGAAACGGGCCTTGTTGGCGGCGTTGGCGCGCAGGGCCTTGCCGAGCGGCAGAAGGTAGTTACGGGCAAAGCCGTCGCGAACCTTTACGGTTTCGCCCATCTGGCCCAGCTTGGAGATGCGTTCGAGAAGAATGACTTCCATTTTCGTTGTTCCTTTCGATATCAGATTTTCGTGTCTTTTGGTTTGGGTGTATCGGCATTCTTGTTCGGGGTCAGCGATATCGCCTTGCGGGTATCGTAAAGGCCGAGAACAAGGATGATGACGAGCGGCAGCGTCAGCACGAAGGACATCAGGTAGCAGATGACCAGCGCCGGGAGACGCCAGTCCTTGCCGCGAGTTCGGTAGTGCAGCGATGCAAAGCCGGAAACGATGAAGCCCGCGCCGAAGGCGCCGAGCACGGCGGCTGCGATGAGGGCTACGATGCCGCCGAAGAACATGGCGACGATCGCCACGAGAAAGACGAAGATCGCATTGCGGTTCATGCGCAGCGAGGAGGGAATATCCTCGCGGGGGCGCAGATTGCGGCTTGAAGCCGCGACGATGCGGGTTGCCACGTAATAGGCGGCCAGCAGCATCATGACCCAGATCATGCCCCAGGCGATCGGGATCATGTAGAGCATCAGCGACTTCATCTTGGCGATCGCAACGGGATCGAGCTGAAGGTCGGGCGATTGCTGGTTCACCGCGTTGACATAGGCATCGACCACCTGCCCGACGAGATCGGCATTGTAGCCCATGACGGCACCCGCCACGACGATGACGACGGCGGCAAGGCCGCACAAATGCAGCATGATGTCGGGGAGCGGATACCAGGCCATCAGATGGTCAGGACCTCCGAGCTCGGATGCCGGACGTGCCAGATTGGCGAGATGGCTGAGCCATGCCGGGATGAGCGTCAGCAGAACGACGAACAGCCCGAAATAGACCGATTGTGCGACCGCGCCGACGATGCCCGCGACCACGACGGCAGCGATGACGGCCATGTTGCCCCAGCCAAGGCCGACGATGAGGATCGGAAGAGCGGAAAGCGCGCCGAACAGGATGAACAGCAAAGGCTGTACCGTCGCGCCATACACGAGTAGGGCGGCGGTCAGACCGGCGAGTGCGCCGATGCCAAGCTCTTTTGCGTTCAACTTTTTCACGTCGCTGTCCTGCTTCGTATCGAGCAGTTAGAGGATGCCTTCGCCACGCGGGCCTGAAAGCCGTCCCCAACATGGGGTTTCAAGGTTCCGATCCGCGCCCATCGCGAAAGGGAGAAGGGAAGGCATCGCTGCCTTCCCCTTGTTCAGTCGGCGTCGGGCGCTATCAGGCGACGACGTAGGGCAGCAGGCCGAGGAAACGGGCGCGCTTGATCGCCTGGGCGAGTTCGCGCTGCTTCTTCTGGGAAACGGCCGTGATGCGGGACGGAACGATCTTGCCGCGCTCGGAAATGTAGCGCTGCAGGAGACGAACGTCCTTGTAGTCGATGCGCGGCGCATTGGCGCCCGAGAACGGGCAGGTCTTGCGGCGGCGATGGAACGGACGGCGGACCGGTGCGGAAGAAACTTCAGACATCTCTCAGAACTCCTTATGCACGATCTTCGCGCGGACGGCGCGGACGGTCTTCGCGGTCGCCACGATCCGGGCGCGGACCACGATCGCCGAAGCTGCGCTCCGGACGGTCGCCATCGCGGCGCGGACGGTCGTCACGGTCGCGCTTCTGCATCATGGCAGACGGGCCGTCTTCGTGCTTCTCGACAGCAATGGTCATGTAGCGCAGGACGTCTTCGCTGATGCGCATCTGGCGTTCCATTTCCTGGATCGCAGCGGCCGGAGCATCGATGTCCATCAGGGCGTAGTGAGCCTTGCGGTTCTTCTTGATGCGGTAGGTGAGGGACTTGAGGCCCCAGTTTTCGATACGCCCGACTTTACCGCCGTTAGCTTCGATAACACCCTTGTACTGTTCTACGAGGGCGTCGACCTGCTGAGCGGAAATATCCTGCCGGGCAAGGAATACATGTTCGTAAAGAGCCATGGATAGCTTTGCCTTTCTTGCGTTGGTCTGAACCCGATATTCGGCGGCTAAGCCTCAACGACTGCTCCTGAGAGGGTAAACCCAAGCAAGAAAAGCGTTTCCGAGACGGTCGAGAGCGGAGACACGGGAGGCTGGAACGCTTCCGTTCCGACGATTCTCCTTGCGAAAAACCGGCCCTCCGTTCAGCCACCAGCCAGAAGACCGGGTTGCGAACAGGGCGGCTTATACGGATTTTTCTCAGGAAGGCAAGGGGACGGGCGAAATTGGCTCGTTCTGCATCCAAATGAGTTCGTTCGCCCGACCGGGGCGCTTGTTCCAGAAGGGCGCCCAAGCGAAATCGCGAGCACTCTTCCGCAGCAACATTGCAAGCGTCACGCTCTCCCATATGATGCCATGCGATTTGCAGCAATACGGATCATTCATGCGCATCTTTCTCGTCAGGCACGGCGAATCCCTCGGCAATATCGATGATCGGGCTTATCGGCAGTTCGGCGATCATAACGTTCCGCTGACAGAATGGGGCTATCGGCAGGTACTGGAGGCGGGGCAGGCGATTTGCACCTATCTGAAAGGGCTGCCATCGGCAGAATTGCGCAAGCTGAGCGTCTGGTACTCGCCCTTCCTGAGAACGCGGCAGAGCAGGGATGCGCTGCTTGAAGTTCTTCCGGCCGACCTGATCGGAGACGTCAGGGAGGATTATCTGCTGCGCGAGCAGGATTTCGGGCTCTTCACCGAAATCTACGACCATGCCGAGCAGAAACGGAAATTCCCCGACGAGTTCGAGAAGTGGGCGCGGTTGCGCAACGATAACGGCAAGTTCTATGCTCGCCCTCCGGACGGCGAAAGCCGCGCCGATGTCGCCCAGCGCGTCCGACTGTTCCTCCAGACCGTCATGCACGATGCCGAAAACGGAAAGAACAATGTCATCATCGTCGGCCACGGCGTCACCAACCGGGCCTTCGAGATGAACTTCCTGCATCACCCGGTCGATTGGTTCGAGCAGTCGAATAATCCGGGAAATGCCGATGTCACCCTGATCGAGGGGCGGAGTTCGCAAGGCTATCGGTCGATGCTGCTTCACAAGGCCGTGGACCGTGTGAAAGGGCAGGACGAGTTGCGCGAGGCCTATGGTTCCGAGCTGACGACGGCGCCGAAGGCTGGGTAATAGCCGCTTGCGGCGACCGGCTGGACATTCCTGGCGGTGTTACAGGCCCGTCCCACGCTAGCCATGGGGCCGAGCGGCTCTTGAAATATGCGCTGCAATCATGACTTGTGAAACGATAGGTCCTGTGGAAATCATGACTTGGCGGATATTGGGGGCTCGGTTGTGAAAGTAATGGGAAAAAGCTTTGCCACGGCAGGTCTTGTTTTGGGCCTCACCCTTGTCGCTCAGGACGCAACAGCGAGATTGAGTTACGAAGTTCAAAGCTTGAAAGATGGTTCTAAGTTTATCATGGTAAGTGGTCAGTTCGAAGCTGACGATGACTTGGGCATATTTCGCAGCAAAGTTCTTTCCAGCCATGCGTATTCCGTTAGTTTTTTTAGTGGCGGCGGAAACGTATACAAGGCGATGGAGTTTGGCCGACTGATCCGATCTCTGGGTCTGCAAACCGTAGCTGCGCGAGGTTCGGAATGTGCCTCGGCCTGTTCCTTGTCATTTATGGGCGGGGTAACTCGCTATGCCGAGCCGGGTGCAATCGGCGTTCATAAATCCTCGTTCGGCGATACCAGTGGAATGAATGTCGAGGATGCCGTTGCGGCCATTCAACAGCAAACCGCCGACGTGATTGCCTATATGAGCGAAATGGGCGTCGATCCCGCTTTGCTGCAACTTGCCCTTAAATATGACAGCAATGATATCCGCTATTTGTCATCGAGCGAAATGACGAAGTTTCGGGTGACAACCGTATCGTTTCAGGAGGTTCATGAATCTGACGCCAAATCGTCCGCTGGTGAGGCTCAGGCGCCGATTACCGATGGACGCAAAACGGTAAAAGGGCGGAGCGAGGAGCCGCCACTTCTGCAAGTTCCCGTCCCGAGAAGCGGCATTCTTCAAGATGACAGTGGGTCGGCCTTCTTAAAGACCAGTCGGGATATGCGCTCCAAGACGATTGCGGTTTTCGCGAATGGGAGCGAGTTGCTGATCAAGAAGAGTGCCGGTGACTGGTATCGGGTGTCGATTGGCAATAAGACCGGCTATATGCTTCAGACATCGATATGGGTGCGTGAATTTGAAGAAAATCAGTTCGGAAAGCGTTATATCGAAATAACCACCGAAAAGTCTCTAGACTCCGCAATGTCTCTGGCTAAGCGGTCATTTATTCCAATGGCAGTTCATTTAACAGCGCAGGGACGTTATGCCGTCACAATTGTCGGGACATACGGCAGAGACGTTGATTCCCTCGTTTTTCAGCCTTTAATTAAAACAAAAAGTATCCCTCCAACCGCTTTTATTACCTATGGCAACAATTACGTTCGCGAAATCTGCTGCAGCGCTCCCACCTCGACGGCTGAATAAGCGAACAGGTTTGCCCGCTTATTCATTTTGAATCCTACCGGCACACGCCTCACATCGGCAGCGGATACTTTCGGTGCACCTGCTCGATTTCCGCCAGTGCCTCCGCCGGCAGCGTCACGTAGGCGCCGGCGATATCCGTCTCGAGCTGAGCCATCGTTGTCGCGCCGATGATGACGGAGGCCATGAACGGCTTTGTGAGACAATAGGCCAGCGCCAGCTTGGAAGGGTCGATGCCATATTTGGCCGCGATTTCCAGATAGGCCTTTACGGGCGGTTCCTGCAGCGGCTGCAGGCGGCCGCCGATGTCGAGGTTGATCGAGCCGCGCGAGCCGGCCGGGCGTGCGCCGCCGACATATTTGCCGCTGAGGATGCCGCCGGCGAGCGGCGAATAGGCGAGCAGGCCGACATCTTCGTGATGTGACAGTTCGGCCAGATCGAGGTCGAAATGGCGGTAGAGAAGATTGTATTCGTTCTGCGTGGTCGCGACGCGCGGCAGACTCTTCTGCTCGGCGATCGTCAGATATTTCTGAATACCCCAGGTGGTCTCGTTCGACAGGCCGATGGCGCGGATCTTGCCGGCCTTGACCAGTTCGCCCATCGTCTCGAGGATGTCGGTGATGTTGGCGACAACCTTTTCGCGGTCCTGTTTGAAAGGATTGTAGGTCCAGTTCTGGCGAAAATGGAAGTGGCCGCGGTTCGGCCAGTGGACCTGGTAGAGGTCGATGTAATCGGTCTTCAGCCGCTTCAGGCTGGCGTCGATCGCCGCCCGGATATTGACGGCATTGGCGCCCTGTCCGCCGCGCAGATACTCCCGGCCGGGACCCGCGACCTTGGTGGCGAGCACGATCTCCTTGCGCTTGCCGGTCTTTTCGAACCAGCTGCCGATATATTCCTCGGTGCGCCCTTGAGTCTCCGGGCCGACCGGGGTCGTCGGGTACATTTCGGCGGTATCGAAGAAATTGATGCCCTTTTGGACCGCATAGTCCATCTGCTCGTGAGCTTCGGCTTCGCTATTCTGCGTGCCCCAGGTCATCGTGCCCAGACAAATCTGCGAAACGGAAATATCAGTACGGCCTAAATTGTTATATTTCATGGGAAAACCTTGGAGAGGTGGGAGCAAGTCGAATTGGTGGGGTCGCGAGAATTTAGGCCGGAATTGAGCAAGCGCAAGAAGAAAATCATTGCATCTCGCAGCTGCAAAAGCCGTCGGCTGCGGGGCTTGCGCTATTGACTCCCGCGCAAACAATGTCATTGGGAAGCAAAACGACCCCTAAAAGGACGCTTTATAATGACTGTTGCTTTTACATTTCCCGGCCAGGGCAGCCAGGCCGTCGGCATGGGCAAGGACCTTGCCGACAATTTCGCCGAGGCGCGCGCCGTCTTCGAGGAAGTCGACGAGGCGCTCGGTGAAAAGCTCTCCGACGTGATCTTCAACGGTCCGGAAGACAAGCTGACGCTAACGGCTAATGCGCAACCGGCATTGATGGCCGTATCGCTCGCGGTCATCCGCGTGCTGCAGGCGCGGGGCCTCGATCTGAAGAGCAAGGTCGCTTATGTCGCCGGCCATTCGCTCGGCGAATATTCCGCACTCTGCGCCGCCGGCACCTTCTCGCTTGCGGATACGGCCCGCCTGCTGCGCATTCGCGGCAACGCCATGCAGGCGGCAGTCCCGGTCGGCGTCGGCGCCATGGCCGCGATCATCGGGCTCGAACATGCCGATGTCGTTGCGGTTTGCGAGGAAGCGTCCGCCCTTGGCGCCTGTCAGATCGCCAACGACAACGGCGGCGGCCAGATCGTCATTTCCGGCGAGAAAGTTCCGGTCGAGAAGGCCGCCGAGCTTGCGACGGCCAGGGGCGCCAAGCGCGCCATGCTGCTGCCGGTCTCCGCTCCCTTCCATTCGGCGCTGATGGCTCCGGCCGCGGAAGCCATGCGCGAGGCGCTCGCCGGCGTTGTCAAGAACAATCCCGTCGTGCCGGTCATCGCCAACGTCAAGGCGGCTCCGGTGACGGATGCCGACGAGATCGCCAGGCTGCTGGTCGAGCAGGTCACAGGCCAGGTGCGCTGGCGCGAGACGGTGGAGTGGTTTGCCGCCAACAATGTGACAACATTGTATGAAATTGGCGCCGGCAAGGTGCTGACGGGCCTTGTCCGCCGCATCGACAAATCGGTGAACGGCATTGCCGTCAACAATGCTGCCGATATCGACACGGCGCTCGCCGCATTGCTCGGCTGATATATTCAAGGAACGAGGGACACACATGCTTGATTTGACCGGCCGCAAGGCCCTGGTAACCGGCGCATCCGGCGGCATCGGCGAAGAGATTGCCCGGCTCCTGCACAAGCAGGGCGCCATCGTCGGCCTGCACGGCACGCGCGTCGAAAAGCTGGAGACGCTGGCATCCGAGCTCGGCGATCGCGTCAAGATCTTTCCGGCCAACCTGTCGGATCGCGACGAGGTGAAGGCGCTCGGCGTCAAGGCGGAAGAGGAACTCGGCGGCGTCGATATTCTCGTCAACAATGCCGGCATCACCAAGGACGGCCTTTTCGTGCGCATGAGCGACGAGGACTGGGACGCCGTTCTGGAAGTCAATCTGACGGCCGTCTTCCGACTGACGCGGGAACTCACCCATCCGATGATGCGCCGCCGCTATGGCCGCATCATCAACATCACCTCCGTCGTCGGTGTGACCGGCAATCCGGGCCAGGCAAACTACTGCGCCTCCAAGGCCGGCATGATCGGCTTCACCAAGTCGCTGGCGCAGGAAATCGCCACCCGCAACGTCACCGTCAACTGCGTTGCTCCGGGCTTCATCGAAAGCGCCATGACGGGCAAGCTGAACGACAAGCAGAAGGAAGCCATCATGGGCGCCATTCCCATGAAGCGCATGGGCACGGGCGCGGAAGTCGCTTCCGCAGTGGCTTATCTTGCTTCTTCGGAGGCGAGTTACGTCACCGGCCAGACGATCCATGTCAATGGCGGCATGGCGATGATCTGAAGGAATTGCTCATTGGAAGGAACTTTCCCTCCAATAGCATGTTGAGCAACCCGGAGCCGGCTATTTTCTGGCTTTGCGACGGACTTAAACCGTGTTAAGCGGGCCATGACTGAGAACAGTCGTCCGGAAAATGCAGACGGACTGGGCCGCATTCAAGGCGCTGGACCGGATCTCAATGCCGGGTTGAACGGGTTTGCCAGCGGCGTCAGGTCTGATGCTGCAGGTTTGAATTAGGGTAGGGATGTCACAAGGCATTCTGATCAGGACATAAGGTCGAGGAAACCGACATGAGCGATATCGCAGAACGCGTAAAGAAAATTGTTGTTGATCATCTTGGCGTTGACGCCGACAAGGTTGTTGAAAGCGCAAGCTTCATTGACGATCTGGGTGCGGACTCGCTCGACACCGTCGAACTGGTCATGGCCTTCGAAGAAGAATTCGGCGTTGAAATTCCGGACGACGCTGCCGACTCGATCCTGACGGTCGGCGATGCGGTAAAGTTCATTGAGAAGGCTCAGGCCTAATCTTTCGTACTTTTTGAAAGGGCGGGCTGAAGAGTCCGCCCTATTTCGTCCGGTGAAGCCGGCCGAAGCATGTTTATACGCATATCATCATAAAAAGACGGGGGTCTGCGGGCGATGAGACGTGTCGTTATCACGGGTACCGGCATGGTATCACCTTTGGGCTGTGGCACCGAGGTGTCCTGGACGCGTTTGCTTGCCGGACACAATGGAGCACGCCTCGTCACCGAATTCGAGGTCGAAGACCTAGCCGCCAAGATTGCCTGCCGCATTCCGGTCGGCGACGGTTCCGACGGCACATTCAATGCCGACGACTGGATGGAACCGAAAGAGCAGCGCAAGGTCGATCCCTTCATCATTTACGGCATGGCGGCGGCCGATATGGCGCTGACCGATGCAAACTGGCATCCGAAGACGGATGAAGACCAGATCGCCACGGGCGTCATGATCGGCTCCGGTATCGGTGGCCTCGAAGGCATCGTCGAAGCCGGCTATACGCTGCGCGACAAGGGTCCGCGCCGTATCTCGCCCTTCTTCATCCCCGGCCGCCTCATCAATCTCGTTTCCGGCCAGGTTTCGATCCGCCACAAGTTGCGCGGTCCGAACCATGCCGTCGTCACCGCATGTTCCACGGGCGCGCATGCGATCGGCGATGCCGCGCGGCTGATCATGCTCGGCGATGCCGATGTCATGGTGGCGGGCGGCGCGGAGGCCCCAGTCTGCCGCATCGCGCTTGCCGGCTTTGCCGCCTGCAAGGCGTTGTCGACCCAGCACAATGACGATCCTCACAAGGCTTCGCGCCCCTACGACCGCGACCGTGACGGCTTCGTCATGGGCGAGGGTGCCGGCGTCGTCGTGCTCGAGGAGCTGGAACACGCCAAGGCACGCGGCGCCAAGATCTATGCGGAAGTCGTAGGATACGGCCTTTCCGGCGACGCCTATCACATTACCGCGCCGTCCGAGGATGGCGAGGGCGCTTTCCGCTGCATGACCTCGGCGCTGAAGCGCGCCGGCCTGTCACCGGCGGACGTCGACTATATCAATGCTCATGGCACGTCGACGATGGCCGATACGATCGAGCTCGGCGCCGTCGAGCGGCTGGTCGGCGATGCCGCGCCCAAGATTTCCATGTCCTCCACCAAGTCGGCGACCGGCCATCTCCTGGGCGCGGCCGGCGCAATCGAGGCAATCTTCGCCACGCTCGCCATTCGCGACAACATCGTCCCGCCGACGCTCAATCTGGACAATCCGGAGCGCGAGACCGCGATCGATCTCGTTCCGCACAAGGCCCGCAAGCGGGAAGTCAATGTCGCGCTGTCGAACTCCTTCGGCTTCGGCGGCACGAATGCGTCGCTTGTCCTGCGCCGCTATGAGGCTTAATAACAGCGCGTACCTGTGAAGGGCGGGATGTTTCGGCAGTCCCGCCAGCGTCGTTGATTGTTGCCGTGCTTCCATCCCCCCTCGGGAATGCGGTGCGGCAATGCCTGATCGGTCGAAGTCGGAGCCTGGGTTCCGCCTTATCTTCTGAACCTGCTTTTTGCCGCATTGCTTGGCCAAACAGCAGGCAATCACAAAAAGGAAGGGATTGCCGGTGAGCGATACGAACCAGAGCAACGGAACTCCGAACGGGCAGAAAGGGCCGATTATCCCGAAATCGGCCAGCGAAGCCTTGCGTCCGGAGCGTGTTCCGGATCCGCCGAAGCGTTCGCGCAAAGCCCGCAGCCAGATGGTCATCTTCCTGAACTTCCTGATGACGCTGGCGGTTTTCGTCGCCGTTGCCGCGGTCGGCGGCGCCTATTATGCGTTTTCGGTCTATCAAGGCCCCGGTCCGCTGACGACCAATACGAATTTCATCGTGCGCAACGGCGCCGGTCTCGGCGAGATCGCCAATCGCCTCGAATCCAACAACATCATCACCAATGAACGCATCTTCCGCTGGCTGACCGCCACCTACCTGCATGACGGCGAGACCCTTCGCGCCGGCGAATACGAGATCAAGGCCGGCGCTTCCATGAAGGATATCATGGAGCTCTTGAAGTCCGGCAAGTCGATTCTCTATTCGGTCACTCTGCCGGAAGGGCTGACCGTGCGGCAGATGTTCAACAAGCTGCAGGCCGATCCCGTGCTGGAAGGCGATCTGCCGTCGGCTTTGCCTGCGGAAGGAAGCCTGAGGCCGGATACCTATAAGTTCACGCGCGGCACCAAGCGCACGGAAATCGTTCAGCAGATGGCGGCGGCGCAGACGAAGCTGGTCGATCAGATCTGGGAAAAGCGCGACCCGAGCGTGCAGCTGGCAAACGAGCAGGATTTCATCACGCTTGCCTCCATCGTGGAGAAGGAAACCGGCCTGGCGGATGAGCGGGCCCATGTCGCTTCCGTCTTCCTCAACCGTCTTGGCAAGGGCATGCGCCTGCAGTCGGACCCGACCGTCATCTACGGCCTGTTCGGCGGGGAGGGAAAGCCGTCCGATCGTCCGATCTATCAGTCTGACCTGAAGAAGGACACGCCTTACAACACCTACCTCATCAAGGGCTTGCCGCCGACGCCGATCGCAAATCCGGGCAAGGATGCCCTGGAGGCCGTGGCCAATCCCTGGAAGACGCAGGATCTCTATTTCGTGGCTGACGGCACCGGCGGCCATGTCTTTGCCGCAACGCTGGACGAGCACAATGCCAATGTCAGGCGCTGGCGCAAGCTGGTTGCCGAAAAGGGCGAAGACCCCAGCACGATTGCGGTGGACGGCCAGCCCGACGATGCTTCCGTGGCTCCCGGCTCCGGTGCTCCGCAAAAGAAGAAAACGAATTGACCATTGCCGTGCCGTGGCTCGGACAGGAGGGCGGCGCGGATTCACTTTACATTGATCCACAATCCGGGGATTTTCGGCGGATCGGGGACAGGAAATATCGGAGGCTTGCATGGCATTGCAGTCCATGACCGGCTTTGCCCGGCGTGAGGGAACGAGCGGTCGCGGCCGTTGGGCATGGGAACTGCGCTCGGTGAACGGCAAAGGGCTGGATATCCGCCTGCGTCTGCCGCCGGGCCTGGAGCGTCTGGAAGCCGATGCCCGCAAAGCGATTGCGGAGCGGCTTTCACGCGGCAACCTGCAGGTCAGCCTGTCGCTTTCCGTCGAGGAAAGCCGCGTCGAAGTCGTCGTGAACCAGGATGCGCTGACGGCAGTCCTGGCATTGCGCGACCAGCTGGCGGGCATCGTCGATCCCGCGCCATTGAAGCTGGAGAGCCTGATGGCCGTACGCGGCCTGGTGGAGTTCAAGGAGGTCGAGGAGGACGAAGAGGCTCTTGCAGCGCGTGACGCCGATATCGTGGCGGGTCTCGATGCAGCTCTTGGCGACCTCCGCGACATGCGCCGGCAGGAAGGCGATGCGCTCGGCAGGATTCTGCTCGGTCAGGTCGCGACGATCGAGGCGCTGACGACCGCGGTCGAGCGCGACCCGTCCCGCTCCCCGCAGGAAATCGCCGCAAGGCTGACGACGCAGGTTGCCATGCTTCTGGACGGCTCGTCTGGCCTCGATCGCGACAGGCTGCATGCCGAAGCTGCCCTTCTTGCCACCAAGGCCGATCTGCGCGAGGAGATCGATCGCCTGAAGGCGCATGTTGCCGCAGCGCGCGATCTCATTTCCAAGGGCGGTCCTGTGGGCCGCAAGCTCGATTTTCTTGCACAGGAATTTAACCGGGAATCGAATACTATCTGTTCGAAGTCCAATGCGGCGGCGGTGACGGCTGCCGGCATCGAGCTGAAGGTAGTCATCGACCAGTTCCGCGAACAGGTCCAGAATTTGGAGTAGGCCATGAAACCGGCGACATCCACATCCATTCCGATTGCCCGCCGGGGGCTGATGCTTGCTATTTCCTCGCCGTCCGGCGCAGGCAAGTCGACCATCGCGCGCACCTTGCTGGACACCGACAAGCAGGTCAGCCTGTCGGTCAGCGTTACGACCCGACAGCGCCGGCCGAGTGAAATCGAAGGCGTGCACTATCATTTCGTTTCGCAGCGCGAATTCGAGCGTCTTCGCGATTCCGACTCGTTGCTCGAATGGGCCGAAGTCCACGGCAATTTCTACGGCACGCCGCGCGAGCCGGTGGAGACGGCAATGGCGGAAGGGCGCGATATGCTTTTCGATATCGACTGGCAGGGCGCGCAACAGTTGCAGGAGAAGATGCCGGCCGACGTCGTGTCCATCTTCGTGCTGCCGCCGACGATGACGGAGCTGCAATCGCGCCTGCATCGCCGCGCCGAGGATTCCGAAGAGGTCATCGCCATGCGGTTGGCCAATTCGCGGGCCGAGATCGACCATTGGCGCGAATATGACTATGTCATCGTCAACGACGATCTGAATGCTGCTTTCGACGCTGTCCAGTCGATCGTCAAGGCCGAACGGCTCCGCCGCGACCGCCGGCATGGCATGTTCGATTTCGTCCGCGGATTGCTGGAAGAGACACCGAAGCTCTGACCGCGATCGGATGCTCCGATCCCCGATCAGAGGCAGTTCGCCAGCCGGCAGAACTCTTCCACGGACAGCGTTTCGGCGCGGCGCTGCGGGTCGATATCCGCCTTCAGCAAAAGCGCTTCGCCACCCAGCGGCTTCAGGCTCTGCCGCAGCATTTTGCGGCGCTGGCCGAACGCAGCCTGCGTTACTTTTTCCAGCTTGTCGACGTCACAGGGGATGGGGTTTTCCCTCGGCGTAAGATGCACCACCGTCGAGGTTACCTTCGGCGGCGGCGTGAATGCCTGCGGAGAGATGTCGAAGGCCATGTGCGCCTGCGTGCGCCAGCCGCAGAGGACGCCGAGCCGGCCATAATGATCGTCATCCTCCTGCGCGACGATCCGCTGGCCGACTTCCTTCTGGAACATCAGGGTCAGCGATTGCCAGAAGGGCGGCCACTGCAGCGGCAGGAGCCAGTTGACCAGAAGCTGCGTCCCGACATTATAGGGCAGGTTGGCGATGATCCTGATCGGGCCGTCGGCAGCAAGGGCCGCAAAATCCGTCTTCAACGCATCGCCTTCGATCACATCGAGCCGGCCGGGATAGTGATCGGCGATCTCGGCCAACGCCGGCAGACAGCGCGAATCGCGCTCGACGGCGATGACCTTTCTGGCGCCGAGCGCCAGGATGGCGCGCGTCAGGCCGCCCGGTCCGGGACCGACTTCGAACACGGTTGCGCCTTCAAGCGATCCGGCGGTTCTGGCAACCTTCTGAGTCAGATTGAGGTCGAGAAGAAAGTTCTGGCCAAGCGCCTTGCGCGCATCGAGGCCGTGGCGCTGGATCACATCGCGGAGGGGCGGCAAGCCGTCTAGCGCAGCCATCAGCGATTATTTCCAGTCGTGCCGCTGATTTCGTTCGCCAGCCTGAGCGCGGCGACGAGGCTGTCTTCCTTGGCGATGCCTTTGCCGGCGATTCCGAATGCCGTGCCGTGATCCGGAGAGGTGCGGACAAAGGGCAAGCCGAGCGTGACATTGACGGAATCGTCGAAGCCGAGCGCCTTGGCCGGGATCAGCGCCTGATCGTGATACATGCAGATGGCAACGTCGTAGCGCCGACGGGCGTCATCATGGAACATCGTATCGGCGGGCAGGGGGCCGAATGCATCGATGCCCTCCGCGCGCAACCTATCGATCGCCGGCCGGACGATTTCGTCATCCTCTTTGCCGAGCGCTCCGTTTTCTCCGGCGTGCGGATTGAGGCCGGCAACGGCAAGGCGCGGCCTGGCGATACCGAAGCGATTGCGCAGGTCGTGATCGGTGATCCGGCACGTTTCGGCGATCAATTCCGAGGTCAGTGCCTGCGGCACCTCTTTCAGCGGGATGTGGATCGTGACCGGGATGGCGCGCAGCTTCGGGCCTGCCAGCAGCATCACTGGCATGACCGGCTTTCCGGTCGCGCGCGTTGCGAGGTCGGCGAGGAATTCGGTATGGCCGGGAAAGCCGAATCCGGCATCATAAAGCACCGATTTGGCGATCGGATTGGTGACAACGGCGGATGTCCGGCCGCTCATGCTGAGCGAGACGGCCATCTCTATGGCGGCAATTGTCCCCTTGGCGGTAGCGACGTGCGGCTCGCCGGCAACGACGCTCACTCCAGCCTCGATCGGCAGAACGGGCAGCGCATCGCGAAAGATGTCGCCGGCCGTGGCAGGGTCGGCCGCCATCAAGGGCACGCTCAGACCCAGCTGCGAAGCGCGCGCCGCAAGAATGTCAGCGTCGCCAAGAAACAGGAAGGGCGGCAAATCGAGCTCGCCGCGACGAAGCCAGGCGGCGAGCGTGATGTCGGGGCCTATGCCGGCCGGATCCCCCTGCGTGAGCGCCAGGGGGAGAACGGAGCGCGGTGGCATCGGCGATCAGCGATAGACGATCTGCGCCTTGGAGCGCAACTCGTCCATGTATTTCTTGTCGTTGGCGCTGACACCCTGAGGGTTGTTCTTGCCGAGATCCTCGGCACGGAACACGGCTGCCGCGGCAACGTCATCGTTCACCTGGCGCTGCGAGCAGATGGCAACATATTCGACGCCGCGGTCGGTGACGATCGGGGTGGTCGTGTTGCCGGAGGCCTTCTCCAGCAGCGGTTTCCACATCTCCGGAACTTCCGGGGCAAGTACCCGGCCCAGATCCTGGACAGAGACGTCACGCATCGTCGCCGCAAAAACCTTCGCCTGATCGCAGCCGGGGAATTTGGCGCGCGACGCTTGGGCTTCGGCCTTGCGTGCGTTCAGAATGGCGTTCCGCTTTGCGGCTGGAACGACGAAGATGATCTGCTTCAGGAAGTATTCCGTCGTGACCGGCTTGGTCTTGTTTTCCGTCATGCGCGTCACGAGATCGTCGTTCGACATGCGGCTTCTCGCGCCGAAGCGCGCGTTGACGACACGCGGCCAGCTCATGGAAACGGCGATATAGGACTTGAAGTGCTCGACGCCGACACCGGCCTTTTCAAGGATCTGGCTGAGCTGCGCCGTTGTCATCTTGTTGCTGGATGCAAAACGGCCGAAGGCGGCATCGACATCCGTCGTCGAAACGGACATGCGCACGCGGGAAATCTCGGCCCGCTTCAGCGTCTCGTCGACAAGCTGTTCCTTGGCGAGCTTGTTGAGATCGCCCTTCTGGCGCTGCAACTTGAGGAAGGCAACCCGCTTGGCAATGTCGCCGGAGGTAATCACCTGACTGTTGACGATGACCTTTACCTCGCTGGCGGCGAAAGCAACATCGCTGCTCGGCACGGCAAAGCTTGCCATAACCAGGGCTGCTGCTCCGAACAGCAGAGCGCGCATCGGTGTCTTTCCAGAAAACATCAACTACCCCTTCCCGAAGGTCTTTTCTGCCGGCGTCGTGCCATATCGGCACGCCATCGGCGCATTACGGCAAATTTGTGCCACATGTCTACATCAAGCGCGATGAATTGCAAAATCCTTGCGGCGAAACAATGACACTAGGAATTCTCCGCCGTTTCGACGCAAAAGAGCCGGCATAAAGCCGGCCCCTTGCAATTCTGATTGGTATCAGAACGTTGCGTCCTGCACGCTGCCGAGGTTGACGTCGCCGAGCGTACGGAACGTCAGGCGAGCGCCGATCGACCAGTCGCTCGCCGAACTGGCGGTCGTATCCTTCTTGTCCAGGAACGATATGCTGAAGATCGTGCATTCGTCCTCATAGGAGAGACCCACGCCCTGACGGGTGATCTCGTTGCTGTTCAGATCGTAGCTGACCGTGCCGAAGACCGACCAGTATTCCTTGAACTTGATCTGGGCGCGCGACTGGATTTCATCCTGGTTGCTGGTGAAGCCGTATTGCGGCTGCGCGGCAATATGCGTGTAGATCAAGGACGTCTGGAATACATCGTTGGAGAAGCCGACCGATGTATCGCCGCGGCGGAAGGCAAAATCCTTCTCGTCGAAGCGATAGGATGTCGAGAGCGATATGCCCTGCGGCGTCGTCAGGCCGAACATGGTGACATAGTCGGAACGGCTCGTTTCAAGCCCGGATTCCGCACCGGCCGCCGCCAGATCGTCGGTTGCAAACGAGTTGCGGCCGGCAAGCTGATAGGACTGGCCGAAAATATGCTGCAACTTGTAGCCGCTATCGAAGCTGGCGGTATAACGCCAGCCCAGATTGGCCCTCGTGCCGCCTTCGATGCGGTCGAAGCCCGAGAACTTGTCACGGTCGAACAGATTGGTGGCGTCGAAAACGAAGCTCTGGGCATCCTCGTTCGGCAACCGGCCCGCAAGCTGCTCATCCGGACGCACATAGATCTGCGCAATGGGCTCGAAGACGTGGGTGCTGTTGTCCGTGGTGATCAGGAACGGGTACTTGGCTTCGAGACCCGCTGTGACCATGCCCCGGGTCGCGTAATCGCTGCTGTCATAGTTGCCGGGATAGCTGAAGGACGAGCCCAGGGAATTGGGCGAATCCATATCCAGGCCATAGACATCGCCGCGCGCGGCGGCCAGCGGCGTCAGCACCAGGCCCTCATCCGTGGTGAAGGTACGCTGCCACTGCAATTCGGTGCTGAGGCGCGTATAGCTTCCCGAAAGGCCCAGGAAGCGATCGTTCAGGCTGGAGTCGCCGAGATTGACGGCGTTGTCGAGCACCGACGCCTTGTCACGCGACAGGTGCGTGAAATTCATCGTCGCCGACAGTTCGCCGCCATAAACCGACTTCGGATCGACATAGTGATAGTCGATGCTCGGATAAACATACGCCTGCTGCTTCTGCGCTGTGGCGTTGTCGTCCGTGTCCTGCACGTTATAGTAGAAGGCGCGCATATCGAAGAAATTGCGCTTTCCGATACCGGTCAAATAGGCTTGGTTCGTATGAGTGCTCTGGTTGAGCCCCTCCAGGCCATAGGTGCGCGAGAAGTTGTTGTCGCTCTGCGCCATGACATCCCAGCCGAAAGTCCAGCGAGGATTGATCTTGAAATCCGCCTTGGAGCTGATCATTCCGCGCGTTTTATGCTCGGCATCGGTTGTACCGGCCGTGAAGGAGTCCGGATTCATCTGGCTGATGCCGGCAACGCGCAGAATATGCGTGCCGTTCTCGAAACGCTGGCGGAATTCACCCTCCAGCAACAGGCCCTGATTGGTGAAGCCGGTTGCCGTGACCGTCGCATCCATGCTCGGCGATATGACGTAGTAGTAAGGAACCCTTACACCGACGCCGAGACGCTGCGAGACCGTTACCGACGGAAACAGGAAGCCGGATTTGCGCTTGACGGTATTGTCCGGAACCTCGATCCACGGGACATAGGCAATCGGCTGGCCGAACAGCTCGAAACGGGCATGCTCAAGGCGGACCGTGTGGGTCACGCCGTTTTGCACGACACGCTGGGCCTTGACTTGCCACAGCGGCGCGCGGCCTGCCTCGGAACAGGCCATGCAGGCGGTGTAGACGCCCTTCGTCAGAATCATCTGCGTGCCGCCCACGCGTTCGCCCTTTTCGGCGGCGAGACGCGTATTGTCGGGCATTTCGATGCGCAGCGCGTTCACGAAGCCGTCGGAGAAGCTGTCGGTGACATCCATTTTGTCACCATACATGCGATTGCCGTCCGGGCTGATCAGCTCGACATTGCCGATGGCCGTCATCCGCCCGGATTTCTGATTATATTCAACCTTCTGGGCGACCATCTTGTAGCCGCCATAGTTGATCTGGACCGCACCGCTTGCGGTGACGATCTGCGTATCCTTGTTGTAGACCAGTTCGTTGGACGAAAGGACCAGCTTTGAGCCGTCGGGCACCTTCACCTTCACAGGAGAAGCCACCGCGCCGGCGCCGCCATTGCTATTGCTGGCCTGGGCGTAAGCTACGGCCGGACTCATAATATACGCACATGCGGCCGTGCCCGTAACGAGGGCAGCCACAATCTTTCTGATACTCTTGCGGTTGCCTGCCGCCACTTAGCCGTCCTCCTGATGAAGCAGGATCGTTGCTCCGAATGCCAATGCGACGATCACGGGTATCCATGTCGCCACGAAGGGAGGAACCACTCCGCTGCTCCCGAATGCCTTTACCAGCACGGAGACAACATAAAGCACGAAGCCAGAGAGGATTCCACCCAGAATCACAGAGCGCGATTGATTGAATCTACTGAATTTTAACGACACGGTTGCCGCAATCAACGTCATTGCCACAAGCAGGAATGGCTGTGACAACAGTGAATGAAGCTGCGTCTCGAGAGCGTTGGTCGATATGCCGAAGGAGCGCGCGACCTTTATTCGATTAGAAAGATCATAAAAAGCAATGGTTTCTGGTTGAGCCAGGCGCTCGGAGACGAAGTCCTGTTTCAGATTCGTACGAACCTGTACCGAACTCTTATGATCCGGTATTTCGCCCGGCCGCCGCTCGACGACATTGTTAAGAAGCCAGTAACCATCTTCCAATTTTGCCGACTGCGCGTCCTGCCGGAGGACGATATTTCCCTGTGAATCGAAGTGGATAAAGACAACGCCCATCAGCGTCGTTCCATTGTCCAGAATGGCCTTGGCGCCGATGATGGTGTCGTCCTTTCCGCTCGACTGACGCAGCCACGGAATGGAAAGCTTGTTATGATAGGAGGGGTCGCCGCGCAGGTCCGCTTCCATCGTTTCCGCCTGGCGTTGCCCCCATGCGGCCACCGGATTGAGGGCGAGCATGGTCAGCAGTCCCACGCAGAAGGCGCCTATTATGAATGGCGTCATGAATTGCCAGACGGAGATGCCGGCCGCACGCGCAATCACCAGCTCGCGCCGCCGGTTGAGGGCGATCAAGACCGTCATGCCGACGAAAAGCGCGATGAACGGCACGGTCTGTTGCAGGATGAACGGCAGTCTGACCGCCGTCATCACCAGACCGAGAGAAACGCTATAGCCAGGCAACCCCGCGAGCCGGCCGGCGGTTTCGCTGAAATCGACCAGATAGACGATCGAGATGACGCCCAGGAAGAACCAGAACGTCGTCACGATATAACGCGTGAAGAAATAACGCCCGAGCGTGCCGAAGATCATGCACCGCTCCCGTTCGAGCCGTCCGGTGCAGCCGGAATGCGATCCTGGATCCTTTGTCGCCAACTGCTGAGACGGTTTCGGATCGATACCGGCATCGTCATCTTGCGGTTACGCATCAGTAGCCCGATGGCGACAAGCGCCGAGATGATGTTGATGCCATAGAGAATGCCGATGAAGTTGGGTGCGTTGTCGATCTGGTTGGCGGCATAGAAATCGGCCCAGCGCAGCGCGAAGGCTATCGTCAGCGCCGATACCATCGGATGCAGCCGCGCCTCGCGATGCGAGCGCGCGTCGCCGGCGATCACCAGGGAGATCAGCGCGAATATGGCCGGGAGAGCCCATTCGTTGAGACGCCGGTGCAGCTCCGCCCGATAATTTCCAGGTTTCGCCTTGTAGTCCGGGTCGTTCGGATCCGGATTGAGCAGGAAGCCGAGATCGCGGTCGCTGGCGCGCAGCGTCGCCTGTCCCCGGCTCTGCGTCATGTCGGAAAGGTCGAAGGCATAGGAATCGAATTTGATGACGGAGACGTTGCCGTCGGCCGTCTTGCGATGCACCTCGCCGTCTTTCATCAGCAGGGACGTGCCGCTCGGATCGACTGCACCTTCCTTCGCATAATAGATGAGATCGAAAGCGGGATCGCGGGAATCCACCACGAACAGTCCCTTGAGGATGCGGCCCGACAGGCGCTGCGAGATCTGGACATAGAGCCCGTCTTCGATGCGCCGGAAATTCTTCTCCTCGATCACGGTCGAAAGCAGGTCGGCATAGGCTTCCGCCACCATCTGACGGGCGGCGACGCGGGCCCTGGGCTCGACCACGTTATCCACGAAAAAGGAGAACAGGCTGATCGCGATCGCAAGAATCATGATCGGGCGGATGATGATGCCCCGCTTGGCGCCTGCCGCCTCCATGACGGTCAGCTCCGAGTCGCTGTTCATTGCCGTCAGCGTCTGCGTGATGCCGATGACCAACGCAAAGGGAAGAACGATCGGAATGATCGTCGGCAGAATCAGCGTCGCGAGCTTCGCGAACGATCCCATCGACTGGCCGCTATCCGTCACGAGGTTGATGCGCTGCAGAACCTGGGTGGTCCAGATAATGGCGAGCACCGGCAGCAGCGCTACCAGGAACATCATACCGACACGCCGTACGATATATGTCTCGAATAACTTCATGCCGGCCCTTAAACGCAACAGCTGCCGGGCGAGCCGACAGAGATTCACCCTCATCTACGCTGTTTACGTTTTTTTGGCGACAACCAACTCGAAAAAAAATCGTTAACTTTCCGAGATTCTTCTGTCGTGTGTCGTTTGGGATAATGCCAGCAGGGCGGCGAATATGACAAGCGATGACAGCCAGCCGAGGACGGCGTCCGACAGGTAGTGCCCGCCAAAGGCCACCCGGAGCGACGGAATCAATATGGAGACTGTGGCGATCGGCATGGCCGCAGCGGATCGATACGGCTGCGGGATGATGAAGATCAGGCAGAACAGCCAGCCCGCCGCGGCGGCTTCGCCCGAGATGAATGAGCAGTTGCTGGCGCATTTGCCGGCAAAAGACCCGGCATGGACGAAATCGAGCGTGCCGCCGAAGAGATCGGTTTGCCTCGGACGCGGACGGCCGGAGAGGGCTTTCAGCCAGAGATTGACGATCAGCACCGGCCCGATCAGCAATGCGCCGAGCGCGATCTTGAGATTGCGTGCCCGAAGCCGGTTGAAGGTAGCGCCATGATGTTGCCAGCATCGGAACAGCATCCAGCAGAGGAGGGCGGCGGCCACGTAGGGAAGCTGGAAGAACATTTCCCTCAGGAGACGCATATGGGGATCGTCATTATAGGGAAAAATACCGCAGATCTGATCGGGCCTGACGCTCGCAAGACATCGTTGCGGCAGAAAAAACATGTTTGCGACGGCAAGGTCGATCTGGGGGAAGAGCGAAAACAGGCCGAGCAGGCCCCACCACGCGCAGAAGAGGCCGATGAAGGCATCGCCGGCCGTGCGAGGCCGGAGGATTTCCGGAAAGCGGTCCTCGCGATCGAGGCTGGCAAAGTCGATAATCAAGGCAGCATTCCACAAAAAGATCGGACCGCCCGAGGCGGCAAATCATCATGGGACGGAGCCTAGCCGTGCAAAATGACAGGGATTTGAAGCCCAGGGACCGCGCTCCGCGGAGATTGCCGTGCCAAACGCTTGTATTCCCTAGTCAAACCTTGAATGATGGTTTCGTAGAAATTCTCCTGATTACGACGCATGAATATTGGAGCGGAAATGTCTGCGAAATTCGAGATCTCCTTCGCCAAGTCAGCTCGCCTTAACGGCGGCCTGGCCATTCTCCTGAAAAGCACGGACAGCGAGCTGCCGGCGGGGGCGGAGAGCGCCGATCCGGCCAATATCTTCGCCAAGGCTTCCTCCGTTGCCGGCTTCAAGAGCAAGGCGCTGACCAGCGTGGATATCATCGCCCCCGAATCCTCGCCTGCCGACCGGATCGTCGTGATCGGCGTTGGCAAGGTGAAGGCGCTGGCCGCGCACGACTGGCTGAAGCTCGGTGGCAGCGCGGCGGCAAAAATCCGCAACGTCGAGAAGGTCGCGATCTTTCTCGATGCGCCGAACGTCGAGGTCGGAGCCAAGGAGGCCGCCGATTTTGCCCTGGGCATGCTTCTGCGCGCCTATAGCTTCGATACCTACAAGACGAAGAAAACCGACGACGATGAGAAAAGCGGCTCGCGCAAAGCAGTGAAGGTCACGATCGTCACCCAGGAGGCGACGGCCGCCAAGAAGCTTTACGCAACCTCGGAAGCAGTGGCGGGCGGCGTGATCCTCGCCCGCAATCTCGTCAACGAACCACCGAACGTTCTCGGTCCCGTCGAATTTGCAGCCAAGGCCAAGGAGCTCGAAAAGCTCGGCGTCGAGGTCGAGATTCTGACGGAGCGCGAAATGCGCCGGTTCGGCATGGCCGCTCTGCTCGGCGTCGCCCAAGGGTCGGCCCGGCCGCCGCGTCTGGTGGTCATGCAGTGGAAGGGCGGCAAGGCGAAGGACAGGCCAGTGGCTTTCGTCGGCAAGGGTGTCGTGTTCGATACCGGCGGCATTTCCATCAAGCCGGCCGCTGGCATGGAAGAGATGAAGGGCGATATGGGCGGCGCGGCTGCAGTCACCGGCCTGATGTATACGCTCGCCGCCCGCGAAGCCAAGGTCAATGCCATCGGGGTCATCGGCCTGGTCGAGAACATGCCTGACGGCAATGCCCAGCGCCCGGGCGATATCGTCACCTCCATGTCCGGCCAGACGATCGAGATCATCAATACGGATGCCGAGGGCCGGCTCGTTCTCTGCGATGCCCTCTGGTACACGAACGATCGTTTCAAGCCGCAGTTCATGATCAATCTGGCGACCCTGACCGGCGCCATCCTCGTCGCGCTCGGCAATCTGCAGGCCGGCCTGTTCAGCAACGACGACAAACTGGCCGGCGAGCTGACCGCAGCTGGTCTCGTGACGGCCGAGCGCCTGTGGCGGATGCCGCTCGGCAAGGAATACGACAAGATGATCGACAGCAAGTTCGCCGACATGAAGAATACCGGCGGCCGCCATGCCGGCTCGATCACGGCAGCGCAGTTCCTGAAGCGCTTCGTCGGCGAGACCCCTTGGGCGCATCTCGATATCGCCGGCACCGCCATGGGCTCGGTTCAGGACGAGATCAACCAGTCGTGGGGGTCCGGCTTCGGCGTGCGGCTGCTCGATGAACTCGTCCGCGCCGGCTACGAATCGTGACCAGCCGGATTTTGTGAGATAGAAGAGGCCGCATGACCGACGTTCTCTTCTATCACCTGACGGAATCGAAGCTCGAAGACGCCCTGCCGCCGCTGATCGACAAGAGCGTCGAGCGCGGCTGGCAGGTTGCGGTGCAGATGCGCGAGCCGGCGCGGCGGGATCTCCTCGATGCCCATCTGTGGACCTATCGCGAGGATAGCTTCCTGCCGCACGGCACGGACGAAGGCGAGATGGCGGATCGGCAACCCGTGCTGCTGACGGTCTCGCCCGACAACGCGAACAATGCGACGGTGCGTTTCTTTATCGATGGCGCCGAAGCAACGGATGTCGGCAGCTATCAGCGCGTCGTGCTGATGTTCGACGGCTATGACCAGGAGCAGCTGGAAAGTGCGCGCACCCAATGGAAGCGCCTGAAAGGCGAGGGGCATAATCTTACCTACTGGCAACAGACGCAGGATGGCCGCTGGGAGAAAAAGGCCTGAGCCTCGCCGGAATTGTTCGGAAGGTTCGCGGCGAGCAATTCCTGAAGGGCGCGCAGCGATCTTCCATCCGGCTATGTCTTGTTATCGATGGATAGGCCGGCTTTGCGATTGCGTGAAAGGCTGGTTTCTCAGTCGCTTTCTTCGAGGATCTTCTGGATGAAATCCTTCTTCGCTGCGGTATAGGCGGCGCGATTGTCGGCATATTTTGATGCCAGCTCGATTTTCAGTGCCTCGTAGGCATGCGCCAGGTCCGGCCTCTTGCGCATCCGGTCGCGGAAGGTGAGGAAGTTGCGCCAGGTCGGGCCGCCATGCTCGACCACATGCACCAGATGCGTGCGGGTGTCTCCTTCGATATCGTGCCCGAAGATGTGATCGTCCGGTACGATGTTGCTGCCGGCGTAGACATAGCCGATGGATGCCATCGGCTCGATGCAGGCGAGGCCGTCTTCGAAGCGCCGAACGCCGACGGCGATATCGATGATGGGCTTGGCCTTGATCTCGGGGATGGAGGTGCTGCCGAAATGCTGGACATCGACGGCAAGGTCGCCGAGTGCGTTGCGAATGGCGGCTTCTTCCAGCAAATAGGCGTCGTGCCAGCTCTGATTCGGCTCGGCGAGCTTGACCGACTTGTTGCCGACGCCGAGCCCGAATGATTGTTCACGTTCCGATGCCATCGGCAACTCCCCGATGAAGACAATGCGCCACGCTAGCATGTTGCGGGGCGCGTTGTCTGTATCGGCCAGGACGCGTCAATCGTAAAAAGCTTCGACGAATTTGCGCTTGCCGAGCATGAAGGCGTCGGCGACGTGGCGCAACGGCGAAACGTCGACATCGGATGCGCCGGCTTTGACGAT
Source organism: Rhizobium sp. SYY.PMSO (assembly GCF_046840415.1). Lineage (NCBI taxonomy): Bacteria > Pseudomonadati > Pseudomonadota > Alphaproteobacteria > Hyphomicrobiales > Rhizobiaceae > Rhizobium > Rhizobium sp. SYY.PMSO. Next base: position 812,126 of record NZ_CP177349.1, read on the forward strand.
CTCGGCGAAACGGCGGTAGAGCGAGGGATATTCGGCCTCGGGTGCCGAGGACTTCAGCTCGCCATCGACGGAAAGCTTGGCACCGCCATCGGCCAGAATCATCTGGCCTGCATCGGTCTCGGCGACGATATCCCAGCTCTGCTTGCCGGTCTGGCGCCAGTCGAATTCGGCGTGGACCGCAAGGCCCGCGCCGCTCTTGAAATGCAGGTCGGCGGCGATCGGCGAATCCCGGTTTTCAGGAAACTCCAGCGTTGCGCCGGTCAGGAAGAGGGGCGGCAGGATATGGGTCACGATCGACAGCGCGTTGATGCCGGGATCGAAGACGCCGAGCCCGCCGGCCTGCCAGATCCATTCCTGGTTCGGATGCCAATGGCGGACGTCTTCCTTCCAGATCACATGAACGCTTTGGATCTTCGTTCCGGCGAGCAAGGTCTTTGCTGCCTCGACAGCCGGCGCATAACGCGAATGCCAGCTTGCGAAGAGCGAAACGCCTTTGGCCGCAGCGAGATTTTCGAGGTCGGCGACCTCGCTGAGCGTCGCGCCCGGCGGCTTCTCGAGGAAAACGTGCTTGCCGGCCGAAAGCGCCTTGTAGGCGGCCTCGTAGCGATATTGCGGCGGCATGCAGAGCGAAACGGCATCGATTGCCGGCACGGCATCGAGCATCGTCTCGATGCTCGTGAACGCCGGAATGCCGTCGACGGTGCCGTGACGGCTTGCCGTGGCTATCAGTTCGAAATCCGGATTGTTGGCAATGGACGGGAGGTGCTGGTCGCGGACGATCTTGCCGACGCCGACAATAGCGAGGTTGATGGGGGACATGAGTGTCTCTCGATTAGTATGATTATTGATCTGATCTTTAGCAGAATGCCGCATGCGGGCAAGGGCGGCAAATGGCGAATGCAGGCGTTAGTTCCAATGTGCAGGCATGATACCCGGCATCATCGCGCTTGGAAAACCGGCGCCGGCTCTTGATTCGCCGTTTGAAATCGGCACTCTGGCTCCGCGCAGTAAAAAAGAGCTTCGGAAAGAACTCTGCGGGGGGAAATCATGAAAACATTGCTCGGCTTCAGCCGAATCGTCGACTATTTGACCGAGGTTATCGGCAAATCGGTCTCATGGCTCATTCTGGTCGCTGTCCTGGTCAGTGCCGGAAACGCCGTCGTCCGCAAGGTCTTCAATACCTCGTCCAATGCATGGCTGGAAGCGCAATGGTATCTCTTCGGCGCAGCCTTCATGCTCGCCGCCGCCTATACGCTCCGGCAGAACGAGCATATCCGCATCGACATCGTTTACGGCTCGCTGCCTCGCCGGGTGCAGCACTGGATCGATCTGCTCGGCCATTGCCTGTTCCTCATGCCCTTCGTGCTGCTGATGGTCTATGACCTCGTGCCTTATGTGCGCAGCTCCTTCGTGTCAGGAGAAGTCTCTTCCAGCGCCGGTGGCCTGATCATCTGGCCGGGCAAGGCGTTGCTGCTGGCCGGCTTCTTCCTGTTGGCGCTGCAGGGGATTTCCGAGATCATCAAGAAGATCGCCATCATGCGCGGCGATATGGACGATCCGGCCCCCTACGTTCCGACACATGCGCCTCTCGAAGTCGAGACGCCGGCCGGGGAGGCGCGTTGATGATCGAATTCATTGCCGTGAACATGGCACCGATCATGTTCGCCTCGCTGATCGTTTTCCTGCTGCTGGGCTATCCCGTCGCCTTCGCGCTCGCCGCCAACGGGCTGCTGTTCTTCTGGATTGGCGTCGAATTGGCGCCCTATTCGGGCGGCAGCATCAACCTCTCCTGGCCGCTTCTCAACGCGCTCCCGGATCGGTTCTGGGGCGTCATGTCCAACGACACGCTGCTGGCGATCCCGTTCTTCACCTTCATGGGCATCGTGCTGGAACGGTCCGGCATGGCGGAAGACCTGCTCGACACGATCGGCCAGCTCTTCGGGCCGATTCGCGGCGGTCTCGCCTATGCGGTGATTTTCGTGGGCGCTCTGCTGGCCGCGACGACCGGCGTCGTCGCGGCCTCGGTTATCGCCATGGGGCTGATTTCATTGCCGATCATGCTGCGCTACGGCTATGACCGGCGGGTCGCTTCCGGCGTCATCGCCGCTTCCGGCACGCTGGCGCAGATCATCCCGCCGTCGCTGGTGCTGATCGTGCTGGCCGACCAGCTCGGCCGTTCGGTCGGCGACATGTATGCCGGCGCGCTCATCCCCGGCCTGGTGCTGACGGGCATCTACATGCTCTACGTGCTCATCATGACCATTGTCAGGCCGGGCTCCATGCCGGCCTTGCCGAAGGAGGCCCGCTCGCTTGGTTCCGGCATCACCTCCCTATTCATCGCGCTGCTGGTCTGCGCGGGCGTGGCTTACGCGGCGCATGTCTATCTGACGCCGGTTTACGGTGAGAATGCCGATATCCTCGGCGCCACCGTCGGCGTCGCCTTCATCTTTGCCGCTGCCGTGCTCGACAAGGGGCTGAAATTCAACCTGATGTCCCGGCTGGCGCAGCAGGTCATCATCGTGCTCATCCCGCCGCTGGCGCTGATTTTCCTGGTGCTCGGCACGATCTTTCTCGGCATTGCGACGCCGACGGAAGGAGGCGCCATGGGGGCGGTCGGCGCGCTGGCGATGGCTGCGGCCAAAGGCAGGCTGAGCATGGAGGTCGTCCGCGCGGCATTGACGTCCACGACGCGGCTTTCGGCCTTCGTGCTGTTCATCCTGATCGGCTCGCGCGTCTTTTCGCTGACCTTCTACGGCGTCAACGGACATGTCTGGGTCGAGCATCTGCTGGTGTCGCTGCCCGGCGGCGAGGTTGGTTTTCTGATCGCCGTGAACCTGCTCGTCTTCGTGCTGGCCTTCTTCCTCGATTTCTTCGAGCTCGCCTTCATCATCGTGCCGCTGCTGGCGCCTGCTGCCGACAAGCTCGGCATCGACCTGATCTGGTTCGGCGTGCTTCTCGGCGTCAACATGCAGACGAGCTTCATGCATCCGCCTTTCGGCTTCGCGCTCTTCTACCTCCGCTCGGTGGCAGCGCGTGTGCCCTATCTCGACAAGGTGACGGGCAAGCAGATCGCGCCCGTCACGACGGGACAGATCTATTGGGGCTCGGTGCCCTTCGTCGGCATCCAGATCCTGATGGTGGCCTTGACGATCATGTTCCCGCAGATGGTCATGCACTACAAGGGAGCCGATACGGGCGTCGACCCCAACACGATCAAGATCGAGGTTCCGGGCTTCGGTGCTCCGGGTCAGAATAATGGCGACAGCCCCGGCCTGCCGGGCCTGCAGCTGCCGGGTGGCAGTCCGTTTGACGGCAAACCGGCCGACCAGGGTGGCGGTCAGTCAAATCCGCCCGCCAACGATCTGAGCCAGCCGCCGTCTTTTAACTAGAGATAAAGATACCTTCTCCCTTCGAGGAGAAGGTATTCATCTGTGCCAAGATTTCGTTGAGGCAACTGTCCAACCTGCTTCGGCTTTGTCGATTATCTGCAGCCTTTTGCCTTCATTGTATTCTGGATCGACAAGACCTTGCCTTTGGTGACGGAGATGACGCCTTCTTTGTCTCCGCCGGTCACGCTGGACATCGGTACGCCAATCAGGAAGACACCGAAGGCATCGCCGTTAGCCGCGTTATTCTGTTGTTTGGATAGGCTTGTAAGTTTTCCCTGCTCTGCATTGAGTTCCCGCGTGAGGCCGGTGCAATCGAGGTTGGAATAGGCCGCCATCGGAATTTCAGTCGGGACGATGGCATCAGGACGTTTGGCGCAAGCGGCGAGTGGCAATAACGCGATTACTGCAAATTGCTTTCTATTCATAATATTCCCCAGCGTTGAGACAGCAATAACTAGCAACAACGCAGGCGAGAATGGAGATGGAATGTCAATCAACCACAGGCTTTTTCGTGCCCGAAACTAAAAAGAAAGCTGGAGCCTCTTCCGGGCGGGATTTTTGCAAAATCCCGCCCGAACAGCTTATGTCTCAAGCTATAGCAACTCAGATCTTCCCGGCGCGCTGCAGCGTCATCATGTAGACGTCGTAACTGTATTCGGCCACCTGCGCATAGAGGTAATGCTGGCCGCGAAAGCCCTTGATCGACTCCCAGATCTTCTTGAAGGTCGGGTTATCGGCTTCCATTTCCGCATAGACCTCGTTGGACTTTTCGAAACAGGCATTCAGGATTTCCGTGCTGAACGGCCGCAGTTTCGCACCCTCCGCGACGACGCGCTTGATGGCGGCCGGATTCAGATAGTCGTATTTCTGCAGCATGTCGGCATCCGTTGCCTGCGCGGCCGTGCGCAGCAGGGACTGGTAGGCCTTGGGCAAGCCGTCATAGGCCGCCTTGTTGAACATGACATGCACCGTCGGGCCGCCTTCCCACCAGCCGGGATAGTAATAATAGGGCGCCACCTTGTAGAAGCCGAGCTTCTCGTCGTCATAGGGGCCGACCCATTCGGCCGCATCGATCGTGCCTTTCTCCAGCGCCGGATAGATGTCGCCGCCGGCGATCTGCTGCGGCACGACACCGAGGCGTTCGACCACCTTGCCGGCAAAGCCGCCGATGCGCATCTTCAGACCCTTGAGGTCGGCGACCGTCTTGATTTCCTTGCGGAACCAGCCACCCATCTGCACGCCGGTATTGCCGGCCGGGAAGCCGATCAGCCCCTGCGTCGCCAGGAACTCGTTGAAGAGATCGATGCCGCCGCCGTGATACTGCCAGGCGTTCATGCCGCGGGCGTTGAGCGCGAAGGGAACGGCGGCTCCCAGCGCCCAGGCCGGATCCTTGCCCCAGTAATAATAGGCGACCGAATGGCAGGCCTCGACGGTGCCGGCCGAAGTCGCGTCGGCTGCCTGCAGGCCCGGCACGATTTCGCCGGCCGCAAACACCTGAATGTTGAAATTGCCGTCAGTGGCTTCCGACACGTATTTCGACAACACCTCGCCGCCGCCGTAGATCGTGTCGAGCGATTTCGGAAACGACGACGTCAGGCGCCAGTTGATCTTCGGATTGCTCTGCGCAATGGCCGGGGCCGCAAGGGCCGCAGCTGCAACCGAGCCGGCGCCGGTAACGCCGGCCTTCCGCAGAAATGAACGACGATCCATCTGTTTCTCCCCCCGGATACGAGCGGGCGGGCTCGCCCGCTCTTCGTGATCACGGCCGCAGCTAACCATGCCCCCCGGCGCGTTTCAAGCGTATCGGAAGATCGTGCAACCAATGATTTTTGCGGGAGCGCGGAAGAGCAGGCTCAGGAGCTTCCGGATTTCATGATCGTCTCACGCAGGAAGCTGTAGCCGAGTGCCGTGCGCGTCGCGAGTTGCATCGACGCGCCATCGCCGCCATGCCCGCCCGAAGCGAATTCGTGGAAGAGCGGATGGTGGCCGAGTGCGGTCAGCTGCGCCGCGAACCGCCGGGCGTGCGAGGGATGCACCCGGTCGTCGTTGCTTGAGCTTTCGATATAGATCGGCGGATAGGCCACCTCGGAAGCCGGCTTGACGTTATGCAGCGGCGAATAACCGAGCAGATAAGCGCGATCTGCCGGATCCTCCGGATCGCCGTACTCGTCGATCCAGGCTTTTCCGGCCGGGAAGACATGGAAGCGCGTCATGTCCAGCACCGGCACCTGGCACCAGATCGCGCCGAAATCCTGCGGGTAGCGCGTTGCCATGACGCCGGTCAGCAGCCCGCCGTTGCTGCCGCCGTTGGCGGCGATGCGGGATGGTTTCGTATAGCCGCGGATCACGAGGTCGCGGGCGACGGCCGCAAAATCCGCGAAAGCCCTGTGGCGGCCGCGGCCCTTTGCGGCGCGGTGCCAGTTCGGACCGAATTCACCGCCGCCGCGAATATAGGCCATCACATAGGCACCGCCTTGCTCCAGCCAGCGGCCGATGACGCCGGAATAATGCGGGCCGAGCGAAACATCGAAGCCGCCGTAACCGTACATCAGCACCGGCAGTTCGCCCTTGGTCCAGTCTTTCGGCAGGGCGATATGATAGGGGACTTTGGTGCCGTCCTCGGACGTCGCTTCCAGAAGAAGGGACGTCATGCCCTCGCTGTCGAAATAGGTGGGCGAACTGGCGACGTGCCTGAGCTCAAGCGCTTCCCGGCGATTGCTAAGCTCAAGCCTGAAACAGGAGGGAGGCTGCAGAAAGCCCGAGCCATAAATCTGCAGCGTGTCGTCGCCGAGATGCAGGTCCGAATAAAGCGGCTGGACGGACACGGTCTGAACGTCCGCCGGCAGGGCGATTTCCCGGATGTCGGCATCCGGCGTGGTCAGATCGAGAAGGAAAAGACGCGGCCGCATATTGTCGGAGACGACGAAGACGCACCATTCGCGCATCAGCAGGAATTGCGAAATCGATTGCCGTTCGGCGGGAGAGAACAGGATACGCGCCGTCTCGCCGCCGCCGGGCTCGCGCGGCAAAGGCTGCAAGGCCAGACTGCCGGCCGGTATCCGTTCATCGGTCTTGGCAAGCCACGCGAGATGGGAATGATTGAACCTGAAATCGATATCCTCGGGCAGATCGATCCTGCGCAGCGAGCCGTCCCGATCCTCGATGAAGTGGCTGGCGCGGCCGATTTCGTGACCGGCGGTGAAGATCCGGATCGGCCGGGCTGTGCCTTCATTCGCAAGGCCGGCAAGCGCCGGATCGAAGATCGAACAGGCGCCGTAAATATCGCTGTCGGCAGCGGCATAGAGAACCGGCGCATCGGCAGGCGCCTGGCCGCGCTTCAGGCGGCGACCGACGCGTGGCCAGCCGGAGCGCGTCGAGGATTCGCGGTCGATCGAGCCGAAATAGGCAATCTCGTCGCGGCTTAGCCATGTCGCATGACAGCGCACGGCCGGCGTGTCGAACCCGCCCTCGACAATGCTCTTCGCCTCGCAATCGAATTCGACGAGCCGCATCGGATCCGAGCCGCCGTCGGAAAGGCAGAGCAGCACCCGCGTCGGCTCCCAGGGACAGGTGAGGGCGCCGCGCCAGAGCCACAGCCTGTTCTCCGCGGCGCAAAAGGCGTCGAGATCGAAGATCGGCTCCCATGGCGCATCGGGCAGCGGAGCGAGATCGGCCGGCAGCCGATACCACCGGCCGAGCGGATGATCGGCGCTGCGGCGGAAGTCGAACAGCCAGTTCCCACGCCGGGTAGTGGCGATCAGCCGGTCCTCGCGTTCGATCATGTCCTTGATGGCGGTGCGGTCCGCCTCGAATTCAGGCGTCATGAGCAATCGTTCGGATTCGGCATCCTTCTCGGCGACGAATTTCAGGGTGAGGGGATCGTCGTCGCGTTCAAGATGGAGATGCATGGAAACCCGGAAAGCTGATTAAAGATACGATTTGGGTGTAACCAAATCAAAATAAAGCCGCCGAAGCAACCTCGCTTCCGCGGCTTATCACTGACCTGCGTTCGATACCGATCGCCTTAACGGACCATCTTGGTATCGGCCTGGGCAACCAGATTGGTCGCCGGCGCCGGCTCGCGCTTGTATTTCAGCGTCACGACCTTGTAGCCCTCTTTCTCCAGGCGGCTGAGGAGAGTGGGCAGCATCCGGACCGTGCGCTGGTGGATGTCGTGCATCAGGACGATGCCGCGGCCGCGCTGGTGGAGCTGCTTCATGGTGCGGTCCACCACGGAGGCAGGCGTCGAGGTGAAGTAGTCCTTGCTGTCGATATCGACATCCATGACGATCATGTCGCGGGCGGCGATCGCCGTGCGCAGGCGCTTGGAATCGGCCAGATAGGGGAAGCGGAAGAAGGGCACGTCCGTACCGATCGCCTTGGTCACGGCATCCTTGCCGCGGGCGATCTCGGTCATCGCCGCGTCGAAGGTCATCTTGTCGAGATCGGGATGGCGGAACGTGTGGCTGCCGATCGCGTCGCCATGCGCAAGCACCTCGCGCGCCGTCGCCGGATGGGCTTGCGCCATTTCGCCGACCATCATGAAGGCGGCCTTGACGCCGAACCTGTCGAGCGTGGCGAGAATGCGATCCGTCTTGCCGGGCGCGGGGCCATCGTCGAAGGTGAGGATCACTTCCTTGTCGGCGAGCCTGATATCCTTGAGCGAGGCCACTTCAAGCGTTCGGCCGGCGAGATTGTGCGGTCCGTCGGCATCTTCCCGCTCCCGGGTTTCGAGATCGGCGACGAGCCATTTCTTCGGCTCCATCTCCACGGGGTCGTTGGCCTTCAGCGGCTTGTGACGCGGCTCTTCGGCAGCATAGCTGCTCTTGAGCGATGCTTCATTCGCCGGCTTCGTGGCGCATCCTCCCAGAGCCAGGGACACGGCAAGGCCAGCCAGCAAAACACGGTAGTTCATCAGAATCGCTCAACAATATGTCTATGAAAGTTGAGCGTATTTTCTGCAGTTATGGTTAATGATCGGTTAGGATCGGCCCTGAATTCGTTAAGAACTCATTGGGATTTCAGCCAGCCATGCCGCTTTCATATTCCGACGACAGTTCCAGCCATTGCTCTTCGGCGGCCGCGAGCTTGTCGGCGGCATCCGCACGCTGCTTTGCCTTTTCCGCGGCCTTGGCGGGCGCCTTTTCGTAAAGGGCGGGGTCCGCAAGTTCCGCATCAAGCGCCTGAATCAGTTTCTCAAGCTTGCCGGTCAAGGATTCGATTTCGTTGATCTTCTTCTTGAGCGGGGCGAGAGATGCGCGGCGGTCGGCGGCGAGCTTGCGTTGATCCGCCTTGGAAACGGAATCGTCGCCGCCATTCGTCTTGGCCTTGTCATCCCTGGATTTCGGACTGGCGACGACGAGGTTGCGGTATTCCTCCAGATCGCCGTCGAAGGTTGAGACCGTGCCGTCGCGCACCAGCCAGAGCCGGTCGACGGTGGCTTCGATCAGGTGGCGGTCGTGCGAAATCAGGATGACGGCGCCCGAATAGTCGTTCAGCGCCTGGATCAGCGCGTTGCGGCTGTCGATATCCAGATGGTTCGTCGGTTCGTCGAGGATCAGCAGGTTCGGCGCGTCGAAGGCGGCAAGGCCCATCAGCAGGCGAGCCTTCTCGCCGCCGGAGAGATCCTTGACCTGCGTGTCCATCTTCTCCGTCGCGAGACCCATCTGCGCGACGCGGGCACGCACCTTGGCCTCCGGCGTTTCCGGCATGCGGCGGCGCACATGCTCGACGGCGGTCTGGTTGGGGATGAGATCGTCCAGCTGATGCTGGGCGAAAAAGCCGATCTTCAGGTTCGGCGCGAGCTTGACGTCACCGCTCTCCGCGCCGAGTCGGCCGGAAATGAACTTCGCGAAGGTCGATTTGCCGTTGCCGTTCGAGCCGAGCAGGGCGATGCGGTCGTCGGCATCGATACGCAGGTTCAGGCGCTTCAGGATCGGTTTGTCCGGCTCGTAGCCGACCGCGCCGCCGCTGATCGCGATGATGGGCGAGGCGGGCTGCTTCTCCGGCTCCGGAAAACTGAAGCCCATGACATGGTCTTCGATGACGGCGGCGACGGTGCCCATCCGTTCCAGCGCCTTGACGCGGGATTGTGCCTGCCGCGCCTTCGACGCCTTGGCCTTGAAGCGGTCGATGAAGCTCTGCAGATGCTTGCGTGCGGCATCGTTCTTCGCCTTCGCCTTCATCTGAAGTTCGTCGGCTTCCGCCTTCTGCCGCTCGAATTGGTCGTAGGAGCCGCGATAGAAGGTGAGCTTCTTCTGGTCGAGATGCACGATGGAATTGACGGCCGTGTTCAGGAGATCGCGGTCGTGCGAGATGATGATGACCGTGTGCGGATAGCGGCGGATGTAATCCTCCAGCCAGAGCGTGCCTTCGAGGTCTAGATAGTTCGTCGGCTCGTCGAGCAGCAGGAGATCCGGCTCGGAAAACAATACGGCGGCAAGGGCGACGCGCATGCGCCATCCGCCGGAGAAGGAGGAGGCCGGGCGCTGCTGCGCCTCATGGTCGAAACCGAGGCCGGCCAGGATGCTGGCGGCGCGCGCTTCGGCGGAATGCGCGCCGATATCGGCAAGCCGGGTCTGGATATCGGCGATGCGATGCGGATCGGTGGCGGTTTCCGCTTCCTTGAGCAGGGCGGAGCGTTCCTTGTCTGCCGCCAGCACGATATCGATCAGCGGCTCCTCGGTGCCCGGAGCCTCCTGCGCGACCTGGCCGATACGGGCATTGCGCGGGATCGAAACGGAGCCGCTCTCGGCGGCGAGGTCGCCGGTGATGATCCTGAACAGGGTGGATTTGCCCGCGCCGTTCTTGCCGACGAGGCCTGCCTTCGTGCCCGCCGGAAGCGTCACGTTGGCATGGTCGATGAGAAGACGGCCGGCAATGCGGGCGGAAAGGTCGGAAATCGAAATCATGGCGCGGTTTTGGCCGAACTCGACGCCGAAGGCAAGAGCGAGAAGGCGCTCAGGCGCCTGCGTTCTGCGAGGATTTGGGAAGGTTGGCGCAGTTGCGCAGCCGCTCGGTCAGCTCGGTCTCATAGAGCATGAGGTTGCTGAGAGCGGCGTTCAGGCTATCGAGAGCCGAACCGGCATCGGCTGCCGCTTTCGTCTCGCGGGCGAAACGCTGCTTTTTCATCAGCCCTTTGGCAAGCTCATCCGCCACTTCGCGCAGCATCTCGGCGGCATCGCCTTCCGATTTGCGCGCAACGAGCCCGCAATGGCTGACAAGACGATGCTTGAGACCGATCTCGTCGAGCCTGCCCTGCGAGGGAACGGGTCCAAGCGCTTCGATCTCTTCGGCAAGACAGCGGTCTTCGCCATAGAGCGCTTCATGGAAGAGCTGGTAATTGCGCGGCAGGTTCTTGACTTTCAGCCGCGTCATGAAGCGACCGATGACCTCGAGCTCGGTTTCCGTTTCATCTTCATCGATGGAATAAGCCGAAACGCCTTGGTGCAAGTTCTTCATGCCTGCTCATGACCGTGATCTGATATATCCTGGCCAGTCTGCAGGCTGCGACATTAAGGGAACATGAACAAAATGGCGGATCTACCCCGCAACGCAACAAAATGAGGCATGTGCTCAACGCTTGGGCGAATCCGGAGCATGCCGGCTCACATCCACCTCCGCCCTGCGCTGCGCAGGAAATCCAAAAGATCCAGGACGAGTGACGGCTTGCCCATGGATGTCAGGATCGTATGGCACTGCCCGCGATGATGGGCGTGGTGATTGAACATATGCGCGACTGCCAGGTGAAGAGGGTGAGTGACGGCGCCCGGCCGGAGAACCGAGGTATAGGTTATGTCGCCGGCAAGGGCTGTTTCATCGAGTGTTTCGATCCAGTCCGCAATGCGCCGATCCTCGGCCTCTCGCGCCGTCCGGAGTCCTGCGAGATCTTCGTGCAGGACGACGCCGAGTGCCGCGGGTGGGTCGCCGTTGCCGGTGAAACGGTGCATCCACAGCCGATCCGTCACCAGCAGATGGTTCAGCGTTCCGTGCAGCGAGCCGAAGAAGGCGCTGCGATCTTCATGAAACTCCCCATCGCTGAGTTGCGCGGCGGCATCATAGACCCGTGCGTTGGCCCAGCGGTTGTAGTCGGCAAGCATTCTGAAGTGTCTGAGCATAAGCGTTTCCTCCCTGATGGCGATGATGTGCCGCCGGCATGATCCCCCAAAGGCCGCGCCGCCGCCCCACAGATCGCGAATCGGCCGTCCGGACTGTGACGGCGGCGTGAAATTGGGCGATCCCCCTTGTTTTCGGGCTTTGAGGCAGGTAAACACCGCCCACTTTTCTCTGATTACAAGGAATGAACCCATGGCGATTGAACGTACTTTCTCGATGATCAAGCCGGACGCGACGAAGCGCAACCTGACCGGCGCCATCACCAAGGTTTTTGAAGACAACGGCCTGCGCGTCATCGCCTCCAAGCGCGTCTGGATGAGCAAGCGCGAAGCCGAAGGCTTCTACGCCGTTCACAAGGAACGCCCCTTCTTCGGCGAACTCGTTGAAGGCATGACCTCCGGCCCGACCATCGTTCAGGTTCTGGAAGGTGAAAACGCCATTCTGAAGAACCGCGAAATCATGGGCGCGACCAACCCGGCAAACGCCGATGAAGGCACGATCCGCAAGACCTTCGCTCTTTCGATCGGCGAGAACTCGGTTCACGGCTCGGACGCTCCGGAAACGGCTGCCGTCGAAATCGCCTACTGGTTCTCCGAAACTGAAATCGTCGGCTGAATCGGCCTTTCAGCTTCAGCGCTGAACGATTTGAAATGACTCAATAAAAGCCGGGATTTCGATCCCGGCTTTTTTCATGCGGGATGCACTGCATACCCCTTCTCCCCTCGGGGAGAAGGTGCCGACAGGCGGATGAGGGGGCCGCCAAGAGCACGGACATTTCCCCATTCAAATCGGTCATCCCCCTCATCCGACCCTTCGGGCCACCTTCTCCCCGAGGGGGGAAGGAGATGCGGCAATGATGTGCCTCCTATGCAATTGCCCTGCCGCGAGCGGGGAGTGGACTACCCCACAGCTGTTCTCACGCCGGGCAGGCCGTATCCTTCCCATAATCGGCGCTGCCGTCACTTTTGAAGATATCTGGGTTGGCCGTGTAGGCGGGGCCGACCACCAGCGGCCTCGTCGGCAGTACGGTCTGGTCGAGGTCGGATTTGACTTGGGTTTTGATCGTCTGGAGCGTCTTGTCGCTGGCATCCACCAGCTTGATCGAGACGGAATAGGGGTGGTCCTTGCGCACGCAGCGCAGGTCGGGGCTTTCCAGCGTGATCTTGTCCCAGAAGGAATAGATCTTCTGTTGGACGACAAGCGGATCGCCGCCCGCGGGGTTTTCGAATTCCGCAACAGCCATCGTGCCGTCCGGGATCGGCGCGATCTTCTTGAGCGTGATCATGTAGCTTGCACTCGCCACGCGATAATTGAACACGAAGAGGCGACCGGTGAGTTGCGTCGGCCCTTCATCATCTTTCCTTTGGCAGCCGGCCAGCGCAAGGCCGGCGATTATTGCCGTCAGCACGATCGTTCGCTTCGTCATGGCGCAGTCTCCTCCTTTTTGCGCCGGTAGTGCCGGCTGGCCTTGGCCCGGTTGCCGCAGACGGCCATGTCGCACCAGGCGCGGCTCTTGTTCTTGCTGCGGTCGATGAACAGCCAGCCGCAGTTGCGGCATATTTTCATCCGTTCCGGATCGGGCATGGCGATGAGCCGCAGCGTCGAATGCACCGTCGCGGCATCGAGCCCATCGGCTGCGGCTTGCTTCAGGACTTTCGCCAAGACGCCGAGAAGATCGGCAAGCAGCCCGTCGGCGGCCTCGCCAAGAACACGCGCCCGGAAATAACGATCGATCGTCTCGCGCAACGAGATGAAGTCGGCCCGGTTTTGCCGCTGCACCGGCAGGATATCGCCGAAAAGGGCCCGCTCGGCGCAGAAGCTGGCAGCCGCCTTCGGGAAGCTGTCCATCTGCCCCGGAGCCTCGAAACGATCGGTCCGCCGTTCCTCGTCATGGCGCAGGATCACGCTGTTGGCGACATCGAGCGCCAGCGCGCCACCGGAAAAGCGATGTGGGGTCCAGGAAAAACTCATGGTGAAAATTATAACTGGTAAAATTGATTTTGCCAGTTACTATTTGCGTATTCCTTCGGAGGGGCGGATGGCCTATCTTCTGCAGCAATTGGCGAATGCCGTTCCGCTCGCCGCACTCTACGCGACGCTGGCTTTCGGCTATTCCATCGCGTTCGGGGTCATGAAGCGGGCCGATATCACCTATGGTGCGCTTTTCGCCTTTGCCGGCCAGATGCTCGTGCTCTTCACCGATGTCGGCTATACGAGGATGTATCTGATCCTGCCGGCGGCCTTCGCCTTCGGCGCGGTTGTCGCGGTCGGCTATACGCTCGGCACCAGCTTCCTCGTCGGCCGTGCGATCATGCTGCCCTTGTCCCGAAAATCGCCGAATACCATCATCGTCGCCGCGCTCGGCATGATGATCATCCTGATGGAAACCGCGCGGCTGGCCTCCAATACGCGCAGCATCTGGTTGCCGCCATTCCTGAACGGTGCGGTCGTTTTCTGGGATAGCGGCGCTTTCCGCGTGACGCTGACCGAAATCCAGTTGCTCAATACGGCGTTGATGATCCTTGTCATCCTTGCCGGCGCCTACGTCCTTAAATGCACCGGTTGGGGACGAATCTGGCGGGCCGTGACCGATGACGCCCTTGCCGCCGAACTTTGCGGCGCCAGCGCCACCCGCGTCTTTCTGCTGGCCTATGTCGCCTCCGCACTGGTCGCGACGATCTGCGGACTGCTGGCCACGTCCTACTATGGAACGATGGATTTCGGGGCGGGGCTGATGTTCGGGCTCAAGGTGCTGATGATCTCGGCGGTCGGCGGCTATTCCGATCCGCTGAAGTCGGCGGGCGGTGCGGCGCTGCTGGGCCTGTCCGAAACCATGTGGGGGGCCTACGGCCCGTTCCTGTGGCGCGATTTCGTCATCTTCTCGCTGCTCGTGCTGCTGCTGGTCTTGAGCCGGCGCGAAAGGGTCGTGCCCTGACGCTTGCTCGCCAGCCTACTTGTCGCCGGCCCATCTGGCGCGCGCCGCATCGTCGGCATCTCTGGCCGAAACCCAGCCGCCTTCGGTGCCGTCCCTGCCATGCTCCTTCTTCCAGAAGGGAGCGGAGGTTTTCAGATAATCCATGACGAAATTCGCCCCGTCGAAGGCGGCTTGCCGATGGGACGCCGCGGCGATGACGAGCACGATATTTTCGCCCGGCGCTATCTTGCCGTAGCGATGGATGGCCGTCAGGCCGAGAAGGCCGAAGCGCTCGATGGCGAGCCTGGCGATGCGTGTGATTTCCGCCTCGGCCATGCCGGGATAATGTTCGAGTTCGAGCGCGCCGAGCGTGCCGCCTTCGTCGCGGCATAGTCCCGAAAAGGTCACGACCGCGCCGATATCGTGCCGCCCACTCGTCAGCCGATCGGTCTCCGCCCGGAGATCGAAATCCTCATGCTGGACTTTGACGAATGGTGAAATCATCGCAATTTCCTTGATCGCCCTGTCAAACGGTTCGAGGCGCCTTCCGGCCTCTCGCTTCGGCATCACGGGCCTGCCGAAGGGGCGTTGCCCGACCGTTTCTCACCCTCCGGTCATCGGCGGGAAGAGCCCGATCTCCCGCGCGCCGGCGATGGACTCGTCGTGATCGGCGTGCTCCATGTTGATGGCGACGCGGATAGCCTCGGGGAATTGAAGTGCCGTCTCGTATTCTTCACCCAAGGTCTTCAAATGACTCAGGAGATCGCCAACGGTGACGACGTCGGCGGGAAGAGCAATCTCCTCTTCCGCTTTACCGATCCGCTCACGCACCCAGGCGAAATAGACGAGCTTGGTCATTCGTCATCCACGATATGCTTCAGGCCGGCCCGGAAATAGTCGTAGCCGGTATAGATGGTCAGCAGCGCCGCGATCCAGAGCAGGGCGATGCCCATCTCCGTCGTATAAGGTAGCACCTTGTCGCCCGCCGGCCCAGCCAGCAGGAAAGCGATGGCGACGAGCTGCGCTGTCGTCTTCCATTTCGCGATGCGCGTCACCGGGACGCTTACCTTCAGGGCCGCCAGATATTCGCGCAGGCCGGAAACCAGAATTTCACGGCACAGGATGATGATCGCCGCCCACAGCGACCAGCCGGCGATCGTGCCATCGGCCGCGACCAGCAGCAGGATCGAGGCGACCAGCAGCTTGTCGGCGATTGGGTCCAGCATGCGGCCGATATTCGAGGTCTGGTTCCAGATCCGTGCGAGATAGCCGTCGAGGAAATCGGTGATCGAGGCGATGACGAAGATCCAGAGCGCTACCCATCGCGCAAAATCGGAACCTTCCAGCTTGCCTTCGATGAAGAAGCACAGAACGATCAGCGGCACGCAGAGGATGCGGCCGTAGGTGAGCAGATTGGGAATGCTGTAAGCGCGCGAAGCCATGGAAATCGTTTCGTTTGTTGCGGCCGGGCTTGAGGGGTTCCGTTATGCCTCATCCGGCTCATGTCATTCGATGGAGCGTGATCCCAAAAACCGCTTCGCACTTTTTGGTGGTCACGCCTTAAATGATGGTTTGGTCAGTTTATCGTCAACATTGTTTCTGCTTTTTCACCGCTATTGCGTGGAATTTGCGACCTGCGTTTCCTATTTCGCGGCATCCTCGTGGAAATGGTTGTAGACCTGCGTCGCCACGGCTTCCGAAATGCCGTCGACCGCCATCAGATCCGAAAGGGCGGCGCGCGACACAGCCTTTGCGGTGCCGAAATGCTGGAGAAGCGCGCGCTTGCGCGACGGGCCGATGCCGCCGATCTCGTCCAGCGGGTTCTTCACCATCTCCTTCTTGCGCCGGGCGCGATGCGAACCGATGGCGAAACGGTGCGCCTCGTCGCGCAGGCGCTGGATGAAATAAAGCACCGGATCGCGTGGCGGCAGCGTGAAACTTTCGCGCGACGGCGCGAAGAAGCGCTCGCGCCCGGCATCGCGGTCGACACCCTTGGCGACACCGATGGCGATGACGCTGTCGGTGATCCCGAGGTCTTCGAGAATGGCGCGCACTGCCGTCATCTGCCCCTGGCCGCCGTCGATGAGAATGACATCGGGCCAGGCGGGGAAGGGGCGGTCGGCGGCCTCGACGCCGGCGTCGGCCTCGCCGCTGCGGTCTGGCTTGCCTTCCTCCTTCAGGAGCCGCGAGAACCGGCGTGTCATGACCTCGCGCATCATGCCGAAGTCGTCGCCCGGCGTGATGTCGGTCGATTTGATGTTGAACTTGCGGTATTGGCCTTTGACGAAGCCCTCCGGCCCGGCCACGACCATGCCGCCCACGGCATTCGTCCCCATGATATGGGAGTTGTCGTAGATCTCGATGCGCTGCGGCACGTAGGGGAGCTTGAACGTTTCCTTGAAGCCTTCGAGCAGCCGCGATTGCGAGGCGGTCTCGGCAAGCTTGCGGCCATGCGCCTCGCGGGCATTGGCGATGACGTGCTCCACCAGATCGCGTTTCTCGCCGCGTTGCGGCACGAGGATTGCGACCTTGTGGCCGGCCTTTTCGCTGAGTGCGGCGGCCAACAGCTCGATTTCCTCGACCGTTTCCGAAAGCAGGATCTGCCGCGGCACCGGCTTGTCGTCATAGAACTGCGCCAGGAAGGCGTTCAGCACTTCCGCGCCGGAAAGCGATGGGTCGGCCTTTGGGAAATAGGCGCGGTTGCCCCAGTTCTGGCCGGTGCGGAAGAAAAACACCTGGATGCAGGAAATGCCGCCCTCGTGGTGGATGGCGAAGACATCGGCTTCCTCGACGCCGGCCGGATTGATGCCCTGATGGCTCTGCACATGCGACAGCGCCGCCAGCCGGTCGCGAAAAATCGCGGCGCGCTCGAAATCTAGGTCCTCGGCGGCGGCATTCATCGCGTCGGCCATATGTGCCTTGACGTTCTGGCTCTTGCCGGAAAGAAAATCCTTCGCCTCCTGCACCAGCTCCGCATAGCCCTCATCGCTGATTTCATGGGTGCAGGGCCCGGAACATCGCTTGATTTGATACAGCAGACAGGGGCGCGTACGCGTCTCGAATACGCTGTCGGTGCAGGTGCGGATCAGGAAGGCGCGCTGTAGCGAATTGATGGTGCGGCCGACGGCGCCCGCCGAAGCGAAGGGGCCGAAGTAATCGCCCTTTCGGGCGCGGGCGCCACGATGCTTGAAGATCGCCGGCGCACGGCGATCGCCCGTGATCAGGATGTAGGGAAAGGATTTGTCGTCGCGCAGCAGCACGTTAAAGCGCGGGCGCAAGCGCTTGATCAGATTCGCTTCCAGCAGCAGCGCTTCCGTCTCGGTGCGGGTGGTGACGAACTCCATGTTGGCGGTTTCGCGCACCATGCGGGCGATGCGGTTGGAATGGGCCTTGCCCAGCGCATAGTTGGAGACGCGCTTCTTCAGATTTCGCGCCTTGCCGACATAGAGCACGTCGCCGCTCTCGTTGAACATGCGGTAGACGCCGGGATTGTTGGGCAGCCGCTTGACGAATTCGGCAATCAGTTCGGCGCCGCGAAGCCCCGTCTCGTTCTTGACGCCTTCATTCCAGTCGATGGCCGCGGCAGGGCTGGCGGCGACATCGCCTTCCACCTCGATATCGTCTTCGGTCTCTTCCGATTCGTCGTAGAGAATGCCGCCATCGGGCAGCTTTCTTCCATTCATTCCGCACTCTCCGACACGTCTGGCGTTTCCCAGGCAAGGTGCTGGCCGCCATCGAGCGCTATCATTTGGCCCGTGATCGAGGGCGTGTCAAAAAGAAAGCGGATGGTCCGGCCGAATTCTTCGAGCCCCGGCGCCGCCTTTAATATGAGGCCGTCGATCTGCGCTTGAAAGTCCTCCTCGGTCTGGCGCACGCTCCGCACCGTCGGGCCGGGGCCGATCGCGTTGACGCGCACGCGCGGCGCAAAGCTCTGTGCCATCGTCTGGGTCGCCGTCCACAGCGCCGCCTTCGACAGCGTATAGGAATAGAAGCGCGGATTGAGAGCCCAGACCCGCTGATCGACCATATTGACGATCAGGCCCGGATGCGGCTCGGGAAGCCGCCGGAAGAAATCCGCCGCCAAAATCGACGGGGCGCGGACGTGTACGGCAAAATGCGCCTCGAAGGCTGCGGCATCGAAA
Organism: Rhizobium sp. SYY.PMSO; assembly: GCF_046840415.1. Classification (NCBI taxonomy): domain Bacteria; kingdom Pseudomonadati; phylum Pseudomonadota; class Alphaproteobacteria; order Hyphomicrobiales; family Rhizobiaceae; genus Rhizobium; species Rhizobium sp. SYY.PMSO. The sequence continues at coordinate 830,686 of NZ_CP177349.1, forward strand.
CGCTCGGCGGAATCGCCGAGAAAAGCGGAGGCGTTATTGACCAGAAGATCGAGCGGACCGAGCTCCGCCACGGCCCTTTCGACAAGGGTTGACGTCTCGTGTAAATTCTGAAGATCAGCCTTGATCGCAATTGCCTTCCGACCCTTTTGCCGCAATTTCGCCGCGATTTCCGAAGCTTCGGCGAAGGATTGATTGGCATGCAGCGCGACTGCGAAGCCGCTGTCCGACAAATCCTCGGCAATCGCCCTGCCTATTCTTTTGGAGGCGCCCGTTATCAATGCCGCGCGTAGTTTTTCCTGGCTCAAGATCTCGCCTTTTCCTCGTCGTTACCCGATCGACGTTCATATAGGGCGTCGATACACCATATGAAAAGATGGTTGGGCGAATAGCGCTCTCGGGATTTCTTATGTAAAACTTGAGATATAGTTAGATAAAAATAAGTATACACGCTTTAACCATTGGTTATGGTTAATAATTCGTCTGTTGCGCTGAAGCAACATCGAAATTCAGCCATGTCTGTGCCACAATGATATCATATTTTGGCTCTTCCAATTCCTCATTTGCATTCCAATTTCAGCATCGATCCGGGAGGGATATGTTTTAATTGCTCGTGACGCTCCGAACTTAAAGACAGTAAGCGAAGCCCACGAGACTGAAAGGAGAAAAGTATGCGTACTCTCGTAACGACCCTCATGGTGTCCGCTCTCGCTCTCGGCGGCTTCACCGCAGCTCACGCCGCAGACGCTGTTGAGCAGATCCCGCAGCCGCCCGTCGCGCAGGATGTCCCTCCGGCCGTCAATAACTGGAGCGGCTTCTACATCGGCGGCGCAGGCGACTGGAATGCCGGTCACTTCAGCCACAACGGCAACGCCTATGCCTTCGGTGGCCAGGCTTTCACCGGCTACAACTGGCAGCAGGGCCAGATCGTATATGGTGTTGAAGCTGACCTCGGCTACTCCGGCGCCGACAGCACCCGCAACGGCCTGACCGCCAAGAACGGCGTCAACGGCTCGGTTCGCGGCCGCCTCGGCTACGACTTCAACCCGTTCATGCTGTACGGCACGGCCGGTCTGGCTCTCGGCCAGAACAAGCTCTCCGACGACACCTCGTCCGAAAGCAAGACCGCTGTCGGCTACACGGTCGGTGCTGGTGCTGAAACCTTCATCACCAACAACATCACGGCTCGTCTCGAGTACCGTTACACCGACTACGGCAAGAAGGACTTCAACCTCGACTCCGGCAGCTTCTCGCGCGGTTACGACGAGCAGAGCGTCAAGGTCGGTATCGGCGTCAAGTTCTGATTATCCAAAGGCATAGCCTGAGGAAAAAAGGCCGGGGTTTTCGCCCCGGCCTTTTTCTATGTTCGATATCGAAAATCTGATCGGCCGCGGAAGACGGCCGCCACGCCGTCAGGCATGGGGCTTCATTGCCTGATAGTCCGGGAAATGCTTTTCGAACTTGCGCGCCCAGTCGACGAGTTCCGCATGATCCGCCTCCCATTGCCCTTCGAAACGGAGCTGCAGATAGCCGATGAGGGAGGCGAGAGCGAAATGTCCGGCATGCAGCTTCTTGCCGATCTTCGGCGGCTCGGCGTCGAGATGGGTGAGGGCGCGACGGACTTTCGTCCATTGCCGGTCGATCCAAGGTTGGGACTGCTTGTCGGCATCGCGGAAGCGACGCTCGTAGACGATCGACAGAAGGCATTCGTTCGTGCCGTCGATCAGCGCCTCCAGAACCTCGATCTCGGTTCGCTTTCTCTTCTTCGACGGATAGAGCTTGCCTTCCTTCCGATCGAAATAATGCATGATGGAACGGCTGTCGAAAATGGCTTCGCCGTCGCCGGTCAGCAATGTCGGGATCTTGCCGAGCGGATTGTTGTCGATGAGAAGCGCCGGCCCGGCATTCGTATCGACATGGATCTCCTCCAGCCTGACGCCGAGATGGCGCGTCGCCATGCGCACCTTGGCGGAGAAGGGGGAGGTGGACGAGCAGAGAAGTCTCATGAGATCACCTGTGGATGTGCTTGAAAATCTTAATGTTCGCCGCGCAGCCAGAAAGCGCGCTGCGACGCGAAACGATCCTGCGCCAGGATATCCTTCAAGGCCGGCAGCAGCGCATGCAGCTCGTCCTTCAGCGTGAAGGGCGGGTTGACGATGATGAGGCCTGAGCCTGTGAGCCCGGTGAAGCCGCGGTCGCTCTTGATGGTCAGCTCGGCACAGAGCATCTTCGGGATTTCCAGCGCCTGCAACGCCTCGTGAAACGGCTTGATGGGCGCATCCTTCTTGATCGGATACCAGAGGCAATAAGTGCCGCCGGGAAAGCGGCGCCATGCCTTTGCCAGGCCGTCCGCCAGCCGCTCATATTCGCCTTCCTCTTCGAAAGGCGGGTCGACGAGAACGATGCCGCGCTTTTCCTTCGGCGGCAAATGCGCGCCGAGCGCCAGCCAGCCGTCCAGCTCGGTAATGCGGGCGTGATGATCGCCCTCGAACAGGCGGTGCAGCCGCTGAAAATCGTCGGGATGAAGTTCCATCGCCGACAGCCTGTCCTGCGGGCGAAACAGCATGCGGGCGAGCTTCGGCGAGCCGGGATAGAGCCGGACGCCGCCTTCCGGGTTCAGTTCGCGGACGGCGGCAAGATAGGGCTCCAGCAGGCCGGCCACCTGCGGCACGAGGTCCGCCTCCAGCAGCCTGCCGATGCCATCGCGCCATTCGCCCGTCTTCTGGGCCTCCTCGGACGAAAGATCGTAAAGCCCGATGCCGGCATGCGTGTCGAGAACGCGGAATGCCTTGTCCTTGTTCTGCATATAGCGGACGAGGCGGGCGAGAATCGCGTGTTTCAAGACATCGGCGAAATTGCCCGCGTGATAGATGTGCCGATAGTTCATTGTCGGTGAAGTCCGCATGAATTGTTGAGATGGGCCGGATTGTCTCTAGTGGCCGGACATCGCTTGAAATATAGAAACATCATGAACATTGCGACCCCCATCCAAGCCAAATCGCGTGTCGGCCACACGGCTTGTCCGCATGACTGTCCCTCCACCTGTGCGCTCGAGGTCGATCTGACCGAGGACGGCAGGATCGGCCGGGTTCGCGGTGCCAACGACCATTCCTATACCTCCGGCGTCATCTGCGCCAAGGTCGCGCGCTATGCCGAGCGGCTTTACCATCCCGATCGCCTGATGAAGCCGCTGCGCCGCGCCGGCGCCAAGGGCGAGGGGCGCTGGCAGGAAATCTCCTGGGACGCCGCACTCGACGAAATCGCCGAAGCCTTCGTAAAGGCCGAGGCCAAGGACGGCAGCGAGGCGATCTGGCCTTATTTCTATGCCGGCACCATGGGCTGGGTGCAGCGCGATTCCATCGAGCGCCTGCGTCACGCCAAGCGCTATTCCGGCTTCTTTTCCTCGATTTGCACCAATCCGGCCTGGACCGGGTTCACCATGGCGACGGGCGTGCTGCGCGGCCCCGATCCGCGGGAAATGGGCCGCACGGACTGCGTCGTCATATGGGGCACGAATGCGGTAGCGACCCAGGTCAACGTCATGACCCACGCGGTGAAATCCCGCAAGGAGCGCGGTGCCAGGATCGTCGTCGTCGATATCTATGACAATCCGACGATGAAGCAGGCCGATATGGCCCTGATCGTCAAGCCGGGCACGGATGCGGCCCTTGCCTGCGCCGTCATGCACATCGCCTTCCGCGACGGTTATGCCGACCGCGCCTATATGGCCAAGTATGCCGACGATCCGGCTGGGCTCGAAGAGCATCTGAAATCGAAGACCCCGGCATGGGCTGCAGGCATTACCGGACTTTCGGTTGACGAGATCGAAGCATTCGGCAAGTTGGTGGGAACGACGAAGAAGACCTACTTCCGCCTCGGCTATGGCTTCACCCGCCAGCGCAACGGCGCGATCGCCATGCATGCGGCGGCGTCGATCGCCACCGTTCTCGGCTCCTGGCAATACGAGGGCGGCGGCGCCTTTCATTCGAACAGCGATATCTTCCGCATGGATGCGAGCGAACTGACCGGACGCGCCATGAAGGATCTCGACGTCCGCATGATCGACCAGTCGCAGATCGGCCGCGCCTTGACCGGCGATGCCGTGGCGCTACGCCATCGCGGTCCCGTCACGGCGATGCTGATCCAGAACACCAATCCGATGAACATCGCGCCCGAGCAGCGGCTGGTGAAGCGCGGCTTTGCCCGTTCCGATCTCTTCGTCGCCGTGCACGAGCAGTTCATGACCGATACGGCCGAGATGGCGGATATCGTCATTCCCGCCACCATGTTCGTCGAGCATGACGACATCTACCGGGCGGGGGGCCAGAACCACATTCTTCTCGGCCCGAAGCTGGTGGAGCCGCCGCCGACCGTGCGCAGCAATCTCTTCGTGATCGAGGAACTGGCCGAGCGCCTCGGCGTTGCGGATCGGCCCGGTTTCGGCTTTTCGGCCCGCGAGATGATCGACAGGGTTCTGTCGAGAAGCGGCCTGCCGGATTACGATCATTTCCTCGAGCACAAATGGTTCGACCGCCAGCCGGACTTCGAGGATGCTCATTTTCTCAACGGTTTCGGCCATCCCGACGGCAAGTTCCGTTTTCGCCCGGATTGGGCCAACCAGCCGGCGCCGAACCGCCCGCCCGCATCGGTCGGGTTGCTCGGGCCGCATGTCGAGCTGCCGGAATTTCCGGATCAGGTCGATGTCATCGAAGTGGCCGATCCCGAGCATCCGTTCCGGCTGGCGACGTCGCCGTCGCGCAATTTCCTGAATTCGAGCTTTTCGGAGACGAAGACCTCGCGTCAGAAAGAGGGGCGTCCCGAGGTGATGATCAATCCGGCCGATGCGGAGGCGTTTGATATTGCCCATGGCGAACTGGTTCGCATCGGCAATGGGCGCGGCGATATCCGCATCCATGCGCGCGTGACGACGGAAGTAAAGCCCGGCGTGCTGATTGCCGAAGGTCTCTGGCCGAACAAGGCCCATGTTGACGGCGAGGGCATCAACGTTCTCACCGGCGCCGATCCGGTCGCGCCCTATGGCGGCGCGGCTGTTCACGATAACAAGGTATGGCTTTGCAAGGATATGGCATGACAGGATTCGGAAAGGCGAAAGCCGAAATCGTCGGTGAAAAGACGCTGGCGGATCAATGGACGCGGCTGAGCAGCTTCGAGGTCGACTACACGGACTCGCGCGGCGAAACGCATCGCCTGAAGCGCGAGATATACCATCGCACGCCGGCCGCATGCATTCTGCTCTATGATCCCAAGCGCGAAACGGTGGTGCTCGTTCGCCAGTTTCGCCTGCCGGCGCAGCTTGCCGGCGAGCCGGCCTGGATGATCGAAGTGCCCGCCGGTCTCCTCGATGACGATGAGCCGGAAGCGGCGATCCGCCGCGAAGCCATGGAAGAGACGGGCTTTCGCGTGCGTGACGTGCGCTTCCTGTTCAAGGCGCTGACCTCGCCGGGCTCCGTCACCGAGGTCATTCATTTCTTCGCCGCCGTGATAGACACGACCGATCGCGTCGCTGACGGCGGCGGGCTTGCGGAAGAGCATGAGGATATCGAAGTGCTGGAGATTCGGCTGTCCGATGCGCTGGCAATGATCGAAAGGGGCGATATCTACGACGCCAAGACGATCATGCTGCTGCAATGGGCGGTGTTGAATGTTGCCGGCCTGAAATAGGCTGTCGGACGATCCGGCGCTTTGTTGAAATTCCGATCCCGCCATTCATCACAGTGTCACGAATTAAGCTTACCGGGGCGTGCTGGCCGGAAACATTCGAATGTTTCCGAGCCTCCTTCATCATAGACCCTGTTTCAGGAGAAAGCCGATGTGGCTCAGCAATTTCACGCTCGTTCTTCCCAATGAAGTCGTCGAAAGAGGTGCGGTGCGCATCGAGGACGGCGTGATTGCCGAAATCCGTTCCGAGCCGGTGGAACGGCCGACTTTCGATGGCGGCGGACGCTTGCTGATGCCGGGTTTCGTCGACCTGCATTGCGACATGGTGGAGCGCGAGATCGCACCGCGGCCGAATGCGATGATGCCGATCGATTTCGGCATTCACGAGCTGGACAAGAAGCTGGCGGCCGCCGGCGTCACCACGGCCTTTGCCGCCCTCTCGTTTGCGACCGAAAGCGTCTACGGTCATGTCCGCTCGCTCGAAACCACCTCGGCAGTGATCCGCGGCATCGGCAATCTGCGCGACGAGCTTCTGATCGATCATCGCGTCCATGCCCGCTATGAAATCACCAATCTCGGCGCGGCGCCGACCCTGGAACGGCTGCTGGACGAGGGCGCCGTCGACATGGTCTCGCTGACCGACCATACGCCGGGGCAGGGGCAGTACAACGATATCGAGAGCTATATCCGCAGCATGTCCGAGCGCCGCTCCATGTCGCGCGAGGCGGCCGAGGAAGTCGTCGCGAAGCGTATTGCACAGCGCCAGGATCCGGAAATCGAGCGCAAGCTGCATGACGTGGTCGGGCTTTCGCTCAAGCATAATCTATCGCTGGCATCGCATGATGACGACAGCGCCGAGAAGGTGGCGGCGATGCATGACCTCGGCGTGACGATCAGCGAGTTTCCCGTGACCGGCCCGGCAGCCGAAGAAGCCTGCCGCCGTGGCCTTTGGACGCTGATGGGGGCGCCGAATGCGCTGCGCGGCCAATCGATGTCCGGCAATCTCAGCGCTCTCGATGCGGCTCGCGCCGGCCTGCTCGGCATCATCGCGGCCGATTATCATCCGGCCGCCTTCGTGCCGGCGATCTTCAAGATTGCCGAAGCGGCGACAGGCGGCCTGCCGGCGGCCGTTGCCACGGCAACCTCTAATGCCGCCCGTTCGGCGGGCCTGACGGATCGCGGCGAGATCGCTGTCGGCCAGCTCGCCGATCTGGTGGCTGTCGAACCGGGCTCGGTTCACCGCATCCGCGCGACCTTCCGCGGCGGCCGCATCGTTTATAGCGATGGCACCCTGCATCCGCTGATGGCGATGGCAGCCTGAGTAAAAATTGAAAGGCGGATGGAGGTGCCTCTGGCCCCCTCATCCGCCCTTCGGGCACCTTCTCCCCGAGGGGAGAAGGGGTTTTCAGTCGTGCCTATCCCTACAAAACGCCTCACAAGAAAAGTTCAGGCGCTTAAAATGCAGCCGCCGAGGCAGGATCTATTGCGTCGTTACCAAAATGAAAGGCACCTGAGCACTCCCTCCTTCTCCCCTCGGGGAGAAGGTGCCCGAAGGGCGGATGAGGGGGCTGTTTAACGCCGGAAGTCCCTAATCATTGTGCGTCACCAAGCAGTGACACGATTTGCCGTCCGTGAACCGCAGGCGTGCTGGCAAGGCTCACGGCCTTGCCGCCTTCCATCCGAACCTTTTCCTCCGCCACCAGCCGCAGCGATTGCGGGTAGATCTGGTGCTCGACCGTGAGGACACGGGCGGCAAGACTATCGGCGGTGTCGTCCGTCAGCACGGGCACGACCGCCTGGCCGACGACCGGGCCTTCATCCATGCCTTCGGTGACGAAATGCACGGTGCAGCCGGCGATGCGCATTCCGGCGTCGATGGCGCGCTGATGCGTGTGCAGGCCGGGGAATAGCGGCAGCAGCGACGGATGGATGTTGATGATCCGGCCTTCGTAAGCCTGGATGAAGTGGCCGGAAAGCAGCCGCATATAGCCGGCAAGGCAGATGATGTCGGGCGAGAGGGCTTCCAGCTGCAAAAGGATCGCCTCTTCATGGGCTTCCTTGCTGGCAAATTCCTTTCGCACGAAAGCGAAGGTGGCGATGCCCTCGGCGGCAGCCTTTGCCAGACCGCCGGCATCCGCCTTGTCGGAGATGACGCCGACGATCTCGGCCGGGTAGTCGGCTGCTTTCGTGGCTTTCAGAAGAGCCAGCATGTTGGAGCCGCCGCCGGAAATGAAGACGACGACGCGTTTGCGCGGCGTGGTCATAGAGCCAGCGTGCCCTTGTAGACAGTGCCGTGGGCGTCTTCTTCGCGCGCGATCATGCGGCCGAGCGTAACGACCGCTTCGCCTTCGGCCTCAAGAGCGGCCTTCACGGCCCCGACGTTTTCCTGAGCGACGACGACGATCATGCCGATGCCGCAATTGAAGGTGCGCAGCATCTCCTTGGCCTCGACGCCGCCCGTCTTGGCAAGCCACGAGAAGACCGGCGGCACCTTGACGGCGGCCAGATCGATTTCGGCGGCGAGATGCTTCGGCAGCACGCGCGGAATATTCTCCGGGAAGCCGCCGCCGGTGATGTGGGCGAGCGCCTTGAGGGCGTGCGTCTCGCGGATGGCCTTGAGCAGCGGCTTTACATAGATGCGTGTCGGCGTCAGCAGGGCTTCGCCGAGCGCCTTGCCTTCGGCGAAGGGAGCGGCTGCATCCCAGCCGAGGCCGGAAAGCTCGACGATCTTGCGCACCAGCGAGAAGCCGTTGGAGTGCACGCCCGATGAGGCAAGGCCGAGAATGATGTCGCCTTCGGCAATATCGCCCGAGGGCAGCAGCTGGCCCCGCTCGGCCGCGCCGACGGCAAAGCCTGCCAGATCGTAGTCGCCGTCGGAATACATGCCCGGCATTTCGGCCGTTTCGCCGCCGATCAGCGCGCAGCCTGCCTCGCGGCAGCCGGCCGCAATGCCGCCGACGATTGCCGCGCCCTGGTCGGGGTCGAGCTTGCCGGTGGCGAAGTAATCGAGAAAGAACAGCGGCTCGGCGCCCTGGACGACCAGATCGTTCACGCACATGGCGACAAGGTCGATGCCGACGGTGTCGTGATAGTTCGCGTCGATGGCGATCTTGAGCTTGGTGCCCACGCCGTCATTGGCCGCCACCAGCACCGGATCGGTGAAGCCCGCCGCCTTGAGGTCGAAGAGGCCGCCGAAGCCGCCGATCTCGCCATCCGCGCCGGGCCGGCGCGTCGAACGGACCGCAGGCTTGATCTTTTCGACCAGCAGGTTGCCGGCGTCGATGTCGACGCCCGCGTCGCTATAGGTCAGACCGTTTTTTCCAGACTGGCTCATGCTTCCGCCTCCGATGGCCACCTGTCCGTCGCGACAGGGCTTTGATCGGGTCGCCATTGCATGATAGGGGCCTTTATGCAAGGCGCAAGCGCCGCAAACCCCTCGATTTCCCCGCTTCCCATTGCCAGGCACGGATTTCCGGCCTCGGGCTTGACCATAATTGCAGCATCATCCTATGTCCTAAGCATGCGGCAAACGGGCTGGAAACGACGGGGAAGGTGATGGAGCAGAAGGTCAGCGGGGCGAGCCTCAAGCGTCAAGTCACGTTCTGGGTGATCGTGCTCGTCGTGTTCGTCGCCTTTCTCTATATCTTCAGTACGATCCTTCTACCGTTCATCGCCGGCATGGCGGTCGCCTATTTCCTCGATCCGGTCGCCGACCGGCTGGAGCGGATCGGCCTCAGCCGCCTGATGGCGACGGTGGTGATCCTCGTTTCCTTCATACTGATCTTCGCGCTGGCGCTGACGATCTTCATTCCGATCATCGTCAACCAGTTCAACGATTTCATCCAGCACATTCCAACCTACGTGCAGCAGATACAGCAGCTGATCGCCAAGGCGCAGACGATGGTGCTGCCGGACTGGATCCGCAATCAGCTCGGCGCGATCAAGGACAATTTCTCCAGCATCATGTCCGAAGGGTTGAGCTTCGTCGGCGGTCTGTTCGCGCAACTCTGGAGCTCCGGCAAGGCGCTCGTCAATATCCTCTCCCTGATGGTCGTCACACCCGTCGTCGCCTTCTATATGCTGCTCGACTGGGACCGCATGGTCGCCAAGGTGGACGACTGGATTCCGCGCGATCACGTCGCCACCGTTCGCCAGATCGCTCGCGAGATCGATCAGGCGATCGCCGGCTTCATCCGGGGGCAGGGGTCGCTCTGCATTATCCTCGGCGTCTACTACGGCGTCGGTCTCTCGCTTGTCGGCCTGAATTTCGGCCTGTTGATCGGCCTTTTTGCCGGCATGATCAGCTTCATTCCCTATGTCGGTTCGATGGTCGGCCTCGTCCTGGCCGTCGGCGTCGCGCTCGTTCAGTTCTGGCCGGATTACCTCTGGGTCGGCCTGACGCTCGTCGTCTTCTTCACCGGCCAGTTTCTGGAAGGCAACGTGCTGCAGCCGAAGCTCGTCGGCGAAAGCGTCGGCCTGCACCCGGTCTGGCTGATGTTCGCGCTCTTTGCGTTCGGTGCGCTCTTTGGCTTCGTCGGGCTGCTGATCGCGGTGCCGGCCGCTGCTGCCTGCGGCGTCCTTGTCCGTTTTGCCCTTTCGCGATACCTTCAGAGCGAACTTTATCATGGACGCTCGGAAGCAGGCAGGGCGCGCAGGGCCAAGGCCGGCAAGACCGAGAATAGTCAGACATGACCGACGCAAAGAACGCTGATCTGAGGCGCAAGGCCGCCGAACAGCTGCCCTTGGCCTTTACGCACGATGCCGCAAACGGGCGTGACGATCTGCTTGTCGCCGATCCGTTGAGCGCGGCGGTGAGGATCGTCGATTCCTGGCCGCACTGGCCGTCCCCGGTGGTCGTCCTGGCAGGCCCCGTCGGCTCGGGCAAATCGCACCTCGCCAGCATCTGGAGCGAGCGGTGCGCCGCCGCCCACATCCATCCCGTGGCCGGCTCCGATGCCGCGTTCGCGGCGTCGCACGGTCCCGTCGTCTTCGAAGACGTGGATCGCGTCGGGTTTGACGATACCGAACTCTTCCATGTCATCAACAGCGTCCGGGAAAACGGCACCAGCCTGTTGATGACGAGCCGGCTCTGGCCGATGTCCTGGCCGGTCACGCTGCCCGACCTACGCTCCCGCCTGAAGGCGGCGACAGTGGTCGAGATCGGCGAGCCGGACGAGGAATTGCTGTCGCAGGTGATCGTCAAGCTCTTCGCCGACCGGCAGCTTTATATCGATGACAAACTCGTCCTTTATATCGTCAATCGCATGGAGCGTTCCCTGAACGCGGCGCAGCTGATCGTCGACAGGCTGGATCGGCTGGCGCTCGCGCGAGGCACAAGGATCACGCGCCTGCTGGCCGCCGAAGTCTTGAACGAGCTGGGCAATTCCGCTCAGCCGGAGTGAGCCGGCATCGACTGTCACAGTTCCGTCGTCAAACTGATATACGTGGCACAGGATCGGAAAGAGGGTAGGTGGAACATGGACTCGGCACTCACGGAACATCAGGACGCTGGCCAGCAGGCTCCGGAGGCAGCGCCTCCCGTCAGTGAACTGCTGACCAGCCCCGAGCGCTTCGTCAACCGTGAATTTTCCTGGCTGCAGTTCAATCGCCGCGTCCTCGAAGAGACGCTGAACACCGCGCATCCTCTGCTGGAGCGGGTGCGTTTCCTTTCCATTTCCGCCGCCAACCTCGATGAATTCTTCATGGTGCGCGTCGCCGGCCTCGAAGGCCAGGTCCGCCAGAAGATCCTGGTGCGCACCCCCGACGGCAAGACGCCTGCCGAGCAGCTCGACGATATCCTGCGCGAAATCGACAATCTGCAGATGGAGCAGCAGGCCTCGCTCGCCGTCCTGCAGCAGTATCTTGCCAAGGAAGACATTCTCATCGTCCGCCCGGCCGCCCTTTCCGAGGTCGACCGCCAATGGCTCCATACGGAGTTCGAGCAGGCGATCTTCCCGGTGCTGACGCCGCTCTCCATCGACCCGGCCCATCCTTTCCCGTTCATTCCGAACCTCGGTTTCTCGATCGCGCTGCAACTGAAGAGCATGAACGGCCGCGAACCGATGACGGCGCTGCTGCGCCTGCCGCCGGCACTGGACCGTTTCGTCCGCCTGCCGGATGCCAGCAACGTCATCCGCTACATCACGCTCGAAGATGTCGTGAACATCTTCATTCAACGGCTTTATCCCGGATATGAGGTGCAGGGTTCCGGTACGTTCCGCCTCATCCGCGACAGCGATATCGAAGTCGAGGAAGAGGCCGAGGATCTGGTGCGCTTCTTCGAAACCGCGCTGAAGCGCCGGCGCCGCGGCTCCGTGATCCGCATCGAGACCGACTCCGAGATGCCGCTGGAGCTTCGCCAGTTCGTGGTGGAGTCGCTGAACGTGCCGGAAAACCGCATCGCGGTTCTGCCCGGCCTGCTGGCGCTCAACACGCTGTCCGAAATCTGCAAGGCGCCGCGCGACGACCTTCGTTTCGAACCCTACAATGCCCGATTTCCTGAGCGTGTCCGCGAGCATGCCGGCGATTGCTTCGCCGCCATCCGCGAAAAGGACATGGTCGTCCACCACCCCTACGAATCCTTCGACGTGGTGGTCCAGTTTCTTCTCCAGGCTGCTAGGGATCCTGACGTTCTGGCGATAAAGCAGACGCTTTACCGGACTTCGAACGACAGCCCGATCGTTCGTGCGCTGATCGACGCCGCCGACATGGGCAAGTCCGTCACGGCGCTGGTGGAACTCAAGGCCCGCTTCGACGAAGAGGCGAACATCCGCTGGGCGCGAGACCTCGAACGCGCCGGCGTGCAGGTCGTCTTCGGCTTCATCGAGCTCAAGACCCATGCGAAGATGTCGATGGTCGTGCGCCGCGAAGATGGCAAGCTGCGCACCTATTGCCATCTCGGCACCGGCAACTACCATCCCGTCACCGCCAAGATCTATACGGACCTCTCCTATTTCACTTGTGATCCGAAGATCGCTCATGACATGGCGAACATCTTCAACTTCATCACCGGTTACGGCGAGCCTGAAGACGGCATGAAGATCGCGGTTTCGCCGCATACGCTGCGCCCGCGCATCCTCCAGCATATCGAGGGCGAGATCGAGCACGCCCGCAACGGCCGCCCGGGCGCGATCTGGATGAAGATGAACTCGCTGGTCGACCCGGAAATCATCGATGCGCTCTATCGCGCCAGCAATGCCGGCGTCGAGATCGATCTGGTCGTGCGCGGCATCTGCTGCCTGCGCCCGCAGATCCCCGGCCTGTCGGAGAAAATCCGCGTGAAGTCGATCGTTGGTCGCTTCCTCGAACACAGCCGCATCTTCTGCTTCGGCGACGGCCACGGCCTGCCGTCGGACAAGGCGCTGGTCTATATCGGCTCGGCCGACATGATGCCGAGAAACCTCGACCGGCGCGTCGAAACCCTTGTGCCGTTGACCAACAAGACCGTGCATGAGCAGGTGCTCTCACAGATCATGCTGGGCAATATCATTGACAATCAACAGAGCTACGAGATATTGCCGGACGGGACTTCAAGGCGCATGGAAGTGCGCAAGGGAGAGGAGCCGTTCAATGCTCAGCAGTATTTCATGACCAACCCCAGCCTGTCTGGCCGGGGTGAAGCCTTGAAATCCAGCGCGCCGAAACTGATCGCTGGGCTGCTGTCGGGCCGCAACAAATAAATTGGACCTGCATGGTTGAATCTGAAGCCCAGGGACGCCTTCCGGGTATTGCCCCTGTCTCCGTCGTCGATATCGGGTCGAATTCGGTCCGCCTTGTCGTCTATGAGGGCCATTCGCGGTCGCCGACCATCCTTTTCAACGAGAAGGTGCTGTGCGGCCTCGGCAAGGGCATAGCGCTGACGGGAAAGATGGATGAGGAAAGCGTGGCGCGGGCTCTTGCTGCGCTGCATCGCTTCAAGGCGCTTTCCGATCAGGCGCGCGCATCAACGATCTACGTTCTGGCGACGGCCGCAGCGCGCGAAGCCAGCAACGGGCCGCAGTTCATTCACCAGGCCGAGGCCATCCTTCAGCGCAAGGTGCGCGTGCTTTCGGGCGAAGAGGAGGCGCGCTTTTCCGCGCTCGGCATCATCAGCGGCTTTTTCCATCCGGATGGCATCGCCGGCGATCTCGGCGGCGGCTCGCTGGAGCTGATCGACATCAGGGATCGCGAGTTCGGCAAGGGTATCACATTGCCGCTCGGCGGCCTGCGTCTGTCCGAATATTCCGGCGGCTCCATCGAGAAGGCGCGCGGCTTCGCGCGCAAGCACGTCAAGACGGCCAAGCTCCTGAGCAAGGGCGAAGGCCGGACCTTCTACGCGGTCGGCGGCACATGGCGAAACATCGCCAAACTGCATATGGAAACCCGCAAATATCCGCTGCACATGATGCAGGGCTATGAAGTGCCTCTCGACGAGATGCTGCGCTTCCTGGATCAGATCGTCGAATCGAAGGATTCGAAGGATCCCGCGTTGCAGGCGGTTTCCAAGCATCGCCGTTTGCTGCTGCCGTTCGGCGCGGTTGCCATGCGCGAGGTGCTGTCGGCCATGAAGCCGTCGATCATCTCCTTTTCCGCGCAAGGCGTGCGCGAGGGCTATCTCTATTCGTTGCTGACGGAAGCCGAGCGCAACAGCGATCCGCTGCTGGTCGCAGCCGGCGAGCTTGCCATCCTGCGCGCCCGTTCTCCGGAGCATGCCCGTGAGCTTGCCGAATGGACAGGCCGCATGATGCCGTTCTTCGGTATCAACGAGACGGAGGAGGAGAGCCGCTATCGTCAGGCTGCCTGCCTGCTTGCCGACATCAGCTGGCGCGCGCATCCGGATTATCGCGGCCTGCAGGCGCTGAACATCATTGCCCACACGTCTTTTGTCGGTATCAGCCATGCCGGCCGCGCCTTCATTGCGCTTGCGAATTATTTCCGCTTCGAGGGCTTGAGCGACGACGGGGCGACGGGGCCGCTATCGACGATCGCCACCCCGCAATTCGTCGAGCGCGCCAAGCTTCTCGGCGGCCTGCTGCGCGTCGTCTATCTGTTTTCGGCGTCGATGCCCGGTATCGTCCGCAATCTGTCGTTCCGTCGCTCGACGAGCCCGGATTTGGACCTCGAATTCGTCGTTCCCGCCGAGTATCGCGATTTCGCGGGCGAGAGGCTGGACGGACGCCTGCAACAGCTCGGCAAGCTCACGAACCGCCGGCTGGCTTTCCGCTTCGAATAAGGGCTGTTTTCTGACTTCGCGTTGTGAGCATCCCATAGATGCGAAGCTTCGGCGCGTGTCGATATCGCAATGCAGCCGAAACTCTATGATTGCTTACAATCTGCTCCGGGCCGGCTTTAGCGCCTGCCGATCCTGCGTGTGGAGGGCGATGACGCCGAGGGGCTGGTCGCGACCGCGAACGGCATGGTCGCCGAGCTCCTCCTTGATGATCGCTTCGGGAAGCTCGATCCGCCTGGCTAGGTCGCTCGAAATCAGCACTTGACGCTCCAGCGTCTTGCAGAGCGATTCAAGCCTTGCAGTCGTGTTCACCGTGTCGCCGAAATAGGCGATCTTGTGATGGTCGACGCCGATTTCGGCCGTGACGATGCGACCGCCATGCAGAGCGGCCCGCAGCCGTGGCACCCTGCCATAGGATTTCAACCAGGTCTCGGCATTTGCCTCGATGTCATCCAGGATGGTGAAGACGCAGCGCACGCAATTGGCATTCGTGATGCCGCGGCGAAGCGGCCAGGTGATGATGGCGGCATCGCCGATATAGTCGTCGATCGCGCCCCTGTGCCGTCGCACCGGCTCTGCCATGGCGCCGAACACCGCACCGAGAAATTCCTGTGTCTTGAGGTCGCCGTGCTCCTCGGCAAAGGCAGTGGAACCGACGAGGTCCACGAACAGAAACACGCGTTCTTCCTGGACCGGGTTGCGATATCTGCCGGTCAGAAGGCTGAGGAACACATCGCGGCCGAGCAGTTCCCGCACGCGGCTGATGAAAATGATGATGGCCGTCACCACCACGGCATAGATATAGACATCGACCTTCAACAGCGTCAGGTCTTCCCAGGAAGCCTGCACAAGCCCCAGCAGCTTCAGGATGCTGCCGGCTATGGCATAGCCGACGCTCATCAGGAGAAAGTCGACGACGAGGGCCGAGAGGATGAAGGCCGGCGTCGGCAGGCGATGCATCCAGACGTTCAGCCGCGGCAGGAACATGCGGCGCTCGAAAGCCAGCAACGGCAAGCCGCAGAACAGGGCGAAGATTGCGCCGATATACATCGGCGATTGCGGGAAGAACATCTTGCCGTAGACGACGCCGGTCGAAGCGAGAAGCAGCGACGTCAAGGTCCAGTTGCGTATCGAATGGAAGATGCCCATTCACTTTTCCGCCGAGAGCCGACGCCTGTCGCCGACGCGGGATTGCGCCGGAAGCCGGAACGTCATCGAATATAACGACTACACAAGACGTTCATTCCACGAGATTTGCGGCGCAATCGTGATGGCAGCCGGCCTCCCGATCCGGCGAATCATACGCAATCGTGAAGCGCCGGGAAAGGAGAATGTCGCGGCTAGAGAGTGACCGTCTCGATCCGCTTGCCGGCGAAGCGCAGGGCGACCTGGCCCTGGATCAGCTGCAGGGCCGTTTCGCCGAAGAGGTCGCGCCGCCAGCCGGTCAATGCCGCCACATCGGCCTTCTCGCCCTCTGCGGCGATCTTGTCCAGATCGTCGCTGTTGGCGATCACTTTCGGCGCGACGCCATGTTTTTCGGCGATGAGCTTCAGCAGAACTTTCAGCAGTTCGGAGGCCGCAGCCGTGCCCTCTGGAGCCTGCTGGTGGCGTGGCGGATGCGGCATGTCCGACTTCGGCAATGCCAGAGCCGCATTGATCGCCTCGATCACCGCCGTACCGGCGGCGGAGCGCTCCCAGCCCTTCGGGATGGTCCGCAGGCGGGCGAGCGCTTCGCTGTCCTTCGGCTGCTGCTGGGCGATTTCATAGATCGCATCGTCCTTGAGCACGCGCGAACGCGGAACGTTGCGCGCACGCGCCTCGCGTTCGCGCCACGCGGCCACGTATTTCAGCACCGCCAGCTCCTGCGGCTTGCGCAGCCGCATCTTCAGCCGCTGCCAGGCATCGTCGGGGTGAAGATCGTAGGTTTCGCGCGCTTCGAGAATCGCCATCTCTTCCCGCAGCCAGGAGGCGCGTCCTTCACGCTCCAGCTGCTCGCTGAGCGAAAGATAGACGTCGCGCAGATGGGTCACGTCGGCAAGCGCATAGTCCAGCTGCTTTTCCGAGAGCGGACGCCGGCTCCAGTCGGTGAAACGGGAGGACTTGTCGATATGAACGCTCTTGATGCGGCTGACGAGCTGGTCGTACGAAACCGAATCGCCGAAGCCGCAGACCATCGCCGCGACCTGCGTATCGAAGATCGGATGCGGAATGAGGTTGCCGCGATGGAAGATGATTTCGATATCCTGGCGTGCGGCATGAAACACCTTCAGCACCGACGGATTGGCCATCAGCTCGAAGAAGGGAGCCAGATCCAGCCCTTTTGCCAGCGGATCCACCAGCACTTCGGTCGTGGGGCTTGCCATCTGTATCAAACACAGTTCCGGCCAGAAGGTCGTTTCTCGCAGGAATTCCGTATCGATGGTAATGAATTCCGACTTGGCCAGCTCACGGCAGGCCGCCTCCAATTGGGCGGTAGTTTCGATCATCTCAACACATTCATCGGTAAAATAGTTTTTTAACTTCCTTCTCCTTTCAGCCGGATATGTCAATACTTTCGCGGACAAAGCCTTTGTCATGCTTCGTTTTTGGCTGAAATCGGCAGGAACCGGGATACTTCGGCGACGCCAACCGGGGTCGAAACGGCCTGCGGCCGGCTATGTCACGCGCACGTAGCTGGTCATGCCGGTCTTCTGATGCTCGATGATATGGCAATGCAGCAGCCAGTCGCCGGCATTGTCGGCAACGAAGCCAAGCTGCACCTTTTCGTCCGGCTGGATCAGATAGGTGTCGGACACGAATGGCTGCACCTGCCGCGTCGAGGAGGAGAGGACCGTGAAGCTCATGCCGTGCAGATGAATCGGATGGCTGTGCGGGGTGACGTTTTCCATATCGATGACATAGCTCTTGCCGAGCTTCAGTTCGGCAAGCGGCGCAGTCGGATCGGGCGTATCGCCCGGCCACGGAACCTTGTTGATCGCCCAGAAGCTGTAGCCGAGCGAGCCGCAGATGCTGTTATCGGCCGTATTTTCCGCCGTGGCGCTCAGAATCAGCGGGATATGCGTTGCCGAGCCCAGGTCCGCCTTCCGGACGGGATTGTCTTCCAGCGGCGCCAGATCGCGGACATCGCGCTTCAGCGAACTGCCGACCGAACGAAGGGTCGCCAGCACCTTCGGATCGGTGCCCTTGATATCCTCGAGCTTGACGACCGCGCCCTCGCTGTCGGGCATGCGCACGGCCAGCTCCAGCCGCTGCCCCGGCCCCAGCTGCAGGAGATCGAGCGGAAAGCGCTGCGGCACGGGATTGCCGTCGATGGCAATCACCGTCGCCTCGGCTCCGTCCATCCGGAAGGAATAGATGCGGGTGACGTCGGTAATCGCGATGCGCAGGCGCACGAGGCCGCCGGAAGGGGCGTCATATTGCGGCTGCTGCTGCCAGTTGGCGGTTCGCACCGTGCCGTATGTGCCGGACTTGGCGGCATCGCGCGGGCGAAACTGGGCGATGAACTGTCCGTCGCCGCCGAGCCGCCAGTCGCGCAGATTGAGGACCACTTCCGAATCGAATGCCGGATCCTTGGGGTTTTCGACCACGATGACGCCGGTCATGCCGTGGCCCATCTGCTCCAGCGTATTGCAATGCGGATGATACCAGAACGTGCCGGCATCGGGCGGCGTGAAGGCATAGTCGAAATGGTCGCCGGTATAGACATAGGGCTGGGTCAGGAAAGGCACGCCGTCCATATCGTTCGGAAGGCGGATGCCGTGCCAGTGGATCGTCGTCGGATCGTCTATGCCGTTGACGAGCCGGGCTGCGAAGGCTTCGCCCTTTTTCATGCGCACCACCGGCGGCATGCCGGCTTCCCCATAGGTCAGCACGTCCCTGGTCTTGCCGCCATCCGTGAGACTGGCTTCGATCCTGGCCGTTTTCAGTACCCGCGGCTCGGCCGCCGCCGCCTTGCCCGTGAACCTTCCCGCGATTCCGAGGCCCGCGCCATAGGCGCCGGCAACGGCTGAGGCTTTCAGAAGATTGCGGCGGGTAAGGATCGGCATGTCAGGCTCCGGGAGCGAGGATTTATCGATGACTGTTTAAAGTTGACCATGGTGTTCAGCAATAGCATTGAGGTAGCCAAACTGCCGCAGCGGCTACTTGCGGATGTCGATATGGATGGGGGAGGAGACAGCTTTAGGTCGACTTCCAGCGTTCGAGCCTTGACAAATCGGGCGCACCGTGCGCTTTTCCGCCCGATTTTCTCGTCGGCAGGCGAGGGGCTTGCATGTCCTTTCGCCGCCGCCCGCCAAGTCCAGGATATATACTATGCATCGCTATCGCAGCCACACATGCGCCGCCCTGCGCAAGTCCGACGTCGGTTCGACCGTCCGCATCTCCGGCTGGGTTCATCGCGTCCGAGATCATGGCGGCGTGCTGTTCATCGACCTGCGCGATCACTACGGCATCACCCAGGTCGTCGCCGACCCCGATTCTCCGGCCTTCAAGCTTGCCGAAACCGTTCGCGGCGAATGGGTCATCCGTATCGACGGTCTGGTGAAGGCCCGTACGGACGATACCGTCAACAAGAACATGCCGACCGGCGAGATCGAGCTATACGCGCAGGAGATCGAAGTGCTCTCCGCCGCCAAGGAGCTGCCGCTGCCTGTCTTCGGCGAGCCGGATTATCCGGAAGACGTTCGCCTGAAGTATCGCTTCCTCGATCTGCGCCGCGAAACGCTGCACAGAAACATCGTCAAGCGCACGCAGGTCATTTCCTCGATGCGCCGCCACATGGGCGACGTCGGCTTTACCGAATACACGACCCCGATCCTGACGGCCTCGTCGCCGGAAGGCGCGCGCGACTTCCTCGTGCCGAGCCGCATTCATCCCGGCACCTTCTACGCGTTGCCGCAGGCGCCGCAGCAGTACAAGCAGCTCTTGATGGTCGCCGGCTTCGACCGCTATTTCCAGATCGCGCCCTGCTTCCGTGATGAAGACCCGCGTGCCGACCGCCTGCCGGGCGAGTTTTACCAGCTCGACCTCGAAATGAGCTTCGTGACGCAGGAAGACGTCTGGAACACGATGGGGCCGCTGATGACCCAGGTGTTCGAGGAATTCGCCGAAGGCAAGCCTGTCACCAAGGAATGGCCGCGCATCCCCTATGACGTCGCCATCCGCAAGTATGGTTCCGACAAGCCGGACCTGCGTAACCCGATCGTCATGGAAGCCGTCACCGAGCATTTTGCCGGCTCCGGCTTCAAGGTCTTCGCCAACATGATCGCCTCCAACCCGAAGGTCGAGGTCTGGGCCATCCCGGCCAAGACCGGCGGCTCGCGCGCCTTCTGCGATCGCATGAATGCATGGGCGCAGAGCCAGGGCCAGCCCGGCCTCGGCTACATCTTCTGGCGCAAGGAAGGCGAAAAGCTCGAAGGCGCAGGCCCGCTTGCCAAGAACATCGGCGAAGAGCGCACGGATGCGATCCGCACCCAGCTCGGCCTCGATGACGGCGACGCTTGCTTCTTCGTCGCCGGCGATCCCGCCAAGTTCTACAAGTTTGCCGGCGAAGCCCGCACCAGGGCCGGCGAAGAGCTGAATTTGGTCGATCGCGATCGCTTCGAGCTGTGCTGGATCGTCGATTTCCCGTTCTTCGAATGGAGCGAGGAAGAAAAGAAGGTCGATTTCGCCCATAACCCGTTCTCGATGCCGCAGGGCGGCCTTGAGGCGCTGCAGAACCAGGACCCGCTGACGATCAAGGCGTTCCAGTACGACGCCGTCTGCAACGGCTTCGAAATCGCTTCGGGCTCGATCCGTAACCAGTCGCCGGAGACCATGGTCGCCGCGTTCGAAAAGGTCGGCCTCAGCCAGACCGACGTCGAAGAGCGCTTCGGCGGGCTCTACCGTGCCTTCCAGTACGGTGCACCGCCGCACGGCGGCGCTGCCTTCGGTATCGACCGTATCGTCATGCTGCTCGTCGGCGCCAAGAACCTGCGCGAGATCTCGCTGTTCCCGATGAACCAGCAGGCACAGGATCTGCTGATGGGCGCTCCTTCGGCCGCAACGCCGACGCAGCTGCGCGAACTGGCGATCCGCCCGGTGCCGCCGGTCAAGAAGGACTGAGGCTCTTGCAGGCCTGAAGAAATACAAAACCCGGCGACTGAAATCGCCGGGTTTTTGTTTGCAGTCCGATGTTCGTCAGATCGCCGCATAAATCGCGTCGCGAAGGTCGATGGTGAACTGGCCCCACATGCCTTCGAGTGCGGTGTTGGTGAGCGCCACGACGCTCAGTCCTTTCTCAGGGTCGACGAACCAGCTGTGGCCGTAGACGCCGCCCCATTTGATCGTGCCTTTGGAGAAGGGGGCTTGCGCGGCCGCGGGATCGAGAACGACGGACCAGCCATAGCCGAAACCGAAGCCGGCCTGCTGCGCCTGCATGTGGCCGCCAGCCTGATCGGTCATCATCGTCTTCACGGTATCGGTAGACAGCAGCGGCGCGCCGCCCTTGCGCACCGTTTCCAGAATGGCGAGGATGTCGCTTGCCGGGCCCGCCATGCCCGCGCCGCCCGAGTGATAGGAGGCTGGGTCGAATATCCTGTCGGGCGCGAAGCGGATCGTGCCGTCGAGGATCGGGACAAGCGCCTCGTCTCCCATGCGCTGCGGCTCTGTTGCGCCGTTCACATAGGCGGCGGCCAGACGGCTGCGGTCGCGAACGACGAAGGCGGTATCGGAAAGGCCGAGCGGTTTCATCACCAGATCCGCAACGGCGCTGCCGAGATCGCCGCCAGTCTCTTTCTCGATGATGGCGCCGATCACGTCCATCGCCAGCGAATATTGCCAGCCTTCGCCGGGCGCAAAGACGAGGGGAGCGCCGGCGATACGCTCAAGGTTATCGGCAATCGACCGGCCGGGCGTATCGAGGCCGTCGGAAACGCCGGCGCGATGATAGGGGCCATCGGGCGCCTCGGCGAAGGTATAAACCAACCCCGCCGTGTGCGTGAGAAGGTGGTGGATGCGGATAATGGCCTCGCCTCCATCCGGCAGCCGCGGGCGGAAATCCGGAAGCCAGTTGGTAATGGGGTCGTCGAGCCCGATGCGGCCCTGTTCGACAAGCCGCATGGCGGCGATGGTGACGATCGGCTTGGTGATGGAAGCAAGCCGGAAGATCGCGTCCTCTCGCATCGCCACGTCGTTTTCCCGGTCTGCCAGACCGGCGGCGCGGCGATAGGCCAGCTTTCCGTCCCTTGCGATCAGGACGACCGTCCCGACCAGTCTTTTATCCGCCAGGGCGGAGTCAATCGCGGCATCGATGCCATCGGCAAGGGCACCGTCGCTGGGGCGCGCGGAATTTTCCAGGGGAAGACTCATGGGGCAAAACCTTCTATAATCACAATGACCGTTCCTGAATAAACCAGATCAGGAAATAATTCTAGAGTGACCATTGTGAAAAATATGCAGAAGACAGAAAATTCGTCGCCGCGCAAGCGTGGGCGCCCGCCGGCGTTCGATCGCGAGACAGTTCTCGCCGCCGCGCGGGACACCTTCTGGAAGCATGGCTATGACGGCTCCTCCATCGCCGATCTGACGGCGGCGATGGGAATTACCCCGCAAAGCCTCTATGCGGCCTTCGGTTCGAAGGCGGAGCTCTATCGCGAGACGCTAGAGCAGTATCGGCGCATGCCGAGACCGGAGCCCGGCAATCCGTTTCAGGACGAACTGGATACGGTGACGGCCTTCGAGCGCTTTCTAGGGAATTCCGCCAGGGTCTTCACCGCGCCGGAGCATCCGAAAGGCTGCATGATATCGACGGCGGTGCTGAACTGTGCCGAGGAAAACGAGCCGATCGCGCATCACGTCGCATCCATGCGCCTGCAGACGCTAGGGGTTTTTGCCGCCCGGATCGAACGGGGCATTGCCGAGGGCGATATGCGGCCGGATGCCGATGCGCGCTCGCTAGCGCGTTTTCTGGGCGCGATCGTGCAGGGCATGTCCGTTCAGGCGCGTGACGGCGCTACGACGGAGGAACTGCTTGCACTTATGGCTCATGCGATCAGCGAGCTGAAGAAATATCAGTTGCGGCAAGAGGCTTAGAACAATGCCAGGAAAACCGCGTAGCGGTTTTCCGTCCGGAATTGCGTGAAAACAAAGAGATAGAGCGGTTCCGTGAAACGCGGAACCGCTCCGGTTGCTCGCAAAGAAAACCCGGCGACCGAGATCGCCGGGTTTCGGAGCGGCTTGAAGATGGCCGTTTAGTCGTTCGAGGAAACCTTGAGGCCGATGACCTGCGGGATCGACTGTGGAGCGCCCATGGCGGCACCGATGATCATCGGCACCGGCACCGGCTTGCCGGGAGCGGCCGTGACCGTCAGGCTCTTCGGATTGTCGAGGTAGGTGCTGACGGCCGTCGAAACCGCATTCTGCAATTCGGGAACGTTGAGCTGCGCCATCATGATCGGCGTCATCGCCTTCAGCGTGTCGGCAAGCTGCTTGCCGGTGACGCCCTGCTGCTTGCCGGCGAAATCGAGTGCGCGCGCGGTGATCGATGCGTCGTCGAAGCGGATCTGGGCGCTGTTGAAGGTCAGCTGCTGCAGCAGGCCCAGCATGGCGAGGCCGGCCGACTGCTGTGCTTCCTGCTGGTTCGGGTTGGAGCGGACCGTCTTCAGCGCATCCTGCATCGACTTTGCGAAGGCAGGGGTATAGCCGGAAATGCTGAAGGCCAGGTTCAGCTTGCCGATATCCTTGAAATCGAGGGAATATTCGCTGATGTCGATCGTGCCGGGACCGATTTCCCAGCTGCCCTTCATGGCGACGGTGCCGTCGATCTGCTGCAGCTTGAGCGCCTCGATCGCTTCCTTGGCCTTCGGGTCGTCGACCTTGCTGAGATCGGCCTTGACGCCATCAATCTTGGCGTCGAAATCGAGACCCGACTTGTCGTCACGCTTGTTCATCGTGGCGTCGGCATTCTCGATCGAGAACACTTCGGCACCGTCCTTGCTGACGGAGATTTCGCCGGCATGGGCGCTCTTGTAATAGAGCAGCGAGCCAAGATCGCCCTTGGTCGCGTCGGCCGGGATCTCGACGCCGTTCAGCTTGAGGTCGGTCGCCGAAACGGTAGCGCCGTCCTTCTTGAAGTCGACATCCGCAAAGTCGATCTCTTCGATCGTGTAGCCGCCGTCGTTTTCCTCGACGCCGTCCATGGTGATGTCGCCCAGCGGAATGCTGCTTTCCATGCCGGCAGCCTTGAGGCTCGCGCCCTTCAACGTTACCGTGTCGCCATCGATATCGATACCTTCGGCGGCAATCGAACCACCTTGCTGAGCATAGACGTCGTTGATCTTCTTCAGGAGGTCGTTGCCATCAAGCGCGAAGGCAGAGCTGGCGAAGGACAGGATGGCGGCGCTGCAGAGCATCAGCCGCGTGGTCCGGTAGAAAGTCATAATGGCGTTTCCTCGTTGAGCCGGTAGTATTGGCGGGAGCGTACAGATTGGGCGTGTACTGCGCCGACTTATATTGATCTTTCCGTGAAAATCCAATGAGAATGAGCGTTGAAAGCTGGTGCAGCAAAAATGCGTCGGCATTACGCCTAAGATGGTCGAAACGCCTTCATCCACAGGTGCTTTCCGCTGATTTCTTGCCGGGAATCGCCATCTCCGATAGTCAGGGACCATGGGACAAAATCTTACACCGCCGTCCGGCGACGGCGACGACAATATCCTTCCGGTCGACCTGAAGGCAGCGCTCGAAGAGCGCTATCTGGCCTATGCTCTGTCGACGATCACGCAACGCGCGCTTCCCGACGTTCGCGACGGGTTGAAGCCGGTGCATCGGCGCATCGTCTATGCGATGAGCGAGATGGGTCTTCGCCCCAACGCCGCCTTCCGCAAATGCGCCAAGATCGTCGGCGAGGTGATGGGTAACTATCACCCGCATGGCGACCAGTCGATCTACGATGCGCTGGCGCGTCTCGCGCAGGATTTCTCGCAGCGCTACACGCTGGTCAACGGCCAGGGCAATTTCGGCAACATCGACGGCGATAGCCCGGCCGCGATGCGCTACACCGAATCCAAGATGACGGCGGTTTCCGAACTGCTGCTCGAAGGCATCGACCAGGACGCGGTGGATTTCCGCGACACCTACGACGAGTCGAATTCCGAGCCGGTCGTTCTGCCCGGCGCCTTTCCCAATCTGCTCGCCAACGGCTCCTCCGGCATTGCCGTCGGCATGGCGACCTCCATTCCGTCGCACAACGTTCACGAGCTTTGCGACGCGGCGCTGCATCTGATCAAGGATCGCGATGCCAGCGTCGAGAAACTCGTGGAACTCTATATTCCCGGCCCCGACTTTCCGACCGGCGGCATCATTATCGACGATCGCCGCAGCATCACCGAAAGCTACAAGACCGGTCGCGGCGGTTTCCGCGTCCGCTCCAAATGGGAGATCGAGGATCTGGGCCGTGGCGGCTATCAGATCGTCGTCACCGAGATCCCGTTCCAGGTGCAGAAGTCCCGGCTGATCGAAAAGATCGCCGAGCTGCTGCTGGCGCGCAAGCTGCCGCTGCTCGAGGATATCCGCGACGAATCCGCCGAGGACATCCGCGTCGTTCTCGTGCCGAAGAGCCGCACCGTCGACCCGACGATTCTGATGGAATCGATGTTCAAGCTGACGGAGCTGGAAAGCCGTTTCCCGCTCAACATGAACGTCCTGTCCATGGGCCGCATTCCAAAGGTCATGGCGCTGAACGAAGTACTGAAGGAATGGCTGGACCATCGCCGCGAAGTGCTTCTGCGCCGTTCCCGCTTCCGGCTCGCCGCCATCGAGAAACGCCTGGAAATTCTTGGCGGTTTCCTGATCGCCTATCTCAACATCGACGAGGTTATCGCCATCATCCGCGAGGAGGATGAGCCGAAGCCCGTGATGATGGAGCGGTTCGGGCTTACGGACAATCAGGTCGAAGCCATCCTCAACATGCGGCTGCGCTCCTTGCGCAAGCTGGAAGAGTTCGAAATCCGCAAGGAATTCGATGGCCTGACCAAGGAGAAGGCCGATATCGAGGCGTTGCTGGCCTCGGAAGAGAAGCAGTGGCAGACGGTTTCCTGGGAAATCGGCGAGGTGAAGAAGAAATTCGCCAAGGCCACCGACATCGGCCGTCGCCGCACGCAGTTTGCCGAAGCGCCGGAAGCCGACGATGCCGCCATCCAGCAGGCGATGATCGAGAAGGAGCCGATCACCGTCGTCGTCTCGGAAAAGGGCTGGATCCGCGCCCTGAAGGGCCATATCTCCGATACGTCCTCGTTGACCTTCAAGGAGGGGGACGGTCTCAAGGTTGCGTTCCCGGCGCAGACGACGGACAAGATCCTGATCATCACGACCGGCGGCAAGGCCTACACGCTCGGCGGCGACAAGCTGCCTGGCGGCCGCGGCCATGGCGAGCCGCTGCGCATCATGATCGACATGGAAAACGATCAGGACGTGCTGACGGCCTTCGTCCACGATCCGCAGCGCAAGCAGCTGATAGCCTCGACGGCCGGCAATGGCTTCGTCGTCGCGGAGGCGGAACTCATTGCCAATACCCGCAAGGGCAAGCAGATCATGAACGTCTCCTATCCCGACGAGACGAAGCTTCTGGTGCCGGTTTCCGGCGATCACGTCGCCGTGGTCGGCGAGAACCGCAAGATGGTCATCTTCCCGCTCGCGCAAGTTCCGGAAATGTCGCGCGGCAAGGGCGTGCGCCTGCAGCGCTACAAGGATGGCGGCGTTTCCGACATCCGGTGCTTCGTCATTGCCGATGGCCTGACCTGGGAAGACAGCGCCGGCCGCACCTTCACCAAGACGAAGGACGAATTGGCGGAATGGCTGGGCGATCGCGCCGCTGCCGGCCGCGCCGTGCCGAAGGGCTTCCCCAGAAGCGGACGGTTCTCGGGGTGAGGCTTGGTTGAACCGAGTTCAAGGCAATCGGGCTGTTACGGTCGATTGCTGCAAGAAGCGCCCTGAGCCTTAGCGAGGGGTCGGGTAGCGCGCCTTGACTTCAATAGCCGGCAGTCGACCCGAGGGGCGACTGCCGGCTGACCTCGTTAGACCGATGCGAAGCGAATGGAAAGTCGGTTGGTTTCTAATCCGTATCTGAAAGACAGACGTCCCGCAGGAAGCGCGTTGCTCCCTCTTCATCGATTTCGCCAGCGGCCACAGCCGCGACGAAAGTGTAGAGGTTGGCGTCCGTCGTCTGAATTCTGAACCCGTTGTCCATGAGAAAGACGGCCGCGGCCACTATTGCGATACGCTTGTTGCCATCTGTGAATCCGTGGTTTTTCGCTAGTCCAAATAGATAAGCCGCCACCAGTTCAATGATATCCTCGCCGCCATATCGAGCTTTGTTAATCGGGCGTGCCAAGGCAGATTCGAGAGAACCTTCGTCGCGTAAGCCATACGAGGCACCGAACCTCTTAATTTGCGTCTCGTGCAACTTTTCGATGAGGGATATCGTCAGAAAGATTGCCGGCATCATTCTGCCAGCTTCTTAAGTGCCACTTTGTATTGGTCCATGAAGCGCTGCGCGTGCTCCATCTGGCGCGCAAAGTCCGCATCGGTCGGGTGCATCAGCAATCCGCCATCTTTCAAGCTGAGTTCCAAGCTGTCGCCGGCTCCGAGACCCAGCTGATCCAGGATTTCCTTCGGGATAATAACGCCTTCGGAATTGCCGATCTTTCGGATGGTGACGCTCGTGTCTCAGCTCCAATGTAATAACTGAGTTATAACATTGGGCGATCATGATTTTAATTTACAAGGTCTTACGCCGCGAGTGCCGCTCTTGCCTTGACCCGCGCCTGCCATAGCGAGTGGGCGGCAAGCGCAAGGATCAGGATCGCGCCGCCGGCCAGGGTCAGCGTGGTCGGCGCTTCCGCGAAGATCAGCCAGACCCAGATCGGCGCAAGAATCGTTTCCAGCAGATAGAACATCGCGACTTCGGGTGCGGAGAGAAACCGCGTACCCGTCGCGAGGCACCAGAAGGAAAGCGGCATCAGCACGGCGCCGTCGAACAGGATCCAGCCGGGATGTTGGATGGAAAAACCGGCAGGCGCTATGTGATAAAGCCCGACAGCCGCCGGAATGACGGCGGCCAGAAGCGAGGCGAAACCCATGTCGCGTCCCGAGGCGCGGCCGATGGTAATGGCGCAGGCGATGGAAAAGGAGGCGAGCACCGAAAGCGCGTCGCCCAGCAGATGGCCGCTTTCCATGCCGCCTCCCACGATCAGGCCGACCCCGAGAATCATGACCGCCATGGTGATGAACGTCGAAAGGGCAGGGCGCTCCTTGAGGAAGATCCATGACAGCAGCGCCGTGAACATCGGGTTGAGCGCGATGATGAACACCACGTTTGCCGCCGTCGTATAGTAGACGGCGAGAAGAAAGGTGATGGTCGTCAGCCCGTAGAAGAATGCGACGGGAAGCCCCAGCCAGCCAGGCAGCACGCGTTGCAGCGAACCCGTGACCCTGCGAATGGCGACAAGGACGGCGAGCGCCACGACGATGGTCGCAAGGCTGCGTGCCGACAGCACCGACCAGACCTCGCCGCTGGAAAGCCGGATCAGCGGTATGTCCATCGAAAGCGCCAGGCCGCCCAGCGTCGTCAGCAACAAACCTTTTTTGTGATCCGAAAGATGGGAGAACATTCAGCGGAAGGTATCTTTGCCGTCATCGGCGGTCGGATCGAAACGTTCCCAGCCGCGCGGCGTCAGGTGCTCCTGCGGTTGGAAGCGCGTCTTGTAATCCATCTTGCGCGAACCCTTGACCCAATAGCCGAGATAGACATGCGGCAGCCCGAGCGCCTTCGTCCGCTTGATATGATCGAGGATCATGAAGGTGCCGAGCGATCTCTCGTCAAGATCGGGATTGAAGTAGGAATAGACCATCGACAGGCCGTCGCTCATGACGTCGGTCAGGGCGGCCGCCAGCAGCTCGCCTTTCGGACGTTGTTCAAGCCCGGAGCCTTCCTCGCGGCGGCGATATTCGATGATGCGGGTGTTCACATGCGTATCTTCGACCATGATCGCATAATCGAGCACGGTCATGTCGGACATGCCGCCGTGCTGATGGCGATAGTCGAGATAGCGGCGGAAGAGCGAATATTGCTCGCTGGAAGGCTGTGCCGGAAATTCGGTGGCGATGATGTCGCTGTTGGCGGACAGCACGCGCCGCATGGAGCGGGTGGACTCGAATTCCTGGGCGAGGATGCGAACGGATACGCAGGCGCGGCAGGATTCGCAGGCAGGCCGATAGGCGATGTTTTGCGAGCGCCGGAAACCGCCCTGGGTCAGGATATCGTTCATCTCGGCTGCACGCGGACCGACGAGATGCGTGAAAACCTTGCGCTCCATCTCGTGCGGCAAGTACGGGCAGGTGGCCGGTGCCGTCAGATAAAACTGCGGAGATGGCGTCGACTGCGTGTTCATCTGCCGTTGATTGCCCTTTCTTCCGGCACCTGTTTTTTACAAGCATGGCCCAAGTTTGGAAAACGTCAACCACGTCCTTCGCTAAAGATCGAAGTTTCCTAATTCATGATGCACTCGATCGCCGTCCCGCGGGGCATCGGCTCCGCGAGAGATCGCGTTGTTTCGGTATCGCGATGCGCCTTCAGGCCGTGCGGGCGATGACGGTGCCCAGCAGCAGGTCATGGAGCAGCCGGCTGCGCTCGGTAAACAAACCGACCAACAGGATCAGCGGCGTCAGGACGGAGTTCAGAATCCAGAATAGCGCCAGATGGACGATTGCCGTCAGAAAATCCATCCGCTGGCCATCGACGCGGAGCATAGTGAGGCCCATGGCGCGCATGCCGAGCGAAGCCTGATAAGGGCCGCCGAGCGTCCAGCCGAAATAGAAGCCGGCCACGAGGATGAAAAGGACCGGATAGAGGACGAAGCCAAGGCCGAACGTCAGGATCGAAACGAAAAACAGAAGCACGGCCGCCGGAATGCACAGCAGCGCCACGATGATGTAATCGACGACGAAGGCGAAGATTCGCCTGCTCAGCACGCCACTATAGGCGCGCCAGTCGTCCGGTGCTGCATAGAGCGGGCTGGGGTTCAGGCTCATCGCTTTCCTCCTTGGCGCATGGTCCTTCAATCGTTCCCAATTGGCGAAGGCTCATGGCAGGTTGAAGATGCCGCCGCACGGCATCTCGCAGGGAAGCGGCGTGCGGCGGAAAAACATTTGCCGAACATATGGTATCGGGAGCCGCAAATACAATAAGCGGACGGGGCGCGCTATCTCTTCGTCAGATGCTTTGCCACATCGATGGCGAAATAGGTGAGGATGCCGTCGCAGCCTGCGCGCTTGAAGGCGAGCAGGGTTTCGAGCATCACCCGCTCGCCGTCGATCCAGCCGTTGGCGGCCGCCGCCTTGATCATCGCGTACTCGCCTGAGACCTGATAGGCGAAGGTCGGAAGGCCGAAAGCCTCCTTCAGCCGCCAACAGATGTCGAGATAGGGCAGACCGGGCTTGACCATCAGCATATCGGCGCCTTCCTCGACGTCGAGCGTGGCGTCGCGCACGGCCTCGGTGCCGTTGGCCGGGTCGATATAATAGGTCTTCTTGTCGCCCTTGAGCAGCCCGCCGGTCGAAATCGCCTCGCGGTAGGGGCCGTAGAAGGCCGAGCTGAATTTCGTCGCATAGCTCATGATGCCGACATTCTGATGGCCGGCGGCGTCGAGCGCCTGGCGGATCGCGCCGATGCGACCGTCCATCATTTCCGAAGGCGCGATGATATCGGCGCCCGCATCCGCCTGATAGATGGCCGCCTGCGCCACTTGCTCGACCGTCTCGTCGTTGACGATTTCGTTGCCGCGCAGGATGCCGTCGTGGCCATGGCTGGTGAACGGGTCGAGGGCGACATCGGTGATGACGCCGATATTCGGCACGGCCTTCTTGATCGCGGCGCTGGCGAGATTGATGAGATTGTTCTTCTCGAGACTGTTGGAGCCGGTCTCGTCGCGCAGCTCCATTTCGATGTTCGGGAAGGTGGCAAGTGCGGGAATACCGAGATCGGCTGCTTCCTTCGCCGCTTCGACGGCCTTGTCCACGGTCATGCGGTTGACGCCGGGCATGGCGGGGATCGGCTCCAGGATGCCGGTGCCGGGAATGAGGAAGATCGGCCAGATCAGATCGTCGACGGTCAGCCTGTTTTCCTGCACGAGGCGGCGCGTCCAGTCCGCCTTGCGGTTGCGTCGCATGCGGCGATGCCCGGTGATCTCGTCGACGAGATGCGTCTTGTTTTCCATGATGCCGCCATCCTTCTTCGTCTATCTGTGGCCTTATTCGATGGGCAGCGTACGTATCATGCTGTCCCCAGGATTCAAAACCCGGCGAAAGGCCGCAGCCATTATATTCTGGCGAGGCCGATGCCTCATACGTATTGTTCGCGCATGGAACCTGATTCTTCGACCGTACCCAAGAATACGCTGACGGACATCCTGTTCGTGCTGTTCCTGCGGCTGATAGCGATCGCCTGCTTCTGGCTCGGCCTGCAATATTGGGCGATGCTGGTCGGCTATTCGTTGGAAGGGCATGCCCGGTTCGATCTGCTGGCGCTGCCCTGGAAGGTCGCGGCCGCCGGACTGGCCGTCGTTTTCCCGGTCGCTGCCCTCGGATTGTGGCTCACCGTCTCCTGGGGGCCGGTCATGTGGGTACTGGCCGCAGGCGGGCAGGCATTGATGTACGGGGTCTGGCCGGAGATATTCGGATCCAATCCCCTGATCATGATCTTGCATGCCTGCGTGGCCGTGATTTATTGCCTTTTCCGCGTTCTTCTATGGCAGGAAAAGCGCCGCCGTCGCCGGCAGCAGGTAATGGTTGATTTACCCTGAGACACCAAGACTTCGCGGTAAGGTGCTGTTAAGCTTGCAGTTTAAGTAGAATTTTATGTGTATTCGATAGGGTCTCACTCAAGGCGGGAAGAAAACGACACCGCCAAACAAAACAGAGTGAGGCCAAGTCATGATGAACACGAAAATCAAGCCGCAGGCAGTTGCGAACGCTCGGGATCAGCAGGTTGACGACATCCGGGCCCTCTACATGGAATCCCTTCACCTGGTCGAGCGTTTGCACCGCCGCCTGCTTGATGTCATCAAGGACGAGTTCGACCGCCAGGGTCGCGACGACGTCAATGCCGTACAGGCACTTCTTCTTTTCAACATCGGCAATTCCGAGCTGACGGCCGGCGAATTGCGCTCCCGCGGTTTCTACCTCGGTTCGAACGTTTCCTACAACGTCAAGAAGCTGGTCGACCTCGGCTTCATCAACCACCAGCGCTCGCGCATCGACCGCCGCTCGGTCCGCATCAGCCTGACGGAAACCGGCCAGGAGATCGCCGAAACCGTTGCCAGGCTCTATGAGCGCCACATCGGCTCGATCGACAAGGTCGGCGGCATCGGCACCGACGAGTTCACCCAGATGAACAAGCTGCTGCAGCGTCTGGACCGCTTCTGGAACGACACCATCGCCTATCGCATGTAAGTAACGGCGACGGATCGATCGCAAGACCTTCCAGTAAAAGCAAGCTGGACACGTTTCCCTGCGTGTCCGGCTTGAATCTGTTGTTACATTGGCGATTGTGCGTTTTTTGCCACGTCCGCCGCTTACCTTGCGTTGCATGCAACTTGCAAGTCGCCTGTGGCATTGACGGCCGGCCAATACACGCTATGAACCACGCGTAGCCGTGGTATTTTAGCAAATGCAGTTTGATCTTTCTTCCGCCGCCGCATGGCAAGGCAAGTTTCATGCCGGGCGACACGAATTGGCCATATTGCTATGACAGCGGAAACGGACGGCAAGCAGCGCTCTCGAAATTCGATCTTTCGGTCCAAAGTCCTGGCTTCGCGATATTGTGATAGTTCGTGGCCAGGTTTTTGGTGGTGCTTTAAGGGAACGGATCGATACTGGGCGGCGTTACTTGGCGCAAGCTGCGCTATTTACTGCTTCCTCTCTAGGCTGCGCATGATTGGATCGCAGCGTTGAACGGTTGGGATATGTCGAAGAAAAACGGAATTGAACCATTCTCGCGCCGCTCTTTCCTGCGGACGGCCGCAACTCTAGGCGCTGCCGCGCTGGCCGCTCCGGCACTCGCGCAAAACGCCACTCCGCTTGAAGCGCTGATCAACGACCGCTCTCGCGGCAATTGGGACGACCAGTTCGATGCCAAGGCTGCGGCGCGTACAGCGGCGGCCGTGCAGTCGAACACGCCGATCCTCGGCCCGGATTCCGTACCGAACATTCAGCAGGCGATTGCCCAGTACCAGAGTATCGTCGCCAATGGCGGCTGGCCGCAAGTCAGCCCGACAAGCCAGCAACCGCTGCAGATCGGCGTTACCGATCCTGCGGTGCAGTCCTTGCGCCAGCATCTGATGGTGACGGGCGACCTGCCGCGCGAAGCGGGCATTTCCTCGTCCTTCGATTCCTACGTAGACGGCGCCGTCAAGCGCTTCCAGGCTCGCCATGGCCTGCCGCCGGATGGCGTTATCGGCGATTTCACGCAGAAGGCGATGAACATTCCCGCCAACGTCCGCCTGCAGCAGTTGAACACCAATCTCGTCCGCCTTCAGACGTTCCCGTCCGACCTCGGCCGCCGTCACGTCATGGTCAACATCCCCGCGACCCGTGTCGAGGCCGTGCAGGACGGTCAGGTGGCGCTGCGCCATGAGGCGATCGTCGGCCGTGAATCGCGCCCGACGCACATCATCAATTCGAAGATCTACGAGGTCATCCTCAATCCGTACTGGACGGCGCCGCGCTCCATCATCGTCAAGGACATCATGCCGCTCATGCGGAAGGATCCGACCTACCTGACGAAGAGCAATATCCGTCTTCTCGACAGCAGGGGCCAGGAAGTCGCGCCTGAAACGATCGACTGGAATTCGGACAAGGCTCCGGATCTGACGTTCCGCCAGGATCCGGGCAAGACGAACGCCATGGCGTCCACGAAGATCAACTTCCATAACCCCAACAACGAATACATGCACGACACGCCGGAGCAGGGCCTGTTCAACAAGCTGATGCGTTTCGACAGCTCGGGCTGCGTGCGCGTTCAGAACGTGCGCGACCTGGCGACCTGGCTCCTGGCCGAAACTCCGGGCTGGCCGCGCCAGCACATCGAGCAGGTCATCTCGACCCGCGTCAACACGCCGATCACGCTCGCGACGGAAGTGCCGGTTTATTTCGTCTATATCTCCGCCTGGAGCGCGGCCGACGGTATCGTCCAGTTCCGCGACGACATCTATAATCTTGACGGCAATTCCCAGCTGGCGCTCGATACGACCCAGGGGATGGAGCAGCCGGTTCAATAACCGGCAGGCTTCGAGCTTGCTTTGTCACCGAAGCCGCATCCCCGGATGCGGCTTTTTCGTTTGCCGGCGGCGCTCATCGTAGAATGCCCAGCAAATGTCGCTGATCGTATTGCTCTCGGATCACCCTGAGGCTAATACCTCTGCATTGCCGTTCCGGCCCGTTCAGGAGCTTTCACGATGACCAATGCGTCCACCGAACCCTTCTTCAATCGCTCGCTTGCCGATACCGATCCGGAAATCTTTGGCGCGATCGGCAAGGAACTGGGTCGCCAGCGGCACGAAATCGAACTGATCGCCTCGGAAAACATCGTCTCGCGCGCCGTTCTGGAAGCGCAGGGCTCGATCATGACCAACAAGTATGCCGAAGGTTATCCCGGCAAGCGCTACTATGGCGGCTGCCAGTATGTCGACATCGCCGAAGAGCTCGCCATCGAACGCGCCAAGAAGCTGTTCGGCGTCAACTTCGCCAACGTCCAGCCGAATTCCGGTTCGCAGATGAACCAGGCCGTCTTTCTTGCCCTGCTGCAGCCGGGCGACACCTTCATGGGCCTCGACCTGAATTCGGGCGGCCACCTGACCCACGGCTCGCCGGTCAACATGTCCGGCAAGTGGTTCAACGTCGTTTCCTACGGCGTGCGCGAAGGCGACAACCTGCTCGACATGGACGCTGTTCAGCGCAAGGCTGAAGAGACCAGGCCGAAGCTCATCATTGCCGGCGGCACCGCCTACTCCCGCATCTGGGACTGGAAGCGCTTCCGCGAGATCGCCGACAGCGTCGGCGCCTATCTGATGGTCGACATGGCCCACATCGCCGGCCTCGTTGCCGGTGGCCAGCATCCGTCGCCGTTCCCGCATTGCCACGTCGCCACCACGACCACGCACAAGTCGCTCCGTGGCCCGCGCGGCGGCATGATCCTCACCAACGACGAGGATCTGGCGAAGAAGTTCAATTCGGCCGTCTTCCCCGGCCTCCAGGGCGGCCCGCTCATGCACGTCATCGCCGCCAAGGCCGTTGCCCTCGGCGAAGCGCTGCAGCCTGATTTCAAGGACTACGCCGCCCAGATCGTCAAGAACGCCAAGGCTCTCGCCGAAACGCTGATATCAGGCGGTGTCGATGTCGTTTCCGGCGGCACCGACAACCACCTGATGCTGGTCGACCTGCGCAAGAAGAACGCAACCGGCAAGCGCGCCGAGGCCGCGCTCGGCCGCGCCTACGTCACCTGCAACAAGAACGGCATTCCGTTCGACCCCGAAAAGCCCTTCGTCACTTCAGGCGTCCGCCTCGGCACGCCGGCCGGCACGACGCGCGGCTTCAAGGAAGCCGAGTTCCGTGAGATCGGCAATCTGATCATCGAAGTGCTCGATGGCCTGAAGGTCGCCAATTCCGACGAAGGCAATGCCGCCGTCGAGGCTGCCGTGCGCGAGAAGGTGGTCAAGCTCACCGACCGCTTCCCGATGTACGGCTACCTGGGCTGAGGAGGGCGCATGCGCTGCCCATACTGCGGCTCTGAAGATACCCAGGTCAAGGATTCGCGCCCGGCGGAGGACAACACCTCCATCCGCCGGCGGCGCATCTGTCCGGATTGCGGCGGTCGCTTCACCACCTTCGAGCGCGTGCAGCTGCGCGAGCTCATGGTCATCAAGAAGACCGGCCGCAAAGTGCTGTTCGATCGTGACAAGCTGGTGCGCTCCTTCGAGATCGCGCTGCGCAAGCGTCCGGTCGATCGGGACCGGATAGAGCGGGCCGTTTCCGGCATCGTCCGCCGCCTCGAAAGTTCCGGCGAGACGGAGATCAGCTCCGAGCAGATCGGTCTTCAGGTGCTGGAAGCGCTGAAAAGCCTCGATGATGTGGCCTTCGTGCGCTATGCCTCGGTCTATCGCGATTTTTCGCATGCCGAGGATTTCGAGCATGTGATCAACGAGATCAATGCGAAGATCGCCCGCGATCCGCTGGATCCTTGATCATGGCGTCGCGGCCCGAGGATGAACGTTTCATGGCCGAGGCCATCCGTTTGTCGCGCAGGCATCTGGGACTGACCTCGACAAATCCGTCCGTCGGTTGCCTCATCGTCAGGGACGGCGTGGTTCTCGGCAGCGGCGTAACCGCGGTTGGCGGACGCCCGCATGCGGAACCGCAGGCTCTGGCCGAAGCGGGCGAAGCGGCCAGGGGCGCCACCGCCTATGTAACGCTCGAACCCTGTTCGCACTATGGCAAGACGCCGCCCTGCGCCGAGGCATTGATTGCCTATGGCGTGGCGCGCGTCGTCATTAGCGTCACCGATCCCGACCAGCGCGTTTCCGGCCGCGGCATCGCCATGCTGCGCGACGCTGGCATCGAGGTCGATGCCGGCATTCTGGAGACGGAGGGCAGGCGATCCCTGGCGGGCTACCTCATGCGCCAGACGAGAAACCGGCCCTATGTGACTCTCAAGCTTGCCGTTTCCGCCGATGGCATGATCGGCAAGGTGGGCGAGGGGCAGGTTCGCATCACCGGCGATGTCGCGCGGGCGCAGGTGCAGATGCTGCGCGCCGAAAGCGACGCCATTCTCGTCGGCATCGGCACGGCGATATCAGACGATCCGGAATTGACCTGCCGGCTTCCCGGCCTGGAAGACCGTTCGCCCTTGCGCATCGTTATCGATGACGACCTGCAACTGCCGCTCGGCAGCAAGCTGGTGAAAACGGCACGGAAATATCCGGTTATCGCGGTTGCCGGTCATCCACCTTCCTTTGACGACAATACTGATGCCGCCTTTCTGGGCCGCCGCGCTGCCCTCGATGCTGCGGGCGTCGAGGTATTGCAGTCCAATTCGGGCGAGCCGGGAGCGTTGCTGGAGGCCTTGGGTACGCGCGGCATTTCCTCCCTGCTGGTGGAAGGGGGGGCCAAGACCGCGCGGCGCTTCCTCGACGCCGGAATGATCGACCGCATCCTGCTGTTTCAGGGGCCGGCCGATATCGGCGAGGGCGGTATTGAATCGCCCGTCCTCAAATCCAATATCCCAGCCAGTTTCATGCATATCGGCGAGAGCCGCTTCGGCGACGATCTCTGCGACGAATACGAAAGAGGTTTTTGATGTTTACCGGAATTGTCACCGACGTCGGCACGGTCGAATCCATTTCCCCGCTGAAGGAAGGCATCAAGCTGCGCGTTGCCACCAATTACGATCCGGCGACGATCGACATGGGCGCCTCGATTTCGCATGCGGGCGTCTGCCTGACCGTTACCAGACTGCCGGAAGAGGGCAGCAACGGACGCTGGTTCGAGGTCGAGGCATGGGAGGAAGCCCTGCGCCTGACGACGATCGGCAGCTGGCAAGCGGGAGCCAAGATCAACCTCGAGCGCTCGCTGAAGATCGGCGACGAGCTTGGCGGCCATATCGTCTCCGGTCACATCGACGGCAAGGCGGAAATTCTCTCCGTAACGGCCGAGGGCGAGGCCACGCGCTTCCGCCTGCGCGCCCCGGAACACCTCGCAAGGTTCGTCGCGCCGAAGGGTTCGGTTGCGCTCGACGGCACCTCGCTCACGGTCAATGCCGTCGACGGCACGGAATTCGACGTACTCCTGATCCGCCATTCGCTTGAGGTCACGACCTGGGGCGAGCGCAAGGCTGGCGACTTCGTCAATTTCGAAGTCGATACCATGGCGCGCTACGCGGCCCGGCTGGCGGAATTCCCGGTCGTCCGCGAAGCTTGAGTTCTGCGCGCCGGCTGCTTTAAGCGAGCATCTTTTCCATCAGAAAATTCTGCAATGTCTGGCCGCGCTTCACGACTTGTTGTGCGGTCAGCACCGTAAAGCCTTTGCGCTGGAAAAAGGGGCGGGCGGTCAGGCTCGCCTCGGTGAAAATCCGCTGGAGACCCTGTTTGCGGGCGGCGCTCTCGACTGTAGCAAGCAACAGGGTAGCGACACCTTTTCCCTGGTAGTCGGGTGCGACAAACATCATATCCAGAAGGCCCTCCGATGTGAGATCGGTAAAGCCGACGGGCAATAACCCGTCCATTGCAAGCCAGGTCGGCCGGCTCGCCCGATACCGAGCCCAGACTTCGGCGTCATCGACCTTCGCCCAGGCAGCGATCTGCGCCGGGCTGTAATCTTTGGACGCCACCTCGCGAATGGCCCGCAGGAAAATATCGATTGTCGCCTGCGTATCCCCCGGTTCATAGGGCTTGATGGAAAACCTCTCTTGCGAAATCGGCATGTCCTGCCCCTCCCTGCCACCGTTCGGCGTTCGAACATCGCGTTAGGCTTGTCCTTGTAAATCAATGTGCCGATGCGGCGGAAGCCGATCTTCCCGCATGCCGGCATCTCGCCGGCGATGAGGCGGGGTCCTCATGCTCCCGGCGAGCAAGACATTCGCCAAAGTCGTCCTGCCTGTGTCCGCGCAGCAAGAGCCGCTCGACCGTCGACGTTGGAATGATCGTCAGGGATGGCAGCGCTTTGCTGCAAATGCCTTTGAGGATACCTAGTCATTCGAGGCGCCGGCTTCGCCATCCCAATAATCGAGGGCGGTAGTCTCCGCGCGGCCGATCACGCGGAACGTCGTCTTGTCGTCGCGATAGGTCTTGGCCAGGAACTTGCCGGAGTCGGGATACTCGACGATTTCAGTCCGCGCCTTGGTGGAAACGGCGAGATAGATCAGCACCGCCGGACCCTTGTTGATCAGCTGATGCGCGGTCTCAGGGCCGCCGGCCGGAGCACCCAGCACATCGCCTTTGCTGACGGCGACGCGCTTGTCGCCGAAGCGATACTCGCCTTCGCCATCGAGGATAACGAAGAACTCTTCCTCCACATGATGGTTGTGGAAGGGACAGCCGGATTTGCCGGGTGGCACTTCGTTGTAGCTGATCCCGAGGTTCTTCAATCCAAGCAGCGCCCCGAACGAGACGTCGCTGCCGGCAAAGAAGCTGCCTTGCTGCCAATGTTCCAGTTCGAGTTCGCCGACATTGACGGCGGGTATGGATTTCTTCGTCATGAACCTCCCCCTCTGCAGACCTGAAATTATTATCGAAGCGGTTGCGTGCGCGGAAGCCGCAATTTCCGCGGAGCTTCGGGGATTCCAAATAGGGCCGGAATCGGTGCCGGCCATTGAAAAACACTTGCCAAGCGCGGCCCGCCGTGGTTTGACCCGGCCTGACAAGGTGCCGCGCCCTCTCAATCCGCAGGTGATGTATGACCAGCTCTTCCAATGCTCACATCCTTATCGTGGAAGCCCGCTTCTATGACGATATGGCAGACGCCCTGCTTGACGGTGCCAAGGCTGCCCTCGATGCCGCTGGCGCAACCTATGACGTCGTCACGGTTCCCGGCGCGTTGGAGATTCCGGCTGCGATCGCCATGGCGCTCGACGGCGGCGATAATGGTAACGTGGTCTATGACGGCTACGTTGCGCTCGGCATGGTCATCCGCGGCGAGACCTATCATTTCGATATCGTCGCCAATGAATCCTCGCGGGCGCTGATGGATCTGGCCGTCAGTGAATCGCTGGCGATCGGCAACGGTATCCTGACTGTCGAGAACGATGAGCAGGCCTGGGCTCGCGCCCGCCGTTCGGACAAGGACAAGGGCGGCTTTGCCGCGCGCGCAGCGCTGACCATGATCGCGCTGAAAGAGAAGTTGGGTGCATAATACATGAGCAATCAGGATAACGAGCGACCGGCAAAACCCGCCAACCAGCGGGGCGCAGCACGCCTTGCGGCGGTTCAGGCGCTCTATCAGATGGATATCGGCGGAACCGGCGTTCTGGAGGTGGTGGCCGAATACGAGGCCCACCGTCTCGGCCAGGAGCTGGACGGCGAGACCTATCTGAAAGCCGACGCATCCTGGTTCCGCTCCATCGTTTCCGGTGTCGTGCGCGAGCAGACCCGGCTCGATCCGCTGATCGGCTCCGCGCTTCAGGACGATTGGGCGCTGTCGCGTCTCGACAGCACCGTGCGCGCCATTCTGCGCGCCGGTACTTTCGAGCTTCTCGACCGCAAGGACGTGCCTGTTCCCGTCATCGTCACCGAATATGTCGAGATTGCCCATGCCTTCTTCGAGGAGGACGAGCCGAAGCTCGTGAACGCCGTGCTCGACCGAATCGCCAAGCAGGTTCGCGGCGAAGCGAAGAAATAGCTTTCGCCGGTCGCCGGAAACGCGGCAATCGCCGCTTTCGTTTCGTTCGTTCGCGCCTGATTTCATCTTCGAATATTCTTTTGAACCTCCCGCGGGTGTTTTACCCGCGGGCGGTCTTGACGCGACGTTTTCCCGACAGCAATCTCGCATTGCACATCAGCCGGTCCTCTGGAGGAGGGGACCGGCCGTTGTCGCAGGCGGCCGGGGGAGGAGTGAACCGCCGGCTTTTTTGGAGGGAAAAAGCGAAATGTCGATTCTTTTAGGAGTGATCGCATGCGGACTGCTCTCGGTCATCTATGCCGTATGGGCAACCCGGTCGGTGCTCGCCGCCGATCAGGGCAACGCCCGCATGCAGGAGATTGCCGGGTATATTCGTGAAGGAGCGCAAGCCTATCTTGCGCGTCAGTACAGAACCATCGCCATCGTCGGGATCATCGTTTTCATCGCGGCCTGGTTCCTCTTGTCGTCCGAAGCCGCTTTCGGCTTCCTGATCGGCGCTATCCTCTCAGGCGCCGCAGGCTTCATCGGCATGCACGTCTCCGTGCGCGCCAATGTCCGCACGGCACAGGCCTCGTCGCAGAGCCTGTCGGCGGGCCTCGACATCGCCTTCAAGTCGGGTGCCATCACCGGCATGCTTGTCGCAGGTCTCGCCCTGCTCGGCGTCTCCATCTATTTCTACTTTCTGACCGGGGTTCTCGGCCACGAGGCAGGCTCGCGCGATGTCATCGATGCGCTGGTCGCACTCGGGTTCGGCGCCTCGCTGATTTCGATCTTCGCCCGCCTTGGCGGCGGCATTTTCACCAAGGGAGCCGACGTCGGCGGCGACCTCGTCGGCAAGGTCGAGGCCGGCATTCCCGAGGACGACCCGCGCAACCCCGCCACCATTGCCGACAACGTCGGCGACAATGTCGGCGATTGCGCCGGCATGGCGGCCGACCTGTTCGAGACCTATGCGGTGTCCGTCGTCGCGACGATGGTGCTCGCCGCGATCTTTTTCGCCGGCTCTCCGCTTCTCGGTTCCGCCATGGTCTATCCGCTGGCCATCTGCGGCGCCTGCATCATCACCTCGATCATCGGCACCTTCTTCGTGAAGCTCGGTGTCAACGGTTCGATCATGGGTGCTCTCTACAAGGGGCTCATCGCCACCGGCATCCTGTCGATCATCGGCCTGGGTGCGGCGACGTCGCTGACCATCGGCTGGGGCTCGGTCGGCACCGTCGCCGGTTTCGACATCACCGGCGCGAAATTGTTCTCCTGCGGCATCGTCGGTCTGGTCGTCACGGCGCTGATCGTCGTCATCACCGAATACTACACCGGCACGAACAAGCGGCCGGTCAACTCCATCGCCCAGGCATCGGTGACCGGTCACGGCACCAACGTCATCCAGGGCCTTGCCGTCTCGTTGGAATCGACGGCGCTGCCGGCGATCGTCATCGTCGGCGGCATCATCGCCACCTATCAGCTCGGCGGCCTGTTCGGCACCGGCATCGCCGTTACGGCCATGCTCGGCCTTGCCGGCATGATCGTCGCGCTCGACGCCTTCGGCCCGGTCACGGACAATGCCGGCGGCATCGCGGAAATGTCGCATCTTCCGCCGGAAGTGCGCAAATCCACCGATGCCCTGGATGCGGTCGGCAACACCACCAAGGCCGTCACCAAGGGTTATGCCATCGGCTCCGCCGGTCTCGGCGCCCTGGTATTGTTCGCCGCCTATTCGAATGACCTGCAGTATTTCGCGGCTCATGGCGACAAGTTCCCCTATTTCGCCAATGTGGGTACGATCTCCTTCGATCTCTCGAATCCCTATGTCGTCGCCGGCCTGCTGTTCGGCGGTCTCATCCCCTACCTCTTCGGCGGCATCGCCATGACGGCCGTCGGCCGTGCTGCCGGTTCGATCGTGGAAGAGGTCCGCAGGCAGTTCCGCGAAAAGCCGGGCATCATGCAGGGCACCGAACGTCCCGACTACGGCCGTGCGGTCGACCTGCTGACGAAGGCGGCCATTCGCGAGATGATCATTCCGTCGCTGCTGCCGGTCCTGGCACCGGTGGTCGTCTATTTCGGAGTGCTGCTGATATCCGGCTCCAAGGCTTCGGCCTTCGCGGCCCTTGGCGCCTCGCTGCTTGGCGTCATCATCAACGGCCTCTTCGTCGCCATTTCCATGACGTCGGGGGGCGGCGCATGGGATAACGCCAAGAAGAGCTTCGAGGATGGTTTCGTCGACAAGGACGGGACGCGTCACATGAAAGGATCGGAAGCCCACAAGGCATCGGTGACGGGCGACACCGTCGGCGATCCCTACAAGGATACGGCGGGTCCGGCGGTCAACCCGGCGATCAAGATCACCAACATCGTTGCGCTGCTGCTGCTCGCCATTCTCGCCGGCTAAGGCTATTCCAGGAAAACTGCGCAGCGGTTTTCCGTCCGGAATTGCGCCGATACAAAGAGATGAAGCGGTTCCGCGATTCGATGGAAAG
Source organism: Rhizobium sp. SYY.PMSO (assembly GCF_046840415.1). NCBI lineage: Bacteria > Pseudomonadati > Pseudomonadota > Alphaproteobacteria > Hyphomicrobiales > Rhizobiaceae > Rhizobium > Rhizobium sp. SYY.PMSO. Next base: position 873,463 of record NZ_CP177349.1, read on the forward strand.
CTGAACCGCTGCAAGGAAAGCAAACCGAACGCATAAAGAAAAACCCGCGGGGCACTGCCTCGCGGGTTTTTCGTTCAAGTGACCTTCCCGGCTTATTGGCCCGGATTGAGGTTGTTGAGGAAGTTCCTCGCGCCGTTGACGCCGCTGCCGCCACCTTGCAGAATCTGCTGCAGGAAGGTGATGTCGCGCCCGCCGGTCGGCGTCGTGCGGCTGATCATGTCGAAGACCTTGCCGTCCTTCAGCGTATAGTTGGCTTCCTGCTTCACCACGCCGTCCTTGTCGAAGTAGATCGCCAGGATGTTCTGGTCGACCAGCTTCGGCTTCATGAAGGCGACGGCGCGCGTGCGCTTCTGGGAGATGTAGTAGAAGACTTCCCCATCGAAGGTCGCGGTGGTCGACGGCGTGCCGAGCGACAGCAGAACCTGCTCGCGGCTGGAGCCGACCGGCGCGAGTGCCAGCGACTGCTGATCGAAGATGTAGCCGTTGTTCATGACCTCGCTGGTCTTGCAACCCGAAAGTCCCACGGTCGCAATCACCAGGGCGATGGCGGCACTGCTGCTGAAATTTATGTCAGACTTGAAATACCGTCTCGTCAACGACATCTCCCCTAATGAATCAATCCGATGGCCGGACGGCCGGTATGACCTTGCTGTGCATATCATTGTGGCCTTTCCGCGATTGGAAAAGACACAATGCCATTGTTCGGGCATTCTTCATCACCGATCATTCACAACGGGACGACGGTAAAGGGTGAGCCACGAAGCGGGCACAAACGGCATTGCAATTCGCGCCTGCTTCGGTAAACCAGCTTTTGCGTGGATGCAACAAGGCCAAGCAAAAACGACACGCTCTGAGGGAGCCAATTCCGGGAATTTTCATGATTTTTGGGCTCTTCCGCAAAAGAAATCACAATCAGATCATCGTCGTCAGGCAATATGAGGCCCTGACCTCCATGGCGCGGCAGCCGGTTTTCTATACCGATTACGACGTGCCTGACACGGTGATGGGGCGCTTCGAATTGCTGTCCGTGATGATGATCCTGTTTTTTCGCCGCACGCGATCTTCCGTGACCAGCGGTCAGGAACTTGCACAGGAAATCGTCGATGCCTTTTTCGAGGATATCGATTATTCGATCCGCGAGCTTGGAATCGGCGACAACAGCATCCCCAAACGCATGAAGAAGCTGGCCGGCATGTTTTACGGACGGCTCGAAAGCTATGCGGCCGCCATGGATGGTCATGATCGTGCGGCGCTTGCCATGGCGCTACGGCGCAACATCTATCCCAAGGCGGACGAAGGCACGGCGTCCATGGATGCGCTGGCGCACTGGATGCTGATGGCGGAAGCGCATCTGACGACTATAACCGAGGATCGGATCGCCACGGGCTCGGCGACGTTGCTGCTGCCGGAAAGACTCGACCGACAGGTCGGCTAGGAGGAAAAAATGAAAAGACACGACTCCGACGAAACGCCGTTTTCCTATCCGGTGAAGGTGGGCCATATCTCCGCCAATCCGGTGGAGGTACATATCGAAGCGGACGACCGCGAGCTTGCAGGGCTTGCCGCTCTTTGGGACGTCCTCTCGGTGAAGAAGCTTGCGGCCGATCTCAAGATCTCGCGCTGGAAGCGTGACGGGGTGCGTATCAAGGGCAACGTGAAGGCGAAGCTGGTCCAGGCTTGCGTCGTCACGCTCGAACCGGTCGAATCGGATATCGACGAGGACTTCGAGCATATCTTCATACCCGAGGACTCGAAGCTGGCGCGTGCGCCGACGATGGATGCGGGAGAAATGGTGCTCGATCCGGATGGCCCGGATCTTCCGGAAACCTTTACCGGCGACACGATCGATGCCGGGGAAGTCGTCGCGGAGTTTGCCGCTCTTGCTATCGATCCATATCCGCGCAAGCCCGGCGCAGAGTTCGCCGCGCATGTGGAAGACACGGGCGAGAACGACAGGAAACCCTCGCCATTTGCCGTTCTGAAAGACTGGAAAAAGGAATAGGCCCGCTTGGCAATTGAGCACAATTCAGTTGTAACCGGGGGAGAAAAAGGTATTTTGACGCCAAATTCGCCGTACTAGGCGGAGAAAAAGGACTAGGGACGCGTGATCAGAATTTCTCTTGACCTAATGGGTGGCGACTTCGGCCCAGAGGTTGTTGTTCCCGGCGCGGCCAGGGCGCTGGATAGGCATCCCGATATCACATTCATCATGTACGGTCAGAAGGATCGCTGCGAAGCGGTCCTCGCCAAATATCCGAAGCTTCGCGAAAAATCGGTCTTTCACGAATGTGAAGTCGCCATCAGCATGGATGAGAAGCCGAGCCAGGCGCTTCGCCGCGGCCGCTATGTTTCCAGCATGTGGCGTTCGATCGATGCGGTGAAGGCGGGCGATGCCGATGTCGTCGTGTCCGCCGGCAATACCGGCGCGCTGATGGCGATGGCGAAATTCTGTCTCCGCACGATGGCCAATATCGAACGCCCGGCGATCGCCGCAATCTGGCCGACGCTGCGTGGCGAAAGCATCGTGCTCGATGTCGGCGCCACCATCGGAGCCGATGCGCAGCAGCTGCTCGATTTCGCCCTGATGGGCGGCGCCATGGCACGCGCGCTCTTCGAAATCGAGCGCCCGACGGTCGGCTTGCTGAATGTCGGCGTCGAGGAGATCAAGGGCCAGGAAGAAGTCAAGGACGCGGGCCGGCTGATCCGCGAGGCCAATCTCGAGTCGCTCGAATATTCCGGTTTCGTCGAGGGCGACGATATCGGAAAGGGCACTGTCGATGTCGTCGTCACGGAAGGCTTTTCCGGCAATATCGCGCTGAAGGCGGCGGAAGGCACGGCCAAGCAGATCGGTTCCTATCTGCGTGCCGCCATGTCGCGCACGTTGCTTGCGCGCATCGGCTACGTCCTTGCCAAGAGCGCCTTCGATCTACTGCGTGAGAAGCTCGACCCCAGCAAGGTCAACGGCGGCGTTTTCCTCGGCCTCAACGGCATCGTCATCAAAAGCCACGGCGGCGCCAACGCGGAGGCTTTCGCGGCCGCCATCGACGTCGGTTACGATATGGCCAAGAATGGCCTCACACAGAAAATCGAAAACGATTTGAAAAGATACCATGCCAAGCGGCTGCCTCCCATAGGGCCGGAAGCGGCATGAGCGACGGGGTACAAGCAGAATGATCCGTTCAATTGTTCGCGGCTTTGGGGCGGCGCTCCCCAAGCGCGTCCTGACCAATTCCGAGATGGAGCAGATCGTCGACACCAGCGACGACTGGATCGTCCAGCGCTCCGGCATACGCCAGCGTTATATCGCCGGCGAAGGCGAAACGACGGCCTCGCTTGGCGAGCAGGCGGCCCGTGCGGCTCTCGCCAATGCCGGCCTGACGCCCGACGACCTCGATCTGATCATCGTCGCCACCTCGACGCCGGACAACACCTTTCCCGCAACCGCGGTGAATATCCAGAACCGGCTCGGCATGCATCACGGCTTTGCCTTCGACGTGCAGGCCGTCTGTAGCGGCTTCGTCTATGCGGTGACGACAGCCGACGCCTATATTCGCGGCGGCCTTGCCAGGCGCGTCCTCGTCATCGGCGCCGAAACGTTTTCCCGTATCCTCGACTGGACCGACCGCACGACCTGCGTCCTTTTCGGCGATGGCGCTGGAGCGCTGATCCTGGAAGCGGGCGAGGGGAGCGGCGCCAATACCGACCGCGGCGTGCTGACGGCAAGCCTGCGCTCCGATGGCGCGCACAAGGAAAAGCTCTATGTCGACGGCGGACCCTCCACGACAGGAACGGTCGGCGTTCTGCACATGGCGGGCCGTGAGGTGTTCAAGCACGCCGTCGGCATGATTACCGACGTCATTCAGGCCGCTTTCGATGCGACCGGCACCACCCCGGACGATCTCGACTGGCTGGTGCCGCATCAGGCCAATCGCCGCATTATCGACGGTTCCGCAAAGAAACTCGGAATTGCTCCCGAGAAGGTTGTGATCACCGTCGACCTCCATGGCAATACCTCGGCGGCCTCGATCCCCCTGGCGCTTGCCGCCGCAGCCGGAGATGGCCGAATCAAAAAGGGTGATCTGGTGATGCTCGAAGCCATGGGCGGCGGCTTCACCTGGGGCGCCGTCCTGCTGCGCTGGTAGTGCCGCATCTCTAAAAGCCGTTCCGAACAAGAGCTTGACCGTTCGGCGCAAGGGCAATAGTCTCGCGAAATTCAAAGAAGATTACGCAGCGATATGGGCGGGGAGCTATGACAGGCAAGACAGTGACGCGCGCAGATTTGGCGGAGTCGGTATTCCGGAAGGTCGGTCTTTCCCGAACGGAGTCGGCGGAACTCGTTGAGACTGTGATCGACGAAATCTGTAACGCCATCGTGCGTGGGGAAACCGTGAAGCTCTCCTCGTTTGCGACGTTTCAGGTGCGCGATAAAAATGAACGCATAGGGCGCAATCCGAAGACCGGCGAGGAAGTGCCGATCTCGCCGCGGCGTGTCATGACCTTCAAGGCTTCGAACGTTCTCAAGACCCGTATTCTGAAAGCGCATGCGAGCCGCAAGGCAAAGGCCAAGCCGGCAAATCCTGCTTCCTGAGTCCATCCCGACGTTTTCCATTCGGCCGCATGTCCTGTCTTGCGGCCTGTTTTATGCCTCTTTCCCTGCCGTTTGTTGCCAGCTTGTGCACCGGTTGAAGATGTGACTTGAATTTCCGCCGCCAAACCGTTGAAATATGGTGAGTCGCATCGCAAGGCGTACGGATTCCATATCCCTCCTGCGCGATCCGGCCCGAACGGCGTCGCATGCGCACAGTAGGAGTATGATGATGGACAAGAGCCCGGATGCATTTCGCACGATCAGCGAAGTCGCGGAAGACCTTGATCTGCCGCAGCATGTCCTACGGTTCTGGGAGACCAGGTTTCCGCAGATAAAGCCGATGAAGCGCGGCGGCGGCCGACGCTACTATCGCCCTGAAGATGTCGACCTGCTGAACGGCATCCGCCATCTGCTCTATGACCATGGCTATACGATCAAGGGTGTGCAGAAGCTTCTGAAGACCAACGGCAACAAGTTCGTCATTGCCGTGGGTCATGGGGATCTTGCGAGTGTGGAGGCGCTTGCCTCCGCGCAGGAGCCGGCCAGCGTCGAGCCGCGCATCGGCTCGGTCAATTCGGATGAAGATCAGCTCGTCGGTCGCGCCAAGGCGCCCATCAGCCGCCGTTTCTTCAATTTCGTCAGCGGCGAGGACGGCGCGCCGGATGTTTCCATCGGCAAATCCAGCGTCGGCAAGGAGGATCGTGCCTTGCTTCAGGAGACGCTCTACGACCTTCTGGAATGCAAGCGCCTGCTCGACCAGGTGCGATAACTGTCCTCGATGCGGCAGCGATTCCAGTAAAAGCCGGCCGAATTCCAAGAATATACAACTATTATATGCGCAATTTTGGTTTGTGCATGTTTTGGCTGTGTATCGCCTGCGCATCTATTGTGCGCCGGCGTGATATTTTTGTGACAGTCGCCACTCTTCTGCGTTGTGAAAATTAATAAGGAAGACTTATTAACTTGCCGCGATGGAGACGCAGGTTCAGTTTGATGACGAAGCTTTGTTGCTTCGCCCTGTGTGAGGGGAACAGTCAGGCTATGGAGGGGCACGCCGTGTCTGCCGGGAAACTCCATCCCTGACGGATTAGTCGAATGGAGACACCATGAACATCAAGAGCCTTCTTCTTGGCTCCGCCGCTGCCGTCGTCGCAGCGAGCGCCGCCCATGCCGCCGACGCCATTGTAGCCGCCGAGCCCGAACCACTTGAATATGTCCGTATCTGCGATGCATACGGCACTGGCTATTTCTATATTCCCGGCACGGAAACATGCCTGAAGGTCGGTGGAAAGGTTCGCACGGAGGGCGAGTGGTATGACGCCTATAATCCGCGCAGCAAGGTCGGGACGCTCTGGCATGAGCGCGTCGAGCTCAATGTCGACACGGCTACCGATACGGAATACGGCCCGCTGAAGACCAACACCATCTTCCGCTGGGAGTGGAACGACGGAAACGCAACCTCCGCAAAGCTGCTGTTCGCCAACATCAGCCTCGGCGGCTTCACGGTCGGCAAGCTCGACTCGCAGTACAATCTGTACGCAGGCTACGCTGGCGACGTCATCAACGACGATGCGATCTACGACGGTCCCTACGAACTCAACCAGCTGACCTACAACTACGATGCCGGCAACGGCTTCACGGCTGTCATCTCGCTCGAAGACAGCAACTCCACCTCTGATGGCGAGGCATCCTATGGCGCCGGTTGGTGGACCGACGACAAGTCCGACCACTATGCTCCCGACGTCGTCGCCGGCGCCGGCTACAAGACCGACAACTGGGGCTTCAAGGTCGTCGGCGGTTACGACTCGATCGTCGAGGAGGGCGCCATCAAGGCCCGTATCGACGCCAAGTTCGGCGGCGTGGAAGCCTTCCTGATGGGCGGCTGGAATACCGATGGCGACAAGCTGAACAAATACGCCGGCACCAACCAGGACATCTCGGCCTGCACCGCATCGAACGGCACGGTCAATGCGGCCAAGTGCGGTTGGGGCGATTGGGCTTTGTGGGGCGGCGTTGGCGTTCCGATCAACGAAAAGCTGAAGTGGAACCTCCAGCTCGCCTACACCGACTCGAAGATCTTCGAGGCGACCACGAACCTGAAGTTCAATCCGGTCAAGGACCTGCTGGTCGAGCCGGAAGTGACCTACATGCACTACGACTACATCAAGGACGATACGGTCGCAGGCATTCTCCGCTTCGAACGCAACTTCTGATCTGAGGCGAATGATCCGATCCGGCCGGTGAATATCGCTCCGGCAAAGGTGATGTGCGGGGAGGCCCTGTCGTCCGACGGGGCCTCTCGTTTTTTCCGCATAGTGCTATCCAGCTGTTAAGCAAAATACTATCTTCGCGCGTGATTTCAGCGGATTGGGCCGAATTTCCCGCATTGCTGGCTTTCCTCGGCTTGCTAAAGCTTACCGTTGGCTGTATTTCGCTTCTCCGGGGTTGTATCCTGAATTCACCGGAGGGAATATGCGCATACGTGCTACCGTGGCGGCGAGCCTCCTCGCCGTAACCACCATTTTATCGAGCTGCCAGACGCCGCAGGAATCTGCGACCAACGCTGAAATGACCTGTCAGTCGCAGGGCTTCCGTCCTGGAACGCAGCGTTATAACCGTTGCGTCGGCACGACCTATCAGGCCAACCGCGCCCAGGCGCAGCAGGCTGAAAACCAGGCGGCGGCCGTGGCGGCGGCCGGCATTATCGGCGGCGTTCTCGTCGGCGCTGCCGTCAGCGATAATCACTATCATCGCGGCTACTACGGCCGGCCCTATTACCGCCGGTGCTATCGCTGCTGGTAAGGCCGCTTTCCCCGAAGGGATTGAAATGCACACTCCGTCGGCTCGCGCCGGCGGAGTTTTCGTTCATGGAGCGATATGCGCGTCAGAACGGCGGGCTCATCTCCTGGCGGCTGACGAGTTTCAGGCTTCGATCCGGCTGGATGATGTAGGTCTCATAGACGTCCTGACCCCATTGATTGGTGAATCGATGCTTTAGGCGCGTGCCGGGCGGCGATTCCGTCAGCTTCATGTGTGGCTGGCCGCCATAGATAATGCTGCCGGGAATGGGTTGCAACGGTTGAGCTGTCGTGCACGCAGCAAGCAAAGGGGCACATAGCATAAGGGCTATCAGAGGCTTCATTGCCATAACTTTCCGCACCCTGTCGTCTCGGCGAAATCTGCCGCACAATAAAGACGGAGGGCATCTATGAGTGGGGCTCCAAATCACTATATACAGATAATGACGTCGTGCGCGGCAGCAAGGTTTTTCACGTAAATTTGCGAGGCGCCGCCGCCGGATTTCGAAGGAGTCGCATATGTTTACGATTGCCAAGTCGATAACTGCCGCGGGCTTTGGTTTGTTGCTGGCGGCCGGCGCCGCCATGCCGGCCGGGGCCATTACCATGCCGGCTCTGTCCGTGCCCGAACAGTCCGATGTCATCCAGGTTCGCGACCACGGCCATGGCCACTGGCATCACCATCACAGCCACTGGGGCAGCGGCCACCGGCATCACGGCTCCGACAGCTATTACGATGATAATTCCGACAGCGGCGTGCTCTTCAAATCCTTCGTAACCGGCACGCTGTTCGACAGGCAGCATGCCGACGGTTATTACGATGGCCGTACGCGCGATTGCGCAAGCCGCTATCGTTCCTACCGCGCCTCGGATAACACCTATCAGCCGAGTTACGGACCGAGACGGGCTTGTCGCTGAACCGGAACTTTTTCTGAGCAAGCCGCCACTTTTCGCTTGCGTCGGGAAACGCTAAACTCTAAACGAAACAAGCCGTTTCGGCAGGTCGGGGCGTAGCGCAGCCCGGTAGCGCACTTGACTGGGGGTCAAGGGGTCGCTGGTTCGAGTCCAGTCGCCCCGACCATTTATCTTCTTGAACTCCCAATCAAATTTCTAAAAATCAGCTGCACCAGGACGGCGCCTGGCCGGTCCAGCGGCGGGCAAGGCCTTCGGAGACCATCTGGTCGCCGATCGAGCGGCCTGCGCGCATGGCGATACGCAGTTTGCCGCCATTTTCGTCGTCGCGGCGGCTGCTGCCTGAAAGCACGAAAGTCCCGTCGTTGAGAATGGCCTGCAGCCGCAATTTCGCGGCCACGCCTTTTTGTCTCTCGCTGGGGCAGCGCGCCTCTCCGGCGTCCGGCACATCGATATCGGCCAGCTGGATCCGGATGCCATCCTGCCAGAAGGTATTGCCGTCCACGACGCAATTCGTGCCCGAACCGGCACTGCAAAGCACGAATTTTCCTCCAGTCTGCGCTCGCAGGCCGGGGGAGGGTCGGTCGACCGGTATCCTGTTGACCGGCATCGCCACCGGAATGGCGGCGGGCGGCACCGGCAGGGTCGATATGGTCGCGCGCGGCTCGGGAGCGATGGCCGCCGTCCTGACCTGCGGCTTCGCTGCCGGCACCGGCGCTTCCCGCGCGATGTGCGGCATGCCGGCGACCGTGCCGGCTCGGGCGAGCATCGACGGCATGTCCTTGCGGTGCTGGTAGGCATAGATGCCGGCCACGGCCGCGACACCGACGATACCCCACAGCCACATCGAATTGCCCGCCTTGGGTTGTGGCTTGCGCCGCGTGCGTCTTTTCGCTTTCGCCATGGTATCATCCCTCTATTGCGAGGGGATTATCGCCGCCATTTCTTACCGATCCGTTGGCTTGGACCTGATTTGCCGATTGCGATGGTGACGTGCTATTTCGCGGCGGCTGTCGACGGCTTGAGCTTGACCGACATCGTCACCTGTCCGCTGATCGAAAGTCTCGTGCCGCGATTGTCGAGATTGTTGACCGAGCTGTTGCTCGACATGCCGCTGATCTCGCAGGCTTCGGCAATGGTGTCGAGCAGGGTCGCGCAACTGCTTGCGGCGATCTTGTAAAAGGATTTCAAGGCTTTCTCCTGTTGCTCCTCGCTATCGCCATCCGCAATCGGATAGGAGATGGATATTCCGGACTGAACGGAAATATATCCGTCCGGCTGCTGGCGGGGATTGCGCAAGGGAAGATTCGAAAAGTTCTGTGCGAACGCCGGCAGCGTCGCGCCGGCAAGCGCCATGCCGACAACTGTTGGGATTAAAAATCTGATTATGGTCTTGCCTCCGTTTTTGGTGCTTATCGCAGATGCGGATAAATGCTTGGTGATACGGTAACTTAAAATTGTACCCTTGGCGGGAATTGCCGCCGTGTTTGCGAATCGGAGGCGTGTCGCCGGGCGCGATTGCTGAAAAGCTTCCTTGCCAAGCCTGCGTGCGAAGCGCATAGTCTTAGCATCGTCGGATATAACGCGGGTGCCGGCGAGGTTTCGCGTGGTCCTGCCCGAAGGATGACGAGACGCACGAATGTTGGAAACTCCTATCCATCCCCGGGATTTACCCCTGTTTTCAGACGATCTGGATCGCCTGGAAAAGGTGCTCGACACCGTCTGCACGGATCGTGGCATGGATCCCCGCAGCCCGGAGGCGGAGCGCCTTGGCGCATTGATCATCCAGCTTTACCGCCAGGGCGTGAAGGATGACGCGAAAATTCTCGCGCTCGCAAGGGCTTATTTCTGACGCAATAGCGCTGGTTTCCGCTGAAAATCTAATCGATTAAGCTGATTTCACATAGCAGCAATGATGCATTGTGCCTGTTCGACGTGGGCATGCCCCCCTATATTTGCTGCGTTGCACAAAGAGATTCGATTTCTCGATGTTCACTGCTTCTCGAAAGAAACAGTGCGCGCCCGCCGCAGCGGAAGAAAACCGGTTGCGGTTGGCGTGGATAGAAAGGTCCATGATGAATTTTAAAGTACCGAGCCGGCTTCGCCGCTTGCTCGTCGACTCCGTAGAGCTGCCGCAGCTGCAGTTTCCGATGACTCAGCCGCCGCGCCGCCGCGTTTCCAAGCGGCCTGCGCCGCAGCGGCTGGCGGACGTTTTGTGGTTCGGCCGCAATCCCGGCGACCTGCGCATGCTTGAATATGTACCGCCGGGTGTCAAAGGCCCGATGCCGCTGGTTGTCGTTCTACACGGCTGTCATCAGAATGCCGAGGATTTCGATCGCGCCAGCGGCTGGACAGCGCTGGCTCGCGAGCATGGTTTTGCCGTGCTCTATGCCGAGCAGAAGACGTCGAACAATCCCAATCTCTGTTTCAACTGGTTTCGTCCAAGCCTTGTGACGCGCGATCGCGGCGAGCTCGGCTCCATCCGCGAAATGATCGATTTCAGCTGCCGCGTGCACAAGATCGATGCCGACAGGATTTTCGTGATGGGCCTTTCGGCCGGCGGCGCCATGGCTGCCGCGCTACTTGCAACCTATCCGGAGTTGTTTGCCGCGGGCGCGATTATCGGCGGCCTGCCGTTTGGAGCCGCCCGCGATGCGATGGCAGCTCTCGATGTCATGGCGCGGGGCTCTACCCGCACGGCTGAAAAGTGGGGCGAACTCGTTCGCGAAGTCTCACCCGAAGCTGCGCGCTACCCGGCCGTTTCCATCTGGCACGGCGATGAGGACGAGGTCGTCTCCTTTGCCAATGCCGAGGCTTCCGTCGCTCAGTGGCTGGCCGCGCGCGAGCGTCCGCGGACCAAGGGTCGGCTGCGCCTGTTCGACGGCGGCGAGCGGCGCGAATGGCGCGATGATTACGGCAACCTGATCCTGGAGCTCGTGACGCTGAATGATTTTGGACACGGCCTGCCGGTCGGCTCCGTCGTCGAGGGCTGGGAACCGGCCAACGACACGGAGCGCTTCATTCTGCCCGCTGCCCTGTCGGCACCGGAAGAACTCGTCAAAAGCTGGAATCTGGCAGCCTGAGACAGGTTGCGCAGACATGCGCGGCGATTTTGCGATAATGACGCGCTTCAGCGTCAATCGTCATTGGTGGCATTCAGGTTTTCCGGCCGAATGCCATCGTTCTCCGACCAATGCTTGAAGCGTATGCCAGGGCCGCCCGCGCCGTCGCTGCCGCCGGCGAGGAAAAGCACGCCACGGCTTTCGAAGACGGAACGAACCGTCGCAGCTGCCTTGATGTCGGTCGAATTGATGTCCGTTTCCAGTGCTTCGATCATCGATACCGGAAGCTTGCTCTCGCTTGCGAGCGTTTCCACCGTCAGTCCGAGCATGGCGCGTGCGCCGCGTAATTGTGCTGAAGTAATCATGGGTTAACTCTATCGCATCGGCGCGGGAAGCGGAACCGGTTTTGGATAAAAATCGCGTGCAGGCTTAAAGAACGGCCGCGCTCTTCTCCCGATCTTCGGCCATATCGCGCATGACTGGATTTTCCGTCAATTGCAGATGAGCCGGGGAAGGGGTTCCGAGCAGCTCGTGGTAGATTCTCTCGGTCGCGTCGGCCATGCCCGCCAGCGTATAGCCGTCCTTGCGGCGGCGCGCTTCGGCGGTGAAATTTGCAAGAAGAGCCGGATCGGCAAGGCTCGCCATGGCAGCCGCCAGAGCTTCCGGGTCGTCGCTGTTGGGAACGATATAGCCGTTCTTGCCGTGTTCCAGTACCGTGCGCGCGCCGCCGACATCGGACAGGACGAGCGGCTTTCCGGCCGCCGCAGCCTCCAGCATCACATAGGACATCGCCTCGTAGCGGCTCGGCATGACGACGACATCGAAGGCATCGATGGCCGTGACGCCGGGCACGCTGCCGTCGAGATGGGCGCGTCCTTCAAGGCCGGCCTTTTTGATCATGTCCTTGACGATATCGGCCAACTCGCCGATGCCGATCATCAGCAGATAGGCGTGCGGCAGTTCGGCCGCTATGCGCGCAAATGCGTCGACAAGGCGCTCCGGTGCCTTTTGCCGGGTCATCCGGCCGACGAAGCCGAAAAGCAGGGCGTCCGCGGGGATGCCGTATCGCTTGCGGATGGCGGCGCGCTGGCTGGCCGGCGGCGCATTGACGCCGTTGACGACGACGCGCAGGCGTGCCTCGGGAATGCCGAGCGACAGGGCATGGTTGTATTCGTCCTGCGAAACGCAGACCAGCCGATCCGTCAGCCATGTGCCGAGAAAGCGCTCGATGCCGCCATAGATCAAGCGACCCCTGGCGCCCAGCGTCGGGTCCATAGTCCGGAATGCATGCGGCGTGTAAAGGACGGGAACATGCCGTCCCGGCAGCCGCAGGCGCGTCAGCGCGCCTGCCTTCGAACTGTGGCCGTGGATCAGATCGAAAGGCCCGTGTACCGCAGCGATCTTGCGGAGATGCCGCCATGCCGTCAGATCCCAGGGACCTGGAGCGCGCCGCATCGCCAGCGAAATGACGTTGTCGAGGCCGAGGCCTTCCAGTTCGGCGACGAAGGCAGGCTCGGCGCGCACCGGTGAGTAGATGGCCGTGACGGAATGGCCGCGATTCTGCATGGCCCGGCACAGATCGAGGAAATGCCGCCCCGAGCCGCCGCCGCTCGGCTCGAGAACCTGCAGCAACGACAGGCGCTTGACGTTGGTGCGGATGTTCAAGGCGCTGCTCCCTTTCCGTTCAGGGCACGTTGATATTTCAGTTCGAGCGCGCCGCAGCCCCATACGATGCCGATCAGCATGTAAAGATGGCGCCAATGGTCGGTATCGATGACGTTGCCGATACCGACATGGCCGAGAATGACGATCCACGCGATCATCAGGAAAGGTTGCCAGGGCCGTTCTCTCAGAAGGTTGCGAAAGCCGATATAGATGGTCCAGCAGATCATGCTGACCCAGCAGAAGAAGCCGAGCCAGCCATAGGTCGTCAGCGTCTTGAGCCAGGTATTGTGCTCGTCCTCGCGAAAGATTTGGCCAAAGACCAGCGGCCCGATGCCGAGCGGCCGTTCCATCGACATCATGAAGCCGATGCTGTGGCGCTCGAAGCGGCCGAGATGGCCGCCATCGTAGCTCTGGACGAGCTGCAGGCGCGTGGAAAACAGGTCGCTGACCTGAGGAAACTGCAGCGCGACGACGAGCAGGACGACCATGAGGATGATCGCCGTCAGCGCCATGACCAGGATGCGCAGCCGGAACCTGTTGCTGCGATGCTTCAGCAGCATGCTGAAGATCAGCATTACCGAGGCGAAGGCAAACAGGGCCCAGGCCGCGCGGGAAAAGGACAGGAACACGCCGAAGGCCAGAACGAACAGGCAAATAGCCTTGATCGGCGCCTTCTTCAAATCGCCGATGAGGAGACCGTGCATGAGGTAGAGGCTCGGTGCCACCAGATAGGGGCCGAAGACGTTCGGGTCCTGGAAAGCGCCCATGGCGCGATCGTAGCGGGTGAAGATGTCGAAGCCGGGAACGGCATGGAAATAGCCCAGGATGCCGAGGCTGGCGGTGATCAGTGCCGCCACCACCCAGGTATTGAAGATCAGCCTCAGCCGCTTTTCGTTGTCTTCGGCAATGGCGGCATAGAAGACGGAGCTCAGCGCCAGGAAGGTGGAGACGGCGATATAGATCGGGCCGTCGAGATGATTTCCGGCGGCGAGATCATGCATCTGCGTGATCGACAGCATGCCGCCGACGTTGAACGCCAGGAAGAGAGCCAGAAGCGGCGCGACGCTGCGCGATATTTTCAGCCCGAGGATGAACCAGATGCCGATGAGAAAGGCGAGCCACAGCTCGTAGGGCGCCGGCTCCGCGATCACGAAACCGGACAGGAACACGCCGACGGCGACGCCGGCCGTCCCGAGCAGCCGCATCGCGGCAAGCTGCGGCCGCGCGACGCGGGACGCTGAAAGATCGAGCGTGGTCAATAGGCGTTTTCCGTATTGAGCAGGCGGAACGGCGTCAGGAGGAGGATCTTCAGATCGAAGAGCAGCGACCAGTTCTCGATGTAATAGAGGTCGTAGGCCGTGCGGAACTTGATCTTGTCGTCGCTGTCGATCTCGCCGCGCCAGCCGTTGATCTGCGCCCAGCCGGTCACGCCCGGTTTCACGCGATGGCGTGCGAAATAACCTTCGACGACATCCGCATAGGTACGGTTGTGGCTGGCGGCAAGCACCGCGTGCGGCCGCGGGCCGACAAGCGAGAGGTTGCCGAGCAGCACATTGAAAAGCTGCGGCAGTTCGTCGATCGAGGTCTTGCGGATGAACCGCCCGACGGGGGTGACGCGCGGATCGTTCTTCGTCACGGCATTGCGCGCGGTCGGGTCGCTCATATGCGTATACATCGAGCGGAACTTGAGGACGTTGATGACCTCGTTGTTGAAGCCGTGGCGCTTCTGCATGAAGAGCACCGGCCCTTTCGACGTTGCCTTCACGGCGATCGCCGCGCCGAGCATGATCGGCCAGAGCAAGGCGAGGGCGCCCAGGCTGAAGACGATATCGAAGATGCGCTTGGCAACGCCATCCCAGTCGCGGATCGGCTTGTTGAAAATGTCGAGCATCGGCACGGCGCCCACATGCGAGTAGGAGCGGGGCCGGAAGCGCAGCTTGTTGGCATGCGCTGCCAGGCGAATATCGACGGGAAGCACCCAAAGCATCTTGAGCAATTGCAGAATGCGGTCTTCGGCGCTGATCGGGAGCGAAATGATCAGCATGTCGATGCGGACGAGCCGGGCGAATTCGACGAGTTCCGCGACCGTTCCGAGCTTCGGGTAGCCGGCGACCATGATGGGGGAGCGCTTTTCACCGCGATCGTCGAAGATGCCGCAGATGCGGATGTCGTTGTCGGGCTGGTGTTCGAGTGCGCGGATGAGTTCCTTGGCCGGCTCGCCGCCGCCGATGATGACGGCGCGTCTCTCCATAATGCCGTTGCGGGCCCAATGACGGATGCCGTAGGCAAAGAGCAGGCGGGCGACGAGGAGAAAGCCCGCGCCCGCTGCAAGCCACAGGCAGAGAAGGCGGATCGAATAGATATTGTTGATGTCGAACGGAACGAGGGCGACGGCCATGACTGCGAAGGCTGCCGCCCACGATCCGAGAATCCGTTTCAGGAAATGCTGTGGCGAGCGCAGCACCGGTATCTGGTAGGCATCGGCAATCTGCAGAAACACGATCGCAAGGCCGCACAGGGCAATGGTTACGATGGCTTTCGACGCGAACGGATGAATATCCGCCGACGTTCCGAAGAAGAGGATTGCCAGCCCGAGCGCGAGCAGCGACAGAAACTCGAACAGCCGATATTGCCCGACGATGATCGCGGGCGACTGGTTCGTTTCACGGAATTGTTCGGCGATTTGCCGGGCATAGGCGTTGATGCCGTCCGGACGATCGCTCGCGGTCTCTCCCGCATCGCGGGTGCGGATTTCCGAAACCTGCTTGCGAATATTGTCCAAGTTGAACTGCTCGGACCTTTCGGTAGTGTTCATGGCAACTTATCCGATCGTTACCGGACAATGCCTACCAGATATCAGCTAAGAAACACTTACAACACTTGCTTGTATTCTAACCGTCAGGGTCCGAACCAAGTATATTTTGATACAGGCGCAAAGTATCCCGGGCCATGACGGAGGCGGAAAAATTCGATCGGATCGTGTCGATATGGGGCATGTTGCGCAGCCCCCATTGCGGCTCGGTGATCGCTTCGGCCATGATGCGGGAAAGGTCGTCGGCATCGTCCGGATTTGCGAGCGCGGCACTGTTTTCGCCGAACGCTTCCGGAATGCCGCCGACACGCGAGGCGATGACTGTCTTTTCCGCGGCAAGCGCCTCCAGAACGATATAGGGCATGGCTTCGGCGCGGGAGGGAACGACGACATTCTGCGACACGGCAAAAGCCTCGTGCACCCGCATGGCCGGCAGCATGCCGATGCGGTGGCCGAGGCCGCGCTCTATCATCATCCGGTGATACTTGTCCCTGTCCGGGCCGTCGCCGATCATCAGAGCCGAGAGCGGCCTGCCGATGCGGCGCTCGGTCTTTGCGAAGGCGTCCACAAAGAGATCGGGACCTTTGAGGTCCCGCAGCATGCCGATATAGACGAAATGGACGGAATCCGATCGTGTCGGTATGTTGCGGAAATCCCGTTCGCTGATGCCGTTGTAGATCATCACCGTGCGGGTGCGCGGCTTGCCGATCTTTCTCTCGTAGGTGCGGCGTTCGAAATCGCAGATGAAGATCAGGCCGTCGGTCAGAAATTCCAGCATTCGTTCCATGCTGTGCACCAGCATGCCCTGCATGGAGGCGCGCGCAAAGTGCAGGCTTCCGCCGTGCGCGGTATAGAGGCGGGCTACGCGATACCTGTTCACCCGCAGGATCGAGCCGAGAACGCGCGCGAGAAGGCCGCCTTTGGCGCCATGCCCGTGCAGCACATCCGGCCGCAAACTTCTGATTTCCTTGTAGCTGCCCCAAAGCGTGGCAATGTCCGCCAGGCTGATCTGCCGCCGGATCGGCAGGCGAACCACGCCAAGCGCCAGAAAGGGCGCGATGTCGTCGAACAGGCGGTCCTCATGCTCGCCGCCCGTCAGGCTGTCGCAAAGGATGCCGACCTGATGCCCGGCTTTGCTCTGTTCCTCCGCCAGATCCCGGACATGGCGGAAGACTCCGCCGACCGGCGATCTGAAGCAATGGAGGATGCGGAGCGATCTGGCCATGAACGGGCGCGGTTAGAACAACCGCTCTCTGACATAGATGGTGTCGCCCGCCAGTACCGGGTCTGAAATGCCGACCCGCCCCGTCATGACATGACCGTTGATCTTGCGGGTGACATCCGCGTTGGACTGGTTCGCCCGGCTGGTGAAGCCGCCGGCGACCGCGATGGCATTCTGGATGGTCATGCCGGGCACATAGGAATATTGGCCGGGCTGACCGACTTCGCCCATGATGTAAACCGAGCGGTAGCGGTCGATATCGATGGTAACGTCCGGATCGCGAATGTAGCCCTGGCGGAGCTTCTGGGCGATCTGGCCGGAGAGCTGCTGCAGGGTCCGGCCGCGGGCAGCGACCTGACCGATCAGCGGGAAGGCGATGTAGCCAGCCTGGTCGATCGTATAGGTATTGGTCAAGCCCGGCTGATCGAACACGGTTATGCGCAGCCTATCGCCGCTGTCCAACGCATAAGGCTGGATCGTGGCCTCGCTGAAGGCTTTCGGCGCGGGCTGATAGGTATTGCAGCCGGCGAGCGCGGCGCTCACGGCGGCCATGCCAAGTGCAAGGACAATCTTTGACTTTGCGAGGGGCATTTCGCGCTCGTTGGAAAAGGAAGACACTGTCGTCGTTATCAATCCGTTAGGGTTAACGGTCGGTAAATAGCAAAGGAATTCGGGGAAAATTTAGCGATCCCAAAAATAACGCGAGAGAAATACTATTAACGCTTGGGTTACCATAGTCGTTTACGATTAATTTTGGCTTTCTATTACGGAGTTCTTGCTTATGTCCGGTGTCAACAACGCCCAGCAGGATGTGGACATCGATCTTGCGCAGCTCTTCCGCGCCGTGTGGAAACGGCGCGTGCGCGTCGTTGCCATCACGCTCGCGGGCGCCTGCGCGGCATTCGTCATCGCCAAGGTCGTTTCGCCGGAATACCGCAGCGAAGCCCGTATCCTGATCGAGCAGCGCGCTCCGGCCTTTGCGACGACGACGTCAGGCAATGATTCCAGCTCCGGCCCTCTGCTGGACGAGCTTAATATCGCCAGCCAGGTGCAGATCCTGCAGTCGGCGGATCTGGTCAAGCAGGTTATCACCAATCTCAAGCTCTACGAGCGCCCCGAATTTGCGTCAGGCGGCAATGGCTCTGCGCTGTCCGATATTCTCGTGAAGCTGCATTTGAAGCATGCCGCCGCCGACAAGGCGCCGGAAGAGCGGATGCTGGATGCCTTCAATGGCCGGCTGCAGGTCTACCAGATCAACAGCTCGCGCGTGATCGGCATAAGTTTTACCTCCCGTGATCCCGATCTTGCCGCCAGCGTGCCGAATGCGATGGCGCAGGTCTACCTGTCGATGCAGAGCGGCGCCAAGCTCGATTCCAACAGCGAGGCCACACGCTGGCTGGAGCCGGAGATTGCCAGGCTGCGCGACAAGGTCAGCGAGGCCGAAAAGAAGGTCGCCGACTATCGTTCCGCCAACGGTCTGCTTCAGACCAGCCAGAACAACAATTTCGCCACGCAGCAGCTTGCCGATATTTCCACGCAGCTCGCGCAGGTGCGCGGTGACAGGGCGAATGCCGAGGCGAGGGCGCAGGCCGTGCGCAGTGCGCTGTCCAGCGGACGCTCCACCGACACTCTCGCCGATGTCTCCGGGTCGCAGACCATCCAGCGGCTGAAGGCGACCGAGTCCAGCCTGGAATCGCAAATCTCCGATTTGTCGACGACGCTGATGGACGGCCATCCGCGCCTGAAAAGCCTGCGCGCGCAGCTGGCCGATATCCGCCAGCAGATCAACCGCGAAACCCAGAGAATCCTCGCAAGCATCGAGAACGAGGCCAAGGTGGCGCAGCTGCGCGAGCAGCAGCTCGTGGCGCAATCGAACACCCTGAAGGCCGACAGCGCCAGGGCAGGAGAGGATGAAGTCGGCCTGAACGCATTGGAGCGTGAAGCCGCAGCCGAGCGGCAATTGCTCGAGACCTACCTTGCTCGCTATCGTGAGGCGGCTTCGCGCGTAGACAAGAATTCCAGCCCCGCCGATGCGCGCGTGGTGTCGACGGCGGTCGAGCCGGTCGATCCGTCCTATCCGAAGGTCGGCCCCATCGTCGTTGTCGCAACACTGGCGACCTTCATCCTGACGGCCATTGTTATCATGCTCGCCGAGCTGTTCAGCGGCCGGGCCTTGCGGCCGGTCGGCCCCGCTCGCAAGGAGGATGAGGTTGCACTGGCGGAAGCGCCGAAACGTCCTCAACCCGATACCGAGGCGATGCCGGCTCCGGTTATGACCTCGGCAAGCCTCGGCGAAGCGCCCGCAAGCATGCTGTCGATTCCGGCGGAAGAGGCTCCGGTCCAGCTGGCCGAGACCGCGATCGGACCGGCCCATGAACCGGAAGCAGGGGGTCATGAGGAAGCGGTTCATGCGGCGGAGGAAGAGGAGGATTTCTCCATTCAGTCCGTCGCGGATTATCTGATCGACAGCGGCTCGCGGCTGGCAATCGCCATATCGCCGACCGGTGACAATGGTTCTACGGCGACGGTCATGCTCGCGCGGACAATTGCGGATGCGGGAAGTCGCATCGTGCTGGTGGACATGACCGGCACCGGATGTCCCTCCAGGCTCATGGCCGAGCATGACGGGCTTGCCGGCGTGACCGATCTGCTGTGCGGCGAAGCAGCCTTTGGCGATACGATCCATCCGGATCGCCTGTCCGATGCCCATCTCGTGCCGCAGGGCATGAGCGACCTCGATCGTGCCATGCGCGGCGCCGATCGCCTGTCGCTGATCCTCGATGCGCTTGGCTCGGCCTACGATATCGTTCTTGTCGAATGCGGCGCCGCCGAGGTCTCCGGCGTTGCGCGGCTGACGCGCAGCAAGGATACGGAAATCGTCCTCTCCATGCCCGAGCCCGACGAAAGCCAGTTCCTCGCGGCGATGACGGAGTTCCAGAAGGCTGGCTACGAGCACATTATTCTCATGTCCGGCTGGCGCGAGGAGCATGATCCGGATACGCGCCGCGATGCGGCCTGATCAGTCTCCTTCGCCTTCGTCCGCCGTCGCCGTGACGATGCCGCGTCGTGCGCGCAGCCGCTGGACGAAGGCATAGAGCTTGCGGTTGGACTTGATCGCCGCCTTCGCCCGCGTGATGCTGCGCTGTGCCGTTGCGGCCAGACGGCCGATGCCTGAAATCGGCAGGATCAGATCATGCTGTACCGTTTCCATCGGGCACCAGGAGCGCTTGTAGATCTGGTCGCCGATACCGAAATCGAAAATCGCGACGCCTTCGCGGTGCAGGCGCTCGATCGTCAGCCAGAACAGCAATTCGCCGGGACTTGCTTCGGCAACGAAAGCCTCGTCGATGGAGGCGAACTGGCAGATGACGTGACCGCCTTTCCGAGACAGCGCGGCGACCGCCGGAATATGCCCCTCGTGTTCCCCCCTCAGGCGCAGCGCATGCATCTGCAGCATAGAGTCCGATCCGCTTCCTGTGCGGCATCGCAGCAGCCGATGGAGCGCGGCTCGGGTCGCGGTATCGTCGAAGACGTCGGGTAGCCCGGCATCCTTGAAGCGGATCGCCTTCTGATGAAAGAAGAGATCGAGAAGCGCGCCCTGCTGATCGGGTTCGGCAATCACATACTCATAGCCGCCCCTGGCATCGAGAAGTCTGCTCTGATGCTTGTACTTCTTGCGCCGCCGTTTGGCGTTCACCTGCTTCAGGCTCGCTTCGAAACTGTCGAGGAAGGGCAGCTGGAAGGCGTGGTTCTGGTTTTCGACCGCGGGCAGGGAGGCAAGCGGGTTTCTGCGGCCGCGCCATTCAAGCGGCACGTTGCGCAGGATGGCGAGGTCGGCTTTGCCACGCAGAGCGGCCGCGACGGCGATTGCGTCCGCCGGGGTCAGGTCTCCGCCAGCCAGGAATTCGGCTGAAAACAGGCCGGTATTGATATTGCTGTGGCGTGCGCCGATGAACTCGGCCCGCCTGATCCCGTGGCTGCGGGTGATTTCCAGCGGCAGGATGAAGGCGACGCGACCGCCGATCGAGCCGCGAAGAATGGCAAGGGGATACCGGAAGCTTTCCACCCACGCCGCACACCAGTCATAACTCTGATGCAGCGAGGCGAGATCGTCTTGCTCCAGTGCGCGCCATTCGGCCTCGAGCGGTGCCATGCTGTCGAAGACGTCCACGCGAAGATGGTCGGCGGCCGAAGAACGAACCGGAATGGACGCAGCCCGTTCATTCGCCGCGTCGGCGTCGGCCATGCCGGCGATATCTCGCGTCTGGGTCTGCATTCGATCCTTTCCGCTCCGGCGCGTCGTTCGAGCGCAGTCTGTCGGGCCACGGCTTATTTTTGGCTTAAGATGGGATATTTACGGCGAACAAGGTGCGGATCAGGGTTAGTCTTGCGTAAATTCCGTCATTGCGGGCGAGGGCCGGCCATCCACTTGATAATGCCCATCGCCGGCAGCACCCAGATGATGCCGCTGAAAAGGAAGTAGAGGAAATGAACCCAGCCGGGTTGATCCGCAAGCGTCCGCACTGCAACGATCATGGCAACGATCGCATAGATTGCAACCAGCAGCACGAGCAGGATCATGCCAATGAATTTGCGCAGGCGAAGGGGCAAGGGGTTTTTCTCCTCATTACGTCAGCATGCCGCGACGGCATGCCGCAAACTCCCGGGACTTGTTTTGCACGCCCCTATCGGGCAAATCAACAGCCTGATCGAAGGGAGAAGCCATGGCTGCCACTAATTTTACGACCGAACAGGCTATTTTGAAGGAAGTGGCTCGCCAGGACCGCAATCGCCGCGCCATCCGCATCTGGCTTGCCTGCGTCCTGCTGGTTCTCTTCGGCCTTGTGCTGGTGGGCGGCGCCACGCGCCTTACCAATTCCGGCCTGTCGATCACGCAATGGCAGCCGATCCATGGCGTCATCCCGCCGCTGAATGCGCAGGAATGGGACGAGGAGTTCAACCTCTACAAGCGCATCCCGCAATTTCAGCTGCTGAACAAGGATATGACCGTCGATGAGTTCAAGGGCATATTCTGGTGGGAGTGGGCGCATCGCCTGCTTGCGCGCACCATCGGCATCATCTTCGGCTTGCCGTTGCTGTTCTTCGTCCTTACCGGTCGCGTCGAGCGGAAGCTCTGGCTGCCGCTGGCAGGCATCTTCGTGCTCGGCGGCCTTCAGGGCGCTATCGGCTGGTGGATGGTCTCTTCGGGCCTGGAAGCCCGCACCGATGTCAGCCAGTATCGCCTCGCCACGCATCTCGTGACGGCCTGTCTGATCTTTGCCGCCTGCATGTGGTTCATGCGGGCCTTGTCTCCGCATTCGAACGAGCCGCCGCCGACGCGCCATTCGGCGAAACTCGCCGGTCTGATCGCGTTCATGGCGCTGTTCCAGATCTACCTCGGCGCACTTGTCGCCGGTCTCGATGCGGGCCTTTCCTATAATACATGGCCGCTGATGGACGGTGCCGTCGTGCCGAGCGATCTTTTCATCCAGTCGCCGGCCTGGATCAATTTCTTCGAGAATCCGAAGACGGTCCAGTTCGTCCACCGTCTCGGCGCCTATGCGCTGTTCATCGTCGTCGCCCTCAACATGATCATCTCGCTACGAGCCGCGGCGCAGACGACGCATGCGCGCCGATCCGTCGTCCTGTTCGTGCTCGTGCTGATCCAGGCGATCCTGGGCATTTCGACGCTGCTGCTGCATGTGCCGCTGGATCTGGCGCTGGCCCATCAGGCCGGCGCCTTGATCGTCTTCGGCTTCGCAATTGCCAACTGGCGCGGCTTTTACGGCGAACTGCCGCGTCAGACGTCGATCGTCGTGGGAGATTGAGGCGCAGCAAGGCGCCTCCTTTTAGCGAGAAGCGACGCTTGCTGCCGACGACATGCGTGCCACGACTTTCAGCCGCTTGATCTCACCGCGCCTGAAGGCGGCGAGGAAGCGATTGTAGTCCTTGAAGACCACGCAGCCGTTCGATTCGCCGCGGCCACCCCGGAGCATGTAGGTGTGAGCCAGCAAGCCGTTGCGGCCATAGACGCGGGCGCCGTTTGCGGGGGTCAGGCGCAGCGCCTGCACGCCATGGAACAGGCTTTCCCGATATGTCAGGTTATAAGTCTCGGGCGGCGTCGGGCCGGTGTTCTTGCGGTCGACATAGCGCGGATTGTCGCGCATCTGGCCAAGACCGGAATGGGCTTCGAGACGCTCCCCGCTCGGCAGATAGACGGTCTTTGCCTCGATATCGTAGATCGCCGTGCCTTCGCCCGGACTGATCGCGGCAAAGGGATTGAGGAAAGGCTTCGTCTTGCGGACGGAGCTGTCGTCCGGATCGGCATAGGCCATGAGGCGCGACGGCGGCTGGGCGGCCGTGTCGGTTGCGGTGGCCTTGGCGATGGCACTGGTAGCGCCGGCTCGTTGCACCGGTGTTTCGCGGGCCGGGCGGGCTACGGGGATGACATTCAGCACAGCCTCGGCCACTGCAATGTCGGCTTCCTTGACGGGCAGGGGCTTTGCCTCGGCGATGGCGGGCAGGCTCACCTCGGGCGCTGCCGAAGCGACCGCAGCCGGTTGCGCGGCCATCTTCACCGGGCCGGCCGCCGGCATGAGAGCGGCCGCATATTTTGCCTGGTTCAGCGATTGTATCGCCGTGGCGAAGTTTATGGCGATCACCTTGCGCAAATGGTCGATCGTCTCCGGCGAAGCCGCCGCGACTTCGATACGACCGCTCTTGATGCTCGCTGCCGCATTCTGTGCCTGCCTGATTTCGGAGGTCTGTTGCGCCAGAGCGTTCGCCAGTTGCAAACGAACGGCGTCCGCGCCGCCCACTTTCGTCCGAACCTCCGCATCCGCGACGCTGCCGAAGCGGCTTTGTCCATGCAGCGATGTCGTCTGGGAGGAAAGGTGGGCGATGCGCGCCGCATGGGTTTGCGGAACGATGAAGGCGGATGCGCGCGGTGCGAGGAAACTATCGACCGATGCCGCCGCGCCGGGAAGGGACAGCACCATCGATTGTGTTGTGATCAGTGTTGCCGTAACCCAGGCGAAGGCGGCGACGGCGACGCCGGTTGCCAGGGTGCCGGGATGGATGCTGAAGGATTTTTTCGATCGCGGGGCGTAGCCGGAACGCGAATTGAAGTTACCGAACGTTTCGGTCGCAAACGCCATGATACTCGTTATCCAAAACTACACAGACACTGTGCCGGCTCACAAATGCACATGCGCCTCGACGCGAACTCCGCGTCCGGCCAACACTTTGCCGACTGTCTGGAAGCATGCCGAATTATGGTAACCAATTCCTTTACGATGGCTCATTCTTGGATATTCATTGAAAAAAGGGATGCCTCTGTGAGGCCGTTCGTCCGGGCCAGCGAAGCCGTTAACGGCCAAATCCGGCCGACAATTGGTCGCAACGCCTCACGGTCAATCAAATTTCCGTGTAGTGCCAGCTAATTTAGTGAAAAGGCGGAAATGTGGCGGAGTGCCCTTGAGGGCATGAAATCGCAGCGGTTTCTTCCGGTTATGAAAAACCCGGCCCGATCGATCCCTCGCGGATGATCGGGCCGGGCGAAAAGCCCGTGATTGGCGCTGTGCGATTCAGGCGCTCAGCATCAGATCCATGTTCTGCACGGCGGCGCCCGATGCGCCCTTGCCCAGATTGTCGAGCAGCGCGACCAGGTTGACCTGAGCGGTGCCGGGCGTGCCGAAGACGAACAGTTTCATCGTATCCTTGCCGGCGAGTTCCACGGCATTGACGCGGGACAGGGCACGGCTTTCCTCAAGCGGAACGACCTGAACGATGTCCTGGCCGGCATAATGCGCGGAAAGAGCGGCATGGATGCTTTCAAGTGTCGCGCCTTCAGCCAGATCGGCGAGATGCAGCGGCACCTGCACGATCATGCCCTGCGGGAAGCGGCCGACGGAGGGCGAGAAGATCGGCGCACGCTCGAGCAGGCCGTGGGTCGTCATTTCGGGCACATGCTTGTGGGTCAGCGGCAGGCCGTAAAGGAAATGCGGCGCGGTGATCGCATCCGGATGATCCGGATTTTCCATCTGCGCGATCATCTGCTTGCCGCCGCCTGTGTAGCCGGAAACCGCGTTGACCGTCACGGGATGGTTTGCCGGAAGGATGCCGGCGGCCCGCAGCGGCCGGATGAGGCCGATCGCACCCGTGGGATAGCAGCCCGGATTGGCGACGAAACGCGAGCCCTTGATCCGGTTGCCCTGATCCTTGTCCATTTCCGCGAAGCCATAGGCCCAGTCGGGATGGATGCGGAAGGCTGTGGAGGTGTCGATGATGCGGACATTGTTGTTGGCCGCCACCATCTCCACCGCTTCCTTCGAAGCATCGTCGGGCAGGCACAGAATGGCGATATCGGCGTTGTTCAGCATGTCCTCGCGCATGGCGGCATTGCGCCGCTCGGCTTCCGGAATGGACAGGAGTTCGACATCGCGGCGGTCGGCCATGCGCGTGCGAATCTGCAAGCCCGTGGTTCCGTGTTCGCCATCGATGAAGATCTTCGGTGCCATCTTATTCCTGCTCTTTCAATAGGTTGACAGTATTTCCGGATTCAGTTTGCCATGCAGTTGATTCAATTTCATAACAGCCGCTCCGGACGCAGCAGGACAGTATCCGACAACCGCCACGCATGTCCCGAAATCATGTCTCAGCGACCGCTTGCACGCCGTTCGGCGTGAAGACCGAGCATATACATCGCCACGGTCGCCCCCGCAATGGCGGTGATGTCGGCGTGGTCGTAGGCGGGGGAGACTTCCACGACGTCGGCGCCCCGGATGTCGAGCGGATGCAGCCGTTGCAGCACGGACAGGATCTTGGCGCTGGAAGGCCCGCCGGCCACCGGCGTTCCCGTGCCTGGCGCATGGGCCGGGTCGAGGCAATCGATGTCGAAGGTCAGGTAGGCCGGTGCGCCCCCGGTGCGGGACATGATCGCCGAAGCGATGTCGCCGGCACTCATGTCCTCGACCTGATGGCCGGAGAGAATCTGGATGCCGAAATCCTCCGGCGCATGCGTGCGGATGCCGATCTGGATGGAACGATCCGTGTCGATCAACCCGTCGCGCGCGGCGCGGGCGACGAAGGAGCCGTGGTCGATCCGCCTGCCGTCGTCGAACCAGGTGTCCTGGTGGGCGTCGAACTGCACGAGCGCCAGCGGGCCATGCCTGGCGGCATGGGCCTTCAACAGCGGCCAGGTGACGAAGTGATCGCCGCCGAGCGTCAGCAGGAAGGCGCCGCTGTCGAGGATTGTCGTCGCCTGCCGTTCGATCGCGGAAGGCGTCTCCTGATGATTGCCGTAATCGAGCAGGCAGTCGCCGTAGTCGATCACGGCCATGCCGGCGAAGAGGTCGCGGTTGAAGGGATATTGCGGATCGTTGTCGAAGATGGCCGAGGCGCGGCGTATGGCCTGCGGCCCGAAGCGCGTTCCCGGCCGGTTTGAAGTCGCGGCGTCGAAGGGAATGCCCCATACCACGGCGTCTGCGCCCTCAAGCGATTTCGTGAAGCGGCGGCGCATGAAGGAGAGGGCACCTGCGAAGGTCGGGTCGCTGGCGGCCGAGGTCAGGCCGTCGGCCGTGAAAGCATGATCAATCGACGTGCTCGGCAAGGTCGCCTCCCGTGCTCGCCTGAAAGCCATAGGCCCGCTCTACCCGCGCTATGCGCACCTTGTATTGCTCGTACCAGCGCTCGCGGCCGAGTTTCTGGGCGGCAAGATGCGCGACGACGTTCTTCCAGTTGCGAATGCTGTCTTCGTCCCGCCAGAAGGAATTGGTGATGCCGAATCCACTGGTATCCCTTGCGCTCTCGACGCCAAGACAGCCCTCCTGCGCCAGTGCCAGCGTTTCCATGCGTTCGCTCATGGCGTCGTAGCCATTGTCGCCTTTCGTTCGGATCGAGGCGAAGGAGACGACGTAGTAGGGCGGTTCCGGGGTCGCGGCGAAACGGGCTGCATAGTTTGTGCTCATGGCATGCCTCGGGGAGAGCGAGCGGAATCGCGATTCGGTGAATCGCAAACAATTGGCGTTTGATGATTATTTGCCCGATCTGGCGGTGCATTGATATGCTTTTTTGATGCAGGCGATCTGCGGCGTCGAGCATTCGGCGCGTCCATCGGTGACGACGCAGTAGGAGCAGCTGTCGGTGAATTCGCGGCAATCGGGATTCGCCTGAAGAAAGTCCTTCATGCTCTGCATATCCGCCGTCTTTTCGGCGGGTTCGGCCGGCTGGGCATCCTCGCAAAGAGCCGGCGAGACACCGCCAATCAACAGCAGCAGCGAAAACGAAAAGATGAATCGGCGCATTGAACTCCTCCGATGCTTGTGGCGGCACTCTGCCACAAAATGCGCCCCCTTGCCTCGGTGGATGTTATCTTTTTCAATGCCGCAAAAGAAAAAGGCCGGGAAACCCGGCCTTTCCAAAATCCCGTCTCGAATAAGCGATTAACGCTTGGAGAACTGGAACGAACGACGTGCCTTGGCGCGGCCGTACTTCTTGCGTTCGACGACGCGGCTGTCGCGGGTCAGGAAGCCACCCTTCTTCAGAACCGAGCGCAGGCCCGGCTCGAAGTAGGTGAGGGCCTTGGACAGGCCGTGACGAACGGCACCGGCCTGGCCGGAAAGACCGCCACCGGCAACGGTTGCGATGATGTCGAACTGGCCGTCACGGGCAGCGGCGACGATCGGCTGACGCAGGATCATCTGCAGAACCGGACGGGCGAAGTATGCCGTGTAGTCCTTGCCGTTGACGATGATCTTGCCGGAGCCGGCCTTGACCCAAACGCGGGCGACGGCGTCCTTGCGCTTGCCGGTCGCGTAGGAGCGGCCGAGCGAGTCAACCTTGCGGACATGAACCGGAGCAGCAGCTGCTTCAGACGTGCCGAGGTCCTTCAGGGAGGAGAGGTCAGCCATTATCAGGCGCTCCTTACGTTCTTCTTGTTCAGCTTGGCGACGTCGAGGACGACCGGCTGCTGGGCTTCGTGGGGATGGTTCGGGCCGGCGTAGACGCGCAGGTTCTTCATCTGGCGACGGCCGAGCGGGCCGCGGGGAACCATGCGTTCGACAGCCTTTTCAACGACGCGCTCCGGGAAGCGGCCTTCGATGATCTGACGAGCGGTGCGCTCCTTGATGCCGCCGGCATAACCGGTGTGCCAGTAGTAGACCTTGTCTTCGTACTTCTTGCCGGTGAGGACGACCTTGTCGGCATTGATGACGATGACGTTGTCGCCGTCGTCGACGTGCGGCGTGAAGGTAGCCTTATGCTTGCCGCGCAGACGCATTGCGATGATAGAAGCGAGACGACCAACGACGAGCCCTTCGGCGTCGATGAGGATCCACTTCTTCTCCACCTCTGCAGGCTTCTGGGAGAAGGTTGCCATGTTGCATACTCTCTTTTAAGACCCTTGGCCCGAAGGCTTCAGGGCGTTTCTTGTTGCTTGGTTTGGCGCTTGAATGCGCGCCAAAAAGAAAGCAGCCCGGAAAAGGCTGCGATCTGCGGCGGCTTATAAAGAGATTATATATCAGCGTCAATATAGCCGCCCTGATCGGCCGTAAAAATTAATAAGTAAAATCATGTAGTTATCTATGTGGTATTTTGAAACCACACATTTTGCGTCAACCCATCCGCAAAACCAGCACTCCGGCTGCGATAATCCCCCCGGCGATATAGCGCCAGATGCTGGATCGCTCCTTCAGGACGACGACGGATATGACCAGCGCGAAGAGGATCGAGGTCTCGCGCAGGGCGGCGACCATCGCGACCGGCGCCTTGGTCATCGCCCACAAAGCCAGACCGTAGGAAACGATCGAGCCGCCGCCGCCGATAAGCCCGCGCCACCAGTTGTAACGGATGTGGGCCGCGACGGCGTTGACGCCGCGCTGCGAGATCGCCCAGGCAAACAGAAGGACAGGCGGCAGCAGCGCCATCCAGAGCGTATAGGAGACGGAATCGCCGGAGGCTCGCGCGCCGATGCCGTCGACATAGGTGTAGGTCGCGATCACGATCGCGTTGGCAAGCGCCAGAACGATCGCCCGGCGGCTTCCCTTTCTCGCCTCGAAGGCGAGGGTCAATATGCCGGCGCAAATGGTCATCGTGCCGATCAGTGCGCCGCCCGAGAGCGTTTCCTTGAGAATGAAGCTGCTTGTGGAGACGATGATCAGCGGTGCCACGCCCCGCATCAGCGGGTAGACGAGCCCGATGTCTCCGGCACGATAGGCGGCTGCGACAAGCTGGAAGTAGACGAATTGCAGAATTGCCGACGCACCGATGTATGGCCAGGCTGCCGAGGCCGGCAAGGGCAGAAACGGCAACAGGGGAAGGGCCGCGACCGCCCCTCCGGCCGAGACCAGTGCCGCATCCAGCGACTTATCGGTCCCAGCCTTGATGATCGCATTCCATGTCGCATGCAGCAATGCGCCGAAAAGAACGAGCGCGACAACGTCGAGAGACACGGAAAACCTCGGAAACTGGCTGATAAGATGCAGATGCTTGGTATTTTGTGGGAGTTTAGCTCCCCTATGCTCCCCAATACATCAAAAAGCAACGAAATACATCGGTCATGCAGGCTTGCCTAACTGGTCCGCGGAAGGGCGGGGATGTTTGCCGGAGCGTTTTTGCTCTGTTCCAGTTTCGCACAGGTTCAATCATGCGTAACTAATTTACGAGAGTATGAAACGCGAACAAAGATTGCATGTCCTGTGAACGCGTCGGTAGAGTTAGAAATATCTTATTTAACGGCGGCCGCATGCCGCGCGGCCAAAGGAGCAGAGCTTGGCCTTGAGGCCGGGCGGGACTGGAAATCGCCGCTGAGACGTTACGAAAACTTTGCGGCTGCGTGAGGCGTTGTGTATAAATCTGCAAGTATTGAAAAATATTTCAGCGCAGGCTTTTCAACCCTACGAAAAGCTATGATGAAAAATTGTTAGCATCCTAAGTAAAAATTCAAACTCTGGCGAGCATCAGGGTTATATATTCGCGCGCATATCAAAATTATTCTGCGGGAGATGTATGAAATAGCATAAGTCTTGCGTTCGCAATCGGTTCTCATTTTAAATAGCCTTTAATGAGACATCTCTAATTTTCAAGTGAATGAATGGCGAACAAAGATTGCATTTCCTGAGAACGCCATCCCGTTGTCTCAAAAAAATCGTGAAAGCGCTTTGATGAGAGTTCTGAAGGAGGGTGCGCGATCATCCTCGCGCAGCCGCTATGTCGAAGCGGCTCGTGCCAGGGACAATCAATAGTCGTACTCGACCGCTGTCTCGGTCCGCGGGACTGACAATAGCGTACTGTGCTCAGCGCCGGAAAATCAAATCGTCGTCATCGAGGTCGGTTGTCGGTCGGCATATGTACACGGGGCAGGAGGCGCGGTCCTTCGTGGGCAGATAATCCTGATAGGCATAGTAGCCGATATCGCATGCGCCGCTGTCTGCGACGTACCGGTCATAGAGGGTCATGTTCGGCGTTCTTCTGGCCGGATAGCGCATGATGACCGCGCGCTCGCGATTGATGACGGCCTTCGCTTCGGCGCATGTCATGGACATGGAGTTGTATCGCGAGATCGCCAGCGCCGGCGTCGCCATCGATATGACCAGCAGGCCCAGCAGAGCGATCTTTTTCATCGGGCTAATCCTCCCTGAAATTGTTATAATACAATATATGTGGAGCTCGTGATTGCGGTTTCCATATTTGCGGCAAACGCAAGTGTGATCGAGGTGGGAGGCTTCGTGATGAACCACGACAGTTATGACGATTCCTATATTGCCGATATCCTCTTGTCCGTCAGGACCATCGCGCTCGTGGGGGCTTCGCCCAATCCCGCGCGTCCAAGCAATGGCGTGATGGCCTATCTGCTCAACAGGGGGTATCGCGTCATCCCCATCAATCCCGGTCAGGCCGGCAAGGAAATTCTCGGCCAATGGGTCTATGCCCGCCTGGCCGATATTCCCGAACCCGTGGATATGGTCGATGTCTTCCGCGCGCCCGAATATCTGCGGTCGGTCGTCGAAGAGACCATCATGATCGATCCGCGGCCGCCGGTGATCTGGGGCCAGCTCGGCGTGCGCGACGATGCCGCTGCGGCCAGAGCGGAAGCGGCGGGCCTCAGGGTCGTCATGAACCGCTGCCCGGCCATCGAATATCCTCGGCTGGTCGCCTGAACGCCCGGCGGCGCGTTTATCGCGCGATTTCGCCGAAAGCGGGCAAGTTTTTTCCATCCGGCGAAAGGCGCTGCAAAGTTCGCGGTTAACTTTCCCGGGCCGACCGCTATGATCGCCGCGCTACGATAGAATCGGCGGGAGGAAAGATCATGCCAACGAACAATCCTGGTTTCGATACGCTTGCGATCCATGCGGGCGCGCAGCCGGACCCGACAACCGGCGCCCGTGCGACGCCGATCTACCAGACGACGTCCTTCGTTTTCCAGGATGCGGACCATGCCGCCGCGCTCTTCGGATTGCAGCAGTTCGGCAATATCTACACCCGCATCATGAATCCGACCCAGGCGGTGCTCGAGGAACGCGTCGCCGCCCTCGAAGGCGGAACCGCGGCTCTCGCGGTCGCCTCGGGCCATGCCGCCCAGCTGCTCGTCTTTCATACCCTCATGCAGCCGGGCGATAATTTCGTCGCCGCCAAGCGGCTCTATGGCGGCTCGGTCAATCAGTTCGGGCAGTCCTTCAAGAATTTCGACTGGCGGGTTCGCTGGGCCGATCCGGCCGACCTTTCCACCTTCGAGACGCAGATCGACGGCCGCACCCGCGCCATCTTCATCGAAAGCCTCGCCAATCCGGGCGGCACCTTCGTCGATATCGCCGCGATCGCGGCCATTGCGCACAAGCACGGACTGCCGCTGATCGTCGACAACACCATGGCGAGCCCCTATCTCATCCGGCCGCTGGAGCATGGCGCCGACATCGTCGTGCATTCGCTGACGAAGTTTCTCGGCGGCCACGGCAATTCCATGGGCGGCATCATCGTCGACGGCGGCACGTTCGATTGGTCCGCATCGGGCAACTACCCCATGCTGTCCGCGCCGCGCCCGGAATATAACGGCATCGTGCTGCATGCGACCTTCGGCAATTTCGCCTTCGCCATCGCCTGCCGCGTTCTCGGCCTGCGCGACCTCGGGCCGGCCATCTCGCCGTTCAATGCCTTCCTGATCCTGACGGGTATCGAAACGCTGCCGCTGCGCATGCAGCGCCATTCCGACAACGCGCTCGCCGTCGCGCGCTGGCTGAAGGCGCAGGACAAGGTGGCCTGGGTCAACTATGCCGGTCTGGAGGACGATCCGAACCATGCCTTGCAGCAGCGCTACTCGCCGAAAGGGGCAGGCTCGGTCTTCACCTTCGGATTGAAGGGCGGTTATGAAGCCGGCAAGGGGCTGGTGGAGGGGCTGGAGCTTTTCTCCCACCTCGCCAATATCGGCGATACGCGCTCGCTCGTCATTCATCCTGCCTCCACCACCCACAAGCAGTTGACCGACGAGCAGAAGATTTCTGCCGGCGCCGGTCCCGACGTCGTGCGCCTGTCCGTCGGCATTGAGGACGTCAAGGACATCATTGCCGATCTGGAGCAGGCGCTGGCAAGGGTCTGACCCCTGCGCCGGCGCAGGCTGGAAAAGCCGCCCTGCCTCTTTGATGGCGCGTCGTTTCGTGCTTTTGTCGGTCCGCGATTGCCCGATGGTGATCGCGGACCTTGCTTTTGCGCGAGGCCCGTCGACGGGAGATTCATATGGCGACCTATCTTCGGTTGAATATAGATGGCGTGGAGCCGGAAGCGGGCGCGCCTGCCGAGGATCGTCTGGTTTCGGGGGATCCGAGCTTCCGCAGCTGGAATCTGGATGAGGCCGATGGCGGCCTCTACGCCGGCATATGGGAGGCGACGCCCGGAAAATGGAGGATCGTCTATGACGAATGGGAGTATTTCCACATCCTCTCCGGCTATTCCGTCGTCACTGCCGATGACGGCGAGACGTTTCACCTGCGCGCCGGCGACCGGATGATCCTGAAACCGGGCTTTAAGGGAACCTGGGAAGTCGTTGAAACGACTCGCAAGGATTATGTGATCCGTCTTTGACGGCCTTGTTGAATCAAAACATGAAGTCCGCGCTCGCCTGCTGCCTGACGCAGCTCCTTCCACATGGCTCGGCAATGGCCGGGATGATTGCCGCAGGTTGTGTCACCGCCGCTTCATTAAACTGTCATCAAACTGAAACAATGCGGCATTAGAGCCATCGTTGCCGCCAGGAGATCGAGGTGGGGAGGTTCATGATGATGGATGCCTCGCGCCGGTCTTCTGCTCGCCATCCTTTCATCACTCTGGGAAGTGAGTTCAATCATGTTGAATCAGAAATTTCGTTCGCTTTGCCTGACCGCAGGCTTCATTGCGGCCATGTCCGTTTCGGCCTCGGCTGCCGACATCACGGGCGCCGGCTCGAGCTTCATCGCTCCGGTTCTGTCCAAGTGGGCCGAAGGCTACAAGGCTGCGACGAACAATGTCGTCAACTACCAGTCGGTCGGTTCGGGCGCCGGCATCAAGCAGCTGCTCGACAAGACCATCGTATTCGGCGCTTCGGACAAGCCGATGAGCGACGCTGATCTCGAGAAGAACGGCATTGCCCAGTTCCCGATGATCTCCGGCGGCATCGTCGTTTCCTACAACGTCGAAGGCGTAAAGCCGGGCGAACTCGTTCTCGACGGCAAGACGCTGTCCGACATCTTCCTTGGCAAGATCACCAAGTGGGACGATGCAGCCATCAAGGCTCTCAACCCGGAAGTAAAGCTGCCCTCCACGACGATCTCCGTCGTTTACCGCGCCGACAGCTCGGGCACGACCTTCAACTTCACCGATTACCTGTCGAAGGTTTCGCCGGAGTGGAAGGAAAAGGTTGGTTCGAACACGGCAGTTGAATGGCCGGTCGGCTTCGGCGCCAAGGGTTCCGAAGGCGTTTCCACCACCGTCAACCAGACGGCCGGTTCGATCTCCTACGTTGAATATTCCTACGTTGTGGCCAACCATATCGGCTTCGCGAAGATGAAGAACGCCGCCGGCAAGGTCATCGAGCCGAGCCTCGACACGTTCAAGGCCGCCGCTTCCAACGCCGATTGGGCCCATGCCAAGAACTTCAACCTGATCATCACCAATCAGCCGGGCGACAAGAGCTGGCCGATTGCTGCTTCGACCTGGGTTCTGCTCTACAAGAAGCCGGCCGATCCTGCTCTCAACGAAGCGGCCCTGAAGTTCTTCAAGTGGTCCTACGAGAAGGGCCAGAAGGACGCGACGGAGCTGTCCTATCTTCCCATCCCGGAAAATGTTGCCGCAGTGGTCGAGCAGTCCTGGAAGAAGGATTTCGGCACGAAGTAATTTGTGCTGCGTGAAAAGTTGCGGCGGACAGGGTAAAACCTTGTCCGCCTTTCGTGATAGGACAAGGGGAAATCGATGGCTGACGTGACTCAGACGGCTGGCTTCCAGGCTATGGAGACCGCCGCCATCACCAGAAAATTCCGGATACAGGATCGGATTTTCTATTTCATGACGCTTGGCTCGGCTACGCTTGTCGTGCTTTTGCTGCTGGCAATCATCGCGGTTCTCGTCATCGACGCCTTGCCAACCTTCGAAACCTTCGGCTTTTCGTTCCTGTGGGGCACGAAGTGGAGCGCTCCTGCCGATATCTATGGCGCGATCCCTGCCGTCGTCGGTACGCTGGTGAGCTCGTTCATCGCCATGCTCATTGCCGTGCCCCTGGGCATCGGCATCGCCATCTTTCTCACGGAACTTTGCCCCGGCAGCCTGCGTCGTCCGATCAGCACGGCGATCGAGCTTCTGGCCGGCGTTCCCTCCATTATCTACGGCATCGTCGGTCTGTTCATCCTCGTGCCGCTGATGCAGACCTATATCCTGCCCTTCCTTATGATGACGATCGGCCAGGTGCCGTTGATCGGCCTGCTGTTCCAGCCGCCGGCACCCGGCGTCGGCCTGCTGACGGCAAGTCTCGTGCTGGCCGTCATGATCCTGCCGTTCATCACCGCGATCGCGCGCGACGTGTTCAGCACCGTGCCGCCGATGCTGCGTGAATCCGCTTACGGCATGGGCATGACCACATGGGAGGTGGCTCGCCACATCCTCATTCCCTATACACGCCGCGGCCTCGTCGGCGGCATCATGCTCGGCCTCGGCCGCGCGCTCGGCGAAACCATGGCCGTCACCTTCGTCGTCGGCTCGGTGAGCCGCCTGCAATCGTCGATCATTTCGCCGTCCACCACCATTTCCGCCCAGATCGCGAACAACTTCGGCGATGCCGACGGTCTGCAACTTTCGAGCCTGATTGCGCTCGGCCTGCTCCTGTTCGTCCTTTCCTTCTGCGTGCTTGCGCTGGCAAGGTGGATGATCGGCCGCGGCGACTCGGTCTGAGGAAAAAACCATGGAAAACGCAATTCGCCAGAATCTCGTGTCGAGGCGCTATACGAAGAACCGCGTGATGATGGCCCTGTCCTTTCTCGCGGCCGTCCTCGGCATATTCTTTCTGAGCGTGATCCTCGCGACGCTGGTCTATCGCGGCGTGTCGGCGCTCAGCCTTGACGTGTTCACCATGTCGATCCCGGCCCAGGGCTCGCGCGGCGGCTTGATCAATGCGATCTACGGCACCGTGCTGGTCACGGGCTGCGCCATTCTGATCGCCGCGCCGATCGGCATTCTCGCCGGCACCTACCTGGTGGAATATGCCAACGGCACGAAGCTTGCCGAGGCTGCCAAGTTCATCAACGACATCCTGCTGTCGGCGCCCTCGATCATCATCGGCGTGTTCGTCTATGGCGCCGTGGTCGTGCCCATGCACGGCAACTCCGCCATTGCCGGCATCCTCGCGCTGGCGCTGATCGCCGTTCCGGTCGTCAACCGCACGACCCAGGACATGCTGCTGCTGGTGCCGAATTCGCTTCGCGAGGCGACCGCCGCGCTCGGCGCCCCGCGCTGGAAGTCCATGATGATGGTGATCTACCGCTCCGCCTGGACCGGCATCCTCACGGGCATCCTGCTCGCCGTCGCCCGCATCAGCGGCGAAACCGCGCCGCTTCTCTTCACGGCCGGATACAGCAAATTCATGAATGCGGGCCTGACCGGTCCGATCGCCACGCTGCCGGTTGCCATCAACACGCTCGCCGCCGATGCAGGCGAGGATCTCAAACAACTGGCCTGGGCCGGCGCGCTGATCATCACCGTTGCCATCCTCGCCCTCAATATCCTTGCCCGTCTCTTGAGTGGGCGCCGCCAGTGACGCAGCCGCCGAACGATAGGAATGAGACCATGAACATGAGCGACAACAGTTTCCAGAGCGTCAATGCACAGCCGGGGAAAGACGCCGTTTCCCAGTCGGATCTCGGCATGCTCGCGAAGCTCGAGGTGAAGAACCTCGATTTCACCTATCAGAACGGTCATCGCGTTCTGAAGAGCGTGAATATGAACATCCGCAAGAACGCCGTCACGGCCTTTATCGGTCCTTCGGGTTGCGGCAAGTCCACGCTGCTGCGCACCTTCAACCGCATGTATGATCTTTATCCGGGCCAGACGGTTTCGGGAGAGATCCTGCTGGATGGCCGCAATATTCTCACCAAGGATGTCGATCTGAACGATCTGCGCGCCAAGGTGGGTATGGTGTTCCAGAAGCCTACGCCGTTCCCGATGTCGATCTATGAAAACGTCGCTTTCGGCATCCGGCTGTACGAGAAGATTTCCAAGGCGGAAATGGACGTCCGCGTCGAAGCGGCGCTGACGGAAACGGCACTGTGGAGCGAGGTGAAGGAAAAGCTGCACCAGAGCGGCCTTGGCCTTTCCGGCGGCCAGCAGCAGCGCCTCTGTATCGCTCGCGCCATCGCGGTCAAGCCGTCCGTGCTGCTTCTCGACGAGCCGACCTCGGCGCTCGACCCGATCTCGACCGCAAAGATCGAGGAACTGGTTTCGCAGTTGAAGGGCGAGTTCACGATCGTCATCGTCACGCACAACATGCAGCAGGCAAGCCGCATATCCGACAGCACGGCCTTCATGTATCTCGGCGAGCTGATAGAGTATGGCCCGACCGAGCAGATCTTTCAGGCGCCGAAGGTCAAGCGCACGGAAGACTATATCACCGGTCGTTACGGCTGATCCGGCCCCGGCGTCGTTTTCGAACCGACCATTTGCAATGGCGCGCCGTCGGGTGCGCCATTTTGCGCTGAGGGCTGTAACGGCGAGCGATCTTCCGCCCGCTTCCGCAAGCGGCAGGCGTGGGCCGGACGGTTCGGCCTCACCAGGTCAGTTCGAGCTTGTCGAGGCCATGGAAATGATAGACGTCCTTCACCTCGGGCGTCCGCTTGAGCTTCAGCCCGGGAAGGCGCCGGAACAGGATCGGCAGCACGAGGTTCAGCTCCAGCCGCGCCAGCGGCGCGCCGATACAGAAGTGGATGCCTGCGCCGAATGAAAGGTTGGGCGCCTCGTTACGGTTCGGCTTGAAGGCGAGAGGATCGGAAAATTTCCTCGGGTCCAGATTGGCGGCCGCCAGGATCATGGCCACCTTGTCGCCGCGCTTGAAGGAGATGCCGTCGATTTCCGCCGGCTCCAGGCACCAGCGGTCGAAAATATGCACCGGCGCGCAGATGCGCAGCGTTTCCTCCACCGTGCGCTCGGTCGCGGTCTCATCCCTGAAGAGTTCTTCCGGCGAATAGCCGCTCTCCAGAATGACCCGCACGGAATTGCCGATCTGGTGCACCGTCGCCTCGTGGCCGGCATTGAGCAGCACGATCGTCGT
The DNA here is from genome assembly GCF_046840415.1 of Rhizobium sp. SYY.PMSO. NCBI lineage: Bacteria > Pseudomonadati > Pseudomonadota > Alphaproteobacteria > Hyphomicrobiales > Rhizobiaceae > Rhizobium > Rhizobium sp. SYY.PMSO. The sequence goes on from NZ_CP177349.1 coordinate 911,295, forward strand.
CGACACCAGTTCGTCCTCCGACAGAAACTGCCCCTTATGCTCCGTCGTGATCATGTGCGTCAGGAGGTCGTCCTGCGGATTGGCGCGGCGCTCGCGGATGACGGTTTTCACGTAGTCGGAGAATTCCCTGGCAGCACGGTCGGCCGCATGCTCGTCGGCTTCGGTTCGGCTGAACATGTACATGCGCACATAGGCGTGCGACCACTTCAGCAACTGCGGCCCCATCTCCTCGGGGATGCCGATCATCCGGGCGATCATGGTAACGGGAATGACATCGGCAAAGGCCGACAGAAGCTCGACTTCGCCATCCCTCTCGAAACCGTCGATCAGCTGGTTCGCAAGTTCGGCGATTTCCGGCTTCATCTTCTCGACATGGCGGGAGACGAAGGCGCGGTTGACGAGGGTGCGCAGGCGGGTGTGTTCGGGCGGCTCGAGTTCAAGCAGGGAATATTGCTCGGCCAGATCGAAATTCTTGAGATGAGGCAACGGCTCGGGCATGCCCAGCTGTTCGCGCGTGGCGACATGCAGAATCTGCCGGCCGAAGCGGCGGTCGCGCAGCAGACCGTTCACATGGTCGTAGCCGATGAAGAACCATTGCTTCTGCTCCTCCCAGTAAAAGGTCGGGCATTGGGCATGCAGGGCGGCATAGACGGCATTCGGGTTGCCGTAGAATGCGGGATCGCGGCCGTCGAGGGAAACGCGGCGGGTTGCCGTATCGATGGAGAGGTTTGCTGGTGTGATCATGTTGAAAGCATTATCGGATTGGTCGCCGGCGGAAAAGTGCCGTCACATTCTGGCAATCGTGCCCATGCGTCGCAACGCCTGGATCTGGTCGTCGAGGGTCGGCACCAGTTCGCCTTCGTCGGCTGCGGGCGCCGCATCCGTCTCTTTCGCGGCTTCCGTTTCGTTGAAGACGATGGTGCAGTTTCGGCCTGCGTGCTTGGCGGCGTAAAGCGCGCGGTCCGCGGAGGATACCAGCCGGTCCCAGCTGGCGGCGTCGCGCGCCATGATCGCAACGCCGATGCTGACCGTGGCCGATACCATCGAGCGGCCGGCCGGCAATGGTCCGCGGCAGAAATCGGCGCGGATGGTTTCCGCCAGCGCTTCCGCCTGCGATTGATCGTCTATGGGAACGAAGGCAACGAATTCTTCTCCGCCCATGCGGCCGAATGCGCCGCTGCGGGGCACGAACTGGCGGGCGACACGGGCAAACTCGACCAGAACGGTATCGCCCGCCTGATGACCGTGCCGGTCGTTGATCCTCTTGAAATGATCGAGGTCGAACAGCAGCGCTGCGAGCTTCTGCGTCTGCTGCGGCCCCGCTCCGGCAAGGATGTCGTAGCTTTCCTGAAGGCCGCGGCGGTTCAAGACGCCGGTCAACGTATCGGTGATGGAAATCGCCCGCCAGCGGCGCTCGGCGCGTTCCATCAGCAATTTGCCGTTGAGGACGATGGCGACGATGACGGCCAGCCCGTAGGCGAGCGTCATGTAGCCGCGATAGACCATGGCTTTCTCGAGCGGCGGTGACACAAGCACCATCCAGAGAGCCGAACCGAAGCAGAGGCAGGCAAGTGCCATGAAGACGATGCCGAGCTGTCCGCGCGCCGGCTCGCGCCGGCCATCGGCCGGGCGAACGGCGAAGGCCAGCAAGGTCGCGCCGACGGCTCCGGCAAGGTCGTAGAGGATGACGCGATTGACGAAGCTCGCGCTGACCCAGGGCAGGCTGACGCCCATCAGCCAGATGGCGGGCGGCAGGAACGCGGACCAGTCGAGCTTGCGCTTGTCCATCAGCCGGAAACCGCAGATCCATGCGCTTTCGCCGAGCAGCGCCACGGCATTGCCGATCTGTATCGACCAGATGTCGGGAATGACGCCGCGCGCCGCCGCCAGGGCAAAACCTATCGCGCTGACGGCGAAGCCCATGGCCCATATCAGATAGGCGGGCGATTTGCGGTCGTGCCGCCAGGCAAGCAGGAGCACGGTCGCAAGCGTGATGGCTTCCGAGCACCAAATGGTCAGGCCTGTCGTCATATTGAACACGATTGCTGGTTCTCCGCTGTCGGGCCATCCTTGCCCAAGAAGGTGGTAAGTTCCTTAAATGAGTTGGTAAATTTTGCCTATGCCGAATGGCGCGGCCGGATCGATGCGGCCTTTCATGCTTCCTTCACCTTGCAGACGGGAAATATCGTGGGTAGCGAACGAGGCGTCGCCGGCGCGTCTTGGCATTCAGGAGACGACGGTTAGAAATGCTTTGTCAACGCTTCTTGGCGCATTACAGCTTTTTGACGTTATGCTTTTGGGCGTCTTGAAGTGCAGGGCAGGGACACTCTATGTAGGAGTAAAGGATTTTTATTCGATTCCCGGCGTTTTCGTCGCCGGGGGCAAGTTTGGCAAAGGACGCACATGAGAAATCCAGTCGATACAGCTATGGCTCTGGTGCCGATGGTTGTTGAGCAGACCAACCGTGGGGAACGGTCTTACGACATTTATTCCCGCCTGCTGAAAGAGCGCATCATTTTCCTCACCGGTCCGGTCGAGGATCACATGGCGACTTTGGTGTGCGCCCAGCTTCTGTTCCTCGAGGCCGAAAACCCGAAGAAGGAAATCGCGCTCTACATCAATTCGCCGGGCGGCGTCGTGACCGCCGGCATGGCGATCTATGACACGATGCAGTTCATCAAGCCGGCCGTTTCGACGCTTTGCATCGGTCAGGCCGCGTCCATGGGCTCTCTGCTGCTTGCAGCCGGCGACAAGGACATGCGTTTCGCGACCCCGAATTCGCGCATCATGGTTCATCAGCCCTCGGGCGGTTTCCAGGGGCAGGCTTCGGATATCGAGCGTCACGCGCGCGATATCATCAAGATGAAGCGCCGCCTCAACGAGGTTTATGTCAAGCATTGCGGACGGACCTATGAGGAGGTCGAGCAGACGCTCGATCGTGACCATTTCATGTCCTCCGATGAGGCCAAGGATTGGGGCCTGATCGACAAGGTGCTGACGTCGCGTACCGAAATTGAAGGTGAAAGCGCCTCGTGATTTATCCGCGAGGCGGTGACTTCTACGCCACAGTTCTATCCCATTTGTGATTGAATAGGGGTTTAATGTGGAACGGAACGCGGTAATAGTAAGCATTCATGCTATGTAGCGTTTTTGTGACATAGCATTCGGCATTCGAAGGGGGATCGTTGCCACGCAGTTCCGGTTTCGGCTGGGCTGCGTTCAGTACCCTGAAGGGCGCCGCGATCTGCAAAACGAGGGGCAGGTCCGGCGGGCGCATTGAGTGGACCGCGATTTCAATCTGGAAATTGGCGGCGTGCTGGAAGGAAAGTGATATGAGCAAAGTCAGCGGCAGCAACGGCGGCGACTCCAAGAACACACTTTATTGTTCGTTCTGCGGTAAGAGCCAGCATGAGGTCCGGAAGCTGATTGCCGGGCCGACCGTCTTCATCTGCGACGAGTGCGTTGAACTATGCATGGACATCATCCGCGAGGAAAACAAATCCTCGATGGTCAAGTCCCGTGACGGTGTTCCGACTCCGCAGGACATCATCAAGGTTCTCGACGAATACGTCATCGGCCAGCGGCAGGCGAAGAAGATCCTCTCCGTGGCCGTTCATAACCATTACAAGCGTCTTGCCCATGCATCGAAGAACGGTGACGTGGAACTGGCGAAGTCGAACATCATGCTCGTCGGTCCGACCGGCTGCGGCAAGACCTATCTGGCCCAGACGCTCGCCCGCATCATCGACGTGCCCTTCACCATGGCCGATGCGACGACGCTGACCGAAGCCGGTTATGTCGGTGAAGACGTCGAAAACATCATTCTCAAGCTGCTGCAGGCTGCCGACTACAATGTCGAGCGCGCGCAACGCGGCATCGTCTACATCGACGAAGTCGACAAGATTTCCCGCAAGTCGGACAATCCGTCGATCACGCGCGACGTTTCGGGCGAGGGCGTGCAGCAGGCGCTTCTGAAGATCATGGAAGGCACGGTGGCCTCGGTTCCCCCGCAGGGCGGCCGCAAGCATCCGCAGCAGGAGTTCCTGCAGGTGGATACCACCAACATCCTCTTCATCTGCGGCGGCGCCTTTGCCGGTCTCGACAAGATCATCTCCGCCCGCGGCGAGAAGACCTCGATCGGCTTCGGCGCCACGGTCAAGGCGCCGGACGACCGCCGCGTCGGCGAAGTGCTGCGCGAGCTGGAGCCGGAAGATCTGGTGAAGTTCGGCCTCATCCCGGAATTCATCGGCCGTCTGCCGGTTCTGGCGACGCTGGAGGACCTGGACGAGGACGCGCTGATCCAGATCCTGTCGGAGCCGAAGAACGCGCTGGTGAAGCAGTATCAGCGCCTGTTCGAGATGGAAGACGTCGAGCTGACCTTCCACGAGGATGCGCTGCGCGAGATCGCCCGCAGGGCCATCGTCCGCAAGACGGGCGCCCGCGGCCTGCGCTCCATCATGGAAAAGATCCTCCTCGATACGATGTTCGAGCTGCCGGCGCTGGAAGGCGTGCGGGAGGTGGTCATTTCCGAGGAAGTGGTTCGCGGCTCCGCCCGCCCGCTCTACATCTATGCCGACCGGCAGGAAGAAAAGGCCAACGCAACGGCCTGACGCCCGCATCGGCGATCACGAATCGGGGGCTCGTCATCGACGGGCCCCTTTCTATTTGAAAAATCGTGCACTTTGCTGATAAAGTCTTGGATAAGCTGATGGGAATGCCGTCGAAACCGGTTGTGAAGAGCCGCGGCTGCAGCCATGATGGCATGATTCTGGAGCATTCGGCGGATAGGGTTCGAACCCGGCGTTCTATCTTCGGATTTCGCTTCGCCGGCAGTGTTTGAGTAGCCGGGCTTCGGTATTTTGTTGTTGCGTTCCTCCTCGTGAATGAGCGGGCGCCTGTCTGGCGACGGCGCGTCCCGCATGACTTGAAATAGGTAGTGTGAAGCTCCACTTGTTAACCAAGTGAGAGAGCCGGCTAATCCTCCCAGGGCCGGCGAAGAGCCCGGGAACGGGACGACGGAAAGGAAATAACATGAGTAAGAAAACGTCTGCGGCACACGAGAGCATTGCCTATCCGGTATTGCCGTTGCGCGACATCGTGGTTTTCCCCCACATGATCGTGCCTCTGTTCGTCGGACGGGAGAAATCCATTCGCGCGCTGGAAGAGGTCATGGGATCGGACAAGCAGATCATGCTCGTCACCCAGATCAATGCCAGCGATGATGATCCCGCGCCGGACGCCATCCACAAGGTCGGTACCGTTGCAAATGTTCTGCAGCTGCTGAAACTGCCCGACGGCACCGTGAAGGTGCTGGTCGAAGGCCGTGCGCGCGCAGAGATCGACGAATACACCGCCCGCGAGGATTTCTACGAAGCCCTCGGCCATGTTCTGCATGAGCCGGAGGAAGATCAGGTCGAGCTCGAAGCTCTGAGCCGCTCGGTCGTTTCCGAGTTCGAGAGCTATGTGAAGCTCAACAAGAAGATCTCGCCGGAAGTGGTCGGCGCCGCCAGCCAGATCGACGACTATTCGAAGCTGGCCGACACCGTTGCATCGCACCTGTCGATCAAGATCACCGAAAAGCAGGAAATGCTGGAAACCACCAGCGTCAAGGCTCGCCTGGAGAAGGCGCTCGGCTTCATGGAAGGCGAGATTTCGGTCCTCCAGGTCGAAAAGCGCATCCGCTCGCGCGTCAAGCGCCAGATGGAGAAGACGCAGCGCGAATACTATCTGAACGAGCAGATGAAGGCGATCCAGAAGGAGCTCGGCGACGGCGAGGAAGGCCGCGACGAGATGGCCGAACTGGAAGAGCGCATCGCCAAGACGAAGCTGTCGAAGGAAGCCAAGGAAAAGGCCGATGCCGAGCTGAAGAAGCTGCGGCAGATGAGCCCGATGTCGGCTGAAGCGACGGTCGTGCGCAACTATCTCGACTGGCTGCTGGGTATCCCCTGGCACAAGAAGTCGAAGATCAAGACTGACCTGAACAACGCCGAGAAGATCCTCGAGCAGGATCACTTCGGCCTCGACAAGGTCAAGGAGCGCATCGTCGAATATCTGGCCGTCCAGGCTCGCGCGACCAAGATCAAGGGACCGATCCTGTGCCTCGTCGGCCCTCCGGGCGTCGGCAAGACCTCGCTCGCCCAGTCGATCGCCAAGGCGACCGGCCGTGAGTATGTCCGCATGGCGCTTGGCGGCGTTCGCGACGAGGCCGAGATCCGCGGTCATCGCCGTACCTATATCGGCTCGATGCCCGGCAAGGTCATCCAGTCGATGAAGAAGGCCAAGAAGTCCAACCCGCTCTTCCTGCTCGACGAGATCGACAAGCTCGGCCAGGACTATCGCGGCGATCCGTCTTCTGCCCTGCTGGAAGTGCTGGACCCGGCGCAGAACTCGACCTTCATGGATCACTACCTGGAAGTCGAGTACGATCTGTCCGACGTGATGTTCATCACGACGGCGAATACGCTGAATATCCCCGCGCCCCTGATGGACCGCATGGAGATCATCCGTATCGCCGGCTACACCGAAGACGAAAAGCGCGAGATCGCCAAGCGGCACCTGCTGCCGAAGGCCATCAAGGAGCATGCGTTGCAGCCGAACGAGTTCTCGGTTACGGACGGCGCGCTGATGGTCATCATCCAGCAGTACACCCGCGAAGCCGGCGTGCGTAACTTCGAGCGCGAATTGATGAAGCTCGCCCGCAAGGCGGTCACCGAGATCATCAAGGGCAAGACCAAGTCGGTCGCCGTCACGGCTGAGAACATACCGGACTATCTCGGCGTGCCGCGCTTCCGTCATGGCGAAGCCGAGCGCGACGATCAGGTCGGTGTTGTCACCGGTCTCGCCTGGACTGAGGTCGGCGGCGAGCTGCTGACGATCGAAGGGGTGATGATGCCGGGCAAGGGCCGCATGACGGTCACCGGCAACCTGAAGGAAGTCATGAAGGAATCGATCTCCGCGGCGGCCTCCTACGTCCGCTCGCGTGCCGTCGATTTCGGCATCCAGCCGCCGCTCTTCGACAAGAGCGACATCCATGTGCACGTACCGGAAGGTGCGACGCCGAAGGATGGTCCGTCGGCCGGTGTCGCCATGGCAACCGCGATCGTTTCGATCATGACCGGCATCCCGGTTTCCAAGGATGTCGCCATGACGGGTGAAATCACGTTGCGCGGCCGCGTGCTGCCGATCGGCGGCCTGAAGGAAAAGCTGCTGGCGGCACTGCGCGGCGGCATCAAGAAGGTGCTGATCCCGGAGGAAAACGCCAAGGATCTGGCGGAGATCCCGGACAACGTGAAGAACAGCATGGAAATCATCCCCGTGTCGCGCATGGGCGAGGTGATCAAGCATGCGCTTGTTCGCCGGCCCGAGCCGATCGAGTGGGACGGCACCGTGGAAACGCCTGTAATTGCTACGGTTGAGGGCGTTGACGAAGTGGGTTCGACCATCGCTCATTGAGGCGCTTTGCCTCAATTCCGTCGAATTGACATAAAAGGCGAAAAGACCGGCAATTTTGCCGGTCTTTTTTTGTGAAAAGCGTATGGCAACGCTTGCTTTTCCTTGATTTGCAGGGCTTTTGGGGGTGCGGCGGGTAAGAGCATTCCTATTTGCGCCCCGCTTACTGATAAGTCGTTTCATACCAAAGAAAGGGGTGGAAACATGAACAAGAATGAGCTCGTGTCCGCAGTGGCCGAGAAGGCCGGTATCACGAAGGCTGACGCTGCTTCCGCTGTTGACGCTGTTTTCGATACTGTCCAGGCTGAACTGAAGAAGGGCGGCGATATTCGCCTCGCCGGTTTCGGCAGCTTCACCGTTTCCCACCGTGCAGCCACGAAGGGCCGCAACCCGTCCACCGGCGCTGAGGTCGACATTCCTGCTCGTAACGTACCGAAGTTCACGCCCGGCAAGGGCCTGAAGGACTCGGTCAACAGCTAATTCGTTTTCACCCGCCGCGAGGCTTTTGCCTTGCGGGTGGATACATTGGGGCCTGCGCTTGCGCGGGCCCTTTTTATTGGCCCGGCTCTGTCAGAGCAGCGTTCGGCCGCCGTTGACGGCGAGCTTCTGGCCCGTGATGAAATCCGCCTTGTCCGATGCGAGAAAAACGACGGCATTGGCAATATCCTCGGGCTTCCCGAAGTGGTTGAGCGGCGTGTGCGCGAGATAGCCGTCCTTTGCCTGCTGCGGTGCGTCGGCGTGGCGCTCCACCGGAATCCAGCCCGGGGCAACGAGATTGACGGTGATCCCCTCCGGCGCCAGCTCTCGTGCCCAGGAGCGTGTCATTGCCAGCATGGCGCCCTTGGCCGAAGCATAGTTGCCGAAATTGGGATTGCCGAGTTCCGCGACTTCAGAGCCGATATTGATGATTCTGCCCGATTTGCGCGCCCGCCAATCCGGCAGCACCGCCTGCAACAGTTCCAGAGGCGCCTTGACGAAGAATTCGAGCTGATCGAGATAGCTCCGCCAGGATTGTTCCATGAGAGGCATTTCCGGCTGATGACCCGTCGCATTGTTGACGATCAGGTCGACGGGGCCGAGCGATGCCCTGATCTCGTCGAGACCGCCGGCAAGCTGCTCCTTGTCGATGACGCTGAATCGAGCGGCATAAGCCTGCCCGCCGCGCTGCCGAATGGTGTCGGCGATCTTCTCGGCTCCCTGCGTGTCGCTCGCATAATTGACGGCGACCGCCCAGCCGGCCTCGGCAAGTGCCAGCGCGATTACCGCGCCGAGGCCGCGAGAGGCGCCCGTTACCAGCGCTACTTTCATTGCATCCTCCTCCATATTCCTTTCCGATAGCGTCAGAACGGCCGAAGACGTGCCCCGGCCATCCGTTTCGGACCGGCTGTTACCAGCGATGATGGACGTGCGGCGCGATCAGGCGCTCGTAGATCTCGCGCGTTGCCGCCATGACCTCGGCCGAGAGCGGCGCAAGATCGGCTGCGGCCGCGTTGGCCTTGGCCTGCTCGGCATTGCGCGCACCCGGAATGACGACGGTGACGGCTTCGTTCATCAGGATCCAGCGCAGGGCGAAGGCTGCCATGCCGGTGCCGGCAGGCACCAGTTTGCGCACCTCTTCCACGGCCTGGAGACCCACCTCGAACGGAACGCCCGCAAAGGTCTCCCCGACATCGAAGGCCTCGCCATGACGGTTGAAGTTGCGGTGATCGTCGCTGGCAAACTGCGTGTCGCGGGTAATCTTGCCGGAGAGCAGGCCGGAGGCGAGCGGAACGCGGGCGATGACCGCCACGTTCTTGCGCCTGGCCTCCTTGAAGAACAGATGGTCTGGCCGCTGGCGGAAGATGTTGTAGATGATCTGGATGCTGAGCACGCCCGGATATTCGATTGCCTTCAGCGCTTCCTCGACCTTCTCGACACTGACGCCATATCCCTTGATCTTGCCGGCTTTCTGCAATTCGTCGAGGCTGGCGAACACCTCCGGCCGATAGAGGACCTCGGTCGGCGGGCAATGAAGCTGCACCAAGTCGAGGCTTTCCACGCCGAGGTTCCCCAGGCTGCGGTCGATGAAGCTTTCGAGATTGGCCTTGGTATAGCCGTCAGCGGCATGCGGGCTCAGCCGGCGGCCGGCTTTGGTCGCCACCATCGGACGCTTGCCGCCACGGGTCTTCAAGACGTCTGCAATGATTTTTTCCGAGCGGCCGTCGCCGTAGACGTCGGCGGTATCGATGAAGGTCATGCCGGCATCGAGAGCGGCGTTCAGGGCCGCACGGCCGTCGGCCTCGCTGACATCGCCCCACGCACCGCCGATCTGCCAGGCACCGAAGCCGACATCCGTAACGATAAAGGGCGTGCGTCCGAAAGCATGATGTCTCATGAGATGTCTCCTCTCTTTTGATCGCCGGGTAACAGCGCAGTAGCAGCCGTCCGGGCAGGTCACAAGCGCGCATCCGCGATCGAGGATCGCAATCGCGTGAACCGGGAATGGACGGGGCGTGCGTCCGCTGACGAAACCGTTGGATGACGCGGCCGGCGCGGTATTCATCGCGCCGTCGTTTGCTTAAGAAGGAGGGACCGGATTTCTGACTGTTATCGGAGCCCATGCCCTCTTTCAGCTTCATCCACGCCGCCGACCTGCATCTTGGCAGCCCTTTCCAGGGCTTGGCCCTGAAGGATGCCGCCATTGCCGCCGTCTTTGTCGAGGCCAGCCGCAAGGCCTTCTCGACGCTCGTCGGGCTGGCGATCGAAAGACGCGTCGATTTCTTCGTCATTGCCGGCGATGTCTATGACGGCGATTGGAAGGACAACAAGATCGGCCTGTTCTTCAATCGCGAGATGGCGCGGCTGGAGCGGTCGGGCATCCCGGTCTACCTGCTGCGCGGCAATCACGATGCGGCAAGCGTCATCACCAAGACCATCACCTTGCCGTCGAACGTCCATGAGTTTCCGACCGGCAAGCCGGGCAGTTTCAGGCTGGATGCGTTGCAGGTGGCGCTTCACGGTCAGGGGTTTGCGGAACGTTCCGCCAACGACAATCTGGCGCTTTCCTATCCGGCACCCGTTTCCGGCTGGTTCAACCTCGGCATTCTCCACACCTCGCTCACCGGCCGCGAGCCGCATGCGCCCTATGCGCCGTGCTCGGTCGATGATCTGCGGTCGCGCGGCTATGATTACTGGGCGCTCGGTCATGTGCATGATTTCGAAGTTGTGGCGCGGGATCCGCTCGTCATCTTTCCCGGCAATCTGCAGGGCCGCAATATCCGCGAACGCGGCGCCAAGGGTGCGGTGCTGGTGACCGTCGAAGACGGCCGGATCGAACATGAGCGCATCATCGTCGACGAGGCGCGTTTCGCGCAGGCCGATATCGTCGTCGATCCGGAGGACGATCAGACGGCGATCCTCCGTCGTGTGGAGCAGGGGGTGCAGCCCCTGGCCGATGAGATGCAAGGGCGCATGACTGCGCTGCGCGTGCGGCTTTCCGGCGTCTCGCCGCTGCATGGGACGATCGCCGCCAACCGCCAGCAATGGCGCGATGAAGTGGAGGCCGCCTGCCATCGGGTGCATGAGGATATCTGGCTTGAGAAACTGGAATTGCGGCTGGAGCCGTCGCCTGAGAGAACGGCGGAAGCGGATGGCGCGCTCGATCTGCGTCAGCTCCTGGGCGAGCATGCCGGCGATGCCGATATCGCGGCGGAAGCGAGCCGGCTGATCGATGAGATTGCGGTGCGCCTGCCGGGCGGCCTTGGCGCGACGGAGCAGCCTCTGGACGACGGCGTGGAAGCCCTCGTCGAAGAGGCGCGGCAACTGCTGCTGGCACGCGGGCAGGGGGCAGGCTGATGCGCTTTACCCGGCTCGATATTCTGCGCTACGGCGCGTTGACCGATCGCACCCTCGATTTCCGCGCCGGCGCGCGGCTGCATGTCATCTATGGCCCGAACGAGGCCGGCAAGTCCTCGGCGCTCAGCGCGATCTCCGATCTCCTGTTCGGCTTTCCTGCCGCTGCCGAGCAGAGCTTCCTGCATGAACCCAATACGTTGCGGATCGGTGCCGATATCAGCGCGCGCGATGGCGGGTTGCTGCGCTTCCGCCGCCGCCGTGGCCGGAAGGGAACGCTCCTTGCCCCTGACGACAAGGAAACGCCGCTGGCCGAGGATGCGCTCTCGCCCTTTCTCGGCAACTTGAGCCGCGATGTCTTCGAGCGGGCTTTCGGGCTGGACTCGCAGCGGTTGCGGCAGGGCGCGACCGCCATGCTGCGCAGCGGCGGCGAGATCGGCAGCCTGCTGTTTTCGGCCGCCTCCGGGCTGACCGGCCTGTCCCGCCTGCGTCAGACGCTGGAATCGGAGGCCGACGGCATCTATGCGGCCCGGCGCTCGAAGGATCGCGGTTTCTATCAGGCACTCGACCGCTACGAGGATGCCCGCAAAGCCGAGCGGGATAACGAGCTGAAATCCGGCGATTGGAAAAAGCTCCTTGCCGAAGCGGCCGAGCTGGAGGCGGAGCTGGAGCGCTTGCAGACGGAACGTCATGGTACGCGGGAGGCGCTGGACCGGCTCAAGCGGCTGAAGACCTTGCAGCCCTTGCTCGCTGAAATCGACGCGGAAAGTCTGGCGCTCGATGATCTGGCCGATCTTGCCGCGATACCGGACAGCTTCGCCGACACGCTCGAGCAGCGGCTGCGCGACCGCCAGGCGACCGAAGAGGAGTTGCGACGGGCCCGACAAGCTGTTGCACGGGCGGAAGAAGACCTGTCGCGCATTCAGGTCGACGAGGCTCTGTTGCAGATTGCGGGCGATATTACGCAGCTCTTTGCCGATACCGGCAACTACCGCGCTCAGCGCCATGACCTGCCGCGCGTCGATCAGGAGCTCGCCGGCTATGACACGACGCTCCTGCAGCTCGCCCGCCGTCTCGGCCTTGCCGAGGTCGATCTGGAGCATCGCCAGCCGAGCGATGTCGACCGTACGCGGCTGGCTGAGCTGGTGGAACAGGGCAGACAGCTTGCGCGGCAAATGCAGTCTCTATCCGAGCAAGCCGAGAGCGAGCGCAAGCAACTGGCCGCTCTGGAGAGGGATAGCCTTGCGGGCCGGCTGATCGATCCGAGACCCTATAGCGATCAGCTGGAGGCGCTGGGCAGCGATCTCTCCGCGCTGGCCCGTCTTGATGGGCTGGAAACGCAGATACGGCGCATCGAGGCCGATCTTGATGAGGCGGCCGGACGGCTGCAGCCACCAGTCGGTGACATCGCCGCGCTCTTCGCGGCAGCCCTTCCGGAAGCGGCTGAGATTGCAGTGCATCGAGACGCCATCGACGCTGCTCGTTCGAAAGTGCGCGAAGCGGCCGGAAAGCTTGAGAACTATGACGAGCAGCTGGCAGAGATGGAACAAACGCTCGCAGAGGCCGAGCGTACAGGACCAGTCGTCACGCGCGAGCAGATCGCCGCTGCGCGTGAGGGCCGCGATGGGCAATGGGCTTCGATCCAGCAAAGGTGGACGGATGGCGCCGCGCCGGAGGCGAGGCTGCTTGCGGCACTGACCTTGAGCCTCGCCGAGACCGATCGCCTCGCCGATGCCGCCCTGAACGATGCGGATCGTGTTGCGCGCCACGCCGACTATCGCTTGCGTCAGGCGCGCTTGCTGCAGGAACGGGAGCGGGCCTCCCGCCACCTCGCGAGCTGTGAGAAGGCGCTCCAGAATGCCCAGGCGACCTTTGCCGGCCTTTTTGAGCACTGCGGTGTCGATGCGCTCGACCCTTCGACAATGCTGGAGTGGCGGCGCGGGGTGGAGCTGCTGCGCCGCGAGCGCAAGGCATTGCGGGATCTGTGCGACGAGAGGGATGAGAATGCGCAGGCGGAAGGCCGTGTCCTGCCCGCCCTGCAGGACATCGTCGAGGCGACCGGCTATAAAGGCGGCCGCCTGCCGCCCGCCGCGATTGCCGAAGGGCTGCGTAAGCACTTGCGCCTTCTTTCGGAACGCTGGAGCGAAAGCCGCACGCGGGAAGGGGAGATCGGTGCTGCGCGCGACCGGCTGGCCCGCTTCGACGATCAGCAGCAGATATTGGAACGGCAGCATGCCGAGTGGCGCGGTGCGTTCGGCAAGGCCGTGGAGCTCATGGGCCTGCCTGCCGATACGACGCTGGAAATGGCGAACGCTGCCCTGAAGGCATGGGAAGAGCTGCCCGATCTTCTGGCGGAGCGTGAAAACCGTTTGCGCCGTGTCAATGGCATGCGTCGCGACATGGCGGATTTCGAGCGGCGCTTGGCGACGCTTGCTGCCAATAGCGGCTATGAATTGGACCATTTGCCGCCGGACGCCGCCGTCGAGGCACTCCACACCCGCGTCAATGCCATGCGTGGCGAGCTGAAGAAGCGCGACGGCCTCGAAGAGGAGCGGCAGCGCGGGGAAGCGCAGGTCGTGCGCCAGGAGGCCGCGCTTGCGGCCATCACAGACGATCTCGATCGTCTGACCGCCGATCTGGGCGGCGTGGACGACCCGCCGGCTTTGCTCTCGCGGCTGCGCGAGCGCCTGCGGCTGACTGCGCGTCTCCGTGAAAGCCGCGATCGTTTCCGCCAGCAGGCAGATGGAAAAGCCGAAGGCGACCTTCGCGCCGATCTGATCGGCTTCGAAAGGGTCGCTGCCGATCTCGAAATCGAGCGATTGACCGAGGAAGATCAACGGCAGTTCGCCAGGCACGGCGAGCTTTCGGCACGGCTGGCGGAAAACCGTCGTCAGCGGCAGGCGCTGGAAACGGGGAACAGTGCCGAATATGCGGTTTTCGAGAAGCTTTCCGCCGAGCAGGAGGCCAAGGACCTTGCGCGGCAATGGGTTGTCCTCAAGATTGCGGCCCGCATGCTGGCGGGCTCGATGGAGGCTTATCGCGAAAAGCAGGCCGATCCTGTCGTCAAGCGGGCGGGAGAACTGTTTTCGCAGCTGACCGGCGGCCGCTTTTCCCGTCTTGTCGAAGCTCACGACGACGGCGACACGCTGCAATTGCTGGCGGAACGTGCCGCCGGCGAACGCGTGCCACTGGATGGCTTGAGCGAAGGCACGGGCGACCAACTCTATCTTGCCTTGCGGCTGGCATTTCTCGAGGATTATTCCACCCGGAATGAACCGGCGCCGTTGATCGTCGACGATATTTTCCAGACGTTCGACGACGAGCGCGTTGGCGCCGGGCTGCGGGTTCTTGCGGCAACGGCGGATCGTTTCCAGACGATCCTGTTCACCCACGAGATGAGCGTTGTCGACATCGCCAAAAGCGAAATCGGCGGGGACCTCGATCTGATCCGGCTCTGATCGAGACCAACCCGGATCGCGTGCTACGTCATCGATGGAATATGAAGTCGTGTCGGGATCACGATCCTGGGGTCCGACTTGTCCCGGCTGTAAGCCGGGTTGAGTGAGCGATCGATGAAGTTCTGCGTGGCATGCAATCGGCGCAGATTCTGCTTCTCCTGCTCGAAACGCTTCTTTCGTTCGCCGGATTTGTCCGATCCGCGCGAAAGCGATTCATGATGATAGAGGCAGGCGAAGGGTGTCCAGATAATGCGGAAGCCGGCCTTGTACGCGCGCAGGCAATAGTCGACATCGTTGTAGGCGACCGCAAAATTCTCCTCGTCGAACAAGCCGATCTTGCGCAGGCAATCGCCTGAAATCAGCATCACCGCCCCGGTCACGCAGGTCATGGTGTTGCGCACATGCAGCCGGTTCATCGGCCCGCCGAACTCCTTCGGCTTGTTCATGTACCAGTGGCCGGCCAGCCCGCCGAAACCGATCACCACGCCCGCATGCTGCATCTTTTCATTCGAAAACAGCAGCTTGGCGCCGACGATGCCGGTTCTGTCATAAGCGAGGCAGGAGACCATTTCCTTCAGCCAGCCCGGCTCCATGACTTCGACATCGTTATTGAGGATCAGGTAGTGTTCTCCGGTCGCCGTACTCAGGCCGCGATTGATCGAGCGCGAGAAATTGAAGGCTTCCGGTGCGATGGACTCGGAAAATCGCGGCTCGGCCTGACGGTAGCGATCGTAGAGCTCGAGCACCGCTGGATCCGTGGAGCCGTTGTCGATGACCAGAACTTCGAAGTTGGGATAGTCCGTCTTTGCGAAGATGTCGCCGAGGATGCGCGAGATCAGATCGAAATTGTCCTTGCTCGGAATGACGATCGAGATTTTCGGCCATTCCCGGGGCGGCTCGAACCTGATGCGATGCAGCGTCTTGGTCAGCGCTCCTTCGACCTCTATCGCCTGCCGCTGCCGCTCGAATCTCTCGGTCAGAGCCTTTCTGGCGTTCACCGTGGCGGCGTCCATGAATTTGCGCGAATAGGTCTTGCCGTTGCGGCGCCACCAGTAAGCCGGATAGGGCAGGTGCAGGATGCTGTCTTCGGGAAGGCCTTCCAGATACCGCAGCAGAAGATCGTAATCCTGCGAGCCATCATAGCCGGTGCGGAGATAGCCGATTTCCCGAAGCCGGTCGTGACGGTAGACGGAGAAATGGTTGATATAGTTGACGCCCGTCAGCAGCACGGAATCATAGGCCGGCTTCAGCATGACGCCGGTCGGCTTCAGGGTGTCGTCGACCACCAGCTCGTCGGTATAGAGAAAATTCGCTTTCGGATTTTGCTCCAGCGTATGGCGAATGAGCTTGAAGGCATGGGGGGCGATCACGTCGTCATGATCGAGTAAGGCGATCCATTGCCCTTTCGCATGGGACAAACCGGCATTGGTGGCCGCCGCAATGCCGCCGTTGCGCTCGTTCAGCACGAAGCGGACATTATCCTTCGATTGCTGGCTCTCGTACCATCGTCGCGTTTCCGGTGATGTCGAACCGTCATCGCTGAGAAGGAGCTCGATGCCTTGCTCACCCTGGGTTTCGAAAGATTTGACGAGGTCGTCCAGATAGCGCGGCGGTGCATTGTAGACGGGAACGACGACGCTCAGCCACGTTCCGGCGGTTACGGAGACAGGCGCCGCAGCCAGCTCGGAGGCAAGACGATAGCTGGCGTCCGCATATTGCACGGTCAGGCTTGCGCCGCGTCGCCCGAAGCGCAGTCTGGGTAACTTCATCCAATGCCGCGGCAGTTTGCCGAGATCGATGCGCCTGGTTTTTTCGTCCGCTCCAAGAATCTCAGCAATATACTTCTCCGCCGACTTCGCGGATGCAAAGGCCACGGCATCGAATTGAAACCGCGTCGGGAAAGTGGCGGGATCGGCACGCAGGGCGCAGATGCTGCCGGCTGAACCGATATCCGCGGTGATGATGAAGCGATGCCCTTCGGAAAACGTGACCGTATCCTTCTCACGGAAGCCGTAACCGCGATTGACATAGAATTTCGGGTCTATCGGCTCATCGGCGGCCGTCAGATGAATGACGATCATTCTTTTGCGAACCGGCGGGAATCGGATCTCGAATGCCGGATCGTCGCCAAGGGACGTCCACAGGCCGGCATGCGCGCCGATGGATATGTCGCGTTCGAGGTCGGCGTTCGGTACGATTTTGAGTGTCATCGAAATATTTTTATCCAGACGCCTTTTGACGTTGCCTATGAGATTTCAGTTTCGGGCCGTACCACGAACGGCTCGAAACATATGCCGGGAAATGCCGGGCTCGCATGCAGTTGCATTTTCTCGATCGAGTGTCTTGTCGCGTCGCGCGCGGCAAGCCGGCGCTCACGATCGCTCACCAGCTGCTCTATAGCAGCCAACCACTCTTCCTGTGTATTGCCGATATGAAACTCTCCGGCGACCGCGCAGCGTGCAAAGGCCGGGCATCGGGAAAATATGGCCGCTGCCTGCAGGCGGCTGATGTCGATCCGCTTGGTATCGGAACGGCTCTCATTCGTCCTGCCCGGCAACAAGGGGGCCAGAGCGATATCCGCATTGTGATGCGTTGTCCGCGCCAGATACGCCGGCCAGGACAGGGGCGGGGCGATCCTAACTCTCGACGGATCGATTCCCTGGCGGCGCCAGCGACGAGCCAGCGAGCCGGCGGCGAAAACCTCGAAATTCAGGTTTGCGTGCTTTTCCATCGCCTTCTTGACGATCGGCATCAGGAATTCATGTTCGCGGCGATGAATGCCGGTGGCATGGTAGACCATCGTCAGCGGATCGGCACTGCCATCCGTGTCGTTGATCGCAGTGGCAGGCAGTCTCGCCGGAAGGGGCGGCAGAATATCGATGCGGGAGTTCGTCGCGGCAAGGGCATTGGCGAGGGATTCGGTGGAGGCCCAGACGTGAGTCAGCAATCGATTGACCCGCGGCAGCGGGCGAACAGCCAATTTGATCAATCGGAATTTGTAGAGCCAGCTGGCTTCGTTGCCTGCTACGACGGCTGGAATGTCGTCGTCGACGAAATAGGCGATCCCGGCAAGAGCGCCGTGCCTTTCTTCCAGCCAGCGCAATTGCGGGCGCTTGATGTATCTACAGATGATGACGAAGAGCCCGTCGCTGTCGACGGCATCGAGCGGGTCGTCGAGTCCCTTCGTAAGAATCGGAATATCTCCGAGCCTCTTGGCCCGCTCATCGAGATAATAGCTGAAACTTGGATTCGGATGGCGCGACAGGATAAGCAGCCGTTTCGCGACGTGCTTACCCTTCGCTATCTGCGCTCCGGATTGCCGCGGCCTTGGAAGCAATTGGTAGACGATGTCGCGTAGAGTTTGCATGGATCGTCTGCGCAAAGCTACGCCAGACGGCTTCGGATACTCGAGAGGATACCGAAAGCGGCACCCCATGCCGCGAGCGTCCCTGCCAGGATCACACCGATCCAGAGCGCCCGCCGCGGATATTCGGCCTCATCGGGCAGGCTCGGGTTAAGGAATGCATCGAGGTAGAGGAGCTGCTGCTTGCTGACGAACTTGACCTGCTCAAGTGTCTTCATGCTCGTTGCGAATTGTTGCTCCGCGAGGCTCTGTTCGAGTTCGCGCTGGGACATATCCAGCGAAACGTCGGCGAGATTTTGCGCGGATTTGTTCTGTCCGGCGATCTGGCTGTTGAGCTGATCCAGCTGCTTTTTCTTGCTGTCGATTTCGCGCTTGAGCACGCGCATCTGCGGCGCATCTGCGGAGACGGTTCCCAGCAGCGCATCGTATTTTTGCTGAAGGTCTATGCCTTCCTTCTGAACGGAAGAGATCAGGGTCGTAAGGACCGTCGACGATCCCTCGACGCTCAAGACGCCGGTTTGATTGCGCGCCGCCAAAAGCTGATCCCGAGCCTTCTGCAACTGTTCCTTTGCATTGTCCATATTCGTCTGGGCTGTTGCGATGACGTCACGCCAGATGCGGTTGTTGACATCGTTGACGACGACTTCGGAGGCCGCCACGACCTCACGCAATACGTTCTGGGCATCGGCGGCCGTAAAGGCGCGGACCTTGACCGTCACGATGCCGCTATTCGCATCGACTTTGACCGAAACCATGCCGTCCCAGTAGTCGTACATCTTCTCTGAGCTTGCGCCCTTTTGGAGGCGTGCGATCGGGTCGATCGAGTCGTTTCCGTAGATCTTTTCGAAATCGACCTTGCTCTGGAGCGCGGCAACCATGTCCTTGCTGTCGATGAAGTTGGTCACGATCAAGGTATTCTGGACAATTTGTGCCGGCGGTAGTCCGGTAACCTGAGTCAGCTGGTTCTTACCAAGCGACGGGGTCGACGATCGCACGGTAAAACGGGCTTCCGATTGATATTGGTCGGATGCGATGCAGGTGAAGTAAACGATCGAAGCGATATTGGGAATAACAAGCAGGAGAACCGTCGATGCCAGCATGACTTTGCTGATGACCTGTTGCATCGGGCGCGGCCGCAAGCCGACGGCCTTGAACAACTGGCTTCGCCTCGAGGTCGAGAAGCGGAGTTTTCGCGCGGTCACGGACAGATTCGTGGCCACGTTCCGACTGTGCTCCGTTGCGCTGAGCTCAAGCGTTTTAGACGCATTTTCGGTATCGTGAGCCATAGTGGGCCTTACTGGTAATTCCCGGTGTTCTATCGATTCAATCTATAATAGGCTTCGATAGCCTGCTCTACCTTATCGAAGACGATAAGTCTGCCGTCTACTAGTACCATACCTTTGTCGCAATGCCTTTTAATCATGTTCATGCTGTGCGAGACCATGATGATATCGGAACTTTTACGTCTATTTTCGAACGCGGCGCGGCAGCGTTCCTGAAATCGGGCATCGCCGACCGCGAGAACTTCGTCCACCAGATAGCATTCGAATTCGATCGCCATCGATAGCCCGAATGCCAGCCGGGCGCTCATGCCCGAAGAGTAGGTGCGCACGGGCGCATCGAGATAATCGCCCAGTTCGGCGAATTCCTCGACAAAGCGGGACACACGCCTGACATCCTCGCCGTAGGCACGCGCGACGAAATGAACATTGGCCCGCCCCGTCATATAGGGATTGAAACCACTCGCCAGACCGAGAGGCCAGGAGACGCGAACGTCCTTGGAAATCCTGCCTGCGTTCGGCAATATCGTGCCGGCGATCATGCGGATCGTTGTCGATTTTCCAGCACCGTTGACGCCGAGCAGTCCATAGGAATAGCCGGAGCTGAACTCGCAATTCACTCGATCGAGAATAACCTTCCTGCCGCTTTGTGTCTTGAAGAACTTTGAGACATTCTTGAAGCGGATCATCGTGCCTCATTTCTCATATCCGATGATCCTCCACGGAAGCCCAGATAAGCGAAAGGGTTGCCCAGGCAACTGTGAGCGCAAGCAATATGATCAGCGGCGTGCTGACGCGGCGCGGAAAAATCGCTTCGTCGGGCAGCGTCGGCCGGACGAAGACGGCGAGATACAGCGTCTTGCGCAGGGCTTCGGCAAGCACCGTGTCATAATTCTTCTGCGCGCTCTCGTAGAGCTTCTCCGCGATCATGCGGTCGGTATCGAGTCTCGAATATTCCAGCAGGGCTTTTGCAAGGGTCACGTTCTCCGGCCCTGTCAGCTCCGATTGCATCTTGGCGATCTGGGCGTCCAGACTGTTCTTGGCCAGGGTCAGTTGTTGATAGTTCGGCGAGCTTTCGGCATTGGACTGGCGCATCACAAAGAGGCGCGTTTCGAATTCCATCTTCTGGGCCAGCAGGCCAGTCAGAATCGTGCCGCTGTTGTTGGCCTGCATCTGCGGGCTGAGGAGACCGGACGCGTTTTGAAACCGGTTGAGAGCGACCAGGGTATCGCCATAGGTCTTGCCGCTCGTTTCGACATCGGCTTTCATGCTCTGCACGATGTCGTTGCGTGCCCGTTCGGAGAGTTCGTTGATGAGTTTTTCGCTCTCGTCGACGATGGCATTCGCAAGCTTGACGGAATCTTCGGCTGAAAAGGCACGTACCTTCAGCGTGATGATGCCGGAGGAGACGTCTATGTACGCGCTGACGTGATCGTCCCAGTATTTCAAAAACTCCTCGTCGGAGCTGGAGGAACGAAATCGGGACAAAAAATCCGCATCCTGTCTGACAAACATCGACCGGTAATCGAGCTTCTTGCCGATTCGGTTCAATATCTCCGTCGAATGAATGAAGCTGGTAACGACATAGGCATCCTGCGAGGCGGAACGCATATTCAGAAGGCTGGACGATCCGCCCGTATTGCTTGAGGAATCGGTGTCGTCGCTTTTGTCGTTGGAGCTGGAACTGGAGACGGTCCGAACGGCGAAGCGGGCCTCCGTTACATATTGATCCGAGGCAATGAAGGCGTAGTAGATCGAGCTCGCCAGGAAGGGCAGGATCACGAGCAGAAGAAAGCTGATCAATCTCAGTGGCGGTTTGCCGCCGGATTGTGTTTTCGGTTGCGGCGCATCATGCACCGGTATGTATTCGACTTCCTCGACATCGGTGCGTTCGCGTTGCTTGGGCATCCTGCGCCGAAACAAGGATGGCAAAACATGCCGGCTTGTTTTTACCCGCGGATATTCCTGAACGATCGCGTCTTCAATGACTGGTTTTGGCATGTGGGTTTTTAATCGTTTGCGGCAAGTCAGGAGCTTTCGGTTTCATCGCCTCACGCACATAGTGATCGAAAATCAAATCCTCTTCGAGCATAAGTTCGGCAATATGCAATGAACGCAGCCGCGTCGCAATGTTTTCAAGAGCACTATGCCTGGGGGTCAGCGGAAAATCGTCAACCGAAATCCCCAGCAACTCGCCGACGGCTTGCTGAAAATAGAAGCTGTCCGTATCGAAGCCGACAACGGCAAAACGCGATAGAAGGTCGATAGCGGTGGCGACATCGCTGCGCGTAACGGTTTGCTCCGGTATCGTCGTGGCCAATTGCCGCGTGATCGGCGACACCAGAACGTTTCTGACATTCTGAGGCGCCTTCTTCAGCGCCATCTTGAGGGAGGCTTCGCTTTCCAGGTTGACCTCGGCGAGATGTTCGGCGGCAGGCGCCAGAATGATCTTGTCCCGGTCGCCGAAGAAGGAAATCTGAGTTTTCGCCATTCGCTTCAGAAGGAATATCCGCAGAGCCAGTTCATAATAAGGGTCCGTAAGCAGCACGATGACCTTGAAACCCTTGTCGAGGAATTCCTCATAATTGCGCATCAGCAGCCGGCCGCTAATATAGATCGACCGGATGGCGTTTAGATGAAAGGCTTGCAAGGCCGTTTCATGGCCGAAGCGTTCGACGGATGAAAGCTCATACTGAAAATGGCGGCCACAGTGGTAATCGAACTTGACCATCGGCAACAGCTGAGTCTCAAGCCGCAGCACCTTTAAGGGAACTATGTTCGGCGTCTGGGGCCGCCGGTAGATCAATAGTCCGGATTTGGCATCGTGAATCATCAGCGACGTGCGTTTCGCCAGATCCGGAATGACCGTCGTGTCGAGTTTGAAGCCGACAAGACCGTCTTCATGCCTTCCCGAATCGATGACTGCCTGTTTGACCTGATTACACGGGAGCACCATCAGATCGCCGTCGGCATCCGATACCCTGATTTGCGGCTTGTCGGAAAAGCCGTCGGGGATGAGATAGCCCTCGAGCACATTGCCGCGATCGTATTCGAGGTTAAAAAGCACGGATATCCTCCGGCGCTTTCACCCCACTGGGGCGAGATCCGGGGAGGTGTTTGCCGCGCGCGGGGCCATGAGCCGCGTGATGCTCGCCGACATTGCAAATATCGAGTTCCGACATTCGAGCCCCGTCAGGTATTTGCAGGCGCTTTTCGCGCCAGCAGCGAAAAGCTGGGGCCGCCGGGATGACTGAGATCTTCATCTCGGATGGTGATCTCGTTAAAGCCGAATTCGCGCAAAAGTGTCAATATGTCGTCTCTGTGCATCCAGAAGTGCCGGTCCTTCATGCCGCCGCAGAAGGAGGCGTTGGCATTGGCATGATGATAGCTGCGCTCGTAATAGCGTACCGGAATGTCGTTTATCATTTTCGTTTCGACTTTGCCACTGAACGGCAGCCGCCGCACGTCGTCCGCAGGCATTGCCTCCTCCAGAACGAAATGCGTCCAGATGAAAACGGCATTGCAGCGCTTCGCCAGCAAGCGAAGAAACTCACCGGGATCAGGCATATGATACAGGACGCCGGACGCAAGCGCAAAGTCGTAGACTTCCTCATGCTCGGTCAGCCATGCCTGGATATCGCCCAGCATGAAAGCGGCCGTGTCGATATTCAGGATCTGCTTGGTAATCAGGCACCTTAAAAAACAGAGGCGGTTCGCCTCGATCGAATCTATTCGCGCCGGCCGCTGGCCGTTCAGCATATGAGTGTGCATTCCCTCCAGCGGGCCGACTTCGAGAACGGCCTTGCCTTTTATCGATCCGAAGGTTTGCAATGCCCAGGCTATGCGGTCGTCCGCATAGAGAGGCAGCTTGCCGGCGGTGAGCTTGAGCGCCGGCGGAAAAGCGCAGTTCCATCCCTGAAGGGCATCGACGGCATTCTGATGGGCTGGCTTGGCTTGCTCATACTGATCGAATATCTCCAGGGAGTTTTTCGATGCCTTCTTTGGGGAACGTCTTGAAAAACCGAGCATTAATATACAACCTTCATTACCGTCGGCCTGATGCCGATCTGAAGAGACTGCCGGATCGGCTTCGAATGGAGGAGCAATACCAGCTTTCCATCGTTTCCTGCCTCGAAAGTACATTCCGGAGCAAGCTTGCGTAATTCATGAATACCCGCGGGCAATCCACAATCGCCGAGGTTGTGGGCTGCTTCTGCAATTCCCATCGGCATTACGCCAAAGGCGGTGGGCCTGCAAACTTTGATCATTGCGGTCGGTCATCTCTGCAGACGTTGCGGGTTCGCATCCGGTCCTTTTACAGTCAATAGCAATCATATGAAAAGCGGGACAAGTGCGAATCAAAGGAGCGTGTTTTCCCCGGTCGGGCAGATTTCCATTGCCGTTATTACTTAATGACTCCTTTTTATCATTCAGAAAATTTTAATTTTAAATCTTCAAAGAATATCCCTGTAAATTGTCATCGACACCTTTGGGATTTATACCCCATACGATCGGACGTTCTTTGATCTCCAGGTGTGATCGGATGACCGCAACCGATTTTTTTGATTGTATTCCCGGTATATGGGCTTGTTGACGCGTCCCCATTATGCTTTTCAAAGCGTCGCTGGATTTGATGCATTCCATGTCGGGCGTATGCCCATCAGGTATCGCGGCAGCTGATAGGTTTGAGGTTTTGCAATTGATTCGTATTGGCGCCGTGTTGTTTTGCGTGGTTCTGACGGGATGTAACTCGGTCTCGAGCGAGGGGCCGTTGGCTGGGAGCATCGAGAGCGATGCGGGACAGTCCAGCGCCGAGCTTGGTCGCCGCAATGCCGCGGTTTTCGATATTGTCGACATAGACAGCCATAGCGCGCGTCTCGTTTCCGATTATGTTTCCTCCACGCTCAATCGCCGCTTCGGCATGGGCGGCGGCGTCGGGCCTGTCGTGATCGGCGTCGGCGATGCGCTGAAGGTCACGATTTTCGAAGCGGGTGTCGACGGCCTGTTCTCGACGGCGCAGTCGAAGCAGGTGTCGATGGATATCGTCGTGCAGCCGAACGGCACGGCGGCGATCCCCTATGCCGGCTCGGTGCGCTTTGCCGGCAAGACGCTCGAGCAGGCGCGCCAGGCGATCCTTGCGGCTCTGGCGACCAAGGCCGTCGAGCCGGATGTCATCGTCACGAGCACGGG
The DNA here is from genome assembly GCF_046840415.1 of Rhizobium sp. SYY.PMSO. Lineage (NCBI taxonomy): Bacteria > Pseudomonadati > Pseudomonadota > Alphaproteobacteria > Hyphomicrobiales > Rhizobiaceae > Rhizobium > Rhizobium sp. SYY.PMSO. Next base: position 935,867 of record NZ_CP177349.1, read on the forward strand.
CGCGCCGTCGCGCACCATCACCGTTTCCGGCGCGGTCGGGCGTCCTTCCATGGTGCCGCTGGACCTGACCAGCAAGAAGATAACCGAGGTGATCGCCGAGGCCGGCGGCCCGGTGACGCAGCCTTACGAAACCTATGTCACGCTGGTTCGCGGCAACAGGACCGGAACGGTTCTGCTGAAATCGATCATCGAGCACCCTTCGGAAGACATCTATGTCCGTCCGGGCGACCAGATTTTCCTGGTGCGCGATCCGAGAACCTTCACCTTGCTCGGTTCCGTTCGCGGAAGCGGCCGCATCGAGTTCGGCGCTAACGATCTCAACCTGCTCGAGGCGGTTGCGCTGGGCCATGGCGCGGTCGACGCGGCAAGCAATGCCACGGGCTTCTTCCTGTTCCGGTACGAAGAGCCGGAAATCGCCCGGAGCCTGCTTGGCCCGGCCCGCTTCCAAGAGCTGCTGCGCAAGGGGATGGCGGCGGATGCCAAGGGACGCTATCCGATCGTCTATCGCTTTGACATGTCCAGGCCCGACAGCCTGATCGTCGGGCAGACGTTCCCGGTCAAGAGCCGCGACGTCATCTATGTCTCGCGCCATCCTTCCGTCGATATCCGCAAGTTCCTCAGCCTCATCGGAACCCCGCTCGGCATCGCCTCACAGGGCGCGGCTACGGCTGCGAATCTGGGACAGTAAACCAAAGAGTGGAGGCCCTGAGGGTCCGCATGGTCGAGGCGATCGGGCTTGAGCCGGCGATCCCTCGGTCCGGTCAATGCGCTCAGGGCCACGACGCCTCTATCGGTCGGCAAGTGCCGACTTTTGTATGAGCGTGACGAATCACGCATTGAAAGCAAAGGAAACTCATTGCCAGCCGATCGGTGGAACTCACCCTGCTGATGGGGATGGGTGCCGCCGTTTTCAAGAGAAACCAAAGGCGCGAGAGATCGCATATTGCATCGGCTATTGCACTGCCGCATATTGGCTGTACACGCGGATTTTTTATCGGTAGCAACCACAGATGACTATGAGTGTGAGTAGCTGATATCAAAATTAGCGCATCTGACGCAGTTCATGAAGTATTGCTGAGAGATCATGACGGTTGAAATTATCGGACGCGCAAGCGTTGCCCCCGGGGCGAGTTCGATTGAAGAACTGCGCCTTGTCCTTAAAGAAGGGCGCTGCACGATAAGCCGGATACCTGAAGAGCGCTGGGATCTTGCGCGCTTTTGGCATCCGGCTGTGGGAGTTCCAGGAAAGACCTATACCTATGCCGCAGGCGTTCTCGATAACGTATACGCCTTCGATCCCGCCGTTTTCAGCCTCTCCCAGCGCGAGGCGATGCAGATGGATCCGCAGCAGCGCATCTTGCTGAATGTCGTCTGGCGCGCTCTGGAGGACGCAAACCTGCCGATCGACGGTTTCGAGGGGCAGCGGGTCGGCGTTTACGTCGGGGCATCCTCGCTTGAGCACGGCAACCTGACGCTGGAAGACCCGGCGTCGGGCGGCCCGTATTTCATGACGGGCAATACGCTTTCCATCGTTTCCAACCGCATATCGCACATATTCGGGCTGCGCGGCCCGAGCATGACGATCGATACGGCCTGTTCATCGTCGCTGGTTGCGCTCGATCAGGCAATCACGGCTCTGGAAGGCGGGGAGATCGACACCGCGATCGTCGGCGGCATCAATATCTTGCTTAATCCCATGTCCTTCGTGGGCTTCGCACAGGCGCGCATGCTGTCGCCGGAGGGGCTTTGCCGCGCTTATGACGATAATGGGCGCGGTTACGTCCGTGCGGAAGGCGGCGCCGCAATCGTGCTGCGGCGGACCGATGTCGCCATGCGCGAGAAGGATCGCAGCTATGCCAGGATACACGCCGCCGGGGTGAATTCGTCCGGGCGCACCAACGGCATTTCCATGCCGTCCCGCGAGGCGCAGGCGGCTTTGCTGCAGTCGATCTACGAGGGACGTAACATCGACGTCAATCGCATCGCCTTCATCGAAGGGCATGGAACGGGAACGAAGGTCGGCGATCCCGCCGAGATCTGGGCGATCGGCGAAGTCATTGGGCGCAACCGGCGCGCGCCGGTGCCGATCGGTTCGATCAAGACCAATATCGGCCATACCGAACCGGCATCCGGCCTGTTCGGTCTGCTGAAGGCCGTCATCGCGCTGGAGAATAATTTCCTTCCCGCGTCGCTGCATTTCGACCACCCGAACGAGTCGATCGACTTCGAGGGCCTGAACGTCCGGGTCAATACGTCTGCCATCGAACTTCTTCCCGCAAAGCAGCCGCGCTTCGCCGGGATCAACTCCTTCGGCTTCGGCGGCACGAATGCTCACGTTGTAATCAGCGATCCCGACCCGATAGCGCCGCCCGAACCGCAACTCCGCGGCGAGGGTGTGATTTTCGCGGCAAGCGCTCATACGGCGTCCGCTCTTTCCGCGCTTCTTAAGGAGTACAGGGCGCGTCTCGAAAGTGCCGACCCCAAGGAGGCTCGCCAGATCGTAGCTTCGGCCGCCGCCAATCGCGAACCGATGCGCCATCGCTTTGCCGCGCGTGCCAGGGATAATGTCGCCATTCTGGCTGCGATCGACGCACATCTGGCCGGACGGCATTCGGTCGGCGAGGCGGGCGAAGCGCCGGCGCAGGCGACCAAAATTGCTTTCGTCTTTTCCGGCAACGGTGCTCAATGGGCCGGCATGGGCGTCGGCGCCTATCAGGAAAACCGCCATTTCCGGCAGTGCTTCCAGTCCTTTAGCGCCCTTTTTGAATATTATCTCGGCGAAAAGCTGACCGATATTCTGGCTGCGCCGGATCTTGCCGCGCGGTTGGCCGACACCAAGGTCGCGCAGCCATTGTTGTTTGCGATCCAGGCCTCCCTTTCGGACTGCCTGTGGTCGATGGGTGTGAAGCCGGATGCCGTCTTTGGCCATTCCGTCGGCGAGATCGCGGCCGCTTATGCCGCAAAGGTGCTGACGGCGGCCGAGGCGGTCGCAATCGTCGCCAAGCGTTCGCTGCATCAGGATCTTCTGGCCGGCGAGGGCAAGATGGCAGCCGTGGTCCTCGGCGAGGATGCGGCGCTGGCCTTCGCGAAATCCCGCGGTCTCGACAATATCTATATCGCGGCGATCAACACGCCGAATTCCGTGACGATTTCCGGCCCGGCCGACGAGATTGAGGCATATCGGGAGGCGGCGCGCAAATCGCAGATCGTCGCCCATGTCCTCGACATCAACTATCCGTTCCACCATCCCATCATCGATCGCGCGAGGGACGCCTTTTTCGCGGATCTGCCCGATCTGGCGCCGGACAGCGGGGCGGGGACCTTCATTTCGACCGTGACCGGCGAACTTCGGGATGGCCGCCTGCTGGATACGCAGTACTGGTGGCGCAATGTGCGCGATCCCGTGCTCTTCAAGGCCGGCTGCCAGACGGCGATCGCCATGGGATGCAACCTGTTCATCGAAATTTCGCCGCGCCCGATCCTGTCCAACTATGTGGCGGAGATTGCAAAGCAGGCATCGGTTCAGGTCATTGCCATCCCGACCTTGCTGCGTGAAGCTCCGGTTGCCGGGCACGATCCGGTTTCGCAGTCATTCGCCCGGGCGATTGCCAACGGCGCGCCTGCGTTACGCGCGCGGGGAAGCGCCACGCGGAACGCTTTCGTCAAGCTTCCGCCTTTGCCGTTCGAGCCGGTGGAGCTTCATACCCCAAAGACCACCGACGCGATCGATATTTTCGGGCGTGATCGGAAGGGTCCCTATACGCTGCTCGGCTGGCGGACGGACTTCAACGGTTCGAACTGGAAGAACCACCTTGATGCCCGTCTTTTCCCGGATCTTGCGGAACATGTGGTCGATGGCAAGGCGATCATGCCCGGCAGCGGCTTTGTCGAAATCGCCGTTACGGCCGCCCAGCAGTATTACGAGGCGGACGAGGTTGAAATCGGCAACCTCGAGATCATCCGGCCGCTCGAATTGCCCCACGACCGCATGGTCGAGCTGTCGACCATCCTGTCGGCCGAGACCGGAGATATCGAGATCCGGTCGCGTGAACGGCTCAGCCATGACGAATGGACGGTCCATGCTGTCGGGCGCTGCCGCAAGCCGGTAGGTGCCGGGGAAGCCGGCGAGTCGACCCCTCGATCGGGCAAGCATCGCAAAACCGTTCTGACCTCCGACGTGACCTATGAGACGGCGGAGCGTTTCGGACTGCATTACGGCCCGCATTTCCAGCTTCTGTCGAAGGCGGTGGCGTTCGGTCATCGGGTGATCGAAGTGGACCTGAAGCCGGCGGCTTTGCCGTCGCATCCCTTCGGAACCTACAATCTCAACCCCATGTCGGTCGATACTGCCTTTCATGGTCTCGTCGCATTGTTCGACCAATTCTCGGGCGACGACACCGGGGCGCCTTATATTCCCGTTCACTTCGGCACCGTGAAGGCCTTCGGCGCGGGAAGATCCATCGTCAAGGCGCGGATCGAGATCGATCGCTTCAGCGTACATTCGATCAAGGCGCGCTTCTCACTGTTCGATGCGGGCGGAAAGCCGATTGCGGTTCTCGATGATTGCCGCTTCCGCCGCACGCAGCTGCGCCGTCGGGCGACGCTCGAATCCGTTGCGTTTCACTATGAAAACATGCCTTCGGCTCTTTTCGCCCGGAAAGATGCCGGTGCGAGCGCTTCCTGGATTTCGTCGTTACCCGGTTCCGGGGAAAACCATGCGCTCAACAATGCGAGCCTTCTTCTCGATGCCGCGATCTATCGCGCCTGTCACGACATAGCGCTGGCGGTCGGCGGCCGTAGCGGCAGCGTCGCATTTTCCAGCCTTCCCGGTGATTCCGCGTTCAGGTCCTTCCTCGTCAATTGCCTTTATATTCTGGAGGACGCCGGCATCGCGACTGCGAGTGACGGCAAATGGAAGGTTCCGCAGGAGCCGACATTGCCTCCGTTGGCGGAATTGCTGCAGGAGATCTATCGCGAGGATGCCGGCCGTGTGGCGGAGAGCGTTCTTGTCGGCAACGCCTATCGCGAGACGCTAGAGCATTTGTCGATGATGCGCCCGCATGTCCTGGAGCGCGAGCCCGCCACCCAGGGTGCGAGTTCATCGAGCGCGGCGACGCTTGAACATGTGCTTGTTCATTCCCCATTGAGCAAGAGGCGGCTTTCGATGCTGGCTGAGGCTTTGGCCGCCTCTGTCGAAGCCAATGCCGGGATGATCGGGCACATTCTGGAAATCGGTTCGGTATCGGCCGCTTACAGCCGAAAGCTGGCGGCGATTGCCGCCGCTGCGGGCGCATGCCTCGTCATTGCCGAGCCGAAGGAGCAAGCGCGGCGGGCGCTGGAGATCGCTTTCGAGCGTGACGCGCATGTTGTCGTCGCGGATCCTGCCAAGCTGACCGAGAGCATGGTTGCCGACATCGTGGTCGCGTCCGGCGATCAGAGCCAGCATTTGATGCGGCACAATGAGGACATCAAGCGGATTCTCCGGAAGGTCGCCATAAGCGGCGGACAGCTGCTGCTGGCCGATCATGCGCCGAGTGCTTTCAACGATTTCGTCTTCGGTCTGTCCGAGGGCTGGTTTGCCGATAGTCAATCGGCGGAGTTTCCGGTTGGACGGCTTGGGACACCGCAGCAGATCGAAGATCTCCTGGATGCCCTTGGCTTTGCCAAGCCCGATATCTGCGAGTCGACTTTCCCCGAAGGTTCGCTGATTTCGGTATCGGCCATGCCGGGCCTGCGGCCGGAGGCGGACATCGCGGAGGAGACGGCCGAGCCGCTCCTGATCTTGTCGGAACAAGGCAAGAAGGGTCTGGGCAAGCTTGACGAGGGGATGACGCTCATCGACCTCGGTGCGTCCTCCGTAGATCTTGCCGACGCGATCGACGGCGATATTCGCCGGATCGTGTACATTGCGGATACAAAGCGTGGCGATGCGACGGAGCGCTCGCTATCGCGTCTTTCGATCTTCACGGAGCTGGCGAATCTGTTGTCGCAGCAGGACGGTGGGGCAAAGTCCCGGCTGGTCATCATTGCACCCGGCGGGTCCCCGCTGGCATCCGCTTCCATCGATGACGCCAATGCCGGCCTCTGGGCCTTTGGGCGTGTCCTGCAGAACGAATACGATGCCTTCGACGTTCATCTGCTGGATGCCGAGGTGGACAGCAAGCGAACGCTTTCCATCATCGATACCCTGATGACGGCGGAGACGGATAATCGCGAATGGTTTCTGGATCGCGCGACCGGCAAGGTGCGGGAGATCAGGGCCGCCGCCGGTCCCTTCGACGCAGTCGAGGCAAGCCGCCGCGATTTCGCTGCGGCAACGATCCGGCAGCATGTGGCCGGCCGGCTGGATAGCGTGGCCTGGGAGGACGCAAGCGTTCCCGTGCCGGAGGAGGGAGAGGTTGTCGTCTCCGTCGAAGCCGCCGGCCTCAATTTCCGGGATGTGATGTGGGCTATGGGCCTCCTGCCCGAGGAGGCGCTGGAAGACGGCTTTGCCGGCGCCGCGATCGGCATGGAGTTCGCCGGGCGAATTCTTGCCGTAGGCGACGAGGTCGACGATCTCAGGCCCGGCGACAAGGTCATGGGCATCGGGCCCGCTGCGTTTTCGACCCATGTGCGTGTCCGGCGCGACGGCGTGACCAGGCTGCCGGAGCGGATGGAAACCGTTGCCGCGGCCACTGTGCCGGTTGCCTTCCTGACTGCCTATTATGCGATGGTCGAACTCGGACGTATTCAGCCGGGCGAAACCATTCTCATCCATGGAGCTGCCGGCGGCGTCGGTCTTGCGGCGCTTCAGATCGCCAAGCTAAAGGGTGCCAGGGTGATCGCCACTGCCGGCACGGTCGAGAAGCGCGGCTTCCTTGAAATGCTCGGCGCCGACCATGTGCTCGATTCGCGCTCTCTGGATTTCGTTTCCGGCGTGCGCGGCCTTACGGGCGGCGCGGGCGTGGATCTCGTTCTCAATTCGCTCTTCTCGGAAGCGATGGAGCGGAGCATCGAACTGGTCAAGCCTTTCGGCCGCTTCCTGGAACTGGGCAAGCGCGATTATTACGCCGACCGCAAAATCGGTCTGCGTCCGTTCCGGCGCAATGTCAGCTATTTCGGCATCGATGCCGATCAGCTTCTGGTCAACGTACCCGACGTGACGCGGCGCATTTTCACGGAAATCGGCCAGCTTTTCGCCGATGAACAACTGACGCCGCTGCCGTATCGTGCTTTCGCCTATGATGAGATCGGCAACGGGTTCCGGTTGATGCAGAATGCCGGTCATATCGGCAAGATCGTGGTGCGGCCGCCGGTTCCGGGTGTCGACAATGTCTTGCGGGCTCCGGCGAAGTCTCTGCGGTTCGACGCCAAGGGCATTTTCCTGGTTGCGGGCGGCATCGGCGGTTTCGGGCTTTCCGCCGCCGATTGGCTGGTTTCCAGAGGCGCGCGCCGCATTGCGCTGTGCTCGCGCCGGGGCATTGCCGACGCGGAGACGAAGAAGGCGATGGGCGATTGGGCAAAGCGAGGTGTCACAGCGACGCTCCACGCCTGCGATATCACCGATGCAGCCGCTGTCGACGCATTGCTTGCCTCGCTTCGTGCCGAAGGCGCGCTCAAGGGCGTCGTCCACGCTGCCATGGTTCTGGACGACGCGCTCCTTGCCAACCTGACGCCGGAGCGAAATCGCCCCGTTATCGAGGTCAAGATCGGCGGCGCCGACATTCTCGATCGCCTGACGAGGGAAGACCGGCTGGAGCTTTTCCTGCTCTTCTCTTCGGCAACGACCATGCTCGGCAATCCGGGACAAGCCAACTATGTGATGGCGAACGGCTATCTGGAAGGCCTGGCGCGTGCGCGCCGCGCTCAGGGCAAACCAGCGCTCGCGGTCGGGTTCGGTGCGATCGCGGATAAAGGCTTCCTGGCGCGTAACGGCGAAGTCAACGATCTTCTCTCCAAGCGCATCGGCAAGGCTGCCTTGAAGGCGCGCGATGCGCTGGAGCAGGTCGAGCGCTACATGCTGGCAGATACCGGCGCCGTCGATGCCGCGGCCGTCATGATCGCCGAGATCGACTGGAACGCCGTTCGCCTGTTGCCGATCTCCGCTCGCTCGTTGTTCGAACCGCTTATGCGGCATGCGGGTAGCCATCAGGCCCTGAACGAGGGAGACAGCATCGATCTCAAGGAGCTGATCAACGGCAAATCGGAAGAGGAGGCCCAGGCTGCCCTGCATGCTCTGGTCGCCGCGGAAATCGCCGCGATCCTTCGCGTGACGGAAGATACCGTGACGCCCGACAAGATATTGAAGGATATCGGTCTCGACAGCTTGATGGCGATGGAGCTCGGCATGAGCTTCCAGCAGAAGACCGGCTTCGATATCCCGCTGAGCGGTGTCGGCGAGGGTACGACCGTGGGCGATGTCGTCAGCCGATTGCGGGATCGTGTGATGAATCGCAACGGCGATGATGCTAAGGACGCCGCAGGCGACGACGACATGGTCGAGCGTCTGGCGCGCAGCCATGCCGCGGAGCAGGAAAAAAGGGCGGTTCAGTGACCACGCATGATGCCAACGATGGCAATCCGGCAAAGCAGAAGAAAAGCAAGCTGCTCGAGCAGATGCGCCGCGTCGGCGAATCCTCCGGGCGCAACCGGGCGGAACGTTTGAACAGGCAGCCGGTGCCGCAGCAGCGTCAGGCAACGCGTTTCGAGGATTTGCCGGAATACAAGCGCGTCGCAACGCAGCGAATTGCGGGCGAAATGCTCGGGGTTGCCAATCCCTTCTATCGCTCTCACGATGTCGCCGCCGGCGCCACGACGAGTATCGGCGGGCGTGAGTTCGTCAATTTTGCCTCCTATGATTACCTGGGCACCAATACCGACCCGCATGTGGCCGAAAGCGCCAGGCAGGCGATCGATCGTTTCGGAATCTCGGCCTCGGCGAGCCGTCTGGTGGCCGGCGAGCGGCCCGGGCATGTGGAGCTGGAGCGAAAGCTTGCCGGGGTCTACGGCGTCGATGCCGCCGTGTGCTTCGTCAGCGGTTATCTGACCAATGTCGCGACGATCGGTTGCCTCATGGGACCACAGGATCTGGTGATCCATGACGAGTTCATTCACAACAGCGCGCTTGCCGGCATCAAGCTTTCCGGCGCGGCGCGGCGGCTTTTTCAGCATAATGATATCGAGAATCTCGAGACCATTCTGAAAACGCTGTCATCGGATTTTCGCCGGATTCTCGTGATCGTCGAAGGCATCTATTCGATGGATGGCGATATCGCCGACTTGCCGGCCCTGCTGGAGCTGAAGGCGCGTTACGGCTTCTGGCTGATGGTCGACGAGGCGCATGCATTCGGCATTCTCGGCAAGACCGGCCGCGGCACCTTCGAGCATTTCGATCTCGATCCGCGCGACATCGATATCTGGATGGGCACGCTGTCGAAGACGACTTCGAGCTGCGGCGGCTATATCGCCGGCAGCAGCGCGCTTGCCGATATTCTGAAAGCGGAAGCCGGTGGCTTCGTCTATAGCGTCGGGCTCTCGCCCGTTCTTGCTGCCGCCGCGGTTGCCGGCCTCGATATCCTTCAATCCGAGCCGGCGCGAATCGAACGCCTCAGGCGCAACGGCCAGCTGTTCCTCGAACAGGCAAGGGCCATGGGCCTCGATACCGGCCTCAGCATGGGCCATTCGGTCGTGCCTGTCATCGTCGGCGATTCGCTCCGGGCGGCGCAGCTTTCGAACGACCTGCTGGCCGAGGGCATCAACGTGCTGCCCATCATCCATCCGGCGGTGCCGGAAGGCATGGCGCGGCTTCGCTTCTTCATCACCTGCAACCACACGGAGGAGCAAATCCGGCGTGCGGTTGCGGTCACGGCCGAAAAGCTCAAGAGCCTGCAGGATCGGAACTTCGGTCTCGCAGCGCTTGATATGGACAAGATGATGCAATTTTTGCCCACGGGTATCGTTCCCGACAGCCCGTAAGTCAGGACGATCATCGCATGCATGTTATCGTCACGGGAGGCTCAAGCGGAATTGGTCTGGCGATAGCGAAGCTTTATGCAGCCAGGGGCGCGCGGGTTTCGCTTCTTTCTCGCCATCCAGGACGGCTTGAGGAAGCGCGGGCCGAAATCGCAGCGCTTCAGGGCGTCGACGGCTCCCTTATCCAGACGGTCTCGGTGGATGTCGCCTCGGCGGCACGAACCATGGAAGCGGTGGAGCTTTGCGAGGCATCCTTCGGCCCCTGCGACATTCTCATCGCCTCGGCCGGTGTCGTTGAACCCCAGGCTTTCGATGCGATGCCGGCATCGGTTTTCGATGAGCAGATCGCCATCAATTTTCTCGGAACGGCGAATGCCGTTCGAGCAGTCTACAAGAGCATGAAGAGCCGACGTAGAGGCGACATCATGATGATCTCCTCGGGTGCCGCTCTGATCGGCATCTTCGGCTACACCGCCTATTGCGCATCCAAATCGGCGCTGGCAGCCTTCGCCGAAGCTTTGAGCGCCGAAGCCGCAGCCGCCGGCGTGCGTGTTTCCATCTGCTTCCCGCCCGATACGCTGACGCCGCAGTATCGGCGGGAAATCTCCCTGAGACCTCTGGAGGCGGAAATATTGATGGGGTCTGTGAAGCCGTGGAGCGCCGAGGCGGTGGCTTCAAGGATCGTCCGTGGACTGGATCGCGGGCAGGCCAAAATTTACTTTGGATTTTCGCTGACGGCACTTGCGTATTTCGGTCCGCTGATAAAGCCATGGCTAATGTGGTGGTTTTCTCGGAAAACGCGAAAATAACTGGTAAAGAAGCAAGGCGGAGACTTGCCGATGGGTCGGACCACGGCTTTGATTATGCTAAGGAATGCGAAGCAATTGTCAGTGTTGCGCTATCGGTAGCGTATGGGCAGGGGAAGGTTTAAGGAATTGGCGGCCAGTTCTTCGCGAATTTGGAAAACGCTGCGGCAGGCAGCCGGCATTTGGATGGCGCGAACTTGAAGCTGCATGATTTTCCAATTCTTCTGACGCTCGCCTGCTTCGCGTTCTCCTGCGTCATCGTGTTTCTGACCGATCCTTTTGCGATGCCGGCGGCTGTCAATGCGCAGAATCGTGCGGAACGAAGCTGGTGGCGCCTGGCCTATGACTGCGCAGTGCGAATTCCGGTCATCGCATTGATCTACGCCGCCTTCTTCGCGATTTCCTGGCGTCCGATCTACAGCACGCAGGCGGTCATCAGTTTCTTTGTCATCTTCACGGGGATTTCGAGGGCGAAATTCGAGTTTATTCGCGAGCCGCTGGTGTTTTCCGACATTGCCCTCGTAGTCGATGTCTTCAAATACAAAGAGATTTTCTACGCGACTTCGCTGAACATCTTTTTCTGGGCAATCGCCGTCGCTTACGTATTCGGCATCAGCGGCCTTTACATGTATCTGGAGCCATCGGTTCTTCCGGCTTCAAACGGCGTGTTTTGGGTGCTTCTGGGCCTGCTTCTCGCCTTTGCGCCATGGCTTGCGCTTTTCAGCCGGATCGTCAGCGAACCGGTCTGCCGTTTCACCCAGAAGTTCCTGGGCAAGGTCGACGTCAAGATAGATACCGTGCGGTTCGGCACCTTCGCCTCCGTCGTGTTTCACTTCGTCATCTGGGTTGGCGTCAGGCGCGAGGCGATCGTTTCGGAGTTGTCCGGGCGCTTCATGTCGGCGCTTCAGGAGTTGTGGGAGCATGGCGACGACGAACCGCTCATCGTCATCTGGCAATCCGAATCCTTCATCGACCTCAGGCACTTCGGGGTCAAGAACATCAAGCTTCCCAATCTCGACCGCCTGCGTGAGCAGGCCGCGCAATGGGGCCGCATGACCAGCGTCTTCGAGGGCGGCTATACGCTGCGGACCGAATTTGCGGTGTTGAGCGGCTTGCTGCCCGAGAATGTGCACATCGACGCCAGCTATCCCTATCTGCGCGCCAGTCATTACAAGGACGTCGTCTGGCCGGCGCGGCTCAAGAAGGCCGGGTGGAATACGCAGTTCATTCACCCTTACGACAAGACCTTTTTCCTGCGTCACAAGGCATTGCCGCAGCTCGGATTCGACCGGATGATGATGCTGGACGAGTTCGATCACAATCCCGAGCGCGACGGCCCGTACGTCAGCGACCTGTCGCTGACGAAGAGCGTGATTCGGACGATCGACGACGATGGCACGAACAAGAATTTCGTCTTTGTCGCCTCCATGGCGAATCATGGGCCGTGGGAGCCGGGCCGTTGCGGCGATCTGGTCAATCCGGTGGATATATACGGTGAGCTGTTGATGCGCGCCGATCATGCGCTCGGCAATCTGGCCCATCACCTCGACAAGCTGGATCGCCCGGTATGGCTGCTTTTTTACGGCGATCACGCGCCCTTGCTGAAGGCTTTTGCCGATCCGTTCCCGGATCCGCGAACGGATTATGTCATCGTTCCCCTTGGCCGCGCGCGGGCTCATTCTCAAAAGCCGGAGCCGGCCCAGGAAGAGGCTCCCTGGAACCTGATCGGGACATTGCTGCGCTATGCGGGCCTCAGCACCGAGGTTCCGGAATAATGGCCACCGGGGAAGGGACCGTTTCCCCGCGTGTATTCCTGTTTCTGCAGGGGCCGTCCTCACCGCTGTTCGCCGAGATCGCCAGAAAGCTGGAAGTGGCCGGCGGCCGCTGCATCCGCATCAATCTGAACGCCGGGGATCGGATTTCGTGGCGCCGCTCCAATGCCTTCAACTATCGCGGCGATTTCGACGGCTGGCGTGCCTACGTCCGGCGTCTGATCGAGGTCGAGGGTACGACCGACATGATTCTGCATGGCGAGGAACGCCCCTATCATCGCGTCGCCATCGAGGAGGCGCATCGGGCCGGCGTGCGCGTCAACGTCGTGGAGATGGGATATTTACGGCCGGACTGGGTAACGCTCGAGCGCGACGGCCTGTCCTCCAACTCCCATTTTCCGGTGGATGCCGCCCATATCCTCGAAGCCGCGTCCGATCTGCCCGAGCCGGACTGGACGCGCCGCTTCAGCCAGACATTCCTTGCGGAAGCGCTTTACGATCTCGCCTACTATCTTCCAACCGTTTTCCTGGGATTTTTGTATCCGGGATACAGGCGGCACGGGCTCTATCATCCGCTGATGGAATATGCCGGGTGGCTGAGGAGACTTCCCTCAAGCGGCAGGCGGGTGCGTGAAGCCGAAAGCGTGATAGAGGATCTGATTGCCGGCGGCGAGCGATTCTTCGTTTATCCGCTGCAGCTTCAGACCGATTTTCAGCTTCGGGCGCATTCTCCCTTTCGTCAGCAGCAGGATGCCATCAGGCTGATTCTCCGGTCCTTTGCCGAAAATGCCGATCCGCACACGCATCTCGTTCTCAAATTGCATCCGCTGGATAACGGGCTCGTGGACTGGAGGGCCTATGTCGATCGTATCGCTGCTGCGTGCGGACTGTCTTTTCGCGTCCATTTCATAGACGGCGGCAATCTGGACCGGTTGATCGCTGCCAGCCAGGGCATGGTGACGGTCAATTCGACAGCCGCGCTTTCGGCGCTGCAGGCCGGAAAGCCGGTCAAGGCGCTCGGAGCCGCGATCTACGATATCGAAGGCCTGAGCGACCGGCGCGCCTTGGATCTCTTCTGGTCGGATCCGATGCCGCCATCGCCGAAGCTTCGCGATGCGTTCTTCCGCTTGCTCGCCGCGGCCGTGCAGGTGCGCGGCAATTTCTGTTCCGGGGAGGGGGCTGCTGCTGCGGCCGCGCAGATCGCCGAAAGAGTGCTGTCGTGCACGGTCAATCTGCCGGGCGCCTATATCGATTCGCCGCCCCGGCAGCGGCCGTCGAAGATCGAGGTGCCATGAGCCAGATATGGGAGATAATTCACTCTTTGCGGCTGGCAGCTGTCAATTTGCAAGGCTACCGGCCCTGAAATTGACAATACGACTTCTTACATGTGGATTGGTATCAGATCTCGGGCGGTGATTCGCTGTTAACAAGAGATGTGCATAACGGTTTGCTGGGGGCAAACACCATGGATGACAGCAGAATGGAAAGATTCATGTTGAAGGAGCTGCTGATGATCATCGCGGCTCTCGTGCTTGTTTCCGGAGTGCTTTTGACCGTCGTTATCTTCGGTAACTACTGAACGGCGCATAATCGCGCATCAAGAATGCTTTCGCGTAGTCTTGATCTATCCAACAGACATTTCGATTCTGGAAGAGTGGTGGGCGATGAGAGACTCGAACTCCCGACATCCTCGGTGTAAACGAGGCGCTCTACCAACTGAGCTAATCGCCCTTCAGCGAAGCGGGTCATTTGGCCCGCCGCATTCGGTGGCCGTGATCTATGCGGAACGAGGAAAAACCGCAAGAGTGTTTGTGAAGATTTTTTGATTTTTTTGATTTTTGCGACTTCGCGGTCGTGCTCATCCACAATTGAGCGGCCCGCCCGCAGCCGGCCATCCCTGTGCATACGAAGGCCGAGTGAAATGCATGAGGCGGGAACCTGCCATGCCAAATCGCGGGAGCGGAAATTTGCGGGTCTGCTTGTCCAAAACAATTCGCACTCTGTCATCGATTTGTATTCAAACCTGCTTGACACCCAAACACGAACCCCGTAGTTAGCCGCTCATCGAACGGCGAGGGCCGCTTTGATGGGTGCGCAAGCATCCGGACTGCTTGAAATGAAATGCGGGTGTAGCTCAGTCGGTTAGAGTGCCGGCCTGTCACGCCGGAGGTCGCGGGTTCGAGCCCCGTCACTCGCGCCATTTCAAGGAAAGTTCCGGTTCTGGCGCCCGGCCGAAAGGCCAAGCAATGCGCGGGTGTAGCTCAGTCGGTTAGAGTGCCGGCCTGTCACGCCGGAGGTCGCGGGTTCGAGCCCCGTCACTCGCGCCATTCTTCCCAAACCATTACAATCAAACATCAATTTGCTGCGATTGCGAAGTAGCCTTTTCGCGATTGCGCCCATTTGTCGCGATGCCGTCGCAACACATTGATAAATCCCGCTCGGTAGTACGCTAACGGACCGATTCAAAAGGCTTGCGCGCGCGCTCCGGCTGCGCTAACCACGGCTTTGTTGCAACGCTCTTTCGCTTGCTGGGCATTTGCTCAAAAGCGCCCGCCCGGCGCTCACCGCAAGCAGGGATGGACATGATGACTGGACTGCTCAGTTCCTATATTCCGATAGCGATTTTCATTGGTATTGCCTTGGTGATTGGCCTGGCGCTGTTGATCACGCCGTTCGCCGTCGCCTTCAAGGCGCCTGACTCGGAAAAGCTCTCGGCCTATGAATGCGGCTTCAATGCATTCGATGACGCCCGCATGAAGTTCGATATCCGTTTCTACCTGGTATCGATTCTCTTCATCATCTTCGACCTGGAAGTCGCCTTCCTCTTTCCCTGGGCCGTGTCGTTCGGTGCGATCGGCTGGTTCGGGTTCTGGTCGATGATGGTATTCCTCGCGGTGCTGACCATCGGCTTTATCTATGAATGGAAGAAGGGAGCCCTGGAATGGGAGTAGCCCCAAGCAACACGACGCTCGTGGCGCCGCAGCCGAAGGGGATCATCGATCCCGCGACCGGCAGACCCGTCGGCAGCAACGATCCGTTCTTCGGCGAGATCAACAACGAACTCGCCGACAAGGGCTTTCTGGTCACCTCCACCGATGAGCTGATCAACTGGGCCCGCACCGGCTCCCTGATGTGGATGACCTTCGGTCTCGCCTGCTGCGCGGTCGAGATGATGCAGGTTTCCATGCCGCGCTACGACGTCGAGCGCTTCGGTTTTGCGCCGCGCGCTTCGCCGCGCCAGTCCGACGTCATGATCGTCGCCGGTACGCTGACCAACAAGATGGCGCCCGCTCTGCGCAAGGTCTACGACCAGATGCCCGAGCCGCGCTACGTCATCTCCATGGGCTCCTGTGCCAATGGCGGCGGTTACTATCACTATTCCTATTCCGTCGTGCGCGGATGCGACCGTGTCGTTCCCATCGACATTTATATCCCGGGCTGTCCTCCCACGGCAGAGGCGCTGCTTTACGGCGTGCTTCTGCTGCAGAAGAAGATCCGGCGCACCGGCACGATCGAACGGTAAGGCAGGGGACAAGGTATCATGAGTGAAGCCCTGAACGAGCTCGCCGCTTATCTTACGGAAGTTCGCAGCGCCCTGATCTCCTCGAGCGAGATCAAGTACGGCGAGCTGAACGTGACGACGACGGCCGAAAACGTTATCGCCCTGCTGACCTTCCTGCGTGACGATGCCAAGTGCGGTTTCGTCAACATAACGGACATTTGCGGTGTCGACTGGCCGCAGCGCGCCGAGCGTTTCGACGTCGTCTACCATCTCCTGTCGCCGAAAAAGAACATTCGCATCCGCGTCAAGGTTCCCGTCGGCGAAGATGAGGCCGTTCCGTCTGTTTGCGGCATTTATCCCGGCGCCGATTGGTTCGAGCGTGAAACCTGGGACATGTACGGCGTTCTCTTCACCGGGCACCCGGATCTGCGCCGTATCCTCACGGACTACGGTTTCGAAGGCCATCCGCTGCGCAAGGATTTCCCGACGACCGGTTTCGTCGAGGTTCGCTATGACGACGCCGCCAAGCGCGTCGTTTACGAGCCTGTGGAACTGAAGCAGGAATTCCGCAATTTCGACTTCCTGTCACCGTGGGAGGGCACCGACTATGTGCTTCCGGGCGACGAGAAGGCGAAGGCCTGATTTATGGCGTGTGGCGGGCCTCGGCCTGCCATTCTCTGAAATTCTGAAAACGCGAGCATCGCCGCCATGACAGAACATAACGTTCGCAACTTCAACATCAATTTCGGTCCGCAGCATCCGGCCGCGCACGGCGTTTTGCGTCTTGTGCTGGAACTGGACGGCGAAATTGTGGAACGCGTCGATCCGCATATCGGCCTGCTGCATCGCGGCACGGAAAAGCTGATCGAAACGAAGACCTACCTCCAGGCCGTTCCTTATTTCGATCGCCTCGACTACGTGGCGCCGATGAACCAGGAGCATGCCTATGCGCTGGCCGTCGAAAAGCTGCTCGGCATCGACATCCCGATCCGCGGTCAGCTGATCCGCGTGCTCTACTCGGAAATCGGCCGTATCCTGTCGCACCTGCTCAACGTCACGACGCAGGCCATGGACGTCGGCGCGCTGACGCCGCCGCTCTGGGGCTTCGAAGAGCGCGAAAAGCTGATGGTGTTCTACGAGCGCGCCTCCGGCTCGCGCATGCACGCCGCTTACGTTCGTCCGGGCGGCGTTCACCAGGACCTTCCCGAGAAGCTCGTGCAGGATATCGGCGACTGGTGCGATCCTTTCCTGAAGGCGCTCGACGATATCGACGACCTTCTGACCGGCAACCGCATCTTCAAGCAGCGTAACGTCGATATCGGCGTGGTTTCGCTGGAAGACTGTTGGGCCTGGGGCTTCTCCGGCGTCATGGTCCGCGGCTCCGGCGCTGCCTGGGACCTGCGCAAGGCGCAGCCCTACGAATGCTATGCCGATCTCGAATTCGACATCCCGATCGGCAAGAACGGCGATTGCTACGACCGCTACCTCATCCGCATGATCGAAATGCGCGAGGCCGTCCGCATCATGAAGCAGTGCGTCAATCGCCTGCTGGGTGACGCAAGGACCGGGCCGGTTTCGTCGCTTGATGGCAAGGTGGTTCCGCCGAAGCGCGGCGAGATGAAGCGCTCGATGGAAGCGTTGATCCACCATTTCAAGCTCTATACCGAAGGCTATCACGTACCGGCCGGCGAGGTTTATGCGGCCGTCGAGGCGCCGAAGGGCGAGTTCGGCGTCTATCTCGTCTCGGACGGCTCCAACAAGCCCTACCGCTGCAAGATCCGTGCGCCGGGCTATGCGCATCTGCAAGCCATGGATTTCATGTGCCGCGGCCATCAGCTCGCCGACGTGGCGGCGGTGCTCGGTTCGCTCGATATCGTGTTCGGTGAGGTGGATCGCTGATGCGAGCCTGGCAGGTCGTCATTCCCGTGATCTTCGTCGCCTGCGGCGCTTCCGCGCAGCAAGCCGGCAAGACGCAGACACTGCCGAACATCACCACGCAGGGTTCGAATGCGATCGGCGCGAATTCTGCGAAGGGCGGAAATGAGGGTACGTCGGGCGGAGGGGATTCGACCATGGCCGACCTTCTTTCCCGCGGTTATCAGATCAAGGCCGCTGTGCCGAACGGCGGCAAGTTTGTTGTGTTTATGCAGAAAGACCAGTCGGCCTATGCCTGCGAATTCTCGTCTCTGACGAATACGCGGTGTGGGTCCTTAAACTGAGATAAGGCGTGAAAGATGTCCGTTCGTCGACTAGCCGAAGATCAATTCCAGCCTGCCGCGTTCGCCTTCAACAAGGAGAATGCGGTCTGGGCGGAAAAGACGATCAATAAATATCCCGAGGGTCGCCAGCAGTCCGCGATCATCCCGCTGATGATGCGTGCGCAGGAGCAGGAAGGCTGGGTCACCAAGGCGGCTATCGAAACGATCGCCGACATGCTCGACATGGCCTATATCCGCGCGCTCGAAGTCGCGACCTTCTATACGCAGTTCCAGCTGCACCCGGTCGGCACGCGCGCTCACGTTCAGGTTTGCGGCACGACGCCCTGCATGCTGCGCGGCGCCGAGGGGCTGATCAAGGTCTGCAAGAGCCGGATCCACGATCATGCTTTCGAGCGCAACGCCGACGGCACGCTCTCCTGGGAAGAGGTGGAATGTCAGGGCGCCTGCGTCAACGCACCGATGGTCGTAATCGGCAAGGATACCTATGAGGATCTGACGCCGGCACGTCTCGAAGAGATCATCGACGCGTTCGCCGCAGGCAAGGGGCATGAAATTCCGACCGGTCCGCAGATCGATCGCGTTTTCTCCGCTCCGGAAGGTGGTTTGACGTCTCTCCTGTCGGATGAGGCGAAGGCGAAGAGCGTAGCCGGCAAGACGGCCAAAGCCACTGCCGAGGCTGTCTCGATCCCGCCATCCGAAGCTGCCCGCGCCAAGAGCACGGATGCTGAAACCAATCCGAGCCTGAAAACGCCGGCGACCGAACCGGCTGCCGCAGCCAGGAACGCCAAGGCGGCCGAAACGCAGCCTCTTTCGGGCACCGCGGCCGCGGAGCCTGTCGCCGGGAAGCCGTCGCTTGATGACGAGAATCGTCCCGCCGGTATCGAAAGACCGGCGCAGCCGGATAATCTGCAGCTCATTTCGGGGGTCGGGCCCAAGATCGAGGGGACCTTGCATGAGCTCGGCATCTTTACCTTCGCGCAGATCGCGAGCTGGAAGAAGGCCGAGCGTGAATGGGTCGACGGCTATCTGAATTTCAAGGGCCGCATCGAGCGTGACGATTGGATCAAGCAGGCTGAGGCACTCGCTAAGGGTGGCGAAGCGGAATATATCAAGGTCTTCGGCAAGAAGCCGCGGTAAGAGGTGAAGCATGTTACAGGATCAGGATCGCATCTTTACCAATATCTACGGCCTCAAGGATAAATCCCTCAAGGGCGCGATGTCGCGCGGCCATTGGGATGGCACGAAGCAAATCCTCGAAAAGGGTCGTGACTGGATCATCAACGAGATGAAGGCTTCCGGCCTTCGCGGCCGCGGCGGTGCAGGCTTTCCGACGGGTCTGAAGTGGTCCTTCATGCCGAAGGAAAGCGACGGCCGCCCGCATTATCTCGTCGTCAACGCCGACGAATCCGAGCCCGGCACCTGCAAGGACCGCGACATCATGCGCCACGATCCGCATACGCTGATCGAAGGCTGCGTCATCGCCGGTTTCGCCATGGGCGCCCATGCGGCCTATATCTATGTCCGTGGCGAATACATGCGCGAACGCGAAGCCCTTCAGGCTGCGATCGACGAATGCTACGATGCCGGATTACTTGGCAAAAACAACAAGCTCGGCTGGGATTATGATGTTTTCGTTCATCATGGCGCCGGCGCTTATATCTGCGGCGAGGAAACCGCGCTGCTGGAGAGCCTGGAAGGCAAGAAGGGCCAGCCGCGCCTGAAGCCGCCATTCCCGGCCAATATGGGTCTCTACGGCTGCCCGACCACTGTCAACAACGTCGAGTCCATCGCCGTTGCGCCGACGATCCTGCGCCGCGGTGCCGCATGGTTCTCCTCCTTCGGCCGCCCGAACAATGTCGGCACGAAGCTGTTCATGATCTCGGGCCACGTCAACCGTCCCTGCACGGTCGAGGAAACGATGGGCATCACCTTCCGCGAGCTGGTCGACAAGCACGCCGGCGGCGTTCGCGGCGGCTGGGAGAACCTGCTTGCCGTCATCCCCGGCGGTGCGTCGTGCCCGGTCGTTCCGGCTGCCGATATCATCGACTGCCCGATGGATTTCGACGGCCTGCGCGAGGTCAAGTCGTCCTTCGGTACGGCTGCGGCGATCGTCATGGACAAGTCGACCGACATCATCAAGGCGATTGCCCGCATCTCGGCCTTCTTCAAGCACGAAAGCTGCGGTCAGTGTACTCCGTGCCGCGAAGGAACGGGCTGGATGTGGCGCGTTCTTGAGCGTATGGCTCGCGGCAACGCGCAGAAGCGCGAAATCGACATGCTGTTTCAGGTGACGAAGCAGATCGAAGGTCATACCATCTGTGCGCTCGGTGACGCAGCCGCATGGCCGGTTCAGGGTCTGATCCGCAATTTCCGTCCCGAGATCGAGAAGCGTATCGACCAGTACACCGCCAACGCGACCAGCCACGGCGCGGTTCTGGAAGCAGCCGAGTAAGGATTGTCATGGCGAAGACCGAGCATATCAAGCACGACGGCGGAGCGACCGATGACGCATCGGCCGATCTCGGTCGCGTCGCCGCCGATATGCTGCGGAACGCGCCGATCATGCCGGTCCATCCGCTGATGGCTCATCAGGCGGCGGCGTTTGCCGCGGCAGCGGCGATAGGCTTCGGTCTTACGTCGCAGATCGCCGGAGCATTCTTCGGTGCGTTTCAGGGAGCGGTCGAAGCCTCCCGCAAGCGTGGTTCCGAGCCGGAGGCGAGGAATGTTGCCGCCGCCGAAGAAAAGCCGGTTGTAGACAGGGATGGGGCAGGGGAAGCAAAGCCGATCAAGGCAGCGTCGGCCGCCAAGCCGGTCGTGTCGAAGCCGAAGGTTGCGGCCTTGAAGCCTGCGGTGGCAAGGAAGGCCGAAGTGAAGCCGGTTGCGCCTGCAACGGCGGCGGCACCTGCGAGGAGCAGGAGCAAAGCTGATGCAGCGGCGCTGGTTGCGGCAAAGCCGGCTCCTGCGCGCGGCCGCAAGGCTGCGGCAAAGGCTGACGACCTGAAGCGGATTTCCGGTATCGGTCCAAAGCTCGAACAGGTGCTGAACGGACGCGGCATCAAGCGATTTGCCGATATCGCCGCCTGGAGCGATGCGGATATCGACCGGATCGACGCGGAGCTCGGTTTCGATGGCCGCATCCGGCGTGACGATTGGGTCGGTCAGGCGAAGGCGTTGCGGCCGAAGGGCCGGAGTTGAGTTTTTTCCCGGCTGTATTGGACGGCCGCGGAGGGTGAATGAGGGCGATGGAGACGGCGCGGGCGTGGCCCGCATGTTTCGATCGCAAAGCCGGTCTTGCGGGGGCAAGATTCGGCAAGGCTTATTGTGAGCGAACTGGCGCCATCAGGCATTTGAGCCGTCCCGATGGCAATCCGGCTTGCGATCATGAAATTGTCTGCGGCCAGGTTGGGCTGAAGACGTGACATAGGACTGAGTGGACGATGGCTAAACTGAAGATTGACGGTAAAGAGATCGAAGTTCCGGATCACTACACGCTTATCCAGGCGTGCGAGGAAGCCGGTGCCGAAGTCCCGCGCTTCTGCTTCCATGAACGACTGTCGGTGGCCGGCAATTGCCGCATGTGCCTCGTGGAGGTGAAGGGTGGTCCGCCGAAGCCGCAGGCATCCTGCGCCATGGGCGTTCGCGATATCCGCGGCGGCCCGAACGGCGAGCTTCCGGAAGTCTTCACCAACACGCCGATGGTCAAGAAGGCCCGCGAAGGCGTGATGGAGTTCCTGCTGATCAACCACCCGCTGGATTGCCCGATCTGCGACCAGGGCGGCGAATGCGACCTGCAGGACCAGGCCATGGCCTTCGGCATCGACAGCTCGCGCTATCAGGAAGACAAGCGCGCCGTCGAGGACAAGTATATCGGACCGCTCGTCAAGACCGTGATGAACCGCTGCATCCACTGCACGCGCTGCGTTCGCTTCACGACGGAAGTTGCCGGCATTTCCGAACTCGGCCTCATCGGCCGCGGCGAGGACGCGGAAATCACCACCTATCTCGAGCAGGCGATGACCTCCGAGCTGCAGGGCAACGTCGTTGACCTTTGCCCGGTCGGCGCGCTGACCTCGAAGCCCTTCGCCTTCACGGCTCGTCCGTGGGAACTGAACAAGACCGAATCGATCGACGTCATGGACGCGCTCGGCTCGGCGATCCGCGTCGATACCCGTGGCCGCGAAGTCATGCGCGTTCTGCCGAGGGTCAACGAACAGATCAACGAAGAGTGGATCTCCGACAAGACCCGCTTCATCTGGGACGGCCTGAAGACCCAGCGTCTCGACAAGCCTTATGTCCGCAAGGACGGCCGCCTTCAGCCGGCAAGCTGGAGCGATGCCTTCGCCGCCATCAAATCGGCGGTTTCGGCCACCAGCGGCGACAAGATCGGCGCCATCGCCGGCGATCTCGCCTCGGTCGAGGAAATGTACGCTCTGTCCGAGCTGCTGAAATCGCTGGGATCGGAGAATCTCGACTGTCGCCAGGACGGGACGGCGCTTGATCCGTCGCTCGGCCGCGCAAGCTACATCTTCAACCCGAGCATCCAGGGCATCGAAGCCGCCGATGCGCTGCTGATCGTCGGCGCCAATCCTCGCTTCGAAGCTGCCGTCATGAACTCGCGCATTCGCAAGCGCTGGCGCCGCGGCAAGTTCCCGATCGGCGTGATCGGCGAAGCCGCCGATCTTCGCTATTCCTACGATTATCTCGGCGCCGGCCCGGATACGCTGGCCGATATCGTCAGCGGTTCGCATAGCTTCGCCGACGTCCTGAAGAACGCCGAGAGGCCGATGATCATCATCGGGCAGGGCGCCCTGATCCGTGAAGACGGTGCCGAAGTGCTGGCGAACGCCGCAAAGCTCGCCGCCGCCGTCGGCGTCGTCAAGGATGACTGGAACGGCTTTGCCGTGCTGCACACCGCGGCCTCGCGCGTCGGTGGCCTCGATCTCGGCTTCGTGCCGGGCGAAAAGGGCGTCAATGCCGCTGCCATGCTGTCGTCGATGGACGTCCTCTTCCTGCTGGGTGCCGACGAACTCGATTTCAGCCGCAAGGGCGCGAAGTTTACGGTCTATATCGGCTCGCATGGCGACAATGGCGCGCAGAGCGCAGACGTCATCCTGCCGGCTGCCGCCTACACCGAGAAGTCTTGCACCTGGGTCAACACCGAGGGCCGCGTCCAGATGGGCAACCGCGCCGGTTTTGCGCCGGGCGACGCCCGCGAGGACTGGGCGATCATCCGCGCCCTTTCCGACGTGCTCGGCAAGAAGCTTCCCTTTGATTCGCTGAGGGAATTGCGCTCCAAGCTCTATGCAGCCTTCCCGCATTTCGCCGGTATCGACGAGATTGCCGAAGGCGATAGCGCCCAAATTGCCGCACTTGCGAAAAAAGCCGGCGCCATGGGCAAATCGGCATTTGCTTCGCCGATCAAAGACTTCTATTTGACGAACCCGATAACGCGCGCATCGGCTGTCATGGCCGAGTGCTCGGCATTGGCCCGCAACAATTTCCGCGTTGCGGCAGAGTAAGGGCACAGGACTATGGACTCATTCGTTTCGACCTATCTCTGGCCGGCGCTGATCATGATCGGCCAGTCCCTGCTGCTCCTGGTCTGCCTGCTGGTCTTCATCGCCTACATCCTGCTTGCCGACCGTAAGATCTGGGCGGCCGTGCAGCTGCGCCGCGGCCCGAACGTCGTCGGCCCCTTCGGCCTGTTCCAGTCCTTCGCCGACTTGCTCAAGTTCATGTTCAAGGAGCCGATCATCCCGGCCGGCGCCAACAAGACCGTGTTCCTGCTGGCTCCGCTGGTTTCCGTGGTGCTGGCGCTCTCCACCTGGGCGGTCGTGCCGGTGGCGCAGAACTGGGTCGTCGCCGACATCAACGTCGGCATCCTCTATATCCTGGCGATTTCGTCGCTCGAAGTTTACGGCATCATCATGGGCGGCTGGGCTTCGAACTCGAAGTATCCGTTCCTCGGCGCGCTGCGCTCGGCGGCGCAGATGGTGTCCTACGAAGTCTCGATCGGCCTCGTCATCGTCACCGTGCTGCTCTGCGTCGGTTCGCTGAACCTGACGGATATCGTGCTCTCGCAGCAGACCGGCCTCGGCACCAAGCTCGGCCTGCCGGCCTCGTTCCTCGACTGGCACTGGCTGTCGCTGTTCCCGATGTTCATCGTGTTCTTCATCTCGGCGCTGGCAGAAACCAACCGTCCGCCCTTCGACCTTCCGGAAGCGGAATCGGAGCTGGTTGCCGGCTTCATGGTCGAATACGGCTCTTCGCCTTACATGATGTTCATGCTCGGCGAATATGCCGCCGTCGTCCTGATGTGCTCGCTGACGACGATTCTCTTCCTCGGCGGCTGGCTGCCTCCGGTCGATATCTGGATCCTCAACTGGGTTCCGGGCATCATCTGGTTCCTGCTGAAGTCGTGCCTGGTTTTCTTCATGTTCGCGATGGTGAAGGCTTTCGTGCCGCGCTACCGCTACGACCAGCTCATGCGTCTCGGCTGGAAGGTTTTCCTGCCGCTGTCGCTCGCCATGGTCGTTATCGTTGCATTCGTGCTGAAGCTGACGGGATGGGCGTGATGATGTCTTTCCCCGCTTCTGGCAGTTTTGGAGGTTAAGATGGCCGGTTTGTCCAACGCCGTCAGCTCGCTGTTCCTCAAGGAATTCGTCGGCGCATTCTTCTTGTCGATGCGTTACTTCTTCAAGCAGAAGGCGACGATCAACTATCCTTTCGAAAAAGGGCCGGTCAGCCCGCGCTTCCGTGGCGAACATGCGCTGCGCCGTTATCCCAACGGCGAAGAGCGTTGCATCGCCTGCAAGCTCTGCGAAGCCATCTGTCCTGCCCAGGCCATCACCATCGAGGCCGGGCCGCGCCGCAACGACGGCACCCGCCGCACGGTGCGTTACGACATCGACATGGTGAAGTGCATCTATTGCGGCTTCTGCCAGGAAGCCTGCCCGGTCGACGCGATCGTCGAAGGGCCGAACTTCGAATTCGCCACCGAGACCCGCGAAGAACTCTACTTCGACAAGGCGCGGCTCCTGGACAATGGCGACCGCTGGGAACGCGAAATCGCGCGCAACATCGCGATTGATTCGCCGTACCGCTGAGCGGAGTTTTGAATATGCCGTGACGGGCGGCGCGCTTGTCGCCGTCGCGGTTGAATCTAGACCGGGGCTTTGCCGGACTCATCGTCCGGTCGAGCTCCATCGGGCAGGGAAACTTTCAGCTGCCCGGGGGAAGACGAAAAAGGCACCAACATGGGTCTGCAGGCTCTTTTTTTCTATATCTTCGCCTTTGTCGCTGTGGCGTCGGCGTTCATGGTCATCTCGGCGCGGAATCCGGTCCATTCGGTCCTGTTCCTCATCCTGGTTTTCTTCAACGCGGCCGGTCTCTTTCTGCTGATGGGGGCTGAATTCCTGGCGATGATCCTGCTGGTCGTCTATGTCGGCGCCGTGGCGGTTCTCTTCCTCTTCGTCGTCATGATGCTCGATATCGACTTTTCCGAGCTCAGGGCGGGCATTCTGGAATATGCGCCGATCGGCGCATTGATCGGCGTCATTCTCGCTGCCGAGCTGATCGTCGTCATCGGCGGCAGCGTGATTTCGCCGACGATCGCCAAATCGGTCGCCATGCCGATCCCGGCGCCGGGAACCCGAACGAATACCGCCGCGCTCGGCGACGTGCTCTACACCAACTACGTTTATTTCTTCGAGATTGCCGGCCTCGTGCTGCTGGTGGCGATGATCGGCGCGATCGTGCTGACCTTGAAGCATCGCACGCACATCAAGCGCCAGAACATTCCCCAACAGGTCGCCCGCACGCCTGCTACCGCCGTCGAGGTGGTCAAGGTCAAGCCGGGGCAGGGCGTCTGAGGCGAGGCGCGAGGATCAAAGGAACAAGAACATGGTCATCGGACTTTCCCACTACCTCACGGTTAGCGCCATCCTCTTCGTGCTCGGCGTCTTCGGTATTTTTCTCAACCGCAAGAACGTCATCATCATCCTGATGTCCGTCGAACTCATCTTGCTCGCGGTCAACATCAACATGGTCGCCTTCTCGTCGTTCCTCAACGACATCGTCGGCCAGGTTTTCGCTCTATTCATTTTGACTGTCGCCGCCGCCGAGGCTGCCATCGGTCTTGCAATTCTCGTCGTCTTCTACCGCAACCGCGGCTCCATCGCCGTCGAAGACGTCAACATGATGAAGGGCTGATACAGCTATGTTCTTATATAAGGCTATCGTCTTTCTTCCCCTGATCGGCGCGATCGTTGCCGGCCTTTTCGGCCGCGCGATCGGCGCCAAGGCTTCGGAATATGTTACCACCGGCCTGATGATCATCGCCGCGGTTCTTTCCTGGGTCGTCTTCTTCACGGTGGCGCTCGGCCACACGGACGGCCCGATCAAGGTTGAAGTCCTGCGCTGGATCCAGTCCGGCGGCATCGATGTTTCCTGGGCGCTGCGCGTCGACACGCTGACCTCGGTGATGCTGATCGTCGTGAACTCGGTCTCGACCCTGGTTCACGTCTACTCGATCGGATACATGCACCACGATCCGCATCGTCCGCGCTTCTTCGCCTATCTCTCGCTCTTCACTTTCGCCATGCTCATGCTGGTGACGTCGGACAACCTCGCCCAGATGTTCTTCGGCTGGGAAGGCGTCGGCCTGGCCTCCTACCTGCTGATCGGCTTCTGGTTCAAGAAGCCGTCCGCATCGGCGGCGGCCATGAAGGCCTTCATCGTCAACCGCGTCGGCGACTTCGGTTTTGTTCTCGGGATTGCCGGTGTCTTCGTTCTGTTCGGCTCGATCAATTTCGACGTGATCTTCGGCAATGCGCAAAGCTTCGCCTCGGGGCAGGGCGGCCAGCCGAGCGACATCGTGCTCAATTTCCTGGGCATGCACCTCGATCGCGGCCACGCCCTGACGGCCGTCTGCCTGCTGCTCTTCATGGGCGCGATGGGTAAGTCGGCACAGTTCCTGCTGCACACCTGGCTGCCGGACGCCATGGAAGGCCCGACGCCGGTTTCGGCGCTCATCCACGCGGCAACCATGGTCACCGCCGGCGTCTTCCTCGTCGCCCGCATGTCGCCGATCTTCGAACTGTCGCCGGATGCACTGACCTTCGTGACCGTCATCGGCGCGATCACCGCCTTCTTCGCCGCAACCGTCGGCCTCGTTCAGAACGACATCAAGCGCGTCATCGCTTATTCGACCTGTTCGCAGCTTGGCTACATGTTCGTCGCCCTCGGCGTCGGCGCTTACGGCGCGGCGATCTTCCATCTGTTCACCCACGCCTTCTTCAAGGCGCTGCTCTTCCTTTGCGCCGGCTCGGTCATCCACGCCGTCGATGGCGAGCAGGACATGCGCCATATGGGCGGCCTTCGCACCCATATCAAGAAGACCTACTGGATGATGATTATCGGCACGCTGGCCATCACCGGCGTCGGCATCCCGTTCACACCGCTCGGTTTTGCCGGTTTCTTTTCGAAGGATGCGATCATCGCGGCTTCCTACACGTCGCATAATCCGGCTGCGGGCTTTGCCTTCACGCTGCTGGTCATCGCCGCGCTGTTCACCAGCTTCTATTCCTGGCGCCTGATCTTCATGACCTTCTTCGGCAAGCCGCGCGCCTCGCACGAGGTCATGCATCATGTGCATGAATCGCCGAATGTCATGCTGATCCCGCTCTATCTGCTGGCGATCGGCGCCGTCTTCGCCGGCTGGTATTTCCACGATTATTTCGTCGGCCACGACTATGAGGAATTCTGGAAGCAGGCGCTCTTCACGTTGCCGGACAACAAGATCCTCGAAGAGATGGAGCATGCTCCGCACTGGGTCGAGCTCAGCCCGTTCATTGCCATGGTCGTCGGTTTCGTGGTCGCCTGGTATATGTACATCAAGTCCCCGGAAACGCCGCGCCGGCTCGCCCAGCAGCAGCGCCCGCTCTACGAGTTCCTCTTGAACAAGTGGTACTTCGACGAGCTCTATGACTTCCTCTTCGTTCGCTCCGCCAAGGCGCTCGGCCGCTTCCTGTGGAAGAAGGGCGACATCGGGGTCATCGATACCATCGGCCCGAACGGCATTGCCGCCCGAGTCGTCGATGTCACCAACCGCGTCGTGCGCCTGCAGACCGGCTACCTCTATCACTATGCCTTCGCGATGCTGCTCGGCATTGCAGCCCTCGTTACCTGGATGATGCTCGGGAGTTCCCTCTGATGACCGATTGGCCCATTCTTTCAACGGTCACGTTTCTGCCGCTGGTGGGTGTCCTTCTGCTGTTGTTCACGCAGGACGACGGCCCCAACGGCCGCCGCAACATCCTCAACATTTCGCTGGCGACGACGGTCTTCACCTTCATCGTATCGCTGTTTATCTGGATCTGGTTCGACAACGCCAATCCGGGCTTCCAGATGGTCGAGAAGCATGAGTGGCTGACCACCGGCATCAGCTACCATATGGGCGTCGACGGCATCTCCATGCTGTTCGTCATCCTGTCGACCTTCCTGATGCCCTTCTGCGTTCTGGCAAGCTGGCTCTCGGTCGAAAAGCGGCTGAAGGACTACATGATCGCCTTCCTCGTCCTCGAGACGATGATGATCGGCGTCTTCGTGTCGCTCGATATCGTGCTGTTCTACGTCTTCTTCGAAGCCGGCCTTATCCCGATGTTCCTGATCATCGGCGTCTGGGGCGGCAAGGATCGCGTCTACGCCAGCTACAAGTTCTTCCTCTACACGCTGCTCGGCTCGGTGCTGATGCTGCTCGCGATCATGGCGATGTACTGGCAGGCCGGCACGACCGACATCCCGTCGCTGCTTGCCTACAAGTTCCCGCCGCAGCTGCAGACCTGGCTCTGGCTCGCCTTCTTCGCCTCCTTCGCGGTGAAGATGCCGATGTGGCCGGTCCACACCTGGCTCCCGGACGCGCACGTTCAGGCGCCGACGGCCGGTTCCGTCATTTTGGCAGGCGTCCTCCTGAAGCTCGGCGGCTATGGTCTCATCCGTTTCTCGCTCGGCATGTTCCCGAACGCGTCTGAATATTTCGCGCCGCTGGTCTTCGCTCTCTCGGTGATCGCCATCATCTACACGTCGCTGGTGGCGCTGATGCAGGACGATATCAAGAAGCTGATCGCCTATTCATCAGTCGCCCACATGGGCTACGTGACGATGGGTATCTTCGCGGCCAACCAGCAGGGCGTGCAGGGAGCGATCTTCCAGATGCTCTCGCACGGCATCGTCTCGGGCGCTCTCTTCCTCTGCGTCGGCGTGATCTACGACCGCACCCATACCCGCGAAATCGCGGCTTACGGCGGCCTGGTCAACAACATGCCGAAATACGCGGTCGCCATGATGGTCTTCACCATGGCCAATGTCGGCCTGCCCGGCACCTCCGGCTTCATCGGCGAATTCCTGACCCTGATCGGCGTCTTCCGCGCCAATACCTGGGTTGCGCTCTTCGCCGCGACCGGCGTGATCCTGTCGGCCGCTTATGCGCTCTGGCTCTATCGCCGCGTCATTTTCGGCGCGCTGGAGAAGGAAAACCTGAAGAAGTTGCTGGATCTTTCGCCGCGTGAACAGCTGATCCTCTATCCGCTGATCGCGCTCACGATCCTCTTCGGCGTCTATCCGGCTCCGATCTTCGACGCCACGGCCGCTTCGGTGGATCTGCTGGTGAACAACTATACCGCTGCCCTGCACGCTGCGCAGAACGTTGCGCTGTCGATGAATTGATGACGGGACTTTTTCGACATGACTGCTGAAACAATTCTTGCAAGCCTGCATCTTTCCATTCCCGAGCTCATTCTCGCGGTCGGTGCGCTTGCGCTGCTCATGATCGGCGTCTTCTCGGGCGAGCGGTCGGGACCCACGGTCACCGGTCTTGCCATCGCGCTTCTCGCGGTGGCCGGTCTCTGGATCATCTTCGTGCCCGGCGAGGGGCTCGCCTACGGCGGCGCCTATCTCGCCGACGGCTTCTCCCGCTTCATGAAGATCGTCGCGCTGGTCGGCTCGATCGTCGCCATGTTCCTCAGTATGGGTCAGGCGCGCGAGCAGCAGCTCGATCGCTTCGAGTTCCCGGTTCTGCTCGTTCTCGCGACCCTCGGCATCCTGCTGATGATCTCGGCGCATGACCTGATCTCGCTTTACCTGTCGCTGGAACTGCAGTCGCTTGCCCTCTACGTCGTTGCCGCCATCAACCGCGACAGCGTCAAGTCGACCGAAGCCGGCCTGAAGTATTTCGTCCTCGGCGCGCTGTCCTCCGGCATGCTGCTTTACGGCATGTCGCTGGTCTATGGCTTCACCGGCCACACCGGTTTCGATGCCATTGCCGCGGCGCTGAGCGCCGAGACCCGGTCGCTCGGTCTTGTCTTCGGGCTGGTCTTCGTGCTTGCCGGCCTGGCCTTCAAGATCTCCGCCGTGCCGTTCCATATGTGGACGCCGGATGTTTACGAAGGCGCGCCGACGCCGGTCACCGCCTTCTTCGCGGGCGCTCCGAAGGTTGCCGCCATGGCGATCCTCACCCGCATCGTCGTCACCGCCTTTCATCCGGTGCTTGCCGACTGGCAGCAGATCATCGTGTTCATCTCGATTGCCTCGATGGTGCTCGGCTCCTTTGCCGCCATCGGCCAGCGCAATTTCAAGCGACTGATGGCCTATTCCTCGATCGGTCACATGGGGTATGCGCTGGTAGGGCTGGCGGCCGGCACCAAGACGGGCGTCTCCGGCGTCATGCTCTACATGGTCATCTATATGGCCATGACGCTCGGTTCCTTCGCCATCATCATGGCGATGCGCCGCAAGGACGGGCGCCAGGTCGAAAATATCGACGATCTCGCCGGCCTTTCCACGACCAATCCCTTCATGGCGGTCGTACTGACGGCGTTGATGTTCTCGCTGGCCGGCATTCCGCCGCTGGCAGGCTTCTTCGGAAAGTACTTCGTCTTCGTCGCCGCCATCCAGGCGCATCTCTATGCGCTGGCCATCATCGGCGTACTGGCTTCGGTCGTCGGCGCCTACTACTATCTGCGCGTCATCAAGGTGATGTGGTTCGATGAAGCCAAGGATGAGTTTGCACGCACCGCCGGTTCGTTGCGCCTCGTCTTCGGTCTCTCCGGCCTGTTCGTCATTGCCTACGTCTTCTTCGGCGGTGCAATCGGCGGTGCGGCCGACCTCGCCGCTGCGACGCTGTTTTGATGGTGCCTGACATGAATAGCCGGAGGTCGCTCGTCGACTTCCGGCATGATGCGCTTCAGGAAACCTCGTCGACGAATAGCGTGTGCCTTGAGCGCGCACGCGCCGGCGATCCCGGGAACCTGTGGGTGACCGCCGAACGCCAGACGGGTGGACGCGGTCGCCGCGGTCGCCCCTGGGTGTCGGAGCCCGGCAATCTCTACGCCTCTCTCCTTCTGATCGACCCCGCTCCCATGGACCGTATCGGCTCATTGCCGCTTGCGGTCGCGGTCGCCGTGCATCGGGCGGTGCGAAGCGTACTGCCGCTGACTGCCGAGCCGGCCGAAATCAAGTGGCCGAACGATATTCTTATCGGACGCAAGAAGACCTGTGGCATCCTGATCGAAGGCGAAGCCGTGCCCGACGGGCGCTATGCGCTGGTCATCGGCATCGGCATCAATGTCGCCTTCATGCCCGACAATCCGATGTATCCGGTAACGTGCCTCAGGCAGCAGGGCTCGATGGTTTCGCCGGACGAGCTGTTTGCGCATCTCTATGCGGCCATGTCGGACGCTCTCGCTGTCTGGAACCATGGCGACGGCATTCGGGAAATCACCGCGCGCTGGCGCGAGGCCGCCTGCGGCATCGGGGAAAAAATCACGGTAAACTTGCCGGATCGGTCGATTTTGGGCCGTTTCTCCGGAATCGATGATAATGGCTTATTGATGCTCGAGACGGAGGACGGCAGGATCATGCCGATCGCCGCGGGCGACGTTTTCTTTAGATAATGGGTTGAAATCATATGGCGAAGCAAGACGAACTGGTGTTTCTGCCTCTCGGCGGCGTCGGCGAAATCGGCATGAACCTCGCGCTGTACGGCTATGGTCCGGCAGAGCAACGCCAGTGGATCATGGTCGATTGCGGCGTCACGTTTCCGGGACCGGACCTGCCGGGGGTCGATCTGGTGCTGCCGGATATCCGTTTCCTCGCCAAGGAGCGCAAGAATCTCAAGGGCATCATCATCACCCATGCGCACGAGGATCACTACGGCGCGCTCAACGATCTCTGGCCTGGCCTGAATGTCCCGATCTACGCCTCCGCCTTCACCGCCGGCCTTCTCGAAGCCAAGCGCGATTATGAGAAGTCGATGGGCGAAATCCCGGTGACGCTTTTCAAGGCCGGTGACCGCATCAATGTCGGCCCCTTCGAGATCGAAGGCGTGGCCGTCAACCACTCGATCCCCGAGCCGATGTCGCTGATGATCCGCACGCCGCTCGGCAATGTCGTCCATACCGGCGACTGGAAGATCGATCATGAGCCTTCGCTTGGTCCGCTGACCGACGAGACCCGCTTCCGCCAGATCGGCGACGAAGGGGTGCTGGCGCTGATGTGCGATTCCACCAACGCCCTGCGCGATGGTGTTTCCCCTTCGGAGAAGGATGTCTCCGAAAGCCTGCGCAAGATCATCGAAGATGCCGAGGGCAGGGTAGCGGTCACGACCTTTTCCTCGAATGTCGGCCGCATCCGCACCATCGCGGAGGCTGCCGAAGCCGCCGGCCGCGAAGTGCTGCTGCTCGGCAGCTCGCTGAAGCGCGTTGTCGATGTCGCGCGCGATATCGGCCTGATGGAAGGCGTCAAGCCGTTCATCGCCGAGGATGAATATGGTTATATTCCGCGCGACAAGGTCGTGGTCATCCTGACCGGCAGCCAGGGCGAGCCGCGCGCTGCCCTTGCCAAGCTGGCGCGGGACGAAATGCGTAACGTCGCGCTTGCCGCCGGCGATATCGTCGTCTTCTCCTCGCGTGCCATCCCCGGCAACGAAAAGGCGATCCAGGATATCAAGAACGGCCTGATCGAGCAGGGTGTGCATGTCGTGACGGATGCCGAAGCGCTCGTGCATGTCTCCGGCCATCCCAGGCGCAATGAACTGCAGAAGATGTATGAATGGACGCGCCCGGCAATTGTCGTGCCGGTGCATGGCGAGGCGACGCATCTGACCGCGCATAAGGAACTGGCCGAACAGAGCGGCATTTCCACCGTTCCGCGCGTTCGCAACGGCGATATATTGCGCCTCGCGCCAGGACCTGCCGAAGTCATCGGCGAGGCCCCGCACGGGCGCATCTTCAAGGATGGTACGCTCATCGGCGATTTCGACGAAATGGGCATCGGCGAGCGGAAGAAGCTTTCCTATGTCGGACATGTCGCCGTCAACGTCGTGCTCGACGCCCGCTACGATATCGTCGGCGATCCGGATGTCGTGCCGATCGGCTTGCCGGCCTATGATGACGAAGGCGAGGAGATGGAGGATACGCTCTTCGATGCCATCGTCAGCGCGATCGAGAGCATCCCCCGCGCCCGCCGCAAGGATCTGGACATGCTGAGGGAGGCCGTTCGCCGCGCCGCGCGTGCCGCTGCCAACCAGGGTTGGGGAAAGAAGCCCCTCGTCACCGTGTTCGTCACGCGCACGGGCGGCTGAGGCCGGCGTTTCTAGAGCGATCCCAGGAAAAGTGCGCAGCGGTTCTGGAATTGCTCTGTCAGGGGAGGAGAGAGCCATGCTGGGACGCGTCAATCACATCGCAATAGCCGTTCAGGATATCGCGGCCGCCTCCAGGGCTTATCGGGAAACGCTTGGCGCCACGGTATCCGGCCCGCAAGCATTGCCGGAACATGGCGTTACGGTCGTTTTCGTCGAGTTGCCGAACACCAAGGTCGAGCTCTTGGAGCCGCTGGGCGAGACCTCGCCCATCGCCCCCTTCCTTGCCAGAAATCCGGATGGCGGCATGCATCATATCTGTTACGAGGTTGCGGATATTCTCGCGGCTCGCGATCAACTGGTCGCCAAGGGGGCGCGGGTGCTCGGAAATGGCGAGCCGAAAATCGGCGCACATGGCAAGCCGGTCCTGTTTCTGCATCCGAAAGATTTCTTCGGCACCCTCGTCGAGCTTGAGCAAGTGTGACATTAAAACGCTGATCGATGCTTTGAAAGACGGCTGCTTTGCTCCTATAAGCAGCTTGCAAGAGGAGGAGATGCGCAAACGCGTCTCGAAGGGAGCATAATGGCACAGCAGATCATCGCCAGTTTCGCCGTTTATTTCGTCATCTGGTGGATTACGCTTTTCGCCGTCCTGCCGTTCGGCCTGCGTACACAGGCCGAGGATGAGCACGTAATTCTTGGCACGGTCGAAAGCGCGCCGACGAAATTTCGTGCCTGGCGGGTGGTTCTCGTGACGACGCTGGTGTCGGCTCTCGTCTATGGCGCCTGGTATGTCGCCTCGCATTATCTCGGGCTGAGCATAGACTCCATTCCCCAGATCGTTCCAAGCTATAAGTGATCCAGGGGAATGCGGGAGCAGACGGGCGGCTGCGGGGCGCCCCATTCTCGCCATCAATTCGTCACACGCCTGTCATGCGGATAGATCAAACAATCCGCAAGCGGCGCTCACCCAATTTGGGCTGACAGCAGGAGATTGGATGCTCTCCCGCGAGAAGGGGAACGACAGAAGATCGGCCGAGAAAGCAAAAAAAAACAAGGCAATAAGCCTTGTTTTAAAGTATCGCGTGATCCTTATCCGTTACCGGGGCAGCGAACGAGCGCGCCTAAGATCTGATCCTCCCAAGACTTGACCGCGAAACGGCAAGAATTTAGCCTTCTTGCCTCTTTTGTGAGCTAAAATTAGCTCAAAGATTGAGCTTTGTCATCCTTTTTTTTGCTTTTTTGCTACAGTCGCGCAGAATTTTTCTGTTGATGGATTTTCGCTGTAAATCCTTATAAACGTGCGTTTTTTCGAAAAATCGAAAATAGGCTGTATTGCCTGTATTCTCAGGCGTTTGCCAAATTCTTCCATTGCAGAATGCGGGTTTCCTTCCTGCGCCGAAGCAGTTATGAACTGCCTCCAGTACATAATTTGCTAACGATTCCGCAGGGAGCGGAACGTCAAACCATCTGGAACAAGCGTCATGCGTCTGTCTCGTTACTTCATGCCCATTCTGAAGGAAAATCCTAAAGAGGCTGAAATTGTTTCCCATCGGCTCATGCTGCGCACCGGCATGATCCGTCAGCAGTCGCAAGGTATCTATTCCTGGCTGCCATTGGGCAAGCGCGTGCTCGACAAGGTCAATGCGATCATCCGCGAGGAGCAGAATCGTTCCGGCGCGATCGAGTTGCTGATGCCGACGTTGCAGTCGGCCGAGCTCTGGCAGGAAAGCGGCCGTTATGACGCCTACGGCAAGGAAATGCTGCGCATCAAGGACCGGCAGGACCGGCCCATGCTGTACGGCCCGACCAATGAGGAGATGATCACCGACATCTTCCGGTCCTACGTCAAGTCCTACAAGGACCTGCCGCTGAACCTCTATCATATCCAGTTGAAGTTCCGTGACGAGATCCGTCCGCGCTTCGGCACGATGCGCTCGCGTGAATTCATGATGAAGGATGCCTATTCCTTCGATCTGACGCTGGAAGGCGCGGTTCACGCCTATAACAAGATGTTCACGGCCTATCTGCGCACGTTCAACCGCCTCGGTCTGCGGGCGATCCCGATGCGTGCCGACACCGGCCCGATCGGCGGCAACCTCAGCCATGAATTCATCATCCTCGCCGCCACCGGCGAGTCGGAAGTTTTCTGCCACAAGGATTTCGTCAATTTCGACATTCCCGGCGAAGACACGAATTTCGATGACGTCGCCGGCCTGAAGGGCATCTTCGACAAGTGGACCTCGGTCTACGCGGCTACCTCCGAAATGCACGATGAAGCCGCCTTCAACGCCATTCCGGAAGGCGACCGCCTGTCCGCGCGCGGCATCGAGGTCGGTCACATCTTCTATTTCGGCACGAAATACTCCGAGCCGATGGGCGCCAAGGTGCAAGGTCCGGACGGCAAGGAACATGCTGTCCACATGGGATCTTACGGTATCGGCCCGACCCGCCTTGTTCCCGCCATCATCGAAGCATCGCATGACGAGAACGGAATCATCTGGCCGGATTCGGTCGCGCCGTTTGATGTCGTGGTGATCAACATGAAGGCCGGAGACCAGGCTTGCGACGATGCTTGCGAAACGGTCTATGCCGCGTTGTCCAAGGCCGGCAAGGATGTGCTGTTCGACGATCGCGACGAGCGTGCCGGAACGAAGTTTGCCACAGCCGATCTGATCGGCGTGCCGGTGCAGATCATCGTCGGCCCGCGCTCGATCGCCAGCGGCGAAGTGGAAGTGAAGGACCGCAAGACCGGCGCTCGCGAAACGATGACGGTCGAAGCAGCAATCAAGCGGCTGGCAGGCTGATTGACGTTAGATAGGATGGAAGGCGAATGGCGGTGAGCGCGGCAGTGGAACAGCAGGAAAATTCGTTCAAGGCCGGCCCATCGTCTCGTCCGTTTTCCGGATTCGAGCGGCTCGTCGCCTGGCGCTATCTTCGCTCGCGGCGCAAGGAAGCCTCTATTTCGGTGATTGCCGGCTTCTCGCTGGTCGGCATCATGCTCGGCGTTGCGGCGCTGATCATCGTCATGGCCGTCATGAACGGTTTCCGTGCCGAGCTTTTCAAGCAGATCCTTGGCTTCAACGGCCATGTCGTCGTGCAGCCGATCGACTCGCCCTTGAACGATTATGCCGATCTGGCGAAGAAGTTTTCCGCCGTTCCGGGTGTGACCATGGCCCTGCCGCTCGTCGAGGGCGAGACGCTCGCCTCCGGCCGCGGCGGCTCGGGCACCGGCGCTCTGGTGCGCGGCATCCGCTCCGAGGATCTGACCAAGCTGAAATCGGTTTCCGATCACATCGTTTCCGGCGACATGGTCGGTTTTGCTTCGGGGCAGGGCGTTCTGGTCGGCAGCAGGCTTGCGCGGCAGCTGGGCCTGACCGTCGGCGACCAGATCACGCTCACGGCGCCCGATGGGGATGTCACGCCGTTTGGCGTCAATCCGCGCGTCAAGGCATATACGATCTCGGGTATTTTCGAAGTCGGCATGTCGGAATACGATTCCTCCGTCGTCTTCATGCCGCTTGAGGAGGCACAGGTCTTCTTCAACGCCGAAGGCATCGTCGAAAAGATCGAACTCTTCATCACCAACCCCGACGACGTCGATCAGCTCAGGCCGAAGATCGAGGAGGCGGCCGGGCGGCAGATTTTTCTGACGGATTGGCGGCAGGTCAACGCCACCTTCTTCTCGGCCCTGCAGGTCGAGCGCAATACGATGTTCATGATCCTCACGCTGATCGTCCTCGTCGCCGCCTTGAACATCATTTCAGGCCTGATCATGCTGGTGAAGGACAAGGGCAGCGATATCGCCATCCTGCGCACCATGGGCGCGACGTCGGGTGCGATCATGCGCATCTTCTTCATGACGGGCGCAGCGATCGGCGTCGTCGGAACGCTTGCGGGCGTCATACTCGGCGTCCTGGTTTGCCTGAACATCGAATCCATCCGTCAGTTCTTCTCCTGGATTTCGGGCACGGTGATCTTCAATCCGGAGGTCTACTTCCTGAGCAAGCTGCCGGCCCAGATGAATATGGGCGAGACCGTCTCCGTTGTGGTGATGGCGCTCACGCTTTCCTTCCTTGCCACGATCTTTCCGGCCTGGCGTGCCTCGCGGCTCGATCCGGTGCAGGCGCTGCGCTACGAATAAGGAATTCGCATTTGATGAAACGCAACGTCGTGCTCCAGCTCTCGGGCGTGGAGCGTCATTACGGGCAAGGCGAGACGCGCCTTTCGATC
Organism: Rhizobium sp. SYY.PMSO; assembly: GCF_046840415.1. Classification (NCBI taxonomy): domain Bacteria; kingdom Pseudomonadati; phylum Pseudomonadota; class Alphaproteobacteria; order Hyphomicrobiales; family Rhizobiaceae; genus Rhizobium; species Rhizobium sp. SYY.PMSO. The sequence goes on from NZ_CP177349.1 coordinate 973,984, forward strand.
CTGAAGGGCGCCGATTTCGCCCTGCACAGCGGCGAGATCGTTGCCCTTGTCGCGCCTTCCGGCACGGGAAAATCGACTCTTCTGCATGTGGCCGGCCTGCTCGAGCATCCGGATGGCGGTGAAGTGGTCGTCAACGGCCAGGCTTGCGAGGATTTGTCCGACGACAAGCGCACGGCCGTCCGCCGCAGCGAGATCGGCTTCGTCTATCAGTTCCATCACCTGCTGCCGGAATTTTCCGCGCTTGAAAACATCATGATGCCGCAGCTCATTTCCGGCCTCTCGCGCAAGGATGCCAGCGAGAGGGCTGCCCAGCTGCTCGATTACATGCGCATCGGCCACCGTGCCGATCATCGCCCAGCCGAATTGTCGGGCGGCGAGCAGCAGCGCGTCGCCATCGCCCGCGCCGTGGCCAATGCCCCCCTGGTGCTGCTCGCCGACGAGCCCACAGGCAACCTCGATCCGGAAACCGCGCATTACGTCTTCGATGCGCTGGAAGCGCTGGTGCGCCAGTCGGGTCTTGCGGCGTTGATCGCCACGCACAACCACGAACTCGCCGCCCGTATGGATCGCCGGGTGACGCTCAGCGACGGCAAGGTGGTCGAAGTATAAGCATCGGGCGGAAAGCAATCGCAATTTATGCGATTGTGATGGAGTGCCTTGACCGTCTTTGAGGCATGTATGCCGCGCGGATTCGCATCAGGAGCTCTCTTGCCTCCGCGCTTTTCCACCTTACCCCCCTTGGTGTTCCCTCGTGGTTTCGATTACCAACAGGGACCTTGTTGCTATTTATGGTTCTGCCAATAGCCTCTCTATGGCAGCGATGACGGCAACACGCCCATAATTGTCGGCAGCGCTCGCAAGCAGGCGTTCCTTCCCATCAAGGTCGGTGCCGCCGATATCGGCGCGGCCGTGGTATTCGAACCTGTGCCAGGAGTGGCATGGATCTGTAGCCGTATCTCCCTCACGGGTACCCGCTTTGACGGGCGCCATGATGGCGACGGCTCGACTCAAGCGACGATCAGGCCGCCGCGATAATCCAGCTCGTAAGCCTTGCGCCCGTTCACCAGGATGGTCTCATGGCCGGTGAAGTGGTCGCACGCTCCCGTGCTGCGGTCGATATAACGGCCATATCCGTGCTCGAACTCGAAGCCGCCGAGAAAACGCTTCTCGTCCAGATAGAGCCGCAACAGCGCCGACTTGATGACCATGCCGGCGCGCCTGGCGTCGATCAGATCGGGCTCTGTGATATGGCCGAAATAATTCATGGCCCAGACCGGCTCGCCATCATGCCAGACGAGTTCCTGACCGGCGAAATCCGTGCCGCCGAAATAGCTGTCGAGATAGCGCCAGCGGCCGCTGGCATAGCCGATGTCATGCGAGCCGCTACGGGACGACGGCAACCTTTCGCCATCGCCGACATAGGTCTCCGCCTTGGCGATGACAATGAAATCGTTCAGCTCGGCGAGATCCGGCATGACACGCTCTCCAATTCCGGTGAGCGGCGACAATGCCATCTATCCTGTTTTTTGTAAAGAACATATAGTGAACAAAATTGGCTATTCGCGATTGCCGCAGGCCTTTTGACCGATATCGTCCTGCCAGTCCTGGATGCTGACGGTCCTGGCATCGGCCTTCAGCGTCTTGCCATCCTTCGTCACCTTGCCGGTCAGCACGTTATAGTCGCAGCTATGGCTGTCATCCGGTTCGAGCGTGTCGCGGGAAGCATAGGTATAGCCGGCGACCACGAAACTGTTGTTGCGATAGGCCAGCGTCAGTGTCTGTTCCCAGCGGTCGCGGCCGATGCTGTCATTCTGCGAGACGATTGCGATCGAGCCATTCGGAAGCGCCGAGATCGAGGGTTCCTGCCCGACGCCGCCGCCAGGCTCGATGTTGCCCCATATCTTCGCCGGGGCGCTTGCCGCAAGCTTCAGGAGAGAGTGCTCGTCATCGCGCAGATAGATATAGATGCCGATCGGATTCTCGGCCTGTTCGTCGCCTGCGGGTGCCGTCAGAAGGGCGAGGTCGGCTTTGCCGTCCTTGTTCCAGTCGCCGATTGCGGCATCGATGACGCTCCCGGGCGGGACGGTATCTCCGGCATGGGCCGTGGTTGCGAGCGAAAGCAGAATGAGGGCGCAGGCAGGTGTTTTCATCGTGATCTCCCGGTTGCCTCTGCATAGCGTCGCGCCGCCTCCGCGTCCATCGCAGGGCCGAAAAAGTCAGGTGATGAAATTTATGGATGCGTCTATTGACTCTCGAACAAAAATAGAACAAAAAAGAAACATAACGAGTAAGGAGCGCGTAAATGACCGATATCATTCGAGACGTTGCAGCATTCACCTCCATCGTCATGTTCGTCACCAGCTTTTCCCTCATCATGATGGCGATGTGAGTTTTATCCCCCGTTTGCATATGGTGCTCCCATATTTGATGGGAGCAACTTCTGGACTTTGCGATCCGTAATGCCGACAATGTCGCCGATTCATTTTGGCATGCGGAAGGGTTTTAAATGGCGGATATGAGTGGCGGCGGCGCGGTTGCGCCGGTCGGCGAAATGCCGGAATTCGTGCACCTCCGGGTCCATTCTGCCTACTCCCTGCTGGAGGGAGCGCTACCGCTCAAGAAGATCCTGGCGAAGGCTGCCGGCGACAGCCAGCCGGCCATCGCCATCACCGATACCAACAATCTTTTCATCGCGCTTGAATTCTCGCAGAAGGCGATGGACGAGGGGCTGCAGCCGATCATCGGCTGCCAGGTGTCGATCGACATGGAAGACGGCGGGGAAGGCGAAAAGCGCGGGCCGCAGCAGGCGTTGGCGAAACTGCCGTCCATCGTTCTGCTTGCCGCCACGGAGCGGGGCTATGAGCGCCTCGTCGATCTGGTCAGCCGCGCCTATCTGGGCGGCGAAGGCAATAGTGCCGTCCACATCGCCGCTTCCTGGCTTGAGGAGATCGGCACGGAAGGCATGATCGCGCTCACCGGCTCGCTCACCGGTCCGGTCGATATGGCGTTGAAGGAAGGCCATGCGCCGCAGGCACTTTCCCGGCTGCTGACATTGAAACGGTTGTTCGGCGACCGTCTCTATGTCGAATTGCAGCGGCATGGCACCTATGACCGCCGCCACGAGCAGAAGATGATCGGGCTGGCTTACGAGCATGAGATTCCGCTGGTCGCCACCAACGAGGCGTTCTTCCCGACGCGCGACGACTATGATGCCCATGACGCGCTGATGGCTGTCGCCCATAACGCCATCGTCTCCGACGACACGCGGTTCCGCCTGACGCCGGACCATTATCTGAAAAGCCGCGCCGACATGGCGAAGCTTTTCGCCAATTTGCCCGAGGCGCTGGAGAACACGGTCGAAATCGCCCGCCGCTGCTCCTTCGTCCTGAAAACCCGCAAGCCGATCCTGCCGCGCTTCACCGGCGCTACCGACGATGCGGAGGAGGCGGAGCGCGCCGAGGCCGCGGAACTGCGCGCCCAGGCTATCGAGGGATTAGACCAGCGTCTCGCCTCGCTCGGTATGGCGCCGGGCTACGAGGAGAAGGAATATCGCGACCGGCTGGAATTCGAGCTCAGCGTCATCGAGCGCATGAAGTTCCCCGGCTACTTCCTGATCGTTGCCGACTTCATCAAATGGGCCAAGCGGCATGATATTCCGGTTGGCCCCGGCCGCGGCTCGGGCGCGGGCTCCTTGGTCGCGTATGCGCTGACCATCACGGACGTCGATCCGCTGCGCTTCTCGCTGCTGTTCGAGCGCTTCCTCAATCCGGAACGCGTCTCGATGCCGGACTTTGATATCGACTTCTGCCAGGACCGGCGCGAAGAGGTCATCCGCTATGTGCAGGCCAAGTATGGCCGCGAGCAGGTGGCGCAGATCATCACCTTCGGTTCGCTGCAGGCGCGCGCCGCCTTGCGCGATGTCGGCCGCGTGCTGGAAATGCCCTATGGTCAGGTCGACAAGATCTGCAAGCTGGTGCCGAACAACCCCGCCAATCCGACCCCGCTCAACAAAGCGATCGAGGAGGAGCCTCGCCTGCAGGAGGAGGCGGATAAGGAACCCGTCGTCGCCCGCCTTCTCGATATCGCCCAGAAGATCGAGGGGCTTTATCGCCACGCCTCGACGCACGCCGCCGGTATCGTCATCGGCGACCGCCCGCTGTCGAAGCTCGTGCCGATGTATCGCGATCCGCGCTCCGACATGCCGGTCACTCAGTTCAATATGAAATGGGTGGAGCAGGCCGGCCTGGTGAAGTTCGACTTCCTCGGCCTGAAGACCCTGACGGTGCTGAAGACGGCCGTCGATTTCGTCGCCAAGCGCGGCATCTCGATCGATCTTGCCAGCATCCCGCTCGACGACAAGAAGACCTACGACATGCTCTCGCGCGGCGAGACGGTCGGCGTGTTCCAGGTGGAAAGTGCGGGCATGCGCAAGGCGCTGATCGGCATGCGCCCGGACTGCATCGAGGACATCATCGCGCTGGTGGCGCTCTATCGTCCCGGCCCGATGGAGAACATCCCGGTCTATAACGCCCGCAAGCACGGCGAGGAGGAGATCGAATCGATCCACCCGAAGATCGATTACCTCCTGAAGGAAACGCAGGGCGTCATCGTCTACCAGGAACAGGTGATGCAGGTCGCCCAGGTGCTCTCGGGCTACTCGCTCGGCGAAGCCGACCTTCTGCGCCGCGCCATGGGCAAGAAGATCAAGGAGGAGATGGACAAGCAGCGCGAGCGCTTCGTCGACGGCGCCATCAAGAACGGCGTTGCCAAGGGGCAGGCCGATGTCATCTTCGACCTGCTGGCGAAGTTCGCCAACTATGGCTTCAACAAGTCGCACGCCGCCGCCTACGCTATCGTCTCCTACCAGACCGCCTATATGAAGGCGCACTATCCGGTGGAGTTCCTGGCGGCGTCGATGACGCTCGATATGGCCAATACCGAAAAGGTCAACGATTTCAGGCAGGATGCCAAGCGCCTGGGCATCGAGGTCATCGCGCCTTCGGTGCAGACCTCGTTCCGGCATTTCGAGACGGGCGACAACCGCATTTATTACGCTCTGGCGGCCATCAAGGGCGTCGGCGAATCCGCCGTGGATCATATCGTCGAGGTGCGCGGCGAGCAGCCATTCGCCGGAATCGAGGATTTCTGCCTGCGCATCGATCCCAAGCAGATCAACCGCCGCGTTCTGGAAAGCCTGATCTGCGCCGGCGCGTTCGACTGCTTCGAGATCGACCGCGCGCAGCTGATCGCCGGTATCGACCGCGTCATGGGCTATGCCCAGGTGGCGCAGGAAAACAAGCGCAGCGGCCAGCACGACATGTTCGGAAGCGCGGCTTCGGGTCCGGAAAAGATCGTGTTTCCGACTTACACGCCCTGGCTCGCCTCGGAGCGGCTGCTGCGCGAATTCCAGGTGCTCGGCTTCTATCTGACGGCCCATCCGCTCGATACCTACAAGAGCGTGCTCGACAAGATGCGCGTGCAGCCCTTCGCCGATTTTTCCGCTGCGGTGAAGCAGGGCGCCAGCAACGGGCGTCTGGCCGGCACGGTGATCTCGAAGCAGGAGCGCAAGACACGCACTGGCAACAAGATGGGTATCTTCGTCTTTTCCGATGCCTCGGGCCAGTTCGAGGCCGTGCTTTTCTCGGAGACGCTGAACCAGTATCGCGACGTTCTCGAAGTCGGGAAATCCTTCGTCATCACCGCCCAGGCGGATGAGCGCCCGGAAGGCATCAGCCTGCGTCTGCAGACGGCGCAGTCGCTGGAGGAGAAATCGCTGCAGATGCAGAAAGCGCTGCGTGTCTATGTGCGCGACTCCGGCCCTCTGAAGGCGGTTGCCGCGCATCTGAACGCAAAGGGCGACGGCCTCGTGTCCTTCATCGTCATCAAGGAAGAGGGATTGCGCGAGGTCGAGGTGGCATTGCCGGAGAAATATCGCATCACGCCGGAAATCGCCGCCGCATTGCGCACCGCTCCGGGCGTGATCGATGTGGAGCTGGTTTAGGCAATATCGGAGAAAACTGCATAGCGGTTTCCGTCCGAAATTGCGTCAAGGCAAAGGGTTCTAGCCCTTCTTGCCGAGCGCGCCGTTATTGGTGAGCGTGATGAAATCGGTCTCGTTGCCGGTTTCCGGGCCGATGCCTGTGTCTGAAATCGTCAGCGACGATCCGGCGGTCAACAGATCTTCGATGCGGTGGCGGACATCGTCGGGAATGGTGATGCGGCCAAGCGCCTGCCCGGCGGCGTCGAGCGATTGCGATTGTTCCTCGCTGGTAATGCCGAGCCGCTTCTTTGCCTGCTTGCTGAGCTCCTCTTCCAGGGTCATGCCGAACCAGTCGGCCTTGCCGCTGATGCGGTCGATCGCATTGGCGGTGAAGAAATGCACGCCAAGCGCCTCTTGCGGCTCGGCGATGATGGCTGGACCTTCGAAGAGCGGCCGGAAGCTCTGGCGGACCATGATCGCGCCATTCGGCGGTTCGCCCTTGCCGGCGGCTGCATAGACTGCTTTCATCAGCGTCGGGCTGACAAGGCTGCCTGTCGTCTTGATGTCATGCGCCTTCCTGAAGTCTTCGATAGCCTGCACCGTCGCCGGTCCGAGCATGCCGTCAGGCGTGCCGGCCATGAAACCCATGCCGTTCAGCAGGCCCTGAAGGTCGCGCACGTTTTCGCGCAAGCCTCGCCGGGTGATCAGGATGCTGAGCGGCGCGGGATCGGCAGCCGGGGTGACGATGGCCTTCGCCTGCGGAATCTGGATCGACGTCACGTCGTTCGTCGCAACCTGCAGGGTTTGCACCTGCGGGAGGAAGCTCGCCGTCATGGGGCGCAGCTCGATATCGGAAAACAGCGCCGGGGGTGGCGCGGCCTGCGGCTGGAACAGCATGGAATTTTCGAAAGGCTGGGGCACCAGCGGCTGATCCGCAATGACGACATGCACGCCGCGCTCGGTCATCTGATAGAGCATCTTGGCAAAGGCCTTGGGCATTCGCACGCAGCCATGGGACGCCGGATAATTCGGAACCGAATTGGATTCGTGCAGCGCGATCCCTGACCATGTCAGCCTTTGCATATAAGGCATCGGCGATGCGGAGTAGAGGTTGGACTCGTGATAGACCTGCTTTTCCAGAATGGAGAAGATGCCGCTCGGCGTCGTATGGCCCCGCTTGCCGGTCGAAACCTTCGAGGTCGCCACCACCGTATCGCCGTCATAGACGGCAAGGGATTGTCTGTCCTTCGACACGACGATCTGCAGGGTGCGGGCATCCGGCGCCGCAAGGGCAGGGCAGGAAAGGGCGGTGGCTGACAGCAGCCCGAGCCCGAGCAACAAAAACGGCTTCATAGACACAAACCAAAACGCAATACTCGTATCGCCTGAGGTTAGACATCGAAGTTTAAGGAAGACTTGCCGAAGAGATGCTTCTTATCGGCATGGCGAGAGAAGTTGCCGTTATGGCTGAATACAGCAACGCCGAAGCGGAGCGATTGACTCTGCTTCGGCGCTATTTCGTCAGCGAAGACTGAAAGCTTCAATGGACGCTGGAAGCCACCCAGTTATGCCAGTCCTGTTCGCTGCCATGGAAGGCGTTGAGGTCGATCCTGCCATCGACGCCGTGGGAGACGCCCGATCCGGAATATTGCCAGAACAGCCACTTCCGTCCGGGATAGACCTTGGACGGGTGAGCTGCCACGGAGCGCAGCCAGAAGGGATAGTCGAGCAGTTCGCCGCGCAGGTTGTCGCGATAGAAATCCGGAGCGGTGTAGACGATCGGGCGCTGGCCGTAATGCTTTTCCAGCTTGTCCATGAAGACCTGCATCTTGGCGAGCACCTGCTCGCGCGAGGGCCGCCGCTTGCAGCTCGACTCGCCGTTCCATTCCACGTCGATGACCGGCGGCAGAGCCCCGGCCTCCTTCGGCACATTGCGGATGAACCAGTCGGCCTGCTCCCCGGCGGTCCGGCACCAATAGAAGAAGTGGTAGGCGCCGTGCTTGAGGCCGGCCTGCTGGGCGGCCCGCCAGTTCTTCCTGAACATCGGATCGAGATGATCGCCGCCGTCTGTCGCCTTGATGTAGACGAAGTTGGCTCCCTGCGTACGCAGCGTATCCCAGTCGATTTCACCCTGCCAGCGCGAGACGTCGACGCCGTGCACGGCCAGTTTCCGGGGAGACGTCGAGGAGCCGAAGTTGATCGGCTTGGCGTCGCGGAAGCGGTGCATGTAGATCTGCATCGGCTGCTGGCGCAGGGCGCGGGCAATCGGGTTCGACGGTGCAAGCATCGCAAGCGGCCGCTGCAGCGGCACGGGCGTGTCGTCGTCTCCTTGATCGGACGGCAGGAATCCTTCCGGCCGGATATCCGCCGGCATTGCGACCGCAAGAGCCTGCTGCCGCTCGACGCGCGAAACCGTTTCGCCGATTTCGACCGAGGGGACGGGCGTGCCGCTCTTTGCAATGGAGCTGGTCATTTCCTTCGAAGGCGGGCTGGCTTGCGCGGCTTCGCGCTCACCTCGGGCAGCGCAGCCTGAGATCGTCAGGCAGGCGAGAAGAATGGTCGATACAGCCGATAGACGCATAGGAACCCGTACGCAAAACACAATCGACGGCGGATCCGCGCCGTTCGGAAAAATACAGAATCCAAGTCCTAATGGAAATTTACCAAAAAAGTTTGAATCCGAGCTTTCTCGCGCGAAGATTCGCGCATGCGCGGCCGATTATCTGCGGCGATATTTTTGTCACCATTTGGTGATTTTATCGTATGTAGTTGTTATTTATCGCGTTTAACGCCGAAGGTGTAACCGGTCTCGACCGTCTTGTTGCCGAATTTTTCTCTGAGCTTGTCCATGGCAGCTTCCGCGGTCGCACGCCGCGTGGCCTGTATGTCGATAAGATCGGGCGGATCGGCGCGCGCGGCATCGCCAAGATCGGTGACGCCGATGCCGATAAGGCGGAACTTCGTGCCGTCGGTCTCGTGTTCGAGCATCCGCAGGCCGGTGCGGAAAATCCGGTCGGCAAGCTGTGTCGGATCCTCCAGGCGGCGATTGCGGGTGCGGGTCTTGAAATCGGCAGTCTTCAGTTTCAGCACCACGGTCTGGCCGGCAATGCCGCTGCGCTTCAATCGGCGGGAAACCTTCTCCGAGAGATCGCGCAGGATCGGCACCAGATCTTCGTGGCGGGAAATATCCTCGAAAAAGGTGGTTTCGGCGGACACGCTCTTTGCCGCTTCATTCGGATGCACGCTCCGGTCGTCGATACCGCGCGAGAGGCGGAAAAGCCGTTGCCCGATGACGCCGTAGCGGCGCATGAGGTCACTTTCCTCCATATTCTGCAGCTGGCCGATGGTGCGGATGCCGTCGCTCTCGAGCGTTGCGGCAAAGGCTTTTCCGACCCCCCATATCGTCGTGACCGGTCGGGGCTCCAGGAAGGCGAGCGCCTCCTCGCGGCCGATGACGGAAAAGCCGCGCGGCTTCTGCAGGTCGGAAGCCACCTTGGCGAGGAACTTGCAATAGGAAAGGCCGACCGAGATGGTGATGCCGATTTCCTGCTCCACGCGCTTGACGAACTTGGCCAGGATGCGGGCCGGCGGATCGTGATGGAGGCGCTGCGTACCGTCGAGCTCCAGAAAGGCTTCGTCGATCGAGAGCGGCTGCACCAGCGGCGTCAGTTCCTGCATCATGGATCGAACCTCCCGGCCGATACGGGCGTATTTTTCCATGTTCGGATGGATGACGACAGCCTGCGGGCAGGCTTCCAGCGCCTTGAACATCGGCATGGCGGACCGCACCCCATGGATACGGGCGATATAGCAGGCAGTGGAGACGACGCCGCGTTTGCCGCCGCCGACGATGACAGGCTTGTCGGCCAGTTCCGGATTGTCCCGTTTCTCGATCGAGGCATAGAAGGCGTCGCAATCGATATGGGCCAAGGTCAGCCCATACAGTTCGCGATGGTAGACAAGGCGAGGGCTGCCGCAGCTCCGACAACGCGGTCGTGCGGCCGATTGCTCGCTCAAGCAATCGCGACAGAAGCCGAAGATCTTGTCGGGCGCATGGGTCATCGAATGAGAACAAAAATTGAACATCGCTACTTTATGTTTTAAGCTTGCGAGTCTCAAGCGGGAAAACTGTGGGGGAGAAGAGGTGCAGGATTTAAGCGTAACACCGTTGACGCCGGGCCGCTGGGACGATTTTGAAGCGCTGTTCGGGCCGAAGGGCGCGTGCGAAGGATGCTGGTGCACCTATTTCCGCGTTCTGACCTCGCAACGCAAGACAATGAATCCGCAGGCCAGGAAGCTGTTCATCCGGGAGCGGATTGCCGCCGGGCCGCCCCCCGGCCTTCTCGGCTATATCGATGGACGGCCGGTCGCCTGGGTTCAGGTCGGCCCGCGCAGCGAGCTGCCGCAATGGAACTCGGCAAAGACCGTGTCGCGGCCGCTCGATCCTGCCGATGCTGAGGACCGTGCGGTTTGGGCGGTCAGCTGCTTCTTCATGAATTCGAAGAATCGCGGCAAGGGATACAGCCATCGCATGCTGTCGGAGGCTGTGGAGTTTGCGCGTGAATCCGGGGCACGGTTGCTGGAGGGCTGTCCGATCGAACGCACGAAGCAGTCGAAGTCCGTCGGCCTCTATGTCGGCTCGCAACGCATATTCGAGGCGGCCGGATTTTCGGAGGTGGCGAAGCGCAAGGATGGCAGGCCTCTGATGCGCCTCGTTCTTTGAGATCGGACCGGGCAGGCGTCAGCGCGCGATGTGAGCCCGGATTAGCGGCGCGGCCTCGGTCCATTCGTTGGCTTCCGGAATACCCGCAGGTGCTGCCGGCGCCATGCGGTGGACGATGGAATCCGGCTTCAGATTGATCAGGAGGCATTCCGGAACATGCTCGCTGACCGAATGCAGATTGTGGGCCATGTCGTCGACGAAGGCGACAGGCATCGTGCGTTGCCGATGCAGAGAGCGGACGATCGGCCCCTTCGGCTGCAGCGATGCCAGCAGAGGGTAGGCAAGCTCGAGCCTGTCGAGAAGCCGCCGCCTCTGTTCCCAGAATTGCGGCGGCATGGCGGTGAGGAAGACGATATCGGCATCCTTCGAGAGGGTGCCGAGCGTGTCGACGACCCGGTCGAACGGCGTTTGCCATTGCTCTTGCGCCTCGAAGAAAGCTTCGATCAGCCGGTGTACTTCCTTTTCTTCCAGCGCGGAACCATTCTCCTTGGTGACGATATTGCCCGTCAGCCGGAAGGAGCGCGGCAGGAACTCATGGCCTTCGCCATCGATGAACGTCAGGAAAGGCGCAAAGAAATGCAGGACGACATCATCGACATCGCAGACGATCAGCGGCCGCTCCTGCAGCCGGATATGCGATACGTCGAATTCAAGCGGGGCATCCATGGTCAATATTCTCCAGAGGCGAGGCCGGGCGGTGAAAAATGTGCCGACGCGGCCGCGACGGCTTCCGGCGAAATGCCACTGGCCTCGCAAAAGGCCAGCAATGTCGGTTCGTGGTTCATGAGAAAATCGAGCATGCCGGCAAGGAAGGCGGGCTCGTTGATGGCGTTGCGCACCTGTGCCGGCTCCACGCCGGTCAGCGCCAGGAAGCGGCCGAACATATCCTGTTCGTTGGCCAGCCAGCCGAGTACGGCAATCGCAGTCTCTTGCGGATCCGCCGCATTCTTCTTGGGGTTCTTGATGTTACTTTGCATTTTGAAGGGAGAGTTACCTATTTTTCAACCAAATGCCGGTAGTTTGCGATTCAAGTATTTCTGGAATCGGTTCCTCGCGACCCTATATTTCGAGAGAATGGATGCAATACCGGATGCAGGGAAAGCTTTCCATGCCTAAACAGGTAATGATTGTAGAAGACAACGAGCTCAATATGAAGCTCTTTCGCGATCTGATCGAGGCTTCCGGCTACACGACGATCCAGACCCGGAACGGCATGGAAGCGCTCGACCTCGCGCGCAAGTACCGTCCGGACCTGATCCTGATGGATATCCAGCTTCCGGAGGTTTCCGGCCTGGAAGTCACAAAGTGGCTCAAGGAAGACGATGATCTGCATGTCATCCCGGTCATCGCCGTCACGGCTTTCGCCATGAAGGGTGACGAGGAGCGCATTCGCCAGGGCGGATGCGAAGCCTATGTCTCGAAGCCGATTTCCGTGCCGAAATTCATAGAGACGATCAAGACCTATCTGGGCGACGCCTGATGATGGGAAAGAGCCGATGACAGCACGCATCCTGGTAGTCGACGATATTCCGGCCAACGTGAAGCTTCTGGAAGCGCGGCTGCTGGCCGAATACTTCGAGGTGCTGACGGCCGAGGACGGCCTGAAGGCGCTCGCCATTTGTGCGAATACCCAGGTCGATCTCATCCTTCTGGACATCATGATGCCCGGTATGGACGGATTCGAGGTGTGCGAGCGTCTGAAATCGGATCCCCGCACGGCACATATACCCGTCGTCATGGTCACGGCGCTCGATCAGCCTGCCGACCGTGTTCGCGGCCTGAAGGCCGGCGCCGACGATTTCCTGACCAAGCCGGTCAACGATCTGCAGCTGATTTCGCGCGTCAAGAGCCTGCTTCGCCTGAAGACGCTGAGCGACGAATTGCGGATGCGCAACGAGACCGCGCGCAATTTCGGTATCGAGGACCTGCTGCGGATCGGCGACGGCCGCGCGGACGAAGCCGGACATGTGCTTCTGGTCGACGGCCGGGCCAACTCGCAGGAGCGCATCATCCGCGCGCTCAAGCCGATCGCCGAGGTCATCGCGATGTCCGATCCGCAGGCGGCTTTGTTCGAGGCGGCGGAACATTCGTTCGAGCTCGTGATCGTGAATTCGAATTTCGAGGATTACGACCCCTTGCGACTTTGCTCGCAGCTGCGTTCGCTGGAACGCACGCGCTTCCTGCCGGTGCTGTTGGTGACGGAGCAGGGGGCGGACGAGATGATCGTCCGCGCGCTGGATCTGGGTGTCAACGATTATATCATCCGACCGATCGATCCCAATGAGCTGGTGGCCCGCTGCCTGACGCAGATACGCCGCAAGCGCTACAACGACCGCCTGCGCGCCAGCGTGCAGCAGACGATCGAGCTGGCCATCACCGATGGGCTGACGGGGCTCAATAACCGGCGCTATCTGGACAATCACCTCAAGGTGCTTTTCGACCGGTCGCTGGCACGGGGACGTCCGCTTTCCGTGCTGATCACCGATATCGATAGATTCAAGAACGTCAACGACACCTATGGCCACGATGCCGGCGATGAAGTGCTGAAGGAATTTGCCGCGCGCATCCGCTCGACTGTGCGCGGTGCCGACCTTGCCTGCCGGTATGGCGGCGAGGAGTTCGTGGTGGTGATGCCGGATACGCCGGCCGATATCGCCGCCGCCGTCGCAGAACGCCTGCGCGCTGTGGTGAAAGATATGCCTGTGAAATTGCGGGACAGCGGCGTGGCGCTGAACATCACGGCATCGTTTGGGATTTCGTGTCGTTTGGAGACGATCGGGACGCCGGAGCAGCTCATGAAACAGGCCGATCTTGCGCTGTACGAAGCGAAGAGAGCGGGCCGCAACAGGGTGGTCGCGTCGGCTGCCTGAGGGAAGCAGGTCCTTGAGGCCGGTCAGCACCACCAATATTGGGGGGTATGTCACGGGTTCTGAATAGTGACGTAAGGTTTTTGTTCTTTACCATAAGCCTGTGCCAGACTTTGTCTCATTAAAAGAAAAAGCCGGTAGTTTTACTTTTATCTTTCAGCGGAAGCTGTAATTTTTGAATAGTTATGAAGTGTCATTATTGTTATTTCATATAGTTTTGTTTTGAATTTGTGTTTCCTTCAATGCATAAATTAAGAAATTACGATTTGACTATCGCTAAGTTATATATTCAAATGTTCTTGAATGTCTGTATTGAGAGTTTGCTGTAAAGGGAAATAGTATTTCTTTATTCTTGATGTTTTCGGGTGTTTAGTTGGCTAAGACTATGGAGGACTTTTCTTCGTTCAAGTCATGAATTTTAACCATCCGAGCAGACAAGTATTTTTTATCATTAAGAATTTGTTGATTTTCTTTCGATTTCGCGCGAATTTAGTCCCGTACAAGGACAGCCCGCAAGGGCTCCGCAATGCCCCATGATGCTCAGGTCCGCCGCATCTCCTGGGTCGTGGGGTCGGTCGGCTGACAGGCAAAAGATAACGGTTCCTCGTGCCGTTTTGCAGGTCAGCCGGCCCACAATTCAAACGCCGCTCTTCGTGATCGAAAGCGGCGTTTTTTCTTGGCTGCCGGCAGGCGGGCGCGGTTTCAGATCATGTGACAAAATCATACGCGCCGCAGGAAAGGTTCCCGAAAAACGAAAAAGGCGCTAACCCGCAGGTTGCGCCTTTTGTAACTTGAAGTTTAGGAAACTTACTTGATCTTCGTTTCCTTGAACTCGACGTGCTTCTTAGCGATCGGGTCGTACTTCGTCTTCGTCATCTTGTCCGTCATCGTACGGCTGTTCTTCGTCGTGACGTAGAAGAAACCGGTGTCGGCCGTCGACAGCAGCTTGATCTTGATGGTGGTAGCCTTGGCCATAGTCGTCCTGCCTTTAATAAAAATGAACGCCGTGGACGGCCAGTGCGGAGGTCCACGGCGAATTCTGGCGCGAAACTACAAATCGCGCCCGAAAAGTCAACCCCTGTTGCCCATGAAAAGCAGGCGTATCCCCGAAAGCAGGACATAAAGGCCAAAGAAAAAGGCAACAGCCCAGGCAAAGCCGCTGGGATTGACGAAATCCATGGCCGTGCCGATCGTCGGCGGCCCGAGAACCATGCCGACGGCATAACAGAAGACAAAGGCTGCGTTGGCCGCGACGAGATCGACGCCCGTGAGCCGCGTGCCAAGGTGACTCAGCCCGACCGTGTACATGCCCGAAACGCAGCCGCCCCAGAAAAGCAGGATGACGGCAAGAATGATCCAGTTCGACGCCAGCGACGGCAGCAGAAGCGCGCCGACAAGGCCGATGATGGCCATGATCGACAGCAGCGGCCGCTTGTCGCGCATGCGGTCGGCAAGCAGCCCGAGCGGGATCTGGAAGACGAAGTTGCCCACGCCCATGACCGTCAGCAGCAGCGCCGCCTGTGATTCGTTGAACCCCAGGCGAGTCGCATAGCTGGTGAACAGCGATCCGCCGCCGACGGTAACCGCACCGAACACGAAAACCGCAGCCGTCGCCGTCGGCACGAGGAAGATATAGCGAACGAAATGCAGCTCCGGCTTCTCGTCGACGATCGGGCTTTCGTTGCGGGCGATGAAGATCGGAATGGCGGCGGCGAGAATGATGCAGGCGCCGATGACGAACGGCATCAAGCCTTCGCTGCCGACGACGGAGAAGAGCAGGGGGCCGGCCGCGAAGCCAAGGGAGAAAATCGTCGAATAGAGGCCGAGCACGAAGCCGCGCTTGGAAGGCGGCGAGGCTGCGTTGATCCAGAATTCCGACAGGATGAAGAGCGTCGTTGTCGACCCGTGAAAAACGAGGCGCAACGGAAACCACAAAAGCAGGTTTTCGGCATAATAGAAGCCGAGCGAGCTCAGCGCGGACAGAACGACCGCCCAGATCATCGTCTGCACGACGCCGAAGCGATGGGCGAGTTTGGTCGTGATGACCGCGGCCAGCATCGATGCCACGCCCATCATCGCCGTGTTGAGCCCGATCAGGCTCGAGGAAATGCCGCGCTTTTCCAGAATGATGCTGAGAAGAGGCAAGCCGAGCCCGATGGCAATGCCGACGGCAGACACGGACGCGATGGCCGCGACGAGCGAAGGCCAGTGAATTTCTTCGACATGGCCGGCCTTGTCGTTCGTCGGTTCAAACATAAACTAGTTCCTGGAGCATGAGGCGGGCGAATCGATCCGGATGCGCAACATAGAAAGGCACGGCACGGCCAAATTCAGGTGACGGGTCGGCTTTCATGTGATCGGTCACACCCTCCGGAATTGTCCCTT
The DNA here is from genome assembly GCF_046840415.1 of Rhizobium sp. SYY.PMSO. Taxonomy (NCBI): domain Bacteria; kingdom Pseudomonadati; phylum Pseudomonadota; class Alphaproteobacteria; order Hyphomicrobiales; family Rhizobiaceae; genus Rhizobium; species Rhizobium sp. SYY.PMSO. The sequence goes on from NZ_CP177349.1 coordinate 989,939, forward strand.
TGACGCCGGGATGTTCAGACAAGAAATGCTGCCCATGTCAAGCGGTCGCCGGTGAAGCAATCTGCCTGAATTACGAATAAGCAACAAATCGGCAGCTGCTCCCGATATAAGGGCATTATGCGCGGAGGCAATCTCTGTCCGCGATGGAAGCGGCCAGCACGGACCGGGAAGCATGGTCACGAACGATCATTTCCCTGGTTCCACTCCTCGGGGCTGTCGTCATGGCCGCCGAAACCATGCATGCGCAACGCCCATTGCAGGCCGATGACGCCGCCCTTGATCGGCTGGATGACGGCAAGCGCCGCGATGACGGTGATGGGTGCCCAGATGGCGAGGTGGGCCCAGAGCGGCAGTTTGAAGGTCATGTCCGTCAACATGTAGCCGCCGACGATGACGTGGCCCAGGACCAGGATCACCAGATAGGGCGGAAGATCGTCGGCACGTTGATGGGAAATATCCTCGCCGCATACGGCGCAGCGATCCACCGGCTTCAGGAAGGCGCCGAAGAGCTTGCCGGTTCCGCAGCGCGGGCAGCGGTTCAGCATGCCGCGGGCGATGGATCGTCCGAGCGGACGCTCGCTTTCGTCGGGGCCACCGAAGCGTATGGGGGAGTCGGATGGGGTGCCCGTCATGAATGCTCTTCCTCCCTGCCGGCAGCCACTCTTTATCTGCGGCCGCGTGGCGGTCTCGTGCCCGGTGCCTTGCGGGCCTGGTTCTTGTTGCGGCGGGTCGCCTTGTGGAAGGAGCGCACCGCCGTCGGCATGGGTCTGCCCTCGCTCAGCATTTCGAAGCGCAGCGCCCCGGCAAGCGGCACGGCTTCGGCCAGTCTCACGGTGACGTCGTCGCCGAGACGATAGCCGAGCCCCGTTTTTTCGCCCGTCAGGGCCTGATGCGCCTCGTCATAGATGAAATAATCGGTGCCGAGCGTAGATATAGGGACAAAGCCGTCAGCGCCATAGTCCGGCAGGGTGACAAAAAGTCCCGACTTGGTGACGCCGCCGACGCGGGCCTCGAATTCCGCGCCCACGCGACCGGCGAGATGATGGGCGATGAGCCGGTCCACGGTCTCGCGCTCCGCCGCCATGGCGCGGCGTTCGAAGGTCGAGATTTCGGCCGCGATGTCGTCGAGCGACGCTTCTTCGTCCGGCGTGATGCCGCCTTCGCCGAGACCGAGCGAGCCGACGAGTGCGCGATGGACGATCAGATCGGCGTAGCGGCGGATCGGCGAGGTGAAATGCGCGTATTTCATCAGGTTCAAGCCGAAGTGCCCGATATTGTCCGGGCTGTAGATCGCCTGGCTCTGCGAACGCAGCACCATTTCGTTGACCATGGTCTGATGCGGCGTGCCCTCGGCTTTCGCCAGGATGCCGTTGAAGCTGTTGGCGCGAACGTTGCCGCCTTTGGCAAGCGATATGCCGAGCGTCGCCAGGAATTCGCGCAGCACCTCCTGCTTGGCGAGCGTCGGCCCGTCATGGATGCGGTAGATGAGTGCCTGCTTGCGCTTTTCCAGCGTCTCGGCTGCGGCGACGTTGGCCTGGATCATCATCTCTTCGATGAGCTTGTGCGCGTCGAGCCGCGGCGGCACGATAACACTGTCGACCGTGCCGTCCGGCTTCAGCAGGATCTTGCGTTCCGGCATGTCGAGCTCGAGCGGCTGTCGCCGGTCGCGGCCCTTCTTCAGGATCTCGTAGGCGTGCCAGAGCGGCTTGAGGATCGGCTCCAGCATCGGCCCGGTCTTGTCGTCGGGCTGGCCATCGATGGCGGCCTGCGCCTGCTGGTAGGAAAGCTTGGCCGCGCTCTTCATCATGACGCGATGGAAGGTGTGCCCGGCCTTGCGCCCTTCCCTGGAGAAGATCATCCGCACGGCGAGAGCAGGGCGGTCCACGCCTTCTTTCAGCGAGCAGAGATCGTTGGAGATGCGCTCGGGCAGCATCGGCACGACGCGATCGGGGAAATAGACCGAATTGCCGCGCTTCAATGCCTCGCGGTCGAGCGGCGAGTTCGGGCGCACATACCAGGAAACGTCGGCGATGGCGACGGTGACGATCACGCCGTCCGGATTGTCGGGCGAGGGGTCCATCTCGGCATAGACGGCGTCGTCATGGTCCTTGGCGTCGGCCGGATCGATGGTGATCAGCGGCAGGCGGCGCCAGTCCTCGCGATGCGACATGGTGGCGGGTTTGGCCGAGTCGGCTTCCGCGATGACGGCAGGAGGGAAGACATGCGGGATGCCATGGGCATGGATGGCGATCATCGAGATCGCCTTTTCCGAGGCGACGGAGCCGACCACCGACAGCACCTTGGCGCGCGGCAGACCGAAGCGGCCGAGACGGGCTACTTCCACCTCGACGAGATCGCCGTCCTTGGCGTCGCCGGTATAGTCCGGATCGATGACCATCTCTTCGCCGCGTCGCTCGATCGGCATCAGCCGGCCACCGCCGCCGGGCGTCTCGCGGAAGACGCCCATCGTGGCCGCTTGCCGCTTGTCGATGACCCTGATGATGCGCGCCGTATAGGCAGGGCCGCCGCGATCGACGGCCGGGAAGATCTTGGCGAGGATGCGGTCGCCCATGCCCGCGACAGGCGCCTTGCCCTTGCCGTTGCGGCCGGCGGGCGAGGAGGATTGCTTGATCATCACGGCCGGCGCCACGCCGTTTTCGTCCGCCCATTCGGCCGGACGGCCGATGAGTTCGCCATCCTTGTCGCGCGTGGTGATGTCGAGAACGGCAATCGGTGGCAGCGCGCCGGGGCGGATGAGCGATTTGCGGCTCTTCTGCACCATGCCTTCTTCTTCGAGCTCGCGCAGAAGCGTCTTCAGCGCGACGCGGCTCTCGCCCTTCAATCCGAAGGCTTTGGCCAGCTCGCGCTTGGACGCTTGCTGCGGGTGTTCGGCGATGAAGCGCAGGAGGACCTCGCGCGGCGGCAGAACGCCATGGACGATCGCCATCATCGGCTCGGCGTCGCCGCTTGCCTTACCGGCGCGGCTGGGCTTGCCGGAGCGTCGTTCCGACGATGGAATCCTGCCGCGCGGTTCTCTGCTCACTCTGCACTCTTCTTTTTCGCTGCCGTCTTGGCCGCGGGCTTCTTTGCAGCAGCCTTCGGCTTGGCGGTCGTTTTCGTCGCTTTTGCGCCGGCTGCCGCGGCCTTTGCCTTGGCGGGCGCCTTCTTGGTTGCGGTGCCGCTCTTGCCAGCTTTTGCCGCAATCAGAGTCAAGGCCTCTTCGACGGTGATCGCCTGCGGGTCCGTGCCCTTCGGCAGGGTCGCGTTGACCTTGCCCCAGTTGACGTATGGGCCGTACTTGCCGTCGCGAACGGTGATCGCGCCGCCGCCGTCCGGATGCTCGCCGAGCTCCTTCAGAGCCGCTGCTGCGCCGCGCGTCTTGCCGCCGGCCGCCTTGCTCTGCTTTTCGGCAATCAACGTCACCGCGCGGTTCAAGCCTACGGTGAAGACGTCCTCGACGCTTTCGAGGTTGGCATAGCTGCCGTCATGCAGGAGGAATGGACCATAGCGGCCGATGCCGGAAGAGATCATCTTGCCGGTTTCAGGATGCTTGCCGATATCGCGCGGCAGCGAGATCAGCGCCACCGCCTTTTCATAGTCGATATCCTCGGGCTTCCAGCCGCGCGGCAGCGAGGCACGCTTGGCCTCCTTGCCTTCGCCGCGCTGGATATAGGGTCCGAAGCGCCCCGACCGCAGCGTCAGCTCCTCGCCTGTCACCGGATCGGCACCGAGCGCCTTCGGCTCGTTCAACCCGTTGGATTCGGCCTCCGCGCCGCCTTCGGAGGACAGCTGGCGGGTGTAGTTGCATTCCGGATAGTTAGAGCAGCCGATGAAGGCGCCGTATTTGCCGAGCTTCAGCGAGAGGTTGCCGGTGCCGCACACCTGGCAGATGCGCGGGTCGCTGCCGTCTTCGCGCTTCGGGAAGACCAGCGGCGCCAGCGCCTCGTTGAGTGCGTCGAGGACATTGGTGACGCGGAGTTCCTTGGTGTCTTCGATCTGGGCGAAGAAATCGCGCCAGAAGTCGCGCAGCACGTCCTTCCAGTTGAGCTCGCCGGCGGAGATGCGATCGAGCTTTTCTTCGAGATCGGCCGTGAAATCGTACTCGACGTACTTCGTGAAGAAGCTTTCGAGGAACGCCGTCACCAGCCGGCCCTTGGCCTGCGGCAGCAGCTTGCGCTTGTCGATGGTGACATAGTCGCGGTCGCGCAGCGTCGCAAGCGTCGCAGCATAAGTGGAAGGGCGGCCGATGCCGAGCTCTTCCATCTTCTTGATCAGCGACGCTTCCGAATAGCGCGGCGGCGGCTCGGTGAAATGCTGGGTCGAATTGATCTTCTGCTTGGCGAGGTTCTCGCGGGCATTGATCTCCGGCAGACGACCGCCTTCTTCGCTATCGTCGCTCTGCTCGCCGTCTTCCTTCTGGTCGGTATAGGCGGCGATGAAGCCGTCGAAGCGGATGACCGAGCCGACGGCGCGCAGGCCGGCCTTCTTGCCGGCATTGTCGGCGAGGATTTCTACGGTCGTGCGCTCGATTTCGGCCGAAGCCATCTGGCTGGCGATGCCGCGCTTCCAGATCAGGTCGTAAAGCTTGAGCTGGTCGTCATCGAGGAACTTGCGGATGCGGTCCGGCACGCGGTCGAAGTCCGTCGGGCGGATCGCCTCGTGCGCTTCCTGGGCATTTTTTGCCTTGGTGGAATAGAAGCGGGCCTTTTCCGGCAGGTAGCGGTCGCCGAACTGGTTGGCGATGGCGCGGCGTGCCGCATCGATCGCTTCCGGCGCCATCTGCACGCCGTCGGTACGCATATAGGTGATAAGACCGACGGTCTCGCCACCGATGTCGACGCCTTCGTAGAGCTTCTGCGCCACCTGCATGGTGCGCGAGGCCGAGAAGCCGAGCTTCGAGGAGGCCGCCTGTTGCAGGGTCGAGGTGGTGAACGGCGGGCTCGGATTGCGCTTGACCGGCTTTGCCTCGACGGTATCGACGACGTAGGCGGCACCTTCCAGCAGCGCCTTCAGCCTGCCGGCTTCTTCGCCGTTGCCGATCGCACGCGGCTGCAGGCGCTTGCCGTCGGCGGATACCAGGCGGGCTTCGAATTCGTCGCCGCGCGGCGTCTTCAGGATCGCCGAGAGGTTCCAGTATTCTTCCGAGATGAAGCGTTCGATCTCGGACTCGCGGTCGCAGACGAGGCGCAACGCCACCGACTGCACGCGGCCGGCCGAGCGGGCGCCCGGCAGCTTGCGCCAGAGGACCGGCGACAGGTTGAAACCGACGAGATAGTCGAGGGCGCGGCGGGCGAGATAGGCATCCACCAGCGGTACGTCGATGTCGCGCGGGTCGGCCATCGCGTCGAGCACGGCCTTTTTGGTGATGGCGTTGAAGACGACGCGCTTTACCGGCTTGCCGTTGATGACGCGCTTCTTGTTGAGCAGGTCGAGCACATGCCAGGAGATTGCTTCACCCTCGCGATCCGGGTCGGTCGCGAGGAACAGGCCGTCGGAGGACTTCACCGCATCGGCGATGTCCTTCATGCGCTTTTGCGAAGCGCCATCGACTTCCCACAGCATTTCGAAATCCTGATCCGGCAGTACCGAACCGTCTTTGGCGGGCAGGTCGCGCACATGGCCGAAAGAGGCAAGAACCTTATATCCGGGTCCCAGATATTTGTTGATTGTCTTGGCCTTGGCAGGCGATTCCACCACTACAACGTTCATCATAAAGTCTCTGAATACGAGGTCGTGCCGAAGCAAGGCACGGAAGAAACCGGGCTTTTCCGTCTTCCCGGCCCTCCGACATGGACAGGGAAATCGTCGCGGTCAAGAGGCTAAGGCGATTTTTGCGCTTGGCGCGGCGATGCGATGCTTAGAATTGGTACGCGCGTCACAGTTTTCAATCCGGCATGGAGATCGACACCAGTCCGCCGGGGTGACGATGTAGCCGGCCGGCCATGTCCAGTTCGAGAAGAACCGAATGGATCGCGGATATCGGAAGACCGGTATGGCGGACGATATCGTCAATCTCGACCGGCGTCGGCCCGAGGGCTTCTGCGATGTGATCGCGCTCTGCGTCGTCGGGCGGTGCGCTGAGCGGCTTGCTTCGTTCGACAGTCGGTTCGGCAGGGCGCGGACGGAAGAGATCCGGCTCGGCCAGCGGCCGAAGCGCGTCGACGATGTCGTTCGGCGTCGTTACGATCATCGCGCCATCCTTGATCAGGCCATTCGTGCCTTCGCAGCGCGGATCGAGCGGCGAGCCGGGCACGGCGAAGACAAGCCTGCCGCATTCCCCGGCAAGGCGCGCCGTGATCAGCGAGCCGGAGCGGGTTGCCGCTTCGACGACCACGACGCCCAGCGAGATGCCCGCGATCAAACGGTTGCGGCGCGGGAAGTCGCGGGCTCGCGGTTCCCATCCGAACGGCATTTCGCTGACGGCGAGTCCGTTGCCGTCCCATATGTCGTTGAGCAGGCCGATATTCTCGGGCGGATAAGGCTGGTCGAGACCACCCGCCATGGCGGCGATCGTGCCGGTCGCGAGGCTGGCGCGGTGGGCTGCGGTGTCGATGCCGCGCGCCAGCCCGGAAACTACGGCATAACCGGCTTCGCCGCAGGTGCGAGCAATCATGGCGGTGAATTTGGCGCCGCTGATCGAGGCGTTGCGGGAGCCGACGATGCCGATTGCCGGGCGTGTGGCGGCGGCCATGTTGCCCTTGACGGCGAGAATCGGCGGAGCCCCGTCGATTTCTCGAAGGGCAGGGGGGTAGTCGGGTTCGCCGATGCCGACGAAGCGGGCACCGAAGCGATGCGCCGCTTCCAGTTCCCGCAGCGCATCCCGTTCGTCGGCGATGCGGATGGCACGCGTCGAGCCGCCGCGCTGCGAAAGCGTCGGAAGCATGGCGAGCGCGGCCTCGGCGGAGCCGTAGTGGTTGATGAGATCGCGAAAGGTGGACGGCCCGACATTGTCGGAACGGATGAGCCTGAGCCAGGCGATCCTTTGTTTCTCGGTCAGCGCAACTCCGGTCCGTCTTGCGCTGCCTGCATCCATTATCCCTTCGCTCCGATCTTGCTTTCCGTTCCGGCAGTGAGCCGGACGATATTGGCCCTGTGCTTGTACCAGGAAATGATGGTCATCAGTGCCATGACGGCAGCTATTTTATCGACGCCCAATATCCACAATACAACCGGGATGACAAGGGTTGCAACCAAGGCGGAAAGTGAGGAGTAGCGGGTGGTGAAGGCGATGACCAGCCAGATGATGGCGAAAATCAGGGCCATCAGCGGCGCGAGACCGAGCAGGATGCCGAGATAGGTTGCAACGCCCTTGCCGCCCTTGAAGCCGATCCAGACCGGGAAGATATGGCCGATGAAAGCGGCGAAACCGGCAAGTATGCCGGCATCCTCGCCGAAGAAATGTGCGACGAGCAGCACGGCAGCCGTGCCCTTGAATGCATCGAGCAGCAGCGTGGCTGCGGCAAGCCCCTTGTTGCCGGTGCGCAGCACATTGGTCGCGCCGATATTGCCGGAGCCGATATTGCGCACGTCCCCGAGCCCCGCCATGCGGGTCAGCAGCAGGCCGAAGGGAATGGAGCCGAGCAGGTAGCCGATGACGAGGGCGGCCAGCACGGTCTGCGGGGTAAGCTGCCAAGTCCAGAATTCCGCCATCACGTCTTACTCTCCGTAAACTCCGGGCTTGCCCTAGAGATTGTGAACCAGCTTGCCTGCGACATAGGTTGCGATCGCGCGGCCGCTCATCCTCGCATCTTCGAAGGGTGTATTCTTCGAGCGCGACAGAAGCATTTCTTTTGCGACAAGCCAAGGCTCGTCAAGATCGACAAGAGCGATATCGGCCCTGGCGCCGGGCTTCAGCGTGCCGGCTTCCAGTCCGAAGATCTGCGCCGGCCGCGTCGACAGGGCATCGACAAGCCGCATCAGGCTCACCTGCCCGCTGTGATAGAGCCTGAGCGCCGCCGGAAGTAATGTCTCGAGCCCGATTGCACCGTCTTCGGCCTCTGCGAACGGCAGGCGCTTGGTGTCGACGTCCTGCGGATCGTGCGAGGAGACGATGATGTCGATCGTGCCGTCGGCCAGGGCTTCGATCATGCCCGTTCGATCGTCCTCGGAGCGTAGCGGCGGGTAAAGCTTGAAGAAGGTCCGGTATTCGCCGATGTCGTTTTCGTTGAGCGCGAGATTGTTGATCGAAATGCCGCAGGTGACTTTGGCGCCGCGCGAGCGGGCGAGGCGGATGGCTTCTGCCGATTCAGGCACCGAAATCATTGCGGCGTGATAGTGGCTGCGCGTCAGCGCGGCCATGCGCAGGTCGCGTTCGAGCGGAATGAGTTCGGCTTCCTTCGGAATGCCGGACAGCCCGAGCCAGCTTGCCAGCAGCCCTTCGTGCATCACGCCGTTTGCACCGAGATACTTGTCGCGCGTCTCGCAGGAAATCACCGCGCCGAATTCCCGTGCATAGGTCATGATGCGGCGCAGAACCTGTGTGTCGTGCACGCCGGAATGCGCGTCGGTGAAGACCACGGCACCGGCTTCGCGCAACAAGCCGATTTCCGTCATTTCCTCGCCGGCAAGCCCCTTGGTGAGGGCGGCCGCCGGGTAGACATTGACGACGGCGGTATCCCGCGCCGTTTTCCTGACGAATTCGACGAGGGCGATGTCGTCGATGACGGGGTCCGTGTCCGGCATCATGATGAAGGAAGTGACGCCGCCGGCCGCTGCCGCACGGCTGGCGGAGGCGATGGTTTCACGATGCTCGCCGCCGGGCTCGCCGACATGGACGCGCGCATCGACGAGGCCGGGAATGGCGACGAGGCCGCTGCAGTCGCGAACGGTCGCGCCCTTCGGAGCGGCATGGTTCCCCGCACCTTTGCCGGATGCGACGATCACGCCGTCTTCGACGACGATCGTGCCGACCTCGTCGAGATCGCGGGAGGGGTCGACGATGCGGGCGTTCTGGAGGACGATCGAGTTGGTCATGCGCCCGCTCCCTCGGTGCGAGGTCCCTGGTTCTGTGAAACGAGCAGGGTCTCCATCACGGCCATGCGCACGGCGACCCCCATCTCCACCTGCTCGGCGATGACGCTTTGCGGACCGTCGGCTACCTCGGAGGCTATTTCCACGCCGCGGTTCATCGGGCCTGGATGCATGACGAGCGCATCCTCCTTGGCGACCTTGAGCGTTTCGGCGTCGAGCCCGTAGAAGTGATAGTATTCGCGCACCGAGGGCACGAAGGCCCCGGACATGCGCTCGCGCTGGAGGCGCAGCATCATCACGACATCGGCGTCCTTCAGCCCTTCCTTCATCGAATGGAAGACTTCGACGCCCATATCGGCAATGCCGGCCGGCAGCAGCGTGGCCGGAGACACGACGCGCACGCGCGCGCCCATGGCATTGAGCAAGAGGATATTGGAGCGGGCGACGCGCGAGTGAAGCACGTCGCCGCAGATCGCCACGATGATGCGCGAGAGCTTGCCCTTGGCGCGGCGGATCGTCAGCGCGTCGAGCAGGGCCTGCGTCGGATGCTCGTGCTGGCCGTCGCCGGCGTTGACCACGGAGCAGGAGACCTTCTGTGCCAGCAGCGCGGCAGCGCCCGCGCTCGAATGGCGGATGACGAGCACGTCCGGCCGCATGGCATTCAGCGTCATCGCCGTATCGATCAGCGTCTCGCCCTTTTTGACCGAAGAGTTGCCGACCGACATGTTCATCACATCGGCACCGAGCCGTTTGCCGGCCAGCTCGAAGGAGGATTGCGTGCGCGTCGACGCTTCGAAGAAGAGATTGATCTGCGTCAGCCCGCGAAGCGTGGATGTCTTTTTCTCGCGCTGGCGGCTGATCTTGACCGCTTCGTCGGCCTTGTCGAGAAGATAGGTGATATCTTGTTCGGTGAGGCCTTTGATGCCGATGAGGTGGCGGTGGGGAAAGAAGACCATGGACCTGCCCTCTGAATGTCGTCAGGCGGTCTATAAAGAGGGAGTGCGCCAGGGGCAAGCGTGGCCGTGCGATGCGTCGGCTTGTTCCCCATGCAATTTCGCCCGAATCCCGCTACAGCAGCTATGCTGTTGGGAGACGTAACTTCCAGTTTCCTTTTGCAACCTTCTTGCTCTACAAGCGATTCATGACCCAACCGACCCGGACCGACGACCCTTTTGCCGACCTGAACCAGCCGAGCCTCTGGACCGGTATCAATGCCTATCGTTCCGATCCGCTGATCGTCGATCTGACGTCCGGCCTGCCGCGTTCGATACGTGAAGACCTCGAGCAGCACGGTCGTTTCGTCACCTCGCACGAGGCGCAGGAGTTGGCGCGCATGGCGAACCAGGGGGTGCCGCAGTTGCGCACCCATGGCCCGCGCGGCGAGCGTCTGGATGTCGTCGAATTCCATCCCGCCTGGCATGCGCTGATGCGCCGCTCCATGGCGATGGGCCTGCATTCCTCGATCTGGGACGCGCAGGCCGATCCCGAAGCGAAGGGTCAGTCGCACAAGGTGCGCGCCGCCCGCTTTTATCTGACGGCCCAGCTCGAATGCGGCCACCTGTGCCCTTTGACGATGACCAGCGCTTCGGTGGCCGCCATGATGGCGTCGCCGGCCGTGCAGAAGGACTGGGCGCCGAAAATCCTCTCGCGTAAGTACGATTCGTCCAACAAACCCGCCATGCAGAAGAGTGCCGTCACCATCGGCATGGGCATGACGGAAAAGCAGGGCGGCACGGATGTCCGCGCCAACAGGACGAGTGCCGACAAGGTCAGCGAGGGCATTTACCGGCTGTCGGGCCACAAGTGGTTCATGTCGGCGCCGATGAGCGATGCCTTCATCATGCTCGCCCAGACCAGGGACGGCATGGGCTGTTTCCTAGTGCCGCGGCTGCTGGAGGATGGCTCGGCCAACGGCCTGCATTTCCAGAGGCTCAAGGACAAGCTCGGCAACCGCTCGAACGCCTCTTCGGAGGTCGAGTTCACCGATACGTTCGGCTTCCTGCTCGGGGCGCCGGATGGTGGCATCCGCACGATCCTCGACATGGTGACGCTGACGCGGCTCGATTGCGCGCTGGCGTCTGCCGGCATCATGCGCGCCTCGCTGGCCGAAGCCGTGCATCACGCACGCGGCCGCAGCGTTTTCGGCAAGATGCTGGTCAACCAGCCGATCATGACGCGCGTGCTTGCCGACATGGCGCTCGATGTCGCCGCGGCGACCGCGCTTGCCTTCCGTCTCGCCGAAGCTTTCGACAAGGCGAGCGGCAGCAGCGAGGACGCCGCCTATGCCCGCGTCATGACGCCGGTCGCCAAATATTGGTGCTGCAAGATCGCGCCGGCGCTGATCTATGAGGCCATGGAGTGCATCGGCGGCAGCGGCTATATCGAGGAGCGCCCGATTGCGCGGCATTACCGCGAAGCGCCGGTCAATGCGATCTGGGAAGGTTCCGGCAATGTCATGGCGCTCGATGTGCTGCGCGTGCTGAACCGGGGCAAGGACCTGTTCGAGACCGTCTTCGCCGGTCTCGCCCGCGATCTCGGTCCGGCCGGCAAGAAGACCATCGATGTGCTGCGCGCCGCCATGGCGCTTTGCGAGCAGGACGAGGGGGCTGCCCGTTTGCTGGTCGAACAGATGGCGCTCGCGGCCGGTGCCGCCGAGCTTTACCGCCTGGGAGCCGGCAAGATCGCCGATGCCTTCATCGAAACCCGTCTTGCCGGCGGCTGGCGCGCCACCTACGGCATGCTCGATTCTCGCTTCGACGCCAGCTATATCGTCGACCTGCTTTATCCGCCGGCCACGTAAGAAATGGTTCGGCAGCTTCTCTAATCTGTGGATTTGCGGGCTTTGACGGGCTTGCGCGCCCACGGCTTTGTTGTTCGAGGCCGCCTTGCTTGCTATTCACCGCCCGGTGACAGATTGGAGTCGACTCGATGGGCGTTGCAAACGCTGCCGTTAAAATCCCGCTGCAAGCGCCTGCCGCGGAAAAGCGCGTGCGCAATCGCGCCGCGACCGAGCAGGCGATCCTCGACGCCGCCAAGCGGCTTCTGGCGGAGGAGGGGTTTCAGAATTTCGGCATCAACGCGGTTGCCCGCGGCGCCGGCTGCGACAAGCAGCTGATCTACCGCTATTACGGCGGCCTGAATGGCCTCGTGGAAGCGATCGGCACGGATCTCGGCAGCTGGGTGGCGGATCGCATTCCCGACGATACCGGCGGCATGTTTCTGCTGACCTACGGCGACCTGATGGAAAGGCTCTCGCTGCTGTTTCTCGATGCATTGCGCGCCGATCCCCTCATGCGCCGCATCGTCGCCTGGGAGGTTTCCGAAAGCAGCGAACAGGTCCGCCGGCTGTCGGAGGCACGCTCCAGGGCGCTCGCCGGCTGGATCGAGCGCATGCGGGGCTCGCTGGCACCGCCCAAGGGCGTCGATGCGCAGGCGGTGAATGCCATGATTTTCGCGGCCATCCAGCATATCGTGCTGGCTTCGGCCGTCAGCGACCAGTGCGCCGGTCTTGTCTTGAAAAACGGCAGGGATTGGGAGAAGGCGGCAACGGCTTTGAAGCGCATCGTGCGCGGCGTCTACGGCTGATGTCGGCGCTTCGGCGAGGGATATCCACAAGCCCGCTCCGCCGTTAACCTTAACAAATGGTTTACGTTGCGCCGCAACGGTTAACTCGTCACTGTGAGAAGACGAATAGTTAACCATCAAGCGTGCAGCCATGGGGTCGAGACCCGCAAAATTGGTGTTTCTTGTCACTGCGATGATGTTCTTCGCCGTGCTTGCACTAGATATAACGTTGCCCGCAATTGTCTTGAGCGCCATGGCGCTGTCGAATTGGCTCGTCCTGTCGGCTGGCACGACGCAATATCCGCGTCGAAGAGGTACCGCATGAAGTGGCTGTTGATCTGCTGGGCCGGCCCCGTCTCGTTTCTCGGGGCATGGTACTATCTGTCGTACTACGACATGAGCTTCGGCATCTTCATGCTGACGCGGCACATGCATGATCTGGTGTTCCAGATCTACGGCAAGATTCTCGGAATCCCGCCGGAAACCATCCCGCCGCTGGTGGCGCGCGCCATTGCTTTCGACAGCCTGCTGGTGTTCGCGATCTTCGGCTTTCGCCGCCGCGCTGCCGTCATGGGATGGTGGCGCCGCCGTCAGGCGTCGAGATCGGGCAAGGTCGCCCTGCCGAGCGCCGACAGCCTGTCCAAGGCTCCCTGAAGAATGAAGCTCGCGGCGGCCGAATCGATACGCTCGGCCCGTTTGGCTCGCGAGACATCCATTTCCAGAAGCGCCCGCTCGGCCGCTACGGTCGAAAGCCGTTCGTCCCAGAAAACAAAGGGCAGGGCGGTCTTTTCCGACATGCTGCGCACGAAGGCGCGGGTCGCCTGAACGCGCGGCCCCGAAGAGCCATCCATGTTGACAGGCAGCCCTATGACGAAGGCGGCGACCTTTTCCTTTCCGGCGAATGCGAGCAGCGTTCCGGCATCCTGGGTGAACTTCACCCGCTTGATCACCGGACGCGGGGTCGCAAAGCGCCGCCCGAGATCGGACATGGCAAGCCCGATGGTCTTCGTGCCGAGGTCGAGGCCGGCAATCGGCTGGCCGGGCAGAAGCATCGCGGCTAGGTCTTCGATGGTCAGCGTCGTCATCAGGGTCTCGCTCTCGTCAAAACAAATTGAAGTCGAAGCCGCTTTTCATTGCAGCGGTTTGGGATATCTCCTAGACACCAGCCTTGCATTTCAAATCAAGTAATAAGGAGCAATCCAATGAAGATCACCTGGTTCGGCCATTCCGCCTTTCGCATCGAAACGGGCAGGGCAAAAATACTGATCGATCCTTTCCTGAACTACAATTCCTCCTTTGCCGCCGCCGGTCTCAACGTCAAGGACGCCGCCGCCGGCGTGACCCATATCCTCTTGACGCACGGCCATGCCGACCATGTCGGCGACGCGGTTCAGATCGCCAAGGACACGGGCGCGGTCGTTCTTGCCAATGCCGATCTCGCCGCCTGGCTCGGCACCAAGGGCGTGGCGAAGCTGGAAATGGGCAATACCGGCGGCACCGTCGGCCTCGGCGGCTTTTCCGCCACCTTCACCAATGCTCTGCATTCCTCAGCCCAGATCACCGAGGATGGCGTCTCTCACGCGCTCGGCAATCCGAACGGCCTGATGCTGCATTTCGATGACGAGCCGACGCTGTTCCATATGGGCGATACCGACATCTTCTCGGATATGGGCCTCATCAACGAACTGCATCAGCCCGATATCGGTATCCTGCCGGTCGGCGACCGCTTCACCATGGGCGGGGCAGTCGCGGCGCTCGCCTGCCAGCGCTTCTTCAACTTCAAGACCGCCATTCCCTGCCACTACGGCACGTTCCCGATCATCGACCAGACGCCGGAGAAGTTCGTCGCCGGCATGGAAGGCTCGAAGACCGCGGTTGCGGCACCGAAGGTGGGCGAGAGCGTTTCTGCCTGACGATACCCGTTGCGTATGGCGGGCATGGCCTTTATAGCGAGTGTGAAAAATACCTACTTGCAATGTAGGTAAAACCTACCTCGGAGAATGCCATGTCCGTCGACCTCGCCACTGTCAAACGCGTCGCCCATCTTGCCCGTATCGCCGTCAACGAAGACGAGGCGCAGCGGATGATGGGCGAGCTGAACGGCATTCTGGGCTTCGTCGAGCAGCTTTCCGAAGTGAATGTCGATGGCGTCGAGGCCATGACCTCCGTCACGCCGATGGCAATGAAGAAGCGCACCGACGAAGTGACCGACGGCAACAAGGCTGCCGACATCGTCGCCAATGCGCCGAACACCGATCAGAATTTCTTCCTGGTGCCCAAAGTCGTCGAATAACGGTTCCTGTCGAGCCTTTTCCGACCCATTGCCCAATTCCAGATCTGAAGCGAAACAAAATGAGCGAACTGACCAGCCTGACCATTGCCGAAGCCCGCGACAAGCTGCGCGCCAAGCAGATTACCGCCACCGAACTGACCGAGGCCTATATCTCGGCGATCGACGCGGCCAACGGTCAGATCAATGCCTACATCGCCGTGACGCCCGATAAAGCCCGCGAGATGGCGAAGGCCTCGGATGCGCGCCTCGCCAGCGGCAAGGCCGGTGCGCTCGAAGGCATCCCGCTCGGCATCAAGGACCTGTTCGGCACCGAAGGTATCCATACCCAGGCCTGCAGCCACATTCTGGACGGCTTCAAGCCGCGCTATGAATCGACGGTGACGCAGAACCTCTGGAACGACGGCGCCGTCATGCTGGGCAAGCTCAACATGGACGAGTTCGCCATGGGCTCCTCCAACGAGACCTCCTATTATGGCCCGGTCATTAATCCCTGGCGTGCCGAAGGGTCCAACCAGCAGCTCGTTCCGGGCGGCTCGTCCGGCGGGTCCGCCGCTGCCGTTGCCGCGCATCTCTGCGCCGGCGCCACGGCGACCGATACTGGCGGCTCGATCCGCCAGCCCGCCGCCTTCACCGGCACCGTCGGCATCAAGCCGACCTATGGCCGTTGCTCGCGCTGGGGCATTGCCGCCTTCGCCTCGTCGCTCGACCAGGCCGGCCCGATCGCCCGCGACGTGCGCGATGCCGCCATTCTGCTGAAGTCGATGGCAAGCGTCGATGCCAAGGACACGACCTCGGTCGACCTGCCGGTGCCGGACTACGAAGCCTCGCTCGGCCAGTCGCTAAAGGGCATGAAGATCGGCATCCCCAACGAATACCGCGTCGACGGCATGCCGGAGGAGATCGAGACGCTCTGGCAGCAGGGCATTGCCTGGCTGAAGGATGCCGGTGCCGAGATCGTCAACATCTCCCTGCCGCACACGAAATATGCGCTGCCGGCCTACTACATCGTCGCCCCGGCCGAAGCATCCTCGAACCTCGCCCGCTACGACGGCGTCCGCTACGGCCTGCGCGTCGACGGCAAGGATATCGTCGACATGTACGAAAAGACGCGCGCGGCCGGCTTCGGCCAGGAAGTGAAGCGCCGCATCATGATCGGCACCTACGTTCTGTCGGCCGGCTATTACGATGCCTACTACCTGCGCGCCCAGAAGGTCCGCACCCTGATCAAGCGCGACTTCGAACTGGCCTTCAATGCCGGCGTCGACGCGATCCTGACGCCGGCCACGCCGTCCTCGGCCTTCGGCATCGCCGACGAGAACCTCGCCTCGGATCCTGTGAAGATGTACCTGAACGACATCTTCACGGTGACGGTCAACATGGCCGGTCTCCCGGGCATCGCCGTCCCCGCCGGCCTCGACCCGAAGGGCCTCCCGCTCGGCCTGCAGCTCATCGGCAAGCCCTTCGAAGAAGAAACCCTCTTCAAGACCGCCCACGTCATCGAACAGGCCGCCGGCAAGTTCACGCCGGCGAAGTGGTGGTAAGCCGAAGATCCACAACGGCACGAGTGGCTTGATGAAAGATCTCGCGAAACTTCGTGACGTTTGACATTACTTAAGGGCCGCCCGGAAATCCGGGCGGCCCTTTTTACATGCCAATATTCCGCCCGGTCGCCATCACATTTTGGACCGAAATACGATCATAAATTGCAGCGAGCCGCTTGGTCTCGTCCTCTGCAACCGAATCGGAAGGTCTCTTCATGCTCAAGCACGTCACGGCGATCCTGCTTCTCGGCGCATCATGGCCGGCGATTTCGCTGGCGGCCGATAATGGGGCCATTCGTTCCATTACCCTGTCCTCGGGAGGCCTGGCCCAGGTTTCCCGGTCGGCCGATCTCGATGGCGACGGCGTGATCCGCATCGAGGTGCCGCTCGATCAGGTCGACGATATCCTGAAGAGCCTTGTGGTCAACGGCTCTGCGGGTTCTGTGGCGGGCATGTCGCTGGCAGGGCCGCAGCCATTGCAGGAAACCTTCAAGGGCTTGCCGTTCAATCTGGAAGCGCTCTCGTCCGTGCCATCGCTTCTGACATCGCTGCAGGGCGGCAAGGTGACGGTCAGCAGCGGCGGCAAGACGGTCGAGGGGAATATCCTTGGCATCGAGACGAGGAAGGTCGACGAGAAGACAACGGTGCCGTTGCTGACCGTTATCGACAAGGATGGCGCGGTGGAGACGCTGGCGCTCGGCGAGGATGCATCCGTCCGGCTTGACGATCCCGACACGCGCGCAAAGCTCGCCATGGCGGCTGCAGCCATTGCCCGCGGCAAGAATGACCGCACTCGCGCCATCGATATCAAGGTGAACGGCGTCAAGAACAGCGGCGATATCGGCCTGACCTATGTCGTGCCGTCGCCGATCTGGAAAACGGCCTACAAGGTCGTCATCGAGGGAAATGACAAGGCCCGCCTGCAGGCATGGACGGTGCTGGAAAATGCCAGCGGCGAGGATTGGAAGGGCGTCAAGCTGACACTGACCTCGGCCGAGCCGGTGACGCTGAAGCAGGCTCTGCACCAGCTTTATTGGAGAGAGCGGCAGGAAGTTCCGGTGAATACGGCGTCGAATAACGTTCCCGATCCCGATAGCGGCGATCTGTCCGGCAGGCGACGTCTGTCGGGAAATTTCGCGGAACGGGCGGCGCCCGCGCTCGCGAAGCCAATGATGGGCGGGGCCGAGCGAAAGATGTCGGCGGAAGCGGCCGACGGGCTGGAAAGCCCGGCCGAACCGGTGCAAATGGCCGCAGCCAATCCCACCGCGGCGACCGAAAGCGATATCTCCGCCACCTTCGAACTTCCGGGAACTTACGATCTGGCCAATGGCGACACCTTGTCGGTGCCGATCATGGATGCGGATGTGGAAGCCGACATGGTGGATATGTATCGGGCGGGCAGCGTCCTGCACAATCCCATCGCCGCCGTGATGCTCAAGAACACGACCGGCGTCAGCATGCCTCCGGGCATTCTCACACTATACGACAGCAAGACCGGTTATGTGGGCGATTCCCAACTCTCGGCCTTGCCGAAGGATGACACGCGCCTCGCCAGTTTTGCAACCGACCGAAAGGTATCGATCAGCGAGCAGCAGACACCGACGGAGGAAATCGCCTCTCTGAAGGTTGCCGATGGAATGATGAACGCCGTCGTCAAATATCGCCAGACGACGACATACACCGTCTCGGGCGCGCTCGATGGCGAGCGGACCGTCATCGTCGAGCATCCGATCAGGGACGGCTGGTCGTTCTCCTCGAGTGAAAGCTTCGGCAAGACGGCAACGCATCAGCGGCTCAAGGCGGTGGTGCCGGCAGGCGCCGAAAAGACGTTGACCGCTGTCGACGAGCAGCTTCAGAGCAACAGTTACGCTTTGCTCGATGCCGAGCCGGACACGCTGCTCGGCTGGTCTGCCTCGACGCAGGACAAGGCGCTGACGGACAAGCTCGCAAATCTCGCAGATGCGCGCAAAAGGCAAGTCGCCATCCAGAACGATCTGGAAAATCTCGATAGCGAACTCGGCAAGGTCACCGGCGAGCAAGAGCGGATAAGACAAAATCTCGGCGCCGTACCCGACAATAGCGATTTGAAAAAACGCTATTTGAAGGCGTTGGCAGACAGCGAGGATCAAATCGCCGCGTTGAACGAAAGACGCACCGTGGTGCAGGAGGAATACGATCGCCGCGGCGACCGGGTCGCGGAAATCATCGCCACGTTCTGATCCTCCCGTCAGGAGCATCGAGCCGTGAGAGCCGCCCTGCCAGGCGGCTCTCGTGTCTGGCCTATCGATTGTTCAGTTGCGATCGCACCAGCCGCAAACCCTTCTCGCTGATGCGATAGGGATGGCCGTCGGTGGATTTGATGGCCCTGAGGCGCTTCAGCCGTCGGAAAAGATCCAGGCCGAAATCGGGATAGACCCAGCCGTCCCGCGTGTAGCAGTAGACGGTCTCGATCTTCTTGCCGTCGCTGCGTTCGATTTCGATGCGCCCGCCTTGAGCGAGCAGGTGAAGAATGCGCTGTTCGGCGCGGGAAATGTCCATTGTTGTCAGAATCCGTCAAGCGCCAGGAGGCGCACAAAAACGATCCGAGCCTTCCCTTGGGGGAAGCCGGGGCTTCGTTTTTCAGGCCCGGCACGCAAGAAGACTTGCGAGCGGGGCCTTTACCGGGACTGACAAAAGTTGGACATCAAAACTCCGTTGAGGCTTTCTGTCTAAAGCAGGTTGCGCCTTGCGGTCAAGCGCAACCCGATTCACGCTTCTCGCCCTCCCTCGCGATTGCGAATCTCGCCGCTGGCAAAAGCCTTTCGCCGATGCTTTACTGCTGATAAATGGCGGGGGCACGATGATCCATATTCGCAATGCCCATGAAGGCGAGACCGAGGTGCTGGCGAGCATCGGCCTGCGCTCCTGGCAGAAGGCCATGGGAGCGATCGGCGGTACGGGTGAATTGCTGGAAAGCGCCAGCGAGGCCTTCTCGAGTTTCACTCGAAATCTGTGGCTGACGATTACCGTCATCGAGTTGAACGGAGAGGCGGTCGGATGGGCAGCCCGCGAGGGACTGGACGAGGCGATCTCCGATTTCTGGATCGATCCGGATTTTCTGCGGCGAGGGCTGGGCTCGGCGCTGCTGGCGCGCGTCGAGCAGGATGTGCGGGAACAGGGGCTGGAAAAGGTCTCCCTGCATACGCATGCCGGCAATACGGATGCCATCGCCTTCTTCAAGGCGCGGGGCTACCAGATCCACTGGCTGTCGGTCGTCTACTCTCCGAAACTCGACAGCGACGTGCCGACCGTGGGGCTTTCGAAATCGCTGGTCGAGGAAAGCGACGGCGCTTACGGACCGGGCATATAGCGCATCGGCGCATGCCGAAAGCCTTGCGCCGCCCGGCCAATTGCTCTACCTCACAAAGTTCAGAAGAACAGCATTTCAAGAGCTTCCCATGACCCTTGTCGACGTCCGCACGCCAGATCCAAAACGCTTCATTCCCGGTGCCACCGGCGATTGGGAAATCGTTATCGGCATGGAAGTCCATGCCCAGGTGCTGAGCAATTCCAAGCTTTTCTCCGGAGCCTCGACCGAGTTCGGCAAGCCGCAGAATTCCAACGTCTCGCTGGTCGATGCCGCCATGCCCGGCATGCTGCCAGTCATCAACGAGGAATGCGTCAAGCAGGCCGTGCGCACCGGTCTTGGCCTCAAGGCGCAGATCAACAAGCGCTCGATCTTCGACCGCAAGAACTATTTCTATCCCGACCTGCCGCAGGGCTATCAGATCTCGCAGTTCAAGGACCCGATCGTCGGCGAAGGCAAGATCGTTATTTCCCTCGGTCCCGATCGTCAGGGCCAGTTCGAGGACATCGAAATCGGCATCGAGCGCCTGCACCTGGAACAGGACGCCGGCAAGTCGCTGCATGACCAGCATGCCACCATGTCCTATGTCGATCTCAACCGATCCGGCGTGGCGCTGATGGAAATCGTCTCCAAGCCGGACATCCGCTCGTCCGACGAGGCGAAGGCCTACATGACGAAGCTGCGCTCCATCGTGCGCTATCTCGGAACCTGCGACGGAAACATGGACGAAGGCTCGATGCGCGCCGACGTCAACGTTTCGGTCCGCCGTCCGGGCGGCGAATTCGGTACACGCTGCGAAATCAAGAACGTCAACTCCATCCGCTTCATCGGTCAGGCGATCGAGTATGAAGCGCGCCGGCAGATCGGCATTCTGGAGGATGGCGGCACGATCGACCAGGAAACCCGCCTGTTCGATCCGAACAAGGGCGAGACGCGGTCGCTGCGCACCAAGGAAGATGCGCATGACTACCGCTATTTCCCCGATCCGGATCTGCTGCCGCTCGAATTCGATGACGCCTTCGTCAAGGAACTTGCCGAGCACCTGCCGGAACTGCCCGACGACAAGAAGGAGCGTTTCGTTCGCGAACTCGGCCTCTCGATCTATGACGCATCGGTGCTTGTCTCGGAAAAGGCGATCGCCGATTATTTCGAGGCGGTTGCCGCCGGCCGCGACGGCAAGATGGCTGCCAACTGGGTCATCAACGACTTGCTGGGCGCTCTGAACAAAACCGGCAAAGATATTGAAGAGACTCCGGTTTCGCCCGCTCAGCTCGGCGCGATCATCGACCTCATCAAGGCCGAAACCATCTCGGGCAAGATCGCCAAGGATCTGTTCGAGATCGTGCTCAACGAAGGCGGCGATCCTACTGAAATCGTCGAGGCCCGCGGCATGAAGCAGGTTACCGATACCGGCGCCATCGAAAAGGCCGTCGACGAGATCATCGCCGCCAACCCGGATCAGGTCGCCAAGGTCAAGGCCAAGCCGACGCTTGCCGGCTGGTTCGTCGGCCAGGTGATGAAGTCGACGGGTGGCAAGGCAAACCCGCAGGCCGTGCAGGCGCTGGTCAAGGCCAAGCTCGGCATCGAAGAGGAATAAGCGGTGTTCTTCGTCCGCACCGCCGGCGAGCAGGACCTGGAAAAGGTCCGCGCTCTGCTGGGCGAGACCTGGCATGCGACCTACGACCGGATCTATGGGCCGGAAAAGGTCAGCGAGCTGCACGCTTCCTGGCACTCGCCGGCTTCGCTGAAGGCGCGGCTGGCGAACAAGAACTCCGAATTCCTCGTTGCCGATGACGGCAGGACGATCGGCGGCATGGGCTATGCCGCCATGTCGACGGAGATGACCAAGACGGTCATGCTTTACATGCTCTACGTCAGCCCCCGTCATCAGCGGGAGGGCATCGGCCGCGATATCTTCGCCGAGCTGGAAACCTGCTTTCCGGACGCGGAGATCATGCGTCTGGAGGTCGATCCGCAAAACGAGGCGGCAATTGCCTTCTATAAGGCGCACGGCTTTGTCGAGGCCGGCCGCACTGAAAATTGCGGTAGCGGGCAATCGGGCATTCCGGCGCTGATATTCGAGAAGCCGCTGGCTACGTAGCTGCCGGCTGGTTTTGGGCCATGCTTCCGTACAGCGCATGGAAGTCGACGATCAGGGCAAGAAGCTCTTCGCGCGTCGCATTGAGATCTACTGTCGCGATGTAAACTCGTTGAGTTCCATCAGCCCTGTCGCGGATGCGAAGTCTTGCGACAGGCGTTGTTTGCTCAATTCGCGATCCAGACCGAAGCCAAAGCTTGATACGTCGCTTGTCGCGGTGTTCGGTCAAGGTTGGATTACCAGGAATCGAGACTGTCCCGTAGATTCCGGATGCTATAAGCAGCCGGATCATACCGCGAAATAGAAAGCGGTTCTGCTCAGCTTGCAAGCTATTGTTCGCTGTCGGCGGCGTCAGATCGATACGTTCGATTGTTGTCCAAGGGATCGTTACCTGTCCAAATCGGTTATCGGTAAGTCCTTGTGGACCGACAACTAGAACGGTTTTTTTCGTCCAATGGGTGATCCTGTAAAAGCCTAAAAAGGCGAAGAGAACGCTGGCGGAAAAAGCCACGAACAGGATGAGATGTGGCCCCGCGCCACCTTTTGCGACTAGAGAAATAAAGCCAAAGAGGACTGTCGAAAAAGTGAGGAGAGCGGTCTTGAGATGAATCTCCGGCATAAAATATTCAAATGTATATGTTCTGGTCGCCGCCATCTGGCATTTCCAATCTGCGAGTGATCGCAGACAAAGATTTAGGTAGAATGCATTGTCCTCACAAGAACTACTTATCCGCGAAGCGAAGGAATCCGATCTTCCTTCCCTGATCGATCTCTTCGCCGCCGATGCCATGGGTGGCCACGGCGATACGGCCGATCCCTCCGCCTATGACGATTATCTGCGCGCCTTTCGCGCCATCGCGGCATCTTCCGACCAGACGCTCTACGCCGCCGAGCTGGCCGGCGAGATCGTCGGCACTTTTCAGACGATCGCCGTTACCTCGCTGCACGGGCGGGGATCGTCGGCGATGATCATCGAGTCGGTCCAGACGCGGACGGATCTGCGCGGGCAGGGGATCGGCGCCGCAATGATCGATTTCTGTGTCGACGAGGCAAAAGGCCGCGGCATGCGCATGGTGCAATTGACCTCGAATGCTGTACGTAAAGATGCACATCGCTTCTATGAAAGATTGGGTTTCAAGCCGACGCATCTGGGTTTCAAGATGACATTGAAATGAGCCTGTTTGCCTGCTGGAATCACTGGACAAGCCGGTCCGGTGGCGGCATAAGCAAACTATCGAATTCTGGTATCGCTCGCCCCTCAGCGGGTATCGAGGAAAAGACATGTGGAATCTCATCGTACAGACCTTCACCTGGTGGAACAGTCAGACAATGGGGACGCGCTTCGCGACCTGGCGTTTTGGCAAGCGTGTCGGCGAGGATGAATTCGGCAATGTCTATTACGAAGGCGGCATGTCCTCCTATGGCCTTCCGAAGCGCTGGGTGATCTACAAGGGCTATGCCGAAGCTTCGGCCATTCCCCCGGGTTGGCATGGCTGGATGCATCACCGCACCGATGTTCCGCCGTCCAAGGAAAACTACGTCGCCAAGGAATGGCAGAAGCAACATCGCGCCAACCTCACCGGCTCGCCTCAGGCTTATCGTCCGCCGGGCTCTCTCGCCGTTGCCGGCGAACGTCCGCGTGTGACCGGCGACTACGACGCCTGGACCCCCGGCAACTGAGCGGCCGGGGTAACTGAGCGGAAAGGCCGGCTCGTCCTTTGGCCACAATTGGCCGTTAGGCGCGACATATGCCGGCTTTTGCCCGGCGCCTTGACCGAGACCAAGCGGAGATTGGCGGATATGACGTTTTCCACGCGGAGCGCTTCTTTGCGTGCAATGGCGGGAGCAGGCATCGCTCTTTTCGCCGGCATGATGGCAGCTTCCACCGCCGAGGCTGCCCGTATTTCCAACCCGGTCGCTGTCTTCTCCGGCCTGGACAAGATCACCGGCCGCATCACGACTTTCGATGTCTATATCAACGAAACGGTGCAGTTCGGCGCGCTGCAGGTGACGCCGCGCGCCTGCTATTCGCGCGATGCTACCGAGCAGCAGAAGGTGGACGGTTTCGTCGAGGTCGATGAAATCACCCTCGACCGCCGTATCCGGCGTATCTTCACCGGCTGGATGTTCGCCGATAGTCCCGGTCTCAATGCCGTCGAGCATCCGATCTATGACGTCTGGCTGAAAGAGTGCAAGCAGAAGTCCGACGTGCCGCCGCCAGACACGGCCGGCGCAAAATAAGACCGGTATCACGGCGGCAAAGTGAAACTTCTGTGCGTCGGCGCTCTTCGCGCGCGGCGATAGCAGACCGCAATCGGAATTTGAAACCGTAAAAATCGCAGGCGCGGATTGTCTCAGGCGTCGGTATTGCCCTTGCGGCGAAACAGGCCCAGGACCTTGCGGCCAGCCGCAACGACGCCTGCAAGGACGACGATCAGCCCCTTTTTCAACGCCAGCAGGGCGATGCCGAAACTCTTGAAGTAGCCGAGGACGATGGCGAGCAGCCCGAGTTTCGCGGCGACTTTCACGCCGGCCCCGGCAGCGATCATCCCCGCCATGCTGTAGGCGGCGATCTTGTCGCCATCGACGAAGTCGGCATAGCGCTTGCCGCTATCATATTGCACAGTGTCGATGACGGTGGGAATGGCCGCATTGATCTCCTGAAGCTGGTCCAGCCCGGCGACGAAATCGAGCTGGGTAACCCCCTCACGTCCCAGCACGCGCACGGAATAGTTCAGCGTGTGGCCCGCCTTCGGATCGTTGCCGAAGATCAGATCGCGCGCCCAGTGCAGGGCGTGCGTCGACTTGTCGTAATGCGGCGGCTCTGCCCAGCCGACCAGCGTAATGGGGTCGAAACCCTGTCGCTCGCGCTCGGGATTCTGCTCCTTGATCGCATCCTGGATCTGCTTCAGCAGATCGTCGTAATTCGTTGATGCGGCATCTTCGTCGGAGACGTGGCCGCTGCTGTCATAATCGATGACGGAGCCCCAGGAGTGCGGGTCCGTCGGCGGATATTTAACAGGAAAGATCATGCCGAGCGGGCTGCCCACGGAACTTTCCGGATTGCCCCAGAGCTGGACCAGTACTTTCTTCGAATCCTGCGGATTGAGATAATAGAACTGGTCCGAAACGTTCAGCGTGGCATTGGCCGCGGGAATCTTGATTGCGCCTTGCTGGAAATCCAGTGTTTTCAACACCGCGCCTTCTTCGTCCGCGGGCGGCTCGGCGCCGAACATATCGTGGAAGGATTTGGCGCTGACCTGCGTAGCGACCGCCAACGCGGCCAGAAAGACAATTGCAAGACGATTCTTCAAGACTCTACCCTCGGCTGTTGTGCCGAAACTTAGCGGATTCTTGATTTGAATCAATTCATCCAGGCGGATTTCAACCGTTAGAGAAGCTCAGGTCGGGTGATTCCATCGCTTTCTCCAGCATCGCGGCATAGGCATCTTTCGGCATGTCGATGGCGCCGAATGTCTTCAGATGCTCGGTGGTGAATTGTGTGTCGAGCAGGGTGAAGCCGCGCTCGCGCAGACGCTCGACGAGATGGACGAGGCAGATTTTCGAGGCGTCCGTGCGTCGTGAAAACATGCTTTCGCCGAAGAAGGCAGAGCCCAGAGAAACACCGTAGAGGCCGCCGACCAGCGTGTCGCCTTCCCAGGCTTCCACGGAATGGGCGTGGCCGATGTGGTGCAGGGTGGAATAAAGCGAGCGTATCGTATCGTTGATCCAGGTGCTCGGACGCTCGCTCGTCTGTTCGGCGCAGGCTGCGATGACAGCCTCGAAATCCGTATCGACGCGGATATCGAAGGGATTTTGACGAATCCTCTTTGCGAGGCTTTTGGAAACGTGAAACGTGTCGAGCGGTATGATGCCCCGCAATTCCGGCTCGACCCAGAATATCTCCGGGTCGTCAGCCGATTCCGCCATCGGGAAGAGCCCGATGGAATAGGCGCGCAGCAAAATCTCCGGGGTTATGCCGGGATGTTTGCCGCGCGTTCCCGGCACAGGCTAGGCCGATGTCTTGGCCAGGTAGTTTTCCAGCCAGTGGATATCGTAGTCGCCATTGGCGATATCCTGATTGGAAACCAGATCCTGGAAGAGCGGCAGGGTGGTCTTGATGCCGTCCACCACGAATTCGTCGAGCGCGCGGCGCAGCCGCATCATGCACTCGACGCGGGTGCGGCCGTGCACGATCAGCTTGCCGATCAGGCTGTCGTAGTAGGGCGGGATTCTGTAGCCCTGATAGGCACCGGAGTCGATGCGCACGCCGAGGCCGCCAGGCGCATGGAAGTGCGTGATCGTGCCGGGCGAGGGGACGAAGGTGCGCGGATCCTCGGCATTGATGCGGCATTCGATGGCGTGGCCATGGAAATGCACTTCGTCCTGCGTCACCGAAAGACCGCCGCCGGAAGCGACGCGGATCTGCTCGTGTACGAGGTCGATGCCGGTGATGGCTTCCGTCACCGGATGCTCCACCTGCAGGCGGGTGTTCATTTCGATGAAATAGAACTCGCCGTTTTCATAGAGGAACTCGATGGTGCCGGCGCCGCGGTATTTCAGCTTCTTCATGGCGTCGGCGCAGATCTTGCCGATTTTCATGCGCTGCTCGACGTTGAGCGCCGGAGAGTTGGCTTCTTCCCAAACCTTCTGGTGGCGGCGCTGCAGCGAGCAGTCGCGTTCGCCGAGATGGATCGCGTTGCCTTCGCCGTCGCCGAATACCTGGATCTCGATATGGCGCGGCTTGCCGAGATATTTTTCCATGTAGACGGATTCGTTGCCGAAGGCGGCTGCGGCCTCCGTGCGCGCCGTCGTCCAGGCTTCTATCAGGTCTTCCTCGGTGCGGGCGACCTTCATGCCGCGGCCGCCGCCGCCGGCGGTTGCCTTGATGAGCACCGGATAGCCGATCTCGCGCGCCGTCGTCAGCGCCTCCGCCTCGGTCTTCACTTCGCCGTCGGAACCGGGAACGACCGGAATTCCAAGCTGCTGCGCCGTGGTCTTGGCGGTGATCTTGTCACCCATGATGCGGATGTGTTCCGCCGTCGGGCCGATGAAGGTGATGCCATGCGCTTCGAGGATATCGGCGAACTTGGCATTTTCCGACAGGAAACCATAGCCGGGATGCACGGCGTCCGCGCCGGTAATCTCACAGGCGGCTACGATCTGGTGGATGTTGAGATAGCTGTCGCGCGACGGCGGCGGGCCGATGCAAACGCTTTCATCCGCCAGGCGCACATGCATCGCGTCGCCGTCGGCGGTCGAATGTACCGCGACGGTCGCAATGCCGAGCTCCTTGCAGGCACGCAGCACACGAAGGGCGATCTCTCCACGATTGGCTATGAGAATCTTCGAAATGATGGGCATGGGCCAGCCTTACTCGACGACGACCAGAGCTTCGCCGTATTCGACCGGACGTCCATCCTGAACGAGGATTTCGGTCACCGTGCCGGATTTTGGCGCAGGGATCTGGTTCATCGTTTTCATTGCTTCGATAATCAGCAGCGTCTGACCTTCCTTGACGACCGAGCCGACCTGAATGAAGGCGGCCGAACCGGGCGCCGGCGCCAGATAGGCGGTGCCGACCATCGGCGCGCTGACGACGTTATCGGGATTGCGGGTCTTGCCTGCAGGAGCGGCGGCGGCCGGTGCTGCTGCGGCGGCGGCCGGAGCGGCGTAAGCGGCCGGAGCGGCGATCGGCGCCTGCACGTATTGCGGCGTGCCGGCACGAGATACCCGGATGCGCAGATCTTCCTGCTCGACTTCGATCTCGGTCAGATCCGTGTCGTTGAGAATGTTGGCGAGATCGCGAATCAGCGCCTGGTCGATACCCGATTTCTTTTCAGCCATTGGATTTCTTGCCCTGTATTTTTGTTATTGGGTGATGGATTTCAGCGCATGAAGCGCCAGGATGTAGCTATAAGGTCCGAAACCGCAGATCATGCCCTTTGCGGCGGGCGCGATCATCGATTTGTGCCGGAATTCTTCGCGTGCGTGGATGTTGGAGATATGAACTTCCACAACGGGAATGGTGATGGCGCGAATGGCGTCATGCAGCGCGATCGACGTATGACCATAGGCACCGGGATTGATCGCAACTCCGGCAGCCTTGTCGCCGGCTTCATGCATCCAGTCGACCAGCACGCCTTCGTGATTGCTCTGCCGGAAATCGATGACGAAGCCCAGGCTCTCACCTGCGGACTTGCAGTCGGCTTCGATATCCTTGAGCGTCTTGCCGCCATAGATGCCCGGCTCGCGCTTGCCCAAGGCATTCAAATTGGGTCCGTTCAGGACAAAAATCGTTTGCGCCATCAGATGTTCCGTCAAAGTGCAGCGCAACCTATAGACTCCCGGGGCCTTATAGGAAAGCCCCGGAGCGAAGGTTGCATGTCTCTAGATGTGGAAACGCCGCGATTTTGGCATTTTTGCGCCCCGTGATGACGCGCCGCCGTTTCGAAGCGTAAGCCGAATGCGGAAATGCTGCCGTATCTCAGCAGCTGGTCTTGCCGCAGCTGCGGACGTTGGCGATCTTCTCCTTGATGGCGTCGAGACCGATTGCACCGGAAATCATTTCGTTGCCGATGACATAGGCCGGCGTGCCGGTAACGTTGAGATCGGAGGCAAGCTGGTAGGTTGCCTTGATCGTGTCGGTGTTCGGGCTCTTTGCCATTTCCGCGCGGATGGCGGTCTCGCTGACGCCGAGCGAGGTCGCGACCTCGATGGCGGTGTCTTCGGACGCGCGGCCGTCGCTGCCCAGAAGCTTGTGATGGAATTCCGCATATTTTTCCGGAGCGAGCTGGCGGAACGCATTGGAGACGCGGGATGCGGCAACCGAATCCTGCCCGAGAATCGGGAATTCCTTGAGGACGAAGCGTACGTCCTTATCCTGCTTCAGCAGCGCGTCCATATCGCCGAGCGCATGCCGGCAGTAGGTGCAGTTATAGTCGAAGAATTCCACGACGGTGATGTTGCCCTTCGGATTGCCGATGGCCACATCGTTCTTGGAGTTGAAGATCGCGTCCTTGTTCTTGTCGATCACCTGGGACGACTGCGCGATGCGGGCCTCGTCCTGCTTCTTTTCGAGCGCGGCCTGCGCGTCCAGCAGCACTTCCGGATGCTCGACCAGATATTCCTTGATGAAATCCCCGATCTCCTTCTTCTGCTGGTCATCCAGGGCGGCCGCCGGCTGGATTGCGGCGAAGGACGCTGTCAGGGCAATCGCCGAAACCGTCAGCAGGCTTTTGAAAGAAAGGGTCATTGGGTCCTCATTTGGATCTGGGCGGAGACGTCGTTTCCGGATGCGGCATAACATCGTCGGGTTAACATCCGCAAATATGGATAGACAATTTACGGTGCGTCCTTATTTCCAGAAACAGGAATTTTCACGGCAAAGCGGCAATCGCAGGATTGTGAACGGGCCGATATTGCGGCAAATGTCGCACGGCAACCCCATCCGAGAGAGAATTGATCTTGTTTTCCCTATCCAAGCGTAGCGATGTCGAACCTTTCCATGCCATGGACGTGCTGGCGGAAGCGACGCGACGGCGCCAGGCCGGGCATCCGGTCATTTCCATGGCCGTGGGGCAGCCGTCTCATCCCGCGCCGCAGGCGGCGCTGGAGGCCGCACGCACCGCACTCGGCCACGGCCGCATCGGTTACACGGATGCGCTCGGCACTCTGGCCCTGCGCCAGGCGCTTTCCGCTCACTATAAGGCGCGTCATGGCTTGAGCATCGATCCGAAGCGCATCGCCATCACGACCGGGTCGTCGGCCGGCTTCAACCTTGCTTTCCTGACCCTGTTCGATGCCGGCGACAGCGTCGCCATCGCCCGGCCGGGCTATCCGGCCTATCGCAATATTCTTGCCGCGCTCGGCCTCGACGTCGTCGAGGTGCCGGTCACGGATGAAACGCAGTTCACGCTCACTCCCGAAAGCCTCGAAGCGGCGCAGGCGGCAAGCGGCAAGCGCCTGAAGGGCGTGTTGCTGGCAAGCCCCGCCAACCCCACAGGTACGGTGACGGGCAGGGCGGCGTTGAAGGCGCTCGCCGACTACTGCGCCGATCGTTCGATTGCCTTCATCTCCGACGAGATCTACCACGGCCTGACCTTCGTCGGCGAGGAGACGAGCGCGCTGGAGCTGACCGACGAGGCGATCGTCATCAATTCCTTCTCGAAATATTATTGCATGACAGGATGGCGCATCGGCTGGATGGTTCTGCCGGAACGGCTCGTCCGCCCCACCGAGCGCGTGGCCCAGAGCCTGTACATTTCCGCGCCGGAGCTGTCGCAGATTGCCGCGGGCGCGGCGCTGGGGGCCGGTGCCGAACTCGATATCTATCGCGAAAGCTATGGCCGCAACCGCGATTTCCTGATGCGCCGCCTGCCGGAAATCGGCTTGCGCATCGCCTCGCCCATGGATGGCGCCTTTTACGCCTATGTCGATGTCAGCCGTTTTACCAACGACAGCATGGCCTTTGCCCGCAAGATGCTGGCGGAAATCGATGTGGCTGCCACGCCGGGCCTCGATTTCGATCCCGTCGAAGGACATCGTGCGCTGCGCATTTCCTATGCCGGTTCGAATGCCGAGATAGAAGAGGCGATCGAACGCATGGCCGCTTGGCTGAAATAGAGTCCAGAATCAAACATTTGTGCAGGCTTGTGAATGTGTATTCACAAGCCGCGCGCCTGCGCGTCAGCCAAATCCGCCAGCGACGACAACAAAAAATCCGGCCGCGTCGCCACGGCCGGATTTGATGCATTCATTCCAAATCTGTCTTCTCAAAAGAAGCCGCGGCGCTGCCACCAGCCAGCCTTCTTCGGCTTGGTCGGTTCTCCATCGCCGTCACCACCTTCATTGGTGCGGGTGGAAGTTACCACCGGGGCAGAGGAGGACACGTTGGATTCGCGGTTGGCGCGTGCCGGCTTGGCAGCATCGTCCACTGCCTCTGCCTCCGCCGGTTCCGCCGTATTGTCCAAAGCTTCCGCAATTTCGGCAACTGCTTCGGATTCGGTGTCAGCGGCGGGCGCTTCCTCGATAACCGGCGTTTCGACCGGAGATGCCTCGACGGCCTTTGCCTTCCGGCGACCGCGGCCCTTGGCCGGCTTGACGTCCTCGGTGACGATGGCTGCCGTTTCCACAGCCGCCATGGCGGGCTGACCTTCGACAGCCGCTTCGCCTTCGGCGACGGCAATCTCCGCTACCGTTACGGTTGCTTCTACCTCGCCGTCAGAGCCGTCGCCATCGGCCATATCGGCCTCGGAGGCTTCACCGGACTCGAATTCGCCGTTTTCAGACTGATCCTCGCCCTGGTTCTCGCGATTGCGACGACCGCCACGCTTGCCGCGACGCCGGCGCTTGCGCTTCTGCTGTCCATCTTCGCCATTGGCAGAGGTGGAAGCTTCGTCGGCATCGAGGTCATCATCGTCGCCTTCTTCTCCGTCAGCGTCTTCAGCCGTGGAAGCATCGTCGGAAGCCGATGCCGCCTGGGCATCGCTGCCGCGGCCGCGACGCCGGCGCCGCCGCTTGCGCTTGCGGCCGTTTTCACCGCTTTCGGAGCGGGCCGCGGGCTGCTGTTCAGCGCCGGCCGCCTTCTCTTCCAATTCCTCATCTTCATCCTCGTCCGCCTCGATGACGATATCGTCATCGTCGTCCTCGGGGATCGCTGCGAAGTTGAAGAGGCTTTCGATCTTCACCGGATTGGCGACCGGTTCGCCACGGTCGATCGCGAAATGCTGCGTGCCGACGGCATTGTCGGCATCGATGACGATCGCGACGCCGAAGCGGTTTTCGTAATCGATGATCGTCTGGCGCTTGTGATTGAGCAGATAGAGCGCAATGTCCGGCGTGGTGCGCACGGTGATATCGTGCGTCGTATTCTTGAGCAGGTATTCCTCGATGCCGCGCAGGACATGCAGCGCGACCGAGGACTGCGAGCGCACATGGCCGGTTCCGCCGCAATGCGAGCAGATCTGCGTCGTGCTTTCCAGAACCGAAGCACGAATGCGCTGGCGCGACATTTCCAGGAGGCCGAAATGCGAGATGCGGCCGACTTGGATACGGGCGCGATCGTTCTTCAGGCATTCCTTCAGCTTCTTCTCGACGGCGCGGTTGTTGCGCTTCTCTTCCATGTCGATGAAGTCGATGACGATCAGGCCTGCAAGGTCGCGCAGACGAAGCTGGCGCGCGATTTCCTCGGCTGCTTCCAGGTTGGTCTGGAGCGCGGTGTCCTCGATCGAATGCTCGCGGGTCGAACGGCCGGAGTTGACGTCGATGGAAACCAGCGCTTCCGTCTGGTTCATGATCAGGTAGCCGCCCGAACGCAGCGTCACCTGCGGCTGCAGCATGCGGTCGAGCTGCGCCTCGATGCCGGAGCGCGAGAAGATCGGGTGAATGTCGCGGTAGGGCTGAACCACCTTGGCGTGGCTCGGCATCAGCATCTTCATGAAGTCTTTCGCTTCACGATAGCCTTCCTCGCCGGCAACGATGATCTCGCCGATATCCTTGTTGTAGAGGTCGCGGATCGAGCGCTTGATCAGGCTGCCTTCTTCATAAACGAGGCAGGGTGCGGTCGAAGCCAGCGTCAGCGTGCGGACGTTTTCCCACAGACGCATCAGATATTCGAAATCGCGCTTGACCTCGACCTTGGTCCGGTTGGCGCCGGCGGTGCGCAGGATGACGCCCATGCCCTGCGGCACTTCGAGCATCTTGGCGATTTCCTTCAGGCGCTTGCGGTCCTGCGGATTGGTGATCTTGCGGGAGATGCCGCCGCCGCGCGCCGTATTCGGCATCAGGACGGAGTAGCGGCCGGCAAGCGACAGATAGGTGGTGAGTGCCGCACCCTTGTTGCCGCGCTCTTCCTTGGCCACCTGCACCAGCAGGATCTGGCGCCGCTTGATGACTTCCTGGATGCGGTACTGCTTGCGCGGCTTGCGCTGGGTGCGATCGGGAACCTCTTCCATCGCGTCTTCGGCGCCGACGGATTCGATCACTTCCTCTTCGTGGTCGTGGTCATCATCGTCGTCGTCATCGTGGCGGCGCTTGGAAGCCACAACATCCTCGGAGATCGAATCGGTCTCGACCATTGCGGCCATTTCGCCCGAAGGACCTTCCTCTTCTTCGCTCGGCGCATCGACGGCAGCCGTTGCTTCCGGAGCGGTCGTTTCCTCGACGGGGGCGTCGGCAGCAGCCTTCTTGCGGCTGCGGCGCGGCTTGGCCTTCTTGGCGGGCGCCGCTTCTTCGGCGGGCGCGGCTGCCTCCGGGGCAGGGGCTTCTTCGGCGATGGCGGCGGCCGCTTCTGTTTTTTCGCTGCCCTTGGGAACGATGCCGATATCGGGCTGTTCCTGCTGGGAAAGGTCGAGCGCCGTTTCGACATGCTCGACATCATCTTCGCGACGATGCTCTTCCGCCTCGGCTTTCAGCAACGCCTGACGGTCGGCAAGGGGAATCTGATAATAGTCTGGATGGATTTCGGCAAAGGCCAGGAAGCCGTGCCGGTTGCCGCCGTAATCCACAAAAGCGGCCTGAAGCGAAGGCTCGACCCTCGTTACTTTTGCAAGATAGATGTTGCCGCGGATCTGCTTCTTGTGCTGGGACTCGAAGTCAAATTCTTCTATGCGGTTCCCGCGAACGACAACGACGCGCGTCTCTTCCTCGTGAGACGCATCGATAAGCATTTTGTCTGCCATGAAAGCTGTGCTCCTCGGCGCAGGCAACCGGATGGGGGCCTGCCTGTCGCTGGGACAAGCCGGATGTGGTCCGCCGTTGCTGCACCGGATAATGAAAGTCGCGATTGGTTCGAAGATGACAGCATCCAGACGGCAGCCGGGGCATCAATTCCCTGGGGTCTGTTCACTTTCTGAAAAAGCTGCTGCGGTAGCATCCGTAACCAAGCGAGATCGACTATGCCTTAGACCCACGAAGGGGTCCGATGAATGTGCTCTCTAAAGAGCGGTTGGTGGCTCTCCACCGATGAATTTCCCGTTTGAAAACCGGAAATTCAGATATCCACTGTTTGGAGCAGAAGCCCTGCAGACGGCGGATGACTGCCGCTTATTGGCGCCTGGTACTCGAAGGCGGCTGCCTTTGCGACGACTCTATCCCGTCAACACTTCTACCCTAATATGCGTTGTATGTTTTATCTGTCACAATAGCAAGGGAAAAGCCAAGTATGCCATAATATTGATGGATTCGTCGGATGATGAGGGTGCGGGAGGGTATCTCATCGATTCGTCTCCCGGCGCATCATCGGGTGCGGCCATCACGTCAAACCTGGCTCCCGCTATCGGGACTTCAAAAACAACGTCGAAACCAATATGGGGCGCGACGGGCACTTGGTAAAGGGATTGCGGCATGTGGCGGAGATTGGCGTGAGGGCTTTGCGATTTGCGGCAGCGGCCCTTGCACTGGTGGTTATGGGGATGGCGCCATTTGCGCCCGCGGCGGCGGCCGACCCTTTGCTGGCCTATGGCGCGCGCATAGCGGGCGACGATGCCCGCACCCGGATCGTCATCGACATGGACCGGGAGCCCGCCTTTACCATTCACTATCTCGACAATCCGGTCCGCATCGTCGTCGATCTCCCGGCGACGGCCTTCGGTTTTCCGGCCGGCGATCTCAAGCCGACCGGTCTTTTCAAGGATATCCGTTACGGCACCATGGATGCGGACAGCGCCCGTATCGTGCTGACCGCGAAAAAGCCGGTGAAGCTGGTCGTGGCCAAGGTGCAGGCGGATGAAAGCGGCAAGGGGCAGCGCCTCGTGCTCGATGCCGAAATGCTGCCGGCCGGGCAATTCGCCGATCTGGTAAAGAAGCAGAGCTGGACGAGCGAGGATACGGCCAAGGATGTCGGCCCGGTCGAACCGACGCAGAAGGCCGATCCGAATACGTTCCTCGTTGCCGTCGACGCCGGCCACGGCGGCATCGATGCGGGCGCCACCGGTACGGATGGCGTCACGCAGGAAAAGGACATCACGCTCGCCTTCGCGAAAATCTTCGCCGACAAGCTGAATGCGCAGCCCGGCATCAAGGCCTTCCTGACGCGCGACAAGGATCAGTATCTGTCCCTGTCCGAGCGCGTGACGATCGCCCGGCAGAACCACGCATCGCTTTTCATCTCGCTGCATGCCGACACGCTCAAGCAGAAGGATATTCGCGGCGCGACCGTCTATACGATCTCAGACAAGGCTTCGGACCGGCTCGCAGGTGAAGTGGCCGACCGCGAGAACAATTCCGATCAGGTGGCCGGAGCCGAGGCCCAGGCACAGCCCGCCGCCGTTACCGATATTCTGATGGATCTGACCCGGCGCGAGACGCAGGCTTTTTCCATTTCGCTGGCGCAGGACGTGCTGTCCTCGTTCAACGGCCAGATCTCGATGATCAACAACCCGCACCGCCATGCCGGCTTTCAGGTTTTGACCGCGCCGGACGTACCCTCAATCCTCCTTGAACTCGGCTTCCTTTCCAACAAGGACGACGAAAAGCTGCTGCTCAACGAGGATTGGCGGCAGAAGGTGGCCGACCGGCTGACCGAGGCGGTGAAGCAGTATCGCGTCTCGATCGTCGCAAACGGCGGCTGACGCGCGCTGTGGCGCGCCGGGCGGCCGTGGTTTCCATGTAACAGCGCCCGACATTAGAACTGGATGAAATTGGGAATACCGAAGACGAGCCCTATTTTGCTCACATTCCCGCCTTTACAGCGAAGTATCATTTGCTCGCGGATGACGCACGGCTTTGTCCCATTGCCATCTTGCATTCATACCGTGAGCGTGCAAAACGCCCGTGATTGTGCGATGATCTCGCACGCGTGCCTCATGAAGAACAAGCACCGGTAGTATCATATGATCAGACTGATTGGATATTTCTTTGGGCTGGGCTGCCTCCTGTTTCTGGGTGTAGCGGCTGCGGCTGCCATCTATCTGAGCGTGGTCTCGAAGGAGCTTCCCGATTACGAGGTGCTGGCCAAATACGCTCCGCCGGTAACGACCCGCATTCATGCCGGCAACGGCGCGCTGATGAAGGAATATTCGCGGGAGAACCGACTTTTCGTGCCGATCCAGGCCATTCCCGATCGCGTCAAGGCGGCGTTCCTTTCGGCTGAAGACAAGAATTTCTACAACCATCCCGGCGTCGATGTCGGCGGTCTCATCCGCGCCGTGGCGGTGAACCTGCAGAATATCGGTTCCGGCCGCCGCTTCGTCGGTGCATCCACCATCACGCAGCAGGTCGCCAAAAACTTCCTGCTGTCTGCCGACCAGACCTTCGACCGCAAGATCAAGGAAGCGATTCTGTCCTTCCGCATCGAGCAGGCCTACAGCAAGGACAAGATTCTCGAACTTTATCTGAACGAGATCTATTTCGGCCTCAATTCCTACGGTATCGCCGGCGCGGCGCTGACCTATTTCGACAAGTCCGTCAACGAGCTGACCATCGCCGAATCGGCTTATCTTGCGTCGCTGCCGAAGGGGCCGTCGAACTACAATCCCTTCCGTCGCGCCGAGGCGGCGCTGACCCGCCGCAACTGGGTGATCGACCGCATGGTCGAAAACGGCTACGTCAGCCAGAGCGATGGCGAAGAGGCGAAGAAGCAGCCGCTCGGCGTGGTGCCGCCGAGGAGCGGGCCGTCGCTCTTCGCTTCGGATTATTTCGCCGAGGAAGTCCGCCGCCAGCTGATCGACCAATATGGCGAGAAGACCCTCTACGAAGGCGGCCTGTCCGTTCGCACGTCGCTCGACCCGCAGATGCAGCTCGAAGCGCGCAAGGCGCTGCAGGACGGTCTGATCGACTACGACGAGCGTCGCGGCTATCGCGGCCCGATCAAGCAGATCGCAACGTCGCAGGACTGGGGCGTCGAGCTCGCCAAGGTTCCCTCGCTGAGCGACGTGCCGGAATGGCAGGTCGCCGTCGTCCTCTCCGTATCGGATCAGGGCGTCGACATCGGATTGCAGCCGCGCGTCGATGCCGCGGGCAAGGTGGCGACCGACCGGAGCCGTGGTACGATCGCTCCGGCAGACATGCGCTGGGCCTATCGTTCCGCCGGCGGCAAGTCGGCCAAATCGCCGAGCGGGGTTCTGAGCCCGGGCGACGTGATCTATGTGCAGAAGACCGGCAATGCCGATTCGAGCAGCTATCGCCTGCGCCAGCCGCCGAAGTTGCAGGGCGGTCTCGTTGCCATGGACCCTCATACCGGCCGCGTGCTCGCCATGGTCGGCGGCTTCTCCTATGCCCAGTCCGAGTTCAACCGCGCGACGCAGGCCAAGCGTCAGCCGGGCTCTTCGTTCAAGCCGTTCGTCTATGCGGCTGCGATGGACAATGGCTATACGCCGGCCTCCGTCATTCTGGACGACCCGCTGCAGATCACGCTCAGCAACGGCGATGTGTGGAAGCCGACGAACTACGAAGGCGAGGGCGGCGGCGTTCACACCTTGCGCTTCGCCATCGAGCACTCGCGCAACCTGATGACGGTTCGTCTCGCCGCCGACATGGGCATGCCGCTGGTCGCCGAATATGCCGAGCGTTTCGGCATCTACGACCATATGAACCCCGTTCTCGCCATGTCGCTGGGCGCCGGCGAAACGACGGTCTTGCGCATGGTGTCGGCCTATTCGGTCATCGCCAATGGCGGCAAGCAGATCAAGCCGACGCTGATCGACCGCATTCAGGATCGCTACGGCAAGACCATCTTCAAGCATGAGGAGCGCGTCTGCGACAATTGCAACGTCAGCTCCTGGCAGAATCAGGACGAGCCGGTCATCGCCGACAATCGCGAGCAGGTGCTCGATCCGATGACGGCCTATCAGGTTACGTCGATGATGCAGGGCGTCATCATCCGCGGCACGGCTGCCGGCAAGGTCAAGCTCAACACCGATGTCGCCGGCAAGACTGGCACCACCAACGACGAAAAGGACGCCTGGTTCGTCGGCTTCACGCCGAGCCTCGTCGCCGGCCTGTATATCGGTTACGACACCCCGGTCACGCTCGGTCGCGGCGGCACCGGCGGCGCACTTGCCGCGCCGATCTTCAACGAATTCATGCAGGCCGCCACCAAGGATGAGCCGCCGGAGAAATTCCAGGTCCCGGCCGGCATGACGATGGTCGCGGTCAATCGCGCCACCGGCATGGCCGCGCAGCCCGGCGAGCCGAACGCCATCATGGAAGCCTTCAAGCCCGGCACGGGTCCGGCGACCAGCCTGCAGGTCATCGGCGGCGGCGAAGCCGCCTCGCAGGTCGCGCCGGAGGAAATCCTGCGCACCTCGCCGCAGGCGAACCAGGCGGTCACGTCCGGATCCGGCGGCCTCTTCTGATCCGGCCCTTTTGTCCTATCCGCATGCCGCGGGGCTTTACAGCCGCGGCATGTATATCTATGTCACCAGCACTCTTTGAATTGGACGGCCGTTCGTCTTGAGCGGCGAAATGAAGAAGCAGGATCATGAGAGCCGAAATCGAAAATGTAGTCGACGAAACCAAGCAGGCCATAAGCCTGCTGAGGAGGCATCTTTGACTGGGATCAGGCGTTAAGGCGACTGGACTGGTTGAATAACAAGGCAGAGGATCCGACCCTCTGGAACGATGCCTCCGAAGCGCAGAAGCTGATGCGCGAGCGCCAGCAGCTTGACGACGGTATCAGCGGCGTGCGTGCCCTCGAGCAGCAGCTTGCCGATAATATCGAGCTGATCGAGCTCGGCGAGGAAGAGGGCGATGCCGACGTCGTGCGCGATGCCGAAGAGGCTCTGAAAGCCTTGAAGGCTGAGGCGGCACGCCGGCAGGTGGAAGCCATGCTCTCGGGCGAGGCCGACGGCAACGATACCTATCTCGAAGTCCATTCCGGCGCCGGCGGCACCGAGAGCCAGGACTGGGCGAACATGCTGCTGCGCATGTACACCCGCTGGGCCGAGCGCCAGCGCTTCAAGGTGGAGTTGCTGGAAGTTCATGACGGCGAAGAAGCGGGTATCAAGTCTGCGACGCTGCTCGTCAAGGGACATAACGCCTATGGCTGGCTGAAGACCGAATCGGGCGTGCATCGCCTGGTGCGTATCTCGCCCTATGACAGCAACGCGCGCCGCCACACGTCTTTCTCGTCCATCTGGGTCTACCCGGTCGTCGACGACTCGATCCAGATCGAGATCAACGAAAGCGATTGCCGCATCGATACCTATCGCTCGTCGGGCGCCGGCGGCCAGCACGTCAACACGACCGACTCGGCCGTGCGTATCACGCATATTCCGACCGGGATCGTCGTGCAGTGCCAGCAGGAGCGTTCGCAGCACAAGAACCGTGCCAAGGCCTGGGACATGCTGCGTGCCCGCATGTACGAGGCGGAGCTGATGAAGCGGGAAGCGGCTGCCAATGCCGAAGCCGCCTCGAAGACGGATATCGGCTGGGGGCACCAGATCCGGTCCTATGTTTTGCAGCCTTACCAGCTGGTCAAGGATCTGCGCACCGGCGTTTCCAGCACCGCGCCCGGTGATGTTCTGGATGGCGATCTCAACGAGTTCATGGAAGCCGCTCTCGCGCACCGCATCAGCGGCGCTGCCGACGCCGTCGTCGATGACGTCGAATAAGCTCGCATCCATTGAAGCATGAAAAAGCCCCGGAGACGGGGCTTTTTCATATCCATGTATCCGGCTGCCTCAATCGGCGAACTGTTCGGCCAATATGCGTTCCGACCAGGAGCGGTCCGGATCGGACAGGATGCGCGCGGTCGTATCTTCGGTCTGGGCAATCCTGACCCGCAGCACGGATTTGACCTCGGCATTGTCGGCGACGGCGTTGACCGGCCGCTTTTCCGGCTCGAGCACGCTGATGTCGATCGATACCCGGTTGGGCAGTAGCGCGCCGCGCCAGCGGCGGGGGCGGAAGGCGCTGACGGGCGTCATGGCCAGCAGCGGCGCCTCAAGCGGCAGAATGGGACCGTGCGCGGACAGATTATAGGCGGTGGAGCCGGCCGGTGTCGTCACCATCAGGCCGTCGCAGATCAATTCGGGCAACCGGACGTGGCCGTCGATTTCGACCTTCAGCTTCGCGGCCTGATAGGACTGGCGGAACAGCGAGACTTCATTGATGGCAAGAGCGCTCGACGTGCTGCCGTCGGCATTGTCCGTATTCATCTGCAGCGGATGAAAGGCATTCTCGACAGCCGCCTCGATGCGTTCGAACAGGCCATCGATGTGATAGTCGTTCATCAGGAAGCCGATGGAACCGCGGTTCATGCCATAGACGCATTTGCCCGAGTTCATCGTATTGTGCAGCGTCTGCAGCATGAAACCATCGCCGCCGAGCGCAACGACGATATCCGCATCCTGCTGCGGCGTCTGTCCGTAGAGCCGAATCAGCTCCTGTTGTGCCGCCTGAGCCTCCGGCGCCGTGGATGCGAGAAAACAAACCGATTGCAGATTGCGTGACATGCAATGTCCTTTGAATGGCAATTCTAGGTAATGTTATTCCCTTCTCGCGACAAGACGTTTCACCCGGACTGGTGAATCGCCGATCCCCAGCTTTCACACCGAGCGGCCGTTTTTTCCTTTACAGGATTTCAAAATCTGGTAGTTGGCATGCCCATGTGCCCTTGTAGCTCAGTTGGTAGAGCACCTGATTTGTAATCAGGGGGTCGCGGGTTCGAACCCTGCCGGGGGCACCAGATTTTCCTTGGAAATTGGCCATCATTTCTTCTCCGGTCTGGAAAACTGGCGGCAGTGTCATCATATGTGGTCGCGGGCGAGATCGGAACGCTCGTGCCATCACCGGTATCTATCGTATGCTTGGAAAAACATGCCCAGCAAACCCAAAAAGCCTAAGCTAGAACACTCCGAACTCTCGGGTGAATTCACCGATGACGGCGTGACCGTTCTGGTCGATATCTTTCGTCCAGCCGGCACCAATGCCGATTGGCGGATGGAGGTCATCACGCCGGAGGAGGATCTGATCGAATGGGAGGAACCCTTCGCGACCGACCGCGAAGCTTTTGACGAGTTCCTGGCAACTGTCGCGCGCGATGGGATCAGGTCGTTCTTCGATGAAGCGGATCCGGCAGTTCACTGAGTCTGCCTTCGCGCCGCGATTTTTCATGCGCGGAAATGCATCCGCAACGCCTGAAACAGACATACGCTTTCATCCGTCGATGGACGGGAGGCTATGGTCATGCGCGAGAGATCGAAGCTGGCGGTGATTGATAGTGCTTCGATGCGCCTCGTCCGCCCTATTTGCGGACCAGCAGGAGCGGTTCGCCTTCCTCTTCTTCGGACTTCTGAAAGCTGCCATCCGGCTTCATGTCGAAGGAAAGCGAGGAGCCGTCGTTGCCCAGCATCACCAGCCCGAATCCTTCGGTGGCCCAGAGCGAAAGCTTGAGATCGGCGATTTCGCCGGCACAGTCTCCGCCCGGTGACATCTTCGTGGTGCCGTCCTGATCCTTGTCGGTGGTCAGGGTGATATCGCAGACGGGCTTGCCGTCGGGCCGCTGGATGCGCCAGGCGCCGGCAAGGCTGGCAGCCGTCGGCACATGGTCGACGCCATCGAGCGCCGGCAGCAGCCATGTGGGATCGCCGGCATCGCTCTCCCAGGGGGAACCTTCTTCCTGCTGGAATCGCATGAGCGGCTTGCCCTGGGCATCGGCTATGGCAAGCGAGCCGTCGTCGGTGAAATTCCAGACGCTGGCCTTGGCGAGGGCGGGCAGGGCTGCTGCGCAGGAATCCGCACCGGTAATCTCGTAGCCGCCGGAAACCGTATTCGTCCCGAAGGTGAGACGGCATCCCTTGCCGCCGTTTTCAGGCGCGACCAGCCAGATGCCGGCCTGCGCCTGGACGAGTTCGTCATCGGCCGCGCGTGCCGGTTGGTGCGCTGCGAGAGCAAGGGCGACGGAGACCGCCGTTAGACCGAGAACACGAATCAAAGCAAATTCTCCTGACGTGCCGCGCGGCCAAGGACACCGCTACGATTTGAGGTAGGATCGCGTCGCATATAGCGCGATCGCAGCTGCGTTCGAGACATTGAGCGATTTGATGGCGCCCGGCATATCGAGGCGCGCCAGAGCGCTCACCGTTTCCCGCGTCTTCTGGCGCAGTCCCTTGCCTTCCGAGCCGAGCACAAGGGCGATCTTGTCGCCGCTGAACGTGCCTTCAAGCGGCGCCGGACCTTCCGAATCAAGTCCGATCGTGGTGAAGCCGAGACGATGCAGCTCGCCGAGCGCATCCGCGAGATTGGTGATCTGTATATAAGGGATGAGTTCGAGCGCGCCCGACGCCGATTTCGCCAGCACGCCTGATTCGGTCGGGCTGTGGCGCTGGGTGGTGATGACCGCACCTGCATCGAAGGCCACGGCCGAGCGCATGATGGCGCCGACATTGTGCGGGTCCGTCACCTGATCGAGAACCAGCAGCAACGGGCTGTTCTTCAGCGCTTCCAGCCGGCGCACGGGCAGGGGGCGCGTTTCCAGCATGACGCCCTGATGAATCGCTTCCGGGCCAAGCACCTTGTCGATATCCTGCGGCGAAACGATCTCGACAGGGATGCCGAGCGCATCTGCGGGGCCGATCTCCAGCCGCACCAAAGCATTCTGAGTCGTCGAAAGCTTGATGTTCTTGCGCTCGGGGTTGCCGAGGGCGGCGCGAACCGTGTGCAGGCCATAAAGATAGACCTGGTCGGGAGCGAGCGCCGGCGGCTTCCAGTCGTCCGCTCCCTGGCGCTTGCGTTTTTGCGGCGCCGGTGTCGGAATTTCGCCGCGCTCGCGCTTGGCATCGCGATGCGCGCGCCGCAAGGTGGCGTAATGCGTGTCCTTGGCGGACTTGTCGCCGTCGGTGCTGTCGGGGCCTTTGCGGCCGGAGGATCTGTCTTTGCTCATGCGGCTTTATAACCAGCGCGCCGTTGGGCGCATAGTCCTCTTTCTGTCCACGGCTTTTCTCACAGGCTGAAATTTTTTCGTCATTTTTGGCAATTCCTTGTGTTGACAGACGGAAATCGTCCGGTCATATACGCGGCGCAGATGACGGCGGCGACGCCAACGTCTAGCAAGCTTGGTCGCAAGATCCAGTCGGAAAACTGGAGGGATGCCCGAGTGGTTAAAGGGGACGGACTGTAAATCCGTTGGCTCAGCCTACGTTGGTTCAAATCCAACTCCCTCCACCATTCCGCGCCGGATCTTGGCCACCCGCGGGTATAGCTCAATGGTAGAGCAGCAGCCTTCCAAGCTGAATACGCGGGTTCGATTCCCGCTACCCGCTCCAAGATCCTCCGTTCGTTAGCCTGCCAGCCGGTTTTAGCACGCTGTATTGCGTGCAGGGTGATTTGCATCTTTGTCGACCCGTAGTCCCCATCGGGACGCATGTCGTATCCGGCTGCTTGCGCCATCTCTCTTTTGCATATTTGACACGAAGGGTTGCTTATATCGGCGCGAGCGATAGATATTGCTCGGTCAACCGAAACGGGAGAGCGCAAATGGGTATTTTCGACAAGATCAAGGGTGCAATCTGGGGTGAAGCGAAGGCTGCAGAGGCTGCGCCGGCACCGACACAGAGCACGACGGCAACCGCCAATCCGGAATCTGCGGCAACGCCGGCTCCGTCCGCGACGACGGCAGCAACTTCGCCTGCCACCAGCGCGCCGTCCGCTCCGGTGGATAT
Organism: Rhizobium sp. SYY.PMSO; assembly: GCF_046840415.1. Lineage (NCBI taxonomy): Bacteria > Pseudomonadati > Pseudomonadota > Alphaproteobacteria > Hyphomicrobiales > Rhizobiaceae > Rhizobium > Rhizobium sp. SYY.PMSO. The sequence continues at coordinate 1,033,353 of NZ_CP177349.1, forward strand.
TGCCGCGATCCTCGATGCCGCCGTCAAGAAGAGCGGTCAGAAGCTGGACTGGAAACATTCGATCGTCGATCTGATGAAGGCGCTCGGCATGGATGCGAGCCTTTCCGAGCGCAAGGAACTGGCGCAGGAACTCGGCTATACGGGCGATGCCGGCGATTCAGCCAAGATGAACATGTTCCTCCACAAGGCACTGCTGCAGAAGCTCGCGGACAATGGCGGCAAGGTGCCGGCCGACCTTCTGGATTGACGAACGCCCGGCTTCGACGGTCGCCGCTTGTTGCGGCACCGGCTGAAGCCGCGCATAGGGGAGCAATTGCCGTTGCCTCAAGCGTCGCGCCCTTTTCCACCGGAAGAGGGCGCGTTTTGTTTCAGCGCTCCGGCGGCTGCGTTCCGCACTGGAATTCTTTCGGTGCGTGCCTATCTAAGCGCTTGAACCGGCATATGCTTTTACATCATTCCGGATCGGCCGGCGAACCTTGCGCGGCAAAGGAATGTCGAAGGGCGCGGATCACACGCCATCGGCCGGGCTTTGCCGGGAATAGGGCCTGCAATTAAGTCTTGCGCAAATGCGACGAAAGCCTTAAACGGCGGCACTAAACCGGTTCGCCGGGGTCACTCATTACGTTCACAGGAAGCATTCAAATGGCAAAGAGTAAGTTTGAGCGCAATAAGCCGCACGTTAACATCGGCACGATCGGGCACGTTGACCACGGCAAGACGTCTTTGACGGCAGCGATCACGAAGTTCTTCGGCGAGTTCAAGGCGTACGACCAGATTGACGCTGCGCCGGAAGAAAAGGCCCGCGGCATCACGATCTCGACGGCGCACGTTGAATACGAGACTCCGGCTCGTCACTATGCGCACGTCGACTGCCCCGGCCACGCTGACTATGTGAAGAACATGATCACGGGTGCGGCACAGATGGACGGCGCGATCCTGGTTTGCTCGGCAGCCGACGGCCCGATGCCGCAGACGCGCGAGCACATCCTGCTTGCCCGCCAGGTCGGCGTTCCGGCGATCGTGGTGTTCCTGAACAAGGTGGACCAGGTTGACGACGCCGAGCTTCTGGAGCTGGTCGAGCTTGAAGTTCGCGAACTTCTGTCGTCCTACGACTTCCCGGGCGACGATATTCCGGTTGTCAAGGGTTCGGCGCTTGCTGCACTTGAAGATTCGGACAAGAAGATCGGCGAAGACGCGATCCGCGAGCTGATGGCTCAGGTTGACGCCTACATCCCGACGCCCGAGCGTCCGATCGACCAGCCGTTCCTGATGCCGATCGAAGACGTGTTCTCGATCTCTGGCCGTGGTACGGTTGTGACGGGCCGCGTCGAGCGCGGTATCATCAAGGTTGGCGAAGAAGTCGAGATCGTGGGCATTCGTCCGACGTCGAAGACGACGGTTACCGGCGTTGAAATGTTCCGCAAGCTGCTCGATCAGGGCCAGGCCGGCGACAACATCGGCGCGCTGATCCGCGGTGTTAACCGTGACGGCGTCGAGCGTGGCCAGATTCTTTGCAAGCCGGGTTCTGTGAAGCCGCACAAGAAGTTCATGGCCGAAGCCTACATCCTGACGAAGGAAGAAGGCGGCCGTCATACGCCGTTCTTCACGAACTACCGTCCGCAGTTCTACTTCCGCACGACGGACGTGACTGGCATCGTGACGCTTCCGGAAGGCACGGAAATGGTTATGCCGGGCGACAACGTCACGGTTGCGGTTGAGCTGATCGTTCCGATCGCGATGGAAGAGAAGCTTCGCTTCGCTATCCGCGAAGGCGGCCGTACCGTCGGCGCTGGCATCGTCGCTTCCATCGTCGAGTAATCCTCGGATTATTTCTTGATTACGAAGGCCCCGCTGGAAACAGCGGGGTTTTTTTATTCCGACATACCGTCGATGCTCATCCTTCGCTCAGGCGGAATTTGCGCAATGTGAATACTTGTCACGCATCGGTGATATGGTTTGCGGGTTGTCTGCCCGCCTTCGCGCGCCGCACGACATCCTCAACGAAATCACTCTTGCCGCCGGTATAGTGATCCCAATCGCTATTGGCCTCTTCGGCCAGGCGCCGTTTCAAGATCGCATAATTCACTGCAAATTCCGGATGAGCGCGCAGATAGTCGCGAAAGAGAAGGCGCTCGCGATGGGCCTCGTTGTCAGGCAGGCAAAGATAAAGTCGCGTGCCGTAAGGTATCTCATCCCTCGTGAAGGTCCAGCGGCCGACGCCATGCGGATCGCCGTGAAACCGATATCCGTCCTCCTTCAGGCGCTCCGTCGCGGCCAGCCTGGCCTCTTCCGAGAAGAGAACGGCATCGATATCAAGCTTTGGTTTGGCGCATAGTCCGACAATGGCGGTGCTGCCGATGTGATGGAATGTGGCGGGATGGCCGAGCAACAGGCTGATTGCCTTGCTTCTGCTTTCGAAGAGAAGCGGCCATTGCGGATCGTAGTCGACAAGCATGATCAGCCGCGTCATCCCATCTCCTCTTGCCGCTCTCGGCGCTCGCAATATGATTTGCCGAGTCGATCCGCTTATCTTGCCGGGAAAGCAGCAACCTACCAAGCCATGCCTTGCGAAACGGGGGCAGGAGCCTATCTATCGCTCGATTTTATCCGGAGGAAATTTCATGAAGAAACGTATTTTGTTCACGGGCGGAAGCGGCAAGGCTGGACGTCACACTGTTCCCTGGTTGGTCAATGCCGGCTATGAGGTTCACAACGTCGATCTCGTGCCGCTCGACAGCCCCGGCGTCACCAATCTGCAGGCCGATGTCACCGATGCGGGACAAGTCTATAACGTTTTGACGATGCATCGCGATTTTCCCGATCTCGATCACGGCAGGGGCGTGCAGCCTTTCGACGCCGTCGTGCATTTTGCCGCCATTCCGCGCATTCTGATCAAGCCCGACAACGAGACCTTCCGCATCAACACGATGAGCACCTACAATGTCATCGAGGCGGCTGCGAAGCTCGGCGTGAGGAAGATCATCATCGCCTCCAGCGAAACGACCTATGGTGTCTGCTTCGCCGAAGGCCATCGCGATTTCCATCAGTTCCCGCTCGAAGAAGACTACGACGTCAATCCGATGGATTCCTACGGTCTGTCCAAGGTCGTGAATGAAAAGACCGCACGCGCCTTTGCCAAGCGCTTCGGCATCGACGTCTATGCGCTGCGTATCGGCAATGTCATCGAACCGCATGAATATGAGCGTTTTCCGGACTATTTCGCCGACAGCGAAATCCGAAAGCGAATCGCCTGGAGTTATATCGATGCTCGCGATCTTGGTCAGATCGTCCACCTTTGCATCGAGAAGGACGGTCTCGGCTTCCAGGTCTTCAACGCCGCGAACGATACGGTATCTGCCAACACGCCATCGCGGGAGCTTGCCGCCAGACACTATCCGAACGTCCCTTTCGTGCGCGAGATCGGCGAGTATGAGGGCCTTTTGTCCAATCGCAAGATTCGCGAGGTTCTGGGGTTCAAGGAAGAACACGATTGGCGGCGTTACGTGAAAGTCTAGGAGCCGCACCCGCTGCGTGGGACCTGCTTGCGCTCCCGCGACGCCTGGCCGGGAGAGGGGGCAAAGCGGCCGCCTCTCCATTTGTTACGCAGGATAACCAAAAATGCTTCCGCAAACACTCGACAAATATCGCCGTTTATTTAAGTAGGGTTGCGTTTGCGGGGCGTCTCCTTGAGATTGCAACGCATGGTACGGTATATCCGCGCCCTCGTTTCGAACCGGCATCCCGCGGCCAGTGCGCCTTGAGGATGAGCTGAGCGCGATCTATGTCGCGTCGGAAGATAGTTTGCCGGCTGATCAAAAAGGGTCCGCCGCTTCGGAGGTATCATGAAGGATAATGTTGCACGTATTTTTGTCGGTTTCGATTCCAAGGAAGTCGTGGCCTATCACGTCCTGACCCAGAGCATCATCGAGCGCTCGTCGATCCCCGTGGTCTTCTCGCCGATCGTGCTCAACAATCTCGGCGGCATTTTCACGCGCGAGCGCAATCCGCTGCAGTCGACCGAATTTTCCTTCTCGCGCTTCCTCGTTCCCTATCTCAGCGATTTCCAGGGCTGGAGCATCTTCATGGATTGCGACATGCTTGCCCGCGCCGACATCGCCGAGCTTTGGGCGCTGCGCGACGATCGCTATGCCGCCATGTGCGTCAAGCATGACTATCAGCCGAAGATCGAGACCAAGTTCCTCGGCCAGACGCAGACCAAATACGAAAAGAAGAACTGGTCGAGCATGATCCTGTTCAACAATGCCAAGTGCACGGCCTTGTCGAAGGATTTCGTCAACACGGCAACCGGGCTCCAGCTTCATCAGTTCAAGTGGCTGGAGAGCGACGACCAGATCGGCGAAGTGCCGGTGACGTGGAATTATCTCGTCAACGAATACGACTATCGCGATGATGCCAAGCTGGTGCATTTCACCGACGGCGGTCCGTATTTCGACGAATATCGCAACGACGATTACGCCGATGAGTGGTTCGCCATGCGTGACCGCATGCTGCACGTTCAACAGAAGTGAGCCCATTGGATCAGGGAAATACAGGTCAGGCCGACATCGGCTTTCCGGCTGCGGGTTCCGCCGCCGGCCTGACCGATGCCGGCGAATGGCGTGAGGTACTGGCGGCTTTCTCCCATATCGTGCTGGTTGCCAACAGCGATGCGGTCGATATCGCCAGCCTCCAGGCGCAATTTCCGCAAACTGCGCTCTTCGTGTTCTTCAACAAGGTCTACAAGGTCCTTGATCGCCCGTTTCATGGACACTCTTTGTTGATTTCGCGCGGTCAGCCGCGTGGGGCCAACATCGTTTATCGAGGCGAAGTGGGCGAGGTCGTGAAGTTCTTTCCGAAGGAACACTTCCTCGGCATCATGAATATCCGCCTCGGTCCCGAGGAAAAACTCAATCCCGCCGCCGATTTTCAAGGCGCGCCGACCGGCCATCTCGATCTGGTCGGCTTCTGCTCCGATTTCTATACGGAAGGCAAGACGCCGACGAGCGGGTTCGCCATGGCGCTCTGGCTCAGCGATCTCAAGCTGCCGGGCGCGATCGTGCTTGCCGGCTTTTCGGCAAGGCGCAGTCAGAAGTGGAGGGTGGTTTCCGCCCACGACTGGAGCTTTGAGCAGACGTTCCTGCGCCTCTTTGCGCGTCTCGGGAAGATCGTCATACACGGCGGCGTTTCGCTGAATCCCTATATCAGGCTCGCAGAACGCTTTTCAGAGGTGCCGCCGGCAGAGATTTCCCTGGCTGCGGCCGAAGTGCTGTCGGAGCGACTCGGCAACACGGATGCCGAGGTGGACAAGCTGATCTCGCTGACGAATGTGATTCGCTCCACGGACAATTTCTTGCGCCGCCTTCGGCCGAAATTTCTCAAGCGCAAGCCGAAAGGCTCTCCAGGAGAGTAGCAAGCCCGCAAACGTCCTTTTTCCGGCATCTGTCTTTCGGCGGCGGGGCCGGCTGTTTACGGGTGTGCCATGCGACGTCGAAGGTCCGATTGGGAAAAAGCAAAAAACGCTCTTGCCAATCGTTTCGTCCCGCCTTAAAGGGAGCGCCATGTCTTCGAACTGCTCGGGGCGGTCCACCGCCTGGAGCGAACGGTCGAAGGAAGAAGGGGTATAGCTCAGTTGGTAGAGCGGCGGTCTCCAAAACCGCAGGTCGTAGGTTCGAGCCCTGCTGCCCCTGCCATTTTCCTCGGTTTGACTGGCGCGTGGTTTTCGCTGCTTCTCCGGTCGAGGGCATGCCGGATTGGCGGCAAATTTTAGAAAACACCGTGTTGCCTCTTGTTAAATCGGGAATCGGTGTTTATGTAGGGTTTAACAGACACGCGGTGCGTGGGGCTGATATGTTCAGCTTTACGCGCCGTAATTGCGTGGGCGGTCAATGGCATCCAAAACGAATCCACTAGCGTTTCTGCAGCAGGTACGCTCCGAGACGTCGAAAATTACTTGGCCTTCACGCCGCGAGACCATGATCTCGACGGTGATGGTTCTCGTCATGGTCATTTTCGCCTCGCTGTTTTTCTTTGCTGCCGACCAGCTCATCGGCTGGATTCTCAGCTACGTGCTGAATACCGGCAATTGATATTGAGTGGAGATGAACATGGCGGCACGTTGGTACATCGTCCACGCTTATTCCAATTTCGAAAAGAAGGTGGCTGAATCCATCGAGGAGAAGGCCAGGCAGAAGGGTCTCGAGCATCTGTTCGAGAAGATCCTCGTGCCGACCGAAAAGGTCGTGGAAGTGCGTCGCGGCCGCAAGGTCGATAGCGAGCGCAAGTTCTTCCCGGGTTACGTGCTCGTTCGCGCCAACCTGACGGACGAGGCCTACCATCTGATCAAGAATACGCCGAAGGTCACTGGTTTCCTCGGCTCCGACAACAAGCCCGTTCCGATTCCGGATTATGAGGCCGAGCGCATTCTCGGTCAGGTCCAGGAGGGTGTCGAGCGGCCGAAGGCTTCCGTATCCTTCGAGATCGGCGAGCAGGTCCGCGTTTCCGATGGCCCGTTCGCTTCGTTCAACGGCACGGTTCAGGATGTGGACGAAGAGCGTTCGCGCCTGAAGGTGGAAGTGTCGATTTTCGGCCGCGCTACGCCGGTCGAGCTGGAATACAGCCAGGTCGAAAAGGTCTGATGTGCTCTATTGGAGGGGTTGGCCTGGCGGCCGGCCTCTCGTTCAGGTTTGGGCGTGGGCAATTGCTTGCTTGTGTCTCGCGGCGAAGCCGCAACGCGCGTGGAAGGGTAGGGTCTTAGCCGGACCTGGTGATCCGCACCACGCAACCGCAGCCGCCGGAGCGATCCGGCATAATGGGCCGGGCAACCGGTCATGTAGAAAGGCAGAGAGAAATGGCTAAGAAAGTTGCAGGCCAGCTCAAGCTGCAGGTAAAGGCCGGCTCGGCGAATCCTTCGCCGCCGATCGGTCCTGCGCTTGGTCAGCGTGGCATTAACATCATGGAATTCTGCAAGGCGTTCAATGCCGCCACGCAGGAAATGGAAAAGGGTATGCCGATCCCGGTCGTCATCACCTACTACCAGGACAAGTCCTTTACCTTCGTAATGAAGCAGCCGCCGGTCAGCTACTTCCTGAAGAAGGAAGCGAAGATTCAGTCCGGCTCCAAGACTCCTGGCAAGGGCTCCAAGGCCGGAACCCTGACCAAGGCTCAGGTCAAGGCAATCGCCGAAGCCAAGATGAAGGATCTGAACGCCGCCGATATCGAAGGCGCAATGGCCATGATCGAGGGCTCCGCCCGCGCCATGGGCCTGGAAGTGGTAGGTTAAGACCATGGTAGCAAAGCGTATTCAGAAGATTCGTGAAGGCGTCGATCCGACCAAGCTCTATGCTCTGGATCTGGCCATCAACATGGTCAAGGAACGTGCCGTCGCCAAGTTCGACGAGACCGTCGAAATCGCGATGAACCTCGGCGTCGACCCCCGTCATGCCGACCAGATGGTTCGCGGCGTCGTCAACCTGCCGAACGGCACCGGCCGTACGGTTCGCGTTGCCGTCTTCGCTCGCGGCGCCAAGGCTGACGAAGCCAAGGCTGCCGGTGCTGACATCGTCGGCGCGGAAGACCTCGTCGAAATCGTTCAGGGCGGCAAGATCGAGTTCGATCGCTGCATCGCCACCCCGGACATGATGCCGCTCGTCGGTCGTCTCGGTAAGGTTCTCGGCCCGCGCGGCATGATGCCGAACCCGAAGGTCGGCACCGTCACCATGGACGTCAAGGGTGCTGTCGAAGCCTCCAAGGGCGGCGCTGTCGAGTTCCGCGTCGAGAAGGCTGGTATCATCCACGCCGGTATCGGCAAGGCTTCCTTCGACGCCAAGGCTCTGGAAGAAAACATCCGCGCCTTTGCCGATGCCGTCATCAAGGCGAAGCCGGCTGGCGCCAAGGGCAACTACCTGAAGCGTGTCGCGATCTCCTCGACCATGGGTCCGGGCGTCAAGATCGAGCCGTCGACGGTCACGGCGCCTGGCGCCTGATAAGTTCTGCCGGGCTCTGGCCCGGTAAGCAAGAATTCCCGGCCTTTCGGGGCCGGGATTTCCGGAGAAATCCGGAATTCCTGTCCGAGATTGCGGGTGGTTGAGACCTTAATCACTTTGCCTGCATGAGACGGGTGAGATCCGAATTTGGCAGAAGCTATGCTTCGATGAAATCGGTTCGAGCCTTGGAAGCCTTGTGCCTTGGAGCCGTTCGGCTCGAGCGCGAGGGGACAGGATCCTCAAGCGTCGCTTGGGATCTCTTGGATCCCGGGAGGCAGAAGGCAACCCGGCAGGCCCGCTAACCCGGTCCTGTCAACTGGAGAAAAGCAGTGGAAAGAGCGGAAAAACGCGAATTCGTCACGGAACTGAACGAAGTCTTCAAGGCTTCGGGTTCGGTTGTCGTGGCCCACTATGCTGGTGCTACAGTCGCTCAGATGAACGATTTTCGTTCCAAGATGCGCGCTGCTGGCGGCACCGTCAAAGTCGCGAAGAACCGCCTGGCCAAAATTGCTCTTCAGGGCACGGATGCGGAAGGGATTTCCGATCTCTTCACCGGTCAGACGCTGATCGCATACAGCACTGATCCGATTACCGCTCCGAAGGTCGTCGTGGATTTCGCCAAGACCAACGATAAGATCGTTGTTCTGGGCGGCGCCATGGGAACAACAACGCTCAACGCCGAAGGTGTGAAGTCGCTCGCGACCCTGCCTTCGCTGGACGAGCTGCGCGCGAAGCTGCTGGGCATGATCCAGACTCCGGCTACCCGCATCGCAGGTGTTGTTGCAGCGCCGGCAAGTCAGCTTGCTCGCGTGTTCTCGGCCTACGCCAAGAAGGACGAAGCCGCGTAAGGCGGTTTTTCGCTGTTCATAATCAACCAGTTCGAACCGAACAAAAGGAACTACAAAAATGGCTGATCTCGCAAAGATCGTAGACGACCTCTCCTCGCTGACCGTTCTCGAAGCCGCTGAACTGTCCAAGCTTCTCGAAGAAAAGTGGGGCGTTTCCGCTGCTGCTCCGGTAGCTGTTGCTGCCGTTGCCGGCGGTGCTGGCGCTGCTGCTGCCGTTGAAGAAGAAAAGACCGAGTTCGACGTCATCCTCACGGATGCCGGCGCGAACAAGATCAACGTCATCAAGGAAGTCCGCGCCATCACGGGCCTCGGCCTCAAGGAAGCCAAGGACCTCGTTGAAGCCGCTCCGAAGGCTGTCAAGGAAGCTGTTTCCAAGGCTGAAGCCGCTGACATCAAGAAGAAGCTCGAAGACGCCGGCGCCAAGGTCGACGTTAAGTAAGCTTGAAACTGCTGTGGGAGGTGGCTTTTTGCTGCCTCCCATTCGCCGTTTTTCTGAACGAATTACCCAAAAGCCGCGGGAAAAACGGCTTTTGGGTAATGGGTTCTTCAAGAGGATGGTCTCAAACCGAACCGCGACGCAATCCGGCCGAGCGGTTTTCGGTTAGATAGACGAGATTGAACTACTCATTGATTGATGGGGCCGCCTGGCCAGCGTTTCCCATCCGTTGCAGGCCCGGGTGCAGGATTTTAAAGGAGCGACGATGGCTCAGACCCTTTCGTTCAATGGTCGCAGGCGCGTACGCAAGTTTTTTGGTAAGATTCCCGAAGTCGCAGAGATGCCGAACCTCATCGAGGTTCAAAAGGCGTCCTACGATCAGTTTCTCATGGTCGAAGAACCGAAGGGCGGCCGCCCTGACGAAGGTCTTCAGGCTGTCTTCAAGTCGGTTTTCCCGATCACCGACTTTTCCGGCGCTTCCATGCTGGAGTTCGTATCCTATGAATTCGAACCGCCGAAGTTCGACGTCGACGAGTGCCGCCAGCGCGACCTGACCTATGCCGCGCCGCTGAAGGTGACGTTGCGTCTGATCGTGTTCGATATCGACGAGGATACGGGCGCGAAGTCCATCAAGGACATCAAGGAACAGAGCGTTTACATGGGCGACATGCCGCTCATGACGAACAACGGTACGTTCATCGTGAACGGCACCGAACGCGTGATCGTATCCCAGATGCACCGTTCGCCGGGCGTCTTCTTCGATCACGACAAGGGCAAGAGCCATTCTTCCGGCAAGCTGCTCTTTGCTGCCCGCGTCATTCCGTATCGCGGCTCCTGGCTCGATATCGAGTTCGACGCCAAGGACATCGTCTACGCCCGTATCGACCGCCGCCGCAAGATTCCGGTGACGTCGCTGCTGATGGCGCTCGGCATGGACGGCGAAGAAATCCTGTCGACCTTCTATACGAAGTCGCTCTACCAGCGCGACGGCGATGGCTGGCGCATTCCCTTCAAGCCGGAGACGCTGAAGGGCGCCAAGACCGTTACCGACATGATCGACGCCGACACCGGCGAAGTCGTTGTCGAAGGCGGCAAGAAGCTTACCCCGCGCCTGCTGCGTCAGCTGCAGGAAAAGGGCCTCAAGGCCCTGAAGGCGACGGACGAAGAGCTTTACGGCCTCTTCCTCGCGGAAGACATCGTCAATTTCCAGACCGGTGAGATCTATCTCGAAGCCGGCGACGAAATCGACGAGAAGACCCTGCCTGTCATCATGAACGCCGGCTTCGAAGAGATCCCGGTTCTCGGCATCGACCACATCAACGTCGGCGCCTATATCCGCAACACCCTGTCTGCGGACAAGAACGAGAACCGTCAGGACGCTCTGTTCGACATCTACCGCGTCATGCGTCCGGGCGAGCCGCCGACCATGGAATCGGCCGAAGCCATGTTCAACTCGCTGTTCTTCGATGCGGAGCGTTACGATCTCTCCGCCGTCGGCCGCGTGAAGATGAACATGCGCCTCGATCTCGACGTTGAAGACACCGTCCGCATCCTGCGCAAGGACGACATCCTGGCCGTGGTCAAGATGCTTGTCGAACTGCGCGACGGCAAGGGCGAGATCGACGACATCGACAACCTCGGCAACCGCCGCGTCCGTTCGGTCGGCGAGCTGATGGAAAACCAGTATCGTCTGGGTCTGCTGCGCATGGAGCGTGCGATCAAGGAACGCATGTCCTCGATCGAAATCGACACGGTCATGCCGCAGGATCTGATCAACGCCAAGCCGGCCGCCGCCGCCGTCCGCGAATTCTTCGGCTCCTCGCAGCTGTCGCAGTTCATGGACCAGGTGAACCCGCTTTCGGAAATCACCCACAAGCGCCGTCTTTCGGCTCTCGGCCCGGGTGGTCTGACCCGCGAGCGCGCCGGCTTCGAAGTCCGCGACGTTCATCCGACGCACTACGGTCGTATTTGCCCGATCGAAACGCCGGAAGGTCCGAACATCGGCCTCATCAATTCGCTGGCGACCTTCGCCCGCGTCAACAAATACGGCTTCATCGAAAGCCCTTATCGCCGCATCATCGACGGTAAGGTGACCAACGACGTGCTTTACCTCTCCGCCATGGAAGAGGCGAAGTACTACGTTGCCCAGGCCAATGCCGAGCTCGACGCCGACGGCTCCTTCATCGAGGAATTCGTCGTCTGCCGTCATGCCGGCGAAGTCATGCTCGCTCCGCGCGACAACATCAACCTGATGGACGTCTCGCCGAAGCAGCTGGTTTCGGTCGCTGCCGCTCTGATCCCGTTCCTGGAAAACGACGACGCCAACCGCGCTCTCATGGGCTCGAACATGCAGCGTCAGGCCGTGCCGCTTCTGCGCGCCGAAGCCCCGTTCGTCGGCACCGGCATGGAGCCGGTCGTCGCGCGTGACTCCGGCGCTGCCATCGGCGCCCGCCGCGGCGGCGTGGTCGACCAGGTCGACGCGACGCGTATCGTTATCCGCGCCACCGAAGACCTCGATCCGTCGAAGTCCGGCGTCGATATCTACCGCCTGATGAAGTTCCAGCGTTCGAACCAGAACACCTGCGTCAACCAGCGTCCGCTGGTCACCGTCGGTGACGTGGTCAACAAGGGCGACATCCTGGCGGACGGTCCGTCGACCGACCTCGGCGATCTGGCTCTCGGTCGCAACGTGCTCGTCGCGTTCATGCCGTGGAACGGCTACAACTACGAAGACTCGATCCTGCTCTCCGAGCGTATCGTTGCCGACGACGTGTTCACCTCCATCCACATCGAAGAATTCGAAGTGATGGCGCGCGACACCAAGCTCGGTCCGGAAGAAATCACCCGCGACATTCCGAACGTTTCGGAAGAAGCGCTTAAGAACCTGGACGAAGCCGGCATCGTTTACATCGGCGCCGAAGTTCAACCGGGCGATATCCTCGTCGGCAAGATCACGCCGAAGGGCGAAAGCCCGATGACGCCGGAAGAAAAGCTTCTGCGCGCCATCTTCGGTGAAAAGGCATCCGACGTTCGCGATACCTCCATGCGCATGCCGCCCGGCACCTACGGTACGGTCGTCGAAGTTCGCGTCTTCAACCGTCACGGCGTCGAAAAGGACGAGCGTGCAATGGCGATCGAGCGCGAAGAGATCGAACGCCTTGCCAAGGACCGTGACGACGAGCAGGCGATCCTAGACCGTAACGTCTACGGCCGTCTGGTCGAGATGCTGCGCGGTCAGGTTGCTCTTGCTGGTCCGAAGGGCTTCAAGAAGGGCACGGAACTGTCGAACGCCGTCGTTTCGGAGTATCCGCGTTCGCAGTGGTGGATGTTCGCCGTCGAGGACGAGAAGGTCCAGAGCGAGCTCGAAGCCCTGCGTGGCCAGTACGACGAATCCAAGTCGCGCCTCGAACAGCGCTTCATGGACAAGGTCGAGAAGGTCCAGCGCGGCGACGAAATGCCTCCGGGCGTCATGAAGATGGTCAAGGTCTTCGTCGCTGTGAAGCGCAAGATCCAGCCGGGCGACAAGATGGCAGGCCGTCACGGGAACAAGGGCGTAGTCTCGCGCATTGTTCCGGTAGAAGACATGCCGTTCCTGGAAGACGGTACGCATGTCGATATCGTGCTGAACCCGCTCGGCGTGCCCTCGCGCATGAACGTCGGTCAGATTCTCGAAACGCATCTGGGCTGGGCTTGCGCCGGCATGGGTCGTCAGATCGGCGAACTGATCGAAGCCTACAAGGCAAGCGGCAACATCGAGCCGCTGCGCAAGACGATCGATCTGGTCGTCGGCGATGGCCCGAAGAGCGACGACGTTCACGAGTATGACGATGCATCGGTGCTGCGTCTGGCCGATCAGTGGAAGCGTGGCGTGTCCATCGCGACCCCGGTCTTCGACGGCGCCGGCGAGGCGGATGTCAACCACATGCTGGCAATGGCAGGTCTCAAGCAGACCGGTCAGTCGACGCTGTACGACGGTCGTACCGGCGAGCAGTTCGACCGCCAGGTCACGGTTGGCTACATCTACATGCTGAAGCTGAACCACCTTGTCGATGACAAGATCCACGCCCGTTCGATCGGTCCGTACTCGCTCGTCACCCAGCAGCCGCTGGGCGGTAAGGCGCAGTTCGGCGGACAGCGCTTCGGCGAAATGGAAGTCTGGGCGCTCGAAGCTTACGGTGCAGCCTACACGCTGCAGGAAATGCTCACGGTCAAGTCCGACGACGTGGCCGGCCGTACCAAGGTCTACGAAGCCATCGTTCGTGGCGACGACACCTTCGAAGCGGGCATTCCGGAAAGCTTCAACGTTCTCGTCAAGGAAATGCGCTCGCTGGGTCTCAGCGTCGAGCTGGAGAATTCCAAGGTCGACGATCTGCAGACGACGAGCCAGCTTCCGGACGCAGCCGAGTAATAGCCTGTCGGATGCGCGCTGCCGGTCAGCGCGCATCTTTTGGAATATTGCAGCGCCGTCGGCGTCCTTCCGGATGCATGGCGCCGCAAGGCGGTTTTAAGGCGTCAGGCCGGTTCCCGGGATTTACCGGCCCTGATTGCAATTCGAGGGCGTTTCGCCCCTAAAGGAGATAGGCATGAACCAAGAGGTCATGAATCTTTTCAATCCGCAGGTGCCTGCGCAGAATTTCGATTCCATCCGGATTTCGATTGCGTCGCCGGAGAAGATTCTTTCCTGGTCTTATGGCGAGATCAAGAAGCCGGAAACGATCAACTATCGCACGTTCAAGCCGGAACGCGATGGTCTTTTCTGCGCGCGAATCTTCGGACCGATCAAGGACTACGAGTGCCTGTGCGGCAAGTACAAGCGCATGAAGTACAAGGGCATCATCTGCGAAAAGTGCGGCGTCGAAGTCACGCTGTCGCGCGTTCGCCGTGAACGCATGGGCCATATCGAGCTCGCCGCTCCCGTTGCCCACATCTGGTTCCTGAAGTCGCTGCCGTCGCGTATTTCGACGCTGCTCGACATGACGCTGAAGGATGTGGAGCGCGTTCTCTACTTCGAAAACTACATCGTCACCGAGCCGGGCCTCACCGCCCTCAAGGAGCACCAGCTCCTCTCGGAAGAAGAGTACATGCTCGCCGTCGACGAATATGGCGAAGACCAGTTCACCGCCATGATCGGCGCTGAAGCGATCTACGAGATGCTGGCCAGCATGAATCTCGAGAAGATCGCAGGCGATCTGCGTTCCGAGCTTGCCGACACGACGTCGGATCTCAAGCAGAAGAAGCTGATGAAGCGCCTGAAGATCGTCGAGAACTTCATGGAATCCGGCAACCGTCCGGAATGGATGATCATGAAGGTCGTCCCGGTCATCCCGCCGGACCTGCGCCCGCTGGTTCCGCTCGATGGCGGCCGTTTCGCGACGTCGGATCTGAACGATCTCTATCGCCGCGTCATCAACCGTAACAACCGCCTGAAGCGCCTCATCGAACTGCGCGCTCCGGGCATCATCATCCGCAACGAAAAGCGCATGCTGCAGGAATCTGTCGATGCGCTGTTCGACAACGGCCGCCGCGGCCGCGTCATCACCGGCGCCAACAAGCGTCCGCTGAAGTCGCTGTCCGACATGCTCAAGGGCAAGCAGGGCCGCTTCCGTCAGAACCTGCTCGGCAAGCGCGTCGACTATTCCGGCCGTTCGGTCATCGTGACAGGTCCGGAACTCAAGCTGCACCAGTGCGGCCTGCCGAAGAAGATGGCGCTCGAGCTGTTCAAGCCGTTCATCTACGCCCGCCTCGACGCCAAGGGTTACTCCTCGACCGTCAAGCAGGCCAAGAAGCTGGTCGAAAAGGAAAAGCCGGAAGTCTGGGATATCCTCGACGAGGTCATCCGCGAGCATCCGGTTCTGCTGAACCGGGCACCGACGCTGCACCGCCTGGGCATCCAGGCCTTCGAACCCACGCTGGTCGAAGGCAAGGCAATCCAGCTGCATCCGCTCGTCTGCACGGCCTTCAACGCCGACTTCGACGGCGACCAGATGGCTGTTCACGTACCGCTCTCGCTGGAAGCCCAGCTTGAAGCCCGCGTGCTGATGATGTCGACCAACAACATCCTGCACCCGGCAAACGGCGCGCCGATCATCGTTCCCTCGCAGGACATGGTTCTCGGCCTGTACTACCTGTCGATCCTGAACCAGAACGAGCCGGGCGAAGGCATGGCCTTCTCCGATCTCGGCGAGCTTCATCACGCGCTTGAAAACAAGGTCGTGACGCTGCATTCGAAGATCCGCGGCCGCTTCAAGTCGGTCGACGAAGAGGGCAAGCCCTATTCGAAGATCTACGAAACGACGCCGGGCCGCCTGCTGATCGGCGAATTGCTGCCGAAGCACGGCAAGGTGACCTTCGACATCTGCAACCAGGAAATGACCAAGAAGAACATCTCCAAGATGATCGACACGGTCTACCGTCATTGCGGCCAGAAGGACACGGTCATTTTCTGCGACCGCATCATGCAGCTCGGCTTCGCCCATGCCTGCCGCGCCGGCATTTCGTTCGGCAAGGACGACATGGTCATCCCGGACACGAAGGTTAAGATCGTCGGCGATACCGAAGCGCTCGTGAAGGAATACGAGCAGCAGTATAACGACGGCCTGATCACCCAGGGTGAGAAGTACAACAAGGTCGTCGACGCCTGGGGCAAGGCCACGGAAAAGGTCGCCGAAGAAATGATGGCCCGCATCAAGGCCGTCGAATTCGACGAGAAGACCGGTCGCCAGAAGCCGATGAACTCGATCTACATGATGAGCCACTCTGGCGCCCGTGGTTCTCCGAACCAGATGCGCCAGCTGGGCGGCATGCGTGGCCTCATGGCCAAGCCGTCGGGCGAAATCATCGAGACGCCGATCATCTCGAACTTCAAGGAAGGCCTCACCGTTAACGAGTACTTCAACTCGACCCACGGTGCCCGTAAGGGTCTGGCCGACACCGCCTTGAAGACCGCGAACTCGGGCTACCTGACCCGCCGTCTCGTCGACGTCGCGCAGGATTGCATCGTCACGCACGTCGATTGCGGTACCGAAAACGGCCTCACCATGACCGCCATCGTCGATGCCGGTCAGGTCGTCGCCTCGCTCGGCGCCCGCATCCTCGGCCGTACGGCCCTGGACGACATCGATCATCCGGTTACGGGTGAACGCATCGTCGATGCCGGCAAGATGATCCTTGAGCCCGATGTCATCGAGATCGAGAAGGCCGGTATCCAGTCGATCCGTATCCGTTCGGCGCTGACCTGCGAAATCCAGACGGGCGTGTGCTCGGTCTGCTACGGCCGTGACCTTGCTCGCGGTACGCCCGTCAACATCGGCGAAGCTGTCGGCGTCATCGCCGCGCAGTCGATCGGTGAGCCGGGCACGCAGCTGACCATGCGTACCTTCCACCTGGGCGGCACGGCAACCGTGGTCGACCAGTCGTTCCTGGAAGCTTCGTACGAAGGCACGGTTCAGATCAAGAACCGCAACATGCTGCGCAACTCCGATGGCAACCTGGTTGCCATGGGCCGCAACATGACGGTCCAGATCCTGGACGAACGCGGTGTCGAACGCTCCTCGCAGCGCGTCGCTTACGGCTCGAAGCTGTATGTCGACGACGGCGACAAGGTGAAGCGCGGTCAGCGTCTGGCAGAGTGGGACCCCTATACCCGTCCGATGATGACGGAAGTGGCTGGTACGGTTCACTTCGAAGACGTGGTCGACGGTCTCTCCGTTCTCGAAGCGACCGACGAATCCACCGGCATCACCAAGCGTCAGGTTATCGACTGGCGCTCGACGCCGCGCGGCTCCGATCTGAAGCCGGCGATCGTCATCAAGGACGCCAGCGGCAATGTCGCCAAGCTGTCGCGTGGCGGCGAAGCCCGCTTCCTGCTCTCGGTCGACGCGATCCTGTCGGTCGAGCCGGGCACGAAGGTGTCGCAGGGTGACGTTCTCGCCCGTTCGCCGCTGGAAAGCGCCAAGACCAAGGACATCACCGGTGGTCTGCCGCGCGTTGCCGAACTGTTCGAAGCCCGTCGTCCGAAGGACCATGCCATCATCGCTGAGATCGATGGTACGATCCGCCTCGGCCGCGACTACAAGAACAAGCGTCGCGTCATCATCGAGCCGGCGGAAGACGGTGTCGAGCCTGTCGAATACCTGATCCCGAAGGGCAAGCCCTTCCATCTTCAGGAAGGCGACTATATCGAAAAGGGTGACTACATCCTCGACGGTAATCCGGCTCCGCACGACATCCTGGCGATCAAGGGCGTGGAGGCTCTGGCTTCCTACCTGGTCAACGAAATCCAGGAAGTCTACCGCTTGCAGGGCGTTGTCATCAACGACAAGCACATCGAAGTGATTGTCCGTCAGATGCTGCAGAAGGTGGAAATCACCGATGCGGGCGACAGCCAGTACATCGTCGGCGACAATGTCGACCGTATCGAGCTGGACGATGCCAATGACCGTCTGGTTGAGGAAGGCAAGAAGCCTGCTTATGGCGATCCGGTTCTGCTCGGCATCACCAAGGCATCGCTGCAGACGCCGTCCTTCATCTCGGCCGCATCCTTCCAGGAAACGACGAAGGTGCTGACCGAAGCTGCAATCGCCGGCAAGACCGACGGTCTGCAGGGCCTGAAGGAAAACGTCATCGTCGGTCGCCTCATCCCGGCCGGTACCGGCGGCACCATGACGCAGATCCGCCGTATCGCTACGGCCCGCGACGAGCTCATCCTCGAAGAGCGTCGCAAGGGCACGGGCGCCAGCGTCGCAACGCCGATGCTGCAGGATCTCGCCAGCGAGAACACGCCGGCCGAGTAAGCTGCGCGGAAAGCGGAAAATCAAAACCGCCCGGAGCGATCCGGGCGGTTTCTTTTTGTGCTATGAAGAAATCGAATTGGGGGAGGGCGGGTCGCCGCCGGCGAGGCGGTTCCGTCAGCGGAAGCGAATGATCGCGACTTCGCCTTCGAGGGCGCCCTGATAGGCCGACGCATGGGGTTCTTCGTCCGGTATATCCGTGAGCAGCCCGATCTGGTCGAGGTCGGCCTCGATGAAACCTTCTTCGGCGAGCGCGTTCAGTGCCTCGCGCACGGCGGTATCGTCATCCGGTGCCTTCAGCATGACATGCAGGTCCACGCCTTCGCCGCCATCGGACTCGTATCCCTTGCCGATGATGATGAAGACCATGGGGCCATCGGAATTATTGTCGTTGTCTGGCGCAGTAATCATGAGTCTTCCTTCGGGAGTGTCGAATCGACCCGGCGATTCCATTTGGCCGCTCGGGTTTGCCGGATGGAAATGTCCGTCCGTGATTCCTTATAGGGATTTTGCCGAAATACCAAAGTCCATCTTGCCGAAGAGGCGCCATTTCCGTATCCAGTGCCGCAAATGACTGGTTTGCACGGCCTTTTCGGGCTTTATGACAAAGATAATTTCTTAACCGCCTTGACGAAACGGCGGGAAACCAGTAGTACCGCGCCCATCGGGACCCATGTGAGGCATGGCTGTTCGGAGCGACGCGCTCTGGAGTTCACCTCAAACAAGGTTCTAAACGCACGTTGAAGACACGAATGCTGCACGCAAGACGCCATAACAGCGTCCTCTGCTTTTTGTGGTCCATCTGCGAAAGCGGATCGGGCCACGTTTTGCGCATTGAGACGATCGTGTGTCGTTGCCGGTGACGGCGAGAGTCAAGCCCGCAAGGGTGTCGAGATAGATTTACAAGGGATGGTTGAATGCCTACCGTAAACCAGCTGATCCGCAAGCCTCGCCAGGCGCAGGTAAAGCGTAACAAGGTTCCCGCTCTCCAGGAGAACCCGCAGAAGCGCGGCGTTTGCACCCGCGTCTACACGACGACGCCGAAGAAGCCGAACTCGGCTCTGCGTAAGGTCGCAAAGATCCGCCTCACCAACGGCTTCGAAGTCATTGGTTATATTCCCGGTGAAGGTCACAACCTTCAGGAACACTCTGTCGTCATGATCCGTGGCGGCCGCGTCAAGGACCTTCCGGGTGTCCGTTACCACATCATCCGCGGCGTTCTCGATACCCAGGGTGTCAAGAACCGCAAGCAGCGCCGCTCCAAGTACGGCGCGAAGCGTCCGAAGTAATTCGGTTTTAGATAATCCGGCGCTGCGCGAGGTTCTCCGCGTGGTAAAGCGCCGCTAACAGTTGAGAGACGAGAAGTATATGTCCAGACGTCACAGAGCAGAAAAGCGCGAGATCAACCCGGACCCGAAGTTCGGCGATCTGGTCGTCACCAAGTTCATGAATGCCATCATGCTCGACGGCAAGAAGTCCGTAGCTGAAAGCATCGTATACGGCGCATTCGACGCCGTGCAGGGCAAGGCAAAGCAGGAGCCGCTCGGCGTGTTCCATCAGGCTTTGGATAACATCGCTCCGCACGTTGAAGTTCGTTCGCGTCGCGTTGGTGGTGCCACGTACCAGGTTCCGGTCGATGTTCGCCCGGAGCGTCGTCAGGCTCTTGCCATTCGCTGGCTGATCGCTGCTGCTCGCAAGCGTAACGAAACGACGATGGTCGATCGCCTCAGCGGCGAACTTCTCGATGCCTCCAACAACCGCGGCGCCGCCGTCAAGAAGCGCGAAGACACGCACAAGATGGCTGATGCCAACCGTGCGTTCTCGCATTATCGCTGGTAATCCCGAACGGTTTCGGAAAGGCAGTCCATTATGGCTCGCGAATATAAAATCGAAGACTACCGCAATTTCGGTATCATGGCGCATATCGACGCCGGCAAGACCACGACCACCGAGCGTATTCTTTACTACACCGGCAAGTCGCACAAGATCGGCGAAGTGCACGACGGCGCAGCCACCATGGACTGGATGGAGCAGGAGCAGGAGCGTGGCATCACGATCACCTCCGCCGCTACGACCACCTTCTGGAAGGGCCGCGACGGCAAGACCCGCCGCTTCAACATCATCGACACCCCCGGCCACGTCGACTTCACCATCGAAGTCGAGCGTTCGCTGCGCGTTCTCGACGGTGCGATCGCGCTGCTCGACGCCAATGCCGGCGTTGAGCCGCAGACGGAAACCGTATGGCGCCAGGCTGAGAAGTATCATGTTCCGCGCATGATCTTCTGCAACAAGATGGACAAGACCGGCGCCGATTTCTATCGCTCGGTCGAGATGATCAAGACCCGCCTCGGCGCCACCGCTGTCGTCATGCAGCTGCCGATCGGTGCTGAGTCCGACTTCAAGGGCGTCATCGACCTGATCGAGATGAATGCTCTCATCTGGCGCGACGAATCGCTTGGCGCCCAGTGGGACGTCGTCGAAATTCCGGAAGACATGAAGGCCAAGGCTGCGGAATACCGCGAAAAGCTGATCGAGACCGTTGTCGAGATCGACGAAGCCGCGACCGAAGCCTATCTCGAAGGCAACCTGCCCGATAACGATCAGATCCGAGCACTCGTCCGTCGCGGCACGATCGACGTGAAGTTCCATCCGATGTTCTGCGGCACCG
Organism: Rhizobium sp. SYY.PMSO; assembly: GCF_046840415.1. Taxonomy (NCBI): domain Bacteria; kingdom Pseudomonadati; phylum Pseudomonadota; class Alphaproteobacteria; order Hyphomicrobiales; family Rhizobiaceae; genus Rhizobium; species Rhizobium sp. SYY.PMSO. The sequence continues at coordinate 1,054,076 of NZ_CP177349.1, forward strand.
CCTTCAAGAACAAAGGTGTTCAGCCGTTGCTCGACGCCGTTGTCGATTACCTGCCGTCGCCGCTCGACATTCCGGCGATCAAGGGCATCGATTTCAAGACCGACGCCGAAATCGAACGCCATGCCGACGACAGCGAGCCGTTGTCCATGCTGGCATTCAAGATCATGAACGACCCCTTCGTCGGTTCGCTGACCTTCGCCCGCATCTATTCCGGCAAGCTCGAAAAGGGCGCGTCTGTCATGAACACGGTCAAGGACAAGCGCGAGCGCGTCGGCCGTATGCTGCAGATGCACTCGAACTCGCGTGAAGACATCGAAGAAGCCTTCGCGGGCGACATCGTTGCTCTGGCCGGTCTCAAGGAAACCACCACCGGCGATACGCTCTGCGATCCGCTGAAGCCGGTTATCCTCGAGCGCATGGAATTCCCCGAGCCGGTCATCCAGATCGCGATCGAGCCGAAGACCAAGGGCGACCAGGAAAAGATGGGCCTCGCGCTCAACCGCCTGGCTGCAGAAGATCCGTCCTTCCGCGTGAAGACGGACCAGGAATCGGGCCAGACGATCATCGCCGGCATGGGTGAGCTTCACCTCGACATCATCGTCGACCGCATGCGTCGTGAATTCAAGGTTGAAGCTACCGTCGGCGCGCCGCAGGTTGCTTACCGCGAAACCATCACGCGTCAGACGGAAAAGGACTACACCCACAAGAAGCAGTCGGGTGGTACCGGTCAGTTCGCTCGCGTCAAGATCGTGTTCGAACCGAACCCGGACGGCGACGACTTCAAGTTCGAGTCCAAGATCGTCGGCGGTTCCGTTCCGAAGGAATACATCCCGGGCGTTCAGAAGGGCATCGAAAGCGTTCTGTCTTCGGGTCCGCTGGCTGGCTTCCCGATGCTCGGCGTCAAGGCGACGCTCATCGACGGCGCCTTCCACGACGTCGACTCGTCGGTCCTGGCCTTCGAAATCGCTTCTCGTGCCTGCTTCCGTGAAGCAGCCCGCGAAGCCGGTGCCCAGCTCCTCGAGCCGATGATGAAGGTCGAAGTCGTCACGCCGGAAGATTATGTCGGCGACGTCATCGGCGACCTGAACTCGCGTCGTGGCCAGATCCAGGGCCAGGAAAGCCGCGGTATCGCCGTTGTCATCAACGCGAACGTCCCGCTGGCCAACATGTTCAAGTACGTCGACAACCTGCGTTCGATGTCTCAGGGCCGTGCGCAGTACACGATGACCTTCGATCATTACGCGCCGGTTCCGTCGAACGTCGCACAGGAAATCCAGGCAAAGTATTCCGGTCAGAAGTGACCGGAATACCAATTGACCGATAACAAGAATTGATCCCTTCGGGGACAGGAAAACGGAGAGCCGAAAATGGCAAAGAGTAAGTTTGAGCGCAATAAGCCGCACGTTAACATCGGCACGATCGGGCACGTTGACCACGGCAAGACGTCTTTGACGGCAGCGATCACGAAGTTCTTCGGCGAGTTCAAGGCGTACGACCAGATTGACGCTGCGCCGGAAGAAAAGGCCCGCGGCATCACGATCTCGACGGCGCACGTTGAATACGAGACTCCGGCTCGTCACTATGCGCACGTCGACTGCCCCGGCCACGCTGACTATGTGAAGAACATGATCACGGGTGCGGCACAGATGGACGGCGCGATCCTGGTTTGCTCGGCAGCCGACGGCCCGATGCCGCAGACGCGCGAGCACATCCTGCTTGCCCGCCAGGTCGGCGTTCCGGCGATCGTGGTGTTCCTGAACAAGGTGGACCAGGTTGACGACGCCGAGCTTCTGGAGCTGGTCGAGCTTGAAGTTCGCGAACTTCTGTCGTCCTACGACTTCCCGGGCGACGACATTCCGGTTGTCAAGGGTTCGGCGCTTGCTGCACTTGAAGATTCGGACAAGAAGATCGGCGAAGACGCGATCCGCGAGCTGATGGCTCAGGTTGACGCCTACATCCCGACGCCCGAGCGTCCGATCGACCAGCCGTTCCTGATGCCGATCGAAGACGTGTTCTCGATCTCTGGCCGTGGTACGGTTGTGACGGGCCGCGTCGAGCGCGGTATCATCAAGGTTGGCGAAGAAGTCGAGATCGTCGGCATTCGTCCGACGTCGAAGACGACGGTTACCGGCGTTGAAATGTTCCGCAAGCTGCTCGATCAGGGCCAGGCCGGCGACAACATCGGCGCGCTGATCCGCGGTGTTAACCGTGACGGCGTCGAGCGTGGCCAGATTCTTTGCAAGCCGGGTTCTGTGAAGCCGCACAAGAAGTTCATGGCCGAAGCCTACATCCTGACGAAGGAAGAAGGCGGCCGTCATACGCCGTTCTTCACGAACTACCGTCCGCAGTTCTACTTCCGCACGACGGACGTGACTGGCATCGTGACGCTTCCGGAAGGCACGGAAATGGTTATGCCGGGCGACAACGTCACGGTTGCGGTTGAGCTGATCGTTCCGATCGCGATGGAAGAGAAGCTTCGCTTCGCTATCCGCGAAGGCGGCCGTACCGTCGGCGCAGGCATCGTCGCTTCCATCGTCGAGTAATTCGAAGGCGGCCATTCCATCCGCTTGGCCGATTCGATGACAATAATATGAAGCAAGCGGCTGTTGCCGCTTGCTTATGACATGGAAATGTTGCAAATGGCGCGCGAGCGCGATTTGCACTCTGCTTCGGATTACGAAGCAGCTGATGAAATTAACAATAAGGTGGACCGGAAGGTCTGACAGAGTGGATGGGGATGCCGTAGCCGGCGTCCCTCTCGATCTTTGAAACCGGTGGTCCGCCTTAGGAAAAAGAACAATCCGTGCCCTTTTTTTGAAAGGCACGCGAGATAACAAAACACAAGGATAACGTCGAATGAACGGCCAAAATATCCGCATTCGCCTGAAGGCGTTCGATCACCGGATTCTCGATGCTTCCACGCGCGAGATCGTGTCGACGGCGAAGCGCACCGGTGCTAGCGTCCGGGGCCCCGTTCCGCTTCCGACCCGTATCGAGAAGTTCACGGTTAACCGGTCCCCGCACATCGACAAGAAGAGCCGCGAGCAGTTCGAGATGCGCACGCACAAGCGCCTCCTCGACATCGTTGACCCGACCCCGCAGACGGTAGACGCGCTGATGAAGCTCGATCTCGCCGCCGGTGTCGATGTTGAGATCAAGCTCTGAGACCTGGTTCTCGAGCTGAGTGAGAAGGATTGAACCGATGCGTTCAGGTGTGATTGCACAGAAGGTGGGAATGACCCGCGTCTATAACGACGCCGGCGAGCATGTCCCGGTAACCGTATTGCGTTTGGATGGCTGCCAGGTCGTGGCCCAGCGCACAGTTGAAAAGAATGGCTACACCGCAGTACAGCTCGGTGCCGGCCAGGCGAAAGTCAAGAACACGACGAAGGCCCTGCGCGGTCATTTCGCCGTTGCAAGCGTTGAGCCGAAGGCCAAGCTCGTCGAATTCCGCGTCACGGACGACAACCTGCTTGAAGTCGGCACCGAGCTCAAGGCCGCTCACTTCACGGCGGGCCAGCTCGTCGACGTGACCGGCACGACGATCGGTAAGGGCTTTGCCGGCGCTATCAAGCGTCACGGCTTCGGCGGTCTGCGCGCCACGCACGGCGTTTCCGTTTCGCACCGTTCGCACGGTTCGACCGGTTCGCGCCAGGACCCCGGCAAGGTGTTCAAGAACAAGAAGATGGCTGGTCACATGGGCCAGACGCGCGTAACGACGCAGAACCTCGAAGTGGTGTCGACCGATGAAGATCGCGGTCTGATCCTCGTCAAGGGTGCGGTTCCCGGCTCCAAGGGCGCCTGGATCATCGTGCGCGACGCCGTCAAGTCGGCAGCGAAGTAAGGGAGCCAAACCAATGGAATTGAACGTCAAGACCCTTGAGGGCAAAGACGCTGGGAAGGTTTCCCTTTCTGACGCGATTTTCGGCCTCGAGCCGCGCGAGGACATTCTCGCCCGCGTCATTCGCTGGCAGCTTGCCAAGAAGCAGCAGGGCACGCATCAGGCCAAGGGCCGCGCCGACGTGGCGCGCACCGGCGCCAAGATGTACAAGCAGAAGGGTACGGGCCGCGCTCGTCACCATTCGGCTCGCGCTCCGCAGTTCCGCGGCGGTGGTAAGGCTCACGGCCCTGTCGCCCGCAGCCATGAACATGATCTGCCGAAGAAGGTTCGCGCCCTCGGCCTGCGTCATGCTCTGTCGGCCAAGTTCAAGGCTGAAGACGTGATCGTCATCGACAATCTCGTCGCAACCGAAGCCAAGACCAAGGCACTCGCTGGCGCTTTCGAAACGCTCGGCCTGACGAACGCTCTGTTCATCGGCGGCGCTGAACTCGACAGCAACTTCAAGCTCGCAGCCAAGAACATCCCGAATATCGATGTTCTGCCGGTTCAGGGCATCAACGTTTACGACATCCTGCGCCGCGGCAAGCTCGTGCTGTCCAAGGCTGCAGTTGAAGCTCTAGAGGAGCGTTTCAAGTGACGGATCTTCGCCATTATGATGTGATCGTTTCTCCTGCGATCACCGAAAAGTCCACGCTGCTTTCGGACAATAACCAGGTTGTTTTCAACGTTGCCAAGAACGCGACGAAGCCTGAAATCAAGGCTGCCGTCGAAGCGCTCTTCGGCGTCAAGGTTACGGCCGTCAACACTCTGCTGCGCCTCGGCAAGACCAAGCGGTTCAAGGGTCTCGTCGGCAAGCAGAAGGACGTGAAGAAGGCTGTTGTGACGCTCGCCGAAGGCCAGTCGATCGACGTCTCCACCGGTCTCTGAGGAATAAGAAAATGGCATTGAAAACATTCAATCCGACGACCCCGAGCCAGCGTCAGCTGGTCATCGTCGATCGCTCCTCGCTCTACAAGGGCAAGCCGGTCAAGACGCTGACGGAAGGCCTGACCTCCAAGGGTGGCCGCAACAACACCGGCCGCATCACCGTGCGTTTCCAGGGTGGCGGTCACAAGCGCAGCTACCGCCTGGTTGACTTCAAGCGTCGCAAGTTCGACGTCGAGGCAACCGTCGAGCGCATCGAATACGATCCGAACCGTACCGCTTACATCGCCCTGGTGAAGTACACGGACGGCGAACTGGCCTACATCCTCGCTCCGCAGCGTCTCGCTTCCGGCGACAAGGTCATCGCTTCGGAAAAGGCCGTGGACGTGAAGCCGGGCAACACCATGCCGCTTCAGTTCATCCCGGTCGGCTCCATCATCCACAATGTGGAAATGAAGCCGGGCAAGGGCGGTCAGATCGCTCGCTCCGCCGGTTCCTACGCCCAGCTCGTCGGTCGTGACCAGGGCATGGCGATCCTTCGCCTGAACTCCGGCGAACAGCGCCTCGTGCACGGCACCTGCCTTGCAACGATCGGTGCCGTTTCCAACCCGGATCACGGCAACATCAACGATGGCAAGGCCGGTCGTTCGCGTTGGCGTGGCAAGAAGCCGCATAACCGCGGCGTCGTCATGAACCCGGTCGACCACCCGCACGGCGGTGGTGAAGGCCGCACCTCCGGTGGTCGCCATCCGGTGACCCCGTGGGGCAAGCCGACCAAGGGCAAGCGTACGCGGTCGAACAAGTCGACCGACAAGATGATCATGCGCTCGCGCCATCAGCGCAAGAAGTAAGAGAGGAAGTCTCAAGTGGCTCGTTCAGTATGGAAAGGTCCGTTTGTTGACGGCTATCTTCTCAAGAAAGCTGAGAAGGTGCGCGAAGGCGGACGCAGCGAAGTAATCAAGATGTGGAGCCGTCGCTCCACCATCATGCCGCAGTTCGTTGGTCTCACCTTTGGTGTTTACAACGGCAGCAAGCATATTCCGGTCAGCGTCAATGAAGACATGGTCGGGCACAAGTTCGGCGAGTTCGCCCCGACCCGTACCTATTATGGTCACGGTGCGGACAAGAAGGCGAAGAGGAAGTAACAATGGGCAAGGCAAAAACCGAACGCCGGCTGAAGGACAATGAGGCGCAGGCAGTTGCGCGCACGCTCCGCGTCAGCCCGCAGAAGCTCAACCTGGTCGCGGCTTCGATCCGCGGCAAGAAGGTTGATCGCGCGCTCGCAGAGCTGGAATTCTCCCGCAAGCGCATCGCAGGCGCCGTCAAGAAGACGCTCGAATCTGCAATCGCCAACGCCGAGAACAACCATGATCTCGACGTTGACTCGCTGGTCGTGGCCGAAGCCTACGTCGGCAAGTCGATCGTCATGAAGCGTTTCCACGCTCGTGGCCGTGGCCGCGCGTCTCGCATCGAGCGTCCGTTCGCCCACCTGACGATCGTCGTTCGCGAAGTGGAAGCTCAAGGGGAGGCCGCATAATGGGTCAGAAAATCAATCCGATCGGTTTCCGTCTTGGCATCAACCGTACCTGGGATAGCCGCTGGTTTGCGGACAATGCCGAGTATGGCCAGCTCCTCCACGAAGACCTGAAGATGCGCAAGTTCGTCATGAACGAACTGAAGCAGGCCGGTATCTCCAAGGTGGTCATCGAGCGTCCGCACAAGAAGTGCCGCGTCACGATCCACTCGGCTCGTCCGGGCCTGATCATCGGCAAGAAGGGCGCCGACATCGACAAGCTCCGCAAGAAGCTGTCGGACATGACGAATTCCGAAACGCACCTCAACATCGTTGAAGTCCGTAAGCCGGAAATCGACGCGACGCTGGTTGCCCAGTCGATCGCTCAGCAGCTCGAGCGCCGTGTTGCTTTCCGTCGCGCCATGAAGCGCGCCGTTCAGTCCGCGATGCGTCTTGGCGCCGAAGGCATCAAGATCACCTGCGCCGGCCGTCTCGGCGGTGCTGAAATCGCTCGTACGGAATGGTACCGCGAAGGCCGCGTGCCGCTGCATACGCTGCGCGCCGACATCGACTACGGTACGGCTGAAGCAGAAACCGCTTTCGGCATCTGCGGCATCAAGGTCTGGATCTTCAAGGGCGAAATCCTTGAGCACGATCCGATGGCCTCCGAACGCCGCGCGCTTGAAGGCGACGCCCAGGGTCCGGCTAGCCGCGATCGCGATAGAGACCGTCGCCGCGACAACGCTTGATAGCGTACGTGGCAGATAAGTTCGGAGAATAAGAAAATGTTGCAGCCAAAGCGTACGAAGTACCGCAAGCAATTCAAGGGCCGCATCAAGGGCGTTGCCAAGGGTGGTTCTGATCTGGCGTTCGGCGAATTCGGCCTGAAGTCGCAGGAGCCCAACCGCGTCAACGCTCGCGAGATCGAAGCGGCCCGCCGCGCGATCACCCGCTACATGAAGCGTGCCGGCCGTGTATGGATCCGCGTGTTCCCGGATGTTCCGGTAACCGCAAAGCCGACCGAAGTCCGCATGGGTAAGGGCAAGGGCTCTGTCGAATACTGGGCATGCAAGGTCAAGCCCGGTCGCATGATGTTCGAGATCGATGGTGTGAGCGAAGAAATCGCTCGTGAGGCTCTGCGCCTCGGCGCCGCCAAGCTCTCGGTCAAGACGCGCTTCGTTCAGCGCATTGCAGAGTAAGGAAGAAGCTCATGAAAGCCGCAGATGTTCGCGCCCTGAGCGCCGACCAACTCAAGGACGAGCTTGCCAAGCTGAAGAAGGAGCAGTTCAACCTGCGCTTTCAGAAGGCGACCGGCCAGCTTGAAAAGTCCTCGCGCATCAACGAAGTCCGCAAGGACATCGCGCGCATAAAAACCATTGCCCGCCAGAAGGCGGCAGAAGCAAAGGCCTAAAGGAAAAATAACATGCCGAAGCGCATTCTGCAGGGCGTCGTGGTCAGCGACAAGAACGAGAAGACGGTAGTGGTCCGCGTAGAGCGTCGTTTCGCTCACCCGCTGCTTCAGAAGACCGTTCGTCGTTCCAAGAAGTACAAGGCTCACGACGAGAACAATCAGTACAAAATCGGCGACGTCGTTTCCATCGAGGAATGCGCGCCGATCTCCAAGGACAAGACCTGGACGGTGGTTTCCGCCCAGTCCAAGTAACAGAATTTCGCTCAGGCCCTTGCGCTTGGGCGAAATATCTGTATGAAGCACGAGCTTGGAAGCAGGACGCTCGAGAACGGGCGTTCTTTTGCTTTATTGATGGCCGGCAGCGGCGCCACCCGATGGTCGCAAGAGCTGGCATAATCAGACAAGAGACTAGTCCATAAGCCGGGGTAGGGGGTCGTTTGGCCCAACCATTCCGGTAACAACAAGAAGGCGACCTGACATGATTCAGATGCAAACAAACCTCGACGTGGCGGATAATTCCGGCGCACGTCGTGTCATGTGCATCAAGGTGCTGGGCGGCTCGAAGCGCAAGTATGCCTCGATCGGCGACGTGATCGTCGTTTCGATCAAGGAAGCTATCCCGCGCGGCCGTGTGAAGAAGGGTGACGTGATGAAGGCGGTTGTCGTTCGCACCGCCAAGGACATCCGTCGTCCGGATGGCAGCGTCATCCGCTTCGATACCAACGCAGCAGTCCTCATCGACAACAAGAAAGAGCCGATCGGCACCCGTATCTTCGGACCGGTTCCGCGCGAACTTCGCGCCAAGAACCACATGAAGATCATCTCGCTGGCTCCAGAAGTACTGTAAGGAGCGGAGCGATGCAGAAGATCCGTAAAGGCGACAAGGTTGTCGTATTGACCGGTAAGGACAAGGGTCGTACCGGCGAAGTCATTCAAGTGCTGCCGAAGGAAGACCGTGCGGTCGTTCGTGGCGTCAACGTCATCAAGCGCCATCAGCGCCAGACGCAGAACCAGGAAGCCGGCATCATCAGCAAGGAAGCCCCGCTTCACCTGTCCAACATTGCGATCGTCGACAAGGACGGCAAGCCGACCCGCGTCGGTTTCAAGGTTGTGGATGGCAAGAAGGTCCGTGTGGCCAAGACCTCGGGAGAAGTGATCGATGGCTGAGGCAAAGTACGAGCCGCGGCTCAAGAAGGAATACGTCGCTCGCATCCGCGCAGCCATGCAGGAGAAGTTCTCCTACGCTAACGAGATGCAGATCCCGAAGCTGGACAAGATCGTGATCAACATGGGTGTTGGCGAGGCAACGGCTGATTCGAAGAAGCCGACCGTTGCTGCTGCCGACCTGGCGGCCATCGCTGGCCAGAAGCCGGTCATCACCCGTGCGCGCAACTCCATCGCCGGCTTCAAGGTCCGCGAAAATATGCCGATCGGCGCCAAGGTGACGCTGCGCGGCGCCCGCATGTATGAGTTCCTGGATCGTCTGGTCAACATCGCGCTTCCGCGCGTTCGCGACTTCCGCGGCCTGAACCCGAAGAGCTTTGACGGTCGTGGCAATTTTGCCATGGGCATCAAGGAGCACATTGTGTTCCCTGAGATCAACTACGACAAGGTTGATCAGATGTGGGGCATGGACATCATCGTTTGCACGACGGCGACGACCGACGACGAAGCACGAGCTCTCCTGACCGAGTTCAACTTCCCGTTCCGTCAATAACCGTAACGACGAGCGTAGAAAAGGAAACCTGATATGGCGAAGACAAGCGCAGTTGAAAAGAACAAGCGCCGCCGCAATACGGTTGCCAACCAGGCCGCGAAGCGGGCTGCTCTCAAGGCAACCATCATGAACCAGTCTCTCTCGATCGAAGAGCGGTTCAAGGCCACCCTCAAGCTGGCATCGCTCCCGCGCGATGGATCCAAGACCCGTATTCGCAACCGTTGCGAAGTTTCGGGGCGTCCGCGCGCCTACTACCGCAAACTGCGCATGTCGCGTATCGCGCTGCGTGAACTCGGCAACCTCGGCAAGGTGCCGGGTGTCGTCAAGTCGAGCTGGTAAGGAGCTGATCGGATGTCTATGACTGATCCTTTGGGCGATATGCTCACCCGCATCCGCAACGGCGCTTCCCGCCGCAAGTCGTCGGTTTCGACGCCTGCGTCCAAGCTCCGTGCACGCGTTCTCGATGTGCTCCAGGCTGAAGGCTACATTCGTGGCTATTCCGTCGTCGATTTCGGCAACGGCAAGTCTGAGCTCAACATCGAACTCAAGTACTACGAAGGCGCATCGGTGATCCGCGAGATCGGCCGTGTGTCCAAGCCGGGCCGCCGGGTTTATGTCTCGGTCAAGTCCATTCCGCAGGTCGCGAACGGCCTCGGCATCACCATCCTTTCGACTCCGAAGGGCGTGATGGCCGATCACCAGGCTCGTGAACAGAATGTTGGTGGCGAGGTTCTCTGCTCGGTCTTCTAAGATCGAACAGAGATCTCCCTCGAAACAGACAGGTTTGAAAAAATGTCTCGTATCGGTAAGAAGCCCGTTCAGGTACCTGCAGGGATCACGGCCACGGTTGATGGCCAGAAAGTGACCGCCAAGGGCCCCAAGGGCGAGCTGTTTTTCGTCGCTAACGACGAAATCGGTCTCAAGCTGGAAAACAATGCAATCGTCGTGACGCCGCTCAACGACTCCAAGGATGCTCGCGCAAAGTGGGGCATGTCCCGCACGATGATCGAGAACATCTTCAAGGGTGTTAAGGACGGCTACGAGCGCAAGCTCGAAATCAACGGCGTCGGCTACCGCGCCTCCATGCAGGGCAAGAACCTGCAGCTCGCGCTCGGCTTCAGCCACGACGTGGTTTACGAGCCGCCGCAGGGTATCTCGATCGCTGTGCCGAAGCCGACGGAAATCGTCGTCACCGGCATCAACAAGCAGCAGGTCGGCCAGGTTGCCGCTGAAATCCGCGAATACCGCGGTCCCGAGCCTTACAAGGGCAAGGGTGTTAAGTATGCCGAAGAGCGGATCGTCCGCAAAGAAGGCAAGAAGAAGTAAGGATCACGCGAAATGGCTAGCAGGAAAGAAGCACTTGCGCGTCGCGCCAACCGCGTGCGCCGTCAAATCAAGGCGGTGGCCAATGGCCGTCCGCGCCTGTCGGTTCATCGCTCGTCGAAGAACATCTACGCTCAGATCATCGATGACGTGGCTGGCAAGACCCTTGCGGCTGCCTCCACTCTCGACAAGGATCTGCGCGGTTCTCTGAAGACCGGTGCCGATACCGCAGCCGCAGCCCTCGTTGGCAAGCTCGTCGCCGAGCGCGCCTCCAAGGCCGGCGTGAAGGAAGTCGTGTTCGATCGCGGCGCCTTCATCTACCACGGCCGCATCAGGGCCCTGGCAGAAGCAGCCCGTGAAGGTGGTCTGACCTTCTAATCAGATTTCCGGCTGGCCATCTCAGGATGCCGGCCGGATTTTCACCGGACCGCAGGTTTCCCGTTAAGGGAGGGCATGCGGTCTTCGTTTTGTTTGCCGATTGCACCCGGAAAAGAAAAAGGAAGAGGACAATGGCACAGGAAAAGAGGGCTCCGCGGGAAGACCGTCAGAGCCGTGAAGAACGCGATAGCGAATTCGTCGACAAGCTGGTCGCGATCAACCGCGTCGCCAAGGTTGTCAAGGGTGGCCGTCGCTTCGGCTTCGCCGCTCTCGTCGTCGTCGGCGACCAGAAGGGCCGCGTAGGCTTCGGCCATGGCAAGGCACGCGAAGTGCCGGAAGCCATCCGCAAGGCAACCGAAAGCGCCAAGCGCGACATGATCTTCGTACCGCTGCGCGACGGCCGTACGCTGCATCACGACGTTCATGGCCGTCATGGCGCGGGTAAGGTTCTCCTGCGTTCGGCCAAGGTCGGTACCGGTATCATCGCCGGCGGCCCGATGCGCGCCGTTTTCGAAACGCTCGGCGTTCACGACGTCGTTGCCAAGTCGACCGGTTCGTCGAACCCGTACAACATGGTTCGCGCCACGTTCGACGCCCTGAAGCACCAGGTTCACCCGAAGGACATCGCAGCTCAGCGCGGCATCAAGTATGCCACCCTGCAGGCTCGCCGCGCCGCTTCGGGCAACGCCTCCGAAGAATAAGGGAGTTTGACCTATGGCCAAGACGACCAAGAAGGCTGAAGCTAAGGCGACCGTTACGGTCGAGCAGATTGGCAGCCCGATCCGCCGTCCGGATGTTCAGCAGAAGACGCTGATCGGTCTCGGACTGAACAAGATGCACCGTCGCCGCACGCTGGAAGATACCCCGGCTGTTCGCGGCATGATCCGTGCTGTCCAGCATCTCGTTCGCATCGTCGACGAGAAGTGAGCCGGAGGTAATTCGCTATGAAACTGAATGAAATCAAGGATAACGAAGGCTCGACCCATAGCCGCAAGCGCGTTGGCCGCGGCATTGGCTCCGGCTCCGGCAAGACCGGCGGCCGCGGCGTAAAGGGTCAGAAGTCCCGTTCGGGCGTTGCGATCAACGGCTTCGAAGGCGGTCAGATGCCCATCTACCGTCGTCTGCCGAAGCGCGGCTTCAACAACATCTTCGCTGCCGACTACGTCACCGTGTCGCTGGCGCGCATCCAGGCTGCCGTCGATGCCGGCAAGCTGGATGCCAAGAACACCGTCGATGCAGCTGCCCTCAAGGCCGCAGGCGTGATTCGCCGCGTCAAGGACGGCGTCCGCGTTCTCTCGGACGGCGAACTGAAGGCAAAGCTTGTTCTTGAAGTTGCAGGCGCTTCCAAGCCCGCAGTCGAAAAGATCGAAAAGGCTGGCGGTTCCGTCAAGCTGCTCGCTTCTGCCGCAGAATAATATTATTAATAATCGCCCGAAGTGGCTTCACTTCGGGCGATTTTGCTCCCATATGTGAGCCTCACGAACCAGATTGATGCGCGAGTGTCTTTCCGGTCCATAAAGGGAACTAAGGGTGAGGCGCCCGATTGCTGCGCAATCCGTCCGAAGCCCGGTTTTTGAACAATTTACATACTGGTTCCGGGCTCGGCCGATTATGCCGGAATTGGTAATGCGGAGATTTGCATGGCTTCTGCAGCGGAACAATTGGCGTCCAATCTCAATTTTTCGACCTTTGCCAAAGCCGAGGATCTCAAGAAGCGCCTGTGGTTTACGCTCGGCGCTCTCCTCGTTTATCGGCTCGGCACCCATATTCCGCTTCCTGGCCTCAATCCTGCCGCTTACGCCCAGGCTTTCCAGAATCAGTCGGGCGGCATTCTCGGCCTCTTCAACATGTTTTCGGGCGGCGCCGTGCAGCGCATGGCGATCTTCGCGCTCGGCATCATGCCGTATATCTCGGCCTCGATCATCGTCCAGCTCATGACGTCGGTCGTCCCGTCGCTCGAAAACCTGAAGAAGGAAGGCGAGCAGGGCCGGAAGATCATCAATCAGTATACCCGCTACGGCACGGTACTGCTCGGCGCATTGCAGGCCTACGGCATCGCGATCGGGCTTGAGCATGGCAACGGCGTCGTGGTGGATCCAGGCTGGTTCTTCCGCATCTCCACCGTCATAACGCTGCTCGGCGGCACGATGTTCCTGATGTGGCTCGGCGAGCAGGTCACGTCGCGCGGTATCGGCAACGGCATCTCGCTGATCATCTTCGCCGGCATTGCCGCCGGTCTTCCGACCGCCCTGGCCGGTACGCTCGAACTCGGCCGCACCGGCGCACTGTCGACGGGGCTGATTCTCGCCGTGCTGGTCGTGGCCATTCTGGTCATCGCGCTGATCGTTTTTGTCGAGCGCGCGCAGCGCCGTCTGTTGATCCAGTATCCGAAGCGCCAGGTCGGCACCCGCATGTTCCAGGGCGATACGTCGCACCTGCCGCTGAAGCTCAACACCTCGGGCGTCATTCCGGCGATCTTCGCATCCTCGCTGCTGCTGCTGCCGGCAACGGTCGCGGGCCTCGGCAACAACACGGCGCTTCCGACCTGGGTAACGTCGATCATTGCGGCGCTCGGTCACGGCCAGCCCGTCTACATGGTGCTGTACGGCGCGTTGATTGCTTTCTTCGCTTTCTTTTACACGGCCCTTGTCTTCAATCCGAAGGATACGGCCGACAATCTGAAGAAGCATGGCGGCTTCATTCCCGGCATTCGTCCGGGTGAGCGTACCGCGGAATACATCGACTACGTGCTGACCCGCATCACGGTCATCGGCGCGATCTACCTTGTCTTCGTCTGCATCCTGCCCGAAATTCTCGTGTCCCAGACAGGTATTCCCTTGTCTCTGGGTGGCACTTCGCTTCTGATCGTGGTTAGCGTAACGCTGGATACGGTGGCGCAGATTCAGGGTCACCTGATTGCACAGCAATATGAAGGCCTGATCAAGAAATCGAAGTTGCGTGGAGGAAAGAGGGGGCGATGAGACTCATACTTTTAGGGCCGCCGGGGGCAGGTAAGGGGACCCAGGCCCAGCGCATCGTGGAGAAGCATGGCATTCCCCAGCTCTCCACAGGCGATATGCTGCGCGCGGCCGTCCAGGCCGGCACGGAAGTCGGAAAGCGTGCCGATGCCCTGATGAAGGCCGGCAAGCTGGTTCCGGACGAGGTGGTCAATGCCATCGTTTCGGAGCGCATCGATCAGCCGGATTGCGCCGCGGGTTTCATTCTCGACGGTTTCCCGCGTACGTTGGTGCAGGCCGACGCGACCGAGCAGATGCTCAAGGCGAAAGGGCTGGAACTGTCCGTCGTCATCGAGTTGAAGGTCGACGATGCGGAACTGATTCGCCGCGTCTCCGGGCGCTATTCCTGTTCGAACTGTGGCAGCGTCTATCACGACACCGACAAGGTTCCGGCAACCGCGGGCGTTTGCGACAAGTGCGGCTCGACGCATTTCAAGCGCCGCCCGGACGACAATGCCGAAACCATGGCGACGCGCCTCCAGGTCTACTACAAGGAGACGTCGCCGCTGATCGGTTACTACTATGCGAAGGGCAAGTTGCAGAGCATCGACGGCATGGCCGATATCGAGCATGTGACCGACAGCATAGAGGCTATCCTGGCTAAGCTTTAGGTGGCCTAAAATAAACTTGCCGGAGCGGTTGCTTTTTTGCGCTGATTCCGCTAAACACCGCGCCAACTCGCGACATGGTATGCGATCGGCGCGGATTTCCAACGGGAAGTCCGGGCACGGTCGTTTTGACATGTGGCGGACATACATCGAACAAGCAGCTCCCGGGCTGCATAACAAGACCCTTTGCCCAGGCAAAAGGAATGCAAGGAGAACAGGCGTGGCTCGTATCGCTGGCGTCAACATCCCGACTGCAAAGCGCGTAGTTATTGCGCTTCGTTACATTCACGGGATCGGACCGAAGTTTGCACAGGAAATCTGCGAGAAGGTCGGTATTCCGGCCGAGCGTCGCGTCAACCAGTTGACGGATGCCGAAGTTCTGCAGATCCGCGAAACCATCGACCGCGATTACCAGGTTGAAGGTGATCTGCGTCGCGAAACCGCGATGAACATCAAGCGTCTGATGGACCTTGGTTCGTACCGTGGCCTGCGTCATCGTCGCGGCCTGCCGGTTCGCGGCCAGCGCACGCACACCAATGCCCGCACCCGCAAGGGTCCGGCAAAGGCTATTGCTGGCAAGAAGAAGTAATCTCCGGGAAACCGGATGGAGGAGGCTGGCGGTCCGCCGGCCTCTTTTGAGTTTGAAGCGGTGCTCCATGGGTGCCGCTTCGGTGTAGCCGCTGGGATTACGGCGGTGCAGAGATCCAAGAAAGGACTAACATGGCCAAGGAAGCCGTCCGCGTTCGCCGTCGCGAGCGCAAGAATATCACGTCGGGCGTCGCACACGTCAACTCGACCTTCAACAACACGATGATCACCATCACCGACGCACAGGGCAACGCCATTGCCTGGTCGTCCGCTGGTGCCAAGGGCTTCAAGGGTTCGCGCAAGTCGACCCCGTTCGCTGCCCAGATCGCTGCCGAAGACTGCGCCAAGAAGGCTCAGGAACATGGCATGAAGTCGCTGGAAGTTGAAGTTTGCGGTCCGGGCTCCGGCCGTGAATCCGCTCTGCGCGCGCTCCAGGCTGCCGGTTTCATGATCACGTCCATCCGCGACGTGACGCCGATCCCGCACAATGGTTGCCGCCCGCGCAAGAAGCGTCGCGTCTGATCATCGCCACTCACGACGCCGGCCGGGGTAGATGCGCCCGGCCCGGTGTTACTCAAGCTCGGTTGCCACGATTGGATGGTGGCAACGAACGGAAGGCAAAAACATGATTCAGAAGAATTGGCAGGAACTGATCAAGCCGAACAAGGTCGAGTTCACCTCGAGCGGTCGTACGAAGGCTACTCTTGTAGCCGAGCCGCTGGAGCGTGGCTTCGGTCTTACCCTCGGCAACGCGCTTCGTCGCGTTCTTTTGTCCTCTCTGCGTGGCGCCGCTGTGACGGCCGTGCAGATCGATGGCGTGCTGCATGAGTTCTCCTCTATCCCGGGTGTGCGGGAAGACGTGACGGACATCGTGCTGAACATCAAGGAAATCGCCATCAAGATGGACGGCGATGACAGCAAGCGCATGGTGGTCCGCAAGCAGGGCCCGGGCGTGGTCACGGCTGGCGACATCCAGACGGTCGGCGATATCGAAATCCTCAACCCCGAGCATGTCATCTGCACGCTCGACGAGGGCGCCGAAATCCGCATGGAATTCACCGTTAACAACGGCAAGGGCTATGTACCGGCCGAGCGCAATCGTGCGGAAGACGCTCCGATCGGCCTCATCCCGGTCGACAGCCTCTATTCGCCGGTCAAGAAGGTGTCCTACAAGGTTGAAAATACCCGCGAAGGACAGGTTCTCGACTACGACAAGCTGAGCATGGCGATCGAGACCGACGGTTCGATCAGCGGTGAAGACGCCGTCGCTTTCGCGGCTCGCATCCTTCAGGATCAGCTTGGCGTGTTCGTCAACTTCGACGAGCCGCAGAAGGAAGCCGAAGAAGAAGCAGTTACCGAACTCGCTTTCAACCCGGCGCTCCTCAAGAAGGTAGACGAACTGGAACTGTCCGTTCGCTCGGCAAATTGCCTGAAGAACGACAACATCGTCTACATCGGCGACCTCATTCAGAAGACCGAAGCAGAAATGCTCCGCACGCCGAATTTTGGTCGCAAGTCGCTGAACGAAATCAAGGAAGTTCTCGCTTCCATGGGCCTGCATCTCGGCATGGAAGTGCCGGCATGGCCGCCCGAGAACATCGAAGATCTCGCCAAGCGCTACGAAGACCAATATTAACAGTTCAAACGGCAGGCGAATGCCTGCAAGTGAAGGAGAATAGCCATGCGCCACGGTAAAGCCGGCCGCAAGCTGAATAGAACCGCTAGCCACCGTAAGGCGATGTTCGCCAACATGGCGGCTTCGCTCATCACCCATGAGCAGATCGTCACCACGCTCCCGAAGGCGAAGGAAATCCGCCCGATCGTCGAGAAGCTGGTAACGCTCGGCAAGCGCGGCGACCTGCACGCTCGTCGTCAGGCCATCTCGCAGATCCGCGACGTCGCTGTCGTCGCCAAGCTGTTCGATGCGATTGCAACGCGCTACGCCACCCGCAACGGCGGCTACCTGCGTATCATGAAGGCTGGCTTCCGCCAGGGCGACAATGCCGCTCTCGCTGTCGTCGAGTTCGTTGATCGCGACACGGCCGCCAAGGGCGCAGCCGACAAGGCTCGCGTTGCAGCCGAAGAAGAAGCCGCAGCCGCTTAAGGCCAGCTTCGGGTAAAAGATCGAGGGCCGGATGAGCAATCATCCGGCCTTTTCTCGTTTCGGGCCTGTCTGAACAATTTTCTTATTTTCCACGATCGGCAGGGGAGAGGGTATTTCCAGCTTTGCCGGCCGGCGACGTCCGCATCTATCCCTGAAAGGCATTTCCGGGCATGCAACTGCAATTGACACGCAGGCGAACAGGTCTTCTGCTGGCGCTGCTGCTGACTATAGTCTGCGGCCTTGCGCTCAGGCGGTTCGGTTATGCCGCGCATCTGCCTTTCGCTATCGTCAAATATGGCGGCTCGATCCTGTGGGGAGCCATGGTCTACTGGCTGCTTGCCGTTCTCTTCGGCAGCCCGCATCGGTTCAGGATCGCCTCGGCCGCCGTCACTATCGCCGTGCTGGTCGAGCTTTTCAGGCTCTGGCACACGCCCGCACTGGATGCATTTCGATTGACGGCGGCGGGAGCCCTGCTGCTGGGGCGGGTATTTTCGCCATGGAACATTCTGGCTTATGTCGTCGGTATCGTGGCGGCGTTGGCGATGGATCGGGCTTTATCCAGGTAAGGCGCTCGGCCCGACACCTTGCATCTCATTCCGCGGCCGCTGCCAGCCGGCGTGATGGATCGGCGCGGTGCAGATGAACCGCAAGCGTATCCCACGGCGGCGTCATGGAGAGTTGCGCCAGGAGCCGGCCGATCTCACCCCTGTGATAGCCTCCATGCGTCGCGACATGCAGCAACATCTCCTGCCGCGTCATGCAGCCCCTGTCTCCATCGGTGAAGGCAAATGGCAGAGCTTCGGACAGAAGGCCGGGACTGATGGTTTCAAGATACTCCAGATACCAATGATCCGAGGCGGTGAGCGCAGTATGAAGCTCCGGCAGGGAGGGCGTCTCGGCCGTATTGTCATCGATGTAGCCATGCTCACGGCCGGTCAGATGCGCGGCAAAGATCCGTGCGACGACCAGTGAATGGTTCATCAGGCGGATCGCGGTATGGCGTTCCTTGCCGTGGTGAGCGACATGAAGACGACCGATGCTGTCGAGCAGATCCCCGTTCGCCCAGGCCTGATAGCGGAACAGCGTTCGCAGCAATGATATCTCGCTCATGGTGATCGCCCTTTCTTCGGTCGCAGAAATGCGAGTAATCTGTTCACATTTTCGGAGAGGACGGAGCGCATGTCTACTCGCATTCAAAAGCCGCGCTCGCCGATGCGCAAAGAGCCGAGCCAGGCGCGGTCGCGGGCGACGGTGGATGCGATCGTCGAATCGGGTGCTCGCGTTTTGGGCGATCGCGGATGGGCCGGCTTCACGACGAATACGGTCGCTGCAGTCGCCGGCATCAGTATCGGTTCGCTCTATCAGTATTTCCCGGACAAGCTGTCCCTGGTCGAAGCCATCAGGCGCCGCCATTTCGATGAAGTGCTTGCGGTCCTGCGCCGGGCGACGATCAGTGGCTTGACCTTGCGGCAAGGCGTCGAGGCCCTCGTGCAGGGGATGATCGATGCCCATAGCATCAATCCCGATCTGCACAGGGTCCTTTTGGACGAGGTGCCGGGGCTTGAAGGCTCCCGGTCGGCCCATGATGCATTTCTGGCAGATTATCGGCGCTGTTACAGGGATTTCGTCACCACGCACCGACACGCCGATCCCGGGCCCTCCGATGATCTTCTCGCCCAGCTTCTGTCCGGTGTCGTGGAGGGCGTCATCCACAATGGGGCGCGGAAAGGAACGCTGGCATCGGCGGAGTTGAGGCAGGAACTGGTGAAGATGATTTGTTTCTATCTCGGCGGCACGAACCGGCTTGGCTAACGTATCTTTCCTGCGTGATTCTCTCTTTGCCGGCTCCGCCGACCAGCAATATTCGCATAGCAGCATTTCACTTTTCAGATGGCACTTTGGGTCATAATAATTTGAATCCTAATTAGTTTAGTGCTAATAAGTTCCTATGAAATCGTTAAACGTCCTGCAACGCCTCTTCACCGCCAATCTGCTAACGACCGGACGCCAATGGCGCCGGGTCGTCGATCTCGCGCTGAACTCCTATGGCATATCGGAAGCCGCGGCCGCGCCGCTGCTCTGGATCGGCCGTCTGGGGGGAGGCGTGCGGCAGGTGGTTCTCGCCACTTACGTCGGCATCGAAGGCCCGTCCCTGGTTCGCTTGCTCGACCAGCTCGAAAGCATGGATCTTGTCATCCGCAAGGACGATCCGACGGATCGGCGCGCGAAGGGTCTGTGGCTGACGGCCGAAGGCGAAGTGCTTGCCTCACGCATGGAGGATGCCCTCGACGAGTTGCGCGGCAAGATTCTCGCCAACGTCGATCCCGCCGATATCGAAGCTGCCGTTCGCGTTCTGAAAGCTTTCGAGGAGTTCGAATCGCCGAAGACCGGCGGAGCCGAGCAGGAGCGGGAGAAGGTCCTATGAGCATTCCATCCTGGCGCGACTGGCTGTTTTCGGTCAAAGCCTTCATTGCGGCGATCATGGCGCTGTTCATCGCTCTGTCGCTGGATCTGCCGCGCCCCTATTGGGCGATGGCCGCCGTCTACGTGGTTGCCAATCCTCTTGCCGGGGCCACGAGCTCCAAGGGGCTTTATCGCGCACTGGGCACGCTCATCGGCGCCAGCGCCTCGGTCATCCTCATTCCGCTCTTCGTCAATGCTCCGGAATTGCTTTCCATTGTCGTCGCGTTGTGGACCGGAACCTTGCTGTTCATCTCGATGCTCGACCGCACTTCGCGCAGCTATGTGTTCATGCTCGCCGGCTATTCGCTGCCGCTGATCGCGCTTCCGACCGTCGGCTCGCCGGAAACCGTCTTCGATGTGGCGCTTGCCCGCTCCGAGGAAATCATCATCGGCATCGTCTGTGCGAGCGTCGTCAGCGCCATCGTCTTTCCGAGCAGTGTCGGCACCGTGCTCGGCCAGCGCATCGGCTCCTGGCTGGATGACGCCGGCACCTGGGCGGACGAAATCCTGCGCGGCGAGGGTGCCTCTCCCGCGACGCCATTGAAGCGGCAGAAGCTTGCCGCCGACGTCTCCGGCCTCGATCTGGTCATCAGCCAGCTGCGCTATGATGCGGGCAGCCGCGATATCGTCAGGCATTCGCGCGAGCTGCGCGGCCGCCTGTTGATGCTGCTGCCTCTCTTCTCCTCTCTCGCCGACCGGCTGCACGGCCTGAAAGCCGGCGGAAAGCCGTTGCCGCAGGGGCTTGTCGCCGTCCTGAACGAAGTGGCCGACTGGCTCGGGCAGGGCGGTCGCGGCAAGGCGGACGAAACAGCCGATATCCTGTCGAAGAAGATCGAGGAATTACAGCAGAGCGATCCGGATCTCGGCTGGGACGATCTCGTCCTGTCGAGCGCCCTGGCTCGCCTGAAGGAAATCGTCGATCTCTGGCAGGATTGCCTGACGCTGCGCGATCAGATCATCTCCGGGCAGCAGGTCGGCACATGGCGCCCGGCTTTTCGCCACCGCAACGTCGTCGGCCACATCAGGCATTATGACTATGCACTGCTTGCCTTCTCGGCCGGTGCGGTCGTCGTCGGAATTGCGGTTGCCTGCTTCTTCTGGATCTATTCCGGATGGGAAGACGGTGCCGGCTTCGTCACCATGGCCGCCGTTGCCTGTTCGTTTTTCGCCTCGTTCGATCGTCCTGCCCCCTTCATCACGTCGATGTTTGTCTGGAGCGCCGTGAGCGTGGTCATCGCTTGCGCTTATATCTTCGCCATATTGCCGTCGATATCCGGCTTCGAGATGCTGGTGCTGGTCTTTGCGCCGCCCTTCCTGGTGATGGGCTTGATGATACCGCGGCCGCAGATGAACATGCTGGCCATGCTGCTGGCGGTGAACAGCGCGTCTTTCATTGCGCTGCAGGATCGCTATACGGCCGATTTCGCAACCTTCGCCAACAGCTCGGTTTCGAGCCTGGCAGGCATGGGTTTCGCCCTGGTCTGGACGCTGCTTACCCGTCCGTTCGGCTCGGAGCTTGCCGCCTGGCGGCTGGTTAGGGCCGGCTGGACCGATCTTGCCGAAACCGCAGCCGGCATCCGCCGTGCCGACCATGAGCGTCTGTCCGGCCGCATTCTGGATCGTCTCGGCCAGCTCGTGCCCCGTCTCGCAGGCATCGAAGACCGCGAACTGAAGAAGGTCGATGGCTTTGCCGACGTCCGTCTCGGCTTCAACGTGCTGATGCTGCAGAAGGAGCGCAGCCAGTTGGGCTCCGCTTCCGCCGCATCCCTCAGCGAAGTCCTGATCGGCGTTTCGGATTTCTATCGCTCGCGTCTGAAGGCCAAGCGCGCCATCGATCCCTCCGATGATCTGCGCGTGTCGATCGATCGCAGCCTCGAGACGGTTGCGCAGGAAAAACGGCACTCCGGCCGAGCGAGCCTGGATGCGCTCGTCGGCCTGCGCCGGGCACTCTTCCCCCATGCCGAGCCGCCGGCGAGCTGGCGACCGCCCGTATCGGATACAAATCAACCTCTTCCCATTGCCGCCGAGTAATATCATGCCCGCAGAATTCGATCTTTATGGCGTCTATATCCCGCGCCTTCTCGTTCTCATGCTCGTGACGCTGTTTGCCGTCATCATTCTTCGACGCCTCCTGGCATGGATCGGAGCTTACACTCTGGTCTGGCATCGCGGTCTTTTCGATCTCGCGCTTTACGTCCTGCTCCTCGGCGCCGTCTCCTCTGTCTCTCGTTGGTACTTCACATGAACGCGTTAAAACTCATCGGCCGCGTGGCCGTCACTCTCATCTTCGTCGTTGCCGCCATCTATGTCGGCCGTCAGCTCTGGGGCCATTATATGGACGAGCCGTGGACGCGCGATGCGCGCCTGCGGGCCGATGTCGTCGGTATCGCGCCCGACGTCTCCGGTCTCGTGAGCGAGGTTCTCGTCAACGACAACCAGACCGTCAAGAAAGGCGATGTCCTCTTCCGCGTCGATCGCGACCGCTTCGCCATCGCTCTGGAACAGGCGGATGCCGCGCTTGCGAGCAGCAAGGCCGCTCTCGATCAGGCCCGCCGAGAAAGCCAGCGGCAGGAACGCCTTGGCGACGCCGCCTCCCTCCAGCAGAAGGAGCAGGCGCAGACGACCGAGCAGCAGGCTGAAGCCACGCTCCGTCAGGCGACCGCCAATCGCGAGCTTGCCCAGCTGAACCTCGACCGCTCCGAAGTCCGTGCCACCGTCAACGGCACGATTTCCAACCTCAGCCTGCGTCCGGGCGATTATGTTTCGGCCGGCACCGCCAAGGTGGCGCTGATCGATACCGATTCCCTGCGCGTCGAAGGCTATTTCGAGGAAACGAAGCTGCCGCGCATCCATGTCGGCGACCAGGTTTCCATTCACCTGATGGGTCAGGTCGAGAAGCTGACCGGTCATGTCGAAAGCATCGCCTACGGCATCGAGGACCGTGAACGGACCTCGGGCAGCCTGCTCGCCAACATTACGCCGACCTTCAGCTGGGTGCGCCTCGCCCAACGCGTGCCGGTGCGCATCGCGCTCGACAAGGTGCCCGACGGCACGAAGCTGATTGCCGGGCTGACGGCGACCGTCGAGGTGCAGGAGCGGGGCCAGGCGAAAATCGCCAGCGCCGCGGAATGATACTCGCTTGAAAAGGACAGGGCGGCCGTCTTCAGGCCGCTCTGGAACTTGAGGCCGGAGCGGGCCTGCGCGCCGCCCGACGCCTCTCCATCATGATCGGCCTGTAGGATCGGTAAAGGATCATGGCGATCAGCAGGCCGATATAGACGAACTGCTCCAGCGACAGGACCTTGGTCGACAGGGCGAAGTGCAGGGCGCCGCAGGCGGCGACGATATAGACGAGGCGGTGCAGCCAGATCCACTTTTTGCCGAGACGCTTGATCGAGACGTTGTTCGAGGTCACGGCAAGCGCCAGCAGCATGACGAGGCCCGCCATGCCGAACATGATGAAGGGCCGCTTCAGCACGTCGTCGATCACGGCCTGCACGTCCAGCGCCTGGTCGAGCACCATGTAGACGATCAGGTGCATCAGGGCGTAGTAGAAACAGAGCAGGCCGAGCGCACGGCGATAGCGCAGATAGTTCCAGCCGAAGAGATCCCGAAGCGGCGTCACCGCCAGCGTCAGCAGCAGGAAACGGATCGCCCACAGCCCCAGGAAAAGCTCGAAGGTCTTGACCGCGTCGGCGCCGAGCTGATCGGTCGCGCCGAGATAGAATTCCCAGACGGCCGGCAGAAGCCCGACAAGGTAGAGCGCCCAGACGGAAGCGGATTGCCAGCGCTTGGGCAGGGCAAAGGAGAGAGCCATCAGAAATTTACCCGCAGGTCCATGCCGCTATAGAGGCTGGCGACCTGATCCGCATAGCCGTTGAAGGGCAGGGTAGGATGGCGGTTGGAGCCGAAGAAACCGCCTTCGCCGATGCGCCGTTCGGTCGCCTGGCTCCAGCGCGGATGGTCGACGGCCGGATTGACGTTGGCGTAGAAGCCATATTCCTGGCTGTTGGTTGCTTGCCAGGTATTCAATGGCTGCTTGTCGGTGAGCGTGATGCGCACGATCGACTTGATACCCTTGAAGCCATATTTCCACGGCACGACGAGCCGGATCGGCGCGCCGTTCTGGTTGGGCAGGGTTTCGCCGTAAAGCCCGACGGCGAGCAGCGTGAGAGGATTGCGCGCCTCGTCCAGGCGCAAGCCTTCGACATAGGGCCAGTTCAGCGATTGGAAAATGCCCGATTGCCCCGGCATTTCCTCCGGCCTGACAACCGTCTCGAAGGCGACGAATTTGGCACTGCCCTGTGGCTCCACCTTGTCGAGCAGCGCCGACAGCGGAAAGCCATCCCATGGAATGACCATCGACCAGGCCTCGACGCAGCGCATGCGATACACGCGCTCTTCCGGAGGGAACTCCTTGATCAGCGCGTCGATATCGAACGTGCCGGGCCTGTTGACCATGCCGTCGACCTTGATCGTCCAGGGCCTGGGCTTGAATTTGCCCGAAAGGTTGGCCGGATCGGCCTTGTCGAGGCCGAATTCGTAGAAATTGTTGTAGGTGGTGACGTCCTTGATCGGCGTCAGCTTCTCGTCGACCGTGTAGCTGCTCCTGGTCGCCGTCAGCGCCTCGGCCATCGCCGCCTTGCCGCCGATGGCAGCCATGCCGATGCCGGCGGTCGCAGCCGTCAGGAATTCGCGGCGCTTGAGATAGGCCGAGCGTGGCGTGATCTCTGATGGCGCAATTCTGGGCGGGCGGAAGGCAGGCATGGAACGATTCCTCTATGCGGTTGCGGCGACAAAAATCAATACGCGGCGGGCACAGGTTTTGTTACACTCTTAGGCCGGCATTTCTTTCAAAGTGAAACCAACTTTTTGTGTGCGCTTGTGATCGGATCGCTTCGTTCCCAATTTCAAGCGTGCGGCCCGGCGGCGCGGATACGGCCCTTGCCCTTGCGGCGTACCGGATTCGCTTGAGTTGATAGTGACAGTATTGCACGATTGGATTAGGACAATCCCAAAAAGCGGAGTTGCCGGCGTCCCCTTCGGCCCAAGCCTTTGGCCTATGCCGACGCCGCGCAAATTCCAGGATGACGAGGAAGACACCATGCCAGCTTATCGTTCCAGAACCACCACCCACGGCCGCAACATGGCCGGTGCACGCGGCCTTTGGCGCGCGACGGGTATGAAGGACAGCGATTTCGGCAAGCCCATTATCGCGGTGGTCAATTCCTTCACCCAGTTCGTGCCCGGCCACGTTCACCTCAAGGATCTGGGCCAGCTTGTCGCCCGCGAGATCGAGGCGGCCGGCGGCGTGGCCAAGGAATTCAACACCATCGCCGTCGACGACGGCATCGCCATGGGCCATGACGGCATGCTTTATTCGCTGCCGTCGCGCGAACTGATCGCCGACAGCGTCGAATACATGGTCAACGCCCATTGCGCCGACGCAATGGTCTGCATCTCCAACTGCGACAAGATCACCCCCGGCATGCTCATGGCCTCGCTGCGCCTGAACATCCCGACGGTCTTCGTTTCCGGCGGCCCGATGGAAGCCGGCAAGGTCGTCCTGCACGGCAAGAAGGTCGCCCTCGACCTCGTCGATGCGATGGTTGCCGCTGCCGACGACAAGATCACCGACGAGGACGTTCAGGTCATCGAGCGCTCCGCCTGTCCGACCTGCGGTTCCTGTTCCGGCATGTTTACCGCCAATTCGATGAACTGCCTGACCGAAGCCCTCGGCCTGTCGCTGCCCGGCAACGGTTCGACGCTCGCCACCCACGCCGACCGCAAGCGCCTCTTCGTCGAAGCCGGCCATCTGATCGTCGATCTCGCCCGCCGTTATTACGAGCAGGACGATGCGACGATCCTGCCGCGCAACGTGGCCTCGAAGCAAGCATTCGAAAACGCCATGTCGCTCGATATCGCCATGGGCGGCTCGACCAACACCGTGCTGCACATTCTGGCGGCCGCGCATGAGGGCGAGATTGACTTTACCATGGCCGACATCGATGCGCTGTCGCGCCGCGTGCCTTGCCTTTCCAAGGTCGCGCCCGCCAAGAGCGACGTTCACATGGAAGACGTCCATCGCGCCGGCGGCATCATGTCGATCCTGGGAGAGCTCGACAAGGGCGGCCTGATCAACCGCGATTGCCCGACCGTGCATGCCGAGACGCTTGGCGACGCCATCGAACGCTGGGACATCACCCGTACCAACAGCGAAAGCGTGCGCGAATTCTTCCGCGCGGCTCCGGGCGGCGTTCCGACGCAGGTTGCCTTCAGCCAGAGCTCCCGTTGGGACGAGCTGGACACGGACCGCGAGAAGGGCGTCATCCGCTCCGTCGAGCATCCTTTCTCCAAGGATGGCGGTCTTGCCGTCCTCAAGGGCAATCTGGCGCTGGACGGCTGCATCGTGAAGACGGCCGGCGTCGATGAATCGATCCTGAAATTCTCCGGCCCGGCCAAGGTCTTCGAAAGCCAGGATGCCGCCGTCAAGGGCATTCTCAGCAACGAGGTCAAGGCCGGCGACGTCGTTGTCATCCGCTACGAAGGTCCGAAGGGCGGCCCCGGTATGCAGGAAATGCTCTATCCGACGAGCTATCTGAAGTCGAAGGGCCTCGGCAAGGCTTGCGCGCTGATCACCGACGGCCGCTTTTCCGGCGGCACCTCCGGCCTGTCGATCGGCCACGTTTCGCCCGAGGCGGCGAATGGCGGCGTGATCGGCCTGGTGCGCGAAGGCGACATGATCGACATCGACATCCCGAACCGGATCATCAGCCTGCGCATCGACGATAAGGAGCTGGCCGCACGCCGCGAAGCCCAGAATGCCAAGGGCTGGCATCCGGCCGAAGTGCGCAAGCGCAACGTCACCACGGCGCTGAAGGCTTATGCCGCGTTTGCCACGAGCGCGGACCGCGGTGCGGTCAGGGATCTGGGTGGGAAATAACCAAGCCCCTTCGCCCCGCAGAGCGGGGGGAAGGTGGACTCGAACGGTCGAGCAGAGCTCGGCCGCGAGAGGACGATGAGGGGCTTTCGGGAGATTTGCCGCGAAAGCATAGTCTGCCTGACGCGCGCTTGCCCCTCACGCTGGCCTTCTCCCCGCAGGCGGGGAGAGGGGACATCTCCGGCGTGAGCCCTTAAGCCATTGCAAACCAAACCCTTACAGCGGCCGATTGATCTGCTTGTAGGTGTCGTTCAGCACCTTCAGGCGCTCCTCGTAGGATGAAGTCAGGCACGCGACATCCGCTCCGCAGGCCTGCCGTTTCTTCAGCCATTCGGTCTGCTGGTCCTGCATCGTCCCGCGCGCGCCCATGGCCAGAAGCCCCGAAAGCAGGTCGAATGTCGTCACCATCTTCACATCGGCATCGTTGAGCGCCCGGACGTCGCATATCGTCTTTTCGTCCGGCTTCAGGGTTGGCGCCTCGCAATCGAAGCTGGCCGCATGAGAGGTGCCGGCCATGGCGACGGTGAAGACGAAGGCGGCGGCAAGATGGTTCGATCGCATGTCTGGTTCCCTTTTCACGATTCCCAACGCGAAATGCATGACAGCATGTTTTTGTTCATCGAACCTGTTTTTTATCGCCGCATACCTCCATTTATGCTTCATGCTTCCGCCCTCTTTTCTTTCTAGCGTCGGGCGCTACAACGTTGTTTAAAGAGAAATAAAAAGGGAAATTTCCATGCAAGTCCTCCTGAAGCGCACTGCCGTTTCGATGATTGCTCTCGTCATGGCGATGCCGCTTTCCGCTGAGGCTCAGACGGCAAAGACGCTGCCGCAAAGCCAGACGGAGATGCAGCTTTCCTTCGCGCCGCTGGTCAAGCAGACGGCGGGCGCGGTGGTGAACGTCTATGCCGAGCGGGTCGTGCAACGCCAGTCGCCGTTTGCCGGCGATCCCTTCTTCGAGCAGTTTTTCGGGCAGCGCATGCCGAATCGCACCGAGAAGCAATCGTCGCTGGGCTCGGGCGTCATCGTGGAGGCGAACGGCACCGTCATTACCAACAATCACGTCGTCGATGGCGCCGACGATATCAAGATCGCGCTCTCGGACGGCCGCGAATTTCCCTGCAAGGTCATTCTGAAAGACGATCGTGTCGATCTTGCCGTGCTGAAAATCCAGTCGAAAAATGAGACCTTCCCGGTCCTGCCCATCGGCAATTCCGATGGGATCGAGGTCGGCGATCTCGTTCTCGCAATCGGCAACCCCTTCGGCGTCGGGCAGACGGTGACGAGCGGTATCGTCTCCGCGCTCGCCCGTAACCAGGTGAAGAACGAGGTCGGCTTCTTCATCCAGACCGACGCCTCGATCAACCCCGGCAATTCGGGCGGCGCGCTCGTCAACATGACCGGCCAGCTGATCGGGCTCAATACGGCGATCTTCTCCCAGGGCGGCGGCTCCAACGGTATCGGCTTTGCCATCCCCGCCAACCTGGTCAAGGTCTTCCTTGCCGCGGCCGACCGGGGAGACAAGTCCTTCGAGCGTCCCTATATCGGAGCGTCTTTCGAGCCGGTGACGTCCGATGTCGCCGAAGCGCTTGGTCTGGACAAGGTGCGCGGCGCGCTGGTGACGAAGGTGGTCGATGGCGGGCCGGCGGCAAAGGCCGGCCTCAAGCCGGGCGAG
Organism: Rhizobium sp. SYY.PMSO; assembly: GCF_046840415.1. Lineage (NCBI taxonomy): Bacteria > Pseudomonadati > Pseudomonadota > Alphaproteobacteria > Hyphomicrobiales > Rhizobiaceae > Rhizobium > Rhizobium sp. SYY.PMSO. Next base: position 1,082,578 of record NZ_CP177349.1, read on the forward strand.
GTGATCACGGCGCTGAACAACATCTCCATCGAGCATCCCGACGCTCTGGGCTACCGCCTGACGACGGCCGGCCTGGGTGCAACCGTGTCGTTGACCGTGCTCGACAACGGCAAGGAGCACGAGACCACGATGACGCTTGCCGCGGCGCCCGAATCCACGCCGCGTGACGAACGGGCGATCGAGGGCGACAATCCGTTCTCCGGCGCGACCGTTGCCAATCTCTCGCCGCGCGTTGCCGACGATCTGCATATGCCGCCTGATTCCACAGGCGTCGTCATCGAGAGTCTGAAGCCGAACTCGCCGGCGGATCGGCTGGGATTTGCCGCGCGCGATATCGTCATTTCCATCAATGGCGTTGCAATCAGCACCACGGAAACGCTTCAGAAAACCGTCAGCTCCAACCCGAGCTTCTGGCGCGTCGAGATCGAGCGTGACGGACAGCGCATCCGGCAGTTCTTCCGATGAGCGACGACCTGTTTGCACCGCGGATACCGGAGGAGGTCGCCAACAAGCGGCCTCTGGCCGATCGTCTGCGGCCGCAAACGCTGGCTGAAGTCACCGGTCAGGCGCATCTGACCGGCGAGGACGGCGTTTTGCGCCGGATGATCGAGGCGGGTTCGCTCGGCTCGATGATCTTCTGGGGACCGCCCGGCACCGGCAAGACCACGGTTGCCCGGCTGCTTTCGGGCGAGGCGGGTCTCGCCTTCGAGCAGATTTCGGCGATCTTTTCCGGTGTCGCCGATCTGAAGAAAGTCTTCGAGGCGGCTCGGCTGCGCCGCATGGACGGCCGGCAGACCCTGCTTTTCGTCGACGAGATCCATCGCTTCAATCGCGCGCAGCAGGATAGCTTCCTGCCCGTCATGGAGAACGGCACCGTCATTCTTGTGGGAGCGACGACGGAGAATCCGTCCTTCGAACTCAATGCCGCTCTTCTCTCCCGCGCCCGCGTCCTGACGTTCCGCTCGCATGACGAGGAAAGCCTGGAAGAGCTGCTGCGCCGGGCCGAGGCGGTGGAAGGCAAGCCGCTGCCGCTGACGGAGGATGCCCGCGCCAGCCTGATCGGCATGGCCGATGGCGATGGCCGTTCGGTGCTGACGCTGGCGGAAGAGGTCTGGCGTGCCGCGCGCAAGGATGAGCTTTTCGACCCCGACATGCTGGTCAAGATCGTCCAGCGTCGCGCCCCGGTGTACGACAAGGCGCAGGATGGGCACTATAATCTGATTTCCGCGCTTCATAAGTCGGTTCGCGGCTCCGACCCGGATGCAGCGCTCTACTATCTCGCGCGCATGTTCGATGCCGGCGAAGATCCGCTCTATCTCGGCCGCCGGCTGGTGCGCATGGCGGTGGAAGATATCGGACTTGCGGACCCGCAGGCTCTGGTGATCTGCAATGCCGCCAAGGATGCCTATGATTATCTGGGCTCGCCGGAGGGGGAACTGGCGCTGGCGCAGGCTTGCGTCTATCTCGCGACCGCGCCGAAATCCAATGCGGTCTATACCGCCTTCAAGGCGGCGACGCAGGCCGCCAAGCAGAACGGTTCGCTGCTGCCGCCCAAGCACATCCTCAATGCACCCACCAAGCTGATGCGTACCGAAGGCTATGGCGACGGCTATCGTTATGACCATGACGAGCCGGATGCCTTTTCGGGGCAGAACTATTTTCCGGAGAAATTGGGCCGGCAGACGTTTTACGATCCGCCGGAGCGCGGATTCGAGCGCGAAATCCGCAAGCGGCTGGACTGGTGGGCGAAGCTGCGCAAGGAACGCGGCGAGCGCTGACGCCGTTTGTCAATGGCCGTTGGCGGCTTCCTGCGGGGCTTTCTGCATGCGCGGGGCAGGCGCTTTGTCGACCGTTTTCACGCTCGATTCCGCCAGGCTTTTATGGCCTTCCATGTCGATGATGATATGCCAGTGACCGGATTCCGGTATGGTGAGCCGGATTGGCGATTTCTTGGCGACACCGCCCAGAAACTGGTGCTTGAGGGTTTCCGTGAAGCGCTCGAAATTCGAGTCGTTCATCAGCCTGACATTGGCGATGGCCGAGAGCGTGATTTCGATCACCGTGCCGGCGCGTTGTTCCCTGAGATCGTAGTGACTGTAGCGGAAGGCAGGCTTCGACATCGTGTTTCTGTTGTCCGGGACATCTGGTCTGAAAGACTACCGAACGCGGGTTAAGGAAGCGTTCGGCCGGGATGCCGGAACTGTCGAAGCCTGTGTTGATTGGGCTTGGGGCGGCTCTGCGTTTCACGGAACCGCTGACCGCCCATCTCTTTGTTTTTGCGCAGTTCCGGGCTAAAAACCGCTGCGCGCTTTTCCTGGCATTGCGCTAATGCAGGTTGGAAAAGATAGTTGCAAAACCATCCAGTTCGAGGATGGCACCTTCCGGCGCATGGCAGATATCGGCCGGATTATGGTTGCATTCTTCCGCTGCGAAGTGCAAGGCGGCGGCCTCGTTGCGGAACAGGCCGCCGACGAGACCCTGCCTGTCGTGAACGACCCAGCCGCCGCGTCGGTTTCGGCCGATGATGAAGCGCGCCGGAGCCGGCGAAATCTGGCGGTGAGCCGGGCGGCGCGGAATATGCTGTGCGTTTGCCATGTATTCTTCTTCCTTTTGGATGTCTTCGGTTTGCTCAGTGTCCGGTCAGGCGCAGCGTCATCTGCAAAGCGCCGGCAATCAGAAAGACAAGCCCGAGGCGCGGCGCGATGGCGCGAAGGCCGCTCAGCAGTGCGTCCGACGAGACGTGTCGTTCGCTCCTTGCCGTGGCCGCAGCATGTGGGCGCGGAAGACGAACGGCGGATTGGCCGGCGAGCCGGTAGCGTGACATCGTAATTCCTTTCCAGTGTCACCGGCGCCGCCGATCCGGGTAGGACGATTTCCGGCGCCATGCCGTTGAATCTATGCGGGAGTTGTCGGGATTTCCATTTGGCTGAAGCGGCAAAAATATAAAAATCTCATAGTAATGGAGAAGTTTCATAATCTTGTATGGCAGGTCTGGTGGAAGGCAAACCGGCCAGTGCTCTCGCACTGAACCCGCGTGAGCGCGGCATGGATCGCAGCTGCGGTGTCATCCGCAACGCCGACCAGCGGCAGACGCACATCCGCTCTGACCGACCGCACCTGTGACAGTGCGTGCTTGACCGTGGCCGGCTCGCTTTCGCGTGCGAGCGCGCTGAACAATGGCTGCAGTCGCTCGCCGAGTGATCGGGATACGGCGAGGGAGTCGAAAACTGCCGAGTGCTGCATGGACTGGAATAGCCGCGGCACGATATTGGCCGCGCTGGAGAAGCAGCCGTGTCCGCCGGCAATGGTAAAGGCGAGCGCGCAGGCATCGTTGGACGTGTAGAGACCGAACCGGTCCGGCAGCAGGGCACGCCACCGATCGATGCGCGAAATATCGCCGCTGCTGTCGGCAATCCCGACAATACCCGGAATTTCCGCCAGTTGCGCGACCGTCGCGGCTGTGAGGTCGATCGCGGTATGAGACGGCTGGTTATGGACAATGAGGGGCAGCTCGGTATGCGTCGCAAGCTGCCTGAAGTGGTGGAGCACGCCGCTCTGCGTGGGTTTCGAATAATAGGGAACCGTCACGAGGGCTGCGTCGGCGCGAAGCCGCTGCGCGTGCAGCGTTTCTTCGATGGTCGTTGCCGTGTCGTAGGTGCCGGTCGCGACGATGACGGGCACCTTGCTTTCGGCGAGTTCGACGCAGATTTCGATGGCGCGGCTTCGCTCGCCCGCGGTCAATGCCGGTCCTTCGCCGGTCTGGGAGCAGACCAGCAGTCCGTCGATCCCGCTCAGCAGCTGCCATTCCACATGTGCCGTCATAGCGGCGTCATCGAAGGCGCGATCACGAAACGGGGTGACAAGGGCTGTCATCGCACCGCCGATGCGCCTCGGGCAAGTCGGTCCACTCATCTCGGCGGCGTCTCACAGATAATGCAGCACGATGAACAGCTCCAGGGCGCTGAGCAGCAGCCCGAAGGCGAACATGGCCCGAAAGGTGCGCTTTTCGCGAACCTGGCGCGGGTGAAGCTGATGCTTGCGCGGACTTTTCGTTGTTGTAGCCGATGCCGGAATGCGGTGATGCTTCTCGTCGCTGTCATGAACGAGAACGCGGATGGATTCGGTGAGATTGGGTGCGTGCGTGTCGAGCATGGTGTCGATCTCCATATTCCACCGCAAGCGTAACGCCGGCCCTCATAGGAAATCCATTCGGGGCCAGAGACGAAGAAGTAAGTGAGATATAAAGAGCCGAAACGCCCGGATTTGCTCCGGCAACTGGCCGCAAAACCGTTGCCGGAGAATCGCAAACTATCTGGCGTAGTCGAGGGGCGCCTAGCTGGCGCCCTGCTGGTTCTTGCGATCGAGCTGCGTCACCAGCGCCAGGATCGTCGCGGAAATCGGCGTCGGCACGTTCGTAAGCTTGCCGAGCGAGACGACCACGCCGACGAGTGGAGTGATTTCCAGTGCCTTGCCGGCCAGCAGGTCCTGCAGCATGGACGTGCGTACGGGCCCGATCTGACGCGAGCGCTCAACGCGTTCTTCGACCGACATGGCGATTTGCGATCCCAAGGCCTCTGCGACGGCCTTCACCTCGCTCATCACCTGGCCGACCATTGCTGCCAGCGCGGGATCCTCCATGATGTCCGACATCAGCGCCCGGGTCAGCGCGCTGATCGGATTGAAGGCGGCGTTGCCCATCAGCTTGCTCCAGATGTCGTCGCGGATGCGCCCGGAAATGGAGATATTGATGCCGGCCTGCTGGAGCAGCGCTGCTGTCGCCTCGATATCGGCCGTCGTCTCGCCGGAAGGCTCGCCGAGGATGAAATGGCCGCTGTTGCTGAGCCTGACCTCACCGGGCGCTATGACTTCCGCTCCCTGATAGGCAACGCAGCCTATGACGCGCTCCGGTCCGACGCGGTGCCAGAGTTCGCCGTTCGGATCGAGTTCCTCCAGCTGGTATTCCGCATGACCGCTCTGCCGGTCCCGGTGAAAATACCACCACGGCACGCCGTTCAGTATCATGACGACCCGGGTTCCCGAATGCAGCAATTTCACGATGCCGGGGACGGCAGCCGCAAGCTGATGACCTTTGAGCCCGGTAATGACGAGATCCTGCGGTGGCAGCTCTCCCGCATCGGCCGTTGCCGTCATCCGCGCCACGAGCGGGCTGTCCGCGCCGGCTTCCCACAGGCGTATGCCGCCGGAGCGGATGCTCTCCAGATGTGCCCCGCGCGCAACGACCGAGATCTGCGTCTGCGCTCCGTCGCAGGAAGCGAGCTTTGCGGCGATTGCGCCACCCAGCGCGCCGGCGCCGTAGACACAGATAGTCTTGAAGGGAGAGGACGTCATGGCTTGATGCTCCGAATGAGATCGCGTGTTCACAAAAAGATATGTCGCGCTTTCGATTTGGCGAAGGGTTTGTCGGGCTGCGGGCAATTGGAATTGAAAATCGCCGGACCTTCCTACACATTATAGGCTTAAGGGAATTTCACCATTCCGGTTCGGGTGCGAATGAGATCGATCGGCAAAGGAAAATACCCTTCCTCGCGGGATTGTTTCGCGCGGATTTTGTGAACGGGATTATGTTTTCACTGCATGCATTTGGCGGCCTGAAGCTTCTGGACCGCGAGCGTCGCGAGGTTGCCTTTCCGGAAAAGGGCCTGTTGATCCTGGCCTACCTCATGCTGGAGCCGACGGCGCGCGCCTCACGCAGCGTGATCGCCCGGCTTTTGTGGGGAAACGATAATGGCAGCGCGCAGGTCAATCTGCGCAAGCTGATTTCGCGAATAAGAAGCCGTCAGAATGCGCTTGGCAGGTCGTTTCTCCATTTTAGCGAAACCGTCGTCGAGCTCGATGCGCCTCCCTCGTTCTCCGATTTGTACTTTGCACGCGCGGAACAGGCGGACTCGATTTTTGCGAGATTGAGCCTGCTGGTGAAAACGCTTGAAGCGAAATTCATGCCGGGGGTCGATTGCCAGAGCACGGTCTTCCATCAATGGCGCCAGGCGCAGGGGCGCAGGCATGTCGGCGTGCTGAAGGAGGCGTTGAAAGCCGCTGCCGCACAAGCGACCGCAAAGGACGATGTCGCGCTGGTGAAGGAAGCGGCGCTTCTGGTTCTCGGCATCGACCCGGAAGACCGGGATATTCATAGCATCCTGCTGCGGATATTCGATGCGGCGGGTGAGGTGGAATACTTCAGGCAGACCTTCGAACAGCGGGCCGAGCTGCTTGGTTCATGGTCCGTGCGGCAGGAAGAGATTTCCGCCCCACCGGCAGAAGGCGCCGTTCTCCGCGATGAAAAGGCATCGGCCGGGCGTACGAGGATACGGATACCTCTGCTGCTCCTCCCATCCATGGAGAGGCAAAACCTCGGATATGATGCCGCGTCCCTTGTGAACGATATCACCATCGGCTTCTGCGCACTGGACAGCCTGGAGATAGCGGGCCGCAACACGGCGGTCCGGATCGGGAAGGCTGGTGACGGCGCTGCCGCAACTTTCGATCAATGGGGCCGTTCCTACATTCTCGAGATGCGCCTCAGCGTGCGAGACGACACGCCCCTGCTGTTCTCGCAACTGGTCGAGGCGGCCAGCGATGAAATCGTCTGGGCCGAGCGCATGAACCTTGGGCCGTCGCCATCCGAAGAGCGGAGGCAGACGGCCATGCGCCATATCGTACTGTCTCTCGCAGGGCAGATCGAACGCCGGGAGATGATGAAGTCTCATTTCGCCGAAAACCCGACGGCCTATCATCGCTATCTTGCCGGTAGGCGCTACCTGGATCGCCTCTCGATCCCGAACCTGCGGAAAGCGCGGTCGGAGCTGGAGGCGGCATTGAACGGCAGCGGCCGTTTCGCTCCGGCGCTCGGTTCGATTGCCCGAACCTATTCCAAGGAATGGGTACTGACGTCGGGTAGCGATACAGCCCTGCTGGATGAGGCGGAGAACTACGCCATGCAGGCCATCGCGGCCCGGCGAGATATCGCCGATGGCTATCGCGAGCTTGGCATGACGAGGACCTTCCAGCGAGAAAACGACGAAAGCATCGAGGCGTTGAAACTGGCCGAAGCGCTCAATCCGGGCCATGCCGGCATCATCGCCGATCATGCCGAAGCGCTGCTGCATTCATCGCGACCGGACCTCGCGCTGGCGAAGATTGAAAGCGCCATCGCGCTCAATCCGGTCAGCCCCGACACCTATCTCTGGACCGCTTCCGTGGCCAGCTACACGCTCGGACGCTTCGAGGCTGCCCTGGATTATATCGGCCGGATGGCCGATTCCCGCTTGGCGGACCGGATTTCCGCAGCGAGCTGGGCGATGATCGGAGAGGAGGAAAAGGCCGGCTTCTTCGTGCGGCGCATCCATCAAACCAATCCCGGTTTCGATGTCGATCGCTGGGTTTCTGTCATGCCGTTCAAGGAGCAATGGCAGCGGGATATCTATCGGGAAGGGTTGCGCCGCGCGGGATTCTGGAAGGTACCTTCGAACTCGGCCGGGGTGTAGACGCGATTGCCCGAAGGCGCAGCGGTCGTCCTCATTGAACCGACTGTTTGCCGATCGCGGCAGGCTCGGGCTAGTCTTTACCACAATCGCATTCTAACCTCGGCCAAATCGCTCTGGACCGTGGACAACCGGTGCGGTATCGATTTCTCAGTTGTCCTTTGTAAGTTGATGAATTCGCCGGGGAAGATCGTTGCGTTTCGAAGCCCTCAACCGTCTCTGGGACAGCGTTCGGGAGACCAGCCATGATTTTCGTGCCTCGACGGACGTCTTTCCCGTCGTCGACATCGAAAAGCTCGGCACGACCCTCGACCTGAAGGAAAAGGGAGCGGCCGCCGGCCGACAGAACCGGCCGCCGCCGAATGCGCAGTCGCATGACGAGACGGAACAGCGCATCGTCGCCTGGGTGGAGGCGGAGAAGAAGAGTTCGTACCAGATCCTGGAAGACCAGTTTCAGACTTTCGACAGCCGTCTGCGTAACCTCGATTTCGAAGGGCAGTTCGGGCTGATCCGCCAGGCGAACGCGTCCAGCGTCTCGGATTTCAAGGCGGAAGCGGCAAGCGGCGTCGATGAACTGCACGGCCTGCGCCGCAAGTTGAAGACCGCCGAGGACGAAATGGCGGATTTCAAGGCCAGGCACAGGCTGCAGCGCGCCGCGAAGGTTTCGAGCAAGGCGGCATGGGGCTTCAAGGTCTCGCTGATTATCTTCCTCGTGCTCATAGAAATGGTGATGAACGGCAGCTTCCTGGCCAAGGGCAGCGAGCAGGGTATCGTCGGCGGTGTGACGGAGGCGGCGGCCTTCGCTTTCCTCAACATCGGCGCGGCACTGATGTTTTCCTTCTTCTGCGTCCGCTTCCTGGTGCATCGGTCCTATGCGCTGAAGCTGCTCGGCCTTCTTGGGCTCGTCGCCTATGTCGCCGTGGCGCTGGGGATCAATATCGTGCTGGCGCATTACCGCGAGGTTTCGGCCACGATTTTGAGCGGTGCCGGTGCCGAGGTCATCCAGCGCCTCAAGACCGCGCCGCTGGGGCTGCAGGAATTGAATTCCTGGATGCTCTTCGCCATCGGCCTGATGTTCTCGCTCGTGGCCTTCATCGACGGCTGCTATCTGACCGACCCGTATCCCGGCTTTGCCGGCGTGCAGAAGCGTCTCGATGCGGCAAGGGACAATTACATCGACCGCAAGCTGGACCTGATCGAAGACCTTCGCGAGATCCGCGACGAGCACAACAGCAAGATCGAGGAAATCATCCGAGACCTCTCGCTGCGCCGGCAGGAGACGGCCGCCATCATCGCGCATCGTGGCCGGACGGCGGGCCTTTTCGCCGAACACCAGAACCATCTCGAGCGTGCCGCCAATGTGCTGCTCACCTCCTATCGTGACGCCAACCGGGCCGCGCGCACCGAGCCGGAGCCGTCCTATTTCAGTGCCGCCTACCAGATGGAGCGCTTGACGCCTGTCATTCGCACCGAAGAGGAATGGGACGACAAGGTTCTGGGCGCCCGCATCCAGAGTGCGCAGGCGGAATTGTCGGAGCAGATCAAGCGGATCGGCGAGGAATTCGAGCGCGCCATCGAGAAATACCATCAGCTCGATAATCTTTTCCCGGAGAGCATCCTTGGCGCGACGCAAGCGGCGTAGCCGGCGCGGCGGTTCCGCCGGCCTCATCATCGCAACGGTGTGTCTTGCCGTCCTGTCCCTCGGCATCGTCGGCGCCTATGGCTGGCTGCGCTACAAGGCGAGCGGCAATATCGCCGTGGACCAGGCGTCGCTCTGCCCGGTGGATGGACCGAAGGCGGAAACGGCGATCCTGCTCGATGTCACCGATCCGATCTCGGATACGACAGCGCTCGATCTCCGCAACCAGTTCCAGAAGATCGTGGCGGACGTGCCCATCGGCGGCGCGATCGATATCTATGCGCTCACCGAGAAGGAGGGCGAGCTGATTCAGACCTTCCATGGCTGCAACCCGGGGAGCGGCGCGAATGTCGATGAATGGACCAGCAATCCCCGGCTGGCGCAGGCGCGGTGGGAGACGGGATTCCAGAAGCCGCTCGCCGACATCGCGGGCAAGCTGACCGCGGGGGAATCCGGCAGGCTGTCGCCGATCATGGCGGCGATCCAGAAGATCAACCTGGAAGTCTTTGCCAGTGCGCCTGCCGGTATCCCGAAGCGCCTCTACGTTGCCTCCGACATGATCGAGCATACCGCCGCATTCTCGAATTACCGGGATGGCGTATCCTATCGGAAATATCAGCAGAGTCCGGCAAACGATCGCTTTCGCACGTCGCTGGATGGCGTCACGGTCAGAATCCTCGCCTTTCAAAGGCCAAACATGAAGTTCAGCATGGAGGACCTCGCCAGCTTCTGGGCGCAGTGGATCAAGGGTAACAACGGCTATTTCGACGGCTTCGTGCGCTTGGAGGGGATACGCTGATGGCCGGAACCGAGGCGAGATATCTTATCCGCGACTATGGGCCGATGGCGCTGTTCGCATCCATCACCATCGGCGGCATGATCTTCATCTGGTCATCGAAGCTCATGGGCTGGTCGCTGCCCGTCGTCACCGGCGTACCGCTGGCGCTGATGGCGGTCTACTTCGTCGTGTCGCTTGCGGTCGCGGGATTCCGGCTGCACAACGAGCAGGCTGGCGACAATCTCTACTACATGGGCTTTCTGTTCACCCTGTCGAGCCTCGGCGTATCGCTCTATCTCTTCGCCGGCGAAACATCGATCGAGACCATCGTCCGCAATTTCGGCATCGCCGTCACCTCGACCATCGCCGGCGTGACGCTGCGCATCCTCTTCAACCAGATGCGGCGCGATCCGATCGACATCGAGCGCAGCGTGCGCCATGAGCTTGCGGAAATGACACGGCGGGTGCGCACCGAACTCGACTCCTCATCGCGCGAATTCTCGCACTACCGGCGCGTCAGCAACCAGATGCTCTCGGAAGGGTTCGAGGAGATCGCCCGCCAGGCCGAGCGCAATGGCCAGGAAATCAACAAGATCCTCGAAATGCTGGCAAAACAGGCCGTAACGCCGATCAACGATGCGGCCGCGCAGCTGACGACGACGACTTCGCAGCTTTCGGAGATCATCGGCACGTTCGGCGCTGCCGTCGAGAATGTCGGCAAGAAGCTGGAGGAGATCCGCTCACCGGAGGATTTGGTGCGGGCGGAGCTGGCGCCGGCGATTGCCGCCATCAAGGAGATGTCGGAGGCGCAATTGCAGCCGTTGCGCAACATCGAAGCGGCCCTCGGCCGCATGGCCGAAGCAATGGGGCAGACCCCGCCGCCGGGCCCCTCGACCGCTGAACGCGCAGTTGTACCGACGGACGCGGCGCCGCGAAAGCGCTGGTGGCATCTATGGTAGCGGGAAGCCAGGACAGCACGCCGAAACTGGAGCACAAAGGCTACAATCGTGGCCTGATCCTTGGCCTGACGATGGCTGAATCCATGTTGCTTCTGGTTTTCTGCCTGCTGCTCGTGGCTGCTGCCCTGATTTCAGCGGAGAGGCATAAGCGCTATGATGTCGAACGCAAGCTTGAGAAAGCTGAACAGCAGGTGGCGTTGCTGGAGAAGAAGCGGGCCGAGCAGGCGGCCGAGATCGTGCTGCTGCAATCCAAGGTCGTCTCCGGGGATCTGTCTGCGGCGGACAAGGCCGCGGTGGACAAGCAATGGCGTGAACTGGTGCTGGCGAAGGAGACGCTCGACAGCATGATCGATCAGGGTGCGACAGCGGCCGATCTGCAATCGCTTTCCAGGGTGGCCGCCATACTGAAGGAACATGGGATCCCTCTCACGGCGGCGCCGGATCAGGTCAACAAGCTGCTGGCCGAAAACGGGGGCGGGAAGGGCATGCACGACTGGCCGCCCATCATCAATCTCGACGATGCCAAGAAGAACTATTTCCAGTCGGGAAGCGCCGAGCTCACCGGCACCTTCGCCCAATTGCTCAGCACGACGATCACCGATGAGATCGCCAGCAACCTGAGCCTCTACGGCGCCAATATCGTCGAGGTGATCGGCCACACCGACGAGCAGCCGGTGGCGCGCGAAAAATCCAATCTCGACGATACGATCATCAATGCGATGGACGGCAAGCTGCCGGTATCGGCCCTGCTGCCCGCCGACAATGCGGGGCTCGGCCTTGCCCGCGCCATTGCCGTCGCCAATGTGCTCAAGGCCAATCCGAAGCTGAAGGATGCCACCATCCTGCCGATGTCGGCAGCACAGCTGATCCTGCCCGGCGATACCATCACATCCGGCCAGCGCGGCGCGGTCGAGGCACGCCGCCGCATCGAAATCCGCGTGCGCGGCAGGACGGCACCCGTTGCCGTGATCAACGCCGGTGCCGCAGCTTCTGCCGATCCGCAATAGCGACGCCTCGGCGAACCGTCAGCTTCTGAGGCCGGGGGCCTCGTAGCCGGTGCGTTCGACATATTCGGTGTAGCCGCCGGTGTACTGATGGATACCTTCCGCCGTCAGCTCCAGCACGCGGTTGGAGAGTGCCGCGAGGAAATGCCGGTCGTGCGAGACGAACAGCATCGTGCCCTCATATTGCGACAGCGCCTGGATCAGCATCTCCTTCGTATCGAGATCGAGATGGTTCGTCGGCTCGTCCAGTACCAGCAGGTTCGGCGGATCGAAGAGCATGATCGCCATGACGAGCCGAGCCTTCTCGCCGCCCGACAGCACGCGGCATCTCTTCTCCACGTCGTCGCCGGAAAAGCCGAAGCAGCCGGCGAGCGCCCGCAGCGAGCCTTGCCCGGCCTGCGGGAATTCATGCTCCAGCGTTTCGAAAATGGTGCGCTCTCCGTCAAGCAGATCCATGGCATGCTGGGCGAAATAGCCCATCTTGACGCTGGCACCGAGCGCGACGCTGCCGTCGTCCGGCTGTGTCGAGCCCGCGACCAGCTTCAAAAGCGTGGATTTGCCAGCGCCGTTGATGCCCATGATGCACCAGCGCTCCCGCCGCCGCACCATGAAATCCAGCCCTTCGTAGATGCTGCGGTTGCCATAGCCCTTGTGAACGTTCTTCAGGACGACCACGTCTTCGCCCGAGCGCGGCGCCGGCTGGAATTCGAAGGCGACTGTCTGGCGGCGCTTCGGCGGCTCGACGCGATCGATCTTTTCCAGCTTCTTGACGCGGCTCTGCACCTGCGAAGCATGCGAGGCGCGGGCCTTGAAGCGCTCGATGAACTTGATCTCCTTGGCGAGCATGGCCTGCTGGCGCTCGAATTGCGCCTGCTGCTGCTTCTCGTTCTGCGCGCGCTGCTGCTCGTAGAACTCATAGTCGCCCGAATAGCTGTTCAGGCTGCCGGCATCGATTTCGATGATCTTGGTGACGATGCGGTTCATGAACTCGCGATCGTGCGAGGTCATCAGCAGCGCGCCTTCATAACCCTTCAGGAATTGTTCGAGCCAGATGAGGCTTTCGAGGTCGAGATGGTTGCTCGGTTCGTCGAGCAGCATGACATCGGGGCGCATCAATAGGATGCGGGCAAGCGCCACGCGCATCTTCCAGCCGCCCGACAGCGCTCCGACATCGCCGTCCATCATTTCCTGACTGAAGCTCAGGCCCGCCAGCACTTCGCGGGCGCGGCCCTCCAGCGCATAGCCGTCCAGCTCCTCGTAGCGTGCCTGCACCTCGCCATACCGTTCGATGATCTCGTCCATCCTGTCGGCCTGGTCAGGATCGCTCATGGCGGCTTCCAGTTCGCGCAGTTCGGCAGCAACGACGCTGACAGGGCCGGCGCCTTCCATCACTTCCGAGACGGCGCTCCGGCCTTCCATGTCGCCGACATCCTGGCTGAAATAGCCGATGGTCACGCCTTTATCGACGGAAACCTGTCCCTCGTCGGGCAGCTCCTGTCCGGTGATCATGCGGAAAAGCGTCGTCTTGCCCGCGCCGTTCGGGCCGACGAGACCGACGCTCTCGCCCCTGTTGAGAGCTGCGGAAGCCTCGATGAAGAGGATGCGATGGCTGTTCTGCTTGCTGATATTCTCGATACGAATCATGTCTAACGCGAAGTCCGAGGAAAGTTTGGGCACCTTATGCCATGAGTTATCCGCTCTGTCGCAGCTTTTCGGGCAAAGGATGCTGCTTTAAGGGCCTGCTTCCACGGCTGGCATTGCGACGACCTCATCCTAAGCGGCAGGAAAATTTTCGACGGCGCGACGGATTTTCCTTCGCTCGCGCGTTGAAGCCATACGGGACACGCAATGACTATCGCCTGCCGGGATCGGGTTTTGCCAATGAAGTTTTTGCGAAGCATTGGGAATGGGATCTGTGCCGGATTATTGGGAGCGACATTGCTCGCGACCGGCCTGTCGGGTGAAGCCGGCTTCGCGCATGCAGCTTCCGAGCATGAGCGGCTTCGCGAACCGGTCAAGCGCGTCGCGGATCAACGGTTGCTCATCGAGACGCCGGAGGGAAAGGGCGAACTGCCCGTTTATGCGGACCACGCAATCGATGCCGTCGCACCCGGTGTGACGAAGGTGCTGGTCATCGTCCACGGCACACTTCGAAATGCCGATGCCTATTATGCGACCGGAGAAACGCTGCTGGCAAAGGCAGGCGATCTTGCAAAGGGGACGATGGTGGTCGCGCCGCAGTTCCTGATCAGGCCGGATGTCCGGGCCTTCTCGCTGTCCGCGCAAACCCTGGCCTGGACGCAGAACGGCTGGAAAGGCGGAGATGCCGCCCGTCAGCCCGCGCCGGTCAGCTCCTTTTCCGCGCTCGATGCCCTGCTGCGGCATTTTGCCGATCGTCGCCTGTATCCTTCACTGAAGACCATCGTCGTCATGGGCCATTCGGCAGGGGCTCAGCTCGTGCAGCGTTACGCGGTGGTCGGACGCGAGGCGGAAGACCTGGCCAATGACGGCATCTCCGTTCGCTATCTCGTCGCCAATCCGTCGAGCTATCTCTATTTCGACAATGACCGTCCGGCTTTGCTGGCGGATCAATCGACAGCAGCCTGTCCTCACGCCGCACGATGGCGATATGGTCTGGCCTCCGCACCGCCATACGTAAGCTCGCAAGACCCAAAGCTTCTCGAAACCAGATATGCCCGGCGCGATGTCGTCTATTTGCTGGGGGAGGCGGACACCAACCCCTACACCCATTTCATCGATCGCTCCTGCGCCGCCATGGCGCAGGGCCCTTACCGCCTGGCGCGCGGGCTGACCTATTTCGACTACATGAAAAAGCGGCATCCGGTCGATCTCAACCAGAAAGTGGTCAAGGTGCCCGGCGTCGGGCATGACGACGAAGCGATGTTCACGTCGGATTGCAGCATCGCAGTGCTGTTCGATCGGCCGGTGCCGAATTCCTGCCGGGTTATCGGCGGGACCACGCGAAGCGCGGGTACGTCGCAGTAGCCTCCATTCCGACGGACGATCCTTGGCAAGACGAGCCCGGTCAAACGGAAAGGCCCGGAAGCGACAACGTCCGGGCCTTTCAATATCTAGTTTTCAATCGCGCTCAGGTCGGCAGCTCAGCTGCAGCCGCTCGTTGCGCCGCAAGTGTCGCACTTCTCGCAAGTGCCGTTGCGGACCATCGTGAAGTTCTGGCATTCCGTGCACATGTTGCCGGTGTAGCCCTGCATGATGGAGCGTGCGCGGCGTTCGGATTCCAGTTTCTTGGCTTCCGTTTTCGCCGTTGCCGCGTCGCTTGCCGCCTTGTCGGTGAAGAGGCCGGTTGAGGATTCGCTGGTTTCGCTTGCCAGCTCCTCGGCGATCTCTTCCGCCAGTTCCTTCGCGCGTTCCTCATAGTCGCGCTTGAAGGCGACGACTTCCGAGGTGGCGACGGCACCGGCGGGTTCCAGCTTGCGGACGGTGTTGCCCGCGAAGGCGGTCACGGTGCCGAGCGAGGCGGCGCGGGCCGGGGCGGCGGTTGCGGACCCTTTGGCCTCGGCTGCCGGACGCTCGCCCGATGTCGGAACCAGCGTCGGCTTGTAGCCGCGGGTCAGGCCCTTGGAAACGACATCCGCCTTGCCTTCGGAAACGCCGCGGCCGAGCGCCGTGTTGCTGAAGTCGGAGGTGTCGACGTGAGCGAGATCGTGGCGGCCAAGGTAGGAGATCGCCAGTTCACGGAACACGTAGTCGAGGATCGACGTGGCGTTCTTGATCGCGTCATTGCCCGTCACGATGCCGGCCGGCTCGAACTTGGTGAAGGTGAAGGCGTCGACATATTCCTCGAGCGGCACGCCATATTGCAGGCCGAGCGAGACGGAAATCGCGAAGTTGTTGATGAAGGCGCGCAGGGCCGAGCCTTCCTTGTTCATGTCCAGGAAGATTTCGCCGAGACGGCCGTCGTCATATTCGCCGGTGCGCAGGAAGATGGTGTGTCCGCCGATCTTGGCCTTCTGGGTGTAACCCTTGCGGCGGCTCGGCAGCTTTTCCTGCGTACGTATGACTTTCTCGATCACACGCTCGACGATCTTTTCGGTAATGGTCACGGCCTGCGCGGCAGCAGGGGCCTGCAGGAATTCTTCCAACGCATCCTCGTCGCTATCGTCTTCGATCAGCGAAGCGTTCAGCGGCTGGCTGAGCTTGGAGCCGTCGCGGTAGAGAGCGTTCGCCTTCAGGCCGAGCTTCCAGGACAGCATGTAGGCGTTCTTGCAATCCTCGACGGTTGCTTCGTTGGCCATGTTGATCGTCTTGGAGATGGCACCCGAGATGAAGGGCTGGGCGGCCGCCATCATGCGGATATGGCTTTCGACCGAAAGGTAGCGCTTGCCGATCTTGCCGCAGGGATTGGCGCAATCGAAGACGGCGAGGTGCTCGTTCTTGAGGAACGGAGCGCCTTCCAGCGTCATGGCACCGCAAACGTGGATGTTCGCAGCCTCGATGTCCTTCTTCGAGAAGCCGAGATGGTCGAGCAGGTTGAAGCTCATATCGGCCATCTGCTCGTCGGAAACCTTCAGCGTGCCCTTCAGGAAGTCGGCGCCGAGCGTCCACTGGTTGAAGACGAACTTGATGTCGAAGGCGCTCTTGAGAGCGGCGTTGACGGCATCGACCTTCTCGGCTGTAAAGCCCTTGGCCTTCAGCGTCGACGGGTTGATGGCCGGTGCCTGGTTCAGGTTGCCATGGCCGACGGCGTAAGCCTCGATCTCGGCGATCTGGCTTTCGGAGTAGCCGAGCGTGCGCAGCGCTTCCGGAACGGCGCGGTTGATGATCTTGAAGTAGCCGCCGCCGGCAAGCTTCTTGAACTTCACCAGGGCGAAGTCCGGCTCGATGCCGGTCGTGTCGCAATCCATGACAAGGCCGATCGTGCCGGTCGGCGCGATAACGGTCGCCTGGGCGTTGCGGTAGCCGTGCTTTTCGCCGAGCTCCAGCGCCTTGTCCCATGCGGCCTTGGCATGGGCGACGAGATCCTGGTCCGGGTTGTCGGAGTGGATCAGCGCCACCGGATTGACCGACAGGCTCTCATAGCCCGAGGTCTCGCCGTAAGCGGCGCGGCGATGGTTGCGGATGACGCGCAGCATGTTCTCGCGGTTCGGCTTGAACATCGGGAAGGTCCCGAGTTCGGAGGCCATTTCGGCCGAGGTCGCATAGGCGACGCCGGTCATGATCGCGGTCAGTGAGCCGGCAATGGCGCGGGCTTCGTCGCTGTCATAGGGAATGCCCGACGACATCAGCAGGCCGCCGATATTGGCATAGCCGAGGCCGAGCGTGCGGTATTCGTAGGAAAGCTCGGCGATGCGGCGCGAGGGGAACTGCGCCATCATCACGGAGACTTCGAGCACGACGGTCCAGAGGCGAACGGCGTGCTCGTAGTCGGCGATGTTGATGCGCTTCGTCGCCGCATCCTTGAAGGTCATCAGGTTCAGCGATGCGAGGTTGCAGGCCGTGTCGTCGAGGAACATGTATTCCGAGCACGGATTGGATGCGCGGATCGGGCCGGCGGCCGGGCTGGTGTGCCAGTCGTTCATCGTCGTGTTGAAGTGCAGGCCCGGATCGGCCGATGCCCAGGCGGCGTAGGAAATGGATTCCCACAGGTCGCGAGCCTTCAGCGTCTTGACGGTCTTGCCGTCCTTGCGGGCGGTCAGGTTCCACTCGCCATCGTTCTCGACGGCGCGCAGGAAGTCGTCCTTGATCGAGACGGAATTGTTCGAGTTCTGGCCCGATACGGTGAGATAGGCTTCCGAATCCCAGTCCGTGTCGTAGGTCTTGAATTCCAGATCCTTGTAGCCCTGACGGGCGAACTGGATGACGCGCTGGACGTAGTTTTCCGGAACCTGGTCCTTCTTGGCGGCGCGGATCTCGCGCTTCAGGGCAGGGTTCTTGGCCGGGTCGAAGCAATCGTCATTGTCGCCTTCGCAATTGACCGTCGCCTTCATGATCGCCTTCAGATGCTTGGCGACGATCTTCGAACCGGTGACGAGGGCAGCAACCTTCTGTTCTTCCTTGACCTTCCAGTTGATGTATTCCTCGATATCCGGATGGTCGATATCGACAACGACCATCTTGGCGGCACGGCGCGTCGTGCCGCCCGACTTGATGGCGCCGGCGGCGCGGTCGCCGATCTTCAGGAAGCTCATCAGGCCGGAGGAGCGGCCGCCGCCGGAGAGCCTTTCGCCCTCCGCGCGCAGCATCGAGAAGTTCGAGCCGGTGCCCGAGCCGTATTTGAACAGGCGGGCCTCGCGAACCCAAAGGTCCATGATGCCGCCCTCGTTGACGAGATCGTCCTCGACCGACTGGATGAAGCAGGCATGCGGCTGCGGATGCTCATAGGCCGACTTGGACTTGGTGAGCTTGCCGGTGAACGGATCGACGTAATAGTGGCCCTGGCCGGGGCCGTCGATGCCGTAGGCCCAATGCATGCCGGTATTGAACCACTGCGGCGAGTTCGGAGCGACGCGCTGGGTGGCAAGCATATAGGAGAGTTCGTCGCAGAAGGCGGAGGCGTCTTCCTCGGAGGAGAAGTAGCCGCCCTTCCAGCCCCAATAGGTCCAGGTGCCGGCGAGGCGGTCGAAGACCTGGCGCGCATCGGTTTCGGAGCCGCTCTGCTGTTCCTTTGGCAGGTCCTTCATGGCGGCATCGTCGGGAACGGAGCGCCACAGGAAGGAAGGAACGTCGTTTTCCTCGACCTTCTTGAGCTTGGCGGGCACGCCGGCCTTGCGGAAATACTTCTGCGCCAGAATGTCGGCGGCAACCTGCGAGAACTGTGCCGGCACATCGATGTTTTCAAGGCGGAAGACGATCGACCCGTCAGGGTTCTTGATCTCGCTGGTCGCCTTGCGGAACTCGATGTCCGCATAGGGTGACTGGCCGGCCTTCGTAAAACGACGTTCGATGCGCATGGTCCCGATCCTCATTCGTTGGTGCGCGCCCGCATGAAAACAGGGCGCAAAAATTCTCATTCCGGCATCGCGAGTTCAACGCGCAGCCAGCTTTCAATCCGCTCTCTGACAGGAGGTTTCACCCGGAGATGTCTTCCTGTATCTTGTGGTGATGGTGGCTGCAAACGCTAAATATAGTATTAACAGCTTATTGCCGCCAGTCCCCGCACATGTTTTTTCGGCAGCTTCGATTTCGGCACAAAAACCTTCCGGGCAGTCACCGGCAAGGGTGAATCGCCCTGAATCCAAATCCGATTTCGAATTGAGAACCAGTCCTCGTAAATCCGTCTGGTTCAGTCGCCGCCGCAACGTCGTCCATTAACTTTGAAAGACCCGATTCCGTCAAGGGGTGGTTTGGCATGGATTGTTAACCACAATATCTTGTGGGCTTAGCTGTGGAAACTGGGGAAATATCAGTAGAGCAGAAGATTCAACGACTTGAGGGGCAACGCTCGCCCTCTGCACGACCGCGAATGGAAAGAGCGGCATCCCGGCCGGCGTCAAAAGCGACAAAATTGTGACCGTGGCCCCCATGCCATTGGCAGCGCGGCAAAATCGTGCCGTGGCGCATCATGATTCGCGCGGAAGCCCTTGAATCCCGCGCATTCCGGGAGAAACGACCCCCACTAAATATAGTGGGCGCCGCAGCGCCCACCTCTATTACCGTCATTTGGATTTGGTTTCCGCAAGCGGGCCGGAATCGCAAGTGATTCGCGCTGCCGGTTCTTGCAATCAGCCGCGAGGACCCTTCGCGATCGGCTCCTGATAGGTGAAGCCCATGTCCCAGGGGAAGTAGATCCAGGTGTCCTGGCTGACTTCGGTGATGAAGGTGTCGATGGTCGGCACACCCGTCGGCTTGGCATAGACGCAGGCGAAATGCGCCTTCGGCAGCATTGCGCGAACTTCGAGAGCCGTTTTGCCGGTATCCGTGAGGTCGTCGACGACGAGCACACCTTCGCCGCCGTCGGTCATCAGTTCCGGCGTGATGCCCTTGAGCAGGTTCATTTCGCCCTGACTGGAATAATCGTGATAGGAAGCGATGCAGACCGTATCGATCATGCGGATATTGAGTTCGCGCGAGATGATGGCGGCCGGCACGAGGCCGCCGCGGGTAATACAGACGATCGCCTTGAATTCGCGGTTGAGGCCGGCAAGCCGCCAGGCAAGCGCGCGCGCGTCGCGATGGAACTGATCCCAGGATACGGGAAAGGCTTTATCGGGCAGGGACATGGCAGAAGCTCCGGGGCATGGAATAATGACGCACCGGCAGCACCGGCGACCCTCAGCAGACCCCGCAACGGGCGCGAACCTTGATCCAAGTCGGGATCCGGGTCCGGAACGCGATTCGCTGGCTGTCTGCTTGAACAGGATCTCATCCGGGGAAAAGCGGTAAGCCTTTCGGGATCATGCTCCTTCGACCGCGCGAACGGTTCCCAGGCGGGAATTCTGTCATCGGTCGCTGCTTTCTGCTGGATTTACCGGCAAAAGGCAATAGCCGCAACGCAGCTCCCGATGCACATCGGCATCGGCAACTGCGTGATTCGCCGTTCACGCCGCTCAGCGCGCCAGAAGCGTCATGGCGGTCATGGACTGCAGCAATGTGCGCGTCGTACCGCCGAAGATCATCTGCCACAGCCAGGAATGCGTATAGGCACCCATGACCAGAAGGTCGATGCTGTTGTCGGCAAGACGGTTTTCGATGACCTGCGACGGCGTCGACTTGCCGGTGCAGGCCGCCGTCTCGAACTTGGCGCGAATGCCATGGCGTGTCAGCGCCGCGGCAATCTGGACGCCGGTTTCCTGGGACGGGTGAGGGTCCTTTTCGGACGTGCTGACCGAAAGGATTTCGACGGAATCGGCCGCCTTGAGGAAAGGCAGCGCATCGAAGGTGGCCCGAGCCACCTCCTTGGAGCCGTTCCAGGCGATCAGCACGCGGCGAACGGGCTTCGGTTCCTTTAGAATATAAGGAATGAGCAGAACGGGGCGGCCGCTGTCGAACAGGAACGTTTCGACATCGACCTGAGTGTCCGCGTATTTCGACGGGTCCGGCTGCACGGCAACCAGCAGGTCGGCGCTGCGGGCGCTTTCGATCAGCGGTTCCGTTCCGTAGCCGACGGTGCTGGCAAAGCTGTGCCATTCGTAGTCGAGGCCGGCGCTTTCCATCCTGGTGCGGAACAGCCGTTCGATTTCGAGAGCCTGATTATGGGCGACATCCTGCAGAGCCTGGACCGCGACGGGGTCGGGAATTTCCATCGGCGCCACCAGCGGCACGGTTGAGACGACTTCCGCATGCAGGCCGACAATGTAGGCGCCATGCTCCTTCGCCAGCGCTGCCGCGAAATCGGCGGCGATGCGCGTGTTGTCGGGATTGTCGAGGACGGCCAATATGGTCTTGTAGGACATGACTTGATCTCCCATGCGGAGGGGTTGGATCTGCTCATTATATCTGCATTCCGCGATAAATTAATGCGTCCGAAGCGCTTCCGGTTCCGTCGCGAAATGCATTTATTTGTTGAGTATCACGCCTCAGCCGACTGATTTTCCTTGGCTTTCGACTGTCGAATGGTTTCGATCATGGCGCGCACTTCCGCTGCGACATTTTCAACCAGCTCTGCCGAGCGTCCCCTCACGACGATTTCCGTCGAGAAGAACTGGCCGACATAGCGCGGGTAGGAGCCGATGCTGGTATCGGGATGCGCCTTCTGGATGAGGCCGAGCGGCGTGCCGATCTCGCCCTCGCCATAGGGGCAGGAAATGGCGGTCGACAATACGCGCGCGCCGGTTTTGAGGGTCGGTATGACGTTGTCGAGCATCGCCTGGAAAACCTGCGGCACACCGGCCATCACATAGACGTTGCCGATGTTGAAGCCGGGAGCGGTCGAGACAGGATTGACGATATGCTTCGATCCGACCGGCATGCGGGCCATGCGCTGGCGCGCTTCGGTGAATTCCATTTCGCGACGGGCATACATGTCGCCCATCAGCCGCATCGCCTCCGCATCATGCTCGCAAGGCACGCCGAAAGCCTTGGCGATGGCGTCGGCGGTGATGTCGTCATGGGTCGGGCCAATGCCGCCTGAGGTGAAGACATAGTCGTACTGGCCGCGCAAGGCGTTCAGCGCCGACACGATGGCATCTTCCTCATCGGCGACGATGCGAACTTCCTTCAGGTCGATGCCGGCCAGCAGCAGCACGTCGGTGAGGTGGCCGATATTCTTGTCCTTGGTGCGGCCCGAGAGCAATTCGTCGCCGATGGCCAGCATGGCGGCTGTGACAATGGTTTCGTTTGGCATGAAGATATCCGTGAAAATGCGCGTCGGCGCGTTCGCAAAAATGTTTGAGATAGGTAGCGCTGTTTATGGCGAATGCAAACGCTCGTTTTCGCATCGCACCGATCCTCGCATCTATTGCAAGTGATTTTCGTCTACGCAGAATGAACAGTGCGTTCTGAGGCTGGGGGCTGCGCCCCTGTCGTATCGCTGATACAACATGCCTCGACAATCAACGCGTCCAACAAACGGGAGACGTTCATGGCTAAGGTTCTGGTTCTCTATTATTCCGCTTACGGTCACATCGAGAGGATGGCCTATGCCGTCGCGGAAGGCGCAAAGTCCGCCGGTGCCGAAGTCACCGTCAAGCGTGTGCCGGAGCTCGTTCCGGAAGAGGTGGCAAAGGCCTCCCACTTCAAGCTCGACCAGGAAGCGGCCGTCGCGACGCCGGACGAGCTGGCCGAATATGACGCCATCATCGTCGGCGCCGGCACGCGCTTCGGCACCGTCGCCTCGCAGATGCGCAATTTCTGGGATCAGACCGGCGGTCTCTGGTTCAATGGCAAGCTGATCGACAAGGTCGGCTCCGTCTTCACGTCGTCCGCGACCCAGCACGGCGGCCAGGAATCGACCATCCTCGGCTTTATCCCGACACTGCTTCACCACGGCATGGCCGTGGTCGGCCTTCCCTATGCCTTCCAGGGGCAGATGGGCACGGAAGAAGTCAAGGGCGGCTCGCCCTACGGCGCTTCCACTATCACCAACGGCGACGGCTCGCGCCAGCCTTCCGAAATCGAGCTGGAAGCGGCAAGGTTCCAGGGCGCCCACGTTGCCAAGATCGCTGCCAAGCTCAGCGCTTGAACCGATCTTCGATATCGCAGGAATGGAGGCGCGGCGAAAGCTGCGCCTTTTTCGTTTGAGGGAATGAAGTATCCGATGGCGTGCGCTCGCCAGGGTTGCGTGCATGCTTGTCGGGAAAGTCGAGGCTGTAGGGGCACATATTCCACAATCCTGCGCGGCGGCGCAAAAAAACGGCTGCGCAACGCTTTCCAAATCAGACGACGCAAGATATTGAAATCGCCCAATGCGGACGTGGCGAAACTGGTAGACGCAAGGGACTTAAAATCCCTCGGCCTTTGGCTGTACGGGTTCGACCCCCGTCGTCCGCACCATCGGCTCCGCAGGAAACGGGCGGTTGCCGGTCGTGTTGCCGCCTAGTCTGCTCCCGACAGCCGGATCCAGGCGCGGCTTGCCCACATGCTGCATTTTCATGAGATCGAGGCCATGCGCGGCGATGGCCTTTGCCTGGAACTGTTCGAGTTTCGGCAGCGAACGCATGAGGCCGGCGAATTTCAAGGCTCGGCCGCAAGCGGATGAGCATCCTTCTTCGCGGGGCCGGAACCCGGCGATGCGAAGCAGGCTTTCCGTCTGCAAAAGCGCCGTTCGGAGTTGACGATATGAGCTGATCGCGACAGTCCGGGCAGGCGAAGCCCGCCGGCGCCGACGGATCGGTGTTGGGCGGGCCTCTAACCATCGTCATGATGGCTGTGTCATATTGGACGCAGGGCGGGCTTTGCTGTCAACTCGCAGATTTGAGGAATTCGGCTGGCGGCGGCATAAATGGTCAATTGCGCGCGTGTGGCGGCAATATCGCTCTTGCAGGTCCGAAAGCGCGATAAACAGGCTTTCTTTAGTCATGTTTCCTGTGCCATAGCGGGGATGGATTGAAGAAGGACGGATAAGCCGTGGACAAACAGACTGTTCTCGAAGCAACCGAGGCCATGCGTGGCCTTTTTCCACCGACGCCGTTGCAGCTTAACGAGCACCTGTCCGCCCGCTACGGCGCCGACATCTGGCTGAAGCGCGAGGATCTGACGCCGGTCCGTTCCTACAAGATTCGCGGCGCCTTCAATTTCTTTCGCAAGGTGATTGCCGAAGGCGGCACCGAAAAGACATTCGTTTGCGCCTCCGCCGGCAATCATGCCCAGGGCTTCGCCTTCGTCTGCCGGCATTTCGGCGTGCCGGGCGTGGTCTATATGCCCGTCACGACACCGCAGCAGAAGATCGACAAGACCCGCATGTTCGGCGGTGAGTTCATCACCATCGAGCTCTTCGGCGATTTCTTCGATCAGTGCTATCAGGCCGCCCGCGAGCATGTGGAGCGCATCGACGGCGTCATGGTGCCGCCTTTCGATCATGTCGATATCATCGAAGGGCAGGCAACCGTCGCAGCCGAGATCGCGGAACAATTGCCCGATGGCACTCTCGCCGACCGCATCCTCCTTCCCGTCGGCGGCGGCGGCCTTGCTGCCGGCATCACCGGCTATTTTGCCGGCACGCTCGCCCGTGATGCCTTCATTTTCGCCGAGCCGGCCGGAGCGCCGAGCCTGCGCCGTAGCATCGAGGCGGGGCAGGTGGTCACGCTTGCCAAGGTTGACAATTTCGTCGATGGCGCCGCCGTCGGCCGTATCGGCGACTTGAATTTCGCCGCGCTGAAAGGCTTTGCAGCCGAGCAGGTGACGCTGATCGAGGAAAACGCCATCTGCGTCACCATCACCGATATGCTGAATGTCGAAGGCGTCGTGCTGGAGCCGGCGGGCGCACTGGCGATCACCGCGCTCGAAAAGCTGGATCGCGACAGCATTCGCGGCAAGACCATTGTTGCCGTCGTCTCCGGCGGCAATTTCGACTTCGAGCGCCTGCCCGACGTCAAGGAGCGCGCCATGCGCTATGCCGGATTGAAGAAATACTTCATTCTGCGCCTTGCCCAGCGCCCCGGCGCCTTGAGGGATTTTCTCAACATGCTCGGACCGGAAGACGACATCGCCCGTTTCGAGTACCTGAAGAAGAGCGCGCGCAATTTCGGCTCCATCCTTATCGGTATCGAGACGAAGAATCCCGATAATTTCAAGCAGCTTATCGCCAATTTCGAAAGTTCCGGCATGGGCTACGAGGACATCACGGAAAACGACATCCTGGCAAACCTGATCATTTGACTTTGCGGCCCCGCAACCTTCATGCTAAAGGCGATCCATGGCTTCGTTATTTTCAAATATCATCTCGATCTTCACCGGTGGCGCATCGCAGCCGGACACCGAAAAGTCCGGCGGTCCGACGGTTAGCGCCGAGCCGCAATCGCATGCCGGCTGCACGATCTATGCGACGCCGCAGCGCGAGGGCAACCAGTTCCGCCTCATGGGCCGGATCGAGAAGGATGTGAACGGCGAAATCCTGGTGCGCAATTTCATCCGCGCCGATGTTTTCAGCTCGTCGGACGATGCCGTGGAGTCCACTTTCCGCAAGGCGCAGCAGATCATCGATCAGAACGGCGCATCGCTGTTCGGCGACGGTGAAAAGACCCGCCAGGTCTGATATCGGGCGGGTTTCCGGCCTTCGAAAGACCAGCAGAGCGCATCGCCGATGCGGGGGCATCGCAGCCTGTCCGTCGCGACAATCGGAATTCGGGCTTTGCCCGGCGAAGGCCGCCCTCTGCTTCCGCATCAGGCGGCCCGACAAAACGACAGCTATCCAAGACAATCAGCTTCTGCCGGCTCAGACGGTGCGAAACATCTTTGCGCCGGAAGGAGCGTTGACCGCGCCGCCGTCGACCGCGATTTCGATGGCAGTGACATTGGCTGAATCGTCGGAAGCGAGGTAAAGCGCGGCCTTGGCGATATCGTCGGCCTCGCTCATGCGGCCGAGCGGGCTCATGCCGCCAAAGCGCGCCTGCAGTGCGTCCAGGGCTTCCGGCGTGGCGGCACGCGCATCCCAGATCGGCGTCTTGGTCGCGCCCGGCGTAACCTGGTTGACGCGGATGCCACGGGGCGCAAGCTCGGAAGCGAGATTGCGGGTCATGGCGCGAACGGCGCCTTTCGTGCCCGCATAGGCGGAATAGCCGGGGATGCCGAGGACGGCATGTACCGAGCCGTTCAGGATCACCGAACCGCCATCGTTGAGATGCGGGAGAGCTGCCTGCACGGTGAAGAAGACACCGGTGAAATTGATGCGCACGATGGTTTCGAACTGTTCGAGGGTAGTTTGCCCCAGCGCGGTTTCGCCGGCAATGCCCGCATTGGCGAAGACGATATCGAACTTTCCAAGCTTGTTCGCAGCCTCTGAAAACGCCTTCTCCGTGGCCGGGATATCAGTCGTATCCGCCTGCAAGGCCAGCACCTCGCCACCCAGTTCCCCGGCTGCGGCAGCCAGCGTCTTCGCGTTGCGGCCGGTGATGGCGACCTTTGCACCTTCGGCCAGGAAGAGGCGAGCCGTGGCCAGCCCGATCCCGCTGTTTCCGCCGGTGATGACGGCGACCTTGTTCCTGAGACGCATGTTCTTTGCTCCTGTTGGCTTTTGCGGCGATCTGGATTATGATCGTCATCTATTAGGATTATGACCGTAATCCTTTTTGTCAAGCCGGACACGAAGGGAATTTCGATGGGTCGCTCGCAACTGGAAAAGCAGAAGACGCACGAGCGCATCGTGACACTCGCCGCCAGGCGTCTGCGCGAGGAGGGATTGGAGGGAATCGGCGTTGCCGATCTGATGAAGGAAGCGGGCTTGACCGTCGGGGGCTTCTACAAGCACTTCGCCTCCCGAGACGAGCTCGTTGCGGAAGCGGTGGAAGCCGCAATCGGATCATGGCGGCGGCGGCAGCAGGACAAGGGGATCGATCCTGAAAGCGTCCCGCTTGCCGATTATGTCGACAATTACCTCAGCGAGCGTCACCGGGATCATTGCGGCGAGGGCTGCGTCTATGCGGCGCTGACGGCGGATATGGCGCGGGGCAGCGATGCGGTCCGCGCCGTCGCGACGGAAGGGCTGCGCCGAAACTTCGACGCCATGACGGCGAGCATGCCGCAGCCGGAAACGGCGGACGCGAGGCGGAAGGCAATTATCGCCTCCTGTCTCATGACCGGCGCGCTCGGCCTTGCGCGCGTGGCGGATGACGAGGTTCTCTCCGGTGAAATTCTGGAGACCGCGAAACAGTTCATCAATGGGTTGCCGCAGATAAAATAAAAGCGGCCGGTGGAAGCCGGCCGCCTGTCGGCGTCTGAAGGATGCGGTCGGTTAAGCGGCCAGAGCCAGCTCGGAGGCGCGAGCCTGAGCGGCACCGATTGCCTTTTCAGCGGCTTCCGGACCGAAGGCGAGGCCTTCGATGTAAACGGTCTCGACGTCGGTGATGCCGATAAAGGCGAGAACCGACTTCAGATAGGGAACGGCATGGTTAAGGGGAGCGGCCGGGCCTTCGGAGTAAACGCCGCCCGATGCAAGCACGATGTAAGCCTTCTTGCCGGTAGCCAGACCCTTCGGGCCGGTTTCCGTGTAGGTGAAGGTGCGGCCGGCGCGAGCGATATTGTCGATCCAGGTCTTCAGCGACGAATAGATGTTGAAGTTGATGAGGCCGGTGCCGATGACCAGCGTGTCGGCGGCCAGCAGCTCGTCGACGAGCGCGTCGGAAACCTTGACCAGTTCCTGCTGCTCCGGCGTGCGGGCATCGGCCGGCGTGCGGATGGCGGCGGTGAAGGGGCCATCGATATGCGGCAGCGCATCGGCGGCGAGGTCGCGATGCACGAGCGTCTTGCCGGGGTTTTTGGCCTTGATCTTCTCGGCGAGGTCGGTCGCGATCTTGGTGGAGAGCGAGTCCGGACGCGGGCTGGAGGTCAGAAGCAGAATGGAGGACATATCCGTATTCCTTTTCAATAAGTTGCGAAAATCGGTTGGGAGAATCCGATCCCGTTCGGTTCACTAGATAAGTCCTCGGTACTATCGAGAAAAACTGTGATAATATGGATTATAACTATCGATAGAATGGATGGCAGATGCTCCCCAACCCCACCCTCGACCAGCTTCAGGTTTTTCTGACCGTTGCCGAGTCAGGCAGTTTTTCCGCCGCATCGCGTGCGCTCAACCGCGCCCAATCGGTCATCAGCTATACGATCGCCAATCTGGAGGCGCAGCTCGAAATGCCGCTCTTCGAGCGCTCGGGCTCGCGCCAGCCGAAACTGACGGATGCGGGCAGGGTGATGCTGGAGGATGCACGCCGCATTCTTGCCGACCTGCAGGTGATGCGCGCCAGGGTCAAAGGGCTGAAGACCGGGCTTGAGGCGGAGGTCGCCGTCGCGATCAGCGTCATGGTGCCGGTCCACGCCACCGTCGATGTGCTGCGCGAGTTTCGCGATCGCTTTCCCTATGTTTCGCTGCGACTCGATACCGGCGAACTCGGCACGATGATGGAGCTTGTCTCCAGCGGCAAGTCGACGATCGGCATCGGCGGCTCCGTAGTGAAGCAGGACGACGCCTTGCTCATCGAGCGAATCGGTCATTCCTTCATGATGCCGGTTGCCACGCCCACCCATCCGCTTGCCCGGATGGGAAGGCCGTTGACGCTTGCGGATGTGCGCGAGGAAGTTCAGCTCGTCGTCACCGATGCCTCCAGTCTGACGAACGGCAAGGATTTCAACGTCCTGTCCTATAAGACCTGGCGCGTCAGCGATATAGCCACCAAGCATCAGCTGATCCGCGGTGGCCTTGGCTGGGGAGGGCTGCCGGCCTCGTTCATCATGGAGGACTTGCAGAAGGGGCGGCTGGTGCCTTTGGATCTCGACGCGTACGACCAGAGCGAATATCCGCTCTATGCGGTGCGGAAGGTCGACAATCCTCCCGGCCCCGCCGCCGCCTGGATGATCGAGGCTTTCCGCTCGCGTCTCTCGCGATGCCCCAATCAGGAAGACTTCAAGGCGGCCGTCGAAATATTCCAGCCTAGCGACAAACGGCTGGCTGCCGAATGAAGAAGTCCTCTCCCCGAAGCGAGGAGAGGACGATTGCGGTCGCGGCTACAGGACGAGCCGGTAGTTGTGGAAACCGTCGGTGCCTTCGCCGGCATCCTCGATCTTCACGCTCTTGACCTGATCGAGGAAATCCTTGGCCTTCGGCGCGCTCTGGAAGAGGACGGTCGTGCCCGGCAGCGGTTTGAACGTCCAGTTGCCGTCGGCGGTCGGATTGATCGTGCCCTGATCGTGGACATAGCGCACGATGACGTCGCGGTTGGTGTCGGGTGCCTGGTAGACGACCTTGTCGGCACCGATTTCCGGGAAATTTCCGCCGCCGCCAGCGCGGTAATTGTTGCTGACGACAAGGAACTTCTGCGCGGGATCGATCGGCTTGCCGTTAAACTGCAGGTTCTGGATGCGGTTTGCATCGGCATTCAAAACCTTGCCGTCATCGCCGAAGCGGCGCGGCTGCGAGACGTCGATCTGGTAGGTAACGCCGTCGATGACGTCGAAATTGTAGGATGGGAAGCTGTTGTTGATAAGGTCGGCATCCTTGGCGCCGGGCTGCACCTGATTGAACATCGCCGCCGACATTTCCAGCCAGTTCTTGACCTGCGCGCCGTTGATGACGACCGCCTGCACGGTGTTCGGATAGAGGTAGAGGTCGGCGACGTTCTTGATGGCGATATTGCCGGCGGGAACGTCCGTATAGTAATCGGCGCCGTTGCGCCCGCCGCATTTGAAGGGTGCCGCAGCCGAAAGAACCGGCAGGTCCTTGTACTGCGTTTCCTTCAGCATGTCCTTGATGTACCAGGTTTGCGCCTGGCTGACGATTTGCACCGACGGATCGTCGGCGACCAGCGCGAAATAGGAATAGAGCGGTGCAGACGTCTTGCCGACAGGCGTGCGGACATAGGCGAGCGTCGCCTCATGCTCGGCCTTGGCGGCTTCCGCCACTTCCTTCTTGTCGGCGACATCGGCGATGACCTTCTTCTTGTCGTCGCGGTGGTAGATCGGCCGCGCCTCGGAGGTGAAATCGACGATCTTCCAGCTCTTGCCGTCCTTTTCCAGCAACAGGTCGATCAGGCCGAGATGCGAGCCCCAGAAGCCGGCCATGACGGCGGGCTTGCCGTGCAGGGTGCCCTTGACCGGATCTGCGTCCTTGATGCCGTCCCAGGTCTTGGGGCCGGGGAAGACGAGATGCTGGTGGCCGGTAAAGACGGCATCGATGCCGTCGACGGCGGCGACGTAGAGCGAGGCGTTTTCCATCTTGTCGGCCGGGCCGCTGCCGTCGATGCCGGAATGCGAGAGCGCGATGACGATATCGGCGCCCTCGGCCTTCATGACCGGAACCCAGGCCTTGGCGGCTTCGACGATATCGCGCGTCTGCGCCTTGCCTTCGAGGTTCTTGATGTCCCAGAGCATGATCTGCGGCGGCACGAAACCGATGAAGCCGATCTTGATCGGGCTTTCATTGCCGGCGCCGTCCTTGATCGTCTTTTCGAGGATCAGGTAGGGCTTGAAGAACAGATCGTCCTTTGTCGGGTCTGATGCCAGCTGGCCCTTGGTCAGGTTGGCGCAGACAAAGGGGAAGTTCGCACCTGCCAGGACCTTGAACATGAAGTCGAGGCCGTAGTTGAACTCGTGGTTTCCGAGCGTGCCCACCGAATAGCCGAGCGTGTTCATCGCCTTGATGACCGGGTGAACGTCGCCGTCCTTCATGCCGTGCTGATAGGCCATGTAGTCGCCCATCGGATTTCCCTGCAGCACGTCGCCATTGTCGATCAGCAGCGAGTTGGTGGCTTCGGCGCGGATATTGTCGATGATCGTCGCGGTGCGCGTCAGGCCCATCGTGTCGTTCGGCTTGTCGGCATAATAGTCGTAGGGGAAGACGTTGACGTGAATGTCGGTCGTTTCCATGAGGCGCAGATGCGCCTGATTGCCGGCGGCGCGGACGGCAAAGGGATGCAGCACGATCAGCGCCGCAGTGGCGCTCAGGCCTTGCAGCAGGGAACGGCGCGACATGCTGGGCAAATCCAGAATGGAAGACATGAAACACTCCTTCAACGATGGGGCTATAGTCCGTCGATCATCTCTCGGGAGAGGGAGAGTAGGACGATTTTTGAAGGTGTGCACCAGGAATGTGACAGGCTTATTGTGGATCGAGGCGGCAGGCGCCGGCAATCGATCAGCGTTTGAGAACCGGCTTTATGTCCTTGTGGAAAAAGCGGAAATAGGATGCGACTTTCGCCGATGCATTGGACGAACGGTCGAATTCGATGCCGATGCGGCCGTTATGGGCCCAGCGCACGAAGCCATCCAATAGGCCGATATCGTCGCATTCCACGCGCACCTTGCTGCCCGCGGCGGCATAAAGTGGCGCCTGAAGATCGAGAGCGATGCCATTGGTGGAGATATCGACGACGCGCCCGGCGACGAGCTTGGTGAAATAGCGAACCTGGCCCATAAGCCGGGCATGATGGCGCGAAGAACCGCGCGTCTTGATTTTCAGATTGCCTTGGACGAGAGATTTCGAAGATAGCTGCATGATGGTATCCCGGCTCGCGCATGTGTTTCCGTTACTGGATATCGGATGTGCATTGAGAGATGCTTAGGATGATCGCTAAAATTGTATCCGGCCGTATCGAATCGATACCGAATTCATATGGCCGGCCTGTGGATGGTCCGGCACCGAGCGGCTAGCCGCTGCCGATGACTGCCGGGGGGCGAGAGGATGAGGGGGCAGGAACTTTGCGTATCGTTTCGCTGAATGCGTGGGGTGGCCGCCTGCACGAGCCGCTGATGCCCTATCTCGTCGATGTCGATGCGGATGTTCTGTGCCTGCAGGAGGTTGTTCGCACCCATGATGCTGGATCGGAATGGCTGGTTTATCGCGATCATGGCGTCGAGCTTGCGCAGCGCGCCAATCTTTACGAGGAACTGAAGGCTGCTTTGCCGGCTTACGATGCCTTCTTTCTTCCGGTCGCGCGGGGCGATCTTTTCGATGGCGACCGGCGGTTCGATTCCGAATTCGGATTGGCGACTTTCGTGCGCAGGACCTGTCCTGTCCTCGGTCAGGCGGCCGGCTTTGTTCATGGTGGATTCTCTGCCGATGGCTACGGGCCGCATCCGCGCTCGCGCAACGCGCATTGCATCCGTCTGTTCGATTATCGACACGGCTATGCCGTCACCATCGCCCACATGCATGGCCTGCGCGATCTGGACGGCAAAGGCGATACGCCCGCACGCCGCCATCAGGCAAATGCGCTTGTCGAACTCATCCGCCAGGTGAAGCAGGACGGCGACCGGCTGGTCGTCTGCGGCGATTTCAATATATTGCCCGATAGCGAGACGTTCGAAATCCTCGGCAGCCTCGGGCTTGTCGATCTTGTCACCTCACGGGGATATAATGACACGCGCACGTCTCATTATGGAAAGCACCCCCGTTTTGCCGATTACATGCTGGTGTCGCCGAATGTCGAGGTCGTCCGCTTCGACCCTGTCGCCGAGCCTGAAGTGTCGGATCATCGCGTGTTGCTTTTGGACCTGCGCTGAAAATCCTCACAGCCCGACATTCGGCCGCTCGATGATCTCGCGAAGCGCAAAGCTGGAATTGATTTTCACGACATGGGGCAGGGCCGATAGCCAGTCGCGATGGATGCGCTCGTAATCCTCCAGATCCCGCGCGGCGACGCGCAATATGTAGTCGTATTCGCCCGACATAAGGTAGCAGCCCAGCACGTTCGGACAGCGCTTCACCGCCGTTTCGAACTCGGACAGTGTCTTGGCGAACTGGCCGGACAGCGAGATATGGACGATGGCGATCATCTTATAGGCCAGCGCCTTATGCGAAAGATGCGCGTGATAGCCGTCGATGACGCCGCTCTTTTCCAGGATATCGAGCCGGCGGGAGCAGGCCGAGGGCGAAAGGCCGACCTTTTCGGCCAGCTCGGCATTGGTGATCCTCGCATTCTGCTGCAGCATCCGCAGAATCGAATGATCTATGGCGTCAAGGTCGGACATTCGAAGAACTTTCGAAAAAACTCCTGTTTGCGCAATAAATCACGAAAAATGACTGCAGCGCAAATTGTCTTTGCAAGGACATTGCGGGGCGGAGGTGATCTGATTTCACCCGGAGAGAATGCAGATGAACAAGCATTCGAGGAGGAGTGAAATGCGCGTTGGTTGTCCCAAGGAAATCAAGAATCACGAATATCGCGTCGGCCTGACGCCGGCATCCGTTCGTGAATATGTCGCCCATGGCCACGAGGTCTGGGTGGAAACGAAGGCCGGCGCGGGCATCGGCGCCGACGATCATGCCTACATCGCCGCCGGAGCGAAGATCGCCGCGAGCGCCAAGGATATTTTCGAGAAGTGCGACATGATCGTGAAGGTCAAGGAGCCGCAGCCCTCCGAATGGGCGCAGCTTCGTGAAGGCCAGCTTCTCTACACCTATCTGCACCTCGCGCCCGACCCGGAGCAGACCAAGGGCCTGCTCGCCTCCGGCGTGACCGCCGTCGCCTACGAGACCGTGACCGACGAGCGCGGCGGCCTGCCGCTGCTTGCGCCTATGTCCGAGGTTGCCGGTCGCCTGTCCATCCAGGCGGGAGCGACGGCCCTGCAGAAGGCCAATGGGGGCCTCGGCATCCTGCTCGGCGGCGTGCCGGGCGTACTGCCTGCCAAGGTGACGATCATCGGCGGTGGTGTCGTCGGCCTGCATGCGGCCAAGATGGCGGCCGGCCTCGGCGCCGACGTCAGCATCCTCGACCGCTCCTTGCCGCGTCTGCGCCAGCTGGACGATATCTTCAACGGCCGCGTCCATACCCGCTATTCCAGCATTCAGGCGCTGGAAGAAGAAGTCTTCTCAGCCGATCTGGTCATCGGCGCCGTACTGATCCCCGGCGCTGCCGCACCGAAACTCGTCACGCATGAGATGCTGTCCGGCATGAAGAAGGGCTCGGTCATTGTCGACGTCGCCATCGATCAGGGCGGCTGCTTCGAAACCTCGCATGCGACCACGCATTCGGACCCTACCTATGTGGTGGAAGGCGTCGTGCATTACTGCGTCGCCAATATGCCGGGTGCGGTTCCCGTCACCTCGGCACATGCCCTCAACAACGCGACCATCTACCATGGCCTGGCCTTGGCCGATCGCGGCCTGCGCGCCATCGCGGAAGACAAGCATCTCCGCAATGGCCTCAACGTCCACAAGGGCCGCGTGACCAACAAGCCGGTGGCCGAAGCGCTCGGCTATGAGGCCATTGCGCCGGAGAGCGTCCTGAACGTCGCCTGACTTCGATCAGATGAAGGCGCTGGCATCCGCATATGCCGGCGCCCCGACCTTGTCGATCCGGCACTGATAACAGTTGTTGCGCGCCGAGCGGACGTGGACATAAGCGATATCGGGGCGTTCGAGCAGCGATGCCGCATAAGCGGGGATGTCTTCGATCGGCGTTACCGCTCCGGTTCCGTAGACGATGCGGTCGTTCTTCCCATAGCCGCGTACGATGAAATCCTTGCTGGACGCCAGCACGGGCGGAAGAATCTCTTCCGCCTCGTAGCGCTTGCATGGTGTCTTGTGCAGGAAGATCGGGCCGGTCTCCGCATAGGGTTGCAATGCCGGGAAGGGCCGATAGGCGAAGACGAGCAGTTCCTCGCCGGCATCGATATTGCGCAGGCAATGGCGGCAGGGGTGGCCCGGACCATCTGAAATCATGGTCTCCGGCTGGCGGCCATAGGCATCCGCGCCACCGTTCCAGAGGATCTCGGCGTCGAGTGTGGGCATGGCGGCAAAAGCGATGGAAGGCATGGCAAACTCCTTTCGAGATTTGCCATGGATGCGCCCGCGCGGGGCCGGAAACCACCCGATTCCTGCTGTCTCGATTCTGCGCTCCGCAACCCATGCGCGGCGGCATCGGCCAATTGCCGGCTTAAAGGTTCGAGCCTCGTTTCGCCAGTTCGAGCAGTTCCTTGTCGCTCAGCGGCCTGACGATGCCTTCTCCCGTCGAAATCGGCGAGAAGCCGAACATCTGGTAAAGCTGCAACGCCCGCGGATGATCGAGGTTGTTCGTTGTCGTCGCGATCCGCTGCGGGTTCAGCGTCCATATGGCGTAGAGCGCCTGCAACAGGAACCATTTGCCGATGCCGAGGCCGAGCGCGTGTTCGATGAGGCCGAAATGGCTGAGCTCGATCGTCTCTTCATCCTGACGGAAATATTCGAAGAAACCGGCGGGGGCGCCGTTGACGTAAAGCACGCTGATGTCGTTGCGCTGGTCGTGAAGAACTGCCGCCAGTTCTTCGTCGGAGAGGCGAAGCCGGTCGACCCAGTGCCAGCGAGCCCCGACCTGACGGTAGAGATAGCGATAGAAGGGCAGCGGAATGCCCGGCGCGCGCATGATCGCCGTCTGGATATTGACCGGCACCGACAGGCTTGCCTTCGGCGGCGCGGTCATTTCCAGGCGGGTGATATGGACCTTGATGGAGGAGGGTGCTTTCACGGTCGCGGCGCTCAGTCTTTACCGGTGACGATCGGCGTATCCGCCCGGCTGCCCCATTCCGACCATGAGCCGTCATAGAGCCTGTTGTTGCCATGGCCGAGGGATTCGAGCGCCAGCGTGATGATCGCGGCGGTAATGCCGGAGCCGCAGGTCGTTACGACAGGCTTGTCGAGATCGATCCCGGCCTTCTCGATCGTCTCGCGCAGTTCCGGCAGCGATTTGAACCTGCCGTTCGTGGCGAATACGCCCGACGGGAGATTTCTCGCTCCCGGCATATGGCCCGAGCGCATGCCCTCGCGCGGTTCCGGCTCAGCGGCTGCGAAGCGCCCGGCGCTGCGCGCATCGGCGATCTGCAGGGAACCGGAGTCTACGATCGCACGCATCTCGTCGAGTGAAACGACGCGGCTGCCGTTGAACTTGGGCTTGAAGGTCGCGGGTTCGAAGGCCGGCAACGCCGTCTCCAGCGGCCGACCCTCGGCCTTCCAGCCATCCAGGCCGCCATCGAGCACGAAGACGTTCGGCGCACCCATGACGATGTGGAACAGCCACCAGACGCGTGGGGAGGCAAACATGCCCGGACCATCGTAGATGACGATACGGTCGGTCTCGCCGATGCCGAGCTTGCCGACCTCGGAGGCGAAGAATTCGGCGGAGGGAACCATGTGCGGCAGGTCGGTCGAATGATCCGATATCTTGTCCTGATCGAAGCGGATTGCACCGGGAATATGGCCGCCGGAATATTCGGCGTCGGCATTGCGCTTCTGTGCCGGCAGATAGAAGGATGCGTCGAGAATGCGCAGGTCCTTGGCGCCCAGCTGGCTCTGCAGCCACTCGGCGGATACGACGAAACGGCTCTTGTCCGCTGCCATGATGATCTCTCCCTGCTGTGATTTATTGGTCTTGCTATCGGGATATAGGCGCTTGCCCGGTCAGTTCTCGTCGGCCGGCGTGCCGAAGCGAATGCGAAAGCGGCGGTTTTCCTTGCCCTTCTTCTCGATCTTGGCGATGTGGATCGCCCCCACTTCCTGGGTCTCCGAGACATGCGTGCCGCCGCAGGGCTGGCTGTCGATGGCCGAATCCTCGCCGATGCAGACGAGGCTCACCCGCCCGAGGCCCATCGGCGGGCGCACGTTCTTGGATTTGACGATGCCGGGATTGGCGATCAGTTCCTCGTCCGTGATCCAGCGGACGAAGATGGGATGGTTCTCGTTGACGAGCGCCATCATTTTCGCCGTTACCTCGTCCTTGTCGATCGTTTCGCTCATGTCGAAATCGACCCGGCTTTCGTCCTCGCCGACGGCAGCGCCGGTGATCGGGTAGGGGCAGACCACGGAGAGAAGGTGGCAGGCCGTATGCATGCGCATCAGCTTGTAGCGCCGCGCCCAGTCCACATGCAGCACTAGCTTCTCGCCGACGATCGGCAGCGGCTGATCCTCGAGCGGCACATGGATGATGATGTCCTTGATCGGTCCGTGCTTCGTCTGGCCGAGCGCGATCCTGGAGCCGTCGCCGCGCTCCAGGAAGCCGGTATCGCCGGGCTGGCCGCCCGAAGTGGCGTAGAAACAGGTCTGATCGAGCTCGATGCCCCCGTCTTCGTGGATTGCGGTTACGACAGCTTCCGCGGTCGAGAGATAGAAATCGTCACGATAGAGGGCATTGACGGTCATGAGATCACGCTGTTGTTTCGTAGGGAACGGCAATATCCGCCCGTTTTTCGAGATAGGCCGGCAGCGGCAGACCCTTCGATTTCAGGAAGTCGGGATTGAAGAGCTTGGATTGATAGCGATTGCCATAATCGCAAAGGATGGTCACGATCGTATGGCCGGGACCGAGATCCCGGGCGAGGCGAACGGCGCCGGCGATATTGATGGCCGTCGAGCCGCCGAGGCAAAGGCCCTCGTGCTCGACCAGATCGAAGACATAGGGAAGCGCCTCGGCATCTGGGATCTGGTAGGAGAAATCGGGCGTAAAGCCTTCCAGATTTGCGGTGATGCGTCCCTGGCCGATGCCCTCCGTTATCGAGGAACCGGACGACTTCAGTTCGCCATTCTTGTAGAACTCGTAGAGCGCAGCCCCTTCCGGATCGGCAATGCCGATCTTGATGTCCTTGTTGAAGGCATGCAGGCCCATGGCGACGCCCGCCAGCGTGCCGCCGGAACCGACCGAGCAGATGAATCCGTCGATCTTTCCTGACGTGTCGGTCCAGATTTCCTTGGCGGTCGTCTCGATATGCGCCTGCCGGTTGGCGACGTTGTCGAACTGGTTGGCCCAGATCGCGCCGTTCGGTTCCGTCCTCGCCAGCTGTTCGGCAAGGCGTCCCGATACCTTCACGTAGTTGTTCGGGTTCTTGTAGGGAACGGCGGGAACCTCCACGAGCTCGGCGCCGAGGAGCTTCAGCGCATCCTTCTTTTCCTGGCTCTGGGTTTCCGGAATGACGATGACCGTGCGATAGCCGAGCGCCTTGGCGACCAGCGTCAGGCCGATGCCGGTGTTGCCGGCCGTGCCCTCGACGATCACGCCGCCGGGTTTCAGCAGTCCCTTTTTCTCGGCGTCGCGAATGATGTAGAGCGCGGCGCGATCCTTGACCGATTGGCCCGGATTCAAAAACTCGGCCTTGCCTAGAATGGTCGAGCCCGTCGCCTCGGAGACGCCCTTGAGCTTGATCAACGGCGTATTGCCAATTGCTTCTAGGACGGAGGGATGGACGGTCATGGAATCTGCCTTCTGTTCGCAACTACTGTAAGAACGGTCTTTTCCCTTCACAAGGCGGCATAGGCAAGAAATTCTGTTCCTTGCTATCTCTTCGTGCCGCAAAATTCGACCTGACGGCATTCGATGGCCGAAGTCTTCACATGCTGCACGTCGGTCTCCGGCTGGTGACATTGTTTTCCACGTCTGGACGCCAAGCCGGCCGAAAGCGGCCACAATGCTACGCTATTTCTGAAATGCCACGGATGGCTGCGATTGAGTGTTGATGTAGGCGGCCATCAGCCAAGGAGAAGAGCCATGAGCCCGTTCGTCGCACGCCCTGAACACGGAGTCGTCTGGATCACCGGCGCCAGTTCCGGCATCGGTCGAGCGCTCGCGCTGAAGCTGGCGGAAGAAGGCTACAAGGTGGCCGTCACGGCCCGCAGCCACGAAAAGCTCCTGGCCTTGCAGGCCGAAGCCAGCGCGCTTGCCGGCAGTATCGTCGTGCTCGATGGCGATGTGACCGATGCGGAGGATATGGAGCACACCGTTGCCGCAATCGAATATCAGCATGGCCCCGTCGCCCTGGCCGTTCTGAATGCAGGCGTCTATTTGCCTGCGCGCGGCGAAGACCTCAATCATGACGTGTTCGAGCGCAGTTTCGCCGTCAATCTTCATGGCGTCGTCAACTGCCTCGTTCCAGCGGTGCGTCATATGCGGGCCAGGGGATATGGCCAGATCGCCTTGGTGTCTTCCGTGGCCGGTTATGGCGGCCTGCCGGGTGGCGCCGCCTACGGAGCCAGCAAGGCCGCGCTGATCAACATGGCCGAAAGCCTGAATTTCGAGCTCGACCGCATGGGTATCCGTATCCAGCTCGTCACGCCCGGCTATGTGAAGACGCCGCTGACGGCGCAGAACAAGTTCGAAATGCCTGATATCGTATCGGCGCAGCAGGCAGCGGATGCGATCGCCGCCGGATTGAAATCGCACGTCTTCGACATCAGCTTCCCGAAAGGACTGGTCTATCGGGCAAAGCTTTTGAAGTTTCTGCCCTACAGCCTCTATTTCCGCGTGCTTGGATATTGTCTCGGGGGCGGCCACAAACGCCAGTCCGTCCGTCCGCGCGTGACGCCGCATCCGGCCGAGTAGCGACTGACGCAACTCCAGGAAAACTATGCAGCGGTTTTCCGTCCGGAACTGCATAAAACTGAGGAGATAGTGTGCTTCCGTAAAACGCGGAACCAATCTAGCGGTCGCTTTTCAACGATGCGTGCGCATCGAGCGCGCGCTGCCGCGCAACGGCGTGATCGACGATCGGCCGGGGATAGTGCCTGCCAAGTTCGACGCCTGCGCGCCTCAACACATCTTCAGGCGCTTCGAAGGGGCGGTGGATATATTTGTTGTCGAGGCTGGCCAGCTCCGGCACGAATGTCCTGACATAGACGCCGTCCGGATCGAATTTCTCGCCCTGCAGCACCGGATTGAAGATGCGGAAGAAGGGCGAGGCATCCGCGCCGGACCCTGCAACCCACTGCCAGTTTGCCGCATTGGCCCCCGGATCGGCATCGACAAGCGTATCGCGAAACCATGCCTCGCCCTCGCGCCAGTCGAGCAGCAGATCCTTGATCAGGAATGAGGCGGTAATCATGCGGACGCGGTTATGCATCCAGCCATGCCGCCGCAGCTGCCGCATGCCGGCATCGACGATCGGATACCCCGTTTGTCCCCGGCGCCAGCTGTCGAAAAGCCCGGCATCCGCATGCCAGGGAAAATCGTCGTATCGATCGTTCCAGTTTGCAGTCTGGAGTTTCGGGAAGTGGAAGAGCTGGTGATAGCAGAATTCCCGCCAGGCGAGCTCCTTGCGGAAGCGAACGATATTGTCCGTGGGAATCTTGCCGGCCAGCCCACGGGTCGCATGCCATATGCGGGCGGGCGAGATTTCTCCGAGCGCCAGATGCGGCGAGAGCAGCGAGGTTGCCGGCTTGCCCGGAAAGTCGCGATCGACCGCATACCCGCCGATCGCGTCGTCGATGAAATCCTCCAGCTTTTCGTGCGCCGCGGTCTCGCCCGGCGTCCACATCTGCGGGAAGGCTGATGCCCAGTTCGGCTTTGACGGAAGCAGCGACCAGGAGTCGAGTTGTTCCGATTGCGGCCAATGCCGTGGAGCGAGGAGCTTTTCTGGCGCGTCGATCGGAAACGGCGGCTCGCCGGATTGTTCGAACGCGCGCCAGAAGGGCGTATAGGTCTTGTAGTGATTGCCGTTGCCCGTGCGCAGACGCGTCGGCTCATGCAGCAGCTGGCCCGCAAAGCTGTTGGCCTCGATGCCCTTGTCCCGCAGCGCCGCCTTGACCCGGGTGTCTGCGGCTATGCCGGCGGGATCGTAGCGGCGATTCCACACGACAGCCTCGGCACCCGTGTCCGCCAGAAGCCTTTCGAGCGCCGTCAACGCATCGCCCTGCCGAAGGATGAGCTTGCCGCCGAGCGCTGCAAGGGCCTTCTGCAGCGCGGCCAGCGAATGATGCAGCCACCATTGCTGCGCCGCGCCCAGCGGCCCGCACCCACTCGCGTCCGGCTCGCGAATATAGGCGGAAATGACCGGGCGGCCCGATGTCGCGGCCGCATGCAAAGCGTGATTGTCGTCGAGGCGCAAATCCTTGCGAAACCACAGCAGGACAGGGTTCGGCTCGTTCTTCGATGTCGTCATGGCCCTTGCTGTTCGTCCGTTCTCCAGGAGTTCATGGGTTTTGCCGCCGCCGGAACCATTATACGGCCCACTAGAGAAATGGTTCCGCTACCCCCCGTTTCATCGAGGAACTGCGCACGCAACTCTCGTGAGGAAATCGGGGCGCATCTCGTGATATAAGAGCGCTTGTCACTGTTCTGTAATGCAAATTCGCTAGCAGTCCACCCGATTGAGAGGCTTGGAATTGACAGGCCCAGAATTGACAGGCGGGAAGATTAACATGGCGGAAATCCGGATCGAGCAAGTTCGCAAGGCTTATGGACGCAATCAGGTCGTCCATGGCGTCGACCTGAATTTCCGGTCGGGCGAGTTCGTCGTCATCCTCGGCCCTTCCGGCTGCGGCAAGTCCACGCTGCTGCGCATGATCGCCGGCCTGGAAGATATTTCCTCGGGCGAGATCGTCATCGACGGCAAGGTGGTCAACCAGCTTGAGCCGCGCGAGCGCGGATGCGCCATGGTCTTCCAGAATTATGCGCTTTATCCGCACATGGATGTCGCCGCCAACATGGGTTATGCGCTGAAGGTTGCCGGCGTGCCGCGCGCCGAGCGCGACCGCCGCATCAGGGAAACCGCCAGGATCGTCGGCCTCGAGGATTACCTCACCCGCAAGCCGGCCGAGCTTTCCGGCGGCCAGCGTCAGCGTGTCGCCATGGGCCGCGCCATCATCCGCGAGCCGAAGGTCTTCCTTTTCGACGAGCCGCTGTCCAATCTCGATGCCAAGCTGCGCGTCCAGATGCGCGTCGAAATCCGCCGCCTGCACAAGCGCCTGTCGGCGACGTCCGTCTTCGTGACGCATGACCAGGTCGAAGCCATGACGCTCGCCGACAAGCTGGTCGTCATGTACAAGGGCAATGTCGAGCAGGTCGGCACGCCGCTCGAAGTCTACAACACGCCGCGCACGCGTTTCGTCGGCTCCTTCATCGGCTCGCCGGCCATGAACTTCCTGGAAGGCACCTTCTCGGCCAACGGCGAACAATTCAACTTCGACGGCATTCCGATCGCCATCGATGCCAATCTCGGCAAGCGCCACGCCGGACAGCCGGTTGCCCTCGGCATTCGGCCGGAACATGCGCGGCTGGTTCCGGCAGGTACGCCCGGCGCAATCCCGGCCACAGTCGATTTCGTCGAGGAGCTCGGTGCCGGCCGCGTTATCCATTGCGACATCAACGGATCGAGCTTTGCCGTTGCGGTCGCCGATCACACGACAGGTCAGACCGGCCAGTCCGTCGCTCTGGAGCTGCCGCAGCAGCATACGCATCTCTTTGCCCAGGATACCGGGCTGCGGCTGGATGCCGTCGCCTCTGTCACGCCGCTCAAGGTGCTGGCGAGCTGATTTCAACCATAACTTTTCAGTAGGTAAGCCCGGAAGTTTTCCCGACTTCCGGGCTCTTTTTTGCCCGATTGCGAGGAGCCAGCCGCGCGCGCAAAGGCGGCGCGGCAGGCATTGGGGTCACTTTTCCGTGGCGATAAGGCCGCGAACGAACCAACGCTGCATCAGCACGACGACGGCAAGCGGGGGCAGCATGACGATCAGCGTGCCTGCCATCGCGATGTGCCATTCGGGAAGCCCGCCCACGTTCGGGATGAGCTGCTTGAGCTCGGTCACTGCGGTCGCGTGTGCCGGATCGGTGGTGACGAGCAGCGGCCACAAATACTGGTTCCAGGCCCAGAGGAACATGATGGTGCCGAGCGCGGCCATATTGGTGCGCGACAGGGGTATCAGAATGTCTATGAAGAAGCGCAGCGATCCCGCGCCGTCCATGCGTGCGGCCTCGGTCAGTTCGTCCGGGATCGTCAGGAAGAACTGGCGATAGAGAAACGTGCCTGTGGCCGTCGCGATCAGCGGCAGGATCAGCCCGGGATAGGAATTGAGCAGCCCAAGGTTCAGCGATATTTCAACGCCCGTCACCTTCTGGACGAGCCAGGTGATGCCCGTGATGTCGAGAAGGCCCTGGTAGGGCGACAGGACGTTCGCGGCAACCGCGTAGGTCGGCACGATGCGCACTTCGAGCGGCAGCATCAGCGTTACGAAGATCAGCCAGAAGATGAAGTGGCGGCCGGGATAACGGAAATAGACGAGCGAAAAGGCGGTGAGCGCCGAAATGATCACCTTGCCCGCCGCAACGCCCCCCGCAAAGATCAGGCTGTTGACGAGTTTGGGGCCGAGATCGGCGGTGGTCCAGGCCGTCTTCATGTTGATCCAGAAATCCGATCCGGGGATCAATGACATCGGCACTTTGTTGACGTCGGCGAGATTGTGGGATGCGGCGATGGCCACGATGGCCAGCGGCCCCACGGCGACGAGGAAGCCGAAAAACAGGATCAGATGGGTGAAGAAATTCAGGATGGGGGTGCGCTCGACCATGTCAGCCTCAACGGTAGTGCACGCGCTTCTCGATGAAGCGGAACTGGAAGACGGTAAGCACGATGATCAGCAGCATCAGGATGATGCTCTGCGCCGCCGCACCGGAATAGTCGAGACCCTTGAAGCCGTCGAAGACGATCTTGTAGACCATGAGGTTGGTCGAGTTGTGCGGGCCGCCTGAGGTCATGATGTCGACGATGCCGTAGGAATCCTGGAAGCTCTCGGTGATGTTGATGACCAGCAGGAAAAAGATCGTCGGCGTGATCAATGGGAACTGAATGTCCCAGAAGCGCCGGAGCGCGCCGGAACCATCCATGGCGGCGGCCTCGATCTGCGAGCGTGGGATGGCCTGGAAGGCCGCAAGAAAGAAGATGAAGCTATAGCCTATATATTTCCAGGCGAAGGCGGCGATGATCGAGGCCATGGCAGCGGTGCCGTCGAGGCCCGGGTCCCAGAATCCCGGCCAATACCGATTGATGATGGACATGAAGCCGGCTTCGGGCGCGAGGATGAAACGGAAGGCCATCGCCGATGCCGGCGCGGCGATGCCGTAGGGCCAGATCAGCACGACACTGTAGAACTTCGAACCGCGCAGCTGGCGGTCGGTCAGCGCGGCAAGGATCAGTGCGACCACAATGGAGATACCGGTGCTGATCGCCGCGAAGATGATGCTGATCGTGACCGAGTTCCAGTAATCGGCATTGGCCAGGATGGATTTGAAGTTATCGAGCCCGACCCAGATGTTGCCGCCGCCCCAGGGCTGCTGCAGCGTCAGCGACCAGAAGATCGCCTGACCCGCCGGCCAATAGAAAAAGGTGAAGATGAGGAGCAGCTGCGGCACTGCGAACAGGATGCCGACGCTCCATTTGCTGAAAGTTATACGCTTTTCCATT
Source organism: Rhizobium sp. SYY.PMSO (assembly GCF_046840415.1). Lineage (NCBI taxonomy): Bacteria > Pseudomonadati > Pseudomonadota > Alphaproteobacteria > Hyphomicrobiales > Rhizobiaceae > Rhizobium > Rhizobium sp. SYY.PMSO. The sequence goes on from NZ_CP177349.1 coordinate 1,126,653, forward strand.
GTCTCTTCCGGCTTGTGACTCCGATGCCGCCGCTGGCTCTCATAACGAACGTCCGCCGGGAAACCCCGGCGGACGCTGCCGTGTCATGAGCTGTGCGGATTACGGCAGCTGCTTGCCCTTGTAGGTGGCTTCGAAACGATCGAGGACGGCGTCGCTGTTCTTGACGAGGTTGTCGATGCCTTCCTGGACGCTGACCTTGTTGGCGAAGATGGCCTGCATCTGATTGCCGAATTCGGCGCGGATCTGCGTGAAGTTGCCAAGGCGAACGCCGCGGGTGATCGGGGTCGGCTCCGAAGCGGTCAGGCTGGCGATGGCGACTTCACGGCCCTTGAAGGGAGCCTTGTCATAAAAGCCGGAGGACTTCATGAAGTCGAAGCCGGACTTGGTAACCGGGATGTAGCCGGTGTTGGTCGACCAGAAGAGGGCGGTCTCGGGCTTGGCGATGAAGTTCAGGAACGCGGCAGCGCCCTTGTATTCGTCGGAAGACTTGCCGGAGAGAACCCAGAGCGAAGCGCCGCCGACGAGCGAATTCTTGCGCTCGGTGCCGGCGTAGACCGGGAGTTCGGCGACGTCCCAGTTCATGCCGGCCTTCTGCGTCTTGCCGACAGTGCCGTGGTCGCCGACCGAAGTCATGATCATCTGGCAATCGCCGGAGGCGAAGGCCTGAACCATGTCCTGACCGAGCTCCTTGGACTTGATCTTGACGAAGCCCTGATCGTACCAGCTCTTCAGGTCCGTTACGTATTTGACAAACTTGGTCTTGTTGACCGTCAGACGGGCGTCGAGGCCGTCATAGCCGTTGTTCTTCGTGGCAACCGGCTGGTCGTGGATCGCGGAGAACTGCTCCATCAGCTGCCAGCTTTCGTTGCCGGAGATGTTGATCGCCATCGGGCAATCGTAGCCGGCGCCCTTCAGCGCCTTCATGTCTTCGGCAGCCTCTTCCCAGGTCTTCGGAGCGGCGGTCTTGCCGATCTTAGCGAAGGCGTCCTTGTTCCAGTAGAGCAGGGCGGTGGAGGAGTTGAACGGGAAGGAGAGCAGCTCGCCCTTGGAGGTGGCATAGTAGCGGGCGATACCGGGGAAATAATCGTCCCAGTTCACCTTGTAGTTATTTTCCGACATCAGCTTGCCGACGGGATAATAGGCGCCGGAAAGCATCATCGTGGCGGTGCCGACGTCATAGACCTGAACGATGGTCGGCTGCTTGCCGGCGCGGAAGGCGGCAATCGTGTTCTGCAGGGCCGCGTCGTAATTGCCCTGGCTGACGCAAGAGACCTCGTAGTCCTTCTGGGAATCATTGAAGTTCTTGCACAGCGTCTGGACGACGCGTTCCAGGTCGCCGGACAGGCCGAACCAGAAATCGAACTTGGCCGGAGCGGCAGCAGCAGGCAGGGCCAGCGCTACGCTCATGACACCGGCTGCGGCAGCCGAAATGCAGTTTTTAAGTTTAGACATAATCCCTATTTCCTTTTTGAAAGATCGGAACCGGTGGTCTTGCGCAAGTCCGCGGTAGCGCGGGTTATAGACAAGCTGTGTGACAGTTTGTTGAGGGCAAGAATCCCGTATCGGCGGGCTTTTTCACTTGGAAGGCAGGTTCGGAGACGAGGGATCTTCGACGGCTCGAATATTTGAGATCCTGCTAATCAAGGCGTGCAAGATGCCTTTGCTCGCGCATGGCCCGTTGGCCGGCGGAAACCGCGATCGGCTTTCTTGCCGGGGCGGCCGATCGTGATGCAAGATCAATCCGCAAGACATCGGAGGATCGAGAACATGAGCTTGAGCGAACGGCAGAAAATGGCGGCGGGAGAGTGGTACTGCTGTTTCGATCCCGAACTCGACGCCTTGCGCTGGCAAGCGCGCGAGGCCGTGCATGAGCACAATACGATGCCGCCCTCGCAACGCGGCCATTTCGCCGCCGCCCTGTCGGCGCTCTTTGCCGACGCCGGAGAGGGCACTTTCATCGAAGCGCCGTTTCACTGCTCTTATGGGATCAATATTTCGCTCGGCCGCCGCGTCTATATGAACGCCGGCTGCACCGTTCTCGATAGTGGCAGGGTTCGCATCGGGGACGGCAGCATGCTCGGCCCGGGCGTCCATATCTATTGCGCCGAACATCACAAGGATGCGGAGCTGCGCGCAGCCGGCATGGAAATCGCCCGGCCGGTGACGATCGGCAAAAGCGTGTGGATTGGTGGCGGAGCGATCCTGGTCGGCGGAGTGACGGTAGGTGACGGTGCGATCATCGGCGCGGGTTCGGTCGTCACCAGAGATGTGCCGGCCGGGGCGACCGTCGCCGGCAATCCCGCCCGCCCGCTCGGCGTGCGATAAGAGAGGCAAGAGCATTTCCGCTTTTCTCCGAAACGCGAAAACGTTCTATCCTTTTGCTTGACGCAATTCCGGACGGTAAGCCGCGATGCACTTTTCCTGGAAGGGCTCTAGTTCGCCGGACGGCGCTTTCTCGTCCACCATATGGCGAAGCGCCGGCGCCAGCGGCGGACGATCGGCATGTCGTGCGAGAGCACGATAAAGCCCAGCGGCAGCATCCAGAAGCCGAGGATCGGCAGAAAGCCGAGCAGGCCCCCCAAGATGAGGGCGATTCCCACACCCATGCGGGCGAGACGCGATTGCGGCAGAGGAATTCTCACCGAGCCGAAAACGAGCTCGCGCGTTGAGGGATCAATGCCGAAACGCCGGGCTTTCCGGCCATTTCCAGCGGCATTTGCTGTCGTTTCGCTTTGATCGGTCATCCACAGGAAATGGTGAGGCGAAGAAATAATGCAAGAGAAATGGATTTTTTTGAAAAAACCGCTTGGCAAATCGGGAAAGCATTTGTATTACCCCGCTCACACCGCGCCAAGCGCATTCCCTGGTAGCTCAGCGGTAGAGCATTCGACTGTTAATCGACAGGTCGCCGGTTCGAATCCGGCCCGGGGAGCCACTCTTCTTCGAAGATATCAAGCTGAAATTCGCGCACGCTGCCCTGCAAGCGTCTGATGGCGGATTGCCGGCTCGCCCCCCTTTTTCAGCTGGATCGGCTGCAAGCTGTAGCATCCGAATTTTGCAGTTTTATTGCGCGTTTCGAGCCGATGACTGGCGCTTGATTCGTCTTCGGTCCCGACCCGGACGCACGCGGCATTCTCATTGACCTGTCTTTCCGGGCCATGGCAGGATCGATGGCGGCTCCTGGAGGGCCGTGGGAGCGGATTTCGGGATATTGGGGGATAGGATGGCTGAGAATGCAAAATCGCGCGCAGTTTCGCGCGTCGGATGGATACTGACGTCGATCGTCGTGCTTGCCTTGGCGGCCGACGCCGCAGTCAGCCTGTTTTCGCCGGCGACGCTCACCGCCGAAATGGAGGCGACCGGATTTCCAGCCGCCCAGACGTCATTATTGGGGCTGATCACCCTCGTGTGCGCCATTCTCTATGCAATCCCGCGTACTGCCGTACTCGGCGCCATCCTGACAACGGGCTTTCTCGGCGGGGCGATCTGTACGCATTTCCGCCTCGGAGAAATAGGGTCGCCGCCGCAACTTATCAGCTTGCTGCTGGGCGTCATGGCCTGGGGGGGCCTTTATCTTCGCGACGAACGCATTCGGCGCCTGCTGCCGATGCGAACCGCCATCGGCTAAGCATCAAAAGCCGGAGCCTTTGTGCTGCGACAACAGCCTGTTGCGGTCATTCCGGTTCGTCCGTGGGCTATCGGGTGCAAGGGGTTGCGGCCTGCATCGAAGAAAGGCAAGCGGCGAATCCGGATGGCTATCGCTGTTTGCTTTCGTGCCGGAAAATGCGGTTCTCGCAAAAAATGCATTCAAGGCATGGTTGCTCTCGCGAATGTGAGAATACGTTCATGTGTCGTTAATGCCGTGCGGCGCATGAACATATGTGCGTGATCCGCGCAGCATAGTCCCCCAATGCTTTAGAGGTTCGACATGAAAAATCTGTTTCTTGCTTCCGCAGTAGCTCTGGCATCGTTCTTCGCCGTCAGCGCGCCTTCCGAGGCCGCTCCGATGCATCATCGTCACTACCATCATCATTATCATCACAACTGCCATATGAAGACGGTAAAGCACCGGGTTCATGGCCACTGGGTCGTCCGCAAGGTGCGCGTCTGCCGTTGATGGCAGGGAGCGGGAGCCTGCACGTTCCCTTACAAAGCAAGCGGCCGCTACCGACATCATCGGCAGCGGCCATTTTATTTCGCGGCATTCCTTTTGGGCGAAGTCCCTGGCCCCGGGCTTGCAGCATTCCCGACGCCCGTGGCGGGGGAATGCACATCTCTCAATCGAAGAAGAGATAGAGCGTTTCGGCAGCTCCTGGTGAACCGCTTTACGGCCTGATTTCGAATATCACGCCGTGATGGTGCCGGTGATGATAGCGGCGGTCGTCCCGCCATCCGTTATTCCAATGACGGCGCTCCCAGCCGCGCTCGCGCCAGTGATGGCGGTCACGATCGCGGTCGCGCCAATAGGTTCTCCGGTCATCGTTCGGATACCGGCGTGTTCCGTGCTCCTGTACCAGGATGATGTTCGATGCCGTCGACGATGGCGGGTTGCCAAGCGGGGCAGATGCGGCGGGCAGGGCGGCGGATAGCACGGCACCTGCGGCCAGCGCGGCGGTCAAAGCAATTGAAGCAAGATGTTTCAAGGCGGTAACTCCTCTATTCAGCCACGTCCCTCTTCCATCGGTAAACGTCATGGCACCGACAAGGTTCCCCTTTCTGGTTGATGGGAGCCTTCGCGATGCGCGCGCTGATCGTGGGAGAAGGTCGTGTCTTCAGGAATTATCGGCAAAAAAGGGGTCCGGCAGGGAAAGCCGGACCCCTTCCTTCTCTGATCGGAGGTCAATTCAGATCAGGTTAGAAGTTGCGTTCGAAGCGCAGGATACCGGAAACAGTATCGTCCTTGGCATAGTCGTAGTGGACGTAGGTCAATTCCGGCTCGATCAGGAGATCCTTGACCGGGTTGAACTTCAGGTTCGTCGTTGCTTCGAAGATCTTCGAGTCGGTGTAGGCGAGCTGAACGTTCCACTTCAGCTTGTCGTTGAACGGTACGCCAACGCCGCCCCAGACAGCCCAGTCGCCCCAGCCGCACTTGGCTGCATTGACGGTGCCGTTCGGCGCCGTGCAAGCGGAAATGTCCTGGTTGGTGCCTGCGTACTTGTTGAGCTTGTCGCCGTCGGTGTTCCAGCCGCCCATCAAGAAGGCCGAGAATGCGCCGAAGTCGGCATCGACACGAGCCTTGACGGCGCCTTCTTCAACGATGGAGTCGTAACCGCCGACAACCTTGAAGCCCCATGCGCCGGACTTGAAGCCAGCACCGGCAACAACGTCAGGAGCGTAGTGGTCGCTCTTGTCGTCGGTCCACCAGCTTGCGCCGTAGGAAGCGCCGGAGCCGCTGGAGTTCGAATCTTCGAGCGAGATAACAGCCGAGAAGCCGTTGCCCGCATCGTATTCGTAGGTCAACTGGTTGAGTTCGTACGGACCGTCATAGATCACGTCGTCGTTGATGACGTCGCCGGCATAACCGATATACAGGTTGTACTGCGAGTCTTTCTTACCGACCGTGAAGCCGCCGAGGCTGATGTAGGACCACAGCAGGTTGGTGGAGGTGGAGCCGCCGTCGTTCCAGTCCCAGCGAACGATGGTTTCGGTCTTCAGCGGGCCGTATTCGGTGTCGGTCGCGGTGTCGACGTTCAGCTCGGCGCGGGTGTGCCAGAGCGTGCCCTGCTTGCTGGCGCGGTTGTAAGCGTTGTACCATTCACCTTCGGTACGAACCTTGCCGCCGATCTTGAGGCAGGTTTCGGTACCCGGGATGAAGAAGTAGCCAGCACCGTATGCGTCGCAGATGCGAACGTATTCCAGCGGCTCCGGCTCGGCAGCAACGATAGCGTCGGCTGCATGCGCGCCGGATACTGCTGCCAGGGCAGCAGCGGAGCCGAGAAGAAGGCTCTTGATGTTCATAATAACTCCAATCTCTCTTGATTGGGCCTGAGATATCGCGCCGGAAGCCGGCGTGCCCAACCCCATCCCGTTCATGTTCCCTATCAGTAGGTGCGAAGTAATAAGCTTCACGAACCATTTCCTGAACCTGCTTCACTGATTTGGCAAGATACTAAGATTATCGAACTATATGCGCCCTATTTGAAAACGGACGTTGTTGCAAAAATGACGCAATTTGCAATCCGGCTGGTTGCAGTGCCCGGCGATCCGCACCCTCCGGCTTTAGGCCTCCGAAGATGAGAAAAGCGCTGGAGCTTCATTGCGTTAACGGCAGGCATGACCGAACCGGGGCAGGGCGACTGAATCCGAAGATGACGATCGTTTCTCCACAGGCTCGATCGATACCACCGGCAGCGGAGCCGGCTTGCGACGCGGAAGATTCGGGCAGCCGGCGCGAAAACGATTCTGGCGATGAAGAATCAGGAGCGATGAGGAATCGGGAAAGACGCACGGCGCGCCATCTTCCGGGAGAGGAATCCCAGCCTTATAGTGAAATGCGGGAAGCGCGTGAAAATCGTCGGGCAATCTTGCCACGTTCCAATGGCCCCTTATCGGCTGTCGCGGCAGTGTGCGTCCGACGACATTACTGGCGGCGTAGTCTCGTCGGACGCGACACTGTCCGGTTCGTGGGTGGCATCCAAACCGGTAGCATGAGTTCTAGCATCTGCCACCGGTTTCCATAACCTGCCTGAATGGGCGGCGCCCATGCCTCTTCCGGACAGTGGGATGGCTGCCTCTTTCATGCGCAAGCAGTGGCGTGACATAAGATCGCCTTCTTGGGCCGGAATGGGAACGAAGTCCGGGCCGGGTTTCAAAATGGTCTCTATTGCGACGGCGGCGCGCTGTAGCGGTTTATGGGCCGCCGAGACCAGCCGTATCGGACTTCCCCAATTGAGGACCATACCTTGCTTCGGTGTGGAGGAACTTTTTGGGTCCGGGCTGCCATACCCGAAAATTTCAACGAAAAATCAATTGCTTGCGCGAAGGAAGGGAAGGGATGGAGGCCTCGCCCGGAATCGAACCGGGGTGCAAGGATTTGCAGTCCTCTGCGTAACCACTCCGCCACGAGGCCATCCAAAAGCAATTTGCGTTGTGGTGGCGCGGATTTAGAATGATCCAAAGAAAACCGCAAGAGGGTTATTCTGAATTCCCTCCTTTTTTCATTCTGAACCGGTGTTTTCCAATCCTTCCGTATAAAGCCGGCAAATGATCGGAAGCGTGGCAACGGCAATCGAACGAGAATATGGGAAACGGCCGATCTCGCAGCTGGAGCTTGAGCTCGCTGTTCTAAGCCATCGCGGCGTTCGCAGCCAAGCCACAGCCTGCGTGAAGTCAGTGAATCGAAAGAGTTGCGACGGATTGATGTCCTGAAAAAGCAAAAGCGGTCCAGTCTAGGGAAAAAACTGGGCCGCCTTTTGCTGGACTAGAGGTCAATCAAATTCAGCATCCTAATTATAAGGGCGGCTTAGTAATTGTCAACGGGGGGAGGAATCATCCTGTCGGGATGGTAAACATCGCGGTCGCGGATGCCTGCAATCTCGCCCCCGGATCCCATTCGCGCGCTGTATCCGGGCTAAACGAGTTGCCGGAAACGCACCGGCAGCAGTTCCCGGCTCTATCGGCGAAGCAGGATCTGTCCCTAAATTTCGAGCTGCCGGCATCTGGAAAGGAGGAGATAGGCGATGCCTATTCCTCAAGGCATGGGAAGGCGAATTTGTAGGAACGGGCAATCAGCGAACTGGCGGATCGCTCGAGCTGCCAGGAATGTTCCGACATCCATTTGCAGGCAATCGCAGTCGCCTTTGCGTTGCTGAGATCGGGAGGCAGACAAAATGCGCCGACGAACTGCTGAAGGTAGCGTTCGTAGCGCGACGAATTCTTCGGCGTCTGCTTGGTGGCTCGAATCGTCAGATTTTTCGTGCGCTGGGCTTCGTCGAGAATGCCCTGGATATAGACGGAAGCAAGCGTCCGATCCTCCTTGCACCATTCGTCGAGCTGTTTGCCGGTCACGACATGCCCGATGATCGGTGTTGTCTCCAGCAATGCTTCTTCGCTCAGCGCGGCTTGGGGTAAAAGAAGGAGAAGCACTGCGACGGAGAGCGAGAGCTTCATTCGGAAACCTACATCATCGAGGAGAGACTGGCAGCCAGAAAGACCACCAGCGGCAGCGAGGTAGCGACGAAAAGAACGAGAGAGACAGGCATCCAGCCACCTTCTATTCGCATTTAATCTTAACCCGAAGGCTATCGGGCCGGAAGGTTGATCGGTTTCCACACTCAGGCGGTCCAACGGCTGGAAGCGTGGTCCTGCAAAGTTAACATTTTGCTAACGGATATGCCGATTCGACGCAACGGGATCTGCACCGTGCCGGCGGCGAAGGCGTTGCAAGGCCTCGCTTCGGAATTGGCGGCCGCGATTGTTGTTCATCGGCGACGCCGGTCATGAATCTCCGCGCCCGTTGCCGCAATGCCTTGAAAGCTCGGCGTCAGGCGATTAAGACACGCGTAACAGAAAGTAGAGCCGGCCCGTTAGGGTGTGAGGGCGCAAGAGGATAAGATGGATTTCGAAGCAGCGCGCGTGAAGATGGTCGAGAACCAGATCCGGACGACGGATGTCACCTCCCATTCCGTGTTGAATGCGTTTTTGACGGTGCCGCGCGAGAATTTCGTGCCGGAGAAGTCGAAGCTCCTGGCCTATATCGACAGCGATATCGAGATCGCCCCGGCAGCCGGCGGCAAGTCTCCGCGCTTCCTGATGGAGGCGTCGCCGCTTGCAAAGCTCCTTCAGCTCGGTGTCATTACCAATCAGGACAAGGTCCTCGATGTCGGCTGCGGCACCGGATATGTTTCCGCTCTCCTGTCCCGTCTTGCCGACAAGGTCGTCGCTCTCGAAAGCGATGAGGAACTTGCCGCTCAGGCCAGGGCCAATCTCGCCGCGCTCGGCTACGACAATGTCGCCGTCGTTACCGGCGAACTGGAGAAGGGCCATCCCGCCAATGCCCCTTACGACGTCATTTTCATCGACGGCTCGATCGAGCAGCTGCCGCAGGGACTGCTCGACCAGCTCGGCGAAGACGGCCGCCTGATCACGGTCATCGGCTACGGCCATGCAGCACGCGCGACCGTCTTCATGCGCGAACGCGGCGCCTTTTCGGAGAACGTCTTCTTCAACGCCTCGATCAAGCCGCTTCCGGGCTTCGCCAAGGCGAAGGAATTCGTATTCTGATTGTCTGGTCGGCCAGGCTGAACCAGCTTGTGACAGGCGCTCTCGGGCGCCTGTTTTTTATTGTCGTCGCCTGTGGCAGAATCGGAAGCTGCGGAGCGATTCGGCGTGATCGTAACAAAACTGTGCATCGCCGGCTTTAGTGCTTTCCGGGAGATTTTTTTCCCCGGAACAGTCATCTAGGGTGGCCCTGATTCGGGTGCCATATTGGCGAGTTTCCGGTCGCTGGAAATGGGAAAACGGGGATGAATATGGCTCAGCCAAATGTAGTGCGTGAACCGTCCATGGAGGAGATCCTGGCGTCGATCCGCAGGATCATCGAAAGCAACGAACCCGTGGGTGCTAAGCCGCTTCCTTCCACGCACTTTGCCGCCTCCGGCATGCGCGAGGACGATATCCAGTTGACTGTGGACGAAGAGTTCGCGGCCGCCGATCGCGCTCGCGCGGCGGAACAGGAGCCGCGTTTCGTCGCGGCAAATTCGCAGATGCCTGTCTCCGAGCCGGAAAGCGGCAGTCGCGGTCTGTCGCTGGCCGATGTTGCCGCGCGCGTTCGCGCCGCCTCCGAGCGCAACACCGCCGCATTGCTGAATGCGGGGCGCGAGCCGCCGCAGCCGCGCGAATTGCCGCCCGCCATCGCAGCCCGCCTTGCCGAGGCGCATGTCGAGCCGGTCGCCGATTTCCCGTTGAGACATGCCATCCCGGATGGCGCTTCCCCAGCCGTTCAGGCCGCGCCCGAAGTCAGAGTCGAGCCGGAAATGGAAGAGTTGAAGCCGATGCCGGCCATTGCAGCACCTGAGGCGGCTCAAACGCTGGAAGTGCCTGCTGCTCAGGCGCCGGAACAGCCGGTAACGGTTGCGGTGGAAACGGAAGCATCCTTGCCGCCGGCTCAGCCCGCATCCGCGCCGGCGTTGATGTCCGAATCGGCCGGTGCGCAGGTCGCCCGCTCGTTTGAAGAGCTTGCCGCCATCGTCGATGGTGGCCCGCGCCGCTCTCTCGATGAATTGGCCCAGGAGATGCTGCGGCCAATGCTTCAGGAATGGCTCGACGACAATCTGCCGACCCTTGTCGAGCGCCTCGTGCGCGAGGAAATCGAACGAGTGGCCCGCGGCCCGCGCCGCTGACACGCCTGAGCTTCGGGTAACCGATCCGCCGCTCCGGGCTCCGGGGCGGCTTTTTTATTGACTTGCCCACGGCCATCCTATTTACAACCCGCATCACCCAGTCCTCTAGATCCGGTCAAAAAATGCTCGACAAAACCTATGATTCCGCCACCGTCGAACCGAAGATCGCCCAAAAATGGGATGAGGCCGACGCTTTTCGCGCCGGTGCGAACGCCAAGCCGGGCGCGGAAACCTTCACCATCGTCATTCCGCCGCCGAACGTGACCGGTTCGCTGCACATGGGCCATGCGCTGAACAACACGCTGCAGGACATCATGGTCCGGTTCGAGCGCATGCGCGGCAAGGACGTCCTCTGGCAGCCGGGCATGGATCATGCCGGCATCGCCACGCAGATGGTCGTCGAGCGTCGGCTCGCCGAGAGACAGCAACCCGACCGCCATACGATGGGCCGCGAGGCCTTCATCGAGAAGGTCTGGGAATGGAAAGCGGAATCGGGCGGCTTGATCTTCAATCAGCTCAAGCGCCTCGGCGCTTCCTGCGACTGGTCGCGCGAGCGTTTCACCATGGACGAGGGCTTGTCCAAGGCTGTTCTTGAGGTCTTCGTCACGCTCTACAAGGAAGGCCTGATCTATCGCGACAAGCGGCTGGTCAACTGGGACCCGAAGATGCTGACCGCAATTTCGGACATCGAGGTCGAACAGCACGAGGTCAACGGCAATCTCTGGTATCTGCGCTATCCGCTGGAGCCGGGCGTCACCTATCAGCATCCGGTTGCCTTCGATGACGATGGCAAGGCGACGGAATGGGAAACGCGCGATTATCTCGTCGTCGCCACCACCCGCCCCGAGACGATGCTCGGCGACACCGGCATCGCGGTCAATCCCGAAGACGAGCGTTACAAGTCGATCGTCGGCAAGCACGTCATTCTGCCGATCGTCGGCCGCCGCATCCCGATCGTCGCTGACGAATATCCGGATCCGACGGCTGGAACGGGCGCGGTCAAGATGACGCCGGCGCATGATTTCAACGACTTCGACGTCGGCAAGCGCCGTGGCCTGCGCCTCGTCAACGTCCTGACGCCCGATGCGCGCATCACCATCAAGGACAACGAGGATTTCCTGGAAGGTCTCGACAATCCTGCCGCCCTGCACGGCGCCTGGGATGAGCTGGAAGGCACCGATCGTTTCGAAGCCCGCAAGATCATCGTTCGCATCTTCGAGGAATCGGGGCTGCTCGACAAGGTCGAGCCGCACAAGCACATGGTTCCGCATGGCGACCGTGGCGGCGTGCCGATCGAGCCGCGTTTGACCGAGCAATGGTACGTCGATGCCAAGACGCTCGCAGAACCGGCGATTGCCTCCGTCCGCGAAGGCCGCACCAAGCTCGTCCCGAAGAGCTGGGACAAGACCTATTACGACTGGATGGAAAATATCCAGCCATGGTGCGTTTCCCGCCAGCTGTGGTGGGGGCATCAGATTCCCGCCTGGTACGGACCGGATGGCCAGGTCTTCGTCGAAAAGACCGAGGAAGAGGCGCTCCAGGCGGCGATCCAGCATTACCTCTCGCATGAAGGGCCGATGAAGGCCTATGTCGAGGACTTGCTGGAGAACTTCAAGCCGGGCGAAATCCTGACGCGCGACGAAGACGTGCTCGACACCTGGTTCTCTTCCGCACTCTGGCCATTCTCGACGCTCGGCTGGCCGGACGAAACGCCGGAACTGGCGCGCTATTATCCGACGAACGTCCTCGTAACCGGTTTCGACATCATCTTCTTCTGGGTTGCCCGCATGATGATGATGGGCCTTCATTTCATGAAGGACGAGAACGGCGAGCCCGTCGAGCCGTTCAGCACCGTTTATGTCCACGCCCTGGTGCGCGACAAGAACGGGCAGAAGATGTCGAAGTCCAAGGGCAACGTCATCGACCCGCTCGAACTGATCGATCAGTACGGCGCCGATTCGCTGCGTTTCACGCTGGCGATCATGGCCGCGCAGGGCCGCGACGTGAAGCTCGATCCGGCCCGTATCGCCGGCTACCGCAATTTCGGCACCAAGCTGTGGAACGCCACGCGCTTTGCCGAGATGAACGGCGCCAAGAGCGATCCGCACTTCGTGCCGGAAGCCGCCGAACTCACCGTCAATCGCTGGATTCTGACGGAGCTGGCGCGCGCTGAGCGCGACGTCACCGAGGCGCTGGAAAGCTTCCGCTTCAACGATGCCGCAAGCGTGCTGTATCGCTTCATCTGGAATCAGTTCTGCGACTGGTATCTCGAACTCCTGAAGCCGATCTTCAATGGCGCCGACGAGAACGCCAAGGCGGAGGCCCAGTCCTGCGCGGCCTACGTTCTCGAAGAGACCTACAAGCTGCTGCATCCGTTCATGCCCTTCATGACCGAAGAGCTTTGGGCGCATACGGCGGGTGAGGGCAAGGAGCGTGAAGGCCTGATCTGCCATGCCGATTGGCCGGCGCCTTCCTATGCCGACGATGTTGCCGCCGACGAAATCAATTGGCTGATCGACCTCGTCTCCGGCATTCGTTCGGTTCGCTCGGAAATGAACGTGCCGCCCGCCGCCACCGCGCCGCTGGTCGTTGTCGACGCCAATAGCCTGACGCGCGAGCGCCTGTTCCGTCACGATGCCGCCATCAAGCGGCTGGCACGCGTCGAAACCATCTCGCTTGCCGATACCGCACCGAAGGGTGCCGCGCAGATCGTCGTCGGCGAGGCGACCGTCTGCCTGCCGCTCGGCAGCCTGATCGATCTTTCCGCCGAAAAGGCACGTCTCGAAAAGGCGATCGCCAAGAACGAGCAGGAGATTGCGCGCATCGCCGGCAAGCTTTCGAACGAGAAATTCGTTGCCAACGCGAACCCCGACGTGGTCGCAGCGGAGCGCGAGCGTCTCGGCGAGCTGGAGGGGCAGCAGGCCAGCCTCAAGGTGGCGCTGGCCCGCGTGAGCGAAGCCGGCTAGAAAACGAAAAGTGCGAACATTTGAGAAAAGGCACGCGGCCTTCGCCGCGTGCCTTTTCGTTTATCCGTTCGATTCGATGTGGATTGATCGGATTGCCGATTTCGATCCGCCGCCAGTTTCGCACAGGCGAAACAGATTACCCCTAATTTCGGTAGGCATTCTCGAAAAGCTGAACTGTTGTCAGATTGTTACAGAATTGTTGCCGTGAAGAACGAGAATCTATGTGGTGATAAAAATGGCGCTGAAAAAGAAAAATTTACCTAATTTAGCGGATTTTCCGAGGCGGAGTTCATTTTCTTACGTAAATCAATCACTCTTTTCCATGCTTGGCGCTCTTTTCGGCCACATTGCCAACTCGGGCGATCGTCGCAACAATCGGGCAAATGAATGCACCAGTGGGGGAGACACAATGGCATTTTCTGTCATGTTGAGGGGCGCAGTTACACTCGTCATCGGCTCGTCATTTGCAAGCGCCGCCTTCGCGGGTGGTCTTGATCGCGGCGGCTATGACATCGATCTGCTCTTCGACAAGGGGCGCTACGTCTTCGAGTCGGGCGTGACCTATGTGATGCCCGATCGCAAGCTGAAGAACGCCAAGGATATCAATCCATCCGACGGTAATCTCAACGGCCGCAGCCGCTCGGTCGGCGCGTCGGAAAATTACGCAATTCCCTATGTCGGCTTCAAGATCGGCATCACCGACGACATCGATTGCATGGCCGACTACTCGCAGCCGTTCGGCGGACATCTGAACGAAGGCCAGAACTGGGCGGGCGCCAACAACGAAATCGAAACCAAAGTCCGCACCAACAACTACTCGGCCACCTGTTCCTACAAGTTCGATGCCGGTCCGGGACAGCTGCGCCTGATCGGCGGCGGCTTCTACCAGGAGGTCAGCGGATATAAGTCGCGCCTGGTTTACGACACGCCGGCGCCGATATCCGCGATCTATAACGGCGTGGGTTCGCTTGATGTCGACGGTCACGGCTGGGGCTGGCGCGCCGGTGTGGCCTACGAAATTCCGGAATATGCCTTCCGCACCAGTCTCGTCTACAATAGCCGGGTCAAATACGACAACCTGAAGGGCAGCGTCGATCTGACCGAGGTGCCGCCGCCAGTCGCTCCGGGATTCGGCGGCAAGCTTACCTCCGTTTTCGGCTCGGCCGATGCTCCCGATTCGCTGGAATGGAAGGTACAGACCGGCATCGCACCGGATTGGCTCGCCTTCGGTTCGGTCAAGTGGACGAATTGGAGCGTGCTGCAGAGCATTGCGCTGTGCCCCAGCTCGACGCGTGGTGCAGCATCCTGCAAGACCGGCAGCCCGACGGAACTGACTTCGCTCGATCTCCTGTATCGCGATGGCTGGACCATCACCGGTGGCGTCGGACACAAGTTCAATGACAAATGGAGCGGCGCCGTCAGCCTGACCTGGGATCGCGGGACGAGCGATGGCTATGGCATCAACTCGGACTCCTGGACCCTCGGTGCAGGCGTTGCCTATAAGGCGACCGAACATGTCCAGTTCAATTTCGGCGGCGCTCTGGGCCTGATGACCAGCGGCAAGTCCGGACCGGTCACTCGCGGCGGCATCGTTTATGGCGACGATGCGACCTACAGCTTCGGCAATGACTTGTTTGCGGCTCTTCAGACTTCGGTGAAGGTTAGCTTCTGACGATAAGCCCTTGGATGGAAGGGGCTTTCCAAAATCTCTTTATTCACCACCGGCGTCGCGAGCCCATGCGGGTTTCGCGACGTTTTCTTGCCGGGGCGGACAAACAATCGATGGCAAAACCATCCGCTTGCGCGATTTATGGTTAAGGCAATCTCAAGTCCGGTAAAATCTTTGTGACGAATTAGCAACACTCTATTTCAAGACTTTGCAGGCGCGTGATCAGATTACAATTTGTCCATTTCCCGCCACAAATGGGGAGCAGCGATTACCTGGGCACAGGGGCAAGCTTTGTAGAAAGTGCGTAAGCGGTCGATGGGTGAACTTCCACTTTGGCATAAGCAACAATCCGGGATCGGAGCCACCGCGCTTCCGACGCAGCGGAAAAGTCTTTGTCTGCCAAGGAAAGTCGTCAGCCTGACGATGTTCGATCTCACTCACCGGAAAGCGGACGAGAACGCTGCTTCGGCGGCGAGATACGATAACCGACGCACAAATGCTGGTTTGGACATAATTGCAAGCTATGCTCGCAATTGTGGCAAGCAGCCTCGGTTGAATGCCATGGGAAACATCCTTTCGAAGGATGATCCGGTGTCGTGCGCCATCAGGGAGAACATTCGTGAATCCGGCGGCGCGCACCCGAATGCCGTGGCGGGTCCGAATGGAGCGAAAGAAATCGACTGTTATGTTTAAGTCCGAGTTCATATCAGCGAGAGTCATGATGCTCAGCCTGTCTCTTGTCGCTGCGGTGGCGGTGGCGGATCAAGCCCGGGCATTCGATATCAATGCAGGAGTCACAAAGGAATCGGGTCCTTTCGATCTCTTCAAGTTCGGCTTCAAAGCCTACAAGAACGGCCAGAAGGAAGAAGCGGTCGAAGCCTACCGTTATGCTGCCGAAAAAGGTCATACCGGTTCGCGCTGGGCGCTCGCCAATATGTATGCCGATGGCGATGGCGTCGCGCAGAACGATTTCGAAGCTTTCAAGATTTATAGCGAGATTGCCCAGCAGGGCGTGGAGCCGGGGTCCGAAGACACCGGCTTCTTCATCAATGCGCTGCTGGCTCTGGCGAGTTACTACAAGACCGGCATTGCCAACAGCCCGGTCAAGATCGACCTCAATCAGGCCCGCCAACTCTATTTCCAGGTTGCGTCGACCTTCGGCGTTCCCGAGGCGCAGTTTCAGCTTGCGCAGATGATGCTGTCGGGCGAGGGCGGTGCCGTCAACGTGCAGCAGGCCAAAAAGTGGCTCAACCAGGCGCGCAAGAGCGGCCATCCGGGAGCGATGGCCGTCTTCGGCAATATTCTCTTCCAGGAGGGCCAGTCGGTCCGTGGGCTGGCCTTCATGACTGCGGCACTCGACAAGTGCAAGCCGAAGGATTGCAGCTGGATGGAAGACATGCAGGAGCAGGCCTTCTCGCTGGCCAATGAGAACGATCGTCGCGTGGCGGTCTCGATGTCTCATCAGCTGGATGTCGCCGGCTCAGATTGACCGCCGGCCCTTGCGGCGCAGCCGTTCGGGCGCTGCTCCCGCCGGCAAGCCTTTCCGTCTCGGGTTGAAGCCCGGAGCAATTCTATGAAAAGCGCAGGGCGGCTCCTGTCCGGATTTCAGCCGCCGAAATCGAGATGCGCGACGACAGGCACATGGTCCGAGGGTTTTTCCCAGGCGCGCACATGCTTCTCGATGGCCGTCGCGGTGAGGCGGTCGGCAGCTTCCGGCGACAGCATCAGATGATCGATTCGAATGCCGTTGTTCTTGGGCCAGGCGCCGGCCTGGTAGTCCCAGAATGAGTAGAGCTTGACAGCATCCGTCGTCGCGCGCACGGCGTCGGTAAAGCCGAGATGTTCGAGCTGGCGAAATGCCCGGCGCGTCTCCGGCAGAAACAGCGCATCGCTCGCCCACACCTTCGGGTCGAAGCAATCATGCGGCTCGGGAATGACGTTGTAGTCGCCGGCGAGAATCAGCGGCTCCTCCAGCGCCAGGCGATCCAAGGCGAATTTGCGCAGACGCTCCATCCAGGCGAGCTTGTAGGGATATTTTTCCGTATCGACCGGATTGCCGTTCGGCAGATAGAGGCAGCAGACGCGCAGGACACCATGCCCCGGCACGGAAAACACGGCTTCCATGAAACGGGACTGCTCGTCTCCATCGCCGCCCGGCAGGCCACGCATCACCTCATCCGGCTTGATCCGGGAAAGAATGGCGACACCGTTGAAACCTTTCTGGCCGTGGGTTTCGACGTGATAGCCGAGCGCCTCCACCTCCAGCCGCGGAAAGCCTTCGTCGACCGTCTTGATCTCCTGCAGGCAGGCGATGTCCGGGTTCGAATCCTTCAGCCACTGGCAGAGGTTCTCGATACGCGCTTTGACGCCGTTGATGTTCCAGGTGGCGATTTTCATGGGCGGCTCATTCCTTTGCTTCGCCCTGTTGTATCCGCACCCGGTCGGCTTGACTACAGCCCATATGGAAACCGGCCCGGAGCGCAGGCTCCCGGCCGGTGATCAAACTGTGGAAAAGACGGAGGGGTTCAGATCGCGAAACTCGTGCCGCATCCGCAGCTTGCGACGGCATTCGGATTCTTGATCTGAAAGGATTGGCCGAGAAGGTTATCGACGAAATCGATCTCGGAGCCTGCCATATAGACCAGCGACAGCTGGTCGATCAGCACGGTTGCGTCGCCCTTTTCGACGATCACGTCGTCGTCCCCGGGGCCGTCGACAAGGTCGAATTTATAGGAAAAGCCGGAGCAGCCGCCGCCTTCGACCGCGACGCGAAGCGCGCGTTTTCCGGCCTCCGCGCCGACGATGGCAGCGATTCGTTTGGCCGCTGCGTCCGATAGGGTAACACTTGTCTCAGTCATATCTTCCTCCTGCCGGGGTCAAGATCCGGAGAGAACCACTAAGCCGCCAAACTTTCAAACGGCTGATATCCATAGCCTTTATCATGAAAGTCAGGCCGGTGACAGCTCTGGTTTGGTGGTTGAGCCACACGCCGTTTTGCTGTTTTCTTATCTATAGGTATGAAGGCCGTAAAGCGGCGTCAATGGGCCGGACGCTCAAGGGCCGCAGAGCGGTCCGGATTGCCGGGCGATGCCGCTGACCGACTGCAAGGAATCGACTGCACGCCAGCGATGGTGTGGAAACCAAATGCCGGAATGGATTGATAATGGCGATTGATACGCATGTATTGGGTTTCGGGTATGGGGAAAAGGCAGCCTATGCGACCGATCCCTGGGCGTCGCGGGGAAGGCTCTATGAGGAGGGATCCAGCCCGACGCGCTCCGAATTCCAGCGCGATCGCGACCGGATCGTCCATACCACGGCCTTCCGGCGGCTGAAGCACAAGACGCAGGTGTTCATCGCCCAGGACGGCGATCACTACCGGACCCGGCTGACGCACACGATCGAGGTGGCGCAGATTGCCCGTGCCCTGGCGCGCGCCCTGAAGCTTGATGAGGATCTTGCGGAAGGTGTCGCGCTGGTTCACGATTTCGGCCACACGCCGTTCGGTCACACCGGCGAGGACGCGCTGCATGAGGTGCTGCTGCCCTATGGCGGCTTCGATCACAACGCACAATCCCTGCGCATCGTAACCAAACTCGAGCGGCGTTATGCCGATTTCGACGGGCTCAACCTGACCTGGGAAACGCTTGAAGGTCTGGTCAAGCACAACGGCCCGTTGATGACGCCTGACGGCGAGGGTATCCGCGGTCCGGTGCCGCAGCCGATCCTCGATTACTGCGAGATTCACGATCTCGAAATCGCGTCCTTTGCCAGCCTGGAGGCGCAGGTCGCCGCGATCGCCGACGATATCGCCTATAATACGCACGACATCGACGATGGCCTGCGTGCGGGCTATCTGACATTCGACATGCTGGAGGACGTGCCGTTTCTCGCAGGACTGATGGCCGAGGTGAGGGCGCGTTATCCGCATCTGGAAGCGAGCCGTTTCACCCATGAAATCATGCGCCGGCAGATCACCCGCATGGTCGAGGACGTCATCGCCGTTTCGCAGCAGGCGCTCGCGGAGGTCAGGCCGGGCAACGTCGCGGATATCCGCGCGGCCGGCCGGGTCATCGCGACCTTCTCGCCGGAAATGGCGGAAACGGACAAGCTGATCAAGCAAATGCTGTTCAAGCGCATCTACCGCCACCCCGACATCATGCGCATTCGGGCAGGCGCAGCACAGATCGTCACGGATCTGTTCCAGGCCTACATGGACAATCCCAAGGAGATGCAGAGCCACTATTGGGTCGACCATATCGCCGGCCTCGCCATCGCCGCCAAGGCAAGGCATGTGGGCGACTATCTGGCCGGGATGACGGACACCTATGCCATCAGCGCCCACAAGCGCCTGTTTGACCAGACTCCCGATTTGCGGTAGGCAGCGGCGGCGCCGGGCCGATAGCGGCTCGCCGAAGCAATTGCGTGGATCATATCATGAACCTTTTCACCGACTTCGAAGTAAGAATTAAGAACGCTCTCGAACAAATTGATATTGTACGGGAAAAGCGATCGGAGCTCGACTTCGGACGTGTTGGCGTGGAGCCGCCGCGGGATGCCAGCCATGGCGATGTCGCGACGAATGCGGCCATGGTGCTGTCCAAGCCGCTGGGCACGAATCCGCGTGCGCTTGCCGAAATTATCGTTGCAAAGCTGAAGGAAGATGCCGACGTCGCCGATGTTTCGGTCGCCGGTCCGGGCTTCATCAATATTCGCCTTTCGGTCGGCTACTGGCAGCGGCTGCTGGCGACGATGATCTCCGAGGGCGGGAAGTTCGGCCGTTCCAAGCTCGGCGAGGGGCAGAAGGTCAATGTCGAGTACGTCTCGGCCAACCCGACCGGGCCGATGCATGTCGGCCATTGCCGCGGCGCCGTCGTCGGCGATGCGCTCGCCAATCTGCTGGGTTTTGCCGGCTACGACGTCACCAAGGAATATTACATCAACGATGCCGGCTCGCAGATCGACGTGCTGGCGCGCTCGGTTTTTATTCGCTATCGCGAAGCGCTCGGCGAGCAGGTCGGCGAGATCCCGCCCGGCCTCTACCCCGGCGACTATCTGGTTCCGGTCGGCGAAGCGCTCGCCAGGGAATTTGGCACAAAACTGCGCGGAATGACGGAAGAACAATGGCTTCCCATCGTCAAGGATCGCGCCATCGACGCCATGATGGCGATGATCCGGGAAGACCTCGAGGCGCTGAACGTTCATCATGACGTGTTCTTCTCGGAACGTACCCTGCATGCCAACGGCGCGGCGCTGATCCGCACCGCGATCAACGATTTGACCTTCAAGGGCTATGTCTACAAGGGTGCGCTGCCGCCGCCGAAGGGGCAGCTGCCGGAAGATTGGGAAGACCGCGAGCAGACGCTGTTCCGCTCGACCGAGGTGGGCGACGACATCGACCGTCCGCTGATCAAGTCTGACGGTTCCTATACCTACTTCGCCGCCGACGTCGCCTACTTCAAGAACAAGTTCGACCGCGGCTTCAACGAGATGATCTATATTCTCGGCGCCGACCATGGCGGCTATGTGAAGCGGCTGGAAGCGGTTGCACGCGGCGTTTCCGAAGGCGCTGCGAAGCTGACGGTGCTTCTGTGCCAGCTCGTCAAGCTGTATCGCAATGGCGAGCCGGTGAAGATGTCGAAGCGCTCCGGCGATTTCGTCACTCTGCGCGAGGTCGTCGACGAAGTCGGCCGCGATTCGGTGCGCTTCATGATGCTTTACCGGAAGAACTCCGAGCCGCTGGACTTCGATTTCGCCAAGGTGACGGAGCAGTCGAAGGATAACCCGGTCTTCTACGTCCAGTATGCGCATGCCCGTTGCATGTCGGTCTTCCGTCAGGCCAAGGAGGCGTTCCCGGATCTCGATATCGCCGCGCTCGATCTGTCAAAGGCGGTCCTCGGCGCGATCTCGGATCCGGCCGAACTGCAGCTGGTCGCCAAGATTGCGGAATTCCCGCGAATCGTCGAAGCTGCGGCACACTCTCAGGAGCCTCATCGCATCGCCTTTTACCTTTATGATCTGGCAAGTTCCTTCCACGGACACTGGAATAAAGGTAAAGATTTACCTGAATTACGTTTTGTTAACGATAAGAACCGAGAATTGAGCATTGCCAGACTTGGGCTGGTGTACGCTGTCGCGTCGGTTTTGAAGTCGGGTCTTGGTATAACCGGGACCGCAGCACCGGACGAAATGCGATAAACGTCACCATTTACCCACATTGCGCTGGCATCAATTGTAGCGTTTTCGAGTGGAACGGGTGATGGCAGAAAAACAGTTGGCGTATCGCGCAAGCGGAAACGACGGGTTCTTTGCGGATGATGATCCGCTTGCGGAACTCGCTCGTATCGTAGGTTTCGAGCCGCGCCCCGCTGCTCAGGAAACTCCTGCGGCTCAGCGGCAGGAGCCGGCCTTCAATCTCGAGGACGAGCTTCTTCGCGAATTCGAGCGTTACGATACGCCGCGAATGAATCCGGCAAATGACATCGCCGCTCCGGTGGAGCAGCCGGTGTCTCCGCCGAGCCAGGAGCAGGTTTCGCACCCCGCCGAACCGGTGCGGGCCGAACCCACCTTTGACGAGCCTAAATTCGAGGCGCCTGCTCCCCAGGTGGCTGCTCCGATAAAGCCGACGATCGGCGCTCGCGATCTGATCGACGAGCTGGAAATGTCGATTGCGCCGGTTCTGCAGCCCGCCCCGGTCGCGCCGCCGGCAGCGCCCGTTGCCAAGACGCCGCAATCGGCGGCCGCCACGATCCGGCTGCCGCTTGCCAATTTCACGCTCGCAACCCCCGCCGGGCAGATGGAGCAGGCTGCGTCGCCTGCCGTTACTCCGCCGGCACCGAAGGCGGCTTCGCCGGAAGCGATGTTCGATGAGGCGCTCGATTTCGAGGCGATCGACCTTGCCGAGCCTTCGCAAGTTCAGGCGTCCGCACCTCAGCCTGTCGCGCCGCAGCCGGCCCCGGCCGTCTTCAAGGCGCCCGAACCGCCGACGGTTGCCAAAGCCGATCCAGCTGCGCTTTCCGCCGAGATCGACGCCCTGCTGGCCGATGTGGATCGCTATCCGGTTCCATCCAGAGCCAATGTGCCCGAGGCAAAGGTAGAACCGGATTTCGGAAGTTTCGACGTTTCGCTCCCTGAGGCCGCACAGTTGCCGGTCTCTCCGGCGGTTGCGCCGAAGCGTGAAGAGCCGAAGCCGATTGCGCTCGATACGGAAGACCCGTTTGCGGGCCAGGATTTCGAATTCGATCTGGCCGATATCGAGATGGAACTTGCCGGTCTCGATTTCGCTGAAGGCGACAAGCTTCCTGCCGCCCAGCAGCCGGTTCCGGCTGCTCCGGTTGCCGAGCCGATCGTTTCCCGCGCGACTCCGGTAGCGCCAGCACCTGCGGCGTCTGTCACCGCCGCCGTGGCGCCCAAGCCGATGCAGGCCGCACCGGCACCTGTTGCCCCGATCGCGACCGCACCGGCGCCGGCCTTCGAGGTGGAGCAGGCGCTCCCCTTCGATCCGACGGAAATCTCCGAGACGGAAGATCGTGTCGAAACCTTCGAGGCTGCGCACGTTCCGCACCTGCCGACGATCGAGCCGGAAGAGCCGATTGCCGTTCCGCCGGAATATGATTTCGATCTCGATTCCGAAATGGCGAGCCTGCTGGGTACGCCTGCCAAGGAAGCTGCGCCTGAGCCGATCAAGCCGGCCGCTGCCGCGGTGCTCGGCGGTGCCGCAGCTGCTGCCTCCTGGTCGAAGAACGCAGCCGCTCAGTCCGCCGCACCGGTCGCGAAGCAGCCGATGGAGGAATTCGACGAATTCGAGCGCGCGCTGGAAGAGGACTTCCGCCGCAGCTACCGCGAGGCGTCCAACCCGGTCGAGAATGTGGCCAGGATGACACTGAACCCGGCTGCGGCCAGCCGTCGGCCGGTTCGCTCGGTGCGTGGCATGGTGACGACCGCTGCCGTGATCGTGGTTCTGGGTGTGGGCGCTTATGGCGCTTACAGCTGGGTCCGCCACGGTGCGCCGATCTCCAGCTTCTCCGGCGAGCCTCGCGTTATCGCGGCCGACAGCGATCCGGTGAAGGTCGCTCCGGAAAATCCGGGCGGCACAGTCGTCCCGAATCAGGACAAGGCCGTCTATGACCGCGTTGCCGGCGATAGCACCGCAGCGCCGAAGCAGAAGGAGCTCGTGTCCTCCAACGAGCAGCCGGTCGATGTCGTGCAGAAGACGCTCATTCCCGAATCGGTCTCTCCGGATGACGGCAGCGCCGATCAGGTCACGGCGACGCCGGTCGGTGAAACCGAGGATCCGCGCCTGCTGCCGAATCAGAATGGCGGAAACGCCGACGTTGCGTCCAATGGCGACGATCAGGTGCCAGCCGTATCGCCGCGCAAGGTCCGCACGATGATCGTCAAGCCGGATGGTTCGCTGGTGCCGCGTGACGAGCCCGCTCTTGCTCCGGCGACGACCGCCGCGGCAAAGCCGGCAAACAACCAGGTTGCATCCGCCAACCCGCGTCCGTCGGCAACGAACGCTCAGGCCGCAGCCCAGCCCGACGATAACGATGCCGCCAGCGCCGAAAGCACGCCGATCCGCGTCGTCAAGACAAACCCGGTTCCGACGGCCCGCCCGGAGCCTGCCAAGGCAAACGCCGCAGCTCCTGTGCAGCCCAAGGTTCAGCCGAAGCAGGTTGCCTCTGCAAGCCCGGCGGCTGCCCCGGCAGCGACCTCTGCGGCAAGCAGCGGCGCCTATGGCGTGCAGATCGCATCGCTGCCGACCGAAGCCGACGCGCAGAAGTCGCAGGCGAACCTCAAGGCCAAGTTCGCCAGCGTCATCGGCAATCATCCGCTTGAGATCCGCAAGGCCGATATTGCCGGCAAGGGCACCTACTATCGCGTCCGCGTCGTTGCCGGCTCCAAGGATGAGGCCGCAGCCATATGCCAGCGCTATCGCTCCGCCGGCGGCACTTGCCTGATCTCGAAATAAGAATCGGCTATGAAAGTTCTGAAAACGGCGGGCATTGGCTCGCCGTTTTTCTTTGAGGCGCACTGTTCCTGTGTATCGTGCTTGACGTCACTCGCATTTCGCAGCGCAAGCCTTATGATTCGGGTATGACCGAATCGAAATCCATGATCCTTGGCTGCAGCGGCCACACCATCACGCCCGAAGAGCGATCCTTCTATCAAGGCGAGCAGCCCTGGGGCTTTATCCTGTTTGGACGCAACATCTCCGAGCCGGCGCAGATCGCCGATCTGGTTGCGTCCCTGCGCGACAGCGTCGGCCGCGAGGCCCCGGTGTTCATCGATCAGGAAGGCGGCAGGGTGCAGCGTATCCGCCCGCCGATCCTGCCGCATTACCCTTCGGGACAGGCGCTCGGCGATATCTATCGCCAGGATCGCGAGCGCGGCATGCGTGCCGCCTGGCTGATGTCACGGCTCCATGCCTTCGATTTGCTGAAGTTCGGCATCAATGTCGATTGCCTGCCCGTGCTCGACGTGCCGGTCGAGGGGGCGAGCAACGTCATCGGCAATCGCGCCTACGGCAACGATCCGGTGACGGTGACGGAGATGGGGCGTGCGGCGGCCGACGGCCTCAAGGCCGGCGGCGTGCTGCCCGTCATGAAGCACATGCCCGGCCATGGGCGCGGCTTCGCGGATTCGCATCATGAGCTGCCAGTCGTGTCGGTGCCGCGAGCAGAACTCGAGGCACATGATTTTCCGCCTTTCGTGGCTCTCAAGGACGAGCTGATGGCGATGACCTGCCATGTCGTCTTCACCGATATCGATCCGGCCAACCCGGCTACGACGTCGCGCAAGGTAGTCGAGGAGATCATCCGAGGTTACATCGGTTTTGAGGGGCTGCTCCTGTCGGACGATACCTCGATGAACGCCCTGAAGGGCACGATCGGCGAGCGGGCGGCAAATATTATTGCGGGCGGTTGCGATATCGTGCTGCATTGCAATGGCGTCATGGACGAGATGCGGCAGGTGGTTCGCAACGTTCCGGCCCTTGCGGGTGCGTCGCTGGCAAGGGCCAGGGCCGTCGAAGCGGCATTCGGCAACGATGACGGCGCAGACGAAGCGTCGATTCGCGCCGAATTCGACGCGATGTTCGCAGTGGCGTAAAACGGAGCATCGAAGGACGGACGGGTGACAAGGTGAGCGGCACGGAAAAGCTTCAGAAGGCGGGAACGCCGATGGACAAGCTCTGGCAGGAAGGCGAGACGCAGCGCGGCTCGCATGAGCCGGCGCTCGTCGTCGACCTTGCCGGCTTCGAAGGGCCGCTGGACCTTTTGCTTCATCTTGCGCGCACCCAGAAGGTCGATCTGTCCCGCCTTTCCGTTCTGGCGCTTGCCGAGCAATATCTTCAGTTCATCGAGAGCGCCCGGCGCATACGCATCGAGCTTGCGGCAGACTATCTCGTCATGGCCGCATGGCTTGCCTATCTGAAATCCAAGCTGCTGATCCCGCAGCAGAGCAAGGAAGACGGGCCGACCGGCGAGGAGATGGCGGCAACGCTCGCTTTCCGGCTGAAGCGCCTCGAAGCCATGCGCGACGCGGCGACGGATCTCGTCAATCGCAACCGTCTCGGCCGCGATATCTTCGCTCGCGGGGCGCCGGAACATATTCCGGATCGGCGTCAATCCGCCTATGACGCCAGCCTCTACGATCTTCTGACCGCCTATGCCAGCCTGCGCCAGCGTCAGGCCGTGACCCAGGTGACGATCGAGAAGCGCCGGGTCTGGTCGCTGGCCGATGCCCGCACGATCCTCGATCGAATGATCGGCGAGATTACCGATTGGACGGCCTTGGAACATTACCTGCTGAACTATATGACCAGTTCCAGCGAGCGGGTTACGGCCATCGCCAGCGCCTTTGCTGCTTCGCTCGAATTGGTGCGCGAAGGACAATTGGAAATCCGCCAGGAAGGTGCGTTTCAACCGCTCTATATGCGGCGCGGTCCGAAGCATGCGCCGTTGGAAGCGGCGGAATAGGGCAGGGAGCAGCGTGAGCGAGCCGGACGACGAGCAGCAGCATTTCGAACATGAGGCGGAAACGCCCGATCTCGACGAGCGCCGGGCGAGTGAGGCCGAGCGGATCGCCGAAGCGCTGGTTTTTGCTTCGGCCCAACCCGTTTCTGAGGCATTCATTGCCGAGCGCGTGGCGCGTGGCATCGATATCCGCGCTGTTATGCAGAAGCTCAAAGCCGATTACGCCATGCGCGGCGTGAATCTCGTTCAGGTCGATGGCGCCTGGGCCTTCCGCACGGCAGCGGATCTTTCCTTTGTGATTCGGCGCGACGAGAACGAAGTGCGCAAGCTGTCCCGCGCCGCGCTGGAGGTACTGGCCATCATCGCCTATCATCAGCCGGTGACGCGCGCCGAAATCGAGGACATCAGGGGCGTGCAGACATCCAAGGGCACGCTCGATGTGCTGATGGAATCCGGATGGGTGCGGTTCCGGGGCCGTCGCCGCACGCCTGGCCGTCCGGTCACGCTCGGCACGACGCGCGATTTCCTCGATCATTTCGGCCTGGAAGAGCTGCGCGATCTCCCCGGTCTCGAAGAGTTGAAGGGGGCGGGGCTGCTCTCCGGCCGAATTCCGGCCAATTTCAACATTCCATCGCCGCTGATGAGCGACGAGCTTACTGAAGATGAAGATCCGATCACGCAGATGGATCTCGAAGAGCTGGGGCTTTTGCCGCCCAGCGGTGCAAGCACGGGCGATTGACCCGCTGGCCTGCCTGCCGGGGGCGGCCGCAACCGCGTCGGCGGATTTTCGCGAAATCGCCCGGCAAGTCTCTCTTTTGCCATCAGCATGTGCGAATATAAAAACATCCTCCCGACGTGGAGACGTCCGGCCGCCCGCATGGGCGCTTCGCATCCTGATATGCGTGGATGCGCTGCATTTTGTTGTTTGAAAAACATCCGCAAACGTCTTACATCGGGAAGACACTGTAATTGGGAGTTATAGCAATGGGTTCTCTAAGCATATGGCACTGGCTCATCGTCCTGGCCATCGCGCTGTTGTTGTTCGGCCGTGGAAAGATCCCGGAGCTGATGGGTGATGTCGCCAAGGGCATCAAGAGCTTCAAGAAGGGCATGAGCGACGACGACGATACGTCGACGCAAACGCAGACGGCGTCCCGTACCGTCGAGCACAAGGCTGACGAAACGAAGTAATCATGTCGGGCAGGCGTCAAGCTGAGAGGCTTGCCGTTGGCCCAGGAGCCTTTGCATGTTCGATATTGGCTGGTCCGAGCTCGTGATTATTGCCGTCGTGGCCTTGGTGGTGATCGGCCCCAAGGAATTGCCGACGACCTTGCGGACAATCGGCAAGATGACGGCCAGAGCCAGGAAGGTGGCTGGTGAATTCCGTGCCCAGTTCGACGAAGCCTTGCGCGAAGCCGAGCTGGACGACGTGCGCCAGACGATTGCCGATGCCCAGAAGCTCAATCCCGTCCACTCGTTGCGGGAAGCCATGAACCCGCTGCGGGAAATGGGCAATGAGATAAAGGCCGATCTGCAACGTGCGGCAACACCGGACAAAGCGGCTCCTGCCGCGACGCCGTTGCCGTCGGAACCGGTGCCGGGCGTTTCGGCTGGTCTGCCGGAAGCGCTTGCGGCCACGTCTGCGTCGGCCGATCCGTCGCCGGCAGTTGCTCCCGCTCCGCAGCCGGTTGCCGCTGTGAGTGAAGTCGCAGAGAAGCCGAAGGCCGTGCGCAAGCCTCGTCCGAAACCGCCGGCCAAGAACGACGATGTCGCTGCGGCCGCGGTCGTGCGGACGCCTGTCGTTACCGAGAAACCAAAGCGTGCCCCGCGCAAGGTCGCAGCCGCTGCTGTAGAAAAGATGTCCGCAGCTCCCCGGACGCGTTCCCCAGCCGGCAAGGCGGCGCCTAAGACGCCCAAGAAGAAGGACCAGGCATGACGGGTGATATCGACGATAAGCCGCAGCCGCTTATCGAACACCTTATGGAATTACGCACGCGATTGATCTGGTCGCTCGTGGCGTTCTTCATTGCCTTCATCGGATGTTTCGCTGTGGCGAAGCACCTCTTCAACTATCTGGTTTATCCCTATAAATGGGCGGTCGAATGGGCACATCTCGACCTTGCCAAGTCCGAACTGATCTATACGGCGCCGCAGGAATTCTTTTTCACGCAGGTGAAAGTCGCCATGTTCGGCGCTCTGGTGATTTCCTTCCCGATCATCGCATCCCAGATCTACAAGTTCGTAGCGCCGGGCCTCTATAGGAACGAGCGCAATGCCTTCCTTCCGTTCCTGATCGCGTCTCCCATCCTGTTCCTGATGGGTGCCGCACTCGTCTACTTCTTCTTCACGCCCATGGTGATGTGGTTCTTCCTGAAGATGCAGCAGACGGGTGGTGACGGTCAGGTGGGTATCGCGTTGATGCCGAAGGTCTCGGAATATCTGAGCCTCGTCATGACACTGGTCTTCTCCTTCGGCCTCGTCTTCCAGCTGCCGGTTATCACCACGCTGCTGGCCCGTGTCGGCCTGCTGACTTCGGCCTGGCTTGCGCAGAAGCGCAAGTTCGCGATCGTTTTCGCCTTCATCGTCGCCGCCGTGCTGACGCCGCCGGATCCGATGTCCCAGATCGGCCTTGCACTGCCGACAATCCTTCTCTACGAGATTTCCATCTACGCGGCGCGACTCGTGGAACGCCAGCGTACCCGGCAAGCGCTCGAGGAGAGTGGCAGTACATCCGACGTCGCCAAGACGGATAGCGTCTAGACGAGGAAAAACCGCCGTCTTTTCCCAGCTATTTGCCGGTTCGACCTCCGACCGAAATCTCGGTCGGAGTTTTGCTCATGCCAAACGACCTGGAACGAAGATGCTTGATATCAGATGGATTCGTGAGAATGCCGAGGCTTTCGATGCCGCGCTTGCCAAGCGCGGCGCGGAGCCCCTGTCGCAAAGCCTCATTGCGCTCGACGAGAAGCGCCGCTCCGTCGTTCAGTCCGTCCAGGATATGCAGTCCCGCCGCAACGCCGCCTCGAAGGAAATCGGCGCGGCGATGGCGCAGAAGAATACCGCGCTGGCCGAAAAGCTGAAGGCCGAGGTCGCCGACATCAAGACCTCGCTTCCGGCCGCGGAAGAGGAAGAGCGCACGCTGACGACCGAGCTCAACGACGCGCTGTCGCGCATCCCGAACATTCCGCTCGAGGATGTTCCCGTCGGCAAGGACGAGCACGATAATGTCGTCAAGCATGTCTGGGGCGCAAAGCCGACATGGAACCATGAGCCGAAGGAGCACTTCGAGATCGGCGAGGCGCTCGGCTACATGGATTTCGAGCGTGCAGCCAAGCTTTCCGGTTCGCGCTTTACGGTATTGACGTCGCAACTGGCCCGCCTGGAGCGGGCGCTCGGCCAGTTCATGCTCGACCTGCACACCAGCGAACACGGCTATACCGAAGTCAGCTCGCCGCTGATGGTGCGTGACGAAGCGATGTTCGGCACCGGCCAGCTGCCGAAATTCGCCGAGGACCTGTTCCGGACCACGGATGGCCGCTGGCTGATCCCGACGGCGGAGGTGACGCTGACCAACCTCGTCGCCGGCGAAATCCTCGATCAGGAGAAACTGCCCCTGCGCTTCACGGCGCTGACGCCGTCTTTCCGCTCGGAGGCCGGCTCCGCAGGCCGCGACACGCGCGGCATGTTGCGACAGCACCAGTTCTGGAAGTGCGAGCTGGTGTCGATCACGGATGCCGAAAGCTCCATTGCCGAGCATGAACGGATGACGGCCTGCGCCGAAGAGGTTTTGAAGCGTCTCGGGCTGCATTATCGCGTTATGACGCTATCGACCGGCGACATGGGGTTCGGCGCCCGCAAGACCTACGACCTCGAAGTCTGGCTGCCGGGGCAGGATACCTATCGCGAAATTTCGTCCTGCTCGGTCTGCGGCGATTTTCAGGCCCGGCGCATGAATGCCCGCTATCGCGGCAAGGACGACAAGAACACGAAGTTCGTTCATACGTTGAACGGTTCCGGCACGGCGGTCGGCCGCTGCCTGATCGCCGTTCTGGAGAATTATCTCAATGCCGACGGTTCCGTCACCGTGCCGGACGCACTCCTGCCATATATGGGTGGTCTGAAGCGGATCGAAAAAGCAGCATAATCGAGCGGTGGGGCGATGCGAATTCTTCTGACCAATGATGACGGCATTCATGCCGAAGGGCTGGCCGCATTGGAGCGCATCGCCCGCACTTTGTCGGACGATGTCTGGGTCGTGGCGCCCGAGACGGATCAGAGCGGCCTAGCGCATTCGCTGAGCCTTTCCGAGCCGCTGCGCATGCGGAAGGTCTCCGACAAGCATTATGCATTGCGGGGAACGCCGACCGATTGCGTCATCATGGCGATCCGCAAGGTTCTGGATGGCAAGCCGGATCTGGTGCTGTCAGGCGTCAATTCCGGTTCGAACGTCGCCGATGACGTGACCTATTCCGGAACCATCGCCGGCGCCATCGAAGGTACGCTGCAGGGCGTACGCTCCTTTGCGCTGAGCCAGGCTTACGTCTATGAAAACGGTGCGCGTGTCGTGCCGTGGGAAGTCGCCGAGGCGCATGCCCCTCAGCTGCTCGACAAGCTCATGAATGTCGAGCTTCCCGACGGAACTTTCCTCAATCTGAATTTTCCGAATTGCCGGCCTGACGACGTGGACGGTGCGGAAGTGACCGCGCAGGGCAACCTTGCCTTCAACGTGCAGGTGGAAGAGCGGGCGGATGGCCGGGGCTTTCCTTATTATTGGCTTCGCTTTGGCGAGCGAAGCGGTATCTTCCGTCCAGGAACCGATATTCAGGCGTTGAAACAAAATCGTATTTCGGTAACGCCTTTGAAACTCGATCTAACGGATTATTCGGCGCAAGACCGCGTGGCGCGGGCGCTCGGTATGGAGTAGCGGATTGACACCTCGTTTGGTGGAAAAGGAAGGCTTTGCGGCCGTGGTTCTGCGGCTGCGGGCGGAAGGTATATTGGACATCGATCTGATGACGGCGGTCGAGCAGACGCCGCGCCTGCCTTTCGTGCCGCCGCAATTTGTCGATGATGCCTATTCCAGCCGGACGATCCCCATCGATTGCGGCTCCTTCATGGAGGGCATCGATCTGGTCGTGCGCATTCTTCACAGCCTGAAGATCAAGCCGGGGCATCGTGTCCTTGAGATCGGCACAGGCAGCGGCTTCACCGCCGCCGTCATGGGGCGAATCGTCGAGCGGGTGCTCACCGTCGACCGCTACAAGACGCTGACGACGGCCGCGCAGCAGCGCGTGGATACGCTCGGGTTGCGCAACGTCATCATCCGTCAGGCCGACGGCAGCGCCGGTCTTCCGGGCGAGGGAACCTTCGACCGCATTCTTGTGACGTCCGCGTTTCAGACCATGCCGCGCTTCTATGCCGAGCAGCTTGTCTCGGGCGGCTCGATGATTGCACCGCTGATGGTATCCGACGATGTCTGCCGCCTCGTACGTCTCACCAAGACCGGCAGCCGTTTCGAACGCGAGGAACTGTTCGACGTTCCTTATCAGCCCATCGTGCCTATGGTCGCCTCTTATCTTTGAGATTTAATTCGGGCCGAACCGCCTGTGAAACAGGGCATCCGGCGCTGTTTCAGCGTCTATGGTTAGCAATTCCTCAAAAAAACACATGTCTCCCCAGTGCTTTAACCGCATGGTAAGATTAACGCGCTTTAATCGACCCATAAACGGTTGCGTCTCAAGTGGGTCGAGTCATGGGTTACAGTCTTTCTTCAAACTTCGGTAAATCGGCAGGGAAAGTCCTTGTGGCCATCCTTCTGGCGAGCACTGCAACGGCTTGTAGCTCGGACACGACCCGCTTCAGCGGGCTCTTTTCCAGCAGAACGGATAATGTGACGACCGGTTCCATCAACCGGCGCGGCCTCAACGGTCCGGATGGCGATCCGGTGCCGCGGGCCGACATCGCCCAGGCCGGCGGATACGGTCAGCAGGATTATTCGCAGCAGAGCGCGCCGGTCTCGCAACCTTATCCGAACTCGCCGGCTCGCTATAATCCCTCCTACTCCAGTGCACGGGTCGCTGCTGCGCCTGTCGCCATCCAGCGCAGCGACCTTGCTCCCCCGAGCGCTTCCGCCAGTGTCGGCCGTTCTCGTGCCGCATCGCGAGCAGAAGCCGAGGCGATGGCTCAGCCATTCCCGGCATCGCGCAACAATAATGGCTCTCGTGCCGAGCCCGCTCTTGCGCAGGATACCTTGTCGACTGGCACGATCAAGACCGCCGCCGCCCCGCAGATGTCTCCCGGATGGACCACGGTCAACGCTCCGAGCGTGACGCTGCATCCGGGTGAGAATATCGCTCTTCTGTCGCGCCGCTATGGCGTTCCGGAAAAGGAAATTCTGCGCGCCAACGGGTTGCGCAGTGGCGCCGGCGCACAGCCGGGTCAGCAGATCATCATTCCGACGATGAACGGTGCAAGCGCCTCCAGTCCGGCCAAGATGGCATCCGAGGCGACCGACCTTTCCAAGGGTGGCAAGATGCCGGGCCCTGCCAAGGCGCCGCAGCAGGAGGCTCTTGCGCTGCCTTCCGGAAATCAGATGCGCGGCAAGTCCCAGGCCGGGCTTGCCGATCCCAACAAGCTCGCCGCCGGCAACGGCAAGGGGCCGACGCCGAAGGGCGCAGGCACCTACGTCGTCAAGCCGGGCGACTCTCTGGCGAGAATCGCCAAGGCCAGCGGCGTGACCGTCGCCGAGCTGAAGCATGCGAACAACATGCAGGCCGGCGATAGCATCCGCATCGGCCAGGCGCTGGCCCTGCCGCATGGCGCAGCTACGGTTGCGGCGGCAGACCCGGTCAAGACCGCATCCATCCAGCCGCAGAAGGTTTCGGCCAAGCCGGGCGCTTTGCCTGTTGCCGAGCCGAAGCAGGCGGCGGCGGACCCAGTGGCCAAGCAGCCGGCGCCGAAGGTCGTCGCTCATGCAGATGCGGCCACCGATACTCCCGCGAAGCCGCAGGTCGTCGCTTCGGCCTCGCCGAGCCAATCCATCAACGATGCGGCCAAGTCCGATGCGCAGGCGGACGCACCGGAAGCAACCGGTATCGGCAAGTATCGCTGGCCGGTTCGCGGCGCCGTGATCGCCAACTACGGCTCCAACGTCAACGGCAGCCGCAACGACGGCATCGACATCTCTGTTCCCGAGGGAACGCCGATCAAGGCGGCCGAGAACGGCGTAGTCATCTACGCAGGCAACGGCCTCAAGGAACTCGGCAATACGGTTCTCGTCCGTCATGACGACGGCACGGTCACGGTCTATGGCCACGCCGATGCGCTTAGCGTCAGCCGCGGCCAGAAGGTTCAGCGCGGCCAGACACTGGCAACTTCGGGCATGAGCGGCAATGTCAGCCAGCCGCAGCTGCACTTCGAGGTTCGCAAGAACTCGGCTCCGGTCAACCCGATGACGTTCCTTGAATAGGTAGTGCGTCTCAAGGACTCTGCAAAAAGCCCGGTCTGTGCCGGGCTTTTTGTCGTTTGCAGGCTGGCTTGAAGATCAGTCCCGGTCGAGCGTGATGCGCAGCCGTCCGGCGAGATCCTGGATATATTGCCAGGCGACGCGGCCTGAGCGGGCGCCGCGCGTCGTGGCCCATTCCAGGGCTTCGTGATGCATCCGGGCGCGATCGAGATCGAACTTGAAGTGATCGGCATAGGCATCGATCATCTGCAGATAGTCTTCCTGGCCGCATTTATGGAAGCCGAGCCAGAGCCCGAAGCGGTCGGAAAGCGAAACCTTCTCCTCGACGGCTTCAGAGGGGTTGATGGCGGTCGATTGCTCGTTTTCCATCATGTTTCGCGGCAGCAGGTGGCGGCGGTTGGACGTGGCATAGAACAGCACATTGTCGGGCCGGCCCTCGACGCCGCCGTCCAGCGCTGCCTTCAGCGACTTGTAGGCCGTGTCGTCGTGATCGAAGGAAAGGTCGTCGCAGAAGACGATGACGCGCTGCGGCGTCGCTTTCAGAATGTCGAGCAGGACGGGCAGGGAGGAAATATCCTCGCGATGCACTTCGACCAGCTTCAGCGATACTCCGGTGGAGCGGCGCACATCCTCGTGCACGGCTTTGACGAGCGAGGATTTGCCCATGCCGCGCGCGCCCCAGAGAAGCACGTTGTTGGCGGCGAAGCCTTCCGCGAAGCGCAGCGTGTTCTCGTGCAGAATATCGCGTACATGGTCGACGCCGCGAATGAGGGATAGCACCACGCGATTTGGCCGCGCGACCGGCTGCAGGTGAAGCCGGGCAGGGGCCCAGACAAAGCAGTCCGCGGCATTCCAGTCATTGACGGCCGGAGCCGGCCCGGCGAGGCGTTCGAGCGCGTCGGCGAGGCGGCGGACTTCGGCAAGGATCAGGGCATTTTGGTCTTCAGTCACCGTTTCCTCCTGAATATTGAAGAAGAAAGTCGTAAAATGCGCGCTGTCTTGCCGGGTATCATGCTCCTTCGGGGGCTGAAAGGCTAACAGACCGGGAAAACGGTACGGTCGGCGGCTGTTTTTGTTGCAATCGTCATGCGCCTAACTATATTCCGGCCACCTGACGCGGGGCCTCGTTCCCGCTCGGAGTTCAAGGGAGTTCTCGATGTTTATCACCAACGCATATGCGCAGAGCGCGACAGATTCGGCCGCGAGTGCCTTCGGCGGTTCTGGCTTTGAAATGATCATCCTGTTTGTGCCGCTGATGGTCGTTTGGTATTTCCTCCTCATTCGTCCGCAGCGCGCGCAGGCGAAGAAGCGCGATGAAGTCCTGAAGAACATTCGCCGCGGCGATCAGATCGTCACCAGCGGCATCGTTGGCAAGGTCACAAAGGTCGTCGACGAAAAGGAACTGGAAGTCGAGATCGCCGAGGGCGTGCGCATCCGCGTCGTCCGCAGCGCCATTTCCGAGGTTCGGGTCAAGGGCGAGCCGGTCAAGGCCGACGCCGCGTAAGGCATTCCGCCGGAAGCGGTGCATGCCACCGTTGCGTGTCCTTGAAAATCGGAATCGACTTTCTTGAAGGACTGTGCACAAATTCAAGACGTTACTGCGCCCCTCGCATTGCTTGCCGAAGGTGGGGCGCGGTAGGGAAGCCCTAACTTGAGAGAGCGATGCTGCACGTCTCCTGGTGGAAGACCGCCCTGATCTGGTTCGCCGTTCTCCTGAGCGTGCTTCTGGCCGCTCCCAATCTATTTGGCGAGCGTACGCTTTCATCCTTTCCTGCTTGGTGGGCGCATCGAAAGATCGAGAAGGGGCTCGACCTTCGCGGCGGCTCGCATCTTCTGTTGAAGATCGAACGGAGCGATGTCGAGAAAGATCGCCTGGAAGCCATCGTCGGCGATATCGGTACGCGATTGCGCACCGTCAACGTCGCCTATTCGGGCCTGACCGGAACCGGCCGGAAGATCCAGCTGCGTATCAACGATCCCGCACAGGTGCAGGCCGCCCTGACGGCCCTCCGCCCCCTTACCGGCGGATCGGACAAGCCTGCCGTCGTTCTGTCGCAGGGCGACAACGGCGCCATGACGTTCGATATCACCGATGCCGATGTGAACAGCCATGTGTCGTCGGCCATCGCGCGCTCGATGAACGTCATTCGTGCCCGCATCGCGCAGTTGGGCGTGGGAGAACCGCTGATCCGCCGGCAAGGCTCGGATCGCATCATTGTGCAGGTACCCGATCTTGCCGATGCGCAGCGGTTGAAAAACCTGCTCGGTCAACCTGCCAGCCTCAGCTTCCGCCTCATCGATCAATCGATGTCAGTGCAGGATGCGATGAACGGCCATCCGCCGGCAGGCTCCGACGTTCTGTTTTCCGAGGATGATCCGCCGGTCGGCTATCTCGTGCAGAGGCAGCCGCTGCTCTCGAATGTTGATTTTGCCGACGCGGTCGCCGTCGTCGACGGCCAGAGCGGCGGGGGGACGGTCTCCGTCAAGCTGACGCCGGAGGCGAGCCAGCGTTTTGCCCAATCGACGGCGAGCAATCTCGGCAAGACCATCGTCGTCGTCCTTGACGATCAGGTCATCTCCGCGGCGTCTCTGAAGACGGTCATCGCCACGGGCGATCTCGACGTTCCCGGCGATTTCACCGCCGAGGGTGCGCAGGATCTGGCTGTCATGATCAAGAGCGGGCCGCTGCCCGCGACGCTGACGACGGTCGAGGAGCGCACCATTCAGCCGGGGCTTGGCGGCGAAATGGCGCGCTACGGCCTGATCGCCTGCATTGCCGCCGCCATTTTCGTCGCGGCCCTGATGATCGGCTTCTACCGCCTGCTCGGCATCATCGCGACGATTGTGCTGATCATCAACATGATCATGGTCGCCGCGCTCATGGGCCTGCTCGGGATCACGCTGACGCTGCCCGGCGTCGCAGCGATCGTTCTCATCATCGGCATCGGCCTGGATGCGCTGGTGCTGATCTACGAGCGCGTGCGCGAAGAGGAAAAGAAGACCCATCTGCTTGTCGACGCGCTGCGCCATGGCTTCAATCGGGCGGCGGCGACGGTGGCCGATGCCAATCTGACCGTGCTTATCGTCGCGGCCATTCTGTTCTACGCAAGCAGCGGCGCTGTGCGCGGCTTTGCTGCCACCTTGATGGTCGGCGTCTTCACCACTTTCTTCACCTCCTGCTTCGTCACGCGCTCGCTGGTGAATATGTGGATATCGCGCCGCAAGCCACGCACGCTGCTGGTCGGCGTGCGCAGCGGCGTTTTCGATAACGCCAATATCCGCTTCATGGGCATCCGCCGCTATACGTTCACCATCTCGGCGGCTTTGTCGGTCATCACCCTTGTTGCGTTTGCTGCGGTCGGCATGCATCTCGGCATCGATTTCGCCGGCGGATCGATCATCGAGGTTCGTGCCAAGCAGGGCGTCGCGGATCCGGCGGATATTCAAACCCGCCTTGAGGCTGTCATTCCGGGCGACGTGCGCGTGGAACGGCTGGCCGATCGCCTCGGGGCGGTGATTCGCGTCCACGCGCAGGAGGGCGGTGAAAATGCCGAGCAGTCCGCCGTCTCGCTCGTACAGGACGAATTGGGCAAGGATTACAATTTCTCCCGCGTGGAGGTGGTCGGCCCGGCCGTGTCGGGCGAAATCACCACCACCGCTTCCCTTGCCGTTCTGGCGGCTCTGGTCGCCATTCTCATCTATATATGGCTGCGCTTCGAATGGCAGTTTGCGGTCGGCGCGATCATCGCGACGCTGCACGACGTCATTCTGACGCTTGGTCTCTTCGTGCTGACCGGCATGGAATTCAACATGACCGGCATCGCTGCGATCCTGACCATCGTCGGCTATTCGCTGAACGATACGGTCGTCGTCTACGACCGCATGCGCGAAAATCTGAAGCGCTATTCGCAGATGCCGCTGCCGATCCTGATCGATGCCTCCATCAATCAGACACTATCCCGGACCATTCTGACATCGGCGACGACGCTTCTGGCGCTGCTCGCGCTCTACATCTTCGGCGGCGAAGTCATCCGCGCCTTCACCTTCGTTCTGCTTTTCGGCGTCGCCGTCGGCACTTTTTCGTCGATTTATATTGCGGCGCCCGTGCTGATCCTGTTCAAGCTGCGTCCGGACAAGTTCCAGACCGGCGGCGAAAGCAACGGACCCGCGGCCGGCGATATCCAGTCAGGCAAACCAGCGGTGTGATACAGTGGCAAAAGGTATAGAAATCCGTAACGCGCATTTCCCCGGGCGCGCACCGATCGACGCTTACGGCAATGGCGGGTTTCGCTTTGCCGATATGTCGCATCGCGGCTCTCTGCTCTGCCTGCCCTCGGGCATCTACGGCTGGGACATGATTCTCGGCGATGCTCTGACGCCGGACCGCTTCCAGAAGGTGCTGGACGAAGCCGCGCAGATCGAGGTCCTGCTCGTCGGCACGGGCACGGAGCTGCGTCCGCTCCCGGCCGAGCTCAAGGCCGCCTTGCGGGCAAGGCAGATTTCGTCCGACCCGATGAGCACCGGGGCCGCAGTGCGCACATTCAACATCATGCTATCCGAATCGCGTGCCGTCGCTGCGGCGCTGATTGCCGTCTGACTTTCGGATCGGAAACATGACGATAGCAGCTGCGCCCCGTAGCAACCGCGACATTTGCCTTGCGACGCTTCGCGATACCGATCGCGATCGCTATCTCGCTTGCCTGCTGTCGCCGGAGGAGAAGCGTCCCGCGCTGGCCGCGCTCTATGCCTTCAATGCCGAGCTGGCCCGTGTGCGCGATCTCGTGCATGAGCCGCTGCCCGGCGAAGTGCGCATGCAATACTGGCGCGACCTTCTCGAAGGGCAGTCGCACGGATCGAGCGAGGCCAATCCGCTGGCATCCGAACTTCTGGCTGCCATCGAGCAATATAGCCTGCCGCGCCAGACCCTCGTCGATATGATCGATGCGCGCATCTTCGATCTCTATGATGACCCCATGGAAAGCCGCAGCAGCCTGGAGGGTTATGCGGGCGAGACGGCGTCTGCCCTTATTCAGCTCGCCAGTTTGGTTCTTTCCGCCGACGAGGCCAAACGCTCCGCCGATGCCGCCGGCCATGCCGGCGTGGCGCAGGCGATCGCCGGCCTGCTGCTGCTCATGCCGCTGCATCGCCATCGCGGCCAGCTCTACCTTCCGCTTGAGATATTGTCGGCAACCGGGCTCGATCGCGACGGCTTCCTGGCCGGTGAGGATAAGCCGCGCATTTCGGCGGCGATCGAGGCCTTTGCCGGGCTGGGCCGCGAGCATCTCGCGAAGGCGAGGGCGGCAGGCGCGATACCGCGGGCGGTATTTCCGGCCTTTTTGCCCGTCACCTTGGCCGAGCCGGTCTTGAAAGCAGCACAAAGGCGCGGAGCGGGTATCTTCGACCGATCCCTGGCATTGCCGCAGTGGCGCCGGCAGCTGCGTATGGCGATGGCCTCGATCACAAAGAAAATCTAAAATAAGACACGCTCGCGCAAGTCTCGGCCTCTATGGAAAGGGGCGGACACTCGATTTGCATTTCAGGGGGATCTGCCGTGGGTATTGTCGTCTGGTGCATACTGTTCGCGATCGTCATCTTCGTTGCTTACTACGCGACACGGATGGCGTCGCAGAACAAGGAAGACGGCCTGCACGATACCGGCCTTGCCATTCTGGAGTTCGGTCGCGCCTTTCCGACCGAAGCGATCCGCCAGTTGCAGACAACGGCCGATGGGCAGGCGGTCTTTGTGCGTCTTCATGACGACAAGGCCGGATTCATGCGCAACGTGCGCAATCATTTCAGCGTCCATCTGATCGAGCCCGGCCGGGCTCGCGCCAAGATCTCGGCAACCGGCCGCGGCTTGATCGTCGATTTTCTCGACGTGCCGCATCATAACGGCACATTCGAGTTCAAGACGCCTGCGGAAGCCGCCGAGGTCTCGCTCTGGCTGCTCGGCAATTATGTCGCCGGCGATGATGCCAGGTTTGGGCATCAGGCGCCGCCGGCGAAGGCTTGAAGGTCGCTAAAGCGCGAGGTTTCAGGCGCTTTCTGCTTCTGCGAACACCGGCGCCTGAACGCCCAGCCATCTTGCGCAGTCGCCAAGTGCACGCTTGGCGATGAGTTGGCGCTTCATGACGGTCTTGTCCTTGCCGCGGAAGCGTTTGACGCCCTCCGGCTTGACGATCGAACCCGGCTCCAGCTCGGGGAAAAGCCCGAAATTGATGTTCATCGGCTGGAA
This sequence comes from Rhizobium sp. SYY.PMSO, assembly GCF_046840415.1. NCBI lineage: Bacteria > Pseudomonadati > Pseudomonadota > Alphaproteobacteria > Hyphomicrobiales > Rhizobiaceae > Rhizobium > Rhizobium sp. SYY.PMSO. The sequence goes on from NZ_CP177349.1 coordinate 1,166,304, forward strand.
GGAGCGTTTGCCCGGCTCTTCGTCGGAGACGATATGGCCGCCGGTGATATGGTTCAGCAGCGAGCCGAGGGCGGTCGTCGCCGGCGGCAGCGACGGCGCTTCGCCCTTGCGCTCCGCAGCGGCAAAGCGGCCGGCGAGCAGCCCGATGCTGGCGCTTTCGACATAGCCCTCGCAGCCGGTGATCTGGCCGGCAAATCGCAGGCCGGGGCGGGATTTCAACACCAGCGAGCGGTCGAGCAGCGTCGGGGAGTTGATGTAGGTATTGCGGTGCAGGCCGCCGAGACGGGCAAATTCCGCATTCTCAAGGCCGGGAATCAGCCGGAAGATTTCCGCCTGCGCCCCATATTTCAACTTCGTCTGGAAGCCGACCATATTGTAGAGCGTGCCGAGCGCATTGTCCTGGCGCAGCTGTACGACGGCATAGGCCTTGACCGTGGGATTGTGGGCATTGGTGAGGCCCATCGGCTTCATCGGCCCGTGGCGAAGGGTCTCGCGCCCGCGCTCGGCCATGACCTCGATCGGCAGGCAGCCGTCGAAATAGGGTGTGCCTTCCCATTCCTTGAAGCCGACGGCATCGCCGGCGATCAGCGCATCGACAAAGGTGTTGTACCGGGCTTCGTCCATCGGGCAATTGATATAGTCCTTGCCGGTGCCGCCGGGACCGACCTTGTCGTAGCGGGACTGATACCAGCAGATGTCCATGTTGATGCTGTCGCGATAGACGATCGGCGCGATGGCGTCGAAGAAGGCAAGCGCATCCGCACCCGTCTCGGCCTGGATGGCGCCGGCAAGGCCGGGCGCCGTCAGCGGGCCGGTGGCGATGATCGCCTGGTCCCATTCTTTCGGCGGCAGGCCCTGGATCTCCTCGCGGACGACCGTAATCAGCGGGTGGCCATGCACTGCCTGCGTCACGGCTGCCGAAAAGCCGTCGCGGTCGACGGCAAGCGCGCCGCCGGCCGGCACCTGATGCTTGTCGGCGCAGGCCATGATGAGGGAGCCGGCCATGCGCATTTCGGCATGGATGACGCCGACGGCATTGCTGGTCGCGTCGTCCGAGCGGAACGAGTTGGAACACACCAGTTCGGCAAGATCGTCGGTCTTGTGCGCTTCCGTGCCGCGCACGCCGCGCATTTCGTGCAGGATGACGGGCACGCCGGCATTGGCAACCTGCCAAGCGGCCTCGGAGCCTGCGAGGCCGCCGCCGATGATGTGGATGGGGGAATGGGAGCTGGTCTGTGTCATGCGCGCGTCATTATCACGGCCGGGCCGGCGATCCAATGCTTTGCTAAAGCACGCCGCGCAAAAGTGTGCCGCCGTTTTGCGCTGCCGGCATGCGCAAGCTCGCGAACCGAAAGAACGCGGAGCGAAGCTGAAACTTCGTGACGCGCTTGACCCGCGGGATTTCAAAAAGGTGCCGGAATCAAAAACGGCGCCGTAAGGCGCCGTCTTGAAGCAGTCCGCAGTTCCTTGACGATTAACGGAAGGAACGGGCAGCGATGTTGCGGATCTCATAGCGGCTGACGCCGATGTCCGAAAGGGTCTGGCTGGAGAGGTTGCCAAGTTCGTTCAGGGTGCGGCGGTAGCTGATCCAGTTTTTTGCAATGCGAAGCGGGTTCATGATCTTGTCCTCGGTATCTTGGTTGCGGGCGGTACGATTACCGCCTCAGCGATTGCATTCTATATAGGCTCGAGGAGGCTGATTGTGCAGTGCAAATAAAAGGCGTCTGCTATGCATTTGTGCAATATGACGCCCAAAAAGCCGCCATTGCTCAAAATTTATATGCTCTGCAAATGGCGAATGGCTCGGCATAGGTCGACTTATGCTGCACCTGCTCAATGAGCAGACAAAAAAGAACGCCCGCCGCGGAGATCCGCAACGGGCGTTGAGAAGGCTTTCGCTGTTGGCGAAGCCTATCCGGCGATCAGCGGCCGGTGGCTTCGCGGGCGACGCGATGAATGTCGGCGCGGTCGATGCCGAGGTCGTGCAGTTCACGCGAGCTCATGCGGCCGAGTTCGTTAACGGTCTGACGGTACTTGCGCCAGTTGTTGAAAGAGCGGGTCAGGTTCATTGTCAGTCCCTTTCGAGGATTTGGAGATCGTGCGGCCCCGTGATTGGTTCCGTCCTTGATCTGATGCTTCTGAATATATGCTGCGCTGCAAGAACTAAAAGTGCCAAAGCATCATGTCACCTATGCATGCTCTGCAAATCTTATAGGCTATTTGCCCAAGAAGGTGGCTGCTTTGTGTGCATATCGCGGCTGAACGTCGATTGGCGGCGGAGGTGGATTTCGGAAATGCCCGGAGATACGGGAGGTGATGCGACCGCCGCCGGTTTTTCGCCATGCTTTCGTCGATCCCGCTGCCGGGAACCGGAATTTTATCGCCGGCGCGGGCTGGTCGCCGGCGCGACGGAACGTACCGCACGGGCTGCCGAATTTGCTGCGGCATCATCGATAGCGGTTTTGCGACAGAAAGGCTGACGCGGATATTCAAACGGTTTAATCGGGAAAAAAATAACGCCCACCGCGGGAGGAGGATGCGGTGGGCGTCATTTGTATTGATCGACGACTTGGGAGGAGGAGTGTCGTCAATCGATCGGAGCGCATTGGGAGGAGGAGTATGCGGCTCCGAATATCGTGTCGGGATTTTCATCCCCAGGCAGGCTCCGATTTGCATCGGCCCGGCGCGCCATCGCCGTGTTTGTTGTCCTATGAATAGTATGATTTTTTAAATTTGTGCAGCGCAATAATTTCATGGTAGACATGAACTGAACGCATGGCTCTTATTGGTATCGCTATACCGGTCGCCATTATGCCGAATGATCACTTAATTCTGTATTAATGCGGGACAGGTTCGCACTGGGGCGAAGCGGTGGCCGAACGCGGGGCTCGCATCGCTTGTCCACCGATTTGTGCTAATCCTGTCGGCAAGCGGAATCGCAGCGAAGGGGCCGGATATGTACAGAGGCAGGCTGGAACGGGATCTGAAAATCTGGACCGACAAGGGCCTGGTCGACGCAACGACGGCAAAGGCCATCCTCCTCGAATATGACGGCCGCCAGACGAGTTTCAGCGCCGGTCGCGTGTTGACCATCATAGCCGCCGTCCTCCTCGGCCTGGCCATCCTGCTTTTCGTTTCCGCGAACTGGCAGGCGATACCCAGAATAGTGCGGCTTCTCGGTCTCGTTGCGATGATATGGGCCTTCTATCTCGGGGCGGCATCCATGCTGGCGCGCGGACGCTCCGTCCTTGCATCCGGGCTTTTGATCCTCGGCACCTTGAGTTTCGGCGGCGCCATGGCGCTCGTCGGCCAGATGTACAATCTGTCCGGCGACGAGCTCAGAATGATGATCGTGTGGTTCGCGGCCGCCGTCATCGCGGCTGCATTGTTTCGCTCCGCGACCCAGGTCGGGCTTGCCGGCTTCCTGGCCTGGGCGTTCTGCGGCGTCTACCTCTGGGGTCATTTCGATCAATGGTACGGCATCATGCCTTGGATGCCGCCGCTGATGGCCGTGATTCTGATTGCGCTTGTTCGCTATGCCGATGCGCCGGCTGCGCGGCATCTGGCCTACCTGATGCTGGTTGGCTGGCTGACATGGCTTTTCGGCCAGCATGAGGGATTGAATACGGCTATCCTGTTTGCTGCTCTCGGGATGGTGGTTTTCCTCGCCGTCAGCATACCCGCTTCGCCGCTGGCGTCTTTTGCGCAAGCGGCCGGCGCGGCCCCGGCCTTCTACGCATTTCTGATCGCATCGATCGGCTTCTTTTTGATTCATGCCGAGATCAGCAACGGTTCCTTTGAAAACAACGTTTGGGTCGAGGACAAGCTGCCGCTCGTCATCATAGCTGCGGCGGCGCTGGGCGGCTCGGTGATCGCTATCGCCCTGGGTGGCCGCGACAACGGCGCGGTGCGCTATCTCGCCTATTTCGTTTTCGCCTGCGAAATTCTCTATCTTGCCAGCGAAACGATCGGCTCGATCATCGGCACGGCCGGCTTCTTCCTCGTTGCGGGCTTGCTCGTGGCGATTGCGGCCTGGTTGGTCATCCAGCTGGAACGGCGTTTCTCCGACAATGGAGGGCAGGGGACACGGGCATGACGGATATGGTTGAAAAGAATGTCGTCGTTGGCGGGTCCCGCCGCGTATGGATCGCCGCCATCGCCGTGGCAGCCCTGCAGACCGCCGTCCTCGGCTATATGGTCGGCGAGCGTGCCTGGGGGCTGCGAAGCGGTGTCGAGGTTACGCTGAAAGCCGCGCCTGTCGATCCGCGCGATCTCCTGCGTGGCGACTACGTCACCTTGAATTATGACATCTCACGGGTTCCGGTCTCGACCTTGGCCGGTGGCCCGCCGAAAGAGAGCCTGTACGGCCAGGTTCTGTCGGTGCGCCTCGGCAAGCAGGACGACGGCTATTGGGGTGTCGTCGAATCGTCTTTTGGGACGCTCGGGCCGAAACCCGGCACGGTCATATTGAAGAGCCTGCCGTTCGACTATGTTTCCTACGGCGATCCCGCTGATGCAGCGCAGGCGGTGATGGCCGTGAATTACGGCATAGAGCGCTACTACGTGCCCGAGGGCCAGGGGCACGATATCGAAAGCGCACGCAACGACAATCGTGTCGCTATTGCCGCGCGGGTGTCTTCGGACGGTGCCGCCCATATCAGAAGCCTGCTTCTCGACGGCAAATCCGTCTACGAGGAGCCGCTCTATTGACGATATCCGCACGAAGACGCCGATAAGCTTTGGGAGCAGTCGCGGAACCGTCATTTTTCCTTTGCGTGGTTTGAAACGGGTGATATAGAGACGCCGCGCTCCGGAAGGCCCCATGGGCAGGCATCGCCATGCGGTTTTGGGAACGCGGGTATGGTGAAATTGGTAGACACGCCAGATTTAGGTTCTGGTGCCGCAAGGCGTGGGAGTTCAAGTCTCTCTACCCGCACCAACACTGTCTTGTGGACGGGGGGAGGCTGATCAAGCCTGTCTTCCAACATGCCGCAGGACGCGCATCTTGCCCAAAGCATCCCGCTTTCGAACAGGAAGTGGATCAGATGTTTTGGCTCGTGACGGGATTAGGGCTGCCTCTTGCGCGTTCGTTCGAAGGCGCGGCGCTCTGGCAAGGTGAAAGAGAATTGCATCCAAGCCACGCTCGGGATTTTCCGGCGTCGTGCTCATCGAAACGAACGGCTGTCTGGGCACGGCCGCCATGAATGAAGGTAGGACAATGCAGGTTATCGAAACGCTCGCTGAAGGGCTGAAGCGCGAAATCAAGGTGGTCATCCCGGCCAAGGACATGGAAGTGCGCATGAACGAGCGCCTGGCCGAGGTCAAGGACAAGGTCCGCATCAACGGCTTCCGCCCTGGCAAGGTTCCGGTCTCGCACCTGAAGAAGGTCTACGGCAAGTCGATCATGGCCGATCTGGTCAACGAGATCGTTCGCGACCAGCCGCCGGCAATCCTGACCGAGCGCGGCGAAAAGTCGGCAACCCAGCCTGAAATCGCCATGACCGAAGATCAGGACGAGGCGGAAAAGATCCTCTCCGCCCAGGCCGATTTCGAATTCACCCTGTCCTACGAAGTCATCCCGGCTATCGAACTGAAGCCGGTCAACGGCATCAAGGTCACGCGCGAAGTCGCTGAAATCGGCGAAGACGAAGTCAACGAGCAGATCCTCAAGATCGCCGAGAGCGCCCGCAGCTACGAAACCAAGAAGGGCAAGGCCGCGAACGGCGACCGCGTCATCATCGATTACCTCGGCAAGGTCGACGGCGTTGCCTTCGACGGCGGCAAGGACGAAGACGCACAGCTCGTTCTCGGCTCCAACCGCTTCATCCCGGGCTTCGAAGAGCAGCTCGTCGGCCTCAAGGCTGGCGACGAGAAGGTCATCACCGTAACCTTCCCGGCGGACTACCCGGCCAAGAACCTTGCCGGCAAGGAAGCCACCTTCGACATCAACGTCAAGGAAGTCGCAGCGCCCGGCGAAGTCGAAATCAACGACGAACTCGCTTCCAAGCTCGGCATCGAATCCGCCGACCGCCTGAAGGAGATCGTTCGCGGCCAGATCGAAAGCCAGTACGGCTCGGTCACCCGCCAGAAGGTCAAGCGCCAGATCCTCGATCAGCTCGATGAGATGTACCAGTTCGACACCCCGCAGAAGCTTGTCGAAGCTGAATTCGCCAGCATCTGGCGCCAGATCGAAGCCGATCTCGGCGAATCGGGCAAGACCTTCGAAGACGAAGACACCACCGAAGAAAAGGCTCGCGAAGAATACCGCAAGCTTGCCGAACGTCGCGTTCGCCTCGGTCTCGTTCTCTCCGAAATCGGCGAAAAGGCCGGCGTCGAAGTCAGCGAAGACGAACTGCAGCGTGCACTCTACGCTCAGCTCCAGCAGTTCCCGGGCCAGGAAAAGGAAATCCTGGAATTCTTCCGCAAGACGCCGGGCGCTTCCGCTAACCTGCGCGCCCCGATCTTCGAAGAAAAGGTCATCGACCATCTGCTGACCGAAGTCGACGTTACGGATAAGACCGTTTCCAAGGAAGCGCTGCTCGCCGACGACGAAGAAGAAGACAAGCCGGCTGCCAAGAAGGCTGCTCCGAAGAAGAAGGCTGCCAAGGCCGAAGCAACGGAAGCTGCCGCCGAAGTCGAAGAAGCCGCAGCTCCGAAGAAGAAGGCCGCTCCGAAGAAGAAGGCTGCTGAAGACAGCGCCGAATAATCGGTTTTTCTTCCGGACTGAAATGAAGCCCTGCCGTTCGCGGCGGGGCTTTTTTGTTTCAGGCAGCTCGAACCGACCGAGATATCATCGTTCGATGCCGATCACTCCTTGCCCAACGCGCGCCGGATGGCGATTTCGACGGGACAATAAGCGTTGTCCGGTCTGTCCAATTGATAGGGTTCGGCAAGGCCGATCGAAGGTTGGGCAATGAAGCGCGGGGAGACGCCCCGATGTTTCTGTGCCGCATGGATGAGGAAGGGATGGCAGATGTATACCGTGCCGGCCTCACCCGTTGCCAGAGCCTCTGGACAATCGGCGGCGACCCCTTCCAACATCATGTGTGAGCAGCCTCTGTTGCCAGCGGGTGCAAGATAGCGCGCCATCTCCTGGTGAGAGCCGACACGAATGCGGGTCGGCGCATCGTTTTCGCCGACATCGGAAAAGAGGAACAAGGTAAGCAGGGCCCTGCCTCGTGAGGTGACGTTTACCCGCCATGCAGAGAAGTCGTTCTGCTCGTTGTGGTCACCGTCTTCACCGGGGAAGCTCAGGTCGACATGCCACCCCGCATCGCCTGGATCGTCTGGATGTGGGAAGCGCACGGGAAAGGTCCCGAGACCGTCGCGTGGCAGCCATCGCCTCCGCCCGACCAGCTGGTCGAAGGCGCTATGCAAAATAGGCATGTTGGCGATGGTACGGAATGGTTCTCCCCCATAACCGGCCAGCCTGACGACCGGAAATCTCCAGCTTGCGGGATCGTGTTCGCTGCATGGAAGATCGCGCCACATGATGGCGCGCGCCTGCGCGGCGTGATCAGATGAAAACGCATGCTCAATGCGCACAAAACCACGTTCGATGAATTCGTCCAGCTGTGCGCTGGAAAGCGCAGCCGGGTACTGTTTCTTGGAGGGCATAAAATCTCTCTCAATCATGACGCCGTATTCGCCCCTATATGGGATACGGCCGTTCCGTCATGAACCGACGCGCGGCCTTGCAGCCGCTGAGGCGGTCCCATCTTCATTGGCTGATCGCCGCCGGATCAGCGGCTTATGAAGAAGACCGAAGCGATGTTGAGAATGCTCATCATGCCGACAGAGTAGTAAGCCCTGCCGGCATCGTCAATATTGCCCGAATCTAAAGCTCCGACTTGATGTCGCCCATGCGGTTCCAGGCGTCGAGACCGGCGATCTTGTAGGCTTCGGCGAGCGTCGGATAGTTGAAGGTGTTCTCGACGAAATATTCGACGGTGCCCTTGAGATTGAGCACGGCCTGGCCGATATGCACGAGCTCGGTGGCGCCTTCGCCGACGATGTGGACGCCGAGGAGGCGGCGGGTCTTCAGCGAGAAGATCATCTTCAGCAGGCCGGTGTCGAGGCCCATGATGTGGCCGCGCGAGGTCTCGCGGAAGCGGGCGATACCACATTCGTAGGGTATATGCCGTTCCTTGACCTCTTCTTCGGAAAGGCCGCAGGTCGAAATCTCCGGCACCGCATAGATGCCGTAGGGGAAGTATTTCGGCGGCTCCTTGGCAATCGCGCCGACGGCGACGCGGGCGGCGATGCGGCCCTGTTCCATCGAGGTGGAGGCAAGGCTGGGGAAGCCGACGACATCGCCTGCCGCAAAGATATGCGGGACCTTTGTAGCGAACGTCTCCGGATTGACGCTGAGGCGGCCGCGCGCGTCGGCTTCAAGGCCGGCAGCAGGGAGATTGAGCGTATCCGTCGCACCCATGCGGCCGGCGGCGAAGAGAACCATATCAGTGGTGATGCGGCGGCCATTGTCGAGCGTCAGTTCGACCTTGCCGTTCTGCCGTTCCACTTTCTCGGCCTTTTGGCCGAGCAGCAGCTTCATGTTGCGGTCCCGCAGCTGATAGATGAAATCCTCGACGATTTCCTTATCGATGAAATCGAGCATCGTGGATTTGGGATCGATCAGCGTCACCTGCGTATCGAGTGCGCTGAAGATGGTCGCATATTCGATGCCGATGACGCCGGCGCCGATGACCACCATGGAGCGTGGCAGATTTTCGATATCGAGCAGTTCGTCGCTGTCGAGAACCGTCTTGTTGTCGAAGGGCATATAATCCGGGCGGAACGGCTTGGTGCCGACGGCAAGAAGGATGCTCGCCGCCTTGACGTTGACGACTTCGCCATCGTCCTTGACGACCTGCATGGTCTGCGGATCGACGAAGCTCGCCTTGCCCCGGATATGCTGGACGCGGTTGCGGGCAAACTGATGCTCGAGAACCTCTACTTCGTGGTCCAGGGTAATCAGCAGGCGACGCCGCAAATCCTCTGCGCTGATCTCCTGCTTGACGCGGTAGGCGCGGCCATAGAAGCCGCGCTCGCGCCAGCCGGAAAGGTTGAGCGCGGTTTCGCGCAGCGTCTTGGAGGGAATGGTGCCGGTGTGGACCGAGACGCCGCCAACGCGCTTGCCTTGCTCGATCACGAGCACCTTCTTGCCGAGTTTGGCAGCTTGTATAGCGCCTCTGCGGCCGGCAGGGCCGCTACCCACGACTAGGAGATCGAATTGGTCCATCGGGAAGCCTCGGATGACTGAATAGGGAATCAATGTCGCAATGCAACATGCTCCGTCAACCGGTAGCTGCTCAATGTTACAGATTATCTAACGGGAAGGGCCTGCAGCTCAGGAGGCCGAGAAGCCAAGCCAGAGTTCCAGCTTCTCGAACGTCCTGTCCATGGCATAGGCGCGGGTGAAGGACAGCGGCAAGTGGCCGTAATAGATCGACATCTGGTTCTCAGCCGTCGTCTCGTTCGCCTTGGCAATGGCTGCAAGGTAAAGCGCGGAGGCAAGTCCGGTGCGGTCCGCACCCGCCTGGCAGTGAATGAGGATTGGTTTCGGCGCATCCCGCATGATCTCGACGAGCTGTTCCGCCTGTTCCTGGGTGAGTTCGCGGCCGGAAGACATGCGGAAATCGATGTGATTGATGTTGAGTTCCTTCGCCTCGGCGATTTCCTTGTCGTACCAGTGACGGCCGCTGTTGTCGCCTCGCAGGTTGATGATGGTCTTGATGCCATACTGCTTCTGGAAGGCTGCTATGGTGGCGGCTGATGGCTGCGACGAGCGATAAAGCTCACCTGCGATGACCGGATGAAAATTCGTGGTCCAGAGCATGTGAGCGTAGAAGCCGCCGGCGATTGCGGCGAGAGCGCCCAGAGCGATCAGCGCTCCACGGCCGATACTGCGAAGACGATGGGCGAACGTCGGCGATATCTTCAGCATGCGAGCTCCACGCTGGCCGACCGCTCAGGCGGATTGGCCAAATCAAAACAACGGCTTCCGCTGGCGGACCTGCCGACTGGAAACGGCGATCCTTCTGCCAGATCATTCTGACGCTGAACTGAAAGCGGAAAGCGGAGCCCGACGGGCGCGCGTTTGTGAGCTGCTTGGAAAGCTTAAGAACAGGAAAAAGTTGGATAGCTGTTTTAATTCAAAATGATGTAGATGATTTTTAAAAGGGAGGATTATCGCATGCGCGACAATTTCAGATCAATCGCAATGCGCGGAAGCTGACGTGGCCGTTCTTGCCGATGATAACATGATCGTGAACAGTGATGCCCAAAGGCTTGGCGGTGTCGATGATCGTCTTCGTCATGTCGATATCGGCGCGAGACGGGGTCGGATCCCCCGACGGGTGGTTATGGACGAGAATCACCGCCGAGGCTGACAGTTCCAGTGCGCGCTTGACGACTTCGCGCGGATAGACCGGCGTATGATCCACCGTACCGAAGCCCTGCACTTCATCCGCGATCAAGGCATTGCGCTTGTCGAGAAACAGCAGGCGGAACTGCTCTCGCGCTTCGTGCGCCATGGCGGCATGACAGTAGTCGATAAGCGCTTTCCAGGAGGAGAGCACCGGCTTGCCCGTCAACTCGCTCTTCAGCATGCGCTGCGCGACGCTGGCGATCAGCTTGAGGTCGAGCGCGACCGCATCGCCGACGCCGGCGACTTCGGTCAACAGGCTTACGGGTGCGCCGAACACGCCGCCGAGCGAGCCGAAGCGGGCAAGCAATGCCTTGGCGATCGGCTTCGTGTCGCGGCGCGGAATGAGCCGGAAAAGCAGGAGTTCGAGAATTTCATAGTCGGCCAGCGCGGCATCGCCGCCGTCGCGGTAGCGATTGCGCAAACGTTCGCGATGACCATGATAATGCGCTTCGGCATTCGTGGGCGCGGTTCCGGCCGCTGGCGCGGATTTGTTGACCTGAGCGGCAGGCCTGGCAGCCTGGGGTGCGAAGAAGAGGCGTTCGTCGAGGAGTGGAGCTTCTTCCAAAGCCTCCGTCTTCCCGCCTCCATCGAGGGGCATGTCGCCATGTCCGTTGGAAGAAGCGGAACGTTTCGCCATGAATTATGCCTGCAGCGGCGGCAGGCCGGGGCGGTCGAGGCCGCCGGGCGACAGGGTGAAGATTTCGCAGCCTGTCGCGGTGACGCCGACCGTATGCTCGTACTGCGCCGAGAGCGAACGGTCGCGGGTAACGGCGGTCCAGCCGTCGCCGAGCACCTTCACATGCGGCTTGCCGAGATTGATCATCGGCTCGATGGTGAAGATCATGCCTTCGCGCAGCTCCGGGCCTTCGTTTACGCGGCCGTAGTGCAGGATATTCGGCGAGTCGTGGAACAGGCTGCCGACGCCGTGGCCGCAGAAGTCGCGCACGACCGAGCAGCGTTCGCCTTCGGCATAGGTCTGGATCGCCTCGCCGATCGCGCCGGTGCGGGCGCCGGGGCGCACGGCGGCGATGCCGCGCATCAGCGATTCATAGGTGACTTCCAGAAGCCGCTCGGCCGACCGCTTGATTTCACCGACCGGGTACATGCGGCTGGAATCGCCGTGCCAGCCGTCGAGCACGTAGGTCACGTCGATATTGACGATATCGCCTTCGCGCAACGGCTTGTCATTGGGGATGCCGTGGCAGACGACGTGATTGATCGAGGTACAGGAGGATTTCATGTAGCCGCGATAGTTCAGCGTCGCCGGATAGGCGCCGTGATCCATACCGAATTCGAAGACGAAGCGGTCGATGTCATCGGTCGGCACGCCCGGCTTGACGAGTGCGGCCAGTTCGTCGAGGCAGCGGGCGGTCAGCTGGCACGCCTTGCGCATTCCGACAAAGGCGTCCTCGCCGTAGATGCGGATAGCGCCCGTGTTTTTCGCCGGCGCGGTTGCCGCTTCGATGTAATTCACCATGACTAGCCTTCAGCAGAAATCTTTATGCTCGTATGTAATGCAGCTATGCCGGGTTCGTCTATCGGGATCAACCCGGCAGGCGCTATTTCCGTCGGTGAAACCCTGCATTTCAGCGCATAGACTTCGACGCCGCGACCCAGGGCCCGGTCAAAGGCTCTGGCGTAGACCGGATCGAGATCGCCGCAAATCCGAAAGCGATTGCAATCGTCGCGCTGGATCACGAACAGCATCACGGCGCGATGGCCGGCTTCAGCCATATCGCCGAGTTCTTCGAGATGCTTAGCGCCCCGAGCGGTTGCCGTATCGGGAAACTCCGCGAGGCCCGGTTGCCGCATGAAATGGACGTTTTTCACCTCGACATAGGTGGTTGTCCGCAATGGGTCGGTCAAGAGCAGGTCGATGCGCGAGTTGCGACCGTAATTCTGCTCCCGCTTGACCGTCGTGTAGTCGCCGAGATCGGAGATCTGCCCAAGGGCGATCGCTTCCGACGCGATACGGTTCGGCATGGCGGTGTTGACGCCAACGGTCGTATCATCGGCTTCGATCATCTCGAAGACATGGCGGTATTTTCGCTTCGCACCCTCATGCTCGGAAAGCCAGATGCGCGAACCCGGTGTCGTCAGCCCGAGCATCGAACCGGTATTCGGACAGGAGCCGGTAATGAGCGTTCCGTCCTCCAGTTCGGCATCGAAAAGGAAGCGCTTGTAGCGCGCGATCAGGCGGGCGGGGACGAGGGGCGTCGGGAAGAGCATGGCGTTGCGGTCGTCTATGCCCGTTCCATGACGAAGCTGCCCGGCGCCTCTTCAAGCGCGTTGAGGGCCTTGCCGCCGGGTTGGCGGGCTGCGGTCATGCGGTGATCTTGCGCCAAAATCCAGGCGTGCCAATGCGGCCACCACGAGCCGGGCGTCTCGTGCGCCTGCGCCAGCCAGCTTTCATAATCGCCTTCCGTCGGGCCGCCGGTCCAGAACTGGTATTTGCGCTTGTCCGGCGGGTTGACCACGCCTGCAATGTGGCCGGAGCCCGTCACCACGAATTCTACAGGCCCGCCGAAATACCGGCTGCCGATGAAGACGGATTTGGCCGGCGCGATATGATCCTCGCGCGTCGCCAGATTGTAGACCGGAATACGCACATCCTTCAGTGACAAAGTCTTGCCGTCGAGCACCATCTTGCCTTGGCTCAACGCATTGTTGAGATAGCAGTTGCGCAGGTAGAAGGAGTGGTTGGCGGCCGCCATGCGCGTGGAATCGGCGTTCCAGAACAGAAGGTCGAAGGGCAGGGGTTCCTGTCCCTTCAGATAGTTGTTGACGAAATAGGGCCAGATCAGTTCCGAAGCGCGCAGCATGTTGAAGGCCGTCGCCATCTTCGAGCCCTCGAGGTAGCCGATGGTATTCATCTGCTCTTCGAGCGATGCGATCTGCTCCTCGTCGACGAAAACCTTGAGGTCGCCGGCGAAGGTGAAATCGACCTGCGTCGTCAGGAAGGTCACGGTGCGGATGCGCTTGTTCTTTTCCTTGGCGTGGAGCGCAAGCGTGGCCGCCAGCAGCGTGCCGCCGACGCAATATCCCACAGCGTTGACTTCCTGCTCACCCGTGGCCTTTTCGACCGTCTCCAGAGCGAAGTCGATGCCTTCGCGCGCATAGGAGGTCCAGTCTTTCGTCGCATGGCGATGATCGGGGTTTACCCAGGAAATGACGAAGACGGTGTGACCTTGCTCCACACACCATTTAATGAAGGATTTCTGCGGGTTGAGATCGAGAATGTAGAACTTGTTGATCCACGGCGGGCAGATCAGCAAGGGGCGCTTCAGCACCTTGTCCGTCGCCGGCTCATACTGGATCACCTGGCAGACATCGCTTTGCGCGATCACCTTGCCGGGTGTCAGCGCCATGTCGCGGCCGACGGCGAATTTTGTCATATCGGTCTGCCGCAGGCGCAGTTCGCCCTGACCGAAGCTGATATCCTCCGCCAGCATCTTCATGCCGCGCACCAGGTTTTCGCCATTCGAGGCGATGGTTTCGCGATAGACCTGCGGGTTCGTCGCGATGAAGTTGGTCGGCGAAAAGGCGGCGGTGATCTGCTTGGTATAGAACACCGCCTTGTGACGCGTATGCTCGTCCAGACCGTCCGCTTCGCCGACCAGCTTTTCCGCCCAGCCGGCCGTCAGAAGATAGGTCTGTTTGAGAAAGTCGAAGAAGGGGTTCTTCTGCCAGTCCTCATCGGCGAAGCGTTTGTCCTTGACCGGCTCCGCCTCGGCCTCGCCCGGCGAATCACCGCCGAGGCGCTGCATCGTCTTCGTCCACAGGCTGAAATAGCCCGCTAAAAGCTGTGTCTGCGCTTCCAGGGTACGTCGAGGATCGGAAAGCCAGTATTCGCCGACCTTGGAGAGCGTCTTGACCATGTCGGTGAAAGGGTCGGCGACCGTGTCGATCTTCTCGCCGCGCTCGCGCGGAGCAAGCCAGGCTGAGGCCGCCTTGCCGAGATTTTCAAGCGCGCGGGCAAAGTTGACGGCCATCGCCTCGGGGTCCCGGACGATGTAAGGCTCGACCGACTTTGGGTCGAAGCCGGCAAAGCCGCCATTACCTTCACTATTATCCCGCTTGCTGTCGGTCACGCATCATCCTCCCGGCGGCAGCTATGTCTTGTTTTCTATTTGTACATCCTGCGGGAAAAGGAATACAAGTCGAATGAAACGCAACCCTGCTCTTGCTTTGCTGCTGCGACAAATTTAACAGTCGCAACCCACAGCAAGGAACAGCGCAGGAAGACAATTATGGGCAGCGGCATGGTAGCAAGACTGAACCGGTATTCCGTACTCTGCGGTGCAATGTGCGGGATTCTCGCGTTGACGCTCGCGGGCTGCTCCACGCCTGAGGAAAAGGCGGCCTACGCCAAGCGCAAACAGTCGCCGCAGGCGGTGATCGTAAAGCCTGCGAAGGGCAGCCAGATCGAGGAAACCAGCACGCAGCAGCATTACAAGGACGGTTATCCTTCCTTCAACGCGCCGCCGACGGCTGCAAACGTGCAGATCAACGATCAGCAGGCCGGCGACATGGTCAAGCAGCTGACGGCGCTTGGATCGCAGCGCAAGTCAGGTGCGATCTCGGAGGCCGAATATCAGAAGCGCGTCGCCGAGATGCGCAAGCTGGCAGCCGATCACGGCCAGGATACGCTGCAGGAAATCCAGCAGCAGGGTGCCCAGCCGGCCCCGGCGCAGAATTAGCCTTGCGTTTCAGGCGATTTGGACGCAAAGCGTTCGGATAGCCGAATTTGGATGTGTCTGGCCGGCGAATTGCACTTTGCATGCATGGCCGCCCAAGATTCACCTAATCTTTCGAGTCAACATGGCTGCGGCGCCGCGAGTCCCAAGTTCGTATCGCGGCTGGCCGGGAGATCAACGAACTTCAGTGCGGTTTTGAGGGCCGCTGTCCCATGGGGAAAGAAATGGAAGAGTTTCATAAAGTCCGGCGTTTGCCGCCCTACGTTTTCGAACAGGTCAATCGTTTGAAAGCGAGCGCGCGAGCGGGCGGGGCGGACATTATCGACCTCGGCATGGGCAACCCCGATCTTCCGACCCCCAAGGCGATCGTCGACAAGCTGTGCGAAGTGGTTCAGGACCCGCGCACGCATCGCTATTCCTCCTCCAAGGGCATTCCGGGCCTGCGCCGCGCCCAAGCCGCCTATTACGCACGCCGTTTCGGCGTGAAGCTCAACCCGGATACGCAGGTGGTCGCCACCCTCGGCTCCAAGGAAGGCTTCGCCAACATGGCGCAGGCGATCACCGCGCCCGGCGACGTCATCCTCTGCCCGAACCCGACCTATCCGATCCATGCCTTCGGCTTCCTGATGGCCGGCGGCGTCATCCGCTCGATGTCGGTCGAGCCGGACGACAGCTTCTTCCCGCCGCTGGAGCGGGCGGTGCGCCATTCGATTCCGAAGCCGCTGGCGCTGATCCTGAACTATCCGTCGAACCCGACGGCCTACGTTGCGACGCTGGATTTCTACAAGGAAGTCATCGCCTTCGCCAAAAAGCACGACATCATCGTGCTTTCGGATCTGGCCTATTCGGAAATCTACTTCGACGACGCGCCGCCACCGTCGGTACTGGAAGTTCCGGGTGCGATGGACGTGACGGTCGAGTTCACCTCGATGTCGAAGACCTTCTCCATGCCCGGATGGCGCATGGGCTTTGCCGTCGGCAACGAGCGGCTGATCGCAGCCTTGACGCGCGTGAAGTCCTATCTCGATTACGGCGCCTTCACGCCGATCCAGGTGGCCGCGACGCATGCGCTGAACGGCGACGGTTCCGACATCGCCGAAGTGCGCAATATCTACAAGCGCCGCCGCGACGTTCTGGTCGACAGCTTCGGCAAGGCCGGCTTCGAGGTGCCGCCGCCGGCCGCGACGATGTTCGCCTGGGCGAAGATCCCGGAAAAGTTCCGTCATCTGGGTTCGCTGGAGTTTTCCAAGCTTCTGGTCGAGAAAGCCGACATCGCCGTCGCTCCCGGCATCGGCTTCGGAGAGCAGGGTGACGACTACGTCCGCATTGCGCTTGTCGAAAACGAGCATCGCATCCGCCAGGCCGCGCGCAATCTGAAGCGCTTCCTCTCGACCGCGGAAGAGACGATGCACAATGTCATTTCGCTGAACGCTCACCGTTCATAACGTCGCGCGGCAGCCGCCGTCGCGGCTGCCGTCCCCAATACTGATCAGGAATTTTCCATGGCAGATGCCCTCAAAATCGGCATTGCGGGCTTGGGCACCGTTGGTGCCTCGCTCGTCCGCATTATCCAGAGCCGCGCTAACGAGCTTGCCGTTACCTGCGGTCGTCCCGTCAAGATCGTCGCCGTCACCGCGCGCGATCGCACGCGGGATCGCGGCATCGATCTGACAGGCATCGAATGGTTCGGCGGCCCGGTCGATCTGGCGCAGAAGGCCGATATCGACGTTTTCGTCGAGTTGATCGGCGGCTCCGAGGGTGCTGCCAACGCTGCCGTGCGCGCGGCTCTAGCTCGCGGCCTGCATGTCGTCACCGCCAACAAGGCGCTGCTTGCCTATCACGGTGTCGAACTGGCGCAGATCGCCGAAGAGAAGGGCGTGCTGCTGAATTTTGAAGCAGCCGTCGCGGGAGGCATTCCGGTCATCAAGGCGCTGCGCGAATCCCTGACCGGCAATACGATCTCGCGCGTCTATGGCATCATGAACGGCACCTGCAACTACATCCTGACCCGGATGGAGAAGGAGGGCCTGTCCTTCGCCGATTGCCTGAAGGAAGCGCAACGGCTCGGTTACGCCGAAGCCGATCCGGCTTTCGACATCGAGGGCAACGATACCGCGCACAAGCTCGCCATTCTGACGACGCTTGCCTTCGGCAACCGCATTGCGGCCGACGACATCTATCTCGAGGGCATCACCAACGTCTCCATCGAGGATATCCGCGCTGCGGCCGATCTCGGCTACCGCATCAAGTTGCTCGGCGTTGCCCAGCGCACCGAGACCGGCATCGAGCAGCGCGTGCACCCGACGATGGTGCCGCTCGATTCGGTCATTGCCCAGGTCGATGGCGTCACCAATGCCGTTGCTATCGAATCCGACATTCTCGGTGAACTGCTGATGGTCGGCCCGGGTGCCGGCGGCAATGCAACGGCCTCGTCCGTACTCGGCGATATTGCCGATATCGCCAAGAGCCGCCCGGGCGAGCAGCGCGTGCCGGTGCTCGGTCATCCGGCCAAGGCGCTCGAGCCCTATCGCAAGGCGCAGATGCAGAGCCACGAAGGCGGCTATTTCATCCGCCTGACGGTGCTCGATCGCACAGGCGTCTTCGCAAGCGTCGCGACCCGCATGGCGGAAAACCATATTTCGCTCGAATCGATCGTCCAGCGCTCGAAGCAGCACCTGGCACCTTCCGATCACCAGACGATCATCCTCGTCACCCACGCGACCACAGAGGATTCGGTGCGCAGGGCGGTTGCCTCCATCAAGAACGAGGGCTATCTCGTCGGCGAACCGCAGGTCATCCGCATCGAGCGGCCGAAAGAGTAATCTGACAGCGGCGGCGTATCTCGCAGAGACGCCGCCCGCAAATTCCGGGAGAGATGGTGGAGCAACCGGTCGATCCAGTTCAGCGGGCGTTTCTGGGCGTCGAGCGCTCGGTTTCCGGCAATCGCTGGGTGTCCCGGCTGGATCAGGCCGGCCAGAACAGGGCGCTCGCCATTGCGCAGACGCACGGCCTGCCGGAGCTGATTGCCCGCGTGCTTGCCGGGCGAGGCGTCGGGCAGGACGAGGCCATGGCCTTCCTCGATCCGACCATCCGCGGCCTGATGCCGGATCCGCATCTGCTGACCGATTGCGAAAAGGCTGCCCGGCGCCTCCTGCAGGCGATCAGGAAGGGCGAGACGGTTGCGATTTTCGGCGATTACGACGTCGACGGAGCGGCCTCCTCGGCGCTGCTTTATCGCTTCCTGACGCATTTCGGCGTTCCCGCCAGCATCTACATTCCCGATCGCATCTTCGAAGGCTATGGCCCCAATCCCACCGCCATCGGCCAGCTCATCGACAACGGCGCGACCTTGATCGTGACGGTCGATTGCGGCTCGACCAGCTTCGAGTCGCTGGAAGTGGCGAAGGCGCGCAATATCGACGTCGTCGTCATCGACCACCATCAGGTGGCGCAAGAGCTGCCGCCATGCCTTGCGCTGGTCAATCCGAATCGTGAGGACGATCTCTCGGGGCAGGGGCATCTCTGCGCCGCGGGCGTCGTCTTCATGGTTCTGGTTGCGGCCCTACGGATGCTGCGCGAGGCCGGAGATTCCCGCGTGCGGTCCATCGACCTGCTTGCCTGGCTCGACATCGTCGCGCTGGCAACCGTCTGCGATGTCGTGCCGCTGAAGGGCTTGAACCGCGCCTATGTCGTCAAGGGGCTGATTGCGGCGCGCCATCAGGGCAATCCCGGGCTTGCGGCGCTGTTTCGCAAGGCGGGCCTCGGCGGTCCGGTCACGCCCTATCATTTCGGTTTCCTGATCGGCCCGCGCATCAATGCCGGCGGCCGCATCGGCGATGCCGCGCTCGGCGCGCGCCTGCTGACGCTGGAGGATGCAGGCGAGGCCGAAACGATCGCCGCGAAGCTGGACGAACTCAACCGTGAAAGGCAGGCCATGGAGGCCGCCATGCTGCAGGAGGCGGAAGCCGAAGCGCTGGCGGAGTACGGCAATGGCGATGGCGCTTCCGTCATCGTCACCGCGCGGGAGAGCTGGCATCCGGGAATCGTCGGCCTGATAGCCTCGCGCCTCAAGGACAAGTTCCGCCGGCCGGCCTTCGCCATTGCCTTCGATCCAACGGGAAAAGGCACCGGCTCCGGTCGTTCCATCAATGGTTTCGACATGGGGCGCATGGTTCGTGCGGCCGTCGATGCCGGTCTGCTGGTCAAGGGCGGCGGTCATGCCATGGCGGCCGGCTTGACGGTGGAACGAGGTAATCTCGGGAAGCTGCGCGCATTCTTCACGGAAAAAGCGGAAAAGCAGGTGCCTGGTCTGGTCGCCAACGAGACGCTGAAGATCGACGGGGCACTCGGCGCGAGCGGCGCGACTGTCGAGCTCATCGACAGGCTCGAGACGGCTGGTCCCTATGGTTCGGGCCATCCGCAGCCCGTCTTTGCTCTACCAAGCCACAGGTTGCGCGATTCGCGCCTTGTCGGCCAGTCGCATATCAAGATCACTCTGGAGGCGCAGGATGGCGGCCGGGTGGATGGCATCGCCTTCCGCGCGGCGGAGACGCCGCTGGGCGAGCTGCTAATGTCCTCCCGTGGCGCGCAACTCCATGTCGCCGGCACGCTCGGCGCTGATCATTGGCAGGGAAACAGGCGCGTGCAGCTTCGCGTCACGGACGCGGCGAAGGCTCTCTGAAAACCTGTAGGATGCTTTGCTTTTGCAAAGCGAAATCAATGATATCGAGGGGAGAGGCAGTGGCACGCCCTAGGGGAGTCGAACCCCTCTTTACAGAATGAAAATCTGTCGTCCTAACCGATAGACGAAGGGCGCGTGCTGTGGCGCCCTTATAGTCAGCACCTTTCATTCCCGCAAGCGGAAAATCGAGGAAAATCCCAGAAAAATCCATGACTAGACGAAGATTTTTCGAGGCGATTGTGGAAAACCTCAAGTCATCGCGATCTGGTACGCCCTAGGGGAGTCGAACCCCTCTTTACAGAATGAGAATCTGTCGTCCTAACCGATAGACGAAGGGCGCATGCCGCACGACCTAGATAGGAATAACCTATTATATCCGCAAGCGGTAGCACAATGAATTCACGAAGCGGGAGAGAGACAACAGTGGCACGCCCTAGGGGAGTCGAACCCCTCTTTACAGAATGAAAATCTGTCGTCCTAACCGATAGACGAAGGGCGCGTTCAGCTGTTGTGTGGCGCGCTTATAGCGGGGTGATTTCATTCCCGCAAGCGGCAATTTTACTTTTTTGTAGAAAAAATGACAGACGGACCAAACTGCCGCCGGTCGTGAATAAGTGAGCCTTAACAGGCTCTTGCCGGCGACACCGAAGATTTCCCGCAAACGCGGGCTGTTTAGCGGCTGCCTGTGCCCTGCACGGGCTGCACCAGCAGCTTGCCGTTCTGAGGCTGGTTCTTCGATGCGACGAACTGCGCCAGGATCGCCGCCTGTCTGCCGTTCAGTTCACGGACGTTCGGGTTCGGTGAGGTTGTGACACCCGAAGGCACTGCCTGGGCGATCGGCTGGCTCGAATTGGCTGCCGGCGTGGCTGCGTTGCGGATGACGGGTGGCGGCAGAACGTCGGCCGAGGTTCGGCCGTTCGGCACAGCGGCGGCATCCGTCGCCTGCGGCGCCATGGCCTGCATGGCGGCCGGCGGCGCGCTGTAGACGCTGCGCATCATCGGCGTGATCGCCTGGCTGCCGTCGGGCTGGTTCCTGGCCAGCGTCCCGTCCGGATTGACGGCGATAGGCGGCGGAGCGGCAAAGATACTGCTTCTGTTCGCGTTGACGGCGGTCGGCTGCGTCACCAGGCCGGCTATGCCGGTCTGTCCATCTGCGGGAGCTGCCGCGGGGCCTGGATAGAGCGCCTGATTCTGCTGGGCGACGATTTGCTGGCGGCTGCCGTTGACGCTGTGCACCAACGGGTCGCGATAGGCGCCATCGGTTTTGCGCCGTCGGGCGTCGGCCTTGCTGTTCATGTCGGCGGCCAGTTGTTCGGCGGCTGTCGGCTGTGCGGCGGGAGCGGCTTGCGATGTTTCTTCCGGCTGTTTGGCCGTGGTCGCGCAGCCCGCGATCATCACAAATGCGCCGATGGCGGCAATAATGCTTGCGAGCTTCTTCCCGCCGTATAAAATCTGTTGGTCGCACATGGGACGTTCCCTGCAAAAAGGTCTGCATCGGAACGGCCTCCTGCGAGGGACGACGATACCGCGCGCGCCGACTGGAAACGGAAACTGCGCGATATCCGATGCATGATGCTTCGAGTCGTCCAAGCATGCCGGAGGACAGGCATGGGCGGCAAGCGCGAAACGGATCGCTCCGCGCGTGCCGTAAGCCTCGCGAAAGCTTGCGCCTTACCAGGAGCCGGTATTAGGCATCGAGGCCCAGGGCTCGGCGGACGGAAGATTGGCGCCCTTCTGCAGGATTTCGATGGAAATTCCGTCCGGAGAGCGCACGAAAGCCATATGACCGTCGCGCGGCGGGCGATTGATGGTGATGCCGTTGTCCATCAGATGCCGGCAGGTCGCATAGATGTCGTCGACTTCATAGGCGAGGTGGCCGAAATTGCGTCCTCCGGTGTATTCCTCCGGGTCCCAGTTGTAGGTCAGTTCCAGGCTGGGCGCGCCATTGCTGCGGGATGATTCTGCATCCTCTTCGGCTGCAAGGAAAACGAGCGTGAAGCGACCTTTCTCGTTTTCGTAGCGGCGGGTTTCAGTAAGGCCGAACAAAGTGCTATAAAAATGCAACGAGGCGTCGAGATCAGTGACACGAACCATCGTATGGAGATAACGCATTCTATTTCCTCTCTTAAAGTTGAGCGCGCCGGATCTTCGAACGAAGCACCAGCTTCGCGCAAGCCTTGGAGCGGTAATCTAGGGTGGGAATAAACGAAAACTAGGACTTGCGCTTTTCCGTTACCAAGATGTTAATCTTGATATCAGGGAATCAGTTAACCGTAACAGTGTGACGCGTAATCGAGGGCTGGCTAGGATGGGTGACAGAATTTCATCGAAGGGAATTGTCGACTTCGAGGAGATGTCGGGCGATACCGTCGAGCTCATCGAAATCTCAGGCGTCGTCAAGTGGTTCGATGTCGCCAAAGGCTTCGGTTTTATCGTGCCGGACAATGGCATGCAGGACGTTCTGCTGCATGTGACCTGCCTGCGCCGGGACGGTTATCAGACGATTCTCGAAGGAACCCGTATCGTTGCGCTGATCCAGCGCCGGGAGCGTGGCTATCAGGCCTTCAAGATCCTCTCCATGGATCAGTCGACAGCAGTGCATCCGTCGCAGATGCCGCCGGTGCGCACGCATGTTCAGGTGACGGCGACCAGCGGCCTGGAGCGCGCGCTCGTAAAATGGTTCAACCGCACGAAGGGCTTCGGCTTCCTGACGCGCGGCGAGGGCACCGAGGATATTTTCGTGCACATGGAAACGCTCCGGCGCTTCGGTCTGGCGGAACTGCGCCCCGGACAGGTGGTGCTGGTCCGTTTCGGACCCGCCGAAAAGGGCCTTATGGCGGCGGAGATTCATCCAGATGCACCGAGCCCGGTTACGCGGCCACACTGACATGAAAAGAGATTTGTTTCTCAAGTTCCTGAAAAGCGCCATCTTGGCGCTTTTTCTCGTTGGGGCCATCGCCCCGTCGTCCTTTGCGGCGCAAACGGCAGGGCAGCAGTCGATGGCTTTCGATTCGGAGCCGCTCTCCATCGCATCGGCCAAAGGCCAGACTCACAAGTTCACGGTAGAACTGGCGCTGACGCCGCCTCAGCTGGAATTCGGCCTGATGTATCGTGACAGGATGCCGGCCGATCACGGCATGTTGTTCGATTTCGGCACATCGCGGCCGGTCATGATGTGGATGAAGAACACCAGGCTTCCGCTCGACATGCTCTTTCTGGATCGGAAAGGTGTCGTCACCCACATCCAGGAAAACGCAGTGCCGTATTCCGAAGCGATCATCAGTTCCGACGGACCGGCTGCCTATGTCATCGAGCTGAATGGCGGAATCGTCGAGAAGCTCGGCCTTGCGGTTGGCGACAAGGTGACGAGCGCGACCATTTCAGCCAAGCTCGGCAAGTAGATTTTCACCGGGGAAGACCTGCCGGATGTGATTTTAGCTGTTGCAGCAGGCAGATGAACCGTGTATCTCCCCACTCGTTCCGCAGAGCCCGCGCTTGGGCAGTGCGGAATAAAAACATGATCCCACTCGCGCAAGGGCGATATTGCGGTGATCATGCTCACGGTACGGAGTGTAGCGCAGTCTGGTAGCGCATCTGGTTTGGGACCAGAGGGTCGGGAGTTCGAATCTCTCCACTCCGACCATTTAAATATCCTCAGTTCTTAATAGAAGTCCTGCCGGTTGTCGCGGCGACGTCGTTTGTGCATCATGAGCCGATGTTCCTCTCGCCGGAATAATTTCGGGCAAGGATAGATATTGCGCCGCGCGGTCGTCCCGCGCCCCCAACGCTCTGGTTCCAAACCGGATATGTTGTTACCACATGCGGCGCGATCTCAATCTGATCGTCTTCCGGGCAAGGCTTTGCAAACAGTTTGAAAGCTGCATCCGCCGCCCGCGATTTTTCGGCGCCTTTTTGCTTGAAAACCAAGGGATTCGCAGCTAATCAAAAACCGATATGCGCTCGACCCGAAAGGGCCGCGGCGAGACAAGTGAAGCACAATGGCGGGTCGCTCCCGCTTTATTCGGAGGCGCTGCAGCAATGCCTGCCAAGATTTATCGTCCCGCAAAGACCGCCATGCAATCCGGCAAGGCCAAGACCCATCTGTGGGTTCTGGAGTTCGATCAGGAAATCCCGCGCAAGATCGATCCGATCATGGGTTATACCTCGTCGGCCGATACGCGCCAGCAGCTCAAGCTGACGTTCGAGACGCAGGAGCAGGCGGAAGATTACGCCAAGCGCAACGGTATCGACTACCGGGTAATCCCGCCGAAGGATCCTATCCGTCAGGTCGTGTCTTATTCCGACAACTTCCGCTTCAACCGCATCCAGCCCTGGACTCACTGAGACAGGCACTTATTGAACGCCGCCCATTGAGTTTGAAGGCGGATTCAGGCATGTGTTGGCGGTCGCATCTCGTTGCGGCCTGGCCTTACGGCCCCTTAGCTCAGCTGGATAGAGCACTTGCCTTCTAAGCATGTGGTCGCAGGTTCGAATCCTGCAGGGGTCGCCATCTTTTCAATGACTTAGCGCCGGTTCAAGCCTGATCTGTGTGATAGAGCCGGAGCCTTCCGGGCGCAGGAGTTGGGCACGATTTCCACTGTCTGCCTCATCAGGCCTGGTTCAGCGGCAGAGTGACAGATTCTGGATCTGATTGCTCCTCCTTCAACCGAAGAGCAGGAAGCAGCTTCGCATAATTTAGACGCCGAGAATGGCATCTATTTCAGCGATGATTGCTGCGTAGGTCTGGATGTGCCGGTGATACTCGGCCTTGATCTCTTCGGTGATGTCGGAGAGTGGTCCGTTCCCTTCCTGTCGGAAGTGGCGCGTATCACTGTCGTCGATGTGCTTGAGGCGCTGCTCATATTCGGCGAGCTTTTTCTTGTGGCTCTCGCGAAGTTTCGCCAAATCCATTTTGGGATCTCCTGTCTTGCGTCAGTACAATGGCAGACGCCTGGTCCGGTGACAATCATCGGTTTCGGCAAAGCCGGACCCGCATGCACTCGAGACGTTCGGACGCAATTGTCGATCCTTGGCGTGGCCGCCATCTAATATGGGCACTCAGTTCAGCACTCCCGGCCAGCCGACGGCATCTTTCGGTCTCGTGGCGTCGACGGCCATCTGAATGAGGTCGTGACCGGATATCGCCCCGGCCAGCTTGATAATGATGATGGCGGCGCCCAAGAGCGCGAGCCCACCGATGATCCGATCGCTTCTTTTCACGGCCCGCTTCCCCCGACGTTTCGTGAATCCCGCATTGTTCGCGGTAGCGGATACTATATCGCGTCTCACACGAAGCGCCATATGGCTTGTTCACGTTGCCAGCCGCCCGGCTGCGACAAGCAACAGTCCGCCGGCAATACCTTCGATCCATCTCCTGTGGCGATCGCTGAAATTTCTGCGAGAACCGACGGCCGCGACGGCAAGGCTGAGCAATGCATAGACAATCCCGCATAGGCCGATGAAGATTGCCGAGAGCAGCGAGGCTTGCAGGACGACGCTCCCATCGTGCGTCAGGAACTGCGGCAGGATGGCAAAATAGATCATCATGCCTTTGGGATTGAGAGCGGCCGTCAGAAAGCCGCGCCAAAATCTGTTGGCTGCGATCCCTGAGGGTAGCGATGTAGTGCCGTCGGCGCTCATGGAGGATGCGATGAGCCGGAAGGCGAGGTAGCTCAGATAGCCTATGCCCAGCCAGCGCAGCACGGCGAACAAGATCGGAGAGGTTGCGATGATGGTGGCCACCCCGAATGCCGCCAGCGTCGAATGGACGATATAGCCGATGCAGATGCCTGCGGTCGATCGCAGACCCGCGGAGGCGCCTCCCGAGATTGCCTGGGATGCCACGAAGAGCATGTCCGGGCCGGGTGTACAGATGAGCGGCAGCACGGTGGCTGCAAAGAGAACGAGATTGGCGTTTTCCATGCAGGAAAGCCTAGCGATTCATCGGCGCAATCGGCTTGCGAAGATGCCAAATTCTGCAAGATTATTGGCATTGAATTCTATGAATCGCAGTTTTTCGATAGGGAATCCCAATGGGACTGGATGAGATCGACAAGCGCATTCTGCGTGCCTTGCAGCGCAATGGGCGAATTCAGAATGTGGAGCTGGCGAAGGAAGTGGGGCTTTCGCCATCCCCGTGCCTGCGTCGTGTCAAGCTGCTCGAAGATGCCGGCATTATCGATCGCTATGTCGCTGTCGTGAACCCGGTCAAGGCGGGCCTGCCGCTTTCGATGTTTGCCCGCGTCTGGCTGACGGCGCAGGATGCGGAAACGATCGACCGCTTTATCGCCGCCATGAAGATGCTGCCGCAGGTGATGGAATGCTACATCATGCTGGGGGAAAGCGACGCATTGCTGCGTGTCGCCGTTTCAGATCTGGACGATTACAGGCAGTTTCAGTCCACGCACCTGACGAAGGTCAACGGCATCCAGAACGTCAAAACCGATGTGCCGAGCCAGATTGTCAAACAGACATACGCCCTGCCGCTGCGCTGACCGGCTTGCGACGCCATCTTGCCAACGAAGGGCTGCTCATGAAAAACCCGCCGGCTGCGAGGCAGCGGCGGGTCTCGTTTCATGCGAGCTGTACAGTGATCAGTGCAGGATCTGGCTCAGGAACAGCTTGGTGCGCTCATGCTGCGGATTGTCGAAGAATTCCTTCGGCGAATTCTGTTCGACGATCTGGCCCTGGTCCATGAAGATGACGCGGTTGGCGACCTGGCGGGCAAAGCCCATTTCGTGAGTCACGCACAGCATCGTCATGCCTTCTTCGGCAAGGCCGACCATGGTGTCCAGCACTTCCTTGATCATTTCCGGATCGAGCGCCGAGGTCGGCTCGTCGAACAGCATGATCTTCGGGTTCATGCAGAGCGAGCGGGCGATCGCCACGCGCTGCTGCTGGCCGCCGGAAAGCTGGCCGGGATATTTCTTTGCCTGCTCGGGGATCTTGACGCGGGTGAGGAAGTGCATGGCGATCTCTTCCGCCTGCTTCTTCGGCATCTTGCGCACCCAGATCGGCGCCAGCGTGCAGTTTTCCAGAATGGTCAGGTGCGGGAAGAGGTTGAAGTGCTGGAACACCATGCCGACTTCGCGTCGGACTTCATCGATCTTCTTCAGGTCGTTGGTCAGTTCCACGCCGTCGACGACGATGCTGCCCTTCTGATGTTCCTCCAGCCGGTTGATGCAGCGGATCATCGTCGACTTGCCTGAGCCGGATGGGCCGGCAATGACGATGCGCTCGCCGCGCATGACCTTGAGATTGATGTCGCGCAGTACGTGGAAATCGCCGTACCACTTGTTCATGTTCCTCATTTCAACCGCGACCTCGGTCTCGGAAACGGTCATTTTTTTCGGTTGGGCTTCAGCCATTTTATATTTCCCTCAATTCTTATCGCTTGTGGCCGGTGTCGAGATGGCGCTCCACGAAACCTGAATAGCGCGACATGCCGAAGCAGAACAGCCAAAAAATGAAGCCGGCGAAAATCAGTCCCGTCACCGGTGTCACGGCGGTGGCCCAATTCGCATCCGAAAAATTCTGGCGAACGATGCCGAGCAGGTCGAACATGCCGACGATTGCCACGAGCGACGTGTCCTTGAACATGCTGATATAGGAGTTCACGATGCTCGGAATGACCAGCTTGATGGCCTGAGGCAGCACGATGAGCCGCATCTTCTGCCAGTAGCTGAGACCGAGCGAATCGGCCCCTTCGAACTGACCTTTGGGTACGGCCTGCAGGCCGCCGCGGAAGACTTCGGCCATATAGGCCGAGGTGAAGATCGCAACGCCGACCACGGCGCGCAGCAGCTTGTCCACCGTCCAGCCCTGCGGCATGAACAGCGGCAGCATGTAGCTGGCCATGAACAGCACCGTGATCAGCGGCACGCCGCGGATGACTTCGATGAAGATCACGCACAGCATGCGGACGACGGGCATTTTCGAGCGGCGTCCGAGCGCAAGCACGATGCCGCACGGAAAGGAGACCGCGATTGCGACGAAGGCAATCACCAGCGTCACCATCAGACCGCCCCATCTCTCGGTCCCCACGACTTCGAGGCCAAATCCACCATGCAGCAGGAAGAACGATACGACCGGCAGCACGATGAACGCCAGAAGCAAGGTCATCCCTTTCCTCGGGACCGACGGGATCATTAGCGGCACGAAGGTAAGGATCGTGAGAATGACGACCAGCACGGGCCGCCAGCGTTCGTCCGGCGGAAAAAGGCCGAACATGAAGACGACGAATTTCGCGCGAACGAAGGCCCAGCAGGCACCACTCCAGCCCTCCGGCTGGGTTCCACCTTGAGCGGGTGTGGCGCAGAATGTGCGATCGGTTCCGCTCCACACCGCCTTTATGAATAGCCAATCGACCAGTTGCGGGATTGCCCAGACGAGAAAGACGATGGCAAGGACGGTCAGGACGACGTCCTTCGGTGTGGCGAAGAGGTTTTTCCTCATCCAGTGCCATACACCTCTTTCGCTGGCGGGCGCGGGTTGCTGCGACAAAAGCGTTTTGCTGACGAAGCTCTGATTTGCATTCGGCATCTTATCTCTCCACCAGCGCCATCTTGGCGTTGAACCAGTTCATGAACAGCGAGGTTACGATGCTCAAGGCGAGATAGACGATCATCCATATGATGACGACTTCGACCGCGCGTCCGGACTGATTGAGGATAACGCCGCCGACGGCGACGAGATCGGCGTAGCCGATGGCGATGGCGAGCGAGGAGTTCTTGATCAGATTGAGATATTGGCTCGTCAGCGGCGGAATGATGATGCGCATTGCCTGCGGGATGACGATGAGGCGGTTGATGGCCGATACCCGAAGGCCAAGTGCGCCCGCCGCTTCGGATTGGCCTTTCGGCACGCCGCGGATACCGGCGCGCACGATCTCGGCAATATAGGTTGCCGTATAGAGGGAGAGAGCCAAAAGAAGCGCGATGAATTCCGGCCCCACGACAGTCCCGCCGGTCAGGTTGAACTTGCCGGCGACCGGGTAGTCGAAGGAAAGCGGCATCCCCGTTGCCAGGAAGACCAGCAGGGGCAGGCCGACCAGGATGGCGACCGAAACCCAGATCGTATGGAATTGCTGGCCGGTTGCCGCCTGGCGTCTATGTGCCCATCGCGCCACGAAAAACACGATTGCTATGGCGACAAGGAGAGCAATCCCCACGGCCCACATGCCGGCGCCGAAAATCGGGCTGGGGAAGGCGAGGCCGCGATTGCTGAGATAGCTGGAAAAGGGCAGATGCACGGCTTCCCGCGCCTGCGGCAGCAGCACCAGAACCCCGCTGTACCAGAAGAAGATAACGAGCAGCGGCGGGATGTTGCGGAAGAGTTCGACATAAGCCTGCGAAAGCTTGGCGATCAACCAGTTGTTCGAAAGCCTGCCGATGCCGACGATGAAGCCGACGATCGTCGCGGCGATGATGCCCACGACCGAAATGAGGAGGGTGTTGAGCAGGCCGACGATCAGCGCATCGATATTGGTGGAATCGCTGGAATAGGGGATGAGAGCCTGTCCCAGATTGAAGCCGGCCCGGCCTTCGAGGAAGCCAAAGCCGAAGGAACGGTTCAAATCGCTCAGATTGCGGGCCGTATTATGAATGACGAATGCGGCGAGGGCCACAAGAATGACGATCGTCAAGGCCTGATAGAACAGGCCCCGGATTTTGGGATCGTATAGCGCTGATATGGATGAGCGCTCGCCTTCAGGCGAATTTGTAATAATTGCCATGCAGAGTTTTTCCCCAATGTGCCTGTTTCAGGCTTGTTTTCTTGAGGTGGGAAAGGCGGATTGCCGCCTTTCTCCTAATTTTGGACGATGTCGCTTAGCGCACCGGAGGCGCGTACTGGATGCCGCCCTTGTTCCACAGCGCATTGAGGCCGCGGGCGATCTTCAGCGGGCTGCCGGCGCCGATGTTGCGGTCGAAGACTTCGCCGTAATTGCCGACGCCCTTGATGATGTTGTAGGCCCAGTCATTGGTCAGGCCGAGGTCGGTGCCGATCGTGGAGCCCTGTTCGGTGCCGAGGAAGCGCTTGATATCCGGGTTTGCCGAATTCTTCATCTCGTCGACATTCTTCTGCGTGATGCCGAATTCTTCGGCGTTGACGAGCGCATAGGCCGTCCAGCTCACGATGTTGAACCACTGGTCGTCGCCCTGGCGAACGGCCGGGCCGAGCGGCTCCTTGGAGATGATTTCAGGCAGAACGACGTTATCGTCCGGGTTCTTCAGCGTCAGGCGCAGTGCGTAGAGGCCGGACTGGTCGGTGGTGTAGACGTCGCAACGGCCGGAGTCATAGGCCGTGTTGACCTCTTCGAGCTTGTCGAAGACCACCGGATTGTATTGCAGGTTGTTGGTCTTGAAGTAGTCGGCAAGGTTGAGCTCGGTCGTCGTGCCGGATTGCACGCAGATCGCCGCGCCGGAAAGCTCGAGCGCCGACTTCACGTTCAGTTCCTTGCGAACCATGAAGCCCTGGCCGTCGTAATAGGTGACGGGACGAAACTTGAGGCCGAGCGCGGTGTCGCGATTGATGGTCCAGGTCGTGTTGCGAGACAGCACGTCGATTTCGCCGGACTGTAGCGCGGTGAAACGGTCCTTCGCGCTGAGGGGCGTGTACTTCACCTTGGTCGGGTCGCCGAAGACGGCGGACGCTACGGCCTTGCAAAAGTCGATGTCGAAACCGGCCCAGTTACCGGAGGCGTCCGGTTGCGCGAAGCCGAGAAGACCCGTATTCACGCCGCACTGAACGAAGCCCTTGGCCTTTACGTCGCTCAACGTCGAAGCGGAAGCTCCGGACGCGGTGTAAGCCAATGCTGCGACTCCGAGAAATGCGGAGAGAGCAAACTTTTTCATCTTTCCCAACCTTTGTCTATTTGTTTTATAGTTAAAATGTATCGCCCCCGAAGCCGGTTCCTGGAGAACCACGCTCCTTCCCTTTCCCGGTGCGAGTGGGCCTATCACAGTCGCAAATGGTGTAACGGTCAAGAGATCGCCCGGATTATTGCGGATTTATTCGGCATTTTTGCCCGCCATGGTCGAAAAATGGGCATTTGGCGTCGAAATGGGCGGTATTTTGCCAAAAATCTGCGCGGAAATGAGGTTTGTGTCGCCAATTTTGTTAGTTTAGCCTTCCAATAATATGTGATGTCGGGCTGATCGGGGTTGACCCCACTGGACTTGGCCGCCACAAATCCAGCTTCCCCGCAGCGCCAAAGGCATATCCGGACATGAAAGACAAAGACACTTCCCTGCAGAACGCCGGCATCAACACGCGTTTGTCCCACATCGGCAACTCGCCCTTTGATTTCCACGGCTTCGTCAACCCCCCCGTAGTGCATGCCTCGACGGTGCTGTTTCCCAATGCGCGTGTAATGGAGACGCACGACCAGAAATACACTTACGGGACGCGCGGCACGCCGACGACGGATGCGCTGTGCGAGGCAATGAATGCGCTGGAGGGATCGGCCGGAACGATCATCGTGCCGTCCGGGCTTGCGGCCGTCACCGTGCCTTTTCTCGCCTATCTGTCCGCCGGCGATCACGCCTTGATCGTCGATTCGGTCTACGGCCCCACACGTTTTTTCTGCGATACCATGCTGAAGCGTCTCGGCATCGAGGTCGACTATTACGATCCGCTGATCGGCGCCGGCATCGAGCAGTTGATCAAGCCGAACACCAGGCTGGTCCACACCGAGGCGCCGGGTTCCAACACCTTCGAGATGCAGGATATTCCTGCCATCTCGGCAGCGGCGCATCGGCACGGCTGCGTCGTGACCATGGACAATACCTGGGCGACGCCACTCTATTTCAAGCCGCTCGATCACGGCGTCGACGTCTCCATCCATGCGGTGACGAAATATCCGGCCGGCCACTCCGATATTCTGATGGGGACTGTTTCCGCCAATGAGGCGCATTGGAAACGGTTGCTGGACGCCCATGGCCAGCTGGGCATCTGCGGTGCGCCGGACGATGCCTATCAGGTGCTGCGCGGCTTGCGCACCATGGGCGTGCGTCTGGAGCGTCACCAGGAAAGCGCGCTTGCGATTGCCCGATGGCTCGAGGGCAGGGAGGATGTCGCGCGCGTGCTGCATCCGGCATTGCCAAGCTTCCCCGGTCACGATCTCTGGAAGCGCGACTTCAAGGGATCGAGCGGGATTTTCTCCTTCGTTCTGGCCGTCGACGATCCGCAGAAATTCAAGGCGAAGGCGCACGCCTTCCTCGATGCCTTGCGTATTTTCGGTCTCGGCTATTCCTGGGGCGGTTTCGAAAGTCTTGCGGTGCACGTCAATCTCAACGACCGGCGCATCACGAAGGCACCGGCAGAGGGACCTGTCATCCGTCTGCAGATCGGTCTGGAAGACGTCGCCGATATCAAGGCGGATATCGAAAAGGGCTTCGCTGCCGTCAGGCAAGCGTAGTCAGCCGGCGGCGCGATAGCCGTAGATCCAGTCCATGTCCGCCGCCAGGCTTTGCGGCGGACGAAGCGAGAGGACGAGATCGCGCGCCATGCGGATCGGCCCGCGGGCATGGTAGGCGAACTGATTGAAGGCGGCGCGCTGCCGCAGGCGCGCAATGCGCGGCGACCGGTGCTTTTCGTAGAGGTCTAAAGCTTCGGTCGGCGGCCGCGTCGCAAGCATGCCGGCAAGTTCGAACGCGTCCTCGATCGCCATGGCTGCCCCTTGTGCCGCGAACGGCATCATCGCATGCGCGGCGTCGCCGATCAGCACCGTGTCTTCGCCGTTGTGCCATCGGCCGGCTTTCATTTCATAAAGCGGCCAGAAACTCGCCTTTTCCTGCGCTTCCAGCATCTGCACGATTGCGCCGTTCCAACCGGAGAAGGCGCGCAGCATCTGCCTGCGTTGAGCCTGGCTGCCGGCTGCGCCCCAATCGCGGCTGGCGCTGTTGCCGGAGACGATGGCGACAATATTGAAGGCTGCATTCTCCCGGATGGGATAGCAGACGAGATGGCTGGATGGGCCGAGGAAGGCGGTAACGTTCGCCTTGTCCAGCATGGCCGGAGCCGCCGTTTCCGCGATGGAGAAGCGCCACGCAATATTGCCGGAAAAGAGCGGAGCGGGGGCACCGGGCACCAGCGCATGCGCCTTGGACCAGACCCCGTCCGCGCCGATGACGAGATCGAACTTTCTTCCGGCGAGATCCTCCAGCGCCTGCTTGGCTTTGATGTCGATGTGCTGACCCAGATGCAGCTTGCACAGCGCATTGGCGGTCACGGCATCGAGAAGGGCCTTCTGCAGGGTCGCGCGATGTGCGGCCCCATAGGGCGCACCCCATCGCCGCATGGCGAAATTTCCGCAGGGAACGGATGTGATCTGTCCTAGCGACGAGCCGGATACGAGCCGGATTTCCCCTGGCTCCAGCCAGACGGGCCGAAGCGCGTCGAGAACGCCGAGCGTATCGAGGATGCGGGAGGCATTCGGTGAAATCTGCAGGCCTGCGCCGACTTCGGTCAGTACCTCGGCCTGCTCGAAAATGTCCGAGGCGATGCCATGTCTCGCCAGCGCCAGTGCCGCCGTCAATCCGGCTATTCCGGCGCCGATGATGGCAACTGCTTTGATCGGCATTCTTCTATGTCCGATCAGGCTCTACGGCGTCACGCGGCCTTGAAGTGAAAGACGCAGCCGGCCGGGTTGGTCTGGTCCGCCTTCAGCGACGGATTGTAGCGGTAGAGCGTCGAGCAGTAGGAGCAGACCTTCTCGCTCTCGTCGCCGATATCGATGAAGATATGAGGATGGTCGTAGGGAACCGAGGCGCCGGTGCACATGAATTCCTTGACGCCGATTTCGATGACGCGATGTCCGCCGTCGTTCTGGAAATGGGGAATATTGTGGCCGGCCATGATGATCTCCGAATGCGTCTTGCCGTAGCGGCATGAATGTTGCGCCAGACTTGGTAGCCTCTCTTTATAATCCTTCGTGCTGATTGTGTAGTGCGAAAGTCCCGCTTGATGCAGAGATTTTCGCACGCGCAGGGTTCATTTGATATCGCCGATAAAATATGGTCCGGCGCCAACAGGATCCAGCTTGCAAAGACGAAGCCATGAATTTGAATGCTCCCCGGATGTCCAATTTTCTCAGAGACGGATTGAAGCTCGCCTTTTTCGATGAAGGCGACCCCAGCGGGCCGCCGGTGCTGCTGATTCACGGCTTTGCTTCGACCGCGGTTGCGAACTGGGTCAATCCGGGCTGGCTCAAGACGCTTGGCGATGCAGGCTATCGGGTCATCGCCATCGACAATCGCGGCCACGGCTCGAGCGACAAGCTTTACGATGCCGATGTCTACCATCCCTGGATCATGGCCGACGATGCCGTTGCCCTCCTCGACCATCTGGGCATATCCGAGGCCCACGTCATGGGCTATTCCATGGGCGCGCGCGTTGCCACCTTCATGGCGATCGCGCATCCGGATCGCGTCCGCTCGCTGGTGCTCGGCGGTCTCGGCATCGGCATGGTCGAAGGTGTCGGCGATTGGGATCCGATCGCGGAAGCGCTGGTGGCGCCGTCGCTCGATGACGTTACCCATGCCCGCGGGCGCATGTTCCGCGCCTTCGCCGAGCAGACGAAGAGCGACCGGCAGGCGCTGGCCGCCTGCATCCAGGGCTCGCGCGACCTGGCGGCAAGGCAGGACGTCGCCAAGATCGAGGCGCCGACCTTGATTGCCGTCGGCACAAAGGACGATATCGCCGGCTCGGGACAGGAACTGGCAGCTCTGATGCCGAACGCCGAAGCCGTGGATATACCGAACCGCGATCATATGCTTGCCGTCGGCGACAAGCTCTTCAAGGCGGCCGTCCTCGAATTCTACCACCGCCTGGACAAGCGTTAAGTCACTTGCCGGTGAAGCGCGGCTTTCGCCGTTCGGCAAAGGCGGTACGGCCCTCGGCGTAATCGGCGCTGTCGAAAGTCTCTGCGCCGATCACCTCCGCCTCGCGCAGCAGGTCGCCATCCTGTTCGATCACGGCGCGGATCGCGAGTTTCGATGCATGCAGCGCGATCGGGGCGTTTGCCGCGATCGCATGGGCGAGGGCGGAGACTTCGCCGTCGAAAGCGCCCGCCTCGATTTCCTCCAGCAGAAAGCCGGCGGCAACCATCTTGTCGCTCGACATGGGCGCGCCGGTAAACAGCGTGACCTTGGCCATCTGCGCTCCAAGCGCGTTGACGATGTCCTGCACGGCATCGGCCGGATAGGCTATGCCGAGGCGAACGGCAGGAACCGAAAAGCGCGCGCCTTGCTCGGCAATCCGCAGATCGCAGGCGGCCGCCAGCCCGAAACCGCCGCCATAGCAGATGCCGCGGATCGCCGCGATCGTCGGCACGCGGCAGTGGCGAATGGCCTCGAAAGCCCGGCTGTTCAATGCCTCGTAGACCACGGCGGTCTCGGAATCCTTGCGCATGGTGTCGAATTCGCGGATGTCGGCGCCGGCTGAAAAATCCGCGCCGGCGCCGCGCAGAACGATCACATGCGCACGCGCTTCATCGGTCAGCCTGCGCACTGCCTGCGGGATGGCGCGCCACATGGCGGCCGTCACGGCGTTCTTTCGGTCGGGGTTGCTCACAGTGATCGTACCGATCGCTTCAACGCATGTCGCGCGAATGAGACCGCTGGCAAATTCATGCTCGAAATTCATGCGCGCCCAACCCATTTGTCTTGTGTGGCATTTATTCTATATAATGCACCCCTGACAGAAAATCGGGAGACCGCCAATGGTCGCAGCAACGGACATTCGCCCCGTGGAGGGCTTGGGTGCAGTTAAGATCATGGATCCTATCTGGGACAGCATGCGCGAGGAAGCGCGTGCCGCTGCCGAAAGGGATCCGCTGCTTGCCGCCTTCCTCTATTCGACGATCATCAACCACCGTTCGCTGGAAGAATGTGTCATCTATCGCATTTGCGAGCGTCTTGATCATCCCGACCTGCAGGCCATCCTCCTGCGGCAGACCTTCGAGGAAATGCTGGCGGACTGGCCGGAATGGGGATCGATTCTCCGTGTCGATATCCAGGCCGTCTACGATCGCGATCCCGCCTGCCTGCGGTTCCTGGAGCCTGTCCTCTATTTCAAGGGGTTCCATGCGCTGCAGACGCATCGCCTCGCGCACTGGCTCTACAATCGTGGCCGCCGCGATTTCGCGCTTTATCTGCAGAGCCGTTCCTCCAGCGTCTTCCAGACCGATATCAACCCGGCAGCACGCATCGGCAAGGGCATCTTCCTCGACCATGCGACCGGTCTTGTCGTGGGCGAAACCGCCGTGATTGGTGACAATGTATCGATCCTGCATGGCGTGACCCTCGGCGGTACAGGCAAGGAAGGCAGCGACCGCCATCCGAAAATCGCCCATGGCGTCTTGATTGGTGCGGGAGCCAAGATCCTCGGCAACATCCAGATCGGCCATTGCTCGCGCATAGCTGCGGGCTCCGTTGTCCTGAAGGAAGTGCCCGCCAAGACCACGGTCGCCGGCGTTCCTGCCAAGGTGGTCGGCGAAGCAGGCTGTTCCGAGCCGTCCCGCTCGATGGATCAGCTCCTTGCCGAGCAATTGGCCGTGGACCAAATCATGGGTGCGGGAATCTAGGAAATTTCGATCTAACTTTTGGGAGATAGTGCCGTCGCGAACCGTGCACGACGCGGTTCCGGTCTTTACACCGCCGCTTTTCCCATGCAAGAAGCGGCCAACCGAGATCCTCACGGAGAAGCATTGTGAAGCCTGAAGAAATCAAGAAACTCGACGCCTATTTCAAACGCACGTTCAATCCGCAGATCGTGGTGAAGGCCCGCCCGCGCAAGAACGATTCGGCGGAAGTCTATCTTGGCGAAGAGTTCCTCGGTGTCGTCTATATCGACGACGAAGACGGCGACCGCTCCTATAATTTTTCGATGGCTATCCTGGACGTCGATCTCTAATTCTGCCGATCTCGATTTCCGATCGAATTGCCGGGCTGTATTTCATTGAAATACAGCCCTTTTTCTTTGGTTGTCGCCGGCTTTGCCTTGCGCCTCGGTCAAGCCCGGCATATCGGCACTGCGTTTTTTCCGAGTTTATTGCCGATATTTTAGTCAAAGCCTGCGGTTGCAGGGGCTATGATATATATTAGGGAAAACAGAATGATGCGGTGCATTCATGAGCGCCGACATCGCGCCGTCATTCGAAATGCAACCCAAGGAGGATATTGCGGCGCACAAGACTACTTGACTAATTGTGCGCCGCATTTAAGCTTTAAGTCTGCAAACCGGCCATCGGCCGACCAACAAGGGACGGAGAAGCATGTTCAATTTCGATGAAGCGAACAAGAAGGGCAAGGAAGCTATGGACACGGCGCTGAAGAGCTATTCCGATGTCACCAAGGGCTTTCAGGCGATTGCCGCCGAAGCTGCCGAATACTCCAAGAAGTCTTTCCAGGACAGCGTATCGCACTTCGAGACGCTCGCCGGCGTCAAGAGCTTCGAGGCGGCCTTCGAACTGCAGAGCGGCTTCGTAAAGTCTTCCTACGAAAACTTCATTGCCGAAGCCACCAGACTCGGTGAAATGTATGCCGATCTCGCCAAGGTCGCCTATAAGCCTTACGAAGCGCCCGTAGCGGCTGCGACGAAGGCCACGAGCAAGGCGGCAGCGACGGCAGCCGCCGCTTAAGCATTCGCCGAAAGGCAATTTTCCGGAAGGACCGGCTACGCGACGCGTGGCCGGTCCTTTGCGTTTTTGCGCATCGGACAGGAGTCGGGAATATGCAGCGACTTTTTTGATCGCAGCCCGCTTTGTCAGCGAATTGTGATTGCAGTGTCGGGCAAGGGGCTTAAAATCACGCCAATATGAACTAAGTTAGAGGTTCGGATATCCGGCCCGACCGAAGTGAAGATGCCAACCCCAGTGCCAAGTCGGAATGCGATAGCTTCTGCCGGATGATTTGAGGAATGAACGAAATGATCGCTGAGCCGATCCGGATGCAAAACAACAGCGAAAGGAATGGGGACAACGGAAATCGCGGGACCTCGGTGATTACACGCACCAAGCCCAAAACCAAAAAGCCCAACCTGTACCGCGTGCTGCTTCTGAATGACGACTATACGCCCATGGACTTTGTGATCCATATCCTGGAGCGTTTCTTTCAAAAGGATCTCGAGAGTGCCACCCGCATCATGCTTCATGTCCACAACCACGGCGTGGGCGAGTGCGGGATATATACATATGAAGTAGCCGAAACGAAGGTGAGCCAGGTGATGGATTTCGCCCGGCAGCACCAGCATCCGCTGCAATGTGTTATGGAAAAGAAGTGAGGATCTGAACGTGCCAACATTTTCGCCTAGTCTTGAGAAGGCGCTGCATCAGGCACTGACCTACGCGAACGAGCGGCATCACGAGTATGCCACGCTGGAACATCTGCTTTTGGCGCTGGTAGACGACGCCGATGCCGCAGCTGTCATGGGCGCGTGCAATGTTGATCTCGACGCGCTCCGTAAGACTCTGACTGAATACGTCGATAATGAATTGTCCAACCTGATCACGGGCTATGATGAGGACTCGAAGCCGACGTCCGGCTTCCAGCGCGTCATCCAGCGCGCCGTGATCCATGTGCAATCGTCCGGCCGCGAAGAAGTGACGGGCGCCAATGTTCTCGTTGCGATTTTTGCCGAACGGGAAAGCCATGCTGCCTTCTTCCTGCAGGAGCAGGAAATGACCCGCTACGACGCGGTCAACTACATTTCCCACGGCATCGGCAAGCGGCCGGGTTCCTCCCAGACCCGCACGCCGCGCGGTGCCGAAGATACCGAATCCGAAAGCAAGCCGACCTCCCGCGGCGAGCAGGAAGAGGGTAACAACAAGAAACAGCAGGACGCCCTCAAGGCCTACTGCGTCAACCTCAACGAGAAGGCCAAGAACGGCAAGATCGATCCGCTGATCGGCCGCAACTCCGAGGTCAACCGCACGATCCAGGTGCTGTGCCGCCGTTCGAAGAACAACCCGCTTTATGTCGGTGATCCCGGCGTGGGCAAGACGGCGATCGCCGAAGGCCTTGCCAAGCGGATCGTCGAGGGCAAGGTTCCCGAAGCGCTGGCCGACGCCACGATCTTTTCGCTCGACATGGGTACGCTGCTTGCCGGCACCCGCTATCGCGGCGATTTCGAAGAACGCCTGAAGCAGGTCGTCAAGGAGCTCGAAGAGTATCCGGGCGCCGTGCTGTTCATCGACGAGATCCACACCGTCATCGGCGCGGGCGCCACCTCCGGCGGTGCGATGGATGCGTCGAATCTGCTGAAGCCGGCACTTTCTTCGGGCGCGATCCGTTGCATCGGTTCCACCACCTACAAGGAATACCGCCAGTTCTTCGAAAAGGATCGGGCACTCGTCCGCCGCTTCCAGAAGATCGACGTCAACGAGCCGAGCATCGAGGATGCCATCGAAATCATGAAGGGCTTGAAGCCCTATTTCGAAGAGTATCATCACCTGCGCTACTCGAACGACGCCATCAAGACGGCCGTCGAGCTGTCGGCTCGCTATATCTCCGACCGCAAGCTGCCGGACAAGGCGATCGACGTCATCGACGAGACGGGTGCCGCGCAGATGCTGCTGCCACCGTCCAAGCGCCGCAAGCTGATCACCGAAAAGGAGATCGAGGCGACGATTGCGACCATGGCCCGTATTCCGCCGAAGACGGTCTCCAAGGATGACGAGATGGTTCTCGCCAACCTCGAACAGGAGCTGCGCTCGGTCGTCTACGGCCAGGATACGGCCATCGAAGCGCTCTCGACCTCGATCAAGCTGGCACGCGCCGGCCTGCGCGAGCCGAACAAGCCGATCGGCTGCTACGTCTTCTCCGGCCCGACCGGCGTCGGCAAGACGGAAGTCGCCAAGCAGCTTGCCTCCTCGCTCGGCGTCGAACTGCTGCGCTTCGATATGTCGGAATATATGGAGCGCCATACGGTCTCCCGCCTGCTCGGTGCGCCTCCCGGCTATGTCGGCTTCGACCAGGGCGGCCTGCTGACCGATGGCGTCGACCAGCATCCGCATAGCGTGGTTCTGCTCGACGAGATCGAGAAGGCGCATCCGGATATCTTCAATATCCTGCTGCAGGTCATGGACCACGGTGCACTGACCGACCACAACGGCAAGAAGATCGACTTCCGCAACGTCATCCTGATCATGACGACCAATGCGGGCGCTTCGGAAATGGCCAAGGCCGCTATCGGCTTCGGTTCGTCCAAGCGCACGGGTGAGGATGAGGAGGCGTTGAACCGCCTGTTCACGCCGGAATTCCGCAACCGTCTGGATGCGGTCATTCCCTTCGCGCCGCTGCCGACCACCGTTATCCACAAGGTCGTGCAGAAGTTCATCATGCAGCTGGAAGCGCAGCTTTCGGAACGCAACGTGACCTTCGACCTGCACGAGGACGCCATCGCCTGGCTGTCCGAGAAGGGCTACGACGACAAGATGGGCGCCCGTCCGCTGGCGCGCGTCATCCAGGAAAACATCAAGAAGCCGCTGGCGAACGAAATCCTGTTCGGCAAGCTGAAGAAGGGCGGCGTCGTCACCGTCACGGTCGGCAAGAAGGAAGACGGCTCGACCGGCATCCTGCTCGAGGCGATCGCAGACACCGCTCCGATCCGGCCGAAGCCGGAAGCCGAAGTCGGCGATATACCGGCCGAGGTGGAGGAGGACGACGGCGATACAGTCAAGACCCGCAGCCGTGTCGGCAAGGCGGGGACGGCGGCCGATAGCCGTCGTTCGGCAAAGACTTCGGCGGCCAGCGAAAGCGAAGAGCCGGAAGGCAAGTCGCCGCGCAAGGGCGGCGGCGCGGTCCCGAAGGTTCCGCGCAAATAGCCGACGATCGGTTGCCTGAAAAAAGTAAAACGGCTGCATTGGGAACAATGCAGCCGTTTTCATATGCTTATGCAGAAAATCTTAGAAATGACTTTAGGGCCTCAGCGCATCAGGGCAGCGCTTCGATGATCTTCCTGGCGTTTTCCGCCAGCACCGCACCATCCTCCATCTTGCCCGAGTGCGGCTTCAGCGCTACGCCTTCGAGCCGCGGGATCACATGGAAGTGCAGATGAAACACCGTCTGTCCCGCGGATGGCTCGTTGAACTGGGCGATGTAGACGCCATCGGCCTCGAAGGCTTCCTGAACGGCGATGGCAATCTTCTGAACGACCGTGATCGCGTGCTGCAAGGCGGCTGGATCGGCGTCGAGAATGTTGCGGGAAGGGGATTTGGGTACGACCAGCGTATGACCCGGCGATTGCGGCATCACATCCATGAAGGCGACTGTGTGCTCATCCTCGTAAACGCGATAGGAAGGGATATCGCCCTTCAGGATCTTCGCGAAGATATTGTTGTCGTCATAGGCGGGGCTGGTCATCCAGGGGCTCCTCGTCTGTGGTTGCGAGTATACGGAACGGCTAGATATCCTGCCGCTCGCCTTTACGGAAGGGGCTATGCTCGGTGAGAATTTCGCTCATCTCCTCGACCTGTTCGCGCTCGTGCTTCAGATAATCGGCAACGGCACGCCGCAGACCCTGATGGCCGATATAATGCGCCGAATGGGTGATGACCGGAAGATAGCCGCGAGCGAGCTTGTGCTCGCCCTGCGCTCCGGCCTCTACCCGCTTCAATCCCTTGCTCAGCGCGAAATCGATCGCCTGATGATAGCAAACCTCGAAATGCAGGAAGGGATGATCCTCGATGCAGCCCCAATGGCGGCCGTAGAGCGTTTCGCCGCCGATGAAATTGATGGCGCCGGCAATGTAGCGGCCCTCGCGCCTGGCCATGACGAGCAGGATATCGTCGGGCATGCGTTCGCCGATCAGCGAATAGAATGTCCGGGTAAGATAGGGGCGGCCCCATTTGCGGCTGCCCGTATCCATGTAGAAGGCGAAGAACTGATCCCATATGTTTTCGGTTAGATCGCTGCCGGTCAGCCAGTCGATGCTGATGCCATGCTCCAGCGCCGTGCGCCGCTCCTTCTTCAGCGCCTTGCGTTTGCGGGACGCCAGCGTTTCCAGGAACGCATCGTGATCGGCATAGCCTTCGTTGATGAAATGGAACTGCTGGTCGGTGCGGTGCAGGTAGCCATCGCCTTCGAAGACGGAAACCTCGTCCTCGGGCAGGAAGGTGATATGCGCGGAGGAGACGCCGAGCTGGCGGGTCACTTCTTTCAGGCTCTCGGCAAGCGCCGGCTGCATGACGCTTCGGTCCTGTCCCTCGGCGACGAGCAGCCGCGGCCCGGTGGCGGGGGTAAAGGGAATGGAGCATTGCAGCTTCGGATAATAGCGGCCGCCGGCGCGCTCGAAGGCATCGGCCCAGCCATGATCGAAGACGTATTCGCCCTGGCTATGGCTCTTCAGATAGCCGACAATGGCGCCGAGCAGCTCGCCGCCGTCGGTTTCCAGCAGCAGATGATTGCCGAGCCAGCCTGTCTTGTCGGTCGCGGAGCCGGACTCCTCGAGCGACGACAGGAAGGCGTGGGAGACAAAGGGATTGTATGGCAGGACGCTGCCTGTTCTCGACGCCCCGGCCAGCCTGGACCAGCTCTCCGGAGCGATGTTCTTGAAGGATCGTTCGACTCGAATGGATAATTCGTCTGTCATCAATTCTTGCGCTAGGAAAGAAGGGAGGGGCTCTCACCGCTGCGCCATGCACTCCGACAGGCGTGTTGCAGGTGCAGCGGCAATTTGCGTTTGCGCAAGGCCTCTCCTTCAATCGATCCCGATTTATGAGGCCAGGCGCGGATCAAAGCCTTCGAAGGTCATCTGGTCTGCATTGGCAAATGTATGTTTGCGGGCCGCTTCGTCGCGCACGGTCCAGGTGATGACCGGAATACCGCGCTGGCGCTGCGCCGTGATGAAAGGGTTCGGCAGGTGGCCATAGAAGTACGATATGAAGTCTAGCCCAAGATGCATGGCTTCGTCATGCTGAAAAAACGTCTCGGGCTTGTTTCCTTCCGCCGTAAGGCCGACCGGGTAGGGTGCGTCCAGGGCCTTGAGGTCTCTGAGCAGCCAGTGGTCGAAGCTCATCAGCGCGACATGGCCCTTGTAGCCCTCCAGCACTTCGAGAACCGATTCTGCAAAACCCTCGTCATCGCCCTCGCGTCCCTTGAGCTCCAGCACGAGCGGCACCTTGCCGTCGCAAAGCTGCAGGAGCTGCTTCAACGTCGGGATCTTGTCCTTGGTGCCGCCGATCGAGAGCAGCCCGAGCTCGGCGGAGGTGCGCTCGCGAACCTCGCCGGGCAGGTTGCAGACGCGCTGAAGATCGTCGTCATGGAAGACGACCGGCACGCCGTCCGAGGCATAATGCAGGTCGCACTCGATGGCAAAGCCCGCCTCGATGGCGCGGCTGAAGGCCGAAAGCGTGTTCTCCCAGACCTCTCTGTTCATGTCGTGATAGCCGCGGTGGGCGATGGGTCGCTCGGTCAGCCAGGCAAGCTTGCTCATCATGCGATTTCCAGAATGGCATCGATTTCGACGGCGGCATTCAGCGGCAGGGCTGCCATGCCGACGGCGGCGCGGGCATGCTTGCCGGCATCGCCCAATATGTTTGCCAGAAGATTCGAGGCGCCGTTGATCACAAGATGTTGCTCGACGAAATCAGGCATCGAGGCGACGAAGCCGTTCAGCTTGATCAGCCGCTTGATCCGGCCGAGATCGCCGCCGAGGGCCGCTTTTGCCTGGGCAAGAATATTGATGGCGCAGAGTTCGGCTGCGCGCTGGCCGCCGGCAACATCGACATCCTTGCCGAGGTGGCCGGTCACGCCGATCTTGCCGTTTTCCATCGGCAGCTGCCCGGACAGGTAGAGAAGATTGCCGCTGATGACATAGGGAACATAGTTGGCGGCAGGCGCTGCGGCCTGCGGCAGAACGATGCCCAGTTCCTTCAGGCGATCCTCGATAGCGTCGGACATTTTCATCTCCCGTTTTGTTGTAAAAACTTCAAAAATCCGGCATCAAGACTAAATTCCGTCACTTAGGATCGGCAGCCTCGTTTTAGCCGAAAGCGTTCTTATAACATCGCGTGCGAGTCCAACAGGAGATAATGAATGTTCCGCTCGAGTCTTGCTGCCGCCGTCGTTTCGGGGCTGGGCATTCTGTCGCTGGGAATACCTGTGGCCCACGCCGCAGGTCCGAGCGGGCTGATCGCACACCGGGCCGTCTACGATCTTGAGCTGAAGGATGCTTCCGATCGCTCCGGCATTTCCGGCATGGTCGGCCGCATGGTCTACGAATTCGAAGGCTCCGATTGCGCCGGGTTCACCACCAATTTCCGCTTCGTGACGAAGATCGACACGGGCGATTCCACCCGCGTCAGCGACCAGCAGACGACGACCTTCGAAGATCTCGGCAAGCGCCTGTTCCGCTTCGAGACCAAGTCCTATACCGACAACCAGCTCGACAAGGACGTACGCGGGGCTGCAAGCGACGACCAGAAGGGCATAAAGGTCGATCTGACCGAGCCGCACAACAAGCAGGTCGAGCTCATCCAGAGCCGCTTTCCGACGGAACATATGCTCGACATCATCCATAACGCCAAGCTCGGCAAGAATTTCTTCGAAGCGCAGGTTTTCGACGGTTCCGACGATGGCGACAAGCCGCTGATAGCGACCACCGTCGTCGGCAAGGAGCAGTCGCCTGCCACGGACGATCCCGATGCCGACAAGGCCGGCGCCTTCGCCAAGACGCCGTTCTGGCCGGTGACGGTCGCCTACTTCAA
Organism: Rhizobium sp. SYY.PMSO; assembly: GCF_046840415.1. Taxonomy (NCBI): domain Bacteria; kingdom Pseudomonadati; phylum Pseudomonadota; class Alphaproteobacteria; order Hyphomicrobiales; family Rhizobiaceae; genus Rhizobium; species Rhizobium sp. SYY.PMSO. The sequence continues at coordinate 1,210,817 of NZ_CP177349.1, forward strand.
CGAGAAGTCCACCGGCGACGCCACCCCCGTCTACCGCATGTCCTTCAAGCTTTACGAGAACGGCATAACGCGCGACCTCACCATGGATTACGGCGATTTCGTGCTGACCGGCAAGCTCACCAAGCTCGAGGTTCTCGATACGAAGGCGTGCCAGTAGCTCTTCACCGGGCGATATGTCCGGGGTAGCCGGCCATTGCGGTCGATTGGCGGAACCTCCCGCTTATGGGGCTCGTATCCGCCGACCGCTTCGGCTTAACGCCAATGTCATGCCGGCGTTGCTCGATAAATTGACCGGCTGAGGGCCGCGCGCGGTTATTTTTCGGCTGAAAGCCTTGCATTCCAAGCGAATCGAAGGTATGGGCACCCGCATTCCACACGTAAGGCATGGGATTGTCCGGGAGAAATCCGGATTTTTCCGCCCGGTGGCATTCTCGAAGAGGATGCTGTTCGCCTTGCGGAGGTTCAACCGGAAAAGGATACAAAGGCATGGCATTGCCCGATTTTTCTATGCGCCAGCTTCTCGAAGCAGGCGTTCACTTCGGCCACCAGACGCACCGCTGGAACCCGAAGATGAAGCCGTACATTTTCGGCGATCGTAACAACATCCACATCATCGACCTCGCCCAGACGGTTCCGATGCTGAGCCGCGCCCTGCAGGTCGTCAGCGACACCGTTGCCCGCGGCGGCCGCGTTCTGTTCGTCGGCACCAAGCGTCAGGCGTCCGAACTGATCGCCGACAGCGCGAAGCGTTCGGCTCAGTACTACGTCAACGCCCGCTGGCTCGGCGGCATGATGACCAACTGGAAGACGATCTCCAACTCGATCCAGCGTCTGCGCAAGCTCGACGAAATCCTCTCCGGCGAAGCCCAGGGCTTCACCAAGAAGGAGCGTCTGAACCTTGAGCGCGAACGTGAAAAGCTCGACAAGGCCCTCGGCGGTATCAAGGACATGGGCGGCACGCCGGACCTGATGTTCATCATCGACACCAACAAGGAAAAGATCGCGATCGACGAAGCCAAGCGCCTCGGCATCCCGGTCGTCGCCATCATCGACTCGAACTGCGATCCGGACCTGATCGACTATCCGATCCCGGGCAACGACGACGCCTCGCGCGCCATCGCCCTCTACTGCGACCTGATCTCGCGCGCCGCCATCGACGGTATCGCTCGCCAGCAGAGCGCATCGGGCCGCGACCTCGGCGCTTCCGAGGAAGCTCCGGTCGAGCCGACCCTGGCGGACGGCACCGAAGCCTGATCGCGCCACGAGGCGGGCATATACTTGCCCGCCCAAGCGCATTGACATCCGGGATAAGGCCGTTTGCGACTTCAACGAGTTCGAGCGGCCTTATCGCGTTTTGGATAACGTTTTGCCTGCTGCATAATTCCTGAAATCGAAATCGATTTAAGGGTGAAATTATGCAGTGGATTTAAAGCGCTACAGCGACCTTTGCGCATCACTTGCGACGCATGGCGCTGTAGGCGGTAAATCCAGGCATGCTCCAAACAGAATTCCACAGTATGACGCAGCTTCATAACGCTGTCATACTTACGGGTACATTTCGTCCCTCAAATCGGTGCCGCATCGGCTCAAAACCGCATGCCGCACCGTATGAACCGACAAGAGGAAGCTTATGACCGAGATTACGGCTGCACTGGTGAAGGAACTGCGCGAAAAGTCTGGCGCAGGTATGATGGACTGCAAGAAGGCGCTGACCGAAACCAACGGCGATATCGAAGCCGCGATCGACTGGCTGCGCGCCAAGGGCATCTCCAAGGCAGACAAGAAGTCCGGCCGCACCGCCGCTGAAGGCTTGATCGCCATTGCCGGCGCCGGTCACAAGGCCGTTGTCGTCGAGCTCAACTCCGAAACCGACTTCGTTGCCCGTAACGATGCCTTCCAGGACCTCGCTCGCGGCATCGCCGAAGTCGCGCTGTCCACCGACGGCACGGTCGAAGCCATTTCGGCTGCGACTTACCCGGCATCCGGAAAGCCGGTCGCCGACGCCATCAAGGACGCGATCGCCACCATCGGCGAGAACATGACGCTTCGTCGCGCCGCCAAGCTGGAAGTCGAGCACGGCGTCGTGGCGACCTACATCCATAACGCTGCCGGCGACGGCATCGGCAAGCTCGGCGTTCTGGTCGCCCTGAAGTCGGTCGGCGACAAGGCCGTCCTGACGTCGATCGGCCGCCAGGTTGCCATGCACGTTGCCGCTACCAACCCGCTGGCCATCCGTGCCGAAGAAGTCGATGCCGCGGTTGCCGAGCGCGAACGCAACGTCTTCATCGAGCAGTCCCGCGAATCCGGCAAGCCGGAAGCCATCATCGAAAAGATGGTGGAAGGCCGCATGCGCAAGTTCTTCGAGGAAGTTGCCCTTCTCTCGCAGGCTTTCGTCATCAACCCGGACCTGACCGTCGGCGCTGCCATCAAGGAAGCTGAAAAGGCTGCCGGCGCCCCGATCGAAATCACCGGCATGGCCCGCCTGCTCCTCGGCGAAGGCGTCGAGAAGGAAGAAAGCGACTTCGCTGCCGAAGTCGCGGCCGTCGCCAAGGGCTGATCGGTAAAAAGAAGCCATCTCCCGGATTGGTGAAACCATATCAGGGAAAACGTAAGGGCATCGCGTGACAACGCGGTGCCCTTCGTGTATCCGGCTTTTCACAATCATTCCCCGGTGATCACTTCAAGGAGCTACCATGTCCCAGCCGATCTACAAGCGCGTGTTGCTCAAGGCTTCCGGGGAAGCTCTGATGGGCAGTCAGGGATTCGGCATCGATGTGACGGTCGCCGACCGGATTGCGGGCGATATCGCACAGGCACGCGAAATGGGTGTCGAAGTCGGCGTCGTGGTGGGTGGCGGCAATATTTTCCGCGGCGTCGCCGTGGCCTCCAAGGGGGGAGACCGCGTGACCGGCGACCACATGGGCATGCTGGGCACCGTCATCAACGCGCTGGCTCTGGCGACCTCGCTGCGCAAGCTCAATATCGATACCGTCGTCCTCTCGGCTATCTCCATGCCGGAAATCTGCGAAAGCTTCTCGCAGCGCGCCACGCTCTATCATCTGTCGCTCGGCCGGGTGGTGATCTTTGCCGGGGGCACCGGCAACCCGTTCTTCACCACCGATTCCGCCGCAGCGCTGCGTGCCGCCGAGATGGGCGCTGAGGCAATCTTCAAGGGCACGCAGGTCGACGGCATCTATTCCGCCGATCCGAAGAAATTCCCCGATGCGGAGCGCTTCGACCATCTGACCCATAGTCAGGTGCTCGAGAAGGGGCTGGCCGTCATGGATGTGGCGGCCGTGGCACTCGCGCGCGAAAACGCCATTCCGATCGTCGTCTTCTCGATCCATGAGAAGGGCGGCTTTGCGGAAATCTTGACCGGCGGCGGCCGCAAGACCATCGTATCAGACAATTGACGTTCCTGTGGCGCCGGGAGCGTCCGGCGTCGCCTTATCAGACGGGAGTATAGACATGAGTGAAGGCACCGACCTCAAGGAACTGAAGCGCCGCATGGATGGCGCCATCGCTGCATTCAAGAGCGATATCGCCTCGCTGCGCACCGGGCGTGCATCCGCCAATATCCTGGATCCGGTCGTGATCGAAGCGTATGGTTCGCGCATGCCGCTGAACCAGGTTGCCAACATCACCGTGCCGGAGCCGCGCATGCTGACCGTTTCGGTGTGGGACAAGTCGATGGTCGGCGCAGTCGAGCGCGCGATCCGCGAATCCAATCTCGGCCTCAATCCCATCATGGATGGACAGAACCTGCGCATCCCGCTGCCGGAACTCAACGAAGAGCGTCGCCGCTCGCTGGTGAAGGTGGCCCATGAATATGCCGAAAAGGCGAAGGTGGCGATTCGCCATGTTCGCCGTGACGGTATGGACGGCCTCAAAAAGGCCGAAAAGGACGGCGTAATCGGTCAGGACGAGAGCCGCTCTCTCTCCGAACGTGTGCAGAAGATGACGGATGAGACGATTTCGGAAGTCGACCGCTTGCTCGCCGACAAAGAAAAGGAAATCATGCAGGTCTGATCGTATGCCGGGGAGTGTCGCGCTTTCGATATGCCAATATTGAAAGCGGCGATGGTGCCCTAGATTACGAGGCCAGAGCTTCTTTCCGCCGAACGAAACCGGACCCATATGTCAGCTCCTACGTTCTCTGTCGTACCCGAACACGTTGCCATCATCATGGATGGCAACGGTCGCTGGGCCAATGCGCGCGGCCTGCCGCGCACAATGGGCCACCGCAAGGGCGTGGAGGCCGTTCGCGAGACGGTGAGGGCTGCCGGCGATATCGGCATCAAATATCTGACGCTTTTCGCCTTCTCCTCGGAGAACTGGCGCCGTCCCGAGGCGGAGGTGAGCGATCTCCTCGGCCTCCTCAAGGCCTTCATCCGGCGGGATCTTGCCGAGCTTCACCGGCAGAATGTCCGGATTCGCGTCATCGGCGATCGCGGCGGCCTGCGCGGTGACATCCTGCCCCTGCTGCTCGAGGCGGAGGAGACCACCAGGAACAATACGGCCCTGACGCTGGTCATCGCCTTCAACTACGGCTCGCGCGACGAGATCACGCGTGCCTTCATAAGCCTTGCAAAGGATGTCGAGGCCGGGCGGTTGCGTCCGCAGGATATCAGTCCGGAACTGGTCGATGCCCGTCTGGACACCGCCGGAATTCCCGATCCCGACCTCATTATCCGCACGAGCGGCGAGGAGCGGCTCTCGAATTTCCTGCTGTGGCAGGCGGCCTATTCGGAATTCATGTTCGTGCCGGACTACTGGCCGGATTTCAATCGCGATCTGTTCTTCGCCGCGCTGGAGAAATATGCTGCGCGCGACCGGCGTTTTGGCGGTCTTTCCGCCAAGCAGGCGGCGGCCGTGGGGTCCTGATGAATCGCGAACTCAGGCTGCGCATTGTTTCAGGCATCATCCTTGCCGTCGTCGTTCTTGCCGCCACATGGTTCGGAGGTCTCGGCTTTCGCCTTCTGGCGGCGGTAATCGGCCTGCTCGTCTACTATGAATGGTCGACGATAACGGATTTGCATGGCCGCGACCCGCAGGGCAACGCGCTCGGTTGGCTTGCGCTCGTGCTGATCGCCGGCGCGACGGTCCTGGGCGAATCCGTCTATTCCATCGAGGTTCTGGCCGCCTTCGTCGCCGTCACGGCGATCATGGTCGGCATTCGCGGCAAAAGCTGGTGGCTGCCGGGTGGCATATTCTATTCCGGATTGACGGCGATTGCCCTTGCGGAGATGCGGGACGACGACCTGCGCGGCTTCGTGCTGATGCTGTTCGTTTTCGCGACGGTGTGGGCGACGGATATTTTCGCCTATTTCGTCGGCCGAGCCATCGGAGGGCCGAAGCTTGCCCCGCGTATATCGCCGGGTAAGACATGGTCGGGCGCGATCGGCGGCGCCATCGCGGCCGTCCTTGCCGGAACCGCGGTCGTCTGGAGCTTTTTTTCCGCCGAGGATTTGAGGATTCCCATCCTTGCCCTGGTGCTTTCCGTCTGCAGCCAGAGCGGCGATCTGTTCGAGTCATTCATCAAGCGCAAGTTCGGCGTAAAGGACTCGAGCCATCTCATTCCCGGCCATGGCGGGGTCATGGATCGCGTCGATGGACTAATTTTTGCTTGTTTTGCAGCGTTTTTGTTGGCTATCGTAATGTCGCTGACAATGAGCGGCGAGACCTTTTCATTGGGCGGCGTTCTGCTCGGGGTCTGAAATTAACACGAACAGGATCGTTGCATGGGTAGCGCGGCTAGCTTGATCGGTTTCTTGACGAACAACGTCATTACGTTTGTCTTCGTCCTGTCGCTGCTCGTTTTCGTGCACGAGATGGGCCACTATCTGGTCGGCCGCTGGTCGGGTATCCGCGTCATGGCCTTCTCGATCGGCTTCGGGCCGGAAATTGCCGGCTTCACGGACCGACATGGCACGCGCTGGAAGCTTTCGCTGATTCCGCTCGGCGGTTACGTGCGCTTCTTCGGCGACGAGGACGCCTCCAGCAAGACCGACGTGGATCAGCTTGCAGCCATGACGGAGGAAGAGCGCGCTCATTCCTTTGCCGGCGCCAGGCTCTGGAAACGGGCCGCGACGGTTGCCGCCGGTCCGATTGCGAATTTCCTTCTTGCCATCGTGATCTTCGCGGTACTTTTCAGCATCTATGGCCGCACGGTCGCCGATCCTGTCGTTGCCATGGTGACGCGTGACGGCGCGGCGGCGGAAGCCGGAATCGAACCGGGCGATCGCCTTGTTGCCATCGACGGTGCCAAGGTGGCCACCTTCGATGAGGTGCAGCGCTATGTCGGCCTGCGCCCTGGCCGTACGATCGTGCTGACCGTCGAGCGCGACGGCCAGAACCGCGACTTCCGGATCGTCCCGAAGCTGGTGGAAGACACCGATCAATTCGGCAACAAGATGGAGATGGGTCGCATCGGCATCGCTCTGGTCGATCCGGTCGTCACTGCGGTGGAGCCGGCCGGACCGGCGGCAAAGGCCGGCGTGCTGGCGGGGGATCGCCTGATCGCGGTCGACGGCAAGAATGTCGCAACCTATTACGATATTGGCCGCTACGTGTCCGAGCACCCCGGCAAGAACATCGTGCTCACCATACAGCGCAACGGTGCAATACGCGATTTCCCGATGATGACCGATACGCTGGTCGATACGGCCGCGTCCGGTGACAAGAAGGATGTCGGCAACATCGGCATTGCGCCGATCGATCCGCTGGTGGCATCGATCGCCTCCGACAGCCCGGCCCAGGCGGCGGGTCTTGAAGTCGGTGATCGCATTCTTTCTGTGGATGGACGGGAAATCGGCTCCATTGGTGAAGTGCAGCGCTCCGCAGCGGCTCACGCCGACAAGCCCATGACGATGACGGTCAAGCGCGATGGCCAGACGCGCGAGGTAACGGTCACGCCGAGGAAATCGGAAGAGACCGATGCTTTCGGCGCCCGGACGCAGATCGCCACCATCGGCATCACCGATGGTCAGAAGCCGATCAGGCTGCGCTACGAGGCATATGGGCCGCTACAGGCGCTGTCCGAAGGCGTGAAGCAGACCGCCAGCATCGTTTCCGGCACCTTCGAATATATCGGCAATGTCATCGGCGGCTACATGAAAGCCGATCAGCTCGGCGGCCCCATTCGGGTTGCACAGCTGTCGGGTCAGATGGCAACCCTGGGTTTTGCCGCCGTGTTGCAATTCGCCGCCATACTTTCTGTTTCAATAGGGTTATTAAATTTGATGCCCGTGCCGGTACTTGATGGCGGGCATCTGATGTTCTATGCGATTGAAGCCGTAAGGGGAAAACCTCTGGGTGCACGGGCACAGGATATCGCTTTCCGGATTGGGTTTGCGATGGTGCTCTCGCTCATGGTGTTTGCGACGTGGAACGATATTAGTTCCCGAATAGGCTAGTGGGGCAACGAGAGAGGAAATTACGATTTATTTACGATGTTTCAAAGCTGTAGTGGCGAATGAGCCACGCTTTGAAATGAAGTAAACAGAAATTAACGTGCTCCCTTGCTTGTATGTCAAAAGCGGGTAAAACGACACACGTGGCCGGAATCGGGTTCGCTCGGGGCTGGGGACGATTGAAAAAAGGTAAGAAGTGAAATGAAGGCTGGTTCAAAATTTTTGAACGCAGTGTCGGCGGTAGCGCTGTCTGCTGGTGTTGTTGCGTCGGGCGCTGGTGTTCTCACACTTGCCTCTGCTTCAGTCGCGGAAGCAGCTGTCATTCAGCGGGTTGACGTTCGTGGTGCTGAACGCGTCGGTGAGGCGGCTGTTCGTGACAATATCACGATCAAGCCCGGTAAGAGCTTCTCTGCCGGTGACATCGATGCTTCGGTAAAGCAACTTTATGCGACCGGATATTTCTCCGACGTCCATATCACCGTTGCCGGCAGCTCCCTGATCATATCGGTCAAGGAAAACAAGCTGATCAATGCCGTTGTCTTCAATGGCAACCGCAAGATCAAGGACGACAAGCTTCAGGGCATCGTCCAGACTCATTCGGCCGGGCCGTACAATGAGGCGACCGTTCAGGCTGACATCAAGACCATCAAGGATGCCTACGCCACCATCGGCCGCAACGACGTGCAGGTGACGACGCAGACCGCCGAGGTTTCCCCGGGTCGCCTCAACGTGGCTTTCGTCATCAACGAGGGCGATCGTACCAAGATCGATAAAATCAATTTCTCGGGCAATCAGGCCTACGGCAGCGGTCGCCTTGCTTCGGTCATCAGCACCAAGAAGAGCAACTTCCTGTCGTTCCTGACCCGTAAGGACGTCTACAGCCCTGAGCGTCAGCAGGCCGACCAGGATGCGCTGCGCCAGTTCTACTACAATCACGGCTATGCCGACTTCCGCATCGTCAGCGCCGACGCGACGCTGAACGAGCAGAACAACGAATACACGCTGAACTTCAATGTCGACGAAGGTCCGCGTTACACCTACGGCGACATCAACGTCATTTCGACGGTAGATGGCGTCAACGCCGATGAGCTGAAGGGCCTGGTCATCACCCACAAGGGCGATGTCTACAGCGCCAAGGACATCCAGACCTCGATCGAGAACATTTCCAAGCGCGTGGCATCCGCGGGCTATCCGTTCGCCCGTATCACGCCGCGCGGCAACCGCGATCTGTCCGGACACACCATCGGTATCGAGTATCTGGTCGACCAGGGCGAGCGTGCCTATGTCGAGCGCATCGAGATCCGTGGCAACACCCGTACGCGCGATTACGTCATCCGCCGCGAGTTCGACCTCAATGAAGGCGATGCCTTCAACCAGGAAATGATCACGCGCGCCAAGCGCCGCCTCGACGCTCTCGGCTACTTCACCAAGGTCGACATCACGACGGCTCAGGGCAGCGCTCCGGATCGCGTGGTTGTTATCGTCAACGTCGAAGACCAGCCGACCGGCTCGTTCGGTATCGGTGCGGGTTACGCCGTCGGCAACAACGGCGGCCTGCTGCTGGAAGCTTCGGTCGAGGAAAAGAACTTCCTCGGTCGCGGTCAGTACATCCGCGTCGCGGCTGGTGCCGGTACTGAAGGTAATCGTACCTACAACATCTCGTTCACCGAACCCTACTTCCTTGGCTATCGCCTGGCTGCCGGTTTCGATATCTTCAAGAACCAGACGTCGAGCGACGATTACTACGACTATTCGGAAGAAGGCTTCTCGCTGCGCGTGACTGCGCCGATCACCGAGAATTTTGCGACGACCCTGCGCTATAACTACAAGCGCCTGACTTACGACGGCACGAACGACTGGCAGGATCACCTGTCGGCCCCGTACCTCAATCTCGTCGAGAACGGCCCCTGGGTTCAGTCGACGGTTTCGCAGACCTTCACCTACAACACGCTGGATGACCAGAATCTGCCGCGTGAAGGTATCATCGCCAAGTTCACGCATGAATATGCCGGTCTCGGCGGCGATTCCGACTTCTACAAGCTGAGCGGCAAGGCTCGTTACTATCAGATGATCAGTGACGAAGCCGATATCATCGGCTCGCTGACGGTCGGTGCCGGTTATGTGATGCCGACAGACGGCAAGCTGAACGTCTTCGATCAGTTCACGCTCGGTGGCCGTGAAATCCGCGGCTTCGAGAATGCCGGTATCGGACCGCGTTCGTCGCATGGCGATCCGCTCGGTGGCACGACCTACTTCACCGCTTCGGCTGAAGCGAGCATGCCGATGCCGGGTGTTCCGCAGGATATCGGTCTGCGCATCGCAGCCTTTGCGGATGCTGGCTCGCTCTACGGCAACAAGGCGAATCTCTTCGGCGATACGCTTCACAACGACAACTCGATCCGCGCCTCGCTTGGTGCAGGTCTGATCTGGTCGTCGCCGTTCGGTGTCATCCGTGTCGACTATGCCGTACCGGTTCTCAAGGAAGACTACGACAAGGTTGAGAATTTCCGGTTTGGCATCGCCAACCAGTTCTGATATCGGCAGTCCAGAACTGCGGGCTTGAACACCGTTCTGGAGCTGGTGCTTATATGGATCATACACGTTTTTTCCCGTCCCATGGTGGCGTCAGCTTGAAGCAGCTGGCGGAATATCTTGGGGCGGAACTGGCTGATACGGCCTCTTCGGAGGTCGTCATCAGATCAATCGCCCCCGTTTATCGGGCGGGCGAGGGTGATATTTGCTATATCCTCTCCCGAAAGAATCGCGGCGAGCTGGAAACCTGCAAGGCTTCTGCCATCATTTGCTTGCCGGCGCTGAAATCTTTCGTTCCCGCGCATATCCCGGTACTTCTTTCGAGGAAACCGCATACGGATTTTGCCATTGCCGGCGGGCTGCTGCATCCGGAGGCCATGCGGCCGGTCGTGTTCACATCGACCCCGGCAACGATCTCGCCCGCCGCGATGATCGATGCGACAGCCAAGCTGGAGGCCAATATCGGCGTCGAGCCTGGCGCCGTCATCGGTGCAGGCGCCGAGATCGGCGAAGGGACGTATATCGGTGCCAATGCCCTGATCGGGCCGGGCGTGAAGATCGGTCGCAATTGCAGCATCGGTGGTGGAGCGAGCGTGCTCTGCGCCTATCTCGGCAACGGCGTTATCATCCACAATGGCGCGCGCATCGGGCAGGACGGTTTCGGATATGCACCGGGCCCGCGCGGCATGGTGAAAATCGTGCAGATCGGCCGTGTCATCATTCAGGACAATGTCGAGATCGGCGCCAATACGACGATCGATCGCGGCACCATGGACGACACCGTGATCGGCGAAGGCACCAAGATCGACAATCAGGTACAGATCGGACATAACGTCCGGATCGGTCGGCATTGTGCTATTGTCAGCCAGGTCGGCATCGCCGGTAGCACGGTGATCGGCGATGGCGTGCAGATCGGCGGTCAGGCTGGCCTCAACGGGCATATCCACATCGGCGACGGCGTTCAGATCGGCGCCAAGAGCGGCGTGATGAACAGTATTCCCGCAGGCGAGCGCTACGCGGGTCTCCCAGCGCGGCCGCTGTGGGATTTTCTAAGGGAATCGGCGGAGATCGCGAAGCGGTCAGGAGCCAGGGAAAAGAAAGACGGGAGTGCGGAGCATGACTGAGGAAGCCAAGACGTCGCTGTCGTCGGCTGACATCATTGAGATTATGAAGCTTTTGCCGCATCGCTATCCTTTCTTGATGGTCGACAGGATCATCGAGATCGATAGCGACAACTCCGCGATCGGCATCAAGAACGTGACGGCGAACGAGCCGCAATTCATGGGGCATTTCCCGGGTTCCCCGATCATGCCGGGTGTGCTGCTCATCGAGGGCATGGCGCAGACCGCCGGCGCGATCTGCGCCCGCAAGGACGGCATCGGCGGTAACCTCGTCTATTTCATGACGATCGACAACGCCCGCTTCCGCAAGCCGGTCGTTCCCGGCGACCGCGTCGAATTCCATGTCGTCAAGCTCAAGCAGCGCGGTACGATCTGGAAGTTCCATTGCGACGCCAAGGTCGATGGCTCTCTGGTCGCGGAAGCCGATATCGGAGCGATGATCGTCAGGAAGGATCAGGACGAGGCATGAGCACCATCGCAAAAAGCGCGAGCATCCATAAGTTCGCGGTCGTTGAGGATGGTGCCATCATCGGCGAGAACGTCGTGGTCGGACCCTTTTGCCATGTCGGCCCCAAGGTCGTATTGCACGAGAATGTCCATCTGCTGACCCATGCCGTCGTTACCGGTCGCACGACGATCGGCAAGGGAACGAAGATATTTCCGATGGCCGTTGTCGGTGGTGATCCGCAGAGCGTTCATCACGGCGGCGAGGAGACGACGCTCGATGTCGGCGAAAACTGCACGATCCGGGAAGGCGTGACGATCAATACCGGCACAGCCGATTACGGCGGCAAGACGATCGTCGGCAACAACAATCTGTTCCTTGCCAATTCGCATGTGGCTCACGATTGTCGCGTCGGCAACAACGTCATCATGTCCAACAACGTCATGCTGGCGGGGCATGTGGTCGTCGGAGATCGCGCCATTCTCGGCGGCGGTTGCGCGGTGCATCAGTTCACCCGCATCGGCCGCCAGGCTTTCATCGGCGGACTTTCGGCTGCAAGCTACGACGTCATTCCTTACGGCATGTTGAACGGCAATCCGGGCGTACTCTCGGGTTTGAATATCGTCGGCATGTCGCGCGCAGGCATAGATCGTGCAGCCATCCACAGGGTTCGACGCGCCTACAAGGCCATCTTCGAAGGCGAGGGTTCGATCCGTGACAATGCTGCCGCGATCCGCGGCGAATATGCCGATTGCAAGGAAGTGATCGAGATCCTCGATTTCATCGCAGCCGATAGCGACCGCGCGCTGTCGTCCCCCAATCGCGGCAAGAGCTGACGTGGTTTCGGCCGGCCAGGGCGGCAAAGGCAGGCTGGCGATCATCGCAGGCAGTGGCCTTCTGCCGGTTTACGTCGCCGATGCAGCTCGTCAGGCCGGTGAGAACCCCGTCATTATCGCATTGACGGATGAGGCGGATCGGGATTGGTCCGCCTTTGATCATGCCAATCTCGGCGTCGGCAATTTCGCAGGCCTTGAGGCGATGTTTCGCCGGCATGGCGTGGATCGCGTCGTGATGTCGGGCGGCGTGGCAAGGCGTCCGTCCTGGCGACAGGTGCATCCGACCTGGCGCGTCATCAAGGAACTGCCCTCGACCATACGCACTCTTCTTTCGGGTGGCGACAATGCCGTTCTGCAAATGGTCATTCGATTGATCGAGGCAGGCGGCGTTCGCGTCGTCGGCGCGCATGAGATCGCGCCCGACCTGCTGGCGGCGACCGGTCCGCTGGGGCGATTGTCTCCGTCCGAGGAGGATCTGCGGGATATCGCGCAGGGAGCCAAGGCAGCCGATGCGCTCGGTCTTCTGGATGTCGGGCAGGGCGCGGTCAGTGTCGGCGGCCGCGTTGTCGCGCTTGAAGGCGCCGAAGGCACGGATTTGATGATCGAGCGGGTTGCCGAGTTGCGGGCGGCCGGGCGTATATCGACGCGCCGGCGCGGTGTGCTCGTAAAGCTCTGCAAGCCACAGCAGGATGTCCGCGCCGACCTTCCCTCCATTGGAGCCTCTACGGTGCTGAACGCCAGGAAGGCGGGCCTTGCCGGCATTGCTGTGGAAGCTGGCCGAGCCCTGATTCTCGATAGGCAAGCCGTCATCGCGGCTGCCGATGAGGCCGGCATTTTTGTTTGCGGCATTGACCGCGGGCTCGGCACGGAGGGTTTCATGTGAGTACGCCATTGAAGCTTGCCGTCGTCGCGGGAGAGGTTTCCGGTGATCTGCTGGGCGGCGATCTCGTCGCCTCGCTGAAGCGGCGTTACGATGGGCCGGTCGAGCTGGTAGGCGTCGGCGGCGAGGCTCTGGAAGCGCAGGGCTTGCGCTCGCTCTTCGATTACTCCGAACTTTCGATCATGGGCTTCATACAGGTCATCAAGCGGCTGCCGAAGCTGCTTGCCCGCATCCGACAGACGGCCGATGCCATTATCGCCGCCGAGCCTGACGTGCTTCTGATCATCGATAGCCCTGATTTCACTCATCGCGTCGCGAAGCGGGTGCGCAAGGCATTGCCCGCTCTCCCGATCGTCGATTACGTCTGCCCCAGCGTCTGGGCGTGGAAGGAATATCGCGCGCAGCAGATGCTTGCCTATGTCGATCATGTGCTGGCCGTCTTGCCGTTCGAGCCTGCCGCCATGCAGCGTCTGGGCGGCCCGGCGACGACCTATGTCGGCCACCGTCTGACGGTCGATGCCGACTTGCTGGAGACGCGCCGCCTGCGTGCCCTGCATAAGGCGGATGCTGCCGACGCGCAAAAGACCATCCTTCTTCTGCCCGGATCGCGGGCTTCGGAAATCCGTCAGCTTCTGCCGGTTTTCAAACAGGCTACCGAAGAGTTTAGCCGGCGAAATGATGCCATCCGCTACCTGCTCCCGACGGTGCCGAAGCAGGAAGCCCTGGTACGCTCTCTTCTCGATAGCTGGAGCGTCAAGCCGGATATCCTCGTTGGCCAGGATGCAAAGTGGAAAGCTTTCGCGCAGGCGGATGCGGCCATGGCGGCATCCGGTACGGTAATCCTGGAACTGGGCCTTGCCAGTGTTCCCGTGGTTTCGACCTACAAGACCGAGTGGCTTGCCAAATTCGTGATGTCGCGCATCAAAGTGTGGACGGCGGCCCTGCCGAACCTGATCGCCGATTACGCCGTCTTGCCCGAGCTTATCAACGACGTGTTGCGGCCTGGCCTTCTGGCTCGCTACATGGAACGACTGTCGAGCGACACTCCGGAGCGCAGGGCCATGCTGACGGGCTATGATTTGGTCTGGCAGCGCATGCAGACCGAAGAGCCGCCCGGCGACAAGGCGGCGCAGATTGTTCTGGATATTCTCGCCAATAAAAAAACCGGTCATCTCTGACCGGTTTTTTTGTTTCATTGCCGAAGCTCAGCGCTTGGAAACAGGCACGTATTCGCGCAGCGGAGCGCCCGTGTAGAGCTGGCGCGGGCGGCCGATGCGCTGGTGCGGATCCTCGATCATTTCGTTCCACTGCGCGATCCAGCCGACCGTGCGGGCGAGAGCGAACAGAACGGTGAACATGGTCGTGGGGAAGCCGAGAGCCTTCAGCGTGATGCCGGAGTAGAAGTCGACGTTCGGATAGAGCTTCTTCTCGATGAAATATTCATCGGTGAGAGCAATGCGCTCCAGCTCGATCGCGATGTCGAGCAACGGATCGTCCTTGATGCCGAGTTCGCCGAGAACCTCGTGCGCCGTCTTCTGCATGATCTTGGCGCGCGGATCGTAGTTCTTGTAAACGCGGTGGCCGAAGCCCATCAGACGGAACGGGTCGTTCTTGTCCTTGGCGCGGGCGATGAATTCCGGAATGCGGTCCACGGTGCCGATTTCGTTCAGCATGTTGAGCGCAGCTTCATTGGCGCCACCGTGAGCCGGACCCCAGAGGCAGGCAATGCCTGCTGCGATACAGGCGAACGGATTGGCGCCGGAAGAGCCTGCCAGGCGAACGGTCGAGGTCGAAGCATTCTGCTCGTGGTCGGCATGCAGGATGAAGATGCGGTCCATGGCGCGGGCCAGCACCGGATTGACGACATAGTCCTCGCACGGAACGGCAAAGCACATGCGCAGGAAGTTCGACGCATAGTCGAGGTCGTTCTTCGGATAAACGAAGGGCTGGCCGATGTGGTACTTGTAGGCCATCGCGGCGAGCGTCGGCATCTTGGCGATCATGCGCAGGCTCGCGACCATGCGCTGATGCGGATCGGTGATGTCGGTCGAGTCGTGATAGAAGGCGGAGAGCGCGCCGACACAGCCGCACATGACGGCCATCGGATGCGCGTCGCGACGGAAGCCCGTGAAGAAGCGCGACATCTGCTCGTGCACCATCGTATGGTGGGTCACACGATAGTCGAAATCCTTCTTCTGTGCCGTCGTCGGCAGTTCGCCGTAGAGAAGGAGGTAGCATACTTCGAGGAAATCGCCGTGTTCGGCCAGCTGATCGATCGGATAGCCGCGATGCAGCAGAACGCCTTCGTCGCCATCGATATAGGTAATGCTGGACTCGCACGACGCGGTGGATGTGAAGCCAGGATCGTAAGTGAAAGTGGAGGTGTTCTTATAAAGGGCACCAATATCAATGACACTTGGGCCGATGGTTCCGGTCTTCACCGGCAAGTCCACCGTCTTTTCGCCCCAAGTTAGTTTCGCGCTTTGTTCCGTCATGCTGATCCTCCAAGATTTGGCGGGATTGACGCCATAAAAAGCGCCAAAAGGTTAAGCGACTACCGACTAGCTATATGATCCCGAGGCTAATGCCAAGTTATCCTAACGCCGAATTGTGCATTGCAGTATCAACTTTTGGGCACTGCGTCGGCGGCGCTGATCATGCGATGCCGGGAGAGCGGCCTCATTTACCGGCACACATGTCGATTTCGGTTGAAATCCCTGCATGGTGACGGCAAGAATCGCGCAGAAGCTGTAGTTTTGCGTGGGGGCAGCGGCGAGTGCCTAATTTGGAGGCATCGGAACAGCAGGAGGAGGGCCGGGATGTCGCCGCACCGTTGCGGCCTCGCCCCGCCATTGCCGCGATCGCCTTACGTGCCAAAGCGCGACAACGGGAGCGGACGCAGGACCAGGCGCCGCTGACATCTCGTTTCCTTCGGATTCTGAAGCGGCTTCAACTCGGTATCAGGGACCTGATCGAGGAGGAGGCGGCATACGGACGCGCCATCCTGTTCGCGCCGATCTATATGGGGATCGGCGCGATCTTCTGGTTCAAGGCCGGCAACGACCCGCCTCCGCAGGCGGTGATTGCAGGCTTGCTGCTCTTTGCCGGCGGCTTCGTGTTCAGGCGGGAAGTGGGCAGGGTGTCTCGCCATCTGCTTTTCGCCGGCATGCTCATTTGCCTGGGCATGGCGCTGGCGCAATGCGAAAGCTGGCGGGCTTCCACGGTGATGCTCGATTCGGCGGTGACGACGACCGTTACCGGCCAGGTCGAGCGGCGCGAATCCTATGACAACGGCGGCTGGCGCTATGTCGTTCGTGTCGAGGCGACCGAAAAGCCCAGCATTCGCAGGTCGCCGCAGCGAGTCACGATCTTCGTGCGTAAACAGGCGGATGCTTTCGATCTCGGCGATCGCATCCAGGGCAGGGCGCGTCTGACGCCTCCTGCCGGGCCGGCCTTGCCCGGTCTCAACGACTTCGCATTCAGTTCCTATTTCAACGGTATCGGAGCGAACGGCTTCGCTTACGGCACGCCGAAACTGTTGTCTCCGGCTGATGACAATGCGGCGGGTTCGTTGCTCGACATGGCCGATATCAGACTTGCCGCCCTTCGCAACAGCATAGGCGACAGGATAAGGCAAACCTTGCCCGGTGACACCGGCGCTTTTGCTGCGGCACTTGTCACCGATGAGAGACGAGCGATCTCCAAGGACACGACCGAGGCGCTGAGAATTGCCGGCCTCACCCACATCATCGCAATTTCGGGTTTGAACATGGCGCTCTCGGCCGGCATCTTCTATGTCGGCCTGCGCTATCTGTTCAGCCTGTTCCCCGGCGTCGTGCAGGCGTGGCCTACCAAGAAATTCGCGGCATTCGGCGCGCTTGTCACGGTGACGGCCTATTACCTCATTTCCGGTTTCGGCGTGTCGGCGGAGCGCGCTTTCATCATGATGGCGATCATGCTGGTTGCCGTCCTTCTCGACCGGCCATCGCTCAGCCTCCGCAACGTGGCGTTATCCGCCATCGTCATTCTCATCCTTTCGCCGTCGCAGGTGCTCGGCCCGAGCTTCCAGATGTCCTATGCCGCAACCCTGGCGCTGGTGTCCGGCTATTCGCTGTGGAAGCGGCGGCGGCATCGGGAAAGCATTCTCTCGCGGTTCCGCGTGCTGAGCCCGCTGCTGTTTGTTTCGCGCTTCTTTGGCGGCGTGCTGTCGACCTCGTTCATCGGCGGCGCGTCGACGGCCATATTCTCGATCGAGCATTTTCACCGCCTGGCGACATACGGTCTCGCCGCCAATCTTGCGGCCATGCCGGTGGTTTCCTTCATCGTCATGCCGTTTGGCATGGCGGCGATGATGCTCATGCCGCTTGGTCTCGACGGCCCTTTCTGGAACGTCACCGGGGAGGGGCTGGAGCTCGTCATCGTGATTGCCAAAACCGTGGCCGGCTGGGGCGGGGACATCACCTTCGGCCGCCAGCCGGGCTGGCTGATGCCGACATTCATTGTCGGCTTCCTGATCATGAGCATGCTGCGGACCAGGCTTCGCCATTTGGGCTTGGTGCTGTCGCTTTCATCCGTCGGCGCGGCGGCATTCGGCTCCGGCGTGCCGAAGCCGGATCTGATGATCTCCGAAGACGGTGTTCTCGTCGCTCTGCGTCAGGACGCCATACTGGCCACCAACCGCGAACGGCCGCAGGCCTTCATCTTCGAACAATGGCAAAAGGCGCTGGTTGCACCTGAATATCAGCCGCCGACCATTCTTCCTGGCGACAGCCGGCTTCCTCATGTCAGCAAGTCGGATCGCCACCGACGGCTAAGCCGTGAAGAGGAGAGCGCCGTTCGCAAGGCAATGGAAGAGGCTCTTGACCGTACCATGCAGGGAAGCTTCGCCTGCCAGAAAGGCGCATGGTGCGTGGCCATGCTCGAAAACGGCGCCATGCTCGTCACCATCGAAAACGCAGCCTATCTGCCTCCGGCTTGCGATACGGCAAATATCGTCGTGACACCCATCCGGCTGCGGCTGGATCATTGCCGCTCCGGCGCCATGCTCATAACCGGCGCCACATTACGGCAAACCGGTTCCATCGAAATGGCGCTTGCCACCGACAAACCTGTTGTTTCCGCAGCGTTCGAAAACCCCCAACGGCCGTGGACGCGGCATCGAACCTACGATTGGCGCACGGATAAATTCGGCACGCCAGCCAGGCCCGTGCCGACGGTTAGTGATAGCGCCGAATGAGACCGACGAGCTTGCCCTGGACCTTGACGCGATCCGGTCCGAAAATGCGGGTTTCATAGGCCGGATTGGCGGCTTCCAGCGCAATGGAGGCGCCCTTGCGGCGAAAGCGCTTCAGGGTTGCTTCCTCGTCGTCGACAAGAGCGACCACGATATCACCCGGATTGGCTGTCGTTGAATTGCGGATGATGACGGTGTCGCCGTCAAAAATTCCGGCATCGATCATCGAATCGCCCCTGACTTCCAGCGCATAATGCTCGCCGGAGCCGAGCATGTCGGCGGGAACGGTAATGTCGTGCGTGTTGTTCTGGATGGCGGAAATCGGAACGCCGGCAGCGATACGCCCCATGACCGGCACCGAGGCCGAACCGTTGTGATCGTCATTCGCAACCTTCGCCGGCGCGGGGGGAGCGACCGGTTGAGGCTTGCCGAGACTGCCTTCGATGATACTGGGCGAAAAGCCGCGTCGCGGCTGCAGGCTTGGATTATAGGCTTCCGGCAGTTTGATGACCTCCAGCGCTCTTGCTCTATTCGGCAGGCGGCGGATGAAACCGCGCTCTTCTAGAGCCGTGATCAGGCGGTGAATGCCGGACTTGGATGCCAGATCCAGCGCGTCCTTCATCTCGTCGAAAGACGGCGGGACGCCGGATTCCTTCATGCGTTCGTGAATGAACAAAAGCAGTTCCTGCTGCTTGCGCGTCAACATCGTCTTGGAACCCCAGAATCAAGAAAAGGTCGTGAAACAAATCCAGAACGGACACTATATGTTCCATATGTGTTCCGCAAGTACTTAAATTTCGGTAAAACCTTGTGCGGCCAATTAAATAATTACCACTGTCGAATGAAGCGGCTGAATACCCAAGAGGGGTACATGTGGGCTAACCTGCCGATAAATATGGAAAATGCTGTCACGGCTGCTTCCGCGGCGTTCCAGTTCCATGGTGACGTTGGATTCGTGAATGCACGCGAAATCGCGGCGGATAGACCGGCTGGAAGAGAGAATCAGCTATCCCGTCGCCGGGATTGCCGTCTTCTTTGCCGCCATATCCCAAGGTTCTTGCTTCCATCTTGAATCAGGCGTTGGATGGGCGCAAATCTGCTCTGGCAGGAACACAGGAAAAGCCATGACCTCGTCACCGCATCCGCTGGATCATCTCGTGCTGCCCACCGTCAATATTGCCTTGGCGCGTGAACGCTTGGGCAAGCTCGGTTTCACGGTGGCCCCCGATGCGCGTCATCCTTTCGGCACCGAGAATGCCTGCGTCTTCCTTGCCGACAAGACCTATCTCGAACCTTTGGGCGTGGCCTCCCAGGAGCAGTGCGAGGCGAGCCTCGCGGAGGGCAACGTCTTCGTCGCGCGCGATCAGGCCTACCGCTTTCGTGTGGGTGAGGATGGCTTCTCGGCCGTCGTCTTCGGGTCGGACGATGCTGTTGCCGATGATGAGCGGTTCAAGGCAGCCGCGATCTCGGCCGGGCGGATGCTGGATTTTTCCCGGCCCATGAGAATGCCGGACGGAACGGAAACTGTCGCCGGCTTTCGCCTTGCCTTCGCGGCCGATCTGCGCGCGCCCGATCTTCTCGCCTTCTGCTGCCAGCGCATCAATCCCTTGCCGGCAGACCGCGGCGTGCTGGAGCGTCATGAAAACGGCGTGACCGGAATTGCGCGGGTGGCGCTTTCCGCGCCGAAGCCGGCGGCCTATCGCAGCTTTCTCGAAGAGGTTATCGGCGGCCCGCGCGTATCGGAACATTCCTTCGGATTGACGGTCAAGGCGGCCAATGCGGATCTTGAAATTTTGACGCCGGAAGGAATGGAAGCGTTTTACGATTTGCCGGTCTCCCCGGAAGATCCGGGGCTTCGTGCGCGCGCAATCCTTTTCAAAACGCGCGATCTTTCCGTGACATCGTCGCATTTCGCTGCTAACGGCGTCACCTACACGCGTAAGAACAATCGTATATTGGCGAGGTTTGCGCCCGGACAGGGCGCATTGTTCGCCTTCGAGGAGATAGCATGAGCACGAATTCCGAAGTGACCGTCGGCGAGGGTGCCTCCAAGGTCCTGTTTTCCAACGCCGCCAAGCTGTCGCTGATTGCCGGTCCCTGCCAGATGGAAAGCCGCGACCATGCTTTCATGGTCGCCGGCGTCCTGAAAGAGCTCTGCGGCAAGCTCGGCATCGGCCTCGTCTACAAGTCCTCCTTCGACAAGGCCAACCGTACGTCCTTGTCCGGCAAGCGCGGCATCGGCCTGGAAAAGGCGCTGGAAGTCTTTGCCGATCTCAAGAAGGAGTATGGCTTTCCGGTATTGACCGACATTCATACGGAAGAGCAGTGCGCCATCGTTTCGAAGACGGTCGATATCCTGCAGATTCCGGCCTTCCTGTCGCGTCAGACGGATCTTCTGGTTGCGGCTGCGAAGACCGGTCGTGTCGTCAACGTCAAGAAGGGGCAGTTCCTCGCTCCCTGGGACATGAAGAACGTGCTGGCCAAGCTCAATGACAGCGGCAATCCGAACATCCTCCTGTGCGAGCGTGGCGCCTCCTTCGGCTACAATACCCTCGTCTCCGACATGCGCTCGCTGCCGATCATGGCGGCGATGGGCGCGCCGGTCATCTTCGATGCGACCCATTCGGTACAGCAGCCGGGCGGGCAGGGTGGCTCCACCGGCGGCGACCGCCGATTCGTCGAGACTCTGGCGCGCGCCGCCGTTGCCGTCGGCGTTGCCGGCGTGTTCGTCGAGACGCACGAGGATCCGGATAACGCGCCCTCGGACGGTCCGAACATGGTCTATCTGAAGGACATGCCGCGCCTTCTGGAAAAGCTGCTGGCCTTCGACGCCATCGCCAAGGCCTGAGAAATAACCGACATTCAACAGGCTGACATGAAATTGCGCTACGCGGCCTTCAGGAGTGTCACAGATTGGGCGCGCGGAACAGCATTGTAATTTCCGCGCCTTCGACTAAGACGATTTAAATCGATTTATAAACCAGCGAGCAGGAAGCTATCATGACCGCAATCACCGACATTATCGCCCGCGAGATTCTCGACAGCCGTGGCAACCCGACTGTCGAAGTCGATGTCTACCTCGAAGACGGCAGCATGGGCCGCGCGGCGGTTCCGTCGGGCGCGTCGACCGGCGCGCATGAAGCCGTCGAGCTTCGCGATGGCGGCAAGCGCTACCACGGCAAGGGCGTGGAAAAGGCCGTCGAAGCGGTCAACTCCGAGATCTTCGATGCGATCGGCGGCATGGACGCTGAAAACCAGATCCAGCTCGACAATATCATGATCGAGCTCGACGGCACGCCGAACAAGTCGCGTCTCGGCGCCAACGCCATCCTCGGCGTTTCGCTTGCCGTCGCCAAGGCCGCTGCCCAGAGCGCAAACCTGCCGCTTTACCGCTACGTCGGCGGTGCGCATGCCCGCCTCCTGCCGGTTCCGATGATGAACATCATCAACGGCGGTGCCCATGCCGACAACCCGATCGACTTCCAGGAATTCATGATCCTGCCGATCGGCGCAGACTCCATCCGCGATGCCGTTCGCATGGGTTCTGAAGTCTTCCACGTCCTGAAGAAGGAACTGGCTTCGCAGGGCCATAATACCAACGTCGGCGACGAAGGCGGCTTCGCACCGGGCCTCTCCAGTGCTCCGGCAGCCCTGGATTTCATCATGAAGTCGATTGAGAAAGCCGGCTACAAGCCGGGCGAAGAAATCGCCCTCGGCCTCGATTGCGCCTCGACGGAGTTCTTCAAGGACGGCAAGTACGTGCTGGAAGGCGAAGGCCGCACGCTGGAACCCGGCGCGATGGCCGAATATCTGGCCGAACTTGCCGCCAAGTACCCGATCGTTTCGATCGAGGACGGCATGGCTGAAGACGACTGGGAGGGCTGGAAGACGTTGACTGACCTGATCGGCAAGAAGACCCAGCTGGTCGGCGACGACCTGTTCGTCACCAACTCCGCCCGCCTGCGCGACGGTATCCGCATGGGCGTTGCCAACTCGATCCTCGTCAAGGTCAACCAGATCGGTTCGCTGACAGAAACCCTCGATGCGGTCGAAACCGCGCACAAGGCCAATTACACGGCTGTGATGTCGCACCGCTCCGGCGAAACGGAAGACTCCACGATCGCCGATCTCGCCGTCGCCACCAACTGCGGACAGATCAAGACCGGCTCGCTGTCGCGCTCCGACCGTCTTGCCAAGTACAACCAGCTCATCCGTATCGAGGAAGCGCTCGGCCCGCAGGCGAAATATGCCGGCCGCTCCATCCTGCGCAGCTGATGTTCGATGCGCAGGACCCGTTCGGGCTTGCGGCCATATCATCCGTTGAAATCGAACCGCGCCCTCGGGCGCGGTTTTTTGTTGCCTTGCGCAGTTAGAGTCAACGGACGGTTAATCTCTGCCGGTTAGATTGGCTGTAGGTGTTTGATTTGACGCGATCTTCTTCGAAGGCGGCATCGGCTTTGAAGTAAGGTTGCCTAAGCCGGGATGTTTCGAGCGAGCATGTGGACAAAGTATCATAAGAAGAGAAGGTTCGGCCGTTTCGTTCTTCCCGCCATTACCATCGCTTTTGTGAGTTACTTCGGTTATCATTGTATCCATGGTGACTACGGCCTGAAGGCGACCGAGGTTTTCGAACAGCGCCGCATCGACCGCAGCAAGGAATTGGCGGATCTCGTCGCCAGGCGCGAGCACCTCGAAAAGGAGGTTGCTTTGTTGAGCGACGGCTCGCTGGACAAGGATATGCTCGATCAGTATGCGCGCTATCAGCTGACCTATTCCAAGGCGAACGAAATCGTCATCTTCAACAAATAGCCGCAATTAACCGAATTCAGGTTAATCGTTTTTTCCTTAGATATTTCAATAATTTACAAAGAATATGAGCCATGCAATTATAGCATTGCTGTGGCGGACAATCTTGCCTATGTTAGATTTCGTTATAGAACGAGGCTACTCACATAGGGAGGGTTGAATGGCGCCGCGAAAGAACGCGTCCGTTTCCAGCCGTAAGACGGCATCAAGGCCAGCCAAGGAAACCAATGGCGGTCCGATCGCAGATTTCGATCGTGATGCGGAACTCAAGGCTTATCGTGAGATGCTCCTGATCCGCCGCTTCGAGGAAAAAGCCGGCCAGCTTTACGGCATGGGCTTCATCGGCGGCTTCTGTCACCTTTACATCGGCCAGGAAGCTGTCGTTGTCGGCATGCAGATGGCGCTGAAGGACGGCGACCAGGTCATTACCGGCTATCGCGACCACGGTCACATGCTGGCGACCGGCATGAACGCGCGCGGCGTCATGGCCGAGCTCACCGGACGCCAGGGCGGCTATTCCCGAGGGAAGGGCGGCTCCATGCACATGTTCTCCAAGGAAAAGAATTTCTACGGCGGCCATGGCATCGTCGGCGCGCAGGTTTCGCTCGGCACCGGTCTGGGCTTTGCTAACTGGTATCGCGGCAATGACAATGTCAGCGTCGCCTATTTCGGCGACGGTGCTGCCAACCAGGGCCAGGTCTATGAGAGCTTCAACATGGCGCAGCTGTGGAAGCTGCCGGTGATTTTCGTCATCGAGAACAACCGCTATGCCATGGGCACCTCGACGGCGCGCGCCACCGCGCAGGCCGATTTCTCCAAGCGCGGCGCCTCCTTCGGCATTCCGGGCATCCAGGTCGATGGCATGGACGTTCGCGCCGTCAAGGCGGCTGCCGACGAAGCCGTTGCGCACTGCCGCTCCGGCAAGGGCCCGATCATCCTGGAAATGCTGACCTACCGTTATCGCGGCCACTCCATGTCGGATCCGGCTAAATACCGCTCCAAGGACGAAGTGCAGAAGATGCGCTCCGAGCATGACCCGATCGAGCAGGTTCGTGTTCGCCTTCTCGAAAAGGGCTGGGCGACCGAGGACGATCTGAAGGATATCGACAAGGATGTCCGCGAAATCGTCGCCGACAGCGCCGATTTCGCCCAGAACGATCCGGAGCCGGATGCATCCGAGCTCTACACCGACATTCTGCTCTAAATCGGGGAGGGACGATCCATGCCCATCGACATTCTCATGCCCGCCCTTTCTCCGACCATGGAAGAGGGTACACTTTCGAAATGGCTCAAGAAGGAAGGCGACAAGGTCGTTTCCGGTGATGTCATTGCCGAAATCGAAACCGACAAGGCCACCATGGAAGTGGAAGCCGTCGACGAAGGCACGATCGGCAAGCTGCTGATCGACGCCGGCACCGAAGGCGTCAAGGTCAACACCAAGATCGCCATCCTGCTGCAGGACGGCGAATCGGCCGATGCCATTTCTTCGGCCAAGGCCGCACCTGCCGCCGAGCCGGCAAAGACGGAAGCGCCCGTCGCCGCTCCGGCGCCGGCAGCCGCGCCGGTTCCCGCTCAGCCGAAGGTTGCCGCAGCAGCCGATCCGGAAATTCCGGCCGGCACCGAAATGGTGTCGATGACGGTGCGCGAAGCGCTGCGCGACGCCATGGCCGAGGAAATGCGCGCCAACCCGGACGTCTTCGTCATGGGTGAGGAAGTGGCCGAATATCAGGGCGCCTACAAGGTAACCCAGGGCCTGTTGCAGGAATTCGGCGACCGCCGCGTCATCGACACCCCGATCACCGAGCACGGCTTTGCCGGTATCGGCGTCGGCGCCGCCATGGCGGGCCTCCGCCCGATCGTCGAGTTCATGACCTTCAACTTCGCCATGCAGGCGATCGACCAGATCATCAACTCCGCCGCCAAGACGCTCTATATGTCCGGCGGCCAGATGGGCGCTCCGATCGTCTTCCGTGGCCCGAACGGTGCGGCAGCCCGCGTCGGCGCCCAGCACAGTCAGGACTACGCGGCCTGGTACAGCCACATTCCGGGCCTCAAGGTCGTCATGCCCTACACGGCAGCCGACGCCAAGGGTCTCCTGAAGGCTGCCATCCGCGATCCGAACCCGGTCATCTTCCTCGAAAACGAAATTCTCTACGGTCAGCACTTCGATGTGCCGAAGCTGGATAATTTCGTCCTGCCGATCGGCAAGGCCCGCATTCACCGTCCGGGCAAGGACGTAACGGTCGTCTCCTTCGGCATCGGCATGACCTATGCCATCAAGGCGGTCGCCGAGCTGGAAGCCCAGGGCATCGATGTCGAACTCATCGATCTGCGTACCATCCGCCCGATGGACCTGCCGACGATCATCGAGTCGGTCAAGAAGACCGGGCGTCTGGTCACCGTCGAGGAAGGTTATCCGCAGTCCTCCGTCGGCACGGAAATCGCCACCCGCGTCATGCAGCAGGCCTTCGACTATCTCGACGCGCCGATCCTGACGATCGCCGGCAAGGACGTACCCATGCCATACGCCGCCAACCTCGAAAAGCTGGCGCTCCCGAGCGTCGCCGAAGTGGTCGATGCGGTGAAGGCCGTTTGCTACAAATAAGGGGAGGGCTTATCGATGCCTATCAACATCACCATGCCTGCCCTCTCGCCGACCATGGAAGAGGGCAACCTCGCCAAGTGGCTGGTCAAGGAAGGCGACAAGATCAAGTCCGGCGACGTGATCGCCGAGATCGAGACTGACAAGGCAACGATGGAAGTCGAGGCCGTCGATGAAGGCACCGTCGCCAAGATCGTCGTTCCTGCCGGCACGGAAGGCGTGAAGGTCAATGCCTTGATCGCCGTGCTTGCCGCCGATGGCGAAGATGTCGCGGCTGCAGCTTCCGGCGCTGGCGCCGCTGCTGCACCGGCGCCCAAAGAAGCTCCGAAGGCGGAGGCAACCCCGGCGGCCGCTCCCGCCGCAGCGCCTGCTCCGGCAAGCGTTTCGGCTCCTGCTGCACCCGCCCCGGCACCCTCGGCATCGGCTCCGGCCGCAAACGACGGTCATCGCACCTTCGCGTCGCCGCTTGCACGCCGTCTGGCCAAGGAAGCCGGCATCGATGTGACTGCCGTTTCCGGTTCCGGTCCTCATGGTCGCGTGGTCAAGAAGGATATCGAAGCTGCTGTTTCCGGCGGCACCGCCAAAGCCGCTCCTGCAGCTGCACCGGCCGCGCAACCGCCTGCCGCTGCCGCCGCTCCGGCCGCGCCGAAGGGCATGTCGGACGATGCCGTCCTCAAGCTGTTCGAGCAGGGTTCCTACGAACTCGTGCCGCATGACGGCATGCGCAAGACCATCGCCAAGCGCCTGCAGGAATCCAAGCAGACGATCCCGCACTTCTACGTTTCGGTCGATTGCGAACTCGACGCGCTGCTGGCGCTCCGCACGCAGCTCAACGATT
Organism: Rhizobium sp. SYY.PMSO; assembly: GCF_046840415.1. Classification (NCBI taxonomy): domain Bacteria; kingdom Pseudomonadati; phylum Pseudomonadota; class Alphaproteobacteria; order Hyphomicrobiales; family Rhizobiaceae; genus Rhizobium; species Rhizobium sp. SYY.PMSO. The sequence continues at coordinate 1,237,522 of NZ_CP177349.1, forward strand.
CCGCTCCGAAGTCGAAGGATGGCGTTCCGGCCTACAAGCTTTCGGTCAACGACATGGTCATCAAGGCCCTGGCGCTGGCATTGCGCGACGTTCCGGATGCCAACGTTTCCTGGACCGACAGCGCCATGGTCAAGCATAAGCATGCCGATGTCGGCGTCGCCGTTTCCATTCCGGGCGGCCTGATCACCCCGATCATCCGCAGCGCCGAGCAGAAGACGCTCTCGACCATCTCCAACGAGATGAAGGACTACGGCAAGCGCGCCAAGGAGCGCAAGCTGAAGCCCGAGGAGTATCAGGGCGGTACGACCGCCGTGTCGAACATGGGCATGATGGGCGTCAAGAACTTCGCTGCCGTCGTCAACCCGCCGCATGCGACCATCCTGGCCGTCGGCGCGGGCGAACAGCGTGTCATCGTCAAGAAGGGCGAAATGGCGATCGCAACCGTGATGACCGTCACGCTGTCGACCGACCACCGCGCCGTCGACGGTGCGCTCGGTGCCGAGCTCCTGGCCGCCTTCAAGGGTTACATCGAAAATCCGATGGGGATGCTCGTCTGAGCCTTGTTCTGACACGGAGGCATGAATGACCAAGACTGTTCTGTGTTACGGCGACTCGCTGACATGGGGCTATAGCGCCGAGACGGTCGGCCGTCATGCCTATGAAGATCGATGGCCGAGCGTGCTGCAAAAGGCGCTCGGCGATCAGGTGCGCGTCATCCCGGAAGGGTTGAACGGCCGCACGACGGCGTTCGACGATCATCTCGCCGACTGTGATCGCAACGGCGCGCGGATTCTTCCGACGATCCTGCAGACTCACAATCCGCTCGATCTCGTCATCATCATGCTCGGCACCAACGACATGAAGCCGGTCGTGGCCGGCTCGGCCTTTGCCGCTTTGCAGGGTATCAGCCGCTTGATCCAGCTGGTGCGCAATCATGCCTGGGGGTTCGATTACGAGGTGCCCGATATCCTCATCGTCGCCCCGCCGGCAATCTCCGAGACGGCCAATCCCGCCTTCGCGGCCAGCTTTCTCGGCGCAGTCCAGGAATCGAGCAAGCTGCCGACGCTTTACAGCGATCTGGCCGATGAACTGGGCTGCGGCTTCTTCGATGCCAATTCGGCCGCCGTCACCACGCCGCTCGACGGCGTGCATCTCGATGCGGAAAATACCCGGGCGCTCGGTCGCGGCCTCGAGCCGATCGTGCGGATGATGCTCGGTCTCTGATACAGTCAAGGCGCCGGCTCCGATCCGCCGCCACCAATAAGGCAGGAAACACATGGCTGAGAATTACGACGTCATTATCATCGGCTCCGGTCCGGGCGGTTATGTCGCCGCCGTGCGCGCCGGCCAGCTTGGCCTGAAGACCGCGATCGTCGAGCGCGAGCACCTGGGCGGCATCTGCCTCAACTGGGGCTGCATACCCACGAAGGCGCTGCTCCGCTCGGCTGAAATTCTCGATCACTCCAACCATCTGAAGGATTACGGCCTCGTTCTCGAAGGCAAGGTAAGCCCCGATGTGAAGGCGGTCGTCGCCCGTTCGCGCGGCGTCTCTGCTCGCCTTAACACCGGCGTCGGCTTCCTGATGAAGAAGAACAAGGTCGATGTGATCTGGGGCGAAGCCAAGATCACCAAGCCCGGCGAGATCGTCGTCGGCAAATCGACCAAGCCTGTCGTAGAGCCGCAGCATCCGCTGCCGAAGAACGTCAAGGGCGAAGGCACCTATACCGCCAAGCACATCATCATTGCCACCGGCGCCCGTCCGCGCGCTCTGCCCGGCATCGAGCCGGACGGCAAGCTGATCTGGACTTATTTCGATGCGCTGAAGCCGGACTTTTTGCCGAAATCACTGCTCGTCATGGGCTCGGGCGCCATCGGCATCGAGTTCGCGAGCTTCTATCGCTCGATGGGCGTCGACGTCACCGTCGTCGAAGTCATGCCTACGATCATGCCGGTCGAGGATGCCGAAATCTCCGGCATCGCCCGCAAGCAGCTTGAAAAGCGCGGGCTGAAGATCTTCACCAAGGCAAAGGTCACGAAGGTCGACAAGGCTGCCAACTCGATCACCGCCCATGTCGAGACCGAAGACGGCAAGGTGCAGCAGATCGTTGCCGACCGCATGATCTCGGCTGTCGGCGTGCAGGGCAACATCGAGAACCTCGGTCTCGAGGCGCTCGGCGTCAAGACCGACCGCGGCTGCATCGTCATCGACGGCTATGGCAAGACCAACGTGCCGGGCATCTACGCCATCGGCGACGTCGCCGGTCCGCCGATGCTGGCGCACAAGGCCGAGCATGAGGGCGTCGTCTGCATCGAGAAGATCGCCGGCCTGCCGAACGTTCATCCAACCGACAAGGGCAAGGTTCCGGGCTGCACCTATTGCCAGCCGCAGGTTGCCTCGGTCGGCCTGACGGAAGCCAGGGCCAAGGAACTCGGCCGCGATATTCGTGTCGGCCGCTTTTCCTTTGCCGCAAACGGCAAGGCAATCGCGCTTGGCGAAGATCAGGGGCTTTGCAAGGTGATCTTCGACAAGAAGACCGGCGAGCTTTTGGGCGCACATATGGTCGGCGCCGAAGTGACCGAACTCATTCAGGGCTTCGTCGTCGCCATGAACCTGGAGACGACGGAGGAAGAGCTGATGCACACGATCTTCCCGCATCCGACCGTTTCCGAAACGATGAAGGAAGCTGTGCTGGACGCCTATGGCCGGGCGCTGAACGCTTGATAATTTCCTGCCACGCCCTTTATCCGAAGGGTGGAAAACAGGAAAGGAAATCAACATGTCTATCACGACGGAAGGTTGGGTCGTCTTTCTTCTCATCGGTCTGGTCGCCGGCTTTCTGGCGAGCCTGGTGGTCGGGGGAGGCGGGCTCATCAGCTGCCTGGTGAGCGGCGTGATCGGCGCTTTCGTGGGCGGTTTCCTGTTCCATTGGTTCGGGATTTCGCTCGGCATTCAAAATGCGCTGGTGGTGGAAATCATCCATGCCACCGTCGGCGCGATCATTGTGGTGCTATTGGCGAGATTGATCGCCTAGAGCAATTTCAGGAAAAGTGCGCAGCGGTTTTCCGTCCGGAATTGCGAAAAACAGAAGGATGGGGCATTTCCGTGACTCCCTTTGGAAACGGAAATGTCCTGAGATCGGGGATGTGATGGAAAGTGTCGGCTGGCTGGGTCTGGTCATCATCGGCGGTCTCGCGGGCTGGCTCGCAGGCAAGCTGATGGACGCGCGCTACGGCATCATCCTGAACATCGTCCTCGGCATTGCCGGCTCGGTCGTGGCGGCAGGGCTTATGGTGGCCCTGCATGTCAGTGCGCCAGGTGGCCGGCTTGGCTTTTTCATCACCGGTTTCATCGGTGCATGCATTCTGATATTCCTCGCCAAAGCCGCTCGGCGATGAAGGGCCGCATCTAGGCGGCGGAAAGTAGACGTTTCATGGTCACGATACTCGACAGGATCAACCCCGATGCGAAGCGCGTCAGGCATCCGGAGAAGGCGCACAAGCCGGATACGGAAGTCCTGCGCAAGCCGGACTGGATCCGCGTGAAGGCGCCGACATCGAAGGGCTATGCCGAAACCCGCTCGATCGTGAAGGAGCATAAGCTCGTCACGGTCTGCGAGGAGGCGGGATGCCCGAATATCGGCGAGTGCTGGGACAAGAAGCACGCCACGTTCATGATCATGGGCGAGATCTGTACGCGCGCCTGCGCCTTCTGCAATGTCGCGACAGGCAAGCCGAACGCGCTCGACATGGCGGAGCCGGAGAATATCGCCAAGGCCGTCAAGGAGATGGGGCTCAGCCACGTTGTCATCACCTCTGTCGATCGTGACGATTTGGCAGACGGCGGCGCCGAGCATTTCGAGAAGGTCATCTGGGCGATCCGCGCCGCGTCGCCGGCAACGACGATCGAGATCCTGACACCGGACTTTCTGAAGAAGCCGGGTGCGCTGGAGCGCGTCGTCGCCGCCAAGCCCGATGTCTTCAACCACAACATGGAGACCGTACCGGGGAACTATCTGACGGTTCGTCCCGGCGCTCGCTATTTCCATTCGGTCCGCCTGCTGCAGCGCGTCAAGGAACTGGACCCGACCATGTTCACCAAGTCCGGCATCATGGTCGGCCTCGGAGAAGAGCGCAACGAAGTGCTTCAGCTGATGGACGACCTGCGCACCGCCGATGTCGACTTCCTGACCATCGGCCAGTATCTGCAGCCGACGCGCAAGCACCATCAGGTGATGAAATTCGTCACGCCGGAAGAATTCAAGTCCTATGAGACCGTGGCCTACACAAAGGGTTTTCTCATGGTGTCCTCAAGCCCGCTGACCCGCTCGTCGCATCATGCGGGCGACGATTTCGAGCGGCTGCGTGCCGCTCGCGCCAAGAAGCTGCTGATGGCGGCCGAATAAGCCGGATGGCATCGAGGCTTGCCTTTTGAACGAACCGCGGCGATTGTGCCGCGGCTTTTGTTTGTGCTGTTTTTGCTTGCATATGGGCGGAATGGAGAACATGCCGCCGTTCGTTGCCGATGTCGGTGCTTTGGAGTCGCCTGTGGAGCTGGACCGTGGAGCAGATCGTCGCGCCGCAGGCGCTTGCCTATGTCGATATCGATCAGGGTGCCGCTCTTGTCAGGAAGGCGAACCGCATCCTCATCATGGGCTGTTCCGGCGGGGGTAAGTCGACCTTGTCGTTGAAGCTCGCCGCCCGCTTCGGTCTTGCCTACATCTCGATCGATCGCGACATTCTGTGGCTGCCGGGCTGGGTCGAGCGCGGCAAAGAGGAGCAGCGCGCCATCATCGTCGCCAAGGTGCGGGGCGAGCGCTGGATCATGGACGGAACCAACCCCTCGACATTCGACGTTCGCCTGCCGCGTACCGATCTCGTCATCTGGGTGCGGATGCCGCGTCTGCTTTGCGTCTGGGGCGTCGTCTCCCGCTGGATCAAATGGATGGGCCGCACACGCCCGGAAATGGCGCCAGGCTGCATCGAAAAGGTTGATTGGGAGTTTCTGCGCTTCATCTGGACATTCGAGGAGAAGTTCACGCCGCGCGTTCTTGCGGGTCTTGCCGCGCATGGCGCGGAGGTGCCCGTTTTGCAGGTGAAATCCCGCGGCGAAATGCGTCAGCTTCTTGATCTTCTTGGCGGTCCTGCTTAATTGCCGATCATGCCTCAGTTCGAAACCCATCGCCCCGTTCCGCATTCGCCTGACCAGATGTTCGACCTCGTCGCCGATGTCGAGCGCTACCCGGAGTTCCTGCCGCTTTGCGAGGCGCTCGTGGTCCGCAGCCGCAAGGAGCGCGACGGCAAGATCCTGCTGATCGCCGATATGACCGTCGGCTACAAGGCGATCCGCGAGACCTTCACGACGCAGGTGCTGTTGAACAAGGCGGAGCGCGCGATCGATGTGAAATACATCGACGGCCCCTTCAAGTATCTCGACAATCGCTGGCGCTTTCAGCCGTCGGAAAATGGCGGCTGCGTCATCGATTTCTTTATCGACTACGAGTTCAAGAGCCGCATTCTCGGTGCCCTGATGGGATCGATGTTCGATCGGGCCTTCCGCATGTTTACGGATGCCTTCGAGACGCGCGCGAACAAGATCTACGCCTGACCGGACGGTGTCACCGACCGAGCGCGACGAGCATCTCCAGCGCCGTTTTCAAGGTGGCGAGCCTGACATTGTCGCGGCCGATATCGCCATAGCGCATTTCGCGATGAATCAGCGTGCCGTTGCGCGCCTTCGCGGCGAGGTGGACGAGGCCGACAGGTTTTTCCGCGGAGCCGCCGCCGGGGCCGGCAACACCGGTAACGGCCACGGCAAAATCGGCTCGTGAGCGGAAGAGGGCACCGTGCACCATCTGCAGCGCCGTTTCCTTCGAGACCGCGCCGAATTGCGCAAGGGTCTGCTCCTGAACGCCCAGCATCTCCATCTTGGCGGTATTGGTGTAGGTCACGAAGCCGCGATCGACCACGGCGGACGAGCCGGGAATTTCCGTCAGCGCTCCGGCGATCAGCCCGCCGGTACAGGATTCTGCCGTCGCGACCATCCAGCCCTTTGCCGTGAAGTCTGTGACGATCTTTTGCGCAAGCGCGAGAATTTCATCGGGGAAATGCATTATGCCTTGCCTCCGCGATAGACCACCGTCGCCGTCGCAATGGCCGCGATGCCCTCGCGGCGGCCGACGAAGCCGATTTTCTCATTTGTCGTTGCCTTGACCGAGCAGCGATCGATGCTGATGCCCAGAAACTCCGAAAGCCTGGCGCGCATGACATCGCGATGCGGCCCGATCTTCGGCGCTTCGGCGATCAGCGAGACATCCGCATTCATGATGGTGCCGCCACGCTCGCGCACGATCTTGGCGGCATGCTCGATGAAGATGCGGGATGACGCGCCCTTCCATTGCGGATCGGAGGGCGGAAAATGGTCGCCGATATCGCCGGCGCCGCAGGTGGCGAGCAGGGCATCCGTCAGGGCATGCAGGGCGACATCGGCATCCGAGTGGCCCTTCAGCTTCTGGTCATGCGGGATGAAAACGCCGCAAAGCGTGACGCCGTCGCCGGGTTCCAGCTGATGCACGTCATAGCCGTTGCCGGTGCGCACGTCGGGCAGCAGGCCGGCACTGAGCTTTTCATCGGCCATGGCAATATCCCTCCTGATCGTCAGTTTCACGTTGTCGGCGCTGCCGGCTACCAACGTCACCGGCAAGTTACACCATTCCGCAATCGCCGCATCGTCGGTGAAATCGCTTCTGCCGTTGGCAGCGGCTTCTTCATGGGCGGCGAGAATATCGGCAAAGCGGAAGGATTGCGGCGTCTGCGCGGCGTGAAGCCCGCTGCGGGACACGGTGTCCACGACCAGCCCGCTTTCGTCGCCGCGCTTCAATGTGTCGGTGACGGGCATGGCGGGCAGCACGGCCGGCGCACCGTCTGCCAGCGCCGCGGCAACACGATCCAGCAGATCGTGGTCGAAGAAAGGGCGCACGGCATCGTGAATCATCACATGCGTTACACCGCTTCCCGCAAGCTGCCGAAGCCCGGAAAGCACGGATTGCTGGCGCGTCGCGCCGCCGAAGGCGATCTCGATTTCAGGCAACCCGGCAACCTGCTCCAGCGCCGACCGCAGCAGTGTTTCATCGTCGCGATGGATGACCACGACGATCCTCGACGCGTGCGGCCATGTCACGAATCTTTCAAGCGTATGCGTAATAACCGCCTTGCCGCCGATCGGGCGATATTGCTTGGGACCTTCTTCCGGAGATCCCGCGCGTTCGCCACGCCCGGCGGCAACGATCACGATTCCCACCGACAGCGGTTGCGTTGCGTGCATTTGCGTCATAAACCCCCGAAGAATGAAAGGCCCGGTCTCCGGCATGGCTTTGAAAAGTGTAGCGCTTTCCTGTAAGCAAGCACATGCTAAATGGATGGCCGAACCGGGACCCTGCGTCAGCAGGGTCTAGCGCCTCAACCGAGCATTTTCCAGCATTTGCCCAAAAAATATCGGCATTCTCGGAAACCTCTTGGCAAACTTTTAAAGCGTGTCTAAAAATAGTGCAGATGTACAGTGTGCCCGAAAGATAATCATTTGCTTTCTCCCAAGCTTGCAGCCTCGTTCTCCATCGGTTTCGTGCCTATCCGAAATCGCGTGATTCTCGCGCCGATGTCGGGCGTGACCGATCTCCCTTTCCGGCAGCTTGCCTTGCGTTACGGCGCCGGGCTTGTCGTCACGGAAATGGTTGCAAGTCGCGAACTCGTGCAGGACACGCCTGAATCCTGGGCACGCCTGAAGAGCGCCGGATTGAAGCCGCATATGGTGCAGCTTGCCGGCCGCGAGGCCCATTGGATGGCCGAGGCCGCGAAGATCGCTGCCGACAATGGTGCCGATATCATCGATATCAATATGGGCTGCCCCGCCAAGAAGGTGATCGGCGGCTATTCCGGCTCGGCGCTGATGCGCGATCCGGATCATGCGCTGACATTGATCGAAGCGACGGTCGGCGCTGTGAGCGTTCCCGTCACGCTGAAGATGCGGCTCGGCTGGGATGAGAACACCATCAACGCGCCTCATATCGCGCGCCGTGCCGAAGAAGCCGGTATCCAGCTCGTGACCATTCATGGCCGCACGCGCATGCAGTTTTATGAGGGCAGGGCGGATTGGGATGCGATCCGCGCCGTGCGCGATGTCGTCTCCATTCCGCTTGTCGCCAATGGCGATGTCGAGACGGCGGAAGACGCTCAGGAAATCCTGCGGCGTTCGGGAGCCGATGCCGTCATGATCGGCCGAGGTTGCCAGGGCCGTCCGTGGCATGCGGGCGTTCTGGCCGGTCATCGCCAGCCAGGCCGCCAGGAGATCGTCGATATTGCACTCGAACACTACCGGATGATGCTGGAGTTCTACGGTGAAGCCGTCGGCATTCGCCATGCCCGCAAGCATCTGGCCTGGTATCTCGATCGGTATGCGCCGGCGACGCCAGGCGCCGACAAGGCGAAAATCATGACGTCGAAAGAAAGCGGCGAGGTAGCCGCATCGTTCCATGCGGCGCTGCAGGCAGGCGCTGATATCGCCCAGTGCGTCCAGGAGGCTGCATGACTTCGAAATCCAGCTCCGAGGCCGGGGACAACACGGCCAATTCCGTGGCCATGGCCGTTCTCAACGCGATCCAGAATCCGGTCGTGATGGTCGACGAGGCGGGGCTGATCGCCTTTGCCAATTGGGAGGCGGAAGCCTTTTTCGGCGCCAGCGCCTCGCATCTGTCGCGCTATAGGATTTCCACCTTCATCCCGTTCGGCAGCCCCTTGCTGGCGCTGATCGATCAGGTGCGCGAGCGCCGCGCGCCGGTCAACGAATATCGCGTCGACCTCAGCTCGCCGCGGCTGGGGCAGGACAAGCTGGTGGACCTTTACGTCGCACCGGTTTCCAGCAATCCCGGCTCCGTGGTGGTCGTATTCCAGGAACGTTCCATGGCGGACAAGATCGACCGGCAGCTGACCCATCGTGCCGCCGCCCGCTCGGTCACCGGGCTGGCTTCCATGCTGGCGCACGAGATCAAGAATCCGCTGTCGGGCATTCGCGGCGCCGCACAGTTGCTGGAGCAATCGGTCGAGGATGACGACCGTGCGCTGACGCGTCTCATCTGCGACGAGACGGACCGCATCGTATCGCTGGTCGATCGCATGGAGGTCTTTTCCGACGAGCGTCCGGTCGATCGTGTCCCGGTCAATATTCATTCCGTCCTCGATCATGTAAAAGCCATCGCCAAGGCCGGCTTTGCCCGCAACATCAAGATTTCCGAGAACTATGATCCGTCGCTTCCGGCGGTTTTCGCAAACCGGGACCAGCTCATTCAGGTTTTCCTCAATCTGGTGAAGAATGCTGCCGAAGCGGTCGGAGACCGGCAGGACGGCGAAATCATGCTGACGACGGCCTATCGCCCGGGCATCCGGCTTTCTGTTGCCGGCACCCGCGAGAAAATCTCCTTGCCGCTGGAATTTTGCGTCATCGACAATGGTCCCGGCGTGCCGTCCGATCTGGTGCCGCATCTGTTCGATCCTTTCATCACCACGAAGACGAATGGAACCGGCCTCGGCCTTGCGCTGGTCGCCAAGATCATCGGCGATCACGGCGGTATCGTCGAATGCGACAGCCAGAACCATCGCACCACTTTCCGCGTTCTGATGCCAGCCTCCAAAGGCATCACCCTAGACGATGCCCCCCTTCCGAACTCTACAGGGACTACTCGATGACAGCCACGATCCTTGTCGCCGATGACGATGCGGCCATCCGTACCGTGCTCAACCAGGCACTGAGCCGAGCGGGTTACGATGTGCGCATTACGTCCAACGCCGCCACGCTCTGGCGCTGGGTCTCCGCCGGCGAGGGCGACCTCGTCGTAACCGATGTCGTCATGCCCGACGAAAACGCATTCGACCTGCTGCCGCGCATCAAGAAGGCACGGCCGGATCTGCCTGTCCTCGTCATGAGCGCGCAGAATACCTTCATGACGGCGATCAAGGCATCCGAGAAGGGCGCTTACGATTATCTGCCGAAGCCGTTCGACCTGACGGAATTGATCGCGATCGTCGGCAGGGCATTGTCCGAGCCGAAGCGCAAGCCGGCGAAGATCGATGACGACATGCAGGACGGCATGCCGCTTGTCGGCCGTTCCGCCGCGATGCAGGAAATCTATCGTGTGCTCGCGCGCCTGATGCAGACCGATCTCACGCTGATGATTACCGGCGAATCCGGCACCGGCAAGGAACTGGTCGCACGCGCCCTGCATGATTACGGCAAGCGCCGCAACGGCCCTTTCGTGGCGATCAACATGGCGGCGATCCCGCGTGATCTGATCGAATCCGAGTTGTTCGGCCATGAGAAAGGCGCTTTCACCGGCGCGCAGACCCGCTCGACCGGCCGCTTCGAGCAGGCCGAGGGCGGTACCCTGTTTCTCGATGAAATCGGCGACATGCCGATGGATGCGCAGACCCGCCTGTTGCGCGTGCTGCAGCAGGGCGAGTACACGACCGTCGGCGGCCGCACGCCGATCCGCACCGATGTCCGCATCGTCGCCGCCACCAACAAGGACCTGAAGCAGGCGATCAACCAGGGCCTGTTCCGCGAGGATCTTTATTACCGTCTCAATGTCGTGCCGCTGCGCCTGCCGCCGCTGCGTGACCGCGCCGAGGACATTCCCGATCTCGTGCGCCACTTCATACAGCAGGCGGAGAAGGAGGGCCTTGGCTCCAAGCGCTTCGACCAGGAGGCGCTCGAGCTGATGAAGGCCTATCCCTGGCCCGGCAACGTCCGAGAGCTGGAAAATCTGATCCGCCGGCTGATGGCGCTCTATCCGCAGGATGTCATCACCAAGGAGATCATCGACGCGGAACTGCGGGCCGATGTGCCCGACAGCCCGATCGAGAAAGGTCCCGTACGCACCGGCACGATGACGATAGCCCAGGCCGTCGAGGAAAATATGCGGACCTATTTTGCCGGCTTCGGCGACAATCTCCCGCCCCCGGGTCTTTATGATCGCGTGCTGACGGAAATGGAGTACCCGCTGATTCTCGCCGCGTTGACCGCCACGCGCGGCAATCAGATCAAGGCGGCCGATCTTCTGGGCCTCAACCGCAATACGCTGCGCAAAAAGATCAGAGAACTGGGTGTTTCCGTATACAGAAGCTCCCGCACGGCTTGACAACGCAATCCGATGCGTTGCATTTTCGCCACAATGCGTTGCTTAAAGGTCACGCAGCAGATTCGTCGTTTTTGCGGTGGCGATTCGTCTGACCCACTCTCGTATGAATGAGAGTTCGTCTGATTTTTCAGTCTATTGCAAAGATGATTTGAAGTAGTGGTTTCGCTTCTGTGCGAAACCGGACGACAGTTCCCGCCTTTGCCTGTTGCTCGCGCTGGTGCCAAACCATGGCCGTGCGATTTGACCAGGGCGCCGACCGTCGCTCGGGCGTGGAGATGATGGGAATGATGCAGGACGCGGTGTCGCCGGCGGCGAGCGACGAGGCGGTGGTCAAGGTGACGGACCGTCGTGCTTCCTTTGCACTGCCTGGCTTGATCCTGGCCGGCGGCGCGCTGTTGTGCGCCATCGCGACCCTGCTGATGCTTCTCGGGCTGACGCCGGTAGCGCCGACATCCTCCGTGGTCTTCACCTCGGTCGTGATCAACGGCCTGTTCGTACTGGGACTGATTGCGCTGATCGCCCGCGAGGTTGGCCGGCTTGTGAAGGCGCGCAGCCGCGGCCGCGCCGCGGCGCGCCTGCATATCCGTATCGTCGTTCTGTTTTCGATCGTGGCCATTACGCCGGCCATTCTCGTCGCCATCGTTGCCAGCCTGACGCTCAATGTCGGCCTCGACCGGTGGTTCGGGGTGCGGACGCAGCAGATCATCAGCTCCTCGCAGAACGTTGCCCAGGCCTATCTCATGGAGAATGCCAGCTATCTGCAGGGCCAGACGGTCTCGATGGCAAACGATCTGGAGCGCAATCGCTCGCTCTTCAATCTCGATCGTACCGGATTTGCCGATCTGATGACCCGTCAGGCTCGGGGCCGCGGCTTGCTGGGCGCCTTCCTCGTGCGCCGCGACGGCAGTGCCATCGTCCAGGCTGACATCAAGACCGAGCGGCCGCTGCCGGCCATTCCGAAAGATGCGCTCGATTCCTCGGCCAACGGCCAGCCGACGCTTATCCCGCCCGGTGTGACCAATCTCGTCGGTGCGGTCATCAAGCTCGATGAAATTCCCGGTTCGTTCCTTTACACGGTGCGCGCGGTCGACCCGCGCGTCATGAACGCCATGCGCATGGTGGAGGACAACACCGTCGAGTACAAGGCGATGGAGGAGGGGCGCATGTCGCTGCAGATCGCCTTTGCCGTTCTCTACATCGGCTTTGCCCTCATCGTGTTGCTGGCGGCGATCTGGACCGCCATCGCGATCGCCGACCGTATCGTCCGGCCGATCCGTCTCCTCATCAGCGCCGCGGACAATGTCGCCTCGGGCAATATGAACGTGCTGGTTCCCGTGCGTTCGGCCGATGGCGATGTCGGCAGCCTGTCGCGTACCTTCAACAAGATGATCTCGGAAATCCGCACCCAGCGCGATGAAATCCTCGAGGCGAAGGATGAGGTCGACGACCGCCGCCGCTTCATCGAGGCCGTGCTGTCGGGTGTGACGGCGGCGGTGATCGGCGTCGAGAACGATCGGCGCATCACCATCGTCAACACATCTGCCGAAGAACTGCTGAGCTTGAAGAGCGATGAGCTTATCGGCAAGAACCTGGCGGAAATCGCGCCTGAGGTCGATCAGGTCGTGACCGAGGCAACGACGCGCCATCGCAGCGATTTCCGCAAGCAGATCAGCCTCGTTCGCGGCGGAACGGTACGAACGCTCAGCGTCCAGGTGACGCGGGAGGAATCGCGCGATGCCAACGAATCCTATGTGATTACGCTCGACGACATCACCGATCTGGTCATCGCGCAGCGCTCGACCGCCTGGGCCGATGTCGCGCGTCGCATCGCGCACGAAATCAAGAACCCGCTGACGCCGATCCAGCTTTCCGCCGAGCGAATCCGCCGCCGTTTTGGCAAGAACATCGCCGATGCGGACCGGCCGGTCTTCGATCAATGCACCGATACCATTATCCGTCAGGTGGGCGATATTGGCCGCATGGTGGACGAGTTCTCGTCCTTCGCCCGCATGCCCAAGCCGACCATGGAGCCGAGCGACCTGCGCGATATCCTGCGCGATGCTGTGTTCCTGCGCGAGATGGGCAACAACCATGTCAAATTCGAGCGTGACCTTGGAGACGAGCGGCTGGAGGGCATGTTCGATGCCCGCATGCTCGGCCAGGCGTTCGGCAATCTCATCAAGAATGCTGTGGAGGCGATCGAGGCCGTTCCGAGCGATCAGGCCCGCGAGCAGCCGAAGGTTCTGGTTCGCTCATCGCTGGACCCGGATCGCGACCGCTTCACCGTTGATGTCATCGACAATGGCCGCGGCCTGCCGGTGGAGAACCGGCACAGCATTCTCGAACCCTATATGACAATGCGCGAGAAAGGGACGGGCCTGGGGCTCGCCATCGTCAAGAAGATCATTGAAGACCATGGCGGACAGATCGAACTTCACGATGCTCCCGCCGATTTCGACCAGGGCAGGGGAGCCATGATCCGCGTGCATCTGCCGCGCCGTGAGCAGGCCGCCGTCGCCCAGACAGCAAGTGACAAGGAAAGTGTCTATGGCATCTGATATTCTCGTAGTCGACGACGAGGAAGACATTCGCGAAATCGTTTCGGGAATTCTTTCGGACGAGGGTCACGAAACGCGCACGGCGCATGACAGCGACAGCGCGCTGGCGGCGATTTCCGATCGCGCGCCGCGGCTGATCTTCCTCGATATCTGGATGCAGGGCAGTAAGCTCGACGGTTTGGCGCTGCTGGACGAGATCAAGGCACGCCATCCCGATCTGCCCGTCGTCATGATTTCCGGCCATGGCAATATCGAGACCGCCGTGTCCGCCATCAAGCGCGGCGCTTTCGATTTCATCGAGAAACCGTTCAAGGCGGATCGCCTGATCCTGATCGCCGAGCGTGCGCTGGAGAATTCCAAGCTGAAGCGCGAGGTTTCCGAGTTGAAGCGCCGCACGGGCGATGCCGTCGAGCTGATCGGAACTTCCGTTGCCGTTTCGCAGCTGCGACAGACCATCGACAAGGTGTCGCCGACCAACAGCCGCGTCATGATCTTCGGCCCATCCGGCTCCGGCAAGGAACTCGTGGCTCGCATGATCCACAAGAAGTCGACCCGCGCCAATGGTCCTTTCGTGGCGTTGAATGCCGCGACGATCACGCCTGAGCGCATGGAAATCGCCCTGTTCGGCACCGAGGGCTCGCCGGGGCAGGCGCGCAAGATCGGCGCTCTGGAAGAGGCCCATCGCGGCATCCTCTATCTCGACGAGGTCGGTGAAATGCCGCGCGAGACGCAGAACAAGATCCTGCGCGTGCTCGTCGATCAGCAGTTCGAACGCGTCGGCGGCTCCAAGCGCGTCAAGGTGGACGTGCGCATCATTTCTTCCACGGCCTATAATCTCGAGAGCCGCATCGCCGAGGGCCTGTTCCGCGAAGACCTCTATCATCGCCTGGCCGTCGTGCCGGTGCGCGTTCCCGCTCTTGCCGAGCGCCGGGAGGATATCCCATTCCTCGTCGATCAGCTGATGCGCCAGATTTCCGAGCAGGCGGGCATCCGTCCGCGCCGGATCGGCGATGATGCCATGGCCGTGCTGCAGGCGCATGACTGGCCGGGTAATATCCGCCAGCTGCGCAACAACATCGAACGTCTGATGATTCTTGCGCGTTCCGATGGCGCCGATACGCCGATCACCGCGGAAATGCTGCCGACCGACCTTGGCGACATGCTGCCGAAGGTTTCCGCCAAGAACGATTATCACATCATGACGCTGCCTCTGCGCGAGGCCCGCGAAATGTTCGAGCGTGATTACCTCATCGCGCAGATCAACCGCTTCGGCGGCAATATCTCGCGTACGGCGGAATTTGTCGGCATGGAGCGTTCGGCGCTGCATCGCAAGCTGAAGTCGCTGGGCGTCTGAGCGGCCGCCCGGCCTTCGATATTACGGAATTCGGATCAGGGGCTCGCATGCCGAGAATAGCTTATGTGAATGGCCGCTATGTGCGACACAGCGATGCCATGGTGCATGTCGAGGATCGCGGCTATCAGTTCGCCGATGGTGTCTATGAAGTCTGCGAGGTTCGTCGTGGCGTCATCGTCGATCTGACGCGCCATCTCGATCGTCTCGACCGCTCGCTGAGCGAACTGCGCATCGCCTGGCCGATGACGCGTCCGGCGCTGATCCTGGTGATTCGCGAGACGCTGCGCCGAAATCACGTCAGAAACGGTCTGTTCTACCTGCAGGTGACGCGCGGCGTCGCCCGGCGCGACCACGTCTTTCCGCCGGCCGGTACGCCGTCCTCGATCGTCGTGACCGCCAAGAGCACCGATCAATCCGCGATCGCCAGGAAAAATGCCGAGGGTATCAAGGCAATCACCGTTCGCGACAATCGCTGGGACCGTGTGGATATCAAGTCCGTCGGCCTGCTTCCGAATGCGATGGCTCGCCAGCAGGCCAAGGAGGCCGGCGCGCAGGAGGCGATCTATATCGATCACAACCGCATGGTGAAGGAAGGAGCTGCCACCAACGTCTGGATCGTCGATCACGATGGCAATCTCGTCACTCGACCGGCCGAGCATGGCATCCTGCGCGGCATCACGCGCACGACCCTGCTGGACGTCGCCGCAAAGCTCGGAGTGACGATCGTGGAGCGATTCTTCTCCGTGGAGGAGATGATGGCGGCCCGGGAAGTCTTTATCACGGCGGCGACAAGTATATGTTTTCCGGTCGTTTCCATCGACGGAGAGGCGATTGCCAACGGTCATCCGGGCAGCATGTCACAGAAAATTCGAGAAGCCTTTTTCGACGTTGCGGAAAAGACTGCGATTTGATACCAACATTCGCTGGGAGGAGAGAGTGAGGGTATCTCCTGTCCGGGACCTTTATATATCATGACATTCCACCGACCTTGGTCGGCAAAAAAGAAAGAAGCGGCGCGATGGCGGAACGTTCTCAGAACTTGCAGGACTTGTTTCTCAATACTGTTCGCAAGCAAAAGATTTCCCTGACAATTTTCTTGATTAACGGCGTGAAGCTTACGGGAGTTGTGACTTCGTTCGACAATTTCTGCGTCCTGCTCCGCCGCGATGGTCATTCGCAGCTCGTCTACAAGCATGCGATCTCAACGATCATGCCGGGTCAGCCGATGCAGATGTTCGAGAGCGAAGAAGCCGCATCCTAACCGGGATTTTCTATTATCACGACACGCGATACCAAAAACGATTCCCTCATTCCGGAGTCCGTAAAGCACCGGGATGACATGCGCGCTGTCGTGGTCGTGCCCGTGCTGAAGCAGGCACGCGCGGCGCGTGCCGCTCAGGCCGACAGCGCCATCTCCGTCTCGCGCCCGCCCGAAAGCCGCTTGGAAGAGGCCAAGGGGCTTGCGCTTGCCATCGATCTTGACGTCGTGAACGGCTCCATCGTTCCGATCAACGATCCGCGGCCGGCAACGCTGCTGGGCACTGGCAAGATCGAGGAAATCCTCGCGCTGCTCGACGAATTCAATGCCGGGCTTGTCATCGTTGACCATCCGCTGACGCCGGTCCAGCAGCGCAATCTCGAAAAGGCATGGAATGCCAAGGTCATCGACCGTACCGGCCTGATCCTTGAGATCTTCGGCCGCCGCGCCTCCACAAAGGAAGGCACGTTGCAGGTCGAGCTTGCGCATCTGAACTATCAGAAGGGCCGGCTGGTTCGAAGCTGGACCCACCTTGAACGCCAGCGCGGCGGCGCCGGCTTCATGGGCGGTCCGGGCGAAACCCAGATCGAAGCCGACCGTCGTCTGCTGCAGGAGCGGATTGTCCGTCTGGAGCGCGAGCTGGAGCAGGTGGTTCGCACCCGCCAGCTTCATCGTGCCAAGCGCAGGAAGGTGCCGCATCCGATCGTGGCGCTGGTCGGCTATACCAATGCCGGCAAGTCGACACTGTTCAATCGTATCACCGGCGCCGGCGTTCTGGCGGAAGACATGCTCTTTGCGACGCTCGATCCCACGCTGCGCCGAATGAAGCTGCCGCATGGCCGCACGGTGATTCTGTCCGATACGGTCGGTTTCATCTCCGACCTGCCGACGCATCTGGTGGCTGCGTTCCGCGCGACTCTGGAAGAGGTTCTGGAAGCCGACCTCATCCTGCATGTGCGCGATCTGTCCGACGATGACAATCAGGCCCAGAGTGCCGATGTCCTTCGTATTCTCGGCGATCTCGGCATCGGCGAGGCGGAAAGTGCGGAACGCATTCTCGAGGTCTGGAACAAGATCGACCGCCTGGAGCCGGAAGCGCACGATGCCATCGTGCAGAAGGCTTCGAATACGGAGAACGTCATTGCCGTCTCCGCCAGAAGCGGCGAGGGCGTCGATCGCCTGATGGCGGAGATCAGCCGCCGTCTCTCGGGCGTGCTGACGGAAACGACGATTACGCTTCCGGTCGAAAAGCTGGCGTTGTTGCCCTGGCTCTATAACCATGCCATCGTCGACAATCGCGAGGATAACGAGGACGGCACGGTGACGCTCGACGTGCGCCTGACCGAGACCGAGGCGGCTGAACTGGAGCGACGCATGGGCAATGGCCCCAAGCCGCAGCGCGAGGACTGGGAATAGGGTAACTCCCGGAAAATTGCGCAGTGCTTTCCATCCGGAATTGCGTAAAAACAGAGAACTGGAGCGGCTCAGCCATTCCATGAAACGCGGGACCGCTCCGGGCGCACTCGGGGTATGTCGCGCGGCAGCGGGCAGCCGTTCCGCGCGCAAGGCATGCCGGAGAGCAAAGATCCGAAGCGTTCAACGCGAATCTGAATTGTCGCGCGTCTCAGGCTGTTTTCACGCCTGCCAGCTGCCGCTCGATGGCTTTCGCCGCCTGCCAGATTTCTTCCATGCGTTCCAGTGAAGCGCCTTCCAGCGTCTCTCCATTGGCATCGAGCGTCGTTTCTATGTGATGGAAGCGGCGGCGAAACTTCGTGTTCGTGCCGCGCAGGGCCTGCTCCGGATCGGTCTTCACATGGCGGCCGATATTGACCACCGCAAAGATCAGGTCCCCCAGCTCGTCGCTCACCTTGGCCCGGTCGCCGCTGGCGAGCGCCGACCGCAATTCGCCGATCTCTTCCTCGATCTTGTCGAGGATCGGCTCGGGTGCCGACCAGTCGAAGCCGACCTTGGCGGCCCGCTCCTGCAATTTCAACGCTTCCGTCAGGGCAGGGAATGTCCGTTGCACCGAACCAAGGAACCCATCCTTGAAATCCTCGGTCAAGCCGCTCTTGGCGCGGCGCTCTGCGCGCTCGCGTTTCTCCTCGGCCTTGATCCGATCCCATTGCAGCGTCACCGCATCCTCGGTCTTTGCATCGGAAACGGCAAAGACATGCGGATGGCGGCGGATCATTTTACGGCTGATCGCATGCACCACATCGCCGAAGGAAAACGCGCCGGCCTCCTCGGCGATTCGCGCATGGAATACGACCTGCAGCAGGAGATCGCCAAGCTCGTCGCACAGATCGTCCGTGTCCCGGCGCTCGATCGCGTCCGCGACTTCGTAAGCTTCCTCGATCGTATAGGGCTTGATGGTTTCGAAGGTCTGGACGATGTCCCAAGGGCAGCCGCTCTCGGGGTTGCGCAGCGCCGCCATGATGTCGATCAGGCCGTTTATGTCTCGCGATGCTTCCATCGTTGCCTCGGGTCTTGCTGGAATCAATTCAGTGGGATGTCGTTGCCGCTCTTGGATGCCTGGTAGTTGTCGGACAGTCCGGCATAGGCTTGCTTGATGCGTGCCGTCTGTTCCTTCAACGCGCCTTTGCTCGGATCGGCTTCCGTTTCCACGAGGTCGGCGATGGCAAAGCTCTTCCAGAAGGCATTTTGCCGCCGATAGCCGCCCGGCTCCAGACCGAAGACTTCCTTCAGAATCTTGAGATCGTGCGGGATCGCGAAAGCATCCCGCGAATCCTCATGGCTGAAGAAGTAGTAGTAATTGTCGAAACCGGCCCAGGTGATTGCCGACATGCACATGGTGCAGGGCTCATGGGTCGACAGGAAAATCAGATCCTTGGTGGCGGGCTTCTCGCCAAGTTCGTAGAAGCGCTTGAGCGCGTGAACTTCGCCATGCCAGAGCGGGTTTTCCAGCTCGTTGTTCGTTTCGGCGATGACGAGCGAAAGATCGGACTTGCGCAGAATGGCGGCGCCGAAGACCTTGTTGCCGGCGGCAACGCCCTTGCGCGTCAGAGGCAGGATGTCGTGTTCCACGACGTCGAGAAGGCGGGCTGCAATGCTGTTGTCCGACAAGGGCTTGCTCCAGATTTCCGACTTCAGTCTAGCCGGATTGCTCCGGCACCGGAATGCGCAAACGACATGCGATCCGGGTTTGTCACAGGCAATAAAACCGCCGCGGATTAAGGTCAATCAAAATAGTCTATAAATTTCCTATATTTATCGTCATCTTCTCGTCTGGTGAGTTTTGCTCAAATCCCTGCCATGTCGAGCAAAAGAATACGCCTGCGCCGGGGCATTAGAATTTCTGTTTCTTCTATCTGCTGGCCGCAAAGGCGATATTCGGCAAATCTCGAAGTGGAATGATGATGCCTCCCAGGACTGAACAGCTTTCGGTATTTCCCGCCTTCTTTCGCGTAGAAGGACGGGTGGCGGCTGTCTTCGGCAATGGCGACGAAGCCTTTGCCAAGGCGCGGCTGCTCATGAACACGCAGGCGAGCATCGTTGCCTATGTGCAGGCGCCCGAGGCTGATTATCACGCCTTCCTCATCTCCAACCGCATCGAAACCGTGCGTGGCGTCTTTTCGCCCCGGCAGGTGGAAGGGGCGACGCTGGTCTTTGCCGCTACCGGCGATGCCGAGGCGGATCGCGCCATCGTCGATGCAGCGCGCGCCGCGAAAATTCCGGCGAATGCCGTCGATCAGCCCGATTATTGCGATTTCTACACGCCGGCGCTCGTCAATCGCGCGCCGGTCGCCGTTGCCATCGGCACCGAGGGTGCAGGGCCTGTGCTGGCGCAGATGATCCGCGCGCAGATCGACCAGATGCTGTCGCCGTCGCTCGGCAAACTGGCGAACCTAGCAACGCGCTATCGCAAGCCGGTAGAGCGCCTGGTGCCGCGTGGTGTCGCTCGTCGCGTGTTCTGGCGGCGCTTCTTTTCCGGTCCTGTCGCCGATGCCGTCAATGCCGGTCAACTCCGGCAGGCCGAACGGGCGGCTGACGATCTGCTGCGGTCATCGCGCAAAGTCGAAGGCCGCATCTGGCTGGTCGGCGCGGGTCCGGGCGCGGAGGACCTTCTGACGTTGCGGGCGCAGCGCGTGATGATGGAAGCCGATGTCATCGTCTATGACGCTCTGGTGCCGCAGGCGATTGTGGATATGGGTCGGCGCGACGCCGAGCGCCTGTCGGTCGGCAAGCGCAAGGGTTGCCATAGCAAATCGCAGGAAGAGATCAACGATCTGCTGGTGCAGCTTGGCCGTGAAGGCAAGCGCGTGGTGCGCCTGAAGTCGGGCGATCCGTTGGTCTATGGTCGTGCCGGCGAGGAAATGGCCGCCCTGCGTGCTGCGGGTATCGGCTATGAGATCGTCCCCGGAATCACCTCCGCCTTTGCCGCGGCCGCCGATTTCGAGCTGCCGCTGACGCTGCGCGGCGTTGCCTCGTCGCTGGTCTTCACGACGGGTCATGATCTGACCGGCGATGTGCTGCCCGATTGGGCGAGCCTTGCCGTATCGGGCGCGACGATTGCCGTCTATATGGGCCGTACGGTCGCCGCTTCCGTTGCCGGTCGCCTGATGCAGGCCGGCGTGCCTCCCGAAACGACCGTTGCGGTTATCGAGAACGCGAGCCGCCGCGACCGCCGCCTGATGCACGGCATCATGAAGGATTTGCCCGATCTTGAGCGCCGCGATGAATTGAGCGGGCCGGTCATGGTCATTATCGGCGATGCCGTCGCCGGGGCGAATTTCGAACAATCCGAGCCGCTGGTCCGTCGCGAGACCGTTGCTCAAGACTATGCAAGGAGCTGATTTATGGTCGACAAGGTTCTGACCGCAAACCGGCTCACCGATGGCGTCGCCGTTTGGCTGAACGCAAATGGTGAGTGGACGACATCGCTGCAGGAGGCGCTGGTCGCTCGCCATGCCGAAGCGGAAGCTGCGCTGGAAGCGATCGGCAAGCAAGCCTATGCCGACAACAAGGTTGTCGACGTCAACCTGATCGATGTTCAGGAAACCGACGGCAAGCTCTGGCCGCTGCGCCTGCGCGAGCGCATCCGCGCCGAAGGCCCCACCATGGAATATGCGCCCGGCTACGCCGCGGCCGATCCCGATTTTATTGCAGTCTGAGAAGTCCCGAGGAAATCATGTATCGTTACGATGAATTCGACCACGCCTTTGTCGCGGAGCGGGTTGCCCAGTTCCGCGATCAGGTGGAGCGGCGCCTCTCGGGCGAGCTTTCGGAAGATGCCTTCAAGCCGCTGCGCCTGATGAATGGCGTTTACCTGCAGCTGCACGCCTACATGCTGCGCATCGCCATTCCCTACGGTACGTTGAGCTCGCGCCAGATGCGCATGCTCGCGCACGTCGCCCGCACCTACGATCGCGGCTATGGTCATTTCACGACCCGGCAGAACCTGCAGTTCAACTGGCCGAAGCTGTCCGAGATGCCCGATGCGCTCTCCGATCTCGCTTCCGTCGAGATGCATGCCATTCAGACCTCGGGCAACTGCATTCGCAACGTGACGGCCGATCATTTTGCCGGTGCGGCGGCGGACGAAGTCGCCGATCCCAGGCCCTATGCCGAAATTCTGCGGCAATGGTCGTCCGTTCATCCGGAATTCTCGTTCCTGCCGCGCAAGTTCAAGATTGCCGTCACCGGCGCCGAACGCGACCGCGCCGCGATCCAGGTGCACGATATCGGCCTGCATCTGAAGAAGAACGACAAGGGCGAGATCGGCTTTGCCGTTTATGTCGGGGGCGGGCAGGGCCGCACGCCGCTGGTTGCGAAGCTGATCCGCGACTTCCTTCCGGAAGAGGATCTTCTGTCCTACGTCACCGCCATCATGCGCGTTTACAATCTGCATGGCCGCCGCGACAACAAGTACAAGGCACGCATCAAGATCCTCGTGCATGAAACCGGCGCCGAGGAACTGGCGCGTCAGGTCGAAGTCGAATTCGACAAGCTGAGAGACACCGAACTGAAGCTGCCGGAAGCCGACGTCCAGGCGATTTCGGCCTATTTCGCGCCGCCGGCGCTGCCGGAACGCGCCGAGGGCTGGGAAAGCCTGGCGCGCTGGAAGAAAGCCGATCCGGCCTTCGCGCGCTGGGTGCAGCAAAACGTGCAGCCGCACAAGAATCCCGACTACGGCATGGTGACGATTTCGCTGAAGCCGATCGGCGGTATCCCCGGCGATGCCTCCGATGCGCAGATGGAAGCCGTGGCCGATATCGCAGAGGAATATGCTTTCGATGAAATCCGCGTCAGCCATGAGCAGAACCTCATCCTGCCGCATGTGGCGCTCGCCGATCTTGAAGCCGTCTATCGCGGCCTTGTCGCCGCTGGCCTGGAAACGGCGAATGCTGGTCTGATCACCGATATCATCGCCTGTCCCGGTCTCGACTATTGCGCGCTTGCCAATGCACGCTCGATCCCCGTCGCACAGGAGATTTCGCGGCGCTTCGGCTCGGCCGAGCGTCAGGCCGAAATCGGTGAATTGAAGATCAAGATTTCCGGTTGCATCAATGCCTGCGGCCATCACCATGTCGGTCATATCGGCCTGCTTGGCGTCGAGAAGAAGGGCGCGGAACTCTATCAGATCACGCTCGGCGGCTCTGGCGACGAGAACACCTCGATCGGCGAGATCATCGGCCGCGGTTTCGAACCCGACAAAGTGACCGATGCCATCGAGACAATTGTCGATACCTACCTCGGCCTTCGTCTTGATCCTTCCGAAACCTTCCTCGCCGCTTATCGCCGCGTCGGACCGCAGCCTTTCAAGAATGCGCTCTACGGTTCGTCCTCGACCGCAGCCGAAGCAGCGTAAGGAGATTGAACATGACCAAGATCTGGCGGGAAACCGGCTTCGTGGAAAACGATCCGTGGATCGTCGAGACCGACGAGGTCAAGGCGACCGAGACGCAGAAGCCTCTGCTCGGCCTCGATGCACTGATCGCAAAGGCAGAAGAAAGCAACGAGGCCGGCCTCGGCGTCATCGTCAAGCCGGCGGACGACGTGACACGGCTGCAGCCCTATCTCGATCGTCTCGATATCGTGGCCGTTGCCTTTCCGGCCTTCAGCGACGGTCGCGCTTTCAGCCATGCCTCGCTGCTGCGCGAGCGTCTCGGCTACGCAAAGGAGCTGCGCGCCGTCGGTGATGTGCTGATCGACCAGGTTCCGTTGATGCTGCGCGTCGGCATCGATAGTTTCGCCGTTACCAATGAGACGGCATTGAGGAGATTGTCGGAAAACCGGCTGCCGGGCATTCCGCATTACTATCAGCCGGCTGCGCGTCGCGCGGAAGCCGGGCAGGCCTATAGCTGGCGTCGGCTGCCGGCAAGATCGGCCTGACTTCGGCGGATTTGGATTGCGGCAATTCCATAATGACGGATTGCCGTAATAAAGCCTGCCGATACGCGGAACGTTGGCGATCTGGAATCTTGACTGAAAAATACATATTTCAGTCTTAAGCAGCCGGACGAAATGGAATGCCTTTCAAAACCGGCTATATTATAATATCAGCATCGCGCAATGAGCCTGCCAGGAAAGACGTGCAAGATTAATACGGGATCCGAAACAGAATGAACGCCCCCGCCAAATCAGATGAGTTTGCTTCAGCAGTCCCAGCCGGTGTTTTCGCCGAGAAGGTGCTGAGCGTCACGCATTATACCGACCGGCTCTTTCGCTTCACCATGACCAGGCCGCAAGGCTTCCGCTTCCGCTCCGGCGAGTTCGCCATGATCGGCCTGATGGTCGATGGCAAGCCGCTCTACCGCGCCTATTCGATCGCGAGCCCCGCTTGGGCCGACGAGCTCGAGTTCTTTTCCATCAAGGTGCCGGACGGTCCGCTGACCTCGCATCTGCAGAACATCAAGCCCGGCGATGAAGTGCTGATGCGCAAGAAGCCGACCGGGACCTTGGTCCTGGATGCGCTGACGCCGGGCAGGCGTCTGTACATGTTCTCGACCGGCACCGGGATTGCGCCTTTCGCGAGCCTGATCCGCGATCCGGAAACCTATGAGAAGTACGAGGAAGTCATCCTCACCCATACCACGCGCGATGTCGCCGAATTGAAGTATGGCTTCGATCTCGTCGAGGAAATTCGCAGCGACGAAATTCTGAGCGAGGTCGTCGGCGACAAGTTGCGCCACTATGCGACGGTGACGCGCGAGGAGTTTCCCTTCACGGGCCGCATTACCGATCTCATCGAAAACGGCAAGCTCTTCAGCGATCTCGGCGTACCTGCGCTTGATCCCGCCATCGATCGCGGCATGATCTGCGGTTCTTCCGCCATGCTCAAGGACACCAAGGGGCTGCTTGAAAAGGCCGGCCTGAATGAAGGTGCAAACAACAAGCCCGCCGAGTTCGTCATCGAACGCGCTTTCGTCGGCTAGAACAATTCCAGGAAAAGTGCGCAGCGGTTTCCCGTTCGGAGTTGCATGAGAACAAAAGGATAGGACGTTTTCGCGATCAGATGAAAGCGGAAACGCTCTCGATGAGTTCCAGAGGCAAAGGGCAAGGCGGTTTCGGCGGCGAAGCCGCCTTTTTCATGGGCTGCTGAGATAATCGATAAGCGATGCCATCGCTGCCCGAGCGTGGTTCGCATCGCCGTCTAAAATCGCTTCTATAGCCTGCACATGCATTGCGATCGCGCGGTCCATCCGTTCATGGGTTCCGGTGGAATACCAGAGCCTGCGCGCATGGGTCTGCACCGGCCCGAGTGCGGCCGTGATGAAATTGTTGGGGCAGGCGGCTTCGAGGATCTCATCGAATGCCTTGTCGGCGGCGAAAAAGCCGGGCAGATCGCCGGCATCGGCACACGTCGTCATAAGCTGCGCGCATTCCTGCAACTGCTCGCGCTGCTGCGGATCGGCATGGATGGCGGCGAGCGCGGCCGCGATCGGCTCCAGTTCGCGCCTGACCTGCATGACATATTGATGATCCTCGGGCCGGATCTCCGCAATCTGGAGGCCGACGCGAGGCCGGACGTGAATCAAGCCCTGCCAGGCAAGTTTCTGGATTGCCTCGCGCACCGGGGTTCGCCCATGCCCTGCCATTTCAATCAGCTGCTTTTCGGTCACCAGCGCGCCGGGTTTGAGCTCGAGTGTCACGATCAGGTACTCGAGCGCCAAATAGGCAAGGTGGCTAAGCGAATTTTGCATTCGAGGCTGTGTCCGGCTTGTGCATGGATGACATAGACTGTCATCTGGCGTCGGCGAAAGCAATCGATTGTGATATATCAGGAGGCTCGTTCAGCCCGGCCCAATAGACGGCGATCCCGATGCTCGTTCGCACTCGTGGCTGAAAGAGCCTGATATTATTGGCGGATGGCTGTCGAAAGGCTCGGCGGTCTTCGCTTGGCGGCCATGAGCAGGTCCAGCTCCGTCGATGACGGTCCGAACTTATTGAAGAGGCGCCTGGCCTCCGTGTCGTCGAGGCGATATTTCCGCGCGAATTCGGCAATGCTGTAAGGCCGGCCACGGATGACTTTGCGGGTGGTTGTCCGATTGGCGTTTTCCGTCATGTTTTCAACCTCCTTTCGGTTCCTCTTTGGTAGATAGCGCCGAGGTCGGCATTGGAAAGGCCTTAAAGCGCATCGCAATCTTTCGGATTCTCTTTCTTCCGTCTCAGCCGGCGGCTTTCCGTAAGGCGCAGCCGTCAAACCACCTCGCTTTGCAGGGCATGCTTCAGGCGCATCTCGCGCAAGGTCCATGCGACGAAAAAGGGGAAGGCGTTTGTTCCGCCTTCCCCTTTTTCTCTTCCCGATTCGGGAGTGTATTTCGAAACGTCCGCCGCTAACGCCTGATCAATCGACCAACGAAAATCAGGATGCAGGCGCCGATGAAACCCGTGATCAGATAGTTGATCAATGGGCTGTTGAAAGGCAGCGTAAAGCCGACCTGCCTGAACAGCCAACTAGCAACGATTGCGCCGACAATGCCGAGAACGATGTTCATGAATATGCCGGTATTGCTCTTCATGATCATTTCAGCGAACCAGCCGGCAAGGCCACCGATGATAATTGCTGCAATCCAACCGACTTCCATAAGGTCCTCCTGAGACTCGGTGGGTTGTTCACAGATGTTGATATACACCAAAAACGATTCGTGCCCCAACTATTGCGGATGAGGCAATGATCAATCCGCATCCTGCAACCCTGATTTTCAAGGGAAATCGTCACGGCCATGCGGGTCTGGAGGAATCGATTGGCGCGCCGAAAGCTCGGTTTTTCGCCATGTCGGATGCTCGATGTCCCTGGCACTGGGCGATTTCCCCGGTTCGATGGCGGTATTTCGTCGTCCGAAGATGAGGAAAAGCATGTTTGGGCCCTTACGAGCGCAATTTTATGGGTTGACCGCAATAGGGCGTCTGCATATGTTCCGCGCACTTCCAGCCGAGGCAAGATCAGCCCGCGGAGAGGGAGAGCGTAGCTCAGCCGGTAGAGCAACTGACTTTTAATCAGTAGGTCTCGGGTTCGAACCCCGACGCTCTCACCAATAAATTCAACGATTTACTGGCATTTTGTGGGACTTTGGGACAGGTAGAAAGTCCCACGAGACCGAACATTGGGCGCTGTGCTGGTCAGAGCATGCCGCAGCTTAAAAAGTCCATGCTTGGTTGCCGCGATTTCGGCCGCTTACGACATGGCGTTTGTGGGTCTTTGTTGCGATCCATCAACGGACCTGCCGACGCGCAGGCCATTTGATCGCATTTGCGGTAAAATGGCTGGTGACGAACGGCGATCTGGGAGTAAAATAGCCCAATCAATATGACGGCCGGTAAAGACGATGGGCGAATGATGGAGTTCGTGGCGGAACTATCTGTGTGGGAAATCTACGCAATCGTTTGCGGTTTCCTGGGTTTCCTTGGGATTTTGATCGGGTTGATCGCCGCCAGGCAGCGGTTTGGGATCGCGCTGCAGGTGTTGCCCCTGATCGGCGTGGCGATCACGACGCCGGTAACGGAGCATCTCGTGATTCCCTATCTCACGGAACGCTATCCGGTCATCTTCGCCAACAAGGACTTGCCCAGGAAAATCGATCAGAAGACCACGCTGACGAAAATTGACTTTGCCGATCATATCTACAGCTATTTTTATGATCTGGATGATGACGACGACGACTTCGACCCTCCTCTGGTGAAGTCTGCCCAGCTCTCCGACCTGTGTGATTCTCTGCTGCCGAAGTTCAGCTCCGGTGAGGCCTCGCTGGCGAACTATATTTACCAGCTCAAGGGCAAGGATTATTCATTTTCGGTCGATAGCACCGACTGCTCGTGAGGCCCGAACGGGGGAGTTGCCGGCGGGTCGCGGCGGTCTCATCTGAGACAGGCGACTCAGGCGATCGTGGAGAGAGCTACGATAGCTACCGCTGTCAGGCCGCCGAAGATCGGCAGCAAGACAAGCATGACGCGCCGCGCCAGCTTCTTCTTTTCGACCAACGTCATGATCAGGTTCCTCACATCACAGTGAAATTCAAACGCTGGAATTCATGATCCGTTTCATATTGATCGACATTTTTGTAATATGATATATCGCTAAAATTATGGCGGATTTGAACCTTGATGCATTTGAAGCCGCCGCCGGATCCGTAGAGGTTCGCAGACCGGTAAATGAGGCGGGTCGGTATCTTCGTTTGTTTGGAACCTAACGGGGATCGTCGAGTTTTCTTGCCAAGCGAGTTTTTCTCTCTAACAAGGAAGAGGTGCATCTTGGCCCAAGATCAATCGCATGATCCGCACGAGGAAAGGGAAAGCACGCAGGCGCTGGCAAAGATACAGCACAGCGAGGCGCATGAAGCCGATCGGGTAGGGGAAGAAGACGACAAGGCCCCGCTCGTTGCCGATCCTCGCAACAGGCTTGCGGAAGGCAAGGTCGATCCGGCGACGAAGGAGCTCAAACCAAAAGACGCATAAGTAATTGCTGGCTCGAAAACCGTGTCGACGAGCCCTGCGCTCGCCGTTGCCGCGCCATGAAATGAGACCTGCTGCGGTCGGGTGAGGCGGGATTGACCGTTCGCCTTTAGCGTCATGTGCCATAATCGTGCCCGTGACGGTGATTTCCGGCAAAGACGACGTCATGCGGGAACTTCGATGGCAACGATGTCCGGCGGAGGCTTCCGGGTTTGCCGGAAAGCTCAAAGGCAAGACGGTCAAGTGTTCCGGCACCTCCGATGCGCTTGACACCTCCGTAAGGCCCACCGAATCCGATTTCGTTTTCGGCCGGGCGGCAGCGGCGCTCCGACGCGGTCCTTAGTAATAGCTCATTTCCGGCGCTATCTTAATCGTCTGCCATTCAGGAATGCATCGGCAGGGATGGCGATGACGCGGAGTCGTTGTCGCCCATGGCGGCTGCTACGATCGCGAGGAGAACATATTCCTTTCTCCAGCCCGATTTCTCGGCGGCAACAATCAGGCTCTCGATGGAAGGCTCGAGAGCGAAGAGACAAGCTGCAAGGTAGCTCGCATGCGATCCCGTGTCAGAAGGGGGAGGGTTTATGGCTGGTTTCAATTTCCTGCTCCGTCCATTGAGTCGACCAAACAGGAACGAGCTGTAATTTTAACAGGTTTCCCCTGTTTGTCTCGTCTGTTGCAAAGTGTTGCTGCGGCTGCGGGCGGTTTCGATGGAACTGAAGATAGCGCTCTATCGGCAGGCCTCGGCCTATCCGCCCGCCTCGAATGAATACACAAAAAACGATTGCGCCCGAGTTGATTGTATCGGCCGGCAAATCCGCGGAAGACGGTGAAGCGGACATCTTTCACCCTGCAAGCGGCTTTCCGATGTCGCACGCAAACATGTCTGTCCGTCTATGTTCTAAAGAGGCGGCAACCCTGCCGCAGAAATCAACTTTACCGCCATTTCGACGGTAAAGTTGACATCAGAGTGGGGCGGAGCCCGATCGTCAGGCCTTGCCGCCGTTCTTCTTGCAGTCGCTACGGAACTTGGCGCGCGCCTTTCCGTGCAGGCCCTTGGCATCGGCCTGGGTCGAACATGCCTTGGAAACGGCTGTCTGAGCTGGCTTCATTGCCTTCGGCTTGGTCGTGGTGGTCGTCGAAGGAGTCGACGTCGTCGCACTGGGAGTCGTCGTTGGCGTTGTGCTGGGGGTCGCCGTTTGCGCCATGGCGCTTACGCTGAAGAGCGCGGCAAAGGCTGCAGTCGTGAACATAGTAGCGATTCGCATGGGGGCTTTTCCTCCGCTAACTAACTGGGTGGAATGTACGTTGTTCGACGAACGACAACAGCTTGAACCAATATTTTCGCAAAAGCAATTTGTTCGTCGAACGGCTCTGCGACCGTTGGTCGCGCCCGCGACGCCTCATATTCACGTATTGACCGGTGGCTTTTGTCTCCCTCAGCTTTGAGGGGTTTCGCCCGGCCTTGCTGGAAAAGGTGCTCGCTCGAAAAGGTGATTGGCTTTCAGGTTACTGCGACGTTAGGAAGGAGCCGGAATGACATAGCCGGAGTCCATCGTGTCGCTTGCCGATATCTCGCTTCTGAGTGCCTTGCTCGCCGGAGCACTTTCGTTTCTCTCGCCCTGCGTGCTTCCGCTCGTTCCGCCCTATCTCTGTTATATGGCGGGAATCTCGGTCGAGCAGTTTCGCGGCGGCGGGGCGGCCGTTGCTGCCGGGCCCGGCGCTCGCGGCAATGTGCTGATGTCGGCGCTCTTCTTCACGCTCGGATTTGCCTCTGTCTTCGTGGCGCTGGGCGCGGGGGCATCCTCCATAGGGCTGCTGCTGCGTCAGCATCTCGATGTTCTCGCCAAGATCGGCGGTCTCATTATTGTCGTCATGGGTTTGAATTTCCTCGGCGTTTTCCGAATCGGCCTGCTTGCGAGGGAAGCCCGGTTCCAGGGCGGCGGCAAGCCGGCGACGCTGACGGGCGCCTATGTCATGGGCCTTGCCTTCGCCTTCGGCTGGACGCCCTGCATCGGTCCGGTGCTCGGCGCCATCCTTGGCATTGCCGCCTCGCGCGAAACCGTCGGCGCCGGCGCCGGGCTGCTCGCCGTCTATTCGCTCGGGCTCGCCATTCCCTTCTGGATCGCCGCCGGCTTCTCCGGTGCCTTCATGCGCTTTCTCTCCCGCTTCCGCCGCCACCTGGGAACGGTCGAGAAGGTCATGGGCGGACTTCTGGTGCTGACCGGCCTGGCTTTCATCTTCGGCTATATCAGCGACATGGCGATCTGGTTTCAGCAGACCTTTCCAATCCTGATGAAAATCGGCTAAGTCGGGCGCATATCTTTCGCCCTGATTTTCCTCGGCAAAATGGAACATGCCCGATGGCTGAACCCCATGGCTGACATTGTCGGTCTGCTGCTGCCGTTCTTCGGCCTGATCCTCATCGGCTACGTTGCGGCCCGCATCACCAGGCAGCCGGCGGAGGCGCTGGGCTGGCTGAACACCTTCATCATTTACGCCGCACTGCCAGCGCTGTTTTTTAAGCTGGTATCGCAGACGCCGATCGAACAGCTGACGCGGGTTGATTTCATCGCCACGGATATCGCCGCGACCTATTCGATCTTCCTGCTGCTGTTTCTGGTCGGCCGCTTCCTTCGCCGCAATTCACTCGCCGACAGCACGATCCAGGCTTTCGCCGGCGCTTACGGCAATATCGGCTACATGGGTCCCGGCCTTGCTCTGTTGGCATTGGGCGAGAGGGCAGCCGTTCCCGTAGCGCTGATCGTCTGTTTCGAGAACGCCCTGCATTTCATCGTCGCGCCGGCCTTGATGGCGCTGGAAGGTGGAGACAGGCGTTCGCCGTTACGACTTGCCGCGGACATCGCCCGAAAGGTGCTGCTGCACCCCTTCATCCTGTCGACCGCATTGGGCTTCGCCGCGGCTGCGCTGTCGCTGAACCAGCCGGTCGCCTTCGAGCGGTTTGTGAATTATCTCGCGCAAGCTGCTGCACCGTGTGCATTATTTTCCATGGGTGTTACGCTTGCATTGCGCCCTCTGAAGCGAATTCCGGTCGAGATCGGCTATATCGTGCCGGCGAAGCTCATCCTGCATCCGCTCGTCGTCTATATCGTTCTGCAACTGGTCGGCGGTTTCGATCCCGTATGGATCGAGGCGGCCGTGTTGCTGGCGGCATTGCCGACGGCGACGAATGTCTTCGTCATCGGTCAGCAATACGGCGTGTGGCAGGAGCGGGCATCCGCCACCATCCTCATCACCACGGCCTGTTCCGTGGTGACGGTTTCGCTCGTTCTTTACTTCATAAAATCCGGCGCCTTACCGGCGCAGCTTTTCCGGTAAGATCGACGGAAAGTTGCGCAGGCTGCCACCGGGCTCGATGCCTTCGCGCATGACGATATTGCGCAGCGGAGCGATGGCCGAAAGCACATGCAGCCCAGCGGCGCGCAGCATCTGCACAGGCAGGAAGTCCGACAGCAGCGAACGGTTGAGGAGATCGACGCTTGCCGTCCGGCTGACGATGTCCGCGCGTCTCTTGCGGTCGAAGCTGTCGCCGGATGTCGCCGGGATCGGCTGGTCCGTGCGCCCGCAAAGAATCTCGGACAAGGCCAGTATATCGCGCAGGCTGAGATTGAGCCCCTGGGCCCCGATCGGTGGAAAGACATGAGCGGCTTCGCCGATCAAGGCGGCGCGACCCTTACCGAAGCGATGGGCCGTCATGCCGGACAGCGGCCAGACCTGCACGCTGTCCTCGACAGTAATCTCGCCGAGCATCGATTGCATCCGCTCCTCGACCAATCTGCCGATCTCTTCGAGCGACTTTTCGGCATTCGCCGCCGCTTCGGCGGGTTTCTGCACCCAGACGAGGCTGGAGCGCCTGCCGGGCAGAGGAACCTGGGTGAAAGGGCCGCTTTCCGTATGAAATTCCGTGGAGATGTTCTGATGCGGCAGGCCATGAGCAAAATTCAGCACCATGGCCGATTGCGGATAGGACCAGCCCTTCACCTTGATTCCCAGCGTCTCGCGCACCATCGAGTTGCGCCCGTCGGCGCCAACGACGAAGGCGGCATCGATCGAATCACCGTTGTCGAGGGCAATCGAGACACCATCGTCGCGGAAGGTGAGGTCGGAGGCGGTGGCGTCGATGCGGCTGACATTGCCTTCGGCGTCGATGGCCTTGCCCAGACTGTCGAGCAATATCGCATTCGGAATGTTGTAGCCGAAGGCATCCAGGCCGATCTCGGAGGATCTGAAGGAGACGGTCGGGCCTCGCAGCAGCCGCGAAGTGCCGTCGACGATGCGCATGGTGGTCAGGGGCGCCGCCGAGGGCGCGATGCTGTCCCACAGCGTCAGGCGCTCGAGAAAGCGGATCGATTGATCCATCAGCGCCGTCGTTCGCCTGTCGGCTTTGTTATGCGGCGCGGCGACCAGCGCGACGGATCTTCCGCCGCGCGCGAGTGCGAACGCCGTGATCATGCCGGCCAGGCCACCGCCGATAACGGCCACTTCAATCTGCTTCATATCGATGCCTCAATTACCTCTGCTTCTGAAAATAGGCGCTTAGCCTGTTGAAATCCATGGGATGAAACATCGCAACGGGTGAAAATGACACGAAGTCGCGCTAGCGTGCCGGCATCGACGCTTTTGTGCTGGCGGTGCAAACCAAAGGATGCATATTAGCGAGAAAAATCGCCTGCCGGGGCAGGCGCATAAGCAGGCGAGTCACGGGGCGGATGAAAATCTTCAATTACAAGCGGGTGCCTTATGCGGAGATTCGTGCCTTCTCCGTCCATATTCTGACAGCCTCGGGATCTTTTCTCGCCTTTCTCGGTGTCGTTGCCGCATCGGAGCATCGTTTTGTCGACATGTTCTGGTGGCTCGGGCTGGCGCTGCTCGTTGACGGCATCGACGGGCCGATCGCCCGCAAGGTCCGGGTCAAGGAGGTCCTTCCGAATTGGTCTGGCGATACGCTCGACAATATTATCGACTACGTGACCTATGTGCTCCTGCCTGCCTTTGCGCTCTACGAAAGCGGCATGATCGGCGAGCCATGGTCGTTCGTCGCGGCCGGCATGATCGTGGTCTCCAGCGCCATCTATTACGCCGATACCGGCATGAAGACGGACGAATATTTCTTCTCCGGCTTTCCGGTCGTCTGGAACATGGTGATCTTCACGCTTTTCGTCATAGACGCAAGTGCCACGACAGCCATGGTCCTCGTCGGCGTTTCCGTCGTCTTGACCTTCCTGCCGATCAATTTCCTCCATCCCGTACGCGTCAAGCGATTGCGCCCGCTCAATCTCGGCATATTCCTTTTCTGGTCGGCGCTCGGCATCTATTCGCTGCTCATGCAGTTCGTCATGCCGCAATGGGCAGTTGTCCTCTTCATCATCAGTGGTATTTATCTTTATTGTATCGGCGCCGTGCTGCAGTTTTTCCCGTCCCTCGGGCGTCAATGAGGATTGCGCGTCATGAAGAAGACCAAGGTTGTTCGCATCCACGAAAATGGCGGTCCCGATGTCATGAAGCTGGAGGAGGTGGATCTGCCGCCTCCGGGCGCCGGTGAGGTACAGATTCGCCATGCCGCGATCGGCCTGAATTTCATAGACGTTTATTTCCGCTCCGGTCTCTACAAGGCGCCTCGGTTTCCGTTGCCGCTCGGCAAGGAAGCGGCAGGAACGATCACCGAAGTCGGGCCCGGCGTGACCGATTTTGCCGTGGGTGATCGCGTGGCCTATGTCGGCAGCGACGGCGCCTATAGCGTCGAGCGCAACATCGAGACCCGCCATCTGGTGAAGGTGCCCGACGATATTTCTCTCGAAACGGCGGCATCGATGATGCTGAAGGGAATGACGGCCGAATATCTGCTGAACCGCACCTTCAAGGTCGGTCCCGGTACGACCTTGCTGTTTCACGCGGCCGCAGGCGGCGTGGGCCTGATCGCCGGCCAGTGGGCCAAGGCTCTCGGAGCCGGCACCGTCATCGGCACCGCCGGTTCCGCAGAAAAGGTCGAGCTGGCATTGGCGCATGGCTACGATCACGTCATCGATTACGGCAAGGAGAACTTTGCCGATCGCGTCCGCGAGATTACCGGCGGCAAGGGCGTCGATGTCGTCTACGACTCGGTCGGCAGGGACACGTTCCCGCATTCGCTCGATTGCCTGAAACCGCGTGGCATGTGGGTCACCTTCGGTCAATCGTCCGGCCCGATCGAGAATTTCAATCTCGCCATCCTCAATCAGAAGGGATCGCTTTTTACCACGCGCCCTAGTCTTTTCGCCTATGTCGGCACGCCTGAAGAGTTGAGAGCCAGCGCCGACGCATTATTTGCTGTTGTGCAAAGCAACAAAGTGCGTATCAATATTCATCAGACTTATCCGTTGAGCGAGGCTGGGCGCGCGCACGCGGATCTTGAAGCCAGGAAAACGAGTGGAACTACACTACTGATCCCATAGATCCGTAAAGGGCAGGACGGTGGGAAGGAAATGAGGGGAACGTGTCGTCATCCGATGTGCCGGCAACCGGTGCACTATTGTCGGTTCGCAAACTGACGAAACTATTCGGTAGTTTTGCAGCCTGTAACGAAATCGATCTTGAAATTCAGCCAGGCGAAATTCACGCTCTCCTCGGTGAGAACGGCGCAGGCAAATCCACGCTCGTCAAAATGCTGTTCGGCGTGCTCGAACCGTCGCACGGGCAGATCGTCTGGCAGGGGCAGCCTGTGTCGATCGATGCGCCGGGCACGGCGCGCAAGCTCGGCATCGGCATGGTATTCCAGCATTTTTCCCTGTTCGAAGCGCTGACTGTCGCGGAAAATATCGCGCTTTCGCTCGACAGCAATATTCCGCTCGCAAAAATTTCCGAGGAAGCCGCAAAGCTCTCGCACGCCTATGGACTGCCACTCGATCCGAATGCCCATGTGGCGGACCTTTCCGTCGGCGAGAGGCAGCGCATCGAAATCGTCCGCGCGCTCCTGCAGAATCCCAGGCTCATCATTCTCGACGAGCCGACCTCGGTATTGACGCCGCAGGAGGCCGATCGCCTGTTCGAGACGCTTTTCCAGCTCAGAGACGAGGGGCGCTCGGTGCTTTATATCAGCCATCGGCTGGAGGAAGTGCAGCGCATCTGTTCGCGCGCCACTGTGTTGCGTCATGGCAAGGTTACGGGCGCCTGCGATCCCAGGCAGGAAACGACCGGATCGCTTGCCCGCATGATGGTCGGCAGCGATGTCGCCAGCGTCCAGCACGAAGGTCTCGGCAAGACGGGGGATATTCTCCTGGAGGTTGCCGGCCTTTCGGCACCGGCCCGAACTCCCTTCGCCATGTCGTTGAAGGGTGTCTCCCTGCGCGTGCGCGCCGGTGAAATCCTGGCGATTGCCGGTGTTGCCGGAAATGGCCAGGGTGAATTGTTCGATGTCATCTCAGGCGAATACACCGTCGCATCCGACGATCTGATCCAGTTGCGCGGCAAGCCGGTGGGGACCAAAGGCATCAATGCGCGCCGGCTGCTGGGAGCCGGTTTCGTACCGGAGGAGCGTCATGGTCATGCGGCCGTATCGGCATTGAAGCTGTCGGACAATCTCGTGCTCGCCCGTAATCAGTCGGATCGCAAGGCATTCCTCGGCGGCGGATTTCTCAACGTCATCAGACACGGTGCGGTCAAGCAGGCGACGAAGCGGATCTGCGCTGCGATGGATGTGCGCAAGAGTGGCGAGGACCCGGCTGCCGGCGCTCTTTCCGGCGGCAATCTGCAGAAATTCATCGTCGGCCGCGAACTGGATCGGCAGCCGAGCGTGCTCGTCGTCAATCAGCCGACCTGGGGCGTGGATGCGGGCGCCGCAAGCCGTATCCGTCAGGCCCTGGTCGATCTCGCTCGCGACGGTTCGGCCGTGCTCGTCATCAGTCAGGATCTCGATGAGATTTTCGAAGTCGCGACGGATATCGCCGTCATCTCCGAAGGGCGTCTGTCGGCATCCTATCCCGCCGGCGAACTGACCCGCGAAAAGATCGGCCTGCTGATGGGCGGCCTGCATGAATCCACGACGCATTCGGAGCCTGCCCATGCGCATTGAACTCGAAAAGCGCCCGCAGGTCTCGAAATTGTTCGGCTTCCTGTCGCCGCTGCTCGCTCTCGTATTGGCGCTGATCGCCGGCACGATCATGTTCGCCGTCATGGGCAAGGACCCTGTCGAGGCGCTCGATGCCTTTTTCGTAGAGCCCCTCTTGGAAGTCTGGTCGCTGCACGAACTGGCGATCAAGGCAGGGCCGCTGATTCTGATCGCCGTCGGCCTTTGCCTCTGTTACCGCTCCAACAACTGGAATATCGGCGCGGAAGGCCAGTTCACCATGGGGGCGGTCGCCGGCTCGTTCATCCCGATCATCTTCACGGACTGGCATTCGCCGATGGTTCTGCCGTTGATGCTGATTGCCGGCGCCATCGGTGGCGCGCTTTATGCAGCCATTCCGGCGCTCTTGAAGGCGCACTTCAATACCAATGAGATTTTGACGAGCCTGATGCTGGTCTATATCGCGCAGCTTTTCCTGGATTGGCTCTCGCGCGGGCCTTGGCGCGATCCGCAGGGCCATAACTTCCCGCAGAGCATCGATTTTCCGCCGGAGGCTGTGCTGCCGGCGATATGGGAGGATTCCGGGCGGGCGCATTGGGGAATCGTCTTTGCCGTGATCGCGGCGATCCTCGCCTGGTTCCTGATGAAATATACGCTGAAGGGCTTTGAGATAACGGTGCTCGGCCAGTCGGCGCGGGCAGGGCGCTTTGCCGGTTTTTCCTCGCGCAAAATGGTCTGGTTCGCCTTCCTCTTCTCCGGCGCGCTTTCGGGCCTTGCCGGCATATCCGAAGTTTCCGGCTCCATCGGCCATCTGCAACCGGCGATTTCGCCGGGTTACGGCTTTACTGCCATCATCGTCGCATTTCTTGCGCGCCTCAATCCGCTCGGCGCCATCCTTTCGGGTTTTGTGCTCGCCCTGACCTATCTCGGCGGCGAGGCGGCGCAATTGTCGCCGGGCATTTCCGCCAAGGCGGCGAGCGTTTTCCAGGGTCTGCTGTTGTTTTTCGTGCTCTCCTGCGACACGCTGATCTACTACAAGATCCGTCTGGTCTGGTCGCGGGTTCGGGGAGGTGCGGCATGAGCGTCTTTGAAGCAGTCCTCCTCACCATCATCACCGCGTCGACCCCGCTCGTCATCGCCGGTCTCGGCGAACTGGTGGTGGAGCGCTCCGGCGTGCTCAATCTCGGCGTCGAAGGGATGATGATCATCGGCGCCGTGGCGGCTTTCGTCGGGGCGCAGATAAGTGGATCGCCTTATGTCGGCTTGGTGACGGGCATCATTGCGGGCGCGTTGTTTTCGCTGCTGTTCGGCTTTCTTACCCTGACCCTGGTCACGAACCAGGTCGCGACCGGCCTGGCGCTGACCATTCTTGGCCTCGGTCTTTCCGGCATGATCGGCGAGGGCTATGTCAGCGTGCCGGGCGTGCAGCTGCACGAGATCGTCTTCCCGTTTCTGTCGGATATTCCGCTGATCGGATCGGTGCTGTTCAAGCAGGACCTGACGTTCTATCTCTCGATTGCGCTGCTCATCGGGGTCAACTGGTTCCTCTTCCGCAGCCGTGCGGGCCTTAAGCTGCGCGCCGTCGGCGACAGCCACGGCTCGGCGCATGCGCTGGGCATCGACGTCATACGCACGCGCTATCTCGCCGTCATGTTCGGCGGTGCCTGCGCCGGACTTGCCGGTGCGCAATTGTCGCTTGTGTACACGCCGCAATGGGTCGAGAACATGTCGGCCGGCCGCGGCTGGGTGACGCTGGCATTGGTGGTCTTCGCATCCTGGCGGCCGATGCGCGTCATGGCCGGCGGCTATCTCTTCGGCGCCGTGACGATCCTGCAGTTTCACGCGCAGGGATTCGGCATCGGCATTCCCTCGCAGTTCCTGTCGATGCTGCCTTATGCATCGACTATTGTGGTTCTCGTCATCATCTCTCAAAATCGCCGCGCGACCTTGATCAACACGCCAGCGTCGCTCGGCAAGGCCTTCGTTCCGGAGCGTTAAGAACAAGAACCGGACGGATTTCATAGTGTCAAACCAACAGGGGTAACCATGAAAAAACTAGCACTCGCACTCGCCACGACAGCCGCTTCCATCGTTGGTTTCGCCGCTGCGGCCGAAGCGGCGCCGACCAAGGTCTGCTTCGTTTACGTCGGCTCGCACACGGATGGCGGCTATTCGCAGGCCCACGATCTCGGCCGCCAGCAGATCCAGAAGGAATTCGGCAACAAGATCGAGACGCCTTATCTCGAAAACGTGCCGGAAGGCCCGGATGCCGAGCGCGCCATCGAGCGTCTCGCCCGCTCCGGCTGCTCGCTGATCTTCTCCACCTCGTTCGGCTTCATGGACGCGACCGTCAAGGTTGCCGCCAAGTTCCCGAAGGTGAAGTTCGAGCATGCGACCGGCTTCAAGAGCGGCCCGAATCTCGCGACCTACAATTCGCGCTTCTATGAAGGCCGCTACATCCTCGGCCAGATCGCCGCCAAGACGTCGAAGAACCATGGTGCCGCCTACATTGCATCCTTCCCGATTCCGGAAGTTGTCATGGGCATCAACTCGTTCGAACAGGGCGCCCGTTCGATCGACCCGAGCTTCAAGCTCAAGGTCGTCTGGGTCAACACCTGGTTCGACCCAGGCAAGGAAGCCGACGCCGCCAAGGCCATGGTCGATCAGGGCGTCGATGTTTTGACCCAGCACACCGACACCACCGCGCCGATGCAGGTCGCAGAAGAGCGCGGAATCCATGCATTCGGTCAGGCTTCCGACATGATCAAGGCTGGCCCGAAGGCACAGCTGACCGCTATCGTCGACACCTGGGGCAACTATTATTCCAAGCGCGTGCATGCGCTGCTCGACGGCACCTGGAAGTCCGAGCAGAGCTGGGACGGCCTGAAGGACGGCATCCTGAAGATGGCGCCCTACACCAACATGCCCGACGACGTGAAGAAGATGGCTGAGGAAACCGAAGCCAAGATCAAGTCCGGCGAAATCGCGCCGTTCACCGGCCCGATCAACAAGCAGGACGGCACGCCCTGGCTGAAGGCTGGCGAAAAAGCCGACGACGGCACGCTGCTCGGCATGAACTTCTACATCGAAGGCGTGGACGACAAGCTGCCCGCTTCGAAGTAAGGCATCCAAATAGACTGAGGTAGACAAGGGGCGCCTGCGGCGCCCCTTTTTTCTATACGTCACCAAGTTGGTCTGCCCCGTGGGGCAAATCAATTAAAAGGTGAAAACGCGTGAAAGAACGAGTACGCTGTTACGGCAATCTCTAACTCACATATGAAGCTGGGTATCGCTATGTGTGTCAGATATGTAACCGCAATATCAATGGCTCTGGCTTTATTTGCAGCAACTGCGCACGCCGACGAAGGTCAGGATAGATACAACGCCGGAGACTACGAGCGCGCGCTGAAATATTGGCAACCTGGCTGAAAATGGAGATGCTCAAGCCGAGTTTGGTTTGGGGCTTCTCTATGAAACCGGGCATGGTGTGGTGCAAAACTTTGATACGGCCCAAAGTTGGTATCGTAAGGCGGCTGAGCAAGGCTTGTCTGATGCGCAAAATGCACTAGGGGCAATGTATGATGTTGGTCGGGGGGTTGCCAAAGATGATGTGCAAGCCACTGAGTGGTATCGTAAGGCGGCGGAACAAGGAAATGTCCACGCAGAAGTGAATTTGAGTACTCGGTATCAATGGGGGCTTGGCGTTCCTCGGGATATAAACCTAGCTATTGCTTGGCTTGAAAAAGCATCCGATGCTGGTAACTCCGTTGCTCAAGCCAATTTAGGCTTCATCTACCTGACGGAGGATGGAATAAAGGACTATTCGAAGGCTGCAATTCTTTTTCAAAAGTCAACGGATCAGGGGTACTCGGGGGGGCAAAATGGTCTTGGCACAATATGCTTTCTCGGACTGAACAGACCGAAAGACTATACTTGCGCAGTGGATTGGTTTCGGAAAGCGGCAGCGCAGGGCGCTCCAGCGGCGGAAGCGAATCTTGCGAATGCGTATGCCGGTGGCTTTGGGGTCAAAAAGGATACCAGCCTGGCGATATTTTGGTATCGAAAAGCTGCGGAGCAAGGCAACCCAGACGCAGAAAAGAGTCTTGGGGATGCATATGCTGTTGGCGGTTTTGGGCTCGAAAAGGATATTGACTTGGCAATATTCTGGTATCGAAAGGCTGCCGAAAAAGGAAATTTTGAGGCGCAAGAACGTCTACAATATATTCTCGATCGCCTACATATCCTTAAGGGTTAGCTCTTCAGCATATCTCTGTAATTGGTATCTCATCTCCGCAGCAATAGAAAGATTATCCAAGCGCACAAGCATCTTCAATATTTCCTTCAGGACGCGTGCACCCTGAAAGGCTAAATGATGAATTAAAAATATTACTATATGATTTTTTGACCCGTGGGCCAGCGAGATAGCCCTTGGCGGATGTCGCCGGTCTATCCGGAATCGTTTTTTCGCTCTATACATCGGCCGGATATTCGCTGGCCACGGTTGGTGTCGAGCTTGACGCGATCGCTGCCGTGGTGATCGGCGGAACGTTGCTGACGGGAGGAGCGGGGTTCGTCGGAGGGACACTCATCGGAATTCTCATACAGGGCTTGATTCAGACCTACATCACCTTCGATGGAACGCTTTCCAGCTGGTGGACGAAGATATTGATCGGCTTGCTGCTGTTTGCCTTTATTCTGATGCAGAAGGGCCTTCTGCTGCTGTCCCGTTTCAATCGACGATACGCCTGAGGGAAGGACGGAGTGTTTGCGCAGCCGATGGCTTGATACGAGAGAACCCGGTGGAAAGTCGCGCACGAGCCATGCTCAGGTGGTCGACGACCTCGGCAAGGCGATCGTTTCCGGCGTCTTTCCGATCGGCAGCATCCTTCCGGGCGACGGCGAGCTTCTGGAGCGTTTCAAGGTATCGCGCACGGTGCTGCGCGAAAGCATGAAGAC
This sequence comes from Rhizobium sp. SYY.PMSO, assembly GCF_046840415.1. NCBI lineage: Bacteria > Pseudomonadati > Pseudomonadota > Alphaproteobacteria > Hyphomicrobiales > Rhizobiaceae > Rhizobium > Rhizobium sp. SYY.PMSO. The sequence continues at coordinate 1,278,806 of NZ_CP177349.1, forward strand.
GCTGGCGGCAAAAGGGCTGGTGGTGCCGCGGGCGCGGGTGGGGACACGCGTCACCGAGAGGATCCATTGGAACATGTTCGACAATGAGGTGCTCAACTGGCACTTCGAGAGCGGCATCAACAAGGAGTTTCTTCTCCACCTTTACGACATACGCATGGCGTTCGAGCCGTTCGCGGCGGGTCTGGTGGCGCAGCGGGCGAGCCCGGAGGACATCGACCTGCTTCGCCGTCTTGCCGCGTCCATGGCGGCTGCGCATCACACGCCGGACAGCCTTGCGGTTGCCGACCTGCATTTCCATCTGGCGATCACCGAGGCTTCGGGCAATCCGTTCATGCGGTCGCTCGGCGGGCTTATCGAGGCGGCGCTTGTCGGCATGTTCCGCATGAGCGCGCCTCCTGCGAGCAACGGGTTCGGCAATATAGCCGATACGCATATGGCCATCGTCGATGCCATCGCCGCGGGCGACAGCGCGGCGGCGCACAAGGCGATGGAGTTCGTCATCAACGATGGACGGCGATATGTCCTGCGGGCTTTCGAGGCTCTTGCCGAGGCTTGATACCTCTTTCGAATTTCGTCGTAGTTCATCGATCGACTTGTTGCTATGAGGGGATTCCGCCGGTTACGGGCGGTGCCTGACCGTATTTTCGGAGCTTGAAATGGAACGTACCTGCCTCGCCATCATCCTCGCCGCCGGCGACAGCACTCGGATGAAGTCGTCTATGTCGAAAGTCCTGCATCCGATCGCCGGCCGTCCGATGATCGCGCATGTGATGGAGGCGATCGCCAAGACCGATATTTCGGCGGCGGCTCTCGTCGTCGGGCGCAACGCGGATGAGGTCAGTGTGGCGGCAAGCATCGGCGGCATCGCCGTCGAATCCTATCTGCAGAAGGAACGCCTCGGCACCGGTCATGCCGTACTGGCAGCGCGCGAGGCGATCGCCAGGGGATATGACGACATTCTGGTTGCCTATGGAGACGTGCCGCTGCTCACCGACGCGCCGCTTCGCGCAGCCCGCCAGGGATTGGCCGAAGGCAACGACGTCGTCGTCATTGGCTTTCATACCGACAATCCCAATGCCTATGGCCGATTGCTGGTCAAGGACGGCGAACTGATCGCCATCCGCGAAGCGAAGGACGCGACCGATGCCGAGCTGGCGATAACCTGGTGCAACAGCGGCCTGATGGCGATCAACGGCCGCAAGGCGCTGGATCTTCTCGATCGCATCGGCAACAACAATGCCAAGGGCGAATACTATCTCACCGATCTTGTCGAGATTACCCGCTCGCTGGGCGGCCGTGCGGTGGCCGTCGATGCTCCGGAAGTCGAGATGACAGGCTGCAACAACCGGGCCGAACTCGCCTTCATCGAGCGTCTCTGGCAGGAGCGCCGCCGGCATGAGCTGATGTTGTCCGGCGTTACCATGATTGCGCCGGAGACCGTGTTTCTGGCCTATGACACGGTAATCGGCCAAGACGCGCTCATCGAACCGAATGTCGTGTTCGGTCCCGGTGCGGTAATCGAGGGCGGCGCGGTCATCCATGCCTTCTCCCATATAGAGGGCGCCCATGTCGGCGCCGGTGCGACGGTTGGCCCGTTCGCTCGGCTGCGGCCGGGCGCGGATCTCGCCAGCGACGCCAAGGTCGGCAATTTCTGCGAGGTCAAGAACGGCAAGATCGGCGAGGGCGCCAAGGTCAATCACCTGACTTATATCGGCGATGCGACGGTGGGCGCCGGCAGCAATATCGGCGCTGGCACGATCACCTGCAACTATGATGGGGTCAACAAGCACCAGACCCATATCGGCGCCAACGCCTTCGTCGGATCCAACTCTTCGCTCGTCGCACCGGTTCGCATCGGCGAGGGCGCCTACATCGCTTCCGGCAGCGTCATCACAGACGATGTTCCTGCCGATGCGCTTGCCTTCGGCCGTGCGCGCCAGGAGGTGAAGCCGGAGCGTGCCAAGATCATCCGTGAAAGGGCCCTTGCCATCAAGGCGGAAAAGAAGGGCGGCCACTAAACCCATGGGCGAATGACGTAACGGTCGGAAATCGAAAGTGACCGTTGCGGCAATTGAGAAAATTGCAGGAATGATTAGGACTTGCCCTCATATCTGAGGCCAGACGGAGAGTTGTATGTGCGGTATTGTCGGGATTGTCGGAACGAAGCCCGTAGCGGATCGCCTGGTGGATGCGCTGCGGCGCCTCGAATATCGCGGCTATGATTCGGCCGGGGTTGCGACGATCCATGACGGCGTGATGGATCGCCGCCGCGCGGAAGGCAAACTCTTCAACCTGGAGAAGCGGCTGGAATCAGACCCGCTGCCAGGTACGACAGGCATCGCCCACACGCGCTGGGCAACGCACGGCATTCCGAATGAGACCAATGCCCATCCGCATTTCGTCGAGGGTGTTGCCGTCGTTCATAACGGCATCATTGAAAACTTCTCCGAGCTGCGCGAGGAGCTGAAGGCCGAAGGCAAAGTGTTCGCATCGCAGACGGACACGGAAGTCGTGGCACACCTGCTTGCCAACTATATCCGCGAAGGGCTGGACCCGCGCGCGGCCATGCTGAAGATGCTCAACCGCGTCACCGGTGCCTATGCCTTGGCGGTGATGTTCCAGAGCGACCCCGATACGCTGATGGCGGCGCGTTCCGGCCCGCCGCTCGCTGTCGGATACGGCAAGGGCGAGATGTTTCTCGGCTCGGATGCCATTGCGCTTGCGCCGTTCACCAACGAGATCACCTATCTCGTCGATGGCGATTGCGCCATCGTCACGCATGGCGGCGTGACCATTCTCGATTTCAACGGCAATGAAGTGAGCAGGCCCCGCCAGATTTCCCAGGCGACTGCCTATGTGGTCGACAAGGGCAATCATCGCCACTTCATGGAAAAGGAAATCTACGAGCAGCCGGAGGTCATCTCCCATGCGCTCAGCCACTATGTCGATTTCGGCAGCCGTCGCGTCCGCACGGATGTTTCGTCAATTGACTTCGGCAGCGTTTCCGGCCTCGCGATCTCGGCCTGCGGCACGGCCTATCTTGCCGGTCTGGTCGGAAAGTACTGGTTCGAGCGTTATGCGCGTCTTCCCGTCGAAATCGACGTCGCCTCGGAATTCCGCTACCGCGAGATGCCTTTGTCTCCTTCGCAGGCGGCGTTGTTCATCTCGCAGTCCGGCGAGACGGCCGATACGCTGGCTTCGCTGCGTTACTGCAAGGACAATGGCCTGAAGATCGGCGCCGTGGTCAATGTCAGGGAATCGACCATCGCGCGCGAATCCGATGCGGTATTTCCGATCCTGGCCGGCCCCGAAATCGGCGTTGCCTCCACCAAGGCTTTCACCTGCCAGCTCGCCGTTCTCGCGTCTCTGGCGATTGGAGCGGGCATAGCCCGCGGCACCGTCAGCGCCGAGGAGGAAGAGGAGATGGTGCGCCATCTCGTCGAGATGCCGCGCATCATGGCGAATGTCCTGAACATCATCCAGCCGCAGATGGAAAACCTGTCGCGGGAGATTTCGAAGTTCAAGGACGTGCTCTATCTCGGCCGAGGCACCAGCTTCCCGCTGGCCATGGAAGGCGCGCTGAAGCTGAAGGAAATCTCCTATATCCATGCCGAGGGCTATGCGGCCGGTGAGTTGAAGCATGGGCCTATCGCGCTCATCGACGAAAACATGCCCGTCATCGTTATCGCCCCGCACGACCGCTTCTTCGACAAGACCGTTTCCAACATGCAGGAAGTAGCCGCGCGTGGCGGCCGCATCATCTTCATCACGGATGAATTGGGCGCAGCCGCCTCGACATTGCCGACCATGGCGACGATTACCTTGCCCGCTGTCGACGAGATCATCGCGCCGATCATCTTTTCGCTGCCGATTCAATTGCTTGCTTATCACACCGCTGTCTTCATGGGCACCGACGTCGACCAGCCGCGCAACCTCGCCAAATCGGTGACGGTGGAATAAAGTATCCCGCTGTCTCGCCTTCGTCGTCACGTCGTCGTGAGCCGGGCGCTTGATCGGCCCTGCGCGGCAGCGGACGGGTTGTATGCCGCGCCGATTTCTGGCACGTTTCTTGAGTGGAGATGGTGGGGAGGATTTGCCGGGTAGCGGTAGCGACGGAACGGAGTTTTCGAGCGGCGAATGACTGATAAACTCATCAAAATATCCGTAACCACGCGGATCAGAAATAATTTCCTGGCCGGCCTGATTATCTGCGCTCCGATAGCCATCACGCTCTGGCTAACCTGGTCTGTCGTCCATTGGGCCGATAGCTGGGTGCGCCCCTATATTCCCGCACGCTACGATCCCGAGAGCTATCTGAATTTTGCCGTTCCAGGCACGGGTCTGGTGATCGCGATGATCTTCATCACGATCGTCGGCTTTCTTGCCAAGAATCTCATTGGCCAGAGCATCGTCCGCTTCGGCGAGTCGATCGTCAATCGCGTGCCGTTGGTACGAACCATCTACAAGAGCGTCAAGCAGATCTTCGAAACCGTGCTGAAAGAGCAGGGCACCTCGTTCAAGAAGGTGGGCCTCATCGAATATCCAAGCGCTGGCCTCTGGTCCATGGTGTTCATATCGACGGATGCCAAGGGCGAGATCGCGTCGAAGTTCAATGCCATGGGGCAGGACATGGTGGCCGTCTTCCTGCCTCCCACGCCCGTACCCACAGCGGGCTTTCTGGTGTTCGTTCCCCGCGAAAAGATCACGGTCCTCGACATGAGCCCGGAGGATGGCGCCAAGCTGCTGATATCAGGCGGTCTCGTATCCCCCGATTACAAGGAGGAACTGGTCGCGACGAAAAGCCTGCGTCCGCCGGTTCCCATGAAGTCGCTCTCCTAGAGCAATTCCAGGAAAAGTGCGCAGCGGTTTTCCGTCCGGAATCGCGAAAAAACAAAGGGATAGAGCGGTTCATCGATTCCGTGAAACGAGGAACCGCTCTAGGATAATTCCAGGAAAAATGCATAGCGGTTTTCCGTCCGGAATTGCGTCAAAACAAGGGGATGGAGCGTTTTCGCAATTCGAGGAAAAGCGGAAAGGTTCTGGAACAGCTCCAGCCGTTGGCCGGCCATCCTCGCGTCGTGCGCCAGCTGTCATGTGCGTATCATATTGACGCCTTAGACCGTCCTTCGAAACAGACAATCGGGATCATCTCGCCAGCGGCATGTGCGGAGCGCCAGCGCCGGGCAGGGCTTTTGTCGCGGGGCTTTCAATCCGCCGGAGATGGACGCCGTTGTCTTCGCACAGGTTTTCATCAGGAGGATATTGCCTTGAAAAATATGCGTTTCAGGAGCCTGCCGCTGCTTTCGGCCGCGCTCGCCACATTTGTCTTTACCGCGCCGATAATGGCGCTTGCGGATAATTCCGTAACGGTCGAGGGCGTGACGCTCGTCAATAAGGGCCGCGTCGCCGTGGGGCGCATTCCCTCCAATCTGCGCGACAAGTTCGGCGAAACCTTCGGCTCCGGTTCCGGCATGTCGATCGATACGAAGAGCTGGGTTCGCAACGCCGACGGCACTTATAAGGGTTCGCTATGGCTGCTGCCCGACCGTGGCTACAATGCTGTCGGCACCACGGATTACCGCCCGCGCCTGAATACGATCGACGTCACCTTGAGCCCGGTCGCGCCCGGTGCGACGCCTGAGGCCGGCAAGGAGCAGTCGGGCGTCGATGCCAAGCTTGCCGATACCCTGTTGTTGAAGGACGACAGGGGCGCCGACACCACCGGCCTCGACCCGGCCGACGGCACCCGAAAGGCGGAAGGCAGCATGCCGCTTTTGCCCCAGGCCCCGAACGGCAAGATCTCGCTTGATACCGAAGCGATTGCGCGACTTCCCGACGGTACGATGTTTATCAGCGACGAGTATGGACCCTATATCTATCGCTTCGCCGCCGATGGCCGCATGATGTCGGCAACGCCGCCGCCGGCAGCCCTGCTGCCGATGCGCCATGGTGCCGTCAACTTCGCCTCCAATAATCCCGGTCCCGGCGAAACCGCTCCGGATCCGAAGGACCCCACCAGCGGCCGCCAGAACAATCAGGGGCTGGAGGGCATGTCGCTGACGCCGGATGGCAAGTTCCTGATCGCCGTGCTGCAATCGGCAACCCGCCAGGATGGCGGCGACTCCAGCTCCACACGCCAGAACACCCGCGCGCTGATCTATGATGCCGCCGATCCCGCAAATCTGAAGCTGGTGCATGAATATGTCGTGCCGCTGCCGGTCTTCACGAATGAGAAGGGCAAGACTGCGGTTGCCGCCCAGAGCGAAATCTACGCGCTTTCCGCGCGGACATTCCTCATGCTGGCCCGCGACAGCAACAACGGTTACGGCCAGAAGGGCGACAAATCGCTCTATCGCAGCGTCGTCGCTGTCGATGTGTCCGCCGCAACCGATATCGCAGGCAGCAAGTTCGATGCCGATACGGCGGTCGCTCCCAAGGGTGTTCTCGATCCCTCGGTAAAACCCGCAACGGTCAGCCAGTTCATCGACATCAACGACAGCGCCGATCTCGCACGCTTCGGCCTCCACAATGGTGCGCCGAACGACCGCGACAATCTCTCGGAGAAGTGGGAGGCCATGTCGCTTGCCAGCGTCCAGGACCCGAAGCTGCCGGATGACTACTTCCTGTTCATTGCCAATGACAACGACTTCCTGACCCAGGACGGCTATCAGGTCGGCACTGCCTATAAAGGCGATGGCGGCGCCGATGTCGATACCATGTTCCAGGTGTTTCAGGTCACGATCCCTGGCCTCGCTGGCAAGTAAGTTCAAGAAATAGGGATGGACGCGGCAATCGCGTCCATCCACTCATCCAGCCCGCAGGAACCGGATCGCCTCGTCGCGACGGAAAAGATAGAGCAGGGTGCGCACTGCCATGCCGCGTTCGCCGGTCAGCTCCGGATCGCGCTCGATGAGATAGGCGGCATCCTTGCGGGCGATTTCCAGAAGGTCGGCATGTGCCTCGAGGCTGGCGATGCGGAAGCCGGGCGTGCCGGACTGGCGCGTGCCGAGAAGCTCGCCTTCGCCGCGCAGCTTCAAATCCTCTTCGGCGATGCGGAAGCCGTCTTCGGTTTCGCGCATGATCGACAGGCGAGCGTGACCGGTTTCACCGAGCGGCCCTTTGTAGAGCAGGATGCAGGTTGAGGCTTCGTCGCCACGGCCGACACGGCCGCGCAACTGATGCAGCTGCGCCAGACCGAAACGCTCCGCGTGTTCTATGACCATGATGGTCGCGTCAGGTACGTCGACGCCCACCTCGACAACGGTCGTGGCGACCAGCAGGCGGATCTCGCCGTTCTTGAAGGCCATCATCACGGCATCTTTTTCCGGCCCGCTCATTCGGCCATGGATGAGGCCGATTCCCGGGCCGAGCGCCTTGCTCAAGGTGGCATGGCGCTCTTCGACCGACATTAAATCGGATTCTTCGGATTCTTCTACAAGAGGGCATATCCAATAGGCTTTTTTACCTTCAGATAGTGCGCTTTTCAGCCGAGCGACGATATCGCCGGTTCGTTCGTTCGGAATGGTGATCGTCTGGATCGGCTTGCGCCCCGCCGGCTTCTCGGTGAGCTTCGAAACATCCATGTCGCCGAAAGCGGCGAGAACCAGTGTTCGCGGGATGGGCGTTGCGGTCATGACGAGCATATGCGGCGAGATGCCCTTCGCCGTCAGGCGCAGGCGCTGGTGAACGCCGAAGCGATGCTGTTCGTCGACAACGGCGAGCATCAGATTGGCATAGGCGACGCTATCCTGAAAGAGAGCGTGTGTGCCGATGATGATCTGCGCCTCGCCGGAGGCGATGCGCTCCAGGATCGCATCGCGCTCGCGGCCCTTCGTGCGACCTGTCAGAATTTCGACGGAAAGGTTTGCGCTGGCTGCGAATTTGGAAATTGTCGCATAGTGTTGCCGGGCAAGAATTTCGGTCGGAGCCATCAGCACGGCCTGGCCGCCGCTTTCGATCACGGCGGCGATTGCCATCAGCGCCACCAGCGTCTTGCCTGCGCCGACATCGCCTTGCAGCAGCCTCAGCATGCGCTCCGTGCCGGCCATGTCCTTGAGAATATCCGCAACTGCATCGCGTTGGCTGTTCGTCATCGAGAAGGGAAGGGATTCCAATATCTTGTTACTGATTTCTCCAGTGGCATGAACGGGTTGTCCGGCAACTTTACGCAGCCTCTGGCGCACGAGCGAGAGCGACAATTGCCCGGCAAGGAACTCGTCATAGGCGAGCCGGCGGCGGGCCGGTGCCTGCGGATCGATATCGGAAGCATCTCTCGGCGCATGCAGCATGTGGAAGCTGTCGGAGATCGAGGGAAAACCCTGCTTCTGCGTCAGAGCGATATCGTCCCACTCAGGAAGTTGCGGAATCCGCGGGAGCGCACCTTCGATGGTCTTGCGCAGGAATTTCGGCGTGAGGCCGGCGGTCAGGGGGTAGACAGGTTCAACGAGCGGCAGGTTTTCAGCTTCGCTCTCGCGCATGATATAGTCAGGATGCACCATGGACGGCCGGCCATTGAACCAGTCGACCTTGCCGCTGACCGTGACGGTCTCGTCGATCGGCAGCTGCTTTTCGAGCCATTGCGCCTTGCCACGAAAGAAGACCAGCGCCAGCTCGCCGGTTTCGTCATGCAGGTAGACGCGATAGGGCACATTGCTGCGCGGGTTCGGTGGTGGCTGATGGCGATCGACGCGGCCGGTAATGGTGACGATGGCGCCTTGCGGCGCTCGGGCGATACCCGGCTGCTCGCGCCGATCGATGATCGAATGCGGCGCATGGAAAATAAGGTCGATGACACGGCAGTCGTCGATCGTCTCGCGGTCGAGCAGTTTTACCAGCAGCTCGGATACCTTCGGCCCGACGCCGGGCAGCGAAGATATGGAGGCGAACAACGGATCGAGGATGGCGGGACGCATGGCGGGCAAAATGCGACGGGCAGGGCGCGTTTGGCAAGGGGCAGTGCCGGGCACGACGTCTTTGAGGTCAACACTCCCCCGAAAATTGCGCTTCCGGCGCTTTTTTCTGAAAAACCGGTTCCCACCTTTCAATGCTGGTTTTATAGAGACGCATCAACATAAAGGTGTTTTTGATGACTGGGCTCACCCTCAGCAGTGCCGATCTCGATCCTCGCCGTCGGCGCATCCTTTTCCGCTGTTGGCATCGGGGCATCCGCGAGATGGATCTGGTTTTCGGCCAGTTTGCCGACAACGAACTGCCGGGCCTTGCCGAGGCCGAGCTCGATGAGCTGGAGAGCATCATGGCCGAGGAAGACAATGATCTTCTCAGGTGGATCCTCGGCAGCCAGCCAACGCCGCAGCATCTGCAGACGCCGCTGTTTGAGCGTCTGGCATCTTACAAGCCCGATTTCGAAGAAATCGCCGAAAGATTCGGACTAACGAAATGATCCCCGGTTTCGACGCGAAGAAGCTGCTCGCCGCAAGCGAGCCGATGACGATCGGTCATGTCCCGGCCGGCCTGGAGCCCTTCCTGATTGCCGAGATGGCAAAGGCCGGCCAGCCGATCGCCTATGTCATGTCCGACGGCCAGCACATGGCCGATGTCGAACAGATGCTCGGCTTCATCGCGCCCGAAATACCGGTGCTTACCCTGCCCGCCTGGGATTGCCTTCCCTACGACCGCGTTTCGCCGAGTTCCGACACGTCGGCCCGCCGTCTGGCGGCATTGTCGGGCCTGATCGCCCACCATCGCAAGCCGCATGCGGCCATCGTGCTGGTAACGGTCAATGCCATGCTGCAGAAGGTCGCGCCGCAGGATATCATCGAAAGCCTGGCGTTTTCGGCCCGGCCGGGCAATCAGGTCCGGATGGACGACATCGCAGCTCGCCTCGAACGAAACGGCTTCGAGCGCGTGGCGACCGTGCGCGAGGTCGGCGAATATGCGGTTCGCGGCGGCATTCTCGATGTCTTCGTGCCGGGCAGCGAAGAGCCGGTGCGTCTGGATTTCTTCGGCGATACGCTGGAAAGCATCCGCAGCTTCGATCCGGCCAGCCAGCGCACGACGGGGCAGGTGCGCTCGCTCGATCTCAATCCGATGAGCGAAGTGACGCTGACGCCGGATACGATCAGCCGCTTCCGCAAGAACTATCTTTCCGCCTTCGGCGCCGCCACGCGCGATGACGCGCTTTATGTCGCCGTGTCCGAAGGGCGCCGCTACGCCGGCATGGAACACTGGCTACCGCTCTTCTACGAGAAGCTGGAGACGGTGTTCGATTATCTCAAAGGCTTCCGGCTGGTGACGGATCATACGGTGCGCGAGGCGGCCGAGGAACGTTCCAAGCTCGTCTTCGACTATTACGATGCCCGCCTGCATTCCGGCCAGCCCGCCAAGGGACAGATGGCGCAGGGCACGCCATACAAGCCGGTGACGCCGGGCCAGCTCTATCTGGATGGCAAGGCCTTCGGCAATGCGCTCGATGCCTTCGGCGCCATCCGCATCTCGCCCTTCAACGAGCATGAGGGCGAGGCGCGCCGCGTCATCGAGCTTGATGCTCGGCAGGGGCCGCGCTGGGCGCGTTCGGCGACCGATAGCGCCGACAGCGAGCGCGTCAATGTCTTCGACGCCGTCGTCAAGCATATCGCCGACAAGCGGGCCGCGGGCGGCAAGGTGCTGATCTCGGCCTGGACCGAAGGTTCGCTCGATCGTCTCCTGCAAGTGCTCTCCGAGCATGGGCTGGCCCGCGTCAAGACGATCGAGGCCTTCAAGGATCTCGGCGGTCTGGCGAAAGGCGAGGCGGCAGCCGCGGTGCTCAGCCTGGAGGCCGGTTTCGAGGCGGGCGACCTCGTCGTTGTCGGTGAGCAGGACATTCTCGGCGACCGCATGGTGCGCCGCTCCAAGCGCCGCAAGCGCGCCGCCGACTTCATCTCGGAAGTGGCGGGGCTCGACGAAGGCTCGATCGTCGTTCACGCCGAGCATGGTATCGGCCGCTTCGTCGGGCTGAGGACCATCGAGGCTGCTGGCGCGCCGCATGCCTGCCTTGAGCTGCGTTATGCCGACGACGCCAAGCTGTTCCTGCCCGTCGAAAACATCGATCTCCTGTCGCGCTATGGTGGCGAAGGCACCGAGGCGCAGCTCGACAAGCTCGGCGGCGGCGCCTGGCAGATGCGCAAGGCCAAGCTCAAGAAGCGCCTGCTCGATATGGCGGGCGCCTTGATCCGCGTTGCGGCAGAACGCCTGACGCGCCATGCGCCCGTGCTCAGCACGCCGGATGGCCTCTACGACGAGTTTGCCGCGCGCTTTCCCTATGACGAGACCGACGACCAGATGAACGCCATCGAGGCGGTGCGCGAGGATCTCGGTGCCGGCCGGCCGATGGACCGCCTCGTCTGCGGCGATGTCGGCTTCGGCAAGACGGAAGTGGCGCTCCGCGCCGCCTTCGTCGCCGCCATGAACGGCGTGCAGGTCGCCGTCGTCGTGCCGACGACCTTGCTCGCCCGCCAGCATTTCAAAACCTTCTCCGAGCGCTTCCGCGGTCTGCCGATCCGCGTACAACAGGCGTCCCGCCTCGTCGGCTCCAAGGAACTCGCGCTCACCAAGAAGGAAGTCGCCGAAGGCAAGACCGATATCGTCGTCGGCACGCATGCTCTGCTCGGCGCCGGCATCAAGTTCGCCAATCTCGGCCTGCTCGTCATCGACGAGGAACAGCATTTCGGCGTCAAGCACAAGGAGCGCCTGAAGGAGCTGAAGAGCGACGTGCATGTGCTGACGCTGTCTGCGACACCGATCCCGCGTACGCTGCAACTGGCGATGACGGGCGTGCGCGAGCTGTCGCTCATCACCACGCCGCCGGTCGATCGCATGGCGGTGCGCACCTTCATTTCGCCTTTCGATTCGCTCGTGATCCGCGAAACGCTGATGCGCGAGCACTATCGCGGTGGCCAGAGCTTCTATGTCTGTCCGCGTCTTGCCGACCTCGCCGATATCCACGCCTTCCTGCAGTCGGATGTGCCGGAGCTGAAGGTGGCCGTCGCGCATGGCCAGATGCCGGCCGGCGAGCTGGAGGACATCATGAACGCCTTCTACGAAGGCCGTTACGACGTGCTGCTGTCCACCACCATCGTCGAATCCGGCCTCGACGTGCCGACAGCCAACACGCTGATCGTCCATCGAGCTGACATGTTCGGCCTTGCGCAGCTCTATCAGCTGCGTGGCCGCGTCGGGCGCTCCAAGGTTCGTGCCTTTGCGCTTTTCACCCTGCCGGTCAACAAGGTGCTGACGACGACGGCTGAGCGCCGGCTCAAGGTGCTGCAGTCGCTGGATACGCTCGGTGCCGGCTTCCAGCTCGCCAGCCATGACCTCGATATCCGCGGTGCCGGCAATCTGCTCGGCGAGGAACAGTCCGGCCACATCAAGGAAGTCGGCTTCGAGCTTTACCAGCAGATGCTCGAGGAGGCCGTTGCCGAGGTCAAGGGTGTCGACGAGATTCAGGATACCGGCTGGTCGCCGCAGATTTCCGTCGGCACGCCGGTCATGATCCCGGATGATTATGTGCCCGACCTGCATCTGCGCATGGCGCTCTATCGCCGCCTCGGTGAGATTACCGAACTGAAGGAGATCGACGGTTTCGGTGCCGAAATGATTGACCGCTTCGGCCCTTTGCCGACGGAAGTGCAACACCTCCTCAAGATCGTCTATATCAAGTCGCTCTGCCGCGTCGCCAATGTCGAAAAGCTGGATGCCGGCCCGAAGGGCGTCGTCGTGCAGTTCCGCAACAAGGAATTCCCGAACCCGGCCAACCTCGTTGGTTACATCGCCAAGCAGGGCACGATGGCAAAGATCCGCCCCGACCACAGCGTGTTCCTGACCCGCGATCTGCCGACGCCGGAAAAGCGGCTGCAGGGCGCGGCTGTTGTGATGACGCAGCTGGCAGAGCTGGCGAAGTAGCGGAACGGCTCAGTCAGCCTTCCCTACGGCTGACGAACAGCCCGGTTTCCTTCTCGGTTTCAAGCACGCCGCCGCCAGCCTCGACTGCCTCGGCAATCGCCTTGCGAAATGCCGTTAGCTGCGCCTCGTCAGCTTCGTCGCCGGGAGGATAGGAGGTGAGAGCGAGGTACACGTCTTTCGGTTCCGTCACACGAAGGCGGGCCGGATGCTCGGTCATCCTGACATTTCCGAATTGGCTCTGCATCAGCCGCTCAGCTGTATCGTAGCCGAAGGCCGCACCGGCGGGATCGTAGGGAGGGCTGCCGAAGATGGTGGTCAGTTCGTACAGTTTGCGAATGTTGCCGGCGCCGTTGGTCGTCACGGCAAGAAAGCCGCCCGGTTTGAGCACGCGATGCATTTCTGCGATGGCTTTGAACGGGTCGGGCAGATGATAGAACATATGCATCGCAATGACGCCGTCAAAGGAACTGTCCGCAAAGGGCAGGGTTGCTGCGTCTACCTGTTGGCCCGTGATGCCGCCAAAAGGCAAGGCTTCGCATCGCTCGAAGGCTTCCTGAACCATGCCCGGAGAAAGATCAGCAAGGGTCAGGTCGAGATTTTTCGGCAGCAATGCCGCCGTTGCCGCCCAAAACTAGGCAGGCCCGCAGCCGATGTCGAGAATACGGTCTCCGGATCTCAGCGGAAGCTGCTGCGCAACCCACGGAAACCAGCCGATTTCGGCAATCGTATATTCGCTGTTGAGGCGGCCCCGCGCCGCAAGCCTTTTGCTGTCCGCATATTGCTTTTCGTTGACAGACGTTATCGACGACATATCCGGTTGCCTCCCGATCTGGTGCCGAAAATCCCGCGTCTTGCACTCGGCGCAGCCTATAATGGATGTGTCGTCGCGCCAACTCTCTTTATGGTTGATGCGGCTATAGAGTTCCAGCAAAGGCGGCCGCGGCCAGCAATATGCCTGTGAGGATGTTCGCCAGAAACAGGCGGTAGCTGATGTCAGGGCGCGAAAGATCGAGACGCCAAGTCTGCCAGCCGAGATGCACGGCGACAACAAGCATTCCGGCGGCATAGGGCAGCGACATGCCAACCATCCATCCTCCAAGCGACCATGCCGCAACGCTGACGGCGTAAAACAGGCCGATACAGGTCTTGCCGTGCTCGCCGAACAGGATCGCAGTCGATTTCAAGCCCAGTTGCGTGTCGTCGCGAACGTCGACATAGGCATAGACGGTATCGTATCCGATCTGCCAGGTGACTGCTCCTAGCCACATCAGAAGCGCGCCGCCAGGAATCTCGCCCGCAATTTCCGACCAGGCCATCAGCATACCCCAGTTGAATGCCGCGCCGAGTACGGCCTGAGGCCAATGTGTGAAGCGTTTGCAGAGGGGGTAGATAAAGACGAGCGGCAAAACGCAGATTGCGACGAAGCGCGTAAAAGGCGTCAGGAAAAACAGGAGCGAAGCGGCCAGTGCGAGCTCCGCCGCCAGAAAGAGCACTGCCTGCGGCACACCGATCTGTCCGCTCGCCAATGGCCGAAAGCGTGTACGCTCGACATGGCCGTCAAATTTTCGGTCCGCAATATCGTTGATGGTCGAGCCCGCGCTTCGCATCAGCAATGCGCCAAGGGAGAAGATGATCAGCTGCCGGATGTATGGGAAACCGTGCGAGGCTTGGATAAGCGCGGCCCAGCAAGGAAAAAGCGTGAGCCATATGCCGACCGGACGATCCAGACGTGCAAGCCGCGTGTAGGGCCGCAATGCCGGAGGCAGCAGGCGATCCACCCAGTCTCCCGGTTTTATGTCGCTTAGATCGGGGCGGGCGGAAGCGTTCATCATCGGAATCCGGCAGCTGAATGGAGGCTACAAAGTAGAGTCTTTTGCGTAGGCTGCAAACGAAATTGGCGCAGCAACCGAAAGCGATCCCACGTAGAACTGGATCACTTTACTTGCCGTTCAAAAAGCAGTCGATTGATCTCGAGGACGAAGCGAATAACCGAGAAGCCGGCATTCTCGAGCAACTTCCGTAAAGGTTTATTTTCAGGGCGCACGAAAGCTCGTATCTTCGGGAGCTTCAGGACTTCATCGGCTCTTCCTTAAGTGCGGCTGACACAAGTTCGCGGCCATATCCATGGCCCCAAACATCCGGATGGAAATAGTACCCCAATTCCACACCCCAGCCGGGATCGAACGGATCGTTGTAGAGGCCGCCCCAGCCGATAAGCCGTCCATTGTCTTTCAAAACCGCCGTTCAGGGCGCATAACCACAGCGCCGGCGCTGCCGCTCGTGGACGGCAATGCGCCGAGGCATTCCTTTAACGAGGCGTCCACATGGGTGAACTGCATTGCTTCCGGATTGCCGGAGAACTCTAACAACGCAGAAGCATCCGAGAGCCGCGGTTGCCGGAGTCGCGGTGCCTCGATCATTCTCGTTCCGTGTTCAGTTCATTCCGGCGCGAGCCTCCGCTTTCATCCTGGCGATGTCGCGCAGCGCGCCGGCAAGCACGTCCGGCGTCTGGGCGCCGCTGACGGCGTATTGCTGGTCGAAGATGAAGAAGGGCACGCCATTGACGCCGATCTTCTGCGCGGCGTCGATTTCGGCGACGATAAGATTGCGGTCGGCGTCGGAGGCAAGCAGCGTTGCGATCACCGATTTGTCGAGCCCTGCTTTTTCGGCGATATCGAGCAGAACCGCATGGTCGCCGACGTTTCGGCCTTCTTCGAAATTGGCTTTGAACAGGGCATCGACCACCTTATGCTGCTTTTCGCGGCTTTCGGTGACGGCCCAGTGGATCAGACGGTGTGCGTCGAGCGTGTTCGGGCCGATCTTGATGGCGTCGAAATCGAACTTGATGCCCACTTCACGGCCGAGCTCGGTCAGCATCTTGTGGCCTTCAGCGACGCGTTCTGCGCCGCCAAGCTTCTGCTCGAGCGCCTTCTTCTGGTCGACGCCCTCTGGCGGATAGTCGGGATTGAGCCGGTAGGGTCGCCAGTTGAGGTCGACACCCACTTCGTCCTGCACCTCGGCAATAGCCAGCTCCAGGCGGGCCTTGCCGAGATAGCACCATGGGCAGACGACGTCCGAGACGATGTCGATCGTGATGCGTTCCATGGTTCCGTCCTTTCGGTGTTCAGGCTGATCTCCACCATCTATGCCTAAGTGGCGACGGCTTCAACCAGTTACCAAAAGGGAACCGGCCGACCTCACTGCACCGATGCGTCCCACCAGACGGGCAGCTGATAGCCGTAGAGCGGCAATATGTCTGGGTGGGCGATATGGCTTCGCCGAGCCACCCATTGCTGCGCGATGTGATAGAGCGGCACGACATAATAGCCCGAGATCAGGATGCGATCGAAGGAGCGCACCGCATCACGGAAGTCCTCGGCGGAATGCGCCGTCAGGAAATGATCCATCAGCGTGTCGATGTCGGAATCCGCTACTCCGGCAAAATTCAGGCTACCCGGCGTCTTTGCGGCGGCGGAGCTCCATCGCCCCACCTGTTCGATGCCCGGCGACAAGGACGATGGATAGGATTTGACGATCATGTCGTAGTCGTAATTCGTCGTGCGCAGCTGATACTGCGAATCGTCGACAGTGCGAATGGTGACGGCAACGCCGAGCAGCGCCAGCGAGCGGCGGTAGGCGATGGCGATGCGCTCCTGGTCGGCGTTCTGCGTCATGATCTCGAAGCTGAGCTGATGTCCGGCGCTGTCGACCATGCGCTCGCCCTTGATCGTATAGCCGCCCTGCTTGAGGAAATTCACCGCCTTGCGCAGGATCTTGCGGTCGCGGCCAGAACCGTCGCTGACCGGCAGCTTGTAGGTGCCGTCAAGAACGTCGGCGTCGATACGGTCCTTGATCGGGCCGAGCATGGCTAATTCGTTGGCGTCGGCGGGCACGCCGAAGGACGAGAGATCGGAATTCTGCCAGTAGCTTTCGGTGCGCGTATAGGCGCTGGAGGCAAGGTTGCGGTTGAACCATTCGAAATCGAAGGCCAGCGTCAGGCCCTTGCGCACGTTCCTGTCGGCAAATATGGGCCGGCGCGTGTTGAAGACGAAGCCCAGCATGCCGCTCGGCAGCTTCGGCGTGAACGTCTCCTTCACCACCGCTCCGGAACCGACGGCGGGGAAGTTATACGCCTGTTGCCAATGGGCAGGGCTGCCATCCTGATAAATGTCAAGATCGCCCTTCTTGAAGGATTCGAATACGGTGGTGTCCTGCAGGAAATAGTTCACCACCACCTGATCGTAATTGTCGACGCCGACCTTCGCCGGAATGTCCTTTCCCCAGTAATCAGGATTGCGCTCGAAAACGATTCGCTGGCCCGGATCGACGCTTTTCACCCGATATGGGCCGGAGCCGATCGGAATGCTGAGCGTGGTGCGGTCGAAATTGTCTGGATCGGTCGCGTGTTTCGGCAGAATCGGCAGTGAGGAGGCAATGATCAGCGGCGTTTCGCGATTGGCCTTTTCGTTGAAGCGGATCAGCACGCCATGCTCACCCACCTTCTCCATGCTGGCGATCGTGTCGAGCCAGGAAGAAAAGGGGATTCGCCCCTTGTCGCGCAGGATCTGGAAGGTGAAGATCACATCGTCCGGCGTCACAGGCTGCCCGTCGGACCATTTGGCGTCGGGGTTGAGATTGAACTGGATATAGCTCCTGCTGTCGTCCCATTCGACCGTCTGCGCCAGCAAACCGTAAAGCGTAAAAGGCTCGTCGCGCGAGCGCTGCATCAGCGGCTCGTAGACGAGGTTGCCGAATTCCGGATCCCACATGCCGCGCGCCGTCGTGCGCATGCTCTTCAGAATGAAGGGATTGAGGTTGTCGAAGGTGCCGACGACACCATAGCTGATGCGGCCGCCCTTTTTGACGTCCGGATTGACATAGGGGAAATGCTTGAAGTCCGCCGGCAGGGCCGGATCTCCGTGCATGGCAATGCCATAGAGCGGTTGCGCCGCTGCAGCGTTGCACAAGGCTGCGAAGAACAGGAAGACAGCGATCCGGAGCGCTTGCATGGCATCCTTTCCGGTAAGGGTACGATTCGGCCGAACATTATCATGAGCGTGCCGAATTCAACACGCGACTGCGGAATTCTTAGGTCTCGACAGAAAACGCCAAAGAAAAGCTGGATATCCGCGCCAGTGCGATGTAACAGGGGTGCCGGGTTTCCCGGGTCATGTATTTGCCTTATTCATTCGACAGGTGGACGACGGTTTGACCCGAATTGCATGGGACGGCACGCTGTCGTCCTGCAGCGGATTTCAGGAGGCGGTTTCGCTATGATGTTCAAGACTGACAACAAAATGCGGGCAGGTCTTTCTGCTCTGGCTCTCATGATCGGTGCGGCCATGCCGGCGGCTGCCTTTGCCCAGGATGCGTCCAACGCAGCTCCTGCCGATGGCGGCAGCGATCCCAACCAGCCGCGTCTGGGCTGGTACAAGACCTGCACCAAGCAGGACGATGCCGATATCTGCATCGTGCAGAACCTGATCATGGCAAACAACGGCCAGCTGGTGACGGCTGTCGGCCTCATCTCCGTCGATGGCAAGGTGAACCGCAAGATCCTGCAGATTTCCGTTCCGACGGCCCGCTTGATCCCGCCCGGCATCACCATGCAGGTCGATGGCGGCAAGGGCCAGAAGCTCGATTACGCCGTCTGCCTTCCGGACAAGTGCACCGCTGAAGTGCCGGTGACCGATGCCATGGTTGCTTCGCTGAAGAAGGGCACCGACGTGACCTTCACCTCGATCAATTTCCGCCGTGCGCCGAACCCGATCAAGATCTCGCTCACCGGCTTTGGCGCTGCCTATGACGGCCCGGCCATCTCCGACTCCAAGCTCGCCGAAAGCCAGAAGAGCCTGCAGGACAGCATGCAGAAGAAGGCCGAGGAAGCACGCAAGAAGCTCGAAGACGCGCAGAAGGCTGCCAAGCAGCAGTAAGCGTTCGGAAGCATATTCTTAGCGAAAAAGCCCGGAGCGATCCGGGCTTTTTCTTTTGGGACGGTGCGACCTTCTGGTTGATGTCGTTCCGGGCGGAAAAACCGCCGCGCACTCCTCCTGGAATTGCTCAAACATCAAGGCTCAAACAAAAAGGGAAGGCGTTGGGAGCGCCTTCCCTTTGAAATAAAACCTATCTATGACCGGCGCTTAGTGGGCAAAGCTCATCTTGGGCCTGAGCTGGCCGGTTGGCGCGCGATCGAAGATCTGGGCGATCTGCGGATTGCGCAACGGAACGCCGCTCTCGTCATTTACGAGGTTCTGCTCCGATACGTATGCGACATACTCCGTCTCGTCGTTTTCGGCGAGGAGGTGATAGAAGGGCTGGTCCTTGTCAGGCCGCACTTCTGCCGGAATGGAATTCCACCATTCCTCTGTGTTTGCGAATTCCGGATCGACATCGAAGACGACACCGCGGAAGGGGAACATCCGGTGTCGAACCACGTCGCCAATATTGAATTTTGCGTTGCGTTGTTTCATGGCACGACTTCCTTTCAAGTAATCATGTGGTGACTTTCACCACTGATATCAAGGATTTTGCCCCCATTCCTTCATCGAACTGTCACAGTTGCGCCGGCTTCCGGCCGCGAGCCGGGAATTTGCGGCATGCACAGGCTTTCACGACGATGGAACGGCCGCCAGAGCCGCCGACCCCGAAAAAAGCCCCGGCAAGCCGGGGCTTTCCTAGCATTCATCAGACAGAATAGTACATGTCGTATTCGACCGGATGCGGCGTCATTTCGAAGCGCATGACTTCCTGCATCTTCACTTCGATGAAGGCATCGATCTGGTCGTCGTCGAAGACACCGCCTGCGGTCAGGAACTTGCGGTCCTTGTCGAGGCTTTCCAGAGCTTCGCGCAGCGAGCCGCAGACCGTCGGGATCTTCTTCAGTTCCTTCGGCGGCAGGTCGTAAAGATCCTTGTCCATAGCCTTGCCGGGATGGATCTTGTTCTTGATGCCGTCGAGTCCTGCCATCAGCATGGCGGCGAAGCCGAGATAGGGGTTGGCGGTCGGGTCAGGGAAGCGGACTTCGACGCGCTTTGCCTTGGGGTTCGAGCCGAACGGGATACGGCAGGATGCGGAACGGTTGCGAGCCGAGTAGGCCAGGAGAACCGGCGCTTCATACCCCGGGACGAGACGCTTGTAGGAATTCGTCGACGGGTTGGTGAAGGCGTTGATCGCCTTGGCGTGCTTGATGATGCCACCGATATAGTAGAGGCAGCTTTCCGACAGGCCCGCATATTCGTCGCCGGCGAAGGTCGGCTTGCCGCCCTTCCAGATCGACTGGTGAACGTGCATGCCCGAGCCGTTGTCGCCGAAGATCGGCTTCGGCATGAAGGTTGCCGTCTTGCCGTAGGCGTTGGCGACCTGATGAACGACGTACTTGTAGATCTGCATGCCGTCGGCGCTGCGAACCAGCGTATCGAACTTGATACCGAGTTCGTGCTGGGCGGCGGCGACTTCATGGTGATGCTTTTCGACGACGACGCCCATTTCGGTCAGAACCGTCAGCATTTCCGAGCGCATGTCCTGGCAGCTGTCGATTGGCGGAACCGGGAAGTAGCCGCCCTTGACACGCGGACGGTGACCGAGGTTGCCGGTCTCATAGTCGGTGTCGTCGTTGGACGGCAGTTCGCTCGAATCGAGCTTGAAGCCGGTGTTGTAGGGATCGGCCTTGTACTTGACGTCGTCGAAGACGAAGAATTCGGCTTCCGGGCCGAAGAAGGCGGTGTCGCCGATGCCGGAGGCCTTGAGATAGGCTTCGGCCTTCTTGGCGGTGCCGCGCGGATCGCGGTTATAGGCTTCGCCGGAGACCGGGTCGAGGATATCGCAGAGGATGACCATGGTGGACTGCGCGAAGAACGGGTCCATATGGACCGTTTCAGGATCGGGCATCAGCACCATGTCGGATTCGTTGATGGCCTTCCAACCCGCAATCGAGGAGCCGTCGAACATGACGCCATCGGCGAACATGTCTTCGTCGACACAGATCACATCCATGGTGAGGTGCTGCAGCTTGCCCTTCGGGTCCGTGAAGCGCAAGTCGACGAACTTGACGTCGTTGTCCTTGATTTGTTTCAAAATTTCGCTTGCGGTCGCCATTAAATTACTTCCTTGACTGAGATGACGATTAACGAGCCGCGGCCGGAAGGGCCGGGCGGATTAGATGGCGTCGATGCCCGTTTCGCCGGTGCGGATTCGAATGACCTCTTCCACGTTGGAAACGAAAATCTTTCCGTCGCCGATACGGCCTGTTTGTGCAGCCTTGCGGATGGCCTCGATCACCGCCTCTGCATTTTCGTCCGCCAATACAACTTCGACCTTCACCTTCGGCAGGAAGTCGACGACGTATTCGGCACCACGGTAAAGCTCCGTGTGGCCCTTCTGACGACCGAAGCCCTTCGCTTCCGTGACGGTGATGCCCTGCAGGCCGACTTCCTGAAGGGCTTCCTTCACTTCGTCGAGCTTGAAGGGCTTAATGATCGCTTCGATCTTTTTCATGAGAAAATGTCTCTCCGCTTCTCCTGTTACAGCAGGATTACTCCCCGCTCGGCCAACGTAATGCACGTATCATGCCAATTGAGAATGAGCCGCCGTAAAAAATCCCGGCGAATTTGTACCGAGACGATGAATTGATGAGGATTTTTCGGGAAAATGGAAGCGATTTCGCGCGTAAATGCTTGGGATAAGCAAAATTTCGCGAAAAAGTGCCGTGCGCATCATGTTTATGCTCCGGCAAGCCGTTGAATGTTATTGTTTAATTGTTGTGCAAATGCATAAATATCAATCAAATTGCATGGCGCAATAACGGTTGTTTTTGAGGCAGATTTCGCATCTATAATGTTCGCCATGATGTTGCCGCTTGCCGACCTGCTCCTCACCCCCGACGATATGGCTGCCGTCGACAGCGCTGCTGCCGCGTCCGGCATCGATTCCTATGGGCTTATGGAAAAGGCGGGGCAGGCTGTTGCCGCCGTGGCGCTTCGGTATTTCCCCCAGGCGCTCCGATATGTCGTTCTTTGCGGACCGGGCAATAATGGTGGGGACGGCTACGTCGCCGCGCGCGCGCTGCTGGCGGCCGGGGCTGGCGTACAACTCTTTTATCTGGGCGATCCGAAACGGCTGAGGGGCGACGCGGCTCGCGCTCTGGCGGATTGTCCGGTGCCTGGAGCGCCGGTTGCCGATTACGTGCCGCTTGCGGGCGACCTCGTTATCGACGCGGTTTTCGGCGCGGGTCTCTCTCGATCCGTTCCCGAGGATATCGCGGCCGTGATCGCGCGCGTCGCCGCGGCGGATGTTCCAGTGATTGCCGTCGATCTGCCGTCGGGCCTCGACGGGCGTAGCGGTCAGGTGCTCGGCGCGGCCTTCCAAGCAACGCGGACGGTGACGTTCATGACGCGTAAGCCGGGCCATCTTCTTCTACCCGGTCGGGACCTGTGCGGTGAGCTGGAGGTCTTCGACATCGGCATTCCCGGCCGCATCGTTCGCGCCCATGCCGATCGCCTGATCGCGGAGAACACGCCGGCCCAATGGCTGGCAAAAATACCGTCCGCGGGCACCGACACGCACAAATACAAACGTGGCCATCTCGTCGTCTTTTCAGGTGGATCGAACGCGACGGGTGCGGCGCGCATGTCGGCCATGGCCGGGCTGAAGGCAGGGGCTGGGTTGGTCACGATCGCTTCGCCGCGAGACGCATTGGCCGTCAATGCCGGCCTGCTCACGGCGATCATGCTGCATGCCGTCGAGGATGAAGCCGCCTTACGTGAGTGGCTTGCCGATGAGCGCCTGTCGACCTTTGTTCTCGGACCGGGTTTCGGCGCCGGCGAAAAGGCGCGCCAGTTCTGCCTTGCGCTCGCGGATCGCCATCTGGTGCTGGACGCGGATGGCATAACCTCGTTTCGCGATCGGCCGCAGAGGCTTTTCGATGCCTTTGCCGAAGGACCGACACGATTGGTGCTGACCCCGCATGAAGGGGAGTTTGCAAGGCTTTTTCCCGATATTGCCGCAGACGAAGCCTCGAGCAAGATCGACAAGGCGCGGGCCGCCGCCGCAAGAGCCCACGCCGCCATCATCTACAAAGGCGCCGACAGCGTGATCGCCGCCCCGGATGGCAGGGCGCTGATCAACGCCAATGCGCCGCCCTGGCTTGCCACGGCCGGCTCCGGCGACGTGCTGGCCGGGATTGTCGGCAGTCTCATGGCGCAAGGCGCGCCGGCTTTCGAAGCCGCAGCAGCCGGCGTCTGGCTGCATGGCATGGCGGGCCAGCATGCCGGTAAGGGTCTTACGGCCGAAGATCTCGTTGAGGCCGTCAAACCGCTGTAAAACCCTTCCAGAAAAACTGCGCGGCGGTTTCTCGTCCGGATTGCGGAAAGAGACAAAAGGCGAAACGCCTTCGCGATTCGAAGAAAAGCGGAAGCGCTCCGGCCGGCTATTTCGCGACTTCCGCCTGCAAGGCAATCGCGCCCGGAGGCGCATTCACCTTGCCCTCGTGGATCATGAAGGCAAAGACATCGCGAGGCACGACCTCGACCTTGCGCTTCGCATCGATCAACGGCAGGTCATCCGGCACCTTGCCCTCGGCCCAGGTTCTCAGTCGATTGGCCCAGGCTTTCAGATCCTTCGGCGGATAGCAGGTCTCGATATCGTCCGATCCCTTTTGCAGGCGCGCATAGACGAAATCCGCCGTCACATCCGCAATCATCGGATACTCGAAATGCTCGGCGCAGACCGGCGCTATGTTGTATTTTTCAAGCAGGACGACGAACTCCGGCACTTTGAAGGAGTCGTGCCTGACTTCGACAACATGCCTGAGTGCGAGCCCATCCTGCTTGGCCGGCAGCAGCTTCAGAAACGCCTCGAAATCATCCGGATCGAATTTTTTCGTCGGCGCGAATTGCCAGAGCAGGGGACCGAGATGATCACCAAGCTCGCTGATGCCCGATTCCAGAAAGCGCTGCATCGACTCGCCCGCTTCCGCAAGAACCCGGCGATTGGTTACGAAGCGCGTCGCTTTCAGGGAGAAGATGAAACCATCGGGAACGTCAGCGGCCCATCTTGCAAAGACCTCGGGCTTTTGCGTGCTATAATAGGTGCCATTGACCTCGATCACCTTCAGCTGGCGGCTGGCGTAGTTCAGCTCGTCCTTTTGCTTCAGGCTGTCGGGGTAGAAGGTCCCGCGCCAGGGCTCGAAGGTCCACCCGCCTATGCCTGTGCGGATTTCGCCCGCTTTGGTCATTCTCTCCTCCTTGGCCGCTCGGCCCGGTGATTGTCACTCCGCTGCCGCAACCTTCTTCACCGGGCGCCGCTCCAGCAGCTCCTTCAGGAATTGGCCCGTATAGGAACGCTTCTCCTTGACGATCGTTTCCGGCGTGCCGACGGCCACGATCTCGCCGCCGCCATCGCCGCCTTCCGGACCGAAATCGAGAATCCAGTCGGCGGTCTTGATGACTTCGAGATTGTGCTCGATGACCACGACCGAATTGCCCTGATTGACCAGTTCGTGCAGCATTTCCAGAAGCTTGGCGACATCGTGGAAATGCAGCCCGGTGGTCGGCTCGTCGAGGATATAGAGCGTACGGCCCGTCGAACGTTTCGACAGTTCCTTGGCCAGCTTGACGCGCTGCGCTTCGCCGCCCGAAAGCGTGTTGGCCTGCTGGCCGACCTTGATATAGCCGAGGCCGACATCCTTGAGGCTCTGCAGCTTGTCGCGCACGGCGGGAACGGCCGCGAAGAAATCGACGCCTTCTTCCACCGTCATGTCGAGCACGTCGGCGATCGACTTGGTCTTGAAGGTGACGTCCAGAGTCTCGCGGTTATATCGCTTGCCGTGGCAGACGTCGCAGGTGACATAGACATCGGGCAGGAAATGCATCTCGATCTTGATGACGCCGTCGCCCTGGCACGCTTCGCAGCGGCCGCCCTTGACGTTGAAGGAAAAGCGGCCCGGCTGATAGCCGCGCGCCTTGGCTTCCGGCAGACCGGCAAACCAGTCACGGATCGGCGTGAAGGCGCCGGTATAGGTCGCCGGGTTCGAGCGTGGCGTGCGGCCGATCGGAGACTGGTCGATATCGATCACCTTGTCGATATGCTCGAAGCCGTCGATGCGATCGTGATCGGCCGGAATTTCGCGCGCGCCCATGACGCGCCGTGCCGCCGACTTGTAAAGCGTCTCGATCAGGAAGGTGGACTTGCCGCCGCCGGAAACCCCTGTGACCGCCGTGAAGACACCGAGCGGTATCGAGGCCGTGACATTCTTGAGGTTGTTGCCCCTTGCGCCGACGACCTTGATTTCCTTGCCCTTCTTGGGCTTGCGGCGCTCTTCCGGAACCGGCACGCCGAGTGCGCCGGAAAGATACTTCCCGGTCAGCGACTTCGGATTGGCCATGATATCCTGCGGCGTCCCATGGGCGACCACCTGGCCGCCGTGCACGCCGGCTGCGGGGCCGATGTCGACGACGTCGTCGGCCGTCAGGATCGCATCCTCGTCGTGCTCGACGACGATGACCGTATTGCCGATGTCGCGCAGGTGCTTCAACGTTTCCAGCAGGCGGGCATTGTCTCGCTGATGCAGGCCGATGGACGGCTCGTCGAGGACGTAGAGGACGCCCGTCAATCCCGAGCCGATCTGCGATGCCAGCCGAATACGCTGGCTCTCGCCGCCGGAGAGCGTGCCGGAATTGCGCGACAGACTCAGATATTCGAGGCCGACATCGTTGAGGAAGCGCAGGCGATCGCGAATTTCCTTGAGGATACGCACGGCGATTTCGTTCTGCTTGTCGGTAAACGTCGCCGGTAGCGCCTCGAACCAGTCGCGGGCAACACGAATGGACATCTCCGACACCTGGCTGATGTGCAGCTTGTTGATCTTGACCGCCAGGGCCTCGGGCTTCAGGCGGTAGCCGTTACAGGCCGGGCAGGGTGCCGCCGACATGAAACGCTCGATCTCCTCGCGCGCCCAGGCGGAATCCGTTTCTTTCCAGCGGCGTTCGAGGTTCGGCACGATGCCTTCGAAATTCTTGTGGGTCGTGTAGGAGCGCGCGCCGTCGGCATAATGGAATTCGATCTTGTCTTCCGTGCCGTTGAGGATCACGTCCTTGGCTTTGTCGGACAACTCGTTCCAGCGGCTGCCGAGCTTGAAGCCGTAATGCTTGCCGAGGGCTTCGAGCGTCTGATTGTAATAAGGCGAGCTCGACTTGGCCCAGGGCGCGATCGCGCCGTCGCGCAGCGTGCGTTCCGGTTCCGGCACGATGAGATCCGGATCGATCTTCTGCTGCGAGCCGAGGCCGTCGCAGGAGGGGCAGGCGCCGAAAGGATTGTTGAACGAGAACAGGCGAGGCTCGATTTCCGGAATGGTGAAGCCGGAAACCGGGCAAGCAAACTTCTCCGAAAACAGCACGCGTTCGTGCGTCTCGTTCAGCGACTTGTTGGCCGAGCCGCCGGCAGCGGTTTCTTCCGGCGGCAGCGGCTTGTCTGCGAACTCCGCAACGGCAAGGCCGTCCGCAAGGCGCAGCGAGGTTTCGAAACTGTCCGCAAGCCTGGCTGCCATATCGGGCCTGACGACGATACGGTCGACCACGACATCGATGTCGTGCTTGTATTTCTTGTCGAGCGCCGGCACATCGGCGATCTCATAGAACTGCCCGTCGACCTTGACGCGCTGGAAGCCCTTTTTCATGAGCTCCGCCAGTTCCTTTTTATATTCACCCTTACGGCCGCGCACCAGCGGCGCAAGAATATAGAGCCTGGTGCCTTCCTCGAAAGCGAGCACGCGGTCGACCATCTGACTGACCGTCTGGCTCTCGATCGGCAGGCCCGTCACCGGCGAATAGGGAACGCCGACGCGCGCAAACAGCAGACGCATGTAGTCGTAGATCTCTGTGACAGTGCCGACCGTGGAGCGCGGATTGCGCGAAGTGGTCTTCTGCTCGATCGAGATGGCGGGCGAGAGGCCGTCGATCTGGTCGACATCCGGCTTCTGCATCATCTCGAGGAACTGGCGCGCATAGGCCGAAAGGCTTTCGACATAGCGGCGCTGGCCTTCGGCATAGATGGTGTCGAAGGCGAGCGACGACTTGCCGGAGCCGGAAAGCCCAGTCATCACGATCAGCTTGTTGCGGGGCAGGTCGAGATCGATGCCCTTGAGATTATGCTCGCGCGCACCACGTATGGAAATAGTCTTCAGTTCGCTCATCGTCGTATGCAGGTCCCTTGGAGTCTGCCTTTATTTAGTGATGCCAGCCCGCGAGTCGAGGCTGAAATGAAGGATGAAGCCGGGTTTTCGATTCCGTTGACAGCATCATAGGGATAAATTAGAACAAATAAAGAACAAAATTATCGCGGCGATTTCTTTGTGGATGAACGACACTGGGAAGACCGCATAAATAGCGCCTGACAGCCGCTATGGGTTAAGGTGCTCGGATAGAGTTTCAAAGCCGCCGATGGGCGGCAAGCAGGGTGGTATTATGGCCGGTAGTGTGAACAAGGTAATTCTGGTTGGAAATCTCGGGGCGGACCCGGAAATCCGCCGCACGCAGGACGGCCGCCCGATTGCCAACCTCAACGTGGCGACATCGGAAACCTGGCGCGACCGCAATTCCGGCGAGCGCAAGGAAAAGACCGAATGGCACCGCGTCGTCATCTTCAACGAGGGCCTGTGCAAGGTTGCCGAACAATATTTGAAGAAGGGCGCCAAGGTTTACATCGAAGGCGCGCTGCAGACCCGCAAGTGGCAGGATCAGAACGGCCAGGATCGTTATTCGACCGAAGTCGTGCTTCAGGGCTTCAATTCGACCCTCACCATGCTCGATGGGCGGGGTGAAGGCGGTGGTTCCATCGAGGGCGGCAGCCGTGGCGGTCGCAGCGGCGGCGGTGACTTCGGCGGCGGCTATGGCGGTGGTGGCGATTACGGCGGTGACGATTACGGCCAGTCGTCCTCTCAGGGCTCTTCCCGTGGCGGCGGCGGCAACCGTGGTGGTGGCAACCAGGGCGGCGGCGGCGGCAATTTCTCGCGCGATCTGGATGACGACATCCCGTTCTGAGATCGGTATTCGTAATCGAATCCTTGAAAAGCCCGCCGCATTGGCGGGTTTTTTTTAGGAAAGAGCCAGCGCCGCCTTTGCACCGTCCACGACGAATTGCGCGGCCAACGCTGCCAGGATGACCCCGAGCAGGCGGGTCAGGATGGCGCGGCCGGTTGCGCCCAGCATGCGGTCAAGCCTGTCGGAAATGGCAAGCGCGGCAAAGACGAGACAGAGATTGGCGGCGATGACGCCGATCAGCTGCGCGCGGTCGAGCGTCGTCGGCAGCGATCCCGCCAAGAGGATCGTGGCGGAGATTGCGCCGGGGCCGGCGATCAGGGGCAGGGCGAGAGGAAAAACCGCGATATTGCGGATATGGTCCTGCGTGATGGCGACTTCCGTCGTCTTCTCTTTCCGGTCCTGCCGCCGCTCGAACACCATCTCGAAGGCGATCCAGAACAGCAGCAGGCCGCCGGCGATGCGAAAGGCGCCGATGGAGATGACGAGGATGCCGAGCACGCTCGCGCCGAAGAGGGCGAAGGCTGCCAGAATGAAGAAAGCGATCAGCGAGCCGCGCAACGCCACCTGCTTGCGCTCGGAGCGGTTCATGCCCGCCGTAAGGCCGATGAAAAGCGGCGCGAGCCCGGGTGGATCGACAGTGACAAGCAAAGTTGTGAAGGCATTGATCAGCGTATCCGCACTCGCCATATAGCCCCCGAAGCTTATTCTGTCGCTGTTATCGGGCATTGTTATGCGAGGAATGAGTTTTCGCAAAGGGCCATGCGCCGCTATCGGCGGGTTACGCCACGGAAATGTTCGATTTTGCGGCTTAAAGGGGCAAAAGCCTGTTCAAAAACATCGGGCTAAATTGGCACTCGCCAAGCCTTTCGGCTATAAATTTCACAGTGATTCTAAAAGAGATCGTGATCTGTTTTGACTGAGCAAACACCACCCGGCGGCGGGAAGCTCCCGCCAGGCATCGAGCCGATTTCCATCATGGAGGAAATGCAGCGGTCGTATCTCGATTACGCCATGAGCGTGATCGTCAGCCGCGCGCTTCCAGACGTTCGCGATGGTCTCAAGCCCGTCCATCGGCGCATTCTCTACGCGGCCAATCAGAGCGGCTATCACTGGAACCGTAAATACGTGAAGTCGGCCCGTCCGGTTGCCGACGTCATGGGTAGCTACCACCCGCACGGCGACGCCTCGATCTACGACGCCTTGGTTCGCATGGCGCAGGACTGGTCGATGCGCGTGCCGCTCATTGACGGGCAGGGCAATTTCGGTTCGATCGACGGCGATCCGCCGGCGGCGATGCGTTACACGGAATCGCGCCTGACGAAAGTCGCCCACGAGCTTCTTGAGGATATCGACAAGGAAACGGTCGACTTCCAGGAAAACTACGATGCAACCACGGAAGAACCGAAGGTTCTGCCGGCACGCTTCCCGAATCTGCTCGTCAACGGCTCCGGCGGTATCGCCGTCGGCATGGCGACGAATATTCCGCCGCACAACCTCTCCGAGGTGATCGACGGCTGTATCGCCCTTATCGAAAATCCTGCGATCGAACTGCCCGAAATGATGCAGATCATCCCTGGTCCGGACTTCCCGACCGGCGCGAAGATCCTTGGCCGTGCCGGTATTCGTTCGGCCTATGAGACGGGGCGTGGCTCCGTCATCATGCGCGGTGTTGCGACCATCGAGCCGATGCGCGGCGATCGCGAGCAGATCATCATCACCGAGATTCCCTTTCAGGTGAACAAGGCCTCGATGATCGAGAAGATGGCGGAACTCGTGCGCGAGAAGCGCATCGAGGGCATCTCCGACCTACGCGACGAATCCGACCGTCAGGGCTACCGCGTCGTCGTCGAGCTGAAGCGCGACGCCAATGCCGACGTCATCCTCAACCAGCTCTATCGCTATACGCCGCTCCAGACTTCGTTCGGCTGCAACATGGTGGCGCTGAACGGCGGCAAGCCCGAGCAGATGAACCTGATGGACATGCTGCGCGCGTTCGTGGCGTTCCGCGAGGAGGTCATCAGCCGGCGCACGAAATATCTGCTGCGCAAAGCGCGCGATCGTGCCCATGTCTTGGTCGGTCTGGCGATCGCGGTTGCCAATATCGACGAAGTCATCCGGGTTATCCGCCAGGCGCCGGATCCGCAATCGGCTCGCGAAGAGCTGATGACGCGCCGCTGGAAGGCCGCGGATGTCGAATCGCTTATCCGGCTAATTGACGATCCGCGTCACCGTATTAATGAAGACGGCACCTATAACCTTTCGGAAGAGCAGGCGCGTGCGATCCTTGAACTGCGTCTGGCCCGCCTGACCGCTCTCGGCCGTGACGAAATCGATGACGAGCTCAACCAGATCGGTGTCGAGATCAAGGACTACCTCGACATCCTTTCGTCGCGTGCACGTATTCAAACCATTGTAAAAGAAGAGCTTACAGCCGTTCGCGACGAATTCGGCACGCCGCGCCGAAGCGAAATCGTCGATGGCGGCCTCGAGATGGACGACGAGGATCTGATCGCTCGCGAGGACATGGTCGTCACCGTTTCCCATCTCGGCTACATCAAACGCGTGCCGCTGACTACCTACCGTGCCCAGCGGCGCGGCGGCAAGGGCCGCTCCGGCATGACGACCCGGGACGAGGATTTCGTTACCCGGCTATTCGTTCTCAACACGCACACGCCGGTTCTGTTCTTCTCGTCGCGTGGCATCGTCTACAAGGAAAAGGTCTGGCGTCTGCCGATCGGCACGCCGACCTCGCGCGGCAAGGCGTTGATCAACATGCTGCCGCTGGAGTCCGGAGAGCGTATCACGACGATCATGCCTCTGCCCGAGGACGAGGATAGCTGGGACAATCTCGACGTGATGTTCACGACGACGCGCGGAACCGTGCGGCGCAACAAGCTGTCCGATTTCGTGCAGGTGAACCGCAACGGCAAGATCGCCATGAAGCTCGAGGAGGAGGGCGATGAAATCCTCTCCGTCGAGACCTGCACCGAACGTGACGACGTTCTGATGACGACGGCGCTTGGCCAGTGCATCCGCTTCTCGGTTTCGGACGTGCGCGTCTTTGCCGGCCGCAACTCGATCGGCGTTCGGGGCATCAGCCTTGCATCCGGTGACCGGATCATCTCGATGACGATCGTCCGCCATGTGGATGCGGAGCCTTGGGAACGCGCAGCTTATCTCAAGCGCTCCGTCAGCGAGCGCCGCTCCACGACGGGCGAGGATGAGGAAATCGCGCTGGTCGGCGAGGAAGTCACCGAGGAGGGACAGTTGAGCGATGAGCGCTACGAAGAGCTGAAGGCGCTCGAGCAATTCGTTCTGACCGTGTCCGAAAAGGGTTTCGGCAAGCGTTCCTCTTCCTACGATTTCCGTATCTCCGGCCGCGGCGGCAAGGGTATCCGTGCCACCGACACGTCGAAGACGGGCGAGATCGGCGAGCTCGTCGCCGCCTTCCCGGTCGAGGACGGCGATCAGATCATGCTGGTCTCCGACGGCGGGCAGTTGATCCGCGTCCCCGTGGGCGGTATCCGCGTCGCCAGCCGAGCCACCAAGGGCGTCACCATCTTCTCCACCGCGAAGGATGAGAAAGTCGTGTCCGTCGAGCGCATCAGCGAGCCGGAAAGTGACGACGATCCGGTGGCCGAGGATGAGGCTGTTGCCGGTGAGGCGGCAGAGGTCAACGGCGAAGGCGAAGGTGCCGGCGAAGAATAGTTCGCCGCACTCGGACGATAAAGCTGAGGCCGCTAGGGCGACGGCTTATAAATGGAATGTTTGCAATCGCACGAACCCGGTAACGGGCTCGTGCGATTGCTTTTGGAGCGTTTGTCCGATCTTCGCGCTGTCGCCTGTTCCGGCTGCCTGTCGGTATAGGAGAAGGATGGTGGGGCCTTCGGGCTTGCCAGTTCAACCATGCAAGAACTTCGTCATGGCCGAGGCGGATATGCTATCCAGGAGCGGCGCCGATGGATTTCGAGGCATGGATGCGGTCCTTGACCGGCGCCGACAAGGCCACCCATGTCGGCGCCGCGATGCAAGCGGAAGCGATCATGACATTCGCGGGGTTCCGGAAAACTGAGAGATATGCGTAAAACGCGTATCTGAAAATTCGGGCAAGTCATGCCTTCAAGGATCTGTTCGGCTTGCGGTCTTCTGCGATGATGATTGGGTTTCTCCGCTGCTTTGCGGTGCTTTCATCGAGCCAGGTGTACCCGTCCGGAACGATGGCACGACCATACAGAGCCGTCATACTGGTTAATGCCAGCCGCTTCATATCGGCAGTCGGAGCCACTTTCGCCAGCCGGCGTGCCTCTCGATATTGCTGCTCGGAAATTCATCTTAGAAGACTGTCCCGACATGCGGCGCATGGATCTTGTGCAATGAAAGATCGCATCGGTGCCTTCGATGCAGGTCCGTAAAAGTGCCGTGTCGATGAAATATCCGCCGGGATTTGTCGCGGAAATGGAGCGCGATCAATCCCTATAACGGCGTGATGTGCGGCCGGTGCGTCGACGATCGTACGGCCCGGGTCGTCTCACGTTACCAGTCAGTCCAATGAGCATGCCGATCGCGGGAGGAAGCGCAATTGCAGCATACGGCCTGCTATGCCGGATGTCGCAGAAATCGGGTCGTCGATGCCGCCGAGTGCCATTTTCAGCAATAAAAAACCGGACGCTGGCGGGAATAGCGTCCGGTTCAGTGTCCATCCGAGCATATGGCGGGGAAAGATGCTCGGTACGCGGAGATCAGAGCGTCTTGTGACGCTTATGCAGTCTCTTGCTTTCTTCGCTTTCGCGATGAAGCGCCGAAATGGTGGATGCGACTGACACGACAAACATGATGCTGATGAAAAGTGTAAGCAGCGTCAAAATAGTGAACATGATCGCTCCCTCCTTTGGTGGGACTAGCGTTCAGATCCCTTAATACTGGTTCGTGGCAACGAAGGGGCGAGCCGAAGCAAAGGGACCATAGATCTTCGACTGGTCGGGTTTTTGATCGTAGAGGGCAACGGTTGCGGCAAGCATTCCCGAAATCATGGCCATCCAAACAACGTTAATAAGGGTGATCTTGTCGGGCATACTCTTCTTCCTTCTTGCCGCTGTGTGCAAATCTGAGTTCGGACTGTAAACGCGGCGGTTCGTAAATGGTTCCGCCGATATTGAGAGCTATCTAGCAATGCGCGTCTGAAGCGACCTTGAATGCCTTGTT
Source organism: Rhizobium sp. SYY.PMSO (assembly GCF_046840415.1). Classification (NCBI taxonomy): domain Bacteria; kingdom Pseudomonadati; phylum Pseudomonadota; class Alphaproteobacteria; order Hyphomicrobiales; family Rhizobiaceae; genus Rhizobium; species Rhizobium sp. SYY.PMSO. The sequence continues at coordinate 1,311,937 of NZ_CP177349.1, forward strand.
CATCTGGCGTTCAGATTCGCGATGCGTCTTGCGCATGGCGGTGGCGATTTCTTGGGCAAAATCTTTATTTTTGCCGATTTTTGAGGCATGGTTCCATTCGAGCTCGTAGTTGTCCGCGAAAACATGAACGAGGCATTCGACGAAAAATGAACCGAGGATGGCGCCTGCGATGATGAAGACGAGCATGGCTGGATTTCCCTGAGGCCGAGACCGGCGAGCCTTTGAACCAGGCCCGTTTCGATGTTGATGGCAGTTAAGCACCGTCGAGCTGAAACGGGCTTGAACGTCGCGTTCATCTACGGTTCAGAGGCGGCTCCTGGGTTGCAAATGACTTGCGATACGGCCCCATCCATGACAAAAGGCGTCGAAACAACGAGCCGGCTTGGTAATGACGACAGCCTTTTATCCCGGATCCTTCGACCCGATGACCAACGGACATCTGGATGTCCTCGTGCAGGCGCTGAACGTCGCCGCCAAGGTGATCGTTGCGATCGGCATTCATCCCGGCAAGAAGCCGCTGTTCTCCTTCGAGGAGCGGGCAGATCTGATCCGTAGATCGCTGGCTGAAGCCCTGCCGCAAAAGGCGGGCGATATTTCCGTCGTCGCCTTCGATAATCTGGTGGTCGACGCCGCCCGTGCCCACGGCGCGACCCTGCTGGTGCGCGGCCTGCGGGATGGCACGGATCTCGACTATGAAATGCAGATGGCCGGCATGAACAGGCAGATGGCGCCGGATATCCAGACGCTGTTTCTGCCCGCCGGTACGGCCTCGCGGCCCATAACCGCCACATTGGTACGGCAGATCGCATCGATGGGCGGCGACATCAGCGCCTTCGTGCCGTCGGCGGTTCTGGAAGCGCTGAACGGCAAACTCAAAAATATGGCCGGCGGAAACAGCTGAGCCGAAATCCAATCCCGAACGGAGTATCCATGAAACTCTTTCATATTGCATTGGCAGGATTCTTGAGCCTTGCCGCCTTTGCAGGCAGCGCATTCTCGGCGGCGGCCGAGGATCTTCTGACCATCCAGCTCAAGGATGGTCCCGTCGTGATCCAGCTCATGCCCGAGGTCGCGCCGAAGCACGTCGCACAGATCGAAGCGCTGGCGAAGAAGGGTGCTTACGACAATGTCGTCTTCCATCGTGTCATCGATGGCTTCATGGCCCAGACCGGCGATGTTCAGTACGGCAATGCGACGAAGGGCTACGATCCGAATAAGGCCGGCACCGGCGGTTCCGATCTGCCCAACCTTCCGGCCGAATTCTCCAAGGTTCCGTTCCAGCGCGGCACCGTCGGCATGGCGCGCGCCCAGGATCCGAATTCCGCCAATTCACAGTTCTTCATCATGTTCGCTGATGGCGATTTCCTGAACGGCCAGTATACGGTTGTCGGCAAGGTCGTTTCGGGCATGGAATTCGTCGACAAGATCAAGCGCGGCGAAGGCCAGAACGGCGAAGTGAGCAAGCCAGACCGCATGATCAAGGTCACTGTCACCAAGAAGTGATTTCATGGGTGTGATCCCAAAAGGCGCAAGGCGGTCTTGGATAGGATCATACCGAGGCAAGTTGCATGATCCCGAAAGGCGTGGAGCCGTGAAGGGAGCATGCGCAACCAAACAGAGAGAACAAGGAAACGAACATGGCTGAGATCAAGGACCCGGAAAACACGCTCATCCTGGAAACCACCAAGGGCCAGGTTGTCATTCAGCTTCTGCCGCAGGTCGCCCCGGAGCATGTCGCCCGTATCAAGGAACTCGCACGCGAAAAGGCTTACGACGGCGTCGTGTTCCATCGCGTCATCGACGGCTTCATGGCACAGACCGGCGACGTGCAGTTCGGCAAGCAGGGCAGCGAAACCTTCAATCCCGGCCGTGCCGGCATGGGCGGCTCCTCCAAGCCGGACCTGAAGGCAGAATTCTCCGCGACCTCGCATATTCGCGGCACCTGCTCGATGGCCCGTTCGCAGAACCCGAACTCGGCCAACTCGCAGTTCTTCATCTGCTTTGCCGACGCTCCGTGGCTGAACAAGCAGTATTCCGTCTGGGGTCAGGTCATCTCCGGCATGGATATCGTTGACCAGATCAAGCGCGGCGAACCGGTGAAGGATCCGGACTCGATCGTATCCGCACGGGTTGCTGCCGACGTCTGATCGTGATTATTCCTGAAACCCGCCTCTTGCGCCTCAGGCGCGAGGGGCGGGTTTCGCTTTGCCTGGATGAACTGCCTGGACGAATTGAATGCGTGTTGACCTTTTCGACTTCGATCTGCCGGAGGAGCGTATTGCGCTGAGGCCCGCCGAGCCGCGCGATAGCGCGCGCCTGCTCGTGGTCGATCCCAGCGATGGCGCAAGCACGCTGAGCGACCATCGGGTGCGGGAGCTGCCATCCTTCCTGCGTCCGGGCGACGCCATGATCTTCAACGATACCAAGGTGATACCGGCACAGCTTGAAGGTATTCGCCATCGCGAGGGCGCGCCCGGCCAGCAGGTCTCGGCGACCTTGCACATGCGGGCGGCGCCAGATCGATGGAAGGCGTTTGCCAAGCCGGGCAAGCGTATCAAGATCGGTGATCGCATCCAGTTCGGTCACGGCGAGAATGTCTGCGCGCTCGGCTCGCTCGATGCCACGGTCGAGGAAAAGGGCGAGGGCGGCGAGATTACCCTACGGTTCGATCTGTCCGGACCTGCCCTGGACGAGGCGATTGCCGCCGTCGGCCACATTCCGCTGCCGCCCTATATTGCCGCGAAGCGTGCCGAAGACGAGCGCGACCGAGCCGATTACCAGACGATCTACGCGCGTGAAGAGGGCGCCGTTGCTGCCCCGACCGCTGGCCTGCATTTCACACCGTCGCTGTTTGCCGCGCTCGATGCGATGGGTATCGAACGCCATTTCGTGACGCTGCATGTCGGAGCCGGCACCTTCCTGCCGGTAAAGGCCGACGATACCGACGACCATAAGATGCATTTCGAGATCGGTCATGTCGATGCGGCGACGGCTGAAAAGCTCAATGCCGTGAAGGCGAGGGGCGGGCGCATCGTCTGCGTCGGCACCACATCGCTGCGATTGATCGAAAGTGCTGCCGCCGAAGACGGCACTATCCAGCCCTGGCAGGGTGCTACGGGCATTTTTATCACGCCCGGCTACCGCTTCAAGGCCGTTGATATGCTGATGACGAATTTCCACCTGCCGCGCTCGACCCTGTTCATGCTCGTATCGGCTTTTGCCGGCCTCGATACGATGCGCGCGGCCTATACCCATGCTATCGAGACGGGCTATCGCTTCTATTCCTATGGCGATGGCAGCCTGCTCTACCGGAAAGACTAGAACGACATGAGCGAGAGCTTTCAATTTCAGCTGAAGAAGACCGATGGCGGCGCGCGCCTCGGCGAAGTCTCCATGCCGCGCGGCACGATCCGTACGCCGGCATTCATGCCCGTCGGCACGGTCGGCACCGTCAAGGCCATGTATCTGGACCAGGTGCGCGAAACCGGCGCCGATATCATTCTTGGCAATACCTACCATCTGATGCTGCGACCGACGGCCGAACGTGTCGCCCGCCTCGGCGGCCTGCACGAGCTGATCCGCTGGTCGCATCCGATCCTGACCGATTCCGGCGGCTTCCAGGTCATGTCGCTTTCCGGCCTGCGCAAGCTGGACGAGCAGGGCGTCACCTTCAAGTCTCATGTCGACGGCAGCCTGCATCACATGTCGCCGGAGCGATCGATCGAGATTCAGGGATTGCTCGATTCCGACATCCAGATGCAGCTCGACGAATGCGTCGCCCTGCCGGCGACGCCGAAGGATATCGAGCGGGCCATGGAAATGTCGCTGCGCTGGGCGGAGCGCTGCAAGGTGGCATTCGGCAACCAGCCCGGCAAGGCGATGTTCGGCATCGTGCAGGGCGGTGACGTTCCGGAGTTGCGCGTCCGTTCTGCGCAGGCGCTGAGCGGCATGGACCTGAAGGGCTATGCTGTCGGCGGACTCGCTGTCGGCGAGCCGCAGGAGGTCATGCTGCGCATGCTCGAGATCACCCTTCCCGAGCTGCCGACGGAGAAGCCGCGCTACCTCATGGGTGTCGGCACGCCGGACGACATTCTGAAGTCCGTCGCCCGCGGCATCGATATGTTCGACTGCGTGATGCCGACCCGCTCCGGCCGTCACGGACTGGCCTTCACGCGGCGCGGCAAGGTCAACATCCGCAATGCCCGTCACGCCGAGGACATGCGCCCACTCGACGAGCAATCGAATTGCCCGGCCTCCCGAGACTACTCGCGCGCCTATCTGCACCACCTTGTCCGCGCCAACGAAGCGCTCGGCGGCATGCTGCTTTCCTGGCATAACCTCGCCTACTATCAGGAACTGATGCAGGGCATCCGCCAGGCGATCGCCGAAGGCCGCTTCGCAGACTTCATGGCTGAAACACAGGAGAACTGGGCGAGGGGCGATCTCGAGCCGGTCTGATCGCTGACGGCGCACCGGCGATACGCTCGCTTGCCTGTCGGGCGATTTCGCACTATCACGGGCCGTCGAAAAAGGCAGGGTCGGTTTCGGTAAGCCCGACCCCTTTCACCCGGAAGCTCTGCTCCACGCCTCGGCGTGAGAACCCACGACGCGGAACTTGGCCATTGTGGCCCAGTGTCCCGCGTTGACGTGGGCTTTTGACCGACATGTCTCCGCGGGAAAACCCAAGGAGCTGTCATGAGATTGAACCATCTGGATTTGCATGTGCCCGACGTCGCTGCGACGCGGGATTTCTTCGTTGCCGCGTTCGGCCTGACGGAGGTCGAAACGCGCGGCGCAAACGGTCTCGCCATCCTGCAGGATGATGCCGGCCTTGAGCTGGTCATCAGCCGCCCGATCGAGACGTTCGGCGGCGCCGATACGGTCGCGGTCGGCCGCAATACCTACCATGTCGGCTTCATCCTGCCGTCTCGCGAGGCAGTTGATGCGCAGTATGAGCGCGTCAAGGCAGCAGGCGGCGAAATCCGGCAGCCGCCGTCGGCAATCCGTGGCGGATGGTTGTTTTATTGCCTCGCGCCAGGCCGAATCCTCGTGGAAGTCGGGTGGCGTCCAAGCGGTTAAGCCGCTTGGTAAATCTTTTATTATCGATTGCTTGCTATCTTTAGCAGACATCATTTCTAGCCGGCTAAGACAGACTTGCCCAGGCAATCTCCGTCTCAGGTCGTGTGCCGAAATGGGCTTCGAAACAATAAAGCATTGGGAAAAATAGCGAATCGGAATAAACGGTCCATCCGCCTGTGAATAACTTCATTGGCTGATTTGATTGCGTGACCGCTTGGAATTTCAAAAAAATCCAGCTACAACGCATTTTCTTGATCGATAAGGGCTGTACTACCGAAAATAGGAGGCACTTGCCGTTGAGGGCGCAACGCAAATTCGGGGCATGTCTTTCGGGGCTATTGGTTGTCGGTTTGGCCGCTACCAGCTGCACGACGACGCAGAAGACAACACCGACCCCGCACAATACCACGAAGCCCATCCGTGGTGCCAAAGTTACCTACAATTATACCATCAAGGACAAGGACTGTCTCGAACGTGCGATGTACTTCGAGTCGGAGCGCTCCGATCCAAGCGGTTACATGGCCGTTGGCACGGTCGTGATGAACAGACTGACTTCCGGTGCCTATCCGCCCACGATCTGTGGCGTGGTCTCCCAGGAAAGACAGTTCGCGCCGGGCGTCATGACCAGGGAAGTCAAGGATCAGGCAAAGCCAGATCTGGAAGTCGCTGCCTCGGCCATCCTGCGCGGCGAACGGCACCCCCAGGTGAAGGACGCGATGTTCTTCCATACCGAGGGTCTGAGATTTCCGTACGATAACATGCACTATGTCGCCTATGCCGGTGGAAACGCGTTCTATGAGAAGCGCGGCCGGGATGGTGAGCTGCAGACGCCTGCGCCGCTTCCGGCCTACGAGGTTGCGATGAATTACGTGCCCACGCAGGGCGCGCCGCAATCTCCGTTCGTCCTGCCGGAAACGCAGCCGGCGGAACCGGCTTCGTCCATGGCGGCCTTTACGCCGGTTTCGAACCCCACGGTCGTGATGCCGCAGGATGCCATTATCATCCCGGCTGCGGTTCCGATCCCGACGCCCGCGCCGACGAACATGGCGATCTCGGGCCCGCTTTCGAACGACGAACCGACGTTCACGAATACACCGGCGCCAGCCTCGACCGTCGTCATCCCGGAGCCTCGGCCGGAATTTGACGGTAACAGCGCCCCGGGGAATTCACTCAGAGTTCGCGGCTAGACATTACTGCGGCAGGCTTCCATGACAGCGCGTTTTTCCTTGAAGGAAAACGCGCTGTTTTCATTTTGGGATCCCGCTGCGGTTCAGATACCCTCGCTCGCCGTTTTCGCAAGGATGTGCACGTTGTTGATTCTGTAGCTGCCGTCCGGCTGACGGACTATCTGATAGATCGCCGTCCAGTTCTTGTCGTCCGTGCCTGTGATCAGCAACTCCTGATAGACGACGGCCCCTCCGTCTATCGCCCGACCTTTGCCGAAAGCAAAATTGCCGGGATGGTAGACCGGCTGATAGTTCTTCTTCACCATGGCAAGGAAGCTGTCCTTGTCTGGAAAAAGCGCCTTGATGCCGGGTGCTGCGAAGGAATAGGCCGCCGCCGCGTCATTGCGCAGAAATGCTGCGATCTGTCGTTCAATGAGGCTCTGTGCCGTCTGCACCGGGTCTTGCGCTCTTGCGGCCGGCGCGAAGGCGATGCAGCAGAGAAGAGCGACTATGGAAAAAGCGCGCATGTCCGTCCCCAGCCATGTGACGGCGAGCATAGCGCGCTTTCGGCTCAAGCAGAAGCCGTTACTGCCAGCGGCGGAAGAGGGCGCTGGCATTGACGCCGCCGAACCCGAAACCGTTGGAAATCGCATAGTCCATCGCCATTGGCCGTGCGGCGGTGCCGACGATATCGATGCCGTCAGCGGCCGGGTCCGGATCGTGAAGGTTGCGGGTCGGCGGAGCGATCTGGTCGCGCAGCGCCATGATGGTGAAGATCGCCTCCATGCCGCCGGCCGCTCCCAGAAGATGGCCGGTTGCCGCCTTCGTGCCGCTGACCGCAATGGCGCCATCGCGACCGAAAACGGCTTTGATGGCTTCCATCTCGCCATGGTCGCCGACGGGGGTCGATGTGGCATGCGCATTCAGATGATTGACCTCGCTGGGCGATATCCGCGCCTGCGAAAGCGCGGCAAGCATCGCCCTGCGCGCGCCGTCGCCGTCTTCCGGTCCGGCGGTCATGTGATAGGCATCGGCGGCGGTGCCGTAGCCGACAAGCTCGGCAAGCGGCGTGGCGCCGCGCGCAAGTGCGTGCTCCAGGGTCTCGATGACAAGCATGCCTGCACCTTCGCCCATGACGAAACCGTCACGGCCGTTGTCGAAGGGGCGGGATGCCTCTTCCGGCCGATTGCTGAATCCGGTCGAGAGTGCGCGCGCCGCTGCGAAGCCGCCGAGGCTCACCTTGTCGATGCAGGCTTCCGCGCCGCCGCAGATGGCCACATCGGCCTCGCCGGCACGGATCAGCCGTGCCGCGTCGCCGATCGCCTGGACGCTGGCGGCGCAGGCTGTGACCGGCGCTCCGAGCGGTCCCTTGTATCCGTAGCGGATGCTGATCTGGCCGGCGGCGAGATTGACGAGGAAGGACGGAATGGTGAAGGGCGACAGGCGTTTGACACCGCGCGTTTCAGCGGTGCGCACGGCATCGGCAATGGCGGGAAATCCGCCGACGCCGGATGCTACGATCGTGGCCGTGCGTTCCAGATCGGCAGTGTCCTTCGGCTGCCACCCCGCCTGGAGGATCGCTTCTTCGGCCGCCGCCATGGCAAACAGGATGAAACGATCCATCTTCTTCTGATCCTTCGTCGGCACATAGCGGTCCACATCGAAGCCGGCATCCGCGTCCTCCGCGATATCGGGAACGACGCCGCCGACCTTGGCGGCGAGATTGCCCACCATCTCCTCAGGCAGCAGTCTCAGACCCGAGCGTCCCTCGACCAGCCGTTTCCAGCTTGCGTTGACACCGACGCCCAAGGGGGAAACCAGTCCCATGCCCGTTACGACGATACGATCCATATCTTGCTCCTATTCGGTCAGGCGTCGAAGCCCAGAAACCATGCCTTCATCCGGGTGATGCGCTCATGAACGGCATCGTCTGCCGCCGGTCCCGCCACGAGGATCGTGTCCTCGGGCTGAAAGGCGCGGCCGGTGACGCGGTCAATCAGAAGCGGGTCGCGATCTTCTCCGGTATTGGCGTCGGCGAGCCGCATGGCGACTTCCCCCGGCGGCAAATGCCGGTTGCCCCAGGTGAACAGCGCCATCAGCACGGGGAAGAAATCCCGGCCCTTTTCGGTCAGCACATATTCATAGCGTGGCGGCCGCTCATTATAGATCCGCCGCTCGAACAGACCCTCATCGGTCAGGTGTTTCAGCCGCCGCGTCAGGATGTTCGGCGCGACGCCGAGATTCTTCTGGAATTCATCGAACCGGCTCAAACCTTGAAGCGCATCGCGCAGGATCAGGATACTCCACCAGTCGCCGACGCTTTCGAGCGCGCGGGCCGCGGGGCATTTGAAGGCGCTGAAGCTGGTTCTTTGCATGACAGGGCAGATAGCATGAGTAACTATCATGATGCAAGTTACTTGCTCGCGAACATATGGGCGAGGCGACCCCGATCCTTCGATGAGCTCAGGAACAGGGTGCAGCGCCTGCGACGGAACATGGAAAAGGAAGCTGCCCTCATGCAGAGCAGGCGAACGCAGTTACACCGGTAATGCTCTACGTCTGCGATTCCACCGGCACCGAAGCTGACATGTCCTCTTCCGGGATGTCGTCGAAGGACGCGTAGTTGAGATTGTAGAGCTTTGAATAGAGCTTGCCGTTCGCCATCAGCTGATTGTGGTTGCCGCTTTCGAGAAGCTGGCCGTTCTGCAACACGATGATGCGGTCGGCCTCGCGGATGGTGGCCAGACGATGGGCGATGACGAGACCGGTACGGCCTTCCAGCAACTTTACCAGCGCCTTCTGGATCAGCATTTCTGTATAGCTGTCGATATTCGCCGTCGCTTCGTCGAGCACGAGGATTTTGGCATCCGCGACGAGGGCGCGGGCAAAGCTGACGAGCTGGCGCTGACCGAGCGAGAGGCCGCCGCCGCGCTCGCCGAGAACGGTATCGTAGCCATCGGATAGGCGTATGATGAATTCATGTGCGCCGACCGCCTTCGCCGCCTCGATGATCTCCTCGCGCGTCGCCTCTGCCTTGTTGTAGCGGATATTCTCCAGCACCGTGCCGGTGAAGAGAAACGGTTCCTGCAGCACCATGGCAATCTGGCGGCCAAGCGAATCCTGGGTGAGGGAGCGTACGTCATGGCCGCCGACCAGCACCTGACCCTGCTGCACATCGTAAAAGCGATGGATGAGCGCCATCGAGCTCGACTTGCCTGAACCCGTCGGGCCGATCAGCGCCACCGTCTCTCCCGGATTGACCTTGAAGCTGACGTTCTTCAGCACGGGATGCTTCGGATTATAGCCGAACACGACGTCGCGAAATTCGACCGAACCGTCCATATCGGGCGATAGCTCCACGGCGTCGGGCGCATCCTTGATGTCGATCGGAACGTCCAGCACCTCGGTCAACCGCTGGCCGGAGGCCATGGCTCGCTGCATGACGGAATATTGCATGGTGAGCGAACGGATAGGATCGAAGAAACGCTGGATGTAGAACAGGAAGGCGACCATGATGCCGACGTCGAGCTTATGATTCAGCACCATCGAGCCGCCGACGATGATGACGATTGCCATCGCCATGCCGGTCAGCGTGTCGACGATCGGCACCATGATCTGGGCATAGCGGGCCGCCGTCAGATGAGTCTCGAGATTGGCATGCGCCTTTTCGTCGAAAAGCGAGAAGTTCACGCCTTGCCGATGCATGCCCTGCACGGCGCGCACGCCGTGGATCGCTTCCGCCAGCGCGCCGTTGGTGACGGAGTTGGTTTCATGCGCGTTCATGAAAGCGACACGCGCCTTCGGAAGCCAGAACAGCCGCACGATGAAGAGGATCGGCATGACGGAAAGCGTCAGCAGGCCAAGCCGGAAATCGAGCGACAGCATGACGATGACAATGCCGAAGAGCAAGGCGATGTCGCCGACGGAAAGCACAGATGTTTCAAGGAATTCCTGCATGGAGTTCACGTCGCCCTGCAAGCGCGACATCAGGCGGCCGACTTCCGTCTTATCCATGAAGGACAGCGAGACTCGCTGCAGATGCGCAAACATCGCCCGGCGTATATCGAACAGGACCTCTTCCGCGACCTGACCGACGAACGTTTCCTGCACGTAGCTTGCGCCGTAGTTGACGAGGATGGCCACGGCAAAGATCGAGAGCGACAGCCAGAGCGCCGAATAATCGATAGCGCCCGGCGCCATTGCATTGTCGATCGCGTGACGGATCACAAGCGGAATGACGATCTGCGATCCCGTGAAGAGCAGAACGGCCACGACCGAAATATAGATCTGCCGGCGATAGGGACTGACGAAGGCCCAGATGCGGCGAATGATCTTGGTGTCGAAGACCTTGCCGAAGATCTCCTCTTCGACACGGTGCGAGCCAACCACGGCGCGGGGAGGGCGGCGACCATCCTCGCGCACGTCGTTGCGCTCGGTTTCGGTGATTTCCGACATTGTCAAACCTCCCTTTTCGCCCTTTCGAGCGTGCCGCCGGATGTCTTGACGACATCGTCCTCCGGGCGAACCTGCAGATCGTAAAGCGCCTTGTACCGCCCTCCCGCGGCCAGAAGCTGCTCATGGGTGCCGCGCTCGACGATCTCGCCGTCCTCGATGAACAGGATCTGGTCGGCATGCATCAGCGAACTCAGCCTGTGGGCGACGATCAATGTCACCCGGTCGCGCGCAAAGCGCTTCATGGCGCTGCGGATACGCTGCTCCGTCGCCGCGTCGATCGCCGCGGTAGAATCGTCGAACACCATCACGGCGGGCTTCAGCATCAGCGTGCGGGCGATCGTCAGGCGCTGGCGCTGTCCGCCGGAAAGCGATACGCCGCGCTCGCCGACAACGGTGCCGTAGCCGCCCGGCAGACCCAGAATGTAATTGTGCAGCTGTGCCGACTCGGCGGCGCGCTCGATGCGGGTTTCCTTCGCCCATGGGTCGCCATAGGCGATATTGTTCTCGATGCTCGTCGTGAACAGAAAGGAATCCTGCTGCACCACGGCAACATTCTGCCGCAGCGATTGCAGCGTCGCCTTGCGAATATCCTGGCCATCGATGGTGATCCGTCCGGCCGTAACGTCGTAGAAGCGCGGAATGAGATGAGCGATGGTGGACTTGCCGCTGCCGGGCGGGCCGACGATGCCGATGGTCTCGCCGCGCTTCGCCTCGAAACAGATGTTCTTCAGCACCGGTCGTCCTTCAGGCCCCGGATAGCTGAAACCCACGTTTTCGAAGCGCAGCACGCCTTCCGCTACGGCAAGCGGCTTCGCATCCGGCGCGTCCTTGATGGCGATGTCGAGATCCAGAAGTGCGAACAGGCGCGAACCGCAGGTCGATGCGCGGGCAAAGGCATTCACCATCAGGCCAAGCTGACGCACGGGCATCTGCAGGATGGTCATGAATGTAAGGAACGAGGCGAGGGTGCCGACGCTGATCTCCCCCTTGATGACCTGGAGACCGCCGGCCCATAGTACCAGGCCCATGGAGACGAAGAAGGAAAGGTTCATGGCGCTGGTGTTGATGACGCGAATGCCGACGCGCCTGTGGGCGAGGGAAAGCGCGTTATGCGAGGCGCGGTCGAATTTCATGATCTCATGCGCCTGTGCTGCGAAGGCGCGGACAACGCGGATGCCGCCGAGATTTTCCTCCATCACGCGCGTCAGCACCGAAAGACGCTCCTGCAGGTCGAGCCATGTCGAACGCAGGCGCAGCTGGGTTGCGGAGGAGCGCCACGCGACGAACGGCACGAAGCTCAGGGCCAGCAGACCGAGCACGACATCGGTCGAGAGCAGCATGTAGGCGCCGACGCCGATCAGCATGCTCAGCAGCACCATGCGCACCAGCGCGGTGGAGAAATACATGCGCACGCCTTCGAGATCGAGCAGGCCGACGGTGATCAGATCGCCGGAATGGACCTTGTCGTGAAAACTGAAGGAAAGTTGCTGGATCTTCTCGTAACAGGCGAGCCGGAGCTCGTAGCCCATATGATGGCCGACGGACTCGCTATAGTAGTTCTGTATCATCGTGAAAAGGCCGCGCAGAATGCTGACGACGAGCAACAGCAGGGCCGTGGTCATCAGCGCGTTTTCGGCGATCTGTCCGGCGGCGCCCCCGGCAACTGCTGTCTGGGTCTGGTCAACCGCACGCCCAAGCAGCCGCGGGATCGTCAGCTGTAACGTTGCAGCTACAAAAGTTGCCCCTATGGCGAAGCTCGTCTGCCAGGGGTGGCGCAGCGTCATATGGGTGATCCGAACGATCGTCGACAGGCCCTGGCCCCAACCGACCGCATTGACATGCGCGCGCGAAGCCAATGGCTTGGCCGCGCTTCTTGATGAATCGCTGTTCACGCTCTTATCCAGGCATTTTTAAATGAGGCGGGCCCGAAGACGGGTTCGTATCTCAGGAGACGCATTGATAGGATGAATTTTGCCGATTCCATGGCCGCGTTCAAGGGTCAATCGGTCACAAGTTCCCGCCTGAACGTTAGATTGCGTGTTTAAAAAATCATCGATGACATGTCGGAATCGGAGCCGGCGACACGTCCTTTGGGCACCATGCCGGAAACAAGGAGGGTATCATGCGCAGGGTCATCACAGCCACATTCATCAGCCTCGACGGTGTCATGCAGGCTCCAGGCGGTCCGGACGAGGACCCAACCGGCGGTTTCCGCCATGGCGGCTGGACATTCCATTATTTCGACGAGGCGACCGGCAAGACGCTCTTCGAAGTGTTCGGGAAGCCGTTCGATCTGCTGTTGGGACGCAAGACCTACGATATTTTCGCCGCCTATTGGCCTCACGTCCAGGGCGATGATCCGATTGCAGAGAAGTTCAACGGCGTCACCAAATACGTTGCGACGCGCGGCGATGCCAAGCTCAAGTGGAACAAGAGCCAGTCCCTCGGCTCGGATGTCGTGGCCGCGCTCAAGGAGCTGAAGGCAGGCGAGGGGCCGGATCTGCTCATCCAGGGCAGCAGCGATCTCATTCAGACCTTGTTGCGCCACGGGCTTATCGACGAATTCAACCTCGTCATCTTTCCGCTCGTGCTGGGTGACGGCAAGAAGCTGTTCGCCGGCGGTGCAGTCCCTGCGGCAATGAAACTGCTGCGCATGCAATCGTCTCCCACCGGCGTCATCTTTGCCGCCTATCGGCCGGACGGTCCGGTCAAAACCGGTTCCTTCGTCGGGCCGGAGCCATCCGAAGAGGAGATCGAGCGGCGCAGGCTGCTCCAGTAGCGGCTGGACAGTGGCGGGGCGTCCAAACGGCGCCTCGCTTCGGTTCCATCGCTTTTTCGGTCGCCCGAAATTCGCGTGGCCTTTTCATGATCTCGCGCAAGCCTTTCGTTAGGTGTGCATGGCTTGCCTTGACCCGGCCTTGAAAAGAGCAGGGGGTATCCTCCTCTTCCCCCCTTTTTCACGCGGTCGTTCTTTTTTCCGCCATAGATTTGCCCGATCCATCGCCTTCCAAACTGGCGACCGCGACCTTGGGACGCCGCCGGTTCGCCAGCAATGCCAATTACGGGAACTGCAGAGAAAGCCATGCTCAAGAACACCTCCTTGCTCCTCGCCGCGGCGATCTCGACCTTATCGCTCTTCGGCGCAGCTTCGGTGGCGCAGGCCGGGCAGGCGAGCTATCTCGTGGATGCGCATAGCGGCGAGGTGCTGGAGGCGTCGAATGAAAACGAGCTGAATTATCCCGCTTCGCTCACCAAGATGATGACGCTTTATCTCGCGTTCCAAGCATTGCACGACGGCCGGCTGAAATGGGATCAGAAGTTGACCATGTCGGCAAATGCCGAGGGCAAGGAGCCGTTCAAACTGGCCGTCGGCGTCGGCCGCAAGGTGACGGTTCGCGAAGCCGTCGAAGGCATCGTCGTCCTGTCGGCCAATGACGCGGCTGTCGCCATCGGCGAGCAGCTTGGCGGTTCGGAAGACAGCTTCGGAAAGATAATGACGGCGAAGGCCCGCCAGCTCGGCATGAGCAACACCGTCTTCAAGAATGCTTCCGGCCTTCCGGATCCCCAGCAGGTCACGACCGCCCATGACATGGCAACACTCGGCCTTGCGCTGATGCGGGACTTTCCGGAGGAGTTCAAGCTTTTCTCCATGCGCGGCATCAAGTTCCGTGGCATGAAGCTGCGCGGCCACAACAATCTGATGTATCGCTACGCAGGCGCCGACGGCATCAAGACCGGCTATACCGATGCTTCCGGCTACAATCTCGTCACGTCCGCGACGAAGAACGGCCGTCGCGTCGTCGGCGTGGTCATGGGCGAGAAGACCGCCGAAATCCGCGACGACAAGATGGCGAGTCTTCTGGACACATATCTCACTCCGGCGGCCACAACAGCAACGGTATCGACCGATGCTGCAAGGCAAAGCTCGGCGAACTGATTTCCTCTGCTCGAAGCCGTTGCCGCCAATCGGCAAAGGTCAATTGTTGCATTTGAAAATGGAATCTGCCCGCTTGATCTCACGAAAGATCGTCGATCGATGCCGTCCGAGCTTCTCGGCGATGATACTGACGCTCAGACCAGCCATCCGCCAGCGAGCAATCTTGCGTCGTTCATCCAGATCAATATGGGAGTAGGTGCGTTCCATTGCATCTTCCTTGCGAGTGACAACCCATTGGTATCATTCGCAAGTCGCGCTTCATCCTTGAACGCACCCGGCTACAGAGATTGTCAAAGCCGGATAGGGCTGCGACGCTGCTGGCCAGTTAGAAACGCGCCACTGGCACTGCCGATCAGCGCCCGAGCATGCGGCTGGTCCGGGTTGCAAGCGTGGTCGGGCGCGGATGGGACGCGCCCCTTCGGCTTCAGCTTCGAGACTATGCCCACACCCGTTCATTCCGCCGCTTCCATTCGAGCCAGCGCCTTCTGCCGTTTCGCAATCACCTCCGGATCATTCATGAAATCCGTTCTCGGACCTGGCTTGCGGCCACGCTTCTGGTAACCGTTGCTCTGGCTGCCATCCGGTATCCCAAACATATGGTCCGTCTGCCCCGTGCGGCGAGGGCCGCTCTTGCTCCGTTGCTGTTCTCGTCCAGCCTGCATCTCGGCCACGATCGACAGCACGTCGTCCAGACGCTTGTTCTCGACGACTCCCGGCCGATGGACCGACCGCAACTTGTCGAAGGTTCTGTAGGGCAGGGCAAAGCTCTCGTGCATGATCTCGAGGCGACCGTCCGGATAATCGCAGACGATAACCTTCTTACCTGCCAGGGGTCTGGAAACGTCGGTCGGATCGAGGATGAACAGCACCTTGTCGTAACGCAGCGTCAGAGATTGCGACAACGTGCGAACTTCCTTGCGGCACATGGCGCCATCGAGGTTCTCATGGTCGGCCAACGGCCGGTGCATGTCCTTCGGGTTACGCGGCGGCTTGCCGAAACGCGCGTTGAAATCTGCAATGAACTCAGGCGCATAGACATTGGCAGCTTCGATCGTATCGATGCCGCGAAGTCGCATCTCCTTGACAAGCCGATCCTGCAATGTCTGGTTGGCGCGCTCCACGCGACCCTTTGCCTGCGGGGTGTTGGCACAGATGATGTCGATATTGAGTTCATAGAGAGCCCGTCCGAACTGCGTCAGGCCGCTTGTCCGGTCTGTCTCCGACGCATGGAGCGAGCGGAAAACGCCGTGCTTGTCGCTGTAGAAGGCCAGCGGCTTGCCCCATTGCTGCAGATAGGCCTTCGTCGCGTGCAGATAGTCGAATGTATTCTCCGATCCGGCAAAGCGTAGATGTAAAAGCTTGCCGGTGGCGTCGTCGATATAGACGAGCAGAGCGCATTTGGGGCCGCGGTTCTCGAACCACCAGTGATGCGACCCATCGATCTGCACCAGTTCGCCAAGGCAGTCGCGCCGGCCGCGTGGCTGGAAAACCCGTTTCCTGCGTTCCCGACGCGAGAGCCAGATGCCAGCCTCGGTCATCCATTGCCGTAGCGTCTCCTTGGCAACAGAAATCCGGTGCAGCTCGATCAGCTTCTCGCGCGCCAACGTCGGACCGAAATCCAGATAGCGCTCCCGGATCAGATCCAGCGCCGCATTGCGGAAATCCTCGCTATGGCGCCGATTGCTCGGCCGCGATCGCTTCTTCGAAACAAGACCCGCCGGACCATCTTGATCATAGGCCTGCAGCAGTCTGTGGACCTGACTTCGACTGAGGTTGAGCCGTTCGGCAGCCTGGACAACGCTCAGGCGCTCGTCACGGATCTTCTGGATGACTTCGAGGCGATGCAACTCTTTCGGCGACATGGTGATCAAACAGGACATGACGACTCCGACCGCTCATGGTCTCAACCAGGCTGAAGGTCGTCATCCTTGCTCCCAACGTTGGCTTTGACCAGTGCATCGAGAGGCAAGACTGTCGCATCTCTAACTGGCCCAACTGTCGCATTACTAAATAGCCGCTACAGAGATCGATCAGATAAGATAGATTATGGAACTAAGATAGATAAGGATGAAGTCAGAGATTAGATTTTTCGATATTATTTCAGATAATTGGCGAGATTTTCGAGAGTCGATTTCAATCCCTCGTCATGATCTTTCTTCGTGATGCCATGTGGCACGTTCTCGCAAACTATGGTGACGTTCGTGCCGGACGGCATCCTGACAAAGGACCAGGTCATGAGCATCGTTCCGGCGAATGCGGCGTCTTCGGATTCAAAATCCACAGCCTGGACGATGCGTTCGTCGGGAACGATTTCGAGGAACCGGCCGGAAACGATATCGGTATGCTCGGACGATTTTCCGGGTGTCGAGTGATCAGACGCATCATAGGACAATGCCAGCCGATAGCTGCCGCCTTCGCGCGGCTCGAAGACGTGGATACGGCACGTCATGCTTCTGGGAGGAAGCCACGAAGCCAATGCCTCGGGATCGATGAACGCCTTGAAGATTGCGTGCGGCGTGGCGTCGACCAGCCTGGAAGCCTTGTCGGTTCTTTTCCTGCCCGAAGCCTCGTTCATCGCATCCTCCCTTGCATCGCCGCGATGATCCGAAGGACGCAGCCGCGCCGGCTGTCATTGCTGCCGGGACTTGAGCTGTTTCCCTCAGCTTGCCTTGATGCGGATCACCTTTGCCGCGATCTTTTCGGCCAGCAGCTTTGGATTGCAGACGAAAATGCTGTCCGGACGCCCGGCTGCGCACCACACTTGATCGTATGTCAGAAGGCTTTCATCCATGAAGACAGGCAGATCCAGAAGATGGCCGATCGGCGCGACGCCCCCGATGGCGAAGCCGGTTTCGTCACGAACGCGATCGATATCGGCGCGCTTCAAGCGAATTCCGTAAGTCGTTGCGATATAAGCCGTATCTGCATTATGCGCTCCGGAAACAAGAAGCAGCGTCAATGCCTGGGTCTCGGCATTCACGAAGACCAGGGATTTCACGATCTGGCCAACGGCGCAGCCGGCCGCCTTGGCAGCCTCCTCGGCTGTCCGCGTCGACTGCTCCATGCGCTTGATCGAGATGTCGAGCCCCAGCCTGTGCGCTGCAAGCTCGACGCGCTCCAGGCTGGAAAGCTTCCTGATATCTTCGCTCATAGATCGTCATCCTCCACGTCGAGTTCGACCTGCATCTGATCATAGGCCGGCTCGACATGATCGGGTGTTTCAGCCAGCACGGTTTCATAATCGAGCGGCGTATGCATGTGGGTCAAGATGGCATGTTTCGGCCGCAAGCGTTCGATCCAGCCAAGCGATTGTTCCAGCGAGAGATGGCTTGGGTGCGGACGATATTGCAGGGCGTCGATGATCAGAATGTCGAGATCCTGGACTTTTTCTATCGATTCCGGCGGGAAGTCGCTGATATCGCTGCAATAAGCGAGTTTTCCGATACGAAAGCCGAGCGAGTGGATATCGCCATGCAGCTGCTTGTGAGGCCAGAAACGGATCGGGCCGCCTGCCCCTTCGATCGTGAAGCTCTTTTCGAGATTTTCTATGAGGACCGGCCGCACGATCGGCGGATAGCTGCTGCCGGGCGGCGTTTCCAGACAGTAGCGGAAGCCTTCGCGGATGCGCTCCATCGTCGGCGGATCGGCATGAATCGGGATGCGCTCATGCAAGATATGGAAGTAGCCGCGCAGGTCATCGATGCCGTGAATATGGTCGGCATGCGCGTGGGTATAGAGGACGGCATCGATGGAGCTGACGCCGGCGCGGATCATCTGTTCGCGAAAATCCGGCCCCGTATCGATGACGACGGTGGTAATTCCGCCGTCCGGCGCGATCTGTTCGATGAGGAATGCCGCACGCGTGCGCCGGTTCTTCGGGTTCTTGGGATCGCAATTGCCCCAGTCGCCGGTGATGCGGGGAACGCCCGGCGACGATGAACAGCCCAAAATGGTGAAGCGCCGCCGGTATGTCACGACGTCAGACCCTCGTCATCTTCGAGAAGCAGCGGAATGCGTTCGCCGTGGTGATCTCGGCGATCTCCTTCATGCTGACGCCGATCGTATCGGCCAGCACCTCGGCTGTGTTGACGACGTAGGACGGTTCGTTGCGCTTGCCGCGCCAACGCTTCGGCGCAAGATACGGCGCGTCGGTCTCGACCAGCAGTCGGTCGTGCGGAATCGTCTTTGCGATTTCGCGCAGCTCCTCCGACTTCGGGAAGGTCAGAATGCCGGAAAACGAGATGTAGCCGCCAAGCTCGACACCTGTGCGGGCAAGGGCAGGGCCGGCGGAGAAGCAATGGAGAATGAAGGGAAAGGCCCCCTTCCCCGTCTCTTCCGTCAGGATCGCCGCCATGTCCTCGTCGGCGCTGCGGCTGTGAATGACGAGCGGCAGCTGCGTTTGACGGGCCGCAGCGATATGGCGCAGGAAGCCGGTCTTCTGGTCTTCCGGCTTGACGGTATCATAGAAGTAGTCGAGACCCGCCTCGCCGATCGCGACCACCTTTTCATGCTGGTTTGCCAGTCGCACGAGGTTTTCGGTCTGGATATCCAGCTCCTGATCCGCGCTGTTCGGATGCGTGCCGACCGAGCAGAAAACCGAAGGATAGCGCTCGGTGAGCGCTATCAATCCTTCGAGCTTCCTGACCCTTGTCGAAATTGTGACCATCTGCCGGACGCCGACCTCGTGGGCACGCGCGACGATCGCGTCGCGCTCTTCCTCGAAATCGGCAAAATCCAGATGGCAATGCGTATCGATCAGCATGGAAAACCTTATTCGACAGTCGGCGCGACATAACGCGGGAAGACCGGCTTCGGAGCTTCCAGCGGCGTTCCGGCAACGAGGCGGCCCGCTTCGCCGAGCGCTGCGAAATCGCGCCTGTCGGCGGGTATGGCGATAAGATCCAGAAGCTTGCCCGACGATTCCGGCATGAAAGGCTGCAGCAGGATGGCGATCTGACGCACGACGTCGGCCGTGACATACAGCACGGTCGCCATGCGGGCCGGGTCGGTCTTCTTCAGCGCCCAGGGCTCCTGACTTGCGAAATAGCGGTCGGTCTCTGAGACGACGGCGATGATCGAGGCCAGAGCGCGGTGGATGAGCTGCTTGCCCATGTCCTCGCGCGTCGAGGCGAGCAAGCCGTCGGCCTGTGCGAGAAGCGCCTTGTCCTCGTCGGTCAGCGGACCGCATTCAGGGATCTGGCCATCGCAGTTCTTGACGATCATCGACAGCGAGCGGCTGGCGAGGTTGCCGATGCCGTTGGCAAGATCGGAATTGATGCGCGTGCCGATCGCCTCTTCGCTGTAGCTCCCATCCTGGCCGAAGGAGACTTCGCGCAGGAAGAAGTAGCGCACCTGGTCGAGGCCGAAGTGGTTCACGAGATTGACGGGGTCGACGACGTTGCCGAGCGACTTCGACATCTTCTCGCCCTTGTTGAGCAGGAAGCCGTGAGCATAAACGCGCTTCGGCAGCGGCAGCTTTGCCGACATCAGGAAAGCCGGCCAGTAGACCGCGTGGAAACGGATGATATCCTTGCCGATGACATGCAGATCGGCCGGCCAGTATTTCGCCCGCGGATTGTTGCGATCCTCGAGATATCCCGTCGCGGTGAGGTAGTTCGTCAGCGCATCGACCCAGACATACATGACGTGGGACGGATCGTTCGGCACCTTGATGCCCCAGTCGAATGTCGTGCGCGAAACCGACAGATCCTTCAAGCCCGATTTGACGAAGGAAATGACTTCGTTGCGGCGTTCGGCGGGACCGATGAAATCGGGATTTTCCTCGTAGTGCTTCAGCAGCCGGTCCTGATACTCGGAGAGCTTGAAGAAATAGCTTTCCTCCTGCACCCATTCGACCGGCGTGCCTTGCGGGCCGTAGCGAACGCCGTCGGCGCGCAGCTCGGTTTCGTTTTCCTGGTAATAGGCCTCGTCGCGCACCGAATACCAGCCGGCGTAGGAATCCTTGTAGATGTCGCCGGCATCGGCCATCAGATTCCATATGTTCTGCGAGGTTTCGTGATGGCGCGGCTGCGTCGTGCGGATGAAATCGTCGTTCGACGCGTTCAGCAGCTTGCCCATCGCCTGAAATTCGTCTGAATTGCGGTTGGCGAGCAGTTGCGGTTCTATGCCTTCGGCCCGCGCCGTCTGCTGCATCTTCTGACCATGTTCGTCCGTACCCGTCAGGAAGAAGACGTCGCGGCCATCCAGGCGCTGGAAGCGTGCCAGCGCATCGGTGGCAATCAGCTCATAGGCATGGCCGATATGCGGCTTGCCATTGGGATAGGCGATCGCGGTGGTGATGTAGAACGGAGTTTTTTCGGTCATATCGGGCAGTGGTCCGCTTTTTTACTGTTGCGTCTCTGTTTTTCTCGCACCGCCCGCTTTAGCGCATGTTTGCCGGGAGCGAAACACCAAGTTTCGCGCCCGCAGTATTCGGAATTTCGAAGTGGCGCTTTGCTTGACTCGATCCCGTCTCGCCTTTACCCCTGCGAAAGAGTGGGACGCAGGACAGACATGGCCGTGAATTTCATCGACTTATTTATTTATCTGCCCCGCGGCTTCAAGGGGCCGCAGTTTTGAGTTTGATCGGTTCCTTTCAGCCACTTTATTCCTTCTCCGGCTTTTTCGTCGGCATGCTGGTCGGCATCACGGGCGTTGGCGGCGGCTCGCTGATGACGCCTTTGCTGGTGCTGCTCTTCGGCGTCCATCCCGCGACGGCGGTCGGCACAGACCTGCTCTATGCCGCAATTACCAAGACAGCGGGAACGGCCGTCCACGGCATGCACGGGCGCGTCAACTGGAAAGTGGTCGGCCTGCTTGCCTCCGGCAGTGTTCCGGCAGCCCTTGCCATGCTCTGGATCATGGCCGGCGTCAATCGCGAGAGCCCTGCCGTCGCCCATACCATAACCCACTCCCTGGGCTGTCTTCTGCTTCTGACGGCGCTCATGCTGATTTTTCGCGGCCAGATTCTGGGCGCCATCCGGAAATGGCGCGGCGAACGCGGAACGCTGTCGCCGCGCAGTATCGCGCTCTTCACCGTCGTTCTCGGCCTTGTGCTCGGCATTCTCGTCACCATGACATCCGTCGGCGCCGGCGCGCTCGGCGTGACGGTGCTGCTGGTCCTTTATCCGCAGACGGACGTCCGTGAAATCGTCGGCTCGGACATCGTGCATGCCGTGCCCCTGACCCTGATCGGCGGCATGGGCTATTGGTTCATCGGCGAAATCAACTGGACGATGCTGTTCGCCCTTTTGGTGGGCTCGATTCCCGGCATCGTCGCGGGCAGCCTGCTGGCGCCGCGCCTGCACGAGCGCTCCGTGCGCATCATCCTTGCCGTCACGCTGGCCATCGTCGCCTGGAAGCTGATCTTTCCCTGACGCGACGGGCGCCATGCATCGGCTATGCCCGGGCGGCGGCTGGCCTAGCACCGAAAATGGCCCTTAATGACCGCCATCAAACCAAAGCATTCCCGTTGCCATTGGCATGAAAGCCATCTCATTCCCTGCGTTTCATTTTTGCGCGGACGTCGAGAAAGGCGTTGGTGAGATCCGTCAAGACAGGCGAAGTGGCACTGCCATTTGCGCCGCCGATCGGGTCCGCAATATGCATGTTTCTGAGATCATTCATGAAGTCCTCCCAGAGCGCCGGTCCGCCCTTTTCCAGAAGTTCGGCGCGGATGCTCAGGTCTTCGCTGACCGGCAGATGCCGGCGGCCCCATGCGCCGATCGTCGCGATCATCGGTACAAGCTGAATCGCCGGTTCTGTGAGGCTGTAAATCGCCTTCTGGCTGTGGGTGGGATCGTCCAGCCTGGTGATCAGGCCGAGCGAGACGAGACGCTTCAGGCGCGCGGCGAGTATGTTGGAGGCAATCCCCTCCTCGGAGCGATTGAGCAGTTCGCGAAAATGGCGGCGATTGCCGAACATGATGTCGCGGATGACGATCAGACTCCAACGATCCCCCAGCACCTCCATCGTCAGATTGATCGGACATCCCGACCGCCGCTCAATATCCATATCTGCTTCCTTTGACGAACAAATTGCAAGGTAGGAACAACCATGGTAAGACGCAACTAGTTGCAAATTGCAATTAGGCGGAGGAAACCATGTCGAAAGTGCGCGTTGCGGGATTCTCGGTCTCGATCGATGGCTTCGGAGCTGGACCCGAGCAAAGCTTGAACGACCCGTTGGGCAAGCGCGGACCGGAATTGTTCGAGTGGTTTTTCCCGACCCAGACGTTCCAGGGCATGTTTGGTAAAGAGGGCGAAACGGAAGGGGCGGACGCGAAATATGCATCGTCGGCAATGTCCGGCTTTGGTGCTTTCATCCTCGGCCGCAACATGTTCGGCCCCATTCGCGGCGAATGGCCCGATGAGAACTGGAAAGGCTGGTGGGGAGACAATCCGCCCTATCATGAGCCAACATTCATCCTTACCCATCATGCCCGAGAGTCGATTGTCATGGAGGGTGGTACGACCTTTCATTTCGTCACGGGAGGTATCGAAGAGGCGCTTGCGCGGGCCAAAGCCGCCGCTGGAGGCAAGGATATCAAGATCGGCGGCGGTGTCAGCACGGTGCGCCAATATGTGCAGGCGGGCCTGGTCGACGAGATACATTTTGCCATTTCTCCGGTCGTGCTCGGGAGAGGCGAAGCGATGTTCGCCGGTCTCGATCTGCCTGCGCTGGGATTTCGGCTTACGGCCCGGGATGCGACGGGGAAAGCTACTCACATCGTTTTGCAAAAATAAGGTCTACCCCGTCCCGAGGGTTACGACTGAACCTTCCGCGCGCAAGAAGCTTGGGATGGCGGCGTGGCCACCATCAAGAAACACGTCACGCGCGATGCCGGGTTCACAATCGCGCCTATCGCGGGTGAGGTGCAATACGGGTGTGTAGCGACTCTCTGTCCGGAATTGTGCGATGAAATTTATGCCGACAGATGCTGCTTGAGTTCGCCGAGGATGGTGATGAGCGTCTGTTTGCGATCGAGATTATAAGCCTGAGACACGGTCAGCCGCTCGGTGGTTTCCGAGTGCAGCCGCGCCAGCCGCTCGGCCGTGCCAACGGAACCCTGGAGTGCCGCTGCCCGTGCGCGCTCGATGATATCGTCGCCGATATGCGACAGGAAGAAGCCGAAGATCGTATCGCTGTCCTTGCCCGAAAGCGCATCGGCAAGTCGATGCATTGCCTTGCGCGCAGCCGGTCCATCCGCCGAAAGCACCTGCCGATAGGCCTCGATGATTTCGCCGCCGCCATAATTCAGAAGCTTGAGCGCCTCGCTGACGCTGCCCTTGGCCGCCGCAAGCAGTTCGCTCCCCTGCCCGGCCGGTACGCCCAGATTTTCCAGTGCCATGCGCAGCGCATCGTTTCCAAGCGGCGCGAGCTTCAAAGGCAGGCAACGTGAGCGGATCGTCGGCAGAAGCCGGCCCGGTGCATGCGACAGGACGAGGAACAGGGCGCGCTTTGGCGGTTCCTCGAGTATCTTGAGGATGGCGTTGGCCGCGCTGCGGTTAAGATCGTCGGCCGGATCGATGACGACGATCCGCCAATTGCCCGTGCCCGAGGTCTGTGAAAAGAATTTCCCGGCGCGGCGCACTTCGTCCACTGTGATCGTGGTCTTCACCTTTCCGGTCTTGTCGTCCACCGGCCGGCTCAGATGCAGCAGATTGTGGGATGCGCCACCGGAAATCTGCCGGCTGACCGCGGATGCCGGGTCCGGATCGCCGATCGTCTCCGGTGCCGATGCGGGATCGGGGTGGGATAGAACGTGATTGGCGAACCGAAAGGCCAGCGTCGCCTTGCCGATACCTTCGGGCCCCTCGAACAGCATGGCATGATGGCCCTTGCCGGAGCGATAGGATTGCGCGAGGAAGGCTTCCGCCTCCGCATGGCCAAAGAGCCTCATATTGTCCTGTGGAGGAATTGCGCCGTCGAGAACGCCCGGCCGTTCGTCGCTCATTGCGCCGCTTCCGATCTAGCAGAGGCAATGTTGGCGGCGCGAAGCCGCTGGTCCACGATCCCGGCGATTTCTTTCGCGATATCGTCCTCAGGACGCTGCGCATCGATGACGTGGCAGCGATCGGGTTCCCGCGCGGCAATATCGAGGAATGCCTCGCGGCGCTTCTCATGGGTCTGCATCTCTTCCTTCTCGAACCGATCGGGTGCGGCAACCGCGGAGGCGCGCCTGCGGGCGCGTCCAAGGCCCACTTCGGCGGGAATGTCGAGAATCAGCGTGCAGTCCGGAACGACGCCGTTGACGGCTATTCTTTGCAAGGCTTCGATATAGTCGGATTCGAGATTGCCCGTCACGCCCTGGTAGACGCGTGACGAATCCATGAAACGATCACAAAGGACGATGGTGCCGCGCGCCAGTGCCGGGCGAATGACTTCCTCGACATGGTCGTTGCGAGCCGCTGCAAAGAGAATGGCTTCCATGCGCGTGCCGAATGTTTCCGCGGCGCCGGAAAGCAGGACATGCCGTGCCGCTTCGGCGCCCGGAGAGCCGCCGGGTTCGCGCGTCACCAGAACGTCGTGGCCACGCTCGCGCAACCGTTCAGCCAAGCGACGGATCTGGGTGGATTTACCAGCCCCTTCGCCGCCCTCGAAGCTTACGAATAATCCGTTTGCATCAGCCAATGATCATGTCCTGCACTTTTTGCATGCCGCCTTTTCGGCATGCGGCACGCATCTTGTTTAACCCAAGACATGCTCCGGTGGAACCGTGCATGGCTCGGTGTCCGCTACTCTATATGGGGATTGAACAGGGATTTCGCGAGCCTTGCGGCTTTCTCACGTCGGCAACGGCTTATCCCATAGCCAGGAGAACAACAGGGATTCGGTCAGTTCCATGAAGGCGTCGAAGGCACGGCGGCCCAACGTGCCCTGCGCGACCGATTCCTTCGTGTATAGCGGCAGTTCCCTCACCAGCCGCGCACCCAGGAATACCCGCAGGGTTCCGGCTTCGTAACCTGCCGCCACGGGTGCGGCCAGCGGCCAGCGATAGACGATGCGCGCCGACAGACGGTCCGGTGTTTCCACCGGGACATAGACATCGACGGGAATTTTCGCCTGCAGGCCGACCGTGGAGTCAGCGCCGCCGTAGACGCTGGCGTCGCCGATCACCTCACCGTCAGCGAAAATGCGCTGGCTCTTGAAGTTGCTGAGACCCCATTCGAGGACGCGCCGCGTTTCCTCCACGCGTTCCTTGTCGCTTTTCAGACCGCCAAGCGCCAGGAACAGCCTCCGGCCGTCGCGTTGAATGGAGGCGACGATCGAAAAACCTTCGCCGTCGGCAAAACCAAGCCCGAGACCGTCCACGCCGATATTGAGCAAGAGCATGGGGTTCTTGTTGCGCTGATAGATCTTGTTCCAGGTGAAGTCGGGCTGCCCGAAGTATTTGTAGAGATCGGGATGCTTCTCCTGCAGATCTTGCGCCAGCATGACCATCTCCCTCATGGAGACCTTGCCGCCGCTGTTGGGATCGTTGGCATCGGGCAGGCCGGTGGAGTTGGTGAAGGTCGCCCGCGACATGCCGATCTCTCTTGCACGCGCCGTCATGCGCCGCGCGAATTCGCGCTCGCTGACGGAAATTCCTTCGGCCAGGACAATGCAACCGTCGTTCGCCTGCTGCACGGCGATACCCTGGATCAGGTCGCCGACGCGTATGCGCGATTTCAACGCGGCGAACATCGTCGACGTGCGCGAGGGGGCGCCGCCGGTCCGCCAGGCATTTTCCGAAACGGGATATTCGGTGTCTAGATTGATCTCCCCTCGCCCGATCGCATCGAAGACGACATCGAGCGTCATCAGCTTTGCGAGGGATGCCGGCGAAATCAGCTGATCCTCGTTCTTCGCGAGGAGGATGGTGCCGGTGGACGCCTCGATCATGAACGCCTGCGCGGCTTTCGTGTCGAAAGTGCCGGGCGTGGCAGGCTGCCCAAGAGCTGCGGCATTGCCGATGCCGAGGAGAAAAAGGAACAAAAGAATCAAGCGCTTTGACATATCGTCCCCTTAATCCGATCACCCCGTGATTATTTTAGTGACCGGTTAAGATTCAGGCAATGACGCTGATCAATCCACCTGGGTCGTGCCCTGATGCTGGCGGCGGTAGGACGACAGGATCGAATCCTGGGTCAGTCCGTCATTGCGAACCATGACGGCATCGAAAGCGAGGTCGACATACACCGTCTTGACCGGCGCTTCCTGATAAGCGGCGACGGTCGAGCCAAGGGCCTGATCCTTCACGCTTGCAAGACGCCGAGAGATGTCCGGCCGCTCATAGGGGATCGGGCCGATCCGCGGCAGCACGATCATGGTCGGCTCCATCGGCTCTGCGGCAGGCATGGCGCCGCCATTCCACATCATCGGCGGCGGATTGTTGCGCTTGCTGGCGCTATAGCCGGAATCCGGCGTGGAATCGGCGAAAGCCGTGGCGGAATAAGGCGACTGCCGCGGGATGGGAGCGATGGCGGGCGCGGCGCCATAGCTGCGCTGCTGGCGGCCGACACGAACGGCATTGTCCGAATCGGGCAATTGATCCGCGGTCATGCGGCCGGCCGAGGCAACCATCACGCCGGTAGCGATCTGGCCGCCGGGATTGATGCTGGGCAGGCGCGAACCCTTCGGAATGTAGGATGCCATCAGATAGGGTTCGTCATGGCCGTCCATACGGGCGCGGCCGACATACTGCACGCGCACATCGCCGGTGCCGCTGTGCTGGAGATCGAGCATCTGCGCCGTCTTGTTGGAAAGGTCGATGATGCGGCCGGGGTGATAGGGGCCGCGATCGTTGACGCGAACGATGATGGAGGAGCCGGTCTCGACATTGGTGACGCGCGCATAGCTCGGCAGCGGAAAGGTCGGATGGGCGGCGGTCAAGGCCTGCTGGTCGTAGACTTCGCCGTTGGCTGTCAGGCGGCCGTGGAATGCCGAGCCGTACCAGGAGGCGATGCCGACCTTGTTGTAGCTGTAATCTTCCTTGGGATAGTACCACTTGCCCTTCACCTGGTAGGGGTTGCCGACCATGAAGCGGCCGCCACCCTTCGGCACGGGGCCGTTGTTGACGACGCGGGGGCTCGCCTTGACGCCATACTCCTTCTCGGAGAAATATTCCTTGCCGTGCTGACGTTTGGTAGATGCCTGATGGGTGGTGCCGCAGGCCGTGATGGTTGCGCACATCAGCGAGAGAGCAAACCAACGCATACCCGTTGCGTATGTCATCGCACGATTTTCGATTTTCATCTGTCCCAAGCCGCTACTCATTACTCTGACGGAGGTCTGTCACCGGTACGTCCCTCATTCCGGTATCCTGCTACGCTCCAATCACCTAACGGTGCTTTAATCATGATTGCAGTTTGTCAATTTTGCGATGCAAATTGAGCGCACCGAAGAAATTCCGAAGATCGTGGTTAATGCATGGTAAAGCCGCGACGGATTGAAGTCGTCGCGACGGCTGCATGGCCGCCGATGCGCGGTTTGTCTTCGAATTGCCGTCCACAGGTTCGGATCGAGACAGATACGATCGAATTGTCCCTTCGGCCGCATCGCTCCGAATGGTTTTGAGGCAGCTTTGTCAGGTGCCTGTATCGAGATGCATCAGTATTTCGCCATGAGCAGCATCGCGGGGCCTTCAAGGCCCTGCCCCGCTCTTCGCGTCGTCAGCCGTCAGTGAGACACGGTGCCGATAATATGCCGCAGCTTGTCCGGATTGCGCGTGCAGTAGATCGCGACGACTTTCTCCCGCTCTATATGCAGCGCGGTCGTCTGTACCACATTGCCGCCTTCTATCGTCAAGAAGCCCGGCAGGCCGTCGATGGCGGCTAGCGGATCAGCCGCGACGGCTGCGTACTGAAAACATGCGTCAACTGCTCGTGAAGCAGCATAACGGCGGCAAGTCCGATGTGCGGCCGCCGCGACGTCGGCACCTTGCCGCCGCCATCGGCATAGACGACCACATCCTCGGAAAGCAAGGCGCGAAGAGCGGACATGTCTCCCGTTCTCGAAGCCGTGAAGAAGGCGGTGGCAAGCTTGAGGCCTTGCTCTCTTCCCACCGCGAAGCGCGGCCGGGCTTCGGCGATATGTGCCCTCGCCCGGCTTGCAAGCTTGCGGCAGGCGGCAGCTTCGCGGTCGATGGCAGAGGAGACGTCGTCGAAATCCATGCCGAATACATCGTGCAGGAGAAAAGCGGCGCGTTCGAGAGGGGAAAGACGCTCGAGCGCCAGCATCAAGGGCAAGGTAACGTCGTCGGCGGCGTCGCCATCTTCCGGATCGAAGATCGGCTCAGGCAGCCAGGAGCCCACATAGGACTCCCGGCGACGGCGCGCCGATTTCAATTCGTTCAGGCACAGCCTGGTGACGACTGTCCGCAGGAATGACGCCGGCTCGCGGACGGACGTATGATCGGTCGCGAGCCAGCGCAACCACGCATCCTGCACGATATCCTCCGCATCTGCGACGGACCCGAGCATCCTGTAGGCCAGCCGCACGAGGCGCGGGCGCAGCTCGGAAAGGATCGAATCGGAAGATATCTCAGTCATAGGCGGCAACGGCGTGTTCCAGGGGAATGGATCGGCGACCGCGAACGAACTGCAATGTGGTCAACGCCACACGCCGCCCGAGATAGCGCGCCGTAGCGAGGTCGGATGCGGGCGGCGCGGTCTGCGGCCCCTCGTCCGTGTTCGCCTGTGCGCCGGCGCCAAGCCAGAAACCGAGCCGGTTCAGATCTTCCTCCGAGCCGGTCGAAGAGCAGTTGGCCGGCGGAAGATCGAGACCGACCCAGTGCATTCCGTGCTGCGCGGCAAAGACGACCATTTGCATCAATGTCGAGAGCTTGTCGCCGGATCGCGATCCGGACGTGGTGAAGCCGGCCGCGATCTTGTCCCTCCATAAATAGCCCTTGGCGAGAACCGCACTCGAAGTCGCCTCCTGGAATGCTTTGAAGGGTGCTGAAACGGCACCCATATAGGTCGGAGACCCAAAGACGATCGCCTCGGCTGCATTGAGTTCGCCCCAGTGGCGTTCAACCTTGTCCACGGTCAACAAAAGAGCCTCCGCGCCGTCGACCTGCTCGATCCCCGCCTTGACGGCTTCAGCCTGCCGATGCGTGTGCCCGTAGCCGCTATGATAGACGATTGCGATGCTCTGCCTCATCATTGTCTTCTCCTTCGAAAATGGCGTTGCGAAGGACATGACAAGATGCGGATGCCGATTGTGACATACGGAGATTTCAAGGGATGAGAAAGAGAAAGGTTACTGGCGGAAGAGGTGGGATTCGAACCCACGGTACGGTTTCCCGCACGCCGGTTTTCAAGACCGGTTCCTTAAACCACTCGGACACTCTTCCAAGCAATTGAAAAGGTTGAAAAATCTACGATATGTTGATTTTTCGGGACCGGCTGTTGCCACCGATTTTCACCCAATCACTCGACGGCTGGCTTTTTAGCAGTTTTGGTCGCCGCGTCAACTCGTTCCGCGGCGTTCTCCGTATTCCCGGCCTTCGATGAAACTGGAGGCTGAACAGGTCGGCATCGTCAAGATAGCAAGAATCAAAATAATAAGAATAAGGTGCCCTCGGCCCTGGAAATGGCCGGGGCACCTTCGCCAGGTCAGGGGTCAAATCTGACTGAAGCACCCTAGTAATAAGTTAAGCTTAGTTTTTGTCAATTGCGGTCCCGAAAAACGCCTGAGGTCTTTTCCGCAGGTCGGACTCGTTTGCGGCGGGACGTTCGGTTTGCCGCTATCTTCCCAGCCGTCCGATGCTTCGATAATGCGGACCGATGGAGATGTGGTTTCACGCCGGCCGTGATCTATATGAAAAGCGTTCCAAAGTGTCGCGCCTTTGTGCGAAAGGTTCGGCATGGACTATCAAGGACACCGCCCTCGCCCATGACGTTTGACGACCGTTCTCTGTCTCTCGGCGCCGAGCCCCTGGCCGGCTCTGCTCTTGCCGCTTTTTTCAGCCGCGATGCCGTTACGGTCGCCTCCGATCTGATCGGAATGCGCTTGACGGTCGCAGGCGTCGGCGGACGCATCGTCGAGACGGAGGCTTATCGGCCCGATGACGAGGCTTCTCACGCTTATCGTGGGCCGACACGGCGCAATGCCTCCATGTTCGGACCGGCAGGACATGCCTATGTCTACCGGTCCTACGGCATTCACTGGTGCCTGAACTTCGTCTGCGCAGATGCGAGCGCCGTCCTCATCCGGGCGCTGGAGCCGGAAAGTGGCATCGAAGACATGATCCGGCGGCGAGGCCCTGCCGACATCCTCTCGCTTTGCAATGGGCCGGGAAAGCTTTCGCAAGCGCTGGCCGTGGATATAAGCCTGGACGGACGATCTCTCGACGCCGCGCCCTTTGCCATCTCCCTAGCTGAACCGGTGACGGTCGCGGCCGGCAAGCGCATCGGCATTACCAAGAACATCGATCCGCTCTGGCGTTTCGGAGCGGCCGGCTCGCGCTTCGTCAGCCGTCGTTTCTCCTGAAAAGCGCCGCCCGAAGGCGTGTGGCGGCTGTACTGGAAGCGTAAGAGGCGAAGCTGAAAAATCTGACGTGTTTCGAAACAGGCAAAAAAAGACCGCCGGGGGTGGCGCCCGGCGGCCATCAAGCCACGCAGTGAAACTGGAAAGACTGCGTGACTATTCCATTGCGACGCTGTGATCGACCGCAGGCGGCGCCTTAGGCTTCCGCAAGAGCACCAGCAGCGGCATGGCGAAGATCGACATCAGCATCAGCAGCTTGAAGTCGTCCATATAGGCGATGATGGTCGCCTGGGTCGTGATCATGCCGTCGAGCGTGGCGCGGCCGACGGCCGTCATCGGGCTGATGCCCTGCGCTGCCGTCATGTCGAAATAACGATTGAACGGCGTGACATAGGCGGCGATGTTGGCGTGGTTGACCTGCGTGTTCTCCGTGATCAGCATCGAAACGACCGAGATGCCGACGCTGGAGCCGATATTGCGCGAGAGGTTGTAGAGGCCCGTACCCTCGCCGCGCATCTGCGCCGGCAGCGTCGCAAAGGCGATCGTCGTCAGCGGCACGAAGAGGAAGCCGAGACCCGCGCCCTGGACGAAGCCGACCGAGATCAGCGTCCATTGCGAAACATCGGGCGTCCAGCCGGTCATGTCGTACATGGCCCAGGCCGTCAGGGCGAGGCCGATGAACAGCAGCCAGCGCGTATCCACCTTGCCGATCAGGCGCCCCACAAGGAACATGCAGAACATGGTGCCGAGGCCGCGCGGTCCCATGACGATGCCCGCGGTCACGACCGGATAGCCCATAAGCGTCTGCAGATAGGGCGTCATGAGCGCCAGCGACGCCAGATAAGTTACGCCGACGATGAAGATGAACAATATGCTGACGGCAAAGTTCTGGTCGAGAAAGAGTCGCGGATTGACGAAACTTCGCTCCGCCGTGAACATATGCACGATGAAGAGATAGAAGGCGCAGGCGCAGACGAGTGCCTCGATGATGATTTCGCTCGAGTAGAACCAGTCGAGCTGCTCGCCTCGGTCGAGGAAGAGCTGCAGCGCCGCGATGGCGATCGAAAGCATGCCGAAGCCGAACCAGTCGAGCTTGGCAAGCGCATCGAGCTTCGTCTCCGTCACGTAGACGACGATGCCGAAGAAGGCGAGCGCGCCGATCGGCACATTGATGTAGAACACCCAGCGCCAGCTGATATTGTCGGTGAGCCAGCCGCCGATGACCGGTCCCAGCACCGGACCGACCATGACCGAGACACCGAACAGCGCCATGGCGCGGCCGCGTTCCTCGACATTGTAGATATCGAGCAGGATGCCTTGCGACAACGGCACGAGCGAGGCGCCGAACAGGCCCTGCAGCAGGCGGAATCCGACGATCTGCACCAGCGATTCCGAAAGACCGCATAGAACAGACGCGACGACGAAGCCGGCGATCGCCACCAGCAGCACGCGCTTTCGGCCGAACTTTGCCGAAAGGAAGCCGGAGGGCGGCGTCATGATCGCCGCCGCGACGATGTAGGATGTCAGGACCCAGTTGATCTGGTCGGCGCTGGCGGAGACGTCGCCCTGAATATGCGGCAGGGCGACGTTGGCGATGGTGGTGTCCAGCGCCTGCATGATCACGGACAGGATGACGCAGGCGGTGATCGCACCGCGATTGGCGATGGGCGCGGACGGCGAAGCGGAGGTTGGGTTACTCATGATCCTGACCGCGGGAATGGCCCAGCAGGTTTGTAATGAAGTCCGGCAGGCCGCGGGCATGGCCGGTATCGACACCGGCGACGACGCTCATGCCCATACGCAACGGAGGCTTGCCCTCGATGTCGTCGATGTTGATGATCATCGGAATGCGCTGCACGACCTTCACCCAGTTGCCCGTCGTGTTCTGGGCCGGCAGCAGCGAGAAGCTGGAGCCGGAGGCGGGCGAAATGCTCGCGACCGTGCCCTTCCAGGTCACGTTCGGATAGGCATCGACCGAAATATCGACCTTCTGGCCGGGACGCACATAGGTAAGCTCGGTTTCCTTCGGGCTCGCGTTGATCCACATGTGAGTGGTGGAAACCAGCGAGAAGCCCGGCTGCGAAGCCGTCAGATAAGCACCGACCTGCAACGAGGGAACGTTGGCGGTAATGCCGTCGAAGGGCGCCCTGACGACGGTGTCGTCAAATTCGCGCTGGGCATTGTCGACCGCAGCCTTTGCCTGCAGATAGAGCGGGTTCTGTTCGACAGGCAGATCGGCTGAACCGTCGCCGCCCAACTGAGCGAGCGTGGTGGCGGCTTGCGCCTTTGCAACGGAAACCTTCTGCTGGGCGGCTTCGAGATTATGCTTGGCTTCGTCGAATGCTGCCTTCGACGCGACGGAACTGTTGATCAGGTTCTGCTGACGTTCGAATTCCGTCTGATAGTAGGGAATGTCGGCCTGGGCCTGGGCGATTTCAGCCAGTGCCTGCTTGTAGCTCGCCTGCAGATTCAGGATCTGGTTCTTCGCGTTGCCGAGCTGCGCCTTCGCGCCATCGAGCGCGATCTGGAACGAATCGGGCTTCAGGCGGAAGAGCACCTGCCCTTTCTTCACGACTTCGTTCTCATGCACGTCGACCGAGATCACCGTGCCGGAAACATCCGTCGAAACCCCGACCATGTCGGCCTGGATATAGGCGTTGTCCGTGGACATGATCTGTCCTCCGGTGACGTAATAGTAGCCGCCGATGACGAGAGCCACGGGAAGCAGCGCAAAAAGGACCGGCCGCGTCAGGTTGCGGCGCTTGCGCGGCGTTTCGGGGGGCGCGTCCGGTGTACCCGCGGCCGTCGCCGGAGATTGTGGCGCCGGAGTGGAGGACGGAGCCTCGGCCACAGGTTGATTTTGTTCGGAGGAGTTTGCGTTCGCGGGTACGCGAAGCGGAGAGGATGCGTCAGCCATGTTGTATCTCTTTATCGACCGCCTTCGAACGGCAGGCGCTAAGCAGGTTTGATTTCATAAGGGTAAGCAATTCATAAAGGTGCTCATGATCCTCCTGGGAGGTTCCTTCGAGCGCTTCCTTGCGGGTGCAGTCGCCAATATCGCGCATCGTGTCCATCAGCGGCCGAGCTTCGTCCCGCATGTAGAGAAGCCAGCTTCGGCGATCGCTCGGATGCTGCCGGCGTTCCACCAGGCCACGGTCGCTCAGCTTGTCGAGGATGCGAACCAGCGTAATCGGCTCGATCTCCAATATTTCCGCCAAGCCGGCCTGATGGATTCCTTCATTATTGGCGAGATAGGCAAGCGTCTGCCACTGCGAGCGCGTCAGGCCCAAATCTTTCGCGCGCTGCTCGAACCGCTTTCGAAGCAGTCGTGCTACGTCGTGAAGGAGAAAGCCGAGGGTAGGTGTCGAACTCATTGTATGAGAAGCCTGCTATTCATAAGCAACCTTATAATTACCGCTACGTATAGTAAGCGCCCATGCGATACAAGAGGGTAGACGATCAACAAATAGCGATGGTCGAAGATGTCGCAGCGGTGTCGCAAAGATGTCGCAGTGGCCCGGTGATTTGGGTATGCGGCGCTAACAGAGGCATGACGGGCAGACCGGTTTTCGATGGCCGTTCCATAACTGAAAAGGCGCGGACGATTCGCCCGCGCCTTTCCGGCAGTTTCTTAAAGAGAACGGAGTGCCGTTCCGCCCGTCGACCTGAACTAGCGGCGACTGAGAAGGCCGATGAGATAACCGATGCCGGCAGCGGCGGCGACCATGAAGATCGGGTCTTCACGAACTCTCTCGCGCAGATGCTCCGTGATCTCCTGTGCCTCTTCCGCGACGACGGATTTTGCTCCCTGCCCCACGGCCGCCATGCTCTGCGACAGTTTCGAAAGATCTTCGCGCAATGCGGCTACCTGTGCGGTCAGGTCCTCCATGGCCGTTTCGGCCTGTGCTCGCGCAGACGAAGACTGGGCGGAAGCGGATTTCGTCGTCTCTGCCATCGGGTGCTCCTCATGTTTCCTGGCTGCTAAAACGCTGGTGGCGGCTAAAGGTTCCGATGCGTTTGCATGTCATCCGGTGATTTCCCCGCTGGCTCTTCAATTCCGGTCCGGATTGTTCTAAGGAACTCCGATTGTTTCGCCTGCGGGCGAAGGCGCGTTTATGACGAGGTTTGCTTTCCGATGTTCGAAGTGCTGAGAAAAATCGCCCAGACCTGGGTCGCAAAGGGTTTGTTGCTTCTTCTTGCGGCGGCCTTCTGCGTATGGGGCGTCGAGCGGTCCCTTATCTCGGGCGGCGGCAGCAATACCGTCGTCACGGTCGGCGATCAGCACATCGATACCAACGAGTTCCGCCTTGCCTATCGGCGCCAGATCCAGGCGATCAGCCAGCAATTGCGCATGCAGGTCACGCCGGAGCAGGCGCGTGCCTTTGGCATCGGGCAGCAGACCGTGGCGCAGCTCGTCGCCGGCGCCTCGCTCGACCAGCTTGCCGCCGACATGAACCTCGGCCTCTCGCAGGACCGACTTGCCAAGCTGATCGGCGACGATCCGGCGTTCAAGGCCTCGAACGGCAGTTTCGACCGTCAGAAGTTCGATCTGCTCCTGCGCAATAGCAGCATTTCGCCCGACGATTATATCAAGGAGCGCAGCAAGGTCGCGATCCGCGGCCAGATCGTCGAGGCGGTCTCGAACGGTTTCTCGGCCCCGCAGGTTCTCGTCGACGCCGTCAAGCAATATCATGACGAGACCCGCAGCATTGATTATCTGCTGCTCACCAATGCCAACATCGATCCCGTCAAGGCGCCGGCCGACGATGTCCTGCAGAAGTGGTTCGACGGCGTGAAGTCGAAGTACCGCGCTCCGGAATATCGCAAGTTCGCCTATGTGAAACTGCAGGCCGAGGATGTCGCCGATCCGGCGAGCGTATCCGACGAGGAAGTGCGCGCCCAGTTCGACAAGCGCAAGGACAGCTTCACCACGCCGGCAACCCGCACCATCGAACAGCTGACCTTCGCCAACAAGGATCTCGCCAACGCTGCCGCCGATGCGCTGAAGACGGGCACGACCTTCGATCAGCTCGTTTCCGACCAGGGCAAGAAGCCTTCCGACGTGCTGCTCGGCACGTTCACCAAGGACCAGGTTCCCGACAAGACGGTTGCCGAAGCGGCCTTTGCCGTCACCAAGGAAGGCGGCACGACCCCCGTCGTGGACGGTTCGTTCGGCCCGGTCATCCTTCGCGTTACCAACGTGAAGGCCGAAACGGCGAAGAACTTCGACGAGGTCAAGGAAGATATCCGCAAGCAGATCGCACTCGGCAACGCCTCCAATGAGATCACCAGCGTCCACGACAAGTTCGAAGACCTGCGCGGCTCCGGCGCATCGCTGCAGGAGGCTGCCTCGCAGCTCAAGCTGAAGCTCGTCACCATCGATGCGATCGATCAGACCGGCCTCGACCAGAGCGGCAACGAGGTCAAGGATCTGCCCGCCCGCCAGCAGTTGCTTCCGGAAGTCTTCAAGGCCGATCAGGGCGGCAACCCTGCCCCTCTGACGGTCGGCAACGATGGCTACGTCTGGTATGATGTCATGGGCATAACGCCCGATCACGATCGTCCGCTTGCCGAAGTGCGCGAAAAGGCCGTCGCCGACTGGACCGCCGAACAGCAGAAGATCGCGCTTGCCGCCAAGGCTGCCGAATTGAAGCAGGAGGCGCAGAAGGGCAAGTCGCTTGCCGATATCGCCGCGCCGCTCGGCATCGCCGTCGAAAGCAAGACCGGCATCACGCGATCGACCGACGATCCGGTTCTGGGTCGCGGCGGCATCGCCGGCACGTTCTCCGGCCCCGTCGATACGGTTGCCAATGCCGTCGGCGCCGACGACACGACGCAGATCCTGCTCAAGGTCACCGATGTCAACGACAATCCGACGACGGACGCGCTGAGCAACGACGATCAGCAGGTCGCCCAGATCGCCAACGCAGCCGGTGACGATATCCTCGATCAGATGGTCACTCAGCTGCAGTCCAAATACGCCGTCACGGTCAACCAGAGCCTCGCCGAACAGGCGATGTCCCGCTAGGCCCGTACGGGAGGATGGATAGTCAATGGCAGATTTGAAGCCTTTCCTCGCCAAGGTCGCCACTCGTGAGGCGCTGACGCGGGATGAAGCCCGCCAGGCATTCGAAATCCTGATGTCGGGCGAGGCCACGCCGTCGCAGATCGGCGCATTTCTGATGGCGCTGCGCGTGCGCGGCGAAACGGTGGACGAAATCGTCGGCGCCGTTACCACGATGCGCGCCAAGATGCTGCCGGTTAAGGCCCCGGCTGATGCGATCGATATCGTCGGCACCGGCGGTGATGGTGTCGGCACGTACAATATTTCGACGCTGGCGGCCTTCATCGTCGCCGGCGCCGGCGTTCCCGTCGCCAAGCACGGCAACCGCGCGCAAAGTTCCAAGGCCGGCACCGCCGACACGCAATCCGTGCTGGGCATCAAGCTCGATATCGGGCCGGAAACGATCGCCCGCTGCATTCGCGAGGCCGGCATCGGCTTCATGTTCGCGCAATTGCATCATTCCTCCATGCGCCACGTCGGCCCTTCGCGCGTCGAGCTGGGCACGCGGACGATCTTCAATCTCCTCGGCCCGCTTTCGAATCCGGCGGGTGCGCGCCGCCAGTTGTTGGGCGTCTTCGCACCGCAATGGGTGTTGCCGTTGGCCGAGGTGCTGAGGGATCTGAAGGCGGAAAGCGTCTGGGTCGTGCACGGCAATGGTCTGGACGAGATCACCACGACCGGAACGACCTCCGTCGCGGCGCTGGAAAGCGGCAAAATCCGTACCTTCGAGCTGACGCCCGCCGATTTCGGCCTGAAGCATGCCGACCTTGCCGATCTCAAGGGCGGTGACGGCGTTGCCAATGCAGCCGCACTCCGCGACGTGCTGGGCGGCGCGAAGAATGCCTATCGCGACATCGCTCTTGCCAATGCGGCTGCCTCGCTGGTCATTGCCGGCAAGGCCGAAACGCTCCATGATGGCATGAAACTCGCGGCACAGTCGCTCGATAGCGGCGCCACCGCGGTAGCGTTGGAAAAGCTCATTGCCGTTTCCAACGAGGAAGGACAGGATTAGGACGTCATGACCGATATCCTTAGGAAGATCGAGATCTACAAGCGCGAGGAGATCGCCGCCGCCAAGGCCAGGCTTTCCCTTGCCGATCTGAAGGCTATGCAGGCCGGCCAATCCGCGCCGCGCGGCTTTCACAAGGCGCTGCTCGCCAAGCAGGATGCCGGCATTTTCGGCCTGATTGCCGAAATCAAGAAGGCAAGCCCTTCCAAGGGCCTGATCCGTCCTGATTTCGACCCGCCTGCCCTTGCCAGGGCTTACGAGGCGGGCGGCGCAGCCTGCCTTTCGGTGCTGACCGATACGCCGAGCTTCCAGGGCGCTCCGGAGTTTCTGACCGCTGCCCGCGCCGCCTGCTCGCTGCCGGCGCTGCGCAAGGATTTCATGTTCGATACCTACCAGGTGCAGGAGGCCCGTGCCTGGGGTGCCGATTGCGTCCTGCTCATCATGGCATCGCTTTCCGACGATGACGCGGAGCGCCTCCAGGACGAAGCCTTCGGCCTTGGCATGGACGTGCTGGTCGAGGTTCACGATGCGAGGGAGATGGAGCGCGCGCTAAAACTGTCTTCGCCGCTGATCGGCATCAACAACCGCAATCTGCGCACCTTCGAGGTCAGCCTCACCGTCAGCGAAAATCTCGCTCCCATGGTGCCGGAGGGCCGTTTGCTGGTCGGCGAAAGCGGTGTCTTCACCCATGCCGATTGCCAGCGCCTCGAAGCTACAGGCATCTCCACCTTCCTCGTCGGCGAAAGCCTGATGCGCAAGGAGGATGTCACAGCGGCGACGCGGCAGCTGCTCAATGGCGACGCCGGCATTCTGGCGGCCGAGTGAAATGACCACGCAGAAGGCCGGTCTCACGCATATCGACGCTTCGGGCGAGGCGCATATGGTCGATGTCGGCGGCAAGGCCGAGACGGCACGCAGCGCCACGGCCACTGGCTATGTCAGGATGAAGCCGGAGACTTTGGCATTGATCCGTGAAGGCAATGCCAAGAAAGGCGATGTCATCGGCACGGCGCGGCTCGCCGGCATCATGGCCGCCAAGCAGACCAGCAATCTCATACCGCTTTGCCATCCGCTCATGCTGACGAAGGTTGCCGTCGATATCGAAGAGGACGCCTCCCTGCCCGGCCTGCGCATAACGGCAACCGCAAAGCTGACCGGCCGCACCGGCGTCGAGATGGAAGCGTTGACGGCGGTATCCGTCGCATGCCTGACCGTCTATGATATGGCCAAGGCCGCGGACCGGACGATGGAGATCGGCGGTATTACTTTATTGGAGAAATCCGGCGGAAAATCTGGGGATTTCCGCCATCCGGGGGCGTGACACATGAGCCTATTGCCCGTTGCCGAAGCGCAAGCGCGCCTCTTGAACAGCGCTTCGCCCATCCATCGCTTTGAAAGCATTCCGCTCGATATGGCGGAAGGCCGCGTTCTGGCCAGGGATCTGACGGCGCGCCTGACTCAGCCGCCGTTCGACGCTTCGGCGATGGACGGCTACGCGCTTCGTTTCGAAGATGCGGCAGCGCCTGGCGCGGAACTGCGGGTTATCGGCGCCTCCGCTGCCGGTCATGCCTTCGAAGGAGCCGTCGGCACGGGCGAAGCGGTTCGCATCTTTACCGGAGCGCCCGTTCCGGCCGGCGCCGATTCGGTGCTGCTGCAGGAAGATGCGCAGCGATTGGAAGACGATCGCATCCGCGCGACCTACCCTTTGCGGAAAGGTCAGCACATCCGTCCGCGCGGGCAGGACTTCCTGCAGGATGAGGTCGTGCTTGCCGCCGGCATGGCGATGGATTTTTCGCGGCTCACCGTTGCCGCAGCCATGAACCACCCGGCGCTGGATGTCTACCGCCGGCCGCTCATCGCTATTCTGGCGACCGGCGACGAGCTTGTGGCGCCGGGAAATGAGCCGGGGCCGTCGCAGATCATTGCATCGAACACCTTCGGCATCGGGGCACTGGCGCGCAATGCCGGAGCTCACGTCCTCGATCTCGGCATCGTTCCCGACAACAGCGACGAGATTACCGCCGCTATCGGGCGCGCGCAGGTGGCGAAGGCCGATGTCATCGTCACCCTCGGCGGTGCATCGGTCGGCGACCACGATCTGGTGCAGGCGACGATGGTCGCCGCCGGCATGAAGCTGGATTTCTGGCGCATCGCCATGCGTCCCGGCAAGCCGCTGATGGTTGGCAGCCTCGGCGACATGCATGTTCTCGGCCTTCCCGGAAACCCGGCCTCCAGCCTCGTTTGCGGCCTGCTCTTTCTTGAACCGCTGATTCGAAAGCTTGCATCCTTGCCGCCCGTCAGGCGCGAGGGTGTCGTGCGGACCGCCGTACCCCTTGCCGCCAACGACCAGCGACAGGATTACATGCGCGCGACGCTGAAGAAGGACGATAACGGCGATTGGCTCGCCGAACCCTTCCCAAAGCAGGATTCCTCGATGATGAAGGTCTTCTCACGCTCCGACTGCCTCATCGTGCGGCCTCCGCATGCGCCCGCACTCGAACCCGGAGCTTCCTGCGCGGTTGTATTCCTGCGGCCGGATCTGCTCGGTTAAACCAGTTCCCGAAAATGCGCAGCGTGCAATCCCGCCATGTGGACTTTGCCATGCCCGGCAAACAAAAGCCGGGAGGTTTGACCCACCCGGCTGATAGCCCATCCAATCGATGGATCGATTACTTGGCCGGCTTCTCGTGATGGCCGCCGAAGCCGGCGCGCATGGCGGAGAGAACCTTGTTGGCGTAATCGTCGTTGCCGCGCGAGGCGAAGCGGCCGTAAAGCGCCGCGCTGAGCACCGGCGTCGGCACGCCTTCGTCGATCGCAGCCGAAATCGTCCAGCGTCCTTCGCCGGAATCGGAAACACGGCCGGCATACTGCGAAAGCGCTGCGTCGCCGTGCAGGGCATCGGCGGTGAGGTCGAGCAGCCAGGACGTGATCACGCTGCCGCGGCGCCAGACTTCGGAGATTTCAGCGATGTCGAGATCGTACTGATAATACTGCGGGTGGGAGAGCGGCGCGGTTTCGGCGTCCTTCTCGGCGTCCTGCTTGCCGATATTGGCATGGCGCAGCACGTTAAGGCCTTCGGCATAGGCCGCCATCAGGCCGTATTCGATGCCGTTGTGGACCATCTTGACGAAATGGCCGGCACCCGACGGACCGCAATGTAGGTAACCCTGCTCCGCGGTGCTGTTCCTGGCGGCTTCTTCGGAGCGCATCGCCGACGGAGCGACGTCGCCGACGCCGGGCGCCAGCGTTGCGAAAATCGGCGACAGATGCTGGACGGTTTCCTTCTCGCCGCCGATCATCAGGCAATAGCCGCGCTCCAGGCCGAAAACGCCACCACTGGTGCCGACGTCGACATAGTGAATGCCCTTCGGCTTCAGCTCTTCGGCGCGACGAATGTCGTCATGATAATAGGAGTTGCCCCCATCGATGACGATGTCGCCCTCTTCCAGCATCGGAACGATCGCTGCCAGTTCCTGATCGACGATTGCGGCGGGCAACATCAGCCAGACGACACGCGGCTTCGCGAGCTTCGATACGAAATCTTCGAGCGACTTGCTGCCGGTGGCGCCGAGCTGTTCGAGCGCCGCGATGCTTTCCTGACGCGCATCGAAAACAACCGCACTGTGACCGCCCCTCATCAGGCGCTGCACCATGTTATTGCCCATACGGCCAAGGCCAATCATTCCGATTTGCATATGTCAGTCTCCTAGGACGGTTTTAATCGTTTTGAATACTCCATAAAGACATTTCGCAATATTTTCCAATGAACAAATGACGGGCGAGCTATGCGCGGGCCAGGCAGCGAACAAAAATTCGCTCGCTCACGCATCTGTGATATCGCAGGCTGAAACCTCCCGCATTCTACCATGATCGCGCTTTGCCTATGTCGAGGAAAGCCGTATATCGCTGTTCTGTTTTCCTGATGGATTGGACAATTTCTCAACAGGCCGGCCCTGTCGGTCCGGGTTGCAGGAGCGGAACCTCACGGCTCGGCGGGTGGCCCGACATAGCGGGCGCGCGGGCGAATCAGCCTGCCGCTTGTTGCCTGCTCCATGGCATGAGCAAGCCAGCCCACCGTGCGCGCCAATGCGAAGATAATCAGCGGCGCATCCTCGGGAAGATGATAGGCATGGGTCATAGCCGTCAAGGCGAAGTCGACATTGACGCGTTCGCCGACCAGTTGCTCGCCGACATCGCGAACCTGGGCAAAGAGCGGAGGCAGCGTGAAGCAACCCAGCAACGCCTCGGCGCGAATATCGACGTCCGGATAAAGCTGATGGCCGAAGGCCGGCAATGGGCGCCCCTCCGCCAAGTAGCCGCGCACCGCCTCATCCACCCCGGCCCTTGCCGCCCGCGCGATCAGCGAGCGCACGCTCTGCCACGCGCCGCCATGCAGCGGTCCCGTCAGCGTGGAAAGGCCGGACAAGGTGGCGGCGGACAGCGTTGCGCCGGCGGACGCGGTGATCCGGGCGGTGAATGTCGAGGCATTCAGCTCATGGTCGGCGAGCAATACCAGGCTGCGGCGTATCAGATCGCCGGCATCGGGGCGGTTCCAGGCAGCGGCAAGACGCTGATGCAGCGGTTGGTCCCATGCGCCGGGGGCCAAAGCCCCGGCGACGGTGCCGAATACGCTTTCCGCTTCGTTCTGCAAGGCCGGAAGCGAGCGCCCGAGGGATGGCAGGTCGTTCATTATGCGCCCGGCAAGAACGGAGAAAGCGGCATTCAGCGACGGAAGCTCTTGCCGCGTCTCGCTTTCCTCGAACAGCAACGGCCGCTTCATGTCCCAGAGCAGCAGCGCGACATCCTCCAGCCGTGCATTTTCCGCCAGCGTCGCCGCATCCTTGCCGCGATAGAAGAGCCTGCCGCTTGAAACCGTCGACAGCGCCGACGGCAAGACGGGATCGCCCCATTGAATGGTTTCGGCTGCCACCGCCTCCGTCTTGCGCCGGCCCGCATGGCGGGTGGCCAGCCTTTTGACGTCATCGGCGAAATACAGGCTGCGCCGGGTATCCGCGGGATCCTGCTTCGCCCGGATGCGGCCGCGGCTGACATTGGCGTAGAGCGTCTGTGATTTCGTTCCCAGCAGGTTCAGCGCCTGCTCCGCCGTCAGCCAGCTCATCGTTCCTCATATTGATCAATTGCATCAAGATTGACGTCAATAAAGTTAGGTCCGATCTAATCGCATAGTCAAAGGAGAACAATGATGAAAAGTGGTCTTGAAGATGTCATTGCAGCCGAAACCAAGCTATCCGATGTCGATGGTGCTGCCGGCCGGCTGATCATCCGCGGCGTATCGCTGGACGATCTTGTGGCGACCAGCCGCTTCGAGGATGTCGCCGCGCTGCTGCTCGATGGTCTGTTCGACGAGCATATCGATGTCGCCTCCCTCCGCGCCCGGCTCGGGGTGGCCCGCGTTGGCCTTTTCGCACATGTGAAGGCAGCCGATGCCGCCCTGCTCGCTCTGCCGCCGGTAGATGCCGTGCGGGCACTGCTGGCTCGCCTCGGTGACGGCGAGGACCTTGCCACGGCGATTTATCTGATGGCAGCGCCGGCTGTCTTCCTGCCGGCAGTCCTGCGTCTGCAGAAGGGCGAGGCGCCGATCGAGCCGGATGCATCGCTTTCCCAATCGGCCGATATCCTGCGCATGCTCACGGCACGCGCGCCGACGGTGGAGCAGACGGCAGGGCTCGATGCCTATCTGGTGACGATTTCCGACCACGGCCTCAACGCATCGACGTTCGCCTCGCGCGTCATCGCCTCGACCCACGCCGGCCTGACCTCCTCCGTGCTCGCGGCGATCAGCGCCCTCAAGGGGCCGCTGCATGGCGGCGCCCCCGGCCCGGTCCTCGATATGCTCGATGGTGTCGGCAAGCCCGAAAATGCCCGCGCCTGGCTGTCGCAGGCGCTCGATCACGGCGAGCGGCTGATGGGCTTCGGTCATCGCATCTATCGCGTCCGCGATCCCCGGGCGGACGCCCTGAAGTCCGCATTGAAGCCGATC
Organism: Rhizobium sp. SYY.PMSO; assembly: GCF_046840415.1. NCBI lineage: Bacteria > Pseudomonadati > Pseudomonadota > Alphaproteobacteria > Hyphomicrobiales > Rhizobiaceae > Rhizobium > Rhizobium sp. SYY.PMSO. Next base: position 1,356,121 of record NZ_CP177349.1, read on the forward strand.
TTTACGAGCGGACAGGCGGATGCCGGACGCATCGCTTTGGCGGAGGCTATCGAAGCGGCGGCACTGGCGCTGCTGAAGGAGCGCAAGCCGGATCGTCCTCTCGACGTCAATGTCGAATATTATACCGCGCTGCTGCTCGATGCGCTCGGTTTCCCACGCAACGCCTTCACCGGCGTCTTTGCGATCGGCCGCACGGTCGGCTGGATCGCCCATGCCCGCGAGCAGACACTCGACGGGCGCCTGATCCGCCCGCAGTCGCGCTATGTCGGCCCGCTGCCGAAGGCGGCATAAACCGCGCGTCCGGAGCCGATGGATGCTCAGGCGGCCGCGGGTTGACGCGGCCGCACCATGCCCTCGCGGATATGGCGGGCAAGCTCCAGCGCCTGCGGCGTTGCCCCTCCCTTGGGCAAATGCAGGTTGATCGCAAAAACCGGCAGTTCGGGCAGGCCGTGCTCGACTGTGAGAATATCGAGATCGGCCGGAACGGTGGAGGCGAGCCACGCCGTAACCGCGAGGTCGGTCCGCACCGTTGCCGTGGTCGCCTCAATATTGCCGTTCTCGAAAACCGTCCGCCAGCGCAACCCGTCTTTGCCAAGTGCCGCAAAGACCGAAGACCGGAAGGCGCATGTATCGGCAACCATCGAGATCGGCAGCGGCACCTTGCGATGGGCGTTGCCGGCCCTTGCCCCCACCCACACAAGCCGCTCGACACCAAGGCATTCGCCTTGCGACACGCCGAACGGTTCTTCCACCACGCAAAGGTCGATGGTCCCCTTCGCGAGCTCTTCCAGCAGTTCCGGCGATGACGCGCAAGCCAGCGAAATCTCCACCTGAGGGTGGCGCTCGGCATAGGACTTCAGCACAGGTGCCAATGTCGCGCCGACGAGATCGTAGGGAACGCCGAGCCGGACGCTGCCGCGAACGGCCCTTTCCGTCATGTCGTCCCATATTTCGTCATTCAGCGTCAGCAGACGGCGGGCATTGCCGAGCAGCCGCTCGCCTACCTCGGTCAGCCGCAATCCACGCCTGTCCCGCTCGAACAAGGCGCAGTTCAGCATATCCTCCAAGCCGCTTGATCTGCTGGCTGATCGCGCCTTGCGTCATATGGAGCATATTGGCAGCGACGGTCATGCTGCCATGGTCGGCAACGGCGGCGAAGGTCCGGATAATAGCTATGTCGAAGTTTCTAATCATGATCCGCATTATAATTGCTAATGCATGGCACCTTCAATATTCGTTTTCCTGATGACATGCGGTTATCTATTCCTTTCTCCGAAAATGGAGAAGCCCGGAATGTCGACCGAATCCTTGTTGCCGCTGATGCTCTTCGCGCTGGTTTCGACCATAACGCCCGGCGGCGCGACGACGCTTGCGACCGCATCCGGCGCGCATTTCGGCTTTCGTCGGTCGATACCCGTGATGACGGGTTTTGCTTTCGGCTTGGGTTCCATGGCTTGTGCGGCCGCTGCGGGGCTTGGTGGCGTATTGATGGCCCTGCCGATGCTGCAAATCGTCATGAAGGCTCTCGGCACGCTTTACCTGATCTGGCTTGCCGTCCGGATCGGCAGAAGCGGCGAGCCGCATCATGCAAGGGAGATGACGAAGCCCACGGGTTTCGTCGCAGGCGTCTGGATGCTGTGGCACAATCCGAAGGGTTGGGCCATGACGATCAGCGCCGCAGCCTCCTTCGCCGCGCTGGCAACCGGGCCTTTCAGGCTTGCGATATTGCTCGGATCGACCTTTTGCCTGATCGCCGCCTTTTCGCTGGCCATCTGGTGTATCCTCGGCCACATGCTGGCGCGCTTGCTGAAGACGAGATGGCAATGGCGCGCGATCAATATCGCCCTTGCCGGCCTTCTTGTGATTTCGATCGTTCCGATGTGGTACGACTGAACCGTGATGGATGTCGTTGCGGTTCACGGCCGGCTGCGCCAGAGCCATACGGCCAACGAGCCGGCGCGGCCACGCAAGCTTGTTTCGATCGGGCCGTCGAGGCTTCCTTCTTGGAACGGTGTGCTGTCGCCGCCTGCGGAAAGCAACAGATCATCGCTGATGGCGATTTCGGCCCGGTTGCCGGCGGCAACCTCCATCAGGCGGCTGGCAACATTGACCGTATCGCCGGTTGCCGTGATTTGCTGGCGGTTGCCGCTACCGAGCCTGGAGGCGACGATGGTGCCGAAATGCGCGCCGATCTTGAAGCCGATGCGCGAGGCGATCGCCTCAGGAAGCGACGCGATCCAGCCTCTCATTCTTCCCGCCAGGCGAATGCAGCAACGTGCGGCATCGGCGGAATCGGCTGGTTGCGGCCGGGGCAGGCCGAAAAGGATCATGACGCCGTCACCCATGAAACTGGTGATGGCGCCGCCGCAAGCTGTAACTTCCTCGTCGACCAGATTGTAGAAGGTGTTCAGCAATTCCCGCACGGCGGCTGGGCCGATTGCTTCGCTGAGACCGGTGAAGCCGTTGATGTCGAGGAAGATCACCGCCGCTTCCTGGTGGACAGGCTTTGCGAGAAGGCCGGCATCGCGGGCAAGATGCTCGGCAAGACCGGGCGCCTGGATGCGTTGCAGCCGTTCGCTCTGCTCGGCGAAGCGCGTGGCCTGCCTGCGCCCAAGCCATAGCTGCGCGGCGCCGCAGAACAGCACCGGCGGCACGGCCGCCGCAATCGGCAAGGCGGCACTCAGCCAGATCCCGTGCTTGAAAGCGGCGATATTGATTGCCAGCCAGGCAAGGACGACGCACAGCGCCGTTGCCAGGCCGATGGTGTTGTGCCGCCAGCAAAGAAGGCCGACAATCGCAACCGGCAGGCCGACGGCAAAATAAAGATCCATGAAACGAACGCCGCGATCACGCACCAGACCGTCTCCGGCAATCAGATGCGTGATCGAGGTGGATATGACTTCGGCACCGGGCAGAACAGGGTCGAAGGGGGTCGGAAAGACGTCGCCGCCACCGGTAACGGTAGCTCCGATGACGACGACATGATCCCTGATTGCCTCTTCCGGCAACTGTCCGTTCAAGGCCGTGCTGGCGCTGATGGTGCGGATTGTGCCGCGCGGACCGTAGAACGATAGCGGCATGAGATAGCCGCTATCGGTATGGACGGAACGGTCGCCGATCTTGATATGGTCGGAGATCACGGTGGTCTGCTCGCCGGTTGCGGCGGAAACGACGCGCAAGGAAAAGGACGGCTCGATCCGCTCGCCGCTGCGAAACAGCATGGGGACGAACCGCGGCGTTCCGGTCTTATCGGTCTGCACGTTCACGATGCCAAAGGCCGCCACGTCGGCGAACCGCTGTTGCGGCTCGAGGAATTGGAGCGCGCTCGGCACGCGGGCGAGAGGTTCCCTGCTGTCGTCGACGACCCGTTGCCGGCTTTCGGGAAAGATGCCGGCTGCGGCCAGTACGACCTTGGTTCGCCTGAGCGATTGTTCCAGTGCCGCATCGCCGGCTTCATCGCCCGGATCGACCAGAATCACATCGAGCGCGATGGTTTTCGGCCCCAGGGCGGCAATGGAATCGATGATCCTGGCGAGCGTCGCTCTCGGCAAGGGATAACGCCCGGCCAGACGCGATGTATCGTCATCGATGGCGACGATCGTCACGAGATCGGGCGGTTGGCGACTGCCCCCGAAGCTATTGCGAAGGTTTGTCAGCGTCGCTTCCGCGGCATCGACGACGGGAATGTCGCCGTGCAGATGCGCGATACCGAGGCCCAGCCCCCAAACGGCAGTTAGGATAAGCGCAATCAGCGTCTGCGGCGATGGTCTGCGCATGGGCGTCGGGATCTCACTGGCCGAGGCGAGCCATCAAGGCGTTTATGCGCGAAGGTCTCCATTGGGTGACACTCAGGGGCGAGCGGCCGCGGTCGGCATCGACACCCTGCCCCTGCCGGAGCGTGACGCCCTGCCCCGTCGATACCTTGTTGACCGCAACGCGGCCACGCAAGACAAGCACGGATGTCGTGCCGCCATGCACGTCGACCGCCCATCGCGTACCGCGGACGGCGGCGATCGCCTGAGGCGTCACGACTTCGAACCCGCCTTTAAGATGGCTGCTGTCGACATCGATCAGAGCTGCCTTATTGTCGAGGACAATGGCATCCACCCGGCCGTTGCGGTTCCGGTCCGCAAGCCGGTAATGCGCGCCGCGTTCGACGGTGATGCTAAGCCCCGGTTCGCATGTCAGGGTTTGGCGTTCCGTGCTGACGGCCGGACGCAGGGAGCAGTTCGTGGCCGCCTGTGCGGAGGCCGGGTTTGCCCCAAGGATGCAAAGGGCGCCAGCAGCGAGCGCCAGACCGGACATATGGCTTGTGTGGATCATGATCGTGGCCCCTCATCGCGCATAACTGGAACAGCGGACGCGTATTTCCAGTCACGTCTTTCTCGAACCCCGGGCGCGATGATGCGTCATGAGCGGTTGATCTGCAAGCTGTCGTAGCCCTTGGCCTTGTAGAGCACGGTCGAGACCAGCCAGCTCAGCAGGAAGATACCGACGACGGCGAAGCCGAAATTGGCAAGATTGTCGTTGAGTTCGCCGACGAAGCTCCAGAAGCCGCCTTCGAGGCCGAGCTTGTCGGAGATCAGCCCCAGCGCCTCGATGCCGCCGATGAAGATGGCGACGACGACGGAAGCGGCCGTGATGGTCAGATTATACCACAGCTTGCGAACGGGCTTGACGACGGCCCATCCATAGGCGCCTGTCATCAGCGTGCTGTCGAGCGTATCCATCAGCGACATGCCGGCGGTAAACAGCGCCGGGAAGACGAGGATCGCCCAGAAGGACATGCCCTGCGCGGCTTGTGCGGCGGAAATGCCGAGCAGCCCGATTTCAGTTGCGGTGTCGAAGCCGAGGCCGAAGAGGAAGCCGATCGGGTACATGTGCCAGGACCGGGTGACGACCTTGAACATCGGACGGAAGAGCCGGGCCAGAAAGCCGCCTCCGGCGAGCAGCGTGTCCAGATCCTCGTCTGCGATCCTCTCGCCCCGCTGCGCCCGCCTGAAGGCGGACCAGACGCCCCTGAGCACGAAGAGATTGGCGATGCCGATCAGCAGCAGGAAGATTGCCGAGACCGTCGTGCCGATGACCCCGCCGATATCATGGAATGAACTCAGCCGGCTCTGCATGGCGGCTGCCGTGGCGGCAATCAGGATCGAGGCGATCACGACGATGGAGGAATGGCCGAGCGAAAAGAAGAAGCCGACTGCATAGGGCTGCTTCTTTTCCTGGATCAGCTTGCGCACGACGTTGTCGATCGCCGCGATATGATCGGCATCGAAAGCATGGCGCAGCCCGAACATATAGGCAAGAAGCGCAATCCCCAGAAGCGACGGCCTGTCGCCGAAGGTCAGCCACGTCCAGATCCACACGACGATATTAAATACGATCAGCAGCCCGAAAGTGATGGCGATCTTGGCCTTCGATCGTTCCATGCGATCGTCGAATGGATTGAGGATCATACTTTTGTTCCCGTTATGCTTACGGGCACAGTGCCACGGAACGGGAAGCGGCGCGACAGTCAAATGACGTAGATGCCAAATTTTTCCGCACTGTCGCAAAAATGAGCAAACCCGCCAAAACCGGGTCTGCCTTGCCGGTCTGCTAGCCTCTTTCGAAAGGATAGCCTTCATCCGCCCAGCCGGTCATGCCGCCGATCATGACTTTCACCCGCTTGCCCAGTGTGCCCAGGCGTAAGGCCGCCTTGTCGGTGCCGTTGCAGTGCGGCCCGGCGCAATAGACCACGAACAGCGTATCGTCCGGCCATTCCGCCATCTTGCGGGCAGTCATCTTGCCATGCGGCAGATTGATCGCGCCGGGAATATGCTGCTCCCGGAACAGGGCCGGGCCTCGAACATCTATGAGAACGAAATCGACATTCCCCGATATCGTGGCCTGATGCACATCGGAGCAATCGGTTTCGAAGGCAAGCTTCCGGTGATAGTGTTCGGCAACGAGGTTCGGGTATGCTGCGGGGATTTCACTGGCCATGGACATAAGGCGCTCCTTCTTGGTTCCATTGCATTCATGGCCGAGCGATCCCTGAATTGAAATTGGCCGAGATGCCATATAGCGTCAACATCATGCCAAATTTGGATAAGCCCACTCTTCTCGGTCCGCATGTCGTCACGCTTGTCTATGACGGGTTGTGCACGTTCGAGTTCGGTATCGCCTATGAAATCTTCGGCCTGTCGCGGCCCGAGATGGGCGCCGACTGGTATCGCTTTTCCGCCTGCGCGATCGAGAATGGGCCGCTACGCGCCGCCGGCGGACTGACTGTCCAGGTCGACCATGGGCTTGAGGTCATCGCCGATGCCGACCTGATCGTCGTGCCCGGTTGGCGCGGCATCGGCACGGTCGTCCCCGCCCCGCTGGTGGACGCGCTGCAAGCGGCCAGCCGCCGCGGCGTTCGCATCATGTCGCTATGCTCGGGCGTGGCGGTGCTTGCCGCTGCCGGATTGCTCGCCGGCCGCAAGGCGACGACGCATTGGCGCTATGTCGATTCCATCGCGGCGCGCTATCCGGATATCACCGTCGATGCCGATGTTCTCTACGTCGATGAAGACAGCGTGCTGACCGCGGCGGGAAGTGCTGCCGCCATCGATCTCTGCCTGCATGTCGTGCGCCGGGATTTCGGACCTGACATCGCCAACAGCGTCGCGCGCCGGCTGGTGGTACCGCCGCATCGTGAAGGTGGCCAGGCGCAATATATCGAAACTCCGGTTCTCAGGCAGCGCGAGGGAGCTCGCCTTGGGCCTTTGCTTGAGTGGATGCGCGAGCGCCTGCAGGAAGAGCAGCCCATTGCTGCACTGGCAGCCCGGGCCGGCATGAGCATCCGGACCTTTCAGCGTCGCTTCGAGGCGACCACAGGCATGTCACCGGGCGAATGGCTGTTGAGCGAGAGGCTGCGGCGCGCAAGGGACCTGCTCGAAAGACAGGCGGCCATTTCGCTTGACGATGTCGCCGTGGCCAGCGGATTTGGATCGCTCGCCACCATGCGCCATCATTTTCGGGAAAGGCTTGCGGTCAGCCCGAGCGACTACCGCAAGCGATTTACGGTCCTTAGACCAGACGGCTCTGCTCTGTCGCCGCTTCGATGAAGCTGGAGAACAGCGGATGCGGTTCCAGCGGCCGCGACTTCAGTTCCGGATGGTACTGAACCCCGATGAACCACGGATGATCCGCATATTCGATCGTTTCGGGCAGAACGCCGTCCGGTGACATGCCGGAGAAGGTCAAGCCGCAATCTTCCAGCTTATCCTTGTAATCGATGTTGACCTCGTAGCGGTGACGATGGCGCTCCGAAATATCGGTGGTGCCATAGATCTCCGAGATCTTCGTGCCCTTCTTCAAAGCCGCCTTGTAGGCGCCGAGACGCATCGTGCCGCCGAGGTCGCCGGACGATGTGCGCTTCTGCAGCTCATTGCCCTTCAACCATTCGGTCATCAGGCCGACGACCGGTTCCGGCGTCGGTCCGAATTCGGTCGAAGAGGCGTTTTCGACGCCGGCCAGATTGCGGGCGGCCTCAATGACTGCCATCTGCATGCCGAAGCAGATGCCGAAATACGGCACCTTGCGCTCGCGTGCGAAACGGGCGGCCAGGATCTTGCCTTCCGAACCGCGCTCGCCGAAGCCGCCGGGTACCAGAATGCCGTGAACCTTCTCGAGGTAGGGTGCCGGATCTTCCTTTTCGAAGACCTCGGACTCGATCCATTCGAGCTTGACCTTGACGCGGTTGGCGATGCCGCCGTGATGCAGCGCTTCGATCAGCGACTTATAGGCATCCTTGAGGCCGGTATACTTGCCGACGATGGCGATCGTCACCTCGCCTTCCGGCGTGCGGATGCGGTTGCAGACCTCTTCCCACTGGTCGAGACGCGGCTTCGGAGCCGGCTCGATTCCGAAAGCAGCCAGCACTTCATTGTCGAGACCTTCCTTATGGTAGGCCATCGGCACGTCGTAGATGTTGGCGACGTCGAGCGCCTGAATGACGGCGGAAGGACGGACGTTGCAGAACAGCGAAAGCTTGCGGCGCTCCGCTTCGGGAATCTCGCGATCCGCGCGCACGAGCAGGATATCGGGGTGAATGCCGAGCGCCTGCAGTTCCTTGACGGAATGCTGCGTCGGCTTCGTCTTCAATTCGCCGGCAGCCGGAATATAGGGCATCAGCGTCAGGTGAACGTAGATCGCCGTACCGCGCGGCAGGTCGTTGCCGAGCTGGCGGATCGCTTCCATGAAGGGCATGGCTTCGATGTCGCCCACGGTGCCGCCGATCTCGCAGATGACGAAATCGTAGTCGTCATTGCCTTCGGTGACGAAATCCTTGATCTCGTTGGTGACGTGCGGAATGACCTGGACGGTCGCGCCCAGATAATCGCCGCGACGTTCCTTGTCGATGATGTTCTTGTAGATGCGACCGGTGGTGATGTTGTCGGTCTTGGTGGCCGAGCGACCGGTAAAGCGCTCGTAGTGGCCGAGGTCGAGGTCGGTTTCCGCACCGTCGTCGGTGACGAAGACCTCGCCGTGCTGGGTCGGGCTCATGGTGCCCGGGTCCACGTTCAGATAGGGGTCGAGTTTGCGCAGGCGGACTCGATAACCACGAGCCTGCAACAACGCTCCGAGAGCCGCAGCCGCAATTCCTTTTCCGAGGGAAGAAACCACGCCGCCAGTGATGAATACATATCGCGCCATGGGAGTCACCGGATACCTTTTCACAAATGATTCCGCTAGTCCTAAAATTCGTTTCCGGAACTTTGGACGCACGAGGCGGAATATAGACAAAACAAAACCGGCAGATCCGAGGACCTGCCGGGGATGATCTTTACGACCGGGCTTACTTGCCGGTCGGAACGTCGCCGCCGCTCTGGGCGGGCGCAGGCGTGGCAGCTGCCGGCGCGGTCTGCTGACCGGTCGCGGCCGGGGTCTGCTGCGCAGGTGCTGCGGCGGCAGGCTGGTTCGTCGTTGCCGGCGGCGTCGCCTGCGACTGCGGAGCGACGGCTCCGCTGTTCGGCACGCCGCTGTTGTCGGCCGGCTTCGGCTGGCTGTTGGCCGGTGCGGCGCCGTTCTGGCCGCCGAGCGAATCGAGGATGCCATTGCCCTGGCCGGCTGTGCTCGGGATACGGTTGAGAATGTCGGTCGGGCGAGCTTCGAAGCGCGAAAGCACATTCATGCCGAGCGCGAGCGCGAAGAACAGCGCCGCCAGGATGGCCGTGGTGCGCGTCAGCGCGTTGGCCGTACCGCGCGCAGACATGAAGCCCGATCCGCCGCCGATGCCGAGGCCGCCACCTTCCGAGCGCTGAATCAGCACCACGCCGATAAGGGCGACGACAACCATGAGATAGATGACAAGCAGTACGGTTTGCATAGATCCAGTCCTGCCCGCGGGCGGGCATCAAAAACAAAAGCTTGCGGCTCTTTACATGAGGCTCTCGCCTATTCCAAGCCCTTTTAAGGATGGAATTCCGGGCAAGTTGTTGCTTCAGGCGAACTGCCGATCGAATGCGGCATAGATGGCAAGGAAGTCGGCGGCTTTCAAGCTCTGCCCTCCGACGAGAACGCCGTTGACATGCGGAACGTCCAGAAGGTCGCGCGCATTGGCGCCGCTGACCGATCCGCCGTAGAGGATTCGCATGTTCGCGCCTTCCTTGCCGAAGCGTTCGATGAGCTCGGCGCGGATGAAGGCATGCGCTTCCTCCACGTTTTCGCGGGTCGGCACCACGCCCGTACCGATCGCCCAGACCGGCTCGTAGGCAACCACCGTTGTCTCCGCCGTGGCGCCGTCCGGGATGGAGCCGGCAAGCTCGCGCTTGAGCACGTCGACCGTCTGGCCGCTGTTGCGCTCATAGGCCGTCTCGCCGATGCAGATGATGGCGATGAGCCCTGCATCATAGGCCGCCTGCGCCTTGGCGCGCACCAGCATATCGCTTTCCGCATGGTTCCGGCGCCGCTCGGAATGGCCGACGATGACGTGGGTGCCGAAGCAATCCGCGATCATTTCCGCCGAAATATCGCCGGTATGGGCACCGCTGACCTGCTGATGGCAATCCTGCGCGCCGATCGCGAGCGGACTGTCGTCGCAAAGCGCTGTGGCGACATAGAGCAATGTGGCCGGGGGGCAGAGCAGCGTATCGATCTTTTCCGATAGCGGCGTCTTGACGCCGTCGGCAATCGCCTTGATCTGATCCAGGCTCGCGCGGGTGCCGTTCATCTTCCAGTTTCCGGCCAGAAGCGGCCGTACGGTTTTCGTCATTCCGGTTGTCTCCCCCTATTCCATCAGTCGGACTAACAAAAAGGAGCAGGAAAGGAAAGTTACCGAATGAAGGCGAAGCCGGTTCAAATCGTTTGAAAATGCTTATCCGGAAAATAAATCCGATCGTCCCGCCTGTTTCACGAAGCCTGTGGATCGACGATCCAGTTGAGCACCTTGCGCCAATCGGTCATGCGCACCGGCGTCCCGTGATTTCCGGTTTCGAACAGCGTGAACCGTGTCGGATAATGCGCCTTGTACAGCTTCTCGAACAGGGCCTGCTGGTTGGCCGCCGCATAGACCGGATCCCTGCTGCCATGCGTGAACCAGAGCGGCAGCCTCGCCTTGTAGAAGGCGCTCTTGATGAAATCGGGATCGGTGACGCCGCTCAGGATCGCCATGCCTTTGAGGCGCTTGACGCTTTCGGCATCGCGGGTGATGCCCCAGCAGACGAAGCTGCCCATGGAGGCGCAGGTGAGAATGACGGGCCTGCCGCCGGACTGCTCGTAGGAATAGCGGATCAGCGCCGCGATATCGGCGACGCCGTTGCTGTCGAAACCCTTGACGCTCGGTGCGTAATAGGTGCCGCCATTGCGGTAAGCGAGGTTTTTCAGCCGGTTGAAGTTGCCGCCGAACGTATAGTCGTTGGAGCCGAGCCGCCGGTCGCCGCCGCGGCCGTGGATGAAGATGACGGTAAAGGCCTGCTTGGATGCCGGGCCGACGCGGGTGACGTCGACCTTGCGGTCGCCGAGCTGCAGCGTTTCGTCCTCCTGCGACTTCCAGCGCACGCCCGTATCGACATAGGCCGGCTTGACGCGCTTTTCCGGGATCTGGTCGCGGCCGTTGATATCCCGCATTTCCTGGTAGTCGATCGTCTGGAACGCGCCGTTATCGTGGCTCTCGATGACGGTTTGATTGGAAAACAGCTCGTCCTTGAAGGGTTTCAGCATGTCTGCGGCCGCACCCTCGGCGGTCGCCAGCAGCAGAATGCCCGATATTGCGGACAGGATAGGCAAATGAGCTGTGGACATTCGCATGCGGATACTTCCTCCGATCGGCCATCGGGCTTGCCATTCGTCACCCGGCAACGCAAATCTCTTATAAATATGCCCCTCATGGGGCGCCATCGCTCTTGTGCGCCGTTTCTGGCAGAATCACGGTGATTCGCGAATAGCGGCGATAAATGCGACAATAACGGGGTTTGGCCCCTCCAGGACAAATCTAGCAGCTTGAAGTTCTATGGATAACAGCAACGATCTCTTCTCCGGACTACCCCGCTCGCCGAAACCGGAAGCAGCGGAAAAGCCTGCCGCGAAGGCTGAAAAGCCCGCGACGGCCGCACCTGCACGCGCGGCACCGGCAACCTCGTCGCCGGAGGAATACGGCGCGAGTTCCATCCGGGTTCTCGAAGGGCTCGAACCGGTCCGCATGCGTCCCGGCATGTATATCGGCGGCACGGACGAGAAAGCGCTGCACCACCTTTTCGCCGAAGTCATCGACAACGCCATGGACGAGGCGGTTGCGGGTCACGCCAATTTCATCGAGGTCTACCTCGATCGGCAGGGATATCTGACCGTCACGGACAACGGCCGCGGCATTCCTGTGGAAAACCATCCGCAGGTGCCCGGAAAGTCGACGCTCGAGGTCATCATGACCAAGCTGCATGCCGGCGGCAAATTCGACGGCAAAGCCTACGAGACGTCGGGCGGTCTGCACGGCGTCGGCGTGTCCGTCGTCAATGCGCTGTCGGACGATCTGGAAGTCGAGGTCGCCCGCAACCGCAAGCTCTATCGCCAGCGCTTCTCACGCGGCCTGCCGGTCGGCGGTCTCGAAGAACTCGGCGACGTGCATAACCGCCGCGGCACGCGCGTCCGCTTCCATCCCGATCCGCAGATTTTCGGCGATCACGCCCGCTTCGAGCCTGCCCGTGTCTTTCGCATGGCCCGTTCCAAGGCGTACCTGTTCGGCGGCGTCGAGATTCGCTGGAGCTGCGATCCGGAGCTGGCGCCCGAAGGCGCCGATGTTCCCGAAAAGGCCGTCTTCCATTTCCCCGGCGGACTGAAGGATTACCTCAAGGCGACGATGGGCAACGAGTTCACCGTTACCCGCGAGATTTTTGCCGGCAAGTCGGAAAAGGAAAGCGGCCACGGCTCGCTCGAATGGGCGATCACCTGGTATGGCGGCGACCCGCAGATCCATTCCTATTGCAACACCATCCCGACCCCTGAAGGCGGCACGCACGAGGCCGGTTTCCGCATCGCCCTGACCAAGGGCCTGAAGAACTACGCCGAACTGACGCAAAACAAGCGCGCGGCCAACATCTCGACCGACGACGTGATGATTTCCGGCGTCGGAATGCTGTCGATTTTCATTCGCGAGCCGGAATTCGTCGGCCAGACCAAGGACAAGCTCGCAACAGTAGAAGCGCAGCGCATTGTGGAAAATGCCCTGCGCGATCCCTTCGATCACTATCTCACCGACAATCCGGCCGAAGCCGAAAAACTGCTGGAATGGGTAATCGAGCGCTCCGAGGAGCGCATGCGCCGCCGCAAGGAAAAGGAAGTCAACCGCAAGACCGCCGTCCGAAAGCTGCGCCTGCCCGGCAAGCTGGCGGATTGCTCGCAGAGTGCTGCCGCAGGCGCCGAACTTTTCCTCGTCGAGGGTGATTCGGCAGGCGGCTCGGCCAAGCAGGCGCGAAACCGCACCAACCAGGCGATCCTGCCGCTGCGCGGCAAGATCCTCAACGTCGCCAGCGCCGGCCGCGAAAAGCTTTCCGCCAACCAGCAGATCGCCGACCTCGTTCAGGCGCTTGGCTGCGGCACGCGCTCGAAATATCGCGAGGAAGATCTCCGATACCATCGCATCGTCGTTATGACCGATGCCGACGTCGATGGCGCCCACATCGCCTCGCTGCTCATCACCTTCTTCTATCAGGAGATGCCGGAGCTGATACGCCAGGGCCATCTCTTCCTGGCCGTGCCGCCGCTCTACAAGATCACGCAGGGCTCGAAATCCATCTACGCCCGCGACGATGCCCACCGGCAGGAACTGATGTCGACGGAATTCAAGGGCAAAGGCAAGGTCGAGATCAGCCGCTTCAAAGGTCTGGGCGAAATGCTGCCGGCCCAGCTCAAGGAAACGACGATGGACCCATCCAAGCGCACGCTCCTGCGCGTCGAGATCGACGAGGTCGATTTCGAGGGCACGCGCGACGCCGTCGACAATCTTATGGGCACCAAGGCCGATGCCCGCTTCCGCTTCATCCAGGAACGGGCGGCTTTCGCCGACGATCTGGATATCTGAAGGCCGGGCAGCAATCGCCGATTGCCCCGGCCGACCGACCTGGCGATGTTCGCCGGATTGTCCGGCACGAAGATAACGACGCATGTATGAATGGCGGCATTTCAGCCGTCTACATGGGTAATTTCTCCCGCGCGCAAACCATGAACATCGAACCGGCGTCAGCAGGTATAATTTTCGGCGATACCGGAACCCGGCGACGATCTATTGATCTCGATGGCGGTCAATAATGTCAATTTGAGCGGAAAAGCCGGTCTTTTGCCTTCACGATAGTTCGTCGCGTTCTGTCGGCTTTATTCCAGCGTGTGCAACAGTCGTGTTATTGTCATGGCGGTTGACTAAGAAGCTTGGGGCCATTGCTCTTGAAACGGCCAAGATCATACCCCATAACCGGTTGATCTAATAAAGAGGGGCGAAGTAAGTCCGGTGGGTGTATTTGAACGTCAAAAGCCGAGGGAGCATCGGTGGCTCGGGCCCAGCGCGCATGCGCGCCTGCCGCTGATACCGTCCATTTCCGCTGCACGCTGGCTGCTGATTCTGATTGCCATTGCGGGCATCTATTTCTTCTATGGCTTTCTCGTTCCCGTTCTGGCCGCCGCCGTAATCGGCTTTGCCACCTGGCCCCTCTATAACGATATCGTGCGCCGCACCGGCGGCAACACGACACTCGCCGCCACCATCGCCATTGCGTTCATCGTGACCTTTCTGGTCCTGCCGATCGTGCTCTCCGCCATTTATATGGCTGGCGAGGTGCGCGAATGGTTCAGCTGGGCGGTGCATGTCAACCGCGAGGGCGCGCCGCCGCCGCAGTGGATTCTCGCGTTGCCCGTCATCGGTGTCTGGCTCGGCGATCAGTGGACGCAATATGTCGGCAGCCCCGGCTCGCTCGGTGAACTGGCGCAGCTCGTGAGCGGCGCCCATATCGGCAATATCTACCGGGCGGTGCTCGCCGCCGGCGGCGGAGCGTTCCACGTCGTCCTTACCTTGCTGTTCATGCTGATCGCCCTGTTTTTCATCTATCGTGACGGCTCGACATTCGTTCGACAGGTCGATCTGCTCGGTGAACGCATTCTGCCCAATCGCTGGGAGCGGATTTCCCGCGTCGTGCCGGCGACGATCAGTTCGACCGTGATGGGCATGACGCTGATTGCCATCGGCGAAGGCATCGTTCTCGGGGTCGCCTATTGGATCGCCGGCGCACCCTCCGCTATCACGCTTGGCGTTCTCACGGGGGTCATGGCACTGGTGCCGGGCGGCGCTCCGCTGTCCATGTCGCTCGTCTCGATCTACCTCATCGCCAGCGGTTCGCTTTGGGCGGGCATCGCCCTTTTCCTCTGGGGCACCATCGAGCTTTTCATCGTCGACAAGACGCTCCGGCCGAAGCTCGTCGGCGGCCCGATCAAGCTGCCCTTCCTGCCGACCTTCTTCGGTCTGGTCGGCGGTGTGAAGACCATGGGCTTCCTCGGTCTCTTCATCGGCCCGGTTCTGATGGCGATCATCGTCGCCATCTGGCGCGAATGGATACGTGAAGCTGAATTGAACGAGGAGCAGCAGGCGCAGGAGCCGGAACTGCAACTGCATGTTCGGGACGCGGCCGAGCGCTGAGCCCAATCTATTGCCGTGTAAACCGCTTTTCCATGAACAGGCTGAGCGGATCCGGCTGATAGCTGCCGAAGGGCGGGATTTCGGCGTAGCCGAACGCCCGGTAAAGGCCGATTGCTTCCGGCTGGTATATGCCTGTTTCCAGCCGGATCGCTGAAAGGCGTCTTTCGAGAGCCGCCGCTTCGAGCGTTTCCATCAGTTTGCGCGCAACGCTACGTCCCCTGGCTGCGGGATCGACGAACATCCGCTTGATCTCCGCAGTGCCGTCACTGGCCGCCATCAGGGCGCAGCACCCCACGATCGTTCCTTCCAGCCTGGCAACCCAGAAGATCACCTCCGGTTTTTCCAGTGAGGCCAGGTCGAGGATATGGTTGCTTTCGGGCGGATAAAGCGATTCCGCATAGGCACTCGACATATCCAGAAGGCGAATGACGCCCTCCTGACGCGGGGATTCGACCGATATCGTCAACGACAAGATGAACCTCGGAACATAGAACAATTCCAGGAAAAGCGCATGGCGGTTTTCTGTTCGGAATTGCGTAGAAACAAATGGACAGAGCACTTTCGCGATTCGAGGAAAAGCGTAAGGGCTCTAAATCTACGGCTGGATATCATGCAGCGGCGAGCGTCGCCAGTGCGGCAAAGCTGCGCGCGGCCTGGCGCCGTTCCGCATTCGCCAGCTTTTCCACCATGTCGAGGAGCTGCGATGCGGCGGCGGGAGGCTGTTCGGCGAGTCGGAATTTGCGCATCAGCCGCGAGGAGACGTTTTCCAGCAAGGCAGCGCCGCTCTTGCGGGTGGCTTCGCGCCAGATCAGCGTCGCCTCGACGAAGATCGTGCTGACATCCCTTGGCAGGCCGGCATTTTCATAGAGCGCCCGGATGGCATAGACGCGGCCCCTGGAAATGATCGAGCGCACGCGCCGCTCATCGCGACCTGAAAGATTGGTGATCGCGCAGGCGAAGAAATCGACCTTGCCGGAACACAGCGCATGCATCAGGAAGGCCGGTGTCAGCCAGCCGCTTTGCCTGAGATGCTCCACCAGATCGGGCAATTGCTCATGCTGCGCCGCCCCCGCGATGGCGACGGTCGCCGATTCGGTTGCCTCGCGCGTCACCTGCTGCAGCCTGCTGCCGCCGATTAGCGCCTGGACCAGCGTCGATTGCGCAAGCGCGTCGCTGACCCGGCACGTCAGCAAGTGCCTGGTATCAGAGGACAGCGCATCCCGCGAAAGAAGCAGCCCGCGTATGTCGGCGCAACCGCCCATCCGCTCCGCTATGCGCTTCAGCGCAGCTTGTGAAAGCAAAGCGCCGTCATTTTCCAGCAGACACAATATCTCGGTCTCTCCGCCGATCTCGGCGATCGCTGCACAGACTGCGCGCGGCACCTGCCCGCGGGAGGCGATCAGAACCCTTGTCACGTCGCTGCCATTCAACGCGAGATCGACAAGATCGGCATCGGTGAATGCAGGCGAAAGCAGGATGACCTGCCCTGCAATCTCCGGCTGGTCCTCGGCAAGGGACAGAATGATGTTGCGCGGGACACCGGCCGAGCGGGAGACCGCTTCGGCAAGCGCCAGCCGCACGCGCGGCGACGGATCGTCCAGCAGATAGGTCATCGCCATCTCCGCGGCCGCCCGCTCTTCCGTCGGCATTTCCGATTGCAGATAGGCCCTGCCGAGCGCGTTGGCCGCCCTGGCTCGGCTTTCTGCCTTGGCGGTCTCAGCCCAGCGAAGAAATGCTTCTATGATCACGTAGCGCCCCGATATCGACGAGGCGATTCCAGCCCCGCAAACCCATATCGCTCACGCTATCGGGGAAAGGTTTACGGGTCGTTTACCGTGCTTATTAACCTTTCGCATTTCAGCGCAAATGGCATCCTTCAGGGGGCTTTCGGCCGCAGCATTTCGAAGACGTCGCTGCCCTCGCTGTAATCCATGTAGCCCATGCGGGCGACAGGCCGCGCAAGAGCCATATCCAGCCTGCCATCCCGAATGATCGTTTCGTCGATGTGAATGCCGACGACCTGGCCGATGACCATGATATTCTCCGACACCTCGCCATCGAGACCCTTGGGCTGGAGCACCTCCGTTACACGGCATTCGAGGACTGCAAAGGCCTCGCCGACATAAGGCGCATCGACCAGCTCGCCGGTCCTGGCCGTCAACCCGGCCAGCTCGAACTCATTGACGCCATAGGGAACGGCAATCGAGGAGTGGTTCATCTTCTCGACGATATTGCGGCTGACGAGATTAGCCGTGAAAACGCCTGTCTCCTCGACATTGCGCACGCTGTCCTTCCGGCCGGCGGATGAGAACATCACCAGTTTCGGCCGGTCGCTGACCGCGTTGAAAAAGGAATAGGGAGACAGGTTCAGCGAACCGTCCCTGCCCTTGCTGCCGATCCAGCCGATCGGCCTGGGCGCGACGATGGCCTTGAAGGGATCGTGCGCCAGGCCATGACGATTGCTGTCCGTCGTGTAGAACATCACGCGTCCTCGCCGCCGACCCAGGTCACGGTTTCGGAGAGTTCCGGCCGCGGACGCTCGACGGGCGGGAAGGTCGTCGAGCCGATATGGATGAAGCCCGCCACCTTCTCGCCCGGCTGGACGCCAAGCAGCGGATAGGCGCGCTCGTCAAAGGCAAACCACTCGGTCAGCCAATTGGAAACCCAGCCATGGGCATTGGCGGCGATCAGCAAATTCAAGCAAAGCGCGCCGGCCGACATCAGCTGTTCCCATTCCGGAATCTTGAAATGCGGCGCGGCAGTGCTGACAACCGCGATGACGACCGGAGCGCGGGTGAAGCGGGTCCGCTCGACCTGGATCATTTCCTCGGAAAGATCCGGCTTGGCTTCCAGCGCCAGCTTCAGCAACTCCTCGCCGATACGCACGCGCTCCTTGCCGCGATAGACGATGAAGCGCCAGGGGGCGAGCTTGCCGTGATCCGGCACGCGCGAGGCCAGCCGGAGAATCTCCTCGATCTCGGCCTTGTCCGGCCCCGGTTCCGACATTTGAAACGCGGGAATCGATCGGCGCACCGCGAGATAGTCGACAAGCTTGATATCGGTTTTCATGAAAGGACTGCCTTCATTTTGGCTTATGGGAGGATGTGGGTCTTGAATTTGCCACTGCATTGGTTTTGAAGTGGCGTGTGTTTTATCGGAAGTCAATCGGTTGGGTATCCATGTCAGGCTTTTCATCCGCTCGCCGATTGAGCGCAGCTTTCGCGATGCTCGTCAGCTTGAGCACGGCTGCCTCGGCACAGGAAGCTTTCAAGGAATTCAAGCAGCTGGACGGCAGCACGAAGATGCCGAAGCTCAACGCCTTCATGGCGCCAGACGGTGAGAATTCGCCGGCCCGCACCCTGCGCGACGTTCTCCTCGAAGCCAGGATGACGCCCCAGAGCAGTCCGCAGCAGCAGGGCCTTTCCTGGTATGTCTTCAGCCCGATAGCAGGTCCCGACGGCAAGCTGCCGCTGGTCGCGAGTTCGCGGGGCGGATCGGCCTCCTTCCACCTTTTGCCGGGCGATTACTTCGTCAACGTCTCCTTCGGCCGCGCGGGCGTCACCAAGAGGCTGAGCGTGCCGGCAACGGGTGACATGCAGAAGCAGACGATGGTCCTCGATGCGGGCGGCATGGTCCTGAACGCCGTATCCGGATCCGATGTCCGGATCCCGCCGGATGAGCTGAGCTTCTCGATCTATTCCAGCGAAGCCAAGGAAGACGGTGAGCGCGGCCTGGTCATGGACGACGTCAAGCCGAATACGCTGGTCGGCCTGAGTGCCGGCACCTATCATGTCGTTTCCGAATATGGCGAAGTCAACGCCGTCATCCGCGCCGATATCCAGGTGGAAGCCGGCAAGGTGACGCAGGCGACCATCCAGCACAGGGCGGCGAAGATCACCCTCAAGCTGGTCTCGGACTCCGGCGGCGAGGCGATCGCCGACACGGCCTGGTCGGTCCTGACGGCGGCGGGCGATATCGTCGGGGAAAGCGTCAGCGCCTTTCCGACGATGGTGCTTGCCGAAGGTCGCTATACCGCCGTCGCCCGCAACAAGGACAAGATCTATCAGCGCGATTTCACCGTGGCCGCAGGCATGAATACGGATGTCGAAGTGCTGATGAAGGAGCAACAGCCGCAGGATGCCGATGACGAACAGCCGGCCCGGCAGCTTCCGATCCAGATGCCGCCGATGCGCCAGAGCCAGACGCCACCGGCGACCACCAATCAGCAGCCGCTGCCGACCTATGAGCAATTGGCGCCATCCGGCGGCGATGAAGGCGAAAGCATGGATTGAGCCGGCGCAACGCCCTTCCCGCTTATCCCGCCTTGCGCCGCAGCATCCGTCTCGGGGGCGCCATCGAGAAGACCGCTCCATAGAGCTTCGACAGCAGATCCTTGCGGTCGCTGCCCTCGCTGAGCGCCTCCCAGCTTCTGAGCGCGCCGATATGGGCGGTGATCGTGCTGCCTGAAAGACGCCGGAACTCGCGGATCAGCAGTGAAATCCGCAGGGTCATCGAAATACGGCTTGCCAGATGGAACAAGCGGCCGTTCTGCCCCTCGAAATAGATCGGGATGACGCTGGCGCGCGCGGCCTGGATGAGCTTGGCAGGGAATATCTTCCAAGGCAGATCCTCAGCCCGGCCAAACCCCTTCCTGGCGGTTGCAACGCCACCGGCGGGAAAGATGATGATCGTCGTGCCTTCCTTGAGCAGGCGAACGGCCTCATGCCGGGTCTTCATGTTGATCGCCATTGCTTCCTTGGTTTCCTCGAAGGAAACAGGGAGCGAATAGTCGAGCATTTCCGGCACCTTCAACAATTCGTTGTTGATGAGAACCTTGAAAGGGCGGCCAAGCTGCTCGGCAAGTGCCAGCACCGCGATCCCGTCGCCGATCCCATAGGGATGGTTGGCAACGATGACGATCGGCGCCTCGGGAATTTGGCCCGGCGGCCACTCGCCCTTGATCAGCAGACGCACGTCGATGAGATCGAGCATCTTGCCGAAAACCCGTTCGCTCTTTCCGACGATATCGGTACGCCAGATATCATAGAGCCGGGCATAACGATCACGGCCGGATAGGCCTTCGATGGAGCGGATGAGCCAGCGCTTGATACGCGGATCCCGTTCATTGGCGTAGGATAATTCTCTGAATTCCAAGTGCGCGACGGGGCTGCCCCGCTCCTATGGTTCGGTTGCGTCACATGTTGCAGCCACAGCGACGCATCGATTCATCAACTATATGAAAGATTTATGTCAGTTCTCTGACGGCACCCTGAAGGTGCCGTCAGAGATCAATGGCCATCAAGCGGCCTTGATACGCCGCGCTTCACGCTTGCGCAGGATGTCCGGCGCCGTCGCTTCCAGGGAAAGCGATGCGATCGCCTCATCGAGCGACATGGAGGTCTGCGACTGGCTGCCGAGGCGACGGATGTTGACCGAGCGCTCCTCGGCCTCCTTCTTGCCGCAGACGATGATCACCGGAACCTTCGTCACCGAATGCTCGCGGATCTTGTAATTGATCTTCTCGTTGCGGAAGTCGGTCTCGACCGTGAGACCGGCATCGCGCAGCGCTTCCGCGACTTCTTCGCCATAGGCATCGGCTTCCGAGGTAATCGTCGCGACGACGACCTGCAGCGGCGAGACCCACAGCGGCATATGGCCGGCAAAGTTCTCGATCAGAATGCCGAGGAAGCGCTCCATCGAGCCGCAGATGGCGCGATGGATCATCACCGGCTGCGTCTTTTCGGAGTGCTGGTCGATATAGAATGCACCGAAGCGTTCCGGCAGGTTGAAATCCACCTGCGTCGTGCCGCACTGCCATTCACGGCCGATGGCATCCTTCAGCGTATATTCGAACTTCGGCCCGTAGAACGCACCCTCGCCCGGCAGAATGCCTGTCTTGATGCGCCCTTCGGACTGCGCCTCGATCGTCTTCAGCACGTCCATCATCACGCTTTCGGCGCGGTCCCAGAGCTCGTCCGAGCCGACACGCTTTTCCGGGCGGGTCGAGAGCTTGACGACGATCTCCTTGAATCCGAAGTCCTCATAGACAGACAGGATGAGATCGTTGATCTTCAGGCATTCGGCGGCCATCTGCTCGTCGGTGCAGAAGATGTGCGCATCGTCCTGCGTAAAGCCGCGCACGCGCATCAGACCATGCAGCGCGCCCGAAGGCTCGTAGCGATGGACCGCACCGAATTCCGCAAGGCGGATCGGCAGTTCGCGGTAAGACTTCAAGCCATGCTTGAAGATCTGGATATGGCCCGGGCAGTTCATCGGCTTCAGCGCGAAGACGCGATCATCGTCGGTGTCGTCGCCGGCGACAGTCACCTTGAACATGTTGTCGCGATACCAGCCCCAGTGACCGGAGGTCTCCCAGAGCGATTTGTCGAGCACCTGCGGCGCGTTGACCTCCTGATAGTCGCCCTGCAACCGCCGGCGCATGTAGGAAACCAGCGTCTGGAACATGCGCCAGCCCTTGCCGTGCCAGAAGACGACGCCGGGGCCTTCCTCCTGGAAATGGAACAGGTCCATTTCGCGGCCGAGACGGCGATGGTCGCGTTTCTCGGCTTCGGCAAGAATATGCAGGTAGTTGTCGAGATCCGCCTGCTCGGCGAATGCCGTGCCGTAGATGCGGGTCAGCATCGGATTGTTGCTATCGCCGCGCCAATAGGCGCCAGCCACCTTCATCAGCTTGAAGGCCGTGCCGATCTGGCCGGTCGAGGCCATGTGCGGGCCGCGGCAGAGATCGAACCAGTCACCCTGGTAATAGATCTTCAGATCCTGACCTTCGGGAATGGCATCGACCAGTTCAACCTTGTAGTTTTCGCCCTTGGCGGCGAAGACTTCCTTGGCCTTTTCGCGCGACCAGATTTCCTTGGTGAACGGCTTGTTGCGCTGAATGATCTCGCGCATCCGCTTCTCGATGACCGGCAGGTCATCCGGCGTGAAGGGCTCGTTCTTGGCGAAGTCGTAATAGAAGCCGTTTTCGATGACCGGGCCGATCGTCACCTGCGTTCCCGGCCAAAGCTCCTGCACGGCTTCGGCGAGAACGTGTGCGGTGTCGTGGCGGATCAATTCCAGCGCCCGGTCGTCCGAGCGGGTAATGATCTCGATCTTGCCGTCGGTGACCGGATCGGAAAGGTCGCGCACGGTGCCGTCGATAGCAATGGCGACAGCCTTCTTGGCCAGCGACTTGGAAATGGATTCGGCGACATCGCGACCGGTCGTGCCGGCAGCAAAGCTGCGCACGGAACCATCGGGAAATGTCAGGGAAACGGTTTGGGACATCGATATTCTCCTTGTCCAGTCCCGCCAACGAATGCGGGTGGTTTCGAAAGATGTGCAGTAAGTAAATTTTGACTGACTGCCCGCGCGCCTGATAGACGCATTTCGCCATCTAGTAAAGGAAAAGCGGCGCTAGGCCCGGATCATCTCGGCCAAACCGCGCACCGTGTTCCAATTTCGCATAGTTCCGATCCCGAGGCGTTTCGTTGTCAAAGCCGGCAGCAGCTTCGTTTGGCTGGCTTTCAGGCCGAAATCGATCCAGAGATCGCCGTCGATCACCGCCATCCGCTCGTCCTGGCGATATCTCGCAAGTGTATCGAGAACCTCAGGTTCGAGCGGCTGGCGCATGACGCGGATAATGACCTCACTGCCGAAACCATCGACAAACGGATTGCGCTCGGCAAGCTTCAGCCACGTCTCGGCGTCTCGCACGATGATATCGACATGCTTGCCGAACGTAGCGGTAAAACCTGCCTCGAGCTTGGCCTCGATTGAAGCAACTGGCCGCCTCTCGCATTCGAAAACGAGATTGCCGGTTGCAACCAGCGTGCGGGCATTGCGAAAGCCAAGCCCCTCCGCCATTGTCCTGAGATCGGCCATAACGACCCGGCGTCTCGCTCCAAGAACGATGCTGTGCAGCAGCGCGACATAGACCGCCATACGGTCAGGCGGCCTTTTGCCCGAGCCGAAAATAGCGCCAGGGCGTCCACCAGTGATAACGGCGCTCCAGCTCGCCGGGCACCGGATCGAGCCCGCTCGTACCACCTGGCCCGCAGCGCGAGACGCGGAAGAGCGTCATCCAGCCGCCAGCCCAAAGCCCATGACGGGCAACGGCCTCGTAGCCATATTCCGAGCAGGTCGGGATGTGACGGCAGGAATTGCCGATGAAACCCGATAGCGTCAACTGATAGAGGCGAATGAGGCCCATGCCGAAAAGCCGGTCGGGCGTCTTGCGGAATGGCCCGGAATAATTGCGGGACTTCATCACCTTATCAGCGGATGGCGACACTTTGGGGCGCGCATGTCCTGACGGCGCCGCTCCACCTTCATCTTCATCGTCGTCCTGCATAAGACAGAATTGGCACATGGATCGGCGTCCCGTTCAGACGGCTTCGGCCGTTTTGACGTTCCCGCCCTGACGCGCCGTCTCGATCTGTCCGATCGCATCCACGACGGCATCGAATGTCAGCATGGTTGAGGCGTGACGGGCTTTGTAGTCCCTGACCGGCTTCAGATAGCGCATGTCCTCGAAACGGCCGTCCGGCCCCTCGCCGTCGGCCTTGAGCATGGCAAGCATGTCTTCGCGGGCCTTGCGCACTTCATCTGCCGAAGCGCCGACGACATGAAGCGCCATGATCGAGGATGAGGCCTGGCCGAGCGCACAGGCCTTGACGTCATGGGCAAAATCGGTCACGAGGTCGCCGTCCATTTTCAGCCAGATTTTTACGCGAGAACCGCAGAGTCTGGAATGGGCCTGGGCACTGGCATCGGCGTCGGGAAGGCTGCCGATACGGGCGATATTGCCGGCAAACTCCAGGATTTTGCTGTTGTAGATGTCGTCCATCACAGATTTTGCTCCGATGCACCTGTTTTGCGTTTCGTAACAAAAAACACAGCGTGTCCGTTTAGGACACTTTCACAGGGACAATGCCATACTATATGTATGTCGTTCGAAGACCATCGAAATGCAATGGTCTTCTGTAAGTTTGATGGGAAACCGTGCAGGACGGCAGGCTTGTCCGCCAGCCAGAACGCCCCGGAGCCCGCCAAAGGTACGAAATCTCCGCGTTTCGGGGAATGCCAGTGGCGAGTCCGACAGATGATATCCGCGTAGCGGGTCAGGAGATCCACAGGTAATGGACGCCATTGTAAAGAATTTTCCGCAAGCCGTTGATTCCGAACGTCCCTCGCAAAAGGAAGCCGAGGATGCCGTCCGCGTTCTCCTTCGTTGGGCAGGCGACGATCCGCAGCGCGAAGGCCTGCTGGATACGCCCGCGCGCGTTGCCAAGGCCTACCGCGAGCTCTTCTCCGGATACGATCTGAACCCCGAGGATGTCCTCGGCCGCACCTTTGAGGAGGTGTCCGGCTATGACGATGTCGTCCTCGTGCGCGACATCCCCTTCTTCTCGCATTGCGAACATCACATGGTTCCGATCATCGGCAAGGCGCATGTCGCATACTTGCCGAACGGTCGTGTGCTTGGTCTTTCCAAGATCGCCCGCGTCGTCGAGATTTTCGGCCGCCGGCTGCAGACGCAGGAAGCGATGACGGCGCAGATTGCGAACGCGATCGACGACACGCTGCGCCCGCGCGGCGTTGCCGTCATGATCGAGGCCGAACATATGTGCATGGCCATGCGCGGCGTGCAGAAGCAGGGCTCCTCGACGCTGACGATGACCTTCACCGGTGCTTTCAAGGCCGATCCGGCCGAGCAGGCCCGTTTCATGTCATTGGTCCGGGGTCGCTGACCGGACTTCCACGAAAGCCGGAGATGAATTTGATTTTCAACGCGCCTTCCGAAGACAAATCCGAACTGGAAGATGCAGGCGATTTCACGCCCCGCTTCGACGATCGCGGCCTGATCACCGCGATCGTGACCGATGCGCATGACGGCGAGCTACTGATGGTCGCGCATATGAACGCCGAGGCGCTCGCGCTGACGATCAAGACGGGCACGGCGCATTATTTCAGCCGCTCCCGCGGAAAACTCTGGAAGAAGGGCGAAACCTCCGGGAATTTGCAGACGATCAAGGAAATTCGTACCGATTGTGATCAGGATGCTATCTGGCTGAAAGTCGAGGTCGCGGGACATGACGCGACGTGCCATACTGGACGCCGTTCCTGTTTCTACCGTACGGTCGGGCTCGAAGACGGCAAGCCGATGCTGAGCGTGGTCGACGATCACCTGCACTTCGATCCGGAAGAGGTTTACAAATAGGTCGACCTGTCGGCGAAGTGCTCGAAGAAGCTACAACCGGTATACGATTTGGAAACGAAAAAGGGACAGTATTTTAGCTGAGGCGTATGAGGCCTCGGAGGAGGCCTTGGATGCTGAATTGGGGGTTGAATCGTCACAATGGCGGACAGAACTCGACCGGTTCAGGCCTCTCGCAGGATACATCCGGCCCGCTTCTCCCTCCCGCTCCTCCCAAGAAGGTCAAGATCGCCCTGGCGCTCGGCGGCGGTGCCGCGCGCGGCTGGGCGCATATCGGCGTTCTGCGTGCTCTCGATGAGGCGGATATCGCCGTCGGCATGATCGCCGGCACATCGATCGGCGCCCTCGTTGGCGGCTGCTATCTTGCCGGCAAGCTCGACGAGCTGGAGGCCTTTGCCCGCTCGCTCACGATGCGCCGCATCGCCAGCCTCCTCGATCTCACCATCGGCGGCAGCGGACTGTTTGGCGGCATGCGGCTGACCAAGCGCATGCAGGAGCATCTGGAAGGGCTTTCGATCGAGGATCTCGACCGTCCCTTCGTCGCCGTCGCTTCGGAGCTGAATACCGGTCACGAGGTCTGGATTGCCAATGGATCGCTGATCACCGCGCTCAGGGCGTCCTATGCCCTGCCCGGCATTTTCGAGCCGGTGCGGAGCAACGGCCGCACGCTGGTCGACGGCGCGCTCGTCAATCCCGTGCCGGTCTCCGTATGCCGGTCCTACGAGCAGCCGCTCGTGGCGGCGGTCAATCTGCATTATGACCTTTTCGGCCGCTCCGCCGTGGTCAAGCA
The DNA here is from genome assembly GCF_046840415.1 of Rhizobium sp. SYY.PMSO. Classification (NCBI taxonomy): domain Bacteria; kingdom Pseudomonadati; phylum Pseudomonadota; class Alphaproteobacteria; order Hyphomicrobiales; family Rhizobiaceae; genus Rhizobium; species Rhizobium sp. SYY.PMSO. The sequence goes on from NZ_CP177349.1 coordinate 1,382,278, forward strand.
TAGCGTCGGACGGCCGAACGGCGATTTATTGCGTCGTGACGATACGCCGCCGATGAAGCTCGGCATGACCGGCGTCATGGTGCAAGCATTCAACATCATACAGGACAGGATCGCACGCGCGCGTCTCGCCGGCGATCCGCCGGACCTGGCGCTGCATCCGCGCCTCAGCGATATCGGTCTGTCGGAATTCCATCGTGCCGGCGAAGCCATCGAGCGCGGCTATGAGGAAGCCCTGGCGAGATTGCCCGAAATCCGCCGCATGCAGGAAGCCTACGCTCGCTGACGACGTAGAACGGCGACCGGCTTGCGGTCGATCGCCTGCACGCCCCTTGGCCGGCTTTCGTTCACCCGGCAATATAGGCTTTGATTTGCTCGGCCTCGAGTTCGATCTCGCGGATACGCCATTTGACGACGTCACCGATGGAGATAATGCCGGAAAGCTTGCCTTTTTCCTCGACGGGGACGTGACGGAAGCGGCGCATCGTCATCAGCTCCATCAGCTCGTCGGTCGTGGTATCTTCCTTGCACCGCTGCACCTTCGCCGTCATCAGCGAGGCGATCGGCTTTTCGAGGCATTCCTGGCCATGCTTGGCAACCGCATTGACGACATCCCGCTCGGTGAAGATGCCGGAAATCTTGCCGCCCGGCCCGACGACGACGATGGCGCCGATGCGATTCTCGTTGAGAATCTTCGCGGCCTCGGCAACTGTCGTATTGCCGCCCGTGGTGACGACGTCGCGGCCTTTGGCTTCAAGTATGGCCTTTACGGAAACTGACATTCGATCCTCCCATCTCGAAAGCATGCTGAACACCTGAAGCGTCCGATATGTTCCGAAATTACCCCCGGAGCCCAAACCGGCGCGCTGTCCGCCGGTCGGTCGATCTTCTCATCTCGCAATCGACGGACGGCAATGGTGCGCCTGTGTCAGCGAGAAAGCAACAGCTCATTCATCGAGGGGCAAAGCTTCCTGAACGTCCACGCGCGGCTGGCGGTCGAACAGCGCAAAGAGCAGGAATCCGAACAGGAACCCACCGATATGGGCATCCCAAGCTACCGGCTGCGAACTGTCGCCGGCAAGCGTGATCCCGAAGGCGACGAGCGCATTGCCGACAATCCACATGACGATATAGGCGACCACGGTACGGCTGCGAAGCGAGCCGAGGATGCTGAGGCGTGGGTTGAGATGCGCCTGGCGCATGGAAAGCCGGCGGCTGTCCACGGCCGGGAAGGCAAAGCGGCAGGCTGCTCCCATGAGCGCCGAGACAACGCCGGACGCGCCGATCAGAAGCGTTTGATCTCCCCAGTAAAGCGCCGCATGCATGAAGGCGGAAGCGGCGGACGACAATATCCAGAAAATTATATAGCGCAGGGCGCCGATACGCCGCGCCACAGGCGCCGCGAAGACCATCAGCCAGAGGCTGTTGAAGACGATATGCTCGACGCCGCCATGCAGCAGCGAATAGGTAACGGGCGTCCAGAGCCACTCCAGCCCCTGCTGGGACAGGGGGAAGGCATAGCGCGCCGGAATGAAGCTGAAAGTGAAATAGATCCAGTTCAGCGTATCGTCCGACCACCACGGCAGGTTCATGACGGCGAAAATGACGATCAGAACGGCGAGACTCGCCAGAATGACGGGGGGCAGATTGAAAGCCGGAGCGCGCTTCCGCGGCCGCGGATCTTCCGGCTCTGGGCGCGGCGGCTGTTCATCGTCCATGTCTTGCTCGGCTTTCGATAGAAGGAACCGACACATAGCGCAGCAAAAATCAAAAAAAAAGCCGCCCGGGGACAACGGGCGGCGGATCGGGCGCTCCTCTCCGGATTTGACCTCGAAAGGCCCGTCCGGCACCCGGGAAATTCGTGCTGAAGGTCACTTCGTGAAGTGATGAGCAATTCCTTTCATTTGCCATGGCAAAAGGCAACGACAACCTTTCGTTAACCCTAACGGCCCGGTTCTGGCATGGATTTCGCAAGGCTGAAGCCGAGAGCAATGAATGCTCTTGAAGATGAACTGAAATGGGACACGGACGCATTATGCGCCAGAAGACGAGCACTGAGATATTTACCTATTGGGAGCGGATACGCGGCAGCGCGGATGCGCCCACGCGCGATCTGATACAGCCTTCAGCCGTCGCCCATATCCTTCCCGAGCTGTTCATCCTGGAAAATACGGCGGATGACAATCCGCGCTTCCGCTTGGCCGGCACGGGGATCTGCAATCTCATGGGACGGGAGATTCGCGGCGAGAATTTCGCGGGGCTATGGGCCAGCAGTCATCACGACGATCCCGTGCGCATTGCAGCCGGCGTGATGAGGCATGTCGTGCCGGCGTCGATCAACGCAACGGGCTATTGCATCAGCGGCCGCCGCATGACGTTCGAGATGGTCCTGATGCCGGTTCGCACATCGAACGACATCTGCGACAGGTTGCTGGGCTGCCTGACGCCGACCGTTCACTCGACCTGGCTCGGCAACGAGCGCCTGGAGTTTCTGGCACTCGACCGCAGCCGTCTGCTTTACGATCACCCTGCCCGGCTCGTGGATACGCCGCCTCACCCGGATCCGACCGATCTCCTGCCGTTCGAAGGCAGCCTCAGTCTCGGCGAATGGATGCGCCGCAAGTTGCTTCAAGCAAAAAACAGCCCCGACCGCGCCAAGATTGATCCAGCCCGGGACAGATTCGGCGGTCGTCCTTGAGTTATGCCTCAGGGAAGACAACCTTACTTTAAGGAGTTGCGGCTTATAGTTGGGCGAGACGCAATAGGGTTCAAGACGCTTCCATGCACTCATTCCAGCCGGCCCATGCGACGCGGCCCAATCAAATGGCAGGCAATGCCATCCGCAATGATCAGCGCACCTTTCAACGGGTCCCGATCAATATGCAGGGTCGTCTGATGCTGGCCAATTATGAGGAATATGAGTGCCTGGTGACGGAAATGTCCCCGGGTGACCTGTATGTCACCTGTGAGGGACGTCCGCACGCCGAAGAGCGCGTCATCGCCTATATCGATCATCTCGGCCGCGTCGAGGGCAATGTCGTCGCGGTCGACGGCCGTGGTTTCAGCATGTCCATCAATGCGACCGAGCGGAAGCGTGAAAAGCTCGCCGCGCAACTGACATGGCTTGCCAACAAACACGAGCTTGGCCTGCCGGAAGATCGCCGTCACGATCGCCTGATGCCGCGCAATATCCGCAGCGAACTCACGCTCGAAGACGGCACGCAATATGTCTGCCGCATCATGGATCTTTCGCTTTCGGGCGCTGCCGTCGATGTCGAGATACGCCCGGCGATCGGAATGCCGGTGCGTCTCGGCAATATGCGCGGGCGCGTGGTACGCCATTTCGTGGAAGGCGTGGCGATCGAGTTCCTTTCCCTGCAGTCGCGCGAGACATTGCGCGAATTTCTCTGACGCTGTCATCCTGCTGTCACGCGACGCCGCGAAATAGCGACGCTTGGCTTTTCCTTCAAGCGTGACGGCAAGATGCTCTATCCGGATACAGTTCCATTCGATGACGGCCTGCTGGATGTCGGCGACGGACAGCATATCTACTGGATGCTGTCAGGCAATCCCGAAGGGATGCCCGTCATCATTCTGCATGGAGGCCCCGGGTCCGGCAGCTCCGCCGCGACGAGGCGCTATTTCGACCCGCAATATTATCTGATCGTTCAGTTCGACCAGCGCGGCTGCGGCCGCAGCCTCCCCCATGCGTCCGAGCCCGCGATCGATCTCTCGCACAATACCACTTGGCATATCATTGCCGATATCGAGCGATTGCGGGTGCAACTCGGCCTGGAGCGCTGGATCGTGTTCGGCAATTCCTGGGGCTGCACGCTTGCGCTGACCTATGCCGAGACCCATCCGCAGCGGGTGGAAGGCCTGCTCCTCGTCGGCGTCACCATGACGAGACAATCGGAAATAGACTGGCTCTATCGCGGGCTTGGCCATTTCTTTCCGGAGGAATGGGCGTGCTTTCGAGCCGGAGTGCCGCAGCAGGATCGCGATGGCGATCTGGTTGCCGCCTATTATCGCCTTCTGCGCGATCCGGGTCCGGCAATCCATGTGAAGGCCGCGAAGGATTGGCACGAATGGGAGGCCGCATCGATCCTGATCGATCCGCGCGCGACGCTGTCCTCACGCTGGTCCGATCCGCGCTATCTGACTGCGCGGGCACGGATCATTACACATTATTTTCACCATCTTGCCTGGCTCGATGAGCGGCAGATATTGCGCGACATCCATCGGCTCGCCGGTATCCCTTGCACGATGATACAGGGACGGCTCGATCTTGAAGCTCCTCTCGTCACCGCCTGGGAGGTGTCGCAGGCCTGGCCGGAGGCGAAACTGGTGGTCGTCCCGAACGCCGCCCACTCGCTGGCGACCGCGGAAATGGCGGCTGCGATCATTCGCATGACGGATGAGCTTCGCCGCAACAATTCGCGATAAAAACAAAAAAGATTTTCGGCCCGGCTTTCCCAAAACGGGACAGACGCCACCATTTGCAGTGCCTGACGGCGATATCTGCATACGCGCCATGTCTCGTTATGGCACGATCTCGCCCGTGGCGATGCCGCGGCGTTAAGAACTCCCTTTGCGGGAAACCATTCTGAAACAGCGCATTGCGCGATTTTCTCTCCTCATATCCGATACCACAATCGCTCAAATTTTAATCGAATTTGACGCGAACTTGAATCAAGTTTTCTGCGTGTTTTATGAAAGTTTGATCTGGATTTGAATAAACTAAGCCCTTAATTTGACTGCGTAATTTTGCGTCGGATAAAATCATGCGTGTCATTCTGATCCCAATAAAAACAGGGACAGGGACATGAATTTTCAATCCGTACTTCGCGGCTGCGCCGCTCTGGCACTTTCCACTCTTGGCCTCTTCGGCGTCGCTCAGGCCGCGCCCGCCAATATGACGATCACCGGCGACGCGGCTCCTCCGATCGGTCACTATGAATTCTGCAGGGAAAATCCGCGCGAGTGCGCCTATGCCGGCGGCGACGCCGGTCCGATCATCCTCAGCCAGGATAGCTGGAAGACGATTCTGCAGATCAATTATACGGTCAACACCACGATCAAGCCGATGACCGACATGGAACTCTACGGCGTCGAGGAAAAATGGGCCATCCCGACCACTGCCGGCGACTGCGAAGATTTCGCGCTGCTGAAGCGCAAAGAATTGATCGATGCGGGCTTCTCTCCCTCCGATCTGCTCATGACCGTCGTGCTGCAGCCGAACGGCGAAGGCCATGCCGTTCTGACCGTCCGCACGGATCGCGGCGATTTCGTCCTCGACAACATGCGCAACAAGGTGAAGCTCTGGTCCGAGACCGAATACACCTTCCTCAAGCGCCAGTCCGCGGACAATCCGGCTCGCTGGGTCAAGATCCAGGACGGACGCGCCGTTGCGGTCGGCAGCCTGAAATAAGCCTCATACGATCGTCGGCGACCTAGTGCCGGCGATCGAAGTCAGAGGCCCGGTCTCGTCCCCTGATTTCTGTCCAGGCCGGTGCCTTTGAGCCGTTCCCTCTGTCCCGGGGAACGGCTCTTTTTCGTTGAGCGACACTCCTCAAAGCGGCCGCCGGAAACTTAGCGCGAATTAAGTGTGCCATTAGCATGGCTTGCGATCTATATTTAATCGTCGGTTAACCATTGCGGCGCCAATCATCGTTTCCAGCGAGACTCAAAAAAGTCAGATGCCGCGCGGCTTTACCATCGACGATGGCGGCCGGAGCGGAAGGAAATGAAGGCAAGAGTATGGCTTCTCCCATGTCATCCGCCTCGATGATCGAAGAAAGGCCGCTGATCTCCAGCGGCTTTGTCTATCGGCTCACGGCAGGTGTTGCCGTTCTGGCAGCCCTCACCGTTGCCATATCTGTCGGCGGCCATTGGCTTGGCGAGAAAATCTCCCTGGCGGGCCATACGGGCAGCACCAGGCCTATCACCGTGACGATCGGCGAAGACACGATGCGTTTGACCGCAAACACCATCCGCTTTCCCAGCGAACGTACGGACGGCACGGCCGAGCGCGTCGATCTCTATCTGACCTGGCCGCAAATGCAGGGTTACAGCGAAGCCGACCGGATGCGGTTCGACGACATTTCCCAGTCGTCCTCGCTGATTTTCCTGCAAATCACCCAGAGCACGATGTCGCGCGATATGTCCGGCCGGCTCGGACCGATCTATTCGCAGCTGATGGATGGCGCCGCCTATTCCGGTCCCTTCGGGCTGACCGCGCATCGGCTGCGCGCGGATGCCGGCTATAACGGCGAAGTGCTTTTGACGGCGCCACGGCCCGGTGAACCCGATTATGCCGTACGCTGCCTCCTTCCGGCCTCGCCGGCGCAAGCGACCAGCGGCGACTGCCAGAGGGACGTGAAAATCGGCAAGGATTTGAGCGTTCTCTACCGCTTTTCCAGCAATCAGCTCGGGGACTGGCGCGCCATGGATGCTGCCGTCCGGAGTTTCGTCGAGACGCGCCTTGTGGATAACATCGCCCCGGCGACGACTGCTGCGGGCGGCCGCTAAAATGGCGCAGAAACCTGAAACCAACTGTTCATCATAAACCGATTGGTAACGCTAAGCCCTTACTGTTGAACGCAACGGGCGTTCATGGAGGCGGCGACCGGATCATCGAGAATGTAAATGCAAGCAGAGAGTGATTTAGTGTCCAGATCAATTCTTTCCGTTTCGTCGTCTCAAACCGGTAAGATTCTGGCGAGAGCGCTTATTGGTTTTTCGATCGCGGCGGCGACGATTACCGTGACTGTCGTCGATGCCAGCGCTGCCGGGCCGAAATATGCCGGCATCGTCATCGACGCCAATACGGGCAATGTCCTTTATAGCGAAAACGCCGACACGCTCCATTACCCCGCCTCGCTAACCAAGATGATGACGGTCTACCTGACCTTCGAGGCGCTCGAGGCCGGACGCATCACGCTCGATACTCCCGTCGTGTTCTCCCGGAATGCCGCCGCGCAGGCGCCGACGAAGCTCGGAATCGGCGCCGGGCGCTCCGTGACCGTGCGCGAAGCGATCCTCGGCATCGTCACCAAGTCCGCCAATGATGCCGCCATGGCGCTTGGCGAAATGCTGGGCGGCTCGGAGGAAAGCTTCGCCCGCATGATGAACGACAAGGCCCGCGCGCTCGGCATGACGCGCACGACCTATCGCAATCCGAACGGCCTGCCGAACACTGCGCAAATGACGACGGCGCGCGACCAGGCTCGCCTCGGCATCGCCCTGCGCGAGCACTTTCCGCAATATTACGGCTTCTTTTCCGAAACGAGCTTCCGGCTCGGCAATCGCGTCATACCGGGCCACAACCATCTGATCGGTTCGGTTCGCGGCGTCGATGGCATCAAGACCGGTTATACCCGCGCTGCCGGCTACAATCTCGCGACCTCGGTCAAGGTCGATGGACGTTCCATCGTCGGCGTCGTCCTCGGCGGCGCGTCCACGCCGGCGCGCGACAACCAGATGCGCAAGCTGATCGCGGCCTATCTTCCGCTGGCGTCGACGAAGCATATCGCGACCAATGTCATCGCGCAGACGCCGGCCACGGCACCCAATCTCCAGGCTGCAAGCGCACGCATGGCCGACATCAGCCGCGCCAAAGTCAGGAATGACCAGCCGACGGAAGTGGCCGATGCCCGGCCCTCCAGCATGGCGGCGTTCGCAGCCGTGACGCCTCAATCGGCCAACCCGTTGCTTTCGGCAAAGCCTGTTCAACGGCCCGCTTCCGATGAGGTCGCGGACGACGAGACCGAAATCGATACCGTGACGACCGCATCCACGTCCAAAAGCGATGCGAAGCTCGTCAAGCTGCAGCGGGCGGAGAAGTCTGAAAAAGCGGCAAAGGCTGCCAAGACCGAGCGCGGACCGACCGGCTGGGTCGTTCAGATCGGCGTTTCCTCCAGCAAGAATGGCGCAACCGACCTGCTCGATACGGCAAAGAGCAAGGGCGGCAAGGCCCTGCGCTCTGCCAAGCCCTATGCCGTCGCCTTCGATGGCGGCTTCCGTGCCCGTTTCGGCGGCTTCGAAGACCAGAACGATGCGATCAAGGCCTGCAAGGCGCTCAAGCGAGCCGGCGTAAAGTGCTGGGCGAGCATGGAATAAGAATGCGGCGGAGGTCTTTATCGCCGCAAGACTTGAGAATGGGTCGGGCTTCTCTCGATGGTGCCCGGCTCTCCGGTCCCGAATGTCAAACGGGCCGGCCCTGAGTTTGTAACGTGTACGGGGTTTTGAAATGGCAATGAACGAGAACTTTCCCGGTTTCTCGCTCGATAGCGGGGGCAAGATGAAACCGAAGAGCTTTGCTCTTCATCCGCTGCACGAAGCAGCAATGCGGCTGGCGGACCTCGGTCTCAGCCGCTCGCGCTCGCGCAACAAGACGAAAGACCTGATCGGCATCCTGCTTTGCCACGGTGCGCGCGCCTGGCGCTACTCGCAGCCTGAAGCGCACATCCACCTGCATATAAAGGCCCCAACCGGACGGGCGCCGATCATGATGCGATTGCGCTAGAAAGTTCCAGTGAGCTTCACAGCGATGTCCCGCCAATAAGTTGTTTTAAAACAACTGCATGGGACAGAAAGTTGAATTGTTTTAAGAGACCGCTTTACAGCAGTCCGAGTTCGGAAAGTTCCCGCCGCAGGTCGGCGGGCATTTCGGCAGCGCCCCCGAGACTGTCGAGATCGCGCGGCGCATCCTCCGGCGGCAGATAGCGCCACCCCTGGAAGGGGCGCTTCGGCTGGCCGCTCGTTTCCACGACGCTCGGGTCGAGGATCAACCGGCAGCGTTGAATACCCTCGGCATCGGTGAAAGTCTCTATTCCAAGCAGCTTCTGCCGCGCCTGCACCTGCCCCTTGATCACCCAATAAAGCGAACCGCCATCCAGCAGTTCCTCCATTCGCTTCGGCACCATGCGTGTCGTATGGGTCGTATGCGGCTCCAGCCCGGCGGCAATGGCGTTCATCGCCCGCTCGGAAACCCACTCGCGCAGATCCTCTATCGAATCCGCGCCGACGCACAATTTGATGAGATGCAAAGCCATAGTGCCGTTGAAGTCCTTTTGGCCGGCAGCGTCAAGCTTTTAGATCAGGCGTCCACACTCAGCATTCCACGACATTCACGGCAAGCCCGCCGGTCGAGGTTTCCTTGTATTTTTCGCTCATGTCGTAGCCCGTCTGGCGCATGGTCTCGATGCAGGCGTCGAGCGGCACGAAATGCCGGCCGTCGCCCTTGATCGCAAGCGAAGCAGCCGTGACGGCCTTGACCGCGCCAAGAGCATTCCGCTCGATGCACGGCACTTGCACGAGACCGGCGATCGGGTCGCACGTCATGCCGAGATGATGCTCCAGCGCGATTTCGGCCGCGTTCTCGATCTGCTCTGGCGTCGCGCCCATGACGGCGGCAAGCCCCGCGGCCGCCATCGCGGCTGCCGAGCCCACCTCGCCCTGACAGCCGACTTCGGCACCGGAAATCGAGGCATTGTGCTTGATGATTCCGCCCACGGCAGCGGCCGTCAGCAGATAGTTGCGAATGCCGTCCTGGTCCCAATCCTCATGGAAATGCTGGTAATAGCGGATCGTTGCCGGAATGACGCCGGCTGCGCCATTGGTCGGTGCCGTCACCACGCGTCCGCCGGCCGCATTCTCCTCGTTGACGGCCATGGCGTAGACGCTGAGCCAGTCGTTGGCGAGCAACGGATTGATACGGTTGCTGCGCCATTCTTCCTGAAGCTTGTCATGAATTGCGCGTGCACGCCTGCGCACCTTCAGCCCGCCGGGCATGATGCCGTCGACCTTGAGCCCGCGATCGATGCAGCTGCTCATGGCCGACCAGATGCGGTCGAGGCCGGCATCCAGCTCTTCGGCGCTCATATGAGTCTCCTCATTGGCGCGCTTCATCTGTGCAATCGAGAGACCCGAGCGCTCGGACATTTCGAGCATCTGCTTGGCGCTGGCAAAGGGGAAAGGAACGCGCGCGCCTGCCGCGGCCGGCTTCTTCTTGTCGGCCCGCATCTGCTCCAGCTCCGTATCGGTCACGACGAAACCGCCGCCGACGGAATAATAGATGCGCTTGACCAGCAGGCGCTCGTCCTTGTCGAAGGCGGAGAAGCTCATGCCGTTGGCGTGGCCCGGCAGCGGCACCTTCTTGTCGAAGATGAGGTCGGTCTTCGGCTGGAACTGGTATCCCGGATGGCCCGGCGGCGTGATGCGCCCGCTGCGCTCGACCTCATCGATGATACCGTCCATATGGTCGGGATCGACGCTATCGGGCCTTTCGCCCATCAGGCCGAGAACGACAGCCCTGCCCGTGCCGTGGCCGATACCCGTGTGGGCGAGCGAGCCATGCAGGCTGACCTTGATCGAAGCGACATGCACATTCGAAGACGGGCGCGGCCACTCGTTCGACAGCAGCAGATCCAGGAAGCGATTCGCGGCCGACATCGGCCCCATCGTATGCGAGCTGGAAGGCCCTACACCGATCTTGAACACATCGAAAACTGAAAGAAACATGGATATTTGGTGCCTCCCAGGCAAATCGATTTCCGGTAAGGCTACGCTATCGAGGCAAGCTTGCACGGTGATTGGCCGACATCGGATTTCATGGCAGCGACATTACATATAGGCATTCGGGGACGCAAACAGAAGGCCATTGCGCGCCGCCCATCCTGCGATAGAGTCCGCATCGGATCGATCTGGAGAATCTGCCTTTATGACGACTGCCGACTATGTCGCCCTCGCCCTATTCATTCTTCTCTGGATCGCGCTGAACTGGATCGTCAGCAGCGCCAGCTTCTTCAATCGCACCAGCCTGACGCGGGCGATGAACGAGCGCCGGCGGGAATGGATCTACAATTCGCTGCGCCGCGACCTGAAGATGATCGACACGCAGATCCTCTCCGGGCTGCAGAACGGCACGGGCTTCTTCGCCTCCACCTCGATCTTCGCCATCGGCAGCTGCTTCGCTCTGCTTGGTGCCACCGACAAGGTCAACGCCTTTTTCTCCGATCTGCCCTTCGTCTTCGACAGCGGCCGCACGGCCTTCGAGATCAAGGTGGCCGGGCTTGCCTGCCTCTTCGGCTATGCCTTCTTCAAATTCGGCTGGGCCTATCGGCTGTTCAACTATTGCACGATCCTCTTCGGCTCGCTGCCGATGCGCGAGGAAGCCATTCTCGACCCGCTCGGCGCCGAACGAGCCGCGGAGCGCGTGGTACGCATGAATGTCATCGCCGCGCGCAATTTCAATGCCGGCCTGAGGGCGATCTTCCTGTCGATCGGCTATCTCGGCTGGTTTCTCAGCCCCTATGTCTTCATGGCGACGACGATCTTCATCATCGTCGTATTGATTCGCCGACAGTTTTTTTCGGATGCTCGTCTGGCCATCATGGATGGCGATATGCAATGACAGGGCCGCGCCGGCTGCACCGGCGTGCAAGATTTGAGTTCATGCCTGGAAGGACCCAGTAATGGCCGCCATCGCCGAGAGCGCCGATGCACATCCAAAGCCGCCTCGCATCGGCATTCTGGATACGGCGCGCGGCCTCGCCCTGCTGGCGATGGCAAGCTATCACTGCACTTGGGATTTCGAATTTTTCGGCTATCTCGATTCCGGCACGGCCGAAACCGGCTGGCTGAAATTTTACGCCCGCGCCATCGCCAGCACCTTTCTGTTCCTGGCCGGCTTCAGCCTCGTACTCGCCAATACGCCGGAAATCCGCTGGCGCTCCTATTGGCGAAGGCTGGGCATGATCGTTGCCGCGGCCGCGGCAATCTCGCTCGTCACCTTCATCGGCATGCGCGACGAATGGATATTCTTCGGCATTTTGCACAGCATCGCCGCAGCGAGCCTCATCGGACTCCTGTTCCTGCGCCTGCCGGCCTTCGCCACGCTTCTGATCGCAGCACTGCTTGCGGTCGGTATCGTCGTCGACAATGTCATTGCGCCTCTGTCGCTGCATTCGACATTCTTCGATGTCCCATGGCTCTGGTGGGTTGGGCTGTCGGAAAACATCCAGCGCTCGAACGACTACGTGCCTCTCTTCCCATGGCTGGCGCCATTCCTGTTCGGCTTGGGCATCGCGCAACTGGCCACATCGCTCGGCTGGCTGCAGCGCCTGGCGAAATTCGGTTCCGGTCGCAATCTCATTGCCCGCGCCGGCCGCCACAGCCTGATCTTCTATCTGCTTCACCAGCCGGTCCTGTTCGGCCTGGTCTATCTTCTCTCTCTGGTCGCGCCGGCTCCACAGCAGGATCCGGCCGTCGGCTATATCAGGCAATGTGTAGCGTCCTGCACGCAGTCGGGCAGCGAAGCCATGTGCCGCAGTTTCTGCCAATGCACGCTCGACAGGTTGCAGGCCCAGGATCTGTTCAAGCCCCTGGAATCCGGGGCGATCAAGGCAGATAGCGATGAACGCATAAGCCGAATCGCGATACAATGCACGGAACAAGCGCAATGACAGGGTTATTCCATGAATGCCTATCGTTCGAAGTCGCTGAGTTTTCCGTGGCCGCCGTTGATTTATAGCCTTGCCGTCATCGCGGCGCTGTCTGTCCAGCGGTGGTATCCGTTGCCTCTGCCCTTCATCTGGGCACTCGCCTGCTGGGTCGTCGGAGCGATCCTCACCGCCATCGCGGTGACGTTGAACGTTTGGGCCGTCAAAACGCTGCTGGAGAGGCGGACGACCGTGCTGACCCAACGCTGCACCGCGCATCTGGTGACGACAGGCCCTTTTCGCTTTACGCGCAATCCGACCTACCTCGGCTATACCCTGCTGACGGCGGGCCTGGGCTTGCTCATCGACAATCTATGGTTCGTCGCAATGGCGGCAGCAGCAGCCGCGTTGACGACCTTGCTCGTCATCCGCCACGAGGAAATGCATCTCCTCTCGCGTTTCGGCTGTGAGTTCGAGTTTTACTGCAAGCGCACGCGCCGCTGGCTTTAAAATGGAGTCGACACCGGAACCGACAGACGCGATTCTTGCTGCCACGCCACAAAATCCCCCAACAACGCATCGCTTTTACCAAGCGTTGTACCGGAACTATGGCTCTGAAATCGTCTATGCTGAAACTGAAATGATTAGGTCCCCACGCCGATTTCAGCGAGACGGCCGAGACAGGCCTCTTCGACATTGTCGAGTTCGTTCAGCGTATCGTCGATATCCTTGCGCTTCTGACGCAGTTCATCGCGCTTTTCGTCGACGCGCTTCATCAGCAGCTTCAGCTGGCCGATTTCGCCCGGCGGTTCTTTGTAGACCTGAATGATCTCGCGGATTTCGGCGATGGTAAAGCCGATGCGGCGACCGCGAAGGATTTCGGCGATGAGACGACGGTCAGCGGGCCGGAACAAGCGCGTACGCCCCTTGCGTTCGGGCTGAATGAGACCCTCGTCCTCATAGAACCTCAACGTCCGGGTCGAAACTCCGAATTCCCGAGTGAGCTCCGTTATGCTATAATATCCGTCTACCAAGAATCCGCCCCTTCTGCTGCGGAGTATAATATTGACTTTTACGTAATAGTCAATTTTCATGGGTTTATGGTGCGGTATCGTCCCGTCGCAGATGCGAAAACCAATGGAACGCAAGGCCGGCGAGCGCAAAATCACCCTGCGATGTCTTGCTATCGGCGCCGGTCGAACAGGCGCCGTGACAGCTGGATCGATTTCGAATCGGTACGACATTCCCGTCTTCCCGCCTGTACTTGTCCGCCTGCCTCCGAGTCCAGACCGGCTTTCCCCGCCCGCAGAATAATCAGGACTGCCCGATAGATGTCTGCGCGGTAAAGCCGGGCAAAGTGCGCTCAGATCAAGCGCATCGTATTCCGCTCCAACCGGAAAATAGAAAATATATTATCGGCAATTGGATACGATAAAAAGTTCATATGGAGAATTCAGTTATCTGGATGGTGGCGTTGTCATCGCCTTGTCCTTATTCTCCCAGCCGACACACATCCCTCGTTCGATAGAGAGTACCGTGCCCGCACGTCCCATCATCCGCTTCCCCGACCCGCTTTTGCGAGCCGCCTGTGCCCCGGTTGCCGTCTTCGATGACGATCTGCGCAGCCTTGCGGGCGACCTTCTAGATACGATGCGCGCGGCTCCCGGCGTCGGCATCACCGGCCCGCATATCGGTATCCTCAAGCGTATCGTCGTGATTGAACTCAGCCGCGAAGACGGCGTGCGTACATACATCAATCCGGAGATTCTGTGGTCATCGCAGGAGACCATGCGGCACACGGAAGGCAGCGTTTCCATGCCGGGCGCGACCGAGGAGATCGTCCGGCCGAAATCGATTCGCTTTCGCTATCAAGATGTTGCCGGCGATAGGCACGAAGCGGAAGCGCATGATTTTCTCGCCGTCTGCATCCAGCATGAGATCGACCAACTGGATGGCATCTTCTGGCTTCAGCGGCTTTCCAAGCTCAAGCGCGACCGCCTTGTCAGGAAATGGGAGAAAATGCGGGACTAAGGCTTCAAACGGAAACGGGCACCCGAAGGTGCCCGTTCGATATAAGGTCGATCCGCAGGATCAGCCCTTGAGCTTGGAGTTGCAGAGGCTGTAGTAACCGCCGCCCTTCTGAATCCACTTCAGGCCGCCGAGCGCATTCTTGGCCTTGGCGGCGTTGTAGGCATCGACGCAAGTGTGGAAACGGCCTTTGCCGGGCGTCTCGCTGGCATACTTGGCATCGACCTTTGCCGGGAAGCTCACGCCGGACGGGGCAGCCGTCGTCGGCTTTGCCGGTTCGGCTGCCGGCGGTTTGGTGGCATCGGGCTCGCTGGCATCGACCTTGGCAGTCGCCTTCGCCGTCTTGGACGACGTCGTTGCAGCTGGTGCGGTGGCCGCCGGGGCGGTCGTCGTGGTGGCGCTGGCATCGGCGCTGCACTGCGTCGCGCGGAAGTCGTTCCACTTCTGGCCGTTCAAGGTACCGGCCGTTTTGGCGGCCTGGTATTTGGCGCTGCACTCTTTCATGGTTAGCGCAGAAGCCGAAGAAGCGAGGCCCATCGAGCCTACAACTGTAAGAGACGCAAAAGACATCAACAGAATGGCACGACTAGTCATTGGCATTTCCTCCGCTCTATGACGAATGTCGAAACTATTAATCGTATCGTCCCTATCGATTGTCAATCGACGCGCGATCCGGGGGCGACGGAAGACACCATATGCGGACGAACATGAACGCAAACTGTACGAAAATAGCCATCAAAAAGAGCAGCTTGGCCAAAAAAACAATCAGCGATGGCAGTTCGGGGTCCGCAGGATTCGGCTTCGGCCCGATCGGCCGGCCTATCGATGTGGCACAACGGATGTCGAAACCGTTCTATTGGCACACAAGCGATGCGCTCGGGCTGCAGTAGCATCCGTAGCGCGGAGCCGGGCAAGTCGCCACCGCCAGGCTGAGATCGTGGCAACTGCACTGGACGTGAAACTGCTGATCCGCCGTGGCCGAGGTCGCGCTGTAAATGGAGAAGCCGGTGCCGGTATCCGCCGGACGGGACCCGACGCTAAAGGAATAGTTCGAACCGCCGCTCTGCGTCGAGGAATCGTTCTGCTGCGCCAGGGCGACAATCGGCATGGAGGCGATCGCGCAAACGACGAATATCAGCTGTGCCGTTGATCTGCTCATTCGATCTCACGCCTTTTACTGGCACATCAGATAGGCATGCGGAACGCAGGAGCAGGCATAGGCCTGAGTCGGGCATGTCATGTCCTGCAAGGTGCGGTCGTCGCAGTTGCATGTAACGAAATAGGATGAGTTGTTCGGCAGCTTCAGGATACTGGAGGTGGAATAACCGCTGCCGAGATCGGCCCGGCGATAGGTGAAACTGGACGCCGAGTTTGCGGTATCCGGCTTGGCATCCGCGGCCTGGCTCACGATCGGCAGACCGACCAGCGCCACCAGCAACAACGCCCTGCCGATCATCTTTCGAGATCGGGCGGCGTTCATAACGATTCTCATTTCCTGATTTCCTTCAGAAGACCTTGCATGGGATGAACTGTACAGCCGGAATGTTTCCTGGGTTTCTCTGTGCGTTTCGAAACGTTTCCGCTCCGACATCTGCGGTTGTCGCGCGGTCCGAGCCGTGTGGCAGGCGTTCTCAGGGAGCCGGAAGATGGAACGATACCATCGCCGGCCTCCTCCCAACAGCGGCGCAGCGTTAGACCGGCGATCACTGTTTTGCGATTGGGTGCGCGGCTGAAGGCATGTCGCGATATGGGATTCCCAAAGCCTTGAAGTATGAATGTACCGCCCTAATCTATTGTTGGCAGTTCCCCTCTCTGTGCCCTGGATGCTCTCCCGTCCAGGGCATTTTCTTGCGCGGATGCGGCAACCCGCAAGGAGCTGAATGCCGGCTGCCGAAATGATTCGCTATAATCCGCCAATAGGCGTAGGCTGCGCCCATCGTTGGTACTCTGAACCCGTAGGCGCCGACGACTGAGAGACGACATACTCTCGCCTGCAGAGGTCAAGGAGTTACCCGCATGACCTCGCATGACAATCGAGACAATATTCTCAGCGATCAGAAGCTGCACGATCTTCTCAAGGCCGAAGGCGAGATGGAGCGCGTGGCGGAATCAAAGCGCAATATTCTGACGCACACCAAAATGCCCTGCGACGAAGAAGCGGAAGAATTACTTCTTTAAAGGCATGATGCATCACGCCGGTCGAACCGAGGCGCGAAAATGCGACCCGGTTCGCCACCTCGTCTCGATGCAATCCTGCATGCTCACGTTCAATGCATGCCGTCGATCAGGGAAATACGCCTAATCGTCGTTGATCGTTTGTCCGAATACCTGCTCGAACGCGTCGCGAAGACGGATGTCGACATCCGCCATCATGACCGGCAAGCCGAGATCGACAAGGCTGGTGACGCCATAGGCGGAAATTCCGCAGGGGACGATGCCGGTGAAGTGCCCGAGATCGGGATCGACGTTCAGCGAGAGGCCGTGAAACGTCACCCACTTGCGCACGCGGATGCCAAGGGCCGCGATCTTGTCCTCGGCCACGCCGCCATCCGGCAGCACAGGCTTTTCCGGACGCCTGACCCAGACGCCGACGCGATCCTCGCGCCGCTCGCCGCGCACATTCATCGATTCGAGCGTACGGATGATGACCTCCTCCAGCGCGCCGACGAATGCGCGGATATCCTGCCGGCGACACTTCAGGTCCAGCATGACATAGGCCACGCGCTGACCCGGCCCGTGATAGGTGTATTCGCCGCCGCGTCCCGTTGCGAAAACGGGGAAACGATCCGGCTCGATGAGATCGGCCGCGTTGGCGCTGGTGCCTGCCGTATAGAGCGGCGGATGCTCCACCAGCCAGACCAGCTCCGGCGCCCGGCCTTCGGAGATCGCGGCAACTTCCGCCTCCATCGTGGCAACGGCCTCGTCATAAGGCACCAGCGCATCGGTGATCCGCCAGCGGACGGGCGGCGTACCTTCAACGGGAAACATCTGGTGAGAAAGTTCGGTGCGAAGCATGTTGGCAGTCCCTTACACGCCGCAGGCCGCGCTTGTGGAAATCTGGCACGCCGACGGGTTGTCCACATATGGCGCCATTCGGGCGGGAATTCAAACGTCTACGGCGTTTCCACAGCAATCGGACCGATCCGTTCGGCGGAGCTGTGAAGGAATTTAAAAAATCTGACACATCGCTCTTGTGCCCCCCGAATGCTTTTGCTACATGCAGCCGCGCCGGAGCAATTCGGCCTACCACGATGCGGTCGTGGCGGAATTGGTAGACGCGCAGCGTTGAGGTCGCTGTGGGGCAACCCGTGGAAGTTCGAGTCTTCTCGACCGCACCAAGAACCCGGCTTAGGCCGGGTTTTTTGTTTTCAGATCAATGGTTTGTGCGCAGGACCTGCCGCGAAGCAAAGCGCCGCCGGCAGCGCGCCCCGCAACCAGCCGCGTCACCATCATCGGTTATCGTCAAAGCTGACGTCCCACTTTCCAGGCATGGCGAATGGTCGGGATCAATGCGCGACATCCTTGCTGACATTGCGCAACCGGATCTGATGATCGAGTCGCTCGATCTGGCGAGTCGTCGCCTCGATCAGCTGGCCGATTTCCTGATGGGCCGCACGCAGCCGCGAAAGCTCGTTCCTGACAGCGTCCAATGCGCGCTCGTCGCTGTCTTCCCCAGGTCCGTCACCGGCTCCGGTCATCAGCCATATCGGAGAAACGCCGAAGAGAGCCGACATCTTGACCAGAGCGGATGGATTGGGCTCGGCCCGATCGGATTCCCATGCAAGCATCGTCTCTTCGCTGACGCCAAGCTGGCTGGCCAATGTGGCGAGGCTGACCCCGGCGGAATCGCGAGCCATCGACAGCCGCCCTCCCAGAGTGTCGTCGCCTTCATCCGAAAAAACGGTCGTCTCTTGTTCTGGCTTGAACATCGGTGCGATCCCTTTCCTGGCTGCGCCGGCAATCTTGTGCGGCGCAATCTATGTTTTAGCGGTTTCCCAAGCCTCAGATAGGTCTAGGGGCGTCATCCGGCCACCGTGATGTGTCCCAATTGGAAAAGTGTGACATTTCCGATGACGGTTCCGGCCAAGCGCGACCCGCGCCGATCGCGCCTTGATTGCATGGCCTTCCTGTGTTTGATGTCTGCTCATGTCCGTCTCCTCCGCCGTCTCCACGCAGCAAAATCCGCTCAGGGGCATGACGATCATGGCAAGCGCCATGATCCTGCTCCCGACGATGGATGCAATCGCCAAATACATGGCGAGCTTCGAGGGCATGTCGCCCGGGCAGGTGACGTTCTATCGCTTCTTCTTTCAGCTCGTATGCATGCTGCCGCTGCTGGCGACCGCGACGGGCAGGACGGCCTTCTCGGCAAAGCGTCCCTGGATGAACCTGCTGCGCGGAGCCCTGCATGGCGCCGCCAGTCTTTTGTTCTTCGCTGCCGTGAAATACATGCCGCTCGCCGACGTCTTTGCGATCTATTTCGTGGAACCCTTCATGCTGACGGCGCTTTCGGCGCTGTTTCTCGGCGACAAGGTCGGCTGGAGGCGCTGGCTGGCGATCGTCATCGGCTTCGGCGGGGCAATGATCGTCATCCAGCCCAGTTTCGCCATCTTCGGCCTGAAGGCGTTGCTGCCGGTTGCCTGCGCTTTTCTCTATGCGCTCTATCTCTTCATGAATCGCGCGGTCGGAGAAGCGGATTCGCCGCTGACGATGCAGATCATGGCGGGTGCCGGCGGCACGCTGTTCATGGCGTTCGCGCTGTTTGCCGGCACCTCCGCCGGCATTGCCGATTTCGAGCCCTCCCTGCCCGCCTCTGCGCTCGGACTCGTTCTTTTGCTGATTCTCGGCTCGATTTCGGGCTATGCACATATGCTCGTCGTCCGAGCCTTCCGGCTGGCGCCCCTCTCGCTGCTGGCCCCGTTCCAGTATTTCGAGATCATTTCCGCCACCGTTCTCGGCTATGCGATCTTTGGAGACTTTCCCGATCTTTCCAAATGGATCGGCATCGCCATCATCGTCGGCTCGGGCCTCTTCATCATCTGGCGGGAACGCATGCAGTCAAGATTGGCAAAAACGGCGTGAGCGGAGACATGTTGCACATGGACCGGGAGCGCAGTTTATGGCTAAAACACTGACTGAATAGAGTATTTGGGCGGAGTCTGCATGTTCAAGAAAATCCTGATCGCCAATCGCGGCGAGATTGCCTGCCGCGTGATCAAGACCGCGCGCCGGATGGGCATCCTGACGGTCGCCATCTACTCCGATGCGGATCGGGACGCCCTGCATGTCGAAATGGCCGATGAGGCCGTTCACATCGGTCCGGCTCCCGCCGCCGAAAGCTATCTCGTCGCCGACAAGATCATCGCCGCCTGCAAAGAGACCGGCGCGGAAGCCGTTCATCCGGGTTACGGCTTCCTCTCGGAGCGCGCCTCCTTCTGTGCTGCACTGGAGAAGGAAGGCATTATCTTCATCGGCCCGAAGCCGAAGGCGATCGAAGCCATGGGCGACAAGATCGAATCGAAGAAATTCGCCAATGCCGCCAAGGTCTCCACCGTTCCGGGCTTCCTCGGCATCATCGACGATGCGGATCATGCGGAGAGAATTGCAGGCGAGATCGGCTATCCGGTCATGATCAAGGCGTCTGCCGGCGGCGGCGGCAAGGGCATGCGCATCGCCTGGAGCAAGGACGAAGTGCGCGACGGTTTCGAGCGCGCCCGTTCAGAAGCGAAAAGCTCCTTCGGCGACGACCGCGTCTTCATCGAGAAATTCGTCGTCGACCCCAGGCACATAGAGATCCAGGTGCTGGCCGACGCCCATGGCAATGTCGTCTATCTCGGCGAGCGCGAATGCTCCATCCAGCGCCGGAACCAGAAGGTGGTGGAGGAAGCGCCCTCGCCCTTCCTCGACGAAGCGACACGCAAGGCCATGGGCGAGCAGTCCGTGGCGCTTGCCGAGGCCGTGGATTACCAGAGCGCCGGCACGGTCGAATTCATCGTCGATCGCGACCGGAACTTTTACTTCCTTGAAATGAACACGCGGCTTCAGGTGGAGCATCCCGTCACCGAACTCGTAACCGGCATCGATCTCGTCGAACAGATGATCCGCGTCGCCGCCGGCGAAAAGCTGCCGTTCAGGCAGGCCGATATCAAGCTCAACGGCTGGGCCATCGAAAGCCGCCTCTACGCGGAAGACCCATACCGCAACTTCCTGCCGTCCATCGGACGCCTGACCCGCTATCGTCCGCCGCGCGAAGGCAAGACCGAAAAATCGGTCGTCCGCAACGATACCGGCGTCTTTGAAGGCGCCGAAATCTCCATGTATTACGACCCGATGATCGCCAAGCTCTGCACCTGGGCTCCATCCAGACTGGAGGCGATCGAAGCAATGGGCGAAGCCCTGGATGGCTTCGTGGTCGACGGCATAGAGCACAACATGCCGTTCCTCTCGGCTTTGATGAAGCATCCCCGCTGGCGCGAGGGGCGTCTTTCCACCGGCTTCATAGCCGAGGAATATCCAGACGGTTTCGCGCCTGTGGCGCCGGATGAGGATCAGGCCGCGCAGCTGGCCGCTATCGCCCTTTCCTGCAGCCTTATCGAATCAAACCGCCGCGAGCGCTATGGTGATCGGCTGCGTCCCGCAGCGGGACCGTTGCGCGAGGACTGGATCGTCAAGCTCGGCACGGATTACCTCTCCGTTTCCCTGATCGAGGGCGTAGTGACCATTCCTTTCGAGATGGACATGCAGATCGGCGGCAAGACGGTGACTGTTGCAACCGGCTGGCGTCCCGGCGATGCCGTATGGACCGGCACCGTGAGCGGCCGCAAGCTGACGGCCCAGATCCGCGCCGTCCCCAACGGCCTGCGCATCGATTGGCAAGGTATTTCCGTCAGGGCGAGGGTCTTTACGCCGCGTCAGGCGGAACTCGACAAGCTCATGCCGGTAAAATTGCCGCCCGATACCTCGAAGCTGCTGCTTTGCCCCATGCCCGGTCTCGTCGTGTCGATTGCCGTTGCCGAGGGCCAGGAGGTCAAGGCGGGCGAGACGCTGGCCATCGTCGAGGCGATGAAGATGGAAAATGTCCTGCGCGCCGAGCGCGACCTGATGGTCGGCAAGATCAACGCCAAGCCCGGCGAAAGCCTCGCCGTCGATGCGGTGATCATGGAGTTTGCCTGATTGAAACATGGCATCGGAGCAATTTCGGGAAAAGCGCCCCGGCGGTTTTCCGTCCGGTGCCTCTTGAAACGATAGCGCAGAACGAGCGTCCGGTTTAAACTGGGCAATTACCGCTCCAAGTGTCTGATTTGGCTTGAGCTGCCCCGCGCGCCCATGCCAATGTCGCGCCGAACAAATCATAGCAGGAAGGATGAAACCATGGACGTTCGCGCCGCTGTTGCCGTACAGGCCGGCAAACCGCTCGAAGTGATGACAGTGCAGCTTGAGGGCCCGCGGGCGGGCGAGGTGCTGATCGAGGTGAAGGCGACGGGCATCTGCCACACCGACGATTTCACGCTGTCGGGCGCCGATCCGGAAGGTCTCTTCCCCGCCATCCTCGGCCATGAGGGCGCCGGCATCGTCGTCGATGTCGGTCCGGGGGTCACCTCGGTGAAGAAGGGCGATCACGTCATTCCGCTCTATACGCCCGAATGCCGCGAGTGCCCCTCGTGTCTGTCGCGCAAGACCAACCTGTGCACGGCGATCCGCTCGACCCAGGGCCAGGGCCTGATGCCGGACGGCACCTCGCGCTTTTCCATCGGCAAGGACAGGATCCACCACTATATGGGCTGCTCGACCTTCGCCAACTACACGGTGCTGCCGGAGATCGCCGTTGCCAAGGTCAATCCCGACGCGCCCTTCGACAAGATCTGCTACATCGGCTGCGGCGTGACGACGGGCATCGGCGCGGTCGTCAACACCGCCAAGGTGGAGATGGGGGCGACCGCGATCGTCTTCGGTCTCGGCGGCATCGGCCTCAACGTCATCCAGGGCCTGAAGCTTGCCGGCGCCGACATGATCATCGGCGTCGATCTCAACAACGACAAGAAGGCCTGGGGCGAGCGCTTCGGCATGACGCATTTCGTCAATCCGAAGGAGGTCGGCGACGACATCGTGCCCTACCTCGTCAACATGACGAAGCGCGGCGCCGACCAGATCGGCGGGGCGGACTATACGTTCGACTGCACCGGCAACACCAGGGTCATGCGCCAGGCGCTGGAGGCTTCGCATCGCGGCTGGGGCAAGTCCGTGGTCATCGGCGTTGCCGGCGCCGGCCAGGAGATTTCGACGCGGCCGTTCCAGCTGGTGACGGGCCGCTCGTGGATGGGCACGGCCTTCGGCGGCGCGCGCGGCCGCACCGACGTTCCCAGGATCGTCGACTGGTACATGGAGGGCAAGATCCAGATCGACCCGATGATCACCCACACCATGCCGCTCGAAGACATCAACAAGGGCTTCGAACTCATGCACTCAGGCGAAAGCATCAGAAGCGTCGTGCTGTACTAAAGACAGCCTGAGACTTAGACGGCACAAGGGAACGCTGCACGACTTTGAATGGCACACGGCCTTTTCGCAAATCGATCCGGATTTGGGGGCCGTGGGCAACCAAGGAGGAGGAGCCGAACATGCCAGGTCAAGTATCGATACATCCGGCGCTCGACGGCGGAGTGAAGTCAGGACAGGCGGGTTTCAGCGGTGGGACGCTCGTTTGCGCCTGCACCGATCGCCCGGTCAAGGTCGCGATCAACGGCGGGATTGCGCACAATCACGCCTGCGGCTGCACCAAATGCTGGAAGCCGCAAGGCGCCGCCTTTTCGATCGTCGCGGTGACGCCCCATGAAAATGTGAAGGTTCTCGAAAATGGCGACAAGCTCGCGATCGTCGATCCGGACGCATTGATTCTCCGCCATGCCTGCAAGGCATGCGGCGTTCATATGTACGGGCCGGTAGAGCGCGACCACGCTTTCAAGGGCCTGGATTTCATCCATCCGGAACGTTTCCAGCAGAGCGGCTGGCCGGAACCCACATTCGCGGCCTTCGTTTCGTCCATTATCGAATCGGGAACGCCGCCTTCCGCGATGACCGCCGTTCGCAGCCGGCTGAAGGAACTCCGCCTTGAGCCGTATGACTGCCTCTCGCCGGCGTTGATGGACGTCATCGCTACCTTTGTGGCGAAAAAGGCGGGAACTTTGAGGGAATAAATCTGGCCCCGTGCGTGGGACTTCGATAAACCGCGACTGCGCGTCCGGTCGGATGCGCAGCGTTCTTCATGATAAAGTTCTGTTTCCATGATTTATGTCGATGCCGATGCCTGCCCGGTGAAGCCGGAGATTTTGAAGGTGGCCGAGCGCCACGGCATCGAGGTGACGTTTGTCGCCAATTCCGGGCTCAGGCCGTCGCGTGATCCGATGGTGCGCAATGTCATCGTCTCCAACGCCTTCGACGCCGCCGACAACTGGATCGCGGAACATGCAGGCCCCGGCGATGTCGTCGTGACGGCCGATGTCCCGCTGGCCGGGCGTTGCGTCGCAGCCGGAGCGGAAGTAACGGGGCCGACCGGCCGCATCTTCGACAAAACCAATATCGGCATGGTGACCGCCATGCGCGATCTCGGCGCCCATCTTCGCGAAACCGGTGAAAGCAAAGGCTACAACGCCTCCTTCTCGCCGCGCGACCGCTCCGCCTTTCTCGAAACCTTCGATCGCCTTTGCCGCCGCGCAAAGGCCCATCAATCGCCTGGAGACCAGCAGTGAACATCATTTCCCAAAACACCGCCTTCGGCGGCATGCAGGGCGTCTTTTCGCATGAATCGGAAGCCTGCAAATGCGAGATGACCTTTGCCGTATTCGTGCCGCCACACGCGATCCAGGAGCCACGGCCCGTCCTTTGGTATCTTTCCGGCCTCACCTGCACCCACGCCAACGTCATGGAGAAAGGCGAATACCGCCGCATGGCCGCCGAACTCGGCCTGATCATCGTCTGCCCGGACACGAGCCCGCGTGGTAACGACGTGCCTGACGAACTGACCAATTGGCAGATGGGCAAAGGCGCAGGCTTCTATCTGGATGCGACCGAGACGCCTTGGGCCGAAAACTACCGGATGTACACTTACGTCACGGAAGAACTGCCCGCGATCGTCGCCAGGCAATTCCGCGCCGACATGAGCCGGCAAGGCATCTTCGGCCATTCCATGGGCGGCCACGGCGCCATGACGATCGCACTCAGGAATCCGGACCGCTTCAAAAGTTGCTCCGCCTTCGCTCCCATCGTCCAGCCTTCGACGGCTGACTGGTCGGCACCCGCCCTCGAAAAGTATCTCGGCAGCGATAAGGCCGCGTGGAGACGATATGACGCCTGCTCGCTCGTCGAGGATGGTGCGCGCTTCCCCGAGTTCCTGGTGGACCAGGGCAAGGCCGATGGTTTCCTTGAAAACGGTCTGCGCCCCTGGCTGTTCGAAGAAGCGGTCAAAGGCACCGGCATCGGTCTCACGCTGCGCATGCACGAGCGCTATGACCATTCGTATTATTTCATCTCGACCTTCATGGACGATCACCTGAAGTGGCATGCCGCACGCCTGGGGTGAAATCGGCGGCATGGGTGCCACGCGCTCCACACCTTGAAAAGCTCTTGAAGCCGAGGCATATAGCTATCCGCGCAGACGACTGCGGCGGCCGATATTCATTTATGGGCCGTAACATCCGCGGGGACGGCCTCGCTCTGAACGAAGGAGCGTAAAATGGCTTGGTTCCTGCTTTTCCTTGCGGGCTTGTTTGAAATCGGCTGGGCAGTCGGCCTTAAATATACAGATGGCTTCACGCGGCCGACGCCGACGGTTCTTACCGTCATCTCCATGATTATGAGCGTGGTGCTGCTCGGCCTCGCCGTGAAGACCTTGCCGATGGGCACTGCCTATGCGGTTTGGACCGGCATCGGCACCGTCGGCACGGTTCTGCTGGGCATCGTGTTGCTTGGCGACCCTGCAAATCTCGTCCGCGTGTTCTGCATCGGCTTGATCATCGCCGGCATTGCCGGCCTCAAGCTTACGGCCTGACGGATTTCGATTCCTAGAACGGCTCCTGGTTCTACGGAATCGCTGAGCCGCTCCGGATGGAAAACCGCTGCTTACGTTTCCCGGAATTACTCTAGCGCCGGCGATTGTCCAGCGCCCAGTTCCCCGGTCCGGAAAACACCAGAAACAGGAAGACGAAGCAGAACAGGATCGCTCCGTCTCCCTGATTGTTGGCCGGGAAGAAATCGATCGGCATATGCACTATGAAATAGGCAATTGCCATTTCACCGCTGAGCAGAAAGGCAACGGGACGGGTAAAGAGCCCGAGCAGGACCAGGATGCCGCCCGCCAACTCCAATATCCCCGCGATGAAGAACAGCGTCGTAATGGCGTAGGGCGCCGGCGGAAAGCCGAATAGCTTCTGCGTGCCGTGCTCGATGAACAACAAGGCGGTCATGCTTCGCAGAATTGCGAGTGCGGAAGGCTGATAAGGCGAGAGGCGCTTGGAAAGTGACATGAAGATCTCCGTTCGAATTCGCACGGCGAACGGGATCCTGTCGAAAATTCTCTCGTCCTGCCGACAATGGCATCAACACGCGAGAGACTATTTTATTCGCCGGGCCCGACGATCGATCGAGCCCGGCGCGGCATGATTTACTTCTTCTTGTTGTCGATCGCCAGAAGGCCGGGGCCTGCGAAGATCAGGAACAGGAAGACGAAGCAGTAAAGGATGGCTGCATCGCCGCCATTGTTGGCGGGGTAGAAGTTCTTTGGATAATGCGCCATGAAATAGGCGACCGCCATATTGCCGCAAAGGATGAAGGCGACAGGACGGGTGAAGAATCCAACAATCGTTGCCAACCCGCCGACGACCTCGATGATACCCTGAACCAGAAGCAGGGTCGGCAGCGGACTTGGAAATTGACCACCGGGCGGAAAGCCGAAAAGCTTTTGCAGGCCATGTTCGATGAACAATACGCCGGTGACGATACGCAATACAGTAAGAGCGTGGGGCTGATATTGATTCAGCCGATCGGAAAGCGCCATTTTTAACTCCAGTTTCAACTCCCCCTGCAGGAAGCTTTAGAGCGACCCGCCTTCGACGGGAAAACACGGCTTCTGACGTCCAATCAATTTTCCGTGTAAAATCCGTGGCTTGTTGTCACAGCTCTACAGAGGAATATTGTCGTGCTTCTTCCAGGGGTTGGTCAGATCCTTGTTACGCAACATCCTGAGGCCCTGCGCCAGCCGCCGCCGGGTGGAGCGCGGCATGATCACTTCGTCGATATAGCCGCGTTCGGCGGCGACGAAGGGTGACAGGAAGCGGTCCTCATACATCTTCGTATGGGCTGCGATCTTTTCCGGATCGGCAATATCCTTGCGGAAGATGATTTCGACCGCGCCCTTGGCGCCCATGACGGCGATCTGCGCCGTTGGCCAGGCATAGTTGAGATCGCCGCGCAGATGCTTCGAGGCCATCACATCGTAAGCGCCGCCGAATGCCTTGCGGGTAATGACGGTCAGCTTCGGCACGGTGGCCTCGGCATAGGCAAAGAGCAGCTTGGCGCCGTGCTTGATCAGCCCGCCATATTCCTGTGCCGTCCCCGGCAGGAAACCGGGCACATCGACGAAGGTGACGATCGGGATGTTGAAGCAATCGCAGAAGCGCACGAAGCGCGCCGCCTTGCGCGAGGCATCGCTGTCGAGAACGCCGGCCAGCACCATGGGCTGGTTGGCGACGAAGCCTACCGTGGCCCCTTCGATACGGCCAAAGCCGCAAACGATATTCTTGGCGAAGCTCTCCTGTATCTCGAAGAAATCGCCCTCGTCCGCCACCTTCAGGATCAGTTCCTTGATGTCGTAGGGCTTGTTGGCATTGGCCGGGATCAGTGTATCGAGCGAGGCGTCCGGATCGATCGCGGACTGATAGCACTCGATCTCGGGCACCGCCGCCGTGTTCGACTGCGGCAGGAAATCGATGAGCCGCCGCACCTGCAAAAGCGTATCGACGTCGTTGTCGTAGGCTGCATCGGCAATCGAGGATTTCGTTGTATGCACCGACGCGCCGCCGAGTTGCTCCGACGTCACGGTCTCGTTGGTGACGGTCTTCACCACATCCGGTCCGGTGACGAACATATAGGACGTGTCGCGGACCATGAAGATGAAATCCGTCATGGCGGGCGAATAGACGTCGCCACCGGCACAGGGACCCATGATGATCGAAATCTGCGGAATGACGCCGGAGGCCAGCACATTGCGCTGGAACACCTCGGCATAGCCGCCGAGCGCCGCCACGCCCTCCTGAATGCGGGCGCCGCCGGCATCGTAGATACCGATGATCGGCGCCCGGTTCTTCAGCGCCATGTCCTGTACCTTGGTGATCTTTTCCGCATGCGCTTCTGAAAGAGATCCACCGAAGACAGTGAAATCCTTGGCAAAAATGAAAACGGTGCGCCCGTTGACAGTACCCCATCCGGTCACGACGCCGTCGCCGGCGATCTTGCTCTTGTCCATGCCGAAATCGGTCGAGCGGTGTTCGACGAACATGTCGAACTCCTCGAAGGACCCTTCGTCCAAGAAGATATCGATGCGCTCGCGCGCCGTCAGCTTGCCGCGCGCGTGCTGAGCGTCGATACGCACCTGCCCGCCGCCAAGTCTTGCCACTTCACGACGGCGTTCCAGTTCCTGCAGGATTTCCTTCATGCGACCCTCTCTCCATCACCGCTCGGACTTAGCACGGCGCGCGCCATGTTTGAAGCTGCCGGCTCAGTTCGCCAGCCGCGGCGTGTTCAGCGAGAATATGGAACGGACACGAGCGGCAATGTCTTCCGCCATCAGTTCATCCGCCGTGGCGGGATCGGGGGCGACGGTTCTGACTTCGAAGGACGCCATGGCGACCACGGCACCGCTGTCCAGTGCGGCCGCATCGATGTTGATCTTGGCGCTGTTGCGATCGCGGTTGAAACCGCGCGCCCTGCGGACGTCGCTCAGACGGATGGTCAGGGCAACCTGCGGCAATGGTGCCGTGCGGGTCGTTACGGCGATTGCGGCGTTGACGCGATCGTTGATCGCGGCAACCAGTGCCGGCGATACCGGTGGCAAGGCCGCGTCCGCCACGACGGAAGCGCTGCGAACGTCATAGGCGGGAGGCGGAGGTGCCACGGACCAGCTCGAGCATGCGGCCAATACCAAACATCCCACGAGCGCCGACACGGCACCCGACCTCGACAACAACATGATAACAGTCCCGGCTTCCGAACTTGCAAGATGCGAAGATCGCTATAAAGGACTGGAAATCAACAATATTCAACTGTGAAGCGCAGAAAAAACGTCGACGGCGGCCTGAAATTCCTCAAAACGCTGCGCACGGCGCTGTTCCGCTTCCTCGTCGCTGCCCCAATGCTCGATCGTCCAGTCCTCATCGAGATGGGCAAGCGACCAGACATCGGCAAAAGACAGAAAACCTTCGGCAAAGGCAAGCGCAAGGATCGCCGAGCCGGTCAGGGTCGTGATCGTGTGCAGGCTCGCAAGCTCCATTGGCGTGTCGTATTTGCGCATGGCGGCAGAGAAGGCGGCGATGGCTTCGCCCGGCTGCTCCTGGTGCATGACGCCTTCAGCCAGAATGAAGCGGGCGCCGATGTCGCGCGCCGCCCAGTCGATCACCGGGTTCCATCGCTCCGCTTGCCGCTCGACAAGACGCTCCGGCCCGTCGGCGCGGTAGCAAAGCAGGTCGCTGCCGGAAAAACGGACGATTTCATCGAACACGGCCTGGCTCTCGGCCGCAACGCCATCGATGGCCGTGTTGACAAGGCGCGTGACCGGCATGGTCGAGGGATCGATGACCTCGACCTGACGCGTCCATTCGGCGGCCACCAACCGGGCAAGGGCCTCCGTCGGCAAGGCCAGAGAGCGCCTCGCCGGTGTCTTGACGACCTTGCCGTCGAGCGCGATGGCATGGCCGGCCTCGTCCACGCCGATCGTCACATCCTTGTAAAAGCGCTTGGGCAGCGGCTTCTTCATCTGGATCTGCGCGCGGCGGATCGGATCGGGATGGCTGAGACCCTCGGAAAGATCGTTCAACAGGTCGCGCATGGGCTCACCTCAGAGAATATGGCTCAACAGGTCGTTCGGATGGTGGGCGATCGCGTCGGCGCCGGCCGCCAGCAGTTCCTCGACGGAAGCATAGCCCCAGGCGACGCCGATGGCAGTCGCGCCGGCCGCCTTCGCCATCTGCATGTCGTAGACGGCGTCGCCGATGACGATGGTATCGTGCGGATCCATGCCGGTTTCGTCGCAGCATTCCGTCACCATTGCCGGATGCGGCTTCGACGGGCAATCGTCGGCCGTGCGTGAGACGATGAAATAGGGCGCGAAATCGTTGACGGCAAGAATATGGGTCAAGCCGCGGCGGGATTTACCCGTCACAGCGCCGAGCAGCAGCTCTTCATGGCCGGCAAGCGTCTCGATCAGCGGCTTGATGCCATCGAAGAGCGGCGTCTGCATGTCCGCCTCGTCCCGCACCTCGGGAAAGATCGATTTGTAATGCGCGGTCATGGCGACAGCCTCCTCGTCGACATGCGGCTTGCCCTGCAGGCGGGCGATAGCGATATCCAGCGTGAGGCCGATGATCGACTTGGTGGCGGAAACGTCCGGACGCTTGTAGCCGAAGGCCACGAACGTCCGCGCCATGACTTCGTGGATCAGCCGCACGCTGTCGACCAGCGTACCGTCGCAATCGAAAAGAACCAGCTTCATTCGTCGTCCGGCTCCCCTGCCGATGCCATGTCAAGTCCGAGAAGGTTCCAGGTCTGCACCATATGCGGCGGCAGAGGGGCCGTGATGCGCAGGCGTCCGCCGTTCGGATGCGGAATATCGATATGGCGGGCATGCAGATGCAGCCGCTTCTGCACGCCGCCCGGGAAATTCCAGTTCGGATCGTCGTCGAAATATTTGGGGTCGCCGATGATCGGGTGGCCCATGTGCAGCGCGTGGACGCGCAGCTGATGCGTGCGGCCGGTATAGGGCTCCATCTCGAGCCAGGCGAGGCTCTGGGCGGCAGTTTCGATCACGCGATAATAGGAAATGGCGTGATCGGCGCCCTCCTCCCCGTGCTTGGCGATGCGCATGCGGTCGCCATCCGGCGTCGCCTCCTTCACCAGCCAGGTCGAAATCTTGTCCTCATGCTTGCGCGGCACGCCCTTTACCAGTGACCAATAGGTCTTCTTGGTGTCGCGCTCGCGGAAGGCTGCCGTCAATTTCTGCGCCGCGCCACGGGTACGGGCAATAACGAGAACGCCCGACGTGTCGCGGTCGAGACGATGCACCAGGCGCGGCTTCTCGCCCTTCTTGTTCGTCCATGCCTCGAGCATCTTGTCGATATGACGGGTAAGGCCGGAGCCGCCCTGAACCGCGAGTCCGGCCGGCTTGTTCAGCACATAGACCTTCTCGTCTTCATGCAGCAGCATGCGCGCAAGCAGCTCGCCATCGCCGGAATGCTTGAGCTCGCTGCCGGCTATGGGGCCGCCTTTCGGCCCCTTGGCGTCGACGTCGAGCGGCGGAACGCGCACCATCTGCCCCGGCTGAACGCGCGCATCCGTCTTCACACGGCCGCCGTCGACGCGCACCTGGCCGGATCGCAGCAGCTTCTGCAGCTGTCCGAAGCCAAGGCCCGGAAAATGCACCTTGAACCATCGGTCGAGGCGCATGCCGGCCTCGTCAGGCTCGACCTTTATATGCTCAATCCCGGCCATTCTTCTTCTTTCAAATACCGCGGCATGTCCCGGGAAACGCCAGACTGCCGCTGGACGGGATCACGCCTATTCAAACGACGGGACCCTTCGCCCCGCAGCCGGAGATTTTCCGGCCTTTTGACGTGGCTTTAGAGCATTTCGAGGAAAAGTGGAAACCGGAATTATACCGCGGTATAATTTTCTGGCTCAGTTTCCCTTGGCCGAGACGACGGGCAGATTGACGTCGACCATGCCCGACTTGTCGAACATCAGCATCACAGGCACGGTGCCGCCCTGCTTGAAAGGTGTCTTCACCTGCTTGAACATCATATGCATCGTGTTCGGCGCGAGCGTCACCGTAGCGCCGGCTGGGATGGCGATGCCGCCCCTGATCTCGCGCATCTTCATGATCTCGCCTTCCATCTTCATCTCGTGCAGCTCGACCTTGCCGGCCGCCGCCGAGGTCACTGAAGTCAGCCTGTCGTCGGTCTTGCCGCCGTTATGGATGGTGATGTAGCCGCCGCCGACCGGCTGGCCAGGAAGCATGGCGCGAACATAGCCGCCGCTGATATCGAGATCGCCGAGCTTGACCGCAGCAGAGCCCGCAGGTGCCGTGGCAGTGTCCATATGCATCCCCGGCATCGACTTCATCGCGCCGCTATCCTGCGCCAATGCCCCACCAAGGGACAACGACGATGCGCCAAGCGAAATCAGCAGTATAGCGGCATGGTTGCGGTTCATCTTCATCTCCTGCCCGGCTCCTCGAACGACGAGAAGGGATAACCCTTCCAACCTGCGTTGCAAAGGCCCGCAATCATTGCCAAACACAGGATTGATCGGCACGACAAAAATTTGTTCGGCGGCGACATTTGCCCCTTGCCATCTTTGCCCGGGACCGGATAATGGCACTCGACCTTGTTGGGAGAATCCGGCGCGAGCCGGTGCCGAAGGAGCAACCGCCCCGGAAACTCTCAGGCCAAAGGACCAACAAGGGGCAGACGGAACTCTGGAGAGAGGCGCGCAAGCGCTCGCCGAAGGGATAACAATCTCAGGCAAACAGACAGAGGGGGCTCATCGTCAGGCGCAGTCGCGCCGAAATTATGAGCTCTGCGCTTCGAGACGAGCGCAAAACCCGGAGGCGTCATTTGGACGAGACCGCTGCCCTCAAGACCACCCCTCTTCATGCGCTGCATGTATCGCTCGGCGCCCGTATGGTGCCCTTCGCCGGCTACGACATGCCGGTGCAATATGCGCCCGGCGTCCTGAAGGAACATCTCTGGACCCGGTCGAATGCCGGCCTGTTCGATGTGTCGCATATGGGTCAGGTGACGATCCGCGCCCGCTCCGGCAAATATGAGGATGCTGCACTGGCGCTGGAAAGCCTCGTGCCGGTCGATATCCTCGGCCTTGCCGAGGGCCGCCAGCGTTACGGCTTCTTCACCGACGACAAGGGCGGCATCCTCGACGACCTGATGATCACCCATATGGACGACTATCTCTTCGTCGTCGTGAACGCTGCCTGCAAAGATCAGGATTTCAAGCATCTTCAAGACCATATCGGCGATAGCTGCGAAGTTACATTACTCGATCGCGCCTTGATCGCGCTCCAGGGACCGCGCGCCGTAGACGTTCTCGCCGAGCTCTGGGCCGATATCGCCTACATGAAGTTCATGGATGTGCGTCATTGTCGCCTCCACGATGTCTCCTGCCTCGTATCGCGCTCCGGCTACAGCGGCGAAGACGGCTTCGAAATCTCCGTTCCGACCGACAAGGCCGAGGATATCGCCAAACGGCTGCTGGAGCATCCGGATGTGCAGCCCATCGGCCTCGGCGCCCGAGACTCGCTCCGCCTCGAAGCCGGTCTCTGCCTGTATGGCAATGACATCGATGAAACGACGACGCCGATCGAAGGCGCGCTCGAATGGGCCATCCAGAAGGCCCGCAAGACAGGCGGCGTCCGCGCCGGCGGCTTTCCCGGCGCGACCCGCATTCTCGGCGAACTGGATGGCGGCACGTCGCGCCGCCGCGTCGGCCTGAAACCCGAAGGCAAGGCTCCGGTGCGTGGTCACGCCAAGCTTTATGCCGATGCCGAGGGCAAGACCGAGATCGGTGAAGTCACGTCTGGCGGCTTCGGCCCGAGCGTCGAATCCCCGGTTACCATGGGCTACGTGCCGACCGATTTCACGGCGCCCGGCACCACCGTTTACGCTGAAGTGCGCGGCAAATACCTGCCTGTCGTCGTCAGCACCCTGCCTTTCATCAAGCCTACCTACAAACGTTGAACGTGTTTTCCAGAGAGGATTATCCATGCTGAAGTTTACCGAAGAGCACGAGTGGCTGAAGGTTGAAGGCGACGTCGCAACGGTCGGCATCACGGCTCACGCCGCCGAGCAGCTCGGCGACCTCGTTTTCGTGGAACTGCCCGAAGTCGGCGCCAGCTTCTCCAAGGGCGACGACGCGGCAACCGTCGAATCCGTCAAGGCGGCGTCCGAGGTCTATTGTCCGCTCGACGGAGAGATTACTGAAGTCAACGAAGCCATCACCGCCGACCCGGCGCTCGTCAATTCAGACCCGATGGGCGCCGGCTGGTTCTTCAAGCTCAAGCTGAAGAATGTCAGCGATCTCGATGGTCTTCTTGATGAATCCGGTTACAAGGAGCTGATCGGATAATGGCGACGCCTACGGAATTCACGTTCACCGACTACCAGCCATATGATTTTGCCAATCGCCGCCATATCGGTCCGTCTCCATCCGAGATGACCGATATGTTGAAAGCGATCGGCTATAGCAGCCTCGACGGCCTGATCGACGCGACGCTGCCGCCGGCCATCCGTCAGAAGACGCCGCTCTCCTGGGGTGCGCCGATGACCGAGCGCGAGGCGCTCGACAGGCTGCGCGAGACCGCCAACAAGAACAAGGTTCTCGTGTCGCTGATCGGCCAGGGCTATTACGGCACAATCACGCCACCGGTCATCCAGCGCAATATTCTGGAAAACCCGGCCTGGTACACAGCCTATACGCCCTACCAGCCCGAAATCAGCCAGGGCCGCCTCGAGGCCCTGCTGAACTACCAGACGATGATCAGCGACTTGACCGGCCTCGACGTCGCCAATGCCTCGCTGCTCGATGAAGCGACTGCGGCAGCCGAAGGCATGGCAATGGCGGAACGCGTCGCCAAATCGAAGGCGAAGGCCTTCTTCGTCGATGCCGCCTGCCATCCGCAGACTATCGCTCTCATCAAGACCCGCGCCGAGCCGCTCGGCTGGAGCGTCATCGTCGGCAATCCGTTTACGGATCTGGATCCTGTCGATGTCTTCGGCGCGATCTTCCAGTATCCGGGCACGCACGGCCACATCAACGACTTCGGCGGCCTGATCGCGCGCCTGCACCAGACCGGCGCTATCGCCATCATGGCGGCCGATCTTCTGGCGTTGACCCTGCTGAAATCTCCCGGCGAGATGGGCGCGGATATCGCCATCGGCTCCTCGCAGCGCTTCGGCGTTCCTGTGGGATATGGTGGCCCGCACGCGGCCTATATGGCCGTCAAGGACGAGTACAAGCGCTCCATGCCGGGCCGCCTTGTCGGTGTTTCGGTCGATGCACGCGGCAATCGCGCCTATCGCCTGTCGCTGCAGACGCGCGAGCAGCATATCCGCCGCGAAAAGGCGACGTCGAACATCTGCACCGCTCAGGTGCTGCTCGCCGTCATGGCCTCGATGTATGCGGTCTTCCACGGTCCGCAGGGCCTGAAAGCCATTGCCCAGCAGGTCCACCAGAAGGCCGTGCTGACGGCCAAGGGGCTGGAAAAGCTGGGCTACGCCGTCGAGCCGGAAACCTTCTTCGACACGATCACCGTCGAGGTCGGCCATATGCAGGGCCTCATCCTGCGCGCGGCCGTCGCCGAAGGCGTGAACCTGCGCAAGGTCGGCGAAACCAAAATCGGCATCAGCCTCGACGAGCGCACCCGCCCGGCGACGGTGGAAGCCGTATGGCGCGCATTCGGCGGCGATTTCCGCATTGCCGATTTCGAACCGTCCTACCGCCTGCCGAAGGCGCTTCTGCGGACCAGCGAATACCTGTCGCATCCGATCTTCCACATGAACCGCGCCGAGAGCGAGATGACGCGTTACATCCGTCGCCTCTCCGACCGCGACCTGGCGCTCGACCGCTCGATGATCCCGCTCGGCTCCTGCACCATGAAACTGAACGCGACAGCGGAAATGCTGCCGATCACATGGCCGGAATTCTCGGACATCCATCCGTTCGTGCCCGCCGACCAGGCACTCGGCTACCGCGAAATGATCGACGACCTGACGGAAAAGCTCTGCGCCGTCACCGGCTACGACGCCTTCTCCATGCAGCCGAACTCCGGCGCGCAGGGCGAATATGCCGGCCTCCTGACCATTCGCAATTATCACATTGCCAATGGACAGGGGCACCGCGACATCTGCCTCATCCCGACCTCCGCGCACGGCACCAACCCGGCCTCGGCGCAGATGGCAGGCATGAAGGTCGTGGTCGTCAAGGTCAGCGACGACGGCGATATCGACATGGCCGATTTCCGCGCCAAGACCGAGCAGTATGCCGACAGCCTCTCCTGCTGCATGATCACCTATCCTTCGACGCATGGCGTCTTCGAGGAGACGGTGAAGGAGATCTGCGATCTCGTGCACAAGCATGGCGGTCAGGTCTACCTCGACGGCGCGAACATGAACGCCATGGTCGGCCTCTCGCGTCCCGGCGATATCGGCTCGGATGTCAGCCACCTGAACCTGCACAAGACCTTCTGCATCCCGCATGGCGGCGGCGGTCCAGGCATGGGCCCGATCGGCGTCAAGGCGCATCTGGCGCCTCACCTACCCGGCCATCCGGAAACGGACGGACGCAGTGGTGCGGTCTCGGCGGCAGCCTTCGGTTCGGCCTCCATCCTGCCGATCTCCTGGAGCTACTGCCTGATGATGGGCGGCGAAGGCCTGACGCAGGCGACGAAGGTGGCGATCCTCAACGCCAACTACATCGCCGCACGGCTGAAGGGCGCCTATGACGTGCTCTACAAGTCCAAGGCCGGGCGCGTCGCGCATGAATGCATCATCGACACCCGCCCGCTGGTCGGAAGTGCCGGCGTCACGGTCGACGATGTCGCCAAGCGCCTGATCGATTGCGGCTTCCACGCACCGACCATGAGCTGGCCGGTCGCCGGCACGCTGATGATCGAGCCGACCGAATCGGAAACCAAGGCCGAGCTCGACCGCTTCTGCGAGGCAATGCTGGCGATCCGCGAGGAAGCCCGCGCCATCGAAGATGGCCGGATGGACAAGACCAACAACCCGCTGAAGAACGCTCCGCACACGGTGGAAGACCTTGTCGGCGAATGGGATCGCCCCTATTCGCGCGAGCAGGCCTGCTTCCCGCCCGGCGCTTTCCGCGTGGACAAATACTGGTCTCCGGTCAACCGCATCGACAACGTCTATGGCGACCGCAACCTGATCTGCACCTGCCCGCCGCTGGAATCCTACGCCGAGGCCGCGGAGTAGGTTTTTGCGAAAAAAGCGAAGCGGCTCAGTCGCTTCGCTGCCGATAGACATAAATCTATTGCGAAACTTGTCTATGAAAACGCCGCGTGTCCAACGGATGCGCGGCGTTTTATTGCCGCAGCGCGGCTCTGGAATTCAGAATCATGCCGGAACGACCGGAATTTCATTTCGTCACGGGGCGAGCGGAATATTCCTCATCCCCACTGCTTCTTCTGCATGGCAGCAGCGGGAACGAAACGTCGCTTGTTCCCCTTGCCGACGCGGTCGCACCGGATCGCCCCTATATGGCCTTGCGTGGCCCCCTGGCCTGGGAGACGGGCTTTGCTTTCTTCCGTCGCAATCCGGATCGCAGTCTGGATCATGCCGATCTATCGAGACGAACCGACCAACTCTGCCATTTCATCGCGTCGATATTGGAAGACGATATAATCTCTCGGCCGCCGATCCTGCTCGGCTTCTCAAACGGCGCGATCATGGCGGCATCCATTCTTCTTCGGCAGCCGCGACTGGCCTCGGCCGCCATTCTGCTGCGGCCCCTCTCGCCCGCGCCTGCCGCTGATTTTCCGCCGCTGACCGCGTTTCCGATCCTGATGACATCCGGCAAGTATGATCGGCGGCGCGAGCCGCGAGATGCGGATGTCATGAAACATCAACTTGAAAATGCCGGCGCGGATGTCAGTGCCCACATGCTGGCGGCCGGTCACGACCTTCATCAGGACGAGATCGGCATGATCCGCGATTGGCTGATACGGAAAGGCCCATGACATGATTCAGGAGATTTCGCTGAGCACCGACGATCCCGACAGCTACATCGCAGCCGCCTTTGCAACGGACGATCCGGCTTCGATCGCCAAGGCGCTGGGCGAAGTTGCCCGCACGCGCAACATGAGTAAGCTCGCCAAGGATGTCGGCATGAACCGTTCCGCGCTCTACCGCGCGCTGAGCGGCGATGGAAACCCGGAGTTCGCGACGATCCTCAAAGTCGTCAAGGCGCTGGGACTCAAGCTGACGCCGGTGCCGACCGCGCATTGCGAGCCCGGCGCGCTCTGATGAAGCAGAGAAACAGAGTTTAACTTAGATGGCCTGAGCGTCCTGGCGCTGCGCAGCAAGGGCAGCGAGATCGGCAGGCTTCAGCTCGACGGATTCGCCGCAGCCGCAGGCCGACGTCTGGTTCGGATTGGTAAAAGTGAAGCCCGAACGCAAAGTCGTTGCTTCGAAGCCCATTTCCGTGCCGAGCAGATAAAGCACGGCCGACGGCTCGACCCAGACTCTGGCGCCATCGCGCTCGATCAGGTCATCCTTCGGGTTCGGCTCGGTCACGAGATCGATGGTATATTCCATCCCGGCGCAGCCGCCCTTCTTGATGCCGACGCGAACGCCCTTGGCATCGGGACCGGAATTCTCGACGATTGCCTTGACGCGGGCTGCTGCCGCATCCGTCATGGTCATGACTGCAAAGCCCATGGGCTCATTCTCCTTCCGCAACCGGGGTCAAGATCCGGCGCTTCGAGTCTTAATGTAAAGCCGGCGGCTTAAAGCTTCAATACCAGCCGACGGCAACCTGCGCTTCCTCCGACATGCGGTCCGGCGTCCACGGCGGATCGAAGGTCATCGAGACATCGACGCCGGATACGCCCTCGACGGCGCCGACGGCATTTTCGACCCAGCCCGGCATTTCGCCGGCAACCGGGCAGCCCGGTGCGGTCAGCGTCATGACGATCTTTACCATGCGGTCGTCTTCGATATCGATCTTGTAGACGAGGCCGAGCTCGAAGATATCGGCGGGAATTTCCGGATCGTAGACCGTTTTCAGCGCAGAAATGATATCGTCGCTGAGGCGGGCCAGCTCATCCTCGGGAATGCTGGAATGCACGATCCCTTCGCGCGCATCGATTTTCTGTTCGCTTTCGTCGAGTGACATCACTTGCCTCCTTAGGCAAAGAACTTGCGCGCATATTCCAGCGCATCCGCCAAAGCATCCACCTCGGCGCGCGTGTTGTACAGGCCGAACGATGCACGGCATGTGGAGGTAACGCCGAAGCGTTTCAAGAGCGGCTGGGCGCAATGCGTCCCTGCTCTGACGGCAACGCCCTGTCGGTCGATCACCATCGAGACGTCGTGGGAGTGAATTCCCGCAAGCTCGAAGGAGAAGATGCCGCCCTTGCCAGGCGCCGTGCCGATGACGCGCAGCGAATTGATATCGCGCAGCCGTTCCGCCGCATAGGTGGCAAGATCCGCTTCATGACGGGCGATCGCCTCGCGGCCGATGCTGTCCATATAGTCGAGCGCGTAACCGAGGCCGATTGCCTGAACGATCGGCGGCGTGCCGGCTTCGAAGCGGTGCGGCGGCTCGTTATAGGTGACGTTTTCCTCGGTGACGTCGAAGATCATCTCGCCGCCGCCCTGGAACGGCCGCATCTCGGCAAGCCGCTCCTTCTTGCCGTAGAGAACGCCGATACCCGAGGGGCCATAGAGCTTGTGACCGGTCATAACGTACCAGTCGCAATCGATATCCTGCACGTCGACAGGCATATGCACCGCACCCTGCGAACCGTCGATCAGCACGGGAATGCCGCGCTCATGAGCGATACGGCAGACTTCCTTGACCGGAACGACCGTCCCGAGCGCGTTCGACATATGGGTGATGGCGACGAGCTTGGTGCGCTCCGTGAGACTCTTTTCGAAATCCTCGATATGGAACGCGCCCTCGTCATCGACCGGCACCCAGACGAGCTTGGCTCCCTGCCGCTCCCGGATGAAATGCCAGGGTACGATGTTGGAGTGATGCTCCATGATGGAAACGACGATCTCGTCGCCCTCGCCGATCTTCGGCATGCCCCAGCCGTAGGCGACCGTATTGATCGCCTCCGTCGAATTCTTGGTGAAGACGATATCGTCCACCGAGGGGGCATTCAGGAAGCGGCGCACTTTTTCGCGAGCCGCCTCATACGCTTCCGTCGCCGCGTTGGACAGGAAGTGCAGGCCGCGATGCACATTGGCATATTCCTCGGAATAAGCATGGGAAATCGCGTCGATGACGACCCGCGGCTTCTGTGCCGACGCGCCATTGTCGAGATAGACCAGCGGCTTGCCATTCACCGTTTTCGCCAGGATCGGGAAATCCCGGCGAATGGCTTCGACGTCATAGGCCGTTGCCGGCACGATCTTGTCCACGAGCTTTGCCTCCAATCAGGCGTGCTTTTCCAGCCATTCGGAGATAACGCCTTCCAGCGCCTCGACCAGGGCTTCGTCTTCCAGTTCCTCGACGATCTCCGCCACGAAGGCGTTGACCAGCATGGCGCGCGCCTTGTTCTTCGGAATGCCGCGCGCCATCAGGTAGTACAGATGATTGCCATCGATATCGGCAACGGTGGCGCCGTGGCCGCACTGCACGTCGTCGGCGAAGATCTCGAGTTCCGGCTTCACCGAGAATTCGGCATCGTCGGACATCAGCAGCGTATTGCAAGCCATGCGCGCGTCCGTCTTCTGTGCATCGGGCGCCACGCGAATCATGCCCTGGAAGACGCCGCGGGCACGGTCGAAGACCACGTTGCGGACGATTTCCGTCGAGCCGGTATGCGGAACGTCGTGGCCGAGCACCAGTGTCACGTCCGTATGGGTGTCGCCACCCAGCAGGTTGACGCCGCGAATCTTGAGATCGGCGCCCTCGCCCGTCACCTTGACGTGCAGCTCCTGACGCACCAGCTTGCCGCCGGCATTGATGACGAACAGTCTCAGCCTGGCGTCCGTGCCGAGATCGACGCGGATCTGGCCGAGATGCGTGTCCTCGCTTCCCTGCTCCTGCAGGATGATCCAGGTCACGTCGGCCCGCTCGCCGATCCTGACTTCGCTGACCGATGAGACGAGCGCAGCTGCACCCTCGACGGCCTGATGGCGCTCGATGAGCGTCGCCTTGACGTCGGCGCCGAAGTTGACAGGCAGGCGGCTATGAATCTGGCCGCCGGCATGGACGAATTGCACCTCCACGGGCGCCTCCAGCTCCGTGCCGTCGGGCAGATCGATGACATAGCCATCACGCACGAAGCTCGCATTGATGCGCCCGACGGCGTCATCCTTGCCGAGCGCTTCGAGTCCCGCGGCAGCCGTGCCGTTGACTAGGCTGTCGGCATAGCGTCCGACCGTCAGATTCTTGACGGTCGCCTTCTCGTTCGCCCTGCCCTGAAGAACGGTGAGAACGGAAGATCCCTCCACCGTCGGTGGCAGCGCCTCGACAAGGCCCTTGCCGATGTCGCTGGGAACCAGACGCAACAGGTTCTTGAAATCGGTGTAGTGCCAGGCCTCGACGCGGCGCGTCGGCAGGCCCGCGGTTTTCAACTCGTCCAGCAGGCGGTCGCGGACGGCGAAGACTTCGCCATCGCCGGGCAGATCGCCCAACTGGTCGTTATACGCCTCGATCAACGCCGTTTCCGCAGCGGTCAGGCGGTTCGTCGTCTGAATGTTCATCGACGTGTCCTTTCCGCCCCGATCAGGCTGCAGCTCCGATGATGTCGGCATAGCCGTTGGCTTCGAGCTCATGTGCCAGCGTCTTGTCGCCGGACTTGATCACCTGGCCCTTGTAGAGGACGTGAACGGTGTCCGGAACGATATAGTCGAGCAGGCGCTGATAGTGGGTGATGACGATCACGGCGCGGTCGGGCGAACGCAGCGCGTTGACGCCATCGGCGACGATCTTCAAGGCGTCGATGTCGAGACCGGAGTCGGTTTCGTCGAGCACGCAAAGCTTCGGCTCGAGCAGCGCCATCTGCAGGATTTCGGCGCGCTTCTTTTCACCGCCGGAGAAGCCGACGTTCAGCGGGCGCTTCAGCATGTCCATGTTGATCTGCAGCTTGGCCGCGGCGTCCTTGACGCGGCGGATGAAATCCGGCGTCGTCAGTTCGTCTTCGCCGCGTGCCTTGCGCTGTTCGTTCAGGGCCACCTTCAGGAACTGCATGGTGGCGACACCCGGAATTTCGACCGGATACTGGAAGGCCAGGAAGATGCCCTTGGCGGCGCGCTCGGCAGCGTCGAGCTCCAGAATGCTCTCACCGTTATAAAGGATGTCGCCTTCGGTGACTTCGTAATCGTCACGGCCGGCGAGAATGTAGGACAGCGTCGACTTGCCGGAGCCGTTCGGGCCCATGATGGCGGCAACTTCGCCCGCCTTCACGGTCAGGTTGAGGCCACGGATGATCTCGGTGCCGTCTTCGGCGATACGGGCGTGCAGGTTCTTGATCTCAAGCATTGTAGAATCCTAACGAAGGAATGGACGTGCGGCGCGCTCGGCGCGCCAGAACTGGTTTGTATGCGAATGTCAGCCGACGCTGCCTTCGAGCGAGATACCGATCAGCTTCTGCGCTTCGACGGCGAATTCCATCGGCAGTTCCTGCAACACTTCCTTGACGAAGCCGTTGACGATCAGCGCG
Source organism: Rhizobium sp. SYY.PMSO (assembly GCF_046840415.1). Lineage (NCBI taxonomy): Bacteria > Pseudomonadati > Pseudomonadota > Alphaproteobacteria > Hyphomicrobiales > Rhizobiaceae > Rhizobium > Rhizobium sp. SYY.PMSO. The sequence goes on from NZ_CP177349.1 coordinate 1,424,434, forward strand.
ATCGCCGCTTCCTCGGGAATGCCGCGTTGCAGGCAGTAGAACAGCTGGTCTTCGGAAATCTTCGAGGTCGTCGCCTCATGCTCGAACTGCGCGGACGAATTCTTCGCCTCGATGTAGGGCACCGTATGCGCACCGCACTTGTCGCCGATCAGCAACGAATCGCATTGCGTGAAATTGCGGGCGTTGGTCGCGCGGCGATGGGCCGAGACCTGACCGCGATAGGTGTTCTGCGAGACGCCGGCGGCGATACCCTTGGAGATGATGCGGCTCGACGTGTTCTTGCCGAGATGGATCATCTTCGTGCCGCTATCGACCTGCTGATGACCGTTCGAAACCGCGATCGAGTAGAACTCGCCGCGGCTGTCGTCGCCACGCAGGATGCAGGACGGATATTTCCAGGTGATGGCGGAGCCGGTCTCGACCTGCGTCCAGGAGATCTTGGAACGGTGGCCACGGCAATCGCCACGCTTGGTGACGAAGTTGTAGATGCCGCCCTTGCCGTGCTTGTCGCCCGGATACCAGTTCTGCACCGTCGAATACTTGATCTCGGCATCATCGAGCGCAACCAGTTCCACGACAGCGGCGTGCAGCTGGTTTTCGTCGCGCTGCGGCGCCGTGCAGCCTTCGAGATAGGAGACGTAAGCTCCCTCTTCGGCGATGATCAGCGTGCGTTCGAACTGGCCGGTGTTCTTTTCGTTGATGCGGAAGTAGGTCGACAGTTCCATCGGGCAACGAACGCCCTTCGGCACGAAGACGAACGAACCGTCGGTGAAGACGGCCGAATTCAGCGTCGCATAGAAATTGTCCGTCGTCGGCACGACGGAGCCGAGATATTTGCGCACCAGATCGGGATGCTCGCGAATGGCTTCCGAGATCGACATGAAGATCACGCCGGCCTTCTTCAGCTCTTCCTTGAAGGTGGTGACGACCGAAACGGAATCGAACACGGCATCGACCGCGATCTTCGACTGTTTGACGCCGGCAAGGATTTCCTGCTCACGCAAGGGAATGCCGAGCTTCTCATAGACCTTCAGAAGCTCCGGATCGACCTCCTCAAGCGAGGTCGGTCCCGACGTGCTCTTCGGCGCGGCATAATAATAAATGTCGTTGAAGTCGATCTTCGGATAGTCGACGCGCGCCCAGGTGGGCTCTTCCAGCGTCAGCCAGCGGCGATAGGCGTCGAGGCGCCATTCCAGCATCCATTCCGGCTCCTGCTTCTTGGCGGAGATGAAGCGGATGATGTCTTCGGAGAGACCCTTGGGAGCCTTTTCCACCTCGATGGTGGTCTCGAAACCATACTTATACTGGTCCACGTCGATCTGGCGAACCTGATCGACCGTTTCCTGGACTGCAGGCATTTCGTTCTCCAATCTCGCCGGATCCAAGGTCCGGCAGCTTGTCAACGTTGCGGCAGACTTATGTCTGCCCCCTATGTAGTCGGCCAAAAGGGATTTTTCATCCCGCTTGGCAAGCGGAAAATTGTGTTTCCGCAAAATTGTGGCCGTCAGGCCGCCGCGCCCGCCAGCTTGCGCCTGCCGGCGATCCGGGCCAAAACCGCGATTGCCCGATCGATATCGGCTTCCGTCGTGGCGGATCCCAGCGAAATGCGGAGAGCTCCGAGCTTGGGGTCGCACCCCATCGCCGCGAGCACATGGCTCTCGCCGACCTTGCCGGACGAGCAGGCGGAGCCGGCCGATATGGCGACACCTTCGAGATCGAAGGCGATCTGGCCGGTCTCGGATTTCAACCCCGGCAGGGTAAAGAAGCAGGTGTTCGGAACGCGGCCGGTCTTTTCCCCATGGATGATTACGTCCGGCGCGACCTGCCGCATGCCGTCTTCCAGCCGGTCCCGCAATCGGGCGATTGCGACATTCCGGGCTTCGAACTCTTCAAGCGCTGCACCAGCTGCCGCGCCGAAGCCGATGATAGCAAGCGTATTTCCCGTTCCCGAGCGATGGCCCTTCTCCTGCCCGCCGCCGTGGATCAGCGGCTTCGGCATCAGCACCTCACCGCGCGTGATGAGCGCGCCTGCACCCTTTGGGCCGCCGATCTTGTGCGAGGACACGATCAGGAAATCCGCGCCGATGGCATTGATATCGAGCGGAACGCGACCAGCTGCCTGAACGGCATCCACCACAAAGAGACCGCCCGCGGCCTGGACCAGCTTGGCCGCTTCGGCGACGGGCTGGAGAATTCCGGTCTCGTTGTTGGCGAGCATGATCGCGACCATCGGTAGACCGCTTGCCTTGTCATGGGAGACCAGCAGGCCTTCGAGCACAGCAAGATCGACCGTCCCATCCCTCGTTACCGGGATTTCGGTGACATCATCCCCGGCAAAGCGACCGCCTTCGCGCACGGCCGGATGCTCGACGGCGGATACATAAAGATGGCTGACCGTCAGCGGCGTCCGCCCCATGCGAAATTCCGGCGTCAGCACCATGTTGGCCGTTTCGGTGGCGCCGCTGGTGAAAATCACATGGGCCGGTTCCGCGCCCGTCAAGCTTGCAACCTGCCGGCGTGCGGCCTCGACAGCAGCGCGCGCCGCCCTACCTTCGCCATGAACGGAATTGGGGTTGCCTTGAATATCCATCGCACGCAGCATTGCATCGCGCGCCGCCGGATGAAGCGGCGCAGTAGCATTCCAATCGAGATAAAGGCGTGTTGCCGCCATAATCTTCTTCCTGCGCGACGTTGCTTTGCTGCGGCCGGCTCATTTTCCTTGAAATTTCAGCCGAGCATGCCTTATGACACGTTCCACAAACCGTTGCACACACAACGCGCGGAACACCGCATCAAGTTTCGAATTGTTCTAAACTGCGTTCTAGAAAAGATGAGCGCATTCGTCAAGTCAACTTGCTGCGTGCCGTTGGGTTTGAACGCAGAAAAAGAAGAGCCGGAGTATCGATGCCCGAAGTAATTTTCAACGGCCCCGCTGGTCGCCTTGAAGGCCGCTATCAACCCTCCAAGGAGAAGAGCGCCCCAATCGCGATTATTCTTCATCCCCACCCGCAATTCGGCGGCACGATGAACAATCAGGTCGTCTACCAGCTCTTCTATATGTTCCAGAAGCGCGGTTTCACGACGCTTCGTTTCAATTTCCGCGGCATCGGCCGCAGCCAGGGCGAGTTCGATCACGGCGCCGGCGAGCTTTCCGATGCGGCATCGGCCCTCGATTGGGTCCAGAGCCTTCATCCTGACTCCAAGAGCTGCTGGGTTGCCGGCTATTCCTTCGGCGCCTGGATCGGCATGCAGCTGCTCATGCGCCGCCCGGAGATCGAAGGTTTCATGTCGATCGCGCCGCAGCCGAACATCTACGATTTCTCCTTCCTCGCCCCCTGTCCGTCGTCCGGCCTGATCATCAACGGCGACGCCGACAAAGTCGCGCCGGAAAAGGACGTCAACGGCCTCGTCGAGAAGCTGAAGACGCAGAAGGGCATCCTCATCACGCACAAGATCGTCTCGGGCGCCAACCATTTCTTCAACGGCCAGGTCGAAACGCTGCTGGGCGAATGCGAGGATTATCTCGACCGCCGCCTGAACGGCGAGCTGGTGCCGGAACCGGCGGCCAAGCGCATCCGCTGACGCACGTCGCGCAGGATCGAAGACCTGAAGCGCAGGAAGCGGATCCGAAGGATCGCGGCGCGCTTCAGGAACACTCGCCCTTTACCGGGCCATTCTGAAAGTCGGGCACAGAATCCCGTCGATGGTTAGCGGCGGGTGGTCCTGCATGCCGATCTTTCGCAAGACGCGTTGCGATGCGGAATTTTCCGGATGGGTGAAGGCGATGAACTGCCTGGCAAAACCGCGCCTGAAGAACCATTGCGCCAGCGCATCGGCAATTTCGGTCGCATAGCCGTTGCCCCAGGCATTCTGCCATATCGAATAGCCGAGTTCGAACTCGCCCCTGCCATCTTCCTCGTGAAAGCGTGAAAAGCCGGCCCGGCCGATAAAGCGGCCGTCCTCGCGCCTCAGCAGCTTGTATTTGGTCACGCCATCACGCGCCTGTTCGCCAAACCAGCTTTTCAGCCGCTCCTCCGCCTTTTCCAGTGTCCACGGGGCCGCACCGGAAAGATAACGTGTCGTCTCGATCGTCGAATGCAGCTGCCGAATCAGCTCGGCATCGCCCTTGTCCCACATCGTCAGCACAAGACGCGGAGTTTCGAGTATGGTGGCATCACTCATCTGCTTACCCATTTTCGCAACAGCAATAAAAACCTGCGGCACGTTTCCGCCATGCCGCCACGAATTGGCGAAGACGTGTTACATGGAGCGCATAATTTCAAAACGTGCAAGCAGGGACCGTCCATCCGCGGTTCAGTCTCGGCGGCCCGTGAGCGCACTCGCGGGAATGAAAATTGCCTGAGAAACACGGCTGCAATCTGCCGCGGCACCCGAAACTTTGACGTAACGCCCACCAAAATGATGACGTGTGGGTAAATCGGTGCTAAACGCGCCCCGCGACATTTCAACAACAGCGACTTCGCCGCATCCTCCACGGATGCAGCTTCGAGAGACCAAAATCATGGCTGAGTTCAAATCCGATTTCCTGCGCACCCTGCAAGAGCGCGGCTTCATTCATCAGATTTCCGATGAAGCCGGCCTCGATGCCCTCTTCGCCAAGGAAACCGTGACGGCCTATATCGGCTTCGATCCGACGGCGCCGAGCCTGCACGCCGGCTCGCTGATCCAGATCATGATGCTGCACTGGATGCAGGCCACAGGCCACCGGCCCCTCTCGCTGATGGGCGGCGGCACCGGCATGGTCGGCGACCCCTCCTTCAAGGAAGAGTCCCGCCAGCTCATGACGATCGATACGATCGAAAGCAACATCGCTTCGATCAAGCGCTGCTTCTCGAATTACCTCAACTATGGCGAAGGCCCGAAAGACGCGTTGATGATCAACAACGCCGAATGGCTGCGTTCGCTGAACTACCTCGAATTCCTGCGCGACGTCGGCCGCCACTTCTCGGTCAACCGTATGCTGTCCTTCGACAGCGTCAAGACGCGCCTCGACCGCGAGCAATCGCTGTCCTTCCTCGAATTCAACTACATGATCCTGCAGGCATACGATTTCGTCGAGCTGGCCAAGCGCTACGATTGCCGTCTGCAGATGGGCGGCTCGGATCAATGGGGCAACATCGTCAACGGCATCGACCTCGGCCACCGCATGGGGACGCCGCAGCTCTTCGCGCTGACCTCGCCCCTGCTGACGACGGCCTCGGGCGCCAAGATGGGCAAGTCCGCCACCGGCGCGGTCTGGCTGAATGCCGACCTGCTCTCGGCCTACGACTTCTGGCAATACTGGCGCAACACCGAAGACGCCGACGTTTCGCGCTTCCTGAAGCTCTACACGACGCTGCCGATGGACGAGATCGCCCGCCTCTCGGCGCTCGCCGGTTCCGAGATCAACGAGGTCAAGAAGATCCTCGCGACCGAGGTGACGGCAATCCTGCATGGCCGCGCCGCAGCCGAACAAGCGGCCGAAACGGCGCGCAAGACCTTCGAGGAAGGCGGCCTGTCCGAAAACCTGCCGTCGATCGACGTTCCCGCTTCCGAACTCGACGCCGGCATGGGGCTTCTCTCCCTCATCGTGCGCGCCGGCCTTGCCGCCTCCAACGGCGAAGCTCGCCGCCACGTTCAGGGTGGCGCGGTGCGCATCAACGATGAAGCCGTCAGCGACGAGCGCAAGGTCATCGGCAGCGGCGAAATCACGGCCGACGGCGTCATCAAGCTGTCGCTCGGCAAGAAGAAGCATATTCTGATCCGCCCGGCCGCCTGAGCTGCCGGACAGCCCTGGGACGAACAAAGCCGGCGTATCCCCGCCGGCTTTGTTGCTTTCTGCCGCTTTGTACGATCGCGCGATCCATGGGTCGCCTTGCCTGAAGCAATTCGGCAGCGGCGTGTGTCGGATCGCGGCCTGCCCGCTCGTTGATCCCCAGCGAAGACATGGTCGCGCGGGCGCTCTGGGCCGCGCCTCCGGGCCAATTGTCCGATATTGCCGGCGTAAGACAAGCGCTGGCAAGGCAATATGGAGCGGATGCCTGCTGTCCCGTCACCGTTCAAAGACATCTGGTGCGGATCAGCCAGAACGGCACCGCTCCTTTCTGGCGCCTCGTGGACCCGGATCGGCCATTCGCCCGACGCATGGCCGGCGGAGCGGACCGCATACGCCAGCGATTGGCGGAGGAAAATGATCTGCCGTGCAGCGCCCGCGTCATCGGACGCGAGCCGGCGGCCGGCACGCAATCAGCCCGATCAATATTCGAATATCTGCCTGAACACGCCCGGCGCGATGATCGATAGCGGGTTGATCTGCATGTTCGGCTTGTCGAAGCTGCCGGTCAGCCGGAAGGTGATGCCGATCAGGCCGCGGTCGCTACCGTTGCCCAGGATGAATCCGACGATCGGGACTTCCGCGAACAGCCGGTTCAGGCCATAGGCAGGCATGAAGGTGCCGGTCAGGTCCATCTTGCCATTGGCATCCTTCAGTGTGCCCTGGAATGTCGCGCCAACCTGCACGCCGCGCACGACGCCGTTTTCGACCGAAAGCGCGCCGTCACGCATGACGAGCCGCGCGAAGCCGCGCCCGAAGCTTTGCGAACGCGTATCGATATTCTGCTTCACAGCCGAGTTCAGGCTCTTTCCATTCTTGCCGCTCGGCGTCGAGACGATAGTCGAGAGCTTCTTTTCATCGATGATCGCGAAGTTGCGGAGATCCAGCGAGCCATCCCAATCGTCCTGTCCGATGGAGCGCAGCGACAAATTCAACAGGCCGCCCTTCAGGTGCTTGTAAAGATCGGTAAAGCGCGCCACCGCACCGGCGTCGCCGCTTGTGATGCGGATGACACCGTTGCTGCCCTTGCTCATCTGCGTGACGAGCGCCTCGCCGCTGCGCGTCACGCCGGAAAAATCCGCAGCCGTGGTTTTGCCGCCGGCGATGGAATAGACGCCCTTCAGATTACCGATCGTCTCGTCGTTGAAGCCGATAACCTTGTCGAGGTTGGCCCGGACGGTCGCGCTCGCCGCCTCATCGCTTCCCAAACCCTGCTGTCCGCCGGATGTCGATGTCTTCAGGCGGGCCAGGATCGGACGGATATCCGCAGAATTGCCCGACACGGAAACGTCATAACCACCGCCCCTGCTCCGCTTCACCGACAGCGCGAAATCGTCGAGCGCCGAGAGCTTCACGCTGTCGAAGCTGGCCGACGACAGGCTTCCCTTGCTGATCAGAAGATCGCCGCCGACACCGAAGCCATCCCCCTTGAGCGTGAAGTTCTTCAAGGCGGTCTGGCTATCCGGTCCGGACGCCTCGAACTGAGCCGTCGCCGGAATACCGACCCCCTTCGACCAGCCGACCCATGGAACCGTGAGCGTTGCCTTGCCGAGATCGACCTTGACCCCCTGGCGATCGTCGTCGATGCGGGTCAGCTCCACCTTGACGGGCCCGTCGATCATATCGCGCAGGCCCGGCAAAACCGCATTGCGTTGCGTATCGCTGAGCGTCGCCGTTATCACGCGACTGCGCTTGGCGGTCGATTTGCTGTCGGTCGGCTCCACCATGTCGATCTGCGCGGGAATGCCATCGATCTGCGCCTGCGCCTGTAGATGCACGGATTGCGGATCGGCCGAAATCTCGCCACTGAGATTGCTGATCTTGCGGTTGTTCATCGGCTTCAGCAAATCGACGTTGTTGAGTTCGAGCTTCGCCTGCCAATCCGGCGGCGGCGGATTCTGGTCGTTGATCAGCCCGATCCTGGCATCGACCTTGGCAACGATCTTTCCGTTGAAATCATCGGGCTTGAACTCGGTCCTCTGCAGCACCTCGAGAGGCTTGTACGTCAGAAGTTCGCCTATGGCGTCGCCGGAACCGGATATCGTCAGCGCGAGATCGGCCATCAGCGGCTTGTCGTAGGTGGCCGGTATCGAGAAGCTGCTGTCATTCAGCGTGATCGTTCGCCCGGTCGGAAAATAGGAGGTGGCCGTGTCGATATCGACATTCATAACCGGACCGGTCAGATCGAAATGGGCCTTGGCATCGCGCAGCGGCGGAATCTCGCCGGGCACGTTCAGGCGGGCTCCGTCGACGTCGAAGGCGATATGCAGCTCGTTCTTGCCTAGCTGCAGCTTGCCGCTTTGCGCCGCCTCCCTCAGCCTTCCTGCGGGAATGAAAACGGATATGACGGCATTGCTTACCGAACCGCCGAAGAGGTTGCCCTCGACCCAGGTCCTGGGCTTCGATCCCATCCAGTACGGCCACAGCTGTTTGACGACCGTCGTGTCCAGCTTGTCGGCGCGGCCGCCGAAACTGATCTCCGGCGAGCTGTCGCCGAGCTTCATATGCAGGGAGCCGAACAGCGCGCCTTGCGGCGTGGATATGCCGAGATTGTCGACCTGGAGTTCCTTGGTCGCGGCCAGGAAGCGTCCTACGGCGCGACCATCGAAGCTGACCGGCTTTTCCCCCGATATGGATGAGGCGGCAATCCCGTTCTTGATCACGAAATCAACGCCGAATCCCTTGCCCGCGCTGGCATCGATACGATCGAGATCGATGAGCGCGCCGGAAAAAGGAACCATAGTGCGGACGAATTGTACCTTCGACGGAGCGATCTCCAGCGTCTGGTGATCGAAATTGTAGGCGAGGTTGATGTTGCCTTGCGTCAGTTCCTCCTCGTCGCGATCCATATAGATCACGCCGGGCTGAACGTCGACGGAAGCCTCGAGCTTCGGATCGACGCCCGAGCCGCCTTTGACGGCCGAAAGCGTGACGTCGGCAAAGCTCATGATGCCCTGCCGCGGCGTGCCGTTTGGATCGTAGGCCATCGTAAGCGGCTTGAGGTCGAGATTGGAGATTTTCGCGATCAGCGAGGAACTATGGCCCGCCTCCTGCTGATTCGCCTTCACATCCAAAGTCGCAACGGACCCATTGACGGCAACCTTGCCATAGAGATGCAGCAAATTCGGCTCGGCGCGTTCGAAGGTCAGATTGTCGACCACAAGGGAGATGGGATCGCCTTCCTGACGCGCCAGCTTCATGGAGAAGCCGGAAATACGCACGGAGTTCGTTCCCCCGCGCTGCACGAAATGCTCCAGAAAATCCAGATTGTCGAAGGCTGCGTTCAACGCCAGCGGCAGCGCGTCGACGCGCAAGGCCGTCAGATCGACCGGGTCTCCCTGCGGCAGCAGCGACGTATCGAGCGCAATGCCCTCCGCCGCCACGCTGGCCACTTCGACCCGTCCTTCGATGAGCGCCAGCGGATCCAGCTCCATGTTGACGGTCGACATCGTAGAAAGATGCTTGCCGCTGTCCTGATCGAGGACATTCACGTCGCGCGCTTCCAGCGCCAGCCGCAAGCCGGACGTGAACCGGACCGCGGCCGCACCGACTTCGGCCTTGTAACGCGGCCCGATGGCCTGATCGAGCGCCGTCTGCGCCTTCTGCGACAACGGCTCGTCGAAAAGGCCGCTTTCGATGGTTGCGATGACCGCGCCCAGGATGATGGCGAGAAATGCGAAGAAAACCAGCGTCATCCGGCAGACATGCCAGACATGCGAGCGACTGCGGCGAGAGCGCTCCGGCACATGAACGATCAATGGATCTTCGACCTGAGCGGACGGCAGATGGTCGAGCGACACGAGATCCTTTTTGCGGAATGTTACCTTTTCGCCTCGGATCACTCCTGTGCGTGCCTTTCGCTCTTCTCGATTTTTTTGGTGACGCTGCGTCCCATTGGACGGCATACGTGGGCAGTATATATGGCTTCCATTAAGTGTCATCCAAAAAACCGGCAAAAGAAAGGTTTTCCCGTGACGGAAATTTTTCCAGTTCAACTAGACATTGGCGACAAAGCACCGGATTTCGATCTTCCGCGCGATGGCGGCGGGCGCATACGTCTTGCCGATTTTGCCGGAAAACCGCTGGTCGTCTATTTCTACCCCAAGGACGACACCTCGGCCTGCACGACCGAATCGATTTCCTTCACGGCGCTCGCAGCCGATTTCGACAAGGCGGGCACCGCCCTTCTCGGCGTCTCGCCGGACTCGGTGAAAAGCCACGACAAGTTCGTCAGGAAACACGCGCTTTCCGTTCCGCTTGCGTCGGACGAGGAAAAGACGATGGCGATCGCCTATGGCGTCTGGCGGGAAAAGAGCATGTATGGCCGCACCTATATGGGGGTTGTGCGCTCGACCTTCCTGATCGCTGCCGACGGCCGAATCGCCAGGATTTGGGACAAGGTCAAGGTTGCGGGACATGCCGAGGCCGTTCTGGCGGCTGCGAAGGAACTCTGACGGCATGGCCAGTCCCGAAACGATCACCTCGCTGCGCGGCGGCGCCATCGCCGCCATCCGGTCGGCCGACCTCGACCTGAAAACCACGCTTGCCCAGGAATCGGCAACACGCTGGTTTGCCCGCACCCTGTCTCTGCGCTCGCCGCTCGATCCGCCGCTGGCCGACCGCCCGGGCCGGCCCGACAGACCGGAGCTCGTTCCGCCCAAACATATGGAAAAACGGTCCCTGCATACGCTCAAGGGCCGCATCGCACTGCTCCACGCCATCGCCCATATCGAGCTCAATGCCGTCGATCTTGCGCTGGATATCGTCGCCCGTTTCGCGACCGGGCCCGTTCCGAATTCGTTTTTCGACGGCTGGATGCAGGTTGCCTTCGAGGAAGCGAAGCATTTTCGCATGGTGCGCGCCCGCCTGCGCGAATTGGGCGCCGACTATGGCGATCTGCCGGCCCATGACGGCCTGTGGCAGGCGGCCCATGCGACCCGCACCGATCTGACGGCCCGCCTCGCCGTCGTGCCGCTGATCCTCGAAGCCAGAGGGCTGGATGTGACGCCGGCGCTGCAGGCGAAGATGCGCGAAACCGGCGATCTGGAAAGCGCCGCCATCCTCGACGTCATCTACAATGACGAGAAAGGCCATGTGGCCGTCGGCGCCAAATGGTTCCGCTTTCTGTGCGCGCGAGAGAAACGCGATCCGGCCCGGACCTTCCAGGAACTGGTGCGTGCCAACTTCCGCGGCTCGCTGAAAGCGCCGTTCAACGATATCGCCCGCGCGGAAGCAGGGTTGACACCCTCCTTCTATCGTTCGCTCACATCCACAAGCAATGCATAATCTACTAAAATCAAAGGACTTTTCCAGTATCTAGCATGGACCAGGAAAGCATTCGTTAACCATAATGGCGTGTACTTCCAACGAATGCCACAAGGCATCGATTGGGAGAGTCTCGGTGACAGCAAAGCCTCAAAACCGGGTTTTCGGCAAACAGCAGCGACATCACACCATCATCCTCGCGAGCGGCGATACGGTCCGCCACATGACCGTGCGTCCGTGGATGGCAGCGGTTGCCGTCTGCCTGGTCGGGATCTTTTCGATCGGCTATCTTTTGGCGACGTCCTACCTCGTATTGCGGGACGACCTGATCGGTGCGACCATGGCCCGGCAGGCGCGCATGCAATATGACTATGAAGATCGTATCGCCGCCCTGCGCGCCCAGGTCGACCGCGTCACGTCCCGCCAGCTTCTCGATCAGCAGGTGGTGGAGGAAAAGGTCGACAAGCTGATCGAGCAGCAGCAACAGCTGACCTCCCGCAACAGCAAACTCGGCACCTTGCTCGACAGAGCGGAAAGCTCCGGCCTGACGGACAAGAGCCAGCATCCGGATGCGAATGCGGACGCCCCGAAGAACGAACATGCCCAGCTGACATCGTCCAAGGCGATCGAGAAGCTTCTTCTCAGCGGCAAGCCGGCCGACGTCACGCCCGACAATTCCACCCTCGCCTATGTTCCGGCCCCGGAAACGGTCGCCGATCGCGCCGACCGCGTTTTTTCAAAGGTGACGCTGTCGCTGAAGCATATAGAGCAGGATCAGCTGACCCGAATCCGCAACCTCACGGCCGACGCTTCCGAAACAGCCGGTGAAATCCAGGCGATCATGCAGAATGTCGGGGTCAAGGTTCCGGGCGCGGTCGCAGCGACGAATGGCGGCGATGCGGACGAGGGCGTGGGCGGCCCCTATGTGCCGCCGGAAAACGTCGATCAGTTCGAGCAGTCCATGGCTGACCTCGATACCGCATTGACGCATCTGGAAACGGTGCGGGGCGCGGCGGAAAGCCTGCCTTTCCGCAATCCGGCGGCGGGCAAGCTCATCACCAGTCCCTTCGGCAACCGCAAGGACCCGTTCTTCGGCACGCTGGCGCTCCACACGGGGACGGATTTCCACTTCAGCCCGGGCGAAAAGGTCAAAGCCACCGCGCCCGGCAGGATCACCGTGGCCGGGTGGACCGGCGGCTACGGCAATATGGTGGAGATCGACCACGGCGACGGCATCTCCACGCGCTACGGCCATATGGAACAGGTGCTCGTCAAGATCGGCGACAAGGTCGGCGCGGGCGACGTGGTCGGCCTTGCAGGCAGCACCGGGCGCTCCACCGGAACGCATCTGCACTATGAAGTACGCGAGAACGGGCACCCGGTAGACCCGATGTATTTCATCAACGCCGGCACGAAACTCGCAAGTTACGTCAGCGGACTGGGCGCAATTTAGCTGCCGGAATTGTGACAAACGCGCAACAAAGATGGCACTAATCCAAAAATTGCGTCATGAATGAACTTCAGGTCCGTTGCGGCTCCTGCTTTCCTTGACTTCCCGGGTATTTGGTTCTATGTCGCGCAGCATTGCGGCATGCTCCTGCGTGTCGACTCATGGTGTTCGACCGAACCAAGACGGAATTAGTTTTCCCTTTGACAACATTTGCTGACCTTGGCCTGAGCCAAAAAGTCCTTTCCGCGGTAACTGACGCGGGTTACACCACACCGACTCCGATCCAGGCCGGTGCCATCCCGTTTGCGCTTCAGCGCCGCGACATCTGCGGCATCGCCCAGACCGGAACCGGCAAGACGGCCTCTTTCGTGCTGCCGATGCTGACGCTGCTCGAGAAGGGCCGCGCTCGCGCACGCATGCCGCGCACGCTGATTTTGGAGCCAACGCGCGAACTGGCGGCGCAGGTCGCCGAAAACTTCGAGAAATACGGCAAGAACCATCGCCTGAACATTGCCCTGCTGATCGGCGGCGTTTCCTTCGAAGAGCAGGATCGCAAGCTTGAGCGTGGCGCCGATGTGCTGATCTGCACGCCCGGCCGCCTGCTGGACCATTTCGAACGCGGCAAGCTTCTGATGAGCGGCGTCGAGATCTTCGTCATCGACGAGGCCGACCGCATGCTCGATATGGGCTTCATCCCGGATATCGAGCGTATCGCCAAGCTCATTCCCTTTACGCGCCAGACGCTGTTCTTCTCGGCAACGATGCCGGCTGAAATCCAGAAACTGGCAGATCGCTTCCTGCAGAACCCCGAGCGGGTCGAAGTGGCCAAGCCTGCATCCACGGCCAAGACCGTGACGCAGCGTTTCGTGGCCTCGCACGGCAAGGATTACGAGAAGCGCGCCACATTGCGCGATCTCATCCGCGCCCAGACGGATCTCAAGAACGCGATCATCTTCTGCAACCGCAAGAAGGATGTGGCTGATCTCTTCCGTTCGCTCGAGCGCCACGGCTTCTCGGTCGGCGCATTGCACGGTGACATGGACCAGCGCTCGCGCACGACCATGTTGCAGAATTTCCGTGACGGCCAGATTCAGCTTCTCGTCGCTTCCGATGTCGCGGCACGCGGTCTCGATCTTCCCGATGTCGGCCACGTCTTCAATTTCGATGTTCCGATCCATTCGGAAGATTACGTTCACCGCATCGGCCGCACCGGTCGCGCCGGTCGTTCCGGCGCTGCGTTCACCATCGTCACGAAGCGCGACACCAAACATGTCGACGCGATCGAGAAGCTGATCGGCGAAGACGTCCAGTGGCTGAACGGCGACCTTTCGGCGCTTCCGCCGGCGGAAGAGAGCGCGGACGACAATCGTTCCTCGCGCCGCCGCGATCCCAAGGGCAAAGGCCGCGACCGCGATCGCAGCCGTGGAGGCCGCAGCGCCTCGAGTCATAAATCTGATATCGACGTCGAGGATAATGGCGTCGCAGTGATCGAAGCAGCACCAGCAAAGGCCGAAAGCGTGAAGAACGAGCGCAAGTCTGAGAACAACAAATCCCATAACGGTTCTCGCAACAGCCACCGGCCCTTTCCCGCTGCCAACGACGATCATCGCGAGCGCCGCAACCGCTACCGCGACCAGGACGACGGCCCGACGCCGGTTGGTTTCGGCGACGACATCCCGGCTTTCATGCTCATCGTGGCAAACGCCAAGGCCTGATAAAGCTCGTCTGCCGCCATCCGAATTCCTACGCCGGAAGGCGCGGCAAATTGCGGAATCCCGGCATGGGCAAACCCGGCATCGATTTCCCAGGATTGGGGACCGGCCTCGCAATATTGCGGGACGGGAAGATTTTGCTTTATCGACGCCTGAAAGCGCCCGAAGCTGGCTGTTGGAGCATCGTCGGCGGCAAGGTCGACCATATGGAGCCTACCGCCAAAGCTGCCATCCGTGAGGCGGAAGAGGAAAGCGGCCTTTCGATCGGCCGCATCGACTATCTCTGCACCGAGGAGGTCATTGTCGCAGCCGACCGCCAGCACTGGATTTCGCTGATCTATGTCTGCCGCGATTTTTCCGGCGAGCCGCGCCTGATGGAGCCGGACAAACTCTCCGATTTCGGCTGGTTCGGCCGCGACGATCTGCCGTCTCAGCTTTCCGATTTCGCCAAGGCAACCATCGCTCATCTGGGCGCGGAAGACTTCCACTAAGCTCCAAGAGGCAGTCCGATCTTCCGGACGCGCCGATTGCGCGCCCGATCCATGCTCCGTGACAACCGAATCTCCCGCGTCTTCGTTCCGAAGCCGTGCGTCACATGTTCTTCATCGTCTCCGGTTAGGCAGGCCGAAATCCGGAGACCATAAAATGAATTCGACCGCACAGCCCAGGCATCCCAAAATCGCGGAGACCGTGATCCATCAAACGGCGAGCATAAGAGATTCGCATATAGGAAAATGCTGCGAAGTCCTGGCGGACACATCTCTGCACACGGTCGAACTCGGGGATTACTCCTACATGGGCCCTCGCTGCATCGCCGGAGACGCGATAATTGGAAAATTCTGCGCCATTGCAGCACAAGTGCGGATCGGCGCCCCCAATCACCCCATGGACCGCCCGTCCATGCACCGCTTCACCTATTGCCCGGAATATTACTCTGCGGAAGCTGTGCGCGACGTTTCCTTTTTTGATCGGCGCAGGCAGGATCGCGCCATCATTGGCAACGACGTCTGGATCGGTCACGGCGTCATTGTCCTGCCGGGTGTAAACGTTGGAGACGGCGCCGTTCTCGCGGCAGGGGCGGTCGTCACCAGGAACGTCGAGCCATACACCGTCGTCGGCGGCGTTCCCGCCAAATTCATTCGCGAGCGGTTTACGCGAGCCATCGCCCAGAAACTTGGCTCTATCGCCTGGTGGGATTGGCCGTTCCAGACCATCATGGAACGGCTCGAGGATTTTCAATCAAGCGACATCGAGGCTTTTTGCGAACGCTGGTCCTAAGACATGTTTGGCACTTCGCTCGCCATGCTTCATTTATCCGAACGTAACGCCGCCTCGTAGGCAAGCCTTACCCAGCGCGCCATAACGTCAGGATCATCGAACGCATCGTCGGGGACAGACCAGTAGGGCATGTTGATGGCCTTGCCCTTCTTGCCTTCATAGGCCCAGCGCCGCGCGCCGGCTGCTTCGAACTCGGAAGCGCTGACATCGTCCGCCTTCAGAAGAATCTCGTCAGCCACTTCGAGCGCCAGGATCCGACCCATATGATAGATCCCCTTGCCGCCGAACATCCGCTTGATGGCGATCGGTCCAAGCGACTGAAACATTTCCTCGATATCGACATTGTCCATCCCCTTACCCCTTCAAGACGCCGCCGGCGGCGACAACCGCCTCGGGCGTATCGACATCGAGATGAGCCGCCTCGCCGATCTCGATGTCCACAACCGGAAGCCCCGATGTTTCGATGATATGCCGTGCGCCGACATCGCCCTCGAGCCGCATCACGGCATTCAGGACCGATTTTGGCAGGATGACCGGGTTGCCGCGTTTGCCGCCGGAAACCGCCCGCACGATCGCCTGCCCATTCGCCTGCCGGAAAGCGCCAATCAGGGCTTCGAGGTCGCCGCTGGTGACGCCGGGCATATCGGCAAGCATGACGAGAACGCCATCAGCCCTTTGCGCCGCCTGGGTGCCGACGCCCGTAACCAGCGAACTCGCCATCCCTGAAGCATAATCCGGATTGAATACCCGCTCGATGGCCAGATCGCGCAACGCATCCCCGATCTCGTCGTGCCGATGTCCGGTGACTGCGACGATATCGGATGCGCCGCTGGCAACGGCGGTCAGTGCCGAACGGCGAACCAGCGGCACGCCGCCGAATTCGGCCAGCAGCTTGTGCGCACCGCCCTCGCCCATGCGGCTAGCCTTTCCTGCCGCCAGCAAGACGACGGCGACCGATATCCGCGACGGCGGTTTGGTGGCGATGTCGCGCGGTCGCGGCCGCGATTGAATTTCCATGAGCAACCCTCCGACGCCCATGCCGGTAATGTCTTGCGGCGTAGGTCGTTCGCCGGCTAATATACGATCCAGAACCCAGTCGAAACCGTTTTCCTTCGGGCTGCGCGCGCATCCGGGCGCCCCCACGACATAAACATCGCCGACCCTGCCAATCACAAGGAGATTGCCGGGATCGACGGGCATGCCGACATGAATGACCTCGCCGCCGGCGAGCCGGATCGCTGCCGGAATGACGTCGCCGGCATCGATGACAGCGGAAGCTCCGAAAACGATCACCAGCTTCGGCAGCCGATCCGGCGCTGCCATGGCGCGACAGATCGCGTCGGCAACAGCGGTTGTCCTGTGTGCAACGCGCTCTTCCCGCTGAAGAACGCTGCCCGAGGGCTGCAGCCGCTGCGCCAGTATTCGCGCCGTCTTGTCCATGACGGTTGCTTTCAGCGATGGCAGCTCCGTGGCGACCAGCGAAATACTGTGAGGTTTGAAAGGCTTGACCTCGAAAGCCGGCGCGCGCTGTAGAATTTCCACGCCTTCGGCGATTTTCGCTCCGGAGACCGCAAGCGGAATGATCTTGAAGGTCGCAACCATGTCGCCCGCGCGGACCGGCACATGATCGGCAAGACAGGCCAGAGTGATCGCCGGATCGACATTGTTGACACGATCGACGGCGGCGCGATTGGCGACAAACAGGCCATCGACGGCGCTGTGCACATTGACCCGGCCCGTTGCCGCGTCGGAGAAAGTGAGATGATCGGATGCGACGGCATGCGCCAGCTGCTCGGCCGCCTCATCCTCCAAAAGATCGCCCGGCTCCACGCGTGCGGCAATGATACGCTCGATCCCGGCCGCGGCCAGCCGGTCCAGATCGTCATGGCCAAGCTTATGGCCCTTGGAAAAGCCGCCGTCGGACAGCCGCACGGAATGCGCGAGAACGGCGCCCTCCGCTTCCGCTGTCGAGAATTCGCCGAAGATCATAATGTCCCGCCTTTGAACGAAGACACGTCCCGCCCGCGAAGAGAACCGACGATCTCCGCCAGGATGGCGACCGCGATCTCGGCCGGACTTGCGGCACCGATGGGAAGCCCGATCGGCGCGTGGATGCGGGCAAGCTCCGCCTCCGTCAAACCCGCCCGTTTCAGGCGCTCCATACGGCCGGCATGCGTCTTGCGGCTTCCGAGCGCGCCGACATAGAAACAGCCCGTTCTCAGCGCCTGCACGATCGGCTCGTCGTCGATCTTCGGATCGTGGGTGACGGCAACCAGCGCCATATAGCTGTCCAGCGGCCGCTCCTTCAGTGCATCGACGGGCCAATCGGCGACAAGGTCGATACCGTCGAAGCGCTCCGGCGTCGCAAAAGCGGTGCGAGGATCGATGATCGTGACGTCGAAGCCTGCAAGGGCCGCCATGCGCGCCAGCACCTGGCTGATATGCACGGCACCGATCACGACGATGCGCGGCGGCGGCAAATGCACGTTCAGAAACAGGCGCTGCCCACCGATCTCAACCGCGGCGGATCGACCGGAACGAAATGCGGACGAAACGGCCTCGGCCAAATCGCCTTCGATCTGGTCGCCTTCGATGATGAGCCGGTCCGACCCTCCGGAAAGATCGGAAACAAGGATCGCCGCTTGCCGCCTGCGCCGCATCTCATTCAGCTGCGCCAGGATTGCACGGTCCATCAGACGAGCCTTTCGACGTAGACGCGGATCCGGCCGCCGCAGGACAGGCCGACCCGCCAGGCGGTTTCGTCGGCGACGCCGAACTCCAGCATGCGCGGCTTGCCCGTTTCAATGACGTCGAGCGCCTCGGTGATCACAGCTCCCTCCACGCAGCCACCGGAAACGGAACCGTGGAAATTGCCGTCGCCGTCGATGACGAGATGGCTGCCGGCGGGGCGCGGAGCCGAACCCCAGGTATCGACAACGGTCGCCATGGCCACATCGCGCCCTGCCGACACCCATTCCTCCGCGATCATGAGCGGATCCAGGCTTTCGGAAATATCTGACATCGGAGCCTCATTGCTTGCCGAGAAACCGTCGCGGATCATAGGCATCCGCGCGGCCGGCGGTGAGGGCCGATACGAGATCGGCCAGAGATAATAGATTGTGAACGGGACGGAATTCGTCAACATGTGGCAGCATCGCTTTTACGCCGCGTGCCCGCGCCTCGAAGCCGTCGAAGCGCAGGAGCGGATTGAGCCAGATGAGCCGGCGGCAGGAGCGATGCAGGCGATCCATCTCTTGCGCGAGCAATTCCACGCCTTCACGCTCCAGCCCGTCGGTGATCAACAGCACGATGGCGCCCTGCCCCAGCACCCGGCGCGCCCATATCAGATTGAACTCCTTCAGCGTCTCGCCGATCCGTGTTCCGCCGGACCAGTCGCGCACCGCGGCCGCGCATTCGTCCAGTGCCTGATCGGGGTCCTTGTGACGCATCGCCCGCGTCACGTTGGTCAGGCGCGTTCCGAACAGAAACGTTTGAACCCGCCGGCGCCGCTCTGTCAGCACATGCAGAAAATGCAGGAAGATGCGCGTATATTGGCTCATGGAGCCTGAAATATCGGCGAGTACCACCAGCGGCGGCTGCATTTCCTTCGGCTGCCGAAAACGCGGCAGGATCAGCGCTCCTCCCGTTCGCAGCGCCGAGCGCATCGTCGCGCGCGGATCGACCTTGGCCGGCGTCAGCGATGGGGCAAAACGGCGCGTGCGCACGCGATCCAGCGGCAGTTTCAGCTTTTCGAGTTCTTTCCTGGCACAGGCAATTTCCGCGGCCGACATCTGCGCGAAATCCAGATGGCGCAATACCTCGCTGCCGGAACTGGTAAATCGCGCGTCGATCTCGATATCGGGTGTTTCCCGCTGGGGGCGCCGGTCGCCGCGGTCGTTGAGCAAGGCATCGCTTGCCCGGCTCTCTCCCGGTTTCGGCTTTTCTTTCTCCCTGTGATCGGGTGCGACCGGCGACATTATCGCGATCATCTTGGCCACGAGATCGCGCGAGCGCCAGAACAGCCGGAACGCCTCGTCGAACACCGCAAGATCTTCATGCCGCTTGACGAAGACGGAACAGAGGGCGGCATGAAATTCCTCGCGGGAACCGATCCCTATGGCCTCGACCGCCTCTATGGCGTCGGCGATCGCCCCGGGTCCGATCTTCAGGCCCGCTTTGCGCAGCGCACGGCCAAACAGCACGATGTTATCGGCAAGGCGCCCATCACCGGGCGGTGACGACGCCATGACGATGTCATCTTGCGCGCCGGTTTCCATGGCTTATCCTGCCGCAAGCAGTTCGGATTTCACCTCGTCCAGCACACGCCTGCCCTCGGCCCCCTGAATGCGGGCAATATCGTCCTGATATTTCAAGAGCGTGCCCAGCGTATCCGCCACGGTCTCCGGATCTAGCGCCAGCCGATCCAGCTCGGTCAAGGCGGTCGCCCAGTCGATGGTCTCGGCAACGCCCGGATTCTTGAAGAGATCGAGCTGCCGCAGCTTCTGCACATAGGCGACGATCTGGCGCGAGAGAACTTCGTTGCAGCCGGGCACCTTGCGGCGAATGATGTCGAGCTCCTGTTCGGCCCCGGGATAATCGACCCAATGATAGAGACAACGCCGTTTCAAGGCGTCATGCACCTCGCGCGTGCGGTTCGTCGTGATGATGACGATCGGCGGTTCGGCGGCGCGGATCGTGCCGAGCTCCGGCACCGTCACCTGAAAGTCGGAAAGCACCTCGAGAAGGAATGCTTCGAAAGCCTCGTCTGTGCGATCGAGTTCGTCGATCAGGAACACCGGCGCCCGCCCGCCGACCCCCGAAAGCGCCTGCAGCACCGGACGACGAATAAGATAGCGCTCGGAAAAGATATCCGCCTCGATACGGTCGCGGTCGGTGAGACCCGATGCTTCCGCCAGCCGGATTTCCAGCATCTGCGCGGGATAGTTCCATTCGTAGACGGCCGAGGAAACATCCAGTCCCTCGTAGCACTGCAGCCGGATCAGCGGCCGGTCGAGCGCCCTGGCGAGTACCTTGGCAATCTCGGTCTTGCCGACACCGGCCTCCCCCTCCAGAAAGAGCGGCCGCTTCATCTTCAGGGCGAGAAACAGCACCGTGCCGAGCGCCCGGCCGGCCAGATAGTCGTGGGCGCCGAGCAAGGCCATCGTCTCATCGATCGAACTCGGCAATGAAGGTAGTGTCTGATCCGCCATGATAACTCCCCTGCAGGGGTTATAGCGCGTGATAGCCCCGGTTCATATAGATCAATGCCGGCTTTGCCTCGCTGTAGCGTATGGCCATGACCTCGCCGAAGATGATGTTGTGGGTGGTCGCCTGCTTGATCTCGATCACGCGGCAATCGAAAGCGGCAAGCGCATCGGCGAGAACGGGCGCCCCGGTTGCCAGCGTCTCGAACTTGCCGGCGGCAAAGCGTTCTTCGACGGTCAGTTGCGTCCTCCCGGAAAAGGCATCGGCCAGGGATTGGTGATCCGCACCGAGCGTATTCAGGGCGAATATCCCGCTCTTGAAGAAAATCTCGTTCTTGACGTTGCTGTTGTTGAGGCAGATCAGGACCGTCGCAGGACTGTCTGACACCGAGCAGGCGGCCGTGATTGTGACGCCGCGCCGCTCCGTTCCGAGCGCCGTCGTCACCAGCTGCACATGCCCCGCATAGCGGCTCATGGCATCGCGATAAAGCGCCGGATCCATACGCTGCCTGTCTAGCACCACCGTCTCCTTTGTCATGTCATGCCTTTTCTCATTCAATATGACGGTCAGATGTTAGCTTTTCTACAATAGCATTATTGAAAACAGAGCGATTTTGCTGCTTTTTCTTTGACGAGCCTCTTCAGACGGATAAATAGAGCAGAAAAATTGTCCGGGATAATCGATCGATGAACGTTCTGCGTCGCCTTCCGCTCCTGTTTGCGCTGCTTTCGGCGGCCGGCAGCAGCTACGCCGCAGGAATCCGCATCGGCGTCGTGGCACCGCAGGAAGGTAACTTCGCAATGCTGGGCGCCGAAATCACCGCCGGGGCCAATTTCGAGATCCAGGCGCAGAAGGATACGGCGACCGTCGTCGACGAACCCTGCACCGAGGACGGCGGCCGGGCCGCTGCCGAGGCACTGGTTGCAGCCAAGGTACAGGTCGCAATCGGCTTTCTCTGCACGGAAACCCTGGAGGGCGCCCTGCCGCGCCTCAAGGATGCCGGCATCCCCGTCATCACCGTTTCCGTCCGTTCTCGTATCCTCATGGAAGATGCCTTGAAGAGCGGCTGGCCGCTGTTTCGGCTGGCGCCGGTCGATAGTGCCGAGGCCACCATGGCAATCGACACGATCCTGAAAAACTGGGCGGCGGAGCCGATGGCGCTGATCGACGACGGCACGATACACGGCCGCGAGCTGGTCGGCGCGATTCGCAATGCGCTTGAGGAAAAGGGGTTGAAGCCGGTCTTCACCGATACTTACCGCCCCGGCCAGGATCAACAGATCGCCCTCGTTCGCCGGCTGAAGAAAGCCGGGGTGACACGCGTCTTCGTTGGCGGCGACCGCAGCGATGTCGCCGTGATCGCGCGCGATGCCACGAGCGAAAAAATCCCGCTGGTGCTGATGGGAGGCGACGCCATGCGCGCTGCCGATACGCCTGTGCCTTTGCAGGACGGCGTCCAGGCGATCGCCCTGCCCGACTATGCGAGCCTGCCGGCGGCGCAACAGACCGTGCAGGCCATGCACGCCAGCGGCACCGAGCCGGACGGCTATATCCTGCCGGCCGCGGCGGCCGCACAGATCGCCGGCCAGGCCACGGAAGCCGCAAAGGCCGGCAACAACCCTATTGCCGACAAGCTCACCGGCACGCCGTTCCAGACGGCGATCGGCCCGATTTCCTTCGGGCAGAACCATGAATTGACCGAAAACCCTTATCGCCTGCTCGAATGGCGCGGCAACGCTTTCGTCCCGCCGGCAACGCCGTCGAACTGAGGCGTCCCGTTCAGGCGGTTGTTTGCCCGCAACAGCGGTGCTAATCCAGACCGAAAATCAGATGGAGCTCAGCTACACATGACCTTGCCGATCCGTATCGCCCCTTCCATTCTCGCAGCCGATTTCGCCAAGCTCGGGCAGGAGGTGAAGGATGTGACCGAAGCCGGAGCCGACTGGATCCATCTGGACGTCATGGACGGGCATTTCGTGCCGAATATTTCCTTCGGCCCCGACGTCATCAAGGCGCTGCGCCCCTATACGACAGCAACCTTCGACTGCCATCTGATGATCTCGCCCGCCGATCCCTATCTGGAAGCCTTCGCCAAGGCCGGCTGCGACCGCATCACGGTCCATGCCGAGGCAGGTGTGCATCTGCATCGCTCGCTGCAGACGATCCGTCATCTCGGCAAGAAGGTCGGCGTCACCCTTAATCCGGCAACGCCGCTGTCCATCCTGGAAAACGTGCTCGACGATATCGACCTGATCCTGATCATGTCCGTCAATCCGGGCTTCGGCGGCCAGAAGTTCATTCCCGCCATGGCCGACAAGATCCGCAGCGCCAGATCCCTGATCGGTGATCGCCCGATCGAGCTGGAAGTCGACGGCGGCGTCTCGGTCGATACGGCTCCCGTCATCATCGCGGCCGGCGCCAACGTCCTCGTGGCAGGTTCGGCAATCTTCAAGGGTGAATCGGTGGATGCCTATCGGCAGACGATCAGCGATCTCAGGGCCGCCGCCGAACGAGGCCGCGTTGGATCAAACTAATCCGACCGATGCCATCGCCGCGGCGGGCCGGACACGGACCGTCGCGTCGCATTGCCTCGAGACGTTCGGCGGTGCGGTGTGCTGGGGCGCGGCCATGGCCGCCTCGGCAATCGCAGCGCTCTATCTCCGTAACGGCCTGCTGACCAGCCATCTCACCGCCCTTGCCCTCGTCTATTTTTTCGGCGGCGCGCTCTCCTGGCCCATCCTCATCCCGCTTACGCGCCGCCTCATCCGCAAAAGGCCGGCCAGCGCGCGTTTCGCCGCATTCTTTCTGGTACTCTCCATCGGCACGACCGCCATGACGGCATTCCTCTTCGCCATGGACTATCGCTGGTTCTATTCGCGATGGCATGCGCCATTCGGCTCGCTCGTGTGGACATTCCAGTTCCTGTTCACCGGCGCCAGCGCCGTCTACCAGTTCGCCGTCCTCGGCGTCACCCTGTTTCTCCCCTTCGGCCTGTTGTGCCTGATCGCCGTTTCCGCCTATCTTGCACGCCATCGGCATTGAGGCGCAGTAAAGATTGGTCCGACAAACATTGTGATTGCCGCCCGTCTTTGTTATGGGGGCGCCAAGTTTTCCCTTCCCGTTAGCCAAGAAAGCTTTGAGCCCATGATCCCGCGCTACTCCCGACCGGAAATGGTCGCCATCTGGTCGCCCGAAACCAAGTTTCGTATCTGGTTCGAGATCGAGGCCCATGCCTGCGATGCGCTGGCAGCCCTCGGCGTCATCCCGAAATCGGCGGCCGACACCATCTGGGAAAAGGGCGGCAAAGCCACGTTCGACGTCGCCCGCATCGACGAAATCGAAGCCGTCACCAAGCATGACGTCATCGCATTCCTCACGCATCTCGCCGAAATCGTCGGTCCGGATGCGCGGTTCGTTCATCAGGGCATGACCTCCTCCGACGTGCTCGACACCTGCTTCAACATGCAGCTCGTGCGCGCAAGCGACCTGCTGCTGGCCGATATCGACAAGCTTCTGGAAGCGCTGAAGCGCCGCGCTTTCGAGCACAAGGACACCGTCACCATCGGCCGTTCGCATGGCATCCACGCCGAACCCACCACCTTCGGCGTCAAGCTGGCGCTCGCCTATGCCGAATTCGAGCGTTGCAAGCAGCGCCTGATCGCAGCCCGCGAGGAAGTCGCCACCTGTGCCATTTCCGGCGCTGTCGGCACCTTCGCCAATATCGATCCGCGCGTCGAGGAGCATGTCGCCGCCGCCCTCGGCCTGAAGCCGGAGCCGGTCTCCACGCAGGTCATCCCGCGCGACCGCCATGCGATGTTCTTCGCCACCCTCGGCGTCGTCGCCTCCTCGATCGAGCGCCTCGCCACCGAAATCCGCCACCTGCAACGCACCGAAGTTCTGGAAGCGGAAGAATATTTCTCACCGGGCCAGAAGGGCTCCTCCGCCATGCCGCACAAGCGCAATCCGGTGTTGACGGAAAACCTGACGGGCCTTGCCCGCATGGTCCGCTCCTATTCGATCCCGGCCATGGAAAATGTCGCTCTCTGGCATGAGCGCGATATCTCGCACTCGTCGGTCGAGCGCATGATTGGCCCTGACGCGACCGTGACGCTCGATTTCGCGCTGGCACGCCTGACCAGCGTGGTCGACAAGCTTCTCGTCTACCCGGAAAACATGATGAAGAATCTGAACAAGTTTCGCGGACTTGTTCATTCGCAACGCGTACTGCTGGCACTGACCCAGGCCGGCGTTTCCCGCGAAGACGCCTATCGTCTCGTGCAGCGCAATGCCATGAAGGTCTGGGAGCAGGGCAAGGATTTCCTTGACGAACTGCTTGCCGACCAGGAAGTGCGCGCCGCCCTTTCCGAGGAAGATATCCGCGAGAAATTCGATCTCGGCTATCACACCAAGCATGTCGATACGATCTTCAAGCGGGTTTTCGGCTAGAAGCTCCCGCTTTCGATTGCCCTTTGGCTGAGGCGGCGCCATTGACGCGCCGCCTTTTTCCTTTGCTGGCGGATTTCGCGACGATCACGCGATCTTGCCCGATACTGCCGTCATCTTCGTCTTCGTGCTGCTCCAGCTGGCGCTTTGCCGCCTTTCCCACGAGCCTGTCCAGATGCTTCAGATCCTCCTCGTCGAGGTTCTCGATCCCGACGAAGCGATTTTCGGCAGCACTCGTCAGGATCAGTTCGTTGAGCTTCGCCTGGATGGCACGCGTGTCGCGCGTCTGCGCGTTCTGGAGAAGAAAAACCATCAGGAAGGTGACGATCGTCGTGCTGGTATTGATGACCAGCTGCCATGTATCGGAATAGTTGAAGACCGGGCCGGTGACGCCCCACAGGATGACGGAACATAGCGCCAGGACGAAAATGGCCGGCTTGCCCGTCCATTCCGACACCACAACTGCAAAGCGGGTAAAAATATGCGTAAGCCGGGTCATGATCCGCATCTCCTGATGATGCGGATCAACGTGACAAACCGGGCTGCGGTTCCAACGACAGCGTCTCGCCGCCCAAAGCGATCGCTTTTACCCTTCGGCGACAACCAGCTTGCGGTAGAGATGCCAGGACGCGTGGCCGAGGACCGGCATGACGACCGCCAGGCCCGCAAAGATCGGGATGGTGCCGACGACGAGAAGTGCCGCCACGATCAGGCCCCAGACTGCAACCGGAACCGGATTGGTCAGCGTCGCCCGTATGCTGGCGTCGATCGCCGCGACGACCCCGACGTCCCGATCCAGCAGCAGCGGAAAAGTGACGACTGTCGTCGCCAGAACCACCAGCGCGAAGACGAATCCGATCAGATCGCCCCAGAGCATCATGGCCATGCCTTCCGGCGTCGTCAGGATACTTGAGACGAAGGATGAGAGCGTCGGCGGCACGCCATCGCCGAAATAGATGAAGTAGATATTCTGCGCCACGAACAGCCAGACGATGAACAGGCCGAACAGCATGAGACCGGCCACGATGATCGACGGCAATGCCGGCGAATGCCGCACGTCGAAGGCGTGGCTCCACGACGTATCCAACCCCTTCTCCCGCCGCCGGCTGATCTCGTAGAGACCGATCGCGGCCATGGGTCCCAGCAAGGCGAAGCCGGACATCAATGGAAACAGCAGCGGCAACAGATTCTGGTCCGTGCTCCAGATCGCGAGCGCAATGCCCGCTATCGGATACATCAGACACAGGAACACGTAATGCGATGGCTTTTCGCTGAAATCAGCAAGCCCCAGCTTCAGGGCATCGACGAGATCGGCAATACCGATCTTGCGGATGGCCGGGCGGCTAAAAGTATGGTCCGCTCCCGCCATGACGTGAAAGGCCGTCATAATGCTCTCCTCCTCAACCGTGTTGCTCGGCAGGGGTCGCGATGATGGCGGCAAATTGGGCGCCGACATCGTCATTCGCTACCGGCAATGGCCATATTAGCAAATTTTGCCGCATTTGTCGCCTTTTTCCCTTGACAGTTGGGCTCACCTTTTCCACATCGACGCGATCATGAAAGCCTCCGACGCAAATATTCTCATCATTCCCGGCTACACGAATTCCGGCCCCGACCACTGGCAGACGCGCTGGGAGCAGAAGCTCTCGACCGCGCGGCGCGTGGAGCAGGCGGAATGGTCGAAGCCCGTGCGCGATGATTGGGTCGCCCGCATCGCGGAAGAGGTAAACGCCTCGGACAAGCCTGTGGTGCTCGTCGCGCATTCGCTCGGCGTGCCTTCGGTGATCCATGCCATCCCGCATTTCCGCAACAAGGTGGCGGGCGCCTTCTTCGTGGCGCCGCCGGATGTCGCCAATCCCGAGATCCGGCCGAAGCATCTGATGACCTTCGGCCCCTACCCGCGCGATCCCCTGCCGTTTCCGTCCGTCACCATCGCCAGCCGCAACGACCCCTTCGGCAGCTATGAGCACGCGGACGATATTGCCAACAGCTGGGGCTCGTTGCTGATCGATGCCGGCGAAGCCGGGCACATCAATGCCGAATCCGGTCACGGCCCCTGGCCCGAGGGCACCATGGTCTTCGCGAAGTTCCTGAGCCAGTTGAAGCCGTAACTGCGTCGGCAGCGGCGATGGATAACGACTGCCTTGCCTCACTAGCCTGTGAAGTATCCGGCACCTTCATTCCATCGTCAGACAAAAGCCTGTAGAACAGGTCATGACAATATCCCGATTCTTGCCCTGGCGCCCCGCCAGGGCCGGAATTCCGAGGAAGGAGGCGCAGGCGGATTGTGAATTCGCTTCTTATCCGTTATGGGACGCCCACATCATGTAATCCACTTGCGCTATCCCGAGAGCGCCAAAGACAGAGAACAATACCAATGAACCGTCGCCGCCGTATTTACGAGGGCAAGGCCAAGATCCTTTACGAAGGGCCTGAGCCGGGCACGCTGATCCAGTTCTTCAAGGACGACGCTACCGCCTTCAACAAGAAGAAGCACGAAGTCATCGATGGCAAGGGTGTTCTGAACAATCGCATCTGCGAATATATCTTCAGCCATCTGAACAAGATCGGCATCCCCACGCATTTCATCCGCCGCCTCAACATGCGCGAGCAGCTGATCAAGGAAGTGGAAATGATTCCGCTCGAGATCGTCGTGCGCAATGTCGCCGCCGGCTCGCTCGCCAAGCGCCTCGGCATCGAGGAAGGCGTGGTGCTGCCGCGCTCGATCATCGAGTTCTACTACAAGTCCGACGCGCTCGAAGACCCGATGGTCTCCGAAGAGCACATCACTGCCTTCGGCTGGGCGAACCCGGCCGAACTTGACGACATCATGGCGCTTGCCATCCGCGTCAACGATTTCATGACCGGTCTTTTCCTCGGCGTCGGCATCCAGCTCGTCGATTTCAAGATCGAATGCGGCCGACTGTTCGAAGGCGACATGATGCGCATCATCCTCGCAGACGAGATCTCGCCGGACTCCTGCCGCCTCTGGGATATCGAAACCCACGAGAAGATGGACAAGGACCGCTTCCGCCGGGACATGGGCGGACTGCTGGAAGCCTATTCCGAAGTGGCGCGCCGCCTCGGCATCATCAACGAAAACGAACCCGTGCGCGGCACCGGCCCGGTTCTCGTCAAGTAAGGTCAGAAAGGACAATCGTGATCAAGGCTCGTGTAACCGTCACGCTGAAGAACGGCGTTCTCGATCCGCAGGGCAAGGCAATCGAAGGCGCGCTCGGCGCGCTCGGCTTTGATGGCGTCCATCAGGTCCGCCAGGGCAAGGTCTTCGATCTCGAGCTGGAAGGCACCGACAAGAGCAAGGCCGAAGCGGACCTCAAAGCCATGTGCGAAAAGCTTCTCGCCAATACGGTGATCGAGAACTTCAGCATTTCGATCGACTGATTGTCCTCCTTCGCGCGCCATTCTTCCGTTACCTGAGGCAATGGGGTATGGCTCACGAAATACATTCCGGCGATTACCCCTAGCCTCTTGCGGGACCAGAATCATGAAATCAGCAGTCGTCCAACTCCCCGGCCTCAATCGCGATCGCGACATGATCGCGGCGCTGACCAAGATTTCCGGCCATGCGCCTGTAACCGTCTGGCAGACCGAGACCGAGATTCCGGATGTCGACCTGATCGTCATTCCCGGCGGCTTCTCCTACGGCGATTACCTGCGCTGCGGCGCGATTGCCGCCCGCATGCCGATCATGCAGGCAATCAGGGACAAGGCAGACAAGGGCGTCAAGGTGCTGGGCGTCTGCAACGGCTTCCAGATCCTGCTGGAAGCGGGCATGCTGCCCGGCGCGCTGATGCGCAATGCCTCGCTGAAGTTCGTTTGCCGCGAAGTGAAGCTGGAAGTCGTCAATGCCGACACCGATTTCACGGCTGCCTACGCCAATGGCCAGGTTATCCGCAGCCCGGTCGCGCACCACGACGGCAATTATTTCGTCGACGCCGAGACGCTGACGGCAATCGAAGGCAATGGCCAGGTCGTCTTCCGCTACGCCGAAGGCACGAACCCGAACGGCTCGGTGAACGACATCGCCGGCGTGATGAACGCCAAGGGCAACGTGCTCGGCATGATGCCGCATCCGGAAAATCTCATCGAGGCGGCCCATGGCGGCAGCGATGGCCGGGGCCTGTTCGCCTCTGCACTCGGCGTGGTCGCAGCCTGATAATCGCCGCTCCAGTAGCAGAACCATAAAATCGTCGTCTTTGCGTAAAACAGCAGCGTACCGGGGGAAATCCGCCAACCTTCGGCCGAACAGTTCTAACCGCCTCACTGGAAAGAGATCGATGCGCCCTCGCCTTCTGACAGGATTTTACTCCGCCGCTGCCGTCGCGATGCTTGGGCTGCTGGTGACATCGTGCGGCCCGCGCCCTCCGAGCATCACGGCGACCGATCACAGCGCCCTGTCGACGATGGAGCGCATCATGCTCAGCGCCAGCGCCTGCTGGTTCAAATCGTCGGACCCGGCCTTCGCCAGTTACCAGCTCTCTCCGGAGCTCAACTCCTTCACCGGTCGTCCGCGCATCCTCTTGGTCGACAAGAAGCACCCGACCGGCCGCCCGTCGCTCGTTGTGCAAGCGGAAGGCAATCCCGCACAATTGCAAGCCTTCGGCCCGATGATGAACGGCGCCACCGGCGGGCGCATCACGGGTGATGTCAATCGCTGGGCGGCGGGTTCGAAGAGCTGCAGCTAAAGCAAACCCGGGAAGAGCGCACAGCGATTTTCCATCCGGAATTGCGTCAAACCAAAGAGATAGAGCGGCTCCGCCATTTCATGAAGAGCTGAACCGCTCCAGGCCGGCGGCCCGAGGTCTTCCGCCTTGGCGGCAGGCCACTACCCGGCCTATGACACGCCCTCGATTGCAGAGATCATCGTCATGGACAGGTTCGTCATTCTTTCGGGCTGCTCCGGCGGCGGCAAATCCACCTTGCTGGAGGCGCTCAAGCGCCGCGGCCATCACGTCGTCGCGGAGCCGGGCCGGCGCATCGTCACCGAAGAATTGGCAGGCGACGGTGCGGCCCTGCCATGGGTCGACGCAGCGGCCTTTGCGCGCCGCGCCATCGCCATGTCGCTTGCCGATCGCGAAGAAGCGGCGTCCGTTCCGGATACCGTTTTCTTCGACAGGGGATTGATCGATGCCGCTTCGGCACTCGAACATCTGACGGGTGAACCCGCCTTGGCTTCATTCGGCCGATTGCATCGCTACAACAGGCATGTCTTCCTGACGCCGCCATGGCCTGAAATCTATGCCGCCGATCATGAGCGGAGACATGATTTTTCGGCGGCGGTCGCTGAATATGAGCGGTTATGCGCCGTCTATCCGAGGCTCGGCTATGAGATTCACATCCTGCCGAAGGTCGGCGTCGAGCAGCGTGCGGACGCCGTCTGTTCAATCCTCGGCATCGAATAACTCGGCCGCGTCGAAGCCGGCTGCTGCCGTATCGCGCTTTCGCATCAATTCCAGAAGAACGACTTTCGGGATTCCGTCATGGCTTCGCGACGGGTCAGGCCGATGTCGAGCAGTTGATCGTCCGTCAGGTCCCGCAGAACCCGGCGGCTCTCGCGTTTTTCCCGCCAGCGCAGATAGAATGCCAACACCCTGCGTATCGCATGCGGCCCTGGCCGTGCCGCCGTGCGTCCCATGCCGGTCGAAACAGCTTTTTCGTCTACGGTCGGACACATTGTATCAATTGTACTCATTTTCAAGCTCGCATAGTCAAGTGATCGGGATGCATCGAGCCAAACGACACAATTGCCTCATAGTATTGACAGCATGATGGGGACAATCTAGTAAATTGTCATTATGACAAATTGGCTCCCAGACATTTCAAGCGGAACCGGCCCGGTCTACATCCGTGTTGCCGACAGCATCGAGAACGCGATCACGCACGGCGTTCTGCCGCCGGGAGCGAAGCTGCCGCCGCAGCGCAATCTTGCCTATGACATCGGCGTCACCATCGGCACTGTGAGCAGGGCCTATGCACTCGTGCACGAGCGCGGCCTCGTGGCCGGGGAAGTCGGCCGCGGCACCTACGTCCTGGAACGTTCGAACGGCAAGCAGATCGAACTCGTCGATCCGATCACCCAGGCGCTTGCCGGCACGCGCGGCCTGAATACGCCGGACGCCAAGATCCGTTTCGACACGACGGCCGCCCCCGACATCGGCCAGGGCGAAATCATCGGCAGGCTCTTCGCTGACATTGCCAGCGAGCACCAGACGGAAATCTCCTCCTATTCCCGCAATTTTCCGGCAAGCTGGTTCCAGGCCGGGCAGATCTGGCTAGCCCGCAACGGCTGGCAGCCGGCGATCGATACGATCGTGCCGACGCTCGGCGCCCATGCCGCCGCGATCGCGGTCATCTCGGCCGTTACCTCGCCCGGCGACAAGATCGTCTTCGAGAACCTCACTTATACGCAGATCAGCCGTGCGGCGCGCCTGCTCGGCCGCCGCTCGATCCTGGTGGATTCCGACGAATACGGCATGATTCCGGAGGATTTCGAGCGCCTGTGCCAGCAGCAGCATCCGCGCCTCGCCTTCCTGATGCCGACGGCGCATAATCCGACGTTGGTGACGATGCCGGAGGCGAGACGCCGGGCCATCGCCGCCATCGCGCGCCGGCATAGCGTCTGGCTGATCGAGGACGACCTCTATGGCGGCATGACCGGCGACCCGAACCCGCTGATGGCCGCCATCGCGCCGGAGCGGACGTTCGTCGTCAGCAGCCTCTCGAAGTCGGTGACGGCGGGCGTACGTGGCGGCTGGGTCGCCTGCCCGCCGCATTTCGCGCAGCGCATCAAGGTCACGCACAAGATGACGACGGGCGGCCTCCCTTTCATTCTGGCGGAAACCTGCGCCCGGCTCGTGCTTGGCGGCCATGCGCTGGAACTGCGCCGCAAATCGGTCGAGGAGATCAAGGCCCGCGAACAACTGGCGCGGGAGGCGCTGTCGGGATTCGAATTCAACTCGCACCCGCATTTGCCGTTCCTGTGGCTGAAGCTGCCGGAACCCTGGCTATCGGGCACGTTCAAGAATGCCGCCCTCACGGAAGGCGTGCTGATCGATGATGAGGACGAGTTCAAGGCGGCGAGGATCGAGAAAGTCTACCATCGCGTGCGCGTGGCCTTTTCATCGCCACCATGTCGGGAGGATGTCGCAAACGGCTTCATGACCCTGCGCCGTCTGCTCGAAAATGGCTCGTCGGGATACGATAGTCACATTTAAGCAATCCCCGCGATTTATCGACAATTACCCCCCGAAATTCCTGGCGGGCCTTCTCGACTTCTGGCAGCCTGCCATTCTATCAATAGGATAAGATTCGCCCGCCATACCAGGGGGAGTGCATGGCTACCGGTAGCATTTTTGCAGGTCGTTTAAGCAAGCATTTCGTTACGAGTTTTCTGGCAGTCGGTTTCATATTCGTCGCAGGGCAATCCGTTGCAACGGCCGCGGACAAGGTTGCCGTGGCCTCCGACGTCAAGATCTTCGATGAATTGCGTTTTGGAGCGAGCGGCTCCATTCAGAGCGGATACGATCATGAGAATGGCGTATTTCCGGACGTGCAGGTGCTTTTCAATCCGTTCGGCTATAATCCGACCGCAGACTGGAAAGATCAGCTGACGCATCCGCGCATTCATCTGGGAACATCCATCGGCACGGCGGGCTCCGCGACGCAGGTCTATGGCGGCCTTTCATGGACACTGACGCACAGCAACGGCATCTTCACCGAAGTCGGCTTCGGCGGAACGGTTCACAGCGGCAATCTCGACGACTGGACGGAACACGGCCCGATGCTCGGCTGTCGCCTCCTGTTCCATGAATATGCCGGCCTCGGCTACAATTTCGACAATCATTGGAACGTGATGGCGCAGATCGCGCATTCGTCGCACGCCAATCTTTGCGACGGCCCGAATGGCGGCATGACGCGCGCCGGCCTCATGGTCGGTTACAAATTCTGACGATCGCGGCGCGGCCGAAGATGGCTGCACCCCGCAATTCGCCCATGCTGACGACCGGCGTCTTGTGAACGCCGGTGATTTTCCTGTCGCACGACAGGGAGACTTGCGCTAAAGAGACCCCGATCCCTGACCGGCCTTCAAACCCTTTACAGGCAAGGACACTCGAGCGCCCATGACCATTTCCAATTCGATCCAGATCACCCCTGACCTGATTGCCGCCCATGGCCTGAAGCCGGATGAATATCAGCGCATTCTGGATCTGATCGGCCGCGAGCCCACCTTTACCGAGCTCGGCATCTTCTCGGCCATGTGGAACGAACATTGCTCGTACAAATCCTCCAAGAAGTGGCTTCGCACCCTGCCGACCAAGGGATCGCGCGTTATCCAGGGTCCCGGTGAGAACGCCGGCGTCGTCGACATCGATGACGGCGACTGTGTCGTCTTCAAGATGGAGAGCCACAACCATCCCTCCTATATCGAGCCCTATCAGGGCGCCGCAACCGGCGTCGGCGGCATCCTGCGCGACGTCTTCACCATGGGTGCTCGACCGGTCGCCGCCATGAACGCGCTGCGTTTCGGCGAGCCGGACCATCCGAAGACCCGTCACCTCGTCTCCGGCGTCGTCGCCGGCGTTGGCGGCTACGGCAATTCCTTCGGCGTTCCGACGGTCGGCGGCGAAGTGGAGTTCGACGCGCGCTATAATGGCAATATTCTGGTCAACGCCTTTGCGGCCGGCCTTGCCAAGTCCAACGCCATCTTCCTGTCGGAAGCCAAGGGCGTGGGCCTGCCGGTCGTCTACCTCGGCGCAAAGACCGGTCGCGACGGTGTCGGCGGCGCAACCATGGCCTCCGCCGAGTTCGATGAATCGATCGAGGAGAAGCGCCCGACGGTTCAGGTCGGCGACCCCTTCACCGAAAAATGCCTGCTGGAAGCCTGCCTGGAGTTGATGCAGACGGGTGCCGTCATCGCCATCCAGGATATGGGTGCCGCCGGCCTCACCTGCTCCGCCGTCGAAATGGGCGCCAAGGGCGATCTCGGTATCGAGCTGGATCTCGACAAGGTGCCGGTGCGCGAAGAGCGGATGACCGCTTACGAAATGATGCTGTCGGAAAGCCAGGAGCGCATGCTCATGGTGCTGCAGCCGGAAAAGGAAGCCGTCGCCAAGGCGATCTTCGTCAAATGGGGCCTGGATTTCGCCATCGTCGGCAAGACGACGGACGATCTGCGCTTCCGCGTCCTCCATCAGGGTGAGGAAGTCGCCAACCTGCCGATCAAGGATCTCGGCGATCAGGCTCCGGAATATGACCGTCCGTGGCGGGAATCGGACAAGCGCGCCGCGCTGCCCGCCGATCTGGTGGCAGCCCCGGAGGATTACGGTCAGGCGCTGCTGACGCTCGTCGGCTCCGCCAACCAGTCCAGCCGCCGCTGGGTTTACGAACAGTACGACACCCTGATCCAGGGCAATTCGTTGCAGCTTCCCGGCGGCGATGCCGGCGTGGTTCGCGTCGAGGGTCATCCGACCAAGGCGCTGGCCTTCTCGTCCGACGTTACCCCGCGCTATGTCGAGGCCGATCCGTTCGAAGGCGGCAAGCAGGCCGTGGCGGAATGCTGGCGCAACATCACCGCAACGGGCGCCGAACCTCTGGCTGCGACCGACAACCTGAACTTCGGCAATCCTGAAAAGCCTGAAATCATGGGCCAGTTCGTCGGCGCCATCAAAGGCATCGGCGAAGCCTGCCGCGCACTGGATTTCCCGATCGTGTCGGGCAACGTCTCGCTCTATAACGAAACCAATGGCGTCGCGATCCTGCCGACCCCCACCATCGCCGGCGTAGGTCTTCTGCCGGACTGGAAGACGATGGCGCGTATCGGCTCCGCCTCCGAAGGCGACCATGTGCTGATGATCGGCCTCGACGGCAGTCATCTCGGCTCCTCGATCTATCTCCGCGACATCCTCGGCTCGATCGATGGCCCGGCTCCGGAGGTCGATCTCTTCGCCGAACGCCGCAACGGCGATTTCGTCCGCTCGGCCATTCGCAACGGCCAGGTCACGGCCTGCCATGACATTTCGTCCGGCGGCCTGGCGCTGGCGCTGGCGGAAATGGCGATCGCTTCGAACAAGGGGCTGCGCATCACACTCGAAGAGTGCAGGACCTTGCCCCATGCGGCGCTCTTCGGCGAAGATCAGGCCCGTTACGTCATCGCCGTTCCGGCCGATGTCGCGGATTTCGTTTGCATCAACGCGGAAAGCGCCGGCGTGCCGTTCCGCCGGCTCGGAACGGTCGGCGGCGATGTCTTGGCCATCGATGGCCTGTTAACGCTTCCGGTTGAACAGTTGCGCGAGGCGCATGAATCGTGGTTTCCTGCCTTCATGGACGGCAGCGCGCTCGCTGCCGCTGAATAGATCGAGGTACACCACTCATGCCCATGAACCCCGGCGACATTGAAGACATGATCAAGGCTGGCATTCCAGGCGCCAAGGTGACGATTCGCGACCTGGCCGGGGATGGCGATCACTATGCTGCCGAAGTCGTCGCCGAAGCCTTCCGCGGCAAGAGCCGCGTACAGCAGCACCAGATGGTCTATGATGCCCTGAAGGGCAATATGGGCGGCGTGCTGCACGCCCTGGCGCTGCAGACCTCAGCGCCCGATTGAGAAAGCCTGCATTTCCTCGCCGGAGTTGAACGTCAGCTCCGGCAGTTTCTTCGATGAGAACTCCGCGAAATGCGAGGCCGGCAGCGGACCGGCCGTCATCAGCGTGAAATCGAAAAAAGCCTTCACATCGGGGCCGAGCACATATTGCCGGTGAACCCGCAGGAAGTCGCGCTTGATCTTGGCATAGTGTTGCGCAGACAGCATCTGCTTGAAGCGTACGAACAGGATCGAAGCCTGCTCGGCATCCGCATGGCCGCAAACGGCGGCGACCTTGGCCTTATAGAAATGGATTGCGTCGGTCAGACAGTGAACGTCGAGCCAGAAGATTTCCTTGCATCGCGCGATCGATCCGACGCGCGAGCGCAGTACGGACGCCGGCCTCATGAGGGCACATTGCAGGATGGCGCTGCCAAGCGTCATGAACACCACGCGCTTGCCCTGCAGCAGGTCCGGCTCCCGCTCGAGCAGCAGGCCGATTACATGGGTCGCGACGGATGAGCCCATGCTGTGAGAGGAAATGACGATTTCGTCGACACCCGGCTCGTCCAGCGCCCGGCGCACGCTGATGGCGCTCGCCTCCAGCCATTGTTCCGCGCCAAGCCCGTTCAAGTCAGCCATCGCCACGGCCATCTCCCAGTCGGAGAAAAGGTGCAAGGTATGCAGCTTCTCGGCCTGCGGTAGAAAGACATACACAAAGAAGGCGATGGCCAGGGCGATGCTGCCGATATGGCTCCAGGCCGGCAGCCCGAGAATATGGGGCGCGAATGCGATCACGAGGCTGAGGAGCAAGCCCACGAACATCAGAAGGAAAGGAAAGACGAAGAACAGGCCAAAGCGCCAAGCATAACGGAAATAACCGAACATCCCGCCCGTAACGGCAACCTTTGCAGCCGCGCGATAACCCTGCACCAGCCGCGCGAAGAACGGCCTGCCGTTGAGGCCGGCCACCAGATCGTTGTGATCGACGATATGAATGCGGCTTTGCGTGTGCCAATCCGCGCTGCTTGCAGTGACGTCGAAATAGGGCGCCCGACCGAAATTCTTCAAGCCTTCGACAGAGGCGGAAAAATCCCAAACGGCGGCGCTCTGGCGGGCCGAGCGCTCGTAGCGGGCGCGATGCGCGGCAGCATCCAGCGGCTCGAAGCCAGGGAAGTGGAGAACCACCCTCTTCTTGATATTATCCATATTGCGGTCTGTCCCCGGCGCGCGCCAGCACATCGATGAATTTTGAGCACCGGCAAGACCATGGGCTGCCGGCTTTTTCATGGCAGCACATTACCAAATCATCCTGAAAACAAAAAGATAAGATCACGCACCTGCACATCTGGAATCGGCGCGGAAAGGCGGATCGTCGGGATAAGTCAGCATTCCCGGCCCGGATATGGCGAGATTTCGGCGCAAGAATCCGCAGGCGGCGCGGTCATGACCTTTTCGACGATGGGGGGCGTCGTCGGTTGCTGCGTGGGAGCGGTCGAAGCTCGGTAGCCAAAGGCGATGCTCAGGATCAGCACGATGGCGCTCACGGTTACGGCGCTGTTGAGAACCGAAGGCTTTGGCGTGCGGACATGCTCGTAATATTCCCGCTCGCCTTCGCTCGTATCCTCCGAACTGTAAAACTCCCGCTCTTCACCAACTTGCCCGTCGGAATAATGATGGTGGCTCATGGTGTCCGCTCCCTCAAAATCGAATGCAATGTTCACAAGGGACCGATACGCGCCAAATCGCATCAATCGATAGATTCTAACAAACATACCGGTCGCCTGTAAAATGAATAGCAACCTAATATTAATCGTCCCTTGCTTTTATTTTATGTGTGTTGTTCAGCCTTCGAATTGAAGGCGCGTTTTCAAAACGCACTGTTCAAAAAATACGACTAATTGACCGATTCCGCGCTCTTGCCTGACCACTGATGCCGGAAATCCATTCATGCGATGAAAAAGACGACGCCTACGTTTTGCGGCTGGAAATCCCGCCGGTCGCTTGCTATTTAAGAAGCAGATTTAACGCTGCGGACCTTGACCCCGCATGTGAAAGGAACCGGACAATGAGCGGCATTCACGAATTCATCGAAAACGAAGTTAAGAACAACGACGTCGTTCTCTTCATGAAAGGCACGCCCCAGTTCCCGCAGTGTGGTTTCTCCGGCCAGGTGGTCCAGATTCTCGACTACATCGGTGTCGACTACAAGGGCATCAACGTCCTTGCCGATGCTGAAATCCGTCAGGGTATCAAGGACTATTCCAACTGGCCGACCATTCCGCAGCTTTATGTAAAGGGCGAGTTTATCGGCGGCTGCGATATCGTGCGCGAGATGTTCCAGGCGGGCGAGTTGCAGCAGCACCTCCAGGAGCACGGCATCAGCGTTCGCGGCGCCGCCTGACCGGTCACCGGGCTTTTCGTCCGGTTTCCATAGTTAAATTCGATCGATAAGGCGCTGCCGCCGGGCGGCGCCTTGACATGTTTATGGGAATAAAACCGTGACGACTACATCCCAGGCTATGTCTCATGGGCAGCTGCCCATGGGCAAACGTGAGTTCATCGCACTCGCGGCCTTTCTGATGGCGATCAATTCGCTCGCAATCGACATCATGCTCCCTGCCCTGCAGCAGATCGGCTCCAGTCTCGGCGTTATGAACGAGAACCATCGCCAATACGTGGTGACGGCCTATCTGATCGGCTTCGGCGCGGCGCAGCTCTTCTACGGTCCCCTGTCGGATCGCTTCGGCCGTCGCATACCCTTGCTGATCGGCCTCACGATCTACGTCATCTCCGCTTTCGGCATCGCGACGATACCGTCCTTCGCCGGCCTGCTTGCCCTGCGCTTCATCCAGGGCCTCGGCTCGGCGGCGACCCGCGTCATCACCATTTCCATCGTCCGCGACGTCTTCGGCGGCCGCCTGATGGCCGAGGTGATGTCGCTGATCATGATGGTCTTCATGATCGTCCCCGTCATCGCGCCGGGCAGCGGCCAGATCATCATGCTGGTCAGCACCTGGCATATGATCTTCGTCTTCATCGGCGCCATGGCGACGCTCGTGGGGATATGGATGTACTTCCGGCTTCCGGAAACGCTGAAGCCGGAAAACATACGTCCGTTGACCGTCAGGTCCGTCGCGTCCGGATTCAAGATGGTTCTGACCAATCGCGTCGCGCTCTGCTATACCATCGCCAGCACCTTCCTTTTCGGTGCGCTGTTCGGCTTCATCAATTCGGCGCAGCAGATCTACAACAATATCTATGGCCTCGGCGTCTACACGCCGCTGGCATTCGGCGGTGTCGCGCTGTTCATGGCCCTGTCGTCGTTCGTCAATTCACAGTTCGTCGGCAGGTTCGGCATGCGGCGCCTGTCGCACACGGCCCTGCTCGGCTTTGTCGCCATAACCTTCTGTTGGCTGCTGGTGCAGCTTTACGGACCGGCGCCGATGCCCTTCCCGCTGTTCATGGTCTTCTTCGCGCTGGCGATGTTCCAGTTCGGCTGGATCGGTTCGAATTTCAATTCGCTCGCGATGGAGCCTCTCGGCCACGTTGCCGGCACCGCCTCGTCCGTGCTTGGCTTCATGAGCACGGTCGGCGGAGCATCGATCGGCGCCTGCATCGGCCAGTTTTACAACGGCACTGCGACGCCGATGGTCATAGGCTACTTCACCGTTTCCATCATCGGCGTCTTTTTCGTCCTGATCGCCGAAAAGGGGCGGCTCTTCCGGCCCCACAATGCGCCACCGCCCGCCGATCAGTCCCTCGCTTTGCATTGACAGGCAAATTCATATGACCCCGCCTCAAGGACAAACACCGGCAAAATCCGGAGCCAGCCGCATCGGCCTCGGCATCGTCGAATTCATCATCATGATCGCACTGATGACGGCGAGCATTTCACTGGGCATCGACAGCATGCTGCCGGCGCTGCCGAATATCGGCCAGTCGCTTCATGTCGCCAACCCGAACGACACCCAGCTCGTCATCGGCGTCTATTTCCTCGGCTTCGGCATCTGCCAGCTCTTCTTCGGCAGCCTGTCGGACACCTATGGCCGCCGGCACATCCTGCTCGGCGGTCTGGCCTTCTACACGGTGACGCTGTTTGCGGCCGCATGGAGCGGCAGCCTGTTCGCGCTGCTTGCACTGCGCTTCGCGCAAGGGGTTGGCGCCGCGGCCGTCCGCATCACCACGCTTGCCATCGTACGCGATTGCTTCGGCGGGCGTGAAATGGCGCGTGTCATGTCCTACGTCATGATCGTATTCATGATCATGCCGATGGTCGCGCCCTTCGTCGGCCAGATGATCGTTGCCTATTCGAGCTGGCAGTGGATTTTCATTCTGCTCGGCATCGCCAGCGCCGGCCTCTTCCTGGTCGCCTTCTTCCGCATGAAGGAGACGCTTCCCGCCGAGGAGCGCCTGCCGCTTTCGGTCTCCTCCGTCGTGTCCGGCTTCAAGACCGTGCTCACCAACCGCATCACCTGCGGCTACATGATCGGCCTGACGCTCTATACCGGCGTCATCAGCGCCTACATCGTCTCGGTGCAGCAGGTTTTCGGCGAGGTCTACGGTCTGGGCGACTGGTTCCCGATCGCCTTTGCGGCAACGGCGGCCGGTACGGCCGTAGCGCAGTTCGCCAACGGCTATTTCGTCCGCAGCTTCGGCATGCGGCGCATTTCCCACGCCGCCATGATCGTCTTTACCGTGCTGGGCGCTGTCGGGTACGTCGTCGGCATGTCCGGCCAGCCGAGCTTCACGTTCATCTATGTGCTGATTTCCTTGATGCTGATGATGTTCGCCGTCATCACCACCAACTGCATGGCCATCAGCCTCGAGCCGATGGGACATCTGGCCGGTACGGCAGCCGCCATCACCAGCTCGATCTCCACCACCGGCGGCGTCGTGCTCGGCGGAATTGTCGGCCAGATGTTCGATGGCACCGCTCAGCCGCTGATTGCCGGCTTTACCATATTCGGTGCGCTGTCGATCCTGGCGACCCTCTGGGCGGAACGCGGCAAGCTCTTCACCCATCCCGGCGACACGCCGACGCTGGAGCCGGGCATGGGTCACGTCTGAACGGCGGGACGAACCTTTTACGCGCCGCTGCGCGGGCGATTGACCCAGCGCAGCGCCGCGGCGATCGTCAACCCCAGCAGGGGCCAGATCGCCCAGGGCGTGCCATGCCAGGTGAAAAGATTGATCGCCACAAGTCCGACACCGGTGATCGCCATCCTGGCAATACCGATATCGACCTGCTTGCTGCTGCGCGCGAAGCGGAACGCAGCGACCCAAAGAATGGCGAGTATCGGCCATTTTGCCCAGAATTCGCCGTGCCAGGTCAGCATGTTGAGCGCAGCAAGGCCGATGACGACGACAAGCGATATCCCGATGCTCCGCCGCCAGTCCTGCAGGGCAGGCTCTTCCTGCGCCGCGACGCCGGGCACGCGCGCCGGGGCAGGCTCCGGCGCTGAGCGATAATCGGCGGCGGTATCGACGACCTGCACCCCGCCGATCCGCACTGCATAGCTCGGCACGCCGCCCTCGATATTCTTCACTTCCAGCTGACCGAGAAAATCGAATCCGACCGCCACCTTGTTTCGGACCTGATCGTAGACCGTATTCGAAATGACGATGCCGCCGGCAGCGGCGCGAGACTGAAGACGCGCGGCGATATTGACGCCGTCACCATACAGATCGTTGCCGTCGGCAATTACATCCCCGAGATTGAGGCCGATGCGGAAGAGCATCTGCTTGCCGGGATCGCTTGCCGCATTATAGCCGGCAAGCTCGTTCTGGGTGTCGATTGCCGCGCGCACCGCCTCGACGACGCTTGGAAATTCGGCGAAGACCCCATCGCCCCAGGTGTTGACGACCCGGCCGCCATGCGCCTCGATCAACCGTTTCATCGCGTCGCGATAGCGGCGAAGGGTCGATAGCGTCCCCTCCTCGTCCTTCCCCATCAGGCGCGAGTAATCCTGCACGTCGGCGCAAAAGATCGTGGTCAGCTTGCGGCTTGTTTCGGACATCGACTCTCATCCCGGCAGCGGGCGCCCACCAGGGTTCCCGCCTGTTGCTAGGAAGATAGCCTTCCCGTTGCCACTTTCCAAGTGGCCGCGCCGACTATGGCATCGCGCGGGCCGCCTTAAAGCGTGAAGACCTCGCGCCGGAGCAGCTCCCAGGTATCCTTGTCGACGGCAACCAGCAGGCCGCCATCCAGATGATGCGGCAGATAGGGCGAGCTGTCGAAACGGCGGACATAGGCGCCGGCTTCCTGGGAAATCAGCGCTCCCGCCAGGTGATCCCACGGCATCAGCTTATTGTACATCAGATAGTGCACATAGCCGCCCGCGAGCGTGCGGTACTCGTGAGCCGCGCAGCGATAGCTCGTCGTGTAGCGCACCTTGGCGAGATTGCCCATGATCTCGGCGCGCTTCTCCTTGGGCAAATAGCCGGTGGCTGCCATGCCAACCAGTTCTTCCAGCGCGACCGACTGGCTTACGTTGAGACGCAGCGTCTCGCCATCCGGCCGGCGCAGCCACGCGCCGCTGCCACGCTCCGCCAGCACCCAGTCGTCGCCCATCGGATCGAAGATGATGCCGGCGACCGTCTCGCCCTTGGACACGACGGAGGCCATGACACCGAAGGCCGGAATTCCGGCGGCGAAATTGAACGTGCCGTCAACCGGATCGACGATAATGGCAAGATCGGCATCCGCCAGCTTCTTCAGCAAGGCCGGGTCGGCGGCAACCGATTCCTCGCCGATGAACAGCGCCTCGGGCCACAACCGCGAAACCTCCGCCTTGACCATGCGCTCCGCACGCTCGTCGGCCTCCGTCACCAGATCGGTCGCCTCGCTCTTGGCGCGGACATCGTCGCTGCCGAGCCTGCGGAAACGCGGCAGGATCTCCGTCTGTGCCGCGCGGCGCAGCACATGAGCGAGGGTCGTAACGTCAACGAGCGATGTCATGCTTCTTCCTTTTCTGTCAGGCGCCGATGATCTCGCGACGGATCATCCGCCAGCTATCCTCATCCGGCGCAGAGATAATGCCGCCTCCGGTTTCGCCCGGCCTGTAGGGCGCACCATCGAATTTGGCGGTATAGCCGCCGGCCTCCTGATGTGCCAGGACGCCGGCAAGATGATCCCACGGCATCAGCTTGGAATGGCCGATGAAATGCCATTTGCCCGAGGCTGCCATCCAATATTCGTAAGCCGAGCAATTGAGCGAGAAAGCGATCCGCGTCTTCGACAGATTGCTGCAGATGCGCGACCTGTCCGGCTCATCCATATGAGCCCAGGATATAGAACCCGTCA
Source organism: Rhizobium sp. SYY.PMSO (assembly GCF_046840415.1). Classification (NCBI taxonomy): domain Bacteria; kingdom Pseudomonadati; phylum Pseudomonadota; class Alphaproteobacteria; order Hyphomicrobiales; family Rhizobiaceae; genus Rhizobium; species Rhizobium sp. SYY.PMSO. The sequence continues at coordinate 1,467,526 of NZ_CP177349.1, forward strand.
TCTCCTTCAAAGGAGCGGCGGCGGCGACGGAAAGCCGCCGCACCTGGCCGGTCTTCCGGCGCAGGAACGTTCCCGAGCCCTTCATGGCGGTCACTGTGTCGCCCAGCACGGGATCGTGAATGATGCTGGCGATCGTCTCGCCGTTGGCGACGACGCCAACCATCGTCCCGAATACCGGCAGGCCAGCTGCAAAATTGAACGTGCCATCGACCGGATCGATGATGAAGCCCAGCTCCGCATCGGCCAGGGCCGGCACGACGGACCTGTCGGCTTCATAGGCCTCTTCACCCACGATAAGAGCAGTCGGGAAACGCGCCTTCAGCGCCGACGTGATATGCTGCTCCGCCAAAAGGTCGGCCTGTGTGACGAGGTCGACGGCCGAGGTTTTTTCCGATATGTCGTCAGCGTCCAGATTGCGAAATCGCGGCAGGATTTCCCGCGCCGCCGCTTCGAACACGATCGTCATCAAGTGATCGAAATCTGTATCGGAGAAAGTCATTGGAAGCCTCTGCTTTGGGAAGGCCCCTCTTATGCCCGATTCGATGACGCAGGTGTGGCAAAAGCGCTGAATTTACGCCGTGTCGCCCGAAGATTTCCCGGTCATCAGCGCCGCGAAATCAAACAGCTTCGGATCGAGCAGATGCGACGGATTTACATGCGCCAGCGCGCGCAGCATCGTATCCTTGCGACCCGGCATGCGCCGCTCGATATCGCCAAGCATGTCCTTCATGGCGTTGCGCTGCAGCCCATCCTGCGAGCCGCAAAGATCGCACGGAATGATTGGAAACTGCATGGCGGCGGCAAATTTCGCGAGATCGTCCTCCGCCGCATAGGCAAGCGGGCGCAGCACCATCAGATCGCCCTCGTCGTTGAGAAGCTTCGCCGGCATGGAGGCCAGCCGGCCGCCATGGAAGAAGTTCATGAAAAAGGTTTCGAGAATATCCTCGCGATGGTGCCCGAGCACGAGCGCCTCGCAACCCTCCTCGCGGGCGATGCGATAGAGATTGCCGCGGCGCAGGCGCGAACAGAGCGAGCAATAGGTCGCGCCCTCGGGCACCTTCTCCTTCACGATGGAATAGGTGTCGCGATATTCGATGCGATGCGTAACGCCGATCTTCGTCAGATATTCGGGCAGGATATGCTTCGGAAAGTTCGGCTGGCCCTGATCGAGATTGCAGGCGATCAGTTCCACGGGCAGCAGACCGCGCCATTTCAGGTCGAGCAGCAGCGACAGCAGACCGTAGGAATCCTTGCCTCCGGAAAGGCCGACGAGCCAGCGCTTCTGTCCCTTCAGCATCTGGAAGTCTTCCATTGCCTGGCGCACCTGCCGCAGCAGGCGCTTGCGCAGCTTGTTGAAGGAAACGGAACGCGGCGCGTCGGAAAACATCGGATGCACGGCAGAGCCGCCATCTTCGGCCTCGATGTCGATTTCGTCCTTCACCGTCGTTGCGATATTCATCCCGTCATCCCCGGCGCATAACGACATGCGCAAAATCCAAAGTGCGACTGCATTCGCTGCCTGCCCCGCAGCGCGGGCGGCACTGTCTTATCTCGCCACGCTGATAGCAGAAAGCAAGGCGAGAAGACACCGTGTCAATCGCCGAACACCGACCAGCCCGTGCGCGCCGCAAGCATTTCCAGCGCCACCGCGCCGAGCTGCGAATTGCCGACCTTATTGAGGCCCGGCGACCAGACGGCGATCGAGCCGATGCCCGGCGCCACGGCCAGAATGCCGCCGCCGACGCCGCTCTTGCCCGGCAGGCCGACATGATAGGCGAAATCGCCAGAGCCGTCGTAGTGGCCGCAGGTGAGCATCAGCGCATTGATGCGCCGCGCCCGCTTCGGCGAGACGACGGAGTGTCCCGTTATCGGGTTGCTGCCGCGCGCGGCGAGATAAAGCCCCGCCTTGGCAAGCTGCCGGCAGCTCATCGACAGCGCGCATTGATGGAAATAGACGCCGAGCACATGCTCGACCGGATGGTGGATATTGCCATAGGCGCGCATGAAATTAGCGAGCGCGAAATTGCGGTAGCCCGTCTGGGTCTCCGAGCGCGCGACCTTGTCGTCGATGCTGATCGTCTCGTCATCGGCAACATAGCGCACGAAGCGCAGCAATTCGCCGATAGCCTCGCGCGGCTCGTGTCCCGCCAGCACGACATCGCTGACGGCGATCGCACCCGCATTGATGAAGGGATTGCGCGGTATGCCCTCCTCCCGCTCCAGCTGGACGATGGAGTTGAAGGCCGTACCGGACGGCTCGCGGCCCACGCGCTTCCAGAGGCTTTCCCCGACCTTGCCGAGCGCCAGCGTCAGCATGAAGACCTTGGAAATACTCTGGATGGAAAAGGGAACGGCGGCATCGCCGATGCTATGGAGATCGCCGTCCGCCGTGGCGATGGCCATGCCGAACTGCTTCGGATCGACCTTTGCCAGTTCCGGAATGTAGTCCGCAACCTTGCCCTCGCCGATGCGCGGCAAAAGCTCGGCATAAATGCCGTCGAGAATGGCCTGCAAATCCGTCATGAGGCGCTCCAAAGACAAAAAAGCCGCTCGAACCGAGCGGCTTTTCATTCATCAAGAAAGTTATCCGCTTATTAACGCGAATAGAATTCGACGACCAGATGCGGTTCCATGACGACGGCGTAAGGCACGTCGGCAAGCGACGGAACGCGAGCGAAGGTCGCAACCATCTTGTTGTGGTCGACTTCGATGTAGTCCGGAACGTCGCGCTCGGCGAGCGAAACCGATTCCAAAACCGTTACGAGCTGCTTGGACTTTTCGCGAACTTCGATAACGTCGCCAGCCTTGCAGCGGTACGAACCGATGTTGACGCGAACGCCGTTGACCGTGACGTGGCCGTGGTTGACGAACTGACGGGCAGCGAAGACGGTCGGAACGAACTTGGCGCGGTACACGATCGCGTCGAGGCGCGATTCGAGCAGGCCGATCAGGTTTTCCGAGGTGTCGCCCTTGCGGCGGTTGGCTTCGTCGAAGGTGGCGCGGAACTGCTTTTCACGCAGGTCGCCGTAGTAGCCCTTCAGCTTCTGCTTGGCGCGCAGCTGCACGCCGAAGTCGGAAAGCTTGCCCTTGCGGCGCTGGCCGTGCTGGCCCGGGCCATATTCGCGGCGGTTGACCGGGGACTTCGGACGGCCCCAGATGTTTTCGCCCATGCGGCGGTCAATTTTGTACTTGGACGATTCGCGCTTGCTCATCGCATTTCCTTTCAAAGTGTTGGGCGACCCGTTGCCGGACCGCGAAGGAAACACGCCCTCCTCTGAACTCCGTTTTCGAGCTCTGACAGGCTTCTCACGTTAGCGAACGGACGAAGCCACGGGACATGTCAAATGAAACACCGGACATTTCTGCCCGGCGTTGGGGCGGTCTCTAAGGGGTCGTCATGAAAATGTCAACAGCGGTATCGAAGAGAATCTCGGCTTCAAGAAGTATGTTCGCCGCGCCATTCCTCCGGCACCTCTGGCAATAACGGCATAAGCTCATGCTTTCTCTTTGCAGTTTCGTCAGCGCCATTGCCCATCACCCGATTTCATCAAGCATGCGGCACCCCATGGCAAAGGCACGCGCATCGCCACGTTCGATCAAAGCGTTGGCGATCACCTTCGCCTTCTGCGCTAAATCGGGCAGCCGGTCCAAATCTATATTGTCAAGAAGACGAACCCCGTAGCGACCAACCGCCTCTTCTATGTCTTCCTGAAGACGTTCTTTTCGCTGACGATATTCGGCTCGCATTTCCGCCGCTTGCGAGAGGATGTCATCGCGGCGGGCCGCCGGAACCAGAACTTCCACCCTCACGAGGTCGGAAGCTCCGCCGGTCTTTCTGTATCGCTGGATTCTATCACGCGCCGCCATGAAGCCATCTCCTATGGAGGCAATATAGGCGTATCCGGGATACGGATCAACTGCGCAGCTATTCCGCCGCCGCCTGCTCGCCGCCGTCCAGATCGGGGGCATTGGCGTCGCCTGGTGCTGTCTGAGAACCCATATCCGGGAAGGCAACGATCCGCTTGCCGGAAAAATCCGTATGAACGACGACGCTGCCCTGTTCCTCGAAATAGCTGAGAAGCCGCCGGGCGCGTCTGGCCGAATGGGTGCCGTAGGCGCGGGCAATGCGGGCGTCGGACGGGCACGGCTCGCCGCTGATGGCCGCCTTCGCCAGCATCAGGAAGACGCCTTGGAGGTCGTCGGTAACGCTGGAGGAAAGCGAGAGCGCCGTTGCCCACTGGTCCGTCGCCATGACCTCCTCGTCGGCACCGGAACGGGCAATCGCGACGCGACGGCGAAATTCGGACAGGCTCATAGGAGCGCCCGGAACGCGGCGCATGCGCAGCCGCACGAGAAACTCCTGATAGAGCACCGAATCCGTCCGGAAACCGGAAGCCGGATCGTCGAGAATTTCGGAGAGCACGGCATTCACCCTTGCCTCGCGATCCTCGCTCGACAGTTCCGGCTGACTGGCCTTAGGCTCCGCGGGCGCTGGGCTTGCTGCCGGCACGGAACGGGAAAGCTCGGCCAGAATATCGGTCGTCGGGCGCGGCGCCGGCGTCGTGCGACGAACAACAGCCCGCGTGAATTCCTCGGGGTCCGGCGTGAAGATCAGATCTTCGACGTCCTGCGGCGCATCCGGCAGCGGCATCAGCTTCGGGCTGGAGGAACGCGCCGAGGTCTCCACCGCGCCGATGGTGATCGGCAGCGGCCGACGCGAGAGTGCTGGCCCGAGCGCGACGAAATTACCGCGCTTCAGGTCGCGGAACATTTCCGCCTGCCTGCGGTCCATGCCGAGAAGATCGGCGGCGCGGGCCATGTCGATATCGAGGAAAGTGCGGCCCATCAGGAAGTTGGAGGCCTCCGCCGCAACGTTCTTGGCGAGCTTCGCCAGGCGCTGCGTGGCGATGACGCCGGCAAGGCCGCGCTTTCGGCCGCGGCACATCAGATTGGTCATGGCGCCGAGCGACATCTTGCGCGCGTCTTCCGAGACGTCGCCGCCAACCGAAGGCGCGAACATCTGCGCCTCGTCGACCACGACCAGCACCGGATACCAGAATTCGCGATCGGCATCGAACATGCCGTTCAAAAAGGCGGCAGCAGCGCGCATCTGCTGCTCGATATCGAGCCCTTCCAGCGTCAGCACGCAGGAGACGCGATGCTGGCGGATACGGTTGGCGATGCCGGCAAGCTCGGCTTCCGTCCGCTCGCCATCAACGACGACGTGTCCGAACTTGTCGGCCAGCGTGACGAAATCGCCTTCTGGATCGATGATGACCTGCTGCACCCACTGCGCAGACTGCTCCAGCAGCCGCCGCAGGAGATGCGATTTGCCGGAGCCGGAATTGCCCTGCACCAGGAGACGCGTCGCCAGCAGCTCCTCGATATCGAGCTGGGCGCTGGTCCCGCCGGACGCCGTTCCCATGTCGATTCCGACCTGCAATGCACTTCCCCTATGAGCAAGAATCAAACGTGGATACGCCCCATCTTTCTGAAAGGACGCGCCTCCGTCTAGCAAAGATTTCCAAGCTTCGCGCCCGTGGATTGAAAAAACCCACAGGCGATTGCAGATGTCAGCGGAACCGCAGATTGGCCCGCGAAAGCTGGCTGACCGAGGTGCAGCCCATCAGCTTCATGTCGCGCTCGACTTCGGTGCGCAGATGCTTCAGCGCCCGCTCCACGCCCGCCTGACCGGCAGCGGCCAGCGGATAGAGATAGAAGCGGCCGAGACCGACGGCCTTGGCGCCGAGCGACAGCGCCTTCAGCACATGCGTGCCGCGCTGGACGCCGCCATCCATCATCACGTCGATGCGGTGGCCGACGGCATCGACGATCTCCGCCAGCTGGTCGAACGCGGAACGCGAGCCGTCCAATTGTCGGCCGCCATGGTTCGAAAGCACGATGCCGGTGCATCCGATATCGACGGCGCGCTTGGCATCCTCGACGGACATGATGCCCTTGAGGCAAAACTGCCCGTCCCAATGCTTCACCATCTCGGCGACGTCGTTCCAGTTCATCGACGGATCGAGCATCTCTGTGAAATACTTGCCGATCGACATGGCGCCGCCGCTCATGTCCACATGCTCGTCGAGTTGCGGCAGGCGGAATTTCTCGTGCGTCACATAGTTCAGCGCCCAGGCCGGCTTGATGGCGAACTGGGTGACGCCCGCGAGATTGAGCTTGAACGGAATGGAAAATCCGGTGCGAAGATCGCGCTCGCGATTGCCGCCGGTGATGCTGTCGACCGTCAGCATCATCACGTTGACGCCGGCTTCCTTCGCCCGCTCCATCATCGCCCGGTTCAGCCCGCGATCCTTATGGAAATAGAACTGATAGACCTGCGGCCCCTCGTGCTTCTTGCGAATTTCCTCAAGGCTGACGGTGCCGAGCGAGGAGACGCCGAACATCGTGCCGAGTGAGGCCGCTGCGGCGGCAACCGCGTTCTCGCCCTGATGATGGAATAGCCGCTGCAGAGCCGTCGGCGAGCAATAGAAGGGCGTTGCGAGCTTTTGTCCCATGACGGTGACAGACATGTCGATCTCGCTGACCCCGCGCAGGACGTTGGGAACGAGATCGCAGCTTTCGAAGCTCGACGTGTTTCGCCGTAGCGTCACCTCATCGTCGGCTGCGCCGTCGATATAGTTGAAGATCGGACCGGGAAGACGCTTTTTCGCAAGCAGGCGAAAATCATGAAAGTTATGGCACTCACGCAGACGCATGGCTTCCCTCGACAACAACACAGCAATCGTTCTCAAAAGACATCAACTATCGAGCTCCCAATATCCCGCCGCTCGGTCAGACCGCGCATCACATCCGATGCAGGCGTGCTTCCCATTTGTAAAGCACATCCGGCTCCTTCTCCTCATTGCCTGCCCCGTCCGACTCGTCAACCACGAAGAAGCCATGCTTCTCGTAAAAGCGGCGCGCCGGCACGTTTCTCTTGAATGTCCAGAGCGAAAGGACCGGATAGACCGATTTGGCGACATCGAGCAGGCGGGTGCCGATACCACGCCGCTGCGCCTCGGGCAGAACGTAGAGCTGATCGATCCAATCTTCGAGAAAGGCTATGACGCCGACAAGGCGGCCGCCCTCTTCCGCGCCCCAGACCTGGCAATCCTTATAGACGGCAGCGCTCCAGAAGCCGACATCCTCTTCCGGCGTGTGAAGCCCGGCAAGCGTCGGCAGCCGCTCGTTGAAGGAAGCGCGATGGACGACCGCAGCCGCCGGCATGTCCGCGAGATCGAGTTTACGCAATGAAATCTTATCAGTCATTCATCAAGCCTTGAGTCCAAAACCCTGCATCAGCCGCCGGGTGGGAAAATCCGGCGCACCGGAGGTAAAGACAGCGAAGTCGAAATTGTCGGGATGAACGGCATCGGCCACCTGCGGCACCAGGCTGCGCGCCCGTCTTGCGATCGCCTCGGCCGGATCGAGCCAATCGACCGGCCATGGCGCGAGCCTGCGGAAAATATTGGCCATGAAGGGATAATGCGTGCAGGCGAGCACGACGATATCGGTCTTGCGGCCATCCAACTCGACGAAGCACTGATCGATCTCCGTCATGACAGCCTCGTCCGCGATCGCATCGCCGCGGATATAGGCCTCCGCCAGCCGCGCCAGATTTTCCGATCCCACCAGCCGAACATGACATTGCGTGGCGAAGGACTGAATTAAATCACGCGTATAGGCGCGCTTGACGGTGCCCGGAGTCGCCAGCACGGAGACCAGGCCGGAGCGCGTTCGCTCCGCCGCCGGCTTGATCGCCGGCACAGTCCCCACAAACGTCATCTGCGGAAAAGCGGCACGCAGGTCGGCGCCGACAAGCGTGAAGGCCGTGTTGCAGGCGATGATGCAGACTTCCGGATCGTATTGTGCCAGCAGCTTGACGAAGATGTCGACGATGCGTTCCTTCAGCGCTTGTTCTTCCCAGCCGCCATAGGGAAAGCCGGCATCGTCGGCAATATAGATGAAACCGCGCTCCGGCATCAGCACCCGCGCTTCGCGCAGCACGGTCAGGCCACCGATCCCGGAATCGAACACGAGGACCGGTTTCAGCTCATTCGCCGTTGCTGTCATCGCTCGTGGTTTCCTTGGGAGCTTTGGAGGGCCTGGGATGCGAGCCGCTGCCGCGGGGCGATTTTCGTGTGAAGCGGTCGAGAGACGAAATCACCCCGCGCAAGACGCTGATTTCCTGTTCGGTGAACGCGCGGCGCGAGAGGACAGCCCGGAGATTGTCGACCATTTTCGGCTTTTTCCCGGCTGGATGGAAATAATTGCGGGCATCCAGCGCCTCCTCCAACTGGTCGAACAGGCCGAAAAGCTGTTCCTTCGTAGAGGGCCGCTGCTCGATCGCCTGGAACGGCACGGCACCCAGATCCTCCATACCCGATTTCATCCATTCATAGGACATCAGCAGAACGGCCTGGGCGATGTTCAAGGAGGCGAAAGCCGGATTGACGGGAAAGGTGACGATCTCGTCGGCCAGCGCCACCTCCTCGTTGGTCAAGCCCCAGCGCTCGCGCCCGAAAAGAATGCCGCTACCCTCGCCCGCCTTGAACCGGGCGCGAAGCGTCTCGGCCGCGACGACCGGAGAACGCACCGGCTTGTAGCCGTCACGCTCGCGCGCCGTCGTCGCATAGACGAAATTGAGATCGGCTATCGCCTGTTCCAGCGTCTCGTAGACCTTCGTCGCCTCGATGATGTGATCCGCCTTCGAAGCGGTCGCCTGCGCCCTTTCGTTCGGCCAGCCGTCACGCGGATTGACCAGGCGAAGCTCGACAAGCCCGAAATTCGCCATGGCGCGCGCCACCATGCCGATATTCTCGCCCATCTGCGGCTCGACCAGAATGATGGCCGGCCCCTCGGCCAGAAGTGGACGTTCGCTGTTGGTGCCTGCCATGATGCCCTGATCTCCGCGCGCGAACCCACTCGCGCCAATTACGGGTCGCAATAGCGAGACACCGGCCGATCGGCAAGGTTTTTACGCAGGAACCGCAGAACGAGCCGCATCCGATTTACTGCGGATTGGCCGGCTTCTGCTGATCCGACGGCTGCTGGGTCTGGTCAGCCGGTTGCTGCTGCTGCTGTTTGACGAGATCCTGCATCACGCTCTTCAGCGAGCTTGGATTGCCGTTGTCGTCATTCGTGACGATATCGTCGACGACGGGCCTTCCATCCTCCTCGATGACCTCGAAGCGCACGGTCGTCACCTTCTGGTAATCGGCATCGGAGCCCATGCAGGTGGACTTCTTGAAGGTTGCCAGCACCTCGGTCACATTATCCTTGGGCGGCTGGGCGGCAATCTTCACATCCTCCAGCGGACAGGCGTCCTGCGCGTTGACGATGACATCATAGTCGAATGGCGAGATGCCATCCTCGTCGGCCGCGGGAAATTGCGCTGCAGCCTCGTATTTCGCCGCGAAATCCTTGCTGTAGATATCCTTGAGCTTGCTCTCGTCGAAAATATCCTGCCAGTCGCTGTCGCCGCCCGCCCAGTTGGAAACGGTCGCGTCCATGATGGCCTTGACCGGCGTGGTCGCATCGGCCGCCAACGCCACCTGCGCGCCGAACGGGATCTGAAAGAGCGTGAAGGCAAGTGCGGCTGCGGCGTATTTCTGCATGACGTGATTCCGTGGCTACAGGCAAAACTTGCGCGACATTAGTCCCATCGGTCGCTTTGGCAATGGCCCGATCGCAAAAAGCGGCCGATGTCACGAATGATCAAAAACGCGATGCCGGAGGCTCTATCGGCTTTGCGTTCGGGGCTTGCGGTGTTATAGCGCTCGGGACTTCACATTCACCACAGGACCATCCGGTCCCATCAGCTTAAACGAGGCAGAAGTATGAAGAAGATCAAGGTCGCTAACCCCGTTGCCGATCTCGATGGCGACGAAATGACTCGCATCATCTGGCAGTTTATCAAAGACAAACTGATCTACCCCTACCTCGATATCGATATCGACTATTACGACCTTTCTGTCGAAAACCGCGACGCGACCAACGACCAGGTCACCATCGATGCCGCCAACGCCATCAAGAAGCACGGCGTCGGCATCAAGTGCGCGACGATCACGCCGGACGAAGACCGCGTCAAGGAATTCAACCTCAAGCAGATGTGGAAGAGCCCGAACGGCACGATCCGCAACATCCTCGGCGGCGTCATCTTCCGCGAGCCGATCATCTGCAAGAACGTGCCGCGCCTGGTTCCGGGCTGGACCAAGCCGATCGTCGTCGGCCGCCACGCTTTCGGCGACCAGTATCGCGCCACCGACTTCAAATTCCCCGGCAAGGGCAAGCTGACCATCAAGTTCGTCGGCGAAGACGGCCAGGTCATCGAAAAGGAAGTCTTCAACGCTCCGGGCGCCGGCGTTGCCATGGCCATGTACAACCTCGACGAGTCGATCCGCGAATTCGCTCGCGCTTCGATGATGTACGGCCTGATGCGCAAGTGGCCGGTCTACCTGTCGACGAAGAACACCATCCTCAAGGCCTATGACGGCCGCTTCAAGGACATCTTCGAAGAAGTCTACCAGAACGAGTTCAAGGCTCAGTTCGACGAAGCCGGCATCACCTACGAACACCGCCTGATCGACGACATGGTCGCCTCCGCCCTGAAGTGGTCCGGCGGCTACGTCTGGGCCTGCAAGAACTACGACGGCGACGTCCAGTCCGACACGGTTGCCCAGGGCTTCGGCTCGCTCGGCCTGATGACCTCGGTTCTCCTGACGCCGGACGGCAAGACGGTCGAAGCCGAAGCCGCGCACGGCACGGTTACCCGCCACTACCGCCAGCACCAGAAGGGTCAGGAAACCTCGACGAACTCGATCGCCTCGATCTTCGCCTGGACCCGCGGCCTCGCTCACCGCGCCAAGCTCGACGACAATGCCGAACTCGCGAAGTTCGCCTCGACGCTCGAAAAGGTCTGCGTCGATACCGTCGAAGCCGGCTTCATGACCAAGGATCTGGCGCTGCTCATCGGCCCCGATCAGCCGTGGCTCTCGACCACCGCCTTCCTCGACAAGATCGACGAGAACCTCAAGAAGGCCATGGCCGCCTGAGCCTTGTCGACATGGAGAGATACGAAAATCCGGCCTTAGCGCCGGGTTTTCTTTTGCCCGGAATCTTGCCGAGGCGACAAACGAATGGCGACAATGCGCGCAACAAAAGGGAGAGAGAAATGACCGAGGAACTCGTTTTCTATACCAATCCGATGTCGCGCGGACGCATCGCCCGCTGGATGCTGGAGGAGATCGGCCAGCCCTACCGCACCGAATATCTCGATTACGGCACGACGATGAAGGCCCCGGAATATCTTGCCGTCAATCCGATGGGCAAGGTGCCGGCCATCAGGCACGGCGATACCGTCGTCACCGAAGGTGCTGCCATCTGCGCCTATCTGGCCGAGACCTTTCCGCAGGCAGGACTTGCCCCGACGGCGGCCGAGCGCGGCCGCTACTTCCGCTGGATGTTCTTTGCAGCCGGACCTTTCGAGATGGCGATCACCAATCGCGCCCTCGGCTTCGAAGTTCCGCCGGAACGCCTGCGCATGGCCGGCTGCGGCAGCTTCGCAAACGTGCTCGATGCCATGGAGCACGCCGTCACCACCGCGCCGTTCATCGCCGGTGATCGCTTTACCGCCGCCGACGTCTATGTCGGTTCGCATGTCGGCTACGGCCTCAATTTCGGGACGATCGAAAAACGGCCGGCCTTCATCGATTATTGGAGCCGGGTCAGCGACCGCGACGCCTACCGCCGCGGCAACGAGATCGACAATGCGGCCATGCCGAAGCCGGCTAATTCCTGAAATTACAGGATATTAGAGTAAAATCCTCAACCGAGATGACATGCCGCTATTTCAGCGGCATATAGATATCGGTCAATAGCTCCGTAGGTGATACGTGGCGCGGATTGTTGATGTAATCCTCGAACATGACGGTATCGCGCAGCTGGCGCCCGGAAGCCGGCAGCCATTGCGCATAGAGCCATTGATAGGCTTTGTGCATGTTTGCGTAAGGGCCCTTGTGGCGCAGCACGGCATACTCGCCGCCTTCGAGCGAGCGCCGCTCCAGAGGAGCATCCACAGCGACGGCCTCATCGTCAGTGACGCAGGCGTAGGAGCGCAGCTTATCCACGTCCACGACATCGGGATCGTCGAGATAGATGCCGATCATGCGCATATCGGGCCCGGCAAGGCCGCGAGCAAAGATGGTGCCGAAGAGCGTTTCGAAAGCCTGGCCGATCTGCATGTAGGAGCCGCGATGGGCGACACCGATCAGTGACATCGGGGAAATGGTGCGAAGCGTAACGTCGAACATGACCGTAATCCTTCCCTGGGTGCTGGGTTCGAAGATCGTGTGGCTTCCCTCTTTCCGATATCGTGCCGGCGGCATGCCGTAGACGGATCTGAAAATGCGATTGAACGACTGGAGGTTGGGATAGCCCGACCGCTTTGCAATGTCGCTGACGGATAGGCGGGTGTTGACGAGATCGCCGGCGGCACGATGCAGCCGGAGCCGCTTGACGGTCGCCGCCGCCGTCTCGCCATAGATCGCCCGATAGATCCTGTGCCAGTGATAGCTGGACATGCAGGCGATTTCGGCGAGCTTTTCCATATCGAGCTCTTCATCCAGATGCTCGTGGATATAGGCCGAAACCCGCCGCAGCCGGGTCTCGTAAAGCGTCCACGCCGTTCCGCCATTCATGTCAAACCCCTTGCAAATCGATCGGCCCGACAAGACCATAACCCGATTTGACAAATCCTGCGGAGTTGAGATGAATGGGAAACTATTCAGTAGGCTCGGAAACGCCCCGATGGTTGATGAGCTCAGCCAGCTGGTAAGCGTAGAGCGTGGTGCCTCCCTGGCTGACGTAGAACTCGGAAGCGCCATAGAACGGTCTGTTGATCTTTGCCAACCAACTCGTCTTCAGTTGCCTTGCTTTATCTTCCCGGATCTCCAGCCTCACGCCCTCTCCCTTTTTGAAGTATTGAACCTTTGCACCGACGATGTCGCTCCAGGGAATACGTTCCCTCGCAACGTCTGAGGCGATAAGGCCTTCGGGGGAAAAATCAAACGCCAGGCGCCTGCCAAGAGCCTTGGATACATAAACGGGCACCAACATCAGAAATAGCAGAGCACCCGAAATCCCGATAAAAAGAAGATAGCTGCCCAAACCTTCGGTGTAATAGCCTAGGTACGCAAAGAACGCCATAAAGGCGCCCCCCCAAAAACAAAGAGTAGTCCTTGAATAACAGATGAGCGCGAGCGGTAAAATATCACTTTCACAAAGCTCCTGCGCCGCTGCTGAAAGTTGGGCCAATGGCCCAACTTAGCAGAACCACAATCCTTAAGCGAGTGCCGCAGCAATCGCCTCGATCGCCTCATCGGCCTTGGCGCCATCCGGGCCGCCGGCCTGGGCCATGTCGGGACGGCCGCCGCCGCCCTTGCCACCGAGCGCAGCCGAAGCGACACGCACGAGATCGACGGCGCTGAAGCGGCCGACCAGATCTTCCGTCACGGCGACGACGGCGCTTGCCTTGCCGTCTTCCGAAACGCCGATCAGCGCAACGACACCGGAGCCAAGGCCTGCCTTGGCTTCATCGGCCAAGCCTTTGAGGTCCTTGGGATCGACGCCGGAAATGGCCTTGCCGAGGAACTTGACGCCATTGACGTCACGGATCGCATCGGCCGAGCCGCCCTGACCACCACCCATCGCAAGCTTGCGCTTGGCATCGGCCAATTCGCGTTCCAGCTTGCGGCGCTCGTCCATCAAGGCTTCGACGCGCGAGACGACATCAGCCGGCTGAACCTTCAGCGTCGAGGCGAGGTTTTTCACACGCTCGTCCTGTTCCGCAAGATAGCCAAGCGCGGATTCGCCGGTCACGGCTTCGATACGGCGCACGCCGGCGCCGACGGCACTTTCGCCGAGAATGCGCACGAGGCCGATCTGTCCCGTAGCGGTGACATGCGTACCGCCGCAGAGCTCGACCGAATAAGGCTTGCCAGACTTGATGCCGCGAACACCCTGTCCCATCGACACCACGCGGACTTCATCGCCATACTTCTCGCCGAACAGCGCCATTGCGCCTTCCGCGATGGCATCGTCGACACTCATCAGCCGTGTCGTCACGGGCGAATTCTGCAGGATAATCTCGTTTGCCATCTCCTCGACGACTTTGAGCTCCTCGGCCGTCATCGGCTTCGGATGCGAGACGTCGAAACGCAGACGCTCGGGCGCGACCAGCGACCCCTTCTGCGCGACATGGGTGCCCAGCACTTCGCGCAGGGCCTCATGCAGCAGGTGAGTGGCGGAGTGATTGGCGCGCAGGCGCGAGCGCCTGTTATGATCGACCGTCAGCACGACGGCATCGCCGACCTTGATCTTGCCTTCGGACACTTCCGAGCTGTGAACGAAAAGGCCTTCGCCCTTCTTCTGGGTATCGCCGACCGTCAGCTTGCCGTTGTCGCTGGAAATGACGCCGGTATCGCCCATCTGACCACCGGATTCGCCATAGAATGGCGTCTGGTTGACGACGATCTGCACCTTGTCGCCGGCAGCGGCGCTATCGACGGCAACGCCATCCCTGACAATCGCCTGAATGACGCCTTCGGCCGTTTCCGTGTCGTAGCCGAGGAATTCGGTCGCGCCCAGCTTTTCCTTGAGCTCGAACCAGATGGTCTCGGTCGCCTTGTCGCCGGAGCCGGTCCAGTGTGAGCGCGCCTCGGCCTTCTGGCGCTCCATGGCATCCGTAAAGCTTGAAATGTCGACGCCGATGCCGCGGGCGCGCAGCGCGTCCTGAGTCAGGTCGAGCGGGAAGCCATAGGTGTCATAGAGCTTGAACGCGGTTTCGCCGTCCAGGCTGTCGCCCTTGTGCAGGTCCGAAGTGGCATCGTTGAGCAGGGACAGGCCGCGTTCCAGCGTCTTGCGGAAACGGGTTTCCTCGAGCTTCAGCGTCTCGGAGGTCAGCGCTTCGGCGCGCACCAGCTCCGGATAGGCACGGCCCATCTGCTGGATCAGCGCCGGCAGCAGCTTCCACATCAGCGGTTCCTTGGCGCCGAGCAGCTGCGCGTGGCGCATGGCGCGGCGCATGATGCGGCGAAGCACGTAACCGCGGCCTTCGTTCGACGGCAGCACGCCATCGGCGATCAGGAAGGCGGAGGAACGCAGATGGTCGGCGATGACGCGATGGCTGGCGCGATGCTCGCCCTCGGCCTTGACGCCCGTCGCTTCTTCCGAAGCTTCGATCAGCGCGCGGAACAGGTCGATATCGTAGTTGTCGTGCTTGCCTTGCAGCACGGCGGCAACGCGCTCGAGGCCCATGCCGGTGTCGATCGACGGGCGCGGCAGGTCGACGCGCTGTTCCTTGGTGATCTGCTCGAACTGCATGAAGACGAGATTCCAGATCTCGATGAAACGGTCGCCGTCTTCTTCCGGAGACCCGGGAGGGCCGCCCCAGATATGATCGCCGTGATCGTAGAAGATTTCCGAACAGGGACCGCAGGGGCCGGTATCGCCCATCGCCCAGAAATTGTCGCTGGTCGCGATGCGGATGATCCGGTCGTCGGAGAGGCCGGCGATCTTCTTCCACAGGTTAAAGGCGTCGTCGTCGGTGTGATAGACCGTGACCAGCAGGCGTTTGGCATCGAGGCCGAATTCCTTGGTGATCAGGTTCCAGGCAAGCTCGATGGCGCGCTCTTTGAAATAGTCGCCAAAGGAGAAGTTGCCGAGCATCTCGAAGAAGGTGTGGTGACGCGCGGTATAGCCGACATTGTCGAGGTCGTTGTGCTTGCCGCCGGCGCGCACGCATTTCTGCGCCGTCGAGGCCGTCGTATAGGGACGCTGCTCCAGGCCGGTGAAGACGTTCTTGAACTGCACCATCCCGGCATTGGTGAACATCAATGTCGGATCGTTGCGCGGTACGAGCGGGCTCGACGGCACGATCTCGTGGCCGTTTTTCTTAAAATAGTCGAGAAAGGTCGACCGGATTTCATTCACACCGCTCATATGGGGCCCTTCAGTCCTGCGCTCGGCAACTTGCGTCAAAGTCAGTGGCTTTTATCGTTCGCTCCGGGCGCTGTCCAGCCGCACGAACAAAACCGGCCGCACATCCCTTGGACAATGCAGCCGGTTTCGGTTTTTTAGTCTCATCTCAAGCCGGTCATTGCTTTCCGGAAATCATTATTCTCCGGAAGCGTCGCCATCATCGGCATCCGGGCCGCCATTCTGCAGAAAGCGATCGGCAATGAGACCGGCATTCTGACGCAGCGACAATTCGATCTCGCGGGAAAGATCCGGATTATCGCGCAGGAAGATCTTCGCATTCTCGCGGCCCTGGCCGAGGCGCTGGCTGTTATAGGAGAACCAGGCACCGGACTTTTCGACGATGCCGGCCTTGACGCCGAGATCGACCAGCTCACCGGTCTTGGAAACGCCTTCGCCATACATGATATCGAACTCGACCTGCTTGAAGGGCGGCGCCATCTTGTTCTTGACGACCTTGACGCGGGTCTGGTTGCCGATCACCTCTTCCCGCTCCTTGACGGCGCCGATGCGGCGGATGTCAAGGCGAACCGAAGCATAGAATTTCAGCGCATTGCCGCCCGTCGTCGTTTCCGGCGAGCCGAACATGACGCCGATCTTCATACGGATCTGGTTGATGAAGATCACCATGGTCTTGGACTTCGAAATCGAAGCCGTGAGCTTGCGCAGCGCCTGGCTCATCAGGCGGGCCTGCAGGCCCGGCAGGCTGTCACCCATCTCACCTTCGATTTCGGCGCGTGGCGTCAATGCCGCGACGGAATCGACCACGAGAACGTCGACGGCGCCGGAGCGAACCAGCGTGTCGGTGATTTCAAGCGCCTGCTCGCCGGTATCCGGCTGCGAGATCAAGAGGTTCTGCAAATCGACGCCGAGCTTGCGGGCATAGACCGGATCGAGCGCATGTTCCGCGTCCACGAAAGCGCAGATACCGCCCTTCTTCTGGGCTT
The DNA here is from genome assembly GCF_046840415.1 of Rhizobium sp. SYY.PMSO. Classification (NCBI taxonomy): domain Bacteria; kingdom Pseudomonadati; phylum Pseudomonadota; class Alphaproteobacteria; order Hyphomicrobiales; family Rhizobiaceae; genus Rhizobium; species Rhizobium sp. SYY.PMSO. The sequence goes on from NZ_CP177349.1 coordinate 1,484,511, forward strand.
CCGCAATGGTCTGCAGCGCCAGTGTCGTCTTACCCGAGCTTTCAGGCCCGTAGATTTCGATGATGCGCCCCTTCGGCAAGCCGCCAATGCCGAGAGCGATATCGAGGCTCAGGGAGCCGGTGGAAACCGTTTCGATTTCGACCACATTCTCGTTAGAGCCGAGCTTCATGATCGAGCCCTTGCCGAACGACCGCTCAATTTGAGAGAGTGCCGCTTCAAGTGCCTTGCTTTTATCCACCGATTTGTCCTCTACAAGCCGCAAAGAATTCTGAGACATTCGATCCACCTTTAGGTTATTGGAGCCGCTCTAGCAATGTCGCCGCCGATGAGAATTCTGTACTCTATTTGTTCTATTATCGCAAGAGCACAACAAGCGATTGAAAGAAAAAGGTAAAATGATTTCCGTTCTACTTTTGTTTTCTCCTTTCTTCCCAGATAGTTACACGTCCGGGACGATCAATTCGGGCATGGCGCCGCGCCGCCCGATTCGTCTTTTCGATTGCCGAGGATAAGCAGATGGCGAAGAAGATTCTCGTTCTCGGCGGCGCTCACATCGACCGGCGCGGCCGCATATTCGGCGAGACGGCGCCAGGGGCCAGCAACCCCGGGGCCTGGTTCGAGGAGCCCGGCGGCGGCGGCTTCAACGCGGCACGAAATCTCTCCCGCCTGGGTTTCGACGTCAGGCTGATTTCGCCACGCGGGGGCGATCCTTCAGGCGAAATGGTGGCCGAAGCCGCCAGCCAGGCCGGCATCGACGACACGCCGTTCGTCTTCCTCGACCGCAAGACGCCAAGCTATACCGCCATCCTCGAGCACGACGGCAACCTCGTGATCGCGCTTGCGGATATGGAGCTCTACAAGCTGTTCGTTCCCAGGCGCCTGGCGATTCGTGCCGTTCGCGACGCTTTCGAGGATGCGGACCTCATTCTTTGCGACGCCAATCTGCCGGCCGAGACTTTGGCTGCAATCGCGGCAAAGGCCGCGATATGCGGCAAACCCGTCGCCGCCATTGCGATCTCGCCGGCAAAGGTCGTGCGGCTGAAGCCAAGCCTTGCCGCCATCGACCATCTGTTCCTCAACGAAGCCGAAGCCGCCGCATTGACCGAAAGCCGCCCGGAAGACCCGCGCGAATGGGTAACCGCCTTGCGCGCGCTCGGCCTGCGCAACGGTGTGATCACCCGCGGCAAGCGCGAGCTGATCGCCTTTTCGCGCGATGCCGTCGTCACCCTGCAACCGCCTGTCGTCGATAATGTCGCCGATGTCACCGGGGCGGGCGATTCGCTTGCCTCGGGCGTCCTTTCCGCCTTGCTCGCCGGCCACGATCTGGCCGAAGCCGTGCGGCACGGGGCAGCGGCTGCCGCGATCACCGTTCAATCTCCCTATGCGACCGCAGAAAATCTCTCCGCCGAACTGCTAAAGATGACGTTGGCCCTTGTTCCCAAGGCCGAAATTCTGTCATGAAGCCTGTTCAAAACGCGTATACTGTTTCAGTGAATTGGAAACGACAATGACCCAGCCTATCTCGCCACTGCTTCCGATCTCCTATTCGAAGGAAGTCGCCGCCGCCAAGCTGCGCGGCGCGCCGGTCGTGGCATTGGAATCGACCATCATCACCCACGGCATGCCCTATCCCGGCAATATCGAGATGGCCCGCAGCGTCGAGGAAATCATCCGGCAGGAAGGCGCCGTCCCGGCGACCATCGCCGTCATTCACGGTACGCTGCACATCGGGCTCGAGCCGGAAGAGCTGGAAGCGCTGGCGAAGACGGAAGGCGCGATGAAGGTTTCGCGCGCCGACATCGCCTTTGCGATCGCCGAGCGCCGCACCGGCGCAACGACGGTTGCCGCCACCATGATCGCCGCGGCACGCGCCGGCATCAAGGTTTTCGCCACCGGCGGCATCGGCGGCGTGCATCGCGGCGCTGAAGAGAGCTTCGATATTTCGGCCGACCTCGAAGAGCTTTCCCGCACCGGCGTCATCGTCGTCTGCGCCGGCGCCAAGGCGATCCTCGATATTCCGAAGACGCTCGAAGTGCTGGAAACGCGCGGCGTTCCGGTCGTAACCTATGACAGCACCGAATTCCCGGCCTTCTGGTCGCGCTCTTCCGGCCTTGCGAGCCCGCTGACGCTGAACAGCCCCGCTGCTATCGCCAACTTCCAGACCACGCGCGAACAGCTCGGCATCGACGGTGGCATGCTCATTGCAAATCCGGTTCCGGAAGCCGCCGAAATCCCGCGCGAGGAAATGGAAATCTATATCCAGCGCGCCATCGACAGCGCCGAGCGCGACGAAGTGTCCGGCAAGGCAGTGACGCCGTACCTGCTCAGCACCATCTTCGATATCACCGAAGGCCGCAGCCTCAAGACCAATATCGCGCTTGTCGAAAACAATGCGCGCCTGGCTGCGGAAATCGCCGTCGCCCTGGCGGAATAATCAGGGCCGCATTTGCGAAAAAAGGCCGGGCGCTTCAAAAGATCGCCCGGCCTTTTTTGTTTCAGGTCAGGGAAAACAGACCCAGAGCGTTCCTCAGTTCGGCAAATGTCGCCTCCGTCCGTTCCTTCGCCTTGCGCGTCCCGTCACGGACGATTTCCATGACGTAATCCGGCTCGGCGGCGTAGCGCGCACGGCGCTCGCGGATCGGTGCGAGCAGCGCCTGCAAGGTGTCTTCCAGATGTCTCTTCAAGGTGACGTCGCCGAGGCCGCCGCGGCGATAGTGCGCTTTCATCTCCTCAAGCAGCCCTCGATCCTCGCAAAAGGCATCGAGATAGGTGAAAACGACATTTCCTTCGACCTTGCCCGGGTCGCCGACCCGCAGGTGATCCGGATCGGTATACATGCGCCGCACGGCATCACGTATTTCCTCCGGCGATGCCGAGAGCGGGATGGCATTGCCCTGGGATTTGCTCATCTTGGCCTTGCCGTCGACGCCCGGCAGGCGCCCGACGCTCGGCACCATGGCCGCAGCCTCGACGAGGACGTCACGCCCGATCTGCCGGTTGAGGCGGCGGACGATCTCATTGGTCTGCTCGATCAACGGCGCCTGATCCTCCCCGACGGGCACGACCGTCGCCTTGAACGCGGTGATATCGGCGGCTTGCGCAACCGGATAGCAAAGAAAGCCGGCAGGCACGTCACGTTCGAAGCCACGCATCTGGATCTCCGTCTTGATCGTCGGATTGCGCTCCAACCGGCTGACCGTAACGAAATTCAGATAGAGCAACGTCAGCTCCGCCAGTGCCGGCAGGGCGGATTGAACGCAGATCGTCGTCAATGCCGGGTCGATACCGACGGCGAGGTAATCGATGGCGACTTCGAGAACGTTGCGACGAACCTTTTCGGGATCGTGGGCATTGTCGGTCAGCGCCTGCGTATCCGCCAGCAGCAGGAATTGCCGATGGCTATGCTGAAGCGCGACGCGGCTTTTCAGCGAGCCGACATAGTGGCCGAGATGGAGAGGACCGGTGGTCCGGTCGCCCGTCAGAATGACGGGACGGGTATCGATAGGGAAAGACATTTCGCTGCTCCGTAAAAGGAGCCGCCGCAATCGGGAAGGAAAATGAAATGGACCATGCCTGCCGGATCACGGCGGCAGGGTCGATTTCAAAACATGACGACTGCCGCTCCTAGAAGGAGCGCCACCACATACGGAAAGCGGGCGTGGCAAGGTCGATCATGCCCGGTTGATATCACCCGAATACGGCACCGCGCAATAGCGACCGGAAACTCGCGTTGGATGAAGATCCCTGCCCGCTTATCCTTACTTGTCCAGTGTCTCGCGCACGACGACGGCGAGCTGTTTCAGCGAGAACGGTTTCGGCAGGAAGCCGAACTGAGCATCGGCCGGCAGGTTGCGGGCAAAGGCATCCTCGGCGTAGCCCGAAACGAAGATGAACTTCAGATCCGGGTATTTCTTGCGCAGTTCCCGCAGCAGGGTCGGCCCATCCATTTCCGGCATGACGACGTCGGAGACGACAACATCGACCTGACCGTCGAGTTCGTCCATGATGTCGAGCGCCTCCACACCGGAACCGGCCTCGTGAACGGTATAGCCGCGCGTCTCCAGCATGCGCTTGCCGCCGCGACGTACCGCCTCCTCGTCCTCGACCAGCAGCACGACCGCGGACTTGCCGGTAAGATCGGCCGGCTCGTCCGGCGCGACCACTGCGCCAACGCTCTGGTCCATGGCAGCGACGTCCCGGCTTTCCGGTTTCGCTTCCGCCACGGCGGGCATCTCGACAATGTGCCGCGGCAGGAAGATGCGGAAGGTCGTTCCCTTGCCCACTTCCGATTCCGGCTGGATGTAGCCGCCGGACTGCTTGATGATGCCATAGACCATTGCAAGGCCGAGGCCGGTGCCCTTGCCCACTTCCTTGGTCGTGAAGAAGGGCTCGAAAATCTTGTCCATGATCTCCGGCGCGATGCCCGTCCCTGTATCGCTGACCTCGACGAGAACCATGTCCTCCTGCGGCAGATAGGGATAGTTGAAGGCGCTGACGTCCATCGCGAGCAGATTTCGCGTCCGCAGCGTCAGTATGCCGCCGCCAGGCATGGCGTCGCGCGCGTTGACGCAAAGATTGATCAGCACCTGCTCGAACTGAGACAGATCGGTCTTGACCGGCCAGAGATCGCGGCCGTAATCGACATCGAGCTTGACGTGTGTGCCCGAGAGCAGACGGTCCACCAACATGCGCAGGTCGCCGATCACGTCGGTCAGATTGAGGATCGTCGGGCGCATGGTCTGCTTGCGCGAGAAGGCGAGCAGCTGCCGCACCAGCACCGCCGCGCGATTGGCGTTGCGCTTTATTTCCATCAGGTCCGCGAAGCTGGCATCGGAAGGACGCGCCTGCAGCAGCAGATGGTCGGACGACAAAAGGATCGCGGTCAGCACGTTGTTGAAGTCGTGGGCGATGCCGCCGGCGAGCGTGCCGACCGCATTGAGCTTCTGCGTCTGCGCCATCTGCGTCTCGAGCGCCTTCTGCTCCGTCACCTCGACGGCATAGACGATGGCGGCCTCCTCGGGCGCCTCGTCGGTCTGGTCGATGACCGCATTGATGTAGAAGCGGAAATGCCGGGTGTCGTCCTTGGGATTGCGGGAGTCGATCGGCGGAATGTCGCCTTGCCGGTCCTTGGCGGCGGCCAGCGCTTGCTGCAATCGCGACCGGTCGCTTTCGTTGACGATGGTTTCGAGGGCGGCGCCCCGTTCGATATCGTCGCGCGACACCAGATCCGAAAAGAGCTTCAGGAACGGGGCGTTGGTCCGCAGAATGCGTCCATTGCCATCGACGGAAGCAATCGCCATCGGCGTATTATTGAAGAAGCGGCTGAACCGCATTGCGGCTGCGGAAGCCGACTGCTCCGTGTCGGCACCGTTCTGACGGGTCAGGACGATGGTACGACTCTCGCCGGGAGCGCCGTCGCGCATCGACGTGACGCTGTGGACGATCTGGACCGGCAGGCTTTGCCCGTTGGCGCGGCGCAGATCGAGATCGAGCGTCACCGTCTTCTTGAGTCCGGGCTCGGCCTGGACGGACTGGATGAGCGCCAGCCCTTCGCCGGCGACGAGATCGCCTATCGTCATCGAGCCCGGCACGAATTTCGTCAGGTCGAAACCAAGCCATTCGGCAAGCGTCGCATTGAGATAGAAAATCTCGCCCTTGCGGCCGGCGGAAAAGAAACCGGCCGGAGCATGGTCGAGATAGTCGATCGCGTTCTGCAACTCCTTGAAGAAGCGCTCCTGATCGTCTCGCTCGGAGGTGATGTCGGTGATCTGCCAGATGTGCAGCGCTTTGTTGCTATCCTGCTCTGGCGACAGCACTCGCGCCTTCAGGCGATACCAGTGGGCTCCCTGGCCGATCCCGTTGAAAGGACCCAAGGGCTTCAGCAGGCGGAATTCCTCCGATCCCTCCTTGCCGTCGCGCAGGCCGTTGGCAAGACGGTAAAGAGCCTCGTTGGATTCGCGGTTTCGCGACAGCAGCATCTCGAGCGACTGCACCTCCGTCGCCTTGGCGGCGCCGGTGAGCCGGCCATAGGCGGCGTTGGCATAGACGATGCGCCCCTTTTCGTCGGTGATCAGCGTTCCGTCCGGATGGCTGTTGAGAAACGAGCGCGCCAGACTGTCGGATTGCGGCTGCGGCATGACCTCGACAAAGCCGATGATCGATGAAACCAGGAAAAAGATGCCGACCATGGCGAGAATGCCGAGGCCGCCAAGCACCGCTTCATTGTCGAGCTGGCTCTTGAAGACGACGAAGGCAGCCGCCGCCGCCACGAGAACGAGCGCAAGCAGGATGATGCGCAGCACGGTTCCCGAGCGAACTCCGCGATCCACCAGCGGCACGCTATACTCGTCTGACGGACGCTGCTTCGTCATAAACCCCTCGTATCAGCCGTTCTCCCTCGCGACATGTCATACACGGTAAGGATCGCAGGAGTCGGACCTTTCGAATCTTCTTTATCAATTTGCGTCACCGGCAAAAAGCTTTGCCGGGCCAGAAAGGCTTGAATTCACAGGCAATGGAGCGCAACGGACAGCAATCGCATCTTGTCTCCGGCGCAAACCTGTTCATATGATCGCCGCAGATGAGGGGCAAAGTCAAAGCAACTACCCGCCATAATTGCGCGTAGGCCGCGACATCGGGACAAATACGGAGTAATTCGACATGTTGGACGACATCGCCGGAGCCTATGGCAGCCGTTTCTTTCTCGCAGCCGGTGGAGTTGGCATCGCCCTGCTCGTGCTGATCGGCATCCTGTGGATTTTGCGAAGCCGGGCACCCTCTCCTTTCGTGCGCGGCGGCAAGAACCGGCAGCCCCGTCTGCAGGTGCTGGATGCCGCGGCTGTGGATGCCCGCCGCCGTCTCGTGCTCGTGCGCCGCGACGGGATCGAGCACCTGATCATGATCGGCGGCCCGACCGACATCGTCATCGAAGCAGGCATTTCCGATGCCACCCGCACGGGCACGACCGCGACGCCGGCCGAAATTCCCGTGGCATACGAAAGCCGGCAGCCCCTGCCGCAGAAGGCAGCCGAGCTCGACGCTCCTCCCGTAGCCCTCGCACAGCCTCGCCCCGCCGCGGAAGACAAGATCGAAACCCCTCGGCGCATCGAAACGGCCGTTGCCGCACCTGCGCCGGAACCGTCTCCGGCATCTCCCGCGGTCGAGCCCCCGCGAGCGGCTGCCGTCAAGCCGCCGCAACCGGCTCCTCAATCTGCCGTGACCATCAGCGAGGCCGAAGCCGCCGACATACTGGACGCCGCCCGCCATGTCGTCCTGCCACAGCAGCAGCCTGCCCCTGCTCGCGCGCTGCCCGTCGAGCCTGCTGTTGCGCCTCAGCGCGCGGCCGAGTCCGGCAACGAATTCCAGCGCGTACTGGAAGCAGAAATGTCGAAGAACCTGACGGCCGAACGGATCATTCCGAATGCGCCGGCGCCGCGGCAGGTGCAGCAGCAACCGGGCGCGGCACCATCGCCATCGCAGACCCCGGGACCGGCGAAGCGCGTCGAGCCCGAACTTGCGCCGTTGACCGGCAGCGACAGCGCCCTCCAGCAGGAGGTCGCCCGTATTTTCGGGGAAATGAGCGTCAGCCGCGACAAATAACGCGTGGCCCGAAGCGCCGAAAATCAAAAAGGCACGACGAAGATATCCGTCGTGCCTTTTATTTTTAAGCCCGGCCGCAGCCAGCCGTTTGCCTATTCGTCGCGATAAACTTTTTCCCGGCGCTCGTGGCGTTCCTGCGCTTCGATCGACAGGGTTGCGATCGGACGGGCATCCAGGCGCTTCAGGCCGATCGGCTCACCGGTCTCTTCACAATAGCCGTAAGTACCATCTTCTATACGCTGCAATGCGGCATCGATTTTGGAAATGAGTTTACGCTGGCGGTCGCGAGCCCGAAGTTCGATGGCTCTGTCCGTTTCCGAGGAAGCACGGTCGGCGAGATCGGGATGATTTGCGCTTTCTTCTGCCAGATGGTCCAGGGTTTCGCGCGCTTCTCTCAAGATGTCGTTTTTCCATGCGATCAGCTTCGCTCGGAAATAGGCCCGCTGATTCAAATTCATGAACTCCTCGTCTTCCGAGGGCACATAATTGCTAAGATCGATCTTCTCACTCAACGCGATTCTCCTGAAGAACATCTCATATGGCTGGGCTGTATATCCCAACCGATAGGACCGATTCAAGCCAAATAGATGCTGTCAACTGATTTTTAAATTTGTCATAAAATTCGGCTAAGCGTCTATTTTTTCATCATTTCTTCGCCACGGCCGGTTTCATTGCTTCCGTAACCTTCGCGTGAGGGCGGATCATTCCGCCATCCGGGCGGGTCGCGCCGCAGTTGACGGCACATGCGAACAAACGCTACGTCATGAGGGAAATCGAGCTCCGGAATTTCGCCATGACCAGCATTTCGCCGCCGCCCTCCAGGATCTATCTGCTGCGTCACGCCGAGGCCCAGCAGGCCGCCCCCGGCCAGAGAGATTTCGACCGTCCCCTGAACGATAACGGCTATGCCGCTGCCGAGATCGTCGCCGACGAAGCCGTCGACAAAGGCTACAAGCCCGACCTCGTCATTTCGTCCACGGCCCTGCGCTGCCGCCAGACCGCGGAAGCCATGCGACGCGCGGTGACGCCGGAAACGGAATTCCGCTTCGTCGATGCCATGTACAACGGCACGCTCGAAATTTACCTGTCGCTCATTGCCGGCCAGACCGACCAGGACTCCGTGATGCTGGTCGGACACAATCCGATCATCGAGCAGACGCTCGCAGCCCTGATCGGACGCGAGGCCCTGGCCGGCGCTCTCCCGCGCGGATTTCCGACGGCCGGGCTTGCCGTCGTCGACTCGACGCCGTCGGGCTGGGTTCTGACCGACTTCGTCACCGAATAGGATATTTTGCGAAATCCGGGCGACCAGCGCCCCTCGCCCAGATTGCGGCTCCGTTTCCGTTCATCTTTTCGGAGCGAGTTTCGATCCCTATATTCACGGTCACGCTGCCATCCAGGGATCCCGCCTTGCCCCCAAGCCTGACCTCTTTTACCGACGACGCCCTGATCGCCTTTGACAATCTCGCCGATCGCGCAGCCGGCCTCGTCAATCCGACGATTCGTCTGGGCGTTACCGGCCTCTCCCGTTCCGGTAAGACCGTCTTCATCTCTTCCCTGGTGCATAATCTTCTGAATGGCGGTCGGCTGCCGCTGTTCGAGCCGGTGCAATCCGGCCGCGTTTCCGCCGTTCGCCTCGAGCCGCAGCCGGATGACGCCGTGCCGCGCTTTCAGTATGAGGATCACATTCGCGCGCTCGTCAAGGACCGCATCTGGCCGGATTCGACGCGCGCCATCTCCGAACTGCGCATCACCCTGGACTATCAGAGCGCGAGCGGCTGGAACCGCCTGTTTTCGCCGGGTCGCCTCTCCATCGATATCGTCGACTATCCCGGCGAATGGCTGCTCGACCTGCCGCTGCTCGCCAAGGATTTCCGCACGTTCAGCGAGGAAACCCTGGCACTCGCGAATACCGGCATTCGCGCTGAACTTTCGCGTCGCTGGCTGGGGATGGCCGAGGAAGCCGATGTTGCCGCGCCCGCCGACGAAATGAAGGCGCGCGACCTTGCCGCCGCCTTCGCCGACTATTTGAAAGCCTGCAAATCCGACGAACGTTCGCTCTCGACGCTGCCGCCCGGTCGCTTTCTCCTGCCGGGCGATCTCGATGGCTCGCCTGCTCTCACCTTCGCGCCGTTGAAGCTGCCGCCGGAAGGCAATGCGGTCAAAGGTTCGTTGTGGGCGATGATGGAGCGCCGCTACGAGGCCTATAAAGCCGTCGTCGTCAAACCTTTCTTCCGCGAGCATTTCGCCCGCCTCGACCGGCAGATCGTCCTCGTCGACGCCCTTCAGGCCATCAATCGCGGCCCGGAGGCGGTGCAGGATCTCGAACGGGCGCTGACGGACGTGCTGGCCTGCTTCCGCCCCGGCACGAATTCGCTGCTGTCCTCGCTGCTCGGCCGCCGCATCGACCGCGTGCTCGTTGCCGCCACCAAGGCCGACCACCTTCATCACGAAAGCCATGACCGGCTGGAGGCATTGACCCGCCGCCTCGTCGAGCGCGCCATAGAGCACATCGGCATGGCGGGCGCCGGCATCGAGGTCATGGCCATTGCCTCGGTGCGCGCCACCCGCGAGGCAACCGTGACCCGCGACGGGCAGACGCTGCCCGTCATCGTCGGCACGCCGATGGACAAGGAGACCATCGCCGGCGAGACCTTCGACGGCAATCGCAAGACGGCGGTCTTCCCGGGCGATCTCCCGGAAAACCCGCGCTGGCTGTTCGAAGCCCTTGAATCGGATGGAGCAAAGGTCCACCTGCCCGAGGTGAACGTCGTGCGGTTCCGCCCGCCGGAGCTGGACGAAACCGGTGGAGGCATCAAGCTCTCGGTGCCGCACATCCGCCTCGACCGCGCCATGCAGTTCCTGTTCGGAGACCGTCTCGCATGACGAAAGCGACCGACAACCAGCCACACGAAAGCCCCCGCCGTCCGGCTGCCTTTACGGTGGAGCCGGACGCCTCCAGAAAAGCGGCAGATATCAAGCCCGTCCCGCCGGCGGCACGCAAACCGCAAAGTTTCGATACCGATATCGTGCTCGCGTCCGATGAGGAGGATCCATTCATCAATCCGGCCCTCGGCGCCGATTTCGATGGCGATGCCGTCGTCAGGCCGCGTCGCAAAGGATTTTCCTTTGGCAAGGTAGCGCTCGGCGCGCTTGGAATTCTGGTGTCGCTCGCCTTCGGCCTCTGGACGGATCAGCTCATCCGCAATCTGTTCAGCCGGGCCGACTGGCTTGGTTATACCGCTCTTGCGGTCGTGGCCGTCGGCATTCTGGCCGTCTTTGCGATCGTCATTCGCGAAACGGCCGGAATGATGCGGCTGGCGGCGGTGCAGACTATCAAGGCCGAGGCGGAGTCCGCGGCGGTCGAAACCCGGCCGGCGCGCGCCAAAGCGCTGGTCAAGCGCCTCTGCTCGCTGCTGGAAGCCAATCCGGACACGGCCAGGGGCCGCGCAACGCTGAAGGCGGCGGAAGACGATATCATCGACGCGCCGCAGCTGATCGACCTTGCGGAACGCGAGCTTCTCGGTCCGCTCGACCGCCGCGCGCGGGCGCTCATTCTCGGCGCTTCGAAGCGTGTTTCGGTTGTCACTGCCATCAGCCCTCGCGCGCTCGTCGATATTCTCTACGTCCTGTACGAGGCGGCCAAACTCGTCCGGGCCATGGCGGAGCTCTATGGCGGCCGGCCCGGCGCGCTCGGTATGGTCAGGCTGATGCGCGATGTGCTTGCCCATCTCGCCGTTACGGGCTCCATCGCCGTCGGCGACAGTATCGTCCAGCAATTGATCGGGCACGGGCTGGCATCGAAGCTTTCCGCTCGCCTTGGCGAAGGCGTCGTCAACGGCATGATGACGGCCAGAATCGGAATTGCAGCGATGGATCTTTGCCGGCCGCTTCCCTTCAAGGCGCTCAAGCGACCGGGCATTGCCGATTTCGCCGGCGACCTCACACCGAACGTTACCGGCCGCAATCCGGCGTGATCACCTGAAAATCCAGCGTTTTAGCATCTCGGAAACCAAGCATTAACCATTCTGCGGCAAAAGTGGAAACCAGTTTTACGGTTCCGCCTCGCTAGGGAATGTCCATGTTTTCGCGTCGATTTCTTCTTGTAAGCAGCCTTGCCGCCGCCACGATCCCCACCGGCGTTTTGGTGCAATCAGCCGACGCGGCGCCCCGCGACAAGGCCTTCTTCCAGTCGATCTCCGGCGCCTGGAGCGGCCCCGGCGAAATCGTGGCCGGCAAGTACAAGGGCACGAAATTCACCTGCAACCTCACGGGCAAGCCGTCCGATGGCGGCAATGCGGGTGTCAAGCTCGACGGCACTTGCCGCGTCGGCGTCTTCCAGCAGCCGATGTCGGCCGAAATCACCCAGAGCGGCGGCTCCTATAGCGGGAAATTTTTGGACGGTGCGGCCGGCAAGGGTCTCGACGTCACCTCCGGCACGGTCAATGACGGCACCGTCGTTCTCGGACTGAACCGCCAGAAGCTGAACGGCGCCATGATCGCGCGTCTTTCGGACAACAAGTCGATGAATGTCACCATTTCGGTGAAGGTCGGCGAGCAGATGGTGCCGGTCATCGGCGTCACGCTGAAGCGCGCCGACGTCGACCAGATGGCCGTCGGATCGATCCAGTAGATTTCAGGCATCCACCCGTAATATAATATTGAAAGGCCGGCGATCTTGCCGGCCTTTTTATTTTGCGGTCCATTTCAGGCTGTTCGCCACCAGTCGCGGCTGTCATCCGCAACGTCGATGCTCTCGACATCGACATCCTGCAACCAGTCCCCGATCGTCCGGCCTTTCACCATGAGATCGCCCGCGAAATCGGCAAGCGGCATCAGCACGAAGCCGCGTTCCGTCATGCGAGGATGCGGGATCGTCAGCAGCGGCTCGGCCCGCTCCAGATTACCATAGGTCAGAACATCGATATCGATCGTCCGCGGCCCCCAGCGCTCGACCCGGACCCGCTTCATCTGCCGCTCGATATCGAGGCAGACGTCCAGCAAGGCTTCCGGCGTCAACGTGGTATCGATGGCGGCGCAGGAATTGTAGAAGAAGGATTGATCCGTCTTGCCCCATGGCGGCGTGCGGTAAAGCCGTGACACCGAAACCACCCGGCAATCGGCACGCGCCTCCAGCATGCGCAAGGCGAGCGCCATCGCGTGCACGGGGTTATCCAGATTGCCGCCCAGGCCGAGCGTCGTACGCACCGCTACGTTTTCAGGCAAAGTGCTCAATGCTCACCTGCACATAATCGAGAACACCCGGAACCGGGGCATTGGGTTTTCGCACCGTGATCTTGGCGCGGCGGATACTGGGAAAGCGACGGCACAATTCCTTGGCGACGTCCAGCGCCAGCGCTTCGATCAGATAACGCCGCCGCCCCGTGACGATCTCCTCGATGACGGTGAAGGCAACGCCGTAATTGACGGTATCGTCGATCGAATCGCGCTCCAACGCATCGCCGGCATCCACATCGAGCTCGGCATCGACGAAGAACCGCTGGCCGAGGAATTCCTCTTCGTCATGCACGCCATGGCGCGCAAAGAAGGCGCAATTCTGCAAGGTAATGGTGTAAGTCACAGCGCTCATGGCGTTTCTCCGTTTCGAACAGGCACGACGCGGCCAGAAAGCCGCTCCCTTGGTTCGAGCATCATGCTTTAAGTCTCGCGCGCGTCTTGAGAATAGCATCCGCGACCGCCAGCGCGTCCCTGTTGATTGCGACATTGTGTACGCGGAATAGAGCTGCCCCCTGCAGGCGCAGGATGGCATTGGTCGCAGCCGTCCCGACATCCCGATCGGGTGCGTCGCGGCCCGTTATGGTGCCGACGAACCGCTTGCGCGATGTCCCCACCAGCAAGGGAAGCTCGAAGCGAAGCAGCGCGCTGAACCTTGCCATCAGCTCCAGATTTTCATCGGCACTCTCCTTGGCGAAGCCGAATCCGGGGTCGAGAACGATATTCTGCCTATGGACGCCCGCCGCGGCGGCGATATCGAGCGATCGGCTGAGAAACAGCATCTGATCGTCGATCACATCGGGCAACTTCTGCCGGTCGCGTCCGGTGTGCATGATACAAAGCCCGGCGCCCGTCCGTGCCGCCACGCCGGCGATATCCGGCTCGCGCTGCAGGCCGAAGACATCGTTGACGATATGCGCGCCGGCGCCGATTGCCAGCCGCGCCGTGTCTGCGCGATAGGTGTCGACCGAGATCAGCGCGTCGGTTCTGCCGCGCAAGGCTTCGATGACAGGCAGCACCCGCCCCTGCTCCTCGCTGGCGTTGACGGCAGCCGCGCCGGGCTTCGTCGATTCGCCGCCGATGTCGACGATGGCAGCCCCCTCATCTATACAAGCCAATGCGTGCGCGACCGCCACATCGACGGCCTCGTAATGCCCGCCATCGGAAAAGGAATCCGGCGTCACGTTGACGATGGCCATGATGACGCTTTGCTGGCCGACATCGAGGCTACGTCCATGCGCGACATGCCAGGTTTGGCTGCGGAGCTCAGTCACGAACCGTCCCATCCCATTGAAAATGAAAAAACCGAGCACTTGATATTGCGCTCACAGTGGCTATGCCGCAAGGTTTCAGGAAGTTCAACATGGTAGCGACACGAATGCCGCTTGCGTCCTATAAGTTCAGTATTTCGTGCGCCTTGCTGCTCGCGCTCTGCATGCCCGGCATGGTCCATGCCGAAGTCATAGCCCGCAAATCCATTTCCTATTTCGATATAATGGGCAGCACAGCCGACGAGCTCGATGCCGCGCTGAACCAGCGCGGACCGCTTGCCATGGGGTCCAGCAGCCACCATCCTGGCGCAACGCGAATCCGCTTCGGCGGCAGCGCAACCTACAGCGAGGCGGACGGGCGCTGCTATATTTCCGGCGTCAAAGTCACGGTCGATACAGAGATCATCCTGCCGCGCTGGCGCGACCGGCGGCACGCCAACAAGCAGCTTTCCGTCATCTGGGACACCCTGGCGGCCGATATCCGCCGCCACGAAAACCGCCACGTCGAAATCGCTCGCCAGCATGCGCGGGAGATGGAGCGCCAGATCCTTTCGCTGCCGTCGGCAAAAGATTGCGATGCCCTTCAGGAAAAGGCAAACGAGGTGACGGCGCGGGAAACCGAACGGCACGATGCCGATCAGGCGCGTTTCGACCGCATCGAAGCGATCAACTTTCAAAACCGGCTGCAAAGGCTGCTTTACTACCGCAGCCGTCAAAACAGCCGGCAATAGGTCAGATTCGAGTGAATTTCGGCGATTCGGCCCTCGGATGAGCACCGACTGTGGGAAAAGAGCCACTATATCTGTGAATCGTCCAGCCGCATCGCTCTTTGAACTTTACGAGAATCTGAAATAGGTTTTTCCTATCGATTACAGGGATAAGCACACCGGATGATTCGCTGAATACCGGGTGAGGATCTCGAAAAGATCGGTTCAAATGCCTGCGCTGGCGGGTTTATTCGCTCTGCGGCGCAGCCGGGATTTGTTTTAAAGCATGCGCTAAGTGTTCTCCTGGCGCGTCCTGAAGCCGCAGGCGTTTCCTCCCTTGCCTGTTGGTGATGCGCCCGCCTTGCCTCGCTCGCTGCATCAGCTGAGCGGGGCATCTTTTTGAGGGCCGTCATCGGGCGGCCCTGTCCGGCGGACATCGCGAGGCTTTCGTCGGCAGGAAATCAGGCGTCAGGCCTGACGTTCCGGAACATGCACGACGAGCCCGTCGAGAGCGCCCGTCATCTTGATCTGACAGGAGAGACGCGAGTTCGGGCGGACATCGAAGGCGAAGTCGAGCATGTCTTCTTCCATTGCCTCGGGACTGCCGACCCGTTCGGTCCATTCCTCGTCGACATAGACATGACAGGTGGCACAGGCGCACGCGCCGCCGCACTCCGCCTCGATGCCCGGAACGGAGTTGCGGACGGCATTTTCCATCACGGTGGATCCCTCGTCGACATTGAGGTCAAAGCGTGTGCCGTCGAAAGCGACGATGGTCAGTTTGGTCATGTGGTGAATTCCGAATTTCGTGAATGAAGGACGATCGGAATTTTACTTCCAACAAATCGCTGGGGCAGTCAACATTTGCGCCGCCAAAACGGTTTGAACCGTCCGGCGGCGCAAGGGATGCATTCTGCCTGTCTTCTGAGCCCGCCGCTCAGCGCGAGAGCTTCAGGATGAAGTTCTCGGCCTCGACGACACATGTGGTCACGGCTGCCAGGCGCGCGGCGTCGCCGGTATCGCTCTCGAGCGCTCCGGCCGCATCGGCCACGCGAAAGGCGCCGACGGCGCCGGCTGCCCCTTTCAGCTTGTGCGTTGCCGCCTCGATGCGCCTGGGGTCGCCGCTGCAGATTTCCAGCAGGCAGGACCGCGCCTGCCTGGCGAACATCTGCAGCACCTCGACTTCCAGCGCCTTGTCGCCCATCGTCTGCTTTCCGAGATGAACGAGGTCGATCGCCCGCTCCCGCGACGGGGCGGCGCCCCGCGAATTGTCCGGAGATTCAAACGCGATGTTCAAAGCTGCCATGTGCCAATGCTCCCGTCTTTTATCTACGACTGTTTTAGGGACCTGCCGCATAGTTGCGGCCCGGACATGGCCATCCAGTTAAATTTTGGCACATCGAGGGCCTAAAACTCCGGACATGGTTAACGTGCGTTAAACATGCTCAGAATCTTGGATTTTCATGGCGTTATACAAGCAAAGAAGGTTAACGAGACCCTAACGATCCACTGCCTTTAAGGTGGAATTAATTGTCATGACTAGGGGAATGTGTCACTACGATACTGCTGAATTGGGTTCTTGGCACATGCCTTTGCCCAGGAAGTGGATGGTGGTAATGTTTTCATAACATCCGTTTGAAAAACCAGTTATCCACTCTGAAATGTAATGGGAAATCCAACCTCGGTATCGACCGAAGGCGGAGGACCCCACGGGAGGCAGGGTTCGTCTTTTCCGGACGCGGCGGAATGACCGGAAAAGACCACGGCAAGCCCGAGTGAGTTGTAACGAGGCGTAACCGCATGGCGAACAAAAAGTACATCGAGTCGGTCGAGGACAAGGCCTTTCAGGCGTTGGACGAAGCTTTGCAGATCGATTTCAGTGACGAGAGCTTGGAGTCCCGCAGCGGCACTACGCCCGATGTCCCGGAGCGAAATGTGTCTGAGCCGCCGAAACAGCCGATAAAGCAGACCAGGGATGACGCAGCCCGCCAGACCGGCGGCGCGCGCAGCACGGCCGCCCCTGCGGCAACGCCCCGCCCCGCCGAGGCGCCGAAGAACCCGAACCTCGCCGCCGCCAACGATGGCAGCCGGGCAAGTTCGGCAAGCCTGCTGAGGGCGCTCGACGGAGGTTCCCAGAGCCGCGCGGTGCGCAACGCCACGATTTTCTCGCTATTCTGGATCATCGGCGGCGCCGGCCTTGCCTTCATGCTTTACGGCCCGGAGATCCGGAACATCCATTCGATAGCGGATCTGGCCGCGCTCCCGGGCGTCATAGCCTGCATCGTCGGCATCATCGTTCCGGTACTTCTTTTCTATGCCTTCGGCATGATGATTTCGCGGGCGCACGATATGCGCAACGCGGCACGCTCCATGGCGGAGGTCGCCTTGCGCCTCGTCGAGCCCGAAACCGTCGCCTCCGAGCGCATCATGACGGTCGGTCAGGCCGTACGCCGCGAAGTGTCGGCAATGAATGAGGGCATCGAGCGCACCATAGCGCGCGCTACCGAGCTGGAAACCCTCGTCCACACAGAAGTCAATGCTCTCGAACGCAGCTACGCCGACAACGAACTGCGCGTTCGCGGCCTCGTCCACGAGCTGGGCGCAGAGCGGGATGCGATCGTCAATCACGCCGAGCGTATCCGCTCGTCGATCGTCGGCGTCCACGATCAGATCAGGGAAGACCTGTCGCTGGCGACCGAAGAGATTGCCGTGCGCCTCTCCACATCGGGCGAGGCCTTCGCATCGATGATCGATACGCGTGCCGCAGCGCTGATGGAAAAGTCTGATTCCGCCGTCCAGGCGCTCGGCACCCTGCTTGCCGCCAAGACGGACAGCCTGCTGCAGAACCTGAACGCCTCGGGCCTGGCCCTCAGCCACGAATTCGATACCCGCCTGGAATCCCTTTCGTCGACCTTGTCCGAACGCGGCAAGGACCTGCTCGGCCAGTTCGAAACCCGCGCCTCGACGCTCGACGCAAACACGGAAAAGCTGAATTCCGCACTCAACGAGCGCGCCCGTCAGCTTAACGAAACGCTGGTCGCCCGCACCAAGGAAATCAGCGAAAGCCTCAGCGGCGGCGAGCAGTCCATCACGGGTACGCTGGACAATGTGCTGTCGCGCCTCAACACGGCGCTCGATGAAAAGGGTGCGAGCTTCCGCCAAAGCCTGCAATCCACTGCCGACGATGCCATCATGGACATCGACCTGCGCTCCGGTTTCTTCGAGGAGCGCTTCCAGTCGACGATCGCGCAGCTTTCGACCACCTTCGACAAGCGCGTATCGGAATTCACCTCGGCCTTCGACAAGCGCGCCGGTACGCTGGATACCAAGCTTTCGGAAAGCCTGTCCCGCATCAATCAGTCTCTCGGCAGCAATTCGGACGCAATCGAGGGTATTCTGACCTCCAGCATCGAGCGCCTCGGCTCGCACCTCACCGACCAGTCTTTCGCACTCGCAACGACCCTGGCCACCGGCCAGGAAGTGCTGGAAAGCGCAATCGGCTCCAAGGCGAACGAGATCACCTCGGCGCTTCAGAACGCCACGACAGGCATTTCATCTGCCCTCACCTCCGGCACGAGCGAACTGAACACCGCGCTTGCCTCGCATGCCGGCGCCTTCACCTCGGCCGTGCAGGGCGTAACGAAGGAAGTCTCGGCCGCCCTGCAGAGCGGCACCGAAGAGCTCACCACCGCCTTCACCGGTCGCGCCAGCGATATCAACAACACCCTCTCCGCTCGCACCAGCGAGATTACCCAGGCATTGGGCTCCGCCCACGAGCGCATCGACACGGTGATGGCCTCCCGCAGCAGCGCCCTTTTCGGCGCGCTGGCGGATAACCAGTCTCGTTTCGAGCAGACGCTCGCCGAGCGTTCGGACGCGATTACCAGCGCCGTCAGCGGATCCCATGAACATCTGACCGCCGCCCTCGACGAACGCACATCGATGCTGGCAATCTCGCTCGCCGAGAGCCAGCTTCGCCTCGAAAACACGCTGGCGAGCCGGGCGGACGCCATCAACGGCGCCCTTGCCGACACGCATGAAAAGCTGGCGGATACGCTCGACGACAAGACGATGGCGCTCGCCATCGCGCTTTCCGAGAGCCAGTCACGCTTGGAAGAGACCGTTTCCGGTCACGCCGAGCACGTTGCCGGCACTCTCGACGCCAAGACCAAGGAGCTCGCTCAGGCACTTGCCGCAGGTCAGGCCCGTCTCGAAAGCACCGTTTCCGGCCATGCCGAAAACGTTACCAACGCCCTCGACGACAGGACGATGGCGCTCGCCATCGCCCTTTCCGAAAACCAGGCACGGCTTGAAGAAACCGTTTCCGGTCACGCCGAACACGTTGCCGGCACTCTCGACGCCAAGACCAAGGAACTCGCCCGGGCGCTTGCCGAAGGCCAGACCCGGCTCGAAGGCACGGTTTCGGGTCATGCCGAGCGCGTTGCCGGCACCCTGGATGCCAAGACCACCGAACTCGCGCGCGCACTTGCCGAAGGTCAGGCCCGCCTCGAAAGCACCGTTTCCGGTCATGCCGAAAACGTTACCAACGCCCTCGACGACAGGACGATGGCGCTCGCCATCGCCCTTTCGGAAAATCAGGCCCGTCTCGAAGAAACCGTTGCCGGTCATGCCGAACGGGTAGCCGGCACGCTCGAAGGCAAGACCAATGCTTTGGCCTCCGCCTTGACCAGCGGTCAGGCGCGGCTCGAAGAGACCCTCGCCAATCGTGCCGAGGCGATCATCAGGGCATTTGCGGGTAATCACAACGCCTTGGCCGAGGCACTCGATGACAGAGCAATGGCGCTCGCCATCGCGCTCAATGAGAGCCAGTCACGCCTGGAAAACACCGTTGCCGGCCATGCCGACCGCGTTGCAAACAGCCTGGACGACAAGACGAGGGCATTGGCCGTCGCACTTTCCGAAAGTCAGGCGCGCCTTGAGAACGCCGTCTCCGGCCATGCAGAGGGCGTCGCAAGCACGCTGGACGACAAGACGATGGCGCTCGCCATCGCACTGTCGGAAGCGCAGGCCCGCCTCGAGGACACCGTCTCCGGTCACGCCGACCGCGTTGCCAACAGCCTGAACGACAAATCGAGGACATTGGCCGCGGCTCTCTCCGAAAGCCAGGCGCGCATCGAGAGCGCTGTTTCCGGCCACGCCGAAAGCGTCGCAAGCACCCTGGACGACAAGACGATGGCGCTCGCCATCGCACTGTCGGAAGCCCAGGCCCGGCTCGAAGACACCGTCTCCGGCCATGCCGACCGCGTTGCAAACAGCCTGGATGATAAGACAAAGGCATTGGCCGTCGCACTTTCCGAAAGTCAGGCGCGCCTTGAGAACGCCGTTTCCGGCCATGCCGAAGGCGTCGCAAGCACGCTGGACGACAAGACGATGGCACTCGCCATCGCACTGTCGGAAGCGCAGGCCCGCCTCGAGGACACCGTCTCCGGTCACGCCGACCGCGTTGCGAACAGCCTGAACGACAAGTCGAGGACATTGGCCGCGGCTCTTTCCGAAAGCCAGGCGCGCATCGAGAGCGCTGTTTCCGGCCACGCCGAAAGCGTCGCAAGCACCCTGGACGACAAGACGATGGCGCTCGCCATCGCACTGTCGGAAGCCCAGGCCCGCCTCGAAGATACCGTCTCCGGTCACGCCGAGCGCGTTGCCGATACGCTTGAAGGCAAGACAAAGGCGCTCTCCGATGCATTGACATCCGGCCAGTCGCGCCTCGAAGCGACGCTTGCCAACCGCGCCGAGGCGATCACCAACGCATTCACCAGCAACCACAACACCCTTGCCGATGCGCTGGACGACAAGGCGATGGCTCTGGCCATTTCGCTTTCCGACACCCAGTCCCGCCTCGAGGATGCGGTATCGAACCGCATCGACGCTCTCTCCGAAACCGTCGCCGGCACGCACGACAAGATCGTCAACAGCCTCGACGACCGGACGATGTCGCTGGCAGTCGCTCTTTCGGAAAACCAGGCCAAGCTCGAGGAAACCCTCGCGAACGGCGCAAAGGCTATCGCCCATACCGTCTCCAGCAGCCATGAGGCACTGACCAACACGCTCGACGACAAGAGCATGGCCTTCGCAATCTCGCTTGCCGAAAACCAGAACCGCTTCGAAAGCACGCTCGAATCTCGTGCCAACGCCCTGCTCGACAGCGTCTCCGGCGCTGAATCGCGGGTCGCCGGCGCCTTCGGCGACAAGGCTGATGCCATCCGTGCCGCTTATAGCGAGAACCAGGACCGCCTCGATCGCTCGCTGGCGGCCCACACGGACGCTCTGTCCGAAATGCTCGGCAGCAACAGCGATCGCGTCGAGACCGTTCTCGGCACGACGGCGCGTCATCTCGAAAACACGCTCGGCGCCGGCCTGTCTCAGATGGATCAGAACCTTGCCTCGGCCTACGAGCGCATGCGCTCCACGCTGGAAGACCGCAGCAACGCCATCAATCTGGCTCTGCGCGACGCTCACGAGCAGATCGACAACACGCTGTTCGAGCAGACGACGGCGATCGGCACCTCCATCGCAACCAGCGCCAGCATGCTGGAAATGTCGCTCGAAGACCGCGAGGCCTCGCTGCGCCAGACCATCGACACCAGCGCCAAGACCTTGGAAGAGCGCCTCAAGAGCGGCGCGGGCGACATTGCCGGCCGTATCCAGCAGGCAGCAGGCGACATCGCGCGCTCGGCCGAAACCTTCTCGTCCAACCTCAACCAGACGATTGAAGGCGTGACCAACCGCTTCTCCGAGACCGGTTCTCGCGTCGAGGCCAGCCTGTCGGCCCTTGAAAACCGCGTGCTGGAAGGCATCACCGGCGTCACCACCCAGGTCGATGCCGCCGGCAACCGTCTCTCCGATACGCTGGCGAGCGGCGCGGCACAAATCGACAATAGCAGCAACCAGGCTACAGCCCGTATCGACGAGCGCCTTTCGACCATGGATCGCGCCCTCAATCTCGGCCTGGAAGCCGTCAACCGCACGATCGAAGGCAAGGCCGCCAATCTCGCCACGACCCTGCGCACGGCCGTTGCCGATGCAGCGCAGGGCATGGATACCGAAGCGACCCGCACCGCCGATCTGCTCGCCAACACCGGCCAGCAGTTTGCCGAAAATCTCGGCAGCCACAGCGATGCCTTCACACGCGCCATGACAGAGCGCTCCGACGAGCTCGTCAACCGCGTCTCGGAAACGCAAAACCGCCTGGCAAGCCAGGCCGCCGCCGTGGCCCAGACCTTCTCGGAGGCAGGCAACGCAATCGTCAACAAGGTTGCCGAAGCCGAGGGCCTCGTCAGCAATCAGGTCAGCACGATCTCCCAGGCCTTGTCTTCGGCCGAGCAGTCGCTGGAAGCCCGCGGTGCGGCCATCCGCAATACGCTGACCAACGGCAGCGAGCAGATCGTCTCCACCATGACCCAGGTCGAACGTGCGCTCGACGAGCGCGGCACGGCCATCCGCACCTCCCTGGAAGAGCGTGCCCGCGAAATCAATGACACGCTTGCCGATGTCGACAAGGCACTGGAAGCGCGCGGCTCCTCCATCCGCACTTCGCTCGACGAGCGGACACGCGAGCTGAACTCGATGCTGGCCGGACGTTCCACCGAGCTCTCCCGCCTGATCGACGAAAAGGCCCGCCCGATCGTCGATCGCTATGCGGCGACCGGTCAGGAAGCGGCGGCCCTCATCTCGGCCGCTGCCCAGGAAAGCACCGAGCGCCTGCGGGCCGAAAACGCGGCCCTGATCAACGCGATCGCATCGCGTACCGAACATGCCGTCAGCACGGTCAGCGCTCTGGAAAACAACCTGCTTGCGAGCGTCAACGGCATCATCGCGCGGCTTGCGGAAAACAACTCCGCGATCGCCGGCCTGCTGACCAACGCGGCAGCCGAGTTCGCGAGCGTGGATGACCGCCTGAGTGCAACGTCGACACGCTTTGCCGAGTCCGCGACGAAGGCCGGCGAGATGGTTTCGGCTTCCAGCCGCCTCCTCGAAGGCAAGGTGGACAAGCTGTCGGAAATCACCGGTCAGACCCTGTCGCAGGTCGGCAGCATCGTCGGCCGCTTCGACGATCACTCCAAGGTGCTGACGCAAGCCTCGCAGCTTCTGGGCGCCGCCCAGTCGAACCTCGTATCGACGCTGGAAGAACGTGAATCGGCCCTGCAGAACCTGGCGGTCGGCCTCGTTCAGCGCTCGGAGGAGATCGAGAACACCATGCGCGCCCTCGGCTCGATGGTGGAAACCGCCTTCGACCGTGCGGAACAGCGCTCCAACCAGGTCACCGGCAATCTCCGCCAGAGCGTCCAATCCTCCTTTGCGGATATCGGCCGCGTTCTCTCGGATGCCGAGAAGCGTGCGGAGGAAGCGGCGGAAAACATGCGCGGCTCGCTGGCAAAGGCCGGCGAAGAAGCAAGCCAGGCCGTCGAAGGTACATTCGCCAGCGCCGAACGCCGCTCCGCCGACCTGACCAGTCGCCTGCGCGGCGGCCTGACGGCTTCGCTGTCGGAGGTCGAACAGATGCTGGCCGATGCGGGCAAGATATCCGATACGACGGCGCAACAATTGCGCGAGACGCTGCGTGTCGCTGTCGATGACGCCGTTGGCCGCTTCGCCGGCGCGACGGACGAGATCCGCCGCTCGGCCGGCGATATCCGCCGGGAACTCGATCTGACCCGCAGCGAACTGAAACGCGGCGCCTTCGACCTTCCCGAGGAGGCAAAGGAGAGCGCCGCGGCCATGCGTCGCGCCGTCGCCGAGCAAATCAAGGCTCTGCAGGACATCTCGCAGATCGTCGGCCGCTCGACGCAGCAGCTGGAAATTTCCGAGCCGGCAGCCCGTGCGCTCGCAGATGCGCAGCCGGCACAACGCCCGCGGCCCGCAGCGCCTGCCCCGGCGGCGGCCGCTCCAAGGCCGCAGCAGCCAGCGCCGCAACACCCTGCGCCGCAGCAGCCCGCCCCCCAGCAAAGCGTGCAACAACAGCCGGCACCGCAGCCGCAGCAGCCTTCCATCGAGTCCCTGGGTCTTCGCGGGTCCATTCCTGCTGACCGTCCGGCGGCTCAGCCACAGCGTCCGGCCGAAACGCCGGCTCCGGCTCGCCAGGAAACTGCGGGCGGCGGCTGGATCAGCGATCTGCTGCGCGGCGCGTCGCGTGACGAAAATGCCGATCTGCAGCCGGCCCGGCAGGCGGCGCCCCGCACTCAGACGGAAGCGCCCACCCCCGTCGCACGCAATCCGCGCCACGTCGTAGAGTCGCTGAATTCGCTTTCGGTCGACATCGCCCGCGCGATCGATCACGACGCCTCCGTCGATCTCTGGCGCCGTTACCAGCGCGGCGAACGCGACGTATTCACGCGCCGTCTCTACACGCTCAAGGGCCAGCAGACCTTTGACGAAATCAAGCGCAAGTATGACCGCGAGCCGGAGTTCCGCACCGCAGTCGATCGCTACATCGCCGATTTCGAAAAGCTGCTGGCCGATGTCGCCCGTACGGATCGCGATCAGACTGTCACGCAATCCTATCTCACCTCGGACACGGGCAAGGTCTACACGATGCTGGCCCACGCCGCCGGCCGCCTGAGCTGAGATAGATCCAGCGAGTGCTCAATCCCCGGCTAAACGCCGGGGATTTTGATTCATGGCATCGGCACAAAAAGGGCGGTCTCTACGGACCGCCCCCGCTTTGTTCGACGATGATCGTCCGATTACCGGGCTTCGTGTACCTTCGAGATCAAACCGCTGGTAATGCCGACAAGCAGGAAGTTGCTGTTGATGCGAACCCAGTGATAGCCGCGCGGCGGTGCCGACAGCCGATAGGCATGATAGTCGACGTCTGTCGCGCGGCGCCGGTCGGAAGCCGATAGGCGCCGCCCTTTGACCCAACCGCCCTTGCGGATGACGACCTTCCTCTTCACGACCTCCTTCTGGACTACGGCCTGCTTGCCGGCCGGCGCCGGCTTGATCTGCGCTGCGGCCGCCAGCGGCATCGCCAGGACGGACCCGGCAAGAAGGACGGCGAAGAGTTTTCTCATTGGTTGTTTCCTCGTTTCAGAATCTGTGCGCGAACTTATCGCGGCGGACATGAAACGAATCTGACGATTGGATTACAATTCGGTAATGGAGATGCCACCCTGCCGGAATATTTCCAGTTGGAGCAATTCCAGGAAAAGTGCGCAACGGTTTCCCATCCGGAATCGTTTAAAACAAAGAAATAGAGCTGTTCCGCCATTCCGTGAAACGCGAAACCGCTCTATCGCGAGAGTCGGCCTGTGATTTCACAGTTCGTCATAATTGAACCAGTCGAAATCCGCTGTCTTTGCCCGCCCGGACGTATCGAAGGCAAACATGCCCGCAAAAGCGCCGGTGAATGACCCGTGCTCGCCGCGTCCACCCTCATCCGAGATAACGCCCGCGTCAAGCACCGGCCCGATAGCTTGCCATGCGCCCATGCCCTCGGCCTGCCAGAAGAACTGCAGATCGTTGTCGCACACTTCCATGGCAAGCTGTATCCGTCCGTCCGGCACGGCGACACCGCCTTCGATCGGAAAGCTCAGCCGCCCGGCCGGATAATCGCCCGGGCAGGTCATGATGGTGACGCAGCGGCCGAGCTTCTCGTGCAGCGTCACGGCAATGGCATGCAGCTTGAAGCGATTGTAATAATGCGTCAGCCCGGCAACCTGCTGATAAGTATCCGGCTCGAATTCAACGACGGTTTCGGCGCGGAAACTGTGATGCTCCTGACGGCGGGCGACGAGCGATTGCTCGAACCAGGAACCGATGCTCTCACGGGCGAAAAGCCGCAAGTGGCCGGGGCGCTCCGTCAGGCTGAAAATACGCTCCGGCTGCGGCGTGCGCAGCCATTGGAAATCCATGGGCAGCTTGCCCTCATCGAAATGATAGCCGCTGCGGCGCGGCTTTTCGATACGTGCGGCACCATTCAGGCCCCGCATCTCCACGTCGGGAATGCCGGTGCCGTTTTCAAGATAGAGCCAGTCATCCTCCTTCCAGACGCATTTCTGCAGGGCGGCTTCGCGACCGAGCGTGCAGCGGCGATGCGGCGGCAGCGGCCGTCCGCAAAGATGCGTATGATAGAACTGGCCGTCATGCGTCTCGACATATTGGCCGTGACCGGCGCGCTGCAGCGCCGCTTCCGGATGATCTTTCGAGGTGATCAGATATTTATCCGGATGCAGTTCGTAAGGACCGGCAATGTCGCGGGATCGGGCCATGGTCACGGCATGATCGTAACCGGTGCCGCCTTCGGCCGTGGTCAGATAGTACCAGCCGTTACGCCTGAAGAGATGCGGCCCTTCCACCAGCCCCAGTTCCGTGCCTGAGAAAATGTTCCTGATCGGCCCCTTCAGAGATTTTTCCGCCGCATCCCATTCCTGCAGCAGGATGCCGTCGAAAGCCGGCGTTTTCGGCGAGCCGCCGTAGCTCTCGGTGCGGTGGTTCCATTGCATGTTGACGAACCACTTGCGTCCGTCATCGTCGTGGAACAGCGAAGGATCGAAACCCGAGGAATTGACGTAGGCCGGCTCGGACCACTCGCCACCTATAGTCGGCGAGGTCACGATGTAGTTATGGGCATCCTTGAAGTTGCCGTCGTAGCGCTTGACGTCCGTATAGACGAGCCAGAACAGGCCGTCCGCATAAGAGAGGCAGGGCGCCCAGATACCGCAGCTGTCCGGCTCGCCTCGCATGTCGAGCTGCGACGCTCGCTCCAAAGGCCGCCTGACGAGCGCCCAGTTCACCAAGTCGCGCGAATGATGGATCTGCACGCCCGGATACCATTCGAATGTCGAGGTGGCGATATAGTAGTCCTCGCCGACACGGCAGATAGACGGATCGGGATTGAAACCCGGCAGGATCGGATTGCGGATCATGGAACTCTCTCCTCCTGAGACCTCGACGAGCGGCGGTATGAAGCAAGACGCCCGGACCTCGGGTCCGGGCGTTTATGATGATCAGTCGCGTTCGGCCGATTTGGCCCAGAGGTTGATGTCCGCCTCCTTGGCATAGACATCGATCTGCTTCAGCTCTTCCGCCGTGAATTCGAGATTGTCGAGCGCCTTGACGCAATCGACGATCTGCGACGAACGGCTGGCGCCGATCAGGGCCGAGGTGATACGGCCACCGCGCAGAACCCAGGCAATCGCCATCTGCGCCAGCGTCTGGCCGCGCCTCTCGGCAATCTCGTTGAGCTTGCGGATATTGTCGATGATCGACGGACGGATGAAGTCGCGCTTCAGGAAATGGTTCTGTGCCGCGCGGCTGTCGTCCGGAATGCCGCCGAGATACTTGGTCGACAGCATGCCCTGCGCCAACGGCGAGAAGACGATGGAGCCGATGCCAAGTTCTTCGAGCGTATCCACCAGGCCGTCATCCTCGACCCAGCGATTGAGCATGGAATAGCTCGGCTGGTGAATGAGGCAAGGCGTGCCGAGGTCCTTGAGGATGGCGGCTGCCTCACGCGTACGCTGCGAATTGTAGGAGGAAATGCCGACATAGAGCGCCCTGCCCGAACGGACGATATGGTCGAGCGCACCGCAGGTTTCTTCGAGCGGCGTGTCCGGATCGAAGCGGTGGGAATAGAAGATATCGACATAGTCGAGACCCATGCGCTTCAGGCTCTGGTCGCAGGAGGCGATCAGATACTTGCGGCTGCCCCATTCGCCGTAAGGACCCGGCCACATGTCGTAACCCGCCTTGGAGGAGATGATCAGCTCGTCGCGCAGGCCGGCGAAATCGGTGCGCAGGATTTCGCCGAAAGCGGTCTCGGCGCTGCCGGGAGGCGGACCGTAATTGTTGGCGAGATCGAAATGGGTAATGCCGAGATCGAAAGCCGTGCGGCACATGTCGATCTTGCGGTCATGCGGCGTGTCGCCGCCGAAATTGTGCCAAAGCCCCAGCGAGACCGCCGGCAGCTTCAGGCCGGAGCGACCGACCCTGTTGTATTTCATTTTCGCATAGCGGTCGGATGCCGGTTGCCAAGCCATGATAATTATTCCTTCGAGATGAAAAAGCGCGCGGGTTGCCTACCCGCGCGCAAACTAGCTTTTCCTGCGCTTACTTCAAGAGCGCTTGTGCCTCTTCGATGCCAAGTGCTGCCGGCTGCGTGCAGGTCGTGGTCAGATCGATGAAACGGCCCTCCTCCCCGGACTTCAGGATCGACGTCATGACGTCGACGCCATGCAGCGTACGATCGAGCGAGCAACGCGCGTCGCGACCGTCGATCAGCGATGCCGCCATATCGGCAAGGCCGGCCGTGCGATAGTTGGCGCGCGGGCCGCTCGGGCTTTCCTGGTTGGCGATGCCGAAAGGATGCGCCCAGTTTTCCAGCGGCTTGATGTCCTTGTCGCGGCCGCTCGCCTCCACCGTGCCGCCGAAGAAGTTCGGATCGGGCACATAGAGCGAACCCTCGGTGCCGTAGAGCTCCATATTGGCATGGCGATGCGACCAGACATCCCAGCTTGCCGTCAGCGTGATCCGCGCGCCGCTGACGAATTCCAGCAGCGCCTGGATCGTCGTCGGCGTCTTCACCGGAATGGTTTCGCCGTTGCGCGGCTGGCTGGTGATGGTGCGGGTCGGCGATGCCATGGAGGTCATCGCGCCGACGCGCTTCACCGGGCCGATCAGGTTGATGAGGTTGGCGATGTAATACGGGCCGAGATCGAGGATCGGGCCGCCGCCGGGCAGGAAGAAGAAGTCCGGATTCGGATGCCACATTTCCATGCCGGGGCTCATGACGTAGCAGGCGCCCGAAGTGATCCGGCCGATACTGCCATCATCGATGAACTTGCGCGCGAGCTGATGCGCGCCGCCGAGGAAGGTATCGGGAGCGCAGCCGACGGCCAGCCCTTTTTCCTTGGCGATGCGGCGCAGCTCTTCGCCCTGCTCCAGCGTCAGCACCAGCGGCTTTTCGGAGTAGACATGCTTGCCCGCTTCGAGGATGCGCTTGGAAACCGGAAAATGCGCATCCGGAATGGTCAGGTTGACGATGACGTCGAGCTCGTCATTGGCGAGCAGTTCGTCGATGGTCTGGGCCTTGACCTTATATTCCTCGGCGCGTGCCCGCGCCGCTTCCATGTTGATATCGGCGCAGGCCAGCACCTTCAAACCTTTGAAGAGCGGGGCGAGCGAAAAGTAAGTCGTTGAGATGTTGCCGCATCCGATGATGCCGACGCCAAGTTCCTTAGCCATGTGGAAATGCCTCAAAAGCTCTTGAAGGATGCGATGGAGCGCGTGATCAGGCGATCGACATCGCTCGGATTGTCATGCTCGACGACGAAGTGCTTGGCCTTGGTGCCGGCGAGCGCCTTGAGCAGCTTTGCCCACGGAACCGTGCCGTGGCCGACATCGGCCCAGCCGTCTTCGTTCTTGTTCTCGCCGGCCGGCGCGATGTCCTTGACATGAACGGCGGTAATGCGCGGACCGAGCTTTTCGATCCAGGCGAAGGGATCGCCGCCACCGCGGATGACCCAGGCAATATCGGCTTCCCAGGAAATATCCGGGGCAGCTTCGAAAATCTGCTCGATCGGCAACGAACCATCGGCCTGCTTCACGAATTCGAAGTCGTGATTGTGCCAGCCGAATTCGAAACCGGCATCCTTGTAAGGCTTGCTCATTTCATGGAGGCGCTTGCCGAAAGCGCGCCAGCCAGCGGCGTCCGTCGGGCGCTGATCGGCGGCGATGTGCGGCGCATAGATCGAATCCATGCCGAGTGTCTTGCCGATCGTCAGCGACTTCTGCACTTCACCGTCGAGGAAATCCGGGCTGAAATGGCCGCTTGCCATCGTCAGGCCGTTCTTGTCGAGTTCGGCGCGCAGGTTCTTCAAGCCGGTCTCGTCCAGATCGGCATAAATGCCGCCGAAGCCCTCGACTTCGGCATAGCCGGCCTTGCCGAGCTTGACGAAGATCTCCGAATAGGGCTGGAAATTGCGGGCGCTGTAGAGCTGAAATCCAAGTTTCGTCATCGATAGTCCTCCAATGGCCTCCCGGCCTTCTGTCTTGGGCTTTTCGCCCCGAAAACGCCGCCGTGGCGGCGCGATAGCTCAATCCCACCTACTGGCTGTCGACCGACTGGCTGGATTGCAGATCGTAGATACGGAAATCCGGCACGCTGCCTGCCAGCGGCCTGGCCGGCGTGAAGACGATGCGTCGGCTTTCACCGGCGGCGAGATCGAAGGCGTTGTCGGAATAGCGCCCGTCCACTTCGCTCTCGATCATCACGAACAACGCAAGTCCCTTGGCGGTGACGGTGAGCTCCACCGTCCCGTTCTCCTCCTTCTCCTCCCTGAGCACCGTCAGCCCGGCGGGCTGAAGCTCGAGCGCCTTGTAGGTGCCGTGGACATAATGCCCTTCTCCGCCCATGCCGTTCGATGCGGTGAAACGCCACGCCAGCAGGCAATCGGCCGGCACTTGATCCGCGTCGATCGACAATGCCGTGACGGCCGCATCCGGCGTGCAGACGGCATGCGCCGTCGTCAGCGGCACGCGCTCGCCATCGAGCTTCAGCAGCGATACCGAAATATCCACCGTCACATCGACATTGGTGTCGTTGACCAAGGAAAAGCGGATCGTCTTGTTGTCTTCGGATGGAATTGCCGCGACCGATACCGGCTGGAAGAAGCGCCGCACCAGATAGTGCATGACCTTCCATCGGCCGCCGTAGTCCAGGCTGGACCACGAGGCCACCGGCCAGGTGTCGTTGAGCTGCCAGTAGATGGTGCCCATGCAATGCGGCTTCAGCGACCGCCAATATTCCACCGCCGTCTTGATGGCGAGGCCCTGCTGCACCTGGCTCAGATAGACGAAATTCGGGAAATCCTTCGGGAAGCGGAAATAGCGGAACATCGTGCCGGCGATGCGCTCGTTGCCGCCGGCATTCTTCTGGTGCAGCTCCATGACCGGAGAGGCGATGTTCATGTCCTTCGCTTCCGCATAGGTCTTGATGACGGGCAGCGAAGTGTAGGACTGGAAGCCGAATTCGGAGCAGAAGCGCGGCCGCACCGAACGATAGTTGTCGAAGGACTTGTTCTCGTGCCAGACCGACCAGTAATGCATGTCACCGGAGCCATCGGCATGCCAGGCGTCGCCGAAATTGAGGTAGCCCGACGCCGGGCTCGACGGCCACCAGATCGCATCCGGCAGCGCCTTCTTCATCGCCTTCTCGATCGTCCTGTTCAGACGGTCGTAGGAGACGAGGTAGCGGTCGCGATCTTTACGGGACTCTTCGAACCAGGTGAGCGCGCCCACCAGCTCGTTATCGCCGCACCAGAGAACGATGGAGGGATGTGTCGCCAGCCGGCGAACCTGGTAGCCCACCTCCGCCTCGACATTCTCCAGGAAATCGCCAGTTGACGGATAAAGATTGCAGGCGAACATGAAGTCCTGCCACACCATGAGGCCCAGGCGGTCGCAGGTCTCGTAGAACCAGTCATGCTCGTAGAAACCGCCGCCCCAGACGCGGATAGCGTTCATATTGGCCGCCGCCGCCGATTGCAGCAGATCCTCGGTCGCCGCGGGATTGGAGCGCGAAAACAGCGCATCCGCCGGAATCCAGTTGGCCCCGCGCGCAAAAATCTCGCGGCCGTTGACCTTCAAAGCAAAGCGGCTACCCGCATCATCCTCGGTGGTGATCAGTTCGACCGTGCGCAGGCCGATCTGGCGGGTGACGGTTTCGAAATTGGTTTCGACGGAGAGCGCATAGAGCGCCTGCTCGCCATTGCCGGCTGGCCACCAGAGCCTGGGCTTTTCGACGTGGAAGACATGGGTGATCGAGGTTTCCCCGGCATTGACGCCGACGTCGAGGCGCACCCGCTCGTCTTCGAGCGAAAAATAGAGTTGCGCGATGCCGGTTCCCTTGGCGAACAGCGCCACCGTCACCTTGAGGTCGACAGAGCCGTCGTCGTTGTGAGACTGCTGGGTGACGACACTTTCGATGCGCGCGATCTCAAGCTTTTTCAACGCAATGGTGCCGTAGAGGCCAAGCGGCGCAATCGCGATATTCCAGTCCCAGCCGAAATGGCACTGCGGCTTGCGCAGCATGTTGCCGTTCGGGATGGGAGAATTGCCTGTGCTGTAGGGAATATAGAAGGGCTGCTTCGCCTGCAACGCGGCCCCGGTGGCGATGCTCGAATGCAGCACGATGCGAATGGTATTCTCACCCGTCTTCAATGCCTTCGAGACATCGGGACGATAACGCTGGAAGCAATTGTTGCCCTCCAGCACCAGCGCATCGTTGACGTAGACGCTCGCGACCGTGTCGAGATAGTCGATGTCGAGATACCAGTCTCCGCCGGCATCATCGAGCGTGAAGCTGCGCGTCAGCTCCCAATCCTGTTTGGCGACCCACTGCACGACCTCTTCGTTACGCGCGAAATAGGGATCGGGAATAAGCCCTTCCGCATGCAGCGCCGAGTGAACATCACCGGGCA
The DNA here is from genome assembly GCF_046840415.1 of Rhizobium sp. SYY.PMSO. Taxonomy (NCBI): domain Bacteria; kingdom Pseudomonadati; phylum Pseudomonadota; class Alphaproteobacteria; order Hyphomicrobiales; family Rhizobiaceae; genus Rhizobium; species Rhizobium sp. SYY.PMSO. Next base: position 1,516,761 of record NZ_CP177349.1, read on the forward strand.
GAGACATGGGTAGCGAATGGTCGCTGTCGGGAGACGTCAGCCTCCACGCCCCGGCCAGATCGACGGTGAAGCTATCATTGATCGAAGACGACATCGGACCTCCCCGGACCGCTATGAGGCGGAGGCGGTCAACCCGCCTCCATTGCATGGGATCATATTCTGAGTTCTGTCTGCGCATCAAAGAGCGATGCGAGAGACATGTCAAAGCCGAGTTTCACGGCCGAACCGGGGCCGAACCGCCTGGAGCCATTGACGCGGACCGACATGGTATGGCCGGCATGCTTCAACCACAGCAGGTTATCGGCGCCCATCGGTTCCTCGATGTCGACGGTAGCATTGTGAACCTCGGCGCCAGAAGCCAATTCTTCATTGACCTTGATATGTTCGGGACGGACGCCCAACACGACCTTGCGCCCGGCCTGCAGCGTCTCCCCGGTCTTGTACCCGTCGAGGGAGAACAGCACGTCATTGGTCGCGAACACCACCTTGCCCTCGCGATTGACCAGCTCGCCGCGCAGGAAGTTCATGGACGGCGATCCGATGAAGCCGGCAACGAAAAGATTGCGCGGCTCGTTATAGATCGTCGTCGGGTCGTCGAGCTGCATGATGACGCCGTTCTTCATGATGGCGATACGGTCGGCGAGCGTCAGCGCCTCGATCTGGTCGTGGGTGACGTAGATCATCGTGTTCTTCAGCGACTGGTGCAGCCGCTTGATTTCCACGCGCAGTTCCGAGCGCAGCTTGGCGTCGAGGTTCGACAGCGGCTCGTCGAAGAGGAAGACATCGACATCGCGCACCAGGGCGCGGCCGATGGCGACGCGCTGGCGCTGCCCGCCCGAAAGCTCGGCCGGCTTGCGCTTCAGGAGCGGCTCGATCTGCAGGATCTCGGCGGCACGCGCGATGCGCTTCTTGATCTCATCTCCCGGCACCTTGGCGACGCGCAGCCCGAAGGAGAGGTTCTTTTCCACCGACATCTGCGGATAGAGCGCATAGGACTGGAACACCATGCCGATGCCGCGATCCTTGGGCTCTTCCCAGGTGACGTTCTTGCCTTTGATGAAGATCTGCCCTTCGCTGATGTCGAGCAGGCCGGCGATGCAGTTGAGCAAGGTCGACTTGCCGCAGCCCGACGAGCCGAGAAGCACCAGGAACTCGCCGTCATTGATTTCGAGATTGAGATTTTTCAGAACGTTGACCGACCCGAAGTTGAGCGAAAGGTCTTTGATGGAAACGCTGCTGGTCATGGATCACCCCTTCACTGCGCCGGCGGCGATGCCCCGGACGAAGAGCCGTCCGGACACGAAATAGACGATAAGCGGCACCGCGCCGGTCAGTAGCGTTGCGGCCATGTTGACGTTGTATTCCTTGACGCCCTGCACGGCGTTGACGACGTTGTTGAGCTGCACGGTCATTGGGTAATTCTGCGTGCCGGCGAAAATCACGCCGAACAGGAAGTCGTTCCAGATGCCGGTGATCTGGATGATCATGCCGACGACGAAGATCGGCAGCGACATGGGCAGCATGATGCGCAGGAAGATCTGCCAGAAGCCCGCGCCGTCGACGCGCGCCGCCTTGAAAAGCTCGGGCGGAAGCGAGGCGAAATAGTTGCGGAAGAGCAGCGTGTTGATCGGCATGCCGAAGATCGTATGCACCAGCACGATGCCGCCAAGCGTCGAGAACAGGCCGAGCTGTCGCAGCACCATGACGAGCGGATAGAGCATGACCTGATAGGGGATGAAGGCGCCGAACAGCAGGATCGTGAAGAAGATTTCCGATCCCTTGAAGCGCCAGTTGGCAAGCGCATAGCCGTTGACCGAGGCAATCGCGATGGAAACGATGACGCTCGGAACGAGGATCTTCACCGAGTTCCAGAAGCCGACCTGAATGCCGTGGCAATAAAGCCCGGTGCAGGCCTGCGACCACGCTTTCACCCACGGCTCGAAGGTGATTTCCATGGGCGGCGCGAAGATATTGCCCATGCGGATCTCCGGCATACCCTTGAGCGAGGTGACGACCATCACATAGAGCGGCAGGAGATAATAGAGAGCGGCCAGCCCGAGAATGCCATAGAGCATGACCGTGCGCGGTTCGAAACGGCGCTTGGGCTTGGTGCCCGAAGGTTCGATGGTAGCGGCAAGTGCCATGGGTTCCTCCCTTACCGGCGCTTCTGGCGGAACTCGATGAGAGCCCACGGCACGACGAAGATGAACACTGTGACCAGCATGACGGTGGAGGCGGAAAGCGCCTGGCCGAGATTGGAGCGCTGGAACATGAAGTCGTAGACGTACTTGGCCGGCATTTCGGATGCGAAGCCCGGCCCGCCTGCCGTCATGGCGACGACCAGATCGTAGACGCGCACGATGCCCGAGGCGACGATGACGAGCGTAGTGACGAAGACGCCGCGCATCATCGGAATGACGACGAAAATATAGGTCCGCCAGGCCGGAATGCCGTCGACGCGCGACGCCTTCCAGATTTCGCCGTCGATCCCTCGCAGGCCCGCCAGCATCAGCACCATCACGAGCCCCGTGCCCTGCCACAGTCCGGCGATGACCAGCGCGTAGAGCACGGTCTTCTGATTGCCGAGAAGCGCGAAATTGAAGCCCGTAAAGCCCATGTCCTGCATCAGCTTCGGCAAGCCTAGCTGCGGATCGAGAATCCACTGCCAGACAAGACCGGTCACGATGAAGGACAGAGCGAAGGGATAAAGGAAAATGGTTCGGAAGGTATTCTCGAAACGAATCTTCTGATCCATCAGCACGGCCAGAAAGAAGCCGACGACGAAAGCGAAAACCAGGCTGAGAATGCCGTATGTCGCAAGATTGCCGATCGAGATGTTCCAGCGATCGGTGCCCCACAGGCGCTGATACTGCGCCAGGCCGATGAAGTTGGAGCTCGGCAGCAATTTGGAGTCGGTGAACGAATAGATGACGGTCCAGAGCGTACAACCGACGAAGACGACGATCACGGTCAGCACCATCGGAATGGCGGCGATCTTCGCATTGAGATTACGGAACAGACCAAGTGGCCGGACAGCGTTAGCCATCGATACCTCCGTTGGTGGCGCACATCGGGACAGGCGAGAAACTCTCCCGCCCCGATGCCTGCCATCGCGATTGATAGATGGTCGTTTGGTTACTGCGCCTGCTTGATGATGGCGGCCTGCTTCTCGATCGCCTCATCCACGGTCATCTTGGACGAGAAGAACTGCAGCCCGAGGTCGGTCATCTGGCCGCGGGTATCGGGATCGAGCAGCTGCGTCACGCCCGGCAGGACGTTGTCCGGGTTCTGGAGAATCTCCAGACCCTTCTTCATGCAGCTGTTGGCGGAGGCCAGATCGACGTCGCCGCGAACCGGCAGCGATCCCTTGGCGAGGTTGAACTTCACCTGGGTTTCCTTGGAGACCAGCATGCTCGCAAGCTCGAGCTGAGCCTTGGTGATGTCGGCGTTGCTGTTCTTCGGGAAATAGAAGCTGTCGCCGCCGGTATCGAGCAAGCCGTGGAAGCCGAGACCCGGCAGGCAATCGTAATCCTTGCCGGCAACCTGCTTGGCGACGCCGAATTCGCCCTGCGCCCAGTCGCCCATGATCTGGCCGGCGGCCTTGCCTGTTATGACCATGTTGGTGGCGACGTTCCAGTCGCGGCCAGAATAGCTCTCGTCGACCATGTCGCGCGCCTGTGCGAAAGCATCCCAGACCTTGCGGTTCTCGGGGCTGCTGACCGCATCGGCGTTCTTCTTGTCGTAGATCGCCAGATAGGTCTCCTTGCCGCCGATGCCGATCTGCATGACGTTGCGGATGCCGTCGACCTGCCAGGGGGCGCCGGTGGCGAGCGGAACGATGCCCTTCTCGCGCAGCTTCGGCGCATCGGCCGCGAATTCATCCCAGTTGGCCGGAACCTTCATGCCGTTGTCTTCGAAGACGTGCCGGTTGAGCCACAACCACTGCCAGGAGTGGATATTGAGCGGCACGCAATAGATGCGTCCCTCGTAGGTGCAGGAGGCCAGCAGGCTTGCCGGACGAATGATGTCCTTCCAGTGTTCCTTCTCGGCAAGATCGGTGAGATCCGTCATCAGGCCGGCCTTGACGAGCTCTTCGGCATCGCGGCCCGTGTTGAGCTGCGTGGCGCCCATCGGATTGCCGCCGAGAATGCGGCTGACGATCAGCGGCGTTGCCGTCGAACCCGAACCGGCGATCGCGCCGTCGACCCAGTGATTGTCGCCAAGAGCATTATATTGATCAGCCAGAACCTTCACGGCAGCTGCTTCACCGCCCGATGTCCACCAATGCGTTACCTCAAGATCGGTCGCATTTGCTGAGTAAGCGGGAATCGCGACAGATGCGAGCAAAGCGGCAGCCATCAAACGAATATTCATGAGTTCTCCTCCCTCACTGAAACGTTGCCGGAAAAACCTAGTCGAATCATTTTCGGCGCGCAACCGGCAATCCAAAAATTTTTCCGAAGGCCGAAATATACAATCTATAGATGCGTATCCCTGTGGAAGATAGGCTTCATACGGAGTGCGAATGATGAGGATATTGATCCAAAAAATTTCAATAATATATTGAAATATCTATATATTACTCGGGTATCAATCGCTGAAAACCGGTGCATCGCTTTGCTTCCGAAAAGTTTTCCGGTTGCACCGCGAAACGCAACCAGAAGAGCATCATCTGTATCACACATCAAAATAAAGCTCGACATTCCAACTGTATCGTTACAGTTTTTAGCTTTGGATCAAGCAACCGTCGCATTGCGACTATGCTTGCGGCGAGCATCTGGGCAATATAGGGGGATTGGCTGCGGGAGGCGGCCGGGAGGCAAGCTTGAACGGAATGGACAATAAGAAAATTTCAGGCGGCGGAACATCGTCCGCACCGGAACGGCCAACGCTGAAGACCATTGCCTTCATGACGGGGCTCGGGATCACCACTGTTTCGCGCGCATTGAAGGATGCCCCCGATATCGGTGCGGAAACCAAGGAACGCGTGCGCATGGTTGCCCGGCAGCTGGGTTATCAGCCGAATCGCGCCGGCGTGCGTCTTAGAACCGGCAAGACCAATGTCATCGCCCTGGTCCTCAGCATCGACGAGGAAATCATGGGCTTCACCAGCCAGATGGTTTTCGGAATCTCCGAGGTTCTTGCCGGCACGCAGTACCATCTGGTGGTCACGCCGCACTCGCACAGCAAGGACCCCCTGGTGCCGGTGCGCTATATTCTCGACACGGGCTCGGCCGACGGCGTCATCATATCGCGTACGGAGCCGGACGATCCGCGCGTTCGATTGCTGTACGAACGCGGCCTGCCCTTCGCCACGCACGGGCGGACGGATATGGGCATCGTTCACCCCTTCCATGATTTCGACAACGAGGCATTCACCCATGAGGCCGTTCGTGCGCTGGTCGCCAAGGGGCGGCGTCGCCTAGCCCTGCTGCAGCCCGTCAGCAAGCTGACCTACTACTCGCATATCCGCATCGGCTTCCAGATCGGCCTGCACGAATTTGGCGCGGAGGAGATCCCCCTGAGAGTGACGACCGATGCGCCGCTGGCCGATATCAGGGATTGCGTCGAGGCGCTGATGCGCTCTCCGCATCCGCCGGATGGTATCGTCTGTTCCAGCGGCGGCGGCGCCATTGCGGTGAATGCCGGCATCGAGGCGGCGGGTTTCCGCCTCGGCAGGGATATCGATATGGTGGCCAAACAATCGACGGACGTACTGAACTGGATCCGCCCGGAAATCATCACGATCTATGAGGATGTCCGTCACGGCGGCCGCGAACTGGCCAAGGCGGTCATCGCCCGCATCGACGGCATAGAACCGGAGCTGCTGCAAAGCATCAGCGAGCCCGTCTGGCCGAAGAGCTGACGACAAAAAGGCCCGCTGGATTTCTTCAGCGGGCCTTTCTCATCTCGAATCCTGCAATTTCTCTCAGCCGTTGGCGCCGCTGCCCCATGGGCCGTGGTGAATATCCTTGCCGTCGACGCGGTCGAAACCATGGGCGCCGAAGAAATCGCGCTGGGCCTGGATCAGGTTGGCGGTGCCGCGCGCCTGACGATAGGCGTCGAAGTAGGTCAGTGCCGAAGCAAGCGCCGGAACCGGAAGGCCGGCGGCGGTCGCAGCCGAAACGATGCGCCGCAGCGACGGGATCGATTCCTTCACCATCTCGGCAAAGGCCGGCGTCACGATCAGGTTCGCCGCATCCGGCGTCTTGGTAAAGGCGCTGGTGATCTCGTCGAGGAACTGCGAGCGGATGATGCAGCCGGCACGCCAGATCTTGGCGATGACGGGCATCGGCAGCGACCAGTTGAATTCCTTCGAGGCCTCGGCCATCACGGCAAAGCCCTGCGCATAGGCGCCGATCTTGGCCGCAAACAGCGCAAGCTCAAGATCCTTCAGCAGATCGGGACCGAAAGCGATCGGGAACTTGTAGTCGGGCGTGCCGAAGATCTTCTCGGCGGCTTCGCGCTGGCTCTTGATGGCGGAAAGGCTGCGAGCCGCGACGGCGGCTTCGATGGCGGTTGCCGGGATGCCCATATTCTGGGCTTCGATGACGGACCACTTGCCGGTACCCTTCTGGCCGGCCTTGTCGAGGATCACGTCGGGCATGGCGCTGCCGGTCGCAGGATCCTTGGCGGCCAGAACCTTCTCGGTGATCTCGATGAGGTAGGAGTTGAGGCGGCCCTTGTTCCACTCGCCGAAGATCGAGCTGATCTCGGCCGCGCTCTTGCCGAGGCCATCGCGCAAAATGCCGTAGATTTCGGCGATCATCTGCATGTCGGCATATTCGATGCCGTTGTGGATCGTCTTGACGAAATGCCCTGCCCCGTCATTGCCGAGCCAGGCGCAGCAGGCTTCGTCGTTGTACTTGGCAGCGATCGAGGTCAGCACCTTCTCGACGCGCTTGTAAGAGTCTTCCGTGCCGCCGACCATGATGGAGGGGCCGTGGCGCGCACCTTCCTCGCCGCCGGATACGCCCATGCCGATAAAGGTCAGGCCGGTGTCTTTCAGACGATCGAAGCGGGCGATCGTATCGCGGAAATTGGCATTGCCGGCGTCGATCATGATGTCGCCCTTGTCCAGATACGGCTGCAGCGCCGCCATCTGCTGGTCGACCGGGTCGCCGGCCTTGATCATGATGATGATCGGCCGCGGCGGGCGGATCGACTCGACGAACTCCTCGATCGTCTTGCAGGGAATGATCTTGTCCTTGAGCGCACCCGCATTCGCATAGAATTCGTCCGTCACATGCGTCGTGCGGTTGAAAACTGCGATCTTGTTGCCTTTCTCGGCGATGTTGAGCGCCAGATTCGATCCCATAACAGCAAGACCGATCAGCCCGATTTCTGCCTTTTCCACGACAATCCTCCAGTGACTCGTTGACTGCGCCCGGCCCTACCCTGAAAACGCAGCAACATCCGATATGACGCAATCCCACCAGCGCCCGGCATGACCGGCGACAGCCCTGCGTTGGGGGTTGTTGTTGCACTCCGGGCGGAAAACGGCAAGCCTTCGCAAGCCGTGAATCGTCCCCTTTGCAGGACTGTGCAAAAATGCTGCGGAATTCGCGATTCATCCGTTTCCGAACCAGCGCTTGCCGGGCCGGGCCCAGCCTGTAGAGATGATATAGAGGAGGAAAACACCATGTCGACCATGAGCGCGAAGATCGTTCACATCTCCATCGATCGCGACTGGAGAGAGGTCTACGATTACGCCAGCCGCCCGCAAAACATGCCTTTCTGGGCCTCGGGCCTGGCGTCGGGACTGACACGGGATGGCGACGACTGGATCGCCGAGGGCACGCTCGGCGCCGCCCGCGTCCGCTTCGCGCCCCGCAACGACTTCGGCGTCATCGACCATCAGGTGACACTCGAATCCGGGCTGTCGGTTCACAATGCTCTGCGCATCGTACCGAACGCCGATGGCTGCGAAATCATGTTTACCCTGCTCCGGCTCCCGGGCATGAGCGAGGAACAATTCGCAGCCGACGCCGCGCATGTCATGCGCGATCTGAAAACGCTGAAGGAGCTTATGGAACGCTAGCGCAGCTTACGAAAAGTTGCGCGACGTTTCTCCATCCGGAGCTGCGGAAAATCATCGAGATAGGGCGGTCGGGAATCTGGATTTTCTTGCTTTACCCGCGCCTAGAGGGTGCGCAATGTCCAATCGACGAGTTCTACCGTCACGCCTGCAAACGCAGCATCGAGTGCACGGACGAAATCGGGATTGCTGCCGCCGCTGATGGGCACAACCTTGCGGAAGACGTTCTGCGCCTTCACCGTGCCCGTACGATCGTTCAGGATCTTTTCCGAGATTTCCACCGTTGCCGTCTTCTGGCCGCCGGACGCATTGATCTCGAAAGCGCGGATATCGGTGACGATCTGATAGTCGATCGCAAGCCCCTGTCCCGGCACGCCGACGCCGCCGAGCTTGCCGGTATTCTCGAAGGCTTCGACCAGCTTCGATTGCACCATGCGGCTCAGCTTGTCACTCCATTGCGATTTGCCGAGATACTGGATTTCCGAAGGTGAAACGCGGATGACGATCTGGTTGCTGTCCAGCGCCTGCAGCGCCGTCGGCGGCGGAATGAGGATCTGGCGGCTCTTGACGGAGGGCCCGTTCGCCTTCACCGACCCGGAAAGATCGTAGGTATCGTTGTTGGCTGATGTTCCACAACCTCCAAGCAGGGCCGCAAGCAGCGGCAATGCGATCACGGCTTTCCACATCTGATGACGCTCACTCGACACGCAACCCACCATATTCAGCTTATCCTCCGGAGACCAGATATCGCTATTCATCAATGCCGCGCGCGGCCATCATATGTCTTGACCGTATCGCCACCGAAGATCAGTCGCTGCGGATTACGGTCGAAATTAGTGATTGTACTGTTCAGATTGTCAACCGTGCCACGCATATCGTTGATGAGGGTCTGGGCGTCGCGCAGACCGCTGCTGGAGAATCGCTGCAGATTGTCGGCGATCGGGCCGATGCGGGAATTGAGGTTGTCGGCCATCTTCTTGAAGGATTCGAGCGTGTCCTTGGCCTGGGCAAACAGCGATTGCGTGCTGTCATTGCCAAGCAGCGAATCGACCTTCGTCAGAATTCCATCGACCTTGCCGGATGCCGCATTGAGCTTGGTGGAAATGTCGCGGGCATTGGCAATCGTCTGGTCGATATCCTGCTGATGGGCAGCAACGGAATTCGCCACATCGCGGATCGAAGCCACCGCCGTGCGAGCCTGCTTCGTCACATCGGCGATGTCATCGACCGATCCCTTGATCTTCGCAGGGTCGATCTGCGCGACGATCGCGTCGACACGATCAAGCGTCTGCTGCGCCTTCTGGCCGAAAGCGTTGTAGGTGTCGGCGGTCTGCTTGAAGCTTGCCACCGTCGCCTTCAAATCGGTCGTGGCATCCGCCACATTCGCGGTGATCTTGTCCGCATTGGCGATGACGTCGTTGACCTTCTGGGCATCGACCGCCCGCACCAGCTTCTCGATCGCGTCGAGCGTCGAATCCACCCGGACCGAGACCGTCTTGAAGGTGTCGGAAAGCTGCCCGACGCTTGCCAGGAATTTGTCGATATTGTCGGAATTGTCGGCGATTGCCTTCGAGAATTTCTGCGCGTTGCGCACCGTATCGGTCAAGGGTCCGCGCGAATCCGAAACAAATCCCTGAATGTCCCCGATCGTGTCGTTGGCGCGGTTCAGGATCTTGTCCGCCGTCGTCAGCAGGTTCGTCACGCTTGACTGATCGGCGAGCAGCACCGCTCTCTTGCCGGTGTCTATGGAGCGCTTCAGGATGTTCTCGTCGCCGTTGCGCCCGCCGGAAAGCTCGATATAGGCCGCGCCCGTAAGACCCTGGATTTCAAGGATGGCCTTGGTCGAGGTATAGACCGGCGCATCCGCGCGCACCTGCGTAAAGGCCAGCGAATAGTTGGGATCATCCGCATCGATGGAGAGACTCTGGACCGATCCGACCTGGATGCCGTTGAAGCGAACCGGCGAGCCGACGCTCAGCCCGTTCGCCGATCCGGGAATACGCACGACCAGTTCGACCATCGGACCGCCCCGGCCGTACTCTGCCATCCAGTAGACGAAACCGAAGGCAGCCGCGATGACAAGCAGCGTAAAGAACCCGACGATCGTATAATTGGCTTTGGTTTCCATTGTCTCCAGTCACTTCTCGCGGCTGTGGGCGCTTGCGCCTTTGTCGTCGTTGCGTTCCATGATGTCTTCCCGCGGCACGATCGAGCGTGCGCGCTTTCCCCTGAAGTAGGATTGCACCCAGGGGTCGTCACAGACGAGCATGTCCTCAATCGTGCCTTCCACCAATACCCGCTTCTGTCCGAGAACAGCAATACGGTCACAGACGGAAAACAAGCTGTCGAGATCGTGAGTCACCATATAAACGGTCAGGCCGAGCGTGTCGCGCAGTCTGGCGATCAGCTCGTCGAACTCCGAAGCGCCGATTGGATCCAGACCCGATGTCGGCTCGTCGAGAAAAACGAGATCCGGATCGAGCGCCAGGGCTCTCGCCAGCGCCGCACGCTTGATCATGCCGCCGGAAAGCTCGGATGGATACTTGTCGGCGGCATCGGCGGCAAGACCCACCATGCGGATCTTCATCATCGCCAGCTCGTCCATCATTTCCTTGGGCAGATCCAGATATTCCCGCATCGGCACCTGGATGTTTTCCTTCACCGTCAGCGAGGAAAACAGCGCTCCCTGCTGGAAGAGCACGCCGAGGCGCATGTCCAGCCGGTTGCGTTCCTGCTCGTCAAGCTTGTCGTAATCCTCTCCGAGGATTTCGATCTTGCCGGAACGGCGCGGCAGCAGCCGCAAGACCGTGCGCAGCAGCACGGACTTGCCCGCGCCGGAAGCGCCGACGAAGCCCAGGATTTCGCCGCGATAGATATTCAGGTTCAGCTTGTCGAGGACGACTTTCGACCCGAAGGCAACCGTAACGTCCTGCGCCGACAGTACGATATCCCTGCCATGCTCGTTTTTGTCCAACGGGGTTTCCGAGTGATGCGCGCTCATCGTTGATATCCTCAGAAATCGATCGCTGCGTAGAACATGGCAAACAGCCCGTCCATCAGGATAACGACGAAAATCGATTTCACCACGGATGAGGTCACATGCTGACCCAGCGACTCGGCACTGCCCCCGACCTTCAATCCCTCGACCGCCGCGACGATACCGATGACCAGCGCCATGAACGGCGCCTTGATCATGCCCGAAATGACCGTCGAAAGGCTGATCGCCTCATGCAGGCGTGAAATGAAGGTCGCAACGGTGATTCCGGAATAGCCCCATGCGACCATCGCCGCGCCAAACAGCGAGGCAAAGTTCGCAATGACGGTCAGCAGGGGCAAGGCGACTGTCAGGGCCACGAGTCGCGGAAAAATAAGCACGCCGATCGGGTTGAGTCCCATGACCTTCAGCGCATCCACTTCCTCGCGCATCTTCATCGAGCCGATTTCCGCGGTAATCGCGCTGCCGGAGCGGCCGGCGATCATGATCGCCGTCAGCAGCACGCCGATTTCGCGCAATTGCAGGATACCGACCAGATCGACGACGAAGACCTCGGCACCGAAATAGCGCAGCTGGAAAGCACCCTGCTGCGCGATGATCGCGCCGATCAGAGACGACATCAGCAGGATGATCGGAACGGCGCGCACCGCCATATGGTCGATCTGATTAACGATCGAGGCCGGGGAAACGCCGCTGCCGCGCCCGAATTTGAGCTGAGCTCCGCGCACGGCCGAGCCCAGGATATACATGGCGGCGACAAGGTTGTCCCATAAGTCGTAGACGCTCTTGCCGATAGGCGCGAAGAGCCGCTCCGGCAAGGACTTGCCCGCCTTAGGTGCTGCGGATTGATCGTCCGGATGCGTGTCGAAAGCCGTCAGCAGTTCATCGATATGCGAATCGGACCCTTCGATCGTAACGTGGGCCTGATGCGCTTCCTGGCTTTCCTTGAGGCGGCGAATCAGCAGCGCGCCGGCGGTGTCGACGTCGGAAAGGCCGGAAAGATCGATCACCACATCGCCGCCGGAACTGCGCTTCGACAATTGCTCGATCTGCCGCAAAACGCCATGGACATTGGCGCTGCGCCAACTGCCCTCCAGCCGATAGCGATGGCCCGCGCCTTCAGGCGCATCATCGATCTTCGGTGCATCGGACTTCTGTTCGGCTGGTTTCAAACTCATGCGTCTTTCAAATCTGGCACACATATGACCGACTCGGAGAGCCCGCAGCGATCAATGCTTAATACACCGGCCGAATAGGAAATTTCCATCTCACGGCGGCGCCAACATATGTCACCGCTTTTTGATATCCAAATGAATTTGCTGGATCGCCCTAGGATACGCCGTGAGCGCCCCCGCCGATAGCCGGCCTCCCGGACCGCAACCCATAAGCGAAAACGACCATGGCAAGGCCCAGAGCGGCAATGCCGGCCATGACGTAGTAACTCGACAGGTCGAGCCAGGCATAGAGATAGCCGGATGCCAATGTCATGAGACCGAGGAACATGCCGTTATAGAAATAATAGGCGCCCTGAGCGGACGATTCCTGCGTTTCCTGGACCGATGCGACGATGCGGCGCTGGATGCCCGTATGGACGCAGGCATAGGTGCAGGAGTGAAAACACTGTAACACGAAATAGCCGATGAAACCGAAATTGACCGGGAACAGGATCCAGCGCAGGATACACATGGTCGAGCCGAAGAAGATCAGCGTCCATGCGCTGAACCGCCGGCTCAGCTTCTTCGACAAAAAGAAGACCATGACCTCGGCCGCGACACCGATGCTCCATAAGATGGCGATCTCGGCGCCGGAGAAGCCCAGCTTGCGCCAATAGATCGACGCAAACGTATAAAGCATCGCATGGCTCGACTGCTGTACCGAAACCCCGATCATGGTGATGAGCAGTTGCGGGGAACGCAAATTTCCGGTCGGCGACTGCAGGTTGATCGGCTGGTTGCGCCGCCGCGTCGGCCCGATGCGCGGCGCAAACAGGCCCATCAGCATCGTGAGAATGAAGCCTGCCACCATGACGGGCAAGACGGTGGTTCCACCCCAGATGCTGATCAGCTGACCGCCGAGAAGCGTCGACAGGATAAACGTGATCGATCCCCACACCCGCATGGAGCCATAGTCGAATCCCCAGCGGCGCACGCCCGACATGGCGATCGATTCCACCACCGGCACGTAGGGCGCATAGGTCGCGCCCTGGATGCCGTAGACCAGAAGCACCGACCAGAAGTCGCTTGTCCAGTAGAGCGCGATTGCCGTCAGAAGCGACAGGGCGCCGGACCACAGCAATACGTCGGCGCGCTCCGTCATATGATCGGCCAGCACGGCGATGACGGGCGTCACCAGAACGCGCACCACCATGGGGATGGCGATCACCAGACCGATTTCATGATCGTTGAAATTCAGCCCCGCCAGCCATACGGGAAAGAACGGCAAGGCAATGCCGTTGACGAACAACGGCGCGCAATAGGACAAGGCGGTGCGCAAGCGGAAATACGGCGGCGCACCCTCGCCCTGGAAGGACTTGATCGCGGGAATCATGACAGACCTGAAGGGGAACTGATTTGTCCCTATCACGCTATCGATAGTACGACTATGGCGAGAAATGGCCAAGACCGTAACGTTTCGGAAAAATCCGGGGCCAAGGCGGTTCCGCGACGATCAATAATTATGACATGCTATTATTAAGGCCGTGAAGCGGCGTAAAAGCTACGCCGCCTGGGCGCCCAGAGGCCGCGGCAGCCCTTCCACGGGCGAACCGGCCGGCTGCGTCTCCAGGATCGATCGCCAGGTGATGAGCTCGAAGGTGCCGTCCTGGTGCTCGGCGATCGCCGTGCAGCTTTCCACCCAGTCGCCGGTATTGATGTAGCGCACGCCGTCCAGATCTTCGATGACGGCATGGTGGATATGGCCGCAGATCACGCCGTCGGCATCGTTGCGCCTGGCCTCTTCGGCCACGACGCGCTGAAATTCGCCGATGAAATTTACGGCGTGCTTTACCTGCTGCTTCGCCCAGGCCGAGAAAGACCAGTAAGGCATGTTCAAGCGGCGGCGTATCGCCGCAAGGCCGATATTGATCAGAATGGCCATGTCGTATGCCCAGTCGCCGAGATAGGCGAGCAGGCGTGCGTTGCGGACGACCACGTCGAATTCGTCGCCATGCAGGACCAGATAGGTCTTGCCGTCTGCCGTTTCATGAATGGCCCGCTGGGCCACCTCGATACCGCCGAAGTGCATGCCGGGGAAATCCCGCAGGAATTCATCGTGGTTGCCGGGGATATAGACGATGCGCGTACCTTTGCGCGCCTTGCGCAGAAGCTTCTGCACGACGTCGTTGCAATCCTGCGGCCAGTACCAGTTTCGCTTCAGGCGCCAGCCATCGACGATATCGCCGACCAGAAAGATGGTATCGGCATCATGATAACGGAGAAAGTCGAGCAGGAAGTCTGCCTTGGCAGCTTTCGAGCCCAGGTGCACGTCAGAAATGAACAGCGTCCGAAATCGCCTGGTGTCCATGTTTTCATTCACGAACTTTATGTCCGTGCCCTATCCTACCTTGGCTATTCCAAAACCAGACTCGTGTTTCAGGAAGATGACAAATCCTGTGTCTGGCGGCTTATCGGCGGGTTCGGCCGCCTCTTGCCGCGATGCAAGGTCCGGACGGTCGCCTGCAAAACGGGCGACACCAAGGCAAAACATCGCCTGCGCCGGCTCCCCCTCATGCGCAATCCCATGCCGTCTTCGCGGCGGCCATCGGGTGATCGTTGCGGAAAAGGCAATTCAGTTATGCCACGGCAAAAACGCCTTGCGACGTCGATTGCATACTGTGAAGGCGAAGCGATTGATGTATGGAGGACTCTAGCGCAGGCAGGAATGGAGACGCGAGTTGGATACGAACGACACTTCGAAAGCAGCCAAGAATATGGCGAGCGGAAATTTCGACGAACAGGCGCTTTATTTCCATCGCTATCCTCGCCCCGGCAAGCTGGAAATTCAGGCGACAAAGCCGCTGGGCAACCAGCGCGATCTGGCGCTCGCTTACTCTCCCGGCGTCGCCGCTCCCTGCATCGCGATCCGCGACAATCCCGAAATGGCTGCGGACTACACGTCCCGCGCCAATCTCGTTGCGGTGATTTCGAACGGTTCGGCCGTGCTCGGCCTCGGCAATATCGGCCCGCTCGCCTCCAAGCCGGTCATGGAAGGCAAGGCCGTCCTCTTCAAGAAGTTTGCCGGCATCGATGTCTTCGACATCGAAGTCGCAGCGCCCACCGTCGATGAGATGGTCAACACGATTTCGGCGCTCGAGCCGACCTTCGGCGGCATCAATCTGGAAGACATCAAGGCGCCGGAATGCTTCGATGTCGAACGCCGCCTGCGCGAAAAAATGGAAATTCCGGTCTTCCACGACGATCAGCACGGCACTGCCATCATCGTCGCCGCCGCCGTCCTCAACGGGCTGGAACTGGCGGGCAAGAAAATCGAGGACGTCAAGATCGTCGCCTCCGGCGCGGGCGCGGCTGCGCTCGCCTGCCTCAATCTGCTCGTGATCCTCGGCGCCAGGCGCGAAAACATCTGGGTCCACGATATCGAAGGCCTGGTCTACAAGGACCGCAACGTCCTGATGGACGAATGGAAGTCCATCTACGCCCAGGATAGCGACAAGCGCGTGCTTGCCGAATCCATCCCGGGCGCCGATGTCTTCCTCGGCCTGTCCGCCGCCGGCGTGCTGAAACCCGAACTTCTCGCGCAGATGGCGGAAAAGCCGCTGATCATGGCGCTCGCCAACCCGACGCCGGAAATCATGCCGGACCTCGCCCGGGCCGCACGCCCCGACGCCATGATCTGTACCGGGCGCTCGGATTTTCCGAACCAGGTGAACAACGTCCTCTGCTTCCCCTATATCTTCCGCGGCGCGCTCGACTGCGGTGCAAAGACGATCAATGAGGAAATGAAGATGGCCGCCGTGCGCGCCATCGCCGCTCTCGCCCGCGAGGAGCCTTCCGATGTCGCCGCCCGCGCCTACACTGGCGAGACGCCGGTCTTCGGCCCCAACTACCTGATCCCCTCGCCCTTCGATCCGCGCCTCATCCTGCGCATTGCGCCGGCCGTGGCGAAAGCCGCCGCCGACAGCGGCGTGGCGCTGCGTCCGATCAAGGATTTCGACGCCTACATGGACGAGCTCAACCGCTTCGTCTTCCGCTCGGGCTTCATCATGAAGCCGATCTTCGCTGCCGCGAAAATCGCCGAACGCAAGCGCGTCGTCTTCTCCGAAGGCGAGGACGAACGCGTGCTGCGCGCCGCCCAGGTTCTGCTTGAGGAAGGAACCGCATCCCCGATCCTGATCGGCCGTCCCTCCGTCATCGAAAGCCGCCTGAAGCGCTACGGCCTGAAGATCCGTCCGAATACCGATTTCGCCGTCATCAACCCGGAAGACGATCCGCGCTTCCGCGAATATGTCGAGCTGTATTTCTCGCTCGTCGGCCGGGCCGGGGTAATTCCCGAGGCCGCGCGCACGATCGTCCGCACCAACGCAACGGTCATCGGCGCGCTCGCCTTGAAGCGCGGCGAAGCCGATGCCCTCATCTGCGGCCTCGAAGGCCGATATGAGCGCCATCTGCGCGTCGTTCGACAGGTCATCGGCAAGCGGCCGGACGTTCGCGATTTTTCCGCGCTCAGCCTGCTTATCTCGCAGCGCGGCGCTACCTTCTACACCGATACCTACGTGACGTTTAACCCGAGCGCCGAGGAAATTGCCGAATCGGCGGTCCTCGCGGCGCAGGAGATCAAGCGTTTCGGCATCGAGCCACGCGCGGCTCTGGTCTCGCACTCCAACTTCGGCTCCCGGGAATCCGAGAGCGCAACGAAAATGCGTGACG
The DNA here is from genome assembly GCF_046840415.1 of Rhizobium sp. SYY.PMSO. Taxonomy (NCBI): domain Bacteria; kingdom Pseudomonadati; phylum Pseudomonadota; class Alphaproteobacteria; order Hyphomicrobiales; family Rhizobiaceae; genus Rhizobium; species Rhizobium sp. SYY.PMSO. The sequence goes on from NZ_CP177349.1 coordinate 1,533,676, forward strand.
CGCTCGCGCTCGTGCGCGAAGCCGCGCCGGATCTGGAAGTCGATGGCGAAATGCATGGCGACAGCGCCATTTCCGAAAGCCTGCGTCGCCACGTCATGCCGGATAGCGCGCTTTCCGGCGAAGCGAACCTGCTCGTGTTCCCCAACCTCGATGCCGCCAACATCACGCTCGGCGTGGTCAAGACCATGACCGATGGCCTGCATGTCGGCCCGATCCTGCTCGGCACGGCGCTTCCAGCCCATATTCTCTCGCCTTCCGTCACGTCCCGCGGCGTGGTCAATATGGCGGCTCTGGCCGTGGTCGAGGCATCGCAGCTCGCCTGAGCGAAATCCTCGCAGCCGCCATGCGGTGGCTGCGAGCCGCGATTTCATGAAAATCCTCTCGAAATCCATGCATTTTGATGGATACGTTGTTAAGCTCGAAGATATAGGCTTCAGCGAAATCGAACCGCTTTCGAGAGCAGAACCGTGAACCGCGGCACAAAACACGTTTCCATAGCCCTGCTGTCCGTATTGACGGCCACACCGAGCCTGGCGCAGGCCGATCTTTGCAACGAGTTGCGCGGCCGCTACGTGGATATTACCCAGGTGATCGGCGCGAGCCAGGAAACACGCCAGCTGTCACGCTCCATCGTGCAACAGAATCTGGCGATCCGCCGGACGATGAGCGATCTGCGCAACCAGGGCTGCGTCGAAGACAGCAGCATGGTGATCATCGGGCAGGACAATCAAGTCGTCTGCGACGACATGAGAACCTCGCTCGACAGGATGCGGCACGACCTCACCATCCTGATGGACCAGCGCGAGCAAAGTGTCGGGCGCGTCGATGCCGTTGCCATGCAGCGCCGTCAATTGCTGGATACGATGCAGCGCAACGGCTGCAGCCTTCCGGCCTCGTCCACACCCGATATCGTCATCGACACTCGCACGAAGCTGGACGCCTATGCGCCGGAGCAGCAGTCCCTGGCGCAACCCGAAAGCTCCATTACCGTCATCGAGACATCGAAGCCGCGGGACAATGCCAGCCTGCAGCAGAAGCTGACGCCCGCAGCGAAGGCTCCCGCGGTAACGCAGGCCGAGCCGCAGCAGTTTCCGCCGGATCGCCCCTACGATCCCGCCGCCCATAAGGTTCGCCAGGTCGGACCGCAATTCCTAGCGACCGACCAGGGCAGCATCGACCTCAAGCATCCCAAGGCCGGCGGACCGCAGCCGACGCAATAGAGCCTTTCCGCTTTTCTTCAAGTCGCGAAAACGCTCTATCCCTTTGTTCTTTCGCAATTCCCGACGGAAAACCGCTGCGTACTTTTCCTGGAATTGCTTTCGACCGGCCAGACGTCCGTCATCCCGCCTGACCGCACCATCTCATTGTTTTCAGGCAGAGCCACGCTGGCGCAACAGCGACATGACGACCTCGTCACCCGCCTCTTCGGCAAGATCGCGATACGACCGCCCCGATGCATCCCGGACGGAGCGATCCGCGCCCTGCTCCAGCAGGAGGCGAACCGCGTCTGCACGCCCATTGCCGATAGCAAAGCCAAGCGGCGTCATCCAGTCGCGATCGGTGGGGTGCCCATGCGGTCGGAATTCGCCGAAACGGATGTTCATCTGCTCCGGGTGCCGATCGAGAAGATCGGCCAGCCGATCCACCAGCCCGAAGGCTGCCGCGGCGAAGATATCCAACGGGTGGGCCGCGAGAAACGCGACCATATCCTGCTTGCCATTATATTCGGCCCAGCCGATCGGCGGAGCATAGAAATAGGGATCGCGGATGGTAGTGTCGGCACCGTGCCGGATCAGCAGTCGCGCCATCTCGATATGGCCGTGAAGCGCTGCCTCATGCAGCGGCGTGCGGCTGGTCATGGCGTTGACCTCAAGCCCCAGTGCCAGCATCCGCCGAGCGGATTCCAGATCGTTTTCACCGGCGGCGTCATGGAGCATCGCGGGATGAGCCCGCTGCATCGCAGACATGATGTCACCGCCCGGCTTCATCTTCAGCAGTTCAGCGAGCGATATCTCCTTGTTCATGGCGGCGATGTAGAATTCGTCTTCCGCTTTCAGCTGAACGGCCGTGGCGCCCTTGAGCACCAGATACCCGGCCAGATCCGCGTCACCGCCAACACGCGCCCATTCGAACGGCGTTCTGCCATTGACGGCCTTGTGGACGTCGGCACCGTGCTCGACCAGCAAACGCACACGGTCCGCCATGCGATGCTCCAGCGCCCAGGCCAGTTGATAATCGAAGACGGTTTGGGAATTCGCAACGAACCCGCCATCCTCACGCACCAGCCAATTGTTGGTATCTTTCGCCGACAGGCCATATTGCAGCAATACCTTCAGGCATGTGTCGTCCGGTTCGAACATACGGTTATAAAGTGCCTGGCTGTCGTTGGCTTCGGCGCCCGCATCAAGCAGCAGACGTGCGAATTCCACGCAATCCGGATGCGACGGCTGACGCATTTTTCCCGCCTCGCCTTCGCCGAAAACGCCGGTCAGGACCGTGAACCGATATTGGCCGCCATCAAGGAAAAAGGCGTCGACATCAGCGCCGCGCCTGACGAGCTCGCGGGCAGCCGGCAGGCTCGAGCGGCCCGGCAGCCGGGCATAAGCGGCATACATCAGAGGAGACCAGTCGTATGGCCCGCCCCTGCGGTCGAGGAGTTGAGGTTGCCGATCGAGCCAGCGCCCTATGGCATCGGCATCCCCGATTGCCGCGGCAACGTGGATATTCTCGCCGGCGAGCCCCGGATTCTCGTCCAATAGCTGCCGTGCCTCGTCGAACCGTGCGGGATCGGCCGGAACGTTGCTAAAATACGAGACCGTGGCGAGCGACAGGAAGCGGTTGGCGAGTTGATCCGGCGGAACGCGCGTGCGTTCGCCGCTTTCCAGATGCGCCTTGAGCTTCGTCCAGCTGGAGAAACCGAATTCGCGGGCGAGAACCAGCTGGACGTCCTGCAATCCGACATGGGCCATATCGGCAAAATACGGCGCGACACGGCTGCGCGCCGAAGCATCGCCTGCTTGAACGGCCTTGAGGAAAGACTTGGCCTGCTTTTTCAGGGAATCGAGTGTGGCGGTGCTCGCCAGAGAGCGCGTGGTCACGATAGACCTCCTTCCATTTACGTCCGGTATCCGCGCCCACAGACTGAAAAGAGGTGTGGCAGTCTCATTCTACATGCATCAGGTGGGCCTTGCCCTTCCCGCGGATCGGATGCGCCCTGCGAACGCATCCAGATCTATAGCGCCGGTTACGCTCTGTCCAGCGGTCAGGCCGGCTCGTAACGCACATAGGCAAACGCATCGCCTTCCGGCGACCAGTTCGGCACGTTGATGCTGCCCTGGCCGCCGAAGAATTCGAACAGGGTGACAAGATTGCCGCCATCCAGATCCATCAAGCGCATCCGCACATTCAGGTCGCGCGGATGGTCGAAGACATCCGGGTCGTAGGAGATCAGCACGACCTTGTCGTTCTTCGGCGACGGATGCGCGAACCAGTTGCCGTAGTCGTCATGGGTCACTTGCTGCAGGCCGGTGCCGTCGGGATGGATGCGCCAGATCTGCATAAGGCCGGTGCGGCTCGAATTGAAATAAATCCACTGCCCGTCGGCGGAAAAATCCGGGCCGTCGTTGCGGCCCTCGCCATGGGTCAGCCGCGTCTCCTCGCCGCCGTCGATCGAGATCGTGTAGATATCGAAAACGTCATTGCGGATGCCGCAATAAGAGAAGCGCTGTCCGTCCGGTGACCAGCCATGCCAGTAGGATGGCAGATTGCTCGTAACCTGCCTCGGTGTGCCCCCCTCCGCCGGCAAGACATAGATGCAGGCCTTTCCATGCTCGGTCTTGTCGGAAATCGCAATCAGCGAGCCATCGGGCGAGATGCCGTGATCGTTGTTGCATCGCGTCGCGAAGCCGGTATCGACGCGCACAGCCTCGCCGCGACCGTCCAGAGGCAGCCGATATAGCAACCCGTCGCTATTCAGCAGCAGATAGCGCCCATCCGGCGAATAGTTCGGCGCTTCGACAAGCCGGTCGGTTTGCCAGACCACACGGTTCGCGCCCGTGCGGATATTATAGATCTCGACCGAGCTGCGCATTCGTCCTCTTCCTGCGTCGAAGGCACGATCAGCGATCGCGGAACCGATTGGTGATCGGATAGCGGCGGTCGCGACCGAAATTCTTCTTGGTGATCTTTACGCCCGGAGCAGACTGGCGGCGCTTGTACTCCGCCAGATAGAGCAGATGCTCGACGCGGTGCACCGTCGCGATGTCGTGGCCGCGCGCCACGATCTCCTCGACGGACATTTCCTTTTCCACCAGACATTCGAGAATGTCGTCGAGCACCGGATAGGGCGGCAGCGAATCCTGGTCCGTCTGGTTCGGCCTGAGTTCAGCCGAGGGCGCCTTGTCGATAATGTTATAGGGGATCACTTCTCCCGAAGGACCAAGCGCGCCCGGCGGCACATGCAGGTTGCGCCAGCGCGACAGCGCATAGACCTGCATCTTGTAGAGATCCTTGATCGGGTTGAAGCCGCCGTTCATGTCGCCGTAGAGCGTGGCATAACCAACCGACATTTCCGACTTGTTGCCGGTCGTTACCACCATCGAGCCGAACTTGTTGGAGATCGCCATCAGGATGGTGCCGCGGGCACGGCTCTGCAGGTTTTCCTCGGTGATGCCGCTTTCCGTTCCCTCGAACAGATCGGACAATGCCGAGGTGAAGCCCGTGACGGGATCCTCGATCGGCACGATATCGTAGCGGCAGCCGAGCGCCTTGGCGCAATCGGCCGCATCTTTCAGCGAATCCTGCGACGTATAGCGATAGGGCAGCATGACGGTACGCACGCGCTCCTCGCCGAGCGCGTCGACGGCGATCGCAGCGCAGATCGCGGAATCGATGCCGCCCGAAAGGCCAAGCACGACCGACTTGAAGCCGTTCTTGTTGACATAGTCGCGGAAGCCCAGCAGGCAGGCGCGGTAATCCGCCTCCTCGCCGTCCGGAATATGCGCCATCGGCCCTTCGGCGCAGTGCCAGCCATCGCCGTTCTTCTTCCAGGTGGTAACTGCCAGCACGGTTTCGAACTGGCTCATCTGGAAGGCCAGCGTCTTGTCGGCATTGAAGCCGAAGCTTGCGCCGTCGAAAACCAGCTCGTCCTGGCCGCCGACCTGCGCGGCGAAGATGAGCGGCAGGCCCGACTCGATCACCTGCCGCAGTGCGACCTGATGACGGACATCGACCTTGCCGCGATAGTAAGGAGAGCCATTCGGAACCAGAAGGATTTCCGCGCCGCTTTCGGCCAGCGTCTCGCAGATCCCGAGATCGTTCCAGATTTCCTCGCAAATCGGAATGCCGATACGAACGCCCCGGAAATTGACGGGGCCGGCGATCGTCCCCTCATCGAAAACCCGCTTCTCGTCGAACTCGCCGTAATTCGGCAGGTCGACCTTGTCCCTGATGAAGATGACCTTGCCGCCGTCCAGCACGGCTACGGAATTGTAGCGGCCCGTGTCGTCCTGCCGTGGAAAGCCGATGACAACGCCGGGGCCGCCATCGGCGGTATCCGCAGCCAGGCTCTCCACCGCCTTCCAGCAAGCACGGATGAAGGCGGGCTTCAGCACCAGATCCTCCGGCGGATAGCCGGAAATGAACAGCTCCGTCAGCAATACGAGCTGAGCGCCCTCGCGCGCGGCCTCGGCGCGTGCTTCGCGCGCCTTGGCGAGATTGCCTGAGACGTCGCCGACCGTCGGGTTAAGCTGCGCGACGGCGATGCGGATGGTGTGGGTAATCTGGCTTTGCTCTGTCATGCCATACATTTAGCGAGGGCATCTTTCTTCCGCAACCGCCTTCCTTCTGCGGCAGGCGATCAAAGAGCGCGCTACCCGCATAGGCGGTATTTTTACCCGGAAAATTACTAAGCCTGCCTTGCGGTTCATCCGCCGTTCATGACAGAAACGTGACAATTATATGAATATTTTGCAGCATTGTGGAGAAATCCTTGGTCGCATTGGTCATCGAGTCCGCCCTGGCGGGCAGGCTTGCATTTTTCCGGAAGCTCGGCGCGGCGAGAGAGAAGTCCGCCATCCTCCGCCTGCTTCTGAGCCTTGCGCTGACCCTGCTTTTCTCCCTGTCGATCGTCATCGCCGTCGAATGGATTGCACGCGGAGAGTTCACGCCGATCGTACCCTATCTGCTTTCGCCATCCCGCCCCGGCCTTGCAACGATCGGTATCGTCATGCTGGCGATGCTGATACTGGATGCATTGATCGGTCGCGCGCATTTGTCAGCTATGATCGTTGCGCCGCTGCTCGTCGTCCCGGCCTTCATTTCCAGCCAGAAGCAGCACTTCCTTTCCGATCCGCTCTATCCTTCCGACCTGCTGTTCGCGCGGCAGATCGTGGAACTGATGCCGGTCATGGTCAGGGATCGCCCGTGGACGGCGGTCGCACTCGTCGCGGGCATCGCCGTGTGCCTGGCCGCCCTGACACTGCTCTGGCGCTATATCCGGCGTCATGCCGCGGCGCTCTCGCGCAAGGAGCGCGTCGGCCGGCTTTCGGTGTGCCTGCCGCTGGCGGCACTTTTCGTCTCGCAGATGGACCCGACGCAATATTCCTTCATCCGCGAAAAGCTGGGCATCATTCCGATCGTCTGGGATCAAAAGGAAAACTATAGCCACAACGGTTTCATCATCGCCTTTTCGCTCAACCTGCCCATGGCCGACGTCAAGTCGCCGGCCGGCTACGGATCGAACGCGATCGACGCCATACCGGCGCGGAACTACGGCTATCTCTCCGGTCCGCGCCAAAAGCCCGACGTCATCATGCTGATGAGCGAATCCCTGTGGGATCCGACACGGCTTTCCAACGTCGCCTTCACGCCCGATCCGATGCCGACGATCCGCGCCAGGCAATCGGGGTATGTCTTCTCGCCGGAATTCGGCGGCATGACCGCCAATGTCGAATTCGAGGCGCTGACAGGTTTCTCCAATGCCTTCCTGCCCTATGGCAGCATTCCCTATCAGCAATATGTGCGCCGGCCGATCCCGTCGCTTGCCACCTTCTTTCGCGGCGAAGGCTATCTGGCGCGCGCCCTCCATCCCTTCAGCGGCTGGTTCTGGAACCGCAATGAAGTCTACAAGGCATTCGGTTTCGAAGAATTCCATACCCAGGAAACCCTGCCGGCCATGGACAAGCGCGGCATGTTCGCGGCCGACGACTCCCTCATGAAGGAAATCATGCGCGAAGGCGACGCGGCCGAGCGCCCGTTTTTCTTCTTCGCCGTCACCCTTCAGGGACATGGCCCCTACGAAGCCAACCGCTATGCCGAGAATACCGTCGATATCGGCGGCAATCTGAACGGCGACGACCGCGCAACGCTCGCGACCTATGCGCAGGGCGTGCGCGAAGCCGATGCCAGCCTGAAAATGCTGATGGACTGGGCCGAGAAGCGCGACCGCGAAACCATCATCGTCCTCTGGGGCGATCACCTGCCGCCCCTCGGCAACGTCTATCCGGACACCGGCTATATGCCGCAGCAGGTCGCGACCCGCAAAGCCCCGCTCGACGTCATGAAGAAGGAGCACGAGACACCGCTCGTCATCTGGTCGAGCAGGAAGGGCGTTCGCAAGGACATCGGCACCATCAGCCCGTCTCAACTGCCCTATCATCTATTGAAAACCGCCGGCTACGAGCATCCCTTCTACACGGGCTTCCTGGGCCGCGTGCAGAAGAAATACAGCATCGTCGATCGCTATCAGCTTGCGACGCGAGACAATAACGCGTTTCCGGACTGGGCGCGCAAGGAGCAGGACATCGACCCGATGGTGCGCGATTATCGCTATCTGCAGCACGACATGATGTTCGGACAGCAATATGGTCTGGAGCGCTTCTTTCCCTATCATGCGCAAATCGTCAGCCAGGAGGGCAGCTAGAGCGTTTCCGCTTTTATCTGAATCGGAAGGGATTCCGTTTTTGGCTATTTTGTGATTCAAGATTCTGGCTGGAGTGGAGGCCAGCATCGGATGGCTCGACCTATTTCAAATGATCTTCGCAAGCGTGTTGTTGATGCGATCGAGGCCGGCGAGAGCTGCCGGTCGGTGGCGGCGCGGTTCGCTATTGCGGCCTCTTCAGCGGTGAAGTGGTCTCAGCGTTATCGTTCGAGCGGATCTGTTGGGCCGGGGAAGATGGGTGGTCATCGTAAGCGTGCTCTGGAGCCGTACCGGGCGTTTATCGTGGAACGGGTCAACCAGACGCCGCATCTGTCACTGCATGCGTTGAAGGAAGAGTTGGCCGTACGAGGGGTGAAGGTATCCCACGATACCGTATGGCAGTTCCTGCGGCGCGAGGGGTTACGGTTCAAAAAAAACACTGTTCGCCCGTGAGCAGGCGCGCGCCGACATTGCGCGGCGACGACAGCGGTGGCGGTCCTGGCAGACCGGTCTCGATCCAAGGCGATTGGTCTTCATTGATGAAACCTGGATCAAGACCAACATGGCGCCGCTTCGAGGCTGGGGGCCGAAGGGCAAACGCCTACGTAGCTTCGCCCCGCATGGTCATTGGCGCACTCTGACTTTCCTTGGCGCGCTGCGCTGCGATCGGCTCGTGGCACCTTGTGTCTTCGATGGGCCGATCAACGGCCAGTGCTTCCGAGCCTATGTCGAGCAGCTACTCTTACCGATCCTCGAACCCGGAGACATCGTCGTCATGGATAACCTCGGTTCCCACAAGTCGGTCGCCATCCGTCAGATAATCCGCAACGCTGGTGCACGGCTCTGGTATCTGCCGCCCTATTCACCCGACCTCAATCCGATCGAACAGGCCTTCGCCAAAATCAAACACTGGATGCGCCTGGCACAGAAGCGAACCGTCGATGACACCTGGCGTTACATCGGCAATCTCGTCAAAACCATCGAGCCAAGCGAATGCGGCAACTACTTCGCTAATGCTGGATACGCTTCCGTTAAAACCTGAAACGCTCTAGATGCCCGGGCCATGTCCCCATGACCAGTTGGCGGGCGCTCCGAACGCGTCATGATGCAGGATCGATCCGATCCTCGGATATTCTCCTGAATGATGCAAACGACCGGATACCTCTCTCGACCGGTCTGGTCGTCCGCCCGGCGAATTCGTTGGCTGCGCGGGAGCAGTACAAGGCTTTCCGGAAATGGTCCTTGATCGCGATATCGACCTTTGTGCCCCATAGCGGCCGCAAGCGATCCGGGACACGGAGACGCCTTATCCGAACAGACGCTATTCCGAAGGTCCCGCGGTCAACAGCCCCGGCCGGCCCTGCCTGTATTGCGGCAACCCATCCGTGATTTCGTAATAGTCGCCCTTGTCGGCGCAATAGATGTGATAGGCGAGCTTCAACTCACTTGGCTGGTCGAACAGCCCGGCCATGATCGATATCTCGTCGGCGCCATCGGCCGCCCAGAATAGCGCCGAACCGCAGGTCCTGCAGAAGCCGCGGCGCGCGAATGTGCTGGCGCGATACCATGTGACCGCCTCTTCGCCTTCGATGGAGAGCTTGTCGATCGCCACATTGGTCGCAGCGTAATAGAGGCCGGTCTGCTTGCGGCACTGCGAGCAATGGCACGCGACCACCTCACGCAATTTGCCGCTGGTCTTGAAACGCACGCTGCCGCAAAGGCAGCTCCCGCTATGTTCACCCGTCATGGCCGCTCCCGTTTTGCAAGGAGACTTCCCGAGAATGGCATTGCGGTCAATTTCAAAGAAATGAACCGCTTTTCAGCGGGATTGATCTGCCCGCCGCAAAAGCAGACGGGCCGGCAGCGAGCCGACCCGTTTCGCCGTTTTCATATCCGCACCGGCTCAGCCGTGAGCACGCATGCGTTTCTCGTCGCGGCCGCCCTTCATCCGCTCGGCGAGCAGGAAGGCAAGTTCCAGCGCCTGGTCGGCGTTGAGGCGCGGGTCGCAATGCGTGTGGTAGCGGTCCTGCAGATCCTCGGCACCGACGGCGCGAGCGCCGCCCGTGCATTCGGTCACGTCCTTGCCGGTCATCTCGATATGAATGCCGCCCGGATGCGTGCCTTCGGCGCGATGAATCTGGAAGAAGCTTTCCACTTCCGACAGGATACGCTCGAACGGACGCGTCTTGTAATTGTTGAGCGTGATCGTGTTGCCGTGCATCGGATCGCAGGACCAGACGACCTTGCGGCCTTCGCGCTCGACGGCGCGAATGAGACGAGGCAGATTGTCGGCTACCTTGTCGTGGCCGAAGCGGCAGATCAACGTCAGACGGCCGGCTTCGTTCGCCGGATTGAGGATGTCGATCAGGTTGATGAGATCGTCCGCCTGTAGCGAAGGACCGCATTTCAGGCCGATCGGGTTGTTGATGCCGCGGAAATATTCCACATGGGCGTGATCCGCCTGGCGCGTGCGGTCGCCAATCCACAGCATGTGGCCCGAGGTCGCGTACCAGTCGCCGGTCGTAGAGTCGACGCGGGTGAACGCTTCTTCATAGCCGAGCAGCAGTGCCTCGTGGCTGGTGAAGAAATCGGTCTCGCGCAGGTTCGGATTGGTCTCGGCGGTGATGCCGATCGCGCGCATGAAATCCATGGTCTCGCCGATACGATCGGCAAGCTTGCGGTAGCGCTCGCCCTGCGGGCTGTCCTTGACGAAGCCGAGCATCCACTTCTGCACGTTTTCAAGGTTGGCATAACCACCCATGGCGAAGGCGCGCAGCAGGTTCAGCGTCGCGGCAGACTGGCGGTAAGCCATCATCTGACGTTCCGGATTGGGAATGCGAGCGTCTTCGGTGAAGTCGATGCCGTTGATGATGTCGCCGCGATAGCTCGGCAGCGAGAGGCCGTTCTGCGTCTCGATGTTCGAGGAGCGCGGCTTGGCGAACTGGCCGGCAATACGGCCGACCTTAACGACCGGCAGCTGCGCGCCGAACGTCAGCACGACAGCCATCTGCAAGAAGGCGCGGAAGAAGTCGCGGATCGTGTCGGCACCGTGCTCGGCGAAGCTTTCGGCGCAATCGCCGCCCTGCAGCAGAAAACCGTTGCCTTCGGCGACGTTGGCGAGGTGCGCCTTCAGACGGCGGGCTTCACCGGCAAAAACCAGCGGCGGATAGCTTGCCAGCTGCGCTTCGGTCTCTGCGAGCGCCGCCTTGTCCGGAAAGTCCGGCACCTGCTGGATCGGTTTCTGCCGCCAACTGCTCGGTGTCCAATTCTGTGCCATTTCACTCACCTGCTTGTGCGCCCGGTCTTCGCCGGGCGTCCCGTCGTCCTAAATAACGCGCGCTTATAAACCTTTGCCACTCGCTTGCAAAGGCGTGCGAACTACTATGCGAATCTTTTGTGGCGCCGATATTGCCGGCGCCAATCGGGCGCTTTACACGCGCTCGCCGTTGCGAATGCGATAGCTCGGCGAATACATCGTCACCAATTCTTCCGCAGCCGTCGGATGCACCGCCATTGTACGGTCGAAATCGTCCTTGGTGCAGCCGGCTTTCAGCGGAATGCCGAGAAGCTGCGCCATCTCGCCGGCATCGTGGCCGAGAATATGCGCGCCGATCACCTTGCGGTCGGCGGCATTGACGATCAGCTTCATGATCGTCTTCTCGCTGCGGCCGGAAAGCGTCGCCTTCATCGGCCGGAACTGCGCGCGATAGACTTCCAGCTCCGGATAGCGCTTGGCCGCCTCTTCCTCGGTCAGGCCCACCGTGCCGATCTCCGGCTGAGAGAAGACCGCCGTCGCAATGAGCTCATGATCCGGCCGCGTCGGGTTGTCTTTGTAGACCGTTTCGATGAAGCACATGGCTTCATGGATCGCGACGGGCGTCAGCTGCACCCGGTCGGTGACGTCGCCGAGCGCATAGATGTTCGGCGCGGACGTACGCGAATATTCGTCGACGACGATCGCACCCTGCTCGTTGATCGCGACACCCGCAGCTTCCAGCCCGAGGTTTTCCGTATTTGGCGCGCGGCCCAGCGCCAGCATGACGGTATCGACAGTCAACACCTTGTCGTTCTTCGTCCGGACACTGAGACCATTCGCCACTTTCTCGACGCTCGATATGATGTCGTGGCAGAGAATGCGGATACCCTTCTCCTCCATCGCCTCATGAAGACCCTTGCGCAGGTCCTGGTCGAAGCGCGACAGGATTTCGGCACCGCGGTAGATCAGCGTCGTCTCGACGCCGAGACCGTGGAAGATATTGGCGAATTCGACGGCGATGTAGCCGCCGCCGGCAATCAGGATCGATTTCGGAAGCTCCTCCAGATGGAAAGCTTCATTCGAGGAAATGCAAAGCTCATGTCCGGGCAACGCCGGATGCAGATTCGGCCTGCCGCCGGTCGCAATGACGATGGTTTCCGCCGTGACGGTCTGGCCGGTCTTCAGCAGCCTGACCGTGTGGGCATCCACCAGCTCGGCGCGCGTATCGAAGATATCTGCCTTGGCGTTGTCGAGCCCCTTGCGATACAGGCCCTCCAGCCGGGCGATTTCCTTGTCCTTCGCCTCGATCAGCTTCTTCCAGTCGAAGCTGCTTTCGCCGACCGTCCAGCCGAAGCCGGCCGCATCCTCGAAATGCTCGCTATACTGCGAGGCATAGACGAACAGCTTCTTCGGCACGCAGCCGCGGATGACGCAGGTGCCGCCATATCGATATTCTTCCGCGATGCCGACCTTCTTGCCGAGCGATGCAGCCACGCGCGCGCTGCGCACACCACCGGAGCCGCCGCCAATCACGAAAAGGTCGAAATCAAACGAGGGCATCGATGGCTCCTATAGACATGAACTTGCGCGCGAAGCGCCATTGGGGGTCGGCCTTCATATAGGGAGCCGCGTCACAAAAAGAAAAGCCCGGAATCGATCCGGGCTTCGAATTTGCAGCTGCCTGCCGCCGATAGCGAAAACCTGAAACCAGGCGTCCGGAACGACGCGGCGGCAAGCCGTCGATTACTGCTTCGGCGCAGGCTGGGCGGCGGCGTCAGGCGTAACGACCGGCTGCTTGACGACCTTCTGCAGAGCATCGTTGCTCTGGTTTGCAAGGTCGCGCGAAATGCCCTGGCTCCAGATGTCGGCAGCCTTGTAGAGCTCGCGCGTGGCAAGAGGGCCATCCTTGAGGAGCTTCTTGCCGGCCGGCGAATTGTAGAAATCGGCGATCGCCTTGAGCTCATCCGAGGAGAAGGCCTTGGCGTAGGTGATGGCGGCTTCGCGCTCGAGGTCGGCACGGCGCGGTGCAAGTGCCAGAGCGGTGGCATCGACCGTCGAGTTGATCGCATCGCCGAAGTTCGGGTTGGCCTGGATCATCGTGCTCTTCAGCTGCTCCGCCAGGTTCGGCAGGATGTTGTCGAACTGGTTGGTGATACCGAGAGCGTTGATCGCGGCGCGCGCAGCCTTGATCTGGTCCTCGGAGACTTCCTGTGCATTCACAGAGCCGAAGGCAATGCCAGAAAGAAGAACGGTTGCAGCGGCAAGACGGCCAAGACCCGCAAATTTGATCATGAGATGAGTGCTCCTATGTATTGTTCGCCTGCAACGTACGCGCACCGGCGGGGCCGGCAATAATCGCTAATGTCGCCATATGGATAAAGAGCCCGTGTTCGACAACGCCGGGAATCGAATTGAGCTCGCTCGACAGCGCCTCTGCATCAGGAATGCGGCCGAAAGATGCATCGACGATGAAATGCCCTCCATCGGTGACGAAGGCGCTATCGCCGGAGCGGCGCAAGTTGAGCGCGCCCGAAAGGCCAAGCCGCGATGCCGCCTTCTCGATGAGGATACGGGTGGAAGCCAGACCGAACGGATTGACCTCGATCGGCAACGGGAAAGCGCCGAGGGTCTCGACGACCTTGCTCTGATCGGCGATGACGATCATGCGCGCTGACGAGGCTGCAACGATCTTCTCGCGCAGCAGCGCGCCGCCACCGCCCTTGATCAGGGTCAGCGCGCCGTCCACTTCGTCGGCGCCGTCGATGGTGAGATCGAGTTCGGGAAGCTCGTCGAGAGTCCTCAGCGGCACACCGAGCTCCTTGCACAGTTTCGCCGTTCTCTCGGACGTCGGGACACCTTGAATCGAAAGCCCCGCCGAGACCTTCACGGCAAGCAGCCGAACGAACTCCTCCGCGGTACTGCCAGTGCCGATCCCGAGCCGCATGCCGCTTTCGACATGCGCCAGGGCCGCCCTTGCAGCCTCGATTTTCATCTGGCGGGCGTCCATGCGCCACCTGCTCCCATTGTTGCGTTGGTCTGCTGTTTACACGGCTCTCCAGCCAAACGAAAGCCAAAATAACGGCACGATATAGAAATCCGGCCCCCTCTTTCTCAAGGCTTCCGGGCTCCCTTGGTTGCAATTGCCCGCGTGATCTTCTAACTCCGAAAGACGCTCTCTTTTCTATGCAAAGGCCGATTCCTCGTGAAATCTCCCCTTGTCGTCTTCGATCTCGATGGCACGCTGCTGGACACGCATGCGGACCTCATCGTCAGCCTGAACTATACGATCGCCGCCCTCAAGCTTCCGCCCGTCAGCTACGACGACGTGACGCATCTCGTCGGCAGCGGCGCGCAGGTGATGATCGAGCGGGCCTGCAAGCTGCACGGCTATACGCTGACACCGGAAGAATTACCTGCCCTGCTTCAGCGCTTCATAACCCATTATTCCGAGGCGATGCCGGGCGCCACGCAACCCTATCCGGGACTGCTGGCAGCGCTCGCCACGCTTAAGAACCAGGGCTACAAGCTGGCCGTCTGCACCAACAAGATGGAATCGCTCGCGCGCACGCTGCTCGACCGGCTGAACCTGACCCATTATTTCGAGGCCATAACCGGCGGAGACACCTTCACCGTGCGCAAGCCGAATGCCGAACACCTGATCGGCACCGTCGAACGTGCCGGCGGCGACATCGCCCGCACCGTCATGATCGGCGACAGCGTCAACGATATCCTCGTTGCCCGCAACGCCGGCGTTCCCTCCATCGCGGTCCCCTTCGGCTATTCGGACGTCGGCGTGGAAACGCTCGGACCGAGCCGCATCATCTACCACTATGCCGAATTGACTCCGGAACTGGTCGAGGGACTGCTCGCCGCTTGAGACCGCTGAAATCCCGTTGGTTCAGCGGGCTGCTTGACCGTTCCTTTCTCTCACGCTCCGATGTCACCTTCGGTAGCCGTGAGTGGCGGATCGCGGCGAAGAACTGAGCGGATTGCCGGCCGACGCCGCGCGTCGTACCATACAGCCAGATACAAGTCATGACCTCCACCAAAGGTGGAGGTTTGAAACGCTGCGCTTGAACCGCTAGAGCGTTTCCGCTTTTATCTGAATCGGAAGGGATTCCGTTTTTGGCTATTTTGTGATTCAAGATTCTGGCTGGAGTGGAGGCCAGCATCGATGGCTCGACCTATTTCAAATGATCTTCGCAAGCGTGTTGTTGATGCGATCGAGGCCGGCGAGAGCTGCCGGTCGGTGGCGGCGCGGTTCGCTATTGCGGCCTCTTCAGCGGTGAAGTGGTCTCAGCGTTATCGTTCGAGCGGATCTGTTGGGCCGGGGAAGATGGGTGGTCATCGTAAGCGTGCTCTGGAGCCGTACCGGGCGTTTATCGTGGAACGGGTCAACCAGACGCCGCATCTGTCACTGCATGCGTTGAAGGAAGAGTTGGCCGTACGAGGGGTGAAGGTATCCCACGATACCGTATGGCAGTTCCTGCGGCGCGAGGGGTTACGGTTCAAAAAAAACACTGTTCGCCCGTGAGCAGGCGCGCGCCGACATTGCGCGGCGACGACAGCGGTGGCGGTCCTGGCAGACCGGTCTCGATCCAAGGCGATTGGTCTTCATTGATGAAACCTGGATCAAGACCAACATGGCGCCGCTTCGAGGCTGGGGGCCGAAGGGCAAACGCCTACGTAGCTTCGCCCCGCATGGTCATTGGCGCACTCTGACTTTCCTTGGCGCGCTGCGCTGCGATCGGCTCGTGGCACCTTGTGTCTTCGATGGGCCGATCAACGGCCAGTGCTTCCGAGCCTATGTCGAGCAGCTACTCTTACCGATCCTCGAACCCGGAGACATCGTCGTCATGGATAACCTCGGTTCCCACAAGTCGGTCGCCATCCGTCAGATAATCCGCAACGCTGGTGCACGGCTCTGGTATCTGCCGCCCTATTCACCCGACCTCAATCCGATCGAACAGGCCTTCGCCAAAATCAAACACTGGATGCGCCTGGCACAGAAGCGAACCGTCGATGACACCTGGCGTTACATCGGCAATCTCGTCAAAACCATCGAGCCAAGCGAATGCGGCAACTACTTCGCTAATGCTGGATACGCTTCCGTTAAAACCTGAAACGCTCTAGAAGTGGTTTTGTTAGCGCTTAGTAGCTACGATTAAAGAGGTCGGCAAAGTCGGAAGCTTTGTCGGCCTTTTCTTGGTTCCGGATATATTGTCTGACGACCTGCTCGTTATAGCCCGTCGTCGACACGAAATACCCACGTGCCCAAAAGTGATACCCTTTGTAGCGGCGCTTACGCGCGTACTTGTTGGCAATGTAAAGAGCCGTCTTGCCCTTCAAAAATCCAACTATATGCGCGACCGAGTATTTCGGCGGGATCGATATCAACATGTGGACATGATCGGGCATCAAATGACCCTCTTCGATCTGGCAGCCCTTTTGCTGAGCCAGACGACGTAAGAGTTCACCCAACTCTCGACGCACATCCCCGTAGAGTCTTTTCGTTCGGTATTTGCTGCCAAAAACAACGTGATATTTGCAGTCCCACGTCGCATGCGAGAGCGATTGCTCGTCCATATAACCTCCTTGTTTGAAGTCTGGGCCACACCAGAGGTTCAAGCAGGAGGTCTCTCAACTACCGTGTAAAACTCGTCCAGTCCTCCACCGTAGGTGGAGGTTTATTCTTGATATAAAAAAGGGCGGCCGAAGGGCCGCCCTTTCGCATTTTCCTGATCGACCGAACTCAGATCTGAGCCGTGCGTGCCTTGGAGGTCGCATCGAGCGCCTTCAGCGTGGCCGCGTCGCGATCGTAAACGTCGTTGAAATACTGGATGACGCCGTCCTTGTTCGGCCAAGCGGTGAAGTACGCGATATAGATCGGGAACTTCTGCGGCACCGAGACACCCTTGTTCTGGCCGGTCGCGATCTGCTTGGCAACGTCGTCGACCGTCGTGTCGAGCACGGCGGCAGCCATCGCGCGCGGATCGGCAAGGCGGACGCAGCCGTGGCTGAGCGCGCGCATGTCCTTCTTGAAGAAGCTCTTCTGCGGCGTGTCGTGCATGTAGATCGCATGCGAATTCGGGAAGAGGATCTTCAGCTCGCCCAATGCGTTGTCGCTGCTCGGCGGCTGGCGAACCGAGATGCTCTTGGTCGAACCGTACCAGTCGACGCTGGACGATGCCACGGCATGGCCGCCGACTTCGACCTGATAGCCCATGCGGTCGAGATAGTTCGGATCGGCACGCAGCTTCGGCAGCATCTCGTTGATGATGATCGACTGCGGAACGCCCCAGAAGGGGTTGAATTCGACCGTCTGCACCTGGTTTTCGAAGAAGAAGGTCTGGTGCTGCTTGCTGCCGACGACGACACGCATCGACAGCTGTTCCTGGTTGTTGTTGTAGTAGTAAACCATGAACGCGGGCTGATTGATGAAGACATAGCGCGGGCCGAGTTCGGCCGGCAGCCAGCGCAGCTGCTCCATCGCGATGATCAGCTTCTGGATCTTCACGTCATTGTTCTCGCCCACCATGGCGCGAACCGAGGAGGGGCCGATGACGCCATCGGCCGTCAGACCCTTTTCCCGCTGGAAGTCCTCGACCAGGGAGACGAGCTCAGGCGTATAATCCGGCGTCCCCAGATAAGCGTCGAAAAGATCGGCATGAGCCGTCTTCAGCGCCTCGGAGCCGCGATGCTGGATCGCCTTGATGATATTGGCCATCTCCGGCGAGCTGCCGCCCGGCTTGAGAATGCCGGTCAGGGAAATGGAGATGTGGTTGCCGTCCGATCCCGATTCGGCGCGCAGCTTCGCGAGTTCCGCCTTCAGCTGCATGAACTGCTGGTTGGACGGGTTGCGGCTGTTGAGATAGGCGGCAACATCCGGGCTCGCCCGCAATACGTCGAGCATCGCCGTCAGGTTGACGTCCTTGCGCTTGAAATCGTGGTAGCCCGAGATCTTGTTGGGGTCGAGGCGGCCGCGGATCGTATCCTGGACGAACATCAGCACCTTGCCGGACAGCGCCAGCTCGAACTGCATCAGCGCGCGGTCACGCATCACCGGATCGGCGTCCGCAGCATCGGCGCTCGGCGGCGTCACCGCATAATCGGCGGGGTCGAGACCGACGGAGCCGGCGTCTGCGAGGACGCTCATGGCAGCCTTGGCCTTTTCGCTGACGGCATGGTCGGCGACCCAGAGAAGCGGTTTGCCCTGATCGGCGTAATAAGCCTCGATGGCCTTGGCGATGTCATTGGTCGCCATGACACGCGCATCCGCCAGATAGCGGCGCTGGGAAGATTCCGTATCGACCGCGACCGGTGCCGGCGAGGCGTCGGCCACGGCGCCGGTCACAACCGGATCGGCGAAATGCGCCGTCGACACCAGACGCATCTGGTCGGCCTTGTAGGTATAGTATTTCGGAGCGCTGACGGTCGGCAGCGGCTGCTTGGCCTGCGGCGGCTGATCGGGGTTCAGCATCGCCTGCCCAGGGTTGACGGGAACCGGAGCCGAAACCTGCGTGCTCTGCTGACGCCCCTGACCGCCGCGAATAAAGTCCATGAGGGTCATGGCATTTGCGGAGGTTGCGCCGATGGAGGAAAGGCAACAGGAAAGAGCCAGGACGGATGCTGTGGCTTTAATGGCAAGTTTCATTCTCTAATCAGTCCCTGTATCGTGCGGTAACTTCGAGCTCGACGGTGCTGTTTTCAACTCGGCCGCGATGTCTTAGACATCGTATACCCACTATGATGAAAACGGCGAGACCCCGCCTTTCGTTCAATGCCTCAACTTCATGTGACGAAGCAGTGGCGTCTTCCGCGGTTCAGTCCACACAAAATTATGAAATTATTGGTTAATCTTTTATTGAAATTTCCAAGGCTTTTTAAGCGAGGCCGAATGCGCCTCCGCGAATATATGGGGAGCGTGTCAAAAAGGGCACGCCGCGCCCGGGTGCCGGAAACATGATTATTATAATCATGAAATAGCGCTTAGATGTTTTCATGAGCCCCGTTCGGGCCTATATGGCTGCTATCTGTCTCAATGGAAAGCAGGACCAGGAACATGACGTCCACCCGCACCGAAACCGATACCTTTGGCCCGATCGAGGTTGCCAGCGACCGCTATTGGGGCGCGCAGGCGCAGCGCTCGCTCGGCAACTTCAAGATCGGTTGGGAAAAGCAGCCGCTATCGGTCGTCCGCGCCCTCGGCATTGTCAAGCAGGCGGCCGCGCGGGCCAATATGGATCTCGGCCAGCTCGATCCGGCGCTCGGAAAAGCCATCGAGGCGGCTGCGCAGGAGGTCATCGACGGCAAGCTCAACGATCACTTCCCGCTGGTTGTCTGGCAGACCGGCTCCGGCACGCAGTCCAACATGAATGCCAACGAAGTGATCTCGAACCGCGCGATCGAAATGCTCGGCGGCGTCATGGGCTCGAAGAAGCCGGTGCATCCGAACGATCATGTCAACATGAGCCAATCGTCCAACGACACCTATCCCACGGCGATGCACATCGCCTGCGCCGAGCAGATCGTCCATCATCTGCTGCCTGCCCTGCGGCACCTGCACGCGGCGCTGGAAAAGAAGGTCGCCGACTTCGCCCATATCATCAAGATCGGCCGCACCCATACGCAGGATGCAACGCCGCTGACGCTTGGCCAGGAATTTTCCGGCTATGCCGCGCAGGTCGCCTCATCGATCAAGCGTATCGAGTTGACCCTGCCGGGCCTCTGCGAACTTGCCCAGGGCGGCACGGCCGTCGGAACCGGCCTCAATGCGCCCATCGGCTTTGCCGAAAAAGTCGCGGATGAGATCGCCAGAATCACCGGCCTGCCCTTCGTCACCGCTCCGAACAAGTTCGAGGCGCTTGCCGCGCACGATTCGATGGTCTTCAGCCACGGCGCCATCAATGCGGCAGCCGCGGCACTCTTCAAGATCGCCAACGACATCCGCCTGCTCGGCTCCGGTCCGCGCTCCGGCCTCGGCGAACTGGCACTGCCGGAAAACGAGCCGGGCTCGTCGATCATGCCGGGCAAGGTCAACCCGACCCAGTGCGAGGCGCTGACGCAGGTCTGCATTCACATCTTCGGCAATAACGCCGCCCTCACTTTTGCCGACAGCCAGGGTCATTTCGAGCTCAACGTCTACAATCCGATGATGGCCTACAATTTCCTGCAGTCGGTACAGCTGCTCGGCGATGCCGCCGTGTCCTTCACCGACAATTGCGTCGTCGGCATCGAGGCCCGCGAGGACAATATCAAGGCCGGGCTGGAGCGATCGCTGATGCTGGTGACGGCGCTCGCGCCGAAGATCGGCTACGACAATGCCGCCAAGATCGCCAAGACGGCGCACAAGAACGGTACGACGCTGAAGGAAGAGGCGCTGGCGAGCGGCCTGGTATCTTCGGAAGACTATGACGCCATCGTCCGGCCGGAAACGATGATCGGCCCGAAATAAGATCGAGAAAAGGGCAGACGATCGACAGCCATCCGAACGCCTGCCCCATTCCCCGCCCAACGCTCGCCGGGACCTGCCTTTCCGCCTACGGTAAATCGCCGCTCCTGCGGGATCGATCCTTGCCAGTATTCTTTATGCCTCTGCTTCGAGGTGACAGCTCTTCCTTCACTGTTCTTGAAAGCGGCCGATTTCAGCGCCGATTGTCTACGCCTCGTTGACAATGATGCTTTTGACGTTCCGTGCTGATTTTCAGCCGATTGCTTTTGCCTCAAGCCGGATTTAGATCGTTTCCAAACATCCTCCTCCGCCATCCGGCTTGAAAGGTTTCCCACATGGCTGACGATCTATTTCCCCTCGGCGACGACACGACCCCCTATCGCAAGATTTCAGGCGATTATGTTTCCGTCGACACGTTCAAGGGCCAGGAAATCCTGACCGTCGATCCCGAAGGCATCCGCCTGCTTGCCGAAACAGCCTTTGCCGACATCAATCACCTGCTGCGCCCCGGCCACCTGAAACAGCTCGCTTCGATCCTCGAGGACCCCGAAGCCACCGACAACGACCGCTTCGTGGCCTACGATCTGCTGAAGAACGCCAATATCGCCGCCGGCGGCGTGCTTCCCATGTGCCAGGACACCGGCACCGCCATCATCATGGGCAAGAAGGGCCGCCGCGTCTGGACCGAAGGCGGCGACAGCGGTGCGCTGGCCAAGGGCGTGCTCGACGCCTACGAAAAGAAGAACCTGCGCTACTCGCAGCTCGCGCCGATCAAGATGTTCGAGGAAAAGAACACCAGGAACAATCTCCCCGCCCAGATCGATATCTACGAGGAAGGCACCGACGCCTACGAATTCCTCTTCGTCGCCAAGGGCGGCGGCTCGGCCAACAAGACTTTCCTTTATCAGGGAACGCCCTCGCTCCTCACGCACGATCGCATGCTGGACTTCCTGAAAGAGAAGATCCTGACGCTCGGTACGGCAGCCTGTCCTCCCTATCATCTCGCCATCGTCATCGGCGGCACGTCGGCGGAGATGAACCTCAAGACGGTCAAGCTCGCCTCGACGCGGTATCTGGACTGTCTTCCCACGGAAGGCTCCGAAAGCGGGCATGCCTTCCGGGATATCGAAATGGAAAAGGAAATCCACAAGCTGACGCAGAGCCTCGGCGTCGGCGCCCAGTTCGGCGGCAAGTATTTCTGTCATGACGTGCGCGTCATTCGCCTGCCCCGCCACGGCGCCTCGCTGCCGATCGGTCTCGGCGTCTCCTGTTCCGCCGACCGCCAGGCCAAGGGCAAGATCACCCGCGACGGCATCTTCATCGAGCAGCTCGAGACCGATCCGTCCAAATACATGCCCGAAATCGACGAAGCGAAGCTTTCCGAATCGATGGTCCGCATTGACCTCAACCGGCCGATGGCGGATATCCTCGCCGAGCTGTCGCAGCATCCGGTCAAGACGCGGCTGTCGCTGACCGGCACCATCATCGTCGCGCGCGATCTGGCGCATGCCAAGATCCGTGAACGTCTGGAGAAGGGCGAAGGCATGCCGGAATACCTGAAAAACCATCCGGTCTATTATGCCGGTCCGGCAAAGACGCCGGCCGGATATGCCTCGGGCTCATTCGGCCCGACGACGGCCGGCCGCATGGACAGCTATGTCGACCAGTTCCAGTCCTTCGGCGGCTCCATGGTCATGCTTGCCAAGGGCAACCGCTCGCGCGCCGTGCGCGAAGCCTGCAAGACATATGGCGGCTTCTATCTCGGCTCGATCGGCGGTCCGGCGGCCCGCCTTGCGCAGGACTGCATCAGGAAGGTCGAGGTGCTGGAATATCCCGAGCTCGGCATGGAGGCCGTCTGGAAAATCGAGGTCGAGGACTTCCCGGCCTTCATCGTCATCGACGACAAGGGCAACGACTTCTTCCAGGAGCTCAATCTGGGGTAAAGTCAACGCCTGGTATCTGACGATCAAAAAGAGGACGCCGACGGCGTCCTTTTCTGTAAAACGCACTTCAACTGTAGTTATTTCGAATAAAAACCGAATGACAGAGGATTTCTCATAACCATCTTCTTAATATTTTTTCAAAGAATCTCTGCATAAGTAGAAATGGGAATTAACCAATACATGTACGGAGCTCACCGATGAGTACGGCGATTGCGCCCAAGGCGCAAATTCCCGACGTGGCAGGGCAGATTACCTACGCCATGCGATCCATGGGGGTCGCACCCATTCCGCGCAATTACGAACTTTTTTACGAAGCCTATATCGGCTCGAATCCCGCCCTCACCCGCGAATTGGCCGCCCTTGGCAAAAGCGCCACGCAGGAGGAACTGGACGCCATCGGGGCCAAGTATTTTCCTCATCATGCCGGCCGCATCTTCGATGACGCGCACACCCGCCTGACCACCGAACTGGACGCCGTACTGCGCGCGCTACGCCAGGAGCAGACGACGCTCCTGACTTACAATCGCCTGCTCGGCGAGACCTGCCAAAGCATAAGCTCCAGAAACCATAACAGCGCCGAACTGCTGCGCAGCGCCATCGATATGCTCGCCACCGCGACCGGCGATACCATGGCCCACGGAGAAAAGACCGTCGAGAACGTCGTTCAGCGCAGCCAGGAAATGGAGCTGGTCCGAAAGGAGCTGGATGAATACAAGCGCATCGCCAATACGGATGCCCTTACCCGGCTTTCCAATCGCCGCGCTTTCGAGGATCGCCTGATCGCCATCTTCGACAATCAGCTGACCCGGCCGACGACGGCGCTGGTGCTTGCCGACATCGACCACTTCAAGAGAATCAACGACACGTACGGCCATCCGGTCGGCGACAAGATCCTTGCGACCGTCGCCTCCATCATCCGCGCCAACGTACGGCGCGATGTCTTCGTGGCCCGTGTCGGCGGCGAGGAGTTCGCCCTCATTCTGGAAGCCACCAGCATCGAAGAAGTCACCGTGGTCTGCGAACGGATACGCCGCACGCTGGAGATGACGCCGTTCAAAAATTCCCGCACGAGGGTCGACTACGGTCCGATCACCTTGTCGCTGGGCATCTGCATGGCTTCGGAAGCCACCGATTCGGGAGAGCTGTACAATAAGGCCGATCTTGCGCTCTATTGCGCCAAGAATGCCGGCCGCAACTGCTCCAGCGTCTATCAGGAAGGCATGCAGAAGGACTTCACCAAAAGTTGGCTCATCTACAAGAACTAGAAGCAAAGCCAACCAACCGCCGGCGCTGCTTTCCCAGGCATGCCGGCGGCTTGTCCTCCGGAGCATCCCGGCTACCCGCACCGGCCATTCGCTATCACATGCTTCCCGACTGAAATCGCCCTTCGCCGCCTCGATCGCGACGGCACGGAACGGATGCCCGCCGTCGATCCCGGGACTATGACGAGCGACGCAGCGAGGCCCGATAGAACGGCAACACCGTCCCCTCACCGTTTTCGAGCGGATTTTCCGCCGTCGCCACCTCCGACAGAAAAGCGTCGATTGCCTCGAACACCGGCGCGGCGCTGACGATGCGCCGATGCCCGAAGCCGTTGGCCCAGACGAGGCGAACATGCGGCCCCTCGGCAGCGTAGGCGCGTGCGTGATCGGCACCCACCTCCTTGTCGTCCGCGGCATGGATGACAAGCACCGGCCGCTTCGGATCGAGCACACCGCGCTTCTGATCGTAGGCGGCGAGCGTCCTGCCCGTCACGCGACGAACCTCGTCCTCCAGAGCCGCCTGTGTCGCTGGCCCGAGGCCCATCGACCGGCCGAAATCCCGGAACAGCCAGCCCATGGCGCTCGGAGCGCCGATCAGCACCAGCTTACCCGGATGAAATGGATCGATGTCAGGCAGAAAGCCCGCACTCGCCAGCGCCAGGGACGCCCCGCCGAAGGAATGCCCGATCGCGGCATCGAAAGCGCCAAATCGGGCCGAGGCGGCGGCGATGGTGGAAACGGCCAAGCGAACATTCAAGAACCGCCCGCCCGAGCGTCCGTGCCCCGGAAGGTCGAGCGAAATCACTTCGGCGCCATCTCTCGCCAGGAAAGTCGCCAGTTCGGACATATATTCGCTGCTGGAGCCCCAGCCATGCACGACGAGATAGCGTCTCCTCGCTCCCTTCGCTCCGCCGTTGAAGCGGTAGGCCATTGCGCGGCCGCCCTTGAACGGCAGCACCACCTGTTCCGCCACAAGAAGACGCTCCCTGCCCTCCATATGGGCCGCCTTGGCCTTGGAGCCATGCGGCCGGCGCGAGGGCGTCAGACAGAAAAGACGGAACGCTGCCTTGCCGGCAAGGCGTGGGGACAGCCTTCCGAGGCCGGACAATCCCGACCGGGTGACCTTGAGCGCAAAGGGTGGCATAGTGGGAATCCGATAATGTTCAACTATGAACAATAAAGTACAACGATGAACAAAAATCAATCCCTGCCCTGGGACCATCCGCGTTTTCGAAGCTGGATCGCCGTGGCGCGCGCCTGCCAGCTGATGCAGCAATCGCTGGCGCGGGCATTGGCGCATCTCGATCTCAAGCCGCCGCATCTCGACATTCTGGTCAACCTGTTTCGCTTCGAGGGAATTTCCCAGCAGGAACTGGCCCGCAAACTGCTGGTCGGCCGATCCAACATGAGCATGCTGCTTCCGCAGATGGAAAAGCGCGGACTGATCGAGCGCCGCGGCGACAGGCAGGACAAGCGCGTGCTGCGTCTCTATCTGACCGAAGAGGGCCGGCGCATCACGCAAGACGCCATGACCATCCAGACCGCCCTCATCGACCGGATGCTATCGGACGCGCCGATCGAGGAATGTGAGGCGATTGCGGTGCACATGGAGCGCATCGTCGGCCTGCTGATGCAGGAAGAACGGGAACCGCAGGAAGCCACCGGCGATCAGTGATCCCCGGCGGAGCGCGCAGACGGAACGACTCGGTTCAAGGACGCGAACTCCCAGATGGCGACGACGACGAGGACGGCAGTGGCGAGAATGCCGAGCTGATAGACCACGACCATCGGCAGGGTAAGGAGCAGCAGCGCCAGCCCGGCAAGCCCGATCATATGCGACAGCGGCGGCCGGCCGGTGGTTACTCCCTTGAACCACAGGTTTCCAAGCAGGAAGACCGCCGGGCCGCCGAGAATCGCGGCAGCAGCATGCATGTCGGCCGCATCGTGGGTATGCGCGAACAGGAATTCATCGCCGACGACACTCAGGATGATGCCGGCAAGAATCGGGATATGCGCGTAGGTGAACGCCTGCCGCGCCAGACTGCCCGGCGCGTCGTCGTGCTCGATGCGATGGGCCGCCCTTTCATGGCCGAACTGAAAATAGATCCACCACAAGGCGACCGTGCCGATGAACGCGGTGATGAAAACCGCCACGATCAAAGGCGTCACCGGCTGTTCGGCAAAGGTCTTGCCGGCTTGAAGCACGGCCTCGCCGAGGCAGATGATGATGAAGAGCGCACAACGCTCCGCCAGATGCGCGCCCGATACGTCCCAGTCCGCCGTCGTCGACTTGCCGAGACCGGGCACCCGGAAGCCGAGCGCGGGCGCCGCATATTCGATGACGAGCGCGATCAGCCAAAGCATGACCCGCGCTTCGCTCTCCATCAGCGCGCCCGCGATCCAGAAGATGCCGGACAAGACGAGCCAGCTGGTGATGCGAAGGAAATTGCGGTGATTGGCCGGGCTGGCATGCTTCAGGGCATAGACCGTAAAGAGCGAACGCCCGACCTGCATGAAGACATAGGCGCCGGCAAAATAGATCGCTTTCTCGCCAAAAGCCTCGGGGATCGAGGCGGAAAGGATAAGTCCCGCAAACATCAGCGTGAACAGCATGATACGCACCGGCATGCGATCCGGATCGAGCCAGTTCGTGACCCATGCGGTGAAAACCCACACCCACCACACCGCAAAGATCAGCATGATGGATTCGAGCGCTCCCAACGGCGTGAAATGCTCCGCCAGCGCATGCGCAAGCTGCGAAATCGAGAAAACAAACACCAGATCGAAAAACAGCTCGACGAAAGAGACCTTGCTCTCGTTCTTGCCGCCCTTGGCGCGAAGCCAGTTTTCCCTACCCCCAAGGATCATGCCGACGCCCTTCTTTTCGTTGCTGGAGACTGTGCTAGTGCGGCCTTCCGCCCAGGTCGCGGCTGAGACCCTTTTCCTTCAACTCGGCCTCATAGGCCGCGAAAAGCTCATGCCCCTTCTCGCCCAGTTCGCGCAGATAGGACCATGTGAAGATGCCCGTGTCATGCATGTCGTCAAAGCCGATGCGCACGGCGTAGTTGCCGGTCGGCGTCATGGACATGATGCCGACGTTGCGCTTGCCCGGCACGGTGACTTTCTGTCCCGGCCCGTGCCCCTGCACCTCGGCCGATGGCGACAGCACGCGCAGCATTTCCGCCGGCAGATCGAAGCTCGCGCCATTGTCGAATGTCACCTTGAGGTGGCGGCGGTCCTTCGATACCCGCAATTCGGTCGGCCAAACGTCGCTCATCGGTTTTCCCATGCCTTTCAGTGTCTTTCCGAGAATTATGCCGCCGCCTCTTCACGCGCAAGTGTAATCGAAAAGCATTTTCCTTGACGCAACAATCGCCTATGCCCACATTAGAAGTGTAACGGAGGCATGAGTGAACAGCATCGTCGGCAGCATAGGCAACGCATCGCCGCTTCAGGCGGATGCGGCCCCCATGATCGACCCTTTCGGGCGCGCTGTCACCTATTTGCGTGTTTCGGTCACGGATCGCTGCGATTTCCGCTGCACCTACTGCATGGCCGAGAATATGACCTTCCTGCCCAAGAAGGATCTGTTGACGCTCGAAGAGCTCAACCGGCTCTGTTCCGCCTTCATCGCCAAGGGCGTGCGCAAGATCAGGCTCACCGGCGGCGAGCCGCTGGTGCGCAAGAACATCATGTTCCTGGTCCGTGAACTTGGCCGGCATGTCCGGAACGGCCAGCTTGACGAACTGACCCTGACGACCAACGGATCGCAGCTCGCGCGCCACGCCGACGAACTTTACGATTGCGGCGTCCGGCGCATCAATGTGTCCCTGGACACCCTCGATCTCGACAGGTTCCGTGCCATTACCCGCTGGGGCGACTTCTCCAAGGTGATGGAAGGCATCGATGCCGCACAGAGGGCGGGCCTGAAGATCAAGCTGAATGCCGTCGCGCTCAAAGGTTTCAACGAGGCCGAAATTCCAGAGCTGCTGCGCTTTGCCCATGGTCGCGGCATGGACCTGACCGTTATCGAGACGATGCCCATGGGCGAGATCGATGAGGACCGCACCGACCGGTATCTGCCGCTCTCCGAGCTACGCGCCGATCTCGAGCGTCAGTTCACGCTGACGGATATTCCCTACAAGACGGGTGGCCCTGCCCGCTATGTCGAGGTCGCCGAAACCGGCGGACGGCTCGGCTTCATCACGCCGATGACACATAATTTCTGCGAGAGCTGCAATCGCGTGCGGCTCACCTGCACAGGCACGCTCTACATGTGTCTTGGCCAGAACGACGCCGCCGACTTGCGCACGGCGCTGCGTGCAAGCGAAAACGACGCCTTGCTGCATACCGCGATCGACGAAGCGATTACCCGAAAGCCGAAAGGCCACGATTTCATCATCGACCGCACGCACAATCGACCGGCGGTCGCGCGCCATATGAGCGTCACCGGCGGCTGATGCGGCCCGAGCCATGAAAGAAAGGGCGCGAGATGAAGAATCCCGCGCCCTTTCTTTCGGCTATCTGATCGAAGCGATCTCTCAGGCTGCGCGATAACGTGCGTCCGTGTCGCCGTAAGGCTCATAGCCGGCGTCGCCCTCGCCGGTCCGGAAGCGATCGATTTTTTCGGACAGCGTGTCGACACGCTGGCGCAGGCCGTGAATCTCGGCATTGTTCTCCTCGACCATCGCCGCATTGCGCTGGGTGATCAGCTCCACTTCGGCAACGGCGCGTGTCACCTCCTCGATACCGGTCGACTGCTCGGTGGTCGCTGACGAAATGTCGGCAACGAGCCTCTGGACGCCGGTGACGTGGCTGATGATCTCCGCCAGCGCCGCCCCCGTCTGCTCGACCAGATGAACGCCGTTCTGTACCTGGGAGGAACTTGCCGAAATCAGCCCCTTGATCTCCTTCGCCGCATTGGCGCAGCGCTGCGCCAGATCGCGCACTTCCTGCGCCACCACGGCAAAGCCGCGGCCCGCCTCGCCGGCGCGGGCGGCCTCGACGCCGGCATTCAGCGCCAGAAGGTTGGTCTGGAAGGCGATTTCGTCGATGACGCCGATGATCGTGGCGATCTTCTCCGACGAGCGGTTGATCTCGCTCATGGCGCCCACAGCCTTGGCGACCACCTCGCCAGATTGTGTGGCATAGGCCTGCGTTTCGTTGACGGAGCTTGCCGTCTGCCGCGCGCGATCGGCGGTCGAGCGCACGACGTCGCTCAGGCGATGCAGCGCGCGCGAGCTTTCTTCAAGCGCCGCCGCCTGCTGTTCGGTGCGCCGCGCGAGATCGTCGGCCGACATGGCGAGGTTACCGGTGCCGCCCTTGATCTCTTCCGCGGTATACCGGACGTCCGTCAGGGTTTCGCGCAATGCCTCGATCGCATGATTGTAGGTGAAGGCCATCTCCACGAAGTCTGCGGAGAGATCCTCGCGCATGCTCTCTTCCAGATTGCCGTCGGCAAGCTTGGCGAGAACGTCGGCCAGCGCATTGAGCGCCTGCTTCTGCTCGGCCTCGATACGCGCGCGCTCGGCGGCACGGCGCGATGCCTCCTCCGCCGACAAGGCGCGGGCACTCTCGGCCTCCCGCTCCAAACGAACATTTTCCAGCGCCGCATCGCGGAAGACGCTGACGGAGCGCACCATGTCTCCGATCTCATCGCCGCGATTGCGGCCGTCGATCGCCACTTCCAGGTCGCCGCTTGCAAGGCGCGTCATGATTTCGGTGACGCGCTTCAGCGGGCCGCGCAGCGTCTCCACCAGCATCAGGCCGCCGACGATGGCAAGCAGCGTGCCGACGATCATGGCGATGACCGAGACATTGGCCGAGCGTTCGCTGTCTTCCTTGCCAAGCTCCTGTGCCTGGGCGACGAAGCTGCGCAGCGAGGTCATGGCATCGGCAAGCAGACCGTTGGATTGAACGCGCGTCGTCTTCCAGTCGGCTGCGGTCTGCAGCAGATCGGCCGATCCACTGGTGAGGCTGCCGATCAACGGCTTCATGTGGGCGGCAAAATCGCGCATGGTGGCGTTGGTCTGCCCAAGCTCCGAAATGCGGGCGGCTGTGGCCTGCAGATCCTTGATATCCGCCAGCACGAGGTCTCGCGATGCGGCGTCGCGGACGTTTTCCATGCGCGAAGCATGCAGCGTCAGACGATCGACCAGGCCGAGAGCCTGATCGACATGATCCAGAAGCTCCTTCTGGCCATCGATGACCTTGTCGAGGCTGACGAAGCGATCGGCAGCGGTATCGCTGTTCTTGGCCGACTGCAGGGTCATCTCGCCCTCGATCTTCACGAAGCTCTGCAGGATCGGTCCCATCGCCTCGACCTTCTGGTCCGGCGTGCCGGAGCCCTTCAGCACCGTATCGAGCTTGTCGGCGGCATCGGAAGCGTTCGCAACGAGAGCGGCGCCTCGCTTGGAAATCAGCGCCTTGGAAACCGTCACCTGCTTGAGAATGGCGTCGGCATAGGTGCGCGCGTCCGAAATCTCCTCGGTGGAATCGGCCGCCATCTGCACCTGAATGCGCAGGTTGCTCATTTTCTCCGACAGGCCCTTGTAGGCAGCGGCATCGTACAGCAGCTCCTTGGCGAAGGTCTCCTTGTCGCTGAAATCCTTGCGGATGATGTCGATCTGCTTGCCCGCCGCGTTGGCGGTCGCCGCTATGTTCTGCACCGCTTTCTGGATGGCCTCGACGTCGCTGTCCTGCTTCTGACGGATCGACCAGAGCGTCGCCTCCTGCGCACGCATCTTGGCGGCAAGCTCGCTGACCGGCACGATCCTGGCGCGCTGGTCGTCGCTCAACAGCCCGCTCAGCCGATGCACGCCTTGCTCCTGCGCGTCGATCTTGTCCGCCAATCCCTGGCGCGTCTCTTCCGACGGCGAGGCGGTGAACTCCTGCAAAGCGGCCTGCAGGTTTTCGAAATCGCTGATATTTTCGATCGTGGCGCGTGTGACGGTCATATGGCCGTTCAGAATATTGGCCGTATGGTAGCCGACGAGGCCGACACCGGCGATCAGCACCACCAGCGGCACCACGAAAATTAGAACCTTGGTGACAATCCTGCGGCTTTGCAAAAGACGATCAATGAAAAACATGCGGCGCCTCAACTGGATTATTAAAATCTCCAGCGAAGGCGGGATCGTCATTCCTGCTGCGCTGCGGTAGGGCTTCTGCCTCATGCAAAACCGCAGCGAGCCTCCGGAAATAAGATTGAATAAGAATTAATCGGCCCTCCAAAAGCCTGCGGCATAGGCAAAAAACTTACAACCTTCCTATATTTTCACTACCGAAGCGCGAAAATCCATTCGTTCGCAACGATCCGCCGCAGCGCACAATCGAATTCATATGCCGAGAAGGGACAATCGATTCCAATTTACGGAAAACGGCGCTAATCCAGATGAATATCTCGGGGGACTCATCTTTCTCATGCGACTGACCAAGAACACGCAGGGCGCGCTCTTCATGGCCGCATCCATGGCCGGCTTTTCCTGTAGCGACGCCTTGTCCAAGGCGGTCATCGCTTCGATGAACGCGGGAGAAATCATCTTCATCCGCGGCTTGTTCACGAGCTTCTTCGTCTATCTCCTCGCGCGCAGAATGGGCGCGCTGCGCTCCTGGAGGGTCATTCTGCAGCCGATGATAGCGCTGCGGATCGCATGTGAGGCAATAGCCGCCGCGACCTATATCACCGCACTCGGGATGATGCCCATCGCCAATGCATCCGCCATCCAGCAGGCCGTGCCGCTTGCCGTGACGCTCGGCGCGATGATCTTCCTGAAAGAGCCGGTCGGATGGCGACGGTGGACGGCGATTGCCGTCGGTTTCGTCGGCGTGCTCATCATCATCAGGCCCGGCCGCGAGGGGTTCAACACCGCGGCCCTGCTGGTCATCACCTGCATGTTTGCGACCGCCGCGCGCGACCTGGCGACACGCTGCATCGACAGGCAGGTGCCTTCGCTGATGGTGACGCTCTGCACCGCCATTTCCATATCCGTCTTCGGAGCATTGTGCATCGCTCCCTTCGGCGGCTGGCAGCCGGTAAGCACGACATCGCTTTTCCAGATCATGCTTGCCTCCGTTCTGGTGCTCATCGGCTATCAGACGGTCATCCTGGCAATGCGTATGGGGGAAATCTCCTTCGTCGCGCCATTCCGCTATCTGAGCCTCATATGGTCCGCCCTGCTCGGCTTCCTCGCTTTCGGGGAAATGCCCGACGGCTGGTCTATCGTCGGCGCGGCCATTGTCATCGCCTCCGGCATCTATACCTTCTGTCGGGAAAGCAGGCGGCGAAGCGCCGAACCTGTCGCACAGGAATCAGAGCCCCGCGTTCCCGCCTGAGATCGTGACCATGCCCGGCTTCATCACCAACACGAAAGATATTCCCGCCGTTCTTCTCGCGGGAGGACGTTCGAGCCGGATGGGCGCGAACAAGGCGTTTTCCTTGCTCGGCGGCGAAAGCCTGCTCTCCCGCATCGCCAAGCGTATCGCGCGGCAACAGACAAAACCGATCGCCCTCAACGCGGATCCCGATTGGCCAGACCCTTTGGGAATGACGCTTGTTCCGGACCGGATACCGGGAAAGCTGGGGCCGCTCGCAGGCGTGCTTGCCGCCGTGCAGGACGCGGCATTGCGCTATCCCCAGGTCTCGCACATCGCCACGCTCCCCATAGACAGCCCCTTCTTTCCGCTCAATCTCGTTCAACGGCTGGCATACGCGATTGAAGGTCCCGACGAGATTGCGATCGCCGCATCGCTCGGTCGGGATCATCCCGTTTTCGGCCTATGGCCGGTCTCCATCGGCGACGATCTCGAGGCATGGATCGCCTCCGACGAAAAGCGCCGCGTCAGGGATTTCCTTGGCCGCCATCGCGTCCGGCGAGTGGATTTTCCCGCAGTCGCAACGGCGACCGGCCCCCTCGACCCATTCTTCAACATCAATACGCCTGCCGATCTTGTCGAAGCGGAAACATGGCTGGCGGTACTGGAAAACATCCCATGACGACATCCCGGCCAAAAATCTTCGGCATCGCCGGCTGGAAGAACTCCGGCAAGACCGGGCTCGCCGTGCGTCTGGTGACGGAATTCACGGCACGCGGCTATCGGATTTCGACGATCAAGCATGCGCATCATGATTTCGATATCGACAAGGTCGGCGCCGACAGCTTCCGTCACCGCCAGGCCGGGGCGCATGAAGTCACCATCGTTTCCGGCACGCGCTACGCTATCATGCACGAGCTCAGAGACGAGCCGGAACCGAGTTTCGATGAGATATTGGCGCGTCTGGCCCCTTGCGACCTTGTCCTGATCGAAGGCTACAAGCGCGAACCCATACCGAAGATCGAGGCCCGCCGCCTGGAGGCAGCCAAGCGCGAGCCGCTCGCCGCGCACGATCCGCATATCGCCGCCATCGCCGCCGATCATCCGGTAGAGGATGCCGGCTCGCTTCCTGTCTTCGATCTCGACGACACCCTCGCCATTGCCGATTTCATCGCCTCGGCGATCGGTCTCGGCAAACCGGCAAAATGAAAAAGCCGCCGGTTTCCCGGCGGCCCTGATGGTTTTGATGCAATCCAAGATTACTGATTGGAAGCGACCGGACGCACCAGCGGCGTGATGCGGCGGATCGTGACGCGCCGATTTTCCTGCGACGGGCCGAGCGTATTCACCTTGAGATACTGCTCGCCATACCCCTGGGTCACAAGGTTTTCGGCCGGGATGCCGTAAACGTCGGTAAGCAAGTTTGCGACCGATTCCGCACGGCGATCCGACAGGATCAGGTTGCTCTCAGCCGAACCCACCGCGTCCGTGTGACCTTCGATCAGGAAGGTTTCGGTCGGGTCGCTCTTCACAATGCGCGATATGCCGTCGGCAACACCGCGCAGCGTGCTGGCCTGAGACATCGGGATATCGGCGCTGCCAGTCGCGAAGGTGATGGTGTCGAGGTCGATGCGGCGGATCTTGTCGCGGATACGGGCCGAATAACGGACTTCGTTGACCGAATAGATACGCTCGACCGGCTCGACCGGCGGTTCGCGCAGGAAGTCGTAATAGTCCGCATTGCGGTTGGAAGCCGTATCGATGATGTACTTGCTCAGCGGAATGAGCAGCCGCATCGGCGGCAGATCCTCGCCGGGATCGCGGAAATAATCGTCATTGTCGGGCCGGTTTTCCAATTCCGGCGAGTAGAACAGCACATATTCGTGCCCTCGGGCATCGATGCGCGAGCGCTGGATGATATCGCCGTAACGGTTGCGGATCGTTACGACGCGATCGCCGTCGGGCTGATCGATCGTCTCGCGATAGCGGTCGCGCGGCAGCTGTTCGTAGATCGGCCGCTCGCCGCCCCGGATGAAGCGATCGCTGTCGTCGTGACGTACGACATAAGTATTATCGACGTTTACGACCGTGCGATTGTCCTGGTTGATGATGGTCTGAACAGCCGTTCCCTGCGGCGGGGCAAAATCCGGCCGGCGATCGATCCGGCGACCCTGCTCGCTTGTCACGGCTTCCATCTTCACGGGCGGTTGCGCCTGACCGCCGGCGGCGGCGCGCTGCGCCTCGGCATCGGATGTCGGCGGCTTGCTGTAGGCCGGCGGCGGAAGCCGGCCGGGATTGTTCTGCGCCTGCCCATTCTGGCCCTGGCCGGCTTGACCGCGTCCGCCCTGGGTGCCTGGCGCACCGGGATTCTGTCCGTTGTTCAGATGATCGCCCCGACGAACGGCACCCTTCTGGCTGTCCAGAACCGCGCTGCCGTTTTCGACCGGCAGGATGACCGGACCGTTGGCCGAAGCCGGGTTTTCCGCGATCTTCTTGCGGCGCTCCAGTTCCTGCGGCGAGACCTGTTCGGCTGGAGGCAGCTGAATTTCACCGGCCTGCTGACCGTTGCCGTTGGCCGGCGCGGGCGCCGCATTGCCCTGAGTCGGGGCTTCGGTGCCGTTGTTCGGCTGCTTGCCGGGTTGCTGCGGTGTCGCCTGATTGCCGGTTTGAGCCGGCGCTGTCTGCGGCTCGCCCTTCTGGGCCGGCTGTTGCGGATTGGCGCCGGGCTGCTCGCCCTGCTGCTGATTCTGCGGCTGCTTGCCGTGGGTCTTGCCCGCGCCCGGCTTCTGCCCCTGCTGAGCACCCGGCGTTCCCGGTTGAGCTTCAGGCTGGGCTTGGGTGCCAGGCTGCGCCTCCGTTCCCGGCTGAGCCTTATGCCCCTGCGACGGCTCGCCGGCAGGCGCCTGCGGCTGTTCTGCAGGCTGCTGAGCCGGATTGCCGGGCTGTCCCTGCTGCTTGGGATGAGCGTTCTGTTCGGGCTGAGCCTGCTTTCCGGGTTGGGTCTCCTGAGCGGCCGGCGCTTCCTTCTGGCCCTGAACAGGCTGCTGCGCCTTCGGCTTCGGCTTGGTCTCCGGCTGCGTTTCCGCGGCAGGCTGTTGCTGTTCTACCTTCGGCTGGGGTGCTTCCGCAGGCTGTTTCGCCTCCGGTTGCTTGGCCTTGGGCTGAGGTGCTTCAGGAGCGGCCGCCTTCGGTTGCGGTTTGGCTTCAGGCTGGGCCTGCGGCTCTTCTGCCGGCTGCTGGTGTTGTTTCTTCGGTTCCGGCTGAGCCTCTGCCGCCGGTTGCTGGCGCTGAGGCTTCGGCTGCTCCTGCTCGGCCGGCTGCTGGCGCTCCGCCTTCGGGGGCTGGGCTTCCGGCTGCTGTTTCCCGGGCGCCTGCTTCGGCTCGCCTTCCGGCGCCGCCTGCTTCATCTGATGCTGTTGTTCCCCACCCTCATGGGCGGGTTCGCCCTGATGCTTCTGGCCCTGCGGCTCGCCTTCGCCGCCGGCACCCTTCTTGTGCTTGCGCAGCTCTTCTTCCGACTGGGTTGCCGGCGCATCCTGCTGGGCGACCTCGAAACTTGCATCGGCGGCCGTTCCCGCCGCGCTGGCGGTTTCGTTGTTTAGCGGTGCGATAAGCTGTTCACGAAGCGCCGCCGCTGCTGCCGGCTCGAATGCGAGCGATAGCGAAAGCAGCGGAAACGCGGCGCTGGCAAATAGTCTGGATCGCTTTCCCATATGGGTCTCCTCTTTTGATCTTTGTCCGCCGAATTGCGAATCTCAGCGAGCAAGGCGATTGCCCCAAGATACCGGCCGATTTTCGGTTCTCATGAGGCTGAATCGCGGCAAGCCGCTATATGTTCCCGAACTATTAGGTCGCCGCAATTAACCCTGGCTGAATGCGGCAGATGGCTTTCGTTCAGATTTCACCGCGGCGCATCCGCATCGCAACGACGCCGGGCAATGGAGATAAGCCTCGTAATTCCAGTTGCTTTTTGTGAAAAAAAAGTACGAATATCGCCGCAAGGCAGGCCACCGGCCCGCTCCACTCGAACCGGCTGCGAACCAACAATAATGAGCTGCCGGCCACCAACAGAGAGGATCAAAATGCGCATCTCCACTCGTCTTTTTGCCGCTGCGTCACTCGCCGCGATGTCGCTTTTCGCCGGCGCGGCGCTTGCCGACGGCGACACGCTCGTCTTTGGCACGGACGCGACCTACCCGCCTTTCGAATCGCTTGACGCCGGCGGCAAGTTCATTGGCTTCGACATCGATATAACCAATGCGCTTTGCGATCAGATGAAGGTCAAGTGCACTTTCGTGAACCAGGATTTCGACGGCATCATTCCGGCGCTGCAGGCCAAGAAGTTCGATGCCATCATCTCGTCCATGTCGATCACGCCGGAACGCCAGAAGATCGTCGATTTCACCAACAAGATCTACAACACGCCGCCGGCAATCGCCGTTCCGAAGGACTCCCCTCTCAAGGAAGCGACCGACGAAGCCCTGAAGGGCAAGACGATCGGCGCCCAGTCCTCCACGACGCACGCCAACTACGCCTCCGCCCATCTGAAGGACGCCGAACTCAAGCTTTATCCGTCGGCTGACGAATACAAGCTCGACCTCAGCAACGGCCGCATCGACGCTGCCATCGACGACGTCGTCGTGCTGTCGGAATGGGTGAAGTCGGATGCCGGCAGCTGCTGCAAGATGCTCGGCACGCTGAAGATCGATCCGGTCGTCAACGGCGAAGGCGCAGGCATCGCCATCCGCAAGGGCGATACCGCTCTCAAGGACAAGCTGAATGCCGCGATCGCCGCGATCCGCGCTGACGGCACCTACAAGAAGATCCAGGACAAGTATTTCGATTTCGACGTCTACGGCGATTGATCGCCCGTCGATTCCCTTGGAAAAGACGACGGCGGAAGCTTGCTCTTCCGCCGTTTTTGTTTGACAACAAGAAGAATATAAGCAGAAACGCGGCAAAAGCCGCTAGGGGAAATACAGCATGAGCGGATTGTTTTCCGCCCTCGGTTCCTTGTGGACCTGGTTGAGTACGATTTTCGATCCATTGTGTGGTCCGGCTGGACTGTTCACCGTGTTCAGCCTGTTCAAGCCGAACACGATGCTCGCCTGCGGCGACACGGGTTGGGGCGACGAGCTGGCGGGTGGCTTGAAGATCACGATTGCCGTCTCGGTCCTGACGTTGCCGCTTGGCCTCATCATCGGCTTCTTCGTCGCACTCGCGCAACAATCGGAAGAAAAGTCATTGCGGCTTGCCGCAGGCGTCTTCACCACGATTTTCCGCGGTCTGCCGGAGCTGCTGACGCTTTTCATCATTTACTACGGCTTGCAGATCCTGCTGCAATCGTTGCTCGCCAAGTTCGGCTATGACGGTCCGATCGAGATCAATGCCTTTGCCGCGGGCATGGTCGCGCTGGCGATCGTCTTTTCAGCCTATTGCTCGGAAGTGCTTCTTTCGGCCTTCAAGGCGATTCCGAAGGGCCAGTACGAAGCGGGCGATGCCCTCGGCTTCCATCGCGCGCGCACCATGCGGCTGATCATCGTGCCGCAGCTCGTGCGTATCTCGCTGCCGAACCTCGGAAATCTCTGGATGAACCTGCTGAAGGACACGTCCTACGTGTCGATCATCGGCCTTGCCGATATCATCAGGCAGACGGGGATCGCCGTGCGCGCCACCAAGGCGCCGTTCACCTTCTATTCGATCGCCTGCCTGTTCTATCTGACGCTGGCCGTCATTTCTTCGATCGGCCTCTTCTATCTCGACCGATGGGCCAAACGTGCGGAGGTTCATCGATGAGCCATGCCGAAGTTCTGATCGCGGCGCAGCCGGCGCCGCCCAAGACCGCCAGGAAACTGTCCAGGTCGTCCATTGCAGGCTATTTCTTCCTCATCCTGTGGGCGATTCTCGGCATCGCGTTGCTGTGGATGATCGTCACAGGCTGGGATGTCGACAAACTCGAAACCTACGGGCCGCGGCTTCTCCACGGCCTTTGGATCACCGTAAAGCTCGTCGCCCTGTCCTTCATCCTTGGCGCGATCCTGTCGATACCGCTGGCCTTCGCCCGCATGTCGAGCAACCGGATCCTGAGCACGTTGACCTATTGCTATGTCTACCTGTTCCGCGGCACGCCGCTGCTGGCGCAGATATTCATGGTCTATTACGGCTTTCCAAGCTTCCGCTGGTTCTTCGAGGATATCGGCCTCTGGTGGTTCTTCAAGGATCCCTTCTATTGCGGCGTTTTCGCCATGACGCTGAACACGGCGGCCTATCAGACGGAAATCGTCCGCGGCGCCATCCAGAGCGTGCCGAAGGGACAGACGGAAGCGGCAAGCGCCCTCGGCATCCATACCTGGATCGCTTTCCGCAAGATCATCATCCCGCAAGCGCTGATCGTCGCGTTGCGCCCCTACGGCAACGAAATCATCCTGCTGATCAAGAGTTCGGCAACCGTCTCCATCATCACGGTTTTTGATCTCATGGGCGAGACGCGCTACGCTTTCTCGCGCACCTACGACTATCAGATCTATCTCTGGGCGGCGATCTTCTACCTGGTGATCGTCGAGCTGATGCGAAATGGCTGGGCGCGGATGGAAGGTCGGCTGACCCGGCATCTCAAGCGCTGATCCATCGAAAGCGGCGTCGCTGCCGCCCGATTTTGGCAGCACTCCGGCAATGCTGCTGCCAACATATTGATTACGCAAAGAAAATTGTCTTCATGACGGTTTTGTAAAGCTTGAGTTTACCATGAGCTGTTTCCATATCCATGTGACCATGAGTCACGAAAAATGGGAACGGAAAGTGAAAGCTCATGCATCAGGACATGCAAAAGCAGTTGCAGGGTTATGGGTTGACGACCGCGCAAATCTTCTACCACCTGCCGGATCATCCCCAGTTTCTCCAGACCTACATCTGGCAGGATTATGATCTCGCCCCGAACTTCCCGGAAATGCGCGGTTTCCTGAAATTCTGGCAGGAGAAACTGGACGGGCCGCTTCATTCCGTGCGCTATGTGCACCGCAAGCTGATTTCGGCAAGCGAGTGGCGTGCGCTGAAGGGGGAATTCATCCTTCACTAGCCGCTTCCCAAGTGTACCATGCCGTGGGTGCCACGGATGTCATGACTGCCGATAGTCGCAGCATACCCGCCTGTCCGCACCGCAAGCATTGCAAAAGGCGATCAGTCGTCCTAATGCCTGCTTGACACAAGGAAGGGCTGCTCATCCATGGCAAAGAAGAAGATCGATGAAGACGCGCTTGCGGAAGCCTATAACCGCGCATTGGCGTTGGAGAAGGCCGGCGATATCGACGCGGCTGTAAAGGCCTACCAGGAAGTGCTGGCCCTCGATCCGGAAGACCATGGCGGCGCAGCCGTGCGCATCGCCTCCATGGGGCACGGGGAAACGCCGGTAAAAGCGCCGGATGCCTATGTCGAGACCCTGTTCGATCAGCATGCCGAGGTTTTCGAGGACGTGCTGGTGGAGCAACTCGGCTACCACGTCCCGGTTCTCGTACGCCAGCGCCTGCAGGCGCTTGGTCTCGGCCCCTTCAAGCGCATGCTCGACCTCGGCTGCGGCACGGGTCTTACGGGCGGCACGCTACGCGATATCGTCGAGGATATCACCGGCATCGACATTTCCGAGAACATGGTCGAAGTCGCCCATGAAAAGGATATCTACGAAACGCTCTTCGTCGCCGAGGTCGAGGATTTCCTCGACGATAATGATGAAGACGCCTTCGACCTGATCACCGCAACCGATGTCCTGCCCTATCTCGGTGCGCTGGAACCACTCTTCTTCGGCGCGGCTGAAAACATGACGCCGGGCGGGCTCTTCATCTTTTCGTCCGAGACGCTGCCGGAAGCGACGCTGGCCGGCCGGCCCTACATGGTCGGTCCTCACCAGCGCTTCGCCCATTCCGAAGCCTATGTGCGCGAACGGCTGACCGCGACCGGCTTCGAACTCGTCGAAATCACCGACATCAACGTCCGCATGGAAGACGGCCAGCCGACGCCGGGCCACCTGGTCGTCGCGCGCCTGATCGCCGACTAGGTCTATCGAATGCCAGCAAGCGAATAGTTTCCCATTTGGATAACTATTCGCTTGCGCGACGCCCGTCGAGCTGATACTTAGCCATTCAGATAAGTATCAGCTCGAACCTTGATCTCGGAAAGGTCGTCGCGTGTCCCTTATTCTCTACCAGCACCCCCTCGCCTCGTTCTGCCATAAGGTGCTGATGGCGCTCTATGAAAATGGCACGCCATTCGAAAGCCAGGTCATCGATCTCGGCAACGAAGAATCCCGTGCTTCGCTGGTCCGCCTCTGGCCCCTCGCCAAGTTTCCTGTCCTGCGCGACGAAGCGCTTGATAGCACCGTTCCCGAAACCAGCATCATCATCGAATATCTCGACCGGCATTATCCCGGTGCGGTGCCGCTGTTGCCGACAGATCCGTCCGATGCCCTATGCGTCCGGCTCTGGGATCGGTTCTTCGACCAATATGTTCAAGACCCGATGCAAAAGATCGTCGCCGACGTGCGTCGGGCGGAGAATGACAAGAGCCCTCAAGGCGTGTCCGA
This sequence comes from Rhizobium sp. SYY.PMSO, assembly GCF_046840415.1. Taxonomy (NCBI): domain Bacteria; kingdom Pseudomonadati; phylum Pseudomonadota; class Alphaproteobacteria; order Hyphomicrobiales; family Rhizobiaceae; genus Rhizobium; species Rhizobium sp. SYY.PMSO. Next base: position 1,574,391 of record NZ_CP177349.1, read on the forward strand.
AGCCCGGGCGTTGCTACGCACGGCCTATGGGATGATCGAGAGACAGCTGGATGGAAAGATCTGGATCACCGGCGACAGCCTGACCATGGCCGATTGCGCCGCGGCACCGGCACTCTTCTACGCCGAAACGCTGGTTTCCTTCGATGAAGGGCATGGCCGGCTGAAAGCCTATTATCAGCGCCTGCTTGACCGCCCGTCCTTCGCCCGCGTTCTCAAGGAAGCCATGCCCTACTTCCACATGTATCCCTACCACGAGAGGCTGCCGGCACAGTTCCGGCCGGCAACGCCGAATGCTTGACGAACCACAGGCGCTCGACCGCATGTTCCAGGCCCTGTCCGATCAGACCCGGCGCGGCATGATCGACCGGCTGGGACGTGGACCTGCTTCCGTCACAGAGCTGGCGCAGCCGCTCGACATGGCGCTGCCGACCGTGATGAAACATCTGCAGGTGCTGGAGACAAGCGGGCTGGTGCTGTCGGAGAAAGCCGGCCGGGTCCGCACCTACCATCTTCGCAAGGAGGCACTGGCAGCCGTCGAGCGCTGGATTGCCGAACGCCGGGCATCCTGGAACAAGATGTTCGACCGGCTCGACCTGTTCCTGGAAGAGACATCGACGGAGGCGACAGGCGAATGAGCGAACGTTCGACCGAGCATGCGACCATCACCATAGAGCGCCATTTCAAGGCGCCGCTCCCACGCGTTTTCAGCGCCTGGGCAATGCCGGAACAGAAGCGGCAATGGTTTGCCTGTCATGGCGACTGGAAGCTGCTGGAATTCCAGCTCGATTTCCGCACTGGCGGCAGCGAAAGCAACCGTGTCGCCTCCACGGATGGCGTCGTGCATGCCTATCAGGCGCGTTACATCGACATCATCCAGAATGAGCGCTTCATCTACGCCTTCGACATGATGCTCGACGACAAGCGCATCTCCGTGTCGCTGGCAACGGTCAGCTTCGCCGAGGAGCCTGGCGGCACGAGGATGACCTTCGTCGAACAGGTCGTGTTCCTCGACGGCTACGGCGACAATGGCTCGCGGCTGATGGGCACCGAGATCGGCTTCGATAACCTTCGGCTCTATGTCGAGATTGATGACGCCAAGCCGAACTAGCTCCGGATTTCACCGAGGATCGCCGCCAGAAGCTGCCCTTCGAGCTCGGCCAGAGCCGGATTGCCGTGGCGACGGGGATGCGGATGGGGAATGTCGAGATCGAGCACGATCCGGCCCTCGTCCAGCACGACGACCCGATCCGCCAGATGCACGGCTTCGCTGACGTCGTGCGTGACGAGGACCGCGGTAAAGCCAAGCTCGCGCCAGACGCGGTTCAGCAGCTCCTGCATGCCGATGCGGGTCAGCGCATCCAGCGCGCCCAGCGGCTCATCGAGCGCGAGCACGTCGGGCTTGCTGACGAGCGCCCGCGCAAGCGCAACGCGCTGTTTCTGTCCGCCGGACAGGTTGGAGGGCCATTCGCCGGCTTTTTCGGCCAGTTGCACCTCGGAAAGAACGGAGACAGTCTCTTGCCGCGACACATCCTGCGGCACGCCCTCGCCCAGACCGACCGCGACATTGTCGGCAACGGAAAACCAGGGCAGCAGGCGCGGCTCCTGAAAGACGATGCGCGTATTCGGCTGCGCCTGGCTGCCATCGGCGGTCTCGAACCGCAGATGACCAGCGCTTGGCTCTTCCAGCCCTAACAGGATGCGCAGCAGCGTGCTCTTGCCGCAGCCGCTCTTGCCGATGATCGCGACGAACTGGCCGGCGGGAATATCGAGATCGATGCCGCGCAGCACGCGGTTGCTTCCGAAACTCTTCTCCAGGCCCTTGATATGAATAGCCGCCGCGCCAGCCGCCGGCGACATGGCATTCTGGGCTTCCGCCCGCGGACGATCCATGGCGAGAATGCTCATGACAGGCTCCTCAATTCTGATAGGCCGGGTTCCAGCGCAAGGCTCGGCGCTCGATCGTACGCGCGACGACATCGGCAAGCTTGCCGAGGATGGCATAGATGACCAGCGTCAGGACGACGACATCGGTCATGCCGAACTCGCGGGCATTGTTGGCCATGTAGCCGATGCCCGACGATGCCCGACGATGCCGCGATCGATTCCGCCACGATCAGCGTCAACCACATGATGCCGAGCGCAAAGCGCAACCCGACGAGGATGGACGGAAGCGCGCCGGGAAAGATGACCTTCCGGAACAGCGTCCAGTTGCTCATGCCATAGACCCGCCCCATCTCGATCAGCCCGCGATCGACATTCCGTACGCCGTGATAGGTATTCAGATAGATCGGGAAGAGCACGCCGAGCGCCGTCAGGAACAGCTTGGATTCCTCGCCGATCCCGAACCAGAGGATGACGAGCGGCACCATGGCGAGGTGCGGAATGGTGCGCAGCATCTGCAGCGTCGTATCGGTCAATTGCTCCGACAGCCGCGAGACGCCGTTGGCGATGCCGAGGAGAAAGCCGATCGAGCCGCCGACCAGCAGCCCCGCGAAGGCTCGGCCGGCGCTGACGAGGATGTTGTTCGGCAGTTGCCCGGAAATCGAGGTCTGCCAGAAGGCGACCACGACCGCCGCCGGCGACGGCATGATGCGCGTGGAAATCCATCCGGACGACGAACCGAGCTGCCATGCGGCAATGACGACGACGGGAAGCAGGAACGGCAGAAACCTCGCCAAAGAGATAGCCTGTCGCGCAGTCCCGGTCGGGCGCGTGCGGCTTTGCAAGCCTACGCGCACAAAGGACGTGTCGAATGCCGACATAAGATCTTCCTCTCAAAAGTGGCGTTACGAGCCGGAAACGACTTTCAGATTGCCGCCATGGCTGCCGCCCGCGAAGATCTGCTTGGCACCGAACTCATTGCGGAACCCGGCGCGCTGCTGCTCCTGGTTCAGACCGAGTTCGGGGAACAGCAGTTCGGCCACGCGATAGGCCTCCTCCAGATGCGGGTAGCCGGAGCCGATCACCGTTTCGATGCCGATCTCCTGATATTCCCGCAATCTCGCCGCCACCGTCTTTGGCGAGCCGACGAGCGCCGTTCCGGCTCCGGCGCGCACCAGTCCGACGCCGGCCCAGAGATTCGGCGAAACCTCGAGCTTGTCGCGGCGGCCGCCATGCAACGCCGCCATGCGCTTCTGGCCCACGGAATCGGACTGCGTGACGAACTGTTCCTGCGCTTCGCGGATCGTCTCGTCATCGAGCTTGGAAATCAGCTTCTCCGCCGCAGCCCACGCCTCATCGTCCGTCTCGCGGACGATGAAATGCAGACGGATGCCGAAGCTGACCTCACGTCCGCGCTTGGCCGCCGCCGCCCGCACCTTCTCGATCTTCTCGGCGACCTGCGCCGGCGGCTCGCCCCATGTCAGATACTTGTCGACGCGACCGACGGAAAATTCGATGCCGGCATCGGAAGAGCCGCCAAAATAGAGCGGCGGGCGCGGCGATTGCACCGGCGGCAGGCCCAGCCGTGCGTTGGTCGCCTTGATATACTTGCCCTCGAAGGTGGAGGAGCCCTTCTCCAGCAATTCCTCCCAGACGTGGAAGAATTCGTCCGCATGGGCATAGCGCTCGTCATGCTCCAGGTGAATGCCGTCGCCCGCCAGCTCTGCGGGACTGCCGCCGACGACGATATTGAGCAGGACGCGACCATTCGAGACACGATCGAGGGTCGAGGCAAGACGGGCATAATAGGCCGGCGACGCCGTGCCGGGACGGATCGCGACCAGAAACTTCAGCTTCTGGGTATGCGCCGAAAGCGCTGCGGCGGTGACGAAGGATTCTTCGCAGGACACGCCGGTCGGCAGCAATACGCCCGAATAGCCCAGCCGGTCGACGGCCTGGGCGATCTGCTGGAGATAGCCGATCTCCGGTCCGCGATTGAGTTCGGTCGTGCCGAGATAGGTGCCGTCGCCGGAGGTCGGGATGAACCAGAGGAAGTCGATGGGTTTTGCGGTCGCGGTCATGAAGCTTTCCTGCCTTCTGGATGCGCGTTGTCGGGAGCCACTCCCGATGCTCGATCCGGATAGTGACATAGACTATTTATTATATCGACAATATAGATTTTCTATTGCTACGCGTGTGTTGGAATATTTTTGCCGATGCGGCCCCCACGCGTGGTGTTTCGAGCGCGAGCCGCATTGCCCCGTGTCGATGCAAGCCGCCTCAGCTTGCCTTCGGTCGCCAGACGATATCGGTTACGGTCAGTTTTCTGGGAACGATCCCGAGATTGTAGAACTCGTCTGCCAACCCCTGCTGGTAAGCGATCGCGGCATCCGTGATGGTCGAGACGCCGCCGAGATCCGCGCCCGGACGCGTCAGCGTCACCCGCGTCACCTCGGCCGGAACGCCGGTGATTTCGGACAATGCCGCAACGGTATCGTCGAGATTGGATTGCGCTGCGGCTCCGACCTTGGCCAGTTCATCGATGACGTCGACGATGACCTGGGGATTGTCCTTGGTGAAATCGCTGTTCGCCAGGAAATAGCTGAAGGAGTCGACGATGCCGCGAGCCGTGGCGAGAATGCGCGTATCGGGATCGGCTTCGGCAATGGCAAGATAGGGATCCCAGATCGACCAGGCGTCGATGGCGCCCGTCTTGAAGGCGGCAGAGGCATCCGGCGGCGCGAGATCGAGTGCCTGGATATCGTCGAGCGTCAGACCGCCCTTGCGCAGCGCCTTGACGGTGACGTTGTGGGCGCTGGAACCGCGCTTGAAAGCCACCTTCTTTCCTTTGAGATCGGCCAGCGTCTGGATGGGCGAATCCTTGCGCACGAGAATGGCCGAGCTTTCGGGACTGCCGGTGTAGAGACCGACATAGAGCAGATTGCCGTTGGCGGCCTGTGCGAAAATCGGCGGCACGTCGCCGGTCGCGCCGAAATCGAGTGCGCCGGCGCCGAGCGCTTCAAGCAGCGGCGGTCCTGATGTGAATTCCGACCATTCGACCGAGATGCCGCGGTCGGAAAGCCGCTTCTCCAGCGAACCCTTGCGTTTTGCCAAGGCCAATACGCCGTTCTTCTGCCAGCCGATGCGAAGGGTCGTCGCTGCGGCCGCCCGCGCCGGTCGCAAGGAGGGCAACGCGAAAGCAGCTGCCGTGGCGCCAAGGAGGCCGAGTGTCTGTCTGCGCGAAATCATCGAGGATCCTTTTCATCACGCCTTGGCGCTTCCGCCGCCACCGGCCTGTTATCGATGCCCGAGGATCGCAAATCTATAAATTATATCGACAAAGGATATTATGAAGTTTCACGCCAATATCGAAATTTCATTCCGAAAAATATCAAAATTCGGAATGAAATTTCAATTGCCATGCCACGGTGACAAGTTGCCCGACAAATCGGTCTTCCGTCCCCCTGGCCTTTCCGCTAAGCCTTCGAGTCAAATTCGGTCAGGGAGTTATGAAATGGCAAAGGTTTCGTTCATCGGCATGGGCGTCATGGGCTATCCCATGGCCGGGCATCTTAAGGTCAAGGGCGGGCATGACGTCACCGTCTATAACCGGACCGCCGCCAAGGCCGAGGCATGGGCCAAGCAATATGACGGCAAGTTCGCCCCTACGCCGGCCGAGGCCGCCGAGGGTGCCGACTTCGTCTTTACCTGTGTGGGCAATGACGACGACCTGCGCTCCGTGACCATAGGCGAGAATGGCGTGCTGTCGAAGATGAAGGCCGGTTCCATCCTCATCGACAATACGACTGCAAGCGCCGAAGTCGCCCGTGAACTCTACGCCGCCGCCAGGGAAAAGGGTGTCGAGTTCATCGACGCGCCGGTGTCCGGCGGTCAGGCAGGCGCGGAAAACGGCATTCTGACCGTGATGTGCGGCGGCGATGAGGCCGTATTTGAAAAAGCCCGCCCGATCATCGACGCCTACGCCCGGATGATCGGCCTCATGGGTCCGGTCGGCGCGGGTCAGCTGACCAAGATGATCAATCAGATCTGCATCGCCGGCATCGTCCAGGGCCTCGCCGAAGGCATTCATTTCGGCAAGCAGGCCGGGCTGGACATAGAGAAGGTTGTGGATGTCATCTCCAAGGGTGCCGCAGGCTCCTGGCAAATGGAAAACCGCCATAAGACGATGAATGCCGGCAAATACGATTTCGGCTTCGCGGTCGACTGGATGCGCAAGGATCTCGGCATTGTGCTTGAAGAAGCCCGCCGCAATCAGGCCAAACTACCGCTGACGGCCCTCGTCGACCAGTTCTACGGCGATGTCCAGGCGATGGGAGGCAACCGCTGGGATACCTCCTCGCTGCTTGCGCGCCTGGACAGGAAATAACGCCCGGCCAGCGCCGGGATACGATATCGGCTGAGCGCCCTCGCGGCGCTCAATCCTCGTTCGACTTGGCATTCTCCAGCAACATGTAGTCGAGCGGCAGTTCCGTCGAATATTTGATCTGCTCCATGGCAAACGCCGAGGAGACATCGCGGATTTCGATCTTGGCGATCATCCGCTTGTAGAAGGCATCGTAGGCGGCAATATCCGGAACGACGACGCGCAGCAGATAGTCGACATCGCCGCTCATGCGATAGAATTCCACCACTTCCGGAAAATCGGCAATCACTTCGGAAAAGCGCTTCAGCCATTCGATGGAGTGGCTGTTGGTGCGGATGGACACGAAAACCGTGACCTTGGTGTTGACCTTTTCGGGATCGAGCAGCGCCACGCGGCGGCGAATGACGCCATCCTCCTCCATCTTCTGGATACGGCGCCAGCATGGCGTCGTCGACAATCCGACCTTCTTGGCAAGATCGGCCACGGCCAGAGTGGAATCCTCCTGCAAGAGGCGGAGAATTTTGCGGTCAAGACGGTCCATTTAAGCATCCCTTCGAATTATATTCTCTCTATAGCCTATTTTAAGGGAGAGAAAAGAAACTTTTTCTCAAGGAAGCAGAGTTTTCACACGTTGCTGTAACACAGGAAGCAGCTCGGACTCGAACCAGGGGTTACGTTTCAACCAGCCGCTGTTGCGCCAGCTCGGATGCGGCAATGGCAAGATCGCCGGCGACCGGTTGGTCAGGAGATAGCGCCGCCACTCCGCGACGGTCTCCGTCATCGAGGCCATGCGCTGCGCCCCGAGGTGCCATGCCTGCGCATATTGACCGATCGTCAGGATCAATTCGATCTGCGACATGGCATCCATGACCCGCTGCCTCCACAATGGCGCGCACTCCCGGCGCGGCGGCAGATCGCTGCCGGCGGCATCGTAGCCGGGAAAACAGAAGCCCATCGGCACGATGGCGAAGTGATCCGGATTGTAGAAGCTCTCGCGATCCACCGCGAGCCATTGCCGCAGACGGTCGCCCGAGGCATCGTTGAACGGCAATCCGCTCTCGTGAACGCGCAATCCCGGCGCCTGCCCCGCGATGAGGATCCGCGCGGTCGACGACAGGGTGACAACCGGCCGTGGTTCGTGCGGCAAGCGATCCGCCTCGCCCTTGGCCGGCATGTCCCGACAGAGGCGGCAGGCGGCAATCGCCGAACGCAGGACCTGCAATTCGTCTTCCCGCGTCATGGCGCACTCCATCCGACGATCTCTCGCAGATATCCGAACAATCCGGCGATCGGATCATTCCCATCGGCATGCGTCATGCGCTCCTCGCGCCGATAATCGCTCGGCCTCTCGAAATCGCCGGCCCAAAGGCCGGCCTTTGCCTGCCGCGCGATGCGCTCTTCGTTGGAATAACCGCCATACGAAACGGCCATGCCCTTGCGAACCATGGCAGCGTTGATATCGAAATCTCCGGCGACGCAAGTCACCAGCAGGCGGCCGTAGCGATCCCTCTCCCGCCCGCGGCACTCGGGCGCGGCAGTCTTAATCATTGTGGCGAGCGCGTTTCGCGCCTCTTCGCCGCAGGCCCAGTCAGCGCCGTCGCGCCGGCAGCGTTGCCGATATTCGGGGGCATCGATCCCTTTGAGCCTCAGGCGCTCGCCATTGGTGGAAAGCGTATCGCCATCGACAACATAAAAGCTACCGTTTTGAACCAGTTCCGGTCGATTGTTCATCTTCAGTGCGAGCAATGCGAGAATGGCGAGCAGAGCGAAAGTGGCCACGCCGTCGCGAAACAGGCGGCCTGACCGCATCACCTTCTTGCCTCCTTTAAGAACAAATCCTTGGCGAAGATGGCAAACAAATCATTTCGGCGCAGCATCTTCTTAAGGTTTGGACGCTAGTCTGTAGCCTCAGGCAGGCCAAGTATCAATGTAACCATGAGCACCGGCGTCAGCACATCGACAGATAAAAACATTGTCGACCGATCGCGCAGTCACCGTAACAGGGCTGTATCGAAGGCCGTGCGGCAAACGCGCGAGCGCCTGCAAAGCGGCCATAGCCGCAATTTCGATCGAGAACTTATCATGATGCATATCGACACGTTGCGGCAGAGCGCCGCCGTCGTGCCGATCTTCGTCATCGTCGTTGCCGTTCTCGGCCTCTACCTGACGCGCGAGGCGGGCATTTTCTTATGGACCGTCCCGATCCTGACGGCGCATGCGGTCAACATGCTGATCGGACGGCGTGCGAAGAAACAGGAAATCACCGCCGAACGCGCCAGGAAGTGGCGGCAACTCCTGTTGCTGGGCCAATTGCTCGTCGGCTTCTGTTGGGCTCTCTTCGCCATGCAGGGCTGCGCGACATGCGGAGGCGACAGTTTTGCGCTCTATAAGGGCACCATCCTGCTCGTGGCGATCTGCATCACGGCGATGTCCAGCTTCATGCTGCCGCGCGCAGTGCTCTTCTCTTTCGCGCCGGCCACGGTTGCGCTTGCAGTGACGGCCGCCCTCACCCACAAGCCATCGGACATCGCGCTTACCGCGGCCGTCTCGGTTGCCGTGGTGTTCTTCACGTTCATCACCAACCGCATGTATCAGTCCAACCTGAAGATCCTTTCCTTCCAGTCGGAGAAGGACGATCTGATCGCCGAGCTGGAAGTCGCGAAATCCATGTCCGACGAGGCCCGCCGGCGCGCCGAGGAAGCGAACCTCGCCAAGTCTCGCTTCCTGGCCTCCATGTCGCATGAGCTCAGGACGCCGCTGAACGCCATACTCGGCTTTTCCGAAGTCATGTCGGCCGAGGTCATGGGGCCGCTGAACAACGCGACCTACCGCGAGTACACCAGCGACATCCATCGATCCGGACAGCACCTGCTCAACCTGATCAATGAAATCCTCGATCTCTCCCGCATCGAAGCCGGCAAATACGAGTTGAACGAGGAGGCGATTTCGCTCCTCGATATCGCCGAGGATTGCATCGGCATGGTGCAGCTGCGCGCCCGCGCCAAGAATATCTCGATCTCCTCGCAATTCGAAGCGCAACTCCCCGCCGTCTGGGCCGATGAGAAATCGTTGCGCCAGGTGATCCTCAATCTGTTGTCGAACGCGGTGAAATTCACGCCGCAGGGCGGCGAGATCAGCGTCAAGGTCGGCTGGACGGCCGGCGGCGGCGAATATGTGGCCATCAAGGACAACGGGCCTGGCATTCCCGAGGAAGAGATACCCGTGGTGCTCTCCGCCTTCGGACAGGGCTCCATCGCCATCAAGAGCGCGGAGCAAGGCACAGGCCTCGGCCTGCCGATCGTGCAGGCCATTCTCGCAAAGCATGACGGTCAGTTCGTGCTGAAATCAAAGCTGCGGGAAGGCACGGAAGTCATCGCCATCCTGCCGGCCAAGCGCGTGCTGCAAAGCCTGCCGGCTGTCGAGGATGCCCCGCTCGTCGAGCGGCGCAGAAAGAGCTTCGCCTGAGAAAAGGCAGGCTCGGCGCATGAATCGGTTCACGCGATTCCGGACGGAAAATCGTCGCGCACTTTTCCTGGAAACGCTTTAGCGGAACAGCAGGTGGCTGCCGATAACGTAGAGAAGGTAGATCCCGGAAGCGACCAGCATGCACAATACGGCGAATGAACCGAGATCCTTGGCATGCTTGCCGACATTGGAGATTTCCGGCGAAATGCGGTCAATCACCTCTTCCACCGCCGTATTCATCGCCTCGATCGCGAAGACGCCGAGGAACAGCACCATAGCAACGACGATCTCGCCGATGGTCGCGCCGACGGCGATCAACAGGATCAGCGCAACGGCAGCAAAGAGCAGTTCCTGTCGGAAGGCCGACTCCTGCAACAGCCGTTGAAAGCCGCCCCAGGAATAACCGGCAGCGGCAAAGAAATGCCGGATACCCGTTTCCTTGGTGACTGCTGGTTTCGAAAACTCGGCCATTCCCGTTCCGCCCGTCATGTTCCGGTTTAAAGTTCGACGCTTTGCGAATACCGCCTCGCCGTGGGCGAAGCAAGGCGGCAGCTCGAGCCAGCCTCGGAATTCATTACAGATTTGTGACGAAAACCGATAGTCTACAGGGAAATTCGGCGGCAAAACGCCCGTCTCAACATATTGCCGCTTTCGTTTTCAGTGCTTGTTGGTAACGCCGGCGCTTTCGAACGTCGCCATGCCGGAATGGCATGCGGCCGCAGCCTTGACGATGCCGGCTGCCAGCGCGGCCCCCGTTCCCTCGCCGAGCCGCATGCCGAGTGCCAGAAGCGGCGTCTTGCCGAGCTTCTCGATGGAGCGCAGATGGCCAGGCTCCGCCGAGACATGTCCGATCAGGCAGTGATCGAGCGCGGAAGGGTTGGCCGCCTTGAGAATGGAGGCCGCAGCCGTCGCCACATAGCCGTCGACGATGACCGGAATGCGCTCCATGCGCGCGGCAAGGATGGCGCCGGCCATGGCGGCGATCTCGCGGCCACCGAGGCGACGCAGGATTTCCAGCGGATCGGAGAGGTGGTCGCGATGCAGCGCCACCGCCTTCTCGACTGCCGCCACCTTGCGCTTCAGCATCTCGCCTTCGGAGCCGGTGCCGGGGCCCACCCAGTCTTCGGCCTTGCCGCCGTAGAGTGCATAATGAATGGCAGCGGCGATCGTGGTGTTGCCGATGCCCATCTCGCCGATGCAGAGCAGATCGGTGCCGCCGGCAATCGCCTCCATGCCGAAGGCCATGGTCGCGGCGCAATCGCGTTCGCTGAGCGCCGGTTCTTCGGTGATGTCGCCCGTCGGAAAATCAAGCGCAAGGTCGAAGACTTTCAGACCGAGATCGTATGCGACGCAAATCTGGTTGATGGCTGCGCCGCCCGCAGCGAAATTCTCGACCATCTGCTGGGTGACGGATGGCGGAAACGGCGTAATGCCCTGCCTGGTGACGCCATGATTGCCGGCGAAGATCGCCACCAGCGGCCGGGTGACGGCCGGCGGCCGGCCGGTCCAGGCGGCAAGCCAGAAGGCGATTTCCTCAAGCCTTCCAAGCGCGCCGGGCGGCTTGGTGAGCTGTGCGTCACGTTCGCGCGCAGCCACGAGTGCCCGGGCATCCGGCCCCGGAAGGTCGCGCAGCAATGCGCGGAAATCGTCGAATGGGAGGCCGCTGACGCTCATGAATGCGTTCCTTGTCTTTTGGTCTCAAATCGGGTTCTTTGCGTGCGACTCTATTAGTCTTCGGAATCGGCGCGAACAACTCCAAAAGCGCCCGATGCTGTCGCTCGCATGGCGGGGAGAGGAAGAAATGCGGGAATATATGCGCGACACGGCGCGCGCCGTCGCCTTTCTCAGCCGTATTCCGGTGGCATCATCCTTTTTCGAGGGTTATGACGGCAGGCTTGCGCGCGTGTCTCGTGCTTTCCCCCTCGCGGGCCTGTTGATCGTGGTGCCGGCCGCCCTCGCCTTCGCCGTGCTGCTCGATCTCAGAGCCGATCCCCTGATGGCGGCGCTGCTGGCGCTCACCGTGCAGACCATCACGACCGGCGCGCTTCATGAGGATGGGTTGAGCGATACGGCGGATGGGCTCGGAGGCGGCAAGGACCGCGAACGCGCACTTGTCATCATGAAGGACAGCCGCATCGGCACCTATGGCGCAGCCGCGCTCATCCTCTCCTTCGGCTTGCGGGGCGCGGCACTGGCCGCCCTTGCCCGCCACCTGCAGCCCTTGGACGCCGGAATTGCCATTCTTGCGACCGCGGCGCTGAGCCGGGGCGCGATGGTCTGGCACTGGTACGCTCTGCCTCCCGCCAAGCCGGATGGAATAGCCGCCTCCGCAGGCAGGCCGGATGGTGATGCCATGCAGCTGGCGCTGATCGCCGCGCTCGGCCTTGCCATATTGCTTGTCGGGCCTGCCCTTGGCGTTCCGGCGCTCGTCGCCTGCCTTCTGGCGACCGGCGCCGCAACCTTTCTCGCCACCACATACATACGGCAAAAACTGTCCGGCCATACCGGCGACACCATCGGCGCGACCCAGCAGATTTGCGAGATCGCGTCCCTCTGCACCCTTGCCATGTGCGTTTGAAGCATCGATATATGATCTCATGCTCACACCCTGCATCCTAGTCTGCTCCATCGACCAAGCGACCGGCTATTGCTTCGGCTGCGGCCGCACATCGGCGGAAATCGGTGCATGGATGACCTATAGCGACGACGAACGCCGCCAGATCATGGAGGCGCTTCCGGAGCGTCTGACGAAAGTCGAGCGCAAGCCGCGCAGGGAAACCCGCCGCCAAAGAATGGCACGGGAGCGCAGCGCCGTATGAACCGCCTGAACATCGTTCTCGCCATTCTCGGCATCGGTCTCGCTCTACTCATCTTCAACAACAATACCGGCTCGACCTTCGGCATGCGCAACGACGACTTCGCGCGGGTCGTCTATCTCCTGCCGATTGCCCTGATGATGAGTGCCGCCGTCTGGGCAAGCCGCTACACCGTCAGCCAGTCGATCCGCAATCTCCTGATCTGGCTGGTCATCATCATGGCGCTCGCCACCGCCTATATCTATCGTCACGATGCCGAGCAGGTCGGCAACCGTGTCTTCGCCGGCCTGATGCCGGGCCACGCCGTCGTCGTCACCACGAGCGAAGGCGGCCAGGAGGTCATCCTTCACAAGCGTTCGAACGGGCATTTCGAAGCCGTGGTCAAGATCAACGGGCAGCCGATCGACATGCTGATCGACACCGGCGCCAGCACCATCGCCTTGTCGCAGGAAGACGCCGAGCGCGTCGGCATCATTCCGGAAAACCTCACCTATTCCATGACCGTTTTGACGGCCAACGGCCGCGCAAGGGCAGCTCCGGTGGAACTCGGCTCCGTGGCAATCGGCCCGATCAGGCGCCGGGACGTCGAGGCGAGCGTGGCCGAAGCCGGCAAGCTCGATCAGAGCCTGCTGGGCATGAGCTTTCTCGAAACCCTGGGCTCGATGCAGATGCAGACCGACGAACTTCGGCTTCGCGATTGATGGAAGCGCACAACCGGATTCGATAGTTCGGCGGGAAGCGAAGCATTCCCCCATCCCTTCACTCTAAAGACGGCAATTCCGAACCGCACGAAGAGTGAGACCCATGGCGCCTGCAAGAGCCAACCCAACCACGGAACTGCTGCTTCTCCTTGCCCTCGCAACTTGCTGGGGCGCCTCCTACACCTTCATCCGCATCGGCGTGGCGACCATTGCGCCGATCACGCTGATTGCCGCGCGCACCTTGATCGCCGGTCTCGTTCTGCTGGCGATCATCCGCTGGCGCGGCCTGCGCCTGCCAAGGGATGCGGCGACATGGAGGCGCTTCCTCATCCAGTCCTGCCTCAACAGCGCCGTTCCCTTCACATTGATTGCCTGGGCGGAACAGACGGTCGATGCCGGTCTCGCCACCATATTGAATTCCGCGACACCCATCTTCGCCTTCCTGATCGCCGCATTCCTGCTGCGCAGCGAACCGCCGACCGGGCGCAAGCTGTTCGGCGTGATGGCCGGCATGGCCGGCATCTGCCTGATCATCGGCCTCGATGCGCTGCATGGCATGGGCAGGCAGTTGCTGCCACAGCTCGCCGTCGTCGCGGCCTCGATCTGCTATGGCTGCGCAGCCCTGTTCGGTCGCAATTTCAAGGAGTTGGACCCGATGATGCCCGCAGCGGGCTCGCTTCTCTGCGGCGCTGCCCTTCTCATTCCCGCCGGGCTGGTTTTCGAGCATCCGTGGCAGATCGTGCCGTCGACGGCTTCCGTCCTAGCGCTACTCGGCCTGTCGGTCGTTTCGACCGCGCTGGCGTTCAGCATCTACTTCCGGCTCATCCAGACCCTTGGCTCGGTCGGCACGACGGCACAGGCCTATCTGCGCGTCCCGATCGGCGTCGGCATCGGCGTGGCCTTCCTCGGCGAGCCGCTGTCCCCGACGGCAGCCATCGGTCTCGTCTGCGTCGTGGCAGGGGTCATGGCGATGACCATCGCACCGCGCGAGAAAATCGCGGCGGGATGAACCCCGCCGGGTTCGACGGGCGCCGGGCGCTCAGGTCAGCAGAGACAAGTCGTCCCATGCGAAAACGAGATTATCAGAGCGCCAGATCGGCCCCGGATCGGTGTACCGGCCGACCGGTCGTCCGCCAAGCGCGCGATAGAAGGCGATTGCCGGTTCGTTGCCGACGACGACGCCGAGCCCGACTGCCGAATACCCCATCGATGCGACCTCGAGCGCCAGCTCGTGCATCAACCGGCGACCAAGCCCCTGACGCTTGACGGAGGCATCGATATAGAGCGACTTTATCTCGCAACGGTGGCCAAAGGCGGGCTCGGATGGCGCGGCAATGGCGCCGATGCCGACGAGCCGCCCGTCCTGGACTGCCAGCAGCACATGCTGATCCTTCCGGGGATTGGCGAGCAGATCGGCCCATCGCACGCGGCGAAAATCCTCGTCCAGCGCGCGATAGACGTCGGCAGGCGCAAGATCGCGATAGGTCTCGCACCAGATCGCGCGATGCAGCCTTGCGATATCGGCGACGTCGTCGACGCGGGCCGGCCTGATGGTGATTTCAGTCGTCACCCGGCATTCCTCAGAACCGTGCTTCGCAACGCGCCGACAAGATAGAGCGAACCGGTCACAAGCACCCAGCCGCCGCGTTCGGCCGCCTTCGAAATGGCGCGATCCAATGCCTTCAGCGGGTCCGGTTCAGCCTCGCCCGCCATGCCCATGGATGCCCAGAGTGCGTCCAGTTCCTCTGCCGCATGGGCATGGCCGGAACCGGATGCTTCGGTGAAGACGGCATGGGAGACGTAGCGCGACAGCACGCGCAGAAAGCCAGGCGCATCCTTGTCGGAAGCCAAGGCGACGACGGCGACACAATCGCCGCCGACGCCGGGCGAACGTGTGATGTCGCGCAGCACAGCCTCGATATTGAACGGCACATGCGCGCCGTCCATCAGCATGGGCACCGCCTGCCGCCCGTTTCGCAATGCAGGCGGCAGCGCGAAGTCGAAGCGCTCCATCCGGCCCGGCAGGCGAGCCTTGGCGACCACGGCAGGTTCGAGCAGCCACGCACCGACGGGCTGGCCCGCTTCGCTCCCAGGATGAACACGCTCGCCTTGTCGCCCCAGATGGTCGAATACCAGGCCGACCAGTGCGATATTCGTGTCCGCAATGGTCGCATCCTTGCGAAGGTCCGTCCGCAGCACCTCGCATCCGAGTTCATCGGCACGCTGCTGCAGGACCTCGCCCGCCTCATCGTTGGCCGCGAGCGTGGTGACAAGCACCGCGCCGGGCTTCAGGATGCCGACCTTCTCGCGCGCGATCGCCTCCCGCGTGCCCCCAAGAATCTCCGTATGTTCGAGCGCGATATTGGTGACGATGGCAATCTCGCCAAAGACGACATTGGTAGAATCCAGCCTGCCGCCGAGCCCGACCTCGACGACGACCCAGTTCAAGCCGGCATCTGCGAATACGACGAAGGCGGCGGCCGTTATCACGTCGAACCAGGTGGCCTCCTCCCCGGCGGTCGCGGCTCGCTTTGCGCTTTCATAACAGTCCAGAACCTGCATGATCGCCTTCGCCAGCGCGTCGTCCCCGACTTCCTGGCCGAGAACGCTGACGCGCTCGTTGACCCGGTCGACATGCGGTGACGCGTAGCGGCCGATTTTCCAGCCGGCCCGCAGCAATCCGGCTTCGACAAGCGCGCTGACAGAGCCCTTGCCCTTGGTGCCTGCCACATGGATGGCGCGAAAACTCCGGTGAGGGTTGCCCAGGCGCTGCATGAGATCGAGCATCGGCTCAAGGCCAACCCGCATCTCTCCGCGCGGCTTGCGCTCCCAGTTGGTCAGTTGGTCGAGCCGGCGAAGAGCATCGGATAATGCCTGCCTGGAATGGGACTGCGACATGGGGTGCCTTTTTCAACGATTTCCATGCGGCGACGAAACCGCAAGCTTCCTTAAACCCGCCGCACCCGCACCGCCATCAGTTTCTCAGCCGATAGCCGGTCCGGAAGATCCATCCCAGGATGGCAAGGCAGATGACGAGGAAAAGCGTGATCATGGCAAGGCTCAGCACCGGGTTGACATCGGCGATGCCGTAGAAGCTCCAGCGGAAGCCGCTGACGAGATAGAGAACCGGGTTGAGATGGCTGACCGCCTGCCAGAAGGGCGGCAGCATGTTGATCGAATAGAAGCTGCCGCCGAGGAAGGTGAGCGGCGGCACGACCAGCATCGGGATCAGGTTCAGCTGCTCGAAATTGCCCGCCCATATGCCGATCATGAAGCCGAACAGGCTGAAGGTCACGGCCGTCAGCACGAAGAACAGGATCATCATGAACGGGTGCTCGATCCTGATGTCGACGAAGAAGCTCGCGGTCGCCAGGATGATCAGGCCGATCAGCATGCCCTTGGTCGCCGCAGCCCCGACATATCCGAGAACGATCTCGGCCATGGCGACGGGGGCCGACAGCACCTCATAGATCGTGCCCGTGAATTTCGGGAAATAGATGCCGAAAGAGCCATTGCTGATGCACTGGCCGAGCAGGGTCAGCATGATCAGGCCGGGCGTGATGAAGGCCCCATAGGAAACGCCCTCGACCAGATTGATGCGCGAACCGATCGCCGCACCGAAGACGATGAAGTAGAGCGAGGTGGAAATGACCGGCGAAACCACGCTCTGCAGCAATGTGCGGCGCGTGCGGGCCATTTCGAAAGCGTAGATGGATTTGATCGCCTCGAAGTTCATTTGCCTGCTCCTACCAGCGATACGAAAATATCCTCGAGCGAGCTCTGGCGCGTCGAAAGATCCTTGAAGTGAATGCCCTCGGCAGCAAGCTTCGACAGCAGGGCAGCAATGCTCGACTGTTCGTTCTGCGCATCGAAGTCATAGATCAGCGTGATGCCGTTCGGCCCGAGCGAAAGCCCGTTGCCCTCGAGACAATGCGGAATGGCTTCCAGCGGTTCGTTCAGGTCGAGGATAAGCTGCTTGCGGCCGAGTTTGGCCATCAGCGCCTTCTTTTCCTCCACCAGCAGCAGCTCGCCGCCATTGATGACGCCGACGCGATCTGCCGCCTCCTCGGCCTCCTCGATGTAATGGGTCGTCAGGATGATGGTGACGCCGGAAGCGCGCAGGCGCTCGACCACATGCCACATGTCCTTGCGCAGCGTCACATCGACACCGGCCGTCGGCTCGTCGAGGAACAGGATTTCCGGTTCGTGCGAAAGCGCCTTGGCGATCAGCACGCGCCGCTTCATTCCGCCGGAAAGCTGGCGAAGCATGTTGTCTTTCTTGTCCCAGAGCGAAAGATCGCGCAGGACTCTTTCGATATATTCCGGGTTCGGCTTCTTGCCGTGAAGACCGCGCGAAAACCGCACCGTGTTCCAGACTGTTTCGAACTGATCGGTGGTCAATTCCTGCGGCACCAGCCCGATCAGGCTGCGCGTGGCGCGAAAATCGCGCACGACGTCATGGCCGCCGACCGTCACGGACCCCCCGCTCGGGTTGGCGATGCCGCAGACGATGGAAATCAGCGTCGTCTTGCCGGCGCCGTTCGGCCCCAGCAGCGCCAGGATTTCGCCCCGCTCGATGTCGAGATCGACGCCTTTCAGCGCCTGGAATCCGTTGGAGTATGTTTTCGTGAGATTACGGATAGAAATGATCGGAGCCATGGCGAGGCAAAATCCGGCTTTTGTGATGATTTTCGCGGCGTTTGCCCGCTATATAGCCGGTTTAGCGCTTTGACCACCCCGCGGTGGTGAAACACAGCGTTCGTCTAAGCCAAATAAGCTGTCATCAAATCGTGACCTTCGTCGGGCATATACCAGCCCCAGGTGAGCAACGTTTGTCGCAACTCCGCCCAATGCCTCTTGGCGGCACCGTCAGCGCCTGTTGTACTGGCCGATTTATTGCCCTCGCATTGATATTGCACGCATCATTGCAAAAATGAAATTCTTTTCTGGAGCAGGCAAGGATCCCCCGTCGTTGCCACGCGCCACTCAAGCCGGCACTCGCCGGCTTTTTCTTTTTCGCCGGCTTGCGAACGGCAAAGCAATCGTCACCAGCTGCCGTTCACGCCGCAACCGGCCGGCGGCAAGGTCCTGTGCTCGAACCGCGCCTTCAGCATCTCGCAACCCTCGTCGCGAATGGGTCCGGGCATCATGGTGTTGAGACCGATGCCCACTTCGTCGAACGGATCGTCGGCATAGGCGACATAAGCATACCAGCGGCCGCCGATGACGATGACGATGGCAACCAGCGCGGCAATGAGCGCCCTTCCCAGGCTTCTTTTTCGTTTCGGTGCGTCTTCCATGAAATCCTCTATGCCGGGGCGGCGCACTTAAGCCCGATTCCCCTCGAAAGGTAAATCGGCCTCACGGTCCTGCAAGGGTGAATGCCGCTCCGGCAGGGAGCCGGTCAAAGGCTGCAGTAGCGCCGGCCACCCTTCCGGTCCCTGAGGTCGAAATGGAAATGATTCCAATGCTCGGGATTGCTGCCCGGCCCGAGAACCGTATCGAAATAGCGGCAGCTGTCGACGCGAACGGCCTTGAGCAGCTGGCCTTCGCGGAAGGAGAAAAGCCCCTTCTTGCGCACGTCGATCACATGACCGTTCTTCAGGATGAAGGTGCCGACATCGATGGCGTTGCCGTGGGCATGCTCGGACATGGGATTGTAGCGTTGCCGGCTGTTGTTCATCCGCCGGCAGGAATAGCCGCCGAGCGGCACGATGGTGCCGATGCCGGACCAGTAACGCGTTCGCGCCGCCGGGGCGAGCTCGTTCTTTACCCATTTGGCGAAAGCCAGCGTCACCTGGCAGTTCAAGGTGACGGCGGGCCTGACGGCGATGTTGCCGGAAAGACCGCTGAGCGAGATCGGATAAGGGACCTGGCAAGCCGCACCGTTGGATATGGCCGGCTTGTCCGTATAGACGACGCCCATGCGCCTCAGTTCCTGGCGGCAGGCGACTTCCGAAGGCGGCATCATGCCCGGCGTCGATTGCGGCGCTTCGAACTGCTGATCGAGACGCGGCAGCGGATTTTCGATGCGCGGCAGCATCGCGACCTGGGTTCCCGGCTGCTGGCGCGGTATCCGCGACTGATTGAGCTCGGCCTGCACGGCTGGCCTCTGGAGCGTGGAGCGATTGGTCTGCACCGGCGTATCCGTGCCGATGCCGCCGACGACGGGCTCGTCCGACTGGCCTTCGGCGATGTTCTGCTGTTCTTCCTGCGCCAGTCCCACCACCGATGGGGACTGCGCCTCCTCGCTTGGCCCGACGCCGAGTTCGGCATCCATATTGACGCCTTGAGACGGAACATCCGATTGGCGCGCCAGCCCGGTTTCGACATCCGACGTGGTCACGGCCTCGCCGGTTCCCGTGGAACGAGCGGGACCATTGTTATAGTTGCTCGAAGCGGAAACGACGGGATCCTGCACGCCCTGATAGGCGAATTGCCGCTGCGGCACGCTGCGATGCGGCTTGATGGAGCCGACGCGCGAGGAGTTGTCGATGCCGGAGGGCGGCACGAGACTGTCTGCCGTGCAGGCGACCAGCGCAGACGACAATAGCAATGGCAGCGCGACCCGCCGTAGAATGGGTAAAATGGTCATACTCCTGATCCGCTGCCCCAGCCACGGTCGGTAACGATGACAAATCCTAAATGGGAAGGGTGAACGAATGCTTACCGCAGCGGATCGCGATGTTCCGGGGCGGCACGCCATGGCGCGGAAACCGGCTGAAGCACCGCCCGCGGCCCACAGAAGTCCCTTGCGGAAATGCCCGATACGGCTTTTCCATTGCGGCCGGATTGCATAGGTTGAATACCGGAATCGGGCAGCACGACAGGAGCAGATGAATGAACGACAGCGTCAAACCGAGAGGCGAGCTGACATTGCGCACGCTGGCCATGCCCGCCGACGCCAATCCCGCCGGCGATATTTTCGGCGGCTGGGTCATGGCGCAGATGGATTTGGCGAGCGGCATCCGCGCTGCGGAACGCGCGCGCGGCCGCGTCGTCACGGCAGCGGTCAAGGAAATGGCGTTCGAGTTGCCGGTCAAGATCGGCGACACGCTGAGCGTCTTCACCGATATCGAACGCGTCGGCCGCACATCGATCACGCTGAACGTCGAGGCCTGGGCGCACCGTGCACGCTACAACACGCTGGAAAAGGTGACTGGCGCAACCTTCATCATGGTCGCGCTCGACGAGAACGGGGCGCCGAAGGCCGTATCGGAGGAGAGCTGACGCGATGGGCGCGCACACACCGGAAGTCTACGTCTATATCAGGACGGTCATGAGCATGGTGATCGGCCTTTCGCTCGCCCAACTCCTCACCCGCCTCGCCGGTTTCGTGCAATCGCCCGGCAAGAACAAGATCTACCTGGTCCACATCGGCTGGGTGCTGTCGATGTTCCTGTTCATCATCCATTTCTGGTGGTGGGAATACCGGCTGCAATCCGTCGCGCAGATCAATTTCGGCGTCTATCTCTTTCTCATTTGCTTCTGCTGCCTTTTCTACTTCCTGTGCGTACTGCTGAACCCGCCGTCGGTCGAGGACTACGGCGGCTTCGAGGAATATTTCATCTCCAGACGCGGCTGGTTTTTCGGCCTGCTTGCCGTGACCTACGCCGTCGATCTCATCGATACGCTGTTGAAAGGCGAGGCCTATTTCCACTCGCTCGGCTGGGAATATCCGACGCGCAACATCGTCTACATCGTCCTGTGCATCGTTGCCGCCATCACCGCCAACCGACGTTTCCAGGCGGCATTCGTGATTGTCGGGCTGATCTATCAGGTCACATGGATCTTTCGTCTCTATGACGTGCTTCCGGGATAGGCATCCCATTCCCGGCGATAAAATGGCAGCCATTTCGATGCGCTGCGATCATTGACCAAGACATCGCCATATTGTTCAGATCGATTGCCGTCCGAGACGCAGGTGGGAGACGCAGCCTTGAAGATGAAGAGCTATGCATTGGGTTTGGCGATCGCTCTTTCGCTGCCGTGGCTCGCCCATGCCGAAGACCCCGCGCCCGGACCGGCCAGTACGACGATCGACCTCAAATACTGGGTGGAATTCGCAAAGCAGGGCAATCCGGCAGCGCAATACGGGCTGGGCTATCGCTATGCCAATGGCCAGGGCGTCGAGCAGGACGACGAACAGGCGGTCGATTGGTATCGGAAAGCGGCCGATCAAGGCAATGCTCAGGCGCAATATGCGCTGGCTTATATGTATGCCAGCGGTCGCGGCGTCGATGCGGACATGAAGCAGGCGAACGACTGGTATATGAGGGCGGCGCAACGCGGCAACGCCGACGCTCAATATGCGCTCGGCTACTCCTATGCCAATGGCCGCGGCATGGATGCCGACAGCGAAGGCGCAGTCGGCTGGTACAGGAAATCCGCCGCCCAGGGGCAGGCTCAGGCGCAATATGCGCTCGGCTACATGTATGCCAACGGCCTCGGCGTCCAGCAGGACCAGGCGGCCGCGCTCGATTGGTACCGCAAGGCGGCCGATCAGGGCCGCTCCGACGCCCAGTACGCGCTCGGCTATATGTACGATAACGGCCAAGGCACCGAAGAAGATCTCGCAAAGGCCGTCGACTGGTACAGGAAGGCGGGCGATCAGGGCAACGCACAGGGCCTGTATGCCGTCGGCTACGCCTATGCCAACGGCAGAGGTGTCGAGCGGGACGATGCCGAAGCCTATGCCTGGTATATGAAAGCCGCCGAAAAGGGCCGCGCCGATGCGCAGTATGCCGTCGGCTACAGCCTTGCGAACGGCCTCGGCGTCGCGCGGGACTACCGGCAGGCGCTGCAATGGTATCGCAAATCCGCCGATCAGGGGCGTTCAGACGCCCAATATGCCATCGGCTATCTCTATGCCAACGGTCAGGGCGTGAAAGTCGACGACGACAGCGCCGTCAGATGGTATCGCAAGGCGGCCGGCCAGGGTGACGCGCAAGGCGAATACGCCCTGGCCTACATGTATGCGGGCGGGCGTGGCGTTGCGAAGAACGACGCCAAAGCGTTCGAATTGTATGCGAAAGCCGCCGGCCAGGGCCATGCCGATGCGCAATATGCCCTGGGCTACATGTACCAGAGCGGCCAGGGAACGAAGCCGGATAAGGCGGCCGCAGCCAACTGGTATCGCAAGGCGGCTGACCAGAACAATTCGCAGGGCCAGTATGCCCTCGCCTACCTTTATTATCAGGGTGACGGCGCGGCCAGGGACTACGGTCAGGCCGCAGAGCTGTTTCGCAAGGCGGCCGAGCAGGGCGATGCCCGCGCGGAATACGGCCTTGGATATCTGTATTATAATGGGTATGGCGTGCCAAAGGACTCCACAATTGCCGCCGACTGGTTCAACAAGGCGGCAGCGAAAGGATTGCCGGAGGCACAGCATGGACTCAGCTATATGGCAGCCAATGGCGAAGGCCCCATCAGGGATCTCGGACCATTGAGACAAGGAGCCACAGGGCAGAAGGCCGCCTCCGATATGACGGGCTGGGTCATATTTCATTTGCTGATGGCGCTCGTGCCCTGACGGTCGCGAAGTGCTTGCCATCTTGATTCAACGGATTTTCGACTGAGGGGTAGATCGTGAACTGGAAGAAGGGGGCCATCGGCTTGCTTTTCGCGCTGGCGTCCATGGGGGCAGCGCACGCCGATGTCGGACGCAACGGCTTCGATCGCGGAGAGTTCAAATCCGGACTGGATTACTGGCGCCCGTTGGCCAACAAGGGCAACGTCGCGGCACAGATAAAACTCGGGCAAATGTACGAGGAAGGCGACGGCGTCGAGAAGAATCTCACCCAGGCTCTGAACTGGTACAGGAAAGCGGCCGATCAGGGGAACGCCGAAGCGCAATTCAACGTCGGCACCATGTACGATCAGGGCGAGGGAATCACCGCCGACAAGAGCCAGGCCATTCTATGGTACAGGAAGGCGGCCGATCAGGGATATCTCAACGCGCAATACAATCTCGGTGTCGTCTACGACACCGGCCAGGGCGTCACGCAGGACAAGCCGCAGGCTTTCGCCTGGTACAGCAAGGCCGCCGAACAGGGCGATGCGGACGCACAGTTCAACGTCGGCACCATGTACGACCAGGGAGACGGCGTCGGGAAGGACAAAGGCAAGGCCGTCCTTTGGTATGGCAAGGCCGCCGCGCAGGGCAAAGTCGAGGCGCAGTTCAATCTCGGCATCATGTACCGCGATGGCGAAGGCGTCGCCAAGGATGGCGCCGCCGCCCTCTCCTGGTTCCGCAGGGCGGCCGACCAGGGAGATGCCAGTTCCCAGTTCAATATCGGCGCCATGTATGCCGATGGCGACGGCGTCAAGCAGGACGATGCCCAGGCGATCGCATGGTTCCTGAAAGCCGCCGCGCAGAACGACGTCGAAGCGGAATACAATCTCGGCGTCATGTTCCGCGACGGCGAAGGCATCGCCAAGAACGGTCCCCAGGCGATCTACTGGTTCAAGCGCGCGGCGGAGCATCGCTATGCCGACGCCGCCTATAATCTCGCCATGATGTACCGCGACGGCGACGGCGTCCCGGCGGATGCGGCCAAGGCGGCGGAATGGTTCCGCAAGGCAAAACACCTGGGCTATGACGGCGGCGGCGAAGCACCGGATGATTCATCGGGCGAACAAAGCATTCCGATATGAACTGGTTGGGCAGGCCGAACGCTCTCGTTCGGCCTCCTGAATCTCCTGTCATTGCTCCCGGCCAATTGCGGCAGAGCAGGCAACGCCTGCGAATCGACGGGCGCGACGCGCCATGTGGGCATCGCGACACGCGTCGACCCGGCGGGAATGCATGGGCTTCCCTCCTTCCATTCATCAAGCCGTAACCATCAAATGATGGGGATTGCCTTGGCAAGTGAAGAGATGGAAGACTATGCGGCGCCGGGCCTGATTTGCTGCTTCTTCTCTTGCAAGGATAGATCGCTGTGAACCTGAAATATCCCATATCCTCCTTCTCGTTCCTGCCGCCTCTTCGCATGGCTTTGCTCGCCTCCGCGATTGTGTTGCCTTTCTCTCCGCTTCCGATGGCGGCAGGGCCGGCGCAAGCGGCGCCCGGCTCGTGCTGGTCGCTGTTGCAAAGCAAATTCGGCCCGCAGATCGAGAAATCGGTGAACGAGGCCGATCCGTGCAAGAAACTGCCGGGCGTCGATCATAAGGACAAGTTCGAGGTGAAGTCGCTCGATGTCTGCGACGCTCCGGGCGGCGGCGTGCAGATCAACGCGCATGCGGAAATGGCCTGCAAGTCTCATGGAGTGCTGAAGACGACGCTCAAAGGCCAGCTGGACGCTTCCATGACGGTCGATGTCGGCGCATGCCACATCACCGACATGCACCTCGGAATCAACGGCCCCATCGGCGAGTTGATATCCTCCGTCGGAGGGCTGCAGGATCTCGCGCGCGGTTTTGCCCAGGCCAAGATCTCCGAAATCTGCGGCAAATAATAATGGCAAAGGGCCGGCGCGAAACACCGGCCCCTCCCAATTCAGATAGCAAAGCGGCTCATACGCGCATGGCGCTATCGGTTCGCTCGGCATCCTTGCTGCCGAACCGGACGCCTTTCTTCTCGAAGCCGAAGCCGGCGAACAGCGCCACCACGACGGCCACGATGCAGGCGACGATCAACAGCGCGAGCGCATAGTCCCCGTTCCACTGCTTTGCCAGCCCTGCCTGGATCGACGCATTGCCCGACGCCAGCAGATTGCCGAGCTGATAGGCAAATCCGGGGAACGTGCCGCGCACCTCGTCCGGCGACAACTCGTTGAGGTGCACGGGGACGATGCCCCAGGCGCCCTGCACGAAAAGCTGCATCAGGAACGCGCCGATCGCGATCATCACCGGCCCCTGTCCATAGACCCAGAGCGGTGCGACAGGGATGGCAAGAAGCGCGGCAATGACGATGGTCCGCCGCCGGCCCCAACGTTGCGACAGGGCACCGAACGCCAGGCCGCCGACGATCGCGCCGATATTGTAGACGATGGCGATGGCGCCGACCGTATAGGAATCATATTGCCGCTGCGTTTCGAGGAAGGTCGGATAGAGGTCCTGAGTGCCGTGACTGAAGAAATTGAACGCCGTCATCAGCAGCACCGCCCAGATGAACAGCGGGACATTCTCGCGCAACACGGTCAGGAACGGCCGCTGCGGTTTCGACTGCCGCTGCAGGAAGGCGGGAGACTCCTCCACATTGCGCCTGATGTAGAGCACCAGCAGCGCCGGCACCGCGCCTACGATGAACATGCCGCGCCAGCCGATCACCGGAAACAGCAGGAAGAAGACGATCGAGGCGATCAGATAGCCGGAGGGATAGCCCGCCTGCAGAATCCCCGACACGAGGCCGCGCGAATCCTCGGGTATCGTCTCCATGACAAGCGATGCGCCGACACCCCATTCGCCGCCCATGGCGACGCCGAAAAGCGCGCGCAGCACGAGGAACATCGTCAGGCCGGTCGAAAAGCCCGTCAGGAACTCGAAGATCGAATATAGAAGCACATCGACCATCAGGGTCGTTCGCCGCCCGAAGCGATCCGCCGCGAGCCCGAAGATCAGGGCGCCGAGCGGCCGCATGGCGAGAGTCAGGAAGATGGCCACGGCGACGGCCGGGACATCGGTGTGAAATTCTTCGGCTATGTGTTTGAGAACGAAAACCAAAATGAAGAAATCGAAAGCGTCCAGCGTCCAGCCGAGATAGGCTGCGATGACGGTGTTGCGTTGCTGGGGCGACAAGGAACGTAAGCTATCCAATGCGGTCATCATGATCCTCCGACCGGATGGCGGCGGCGAAGCGGGCGATACCGGGTGCCGTCGAAGCTGGGGGAACCCGGCATCGGGCCGGGCATGTCGACGTTGCGGCCGGCTCCTCCTTGGGCGCCTGCGAGGATCGCGCTATACGGACTTCGGGATCGGCAATAACGCGTCGGCCGCCCTTGGGTTGTAACATATTTGACATCTCCGGCGAATGGAAAAATCCGCCCCTCTGTTTCCCTTTTGTACTCTTTGCCCCTTCACATCCGTACGATCTGTCGCCATATTCGCCTCATGGCCAGATCACCGAAAAAATCCCCCGCCCCGACCGGTTTCGAAGAGGCGCCGCAGGCACCGTTTGAAGGCGCGCCACTCAGCGGCAGCGTCTCCGATTGGGTCAAGCAGCTCGAAGCGGACGCCGAAGCGTCTGCCGTCGAGACTCAGCGCGAGATTGCCTCGAAGGCAGGCAAGCACCGCAAGAAGGTGGAAATCGCCGCGTCGAAATCGGCGCGCGGCACCTCGATGGGCGGTTCGACCGATCCGAAGACGCGCGCCGCCGCCGGCCTCAACCCGGTCGCCGGCCTCGATATTTCGCTCGAGGATGCCGACAAGGTATCGCCCGGCGGGGTGACGGCGACCGTGGAAGCGCTGTCGAAACTGATCGAAAGCGGCAATCCGCTCTTCAAGGACGGAAAGCTCTGGACGCCGCACCGCCCTGCCCGCCCGAACAAATCCGAAGGCGGCATCTCCATCCGTATGGTCTCGGATTATGAGCCGGCCGGCGACCAGCCGACCGCCATCCGCGATCTCGTCGAGGGTCTGAACAACGGCGACCGCAGCCAGGTCCTGCTCGGCGTCACCGGCTCGGGCAAGACCTTTACCATGGCCAAGGTGATCGAGGCGACGCAGCGCCCGGCCGTCATCCTGGCGCCGAACAAGACGCTGGCCGCCCAGCTCTACTCCGAATTCAAGAACTTCTTCCCCGACAACGCGGTCGAGTATTTCGTCTCCTACTACGACTACTATCAGCCGGAAGCCTATGTGCCGCGTTCAGATACCTTCATCGAGAAGGAATCCTCCATCAACGAGCAGATCGACCGCATGCGCCATTCGGCGACGCGCTCGCTGCTGGAGCGCGACGATTGCATCATCGTCGCCTCGGTCTCCTGCATATACGGTATCGGCTCGGTCGAGACCTATACGGCGATGACATTCCAGATGAATGTCGGCGACCGGCTGGACCAGCGCCAGCTTCTCGCCGACCTCGTGGCGCAGCAATACAAGCGCCGCGATATGGATTTCATTCGCGGGTCCTTCCGGGTGCGCGGCGACACGATCGAGATTTTCCCCGCCCACTTGGAGGATGCCGCCTGGCGCATCTCCATGTTCGGCGACGAGATCGACGCCATCACCGAATTCGATCCGCTCACCGGGCAGAAGACCGGCGATCTGAAATCGGTGAAGATCTATGCCAATTCCCACTACGTCACGCCGCGCCCGACACTGAACGGCGCCATCAAGGCGATCAAGGAAGAGCTGAAAATCCGGCTTGCCGAGCTGGAAAAGGCCGGACGTCTGCTCGAAGCGCAGCGTCTGGAACAGCGCACTCGTTATGATGTCGAAATGCTTGAGGCCACTGGCTCCTGCGCCGGCATCGAGAACTATTCGCGCTACCTGACCGGCCGCAACCCCGGCGAACCGCCGCCGACGCTGTTCGAATACATTCCCGACAACGCATTGCTCTTCATCGACGAAAGCCACGTCTCCGTCAGCCAGATCGGCGGCATGTACCGCGGCGACTTCCGGCGCAAGGCGACGCTTGCCGAATACGGTTTCCGCCTGCCCTCCTGCATGGACAACCGGCCATTGCGCTTCGAGGAATGGGATGCCATGCGCCCGGATACGATCGCCGTTTCGGCGACGCCGGGCGGCTGGGAAATGGAGCAATCCGGCGGCGTCTTTGCCGAACAGGTCATCCGCCCGACGGGCCTCATCGATCCGCCCGTCGAGGTCCGCTCGGCCCGTACGCAGGTGGACGACGTGCTCGGCGAAATCCGCGAGACCGCCGCCAAGGGCTATCGCACCCTCTGCACCGTGCTGACCAAGCGCATGGCCGAAGATCTCACCGAATATCTGCACGAGCAGGGCGTGCGCGTGCGCTACATGCACTCCGACATCGACACGCTGGAACGCATCGAGATCATCCGCGATCTTCGCCTCGGCGCTTTCGACGTGCTCGTCGGCATCAACCTGCTGCGCGAAGGTCTCGATATTCCCGAATGCGGCTTCGTCGCCATTCTCGACGCCGACAAGGAAGGTTTCCTGCGTTCGGAAACGTCGCTGATCCAGACCATTGGCCGTGCCGCCCGTAACGTCGACGGCAAGGTCATCCTCTACGCCGACACCGTTACCGGCTCGATGAAGCGGGCAATGGACGAGACCAGCCGCCGCCGCGAAAAGCAGATGGCCTACAACCTCGAGAACGGCATCACGCCGGAATCGGTCAAGGCGAAGATTTCCGACATTCTCGACAGCGTCTACGAGAAGGATCATGTTCGCGCCGATATCGGCGGCGTCTCCGGCAAGGGCTTTGCCGATGGCGGCCACCTCGTCGGCAACAATCTGCAGGCCCATCTCAATGCGCTGGAGAAAGCCATGCGCGATGCGGCAGCCGACCTCGACTTCGAAAAGGCCGCCCGGCTGCGCGACGAGATCAAGCGCCTCAAGGCCGTCGAGCTTGCCGCGATGGACGACCCGCTGGCGCGCGAGGAAGCCAAAAGCCTTGAGAGCAAGAACGGCCGCGCCAATCCGTCGAGGCTGGCTCCTTCGGGCTCGGCATCTCAGGACGAGAGCGGAGCGGGCGCCGAGGCGCAGCGCTCCTCGAAGAGCTACTTCGCCAAGCCCACCCTCGATGAAATGGGTCCCGGCAGCGACGGCGGCACTCCGCTTTTCCGTAGGAACACGCTGGACGAGATGACGGTCGGCCGCACCGAGAAGCCGGTGCTGGGCAAGGTGCCGGACAAGCCGATCACGCGGGCAAAGCCGGGTGTCGGCTCCTACGAGGATCCGGTGGACGAGAAGCAGCGCAGGGCGCGCACGAAAGGCAAGACAGGCCGGCCCGGACGATAGGACGGATTCCAAAGGCCATGCCCTCTAGCGATGTTGGGCGGACGCTGCTGTTGACGTCGCAAGACCGCGAACCGCGCGGGACTGCTGGCCCTTGCGCGATGTTTACCTCGGCGGAAAACCGGAGTTCCGGAAATCTTGGATCTGTCACTGAGACGCAAAGGCTCTTGCCAAGCGGCGATAAGGCGCCTTTTGCAACCGCGTTTCATGCTGGCGTCTCACCAATAGATAGCAAGCTTATTATACGATTTGAAAATAATAGATTCGTTATGCATCGAAGTGGACGATGCTCAACCGATTGATTTTCCTGTCGTTCCGCTCCCCGTCTAAAACACCCCTTGCCTTTTTCGCAAAACCCTGTCACCCATATACATGCTCGGGCATTTGCTTGCCGGTGACTGGACTGATTTGGTGATCCGCTGGCGGCAGGCAGCGGTTGGGTTTAAAAGACCCGCGCAGACGTTCTTTCCCCGTACGTGACTTCTCGACTAGCTTTCGCATGGCGCGGAAGCAAAGCCGTCCGGGTCTCCCGGATAAACTAAGACTGATGGGTAAAGGACTATCCCCCATGGCCACCAAGGGCACCGTAAAATTCTTCAACCAGGACAAGGGTTTTGGTTTCATCACTCCTGATGGCGGCGCAAAGGACGTTTTCGTCCATATCTCCGCTCTCCAGGCTTCCGGCATCCAGTCGCTGCGCGAAGGCCAGCAGGTCACGTTCGACACCGAGCCGGATCGCATGGGCAAGGGCCCGAAGGCTGTCAACATCCAGGCTAACTAAGCCTCGGGTGAGAGCCTGAACAAGGTTTCGGACGGCGCGGTGCAAACCGCGCCGTTTTTCGTCTGTCAAACCTTTGCGCTGTGAGGTCAGCAGCCTCTCGTCCATCGAACGACGGCCACTGTCGCGGGACAAGGACCGGGTGAGCCGCATGACGCTGCTGAAAGCCGATTTTATCAGGCCGGCCGCAAGCGACGACCAGCCCTAAACGGCCCCGAAGAACCCGCAAACCACGAAACTGGGATCACCGGCCCCTCAGGCACTCACCCGCTCGCGCTCGCCGGTAAAATCCACGGCGGCGAAGGCGGCCGCGATCACTTCCGGCCCCGCCCCTGGCTTGTTGGCATCGGTCGAAAGGATCTGACGATAGCGGCGCGAACCCGGCAAGCCGGTGAAGAGACCGACCATGTGGCGC
Source organism: Rhizobium sp. SYY.PMSO (assembly GCF_046840415.1). NCBI lineage: Bacteria > Pseudomonadati > Pseudomonadota > Alphaproteobacteria > Hyphomicrobiales > Rhizobiaceae > Rhizobium > Rhizobium sp. SYY.PMSO. The sequence goes on from NZ_CP177349.1 coordinate 1,604,713, forward strand.
GCGACATGCTGCAGACGGCCGCCATTTCCGATATGGCGCTCCACATAGGCCATCATCCGGTCGCGCAGCCCATTCCAATCAGCCTCGACGGCTGGTTCGCCATAAAAGCGATGATCGACATCGGCAAGGATCGCGGCATTCTGATAGGCGGCGCGGCCAAGCATGACGCCGTCGACCTGGGCAAGATGCGCCGCGGCCCGATCCAGCGTCTGGATGCCGCCATTGATGCCGATGAAGACATCCGGCCAGCGCTGTTTCATGCGATAGACGATATCGTAGTCCAGCGGCGGTATCTCGCGGTTTTCCTTCGGCGACAGCCCCTTCAACCAGGCCTTGCGCGCATGGATCCAGATCGCGTCCGCACCGGCATCGAGCACGCGCGTCATCAGATCGGGCAATGCCTCTTCCGGTTCCTGCTCATCGACGCCGATGCGGCATTTCACCGTCACGGGTGCCTTCGATATCGCTTTCATGGCCGCGACGCAGGAAGCCACCGTCTCGGGCGTCAGCATCAGGCAGGCGCCGAAGGTGCCGGACTGCACGCGATCGGACGGACAGCCGACATTGAGATTGATCTCGTCATACCGATACGCCTCGGCAATCCGCAGCGCCTCGGCAAGCTTGGCCGGATCGGAGCCACCGAGTTGCAGGGCGACGGGATGCTCGGCCGCATCATGCCCCAGCAAGCGATCGCGCGGCCCATGGATGATCGCATCGGCTACCACCATCTCCGTATAGAGCAAGGCATGCCGGCTGATCTGCCGATGCAAGTATCGGCAATGGCGATCCGTCCAGTCGATCATGGGGGCGACCGCAAAGATCTTGCGGCCATTTTTCAGCGCGTCGCTATACATGGGAAACCTTTCTATCCCGCGCTCTACACCAAATCCCTTAAAAAGGCCAGTTTTCGCGGGAGCAACAATGATGCTAGTTTGCCGAACGGAGTCGGAGGGCGATGCGCCCTTCCGAAAAAGATGAAAGTTTCGAAAGCCTATATGAACGTCCCGCTGACCACAGTCATTCCAGCACCTGCCCCGGTCTTCCTGCCGATCGAGGGCGAGACCGAGCTTTTCCCGGTGCGCCGCGTCTATTGCGTCGGCCGCAACTATGCCGACCATGCCATCGAGATGGGGCATGATCCCAGCCGCGAACCGCCTTTCTTCTTCCAGAAAAACCCTGACAACCTGCTCGTAGCGAGCGATTTCCCCTACCCGTCGCTGTCGTCGGATGTGCATCATGAGGTCGAGCTCGTGGTGGCGCTGCGCAGCGGCGGCACGGACATCCCCGTCGAACAGGCGCTGGATTGCGTCTACGGCTACGGTGTCGGCATCGATTTTACCCGCCGCGACCTGCAGGGCGAAGCCAAGAAGCTCGGCCGTCCCTGGGAAATCGGCAAGGCCTTCGATCATTCCGCCCCGGTTTCAGCACTCGTGCCGGCGACCCGGGCCGGCCATCCCGACAAGGGCGGCATCTGGCTGATGCGCAACGGCGAAGCCGTGCAAAGAGGCGACCTCTCGCAGATGATCTGGAAGGTGCCGGAAATCATCGCCGAACTCTCGAAGCTCTTCACGCTCGCGCCAGGCGACATCATCATGACCGGCACCCCCGCCGGCGTCGGTCCCGTTGTGCGCGGCGACCGGATCAGCTGCGCCGTCGATGGCGTCGCAACCCTGGTATTGAACGTCGTCTGATCGAGGAGGATCGACCATGCCGCTCTACGCCCTTGCCGGCCTGACACCGAAGACGCCTGGCCCGGGCCGATACTGGATAGCGCCGGACGCAACCGTCATTGGCAAGGTCGAGATTGGGGAGGATGTCGGCATCTGGTTCGGCTCGGTGCTGCGCGGCGACAATGAACTGATTGCCATCGGCAAGGGCACGAACATCCAGGAAGGTACGATGGTGCATACCGACCCGGCCTTTCCGGTCGCGATCGGCGAAGGCTGCACCATCGGACACCACGCCATCATCCATGGCTGCACCATCGGCAACAACTCGCTGATCGGCATGGGCGCGACCGTTCTGAACGGAGCACGGATCGGCAACAACTGCCTCGTCGGTGCCAACGCGCTTGTTACCGAAGGCAAGGAGTTTCCGGACGGCTCCCTGATCGTCGGCTCGCCGGCCAAAGCAATCCGCACGCTGGACGAGGCGGCAATCGAGGGCTTGCGGCGCTCGGCCCGCAACTACATCGCCAACTGGCAGCGCTTCGCCCGCGATCTTAAAAGATTAGATTAGAATATATCGATAAACTACTGGAGAACAAGCTCTACGCCGCGCAATTGGCGCAATGGCCGCGGATCTCGATGGTCGACTTCTCCGCCTTGAACTTCTGCGACTTCAGCCAATCCATCAGCCGGTGATCGACCTCGTGATCGTGGAACTCGATCACCTGCCCGCAGCTTTCGCAGATGGCAAAGGCAACAAGGCCGTGACTGTGGCAATCCTCGTTCGGATGCGCGCAGGCGACGAAGGAGTTGATGCTTTCGAGCCGGTGGACGACGCCGTATTCCAGCAGCTTGTCCAGCGCGCGGTAGACCTGCAACGGTGCGCGAAAGCCCTGATCGCGCAGCTTGTCGAGAATGGTATAGGCGCTGAGCGGCGCTTCCGCCTTGGTCAGGACGTCAAAAACGAGAGACTGGTTCTTGGTGAGCATCGGAGTGGTCATGACGACTGTCCTCTCTGTTGCGCCGCTGGGGTGCCGCTCCTGCGAACGAGGGGCAGCAGACTGATGATAAACAGAACGAGCGCCGCGACGACGATGGAAGGGCCGGACGGCGTATCATAACGCAGCGATCCGAACAGGCCGCCGACGACAGCGACGGCGCCGAGCAGCGAGGCGAAAATCGCCATCGTCTCCGGCGTCGCGGCAAAGCGGCGCGCCGTGGCGGCAGGAATGATCAGAAGCGCGGTGATAAGCAATATGCCGACGATCTTCATGGCGATCGCAATCACCACGGCCATGAGCAGCATGAACAGCAGCCTTGCCCGCTCCGGCCGCAACCCTTCGGCTTCGGCAAGCTCCGGATTGACGGTCGAGGCCAGCAGTGGCCGCCAGAGCAAGGCGATCGCCACCAGCACGAAAATGCCGCCGCCCCAGATCACCGCGATATCGGACTGGCTGACGGCCAGAATGTCTCCGAACAGGAAGGCGATGAGGTCGATCCTGACCCAGCTCATGAAGGCGACGATGACGAGGCCGATCGCCAGCGTCGCATGCGAAAGAATGCCGAGCAGCGCATCCGCCGACAGCGCCTGCCGCCGCTGCAGGAAGAGGAGCAGGATGGATACAAGCGCCGCAACCGCGAAAACGGAGAGCGTGAGGTTCAACTGGAAAAGCAGGGACAGCGCCACACCCAGCAGGGCCGAATGCGAGATCGTGTCGCCGAAATAGGCCATGCGCCGCCAGATGATGAAGCAGCCGAGCGGCCCCGTCGTCAGTGCCAGCCCGACGCCGGCGACGACCGCGCGCAGGAAGAAGTCGTCAAACATGGCGCTCTCCGTCTGCATGATCGTGATCGTGGCTATGGCGATCATGAGCGCCGTGATCGTGATGATCATCGTCGTGCTCATGATGGTGATGGCCATCCTCAGCATGGCAATGGTCCGTGATCGAGCCATCCGCATGCTGCACGCGACCATCGGGCAGATGTGTATGGTCGTGATGGTGGCTATAAATCGCCAGAGACTGCGCCGCGCGCGTGCCGAACAGCTTCACATATTCCGGGCTCTGGCTGACGGTCTGCGGCGTGCCGCGGCAGCAGACATGACCGTTCAGGCAGACGACGGTGTCCGTCGCCGCCATGACCACATGCAGGTCGTGCGAAATCAGCAGGATACCGCAGCCTTGAGAATTACGGATCGACTTGATCAGGTCGTACAGCGCTATCTCGCCGCTGAAATCCACACCCTGCACTGGCTCGTCGAGCACCAGAAGGTCCGGCTTGCGGGCGATGGCACGCGCAAGCAGCGCCCGTTGGAATTCGCCGCCGGAGAGATGCTGCACCTCGGCCTTGGCAAGATGAGCGATCCCGACGCCTTCGAGCGCGGCAATCAGGTCGCGCTCCGGCAAGGGACCGGTAAGGGTCATCAATCGCTGCACGCTGAGCGGCAGGGTCCAATCGATGGCAAGCTTCTGCGGGACGTAACCCACTTTCAGGCCGGCAACGCGATCGACGCGCCCCTCATCCGGCTTCAGGACGCCGATCGCTGCCTTGGCGCTGGTCGATTTGCCGGAACCGTTCGGACCGATCAGCGTGACGATCTCGCCGCGGCTTACGGAAAAATCGACGCCGCGAACGAGCCAGCGGCCGCCGCGACGGATGCCGACATCATGCAGCGACACGAGAGGCCGGCTCTTGCTGTCGATGGAAGAAAGCATGAAATTTCCAATTGCACTATTGCGCCATGCTATTGCACACGTTATAGCATAACGCAATTGATGTAATAACATAACAGACCCATTCAAGGGCATTTATCGCATGAACGCAGCAAAAGCCTTTCTTCCCGCAGCCGCCCTGCTCTTTTCGGGCCTGCTTGTCAGCACCACCGCAACCGCAGCCGATGCCCCACGGGTCGTGGTTTCCATCAAGCCGATCCATTCGCTTGTCGCCGCCGTCATGCAGGGGGTCGGCACGCCCGATCTGATCGTCGACGGCGCGGCCTCGCCACACACTTATGCGCTCAAACCTTCCAATGCCCGCAGCCTTCAGCAGGCGCAGTTGGTTTTCTGGGTGGGCCCGGGCATGGAAGCCTTCCTGCAGAAGCCGCTCTCCGCGCTCGGCTCCAATGCGACCGTTGTCGAGCTTGACCATGCCCCCGGCATCACGAAGCTCAAGTTCCGCGAGGGCGGTGCTTTCGAACCGCATGACGATGGCGACGAACATGAGGCCGAAGATCACGATCATGACCATGGCGAATTCGATACCCATCTCTGGCTCGATCCGCACAATGCCAAAGCCATGGTCACCGAAATCACCACCTCCCTGGTCGCCGCAGATCCCGCCAACGCCTTGACCTATGAAACGAACCAGAAGGCTCTGAACGACAAGCTCGATGCCCTGGATACGGAGATTGCCTCGACCCTTGCCCCGGTGAAGGACAAGCCCTTCATCGTCTTCCACGATGCTTATCAGTATTTCGAGCATCGTTACGGCGTGCGCGTTTCCGGTTCTATTACGGTGAGCCCCGAGACCATTCCGGGCGCGCAGCGCGTGGCCGAGATCCACAGCAAGGTCGCCGGCCTCGGCGCGACCTGCGTGTTCGCCGAGCCGCAGTTCGAACCGAAGCTGGTCAATGTGGTGCTGGAAGGAACATCCGCAAAGTCGGGCGTGCTCGACCCGGAAGCCGCGACCCTGCCGCAAGGACCGGATCTTTATTTCGATCTGATGCGCGGTATCGCAAGCTCCCTGAAAACCTGCCTCTCCTGAGACAGGCTACATATCGCCAAAAAAAGCGAGCGCATGGCTCGCTTTTTTCATTCCAACAAATGTAATGATATTACATTACAAGGAGGATGCCATGAACAAGAAACTCCCGGTCACCGTCCTTTCCGGCTTTCTCGGCGCCGGCAAAACGACCCTGCTCAATCATATCCTCAACAATCGCCAGGGCCTGCGGGTTGCCGTCATCGTCAACGACATGAGCGAGGTGAACATCGACGCGGCGCTGGTGCGCGACGGAGGCGCCAATCTCTCCCGCACGGAGGAACAGCTTGTCGAAATGACCAATGGCTGCATCTGTTGCACGCTGCGCGACGACCTGCTGAAGGAGGTCCGTCAACTCTCCGAGCAGGACCGTTTCGACTATCTGCTGATCGAATCGACGGGCATCGCCGAGCCCCTGCCCGTTGCTACAACCTTCGAGTTTCGCGACGAGGACGGCAGCAGCCTCTCCGATGTCGCCCGGCTCGATACCATGGTCACCGTCGTCGATGCCGCCAACCTTCTCGCCGATTACGGGTCGACGGATTTCCTCGCCGATCGCGGTGAAACCGCCGGCGATGGCGACAATCGGACGATCGTCGATCTGCTGGTCGAGCAGATCGAATTTGCCGATGTCGTTATTCTCAACAAGGTCGGCTCTGCAACGCCCGAACAGCGCGATGCCGCCCGCAAGATCATCGTCGGGCTCAATCCCGATGCACGGCTCATCGAGGCGGATTTCGGCATAGTCGAACCCGCCGAGGTTCTCGGCACCGGCCGTTTCGATATCGATCGTGCCGAAACCCATCCGCTTTGGTATAAGGAATTGCACGGCTTCAAGGATCATGTTCCCGAAACGGAGGAATACGGCATCCGCTCCTTCGTCTACCGCGCGAAGAAACCGTTTGATCCGCTTAAATTCCAAGAATTTCTCAACCGGTCATGGCCCGGCGTCGTTCGTGCCAAAGGCTTCTTCTGGCTTGCGACCCGGCCTTATTATGTCGGGGAGATGAGCCAGGCCGGCGCTTTGGTGCGGACAAGCAAGATGGGCCTCTGGTGGGCGGCGGTGCCGCAGGAGCAGTGGCCGAGCGATCCGGGCTTCAAGCGTGCGCTGGCACCTTATCTCGACCCGATCTGGGGCGACCGACGCCAGGAGCTGGTATTCATCGGCGCTGATCCGATGAGCGAAAAGCAGATCACCGCCGAACTGAATGCCTGCCTCATCGAGACGGATCGCTTTACGCCGGAACGCTGGCGCGACCTGCCCGATCCCTTTGCAAGCTGGAACAGGTTGACGGCATGAAGAGGCCAAAAACGATCAGATTTCGTTGCTACTGCTTCGAATGCGACGGCAACGACAAACCGGCAGGCGATAATGGATTGCGATCCGACGCAACGAAACCAGATCAGGATCAGCCCGACACCATATCGGGCGAAACAGATCCTCACCGGATGCAGGAGGCGATCGGAAAAATGCTGTTCGGAGCCTGAGCGTAAGCTCAGGCTACCAGCATCCCGTCCGGAACAGCAATGATCTCATGCATGACGAGCAATGCACCGATCACTTCCGCCTTCGCGCGCAGCGGCGTCATGGTGCAGTGAAGGACGTTGCCGGGGTTGACCTGGTGACAGGATGGATAAAGACACTCCACTTTTTCGCCTGCAAAACAGGCATCCAGCTTTGCCTTCACGCTGCCTTCGAAATATTCGGAGCCGACGAATTCCGAGATATGACGCCCCAGGAGCTCCATCGGCTTCGATTTCAGAAACTCCGAATTGGCCGCATTGCTGTAAAGATAGCGATAGTCACGCGTGATAACGGCGACGCGATCGGGGAGATTATCCAGAATGGCATCGTTGAGAACGAGGCCCTCTTCCAAGCCGAATACGGCGTCGCGATCGATCTTCTCGTGCGAGAATGTTCTGATTATCTCTCCGGCCGACTCGTTTGCACCGCCGAAATAACGGTCGAGCAACAGCGCAAGCGATGCGGAATTGCGCAAGACCCGCGTGCGATCATCCGCTTCCTCCCGCAGGAGATTGTTCGTGAACTGAAGCTGCATATAGATTTCGAGCAGGCTCGTGGCCTTATGGGCCAGAATAGCCGTGACAAGCGGCTCCAATTCGCGATCGAGTGACGCTACAAGCTCGTCATCGCCAAGTTTTATCGCACGCTGAATCTGATTGCATTTCCTGGAGAAGGCATGAAAGAGTGCCAGCAAAATTGCCCTCCTGTCCTTGATCATGACAGGACGCAGGGCCTCGTTTCCCGGCGTTGCCATGCCCAAGGATATTCAGTTTGATGTCCGCATTCTCATCAAACTTTCTACATCGTGAATTATCATGACTTACCCACACTTTCAATCCGGGTGAACGGGAGTTCGCGGGAAACGAGAAGTTTCCGAAATCCAAAGCTTACCAAAGGCAACGGCCGCATGGCGATGGGATCAAAGATCCATGCCGGCTGTTCAGGCACGCGCCGGATAGCGAAAAGCCTAGAAAACGGTCTTCTTGATATTCCAGCGATCGTGATACCAGAGCCATTGTTCGGGATGCTCCTTCACCCAGCCCTCGACCTTGTCGTTCAGCATCTGTGCTGTTGCGGTCAGATCGAGGCCACCCGCTTCGTTGCGCGGCAGTTCCATCTTCGGCTCGATTTCCAGCCGGTAGCGGTTGCCGGGCAGACGGATGCAGCGGGCCGGGTAAACCTCGCAATTGAACTGCCGCACGAGCTTCGGCAGCAGCGGATTTGTCTTCACGTCCCGGCCGAAAAACAAGGTCTTCAGGCCCTTGCGGAACTTCTGGTCGACCAGCACGCCCACACCGCGGCCAGCTTCCAGCTCCCTGGCCAGGGCGAAGGACGACCCCGCATGCGACGGCACGAGATTGCCCATGCGCTTTGCTCGGAAATCGAACACCTTCTTCGCCACATAGGGATTGTTCGGCGGACGAAAAAGCACCGTTACCGTCAAACCGAAGGCCGCGCCCGCAACGGGCAGCAGTTCGAAATTCCCCGTGTGTCCGGTAAAGACGATGAAAGGCCGCGGATTGTCCCTGAGATCCAGGAAGATCGGAATGCCGGAAACTTCAATGCGGCCAGGCTTGTCGCTATGGGGATCGAAATCGAAAAGCCGGTCGAGGAAGACGTACTCCGCCGCGAGCCTGCCCATGTTGCCCCAGCTCGCCAGCGCGATCCCTTCTATCTCCGCCTCGCTCTTTTCCGGAAAGGCGTTGCGCAGATTGGTCAGCATCAACTGATGCCTGCGCATCCGCGGGCCGAGCATGCGGGTCAGCCGATCGGCAAAATTGATGCCCGCATCCGCCGGAAACAGCTTCAGGAAATTGAGGAAGCCGAAAATGACCTGCGCCACCAGCCACTGCCGGAAATTTCTGAGCGCAAGGACGATCCGGGTGATGAAGAGCTTCACGCGGCTCAGTCCATCTTCAGGATGATCTTGCCGAAGATCTGACGCGATTCCATCCGCTCCAGAGCCCGGTCGATATCGCTGAAGCTCACTTCGGTATCGATCACCGGATGCACCAGCCCGCGCGCCATCTTCTGCATCGCATTGGCCATGTTCTCCATACGGCAGCCGAAGGAGCCGAGCAGCTTCAGCTGCTGCTGGAACAGCATCATCAGGTTCATTTCGGTGGAAACGCCCGAGGTGGAACCGCAGGTGACGAGGCGGCCGCCGCGCTTCATGCAGAGCATCGAGCCCGCCCAGGTGTCCTTGCCGACATGTTCGAACACGACGTCGACACCCTTCTTCTTCGTCAGCTTGCGCACGACGCCCTCGAAGCGGTCGGTGCGGTAGTTGATGACGTGATCGGCGCCAAGAGCCTTCGCCTTCTCGATCTTGTCGTCCGAACCGACGGTGGTGATGACGGTGCAGCCGATTTTCTTGGCAAGCTGGATGGCAGCCGTGCCGATGCCCGAGCCGCCGGCATGGACGAGAATCGTCTCGCCCGGCTCCAGCTTGGCATTGTCGAACAGCATATGCTCGACCGTACCGAAGGTGACGGGAGCCAGCGCGGCACCGATCGCATCGACGCCGGGAGGCGCCGGAACAAGCAGACGCGCCGGAAGGTTGACCTTCTCCTGCGCGAAACCATCGAGATGGAAGCCATGCACGCCGCCGACATGTTCACAGAGATTGTCGCGGCCCTCGCGGCAATGGCGGCAAAGGCCGCAGGTGCGTGCGCCGTAGATCGATACCAGCTGTCCGGGCAGTACGTTGGCCACGCCCGGCCCGATCGCTTCGACCACGCCGGCGGCTTCCGCCCCGATGACGAGCGGCATCTTGCGCTTGGCGAACGCCATGCCGCGCCAGCCCCACACGTCGATATGGTTGAGGGCGACGGCCTTGACGCGCAGCGTCACCTCGCCCGCACCCGGCGCTTCCGGCTCCGGCAGATCGGTGATCTCAAGTTTGCGGTCGTCGATCAGTTGCAAAGCACGCATGGCAAAGTCCTTCGCCCCTCGGGCGCATTATTATTGGTTCTTCAAAAGTCCGATTAAGCCGGTTCAAGCGCCATGACAAGGCTGGCGTTCTGGCCGCCGAACCCGAAAGAGTTCGAAAGAACGGCATTCACCTGCGTCTCACGCTTGCTGTTCGGCACGACGTCGAGGATGATCGACGGATCGGGGTTGTTGTAGTTGATGGTCGGCGGCAGCGTTCCGGTCAGCATGGTCTGCAGCGAGAACACCGCCTCGACGGCGCCTGCGGCCGTCAGCGTATGGCCGATCATCGATTTGTTCGACGAAACCGGAATGGTCGGAAGCCGCTCGCCGAAGACGGCGGACATGGCGCCATACTCCATCTTGTCGTTTTCCGGCGTCGAGGTGCCGTGGGCGTTGATGTAGCCGATATCGGTTTCTTCCATGCCCGCGTCGGCCAGGGCGGCGCGGATCGTCGCGATGGCCGGGCCGCCGTCGGGCGAAGAGCGCGTGCGATGGAAGGAGTCCGCCTTGTCGCCGGCGCCCTTCATGATGCCGAGAATCTTTGCGCCGCGTGCGACCGCCGCCTCCAGCGATTCCAGCACCAGCGTCGCGGCTCCTTCCGCTATGACGAAACCGTCGCGGTCCTTGCTGAAGGGCTTCGAAGCCTTGGTCGGCGGGTCGTTCTGCGTCGACAGCGCCGACAGCAGCGAGAAGCGGATCAGCGCCTCGGCGCTGAGCGAACCGTCGGTCGCAACGGTAAGTGCGCGGGTGGTGCGGCCCTGGCGAATCGCCTCGATACCGAGCTGGATCGCGGTCACGCCGGAGGCACAGGCAGTCGACAGCGTAACCGGCAGGCCGCGCGTGCCGAAGCGGTCGGCAAGACGCTCGGAAATGGCGCCGAAAAGGGCTGCCTCATGAAAGGCTGGATCGGGACGCTGGCGCATGGCAGCGAGGAAACGCTCATAGGCGTCACCCTGATGATCTGCCGGCGGCGAACGGTCGGCAAGCGCGAAGCGGGCACTCCATTCCGGCTCGATCGGCGGTGCGGCCAGGAAAAGCGGCGCATCGAAATCGCCCGAGAGGCCGGCCTGCGCCAGAGCCTCGATAGTTGTTTCACGCGCGAAGGCATAAGAGCGCTCGACGGCGTTCGGCGCCGGAATATCGATGAAATCCACCGTGCCGGCGATACGCGTCGAAAGCCCGTCGGTCGGGAAACGCGTGATGTCGTGGATACCCGAGGTGCCGGACGAAAGCGCGTTCCAGTTGTCCTGCAGCCCCTGCCCCAATGACGTGATGATTCCCATGCCGGTAACGGCGACGATCGGGCGTCCGAGATGATCCTTATAAGCGGTCATATCCTGTTCCTCACGCTTCAGCGGAAAGTACGGCGATGCCTTCGCCGCGCGCATGGCCGACGGTCGTCACCACGGCCTTGCGTGCGCCCGTTGTCATCGGCTTTTCATGCTCGGCATCGAAGGGAGGCACCTTGGCCCTGTTGGCGACGGCAAGTGCCGCGAAGGCAAGCCCGAGCGTAAACTGACTTTCGAGTCCATGGCCGGAAATGCCGGAATAAGCACGAATGGCCGAACCCGGAAGCTGGGCCTCCAGCACGGCCTTCTCGCGCTGGGCCAGGTCGTGGATCGCCGTCGTGCCGGAGAAGACGATGGTCCCCTCGCCTGCCTCTTGCTTGGCGGGCGCCAGCATGCGCTCAAGCCGCGCTTCGAACTTGCCCTCGTCGCGGCGACCGCGGTCGCCCTCGACGGAATCGATCGTCGCGTAGATATGCGCGCCGCGGCCCTCGGCGTGAGCGCGCGATTCAAGCACCAGGAAGGCACTCAGCGAGCCCATGATCATCCCGCCGCCGTCTTCCGGCTTGCGCGACCAGACGGGATGCCAGTCGCCGACAGCATGCGCGTTAATGGACTCGATCAGGAGGATCATGTCGAGACGTTCGGCCGAAAACGCGCCGCCCACCAGCGCATGGCTCGATTCGCCCGACTTGATGCGATGGAAAGCGGTCTCGACCGCCGAAACGCCGGCAGCCTCTTCGCCCATGAAGGTGCGCGACGAGCCGGTGACCTTTTGAACGATCGAGATATTGCCTGCGAGCAGGTTCGAAAGCTGCGCCAGGAACAGGGTCGGCCGCAGTTCGGTCGTCAGCTTCTCGTTCAGCAGCAATTCGCGGTCGTTGCGCTTCAGGCCCTCGTCGACGATCAGCGTATCGACATTGATGTCGCGCTCGCCGCCGCCTGCCGCGACGATCATGTCCATCGTCCCGCAGGCTTCCATGTCATCCTTGAAGCCGGCGTCGTCCAGCGCCAGGCCGGCGGTGAAGACGCCGATACGCTGCCAGTTTTCCATCTGCCGCTGATCGCCCCGCTTCGGAATCTGCTGCGACCAGTCGATCTCAGGCAGCGGATGCACGGGATAGGGCTTGAATTTCTCGGTTTCGACGATGATCGGCGGCGCCTTCTCCGCAGTCAGCAGGGCCATATGCGCATCCTTGCCGACACCCTGGCAAGTGACGACGCCGATACCCGTGATCACCACATCATTCTGAGCCTTGCTCATTCATCAATCCTCTTCGAATGCGATGCCGGGCACGCCGGCAGCATCAACCGTTGGCAGCGATGGCGTCGAAAAGCCCGACTTCCCCTGCCCGCTTGCGCACGATATCGGCGAGCGGCACCTCATTAAACGGCATGGTGCGCAGCTTCAACTGCGCATCGCAGACCTTCTTTCCCGCAATGGCGATGCGCGCCTTGGTGACGGCAAAGCCCGAGCCGTCGTGCTCCAGCTCGGCTTCGATATCGAGTTCCGCTTCCGGCTCGACGAAGGTCCGCATCTTCGCACCGTCGACCGACATCAGGAACGGCATGTAGGCAAATTTCGTCGCCGCGAGCACCAGCATGCCCGAGGCCTGCGCCATCGTTTCGATGAGAAGAACGCCGGGAACGAGCGGCATGCCTGGGAAGTGGCCCTCGAAAACCGGGCTTTTCGCCGGAACGACGGAATGCGCCTTCAACAGGCCCTTGGACAGATCGACGGATTCGATCCTGTCGATCATCTGGAAATATTCCAGCAGCATCAATGCCTCCGCTCCTACCCGGCAGCGCAGGATGCTCCGGGCGGGATACGCTATTTAAGAATGAAACCGCCCGGCCGCCATATTCAGGGGCGGCTGGGCGTCAAAAAAATGCAAGGATGATGCTCAGCCCTTGGCGGCGCGCAATTCATCGATCTTGGCACAGAGATTCTTCAGAACGAAGTATTCTTCGGTCGAAACCTTGCCTTCGTTGACTTCCTGCGTCCACTGCTCGAGCGGGATCTTGATGCCGAATTCCTTGTCGATAGCGAAGACGATATCCAGGAAGTCCAGGCTGTCGATGCCGAGGTCGTCGATCGTGTGGCTATCCGGAGTGATCGTATCACGGTCGATTTCGCTGGTTTCAGCGATGATGTCGGCAACTTTGTCAAATGTAGCAGTCACTGCCCATACCTCTTGAAATAATAATTCATCCCCCTCATAGGGAAATCCATTCCAAAAGCCAATGGTTTCCGCCAGAAACCCCGGCAATTTGGTAAAGCACTGTTGCGCAAACAGCAAAATGACACTTGCGTCATAATTGCGGAATCATGGCGACATGCGCGCAAGATGCGGCAGCATTGCGGCCCGACCGCAACGGCGCGAACCGGCGCCTTGGCAAAAGATCAATCGCTGATCACGATGCGCGTATTGCGAAGCCCCGCATCCGCCGCCATGGCGAAGAAGGTCGCGGCGTTGCGCGTATCGAGCCGCACGCAGCCATGCGACGCCGGCCGGCCAAGATGCCTTACCTCATAGGTGCCATGGATAGCATAGCCGCCGTTGAAGAATACGGCATAGGGCATGGGCGCATCGTCGTATTTCTTCGAGCGATGGTCTCTGGAGAGCCATTTGGCCGTGTAAGAGCCGATGGGCGTCACGTAGCCTCTGCGGGCCGTCGACACCCGCCAGCGATACCGGAAAGCTCCATCCTCGGAAACGGTCATCGTTTGCGATCGAAGATCGACCACGGCAAGAACCGTTCCGGCATGCGCCGAAACAGTATGAAATTGCATGCATAGACAGGCTGCTACAGCCAATACGGCAGGTTTCATCTTGTCCCCTCCGACTGTTTGCTTCGTCGTGAAGCAATTCAGACGATGGAGAAGCTTATCAGCATGCCAATTATACCAAATTAATACGTATAGTGAGCGATCTGTTAATATAACGGAGCATCACAGCAGCAGCAGAAATCCCACGAAGGCGAGAAGCACCAGCATCGAGCATGCGGAATAGAAGATGGAAATGCCGGCTTCGATATCGCTGACGGTCGCCGTGTCGCGGCCCGCGCCGTTGATCATAGGCTCACGCACGAGTTCCCCGCCATAGATGCGCGGCCCGGCAAGCTGGATATCGAGCGCGCCGGCCATCGCCGCTTCCGGCCGGCCGGAGTTGGGCGAACGGTGCAGCCCGCCGTCCCGGACCCCGATGCGGATCGCGTTTCCGAGCGCGGAGATCCCCCGCTTGGCCAGAGCGCCGACGGCGATCAGCAGGATCGAGAGCCGTGCGGCCGGCCAGTTGGCGATATCGTCGAGGCGCGCGGCGGCGCGGCCGAAATCGATATAGGTTTCGGATTTGTGGCCGATCATCGAATCGGCGGTATTCAGCATCTTGTAGAAGAAAAGACCCGGCAGGCCGAAAACGCCGTACCAGAGCGCGGGAGCGACCACGCCGTCGGAAAAATTCTCGGCGAGGCTTTCGATGGCCGCGCGGCAGATGCCTGGCTCATCCAGCGTCTCGGGATCGCGACCGACGATGCGCGAGACGGCAAGCCGCCCGCCCTCCAGGCCATCGTCACGCAGCGCCCGCGACACCTCCGCGACGTGATCGGCAAGACTCTTCTGCGCCAGAAAGACCGCCACGAGCACCGCCTCGGCCAGAATGCCGAGCCAGCCGAAGAAAGCGAGAAATCCGTGGACCGCCCAGCCGGCGATAATCGCCCCCATCAGCAATGCGACGATCGACATGATCCCGTTGCGGCGGCGAAGCACGCCCGGCAGATGCCTCGCATTGAACCGGCGGTCGAAGGACGAGATCGCCTTGCCGAACAGCACGACCGGATGCGGAAAACGCTGCCAAAGCCAGTCGGGATCGCCGACGATGCGGTCGAGCAGCAATGCAAGAACCAGAATGAGCAAATGTTCGTCGGCGGTCATGTCGAATAATCCTCCAATACCCCGGCGAGTCTTTGGTCCGCCTCCTCATCCGGAGCCAGCCCGAAACGCAGCCAGTTGCGCGCATAATCGAACTTGCGGACCAGAATGTGATGACGGCAGAGATGCGTATATATGCCCTCGGCCCGGTCGTCTGCAACCAGCGCAAACAGCGCCGTGCCTCCGGCGACATGGAGACGGGAGCGGCGCAGAACCGTCTCGAGCGCCGAATGTCGTTGAAGGATACGGTTCCGGATAGCGCTCGTGTCGCTTTCCATGAGCGACGCCGCGATCGAGAGCGCAGGGCCGGAGACCGCCCAGGGGCCGAGCCAGTCCTCGAAACGGGTCATGATGGAACTCTCGGCAATGACGAAGCCGAGACGCAGGCCGGCCAGACCGAAAAACTTTCCGAAGGAGCGGAAGATAACAAGATTTGGCATCGAGGCGGCGAAGGGCGCCATGCTGGCCGCCGGCTCGATATCGCCGAAAGCCTCGTCAACGACGAGGATGCCGCCTCGCCTTTGCAGCCTCTCGTGCAACTCCCGCAACTGGTCGATCTGCAACGTCCGCCCATCGGGATTGTTGGGATTGACGGCAACGACCAATCTGTCCTCGGCTGTGAGTTCCGCGATCGTCGAGACCTGACGCACCTGCAAGCCCGCGAGCGTGAAGGCGCGCGCATACTCGCCATAGGTCGGCGACAGGATCGCCACGCGACTGCCGGCTACGAGCCTGGGCAGCAATTGAATGACCGATTGCGTGCCCGGAACCGGCAAAGGCAGAAGATCGCCGCTGCGGTAATAGCGCCCCGCCGCTACCCGCGCCCGCTCCTGCAAATACTGATCCGGCAACCTGTGCCACGCCGCAACGGGGATGTCGGGCAAAGGAACGGGATGGGGATTGATACCCGTCGACAAATCCAGCCACTCCTCCGGACGCCCGCCATATTGACGCGCCGCAGCGGTAATGCCGCCGCCATGCGCAATCCTGTTCGTCATGAGGCATCTCCGGAAAGATCGATCAGATGCATGTAGGAGCCCGCGACATTGCCGCGCTGCAAGCCTGCCACGCCCAGATCGGCATCGAGCGCATCCCGGACCGCAAACAGGCGGTCCGCCTCGCCTTCCGATACGACGGTAGAATAGTGAAACTCGTGCGCCGTCATCGGCTTGTCGAAAAAGGACCCGGCAAGCGGCGTCACGCGCCGATAGCCGAGATGGCGCTGGCGCTTCTCGTAGCTGGTGACGACGGGCAAGAGGCCAAGCATCTCGTGGCGGGCGCCGGCCGCATCGACCAGTCCCTCGCCAAGCACCATATACCCTCCGCATTCGCCATAGACGCGAGCCCCGCGCGCGGCGGCGGCTTTCACGCCCTCGCTGAAATGCCGGGAGGAGGCAAGCTTTCCCGCGTGCAGTTCCGGATAGCCGCCAGGCAGGTAGATGGCGTCCGCATCGGCCGGTGGCGCCTCGTCCGCCAGCGGGGAGAAAAAGGAAATCTCGGCACCGCGGCGCTTCCAACCGAGCAGCATATGTTCGTAGCAGAAGGCGAAAGCGATATCCCGCGCGACGGCGATCCGCTGGCCGAATGGCATCAGCCGCGCGATGTTCGCCGCCGACGGACGCACGATATTCTGCTGGGCTGCCCGCAAAAGAAACCCGAAATCGCATCCCTTGGCGACGACATCCGCCGCCGCCTCGATGAAATTCTCCAGCGCCTCATGCTCGCCGGCCTGCACCAGGCCGAGATGCCGTTCCGGCAGATTCAAGCCCGGGTCGTTGCGAATGACGGCAATGACGGGCATTCGCACCACATCCAGCGCCTGACGCAGCATCTTCTCATGCCTTTCGCTGGCGACGCGATTGAGCACGACGCCCGCAATGCGGATATCGGCGCGGAAGTTGGCAAAACCGCTGACGACAGCCGCAACCGATTGCGACATGCGGGAGGCATCGACAACAAGAACGACGGAGAGGCCGAGAAAGGCGGCGAGATCGGCAGGCGTCCCCGTACCATCGGCAGCGCCGTCGAACAGGCCCATCATTCCCTCGATGACGAGCATCCGCCCGCCGGCGCGATGAAGCGCGGAATTAGCGGAAATGAGTTCCGCACGCATGGCCCAGGGATCGAAATTGAGGCAGGGCGAGCCTACCGCCGCCGCGTGAAAGGCGGGATCGATATAATCTGGCCCCGCCTTGCCCGAAACGACCGCAACACCCCGGTTCCGCAGCGCCCGCAAAAGACCGAGCGTGAAGGTCGTCTTGCCGGAGCCCGAAGAGGGTGCAGCGATCAGGAAGCCGCTCATGCCGACACCTTGCGTCCGCCTTCGCCATGCCGTTCCACCGCCGGCAGAAGCTTGCGGCCGGAAAGAGCGCCGAGCCAATCCAGCGACGGCCGAAGTTTCACCACTTCGCCGACGACGACGATGGCGGGCGGTTCGAGACCGGAAGCCTCGACATCCTCCGACGCCCGCCCGAGGGTCGTCTCGAGCACCTGCTGAGACTGCGTCGCGGCATTGCAGACGAAAGCGACGGGCTCCTCGGCCGAACGGCCGGCAGCGATGAGGTTGGCGCTGATCTGGGCGATATGCTTCATCGCCATGTACATGACGATCACAGGCGATCCCCTGCCGATCGCTTCCCAGTCGATCGCGTCGGGCACGAGGCCGGAGGAATCGTGTCCGGTCAGGAAGGTGATGGCATGATTGACGTCGCGATGCGTGACGGGAATGCCGGCATAGGCAAGCCCGCCGATACCGGCGGTAATGCCGGGCACGATGCGGAAGGGAATGCCGTGCTCGACAAGCATCAGTGCCTCCTCGCCACCACGTCCAAAAACGAAGGGATCGCCGCCCTTGAGGCGCAGAACCCGCTTGCCGGCCCGCGCCAGTTCCACCAGCCGCAGCGAGATGTCCCGCTGGCTGGCCGATGGCTTGCCGCCGCGTTTGCCGGCATATTCCAGCACCGCGCCCGGTCGAGCAAGCTTGAGGCAGTCGTCGTTCACGAGCGCATCGTGCACGACGATATCCGCCTCCGCCAGCCCCTTGGCGGCCAGCAAGGTCAAAAGCCCGGCATCTCCCGGCCCGGCGCCGACGAGCCAGACGGAGCCCGGCTCCAAAGCCGGCAGATTGGAAAAAGCGCTATCGTTCATCCCCTGTGTCCTATGCCCGGATGGCTGAAATTGCAATGTTGAGAACGGGATAAGGCAGGCGCATCCCGAGGTCGTTCCATTGCCGATAATATGCGACACAAGGTCTGAACTGCGGCGATGACGCGCTATGGGCTTTGCCAGCGGCGACAGTTCGCGGAAAAACAGGGGACGGGCCGTACTGGCTTCCGGATTCGATATATCCGGATAATCGAACAACCATATGAAAAATCGAAAGAAGTACGACGGGGACTCGATCGCCCCCGTCGCGTGGATCTCAGTGTTTCACCTTGCCCAGAATCACGTCGCGGATCAGATCGACGACCTGCTGCGAGCGAATACCGGTGCAGACGATCTGGCTCGGCAGATTGTCCCAATCGCCCGGCGGGAAATGACGGCCGTTCGGCTTCACGATCGTCTGGCCATCGGCGATGCCGCCGCAGACGACGCGAACCGCGCCCTCGATCGTATCGAACAGCTCGGGCGCGACGACATAGACGCAGGCGCAGCTGTCATGGACCATCATGCCGTCTTCGACGGCGTGCTTGTAGAAATCGATATAGGACTGCGACAGATCCGACAGCAGCTGAACCGAAGGTCCGCCAGCCTTGGCCATATCGGCCAGATAGCTGCGGCTCATGGTCGTGATCGCCGTCACGTCGAGACCGACCACGACCACCTTCCAGGCTGCCGTCATGACGAAATCGGCTGCTTCCGGATCGCCGTGAATATTGGCTTCGGCAACCGGAGAGACATTGCCCGGCACATAGAAATTGCCGCCCATGATCACCACGTCCTTCACGAGCGAGGCGATTTCGGGATCGTGCTTCAGCGCCAGGGCCAGATTGGTCATGCGGCCGACCGCGACCAGGGTGACTTCGCCGGGATGGGCGCGAACGGTGTCGATGATGAACTGGTAGGCCGGGCGCGGATCGGCCGGCAGGTCGATCGTGTCAGGCACGTCGATATCGCCAAGGCCGTTATGGCCGTGAACCATCGTCGGCCACGGACGCTCGCGTCGCGAGGGATCGAAAGTGACGCTTGCGCCCCGCGCGACCGGGCACGGAATATTCCACTCGCGCTTGAGGAACAGCGCGTTGCGTGTCGTCGTGTCGACGGAGGCATTGCCGAAAACCGTCGTCACGCCGAGAAGGTCGATATCCGGGTGACGATGCAGGAAGAGGAGCGCCATGGCGTCATCGACGCCCGGATCCGTATCATAAATGACCTTATGCATGATTTTTCCTTACGAACATACTGAATAAGCTTGATCTTCCGGAAAATTCCTCCCGTCGCGGATCATGCTTGAACTACCGGCATACACGAGAACGGACGGCGGCGGAATGCCGCCGCGGCGTCCCATGCGGCATTTGTGAGGTTTGCGGGGGAAATTCCATTCTCAGGCGATCCTGGCAATCGCCGCCGTGGCAAAATTGGACTTGATCTTCGGAAGCGCAAGCTCCGCATCCGGACCCGCCGCCGCAAGTGCCGCTGCTTCGGCAACTCCGTGACAACCGACACGGGCGAAGACGACCTCGGAGGGATTTTTCAGCCGGGGCGTCTCCCGCTCCAATACGGCTGCCTCGAAGAATCGCGCGGGCAGGCGAAGATGCGCCGCCGTATCGAGGATGGCCGGTTCTTCCATGCGCGCATCGATCGACGCCACGGCCAAGACCTGCCCGCTTTCGATTCCGATTTCCCGGAAGGCCCGCTCCGCAAGCAGAAGCACATCGTTCCAGTCCGTACCGCGCTCGCAGCCGAGGCCGAGAACATAGCGGCGATCGGAATTGACATGTGCCGTCATGCTCGACTCCCCAGCGGCAACAACTCACACGGCAGATGTAGCCCCCGCTTTCCGGGCCGTCAATTTTCCGCCGTATGCTTTCAGGCGGATTGCATTGCGGCAAATGAAGTGCCAGAAGGCCGCTGGTTTCCCGCCCCAGAGTTCCCCGCCTTGCAAGACATTACCCTTCAGATCCTGTTTCTGCTCTTTGCCGCCGCTTTCTTTGCCGGTTTCGTCGATTCCATCGCCGGCGGCGGCGGGCTGGTGACTGTGCCCGCCATGCTGCTGGCCGGCATTCCGCCGCTGCAAACGCTCGGCACGAACAAGGTGCAATCGATCTGCGGCGCGGCCTCGGCGACGATCGCCTATGCGCGGCAGGGGCATGTCGAGCTTCGCGAACAGCTTCCGATGGCCGCAATGGCCGTCATGGGAGGCATGCTCGGCGCCATGCTGGCAACCGTCATGCCGAGCGAAGTCCTGCGCATAGCCCTGCCCTTCCTGCTGATCGCCATCGCGCTCTATTTCGCCATCAAGCCCAATCTCGGCGATGTGGAAAAACACCGCCGCATGAGCGCCGGTCTCTTCGGCGTGACGCTGGTGCCGCTGATCGGCTTCTACGACGGTGCATTCGGACCCGGAACCGGTTCGTTCCTGATGCTTGCCTTCGTGACGCTCGCCGGCTTCGGTCTGCTCAAGGCGACGGCGCATACGAAGCTGCTCAATTTCGGCTCGAATCTCGGCAGTTTGATCGTCTTCATCTTCTCCGGCGCCATCCTCTGGAAGGTCGGCCTGACGATGGGGCTTGGCCAGTTCCTCGGCGCCCAGGTCGGCTCGCGGCTTGCCATGCGCATCGGCGCGAAGCTGATCAAGCCGTTGCTGGTCGTCGTCTGCATCGCCTTTGCGGTCAAGCTGCTGGCGGACCCCGCTCATCCCGTCCGGCTTTGGCTCGGCCTGTAACAACGGGCCTTTGATTACCTCTGACGTAATTGATAGTGCTTCGGTACGCGCCGATGATCGCCCTGCCTGAACGGTTCAGGCGATCCAAGGGAGTTGACCGATGACTGATGCGACTACCATTGCAGAACGCTATATCGCCATCTGGAACGAAGCCGACGCCGAACGCCGGCGCGCACTCATCGCCGAGGCATGGACGGAGTCCTGCAGCTATATCGACCCGATGATGCGCGCCGACGATCGCGAGCAGATCCATGCGCTGGTCACGGCGGCGCACGAGCGCTTTCCCGGTTTCCGCTTCAGCCTGATCACGGACGGCGACCGCCATGGCGACAATCTCCGTTTCTCCTGGGGCTTCGGTCCGGTCGATGCCGAACCGCTGATCAAGGGGACGGATTTCGCCATCCTCGAAGGCGACCGGCTGAAGTCCGTTCACGGCTTCATCGATCAGCTTCCGGCTGCCGCATGATGAGCCCGGTCCGCTCTCTGGGCGATTACCTGCGCGAATGGCGGCAGCGACGCCGGCTGAGCCAGCTCGAATTCGCCCTCGAAGCCGAGATATCGCAACGACACCTAAGCTTCCTCGAGAGCGGGCGCGCACTGCCAAGCCGAGAGATGCTGATGCATCTCGCAGAACGGCTCGGCATACCCTTGCGCGAGCGCAACCCGATGCTTCTCGCAGCGGGATTTGCTCCAGTCTTTCCCGAACGCAAGCTGGACGATCCGGCGCTGGCGCCGGCGCGACGCGCCATCGACATGCTGCTGAAGGGCCACGAGCCCTTCCCGGCCCTGGCTGTCGACCGGCACTGGACACTGGTCGCCGCCAACGCCGCCATCGCCCCGCTGCTCGCTGGCGTGGCCGACCCCTCGCTGACCGAAGGGCCGATCAATGTGCTGAAGCTAAGCCTGCATCCGCAGGGGTTGGCGCCCCGCATCGCCAATCTCTCCGAATGGCGCGCGCATCTGCTCGAACGGCTGCGCCAGCAGATATCGGCAACGGGCGACCCTGTGCTGATAAGGCTGCTGGAGGAATTGTCGGCCTATTCTGCCCCGGCCACGTCCAGATCGACGGCGCCGGACCGGGATTTTGCCGGTATCGCCGTACCTCTGGAACTTGACACCGCGGCGGGACATCTGTCCTTCCTGTCGACCACGACCGTCTTCGGAACGCCCGTCGATGTCACCCTGTCGGAGCTTGCGATCGAATCCTTCTTTCCCGCGAACCCGCAGACCGCGGAGGCGTTGAAGGCGATGCTGCCGGGCCGCTGAACGCCCGGCGAGCGATCAGAACTCCACGCCGGGCTGCCCTTTGATGCCCGAGCGGAAGGGATGCTTGATCAATTCCATCTCTGTCACAAGATCGGCGATCTCGATCAGCTCTTCCTTGGCGTTGCGGCCGGTCAGGACCACATGGGTCATATACGGCTTCTCGTTCTTGAGGAATTCGACCACGTCGTTGATATCGAGGTAATCATAGCGAAGTGCGATATTGATTTCGTCCAGAAGCACCATGGAGTTCCGCTCGTCACGGATCAGCTCTTTCGCCTTTTCCCAGGCGGCAGACGCCGCCGCCACGTCGCGAGCACGATCCTGCGTCTCCCAGGTGAAGCCCTCGCCCATCGTGTGGAACTGGCAAATGTCGGAGAAATGCTTCTCGATCAGGTCGCGTTCGCCGGTCCACATGGCGCCCTTGATGAACTGCACGACGGCGCTCGGCTTCCCATGCGCGATATGGCGGAAGATCATGCCGAAGGCGGAGGAGGATTTCCCCTTGCCCTTGCCGGTGTGGACGATGATCAGGCCCTTCTCATCGTTCTTGGTCGCCATGATCTTGTCGCGCGCGGCCTTCTTCTTGGCCATCTTGTCGGCATGACGGGCATCGTCGCTCTTTGGGGTTTCCGCACCGGTTTCGGCCAATTCGTCGCTCATTGCATTCTCCCTGATATGATCGATTTCTGTGCCAGCGGCCCACCGCGCCAGAGGTAGAGCGCGACGAGCGGCTCATCGTCCGTCCGCATGGCGTGGCGGATATTCGAGGGGTGGTGGATTATCTCGCCCGACCAGTGCGGCAGGAAAGGCTGGGCATCCTTGCTCCACAGCGAGCCGTCGCTCAGAGGGATATAGATCTCCTCGGCCTCGTGATGATGGTCCGGGTAATGCACGCCGGGCCCAAGCAACAGGAAGCCGCCGGCCATATCTTCGCTAGCGAAATGTCCGCGCGTGCCGAACAGCTCGATCCAGCCATACCGTTGCAGGAAATCGGCGCCGAAATCGGTGATGCTGTAGGTCTGGGCCCAATGCAGCACATTCGCGGCATCTGAAAGCCTGTGGAGCAAGGCGCTTTCCGCTCCATTGCCCGGTCGACGAGGCTCATGAAGATACCGAACGACAGGCAGATCGTGCGGCGCGAGCGCTCGCTCTTCCATCGGCCAGCGAAAGCCCTCAATGAAATGGTGCAGTCCCGGATCGCTGCGCGACAGGAGATAATCACGAAAGGCTGCCAGAAGCTCGCCGACCGCACTCATGCCGCCGTCTCCTTGCCCGTTTCCAGGCTTTCCAGATCGAACCGCGCCGAATTGCTTCTCGGCGTCCAGAGCTTGCGGTCGACCGCCTCCAGCAGGCGCTCCCGCAGATCCCGAAACGCAGCCGGGTTCTTTTCCGCCATGAAGTCCCGCACACGCTGGTCAACGACGAAGGCTTGGTAGACGGCCTCGAAATGATGATTGCGCACCGCACCTGTCGTCGCCGCAAAGGCGAAGAGATAATCCACCGTCGCAGCGATCTCGAAAGCGCCCTTATAGCCATGGCGCATGACACCCTCGATCCACTTGGGATTGACGACGCGCCCGCGCACGACCCGTCCGATCTCCTCTTCGAGGGAACGGATAACAGGCTTTTCCGGTCTGGAATGGTCGTTGTGATAGATCGACGGCCGCGCGCC
The DNA here is from genome assembly GCF_046840415.1 of Rhizobium sp. SYY.PMSO. Taxonomy (NCBI): domain Bacteria; kingdom Pseudomonadati; phylum Pseudomonadota; class Alphaproteobacteria; order Hyphomicrobiales; family Rhizobiaceae; genus Rhizobium; species Rhizobium sp. SYY.PMSO. Next base: position 1,628,637 of record NZ_CP177349.1, read on the forward strand.
GCCAAGCTGCTCGGCCGCCGCCGCCATGCCGCCCTCGAACTGATAGTAGTCGTCGCTGTCGAGCAGGTCGTGTTCGCGATTGTCCTGATTCTGCACGACCGCCTGGATCGAACGCAATCTTTCCTCAAAGACGCCGCGCTCGGCCCTGCCCTCCTCGCCGGCGCCATAGACATAGCTGCCCCAGACGAGATAGGCCTCGGCCAGATCCGCGCGCCGCTCCCAGCCTTTTTCGTCGATGAGAGCCTGCAGACCGGCGCCGTAAGCGCCGGGCTTGGAGCCGAAGATGCGGTATCCGGCCCTGCGGCTGGCGGAGACCGTATCGAGGCCGGCTGCTTCCAGCCGCTCTATCTCGCCGCGCATACGCGCCGCAATCGGATTATCCGTCTCATCCTCTTCGAGCATGCCGACGGCCCGGATCGCCTTGTCGAACAAGGCGATCTGTTCGGGAAAAGCATCGCGGAAAAAGCCCGAGATGCGCAGCGTGACATCGACTCGCGGCCGCCGCAGCATGGCCGGCGGGATGATCTCGTATCCGGTGACGCGGCGCGAGGTCATGTCCCAGATAGGCTTGACGCCGATCAGCGCCAGCGCCTGCGCGACATCGTCGCCGCCCGTTCTCATGTTCGACGTGCCCCAGGCTGTCAGGCCGAAGGAAACGGGCCATTCGCCGTGATCCTGAACATAGCGGCGGATCAGCAATTCGGCCGATTTCCGGCCAAGCTCGTAAGCTGCCGGCGTCGGTACGGCGCGGCTGTCGACCGAGTAGAAATTCCGCCCCGTCGGCAGAACATCCGGCCGGCCGCGCGTCGGCGCGCCGGAAGGACCGGGCGGCACGAAACGGCCATCTAGGCCCTTGAGCAGAGCCGAAATTTCGGCATCGCCGCAGGCGAGGATAGATGGCTGAAGCTTTGAGGCTATCTCGCCCAGAACGATGCGTGTATGTGCCCAGCCCTCGGGGCAAGTTATTTCACCCGAGACCAATTGTGCAGCCAGCAATTCGATGCGTTCGACCGTATCGCCTTGCGTGCGCCAGGGCGCCTCGGCAACCTCCTGGAGGATAGAGGGGCGCGGGCCAATCCATTCCGCAGCCATGTCGCAGTCCAGCGGGTCGAATGGTTTGCTCGGAGAGATACCTCCCTCTGTCAGCGTTGCTGACATCTCCCCCGCAAGGGGGGAGATTGAAGGGAGTATGCCGCTCCGCTCTCCCGATCCATCACCAATAGTTCCAACGGCCTCGACATCAGTTTGATACGAGCGAGCGCCATGGGTTAACGATCTCCCCACTTGTGGGGGAGATGTCGCGAGAGCGACAGAGGGGGGTATCGCACCCTCCGCACCCTCAAAAGCATCCCGCGCAATCGCCCGCTGCAGGCTCTGATCGCCGCCCTCGCCCAGCCCGCGCGGCACGCGAGCCAGCGCCACCGTCAAATCCGTCAGCAGCCTTCCGGAAGGCGAAACGCCGAAGATATGCAGGCCATCGCGGATTTGCATTTCCTTGAGGTCGCAGAGATAGGCGTCGAGCTTGCGCAATGCCTCGTCTTCGCCTTCCCCCTTGGCGATGCCGGCGTCCTGATCCAGCCCGATATCGGCGACGAGATCGAGGATCTGCTTGCGTAGCAGGCGGATGCGGCGCGGATCGCCGCCGGACGCCTCGTAATATTCATCCACCAATGCCTCAAGGTCCTTCAATGGACCATAGCTCTCGGCGCGAGTCAGAGGCGGCGTCAGGTGGTCGATGATGACAGCACTCGTACGGCGCTTGGCTTGCGTGCCTTCGCCGGGATCGTTGACGATGAACGGATAGAGGTTCGGCAGCGGCCCGAGGATCGCTTCGGGATAGCAGCTCTCCGACAGCGCCAGCGCCTTGCCCGGCAGCCATTCGAGATTGCCGTGCTTGCCCATGTGAATGACCGCATGCGCATCGAAGGAGCGGCGCAGGAAGGCATAGAAGGCGAGATAACCGTGCGGCGGTACGAGATCGGGAGAATGGTAGCTCTCCTTCGGATCGATATTGTAGCCGCGCGCCGGCTGGATGCCGACGAGCACATCGCCGAACCGGGCGAACGGCAAGGCAAAGGCATCGTTCAACGCGTAAGGGTCCGCCTCAGGATCGCCCCAGCGACCCGTCATCTCATCCTGAATCTGCGTCGGAAGAGACGAAAAGAAATGCTTGTAATCGCTGAAGGAAAGCATTTCGCGAACGACGCGGCCATCATGACTCGAATTTGTCGGGCCTTCCGCCAGATGCCGCATCAGCGCATCGCCATCGGCCGGCAGATCGGAAACCCCATAGCCGGCCCCCTGCATCGCCTTCAGCACCTCGATCGTGCCGGCAGGCGTATCGAGCCCGACGCCATTGCCGAGGCGCCCATCCCGATTGGGATAGTTCGCCATGACAAGCGCGACGCGGCGATCGCCGGGCGGCGTATTGCGCAGCCGCGCCCAGTTGGCAGCCAGCCGCGCCGTGTAGCGCATGCGATCCCCATTGGGTTCACTGGCGACGATATTGGCCTCGACCCGCTCGTCATAGCGGGCGGCGGCCTTGAACGACACGGCGCGGGCGAGAACGCGCCCGTCGACTTCGGGCAGCGCCACGTTCATGCCGAGATCGCGCGCCGAAAGGCCCTGAGAGGACGCCTCCCAGGCCTCTTTCGACGAAGCCGAAAAGATCGCTTGGAGAACGACGGCTTCACCCGTTTCGAGCACCGTCGGCTGGCGGTCCGCGCCCGGTGCCGAAACGGCAAAGCCGGTGGTATTGATGACCACACCCGGTTTCAACTCGGTAAAGACGCTTTCGAGGATACCGACGGACACGGCATCTTTCAGACTATAGGCAAAGACCGGCAGCGGCCGCATACCCTCGGCGACAAGAGCCTCTATCACGGCTTCGACAGGCTTCGTCTCACCGCTTTGAACCAGCGCGCGATAAAAGGAAATCGCGACCGTTGGGGGATTGAATCCCTCCTCCGCTACCATCGAAGCTTTGGAAACTCTCCGCCATTCCTCGACACCGATCACGCCCCGTCCCGGCCACCATATGCCGGCCTTCATCAGGGGCACGGCAGGCATCGGCTTCTCGGCGCCTGAGAGCATCGCCTCGGCATAGGCAAGGAATGCACTGGAATTCGCCTCGCCGCCTTCGATCAGATAGGACCACAGCGCATTGAGATCGTCGAGAACGACATTGGAAAACGGGGTCAATCCGGGATCGGGCTTCGAGTCGCCCGGCAACACCGCAATCAAGGCCCCCTGACGCGCCGCACAGGCATGCAGCGCCTCCAGTGCATAGTGAAAATAGCTCGCTCCTCCGAGCGCCCGCACGATGATGAGCTTCGCATGCCGGGCCGTCCTGTCGATATAGGTATCGACGGACATCGGATGCTTTAGGCTCATCAGGCTCGCAAGCCGAAGGGAACGGCCGCCTTCGCCGTGCGCTGCGGCAACAGCCGCAAGCTCGGTATCGGCGGCAGACAGAAAGAGGATATCGCCGGGCGACTGGCCAAGGTCGATTGCCTCCTCGCCGTCGCTGATCGTTCCTTTTTGAGCTAGAAGGAGGTGCATTGGACCTCAGAGTACGCAGCTGCATACCCCCCTCTGTCACGTCGTGACATCTCCCCCGCAGGGGAGGAGATCATTCCAAGCAATGCCTTACACGCTCCATTCCCCAAACCTCCTGAAACTTCAGAGGTGAGTTGTTTGAGGACGATGAAGCCACGAGCTCCCAATCTCCCCCCCTGTGGGGGAGATGACGCGAAAGCGACAGAGGGGGGTATCGCACGGCAAAGGCTCAGCATCGATCAGACCAGCGCCTCGATTGCCTTGCGCACGATCGTCTCGTCCATCTCATGCAGGCCGATCACCACGAGCCGGGTCGCCCGTGCTTCGCCCGGCGTCCAGGCACGATCGAAATAGGTGTCGATGCGGCTGCCGACGGCCTGCACCTGTAGGCGCATTGGCTTGCCGGGCACGTCGACAAAGCCCTTGAGGCGCAGGACATCGTGTTCCGCGATCACGCCCTTCAGCGCCTCGACGAAGGCTGCCGGGTCGGCAACCGGGCCGAGCTCGACGACGAAGCTGTCGAATTCGTCGTGATCGTGCGGCGTGCCGTCTTCATGCTCGAGCTCGTGATGCGACTTGCGATTGACGATATCGCCTTCCGTGCCGATGCCGAGGCCAAGCAGGACGGCGGCAGGAACATCGCCGTTCTTCGCTTCGATGATCGTCGGCTTGCGGGCGGTACGTGAGGCGACCTCGGCGCGGACGCGGCCGAGACCGTCGACATCGATCAGGTCGGTCTTGTTGAGCACGATCAGATCGGCGCAGGTCAGCTGATCCTCGAACAGTTCCTCGATCGGGCTTTCATGGTCGAGCGAATCGTCCTCGACGCGGCGAGCCTCCACGGCGTCGTGATCGTCGGCAAAGCGGCCGGCGGCAACGGCCGCGCTGTCGACCACGGTGATGACGCCATCGACGGTAACGTGCGTGCGGATATCGGGCCAGTTGAAGGCGGCGACCAGCGGCTGCGGCAGCGCAAGGCCCGACGTTTCGATGACGATATGATCCGGACGGGCATCGCGCTCCAGAAGCTTCGTCATGGTCGGAATGAAATCGTCGGCGACGGTGCAGCAGATGCAGCCGTTGGTCAGCTCGATGATATCGTCCTCGGTGCAGTTCTCCGCGCCGCAGCCTTTGAGCACGTCGCCATCGACGCCGAGATCGCCGAACTCGTTAATGATCAGCGCGATCTTCTTGCCGCCGGCATTCTGCAGGAGGTTGCGGATCATCGTCGTCTTGCCGGCTCCCAGGAAGCCGGTAATGACGGTGGCGGGAATCTTTTCCTGGTTCATGTGGATCAACCCTTCATTTTCAGCGGCAAGCCCGCTGCGATAAAATAAACTTCGGCACTCGCCGCCGCGACCATCTGGTGCAGGCGGCCGGCATGATCGCGAAACTCGCGCGCCATGCGATTTTCCGGCACGATTCCGAGGCCGACTTCGTTGGATACGAGAACGAGCCGCGATCGCGCCGTCGGCAGAAAGGCGGTCAAGGCGGCAAACTCCGCCGCCATATTCCGTTCCGCCATCATCAGATTGGTCACCCAGAGCGTCAGGCAGTCCACCAGCACGGCGCGCCCTTCGGCATCGATCGCGGTCAGTCGCGACACGATATCCAGCGGCTCCTCATGCGTCTGCCATAGTTCGCCGCGGTCGGCGCGGTGCTGCGCGATGCGCTCGCGCATCTCATCGTCCCACGCCTGCCCGGTCGCCACATAATGGCGTTCGAGACCGCTATCCGAAATGAGGGATTCGGCGAATCCGGATTTGCCGGAACGCGCCCCGCCGAGGACGAAAACAGCCCGGGAAGTCAAAGAGGACATGCGCTATTCCCGCTCCCGCGCAACTGCGCAGGCCGGCAGCGCGGAGCTGAAACCGAAAAACAGGCGCCTCCCCGCCGAAAACTCGTCTTGTGCCATGACAACCTCCGTGCTGGCAGCGGAACTCACGTTCCTGGAACAGGCTCTGCGCCCGGCACGCGTGGCAGGTCTCCTGGCTCGCGGATAAAGCGCCGCGACGGGGGCGAACCGAAACCGGTCGCCCCCGACGTGCGCCAGCGGATCTTCCTCGCCTTCCCGGCAATGCATCATGAAAAGGCGGACGATTCGTAGAATGAGAGGCGTCCTGCCCCGGCTGATCATGATGCCCCGCCAGTGGCTTTTCCGGCTTGACGCCGTCCCGCCCGTTCGCCCCATGCGAACCACCGGCGGAATGCCATTCAAACCGAACGAAAGACCCTGACCGCTCTACAGTCGCGGGGTCGGCTGTGATGAGAACGCCCGGATTGGGTCCGTCCCTTCACATTCCCTTTTCATCCCATGCGGCAGATCGCCGCTCGGGAACCATTCGTTATGCCGGCAATGATTAGGCTTTCACTTCCTTCAAGTCAATCAAGGGCATGGATGCGACGCCCATCGTCCTGATTGCGAAACAGGCAAAATATTCCTGCAAAATCGGCGGCTTTTTTGCCGTATTTCTTTGATGTTAGGAGTTTATAGAGGATAAGTCCTCACATTCGAGTAAAAACGTATCGTCCGTTTCCCATGTTGCAGAAATTCCAACCGCGCCGCCTCGGCGTCTTCTCGGCCCTATTCGACCTCGGTCGGTTCAGAGCATTGCTGCGCCGTGGCGAATTGGGACTTGTTTTCGCCGGCGCGCTGGTGGGGGTAGCCTCCGGTTGCGCCGTGACCACGATGAGCTTCATCTCGCGCAAGCTCCACAGCATCATCTACGGCATCACTGACTACGAACGCCTGAGCTCGGCGGCGGTGGCGATTCCCGACAAATCCGTGCTGCTGATAGCGCCCATAGCGGGCGGCATCATCCTCGGCATCCTGCTCTATATATTGTCGCGCACGCGCAAGAAGCCGATGGTCGACCCGATCGAAGCCAACGCGCTGCATGGCGGCCGCATGTCGCTCACCGACAGCATGCTGGTCGCCGTGCAAAACCTGATTTCGAACGGATTCGGCGCCTCGGTCGGGCTCGAGGCAGGCTATACGCAGCTTGCCGCCGGCATCGCCTCGAAGTTCGGCTACAAGATGCAGATGCGCCGGGCGGACCTGCGCATGCTCGTCGGCTGCGGCGCAGCCGGCGCCATTGCCGCCGCATTCAACGCACCGCTCACCGGCGCCTTCTATGCCTTCGAGCTCATTATCGGCAGCTATTCCATCCTGACCCTGACGCCGGTCGTCGTTTCGGCACTGATATCGACGATGATCGCAAGGTTGCTCGCCGGCGACGATTTCGCCATCGACATCGATCATTTCGGCGCGATCGTTCCGGCGGACTATCTTCCGGCCGTCCTGCTCGGCGCCTTCTGTGCCGGCATCGGCATCCTGATCATGCAGGGCGTCGCCTGGGTCGAAGAGCTCGCACGCAAGAGTTCGATCGCACCGGCCTTCCGTCCCGCGCTGGGCGGCCTCGTCGTCGGGATGCTGGCGCTGATTTCGCCGCAGGTTCTGTCCGCGGGTCACGGCGCGCTGCATCTCAACCTGTCGACAAATGCAACGCTGGGGGCGCTGGTCGGCCTCTTCATTCTGAAATCGCTGGCCTCCGCGGTATCGATCGGCTCCGGCTTCAGGGGCGGCCTGTTCTTCGCGTCGTTGTTCATGGGCGCGCTGCTCGGCAAGATCTTCGCCTATTGCGCCCCGTATCTCGATCACGCCACGCTGACACCGGTCGTCTATGCCGTGGTCGGCATGAGTTCGCTGGCCGTCGCCATCATCGGCGGCCCGCTGACCATGACGTTCCTGGCGCTCGAAATCACCGGCGACTTTCCGATCACGGCGCTGGTGCTGGCGGCCGTCATCACCTCGTCGCTCGTGGTCCGCACGACCTTCGGCTACTCCTTCGCCACATGGCGCTTCCATCTGCGCGGGGAAAGCATCCGCAGCGCCCACGACGTCGGCTGGATCCGCAGCCTTACCGTCGCCCGCATGATGCGCCCCGACGTGCACACTGCAAGCGTCGGCATGAGCATCGAGGAGTTTCGCCGGAACTTTCCGATCGGCTCGGCCCAGCGCGTCATCCTGGTCGATCAGAACGAGAAATATTCCGGAATGGTTCTCGTGCCAGACATCTACGCGAGCCCCGTGGAAAAGGACGACGAGGAACACGGACTTTCCGACTTCATCCGGCATCGCAATGAATTCCTGCAGCCGCAGATGAACGCCAAGCAGGCCGCCGCCATGTTCGACCAGACCAAAAGCGAAGCGCTCGTCGTGGTCAACGACCTGATCGAGCGCAAGGTGATCGGCCTGCTGACGGAAAGCTATACGCTGCGCCGCTACAGCGAAGAACTCGACCGTCGACGCCGCGAAGTCTCGGGCGAGCTCTGAAGGGCTCGGCTGCGCAAGAGCGCCGCGCATCCCTGGTCGACACGCTTTACCGGACCAGGCTGTCGAGCCAGGCCGGATCGAGCACGCTTTCCAATTCGGCCGCGATGTCGTCCAGCGCCGTGTCGACACCGGCGCGGTAGTCCGTGCGCTCGCCGGCCAGACCAAAGCTTGCGAGCAGCCTTGCCCGATAGGCGTCGCTGCCGAACAGCCCGTGCAGATATGTGCCCATGACGCGGCCGTCCGGCGACACCGCTCCGTCGGGGCGGCCGTCGATGACGGTCGAGGGCCGTTCGCAGTCGGCGCCGCGCGTCACGCCGAGATGGATCTCGTAGCCGGAGAGCGGCACGTCATATTCCTTCGATACGGCAAGGCTGTTGCGCACCGTCTTTTCCGGCGCCATCTCCGTCTCGATGTCCAGAAGACCCAATCCGGGCGTCTCGGTGAGCGATCCCTCGATGCCGAGTGGATCGTGGACCATGCGGCCGAGCATCTGGTAGCCGCCGCAGATGCCGATGACACGGCCGCCCCTGCGCACATGCGCGGCGATGTCGTGATCCCATCCCTGGCCGCGCAGATCGAGAAGATCACCGATCGTCGACTTGGAGCCCGGCAGCACCACAAGTCCTGCGTCGGCCGGCAAGCGCTCGCCCGCCCGGACGAAGACGAGATCGACGTCGGGCTCCGCCCTCAACGGATCTAGGTCGTCGAAATTGGCGATGCGCGACAGCACCGGCACGGCAACCTTCAACGCACCGGTGGAGCCGCGCGCAAGCCGCTCCAGGACGACGGAATCCTCAGCCGGCAGGCGGGCCGCTGCCTTCAGCCACGGCACGACGCCGTGGCACTGCCAGCCCGTAAAGCCGCCGACAGCCTCTATGCCCTCACCGAAGAGCGAGACATCGCCGCGAAACTTGTTGATGATGTAGCCGCGGATCATCCGCCGGTCTTCCTCCGGCAGGATATGATAGGTGCCGACCAGCGACGCGATCACGCCGCCGCGGTCTATGTCCCCGACCAGCACCACGGGCACGTTGGCGCGTGTCGCAAAACCCATATTGGCGATATCGCCCCGCCGCAGATTGATCTCGGCGGGGGACCCAGCTCCCTCCACGATGACGAGATCGGTTCCCGCGCGCATCGCGGCGAAGCTTTCCAGCACCGCGCCGAGCAATTGCGGCTTGAGTGCCTGATAATCCCGTCCCTTGGCATGGCCCCAGACCTTGCCCTGCACGATAATCTGGCTACCCGTCTCCGACTGCGGCTTCAAAAGCACCGGGTTCATATGCACGGACGACGGCACGCGCGCCGCCAGCGACTGCAGCCATTGCGCCCGGCCAATCTCGCCCCCGTCCTCGGCAACGGCAGCATTGTTGGACATGTTCTGCGGCTTGAACGGACGAACGCGCACGCCCCGGTTGGCGAACAGACGGCACAGTCCGGCGACCAATACCGTTTTTCCGACATCGGAGCCGGTCCCCTGCAGCATGATCGCCTTTGTCATTCCCCACCACCTCGATAGGCTGCAGCCACTGAAAACGCGGAGCTTCGCCTTGATTTCGCCGCGATCTTCAACCGCCGGAAACGGCCGTGACGATACAAAAATACATCACTTTCAATCATGCTCTATTTGCGACACCGGATGACGATTCCGTCCATTGTTAGTTCCGCGGAAGAGGATTATCTCCAGCGCGAAAACATACAACGAAACGGGCCGATCCGGCTCTGAGGATACCCCAATGCTCTTCATCTTCAACAGACAGAATTCCATCCAGATCGCCTGGAACGGCAAGGTTCCGACGTATCGTCCCGAGAGCCGCCTGCAGCAGCTGGACACACGCTTCGGCATGATCGGCTTCATCCGCACGTATAATGCCGGCTGAGATCGCGTCAAGCCACCCGTCCGATACATGAGAAGCCGCCACGCGACAGCGCCGGCGGCTTTATTCTGGATGCCCATCGAAAATTGAAAATTTGAGCCTGCGTGCCGCGCCGGCCCCGGATCGTTTCGAAACGGGACCCTTTAAATGCGAAAACCGCGCGATCCCGAGATCGACGCGGTTTGCCAAAAACGCCGGCTTCCCTGCACGTACACCGCAAGGTTCGCTTTCCCCGGTACGCACTACCTGATCCAGGGAAGCAGCGGTATGTCCCCCGCCACGCGTCGATTGATAAACCGACATCGTTACCGGAGGGTTATTAAGTGCTTAAATTAGAGTGAATCCGAAAATTTTTTGAAAATTTTCCTCTTTGCGTTGAGAAATCGCAAACGACGCAAATGAAACAAAAAACGTCTTTCAGGGACGCGGGATTTCGGCCGCATGTGACTTCGCCGGTATCCAAAAGCTCGATCGAAGCCGCGGCTTGCCCATTTTGCAGCCGTGAATAGCAGAAAATAGGCTAATTCAGGCGCTTATATCGGCTTCTCCAAGAGGCACGATAACTCCAGCCGGCCGCCGGGCTGTTGATTTCTTCATTCAAATCCTTAGGCTGCCCGTCGTCGATGCAGAGAACATCCGGCCGGGACAAGATTCCGCGGTCGCAAAAAGACCAAGTGCACGACAGCAGCAAAGGGGACCGTACCGGCGTCGTCAGCGGCGTTAAACGGTTGTGGTTGGACCACGCTGACTGGGATCGGCAAACATCGAAAACATTGGGAGTCGATTTCCACAACGTAACGAAAAATTGGGAGACGATATCAAATGAAGAAGCTTCTCGCTTCAGCCATCTTCGCCTTCGGCGCCTATGCATTGGCTGGCTCGGCGCATGCTGCGGATTGCGGCAACGTATCGATTGCTGAAATGAACTGGGCATCCGCAGGCGTGGCCGCCCAGGTCGACAAGATCATTCTGCAGAATGGCTACGGCTGCAACGTTACCCTGGTGACGGGCGACACGCAGCCGACATTCACCTCCATGGACGAAAAGGGCGAGCCGGACGTCGCGCCGGAACTCTGGGTCAACGCCGTGCGCACCGCGCTCGACAAGGCCGTATCCGAAGGCCGTCTGATCGAGGCCGCGCCGCTTCTGAGCGACGGCGGCGTCGAAGGCTGGTGGATTCCGAAATACCTCGCCGACGCCCATCCCGACATCAAGACCGTTCAGGACGCGCTGAAGCATCCAGAGCTCTTCCCGGCCCCCGAGGATCCGTCCAAGGGCGCTGTCTATGACTGCCCGGCGGGCTGGAACTGCCAGATCTCCACGACCAACCTGTACAAGGCCCTCGGCGCAGACAAGCTCGGCTTCACGCTGGTCGATACCGGTTCCGCCGCCGGCCTCGACGGTTCCATCGCCAACGCCTTCGAAAAGAAGATCGGCTGGCTCGGCTACTACTGGGCGCCGACCGCCATCCTCGGCAAATACGACATGGTTCGCCTGAGCTTCGACGTGCCCCACGACAAGAAGGAATGGGACGCCTGCACCGCGATTCAGGATTGCGCCAACCCGAAGGTGAACTCCTATCCGGTTTCGGACGTCTATACCGTCGTGACCAAGGCCTTCGCCGACAAGGCCGGCATCGCCATGGACTATATGAAGACCCGCAAGTGGGATAACGCGACCGTCGGCAAGGTTCTCGCCTGGATGACCGACAATCAGGGCACCAACGAGGACGGCGCCAAGTACTTCCTCAAGACCTACCCCGACATGTGGACCAAGTGGGTTTCTCCGGACGTTGCCACCAAGGTCAAGGCTTCGCTCTAATCCATGCTGCGGAATCGGCGGCGGGCCTGTGCCCGCCGCCGATTTCACATTCGCAAGCCGCAAGGGAGATGACGCTCATACCGACAGGGCGACGCGGCGCAAGGTCGCAACGAGTGCAGATCGGCGAGCGCGGATGTAGTAAGAATTCAGGGGCAGCCTGAAGAACCGGTCGCAGTGCTGCTAGACCATCCGAGTGTGAAGGCCACACGCCCGGACCAGGACAGAACCGGACTAAGAAGGGGAAATACATGGCTATCCAGTGTACGATCCTGCCGAATGTGCTCTGCAACTTTCCGGCAATAGATGAATCGCTCATACGCCTTGCGCGCAAGAATATCGACGACGGCTTCAGGGCGTCGGTGCGCGCCTACGGCAACCTCATCGACGCCATCGTGCAGCCTCTGCAATGGTTTCTGAACTACCTGGAATGGATTTTCACCAATACGCCCTGGTTCATCATACTGATAGCCATGATGCTCGTCGTCTATGCCGCCAGCCGCAACCTGAAGATTGTCGCCGGCACCGCGATCTCCATGCTTCTCATCGGCGTCTTCGGCCTCTGGACCGACACGATGGTAACGCTCGCCATGGTGACGGTCTGTACGCTCATCGCCATTATCATCGGCCTGCCGATCGGCATATTCATGGCGCGCTCCGACCGTATGCAGTCGATCGTCAATCCGATTCTCGATGTGATGCAGACGATGCCGAGCTTCGTCTATCTTATTCCCGTCGTCGTGATTTTCGGCATCGGGAAGGTTCCCGGCCTGATCGCCGTCGTCATCTACGCCGTCCCTCCGATGATCCGCCTGACAAATCTCGGCATCCGCCTGGTGGACAAGGAAGTGCTCGAAGCCGCCGATGCCTTCGGGTCGTCGCATCGGCAGAAGCTGTTCAACGTGCAGATTCCCCTTGCTCTGCCCACCATCATGGCCGGCATCAACCAGACGATCATGATGTCGCTCGCCATGGTCGTCGTCGCCTCCATGGTCGGCGTCGGCGGACTGGGCAAGAACACCCTGCAGGCGATCAACAACCAGTTCTTTACCGTCGGTTTCCTCAACGGTTTCGCGCTGGTCGCCATCGCCATCATTTTCGACCGGACGAGCCAGGCCTATGGCAGACGGCTCCAGAAGCACTCGGAGGTCATTCATGGCTAGTCACGCGATCCAGATAAAGAACCTCTACAAGATTTTTGGCCGCCGCGGACGCGACTATGTCGAGCAGGTCAAAAACGGCATGGGTAAGGCCGAGCTCAATGAAACGCACGGGCATGTACTCGGTCTGCAGGACATCAGCATCGACATGCCGGCCGGTGCCATCACCGTCGTCATGGGCCTCTCCGGCTCCGGCAAGTCGACGCTCATCCGCCACATCAACCGGCTGATCGAACCGACCGTCGGCGAAGTCCTCTACGACGGTGTCGACGTCTGCAAGATGAGCGAAAACGACCTGCGCGAATTCCGCCGCCACAAGACGGCGATGGTGTTCCAGAAATTCGCCCTGCTGCCGCACCGCACGGTGATAGAGAACACGATTTACGGGCTGGATATCCAGGGCGTGCCCCGCGCCGAAAGCGAGAAGAAAGGTCAATACTGGATCGAGCGCGTCGGCCTCAAAGGCTTCGAAAGACACTATCCGAACCAGCTTTCGGGCGGCATGCAGCAGCGCGTCGGGCTTGCCCGCGCACTCACCAACGACGCCGACATCCTGTTGATGGACGAAGCCTATTCGGCACTCGATCCGCTGATCCGCGTGGATATGCAGACCGTATTGCTCGATCTGCAGAAGGAACTGAAGAAGACGGTCGTCTTCATCACCCACGATCTCGACGAGGCGCTGCGTCTCGGCGACAAGATCGCGATCCTGCGCGACGGCAAGGTCGTGCAGCAGGGAACCGGCCAGCAGATCGTGCTTCAGCCGGCCGACGATTATATCACCGCCTTCGTCAAGGAGGTGAATCGCGGCCGCGTCATCCAGGCACAGACGATCATGAAGCCGTTTGCAGGAGAGCCGGCCGGTGCGCGCGTGCCCGGCGACATGACCCTGGAAGCCGCCGCCAAGCAGATAACCGATGCGGGTCAGACCGGTGCCATCGTCACCGATGCGGCCGGCAAGCCGATCGGCATCATAGACCTGCAAAGCATCATTGCCGCCATGGTCACGCCGACGACGCACGAGACCGCACAGATGGCTGCCGCCTGAATGCGGCCTCTTCCAAAGAGAAAGCGCCCTTCACAAGGGCGCTTTTTTATATCAAGAATAAACCTCCACCTACGGTGGAGGACTGGACGAGTTTTACACGGTAGTTGAGAGACCTCCTGCTTGAACCTCTGGTGTGGCCCAGACTTCAAACAAGGAGGTTATATGGACGAGCAATCGCTCTCGCATGCGACGTGGGACTGCAAATATCACGTTGTTTTTGGCAGCAAATACCGAACGAAAAGACTCTACGGGGATGTGCGTCGAGAGTTGGGTGAACTCTTACGTCGTCTGGCTCAGCAAAAGGGCTGCCAGATCGAAGAGGGTCATTTGATGCCCGATCATGTCCACATGTTGATATCGATCCCGCCGAAATACTCGGTCGCGCATATAGTTGGATTTTTGAAGGGCAAGACGGCTCTTTACATTGCCAACAAGTACGCGCGTAAGCGCCGCTACAAAGGGTATCACTTTTGGGCACGTGGGTATTTCGTGTCGACGACGGGCTATAACGAGCAGGTCGTCAGACAATATATCCGGAACCAAGAAAAGGCCGACAAAGCTTCCGACTTTGCCGACCTCTTTAATCGTAGCTACTAAGCGCTAACAAAACCACTTCTAGTGGTTCAAGCGCAGCGTTTCAAACCTCCACCTTTGGTGGAGGTCATGACTTCGTGATCGCTGCGGCACTGCGGCATCTTAGGGAGAACGACGTCGCCATTGTGCGCACATAAGGAAATGTTTATATCTGCATTTGACATCCGATTATCCGAGGACACGCCATGACCGCAGCCGCCAATCCCTTGACCAAACTCCTTGCCGAAAAGGGCGTGTTGCTTGCCGACGGAGCAACGGGCACCAATCTCTTCGCCATGGGCCTGGAAGCCGGCGAAGCGCCCGAGCTATGGAACGAACAACATCCGGAGCGGATCACGAAGCTGCATCAGGATTTCGTCGATGCCGGCGCCGACATCATCCTTACCAACACCTTCGGCGGCACGCGTCACCGCCTGAAGCTGCATCACGCGCAGGATCGCGTGCACAGCCTCAACAAGACGGCGGCTGAGATTGCCCGTGCCGTGGCCGACAAGGCCGAACGCAAGGTCATCGTCGCCGGTTCCGTGGGACCGACGGGGGAACTTTTGATGCCGCTCGGCGCCTTGACCTATGAAGACGCCGTTGCAGCCTTCGTCGAGCAGATCGAGGGCCTGCAGGCCGGCGGCGCCGACGTCGCCTGGATCGAAACCATGTCGTCGCCGGAGGAAATCCGCGCCGCCGCCGAAGCCGCCGCCAAGGTTGGCCTGCCCTACACCTATACCGGTTCGTTCGATACGGCCGGCAAGACCATGATGGGCCTGCATCCGAAAGACATCCACGCCGTCGCCACGGATATCGGCGACGGTCCGCTCGCCGTCGGCGCCAACTGCGGCGTCGGCGCCTCCGATATCCTGTCGAGCTTGCTCGATATGACCGAGGCGGATTCAGCCGCGACCATCATCGTCAAGGGCAATTGCGGCATTCCCGAATATCGCGGCGCCGAAATCCATTACTCGGGTACGCCGCCGCTGATGGCCGACTATGCCCGCCTTGCCCGCGACGCGGGCGCCAGGATCATCGGCGGCTGCTGCGGCACCTCTTGCGGCCATCTCGCCGCCATGCGGCAGGCGCTCGATAGCTACACGCCCGGCCCTCGCCCGACATTGGAGACGATCATCGAAAGGATCGGCCCGCTGCGTAACAAGACCGCCAACGAAGGCCCTGCCGCGCCCGCGCGCGAACGCCGCAGACGGTCCTGAGGAAACAGAAAAAAGCCCGGTCATCCGGGCTTTTCTCCGTATGTCGAACGTCTTCGCGGGGACCCGTCCGGCATCGCCCTTCGGCCGATGCCGGAGCACCGCCTATTTTTCGCCGCCGATGGAGCGGCCTTCGGTGAAATGCGGAACGATACGGCTGTCGAATGCCTTCAAGGCTGCGCCGATGGCCTGATGCATGTCGAGATAGCGATAGGTGCCGAGCCGCCCGCCGAAATGGACATTGGTCTCCGCCTCCGCCCGCTCGCGATACCGCAGGAAGACATCCTTGTCCTGCCGCGTGTCGATCGGATAATAGGGCTCGTCAGCACGCTTGGCCGAGCGTGAATATTCCCGCACCACGACGGTCTTTTCATTCTGATAGCCGCGCTCGGGATTGAAGTGGCGAAATTCCAGAATGCGTGTGTAGGGGACCGTTTCGTCGGCGTAGTTCATGACCGCCGTGCCCTGGAAATCGCCGGTGTTCAAGGTCTCTTTTTCGAAGTCGATGGTGCGCCATCCGAGCTCGCCTTCGGAGTAATCGAAATAGCGATCGATCGGACCGGTATAGACGATCGGCAGACCGGCCGGCAGCGAGGATTTCAACGAGAAGAAATCGACGCCGAGCGCGATCTGTATCCTGGGATGCTTCAGCATCCTCTCGAAAATCGCCGTATAGCCGTCGACCGGCAGGCCTTCATACCTGTCGTTGAAGTAGCGATTGTCGAAGTTGTAGCGCACGGGCAGGCGCGTGATGATGTGCTCGGGCAGATCGCGCGGGTCCGTCTGCCACTGCTTGGCGGTATAGCCGCGGATGAAGGCCTCGTACAAAGGCCGGCCGATCAGGGAAATCGCCTTCTCTTCGAGATTTGCCGGAAGACGGCCCGCCATTTCCGCTGCCTGCTCCGCAATCAGCGCCTTCGCGTCAGCCGGAGAAAGGCGACGGTTGAAGAATTGCGAGATCGTGCCGAGATTGATCGGCATCGAATAAACCTGATCGCGGTAGGTCGAATAGACGCGGTGCCTGTAGTCGGTGAACGCCGTAAACCTGTTCAGATAGGCCCAGACCGCTTCATTCGGCGTGTGGAAAAGATGCGCGCCGTAGCGATGAACCTCGATGCCGGTCTCGCCGTCGAACTCGCTATAGGCATTGCCGCCGATATGGTTGCGCCGGTCGATCAGAAGCACATTCTTCTGCAACTCGTTCGCCACCCGCTCCGCAATCGTCGCGCCATAGAACCCCGCGCCGACGATCAACAGGTCTGCCTTCGAAAAGTCGATCATGCTTTCAAACTTTCAGTACCGGAAAATCTCGGCGATGGTTTCAGTCGAATGCGGAAATCAATATTGGCAATACGTTGAAAAAACCGAGTGCAGGCTGGACCACCCCCGGAGACATGGATGGCAAGATCGAGCCCCTGCGCCCGTGGGTTCACCAGACGCCGGCATATTTCAGCGGAGTGTATTGATACGCCCTGAATAGGGCCGCCTGCTCTTCGAGGGCGGCGTTGACGTTATAGGTCGCACCCAACGGACGCGTATGGGCGATAGAGACGGCGTCAATGATCCCCATGCGCCCGATGGGTCTTCCTAGGAAAGACGGCCACAGATGATCGAGGCCGTAACCGGATTCGACGTCCCGCATGGAGTCGATACAGATCTGCAGTCCGCGCCGCGAGAAAATCGGGCACATGATTTCGACGAAGCCCTCGAAGCGTACCACACTGTGCGGTCGCTGAACCGTCAGAGGATGGTTCGGATAACACCCGGGGCCCTTCTTCAGCGACGGCTGCGCCAGGTCGAGATCGTACTTGTGCGACAGATGGAACATCCGGTTGACATCCTCGCCGCTGCACAGGAGATCGTCGTCAGGCAACCAGATGCGCTCGTAGTTCCAGAGCGGGCTGTTCTGGTGGAAAAGATCATAGATGATCTTGAATTTCTTGCGCTTGGGCAGATGTGCCAAATATTCATACGGACTGCCGGAGACTTCGGGCTCCTCTACGCCGTAGTAACCGATGCAGAGGTCCCAATTGCGCATCCCGTCATCGATCCCATCGAACCAACGCGGATGTAGTGATTTTGCATTGGCGGGCACGACGACGAGGTTCGGGCGCTGAGACTCGCGGAAAGGCTCCACCAGAAACGATGCCTTCCGCTCGACACCAGCCGGCGTCGAAAACAGAGGGTGCGCCGGATGGTTGGTAGCCAGCAAAACATATGTGGAATCTACGCCACCGATGATTCCACGTCCGGCGAGTGTTGTCACCTTCCCCGCTTCGACACCGGCAAGATTGAAGACAACCGTCGGCAACCCATCGTGGTCGACAAAACACAGCCGCCCATCAATGATCTGCCAGAGATCGATCGACGGATCAAAATAATTGCCGATCAGACCGCCCGGAGCCAGCACCATGAAGCGGGAGAGAATACCCTGCTTGAAATCGCCAAAACTCCAAAACGTACCGGTCAGCGTGTCCCCCGTTAAAGGCGGTGCTTCGCTCAGCCCCTCCAAAAGGTCAACGGGCAGACCACGCCGTTCCACCGACATGATATTCATTCGTCAAGCTCCTGTTACCGACGATTTCATCCTGTGTCACAATCAATCCACCCGGCGGACCTGATGCTCCTCGCCGCGCAGATTGAGTATATTCAAGACCCTTCCGTCCTGGATGGGTTTGACGACATCGACCATGCCCGACTCAAGCCAGCCGACGGCAGCACTGTTATCCGGCATCGGGAACCAAGCCGCGACTGTTGCTCCGGCAACATTGACGGTGAAATCCCTGCGGAAATCCACCTTCTGTCCGTTATTCGTCTCCCACACGCCCACAACCGGTCCGAAAGACGGAAAATGATTCGAGGCGCGCGGCAGGTTTGTAATGACGCATACGATTTGATCCAGTTTGCCGCGGCGCGGAATGATCGCTGCAATCTCGTAGGACGGGTCCAGCGATCTGAAGAGGCCTAACCACTGGCCGGGATGCAGAACGGCGCAATGACTGTGGCCGTCGTCATAGCAGGCGATAACATGATAATTTATCGGCGCGCTCTCATGCAGCTTCTTCAAAAGGCCCGGCAGGGCATGCGGTTCGAAATGCTCGAGCACGTCGGCCGAGCAGCATATGTCGCCTCTCGGAATATCGTCCGCGAGGACATTCGTCCCCTGGAATGTCACATTTTCCGGCAGCTGGCCGAGCAGCGGCGAGCGGGCCCAATCCAAGCCTATGACATTCCTGACTTTACCGGCGATAGCGCGCAAGAACTGCCCGTTGCCGCAACCGACTTCGACAATCGTGCCGGGACGAGCCGTCTCGATAATGGCGGCATGATCGACCAGCCAGTTGTTGTTCTGATAGCCCGCGTCGCCATCATGGAGGCGCTGATAGTCGGCAGCGGTGACATTTCGTTTGGCAACGCTTTTATCGAGACCGGACGCATATTCGGATCGCAATAGCTGCGCATCGACGATTGGCGCGGCCGCCGGATTGGAGTTGAACGCAGACGCCAGCTCCGCGTATTTGCTGTAGGCGGCACGCGTCATGTCGGTCATGATAAGTTGACCAACGCTGGCCGTGACGCCGCCGGCATGAAGCAGCAGTGCCACCTGCGCCGCAGCATTCGAATAGAGCGAATTCGAATTCGCGGCTTCTGTGCTTGGGGCGGGCACCGCGACGGCAGGCGCCTCGCGTTGCAATTGCGCCGTACTCGCATAGGCACGCAGATCAGCATCGCGCTTTGTGGCAAAAATCTGCGGAGCAGCGATTTTCGCGTCCGACAGGGCGCGCGCAATACAGCGATCGACGGTCTCGCGATTGTAGATCGAGAAGCAGCACTGGCTGAGATAATAGAAGAGGAAGCGTGCGCCGCGTCCGTCGTCCTCCGGCAAATTCGGAGCAAAGGCGCGACCGATGTCCTCCAGGCTGCCGCAGGGATATGCCCCGAGTTCATATTCGCTCGTGGCAAAAGTGAATACGGGCTTGCCGTACATCATGGCTTCGAGGCCGACGCCGGAATTCGCGACGACCACCGCTCGGCATCTCGAGAGATGCTCGTGGATTGAGGCGTCCGATATCAACACATTCTTGTTGGCATGACGAAGGCGCTCCAGCTCCGCGCCGATGATGTCGCTTTTGCATAGCGGATGACGCTTGACAACGAGCAACTGGCCGGTGCGCTCTGCCAGCGCTGCGCAATAGCGCAGGACCTCGATCACATCGAACCGATAGAATTGCGAGACCGGGTCGTCCAAAAGCTGAAGCGGCAGATATACGAAGGGCCGACCTGCATCGAACGGCTGGTTCGATTGCGTGTATTTTGACGAGTTGCTCGCCCTCAGCATGTGACGGAGCTGCCCGACCTCCTTAAGTGCCAGGGCTGTTTCGACCGCGTCAATGGCGGCGGCATGCTGCTCGGGAAAGCGCCCGAGCGAGCTCCAGCCCGAGAAGCCATTTTGATCAAACGAATACCAACCAACGATTGGCGTCTCCTTGACACGCCAGATGTTGGGGCCATCCCCCACCGAATGATAGGAAATGCAAATGCCGTTGGCAGGCGCCTTGCGCGGCGCCTGATAAGAGCCGAACGGCACGATCGAAAGATTGGCTGTCAGGCTGCGCCGACCCAGTCCCGCACACAGTTCGGCAAACATGCGGGAATGTCGATCACCATCGGCAGCAACGGTAAACCAGAACTCCGGCACTTCGAGATCCACCACGACCTGACTATCGGCAACCGGAGATATGGCCGCCTCGGATTTCTGGGCAGCCCGCTTTTCCAGAACGTTGGCATACCACTTGGCTTCGGTCTGCATATGGGAATCTCCATCATCGTCGAATGACGGAGACAATTTCAGCAAGGCCTTGCGCCAAGCTGTCGTACCGATCGAGATTGGCCGGCGGGTCGAGAGCCCTTTGACAACTCAACTGTCCAGCCCCGCGAAAGCAATCCCGCTTATCCATCCATCAAAGCCAGCGCTCAGAATCGCGCCGATGCGATGTGGAGAAATCGATGTCTTCTGCTCAAGTCCCTGTCCTTTCGATCTGCGTTCCGACCTATAACCGTCAGTTCATGCTCGAGCGGAACGTCAACTTCCATCTGGAGGAATTTCGGCGGTTGAATCTCCCTTTCGAGATCGTCATCGTCGACGATTGTTCGACCGATGAAACGGCGGACTATATCCAGTCGATCTCGCATCATCCGGAAATCAGCGCCTATCGTAGGGCGCGCAACTCCGGTTTCATCAGCAATTACGCCTTTGCCATGCAGAGAGCCCGCGGCCAATATGCGGTCTTTCTAGGCGACGACGATCTTCTGATTCCGGAAAAGGTGGTGGAGTATCTCCGCATCATGATGGACGACAAGGGCATCGGCATGATCCAGGCGCCCTGGCTTCTGGTCGATGGCCGGCCGGGCGGCGGCGATATGCAGCCCTTCTATCACCTCTCCTATCCGACGCGGCACTCCAAGGGCGATTTCCGCTCGATGCTCGAATTCATTCTCGAGAAACACGTTTTCCCCGAATTCATGATCATCCGGCGCGACGTCCTGACGAAGTCGATATCCAGCCCCACACCCTTCATCTTCTGGGCATTCCTTTACACGACGCGCGCACTGGACAAGGCCGACGTGCTGTTCATGCCGGAGCCCTTCGCCCGCGTGACTGCCGTTTCCGACGATCCACGCCTGCAACAGGGCAACAAGGAATGCATGTTCCAATGGGACAGCTACCGGGGCGGCCTCGAATATCTCGCCTCGCAGGCGCTCCGCGACAACCGGTATCCTCCGGACTATCGCGGATCGCTGATGCCGCGTATCACCGAGTTCATGCTGCAGCGTCAGGCCGTGGCCATGCGCTTGCATGTCAATGCCCAGAACTGGGTCGAAGCCTATATCATGTATCATCGCATGGCGGCCTACCTGCCGACGCCGCTGCCTCCGGATTCCTACGATCAGATCCGCAAGCTGGCGGGTATCGCGACCGCCGCAACGGAAGCGATCGCCTTCAATGGCGAGCCCGTCATTCTCCAGCCGATCATCGACGACGACACGATCAATCTTCTCTCCCCGTCGATCCGGCAACATCTTTCGAGGGAAACGCCCGAGACCGGCGGCCATGGCAGCAAGCCGAGGGCATATCTCCGCTTCACCGAGGATTTTCCGCCCAATCCAGGCCCCAAAGACGGCCTGTTCAACATTTTCACCTATATTGACCAGTTCGTCTGAGATCTGAGGGAGAGCTGAAACGCCATAAATGGGCTTCGCCGCACAAAAGCACGGCGGAGCCTTTCCCGTTTCAGGCTGTTCAGCCGGGCAGCATTTCCGTCACAGCAATGATCGGACCGAGCGGAAACAGGCCATCTCGCCTTTGCCATTCGGGAATGTCGAGACTGGAGATGCTGCCGTCCAGAAACAGGGCGTTCGCACAGCCGAGATCGTCGCGGAAAAGCGTCGCGAAATCGTGGAAGCGCACGGCGCCATCGGAAATGGCAAAGACGACCTTGCCGTCGCGGGCAACGCCGACGCCGTTTCGTATCTTCAAGCTGGTGCTGTCCGCCAGAAACGACGGATGAAGCTTTCCGTTGACGACAAGCATGGGGCCGGACTGGGTTGCGTAGAAAGGCTTGATACCGGAAGCGGCGAATGCCCTGCTTTCCATGATCCCGGCCTTGCCCGATCCGAGATAGAACACCCCGTTCGGCAACAGGTGGAAATTACCCCAGCCCTTGTTGGTGTTGATCGTCTTCAACTCGCGTCCGTTTTCGATGAAGAGGCCGACGGGGGACAGGTCGTCGAGATACATGCCGCCGTTCATGGCAAAGCGGACATAGATGCGATCCCGGCGCAAATCGTTTTCCAGCGCCCGGAACGAGCCATAGGGCTTGCCGCTGCGGTCGTTCTGGAAAATCTGGATATCGTCGGCAGCGGGATCGAAGGTGCACACCGTATAGCCGTCGCCCATATGCCGGACCTTGCGGCAGGCTTCGCCGGCCGATGCGCTAGCGGCACAGGCAAGAACGGCAAGGATGACCATCAATCGAATCAAACGCATAGCTCCGCATGAATAGCACAGGCGTTCAGAACGCATCGCAATACGGCAAAACAAGGAGCGTCCGGGGACTAAAGCTGGAGTGCCGCCATATGGAATGCAAGTTGCGCGGCGGGATAGCGATATTCCGCCGCGACCGGACAGGCATTGCGCGCAAGACAACCGCGCGTCGTGCATCCCGCCCGCCCTTCCTCGGTGCGCAAATGCGAGCGACAGCCCTCAACATCGAAAGCCGCCGCCGTGACGGCATCGACGGGACACGCCACAAGACAGGGCTTCTCCACGCATCGATCGCATGGGTTCGCGGAAAACTCCGGCATCTCGGTTTTCTCCAGCGGCTCGGCGAAGCCCAATGCGCCGCGATAACCATGCCACAGGCCATATTCCGGATGGATCAATATGCCGAGCGGCGACGCCTTCAATCCCTCGGCCTGCATGGCCCAGCGCTGGAACGGCTGCCAGGGGGGATCGGAAGGGAAATAGGCCGTAGCCCCCAAATCCGCCGCGACAGGCCGGATGATCGCCTTCGACCAATCGTCGAGGGGATCTTGGCGCCGACTGTTGTCCGGCATATCTCGCCATCGCGAAAACGCCGGCCAGATCGAGCCGCCGATGTTGCCAAGCAGGACAACGCTTCGGGCGGTCGTGCCGTCCATGAGGCGAGGTCCCGCACCTTCGCTGAAGGACAGGCTGCCACGAACGAAAACTCCGTGGACGCCGAGCGCCGCACGGAGCTGTTCGAATATCGCAGCGCCGCGGTTCACCGTGGCCCCTTATATGGATAGTGCGGCCGCCAGACCTCCTTCTGGATCAGGTCGGCAACGCGCGTCGCACCGCCTTGCTCCCTGGCGGCCTCGGGCTCTCTTCAGGTAAAGGCGTCCGGCATGGAATCCTTGCGCTTCTGGATATAGGCAAGCAACGCCTCGTCGATCGCCGGATCGAGCGGCGGCGCTTCGTAGTGATCGAGCCAGGAGCGGCAAAGCGCGTTGGCGCGTTCCTCGACCCGTTTCTGGCCCTCGATCTCCCACTGCTCGAAGGAGTTGTTGTCGGCAAGCGCCGAGCGATAGAAGGCGGACTGGAAGTTGGCCTGCGTATGGCTGCAGCCGAGATAATGGCTTCCGGGTCCGACCTCGCGGATGGCATCCAGCGCCTGGCCGTTATCGGAGAGATCGATGCCCTCGGCCATCTTCTGCATCATGCCGAGCTGATCCTGGTCGATCATGAACTTCTCATAGGAGGAGACGAGACCGCCTTCCAGCCACCCGGCCGCATGAAGCACGAAGTTCGTGCCGGCCAGCAGCGTCATGTTCAAGGTGTTGGCGGATTCATGGGCAGCCTGCGCATCCGGCACCTTCGACGCGCAAAGCGACCCGCCGGTACGGAATGGCAGACCGAGACGGCGGGCAAGCTGTGCAGCACCATAGGAAACGAGCGACGGTTCGGGCGTGCCGAAGGTCGGCGCACCCGATTGCATCGAGATCGATGCGGCAAAGGTGCCGAACAGGACCGGCGAGCCCTTGCGAATCAACTGCGTGAAGGAAGCGCCGGCCAGCACCTCGGCCAGAATCTGCGTCAGCGTGCCGGCAACCGTCACCGGGCTCATCGCCCCGGAAAGGATGAAGGGAGAAACGACCGACGCCTGATTGTGCTTCGCATAGACCTTCAGCGCGCCGAGCATGGTCTCGTCGAACACCATCGGCGAATTGGCGTTGATGAGGTTCAGCGTCACGCAATTGTTCTCGACGAAATCGTCGCCGAACACGATTTTCGCCATCGCGATGGTGTCCTCGGCGCGCTCCGGTGCCGTGACCGACCCCATGAACGGCTTGTCGGAATATTTGATATGGCTGTAGATCATGTCGAGATGACGCTTGTTCACCGGAATGTCCACAGGCTCGCAAACCGTGCCGCCCGAAGAATGCATCGATGGCGCCATATAGGCGAGCTTCACGAAATTACGGAAATCCTCGATCGTCGCATAGCGGCGATTGCCCTCGAGGTCGCGCACGAAGGGCGGTCCGTAGACCGGCGCGAAGATCGTCGCCTTGCCGCCGACATGGGCGTTGCGGACGCTGTTGCGCGCGTGCCAGGTAAATTCCTTCGGCGCCGTCTTCAGAAGCTCGCGGCAAAGCCCCTTCGGGAAATGGACGCGCTGGCCGCGCACGTCGGCGCCGGCTTCCTTCCACAGGGCAAGCGCTTCCGCATCGTCGCGGAACTCGATACCGATTTCCTCGAGCACCGTGTCGGCATTGCGCTCGATGAGTTGCAGGCCTTCTTCGTCGAGCACTTCATAGACGCCGATCTTCCGCACGATATAGGGAAGCGAAGGGCCAGGGCCGCCGCCGCTGCGGGAAGCGCGCCGAGCGGCGGCGCCCCTGCCCTCGCTGCGCGAACGCCGTCCACCGCCCTCGTTGCCTGCAGCCGGTTGCTCAATCATATCGTCCATGATGTTTCCTCACTCCTGCGCATGGATGCGTCTTTCGTGACACTATGCTACCCGATTCCGCCGTGCGGACGTTCCTTAATGCGCCAGCAACTAGCATAGGACAGACATCGAACGACATTATCGGCTCCTCGTCGTCCGTCGCGATTGATCCGTGCGACGTCGCATTCGAAAAGAGTTTTAGCAAGCTTCAGGTCTATCGATAATAGCGACAGTGTTTTATACAAGCCCATGATGCATCGCACGAAAACGGGATGGAGCGGATGTCTGACGACGAAATCATTCTCTCGGAACTTTCTGATGAAGAACTCGTGCAACAGATGCACGACGATCTTTACGACGGCTTGAAGGAGGAGATCGAGGAAGCGACGCAGATCCTTCTCGATCGCGGCTGGACCCCTTATGACGTGCTGACGCAGGCGCTCGTCGAAGGCATGCGCATCGTCGGCATCGACTTCCGCGACGGCATTCTCTTCGTTCCGGAAGTTCTGCTCTCGGCCAATGCGATGAAGGCCGGCATGGCGATTCTGCGTCCGCTGCTGGCCCAGACCGGCGCCCCGAAGCTCGGCAAGATGGTGATCGGCACCGTCAAGGGCGACATTCACGACATCGGCAAGAATCTCGTCGGCATGATGATGGAAGGCGCCGGCTTCGACGTCATCGATCTCGGCATCAACAACCCGGTCGAAAACTACCTCGATGCCATCGAACGCGAGCAGCCTGATATTCTCGGCATGTCGGCCTTGCTGACCACGACGATGCCCTACATGAAGGTCGTCATCGATACGCTGAAGGAAAAGGGCCTGCGCGACGATTACGTCGTTCTGGTCGGCGGTGCGCCGCTGAACGAAGAGTTCGGCAAGGCCGTGGGTGCCGACGCCTATTGTCGCGATGCTGCCGTAGCGGTTGAAACCGCCAAGGAATTCATGAAGCGCAAGCACAATAGCCTGGCTGCGGGAGCCTGATTGCGGCAATCCCGGAACCGGAGGCAGTTCATGGGTTGCCTCCGGCCCGTTGGCATCCCAAATCAGTTGTTGGCCGCCCTCTTGACGGTGTGACCGGCATCCTCGGTCGCGTTGACCGCATTTGCAGTATCTCTGCCCATGCCGCGAATTGTATTGGCGCATGAAGCAAGGACCATGAGAACTGCGCAGGCGGCTGCAATTTTGGTGAGTGTCGGTGCGGTCATGGTTGGGAACCCCCTCCAGGTGAATATGGATCAACAAAAAGCGGAGACAAATTCTCCGCTGGATAAACGCGCGACAAAGCAAAAAGTTCATGTGATCGCGTGCGGCGCAATCGCGCGCGAGATACTGGCGATCACCAGAATAAATAGCCTCGACCACATCGATCTTCACTGTCTTCCGGCAATCTACCATTCCTACCCGCAAAAGATCGCTCCGGCTCTGGAGCAGGCGATTGCATCGGCACGTTCGCGCGGCTTCGAGAAGATCTTCATCGGCTATGCCGATTGCGGCACAGGGGGCGCTATCGACAAGATCTGCGAACGCGAGGGAATAGAGCGCCTTTCCGGCCCGCACTGTTATTCCTTCTTCACGGGCAACGAGGCCTTCGCGGCGCGCGACGATGACGTCACCTCGTTTTTCCTCACCGATTTTCTGGCCCGTCAGTTCGAATCCTTCGTCGTCGTCCCGCTCGGCCTGGACCGGCATCCGGAACTGCGCGACATGTATTTCGGCAACTATCGCAAGGTAGTCTACCTGTCGCAGGAGGAGGACCCGGTGCTGCAGGCCAAGGCAAGGGAAGCCGCCGAATATCTCGGCCTGGACTATGAATATCGCTTTACCGGTTATGGCGATCTGGCGCGTGAATTGCCGATCGCCTGATTGCGACAACCATGTCGCTTGCAAGCCAATTTTATCTTTACCGCGATCGGCATGCCGGACGCCTCACAGACATTCAGCTACAGTTCGGACCCGGCGGTTTCAAAGGAGAATGCCCGTCAGCGATACTTGTGGACGAGGTTTTCATGTGACGTCGCTTTTCGGCATATGGCGCGTCGTGGCGAGCGCAGTCCGATGATCGGCCGACGTGCATTCTTGTGTGAAGAGGAGATTTTGTGCATGGCGGATCGCATTGTCGTCTACTGGCGGGATATCCCGGCCCAGGTGATTATAAAAAAGGGCAGGCAGACGGCAAAACGCGAGCTTTCGCTGCGCTTTACCGAGGCAATCGACATGTGCGCCATGCGCACGGGCGCGGCCGAAACCGACGACTATCTTGCCGAATGGCGCAAGGCGAATCCTGTGCCGGTATCCGACGATCTTGAAACCGAAGCGGACAAGGCGGCGGCCGAACTCGAGGCTGCATACGATCGCGAACGGCTGGTGGCGCTCGTGAAGGCCGGAGGCCGCGACAATGGCTGACGCCGTTCAAAAGCCCGGCAACGCTGCCGCGGCGGCAAAGGCTGCCAGCGGCGCCTATACGCCGGCGGGCGTCTCGCCCAACCGCCGCGCCCGGCGCAAATATACGGTCCGCCTCTGGGCCGTCCGTCACTCCCGCTTCTTCGAATGGTTCTATCGTCGCTTCGCCGACGCCTTTCTTTTGCTTCATCCGCTCTGGAAGGCATTCGGCTATGATCGCGTGGAGCGCCCGATCACCTTCATCGAACGCAATGTGAAGGGCTTCCTGTTCGATTGCCGTATGTGCGGCCAGTGCGCGCTGTCGTCGACAGGCATGTCCTGCCCGATGAACTGTCCCAAGCAGTTGCGCAATGGCCCCTGCGGCGGCGTGCGAGCCAATGGCAATTGCGAGGTCGAGCCCGACATGCCTTGCGTCTGGGTACAGGCCTGGAACGGCTCGAGAAACATGACCCATGGCGATGCGATCCTGAAGGTGCAGAAACCGGTAAACCAGTCGTTGCGTGAAACCTCTTCCTGGCTTCGCGTCACGGCGGAGGCGGCAGCAGCCCGCGAAGCGGCGAAAAAGGAAGCCTGACGGATGGCGCAGATCGACGAAAACCCGCTCGGCGTGCACCTGCCGCTCGATCCCCTGCCTGGCCATTACTCGCTCGGACGGCTGGAGCGCGTGCTTCGTCGCGGCGAATTCGCCGTCACCGCCGAGCTCAACCCTCCCGACAGCGCCAATCCGGAAGACGTCTACGAACGCGCCGCCATCTTCGAAGGCTGGGTGGACGGGATCAATGCCGTCGATGCCTCCGGCGCCAATTGCCATATGTCTTCCGTCGGGATCTGCGCCCTGCTGACACGCATGGGCTATGCGCCCATCATGCAGATCGCCTGCCGCGACAAGAACCGCATCGCAATCCAGGGCGACGTGCTGGGCGCTGCCGCCATGGGCGTGTGCAACATCATGTGCCTGACCGGCGACGGCGTGCAGGCCGGCGACCAGCCCGGCGCCAAGCCGGTCTTCGATCTCGATTGCATGTCGTTGCTGGAAACCGTGCGCATCATGCGCGACAACGCCAAATTCCTCTCCGGCCGCAAGCTGACGTCGCCGCCGAAAGTCTTTCTCGGCGCGGCCATCAACCCCTTCGCGCCGCCTTACGACTTCCGCCCCTATCGGCTGGCGAAGAAGATCGAGGCCGGGGCGCAATTCGTCCAGAGCCAGTATTGCTACGACGTGCCGATGTTCCGCGAATACATGAAGAAGGTGCGCGACCTCGGGTTGAACGAGAAATGCTTCATCCTCGTCGGCGTCGGGCCCCTCGCCTCGGCAAAGACCGCCCGCTGGATGCGCTCCAACGTGCCCGGCGTCCACATTCCCGATGCCGTCATCAAGCGCATCGAGGGCGCGCAGGACCAGAAGAAGGAAGGCAAGCAGCTCTGCATCGACATCATCAACGAGGTGAAGGAGATCGAGGGCGTTTCCGGCGTTCACGTCATGGCCTATCGCCAGGAGGAATATGTCGCCGAAATGGTGCATGACTCCGGTGTGCTGAAGGGCCGTCGGCCCTGGAAGCGCGAGGCGGGCCACACCGACGCCCTCGTCGCCGAACGGCTGCACCAGATCAGCGAAGGCAAGGAAGAGAACCAGCAGGCGATGGCGGAGCTTGCTGCCCATCATACGCCGCAGCAGGCACATTGAATTCACAGACCGCCGCCGAACGGCGGAGGAACCGACCGGCTTGTAACCCAATTCATCGCACGATAGACCAGCTATCGCGCCAACTGACCAGAGGACCAGATATGACGCGTACCATCGTTGCCTCAGCCACTCGCGAGATCGTCATCGGTTTCGACCAGCCGTTTTGCGTGATCGGCGAACGCATCAACCCGACGGGACGCAAGAAGCTCGCCGCCGAGATGATCGAAGGCAATTTCGACACCGTCATCAAGGACGCGCTCGAACAGGTCGCGGCCGGCGCCACCATGCTGGACGTCAATGCGGGCGTGACCTCGGTCAACCCTAACGAGACGGAGCCGGGCCTGCTCGTGCAGACGCTGGAGATCGTGCAGGGTCTGGTCGACGTGCCGCTTTCGATCGACAGCTCGGTCACGGCGGCCATCGAAGCGGCGCTGAAAGTCGCCAAGGGCCGGCCGCTGGTCAATTCGGTCACGGGCGAAGAGGAAAAGCTCGAAGCGATCCTGCCGCTCGTCAAGAAATACGATGTGCCCGTCGTCGCGATCTCGAACGATGAAACCGGCATCTCCATGGATCCGGACGTCCGCTTCGCCGTCGCCAAGAAGATCGTCCAGCGCGCCATGGACCACGGCATCAAGCCCGAGGATATCGTCGTCGATCCGCTCGTCATGCCGATCGGCGCGCTGGGCGACGCCGGCCGTCAGGTCTTCGCGCTGCTGCATCGCCTGCGCAACGAACTGAAGGTCAACACCACCTGCGGCCTTTCCAATATTTCCTTCGGCCTGCCGCACCGTCACGGCATCAATGCCGGCTTCATTCCGATGGTCATCGGCGCCGGCATGACTTCCGCCATCATGAACCCCTGCCGCCCGCAGGAAATGGAAGCCGTGCGCGCGGCCAACGTGCTGAACGGCACGGATGCCAATTGCACCAACTGGATCATGACCTATCGTGACTTCAAGCCGGCGGAAGGCGGCGCCACGGCGCAGCCGACGCCTGCCCCCGTTGCAGGTGGCGGACGCCGCGGCGGTCGCGCGGCCCGCGCCGGCGCAGGCGCTACGAGGGAATAGCCATGGCATCCGGTCGCGGCCTTTCCAACGATCTTGCTACGCTGTGGCTGCAATCGCCCGTCGTGATCGCGATGCGAATGCAGCAAATGTGGATGGATGCGCTGGCCGGCAGCGTGAATGCGGCTGAAATGAACCGCATGGTCTCGGAAAAGATGATGGCTGCGGCCGAAAGCGCCGTCGCCGTCAACGCCGCCATGATGCAGCAGGGCATTGCGATGCTGACGGCCGGCGCCCCCACAAGCAAGGAGCAGCGCCGCATTGCCGATGCGGTCGCTCACGCCGCGATAAAACCTTATAGCAGGCGCGTTCGCTCGAACGCGCGCCGCCTTACCAAGTAGAAAGGCTGATCCGTGGCCCAAGCCGGCGACAGCGCGAATCCCCTCGTCCTCTTCATGCCCTCCGGCAAGCGCGGCCGTTTTCCGGTGGGAACGCCTGTGCTGGAAGCCGCCCGGCAGCTCGGCGTCTACGTCGAAAGCGTCTGCGGCGGCCGCGCGACCTGCGGACGCTGTCAGGTTTCCGTGCAGGAAGGTAATTTCGCCAAGCACAAGATCGTCTCGGCCAACGACCATCTTTCGCCGATCGGCCCGAAGGAGCGGCGCTATGCCGAGGTGCGCGACCTGCCCGAGGGCCGCCGCCTCTCCTGCTCCGCGCTGATCCAGGGCGATCTCGTCATCGACGTGCCGCAGGATACCGTCATCAATGCGCAAGTGGTGCGAAAGGCGGCCGACGAACGCGTCATCGCCCGCGATCCCGCCGTGCACATGTGTTATGTCGAGGTCGAAGAGCCGGATATGCACAAGCCGCTGGGGGATCTGGATCGCTTGAAGGCGGCAATCGCGGCGGATTGGAAATACGACAATCTCGAAGTGGATTTTCACCTCATTCCGCAGGTGCAGTCAATTCTGCGCAAGGGCGAATGGAAGGTGACGGCGGCGATCCATCGCGATCAGGACAACGAGCGCCCTCGCCTGATCGCGCTCTATCCCGGCCTGAAGAACGAAGCCTATGGCATTGCCTGCGATATCGGCTCGACAACCATCGCCATGCATCTTTCGTCGCTGCTGTCGGGCAGAACCGTCGCATCCGCCGGCGCCTCGAACCCGCAGATCCGCTTCGGCGAGGATCTGATGAGCCGCGTCTCCTATGTGATGATGAACCCCGATGGCCGCGAGGCCATGACCAATGCGGTTCGCGAAGCCTTGAACGGCTTGATCGACAAGGTCTGCGCCGATGGCGGCGTGTCGCGCGACGATATTCTGAACGCCGTCTTCGTCGGCAACCCGATCATGCACCACCTCTTTCTCGGCATCGACCCGACCGAGCTTGGCGGCGCGCCCTTCGCGCTCGCCGTCTCGGGTGCCGTGCATCTGAAATCGGCTGAGATCGGACTGCCGATGAATGCCGGGACACGCATCTACATGCTGCCATGCATCGCCGGCCACGTCGGCGCCGATGCCGCCGCCGCCACGCTCGCCGAGGGACCGCATCGCCAGGACGAGATGATGCTGCTGGTCGACATCGGCACCAATGCCGAGATCGTGCTCGGCAATCGCCATCGCGTTGTCGCCGCCTCCTCGCCGACCGGGCCTGCTTTCGAGGGCGCCGAGATTTCCAGCGGCCAGCGCGCGGCCCCGGGTGCGATCGAGCGGGTGCGGATCGATCCCATGACGCTGGAGCCGCGCTATCGCGTGATCGGCATCGAGCCATGGTCGGATGAGCCGGGCTTCGAGGACGCCGCAGCCAAGATCGGCGTGACCGGCATCTGCGGCTCCGCCATCATCGAGGTCGTGGCGGAAATGTTCCTGACCGGCATCATCTCCGAAGATGGCGTGGTCGACGGTGCAATGGCGGCGCGCTCGCCGCGCATCCTGCAGAATGGCCGCACCTATTCCTACCTGCTGCGCGATGGCGAGCCGCGCATCACGGTTACGCAAAACGATATCCGCGCCATCCAGCTGGCCAAGGCCGCACTCTACGCCGGCGTCAAGCTGCTGATGGACAAGCAGGGTATCGATCATGTCGACCGCATCGGCCTTGCCGGCGCCTTCGGTACTTTCATCGATCCGAAATACGCGATGGTGCTGGGGCTTATCCCCGACTGCTCGCTCGACAAGGTGAAGGCCGTCGGCAATGCTGCCGGAACCGGCGCGCGCATGGCGCTGCTCAATCGCGGCCATCGCCGCGAGATCGAGGAAACCGTCAGGAAAATCGAGAAGATAGAGACGGCGCTTGAATCAAAGTTTCAGGAGCATTTCGTCTACGCCATGGCCTTGCCCAACAAGGTGGACAGCTTCCCGGAACTCTCCAAGGTCGTGACTCTGCCGGAGCGCAAGCAGGTTTCCGATGATGGCGGAGAAGGCGGCGGCCGCAGGCGTCGCCGCAGCCGCGAGTGAGATGCAAACGGCCGCCGTTCACGCGGCCATCTTGCGTCCGATCTCGATGAAGGCCTGACGAATGCTGTCGGCCACCGCCTTCATCGGCCCCGTCATCTGCGATGCCGTCAGCAGGCGGATATCGAATGGCGTCAGTTCCGGCAGACCTTCATTCGGACCGAGGATTTCCATATCCTCTGTGACGTAGGACCGCGGAAACGGCGCAATGGCGAGATCCGAAACCACGGCGGCGCGCTGCGCCATCGTATGAGCGCTGAGATAAGAGACGCGGTAGGGGCGCTTATGCCGCTCCAGTTGCGCCATCGCCTCGGAACGCCAGATACAGCCCTCTTCCCAGATGGAAATAGGCAGGGGATCGCGGCGATAGGCCGTGCCGCACTTGGCGCCAGCCCAGACGAGACGCTCCGTATAGATGACCTCCCCTTCCGTCGGGAAGGGTCGCGTCGCACAGTTGATCAGCGCAAGATCAAGCCGCTGTTCCTCGATGCGCTTCTTGAGCTGGATGCTCATATCGACGACGACATCCACCATGATGCCCGGATAGCTCTCCGAAAAATTCTTCAGGATCGTCGGCAACAATCGCTCGCCGATATCATCGGGAGCGCCGAGCCGGACCACACCGCTCAGCTCGGGCATGATGAAGCGCGACACCGCCTCGTTGGAGAGCGCCAGAATGTTGCGGGCATAGGAAAGCAGCATCTCGCCGTGCTGTGTCAGGCTCACGGAGCGCGCATCGCGCAGAAACAGCATCACGCCGAGCTGCTCTTCCAGCTTCTTGATCTGCATCGAAACGGCCGATGGCGTGCGAAAGACGGCATCCGCGGCGGTGGAGAAATTTCCCGTCTCGGCAATCGCGACGAAGGTGCGCAGAACTTCATTGTCAAGCAACGGTATGGGCCGGCGAAACGGAGCGGTCATATCGGCTACCTTTCAATTTTTCTGATCTTAAGCACCATATCATTTCATTTGTCTGAATGTCAACGAAGCATCATATTAGCCGTAATGGAAACTCGTCCAGACAGCCGTAAGGAGTAAAAATCATGGCTGGCACCGCACTCAGGGAAGCCTCTCGTCTTTTCACCCTCTTGCACGTCCGGAAGATTCAACGAATGGCCCAGCATACGCTGGATGAGATCGCGGCGCATTTTCCCGCGCATCTGATCGATGACGTCAATGCGCGCGGCCTTCCGCCGGATCGCACTTTGACCACCGCCGAGCGAAAGCCGGGCAAGGTGCTTTCGTTCAAGAATACTAATGGCAGCTATAAGATCTATTCGTTTGATTGATGAGTGCGCCGGATCCATATCTGCGCTCGTAGACGTGACATTTTGAGCGGTTGACACAGAAAGGAACATGGAAATGACAACGATCAGTTATAGACATAGCGGCAGGTTGCCGAATGCGCTGCCGTCCGGCAATGCTTACGTGCCCTTCTTCTCGCGCATTGCCCGCCACTGGCATCAATGGCGTTCGCTTCGCGAACTTGAGTCGCTTTCCGACGACGTTCGCAAGGATCTGGGGTGGCCGGCCGCAAATGAAGGCAAAAATTCGCAGGCCATGCGATGATCGTGGCAGACCTTGAACGCGGAAGGCGACGCTCAACCCCAACGAGTGTCGCCTTTTGAACATTCTGCTTCCAGACGCGCATTTCGATTTAATCTTGAGAACTGCCCCCATATATATTTAGCTGCTCAAGCATATTGCCTGCCTCCCCTCTACCTCCCCTTCCAGAGCCGCATTTTTCAGAGCAGGCGCAAATATCTCTTTGCGGCCGCGATTATCCATGCCAATGTCGCTAATAGACCATCGAGCCGCCGTATTTGACGCAAGGAATACGCAACGGCCCCGGAGCATGGGATTTTCACATTATGAGCAAGACCCCGATCAAGACGCGTTCCCTGGTTTTCTTCCTTGTTCCGCATTTCACCATGCTGCCGTTTTCCGCCGCGATCGAGACGCTGCGGATAGCCAATCGCATGCTGGGCTATCCCGCCTATACATGGCGGCTCGCCTCCACGGACGGTCAGAAAGTCTATTCTTCCAGCGGCATCGGACTGGAGGTGAATTCCTCCCTCGCCGATGAGCGCCGCTATCTCGGCGGCGAGAACCGCCCGAACATGGTGCTGGTCTGTTCCGGCATCTATGTCGAGGAGTTCCACAACAAATCGGTCAATGCCTGGCTGCGCGAGACGTATAATCGCGGCGTCGCGGTCGGCAGCCTCTGTACGGGCGCCCATGTGCTTGCCCAGGCCGGCCTGTTGAACGGCAAGCGCTGCGCGATCCATTGGGAGAACCTGCCGGGTTTCTCGGAGACCTTCCCGCAGGCGGAGGTCTATGCCGATCTCTACGAGGTCGACAGCAATATCTACACCTGCGCCGGCGGAACGGCCTCGCTCGACATGATGCTGAACCTGATCGGCCAGGATTTTGGCGAAAACCTCGTCAATCGCGTCTGCGAGCAGCAGCTGACCGATCGTGTCCGCAGCCCGCATGATCGCCAGCGCCTGCCGCTGCGGGCCCGCCTGGGCGTGCAGAACGCCAAGGTCCTCTCGATCATCGAATTGATGGAAAGCAACCTTGCCGAACCGCTGTCGCTTCTGGAAATCGCCGACGACGCCGGTCTGTCGCGCCGTCAGATCGAACGACTTTTCCGGCAGGAGATGGGCCGCTCGCCGGCCCGCTACTACCTCGAAATCCGGCTGGATCGCGCCCGTCACCTGCTCGTGCAATCCTCCATGCCGGTCGTGGAAGTGGCGGTCGCCTGCGGCTTCGTATCCGCGTCGCATTTCTCCAAGTGTTATCGCGAATTGTACAACCGATCGCCACAGCAGGAGCGCGCCGAGCGCAAGCTCACGATGTCGACGAACCGAACCGGCATCGTCGTCTGAGACGGGAAACAAAGGCAATCAGATCGAGGAAGGCGGCCTATTCGGCCGCCTCTTCCGTCATCTTGACGTCGGAAAAGACCTGATTGCGGCCATTGTGCTTGGCCATGTAGAGGAACTGGTCGGCAGCGTTGAGATAATTGTCGAAGGATTCATATCCGCCGATTTCGGCCACGCCGATGGAAACCGTTACCGACAGCTCCTCGTCGTCGGCATGAACCTTCAGATCCGCCAGACTGAGGCGAACCTCGTCGCACAGCATGGTTGCGGCGCGCGAATCCATTTCCGTGAAAAGAATGGCGAACTCCTCGCCTCCGAGGCGGGAAAGCAGATTGTCGGTGCCATCCAGAAGCTCATGAAGCCTGCCGGCAACGGCTTTCAGCACCTGATCGCCGATCTCATGCCCATAAGTGTCGTTCAGATTCTTGAAATGGTCGATATCGAGAATCGCAACCGAGCTCGGACGCCGGCGGCGCAGACACTCGTTCACCAGCCGCGGGCCGTGATCGTAGAAATAGCGCCTGTTATAGAGACCCGTCAGATAGTCGCTCGCCGCCGCCGCACGCAACTGCTTCAGTTGCGACAATGTCTCGACATTCAATGCGATACGGCACTGCAGTTCTTCCGGAACGAAGGGGCGATAGATGAAGTCGCTGGCGCCCGCCTTCAGAAAGGTCGCAGACAGCAAACGATCGTTGGAAGATGAAATGCCGATGATCCGCATCCGGTCCGAGCCGAAGCGATGACGAATGCGGCGTGTCAGCTCATGGCCGTTCATGTCCGGCATGTTATAGTCGGTAACGACCACCTCGATATCGTCGAACGCTTCGAGCATCGCCAAAGCTTCGACACCCGTGCCGGCTTCTGCAACCTTGAACTGCTGGGCGTGAAGCAGATCCGTCAGCATCTGCCGGGCTGACGGCACATCATCCACAACCAGAACGCGCGTCGATCGGTTAGCGATGGCACGCCTAACGGACGAAACAAGATTGTCGAGCGCAAACTCGCCATCCTTGAGCACATAGTCGACGACGCTGCGCTCCATGATGCGGTTGCGCGTCGTCATATCGAACGATGCCGTAAAAACGATCGTCGGAATGCCGTGGGCGACGGCGACGTCGAGCGCCTCTCCATGAGCGGCGTCGGGGAGGTTGAGGTCGATCACCGCCATGGTGAAGCTGAGACTTGCATCGGCCAGCGCCATGTTCAGCATCTTCAGCGAGGAGCAGTGGATGACGGCAAGCCCGAGCTCGGTTTCGAACCGGTGCGACAGCACGGCCGAAAACATGCGTGAATCCTCGACCAGAAGTATCTTCTGGCTGCCGTTGCGATGGCCAACGCCACCGCTAAGGGATCCCGCATGCAGTACCATTTCCCTTCAATTCCTCCCGCATCCCCGGATGCATGAATATTCAGTCAATCGCAGGCCTGCCTAAACCGCCTTTCCCGCCATCCTGAACAGGATTCGTGAAAAAATTGGAACCATAGATTGCGGAGATTTACATAAAAATGATTTTTCCTCACATTTCCCGACATCGACCTTAGCCAACTGCGCAGGAACTAGGCGACGTCTCTGACCTGACGCGCCGCCCGGATCTGTAGCAGGGTATCGAGATTTTGATTCACGCGGCAGTAGAATTCCTCGTCGATGAACGGCCGCAGGATGAAATCGTTGCCGCCCGCCTTGAGAAAGCGGGCCGAGAGCAGCCGGTTGCTGGATGAGGATACGCCGATGATGCGCAGCTCGTGCGAGCCGGTTGTGGAGCGAATGCGCCGCGTCAGCTCGAAGCCGTCCATGTCGGGCATATTGTAATCCGTGACCATGAGGCCGATATCCGGATTGGCTTTCAGGATTTCGAGCGCCTTGGCGCCGCTCTCCGCGACGCTGACACGGAAATTATAACGCTTCAGCCGGCTCGACAGCAGGGCGCGCGCCGTCGCGCTGTCGTCGACGATCAGGACGTGATGACGGTGATTGGTCAGGAACCGGCAGATCGACTCCGCCAGCATGTCGACCGCAAACACGTTGTCCTTGAGAATATAATCCACCACGTCCTTGGCGATCAGTTCGTCGCGCATGCCTTCCAGAAAGGTGCCGGTAAAAGCGATCGTGGGGATGCTGAGGTCAAGCAGATAGGCCAGGGCCTCTCCTTTTTCAGCTCCGGGCAGATTCATGTTCGAGATCGCCAGCTTGATCGGCTCAGGCGACTTGTCGTATGCGAGTTGCAATTCCTCGAAAGTGCGGCAAATCTCGACATCGATGTCCAGAAGCTCCTTCAGCCTCGCGCCGATCATCGACGTAAAGAGATTGGAATCCTCGACGAGCAGAATGCGCGGCCCGGCGAGCGACGCACCGGAATATTGCATTCCGGAAACACCCAGAAATGGCATAATGAAAACCTGTTTTGAAAAATCATCCCCTCGATAATCTTTCTAGAACAAAGGCTTTGCGTATTTGTTAAGCCGACTGGTTTCCCGGAGATGAAGAGATGGCCGCGCGCTGGCAGGCGTGCTTTCGCGCCGCATGCCTCCCGTTCGCGATGGTCACACAAGCGCCTTCGCCGGCACCCGGATCATTGCGCCGTCGTCCTGCCGCGGCGTCGGCCAGTGGCTTTCGCCTCGGATGCATCTTCTGCGGTCGGCAAAGCAGGAGGTTCCTGCCTGTCGTCTTCCGCCGGCGCCTGCGGGCCGTCGGCGGAATCCGTCAACTCATCGGCCGCAAGATCCGCATGCCTGCCCGATCTGCCGTCGCGAACGATATGCAGTTCCTGATGCGGATAGGGAATAGAAATCCCCTCCTCCTTGAACCGCTTCAGAATTTCGATGCGCAGATTGTTGCGGATCTCCATGCCGTCGGAAAGATCGGACAGGTAGAAACGCATTTCGAAGTCGAGCGACGAGGGACCGAAGCGCAGGAATTCCACATGCGGCTCGGGATTCCTGAGAACCTTGGGAACCGCGCGCACAAGCTCCAGCAGGATGTCCATGACCTTGCGCGGATCGGCGTCATAGCTGACCGATACCGGGATTTCCGAGCGGGCGAGCCTGTTGCGATGCGTCCAGTTACCGACGGAAGCGTTGATGAGTTCCGAGTTCGGTACGATGATCGATTGCTTGCGGAAGGTCTCGATTTCGGTTGCGCGCACGGAAATGCGTTTGACGATCCCTTCCGACGTGCCCGACACGATCCAGTCGCCGACCTTGAACGGCCGCTCGACCAGAAGGATCAGGCCGGAGACGAAGTTCGACACGATGTTCTGCAGGCCGAAACCGATACCGACCGACAGGGCGCTGGCGACCAAAGCCAGGCTCGACAGGTCGATGCCGGCAGCCGAGATGGAGATGATCGCCGCGACCGCGATGCCGAGATAGCCGATACCCGTCTTCACCGAGTTGCGGACGCCCAGATCCACCTGCCCGCGCGCCATGACGTTGCTGTCGAGCCAGCGCTGGAACCAGCGCGTGACCAGATAGCCTCCGGCAAAGAGCAGAATGCCGACGCAGATGCCGAGCAGCGAGATCGAAATGTTGCCGATCTTGATTTCGGTGAACAGCCGGTAGGCGAAGACTTCCAGATCCTGGATATGGAAGCCCCAGGAAAGCAGGATCAGGGGAATACCCGTCAGCAGGGCGACCGCGTAGGTCGCAAGCCCGGCGATCAGGCCGGCCTGGTCGAGCGCCACTTCGCCGAACGCCAGGCGGCTTTCCAGAAAGCGGCCGATGATCGTTTCGGCAAAGACGCCCTGCTTGGAGACGGCCTTGCCGAGCTGGAAGCCGAGATACATGGTCGCGATGACGGCGCTGGTCACGATCATCTGCGTGGCCATGAAGCGGGCCAGCCCGACATAGCCGATGAACGAGATGAAGATCACCAATATGCCGAGAACGCGCAGGATGATGGCCATGCCATGAGGCCATCGCCGCCCGGGCGCGTCCGGATCGCCATTCTTGGCAAGCATCGGCGAGCCGAAGGAGGCCGCAATGAGAATGAGGCCGATCAGCAGTGCGGCAAGAAAGCTCTTCGCCACGGTGACGACGACGGGCGAAC
This sequence comes from Rhizobium sp. SYY.PMSO, assembly GCF_046840415.1. Taxonomy (NCBI): domain Bacteria; kingdom Pseudomonadati; phylum Pseudomonadota; class Alphaproteobacteria; order Hyphomicrobiales; family Rhizobiaceae; genus Rhizobium; species Rhizobium sp. SYY.PMSO. The sequence goes on from NZ_CP177349.1 coordinate 1,668,173, forward strand.
CCATGGATTCGCTGATGCGGTCGAAGACGTAGTCCAGCCCGTTGACCACCGCCATGGCCTGCAGGCACCAGGTCAGAGAATGCGCGCCCTTGTTCGACAACTTGACGAGGCGCCAATGCGGACGGAACGGCGCGAAGACGGCGTTGCTCAGGCGCCCGACGAAATAGACGAGGCCGATAAAGCCGAAGAGCGCCGCCAATATCGGCGCGATATCCGGCCTCAGCACATTGAAATTCGAAAGGAAGAAGAAGGAGGTGACGAGAAACGCCGCCAGCGACAGCGTGCGGATCAACGTCGACCAGAAGGCGACGGAGAGCCGGCTGATATAGGGCGGGTTCTCGATCGTTTCGTCCTGCACGTAATACCGGCGGAACAGCCGATACCCGCCGGCCAGGAACAGTAGCGCCGCGCCGATCGACAGGCAGACCGCCGCAAGGAACGACGCAAGCTTTGCCTTCAGCACGAAGCCGATCCAGCTCGTTACGGCACCGCTGAACTTGATGCCCTCCTCGACGAGAGCCGCCCCCGCATCGCCAAATGTCGTAGCGGAGATATCCGTCCGCTTGAATAGCGTCTCGGCAAACAGCTTCCGCCGCATCTCCATCAACTGCATCGACAGCCGATTGCTCTCGCCCGTCAGATTGTCGGCATCAAGGATTACGGCGCTGATCTGGGAGCGTTCGGCGTTGAGCCTGTCTCGTTCCTGCGTGACGATCGGAGCTTCGGGCGGCTGGCCCTCCTTGGGGGCAGCGCCGAGCTGTGCCAGTCGCGTGTCGATCTCGGCCGTGCGGGGCTGCAGGCGTGTCGAAATTGCCGTAACGGAGCGATTGAAATCATCGACCTTGCCGGACAGCGCCACCAGCGTTTCGTCATCCATTCCAGGCTGCTTTGCCTCGTCCTGGAGCGATGCGTAGGCTTTTTTCGCCTTGGCAAGATCGGCAACCGCGGCATCCAGAAGTCCGTTGGCAAGCGGCGCCGGCTGTTGTTGATCCGTTTGCTGCGATGGCTGTGCCGACTGCTGATCCTGCGCAACGGCATACCCTTCGGCCAGCGGAGCGGCGGCCATGATGGCGCTCAGTCCCAGCAGCAAAAGGGGCAGCAGAAAAAGACGGAATTTCAGCGGGCGCAAGCAGAGCTCCTCGTCGCACATAAGTCGCAGGCAGTGGATGACCGAAATCACCGCAGAGAATGGAGAACCGGATCGTCCTGTAATGTGATTGCGAATTTCATAGTCTTTACGCGTACGCCTTGTAAGACAAAGAAAGGCGACAGAAAGGCATTTTACGCCTTATCCGGTCCCTTAACCCCGCCGAAGCCGGATGACGCCCGCCTCCTCCTTAAGACGAGGTATCGGGCCGATCATCGCCTGCCCGGAAATAGGCCGGAGAAAGGTCTTGGCAATGGGTCAATCCACACCCCGCCCCTTTCGCAGGATCAGGATGAAGGCCACGCCTCCGACAAGCCCGGTGACGATACCGATCGGCATATCCTCCGGCGCCATGATCATCCGGGCGACGATATCGGCCCAGATCAAGGTCAGCGCGCCGAACGTCGCACTCAACGGCACGACGCGAACATTGTCGCCGCCGACGATCAGCCGCACGAAATGCGGCACCATGAGCCCGACGAAACCGATGGCACCCGAGAACGCGACCATCACGCCGGTCAGAAGCGCGGTGACGACGAAGAGCAGCAGGCGAAACTGCGTGACGGCTATGCCGAGCGTGACCGCCGTTTCATCGCCCATGGCGAGCGCATTCAGCTCCCGCGTCTTCGGAAGCAGCAAGGCAAGGCAAAACAGCAATATGCCGGCCGGATAGACGAGGTGCTGCCATTGCGCCAGCCCCAGCCCGCCAAGCATCCAGAAGACGACGGTATTGGCGGCCCTCGGGTCTCCCAGGAAGATCAGAAGGTTGCCGAGCGCCGTGAACACGAAGGCCACGGCCACTCCCGACAGGACCAGCCGATCGGCCGAGCGGGAGCGCGTCAGGCGCGTCGTCAGCCCCACGGCGGCGGTCGCGACCAGAGCGCCGGCAAAGGCAAACAGCGGCACCGTCAGCAGGCCCAGGATCAGGCCGGTATGCAGCAGCGCCAGAATGGCGCCGAACGCCGCCCCCGAGGAGACGCCGAGAAGATGCGGGTCAGCCAGCGGATTGCGCGTCAACGCCTGAAGCACGGCACCGGTCACCGCAAGCCCCGCCCCCACGAGCGCCGCCAGCACGACCCGCGGGAAACGCACATCCCAGACAATGCTTTCCTGACCGCCGGACCATGTGACCGGAAAAGTGCCGGCGTGCAGCTTGTTGCCGACGATCGACCAGACGGTGGAAAACGGAATGGATGCCGAGCCGAGCGACACCCCGGCGGTGATCGACAGGATGAAGCCTATGGCAAGCAAGGGAATGAGGATGGAGAGGTTGAGGCGCATGCTCGAATCTTGAGAAGGAGATCCGCCCAATGATGGATTGGACGGATCGGCATTATCGATAATCACATCGCGTTCGGGTGGAGAGCCTTCGCCAGGGCGGCGATGGCCTCGATGTTGCGCGGGCCCGGGGTCGCCTCCACATAGGGCAACACGACGAAACGATCGTTCTTCACGGCATCGATATTCTTGAAGGCCGGGTTGCCCTTAAGGAAAGCGATCTTCTGCGCGGCGGTCACCTGGCCATAATCGACGATGACGATGACTTCCGGGTTTTTCTCGATGACCGGCTCCCAGGAGACTTCCGTCCAGCTCTTCTCGACATCGTCCATGACGTTTACGCCGCCGGCGGCCTCGATCATGGCCGTCGGGATGCCATAGCGGCCCGATGTGAATGGCTTCTCCTCACCGGAATCATAGACGAAAACGCGCGTCGGCTTGTCGATGTGACCGATCTTCGCCTGAATCTCGCCGAGTTGCTTGCGGTAGCCGGCAACCAGCGCCTGCGCTCTGTCCTCGACGCGGAAGATCCTGCCGAGATTAAGGAGATCGACGAACATGTCGTCCATAGTCGGTTTGTTCTTCTGCATGACGAAGATGCAGGATTCCGTCAGCTCGTAAACCTTGATGCCGAGGGGCGCCAGGGTCTCCGGCGTCACCTCGCCCCCGACCTTCATGCCGTAATTCCAGCCGGCGAAATAGAAATCCGCATTGGCGCCGAGCAGCACCTCCTTGCTCGGATATTTCGGAGACAGTTCCGGCAGTTCCCTGACACCCTCGCGCAGCTTCTCGTCCAGCGTCTTCCAGCCGGAAACGCCGGTGTAGCCGACCATGCGATCCTGAAGTTTCAGCGCCAGCATCATTTCGGTCAGATTGACGTCGTTCGAGACGGCGCGCTCGGGCGCCTTGTCGAAAGTCACGTCGCGATTGCAGCTGCGAATGGTGACGGGCTCGGCAAGGGCCGCGCCCGCAAGCAGGCTTCCAGCGAGCAAGGCCACGGCAGAGAAGGATATGCGGGAAAACATGAAGGGCTCCAATGATCGGATTATCGAAGGGAAAAGGAAAAACGTTGCGGACCGCTGTCGGCCGGATGAAGGCGGGCGCCGACACGGAATGCGTTCGATACGTGCTCCACCGTCAGGACCTCGGCCGGCTCGCCATGCCCCGTGAGCCGGCCGCAATCGAGAACGGCGACATGGGTCGCAAAGTCTGCGGCAAGGTTGATGTCGTGCAGCGTCGTGATGATCGTCGGCCCCACCCCCTTCAGAAGCTCGAGAATCTCGAGCTGGTGCCGGATATCGAGGTGGTTTGTCGGCTCATCGAGAACGATGAGTTCGGGCTCCTGCGCCAATGCGCGGGCAATCAGCGCCCGCTGCTTTTCGCCGCCCGACAGCGACGCGAACTGACGAAGCGCCAGAGGCTCCAGCTCCAGGCGTGCGAGAGCCCTGGTCGTGACGTCGTGATCCCGGTCGCTCCAGCGCGCCATGCCTTTGCGATGCGGAATGCGCCCCATCAGCACGACATCGCGCACGCTGAAGGGAAAATCTCCCGGCGTCTCCTGCGGGACGACGGCAATCCGTTGCGCCGCTTCTTTCGGACCGATGGACCAGAGATCGACGCCATCGAGCCTCACCACGCCCCGCTGCGGCTTGACGCCGCGATAGAGGCAACGCAACAGCGTCGATTTGCCCGCCCCGTTCGGACCGATAATGGCCAGCCGGGCGCCGGCTTCGACGGACAGATTGATGCCGCTGATGATCGGCATGCCCTTCTGTGGGCCCCAGGTGACGCCGTCGGCGTCCAATCGCGCGCTTCGTTCGGACATGATCGGCTCCTATTGCAGCGCGACCGATCGGCGTTCCGCCGAAACAATGGCCGCCGGGATGCGCGCCAGGGTCTTGCCGCTGAGCGCTCGCGGCCGCTCGCTTTCGCGCGTCAGCCCATCGGGGCGATCCCGATACAGCCGCGCGAAGGAAACGAGCGCGCCGATATCGGCAGCGTCCTCTATGTCGCCGAAGAGGTACGTCGCCTTTGCCGTCGCCTGAAAAGCGACCGTGCAGGGCCGTTCGCAGCCTGCCATGCAGACACTGCCTTCAAGGCTGAAATCGTCGGAAAGCATCGCACCCGCCTGAGAAATGGCGGCTTGCAGATGCCTCAGGAGATCGAGACCGGGCCGGCACGGCTTGCCGACATGACGGCAGTTCGTGCACACGGTAATCCGGTGCGTCGCCTCTTTTTCCTTGTCCATGAAATGCCTCCCGGAGAATTCGCCGGAGGCAAAGTCAAGATAGGGCCAACGGACGCAACGGCGTCCCCGCCCAACCACTGATTTTCCATCGGATCACCCCGTCCGTTGCGGTTGATATCGTCGATGGCAGGTCTCCTGGCTCGCGGGTCACAACCCGTTCGCGCCTTCCCGGCATAAAGCCAGTGGCATGCTGCGAACGCGCTCTCCGCTTACAGTTGCGGGGGCAGCCACGGTTTTGGCCCCTGATGGGTAATCCGCACCGTGTTCCCTTTTCAGCCGCCAGCAGGATCGATCCGAAGGCGGCACCATCAAGGCTATTCATCTCATAGAAAGCGGAATCGGGCAACGGCGATGTCATGGGCGCTTTCGCTTGTCCTTGGGTTCGACATTGGGAGTGGCAATTTGTTACGTTATTACATAACTATTGGCAAGCCGCTATTTTCCCGCCGTTCGATAGCACCTCCAATGGAAACGATGAATGATCTCTGCCCTTATCACCTCAAGGAGAAAGGCGGAGCTGCTAGACTGCCTTGCATTGCGGATGGAAGCGCTCCGCGACGCTTTCCGCTGCCGCATAGGCCTGCGTCACGATTTCCGGCACCAGATCGATGTCGGGAAGACTGCCCAGCCCCAGGGGGCCGATGGCGAAGAGCCCTTCCGTCGTGCGCCCATTCACCTCGAGCGCGCCCGTCGCCTCGACGGCAAGACCGAGACCCAGTTCATCCGGCACAGCGAGACCGGTGTCGATCAGGCTCCGCAGCAATGGAGCATTCAGATCGGGCGCCTGGCATCGACAGTCGATGACATCGTCGGCATAGAGCTGTTCCGTCTCTTGCCGGCCTGCAGGCTTCAGGATCAGCCCGGTCGGCGTGCGCCGGATGAAATGACCGCGCCGCAGCAGGGTATTGCCCTCGGCCAGTTCCTGCTTCAGGCGAACATGCAGCGCCTCGGGCAGCCGGTTGCGGTGGCTGTCATAGAGCGCCCTGAGATGCCGGTTGAACTGCTGCTTCTGGCTGGCCGGCAAGGAACGCCACAGCGACCGCGCATGCTTGCGCAAGCCGTTCATGACGGATTGCCAGCTCTGGCCGTTTGTTTCCGCCTCGCCGCAAGCCTTGCGGACAAAGCGAACGATTTCGCTGAGCTTGCCGGGCATCTCATCGGCGGGGAAGACGGGATCGGCATTGTTCCGCGTGTGGCTCTGAGGCAGGAAGCCGCGCCGCGAGACTATGGTGATCTGCCCCGTATAGCCGCTTTCCCGCATCTGCAGCAGCCGATCGACGACGCGCAGTCCGCTGCCGAGCAGGATCGTATGCGGACGCGATACGAGACGGCGCGCGCGCACGGTGGTCGGGACATTCGCGAGATCGCCGGCCTGGGATTCCTGATCGGTGACGCCGTAGCCGGTCGCCAGCACCACCATGTCGAACGGCGCATTGGCGGCGCCATCGCTTTCCACCACGAAGCGACCGCCGCGCACACGGCGAATCCCGAAAACCATCTCGCTACTGACTTGCACCGCAACGTCGCGCCGCGACGAAAACGCTTCAGAAAAGCGCTGATAGACGTAGTCGCTGAAAATGCTCTTCGGCACGAAGATCTGCAGGAAGCCGGGGATGGCGGCGGGAACGGCGCTCCGGAAAGGAGCATTGCCGCAAAGCCATTGATTGAAATCGTCCGGATCGCCGGCCGAAACCGAAAGGTCGCGAACGCGGCTGTTGAGGATCTCGCTGCTATGCCCGGAAGCCAGCGCCTGACCGCCGCTGACGCTGGAATTGGGATCGAAAAGCTGCAGATGGAAGGGAAACCGCACTGCTTTCATTAGGGCGATCGCCATCATCATGCCGGAAAAGCCACGCCCGACCACGGCGATGCGCGGCATCGCGTAAGGCTGCGCCGCATTTGTCCTGGCGGAAAAGAATCCCTGAACCGTCATATCAACTCCTGGGGCGAGAGGTGGTCGATCATACCTTTCTTGGGGCTACACGTTTACAGGCCCAGAAACACGAACTCCGATTTCGGATGCCGGCAGCCGATACACGAGGGCTGACAGAACGCACGGAAACCGCTTCGGTTCTCAACTCGACGCATTCCTTCAATCGGGAATTCCCTCCGCTGAAAGAAAGATGCGATACGCAGATCCAACTCCGATCCAATGCCGGATGCCTGCAATCGGCCGCCACGGAACTGCTTCGCAAAAGCTATCGGGCGGCGGGATGTTGCCATTGTCTACTTATTTAGTCGTATATGAAAGCGCGAAAATGCGCCTCTAGCAAGTGCTTTCTTATCGGAGCGAAACAAGGTCGAAGATGCTGCGGCGAAGAGATGTCGCGGAGGCTCTGCTTTTCCGCGTGGCGCATCTTCGATCCGCGTCAGGGAAACAGAAGTTCAACGACCCCGAAAGGCGGCATCCCGAGCCGCTTTCGGCGGCGTTACAACCGGTAAACGACCAAAGGCAGGTCTTCTGCCCGGCCACGGCGTCTCGGCTGCGCGCTTACAATTTTTGCATTCTCCACCTATTATGCTGAAAGAAGCGCGGATCGAATAAGCAGGGACAATCGACCTGGAGCTGGCCGAGGAGTGGTGAATGGGAACTGTTTCACAGTTGCACGAACACGTCAGGCAGCCCGCGCATCCTATTCAAAGCGAAGAGGAAGCGCTCGATATCGCACGTTCGCTCGCAACCGGTTTCGCACAGCAGGCAAGCGATCGCGACATCAACCGCATCTTGCCCTACGATGAGGTCGAGGCCCTGTCCCAATCGGGCCTGCTCGGAATTTCCGTACCTTCGGAGCATGGCGGCATCGATATTTCAAACTGCGTTCTTGCCGAGGTCATTGCCATTCTGGCGGAGGCGGACCCTTCCCTCGCGCAGATACTGCAGACGCATTTTCATGTGCTGGAGGCGGTGCGGATCGGCGGAGGCGAGGATCAGCGAGCCTTCCTTTTTGACCGGGCCATCATAGGCGACCGATTCTGTGGCGTCTTTTCCGAACCCGGCATCGGCGGAACCGATCAAAATGCGCTGCATCTGACATCGAACGGGCGCGGCTTTCGCCTCAGCGGCCGAAGCTCGCCTTCCGCCAGCATTCTGTTTTCGGACTGGATTGCCCTGTTCGTTCCGGACGACCGCAAGAAACTCGTGGCAGCCGTCGTGCCCAGGAATACCGAAGGCATCCAGATCATCGACGATTGGGATGGCTTTGGCCAGAGAACGTCTGGAGACGGCACGACCATTCTGCACGATGTCTACCTCAATGCCGATGCCGTGCTCCTGCATCGCGACAAGCTGGCCCAGCCAACGGTGATCGATTGCGTGAACCAGCTTACCCATGCCGGCATCAGCCTCGGCATCGCCCGGTCCGCGCTGGCGGCGGCCATGGCGTTCGTAAAGTCGCAGCCATCGGCTGACGGTGGTTTCGAGCGGGCCGCGGACGACCCGCTGACCGTCACGAGGATCGGCGGGATTGCCATCCGGATCGAAGCGGCGACAGCCATCGTGGAGCGCGCCGGCAGCAGGATCGACGCCGCCCAGATCAATCTCACCGAGGATCACGTCGTCGATGCCGCACTGTCTGTCGCGGCAGCCGTGACGGTTACGGCCGATATCGCGATGGAAGCAGCCAATGCGCTGTTTGATCTTGCCGGCATGATGTCGGCCCGTATCGGGCTCAACCTCGATCGCCATTGGCGCAATGCCCGAATTCACACGCTGCGTGATTCCGCGCGGCGCACACACACCATCGTCGGCAATTACCATCTCAACGGCGTAAAGCCGCCGAAGAGCTCGCTGCTCTGACCGGCGGCTGAAGCGGGGAAGCGATCAGCCGATCTGCGAAGCGCGGCGGTCTTCCCGTTCCGGAAGACCGATGTCGGAACCGCCGGCAACGAACTGTTCCAACGACATGTTGTCGAGAATCTCGGCAATCGCGTCGCGCACCTCCGTCATGGAACGCCGTACCTGACAGCGCTCCGGATCGGAACAGTCGTCGCAGGCTTCGTAGGCCGTGCGGCTGGCACAGCGAATCGGCGCCAGCGGGCCGTCCAGGGTACGAATGACATGGCCGATGCGGATTTCCGATGCCGGACGCGAGAGCGAATAACCGCCACCCGGTCCCTTCTTCGAGCGCAGGACGCCAGCATTTCGCAATTCGAGCAGGATGGTATCGAGAAACTTCTTCGGAATATTGTTGCGCAACGCGATATCGTTGATGAACGCTGTCTCGCCAGGGCCGAGGCGGGCGAGATCCACCAGCGCCTTCAGTCCGTATTTTCCTTTTTTCGTAAGCATCGCCGTCCGCTTTACTGCAAAGTCGATTATTGAAAACCCGGCATGGCTCAAAGGAGAGCCAACCGGCCGGTCTCGCCAGCATGGATTGCCGAAGTAATCCCGCAACCCGTTGCGAACAAGACAGTAACTCACAAATTGTATAGTTTATATGAGTAAATTTAGGCAATTGTATCGTCTAAGCAACGAATTTGCGGCTTTTCTTGGATTCAGGCGGCGCTACTATCCAAACATGCTTTCCCTTCGTCCCCTTTGCGGTCGGCAATCGCGCCGGCCACCTGTTCGGCGACAAGCACCGCATGCTCGACCACCTCGGGCAACCCCATGAGTTCGCCAAAGGTGCCGCGGGCCAACGGCCCGGAAATGAACAGGGACGGCACAACCGTTCCATCGGCGGCAAGCGCACGCGATCGCATATCGCAGGCAAACCCCAGGCTCGCCGCGTCCATGGCGAGATATCCGGCCTTCGACAGCTCATCGATCCAGGCTTGAGACTGCAGAATGCCGCGATGCCCCGGACCGGTGGTAACGACGACCGCATCGAATTGCTTGCCGACACGCCGTTGCGACCGGCTGAGCCGCAATGTGCAATCAATGAAGCCACCTGCGGCGGTTACGGCCGCAACCGAAGCCGCCAGTACCTCAAGCCTGCCATTGGCGATCGCCCGCTCGCTGGACGCCTCCACCTGCGGCGCCACCCGAAAGCGATGCACATCCCAGAAGGGCCGCAAATGCCTGACGAGACGGCGCCGCTCGCCGATGGGCAATGCCTGCCACAAATGCAGCCCTTGCGCCCTCACCTGATCGATGACGGCATGCCAGCTGCGCCCCTCTTGCTCCCCTCTGCGGATCGCGGCCCGAACGCGACACAGCAGATCGAGCGCCGTCTTCGACGGCCGGCCGGCGAAATCGCCGAACGGTTCCTGCTTCACCGCCGCATGGCCGCGCGAACGCAAGCCGCGTCTGGATATTGCGGTAATCGGTCCCCGATGACCGCGCAGTTCGAGCGAGGCTATGACATCGGCTGAGGTCAAGCCGTTGCCGACGATCAAGACGCGATCGTTCGTGCGGATGGCGGTGAGCGCATCCGGCCGTGTCGGGTCCGGAACGAAGCGCGGATGATCGGCAAGCGCATCCTGCAGCGCTTGCGGCGGCAAGGGCGACGGATGGCTGGTGGCGATGACGAGAATGTCCGCATTCACACGCTGTCCCGCCGCATCCACGATCATCCAGCGGCGACCCGCCCTCAGGATGCGCTCGACGCGCTGCCTGACGTGAACCAGCCGTCCATCCTCAACGAACGGACGGATCATGCTGTTGACGTAGCTGCCGAAAACGGAGCGTCGCGGAAAAAGGCCGCCATTGCCGGCTACCGCCGCCTCGTCATCGGCGAGCGCATCCCTTTCCTGCAGCCAACGCTGAAAATGTTCGATATCATCCGGCAACAGGCTCATCTTCGCCGCCGGCACATTGATGCGATGAGCGGGATCTTGCGTATCGTAGGCAAGCCCCGCCCCCAGACGCTCCCGCGGTTCGAATATGAAGATCTGACCGGGCGATAACGGCAGCCGTTGCAGCAGATGGAAGGCGACCGCAGCTCCGGAAACGCCGCCGCCAACAATAGCGATCACCGGCAGATCGGCCGCCGGACGGTCAGAGCCAATGGTCAATAGCAACTCCCTCCAGATCGATCGCCGCGCCAATCCTGTGTCCGTCGAGCAATCATAATTCGCGCAAGAGAGATAACGATATACTCTATAAAATTTATTGACAACACGCTTGCCGGGCATACCGCTGCCCACGGCAGCGCCGGCGGTCAACACGATGCTGATATGCTTTTGCAAACAAGTGGTTATTGTGCCTTGCACAACATTGTTTTTGCACCGCAGGATGTAAAAAACTTGGCATATGCCGCAGGGAGGAACATACTAGCGGTTGTTCTGGTTCGTGTTCTCTGGGAGGAGAAACATCATGGAACTGCTTCATCTGCTTACCGCTTTCGACTATGCGCTGATGCTGCTTCTGGCTGCCATCTTCGTGTTCAGCGTCATGGAAGGCGGGCATAAGAGGCACTGAATTCGTGCCACCGAAGGTAGTCGTGATGTCCGTCAGGTGACTGCACGATCTGCCGATACACATGAGTCGTTGTCACGAGAGCTCTTGCCTGGCGATTATCGCCTTCTCCGGAGAGGAGATGCGTGGAAGCCCGAGCATTGTTCGCGCCACTCGTCCGGGCAAGCCCGAAAAACCGAGCGGACGCGATGGCTTGACGACGAACCTCGCGGTCACGGCAGTTCTCCACACGATACCGCTTCCTACATCGGCCCGCCTGCCCCTGTCATTAGAATAGAGTGGCAGAGAGGCCGCGTTACAGGCGTCCAAGAAGGACTGCCGAGCTTGGCTCTCGCGAGTAAAAATCGTCAGATATTGCAGATTATTCGATGCACTGCGAACAAGGCCCGCGTGCGCCGAGAATGACGTTGCGCCACGGCAGCCGCCAATACAAGAGCGGTCGCCTCGACAAGGAATTGCTGGAGTAAACCCCGGACATTCACTCCAATCATCCCGAATATTTCGGCAAGCCTCGCGCAAACAATCCATAGGATATTCCCCGGTATCGATGAAAAACATGCAACGCAGGGGGATATACTTTATGGGCTACGATTGGGATGGCATCAAAACGCGGCGGATGAGAAGACTGAAATACGGGATATCGCTCTTCCTCTTTACCATGTCCCTCACGGCGCCAACCATGTTCCTGCTGCATCTGCACTGAGTCCGGCACCTCTATCCGGCTATCCGGCCTTTTTCCTCGCGATCTTGCGCATTCGTCAGGAACCCGCGGCGCGACCGCTCGACAGCCTCGCGAAACCGCCGTGACTTTTGCTCACATGGCTGGGCCGTCACATAAAAGGAAGATCGAACCGAAGAGCATTGAGGCGGCCGGCCGCTCGCAAGAGAAAGGCCGGGGCGGTTGTAAGGAAGCACTACCTTGCCGCGCAGGAAGCAATCGGCGCCATCGGCCGGAACGAAGAAAGCGTAAAATGTGAAACGCCGCCATTTGTGTGAAATGACGGCCTAAAAATCAGCGCTAAATAGTTGAATTTGGTGGGTGATGTAGGGCTCGAACCTACGACCCGCTGATTAAGAGTCAGCTGCTCTACCAACTGAGCTAATCACCCGCACCGCTTGCTGGCGGCGTGATCGGGCATATAAATAGGATCGGTTTGATTGTCCAGCGGCCAGACGAATTTTCTTTGATTATTTGTCAAAAAAATTTCAGCTTCCGCCGAAAACTCAATAAAATCAAAGCTCAAGAATTCCGGACGCGATACGCACCGCTTGGCCGCCAATCCGTGCATTGGCGATCTGCCCGCCGTCGACGTCGACATGCAGGTGAATCAGCGAGGGCCGGCCCATCTCTATGCCCTGCTCGATGATGAAGGGATGATGTCCGTCCGGCAATGCATCGAACTGGTTGATGGCTCCTGACATTGCTGCAGCGGCGGAACCCGTCGCCGGGTCTTCGACGATTCCCATACCGACGGGAAAGACGCGCGCGTGAAACTTTGCGACATGATTGACGCCGCCACGACAATAGATGAAGGCCGAGGCTAGCGCGCCATCGACGAAAGGAACCGTCTTTTCCCAAAGCTGCGCATCGAATTCCATCCGTTCGGCCGCGCCGACATCATGCACCGGCACCAGAAGGAACGGCACTCCGGCGCTCCAGATGGACGGAACGTGATTCTCGAAGCCGATCTCGGTGATCTTCAGGCTGAGTGCATTGGCGATATCGGCCTTGTCGAGAGGCAGCAGGATCTGCTGCGATTTCCTGGGCAGGTCGAATTCGGCAAAGCTCGGCTTGTTCTGTCGCAGCCTGATGGCACAGCGCACCGGCCCCACACGCTCGTCCAGCACGGAAACAAGATCGATATCGCCACCGTGGCTGGCATGAGCCTTCTCGGCCAGCGCAATCGCCGTGCCGACGGTCGGATGACCGGCGAAAGGCAGTTCGCGGCCGGGCGTGAATATCCGCAAACTGGCCGTATGAGCCGGATTTTGCGGCGGCAGCACGAATACAGTCTCGGAGAGATTCATCTCCCTGGCGATCGCCTGCATGGCCTCATCGCTCAGATCCTCTGCATCGTATATGATCGCCAGGGGGTTGCCCCCAAGCCTGGTATCGGTGAACACATCATAGACACTGTAGCTGCGCGCCAATCCCGCCTCCATCATGCTTTCGGATTTAACCATACCGGCAAGCGCCCCTTGCGCAAGCCCAAGCTATGCCTGCCTGCCGAAGAACCATGCGAGAATGGGCAACATCGCGGCGCTGTAATGATGCGCCGAAGGATCGGCCGATCGGATGGCAACGGCGCCATCGATCTCGTCTTCCTCGGAAACCAGCATATGCGCTTCAATGCGGCGCAGCATGTCCTCTGCCGACCAGGGAAAGCGGAAAACGCGGAAAAGCGTGACCGAGCGCTTTATATGAGTGCCGTAATAGGCGGGCTCGGCGACCGCATCATTCAGATCGAGGCCGGTTTCCTCCCACACCTCGCGGCGCATGTTGCCCTCGACATCGCAATGGCCATCGACGATATCATTTTCATCCATCGATCCTGCGGCGCAATAGACCTGGCCGGGATTGGCCGTGTGCGGCGCCATGCGGATCGCGACGATCGCTCCATCGCACGAAACCGCGACGGCAAAGGCGAAAAGGTGAAAGCCACCCGGCTCCCTTTGCTTTCGCCACCACAGAAACGTCGAAAAGGGCGTCAGATAGGCTTCCCCCTCGACCACGCCGTCGGCAACCGAAAGCCGGTGCTGGAAGATCATGCGGCCATCGAAGAGCGCCGGATTGGCAGCGATCTCCCTGGCCCAGTTCGCGCGTGCCGCTTCCCGCTCGCGCAGATGGAACGGATGCTCGCCGGGCAGGATGGTAAGATCGATGCGGGAAACGGGAAACACGGCTCCCTCCGGCGGCCAGCCGGCCATGTCGTTCTGTTCTGAAACGCTCATATCAAATCCAGTGTCATGACAACGGGGCAATGGTCGGACGCTTTCGGCCTGTCCCAGCCGACGCGCGGATAGCGCTCCACATCCTGCCCCGGAGGAAATATGGTGCGGAAGGGCTGACCGGAGCGGATGATGTCGGGAGAGCGCGTCGCGTTGGCGCGCGCGAGAGCCGGAGACAACCAGATATAGTCGAGCTGGCACAGCCTCTGCTCCTGCGGCCCCCGCGCGTGATAGAGCGTCCAGCGGTCGAGCGCGTCCCGCCGCCGCATCACGTTCTCGACGAAGCCGTCGCGTGTGAAGATATCGAGCGCGCTGCCGCTCTCCTCGTTGCGCGGTTCGAAACGATAGCCGGTGCGGCGCGTGCCGATAACATCGACCCATTCCTGATAATCGTTCATGTCGCCGCAGATGGCGAAATTCTTCGTCGCCGTGTGACCGGCACCGAACCGGCTCTCGATGATGTGCCGAACCGCCATCGTCTCTGCCCGGCGGATCGGCATGGTCGTGTGGCGCCCATCCATGCCTTCGCGCGCCGGTCCCATCGATTTCAGATGCACGACATAGAGCGAAAACGGCACGCCGCCGATATGGAGATGCAGCTCCAGGCAATCGCGCTTGAAGATCTTGTCTTCCGAATGATGGCCGAGTTCCGCCAGTTCATCGTTGAAAAGGCCGAAATGATCGTAAGTCACCATGGCATGACTCTTGATGTCGTTGAGCACGATCGGCTGGCCGTCCCGCGTCTCCTCGCGCATCATCACGGCCACATCGATGCCGCGGCTGTCATTGCCCTCGATCAGGAATTTCTGCCGATAGCCATTGCCGACCATGCGGTAAAGATAGCCATATTCGAACGCCTGCAGCGCGGCCATGTTGTCGACTTCCTGCAGGCAGATGATGTCGGCATCGGCGTCCGCGATCGCAAGCGCCGTCATTTGCCTGGTATCGTCGGTCGCGGCGACCACGCGCGCCGCTTCCAGTTGCTGATAAACCTCCTCGCTGCGGACATCGAAGAGCTGCAGCACGCGATCCTGACGCAGCTGATTGCGAAAACCGGTGTAATCGAAACGGGTCAGAAGGTTCTCGACATTGAAGGTCGCAAGACGCAGGGACATGAAGCATTCCGATTTATGAAAAGAAACGTGAGCCGGCTCATGCAGCCGGCGTCACCCGGCCTTGGGCGTCACCGTCGATTTGAACTTGCCCATCAGATACGGCCCCGACAGAACGGGCGCATATTTCGGCTCCTCGCCCGCTTTCAGGCAGGAAGGCAGGCAGGCGATCTCGGCAAACCAGTTCGGTTGATGGAAGAAGGCCAGGGATTGGCGGCGCTGCATGCCGCCCTCCTCCGGCGGCGGATTGACGACGCGATGGACGGTGGAGACCCAGCGATCGTTGGTCCAGAGCGCCATCAGGTCGCCGATGTTGATGACGAAAGCCCCTTCGACAGGCGGCACCGGCGTCCAGTTGCCATCCGGAGCAATGATCTCGAGCCCTTTCGAGCCAGGTTGCGGCAGGAGGATCGTCAGGCTGCCGTAATCGGTATGCGCGCCAGCGCGAAGCTGGCCCGGCTCCGGCGGCACATGCTGCTCGGGATAGTTCAACGCCCTCAGCGCGCTGATCGGCGCATCCACATAGGCATCGAAGAAATGCTCGTCGAGGCCGAGCGCAGTTGCAAACACCCGCATGATGCGGGCCGCCAGATCCTCCATCGCCCTGTAATAAGCTTTCCAGGCCTCTGCGAACCCTTCAGGTCCCTCCGGCCAGATGGTGGCGGCATAGCAGAAGCCGAGCGCTTCCGGATCGCTCATGCCTGCCGGAACGGAAAGCGGTCCGCCGTTGAAGCTTTCCTTCAGGTCCGGCGGCGTATCGACATTGCGCGATTTCGCCAGGGCTTCCGTCCCCGGACCGAGATAACCGTAGGGATAGCCGGGATAGAGCGTCTTGGCGCGCTGCTTCACCTCGGCCGGCAGATCGAAGAAAGCTTGCGTCTTCTTCCAAACACCGGCAATCACGGCATCCGCGACGCCGTGATTGGCAATCGCCAGAAAGCCCGTCGAGCGGCATATCCGATCCACCTCCGCGCCGAGCCGCTTTTTCTCGTCGTGTCCGGCCACCTCGAAGGCACCGAGATCGAAAATCGGAAAGTTGTGATCGGACATGCGCGACTCCCATTCGTGACATCGGGCAAATCAAGCATAGGAGGCGACAGGGAACAACCATCTTGTCCCCCGCCTTTTCAAAGCCGCCAGGCCGAACGGATCGCAACGGGATAGGCATCGCCCGCTGCGACCGCCTGCCGACTATAGGCTCGCAGCATCTGCCCATCCGGCATTGAGAGCCGTATGGCATAGCGCTCGCCCTCATAGAGCACGGAAACGACCCGGCAGGCGATACCTTCCGCATCGCCAACCACATCTTCCGGCCGCACAAGAATATCCGCCTGCCCCGAGGCATCCGGCGGCCGGTCCCACATGCCTCTGAAGGCTGGCCAGTCGATGCGGCGCTGCCCGCCATCAGGAAAAGCGAGCGACAGTATGGCGCCCTGCCCGACGAGGCCGCCGACCATTCTGCCCTCGGGCCGTGCATAAATCTCCGCAGGCGGCGCCACCTGCAACAGTCGCCCCTCGGACATGACGGCGACGTCGGTCGCAAGCGCCATGGCCTCGCTCTGGTCGTGGGTGACATAGACCATGGTGGCGCCCGAGCGCTGGTGAAACTCGCGAAACGTCTCCTCCATCTCCTTCTTGAGATGGCGGTCGAGATTGGCGAGCGGCTCGTCCAGCAGCACGACATCGGGCGATGTCACCAGGCAGCGAGCGAGCGCCACCCGCTGCCGCTGGCCGCCAGAGAGATCGGCGGGCCTGCGCTCGGCATAGTCGCCGAGCCGCACGGTCGCAAGCGCCTCGCGCACCTTTTCCCGATAGCGCTCGCCCGAGATGCCGCGCACTTTCAGGGGATAGCCGACATTGTCGGCGACGTTCATGTGCGGCCAGAGCGCGTAGGACTGAAATACCATCGCCATATTGCGCCGCTCGGGCGGCAGCATGCTTGCGGCATCGGCCAGCAGCCGTTCGCCGAGATGGATGGAACCGTCCGTCGGCTGCTCGAAGCCGGCTATCATCCTAAGGACGGTCGTCTTGCCGCAGCCGGACGGCCCGAGCAGCGCCAGGAAACCGCCCTCGCGGACATCGAGCGACAAGGCATTGACGGCAGCGCGCCCGCCCGTGCCGAAATCCTTGCTGATATGGTTGAGGATCAGCTTCGCCAAGGCACCACTCCTTTCGGCAGGCGCTTGCCCATGATTTCCAGAAGCACCATCATGATGACGACCATGGCGATGACGATGACCGACATGGCCGAGGCAAGATCGGCGCTGCCGCCATCATCGAGATTGTAGATGACGACGCCCAGCGTCTGCGTGCCGGCCGACCAGAGCAGCGCCGAAACGGTCAGTTCGTTGCAGGCGATGAGGAAGACGAGGATCACCGACGCGCCCGCGGCCGGCGCAATCAGCGGCACGACGATATCCAGGAGGCGGCGGAAGAAACCTGCGCCCGAAAGGCGCGCCGCCTCCTCCAGCGCCGGATCGAGCTGCAGGAAGGCGCTCATGACCGGCTTCAGGCTGACGGCGAAGTACGCGGAGAAATAGGCGAGCAGGATGATCCAGATCGTGCCGTAAAGCGTGATGTTGAGGATCGGCAGCGGGGCCGCAAATACCAGAATGAAGCAGACGGCGACGATGATGCCCGGAAGCGAGTACGGAATCTCGATCATGCCGCCGACGATACGGCTCAGCATGTCTCTGCGCCGCGTCAGCGCATAGGCGGCCAGAACTGTCACCAGCAGCAGGCCGAGCGCCGTCATGCCGGCAAGGAATAACGAATTGGAAAAGGCCGTGCGCGTCACGGTCTGCCGAAACAAAATTTCCGTGAACGCGTTGAGCGATGCGGTCTTGAAGGTCAGCGGCACGCCATAGGCCGGCACGAGCGCGCCCGCGACCAGCGCCAGAAAAGGCGCGACGAGCATGAAGAACAGGATGATGCAAAGCACCGTCATCGCCAGATAGCGCCATCGGCCAAGCGAAAATGCAGCCGTCGCACCGGAAATGCCGATAACCCGATAGTCGCGCCCCTTCAAGGCCCTGCCCTGCACGGCAAGCCCGGCAACGGCAATGACGGCGATCATCGTCGACAGAACGGCGATATCGCCGAAGGTGCGCGGGCCGAAATTGGAGAATTTCGTGAAGATCAGCGTCGACAGCGTATAGATCGAGGCGGGTATGCCGAGGATCGCGGGAATGCCGAAATTGCCGATGGAGGAGACGAAAGCGATCGCTGCCCCGGCGATGACACCGGGCAGAGACAAGGGCAGGATGATATCGCGGAAGACGCGCAGGCCAGACGCGCCCGAGAGCCTCGCGGCCTCGACGCCATCGCGCGGCAACGCCATCAGCCCCGCCCTCAGCGCGAGATAGACGAGCGGCGCGTGCTGAACACCGTAAAGGAGCGCAATGCCGCCGACCGAATAGAGCGGCTGCGGCGAGCCGAGCGGCGGCGCGATATGCAGCGCCTTCAGCAAGGGGCTCGACGGCCCGGACATCTGCACCCAGGCGAGCGCCGTCACCTGCGGCGGGATCATCATCGGCAGCACGAAGAGAAAGCCAAGAAGTCCCCTGCCCGACAGATCCGTCAGCGTCAGCAAAAATGCAAAGAGGCAACCGAGCAAGACGGAAACGATGGTGCCGAGCACGGCCGTTTCGATCGTATACCACGCCGAGCGCCAAAGAGCCGGGTCGGCGATGAGATCGTAGGTGCCGCCCCTGAGCAGCGCCTCGATGCCGGCCAGCGCCAATCGCGCCAGCGGCAGGACGCTGAGCAGCAGCACGACAGCAACAACAAAAGGAAACAGCCAGGCCGGCTGGCTGTTTCCCCTACGCACATATCCGTACATTCCAAATCCGGGCGGATTACTTCGACGTGAAGTAGGTGGAGAACGTCTTCAGGTCCTGATTCGTGTTCTTGAGAGCATCGGCTGCATTCAACGGCAAAACCTTGATGCTGTCACGCGCCGGAAAACCTTCCGGCAGCGGCGTACCGTTGCGGGCCGGAATATAACCGAGCTTCAGGAAGCCTTCCTGGCCCTTTTCGGACAAGACGTAATCGACGAACTTCTTGGCAGCGTCGGCATGCTGGGTGTTGGCGAGGATACCGACCGGCTCGGTCACGGCCGAAACGCCTTCCGTCGGGAAAACGAATTCCAGCGGGGCGCCCTTGGCCTTTTCACGGATCGGCATGTAGTCGACGATCATGCCATAGGCCTTCTCGCCGGAGGCGACGGCCTTGAGCACCGCGCCGTTGCCGCCGGAAGCGATCGCGCCGTTGTCGGCAAGGTTCTTATAATAATCCCAGCCGAGACTGCTGACGCCGGCAAGCGTCTGCGCGTGGATGAGAGCGGCCCCCGAGGCAAGCGGGCTCGGCATGGAAACGAGGCCCTTCGCTTCCGGCTTCACCAGGTCCTGCCAGCTTGCCGGCTTCATCGCGGCGGCGGTGTTGTAGACGATGCCGGTCGTGATCAGCTTGGTGGAATAATAATAGCCGTCGGCATCATAGAGCGAGGCGTCGTAGTTCGCGGCTTCCGGCGACTTGTAGGCCAGAAGCTTGCCGGCTTCCTTCAGGCGCTCCAGCGTCACCGTATCGGCGATCAGCAGGACGTCGGCCACGGGAGCGCCGGCCTGCATTTCCGCCTGAAGCTTGGCGATGATCTGCGGCGTGCCGTCGCGAACCCAGTCGACCTTGATGCCGGGATTGGCGGCCATGAAGCCATCGACGGTGGCCTGCGCGTCGGCATTCGGCTGGCTGGTGTAGAGAACGAGATCGGCGGCGTTGGCGGCACCGGAGAAAAGAGCGACGGCCAACAGGCCGGCGAAGGCGGAAACAGGGGTCTTCATAAAACGTCCTCGGCTGAATTGTAAGAAGGTTCTCTAGACGTGCGGGTTAACATGATTGTGACAGTTGAATTTGAACAGATTGCCGTTCGTATGATGATTGAATCTTGACCATCGTCGTCCGGCGCTATCTTCTGAGGCACGTATTTCATAATGGGATCGAGGAGAATAGACCGATGGAATATCGCCTGCTTGGCCGTTCCGGCCTGAAAATTTCCACCATCACCATGGGCACCATGACCTTCGGCGGAGTCGGCTGGGCAAAAACCGTCGGCGATCTCGGCGTCAAGGAAGCCAAGAAGCTTGTGGATATGTGCATCGATGCCGGCGTCAACCTGCTCGACACGGCCGACGTCTACTCGCAAGGCGCATCGGAAGAGATCCTCGGCGAGATCATCGGCGGTCCGCGCAAGGATGGCGTGCTCATCGCCACCAAGGCCCGTTTCCCGATGGGTCCCGGCGTCAACGATGCCGGCTCTTCCCGCCAGCATCTCATTCAGGCCTGCGAAGCGAGCCTCAAGCGCATGAAGACCGATGTCATCGACCTCTACCAACTGCATGAATGGGATGGCCAGACGCCGCTGGAAGAGACGATGGAAGCGCTCGACACGCTGGTTCGCCAGGGCAAGGTCCGCTACATCGGCTGCTCCAACTTTTCCGGCTGGCACATCATGAAGGCGCTCGGCGTCAGCGAGCGCGACAGGCGCGAACGCTTCGTCAGCCAGCAGATTCACTACACGCTGGAAGCGCGCGACGCGGAAAACGAACTGGTGCCGATCAGCATCGACCAGGGTCTTGGCATCCTCGTCTGGAGCCCGATTGCCGGCGGCCTGCTTTCGGGCAAGCATCGCCGCAATCAGGCAACGCCGGAAGGCACGCGCCAGTTCGCCGGCTGGACGGAGCCGCCGATCCGCGACGAAAACCGCCTGTGGAACATCGTCGATTCGCTGGTGGAAATCGCCGACGGCCGCGGCGTCTCGGCGGCGCAGGTGGCGCTTGCCTGGCTCATCGGCCGCAAGGGCGTAACCTCGGTCATCATCGGCGGGCGTACCGAAGCACAATTCAAGGACAATCTCGCCAGCGCCGGGCTGAAGCTGACGGACGAGGAGCGCAAGCGGCTCGACGACGTCAGTCTGCCGCCGCTGATGTATCCATACTGGCATCAGCGCAACACAGCCAGCGACAGGCTGAGCGAGGCCGACCTCTCGCTGATCGGCCCGCACCTGACGAAATAAGGAGACCCCTTCTCCCCTCGGGGAGAAGGTAGCCCGAAGGGTCGGATGAGGGGCTAGCCGGCTTGAACTCATGGTTTCTCGTGCTCTTGGCGGGTCCCCCTCATCCGCCTGGCGGCACCTTCTCCCCGAGGGGAGAAGGAGTTGCGCAGCAACGATTTTATTTCGCATACCATTGCCCTTCTCCCCTCCGGGAGAAGGTTGAGACTAGGCGGCCATCGCCCCGATCTCGCTCGCGATCAACTTTCCGAGCCGCGATATGCCCTCCTCGATCAACTCGTCATTGGCGCAGGAGAAGCTGACGCGGAAAGTATTCGCGCCGGAGCCGTCGGCAAAAAAAGCCTGACCCGGCACGAAGGCGACCTTCGCCGTTTCAAGCGACCTTGCCAGCAGCTTGGCCCCATCCATGCCCTTCGGCAGCGTGACCCAGATGAACATGCCGCCTTCCGGCTTCGTCCAGCTTGTTCCTTGAGGCATGTATTTCGCGAGCGCTGCCAGCATGCAATCGCGACGATGGCTATAGGTCTTGCGGACCTTGGCGACCTGCGCGTCGAAACCGCGTTCGGCGACCTGATGGATTGCGATCTGGTTGATGGTCGAGGAATGCAGATCGGCCGCCTGCTTCATCAGCACAAGCTTGCGGATGACGGGTGCATTGGCGACGACGAAACCGACGCGCAGGCCGGGCGCCAGCGTCTTGGAGAAGCTGCCGCAATAGATCGTCCGCGTGTCGTTGATGCTGCCCTTGCGCGCGATTTCCAGCGCCAGGATCGGCGCGATCGCTTCGCCATTGTAACGCAGCGATTGATAGGCGGCATCCTCGATGACGGCGATATCGAGCTCTTCGGCAAGATCGAGCAGCTTCTCGCGGCCGGCAAGATCGACCGTCTCGCCGGTCGGGTTGGCGAAATCGGCCGACAGATAGGCGAACTTCACCCTGCCGCCGGCCTTCGTGGCGGCTGCGGTGTAGGAATCCGGCGTGCGGTTGCCGTTCGGCGTCAATTGGTCGTAGGTCGGCTCGTAGGCATTGAAGGCCTGTAGCGCGCCGAGATAGGTCGGCGCCGTGACCAATGCCGTGTCCCTCGGCGACAGGAAGAGCTTGCCGAGATAATCGAGGCCCTGCTGCGAACCGGAAACGATGAAGACGTTTTCAAGTTCGCAGGGAATGCCGAGAGCGCCCATCTGACCGACGAGCCATTCGCGCAGCGGCTTGTAACCTTCGCTGACCGAATATTGCAGCGCCGCGTTCACCGTGGGACCTGAAAAAATGTCGGCATAAGCCTGCTTGAACTCGGCATCCGGAAACAATGCGGGATCGGGAATGCCACCTGCGAAAGAGATGATATCCGGCCGCTCCAGCAGTTTCAGCAGCTCGCGGATTTCGGAGGCGCGCATACGGCTGGAGCGCGTCGCAAAGATATTTTCCCAATTCAACATGGGGTTTCCTCGTAATTTTTGGTCTTTGCGGCACAAGATCACGCAACAAAAGATAAGTCAACAATGCTGACCTAATTTGTTTGTGATGGCGATAAACAATTCATGGGAATGGTCGCCATGCGGTTGGTCGCCGGCGCGCCGATCCTCTCAGACAGACCTACACATTTACCGCTTCAAGTGTTATTCTTACATCGTGACTATCGATAGGAAAAACGTAAGAATGGCCACTGCGACCCTTTCATCGAAATTTCAGATATCGATCCCAAAGGAGGTTCGCGACCAGCAGCATTGGAGCGCGGGCCAGGAATTCGTCTTCATTCCGAAGGGAAAAGGTGTGCTGCTCATTCCCGTACCCGAGCTCGCCGACCTCAAGGGCATGGCGAAGGGTGCCAGCCCCGGCAATTACCGTGATCGGAAAGACCGGCTCTGATGCGCGTCGTTGACAGTTCAACGTGGATCGAGTGGCTGACCCAAGGCCCTGCCGCGGATCGCCTCCAAGGCGAAATGCCTGCGCGAACCGAATGTATCGTTCCCACCATCGTCCAGCTCGAACTTGCCAAATGGCTGGAGCGCGAGCGTGATGAGGACGCGGTCGATTCATTCTTCGCCTACACCGCCACCTGCGTCATCGCTCCCCTCGATACCGCCCTTGCCCGCCGCGCCGCCGAAGTCTCGGCAAAACGCAAACTCGCACTTGCCGACGCGATCATCTACGCCACCGCCGAATTGCACGACGCCGACGTTCTGACCCTGGACGCTCATTTCAAGGATTTAGACCGCGTAGTCTATCTCAGTAAGGAATAACAGCGTTTCGTTCCAAATGCGGATCTAATTTGTTTCCGGAGCGGCAGGTGTGCGCCATTTTTGCTTGGCACCATGCATCTCGAATTAAGAAAAATGAGCGACAGCCAGCATGAGCACCGACCCGACATCATCCTTCTACACAGACAACGCAGCCCTTTACGCCGCGCGCGACCGCAAGCTGCCGAGACAGAGGCTGGACGCTTTCCTCAACGCACTGCCGGCTGGGGCAGCCATCCTCGAGCTGGGTTGCGGCGGTGGTCAGGACGCCGCCTACATGCTGTCCCACGGCTTCGACGTCACGCCGACGGATGGTTCCGCCGAACTCGCCAAAGAAGCTGAAAACCGCATCGGCAGACCCGTTCGAATCATGCGCTTCGAAACCCTGGATGCCACAGAAGCTTTTGATGGCGTATGGGCGGAAGCCAGCCTCTTGCATGTTCCGAGATCCGTCCTGCCGGATGTCTTCGATCGCATTCTGCGTGCCTTGAAACCGACCGGCGTTTTCCACGCCAGCTTCAAGGCGGGGGAAGCAGAAGGACATGACAAGTTCGGGCGCTATTACAACTACCCTTCCGCCGCGTGGCTTGAGGCCATGCTGAGCGCCGGGGGATGGAGAAATATCACCATGACCGAAGCCGATGGTGGCGGCTTCGATGGCGAGCCGACACGATGGCTCCATGTAAAGGCGCCAAAATAGAAAGGCCGGAGCTTTCGCCCCGGCCCTCCATTCCAGCTCTCGCCGAAAGCTTAGTTGACGGCCTTGTCGACCAGCTTGTTCTTGCCGATCCAGGGCATCATGCCGCGCAGCTTGGCGCCGACTTCTTCGATCTGGTGGCTGTCGTTCAGGCGGCGGATACCCTTGAAGCGGGCAGCGCCCGAGCGGTATTCCTGCATCCAGTCCGAGGTGAACTTGCCGGTCTGGATGTCCTTGAGGACGCGCTTCATCTCAGCCTTTGTTTCGGCCGTGATGATGCGCGGGCCGGAGACGTATTCGCCCCACTCTGCCGTGTTCGAGATAGAGTAGTTCATGTTGGCGATACCGCCTTCATAGATCAGGTCGACGATCAGCTTCACTTCGTGCAGGCACTCGAAGTAGGCCATTTCCGGAGCGTAGCCAGCTTCGACCAGCGTTTCGAAACCAGCACGGATGAGCTCGACGAGACCGCCGCAGAGAACGACCTGTTCGCCGAAGAGGTCGGTTTCGCACTCTTCGCGGAAGTTGGTTTCGATGATGCCCGAACGGCCGCCGCCGACGCCGCAAGCGTAGGAGAGAGCGAGTTCAAGCGCATTGCCGGAGGCGTTCTGGTGAACGGCAACGAGGCAGGGAACGCCGCCGCCCTTCTGGTATTCGCCGCGAACCGTGTGGCCCGGGCCCTTCGGAGCGATCATGACGACATCGACCGAAGCCTTCGGCTCGATGAGGCCGAAGTGAACGTTGAGGCCGTGTGCGAAAGCGATCGCAGCGCCGTCGCGGATGTGCGGAGCGATTTCGGACTTGTAGATGTCGGCCTGCAGTTCGTCCGGGGTCGCCATCATCATCAGGTCGGCCCAGGCGGCGGCTTCGGCAACGGTCATGACCTTGAAGCCGTCGGCTTCAGCCTTCTTGGCGGTAGCCGAGCCGGCCTTGAGCGCGATCGCAACGTTCTGCGCGCCGCTGTCCTTCAGGTTCAGCGCATGGGCGCGGCCCTGGGAACCGTAGCCGATGACGGCGACCTTCTTCGACTTGATGAGGTTGAGATCGGCATCACGATCGTAATAGACGCGCATTGTTTGTCCTTCCCTTTGCTTGTCTGGGTGCAGATTTTAAATTGTCAGACGGTCGCTGCCGCTTCCGCCAAAACCTTTTCAGTGCCGTAAAGCCGGAGGAAGGCGCTGACCGCCTTTTCCGCCTGACGGCTGGTATCCTTCAAACCGGGCTCGCCGAGCAGCATGCGGACATGCAGGTCGGAAACGATGAGCCCGTAAAGCGTATGATATGCCTCGTCGGCATCTGTAAAGCGCAGCAGCCCCGCCCGCTTGCCGGCGTCGATCAGACCGCTGGCGCGGCGGTCGATCTGCCGGCGGCCGCGCTCCAGCAGAAGCTTGCCGAGCTTGGAGCCATCACGATTGGACTGGCCGATCGCCAGACGGTTCAAGGCGAGCGAAACGTCGCCGGCCAGCACTTCCAGCAGATCGCGGGCGAAAATGACGAGGTGGTCATGCAGGCTCGTCGCGTTCAACCGTTCGCCATTGCGCTCGAAGGTGCGCACCTTGCTGGCCTGATAGGTGATCATGGCCGAAAGCAGTCCATCCCGATCACCGAACCACTTGTAAAGGCTTTCCTTGGAACAATTGGCAGCACGCGCGACACCGGAGGTCGTCAGCGCCTTTTCGCCGCCGTCGACGAGCAGACGCAACGCCTGTTCCAGAACGGCGTTCTGGCGCGGCGAAAACTCGCTCGACTGTCCTACTTCGCTCAGCACGATGGCCACTCCCAAATGCGTACCGTACGGTACGGTTCGTGGCGCTTTATGCAGGACGCCAAAGCGCCCGTCAAGCGGAATTCGTTGCTGCACTGCGCCAAAAAGAGAGCGCTTGTCAGCGCGGCTTCACGGCGGCTAGAGCTGGCCGCATCTTATCTTTTGCGTTGGAATGTCCGGATGAAAATCAAGCAACCGCGCTCCGCCGCAGCTTCGGTCGGCTCCGTGGCCAACGGCAGACGGCGCATGCTGTTGGGTCTCGCGGGAGTTTGCCTTGTGGCCGGCATCTCTCCCCTGACCGCCTCGGCGCGCTCAACGGCGATGCCGGCCACCAGTCCAACCGGACACTATTGCGGCAAGCTTCTTTCGAGCGGCAGGCTGGTGGATGTCGAGACCTCTCTGCAGGTCGACAGGCAAGGTCGCATCTCAGGGACTTATCGCTTCGATGACGACGAAACGACGACGACGGGCTCCCTGTCCGAAATCCAGGCAGGTGGCGGGTGGCAGCATACGCTGCTTTGGACCGACAGGTATGGAACGGGCTCGCTGACGATCCGCTTCACATCGGATTATAGTCATTTCGAAGGCCTGTGGGGACCGCTAGACGCCGCTCCCAGCTATACTTGGAACGGCGGCGAGTGCAACGCGCCCGTCAGTTGATCGAAAGCCGAAATAGAGACGAAGCCTATTCCGCTGCCGCCGCGCTGCGCATGGCCTCGACATCCTTCAAGGGCGGCAGACCATAGAGACGGCTGTATTCGCGGCTGAACTGCGAAGGGCTCTGATAGCCGACGCGGTGGCCGGCCGATCCGACATCCAGTTGCTCGACGATCATCAGCCGCCGCGCCTCATGAAGCCGAAGCTGCTTCTGATATTGCATCGGCGACATCGCGGTCACCGCCTTGAAATGATGATGCAGCGAGGAAACACTCATGCCGACGCGCTCGGCCAGTTCCTCGATACGCAACGGCTGGGCGAAGTTGCCGCGCAGCCAGCTTACGGCGCGCGCCACCCTGTTGCCCTGCCCTTCCGCCGTGGCGATCTGCAACAGCCGCGGCCCATCGGGGCCGGTCAGGAGACGATAGAGAATCTCCTGTTCGATCAGGGGCGCCATGGCCGGTATGTCGTCCGGCGTGTCCAGCAGCCTGATCAGCCGCAGCGTGGCATCGAGAAGCTCCGGCGAGGCATGGCTGACGGCAAGGCCGCGCATCGCGTCCGCCGTCAGCGCCTGGCGCGGAACGCTCACCCGCGACAGCAGCTCATTCAAGCGTTCGCTTTCCAGCGACATGCCGAAACAGAGATAGGGCGTGGCATTGGCAACGCCGGTTATCTGCGTCGATACCGGCAGATCGAGTGCGGTCAGGACATATTGCCCGGCGCCGTAGTGAAACGTGTCGGTCCCGAGCGTCAGGGACTTGCGGCCCTGGACGACCACAGCGAAGGCCGGCCGGTAAGCCCTGTGCTGCAACGGCGTGTCCGCCGATTGCCGATGCAGCGTGACGCTGGGGATCGGCGTCGCGAACTCCCCGTCCTCCGTGGCGAAACGTGCAACGATGGACGCGAGTTCCTGATTGGGATTGAAGGGCAGTGTCATACGCAACCGATTGTTTTCGAGAGTCTGTCGAGGCTTATCTAGGTGGCTTCTGCCGCCAGCAAAAGAGCAGCCGCGCATTTAGATTCGCAGGATCGTACATAAAGCTTGCAGGATCGCTCTAACGCGGTGGCCCCGTCCCGATGCATAGTCGGCCATCCCAATTCCACTCCCACCCGTCCGACAAGATAAGGAAGTTTCCCATGCCTATCGCAAAGGGCTATGCAGCAACCGACGCGTCCAAACCGCTCGTTCCCTTCACCTTCGAGCGTCGCGAGCCGAATGACGACGATGTCGTCATTTCAGTCCAATATTGCGGCGTCTGCCATTCCGATATCCACCAGGCCCGCAACGAATGGGGCGGCTCCAAATATCCGATGGTGCCGGGCCATGAAGTCGCAGGCATCGTGACGGCTGTCGGCTCCAAGGTATCGAAATTCAAGGTCGGCGACCGCGTCGGCGTCGGCTGCTTCGTCGATTCCTGCACGACCTGCGCCACGCGCGACCTGGATTACGAACACTACATGCCGGGCCTCGTACAGACCTACAACGACGTCGAAGCCGACGGCAAGACGCCGACTTTCGGCGGCTATTCCGACTCGATCGTCGTCAAGGAAGGCTATGTCCTCTCCTTCCCCGACAATATCCCGCTCGATGCGGGCGCGCCGCTGCTTTGCGCCGGCATCACGCTCTACTCGCCGCTGCGTCACTGGAAGGCCGGTCCGGGCAAGAAGGTCGCGATCGTCGGAATGGGCGGGCTCGGCCACATGGGCGTCAAGCTGGCGCACGCCATGGGCGCCGACGTGACAGTTCTCAGCCAGACGCTGTCGAAGAAGGAAGACGGCTTCAAGCTCGGCGCCAAGGATTACTACGCCACCAGCGATGCCGAGACCTTCACCAAGCTCGCCGGCAGCTTCGATCTGATCATCAACACGGTCGGCACCGCCATCGACTGGAACGCCTATCTCAACCTGCTGAAATATGATGGCAGCATGGTGCTGGTCGGCGTTCCCGAGCATGCGGTTCCGGTTCACGCCTTCTCGCTCATTCCCGGCCGCCGCAGCCTCTCCGGCTCCATGATCGGCTCGATCAAGGAGACCCAGGAGATGCTCGATTTCTGCGGCGAGCACAACATCGTCGCCGAGATCGAGAAGATCAACATTCAGCAGATCAACGAAGCCTATGAGCGGGTGCTGAAGAGCGACGTCCGCTACCGCTTCGTCATCGATATCGCCTCGCTGGCCTAACCGGACAAAGGGCGACGTCCTGCCTGACGCCGCCCTTCTTCATTCCTCGCGTATGCTTTCTCTCTGCGTGATCAGCCGGGCGCTGTGCTGCCGGCTGATGTAGATCCACAGCCAGCTCCAGGCGACGGCGATGCGCCAGCGCACGCCGATCAGGAAGTAGATGTGGGCAAGTCCCCAGACCCACCAGGCAAGCCATCCCTTGAGCTTCAGCCAGCCGAAATCGATGATCGCGGCGCTTTTGCCGATCGTCGCGAGACTGCCCTGATGGCGATAATGGAACGGGCCGGGCGCTGGTTTGCCGGCAAGCTTGGCCTTGATCACCTTCGCGACATAGGCGCCCTGCTGCTTGGCGGCCGGAGCGATCCCCGGCACCGGGCTGCCGTCGTCGCGCATCACGGCTGCCGTATCGCCGATCACGAAAATATCCGGCTTGCCGGGCGCCCGCAGATCCTTGTCCACGATAGCGCGGCCGGCCCGGTCCGCGGGAATATCCAACCATTTCGCCGCCGGCGACGCCTGGACGCCGGCCGCCCAGACGATGGTGCGGCACGGCACGAAAACATCGCCGATCGTCACCCCTTCCGCCGTGCAGGAGGTGACGGGTTTGCCAAAGCGGAGTTCGACCCCATGCGATTCCAGCTCCCTGCGCGCATAATCGGACAGGTCTTCGGCGAAGGCCGCCAGTACGCGCGGGCCGGCTTCCACGAGGATGATCCTCGCCTTGCGAGTATCGATATTGCGGAATTCCTTCGGCAAGGTCGTCCGAGCCAGTTCCGAGATGATTCCGGCAAGCTCGACGCCGGTCGGACCTGCGCCGACGATGACGAAGGTCAGGAGCGCGTCCCGGACAGCCGGGTCCGTTTCCAGCTCCGCCTGCTCGAAAGCAAGCAGCACGCGCCGGCGGATGGTCGTGGCATCCTCCAGCGTCTTCAATCCCGGCGCCACAGGCTCCCATTCGTCGTGGCCGAAATAGGCATGGGTGGCCCCTGTCGCCAGCACCAGCGTATCGTAAGAAATCCTTTGCCCGTTCTTCAGAAGGACCTGATGCGCCTCGCTGTCGACACCGACGACTTCGGCAAGCAACGTCGTCACCTCCGGCCTGTCCCTGAAGAAATTGCGGATCGGCCAGGCGATCTCGGACGTCGCGAGCAAAGTCGTTGCGACCTGATAGAGAAGCGGCTGAAACAGGTGATGATTGCGCCGGTCGATCATCGTGACGCGGACAGGAGCGCCTTTCAGATCGTTGACGAGCTGTACCCCGCCGAAACCGCCCCCGACAACGACAACGTGATGATCCTGCATGGCAACACCTCATGGATACGTTTCGTGGAAAACGTAGGGTTGAGAAGAACAGGCAGCAACTCTCTTTTATGCATGGCACCCCTGCGCGGCCATGATATTGCGAAACGCTTATTGTGCGTAACCGACAGGAATGGACGAGCCGCTTTTCAGCTCCTCCATGGAGATCGATGCCGAAACGTCGAAGAGCTCGATCTTTCGCACGAGCATCTTGTAGATGACATCGTAATGCTCCACGCGCGGCAGCACGATCTTCAGTATATAGTCGTAATTGCCTGTGAGACGATGCGCCTCGACGATCTCGGGAATGCCGCCGATCGCCTTGCGGAAGGATTCGATCCACTCGTCGGCATGATGCGCCGTCTTGATGAGGGCATAGACCGTGGTCGGGACGCCCATCTTCTCGCGATCGAGCACGACGATGCGCCGGGCGATATGCCCGCTTTCCTCAAGCCGCTGAATGCGGCGCGAGCAGGCCGAAACCGACAGGGCGACGCGATCGGCCAGATCGGTGACGGATATGCCGGCATCGGTCTGCAAAAATTCGAGAATCTTTCTATCTCGCTCGTCAAGCATTCGCGGCAATCCTGTTTCATACGCCTCCATTTTGCACGTATGGCGGAAAATGCGCAAACTATTGCAGGTAAACTCTGATAAGTTTCCAAAAATGCAAACACGCGGCGGCTGAATCGCAGCACTATTCCTCCATTCACATCTAAAGAGCGGAGAACAGAATTATGCGCACCATTGGCCTGATCGGCGGCATGAGTTTCGAGAGTTCGG
The DNA here is from genome assembly GCF_046840415.1 of Rhizobium sp. SYY.PMSO. Classification (NCBI taxonomy): domain Bacteria; kingdom Pseudomonadati; phylum Pseudomonadota; class Alphaproteobacteria; order Hyphomicrobiales; family Rhizobiaceae; genus Rhizobium; species Rhizobium sp. SYY.PMSO. The sequence goes on from NZ_CP177349.1 coordinate 1,698,952, forward strand.
TAGTCTATTATCGCCTGATCAATGAAATGGTCCGGGAACGTCTGGGCGGCCTGTCCTCGGCCGAGATGGTCATGTACTCCGTCAATTTCGAGGAAATCGTCGCGCTGCAGAAGGCCGGACGCTGGGCCGATGCCGCCGACCGTCTTGCCGACGCGGCGCAGCGCCTTGAGACCGCGGGCGCCGAATGCGTGCTCATCTGCACCAACACCATGCACCTGATCGCCCCCCAGGTTGCCGAACGCGTTTCCGCTCCGCTCATCCACATCATCGATGAAACCGCTGCCGCGCTGAAGGCCGCAGGCCGGGTAAAGCCGCTTCTGCTGGCGACGCGCTACACCATGGAACACGGCTTCTATGCCGAGCGCATGGCCAAAAACGGCGTCTCGATCATGGTGCCCGGCGCGGAAGATCGCACCGTGACGCATGACATCATCTTCAACGAGCTCTGCGCCGGCATCATCAAGGACGATTCGCGCCGCAAGCTGAACGCCATCATCGAGCGCGCCAAGGCCGAAGGCGCCGATAGCGTCATCCTCGGCTGCACCGAAATCTGCCTCATCCTCGATCCCAAAGCGCTGATCCTGCCCGGCTTCGACACCACGACGATTCATGCGGAAGCTGCCGTCGACTTCGCGCTGGCGAATGAAAAGGCAAGCAACAGCTGCGCGGCCTGATCTCAATCAATTTGCTTGACTCAGTCCAATAAATAATGGACATCGTCTCCTATAACTGAGGAGACGATGTCATGACCCCTGCTGCCGAATTTGCGACCATCGATGCCGTCCGCGATTTCAATCGCTTCTACACCGGCTTTCTCGGTGTTCTGAACAAGGCCTATCTCGACAGCCCCTACACGCTGACGGACGTCCGCGTGCTGTTCGAAGTCGGTTTTCGCGGCGGCGTCGCCGCCTCGGCACTGACCCGCGACCTTCATCTCGATCCCGCCTATCTCAGCCGCATCGTCAAGCGCTTTCGCGAGGACGGTCTGATCGAAACGACACCGGACCCGAGCGATGCGCGCAGCCAGGTCATAAAAGTCACCGAAAAGGGACAGCGCCAGTTCGAGGAATTCGTCCGCCGTTCCCGCGCACAGATCGCCGGATATTTCGAACGGCTCGCAATCGGCGCTCCCGAACAGGTTGTCGCCGCCATGCGGACGATCCAGGATACGCTCGGTGCCGACGAAACCACAGCCTCCCCGGCCATCATCCGCAACCACCGCATCGGCGATATCGGCTGGATCGTGCAGAGCCAGGGCCGCTTCTACAGCGAGGAATATGGCTGGGATCAGCGCTTCGAGGGGCTGGTGGCCGAAGTCGCCGGAAAATTCCTCTCCAACTTCAATCCGCAGAAGGACCGGTGCTGGATCGCCGAGCGAGGCGGCCTCAACGTCGGCTCCGCCATGATCGCCGACGGCGGCAACGGCATCGCCAAGCTCCGGCTGCTCTATGTCGACAAGGCCGCGCGCGGCCTCGGCCTCGGCAAACTGCTGGTCGACGAATGCATCCGCTTTTCGCGCGATGCCAGCTATGAAAAGCTCTCGCTCTGGACCAACGACATCCTCGATACCGCGCGAGCCATTTATATCAAGGCGGGCTTCAGGCTCGTCGCGGAGGAAAAGCATCGCATGTTCGGCCCCGAGTTGAACGGCCAGACCTGGGAACTCGATCTCTGAATCTGGTAAGCGAATGGACAAGCTCAAGGGTGAACCATATCTTTCGATGCACTCCCGTTTTGCATCGAGATATCGCCCATGACGACGAATGCCGAAATCCGGATAGTGCCGATTGCCGCCGAATATATCGATGGCTTTCACAAGGCGCTCGATACGGTCGCACGCGAGCGGGAGTACCTGACCTTACTCGAAGCGTTTCCGCTGGAGGAAACGCGCGCCTTCGTGCTCGGCATGATCGAGAGCGGCAACCCGCAATTCGTCGCGCTTGCTGATAAGGAGGTAGTCGGCTGGTGCGACATCAGCCGCCATGCGTTTGCCTCTCATGCACACGCCGGCAAGCTCGGAATGGGCATCATTCCGGCCTATCGCGGGAAGGGATTGGGCCGCCGATTGTTGGAAGCGGCGCTGCGCGCCGCGCGCGAGACCGGAATCGAACGCGTCGAACTCAGCGTTCATGCCGACAACCACCGGGCCATCGCACTTTATGAGAAAGTCGGCTTTGTCCGCGAGGGGCTGGCTCGCAAGTCCGTTCGAATAGATGGACGCCACAAGGACGCAATCCACATGGCATTGCTACACGAGCAGCCCAACCAACCATGACCATTTCGCCGACAGTCTTGCTGCAATGCAAAAAATCGCTTGATTTGGAAACGATCATTTCCTAAAAGAGCTGCATGACGACAGGCACTCTCGACATCGCACCGAAGCTTCGCGGACGCCCGCGTGAATTCAATATGGATTCCGCGCTCGACGAAGCACTGAATGTCTTTTCGGAGCGCGGCTATCATGCCGCCTCGATCAGCGAATTGACCGAGGCCATGGGCCTGACCGCCGGCAGCGTCTACAAGGCGTTCGGCGACAAGCGCGGCGTCTTTCTCGCCGCTTTCGGCCGATATCGCCAGGTCCGTCAGCAATTGATCGACGAGACCCTCGCCGAGGCTCCGAACGGATACGAGAAGCTGCGCGCCTTGGTGACATTCTTCGCCGAAGCCTCCTGTGGCGAGATCGGCCGCCGAGGCTGTCTCGTCGTCGGCAGCGCGACCGAGCTTGTGCTTTTCGACGACGAAGTCGCCAGCCGCGTCGGCGTGGCGTTCGATTTCGACGAGCGGCGCATTCTGGATCTTATCCGCCTGGGCCAGGCCGATGGCTCCATTGCCGGAGATATCGACTCGGAAATCACCGCCCGCGCCTTGCTTGCCCTCACGAAGGGCATGCGCGTGATCGGAAAGACCGGCCGCAAAACCGAACATATGCTCGCCGTCGCGGAGACGGCCATGAAACTGTTGACCTGATTTTCATAGAATTCTTGGGGACCCGATCCCCTGCCCGTATCGAGGACGAGTCATGCCAGCAACTGCCGCCGCCAGACGGGAGAGCACGCCGCTCCCTGAAAAGACCATTTCACCGCTGCTGACATTCATGTTCGCCGCCGCCTGCGGGCTGGTCGCCGCCAATCTCTATTACGGGCAGCCGCTCGCCGGCCCTATCAGCCAGTCGCTCGGTTTCACGCCGGCCGCCACCGGCCTCATCGTCACACTGACGCAGATCGGCTACGGCCTGGGCCTGTTGCTGATCGTCCCGCTGGGAGACCTTCTGGAAAACCGCAAGCTGGTGTTGACGCTGGTGGCGCTTTCCGCCGCGGCTCTGGTCGGGGCAGCCTTTGCGTGGTCGCCGTCCCTGTTCCTGCTCGCTTCGCTCTGTATCGGCCTCGCCTCCGTCGCGGTTCAGGTTCTGGTGCCTTTCGCTGCCCATATGGCGCCTGACGCCAGCCGAGGCGCCGTCGTCGGCAATGTCATGAGCGGCCTGCTCTGCGGGATCATGCTGGCCCGCCCGGCGGCAAGCTTCCTCTCCGAGCTTCTGTCCTGGCACGCGGTCTATATCATCTCGGCCGGTATCATGGTCGGGCTGATCGTCATACTGCGCGTGGTTTTGCCGACCCGCGTGCCGCATACCAGGCTGCATTATGGGCAGTTGCTCTCCTCCATGGGCCATCTGGCCCTGCATACGCCCGTCCTGCAACGGCGAGCGCTCTATCAGGCCTGCATGTTCGGCGCGTTCAGTCTTTTCTGGACGACGACGCCGCTGCTGCTGGCAAGCCCGGCCTTCGGGCTGACGCAGAACGGCATTGCACTCTTTGCCCTCGCCGGTGCGGCCGGCGCAGTCGCCTCGCCGATCGCCGGGCGGGTTGCCGATCGCGGCTGGACGAAGCTTGCCACCGCCTTCGCCCTGGTGCTTGCGATCGTCGCCTTCGTGATCGGTCATTTTTCCGGTAGCGGTTCCTTGCCGGCGCTGGTCACGCTGACGCTCTCCGGCATCATGCTCGACTTCGGCGTCCAGACCAATCTCGTGCTCGGCCAGCGCGCCATCTTCGCGCTCAGCGCCGAACATCGCAGCCGCCTCAACGGCCTCTACATGGCGACCTTCTTTGCCGGCGGCGCCCTCGGTTCCGCGCTTGGTGGCTGGGCCTATGCGGCCGGCGGCTGGAACATGGCCTCGTGGATCGGCGTCGCTTTCCCCGTCGTCGCGCTGCTTGCCTTCCTGACCGAGCGCAAGGGCTGAATCACGACGGCTGCGGCATAGCCTGCCGCAGCCAGTCGCATTCCCGCAGGCCGGCCGCGTTGAACGGATCGACCAGCGTGCCGGAAACGATGCCCGCCAGAATTTGCGGAGCCGGCGGAATCTTGGCAAGGGTGGCGACCAGCCGGTCGCGAATCCACGCCAACCCGGAGGAGTCCGACTGGTAGAACGGGGTGAACGACAACGACAGCAACTGGAACAGCCGCACATGCATCCGCCGCGCTTTGGCATAGGCCGAAAGTGCGGCCTCGATGGTCTCGTGTCCGGCAAGGGCGTGCGCCAGAGCCGCCACATCGAGCAGGGCCATGTTGGCGCCCTGCCCCAGCTGCGGGCTAGTGGAATGCGCTGCGTCACCGACGAAAACCGTCCGCCCGCTATAGGGGGTCTTCATGGTGCGGTGGGCGTACCGGGCCAGCGTCAGCTGGTCCCAGTCGGTGATCTGCTCCAGCAGGGGTTCGCATTCCGGCCAGTAACCACGGATCGTCTGCTTCCAGGCATCGAGCCCGCGCTTGCGCACCTCATCCGCATCCGCGACCTTCAGGCTCCAGAACAACGCCGCCTGCCTGGGCATATCGCGCCTTCTTCTGCCGATCGGCAGCACGCCGATCATCACGCTCGCTTTGTCGTAGCGTTGCGTCAGCGCCGCCTGATCCACCAGTCCATCCGGGCAATCGAGCGTTGCCCAGAAGGCGCCATAGACGAGATTTCGAACACGCGGCGCGACGGGTGAAACCGCCGCCAGCTCCGATCGCGCACCGCTGGCATCGATGACGAGATCGTAAGGTCCGAGACGCTCGCCTCCCTCGACGGAAAGATAGCTGCTGCTTCCCTCCTCCACCACGCCGACAACCCGCAGGCCCGTATAGACCGGATGCCGTCGCGCGGAGACCTCGTCATGAAGCGTGTCGAACAGGGCGGCGCGATGAACGCCGAGCCCATAGCGGCCGCCCGGCAGCGCATTGTAGCGCACATCGAGGACGATGCGGCCATGGGTCTCCGTGCCGAACAACCGGTCGATGCGGTTGCCGGCTGCGTGGATTGCCGGGCCAAGGCCAAGCGATTCAAGAACGGTCAATCCGGTCGGCTGCAGCATCAGCGCCGAGCCGACCGGTGCCGGCTTGTCGAAACGCTCGATAATATCAGTCGCATGACCCGCACGGGTAAGAAGGAGAGAGGCGGCAAGACCGGCAGGCCCGGCGCCGACGATGGCAATCTTGAGAGGTTTCACTCTGCGAGGCTCAGTCCGGCAATTGATCGAAACGGATTCTTGCGGCCCTGACCGCCTCATGGTTGGCTTCGGCCCAGTTCAGAAGCTGCGCCAGCGGGACATAGAGCGAGCGCCCGAGCTCCGTCATCCGATATTCGACGCTCGGCGGCTTGGTGGGAAACACCTCGCGGTCGACATAACCGTCGCGCTGGAGATCGCGCAGCGTCTGCGTCAGCATGCGCTGGGAAATGTCTGGCACCAGCCGACGCAATTCGCCGAAGCGATACGAGCGTTTCGCCAACGTCTCCAACAGCAGCACCGACCATTTTCCGCCGATTTGCGAAATCAGATCGCGCACCGGACAGTTGCCGAAATCGAGATTGCTGAGGTCGACGTCGCGCAATGGCGGATCCATGCTGCGCAGATTGACAACGGTGCTGGTGCCCATGCCGGTTCCCTTTTAGTAACTTGCAGCCAAAAAACTGCCCCCTTTACACCATGAAGTCAATTCCTATTCTAGCGCTAGTCTCTTTTTGAGAGCAACAAGGCCCTTGCAAATTCGCAGCGGTCAAACAAGGAAAAACATATGAGCAGCACTCTTCTCGTCACCGGCGCTGCCGGTCAGCTTGGTCAGCGCGTCATTCATCACCTGCTGGAGACATACAAGGTCGCGCCCGGCCGCATCATTGCCGCCACGCGCAGCCCGGAGAAGCTTGCCGACCTCGCCGCAAAGGGTGTCGTTACCCGAAAGGTAGATTTCGACGATGCCGCCACCCTGCCCGCCGCCTTTGCCGGCGTCGATCGCCTGCTGATCATCAGCACCGACGCGCTCGCGGTCCCCGGCCAGCGCCTGAAGCAGCAAACGGCCGCGGTAGAAGCCGCAAAGCAGGCAGGCGTGAAGCACATTCTCTACACCTCCATGCCCGCGCCGGAAAGCTCGCTCGTCAGCTTCGCGCCCGACCATCTCGGCACGGAAAACGCCATCAAGGCAAGCGGCATCGGCTATACGATCCTGCGCGACGCCTGGTACTTCGACAACTATCTGATGGGCCTGCCGCACAGCCTTGAAACCGGCAAGTGGTACACCGCGACCGGCGGCGGCCGCGTCAGCAACATCAGCCGCGAAGATTGCGCGCTCGCCATCGCAGCCGCCCTCGCGTCCGACACGACCGACGACGCCACCTATACGCTGACGGGCTCGACCGCCGTCACAGTCGAGGATATCGCCAGCGTCGTCAGCAGGATCGCCGGCCGTCCGCTCGAAGTCGTACAGGTCAACGACGAACAGCTCGCCGCCGGCCTCACCGGCGCCGGCCTGCCGAAATTCGTCGTCGACATGCTCGTCTCTGCCGATGCCAACACCCGCGCCGGCAAATTCGACATCCTCACCAACGACTTCAACAAGCTGACCGGCAAGGAACCGCAGACGCTGCGCAGCTTCTTCGAGGAACACAAGGCCGCATTGGCTGGCTGAGTTTTGGTGAAGGTCAGGCGAGGCTTGCTTTACCGCACCTTCAAGCATGGCCCCTCACCCCGCAAGCGGGGCGAGGGAGTTTTTGCTTAAAGCAGAACTCTGACCGGGCGATGCAATCATGGGATTGCTCTGTCGTCCCTTCTCCCCGCAGTGCGGGGAGAAGGCTAGGATGAAGGGCCGGGTAGAAAGGCACGACAAAGCCAAACGCGCCTGACCAGCCGCAAATCAGGCTATCAAACCACCTGACCACAAGCCCGGCGGAAGCGGCGAACCGTTTCGGCCATGCCATATTCCAGCGCATCGGCAGTCAGTCCGTGGCCGATCGACGTCTCCGCGAGCTTCGGAATGCGCTTCAAGAGCGCAGGCAGGTTAGCGACGGTCAAATCATGACCGGCGTTGACATCGAGGCCGTTGGCAAAGGCCGCATCGGCCGTCTTGCCGAGCGCCTCGAGAATGACGGCGGCCTTCTCCGGGTCGTCGTAGCAGCCGCCGTAAGGACCGGTGTAGAGTTCGATACGGTCGGCACCCACTTCCCTGGCAATCTTCACCGCGTCGGCATCGCCGTCGCCATCGGCAAACAGCGAGACGCGGCAACCGATAGTCTTGTATTTGGCAACGACATCGACCAGCAATTCGCGGTTCTTGCGAAAATCCCAGCCGTGATCCGACGTTGCCTGCGCCGGATCGTCGGGTACGAGCGTTACCTGTTCTGGCTCGGCGGCCGCGCAGAGATCGAAGAACTCGTCGCTCGGATAGCCCTCGATATTGAACTCCGCCTCCGGAAACTCGTCATCGATCAGCGCGCGGATATCGGGTAGATCGGAAAAGCGGACATGCCGCTGATCGGGACGCGGATGAACGGTCAGACCGCTGGCGCCGGCGGCAAGCGCGATCCGACCAAGCCCGATGACGCTCGGCCAGGGAAGATCGCGCCGGTTGCGCAGCATCGCGATGGCGTTGAGGTTCACGGAAAGCTTGGCGGGCATGATCGAAATCCCTGATTTTCAAAGCGGACGGTAGCAGCCGTTCTATGCCATTATGCCCAGCAAAACCAACGAGATTCCGACATCGACCCATGCAAAACTTTGATGGGCACCTTCGATCCGCGCCACCATGCAGTGACGCGGCGATGCATTGGCCTTTTCCGGCCATCCCATGCCTCCGGAGCCGCCCTAGCGGACGATCGTCAGCGTCTCGGCGGCGCGGGTAATCGCCGTATAGAGCCACCGCTCGCGCGTATCGCGAAACGCCCAGCTCTCGTCGAACAGCACCACATTGTTCCACTGCGAGCCCTGAGCCTTGTGCACCGTCAGCGCATAGCCGTAATCGAACTCGTCGTAGCGCTTGCGCGTCGACCAGGGGATTTCGCCTTCGACATCCTCGAAGGCCTGCTTCAGCAGCTTGATCTTGGCCGCACCCCGATCCATGTCGTCGTCTTCCGGGCGTATCAAAAGATTGATGCCCGGCTTCGTCGTTTCCCGGGAAGAGGTCATGACCTGCCAGAGCGAGCCGTTGAGCAGCCCCTTGGCGGGATCGTTGCGCAGGCAGACCAGCTTGTCGCCGGACTGCGGATAGTCGGCGGTAAAACCCTTGAGTTCACGCAGGCGCTGATTGTAGCGCCGCCGCGTCCTGTTCGTCCCGACCAGCACCTGATCCGCCTCCAGCACCAGAGGCTGCGTGACCTCGCTCTTCGAGATCACCTGCGCGGCGCCATAGTCGCCGTGCATGATTTCCTTGCCCTCACGCACCTGCATGGCGAGCTGGATGATCGGATTATCGCGGGCCTGGCGATGAATATCCGTCAGCAGATAATCCGGCTCCTCGTTCGTGAAGAAACCGCCGCCGGAAACGGGCGGCAGCTGCCCGGGGTCGCCGAGCACCAGAATCGGTGTCCCGAAGCTCATCAGATCCTTGCCGAGCGCTTCGTCCACCATCGAGCATTCGTCGACGATGATGAGCGCCGCCTTGGCGACGGGGCTCTGGCGATTGATGGTGAACATCGGGGCAATGGAGGTCTTGCCCGTCTCTTCGTCCTCGACGGCCTCCTCGCCGCGCGGACGATAGATCAGCGAATGGATGGTCTTTGCATTCGATGCACCACGAGAGCGCAGCACCTGCGCCGCCTTGCCGGTAAAGGCCGCGAACAGTACCTCGCCATCGACATTCTCGGCAAAATGCCGCGCAAGCGTCGTCTTGCCCGTGCCGGCATAGCCGAACAGGCGGAACAGCGGTGCGCGCCCCTCCTTCAGCCATTTGGCGACGGCCTTGAGCGCTTCATCTTGTTGTGGCGCGAATTGCATCGGCCGAATTGGCAGGATTCGGCTGCAGGAAGCAAGCAGTAAAAAATACCCGGCGCGCCCGGGAATAAAATCGCGATCCCTCGTGTCTCATGTCCGGCAACGCAGAAGGCGAAGCCTGGCTATCATTGTCCAATACCCGAGGAGAGATATCATGCAGACCGTGAGATTCCTGGCCGCGCTCGCAGCAGCGTCGGCCTTTGCCACCGCCGCTTTTGCCGCAGCACCGGTCAAGACGGTCGAGACCGCCAAGGGCAAGGTGCTTGCCGGCGAAAACGGCAAGACGCTCTATACCTTCAAGAACGACAAGGCCGGAGAATCCAATTGCAACGGCGATTGCGCGAAGGCCTGGCCGCCGCTCATGGCCGATGACAAGGCCAAGGCGGAGGGTGCATATTCGATCATTACCCGCAAGGACGGGATGAAACAGTGGGCAAAGGACGGCATGCCGCTCTATTTCTTCGTCAAGGACGCAAAGTCGGGTGATGTCGCCGGCGACGGCTTCAAGGGCGTATGGGATGCCGCACAGCCCTGATCGTTCGGAACACGGCGCGGCAGGAGCCTTCCCCGCGCCTGACAGTTTCGAGGCCGAGGTGTTGGCGCTCCTCCCCTCGCTGCGGCATTATTCACGCAGCCTCACCCGCTCGGATGCCGATGGCGAGGACCTGCTTCAGGATTGCGTCGAGAAGGTTTTGACCCGGCGCAGCCAATGGCGGGGCCTGAACCTGCGCGGCTGGGTTCTCACCATCATGACCAATCTCTATCGCAACGGCCTGCGCCAGCAGCGCGGCCGCAATTACGTCGATATCGATGACGACGACCATCTGCCCGCAGCCGAAAGCGACAACGATCCACTGGAGCGATCGCGCCTGGAAATCGCCTTGAACAGCCTTGGCGAAGAGTATCGCGCTGTGCTGATGCTCGTCGTCGTCGAGGGCTACAGCTATCGGGATGTCGCCGACATGCTCGACATCCCGATCGGCACCGTGATGTCGCGCCTTTCGCGCGCGCGCCGGAAGATGACCAGCCTGTTGAATGCAGACAATGTCGTCACGCTTCGGAGACCAAGATGAACGACCGCAAACCGACCGTGACCGAAGCGGATCTTCACGCCTTTGCCGATGGCCTCCTGCCGCCGGAAGAGCGGACTGAACTGGAAGCATGGCTCATCGAGAATCCGGAAGACGCCGCTGCCGTTGCGGCATGGCAGGCCCAGAACGATGATATTCGGGCGATGTTCGCGCCCTATGCCGTGTCGAAGGATACCGACGCCGACATTATGTTCCACAGCGGAACCACGCCTTTTGCACAGGCGAAACCATCGCAACGAAACCGCCGGCTGATGATGCTTGCCGCTTCGCTCGCATTGTTCGTCGCCGGTGCAGCCGCCGGCCGCTTCGTCCCCGATCTTTTCGCCCGGCCCGAATTGCAGCTGACCGCCGTCGAGGCATTGCCGCAGCAGGCGCATTCGGCCTTCGTCGTCTATGCCAGCGATGTCCGTCATCCCGTCGAAGTCGGCGCGGATCAGGAAGCGCATCTCGCCACCTGGCTCGGCAAGCGCATGAATGTCGCCGGCCTCAAGGTGCCGAGCTTGCAGGCGCTTGGCTTTCAGCTGGTCGGCGGGCGGCTGTTGCCGATCAACGGCACGCCCGGAGCGCTGTTCATGTATGAAAATGCCAACGGGCAGCGCCTGACCGTGCTGGTGGGACGCAATAACGGCAACAGCACGACCAGCTTCCGCTTCGCCAGCAGCGGCGACGTCGAGACCTTCTACTGGATCGACGGCGACCTTGGCTATGCCGTGACGGGCGAGATTTCGCGCGACATGCTGCGTCAGGTGGCGGACGAGTGCTACAAACAGTTCTCGTCGTAGCCTTCCTTTAGAAACACTTGCATACGACATGAAGATTTGGGGAGCAGCCACCCGCCCTCATGGTGAGATGGCCCGTTGGGCTTCCTCACCATGAGGACTGGTCTTTCGCGCATCTCGGTAAGATGACGCTCACCGAATATGGCACCCGATCCATCCTTATCCTGAGGCGCGGAGGTCGCAGACCGAAGCCTCGAAGGACGAGGATGGCCCGGAGGGGCCTGTTCCTCTAACGCCGGGGATCGTTCTCCAGCGCGATCGGCTTGCCGTGCGGCGTAGCCTCCGCCGCACGTTGCCAACTTTGTTGCAACGCCAGGATCGCATCGGCATCCGCTATGCCTTTCGCGACCAGCAGACCGGAAAGCGCCGCTACCCAGCAATCGAAATAGTCGCTGCCATCGACCGCACGGCCGGGTTTATGCAACTCGCCAGACAGCCGTTCCGCCCATTCGCTCCAGGCAAACAGGCCTTTCTCGTGCAGATGCACGGTCATCGCGAAGGCATCCGCTGCCCAGGGCTCGGGAAAGACTGGCTCGCCATCGACCGACTTCGGCAATCCGGGCGATTGCGCGAGAGGCGACGGGACCTCACACGCGGTCAAGATAGCTCTCCCAGGCGTCGATCGAGACACTCAGCGAGGGGTCGGCACCCTCACCCCATATCTCGGCGCCGTCAAAGACCACCGTGTACACCCATTGCGGGTTCTCGCCCCGGCCGTGCGCATTGTCGTCGGGGAAGACGAAGGAACCCTGTACGGCCTCGACCACTCCTGTCCTGGCGCGGGCATAGCGCGGCAATCTGGTGTGACCGGTCGGGTTGAAATTCTTCGTGCGCACACGATCGCCGACGGCAAAGAGCGGATCGCTATCGACCGGCCGGTCGCAGGGGCCGCCCTTGGCCAGCACGCCATCGACCATTTCGGCCTTCAGAATCCTTTTCGGCACTCTGCCTTGTTCGAGCGCGTGGCCGGTTTGCAACTCCTCGGCGGTCGCAAAGCCGTGCCGCTCCAGCAGCACATAGACGGCGCGGGTCCAGATCTCGTAGTAGCTGGCGGCAAGATAGCTGGCCGGCGGAATATTTTCGCGCGCGTGCCGGCTTTCATCGATATTCCAGGCACCGAAGGCGCCGCAGGAGAGCGTGATGCCGAGCGCGCGCTTTTCCCATTCGGCATGAAAATAGGGCTCGTTCGCTTCCGGCGCGACCGGGCCGAATCCCATCTGGCCGCCGAGATCGTGCGGCCCGTTCATAGCGCTGCCTCCGGTGCCTTGGCGACTGCCGTTCCGATCATGGCATCGCGGCTGACGAGATCCGCCAGCGCCGCCTCGTCCATGCCCTCGGAACCGGCGGGCCGCTGCGGAATCACCAGATAGCGAAGTTCGGCCGTCGAATCCCAGACGCGGATCTTCGTCTCCTGCGGCAGCGTCAGTCCGAATTCGGCCAGCACGCCGCGCGGGTCGATCACCGCACGAGACCGGTAGGCGGGCGCCTTGTACCAGACCGGCGGCAACCCGAGCACGGCCCAGGGATAGCAGGAGCAAAGCGTGCAGACGATCAGATTGTGCGTTTCCGGCGTATTGAACACCGCGCGCATATGCTCTCCCTGTCGGCCGGTAAAGCCGAGGCTTGCAATTGCCCCTGTCGCGTCGCGCCGCAGCCAGTCGGCGAAGGCGGGATCGCTCCAGGCCTTCGCCACCACCTGAGCCCCGTTGCGCGGCCCGACCTTCGTCTCGTAGGTCTCGACGATCCGGTCGATCGCGGCCGGATCGATCAGCCCCTTTTCCGTCAACAGCGTCTCGAGCGCCTTCACGCGCGCCTGCATGTCCGAATAGTGATTGTCGTGGTGGTGATGATCGTCGTCATCATGCGAATGTCCGTGGGACATGGCAGTCTCCTGTCTCTTCCGGATTACTTTAGCATCGGCCAGAGGCTGAGCACCAGCAGGGCGGCCATGGTTATGTTGAACCATTTGAGCCGAACCGGATCGGCCAGCCAGTCGCGCAGCACCGAGCCGAAACCGGCCCAGGTCGAAACGCTCGGCAGGTTCACGGCGGCGAATGCCAGCCCGACGAGAAGGACCGTGAGGAGATAAAGCTGTTCGTTGGTGTAGGTCGCCATCGCGGTCACGGCCATCACCCAAGCCTTGGGATTGATCCACTGGAACGCGGCGGCACTCATGAAGCTCATCGGCTGCGCCGAGCCTTCGCTTTCCGTCAGGCTACGGGATGTGCCGATCTTCCAGGCGATCCAGACGAGATAGGCGCCGCCTGCAAATTTCAGCGCGGTATAGAGCAGTGGCACCGTATGCAGCAGCGCGCCAAGGCCAAGACCGACGCCAAGCAGCAGCGACAGGAAGCCGACGCCGATGCCGAGCATGTGGGGGATCGTGCGACGGAAACCGAAATTCACGCCCGACGCAAACAGCATCATGTTGTTCGGTCCCGGCGTGATCGAGGTCGTGAATGCGAAAAGTAGAAGAGCCAGAAATGTTCCCAGCGCCATAATGCCTCCTGGGATACCGCGTCATGACAAGGCGGCATCCAAATTCTTGTTCATGCGCGCGAAACAGGCCGGCGCACGGCGGTGCGACATTAGTTCGCCAGCCATCCGAAAGCCACAGGATGTTTGTCACCGTGACATGACGGATGTCGATTGAAATCCGGTCGAATACCCCTATCCTTCGATTATCCCCAGCGAGGAAAGACCATGCGCGAGCCCATCCCTACCGTCACTCTTCCCTCCGGCATCCTGGTTCCCGCACTTGGCCAGGGGACATGGAACATGGGAGAGAATGCCGCGACCGCCAGAGACGAGATCGCCAGCCTGAAAACCGGCCTCGATCTCGGCATGACGCTGATCGACACGGCCGAAATGTACGCCGATGGCGGCTCGGAGGTGATCGTCGGCAAGGCGATCGAAGGGCGCCGCGACGAGGTTTTCCTGGTCAGCAAGGTCTATCCCGCCAATGCCAGCCGCAAGGGCGCGGTCGAGGCCTGCGAGCGCAGCCTGAAGCGCCTGAACACCGATCGCATCGATCTCTATCTGCTGCATTGGCGCGGCAATCATCCGCTTGAGGAGACGGTGGCAGCCTTCGAAGGTCTGAAAGCGGCCGGCAAGATCGAGGCGTGGGGCGTGTCGAATTTCGACGTAGCCGATATGGACGAGCTGCTTTCCGTGCCGAACGGCGGCAATGTCGCCGCCAATCAGGTACTCTACAACCTTGCCCGGCGCGGCATCGAATACGACCTGCTGCCATGGTGCCAGGAACGCGGCATTCCCATCATGGCCTATTCCCCCATCGAGCAGGGGCGCCTGCTCCATCACCCCGAACTGATCCGCATCGCCAAGACCTATCAGGCCACGCCCGCCCAGATCGCGCTCGCCTTCCTTTTGGAGCGTGACGGCGTGATATCGATCCCGAAATCCTCGAACCCGCAGCGCGTCGAGGAAAATCGCGATTCGGTGGATATCGACATGACAGATGAGGATTGGGGCGTCCTCGACGCCACCTTCCCACCGCCTTCGCGGAAGAAATCGCTCGAGATGCTGTAAGTCTACGCCGCCGCTTTCTGCTGCGCGACGATGAGTTCCATCGCTTGGAAAACGTCGATCTCGTGCCAGTCGGCCGGATCGCGATAGGTTGGATAGAACGAGAACGCGGCGGCGGCGATCTGGTCGATCGTCCGCCGTTTCGTTCGGCGTCCGACAAGCAGCGCTTTGGTGTAGACGCCGAAGTAGTCCTCGGTCACGCCCCAGCCCGAGTAGAAGGGCGCGGCATAGCAGCGAACCGGAAGGCCGCGCAACAACGCATCGAAGCCGAACTGGCTCGATACGGTCCAGACCTCGTCGACGACTTTAAGGATCGATGCCACGGACACAGCATCGTCAAGCAGCACGGCATCGCCCTTCGAGGCAACATCTGTAAGATAACCCTTACGAAGCCCCGCCATGACATCCGGATGGGTTCGAATGAGGCATTGCGCATCGCTGGCGAGCGCATCGGCAAGCATCTTCTCGAAAGAGGCTTTTGAGCCGAGTGCCCTTTCGACGGAGACATCGCCGACTACCTGATCGACCAGCAGAATGCGCCGCTTCGTCGTCCGCGCGATGCCGGGCGGGCGATGGGGAAGATGATTGTATTTGGAAAGCTTGTTGAGAACGATCTGCTCGCGAATGGCGCGGCCAAGTTCGCCCGCATCTCCCGCTCCCTCGATCAGCCGCTCAAGCCGCGACGGCCGGCCGGCATCGACAGGCAGGCCGAGATCGTCGACGACGATGGACAGTGGAATGGCGCCGGCCTTGCCAAGGCCCATGGAGCGCAGGAAGCCGTCCTCCAGATGCCAATGCGGCAATCGGCGAAACCGCGCGATCCGCGCAGCCATCTTCGCCGGGGCACGGCCGCCCCACGAGACGATTCCGCCTATTCCGGGAGAAAGGATCGACGCCAGCGTCTGCGAGCCGAAATAATGACCGAGCCAGGGGAAATCGCCGCGAACGAAGAACGCGGCGCCGAGACGCATATCCGCTGGCGGATGCCACGGTTTTCCGCCGATCTCAGGCATTGTTGCCGTGTTTCCCCTTCTCCCCTCCGGGAGAAGGTGCCGTCAGGCGGATGAGGGGGTGTCTGTCAGGAGTACGAAATTTCGTGAACTCAAATCGGAAAATCCCCCTCATCCGACCCTTCGGGCCACCTTCCGCCCAAGGGGAAAAGGAATTTGGAGCGCCGATTTGCCTCATATACGATCACCCCTCAACGCCGCCGGCTTTTACATCCCCTGCGAACCGCGATTCATCGCAGCGATGCCGGTACGGCAGACCTCGATGAGGCCGAGCGGCTTGATGATGGCGATGAACTGGTCGATCTTCGAGGATTTGCCGGTGATCTCCAGAATGAAATGCTCGACGGTCGCGTCCACCACCTTGGCTTGGAAGGCATCGGCCAGCCGCAGCGTTTCGGCACGGGTTTCGCCGCTTCCGGTCACTTTCAGCAGTGCCACTTCGCGCTCGATCGGCCGTTCCTGGCCGAGTTCGCGGGCACGCACCGTCAGGTCCACGACGCGGTGGACGGGAACGATGCGCTCAAGCTGCGCCTTGATCTGCTCCAGCACCTGCGGCGTGCCGCGCGTGACGATGGTGATGCGCGAAAGATGCGCCTGATGCTCCGTCTCCGAGACGGTAAGGCTTTCGATGTTGTAGCCCCGGCCGGAGAAGAGGCCGATGACGC
Source organism: Rhizobium sp. SYY.PMSO (assembly GCF_046840415.1). Classification (NCBI taxonomy): domain Bacteria; kingdom Pseudomonadati; phylum Pseudomonadota; class Alphaproteobacteria; order Hyphomicrobiales; family Rhizobiaceae; genus Rhizobium; species Rhizobium sp. SYY.PMSO. The sequence goes on from NZ_CP177349.1 coordinate 1,715,273, forward strand.
GAGCGAGAACGCCGGGCTCGTTGTCGACGAGCACGGAAAGCGTATGGCTTTCCGCCATCGCGGTTTCCGGCGAAATGAAATAGGCGGAGCCGGTGGGTTGAAGGTGTGCGTTCATGATCCTTGTTCCGTTTCCTCGGTTCTTGTTCGGTATGCCAGCGCGATGGGCGGCCGGGGCGCTGCTTCCGCCGCCCCCGGCCATCCGATCAGACCAGCTGGCGACCCTTGGCGTCGATCGCGTTGGCGACGGCCTCATCGGTCGCTTCGTCCGGCAGCAGCATTTCGTTGTGCGCCTTGCCCGAGGGGATCATCGGGAAGCAGTTGGCAAGATTGGCGACGCGGCAATCGAAAATGACCGGCTTGTTGACATCGATCATTTCCTGGATGGCGGCATCGAGATCGCCCGGCTTTTCGCAGCGCAGGCCGACGGCGCCATAGGCTTCGGCGAGCTTTACGAAGTCAGGCATCGCTTCCGTATAGGAGTTGGACAGGCGATTGCCGTGCAGCAGCTGCTGCCACTGGCGAACCATGCCCATGTACTGGTTGTTGAGGATGAAGATCTTGATCGGCGCATTGTGCTGGATCGCCGCCGACATTTCCTGAATGCACATCTGGATCGAGGCATCGCCGGCGATATCGATGACCAGGCTTTCCGGATGCGCGATCTGAACGCCGAGGGCGGCCGGCAGGCCGTAGCCCATGGTGCCGAGACCACCCGAGGTCATCCAGCGGTTCGGCTGTTCGAAGCCGTAGAACTGCGCCGCCCACATCTGATGCTGGCCGACTTCGGTCGTGATGTAGGTATCGCGATGCTTCGTCAGCTCGTAGAGGCGCTGGATCGCATATTGCGGCATGATGACGTCGTCGCTCGGCTTATAGGCGAAGGAGTTGCGCGCGCGCCAGCGGGCAATATCGCTCCACCAGTCGCCGAGCCGCTCCGCAGCAGGCTTTTGCGGCAGCGCCCGCCACAGGCGAACCATGTCTTCCAGAACATTGCCGACGTCGCCGAGAATGCCGACGTCGACACGGACGTTCTTGTTGATGGAGGACGGGTCGATATCGATGTGGATCTTCTTCGAATTCGGCGAGAAGGCGTTCAGGCGGCCGGTAATACGGTCGTCGAAACGCGCGCCGATACAGACCATGACATCGCAATCATGCATCGCCATGTTGGCTTCGTAGGAACCATGCATGCCGAGCATGCCGAGCCAGCTCTTGCCGGAGGCGGGATAAGCGCCGAGTCCCATCAGGGTCGACGTGATCGGGAAATTGGTCAATTCGACCAGTTCGCGCAGCAGCTTGCATGCTTCCGGTCCAGAATTGACGACACCACCGCCGGAGTAGATGACCGGACGGCGCGCATTCTTCATCAGCTCGATCGCCTGATTGATCTTGTTGAGATCGCCCTGGATCTTCGGCTGGTAGCTCTTCTGGACGTGGTGGGCTTCGGGAGGCGTATAGGTGCCGGTCGCGAACTGAATGTCTTTCGGAATGTCGACGACGACCGGACCCGGGCGGCCCGTCTGCGCGATGCGGAAGGCTTCGTGGATGACGGCGGCGAGCTCGTTGACATCCTTGACCAGCCAGTTGTGCTTCGTGCAGGGCCGCGTGATACCGACGGTATCGCATTCCTGGAAAGCGTCCGAGCCGATCAGCGTCGTCGGAACCTGACCGCTCAGGCAGACGAGCGGGACCGAATCCATCAAGGCATCCTGGAGGGGCGTGACGGCATTGGTCGCGCCGGGGCCGGACGTAACCAGCATGACGCCGACCTTGCCGGTGGAGCGGGCATAGCCTTCGGCCGCATGGCCGGCGCCCTGCTCGTGACGAACGAGAATGTGCTTGATGTCGTCCTGCTGGAAGATCTCGTCGTAGATCGGAAGCACAGCGCCGCCCGGATAACCGAAGATGTGTTCGACGCCGTTGTCCTTGAGCGCCTGCAACACGATCTCCGCGCCTGTCATTCGATTGTCGCTCGCCTGATTATCTGTGCCGGTCATACGTTTGTTCCGCTGTCTGCTGGAGGTTTGGAAAGATGAAATCTCGATTTCGGGCATAAAAAAAGGCCCCTCGGGGAGCCTGTCATCTAGCGCATGGGTGGCTATCGCCGGATGGTTACACCATCCTGCCCATGCGCCTTCCCACCACGATAAGAACGATCGAGTTTTTCATGGAGCGAAGTGATAGACAGAAAATTTCGAAGCGTCAACGCGTCAAGCAATAAAAAATCGTGCGCATAGCATAACCCCGTAAAAAGCATGGGTAGCCGACAGGGTTTTGTTAAGCCGCCGTCTCTATGCTTCGGCCCCTAAACGCTTGGGGTAGCCGTTTGCTCAATAACGATCTGCAGACGTCCGGCAATGCTGGAGATTTTGACCGCCGCGACAGATTGAAGCCGGGGAATCGCTTTCTCGGCCGCGTCGTCGCGTGCAGCGGCTCGCGCGCGACGATTGCCGCCGTCGCCGAGGCAGGCGGCACCGATCTGACGGAACTCTGGTCGGTCGGCAGGCTGATTTCCATCAGCGTCGGGAAGAACCGCGTTGCCGCCCTCGTCTACTCCATGAATACCGACCATACGGGCTGGGGCGAAGGACAGGACAACCTCTTCCGCATCGAAGTCGAGCTGTTGGGCGAGGTCCGCATCGGACCCGATGGGCGGGAAGAGTTTTCGAGCGGCATCTCCGCCTATCCCTATCTCGGAGCCGTCGCGCACCGCATCCGCGCGGCCGACCTCATGCGTATCTTCGATGCCGGAAAAGGCAACAGCTGCGTCATCGGCAAACTGACCCAGGACGAAAGCATCGACGCCGCCATCCATATTCCTTCGATGCTGTCGAAGCATTTCGCCGTCGTCGGCTCGACCGGCGTCGGCAAATCCACGGCCGTCTCGCTGCTGCTGAACAAGGCGATCGGCGCCGATCCGAAACTGCGCGTGCTGATCCTCGACCCGCACAACGAGTTTGCCGCCGCCTTTCCCCGCCACGCCGTCGTCATCGACACCGACACGCTCGACCTGCCTTTCTGGCTGATGCGGCTGGAAGAGCTCAGCGAAGTCGTCTTCCGCGGCCGCCCGGCGGTGCCCGAAGAGCTCGATGCGCTGCGCGATCTCATTCCGGATGCCAGACGCGCCTTCCGCGGCAGCGATTCGACGCTGATGCGCCGACAGACCGAAAAGTCGTCCGTGACGGCAGATACGCCGATCCCCTACCGCATGGCCGATCTCCTGGCACTCATCGACGAGCGCATCGGGCGGCTCGAAGGCCGTCAGGAAAAGCCGCACCTGCGCTCGTTGAAGATGCGCATCATCTCGGCGATCAACGATCCGCGCTATCACTTCATGTTCTCCAACAATACGATCACCGATACGATCATGGAGACGATCGCCAAGATCTTCCGCATTCCGGGCGATGGCAAGCCGATCTGCACCTTCCAGCTTGCCGGCATTCCCTCCGAAGTCATCAATTCCGTCGCCTCGGTCCTGTGCCGCATGGCGTTCGAGCTGGCGCTCTGGAGCGACGGCGCGATCCATATGCTTGTCGTCTGCGAGGAAGCGCACCGCTATATTCCCGCCGATCCGACGCTCGGCTTCTTCCCGACGCGCCAGGCCATCGCCCGCATCGCCAAGGAAGGCCGCAAATACGGCGTATCGCTCGGTATCATCACCCAGCGCCCGGGCGAACTCGACCAGACGATCCTGTCGCAGTGCTCGACGCTCTTCGCCATGCGCCTCGCCAACGACCGCGACCAGGAAATCATCCGCTCGGCCATACCGAATTCCTCCATCTCGACGACCAGCTTCCTGTCGTCGATAGGCAATGGCGAAGCCATCGCCTTCGGCGAGGCCATTACCGTTCCGATGCGCATGCGCTTCTCCCGCGTCGATGAGTACTTAATCCCGAAAGCCAGCGGCAGCACGGCCAAAGCCAGCGAGGATTCGCCCGATACGGTCGATCTGCGGACCATCGTCGGACGCATGCGCTCGATTTCAGCACCCGATGTCGGCGCTTTGCAACAAAACCATATTGCCCCTGCGGAGACTGCGGCCGAGATCAGGAACGAATTCGGCGACCCGCCGCCCGCACAGGCGGCCCAATATCAAGCCGGGCCGGGTTCGGCATCGATCGAGCCCTATCGCGCCGACATGCTGCCGCGCACGACCGCGCAACACACAACCGCCCCGATGCCGACATCGATAGACAGCAGGCTTGCGGAGCTGCGCCGCGAATTCCGCAGCGACGAGACGCCGAGCCCACGGCCGATGCCGACAAGGGAGCCTTTGCCGTCGCTGCGGCGGGAACCTGGACTGTCGCTGCGCGACAGCATCTTGAAGAAGCCGCTGAGCAGCCTCTACGACAAGGATTGACGGACGATCGCGCTTACGGGCTCAGACGCTCCCAGCTCTCGTCCATCTGATTGCGGAACCAGGTCATCTGCCGCTTGGCATATTGCCGCGTCGCCGCAGCTCCGGTCTCGATCACTTCTTCTCGCGTCATCGCACCCTTCAGCATCGCGGCGATCTGCGATACGCCGATCGCCTTCATGATCGGCATCTCCGGTGGCAGATTCAGCGCCAGCAGGCCCCTCACCTCGTCTTCGGCACCCGTCGCCAGCATCTTTTCGAAACGGCTGTTGATACGCTCATGCAGCAGGGCCCGCTCCGGCAGCACCACGATCTTCCGTGCGCGATCCGCATCGACGACCATCGGTCCGGTCTTGCCCTGAAAGGCCGCGATCGACCGGCCCGTCGCCTCGACCACTTCCAGCGCGCGGACGATGCGTTGCCCGTCCTGCGGGTTCAGGGTTTCGGCAACGGCACCGTCTCGCTCCGCAAGCTCGCGGTATAAGGCTTCCGCCCCTTCCGCCAGCAAACGGCCGCGAAGACGATTGCGAACCTCCGGCGGGATCTCGGGCATGTCGGAAAGCCCGCCCGTCAGCGCCTTGAAATAGAGGCCGGTGCCTCCGACGAACACAGGCATTCGCCCCTCATCGCGGAGCTGCTTGACCAGTGCCCTGGCCTCGCGCAGCCAGACGCCGGTGGAATAGGCTTGCCCCGCGGGAACGTGCCCATAGAGATGATGCGGAATACCCTGCATGTCGACCTCGGAGGGACGTGCGGTCAGCACGCGCAGTGTGTCGTAGACCTGCATGCTGTCGGCATTGATGACGACGCCATCATGCGAACGGGCCAATTCAACCGCCAGCGCGGACTTGCCGCTCGCGGTCGGCCCGGTTATCAGGATCGCGTCGATATTGCTCATAAGGTTTCTGCTCATGGCCTTCGTTGCCACGCTTATTGCCAATCCGTCAAACCCCGTTCTTGTTCCGGCCATCGCCGAGCAGGCGGCCGAAGCCGTCAAGGCGTCCGGACTCTACTGGCTGGCCGACGGCATCGCCTGCGATATCGCGCTCCGCGACGATACAGATTTGCAGGCGGCGGAGGCCAATATTCTGGCGGTCATCGGCAGCGAACGGATCGATCTCGTGATCCAGGAAACGGAAACCCGCCGCAAGAAACTGCTGATTGCCGACATGGACTCCACCATGATCGGCCAGGAATGCATCGACGAACTGGCCGCCGAAGTCGGCCTCAAGGACAAGGTTGCCGAAATAACCGCGCGCGCCATGAACGGCGAGATCGCCTTCGAGCCGGCCCTGCGGGAGCGTGTGGCCTTGTTGAAGGGATTGCCGCTTTCCGTCGTCGACGATGTCATCGCCAGGCGCATCACGTTGACACCGGGCGGGCCCGAACTGATCGCCACGATGAAGGCGAAGGGGTACTATACCGCTCTCGTTTCCGGCGGCTTCACCGTCTTCACCAGCCGGATCGGCGCCACCCTCGGCTTCGACGAAAACCGCGCCAATATCCTGCTGGAAGAAAACGGCTCGCTCACCGGCTTCGTCGCGGAACCGATCCTCGGCAAGCAGGCCAAGGTGGACGCGCTCAACGATATCGCCGACAAACTCGGCATTTCCGCCGACGATGCCCTGGCCGTCGGCGATGGCGCCAACGATCTGGGCATGCTTCAGCTTGCCGGCTCCGGCGTCGCGCTCCACGCCAAGCCGACAGTCTCGGCGCAGGCCAGGATGCGTATCGACCATGGCGACCTGACCGCCCTGCTCTACATCCAGGGCTATCGCAAGACGGATTTCATCAAACCATAGACCGGCGTGGATCGCTGAAACCGGAGGCCGCAGATGATCATCGCCGAAACCGACCGCCTCATCATCCGCAACTGGCGCGAAACGGATCGCGAACTTGTCTACGAGATCAACTCCGACGAGGCCGTCATGGAATTTTTCCCGTTTCGCCGCGATCGCGACGAAGCGAACGTCTTTTTCGATCGCGTTCATGCAATGATCGCCGGCACCGGGCTCGGTTTCTTTGCTCTGGAAGAAAAGGCGAGCGGCGAAACGATCGGCTTTTGCGGGCTGGCGCGCGTCGATCATCTCGAACCCCATATCCCGAAAGGCACGCTGGAGATCGGCTGGCGGCTGGCCGCGCGCTTCTGGGGCAAAGGCTTCGTAACAGAGGCGGCTCGCGCGCTTCTCGCCCATGCGTTCGAGCGGCTCGGCGCCGGCGAGATCGTTTCCTTCGCCGTGCATGACAATGCCAGATCGACGGCGGTAATGGAGCGGATCGGCATGCGTCGGGTCGAGGGCGGGGATTTCGATCACCCCGGCGTCCCCGCTACGCATCCTCATCTGAAGCGGCATGTGCTCTATCGCCTGACGACCGCCGAATGGCGCTCCGGGCGATGATCTTCATCGAAACGCCTCGGCTGATTCTCCGGCCATGCGCGCAAGAAGATCGCGAACTGTTTCATGAACTCAGCACGGATCCGGCCGTCCTTGAATTCTTTCCGTTCCGCCGCAGCCGCGAGGATGCCGATTCCATCTTCGGATTGATCCGGAACCTGACGCCCGAACCCGGCTTCGAGCTTCTGGTCATGGTATTGAGGGATAGCGGCGAGGCAATCGGCTTCTGCGGACTGTCCAGATTGCAGCTTGAGCCTCATTTACCGAAAGATGCCGTCGAAATCGGCTGGCGGCTCTCGACACGCCATTGGGGCAACGGTTATGCGACCGAGGCCGGCGTGGCGCTGGCGCGCTACGCTTTCAACGTCCTGAAGCTTGAGGAAATCCTGTCGATCTCCGTCCATGACAACAGGCGCGTGCTGGCGGTGATGCGCAAGATCGGCATGCAGCGCGATCCCGCCTGCGATTTCGACCATCCGCAAATTCCGGATACGCATCCGCATCTGAAGCGGCACATCGTCCATCGCCTGAGCGCCACCGAATGGCGCTTGCGGCAGATCAGGCACATCGAAGGCTGAATTCTACTCCAGCGCGACGGCGATGAAGCGCAAGTCACCATTCGGAGACGCGATCATCATCTGCGCATTGCGGCGGCCTTCACGCTTCAGCGAGGCCACCTTTTCCGAAGCGGCATTCGGGGTCTGGACGAATTCCTGGGCGACTTCCACGACGACGTCGCCCGGCTTCAACCCTTTTTCCGCTGCCGCCGAACCCGCCGCGACTTCCGTGATGACGACACCGTCGACGCTATCGGCAATTCCGAAACTCTTGCGGTTCTCGGCGCTCAGCGTCGCCAGCTTCATGCCCAGCACGGTCGCACTTGTCTGCGCCTGCGGTTGAGCCTGCGGAGACTGCTGCGGGTCCTCTCCCTGGTCTTGCCCATCCATGCCGTCATCGCTGCCCTCGTCGCCGTCGTCGGGATTGATGACGCCGCCGTTGCCGTTATCGTCCGGCGCGAGTTGCGGCTTCTTGTTCTTGTCGGTGCTTGCCGCGGCGGCCTGATCGCTGTCTTCCAGCCGGCCCAGCGTGACCTTCACGGTCTGTTCCTTGCCATCGCGATAGATGACGACATCGACTTCCTTGCCGACGGGGCTTTCGGCAACGACGCGCGGCAGGTCGCGCATCTCGTCCACGTCCTTGCCGTCGAATTTCAGGATCACATCGCCCGCCTTGATCGAGCCGTTGTCGACGGGGCCGCCCTTGATGACCCCCGCCACGAGCGCGCCCTTGGCGTCGGCCAGGCCAAGACTGCTGGCGACATCGTCCGTCACCGGCTGGATACGCACGCCGAGCCAGCCGCGGCGAGTCTCGCCGAAATCCCGGAGCTGATTGACGACGCCTTCCGCCAGCTCGGAAGGCACGGCAAAACCGATGCCGATCGAGCCGCCGCTTGGGGAAATGATGGCGGTGTTGATGCCGATCACCTCGCCCTTCATGTTGAAGAGCGGACCGCCGGAATTGCCCTTGTTGATCGCCGCATCCGTCTGGATGAAGTTGTCATAGGGGCCGGCATTGATGTTGCGGCCCCGCGCCGAGACGATACCGATGGTCACGGACCCGCCGAGACCGAAGGGATTGCCGATCGCCATCACCCAGTCGCCGATCCGCATCTTGGAGGAATCGCCGAATTTCACTGCGGTCAGCGGATGCTTCGGCTCGACCTTCAGGACCGAAAGATCGGTCTTCGTATCGGTGCCGATCAGCTTCGCTTTCAGCTTGGTGCCGTTCGGAAAAATCACCTCTATGTCGTCGGCGCCTTCGATGACGTGATTGTTCGTGACGATGTAGCCGGCGGGATCGATGACGAAGCCGGAGCCGAGCGAGCTCACCTTGCGGTTGCTGTTGTCGTCTTTCTTGTTGTTGAAGAAATCGTTGAAATAGTCCTGATAGGGCGAGTTGTCCGGCACCTTCGGCGTCGCCGGCCCGTCGCCCTCGTCCTTCACCTTCTGCGACGTGGAAATGTTGACGACGGCGTCGAGCAGTCCGGAGGCGAGATCGGCAACCGATTCCGGCCCGGCGTTCATTGCCGGGTTCCCCGTTATCTTGGGCGATGCTGCCGGCGGCGTCTGGTTATCGGTGGTGGCCGGCGCCTGGGCACCCGCGGCCGCACCGCTGTTCTGCGTCTGCGCATAAGCCTGTTCGCTAACGCCAGCAACAGGACCGGCAATCAGCGCCATGCTCGCGAGCAAGGCAAACGAACGGCTGAAAGGCAGGCGGTTGGTCGAAGCCATCAGGCATCCTCATCGAGAAAGGGAAATCTTGTATAAGCATCAACATAAGGCGGAATGATGAAGCGTGAAATCACCTTTTTGCGAAATCCCCGAACCTCAATGCCGCCGCTGCCGACATGGTAAAGGTGATGCAATCCGCCATAAAGAAAAGGGCCGCCCTGAGGCAGCCCTTCCATTCCTTGAATCGGCACTTAGTTCGCAGGCACCGTCGGATTTGCCAACGCCGGCGTCGTGGAATTGGGCGCGGAACCCGCAGGGCTGTCGAAGAACTTGAAGAAGTCCGACTTGTCGGGAGGCAGAACCAGCGTCTTGCCGCCCGAGCCAAGCGCCTTGTTGTAGGCGGCCATCGAGCGATAGAACTCGTAGAAGTTCGGATCGCGCTGCGATGCATCGGCAAAGATGCCGTTGCGCTCGGCTTCGCCCTGACCGCGAAGGATTTCCGAATCCTTCTGCGCATCCGCGACGATCTCGACGACCTGGCGATCCGCGATCGCGCGGCGGCGCTGGCCTTCTTCGTTACCGCGGGCGCGGATCAATTCGGCTTCCGCCAATCGCTCGGCCTTCATGCGGTCATAGGTCTGCTGCGACACTTCCTGCGTCAGGTCGGTGCGGCGGATACGGACGTCCTCGATATTGAGGCCGAGCGTTTCCGCATCGCGATGCAGGTCGTCGCGAACTTCCGTCATCATGGACGCACGCTCGCTGGAGAGTGCCGCATCGAAGCTGCGCAGACCGTAGACACGGCGCAGCGAAGCATCGAGGCGGGTTCTCAGGCGGGATTCCGCCGCATCGCGATCACCCGACACCGTCTCCCGGAACTTCCGGGCATCGGCGATCTTGTAGACGACGAAAGCATCGACCTCATAGAACTTGCCGCCCGAAACCTGAACGCGAATGTTGTCCAGATCGAAACGCAGCTCCTGCTGCTGGATGTATTGAACGCGGTCGGCATCCATGAAGGCGAAGGGTAGCTTGAAATACAGGCCCGGTTCCGTCTTGACCTCGCGGATCTGGCCGAAGCGCAGGACGATGGCCTGCTCGCGGGCATTGACCACGAACACCGACGAATAGATGAGCAGCAGGATCACCGCGAGCGCGATGAGAATGGCTGGCAAACGGCTGGACGTCATTATTTGGCCTCCGGCTGAGTTGCAGCGGCGGGCTTGCCTGCCTGCGTCGTGGACTGCTTGCCGATTTCACTCAGCGGCAGGTAAGGCACGACACCCTGCTTGTCGTCGATGATGATGCTGTTGGAATTGCCGATGACGGACTCCATGGTTTCAAGGAACAGCCGCTTGCGGGTCACTTCCGGCGCCTTGACGTATTCGTCGTAGATGGAGATGAAGCGTTGCGCCTCACCCTGCGCCTCCTTCACGATACGATCCTTGTAGGCGGCAGCTTCTTCGCGAATCTGCGCCGCGCGACCGCGCGCCTGACCGAGCTTCTGGTTGGCGTACTGATTGGCCTCTTCCACCTGCTGGTCTTCGTTCTGCTCGGCACGCTGGACTTCGTCGAACGCATCCGCAACCTCGCGCGGCGGCGACACGTCCTCGATCGGCACGGCAGTAATGGAAATGCCGGCGCCGTAGCGGTCCATCGTATCCTGGATAATGTTCCGCACCTGGACCGCGATTTCCTGACGGTTGTCGCGATAGATGTCCTGTGCGGGACGACGGCCGACGATCTCGCGCATGGCGCTTTCGGCTACCTGCTGCAGTGTTTCGTCGGGGCTTTCGACATTGAAGAGATAGGATTGCGGGTTGGTCACGGAATAGAGGACCGAGAACTGCACGTTGACGATGTTCTGATCGCCCGTCAGCATCAGACCGGCAGTCGAACCGGCGCTGGAGCGTCCGCCGATATTTCGCTGCTGTTCCGTGATTTTCACGAATTCAACGCGGTCGATCGGCCAGAAATGGAAATGCAGGCCGGGCATCGAGACTTCCTCGCGCGGCTTGCCGAAACGCAACTCCACGCCGCGCTCGTCGGGCTGCACCGTGTAGATGCACTGGATCAGCCAGAAAACGGCAATCACCGCAATGATGATGAGGACGACGCCCGCATTGAAGCCACCGGGCACGAAACCCTTCAACCGGTCCTGGCCGCGACGAATAATATCCTCGAGATCCGGAGGCCCTCCGTTGCCGCTTCCGCGCGGCCGGTTCGGTCCTTGCCCCCAAGGTCCCTGATTATTTCCGCCGCCACCGCCGCCCCACGGGCCGCCGCCGCCGCCATTCTGATTGCTCCAAGGCATCAAAACCTCTTTGTTTGTTGACTCCCAGCATCGCGCCGAATCCGCGAAATTCATGGCTCGAAATCCACAGGCGGCAGCGATTGTTTCCCGTTATAGGTATCGAAGCACCTGCTTTCAACGCGACTTCAGGAAGTTCGTCGGATTCATTGGAAAATATTTGATTTTCGGGGGCAGCTTTTACGCTTTTCGCCTGAAATAGCTAACGAAACGCGTCGGATAAGTATCCTTTTCGCCAGCCGGCACGGCAAGCTCGCTATCGGCCTGCCAGATGGCGGGATCGATCCTTGGAAAGGCCGTATCGCCCTCCACATCCGCCTCGACATGGGTAATCAGCAACCGATCGGCGAGACCGATCGCCTGCCGATAGATTTCCCCGCCGCCCAGGATACAGATCTCGTCGGAATTGCTTTCTTCGGCGAGACGGGACGCGGCCGCGATCGCTTCATCGAGCGAATGGGCCACCACGATCCCGTCGGCCGAAAAGCCGGCGTCGCGCGTGATGACGACATTCGGCCGGCCGGGCAAGGGCTTGCCTATCGACTGGAACGTCTTGCGCCCCATGATGACCGGCTTGCCCAAGGTCATCGCCTTGAAGCGCTTGAGATCGGATGACAACCGCCAGGGCATATCGCCTTCGCGCCCGATGATACCGTTGCGCGATACGGCAACGACGATGGTCTTGCTCGGTTGGGTCATGCATCTCCCTCAGTCCACATCAGCGACGCCGGTGCGAGTCGGCCCGACGACTTTACATCATGATGGGCGTGGCGGGAGATGGAAGGCTCCTCACGCCTGCTTCAAACGTCGTTATTGAGCCTGTCGAGCTGAGCCGCCAGCACACCTCCGCCTTCTCGATCCTCTGCCATCTTTCGATAGAGCCCGGCCATGCCCCTGAATATCAGCGCGGCGGGATCGTCCTCGCCGAGGAAATCCGAAATCTCCTCCATCTCCGCAACCCAGCGATAGGCTTTGGGATACATGTCCGGAATGCCGTGAGCCAGCTTCGCATAGAGATCGGGCAGGCTCTCCTGCAGCTCTCGCTTCAGGGCGGCATCCGAGCCAGAACGGATCGCCGCGAGCAGCATGGCCGTGCCCAGACCGGTCACACCCTTGTTGATGCCGGCATAACACATCTTCAACGCCGAGGCCGCGCCGATGGCGCCATCGATGCGGCGAACCTGAAGCCCATGATGAGCAAGCACACCGCTGTCGTTGGCCGCATCGCCGCTGACGTAGAGCTTCGGCCCCTTCTGACCGGACTTCGGCGGGCCGCCGATAATGGAGCCGTCGAGAACCGCGCCGCAGTCGCTGCCGAAGATCGCCGCGACCTCGGCCATGGTCTGCGGCGAAATCGCGTTGCAGTCCATGAATGTCGTCCTGACACCTTCGCGGCGCATCCCGGCGGCGACCTGCCCGGCGACGACGACGGCCTGGGCGGGCGGCACGATGGACAGAATGAGGCGCGAAGCGACAACGGCGTCCAACCCGACAGGCTCCATGCCCGAAGCCCTCGCCCGCTCGACGGTCGCCGGCGAACGCCCCTCCAGACAGGTGACGACCCTCACCCCGTTTTCAACCAAACGCCTGGCGATGGCGCTGCCCATCGCACCGGCCCCGATAACTGCGATCTCCACCGGCGACCTCCTTTTCGCATAAGGGAGATGGCAACATACCGCCTAACGCCGAGCCGGACGAGTGGCATGCCGTGCAGCCACGCTAAGTTTAGCGTCCTTCCTCATGCGTTGCGAAGAACGAGCACGGCATAGGTGCAAGGCCCTCCGCTTTCATTCCTGAAGACGCAATCGGTCGGCGGGCCGAGCTCAAGGCAATCGCCCGCAGCCATGAAATGCCTGGCATCGCCTTCGTGAAACGTCAGCCGTCCCTCCAATATCCAGATGAGCTGCCGCATGAAGGCATAAGCCGATGCGGGCATCGGAACTTCCGCGCCCGCTGGCAGCTCGATGCGCACGAGGTCCAGCGGCAGATCCGACTTCGGGGAGACATGCCGCCGTTCGTAACCCGTCTGCGGATCGACCCACACAGGTTGTTCTTCCTTGCTGAGAAATCGCCCCTGCTGCATCTCGGCGCGCGCCATCAACGTCGACATGCTGAGGCTGAAGGCGCCGGAAAGCTTGCCGAGCAGCATCGCCGTCGGGCTGCTCTCCCCGCGTTCGATCTTGTGGATCATGGCACGGGAAACGGCTGAGCGCTCCGCCAGCTCCGTCAACGACCAGCCGCGGCTTTCCCGTTCGATGCGGATGCGCGCGCCAATGCGCCTGTCGATATCGTCAAGGTGAGACATGCGTTTTATTATAGTGGACGCCCGCAGGAATGACAATCGACCCCATGCCGCCAAACATGAGCATCAGCGAAGCCGAGCGACACAAAAATCAAACTCGCCATTCTTTGATAAATTCGTCTATCATTGAAATATAATGATATTTTACCAGGTCGATAACGGCCTTTACCGTCGACACCGATTATGGCCCGCCAGAATTCCTGTAACAATATAGTGGACAGCTATCCAAATCGGTGTATGACAGGCGATATCAGCAAACGACAAATCCAGCCGACCTGGTGGATACCAACGGAGCCGCCGATGCAAATTCGCGATGCGAGAGAGGAAGACCTCGCCGGAATAACCGCGATCTACAACGACGCCGTCGCCAATACCGCCGCGATCTGGAACGAGACGCAGGTCGACATCGACAATCGCAGGCAATGGCTGCAGGATCGGCACAAATTGGGCTATCCGGTGCTGGTGGCTGCCGACGATCGCGGCGATGTGGTCGGCTACGCCTCGTTCGGCGACTGGCGCGCCTTCGACGGCTATCGCCATACGGTCGAGCATTCCGTCTATGTCCGCAATGACCAACATCGAGGCGGCATCGGCAAGGCGCTGATGATCGAGCTGATCGAGCGCGCCCGGAACATCGGAAAGCATGCGATGGTCGCTGGCATAGAGGCCGGCAACGTGGCGTCGATCAGGCTCCACGAAAAGCTCGGCTTCCAGCAGGTCGGCCTTCTTCCCGAGGTCGGCACCAAATTCGGACGCTGGCTCGATCTGGCATTCCTGCAACTGCTTCTCGACCGGCGGGAAGACCCGGATTCCGGCCCGGCCGCCTAACCGCTTCCGCTTATTTTCGAATCGGACGGAAAACCGCCGCGCACTTTGCTGGAATTGCTCTACACCGCGACCTCGGCCGCGATCGCGGCATGCGGCTCGTAGCCGGCAACCTCGAAATCCTCGATGCGATATTCGTCGATGCTGCCGGGCCGGCGCAGCAGGCGCAAGGTCGGGAACGGCCGCGGCTCGCGGCTGAGCTGTTCCCGGATCGCATCCAGGTGGTTGAGATAAAGGTGCACGTCGCCGCCCGACCAGACCAGTTCGCCCATATCCATATCGACCTGCTGCGCCACCATGGCCAGCAATGCCGCCTGCTGGCAGATGTTGAAGGGGTTGCCCAGGAACAGATCGCATGAGCGCTGAAAGACCATCAGGCTGAGGCGCGGCCGCCTGCCGCCCTCGGCCGATATGTTCGATACGTGAAACTGATAGACCATATGGCAGGGATGCAGCGCCATATCGGCCAGCTCGCCGACGTTCCAGGCATGGAAAATCATGCGGCGGCTGCTGGGATTGGATTTGAGATCGTTGATCACCGCAGCGAGCTGATCGTGCACCCGGCCCTCGGCATCGCGCCATTGCCGCCATTGCTTGCCGTAGACCGGGCCGAGATCGCCCCATTGGAGAGCGAAAGCCTCATCCTCCAGAACCCGCTTCTCGAAGGCCGGCTGATCGATATCCTCTCCCGTGACCTTACGATATTTCGCCAAAGGCCAATCGGTCCAGATCCGCACATTCTCCTTCAGGAGATTGCGGATGTTGGTATCGCCGGTCAGGAACCAGAGCATTTCCTTGACCGCGAGCTTCCAGTAGACGCGCTTCGTCGTGAAGATCGGAATCTGCCCCGTCGAAAGGTCGAAGCGCATCATCGCGCCGAGGCCGCTCAGAGTGCCGACGCCGGTCCGGTCGATGCGGCGATCCCCGTGCTCGAGCAGGTGCGCCATCAGGTCGAGATATTGATACTCCGGGTGACGAGCCATCTTCCGCTCCGAAATCGCTTGAGGTTTCCGGATAGCACGGATGCCGTCAGCAGCTGCCTGCCGCCGCGTGCCCGGCCGATTCCTTTTTCGCGATTTTAGTGACAAGCCGGTGCAAAACCAACCATGCCGCAAAGTAATTCAGGCAATTCTCGCATCACGCGACGCAAACCGATGTTTGCGCGAAGCATTTATGACAATTCCCCTTCCCATCGCCTGCGGAAAACACTATATCAGCCATGCCGGTCTTCGGACCGGCTATGGCGATAAACAAGCGGTGTAATAAACCTATTGGACCCGGGGGCGGTACCCGGCGCCTCCACCAAAAACCGGTCGGCAGACTTGCGTCGGACCGGCTTTTGATGGGGGCGAAACAGGATCGACAAGGGTGTAAAGATCGACTTTTTGCTCGGCATTGTACCACCGTTATCGGGCTAAAATTGTAGTTGCAAACGACAACTATGCGGAAGCTCGTCTCGCTGCTTAATCGCGGTGTGACACTTCAAATAAAGTCCTAAGGGGTCGCACTCTTAGGCGGGGTCCGAAGGCACCTGGCAACAGAAGCCTTCACCTTCTTCTCCAGTGCTATATTATAGACGACCAAGCGATGACTCGCGCATAGGGCTTTTCCGGTGGCGTTCAGCGTGGCATAAGCCTTACAAAAACATGGCCAACGAAAGACAGGAAAGCATGGGGCAGGATCATATCCGCTACGACATTTTGGCACAGGACGCCCTGCGTGGAGTGATCCGCAAGGTGTTGACCGAAGTCGGCGCCACGGGCCGCCTGCCCGGCGATCACCATTTCTTCATTACCTTTCTGACCGGCGCTCCCGGCGTGCGCATTTCGCAGCACCTGAAGGCGAAGTATCCGGAGCAGATGACCATCGTCATCCAGCATCAGTTCTGGGATCTTAAAATTACCGAAAGCCAGTTCGAAATCGGCCTCTCCTTCTCCGACGTTCCGGAAAAGCTGGTCGTGCCCTTTAACGCCATTCGCGGCTTCTACGACCCTTCCGTCAACTTCGAGCTGGAGTTCGACGTGCCGCTCGCCGACGAGGAGGAAATCCCTTCGAGCGAAATCACCGCCTACCCGGTGCCGGCCGAGGGCGAGGAAGCACCTGCGGCTACGGCCAAGGAAGGCGAGGAAAAGAAGCCGGGATCGGTCGTCTCTCTCGACGCATTCCGCAAGAAGCAGTAGGCATGGCGGGGGAAGCGTTCGCTTCCCCTTTTCCGTATTCAACGGGGAGATCGATGAGCGCCGAAATCGTCAATCTGCGTCAGTTTCGCAAGAAGCAGGCCCGCTCGGACAAGGAAAAACAAGCCGAGCAGAACCGCATCGCCTTCGGCCGCACCAAAGCCGAAAAGACGCTGACGAAGGCGCTCAACGAGAAGACCGCGAAAACGCACGAAGCGGGCCGAATCGAGACTCCGAAGACCGAAGACTAATTTTTATTCCGGCATAAAAACTTCCGAAATCAGTTGCTTACGCCTGCATTTTGAATCACTTTCAGAAACATCCCTCCATTTCCGATTTTTGATCGATCCGCCGATGATCCGTAAACATTCCGCGACGCTGCATGGCCATCGCACGAGCTTTTCCCTTGAGGATGCCTTCTGGACAGAACTGAAGGCTATCGCCAGCGCGCGCGGCACGTCGCTCGCAGCGCTGATCTCGGAGATAGACGACGGTCGCGAGGCCGGCAGCAACCTCTCGTCGGCGCTTCGCCTTTATGTCCTCAAATGGCTGAAGGATCGCAACTAGAGCAATTCCAGGAAAAGTGCGGAGCGATTTTCCGTTCGGAATTGCGTCAAAAAACGAAGAGATGGAACGGCTTGGAGATTCAGTGAAGGGCGGGGCCGGCGTCGATGCTCGTTGCATGGGCACCAGTGCCCTTGTGAGTGCGTTCGGGCCGCCAGATACGAATCCGTCAGCCGGCGCCGTCTCTACTGCGCCCCTCCGGGCAAGCCGTTGAAATTCAGCGGCGCCGTCGTTTGCGGGGCAGGACTGCTCTGGGCCGGCGCATGTTGAGCATCGGCTTTGGCCCGCGCCTCTGCAGCTGCCTTGGCCTCTGCGGCTGCCTTGGCTTCTGCTGCGGCCTTGGCCTTTGCTGCCTCTTCCGCCGCCTGCTTGGCCCGCGCCTCCTCCTCCGCCTGTTTTTGCGCAGCCGATTGCCTGGCCAGATCGCGCAGCCGGATCTCTTCGGCGCGGCGCTGCTGCTCGATGGCGGCATCGCGCTGGCGCTGGGCCTCCCGAATGCCTGCCGTATATTTGTAGAGTGCCACCTCGCGCCGCAGCCGTTGCTTTTCAAGCACATTGGCCTGCAGACGCTCGACGCGGCGGCGCTCGCGCTCGAATGCGCGTACCGACAGGAAGCCTGTCACGTCGGTCACATCGAGTGTTCGGCCCGGCGTTGCCAGCGGCCCGGCGAAATCGAGGCGCAGAGCCGGTTCTGCGCCGCTCTGCGCTTCGGCTCCCGCATTGAAATCGATGCCCAGAGACCCGCGCAGACGCTCGTCCGGCAAGCTGATTTCGGCATTGCCGGAGAGCTTCGCCAGATCGTTGCCGGCCGCGATGTTCGTTGCGCGCGCCACTCCGGCGGAAATATTGAAGGGTATGTTCGTCGCCGGCAGAACCGCCTCGCCGTTGTTGAGCAAGGTCTGGACGATCGGCAACACCTTGGCGCCGGTGATATCGCCCTGGATCTGATCCGTCGCCGATAGCAGCGGCGGCAGGACGGAGAGATTGAGGCCGCGCACATGCGTTTCGCCAAGCTGAAGCTCGCCCGAGCCACTGGCGTTTGCCGCAAGGTCGGCGATGCTCTTGCCGCTTGCTTCGGCATTCATCGCAAGGCCGAAGCGGCCACTCGCAAGCGGTGCTCCATCACGCTGCCAGGCAACGGCTGCAAGGTCGCCATTGGCGAGATTGAGCTTCGCCTGAAGCAACCCCGTGCCGTCAGAATTGGCGAGCATCACATTGCCTCCCAACGTGCCGCCGTTCCAGCCCCCCGTCAGATCGTTCAGCCGCAACTCTTCGCCCTTGTAGGCCGCATTGGCGGTGAAATTCGAGATGGGGCCGAATATGCCGGGCCATACCTGTTTTGCAGACAGCTTGACGCCGATGTCCATGCCGCTGAAGGCAGGCAAGCCGAGCTTGTCCTTGTTTAGGGCGCCCGTCTTCGGGTCGCTTATGGGCCCATAGATAGCCTCCGCCAGCCAGTTGAGATCGGCCTTGTCGAGCACGAGTTCGCCCGTCGCCTTGAGGTTCGGCGCTTTTCGGTCGAAGGTCAGCGTGCCGGACATGTTATTGTCGGCAAACAATCCCTTCATGTCCGAAAACACGATCTTGTCCGGGCTCAGCGCGGCATTGGCCTGGAATTTCACCGGCAAGCCAGCGCCCATCTGCGGGATGCCGATGCCGTTCATCACGAAATAGGGATCGATATCGGCGCTTTCGAGCGACAGCGCCATGGTGCCGTTGAGGAAAGTATCGGGACGCACGTCAACCTTGCCGTTCGCGGTAAACGACGTCTTGTCGGTCGCAAAGGTCAATGCCGCATCGGCGGGGTCGGTGCCGCTGGCGGACACCTTCAGCGTCAGGCGGCCATTGGCGTCGGCCTCGACCGGCAAGGGATCGAGCCCCGCCTGGCCGAACAGGATCGACGTGACCGAGTTTTCCAGCGTTCCTTCCAGCGTGGTCGTGCCCTTGCCCGCGAAGGCCGAGAGATCGGACATGCGGTAGTCGAAATTGACGCGGCTGCCGTTGGAAACGCCGGCCAGCGTGACCGTCAGCGCATTGTCCTGATCGCCGCCAAGCGTAACGGCGCCGCGCAGGGCGGTATTCCCATACCAGGCCGCATTGCGCACCAGCCTGTCCATGACGGGATGATGCGGCAGATGCTGGCGCAGCATTTCGAAGAACGGCGCGGGATCGGCGGCCTTGAAGGTGATCTCCCCCGAACCCTTATAGTCGGAAGGAGAACCATCGGCGCGGCCCGTTGCGGTGATTTCGGCGCCAGCGACGTTGCGGACCGAAAGCTTGTCGAGCGTAAGAGCGCCGTCCGCGATGGAGAATGACGTATCGACATCTTCGGCCGGCACGCCGAAGGCCATGAACTTCCCGGCCTGCAGATGCGCGGTGATCCGGTGATCGAACAGGGTTTCGCCGCTATCCTGGCCTGTAAAGAGCCCCGTCAGCGCCCGCAGCGCGTCAAGATCGAGCGCATCGCCGATGAGGTCGACGGCGAGCTGCGGCGGGTTCTTGTCCGTCCCTCCCTTACGGTCGAGCCGGCCCTTGAGCGTGGCCGAACCAATTGCGATCTCCAGGTTCTCGAAGCGTTGCTCTTCATGCCGCAGGCTGACATCGGCGGAAAAACCGGCCTGGCGCAGCTGGCGAATCGCCGGATCCACGGAGCCCACCAGCCAGGACGACAGCCCCGAGGGCTGGTTGGATGCGACCACCAGATTGCCGATGAAGTTCGGCTCGCCCTGCAGCATCAGATTGCCGCGCGCCTCGACCTGCGTGCGTCCCGGCAGCGTGCCGACGGCGTGATCGATCTTCCACCCCGTCCCCGCCGGCTCGAGATCGAGCTGCACGTCGCGGATGGTCGTGTCCCCCGCGACGATCGCCGGCAGCCGGAAAGTCGCCTTGCCGGGGACCTGAGGCACCGGGATTTCGGCGGCGATGGCAATCAGGTTGTTCAGGCGCTGCCGCGCCGAGATCGCGGGGTTGCGATTGGTCTTGCCGTTGGAGCCTTTGTTGTTGCCGAGGCGGTTGACGTCGATCTGCTGCCCATCGGCCGTCAGAAGAAACTCCGGCTTGGAGCCGGTATCCAGCGTCGCTTCGCCGGTAACCACATAAGGGTCGTCGTCGGCGCCGACTTCGAGGCGGTATTCCGGCACGCGAATGCGATCGTTCGTCAGCTCGAAACGGCCCTTGAAACGCGGCTGGGCCTTCTGATCGGCAACATCGTGGACTTGCTTGTCGTTCACGCCGGCGGTGAAGGAACCGATGTAATCGGGCTTGCTGTCGACCAGCTTCAACTCGCCGTCGAGATCGACATTGAGAGGATGGCGATCCGGCATCAGCCGGGTGCGGACGCGCAAAACACCGTTGTCGTCGGGCTGGCTGCTGGAAACCGTGAAATTGCCATGTTCGTTGTCGAGCGCCCCGTCGCCTTCGATGCGCCAGGGCCCGGCAAGCGACCGCGCCGACATCTGGGCGTTCAAGCCCGTGACATGCCGGGTGCGACCCGTCTGCTCGTCGATGAAGAGAATATCGCCATCTTCGACGTGAACACTCTCGAGCACGACGGACTTGGCGGGAATCTCGGGCTGGCTGCCGCGCATCCAGTCCAGTGTGCCGTCTTTCAGCAGACGCAGCCGCACCTTGGGCTTCGACACGCGCATGTCGAAAATCAGCGCTTCGCCGGAAAGGAAAGGCGCAAGTTCGGCATCCATGGAGAATTCGGCAATCTGCACCAGCGGCGTGCCGTCCGCCTCCTGGCCGACACGGACGTCATGCAGCGTCACGGAAGGGAACGGCAGCAGGCGGGCATCGACGGTGCCGTGAACGGTCACTTTCTTGCCGATGATCCGGCTCGCCTGATCCTCGAAATTCTTGCGAAAATCGGTCCAGTCTATGAAGAGCGGAGCGAGCAGCGCCACGAACAGCACCACCACCAGCAACCCACCCAGAAAAACCAGGACCTTACCTAACAATGCGCACCGTCTCCAATCTTCATTCCCAACACATGCCAAGCCGTCGTTCGTCAGAGCGCATGTACGGCTTAACCCGGAATATGCGCAGTTCTACCCGATCCCTGCCCGCGACAGCAGCTCTTTTTCAGAGACCTGCACCCCATCTAGCGCTTAGATGCAGCTTTTCATGACAAAAACCGGAAAAGAACGGTTGCAGCCTAGCGCCATTCGCGCCGGTAGCAAGCCAAGATCATGAAAATATTCCATCTTTCAGTCCCTTCGGAAGATCTTCCCAGGATTGAAGATAGCATCCGGATCGAGCGCATCCTTGATCTGGCGCATCAGATCGACGGCATCGCCGAGCTCCTGCTCGAGAAACGCCATCTTGCCCTGCCCTATCCCGTGCTCGCCCGTGCATGTGCCGTCCATCGCCAGCGCACGCGCATTGAGACGCGCAACGAAATCCTCGACGACAGCGATCCCTTCCGGGGTCTTGTCGTCGAACAGGACAAGCACATGAAAATTGCCGTCGCCCGCATGACCGACGATCGGCGCCAGCAGACCATGCGCCTCGATATCTGCCTGGGTCTCCGCCACGCATTCGGCCAGCCGCGAGATCGGCACGCAGACGTCCGTCGATAGCGCGGCCAGTTCCGGCGCCAGCGCACGGCAGGCCCAATAGGCGTCATGGCGGGCCTTCCAGAGCTTGGTGCGCTCCTCCGCATTGCTCGTCCAGAGAAATTCGCCGCCACCGCATTCGGCGGCGATTTCGGCAAATTGCGCCGATTGCAGCACGACGGTCTCGTCCGTACCGTGAAATTCGAGGAAAAGCGTTGGTTTCTCGTCGTATGTGAGGCCGGAATAGCGATTGCAGGCCCGCATCTGCATCGCGTCCAGCAATTCGATGCGCGCGACGGGAATGCCCATCTGGATCGTCATGATGACGGCGTCGCACGCCGCCTTGATGTCCGGAAAGGCGCAGGCGCCGCCGGCGATCTTCTGCGGAATGCCCTGCAGGCGCAGGGTGATCGAGGTCAGCACGCCGAGCGTGCCTTCGGCACCGACGAACAAGCGCGTCAGATCGTATCCGGCGGACGATTTCCTGGCGCGGCGGGCGGTGCGGATTTCCTCGCCATTGGCGGTAACGGCGGTCACGGACAGCACATTGTCCTTCATGGTGCCGTAGCGCACGGCGTTCGTTCCCGAGGCGCGTGTCGATGCCATGCCGCCGATCGAGGCATTGGCGCCGGGATCGATCGGGAAAAACAGGCCGGTGTCGCGCAGATAGGTATTGAGCTCCTCGCGGGTGACGCCGGGCTCGACCGTGCAATCCAGATCCTCGGCGTTGACTTCAAGAATACGGTTCATACGGCTGAAATCGATGGAAATTCCGCCCTGCGGCGCATTCACCTGACCTTCCAGCGACGAACCCGTTCCGAAAGGAATGACCGGAACCTTGTGTTCGGCGCACGCCTTGACGACCGCCTGCACATCCTCGCTGGTTTCAGCGAAAACAACACCGTCCGGCAGCTGCGACGGAATATAGGTCGTCGTGTGGGCATGCTGGGCGCGAAAACTTTCGCCGGTCTGGAAACGTTCTCCGAAAGCCTGTTTCAGCACGCCGAGAACGGCTGATATCCCAGCCTCGTTGCGTGTTCCCGCCTTCGCATCAGCCAGAACCATAGTCCGAATCTCCCATCGCGATCATCAGGGGGGCGTTAACCCTTTTATCGGTTCTATGGGCCATCGGCGCGGCGCTGTCCAGTCATGAAAAGATCGAACTTGAACCTGCCTCGGCCAGGGCGCGGGCGGCAAGTTCGAGCGGCTGCCGGACCTGCCGGAAAGCAGTCAGCGGCGCGCTCCTGCGCCGCGCACCATACTGCTCCACGCGCCTGGCGCAATGCCGAACGCTTTCTTGAAATGCCGGGTCAGATGGCTCTGATCGGCAAACCCGGTGGCGGCGGCAACTTCGGCAATCGGCTCGCCTCCGCCGATCAGCGCCTTGGCCTGCTGCAGCCTGCGCATCAGCAGAAACCGGTGCGGGCTCGTGGCAAAGGCGGCGCGGAAATGCCGCGCAAGCGCGAAACGATCGAGGCCGGTAACGCGCTCCAGCTCCTGAGAGCGGACGCCGCGCACGACATGCGCCTCGAGATAGTCGCGCGCCGCCTTCACCTGGCTCCAGGCGATGCTGCCCAAAAGTCGCTGAGGCAGCCGGGCATGCTGCGCGAGGCCATCGGCAAGACGAGAAACGAAATCGTCGACGAAGAGCTCATCCAGTTCGCGATCGAGTTCGCCAAGCGCCGCCAGCAGCAGACCTGCAAGCCGATCGTCCTCCACGACCGGGTCGTCGACGAAGGGCAGGCCGATGCGCGCGGCCTCCAGGCATTGAAACAGTACCGACGGTTCGAGATACAGCATGCGATAGACAAGCCCGTCCTCGGTCGCAGCTCCGCCGTCATGCAGCTCGTCGGGATGCAGAACGATCACCCTCCCCGGCAAGCTGTAGCGCCGCTCGCCACGGTAGCGGAATGTCTGCACGCCCCGCATGGTCACGCCCAGCGCATAGGTGTCGTGCCGATGCAGATCGAATGCGTCACCGCGAAACTGCGCCTGGATGCGCTCTATTCCCGGATAGGCCGGCGCGGACAGGATGCGGTTGGTCTCCGGCGTCACGCACAAACGTTCAAGACCTTCGAAGATCTGTCCGGCTACGTTCTCGCGCAACGTCCCTTTTTCAGACTGCATGAAAGTGACCACCGATGTTCGATACCAAAATCGCGATCGTTTTGCGAAGCGACCTGCAATCCTGGCAAAAGCTGAATGTGACTGCCTTCCTGTCGACAGGCATTGCCGGACAATATCCGGATATCATCGGCGAACCCTATCGCGATCGGGCCGGCAACGTCTACAATGCGCTGTCGATCCAGCCCGTCATCGTTCTATCCGCCGATGAGGACAACATCGCCGCCATCCACCGCCGCTCGCTGGAGCGGGGCGTCACCTCTTCCATCTTCATAGAGGAAATGTTCTCGACCGGCCATGACGCGGCCAATCGCGCCGTCTTTGCCGAATTCGCGCCCGAAGACGCCCGGGTCGTCGGCATCGCCTTGCGTGCCGACAAGAAAACCGTCGACAAGATCACCAAGGGCGCGAGCATGCATAGATGATCCGACGAAGGCGGCCGGATCACGAGACCCGGTCGCCTTCATCGAACGGGCTTAGCCGTTCTGCGTGATCGGCGCGATCTGGATCTCGACACGGCGGTTCTGGGCGCGGCCAGCTTCGCTCGCATTGGACGCGACCGGCTGCGACGGGCCGAAGCCAATCGCCGACATGCGGCGCTGATCGATGCCCTGGCTGCCGAGATAGGAGGCGACCGAGCCGGCGCGGCGTTCGGACAGATCCTGGTTATGCTGCAGGCTGCCGGTCGAATCCGTATGGCCGTTCACGTCGATCAGCGTGCGGTTGAACTTGCGCAGAACGATCGCGACGGAATTCAGCGTCGGGAAGAATTCCGGCTTGATCGCATCCTGATCGACGTCGAAGGTGATCGCCGACGGCATGTTCAGGATGATGCGGTCGCCAACGCGCGTCACCGAAACGCCCGTGCCCTGCAGCTGTGCACGCAGTTCGGATTCCTGTTGGTCCATGTAATTGCCGATGCCCGCACCCGCGAGTGCGCCCACGCCGGCGCCGATCAGCGCGGCATTGCGGCGCGAGGCCGGCGAGTGACCGATGAGGAGACCGGCAACAGCACCCACGCCGGCGCCGATCGCCGCACCGCCGGCCGTATTGGAAACTTTCTGCTCCCCCGTGTAGGGATCGGTGGTCGTGCACGCGTTCAAAAAGGCTGCCGCCAGGGCAAGCATGGCAATTTTCTTGATCATGGAATCGTCGCTCTCCGGTTCAATGGCCGCAGCAGATATGAAGCATTGCGGCAATATCATGAAGAGAAAACATCTCCATGCCTCTATCCCCTGCGCAGTGCAGCTTTTCTGAAGCGGATCGGCTCCTTCGGCCCGAAAACCGGCCGAAGGAGTCGCAAGTCGACTAACTCTCGACCCGACGGCCCGATCAGAAATTCTGGAAGAGCTGCGTTAGCGTCTTGTAACTGGCATTGGCGATAGACAGAGATTGCAATCCGAGCTGCTGTTGGGTTTGCAACGCCAGGACCTTGCTGGACTGCTGCTCCATATCGGCATCCACGAGCTTGCCGACACCGCTGGTCAGCGAATCGCTGAGATCCTTGGCGAACTCCGTCTGAAGGTTGATGCGCGATTCCAGGGAGCCGAAGGCGGACCCGATCGTCTTGAGCTGGCTCAGCATCGCCGTTACGGTGTTGACCATGTCGACGACGGCGCCCTGCGTCGTATTCGCTTCGAGCGCGATTTCGACCTGACCGCTCGTATCGCCGTTCCTGCTGTTAAGCAGCACGTAATTTTTCGCGGCACCGGCCTCCACCGCGAAAGCGGTTGAGGTCAGCACGCCATATCCTCCGGTGCCGCCTGACTGATCGTCGATCAGATAACGCGCGTCGAGCGAGCTGATGGGGCCGGTCGTCGAAGTCACGCCCGCATAGTTGAGCATGCCGATCCGGATGGTGCCATTGGAGCCGCGGATCAGCGAACCCGGAACCTCATGCGGAGCAGCCGGGTCCGCGCCGTCCTGCAACACGATCCAGTTGACGCCGTTGAAGGTTGCCGATTCTCCGATACTGCGCAGCTGCTGCTTGAGCTGGCTGATCTCATCGTTGAGCTTGGTCTTGTCGACGCTGCTCTCATAGGCGCCGACAAGCTTCGTCCTGATTTCCGTCACCACGTCGATTGCACTGCCGACGCCCGTGGAGGCGGTGCTGACCGTGGAGGCAGCAAGACCGAGCGCATTCTGCACCGACGAGATAGCGCCGATGTCGGTATGCGTCAAAGTCGAGATTCGCCAATATGTGGCATTGTCCTTGACCGTCTGCACCCGCAGGCCCGACGACATCTGCCGCTCCGCGTTGGTGAGTTTGGTCTGGGTGTCCTTCAGCACTTCCAGTGCTGTATTCACAGAGGGACTGACCCTGATGAAGGTCGAAAAAATACTCACGGCACATGAACTCCGAACGCAACGATACGCAACAAATACAAGGAGACATTGAAACCTTGCCGCGGGCGCTCATGCGCGCGGGCCGACGTCGGCGAACAGGGAGGCAGGCCAAAACAACGCCTGCGCTCCAGCGGTTACATACAACCATGATTAGCAAACATGCTTAAGAAAGCACTAAGCGATACGCATGCTTCACCATAAACAGGCGTATTGACCGCAATCGGCCGCAACTCACCCGTGCTGCCCTATTCCGCGGCGCGCAGGTTGGCCAGCTTGGAGCGCAGCGCCGCATCCGACATTTCGTCGTGCAACCGCTGCTCTTCATGCGTCTGTGGCTTTGCAAAGCGAGCTATCAGCAGATAGGCGACCGGCGTGATGTACAGCGTGACCAGGGTCGCGAAACCGAGGCCGCCGACGATCACCCAGCCGAGCGCGATACGCGCTTCCGCGCCTGCACCTTCTGCAAAAACCAGCGGCACGCCACCAAGGATTGTCGCGATCATTGTCATCATGACCGGGCGCAAGCGCAAGGCGCACGCCTTCTCGATCGCCTCGCGCACGCTTTCGCCCTTGTCACGGAGCTGGTTGGCGAACTCTACGATCAGAATACCGTTCTTCGCCATAACCCCGACAAGCAGCACGAGGCCGATCTGGCTGTAGATGTTAAGGCTCGAACCGGTGATGACGAGTGCGAAGACGGCGCATGCCAGGCCGAGCGGCACGGTGGACATGATGATGAGCGACGACAGAATGCTTTCGAACTGTGCCGCAAGCACCAGGAAGATGATGACGATGGCAAAGCCGAAGGTGAGCGCCATGCCGCTGGAATTCTCCTCCAGCGTCGCCGCTTCGGCAAGCGGCATCAGCCGCGACCCCGGCGGCAAGAGTGGCGTCGCGATCCGCGTTACGTCCTCGACGGCCTGTCCGAGGGACATACCGTTCTTGAGCCCGGCCGTAATTGCAACCGAGGCAAGCTGCTGTTCGCGGGTCAGCTGCGGCGCGACGGCATTCTCCTTCAGCGACGCGATCACCGACATCGGCACGATCTTGCTGTCACCCGTCTTCAGAAACACGTTTTCCAGATCGGTCGGATCGTCTATCGGCCGCATCGTCGAGGTCAGCAGCACCGGATAGGATTCGCCTGCCACGAAAACATCGACAACGGAACGCCCCTCCAGCAACGACTGAAGCGCAACGGAAAGGCCCGTAATGTCGACCCCGAGATCGGATGCGCGCTCACGGTCGATGCTGACGGAGACCTGGGCCTGCGTCGGCTCGTTGTTGAGCCTCGGCGTGTCGAATTGCCCGGTCGCGTCGAGCGCCTGAACCAGTTTCAACGCGGCCTCGGTGAGCGCCTCGTGATCGTTGCCGATAAGGGCCATCTGCACGCCGCTGCCAGCGCCGCGAATGCGCAGGCTGTTGGCCTGAACGACGTTGCCGCGAAGGGCCGGCACATTGGCCATGGCACGGTTGATATCGGTGACGATTTCCTGCTGGGTGCGATGGCGCTCGCTCCAGGGCGCCAGGGTCAATACCATGAAGCCGCTGTTCTTTTGGCTGCTCATCCCCGAAATCGCATAGATGTTGCGGATATCGCCGCTGTCGCGCAGCGGCTGCAACCGTTCCTCGACGCGCTGCAACTGATCCTTCGTATAGTCAAGCCCGGCGCCCTGCGGCGTCGTCAGGCGCAGCATGACCATCGCTCGGTCCTCGCTCGGCGTCAGCTCGCTTTTGACATTGACGAAGGACAGGACGGCAGCGGCCGAAAACAGGGCGCAGAAGACGATGACGACAAATGGCGCGTTGAGACAGGCCCGGAGCGTGCGGCGATAGACGCTGGCGAAAAGTTCGCCGAAGCGGCCGAGCGCCCCGTGTTCCTCGCGCATCTCCTTGGTCAGCAGCCGCGAGGCGAGCATCGGGCAAAGCGTCAGCGCGACGATGGAGGACAGCCCGACGGAGAAGGCCAGCACGAATCCGAACTCGCGGAACAGGCCGCCGACCTGCCCCGGCAGGAAGGACAGCGGAATGAACACGGCGGCAAGCGTCGCCGTCGTGGCGATGACGGCGAAGAAGACCTCGCGGGTGCCAAGCACGGCAGCGGCGCGCGGTCCGATCTTCTCGGCCCGGCGCCGCACGATGTTCTCGAGCACGACGATGGCGTCATCGACCACGAGGCCGGTCGCCAGCACGATCGCCAGCAGCGTCAGGATATTGACCGAAAAGCCGACCATATAAAGCGCGGCGAGCGTGCCGATGAGCGCCACCGGCATGGTGACGACGGGAATCAGCGTCGCCCGCCAGTCACGCAGGAAGAGATAGATGACGGCCGTGACGATCAGCGCCGACAGGACGAGCGCCAGCACGACTTCGTGGATCGCACCCTGAATGAACAGGGCATCGTCGCTGGTGATGACGATGCGCGTTCCCTCGGGTAGCGATTTCGACAGCTGCGCGACGACGGCCTTCACGCCCTCGGAAATATTCAGCGTGTTCGACTGCGCCTGGCGGATAATGCCGAGGCCTACGCCCTGCACGCCGTTCGAGCGGAGCGCGGTCGTGCCGTCCCTCGGCCCGAGCGTGACGGTCGCGACATCGGAGAGCCGCACGCGATCCTTGACGATCAGCCGGGAGAAATCCTCCGGCGTCTGCAACGCCGCCGTGGCGCGTACGACGATATCCTGCCGCGCGCTCTTCAACGATCCGGCCGGCACGTCGAGCGCGGCGGTCGCAAGCGCCGTCGTCAGGTCGCCGATCGTCAATCCGCGCCCTGCGAGCGCCGCCTGATCGACATCGATGCGGAAAACCTTCTCCTGATCGCCGTAAAGCTCGACATCGGCAACGCCCTCGACAGAGGCCAGCCGGTCGGTGATCTCCTTGTCCACGAGTTGCGTCAGGTCGTCCATCGTCATGGTGCTCGACGTGACTGCAAGGCGCATGATCGGCTGCGAATCCGAATCCGCCTTGACGATCTGCGGCGCGTCCGCCTGATCCGGCAATTGTTCGGTAATGCGGCCGATGGCATCGCGGACATCGTTGGCGGCGACCGAAAGGTCGGTCGCGTCGGAAAATTCGAGCGTCACGCGGCTCTGGCCGAAAGACGAGCTGGAGGAGACGGATTTCAGGCCGCTGACGCGGGCAACGGCGCCTTCGATGATTTTCGTCAGCTCCTGGTCGACGGTCTGCGGCGACGCGCCGTCGAACACGGTTCTGACCGTTACGACGGGCCGGTCGACGTCAGGCAATTCGCGCACTTCGACGCCGAAATAGGCCGCAAGGCCGGCGACGACCAGCAGCGTATTGAAGACCAGCGCCAGGATCGGCCGCCGCACGAAGAGTGCCGTGAAGGATTGCTTGCCCGCAGTCGCGCCGGCATCCGTCGTCTCATCATCGCCATGGGACATCATTGGGTGATGACCTCTCTGGTCTCGGCCACATCGCGGGCAAACCGCACCTCGCCGCCTTCGGTCACGCGCTGCAATCCCTCGACGACGATGAGATCGCCATTGCGGAGATCGCCACGAACCAGCACCGCGTCCGGATTGCGCTGCACGATGCTGACGCGCACTTTCGACGATTTGCCGCCGACAACGCGCCAGACATGCGCTCCGGCACCGTCCCACTGGACCGCAAGCGGATCGACCGAAGGATAGGATTCGCCGGCAAAGCGCATGCCAACGTTAAAGGACATGCCTGCCCGCAATTCGTCGGAGGGATTGTCGATGCGCCCGCGCACGCGCAGCGTCCGGCTCGCGCCATCGACGCGATTGTCGACGGCTTCCACCACGCCCGAGAAAACGCGGCCGGGCAACGCGACCGACGTCGCCTCCAGAGGCTGAGCGACCTTGACGGTATTGGCAAAGCGCTCCGGCACCCAGTAGTCCACCAGGATCTCGGACCGATCGTCCAGGGTTACGATATTGCTCGTCGTCGTGACATTGTCGCCGATGACGACAGGCACGATGCCGACGATCCCGTCGATCGGCGCGACGATGTTGCGGCGCGAGAGCGCCAGTTCCGCCGATTGCAGCGCCAGCTTCGCTCCCTGCTCGGCAATCTCCGCATCGAAGACATCCATGCGTGACACGCTGGACTTGATGTTGTGGTAGAGCTGCGCCTTCTCGGCAGCGCTTTTCAGCGCAACTTCCGCCTGCCCGCGGGCGATGACCTGCTCGTCGTCGTCAAGACGCGCCAGCACCTGCCCTTGTCTGACCCTGTCGCCGGACTTGATGAGAATTTCCCGGATCGTTCCCGTCGCCTGCGGCATGACGGCAACCGAGCGGATGGCATCACCCGTGCCGATGGCGCTGAGGCGATCGTTGACGATGCCGCTCGCAACGGGCTCCGTCACCACAAGCGGAATGTTCTGGCCGCGCCGCGCACCGTCACCGGCCGCATCGCCGCCCTTCCCCGCGCCGGCATCCTCATCGCGCGTGATGGCCGCCAGGAGCTTCTCGGGAACACCTGCTTTCTGCAGCAGGCCCGTCACGCCGGGCACGAAAGCCACGACAGCGGCAATGCCTGCCACCAGCAAGAAAAAAGACAAGGAAAGCTGCTTCCAGGCGGTCATGCACGTCTCCGGCTCGTTATGTCAGAGGCGATGAAATCGCGTCGTTGATTTGGTACGGTTCCCGTCACACCCAGCGCACTTAAAGGGAACCAAATTTCATGTCGGACGGCTCTATACTGCAAGATTGTGCCCGATTTGCTGCAATATCGTGTTTTTGAGCATATGCGGCAAGCTTTGAGGCGGATTATGACAAAGTTGTAATCCTGGCGCGAACAACGAGGCGTTTCATTTGCCCATCGGCAGGTGCGTTCCACCCTGGAAACGGCTTTCCCGCGAACGACAGCAGCCTGTGAATGTGCACTTTTTGTTCTAGTTTGGGCCCGTTTCTTTTGCCTTTCGGGGCAGAATCATTACATTGGGCCGCATGACCATTGGACATGACGATATTCCCTTCTTCGACGAGGAGCCGGAGCACATGGCGCCGCGCCGTTCTGCGCCGGCTGCCGGCGGCATTGCGGCCCGCGCCATGGCGGCACGCGACAGCGGTCGCCGGCCGGACTATCTCTCGGGCCTCAATCCCGAGCAGGCCGAAGCGGTCGAGACGCTCGACGGCGCCGTCCTGGTGCTTGCGGGTGCCGGCACCGGCAAGACGCGGGTGCTGACGACCCGCATCGCCCATATCCTGTCCACCAACCGCGCCTTTCCCAGCCAGATCCTCGCCGTCACCTTCACCAACAAGGCCGCGCGGGAAATGAAGGAACGTATCGCGCTGCTCGTCGGCGGCGCGGTCGAAGGCATGCCCTGGCTCGGCACTTTCCACTCGATCGGCGTCAAGCTGCTGCGCCGCCATGCCGAGCTTGTCGGTCTCACCTCCAGTTTCACCATTCTCGATACCGACGACGTCATCCGTCTGATCAAGCAGTTGATCCAGGCGGAGGGACTGGACGACAAGCGCTGGCCGGCCAAGCAATTCGCCGGCATGATCGACACCTGGAAGAACAAGGGCCTCGGTCCGGCCGACATTCCGGAAGGCGATGCCCGCGCCTTCGCCAATGGCAAGGGCCGTGAGCTTTATGCCGCCTACCAGAACCGCCTGAAGACGCTGAACGCCTGCGACTTCGGCGATCTTTTGCTGCATCCGATCAATATGTTCCGGCGGAATCCGGATATCCTGAAGGATTACCACCAGCGCTTCCGCTACATCCTCGTCGACGAATATCAGGACACCAACACGGCGCAGTACATGTGGCTGCGCCTGCTGGCCCAGCGCCCGAAGGGCGAGCCGCAGAATGTCTGCTGCGTCGGCGACGACGACCAGTCGATCTACGGCTGGCGCGGCGCGGAGGTGGACAACATCCTTCGCTTCGAAAAGGATTTTCCCGGCGCCAAGGTCATCAAGCTCGAGCGCAACTACCGCTCCACCGAGCATATCCTCGGTGCTGCCGCCCATCTGATCGCCCACAACGAGGGCCGGCTCGGCAAGACGCTGTTCACGGATCGCTCGGACCCCGACGATATCAAGGTGCAGGTGCATGCCTCCTGGGATTCCGAGGAGGAGGCGCGCGCGATCGGCGAAGAGATCGAACAGTTGCAGCGCAGCAATCACAATCTCAACGACATCGCCATCCTCGTGCGCGCCTCCTTCCAGATGCGCGAATTCGAAGACCGCTTCGTCACGCTCGGGCTGAACTACCGCGTCGTCGGCGGTCCCCGCTTCTACGAGCGCCTCGAAATCCGCGACGCCATGGCCTATTTCCGCCTCGTCTGCCAGCCGGCCGACGATCTCGCCTTCGAGCGTATCATCAACACGCCGAAGCGCGGCCTCGGCGATACCACCGTGCGAACCCTGCACGATTACGCCCGCGTCCGGGATATTCCGATGCTGGCGGCAGCGGCGGATATCATCGAAACGGACGAGATGAAGCCGAAGGCGCGCAAGGCGCTGTTCGACGTCGTGCAGTCCTTCCGCCGCTGGCAGGGCCTGCTCGAAAACACGCCGCATACCGATCTCGCCGAGCAGATTCTCGAAGAGTCCGGTTACACGGACATGTGGAAAAACGATAAATCGGCGGAAGCGCCGGGACGCCTGGAAAACCTGAAAGAGCTTATCCGCTCCATGGATAGCTTCGAATCCATGCGCGGTTTTCTCGAACATGTCGCCCTTGTCATGGATGCCGAGCAGAACGAAAATCTCGATGCCGTCTCCATCATGACGCTGCACTCCGCCAAGGGGCTGGAATTCGAAACCGTGTTCCTGCCCGGCTGGGAAGAGGGTCTGTTTCCACACCAGCGCTCGCTTGACGAAAGCGGCCGCGCCGGCTTGGAGGAAGAGCGACGCCTCGCCTATGTCGGCATCACCCGCGCCAAGCGCCGCTGCCATATCTGGTTCGTCTCCAACCGCCGCATCCACGGCCTCTGGCAATCGACCATCCCTTCCCGCTTCCTCGACGAATTGCCGGAAACGCATGTTCAGGTTGCCGAAGTCGAGCAGTCCTATGGCGGTTACGGCCGCGGCGGCTACGGCCAATCCCGCTTCGACAAAGCCGATCCCTTCGCCAACACCTATTCCACCCCCGGCTGGAAACGCGCGCAGGCGAACCGCAACGACGCGACGCGCGACAACTGGGGCACTCGCTCCGGCCATGCCGTCGAACGCATCGGCTATGGCGAAAGCGGCCCGAAGGTGCGCACCATCGACGGCGAGCTGGTGGCCAAATCCACCTCCTCCGAACCCTCCAAATTCGCCATCGGCGATCGCGTCTTCCACATCAAGTTCGGCAACGGCAACGTCTCGGAGATCGAGGGCAACAAGCTGACGATCGAATTCGACCGCGCCGGGCAGAAACGCGTGCTGGACGGGTTTGTGGAGCGGGTTTGATCAGCAGACCGGCTTCTGGTTTGGAACCAGAAGCCGGTCCAAGCATACGGGGTTACGGTCCCAGAGTCGCCAGTGGAAGATCGAACCGAACAGAAGGGCTCCCACGAGACACCGTCGACCACGCGCGCCCGCTACTCGATTTCAATTGCGCCCGCCGTTCGCCCGGATGATCTGGCCGTTGATCCAGCCGCTCTCAGCGCTGGCGAGAAACGATACGATCCGGGCGATGTCTTCCGGCAGCCCGAGACGGCCGAGCGGGATGTCGCTTACCAGGCGCTGGATCAGGTCTTCGGACCGCCCCTTGAACAGCAACTCCGTGGCGATCGGCCCAGGCGCCACCGCATTGACGGTGATGCCGCGTGTGCCGAGCTCCTTGGCGAGAATATGCGTCATCGCCTCCACCGCCGCCTTCGTCGCCGCATAGACGCCGTTGCCGGGGGAGTAATGTCCGATGATGCTCGTCGACAGGTTGATGATGCGGCCGCCATCGCGCATCCGCTTTGCCCCTTCGCGCATTCCGTTGAAGGTGCCCGTCAGGTTGACGGCGATCTGCCGCTGAAAATCCTCATCCGAAACCTCGGCCAATGGCGAGAATTTGCTGATCCCGGCATTGTTGACGAGCACATCGACGCGCCCGAACTCGGCTTCGGCACGATCGAACAATGCTGTCAGCGCCTGGGCGTCGGCAATATCCGCGCGGACCGCAAGCGCGCGGCCACCGGCCTGCTCGATGCCGGCAACGATTTCCGCCGCCTCGCCGGAACTCGATGCGTAGTTCACGATGGTCTGAAAGCCATCGGCGGCAAGCTGTCTTGCAATGGCGGCCCCGATGCCCTTCGATGCGCCGGTTACGATTGCGGTTTTGATTTCGCTGGTCATGCATGAATCTCCTTGTCATCCCGGCCCAAACGACTGGCGTGCCACTTGCGCATGCGCTAAGCCGCGCACCGGAGAACTCAATCTCCCGAAGTCGCTGAAACGCTTGTTTCGTTGGGCCTTGACCTGTAATATGAGCGATAATTCGCTTTTTGCTACTCGCATTTCAGGAACATGTCCGAAAGCCCTCTGAAGAGCCGCCCCGCGCCGAGAAAAGCGCCGAAACAAGCCCGCTCGCTCGCGACCGTCGAGGCGATCGTGGAGGCTGCGGCTCGCATTCTGGAAGAACGCGGCCATGAAGCCTTCTCCACCAACGCCGTCGCGGAAAGGGCCGGCGTCAGCGTCGGCTCGCTCTATCAATATTTTCCGCGCAAGGACGCGTTGATCGGAGCGTTGATCTTTCGGGAGACCTCCCGCCTCGTCGAAGACGCGGAACGCGCAACCACCAGTCTCACCGGCAACGAGGCGCTGTCGGCGCTCATTCTTCCCTGCGTCGAGCAGCAGCTTCGCCGCCCCGCCCTCGCCCGCCTGCTCGACTTCGAAGAAGCGCGCCTGCCGCTCGACGCTGCCACCCAAAAGGTCAAGATGAGATTTTTCGAGCTCACGCGCGCAACCCTGTTGCGATCGGACCTGCCGCCACAGGCCGATCTCGATGTCGCAAGCCGCGACGTGGTGGCAATCATCAAGGGGATGGTCGACGCCGCCGGCGAACATGGCGACCGGGACAGAAACCAATTGGCGCTCCGCGTAAAGCGGGCTGTGCTCGGCTATTTGAACAACGACGGCTGATACCGGCAGCCGGCGGCAAATCGAGTGCATCGCCACAAGGCGGGCAAGCTTTGCCTGGCATCGTCCGGTGGCGAATGATTGCATTGCTGCATTGCAAAATCCGTATCCCTAGCAAGCTACCAATAATGATCCAATCGATTATATCGATTTGAGCGGCTTCGGGGTCCCGCATTTCCCGCGGCGTTCCGGCAAGCCGCCGCCAGCCTATCTCATCGGCCCGTTCGGGCCTCCTGCCCGAGAAACATCGAAGCCTGGCGACAACAACAATCGAGGATAAACAAGTGGCTGGCTCAGCAACAAGCTCTGCGCCCACCAGCGCCCGTGCATCCGCACACCATGGCCAGGGCAATTACCAATTCGCGCTTATCGCACTCACCTCACTCTTTTTCATGTGGGGCTTCATCACCTGCCTGAACGACATTCTGGTCCCGCACCTGAAGAGCGTCTTTCAGCTCAACTATACTCAAGCGATGCTCATTCAGCTCTGCTTTTTCGGGGCATATTTCATCGTGTCGCTGCCGGCCGGAGCGCTGGTGAAGCGTATCACCTATAAGTGGGGCATCGTCGTCGGCCTTGCGATTGCGGCCGTTGGCTGCGCCCTCTTCATCCCGGCCGCCAGCTATCGCGTCTATGCACTTTTCCTGGGCGCGCTCTTCGTGCTCGCCACCGGCATCACCATCCTGCAGGTCGCCGCCAACCCCTATGTTACCGTGCTGGGACCGCCGGATACGGCCGCCAGCCGCCTGAACCTGACGCAGGCCTTCAATTCGCTCGGCACGACGATTGCCCCTTATTTCGGCGCGATGCTGATTCTGTCCGCAGCAACCGTCGCCGCCGCCAACGCTACCCCTGAACAGCTCGACGCCATGCGGCTTGCCGAGGCCGGCGCCGTAAAGTTTCCCTATCTGCTTCTTGCCGTGGCTTTTCTGGTGCTCGCAGCCGTCTTCGCGGCTCTCAAGCTTCCCGAAGTCGAGGATGAGGAAACCGTCGAGCCGATGCGCGGCGGCGGCTCCGCCTGGCAATATCGCCACCTCGTGCTCGGCGCTGTCGGCATCTTCGTCTATGTCGGCGCCGAAGTCAGCGTCGGCAGCTTCCTCGTCAACTTCCTCAGCCAGCCCGACATCGCCCATCTCTCCGAAGCCGATGCCGCCCACTACGTCTCCTACTTCTGGGGCGGCGCGATGATCGGACGCTTCGTCGGCTCGCTGATCATGCGTCAGATCGATGATGGCAAGGCGCTCGCCTTCAATGCCGCCATCGTTATCGTGCTGCTGCTGATAACCGTGTTCACCACCGGCCATGTCGCCATGTGGTCCGTGCTGGCGATCGGCCTGTTCAACTCCATCATGTTCCCGACGATCTTCAGCCTGGCGCTGCACGGCCTCGGCAAATATACGAGCCAGGGTTCGGGCATCCTGTGCCTGGCCATCGTCGGCGGCGCGGTCCTGCCGGTCATTCAAGGCAGCCTTGCCGATACGATCGGCATTCACCTCGCCTTCCTGATGCCGATCATCTGCTATGTCTACATCGCCTTCTACGGCCTCAAGGGTCACAAGCCCGCATAGCCGAAGCAGTCGCGCCCCGCTCGGTTCCTCCGGCGGGGCGCAAAGGGCTTGATCCGAAGCGCTCCGCTTGGCATCGTGCGGTGCAACAATGACGGAAGGATCGGCCCCATGAAAGCACTGCTGCTCATCGATATCCAGAACGGGTTCTGCCCGGGCGGCAACCTGCCCGTGCCGGATGGGGATCAGGTGGTGCCTGTTGCCAACACCCTCATCGACAGCGGCAAATACGACCTGATCGTCGCATCGCAGGATTGGCATCCGGCCGGCCACGGCAGCTTCGCTTCCGCCCATCCCGGCAAGAAGCCCTTCGAGATAGGCACGCTCTCGGGCAAGCCGCAGATGATGTGGCCCGACCATTGTGTCCAGAACACAAAGGACGCCGAGTTCCATCCCGGGCTCCATGTCGGCGCGGTCGATTTCATCCAGCAGAAGGGTCACAACCCCTCGGTCGACAGCTATTCCGCCTTCCGCGACAACGATCAGGCTGCCCTCACGGGCCTGGCGGCCTTTCTGCGCGGCAAAGGCGTCACCACGCTCGACCTCTGCGGGCTGGCAACGGATTACTGCGTGAAGTTTTCGGCGATCGACGCTGTCGAGATGCTGCCCGGTGTCGCCGTCCGCTTCATCGAGGATGCAAGCCGCGGCATCGATCCGGCCGGCGTCAGGGCGGCGATCGACGAAATGCGAACCCGCGGCGTCGCCATTATCCGCAGCCGGGATGCACTTGCCTAAAATCGCACGCGCCGGGCTAAACCTTCTCTAAACAAAATGATGCAAGCTGTTCCCGATCAAAGAAGTATCGGGAATCCTTCGCGTGCAGTCGATTGTCATCAACGGGCGTTTCCTCGGCCAGCCGCTATCCGGCGTGCAGCGCTTCGCGCGCGAACTGACGCTAGCGCTCGACCGCAAGATCTCCGCCGGCACCCTCCCCGCCTCGTTGAAAGACACGCGCTGGCGCCTGGTCGTACCGCGCGATACACCCGTCGATCTCGCACTCTCCGCCATAGAAATCGATCGCTTCGGTTCCGGCCCCGGTCACGTCTGGGAGCAGACATCGCTGCTTTCGCGCTCACGCGGCAGCCGCCTGATCGGCTTCGGCGGCAGCGGCCCGCTCCTGCATCGGCGTCAGGCTGTCGTCATCCATGACGTGACGATCTTCCGCCATCCGCAATCCTTCAAGCGCAGCTACCGGCTCCTGCACGGCGCGCTCGGCACCGTGCTGACGCGCACCGCCAAGATCGGCACGGTCTCCGAATTTTCGCGGCAGGAACTCGCCTCCGTCTTTCGGGTTTCTTCCGCGGGAATCGACGTCGTCTACAACGCCGTCGATCATTTCGCCGCCATCGAGCCCGATGAGGCCGTCATGCAGCGGCTTGGTCTGAAGACGAACGGCTTCTTCCTGCTCGTCGGCACGATGAAGCCGAACAAGAACCTCGATTTCGCCATCCGTGCCTTCGAGGCGCTCCATGACGAAAACCAGAAGCTGGTGGTCGTCGGCGGCTCCGCGCCGACCGTGTTCAAATCCGAAGGTCAGCAGTCAAACGGCAGCTTGCTATTTCCCGGCCGGCTCAGCGATGCCGAAATCGCCGCACTGGAGCGACACGCGACGGCTTTCGTCTTTCCGAGCCTCTACGAAGGCTTCGGAATCCCGCCTCTGGAAGCGATGACGCAGGGTTGCCCGGTGCTTGCGGCCGACATCCCCGCCGTGCGCGAAGCCTCCGGCGATGCCGCGCTCTACTTCGACCCCTCCACGCAGGATGAGCTCATTGCCGCCATGCGCAGAATCGCGGCGGACGACGCGCTGCGCGAGGATCTACGCCGCCGCGGCTACCAGAACGTCACGCGCTTCTCCTGGGACGGCAGCGCCAACCGCGTCCTGTCCATTCTGGAAGACCTCTGAGAAATTTCACGGCCGGGCCTGCGGCCGGATCATCTTGACGAAGTAGCTGTAGAGGCCGAGCAGGCAGAAGAAAGCGCCCCCGACCACGCCGACC
Organism: Rhizobium sp. SYY.PMSO; assembly: GCF_046840415.1. Taxonomy (NCBI): domain Bacteria; kingdom Pseudomonadati; phylum Pseudomonadota; class Alphaproteobacteria; order Hyphomicrobiales; family Rhizobiaceae; genus Rhizobium; species Rhizobium sp. SYY.PMSO. Next base: position 1,754,071 of record NZ_CP177349.1, read on the forward strand.
GACACCGATGTCCAGAGCGAATAGCCGAAACCGGCGGTCGCCAGCACCGGCATGGCCAGCCCCATGGCGGAGAGGATGACGGGTGGCCAGACGAAATCGAAGGAAAGCGACGTCATGATCCGCACCCCGATCGCCAGGGCGCACAGGGCGCCGATCATGCCGCCGGCCATGAGCGCCGCATCGCTGAAAGACCCGAGATAACCGCCAGCCAGCACCCCGGCGTTCAGCAGCAGGCAATCCAGAGCCGCGAGCACGAATATCGCCAGAAGCCGATGCTGCAGATGCGCCGGCGTCGGCAGCATGTTGAACGTCAGCGCCCGGCATGCGGCCAGACCGATGACGAACGGTGCCGCGGCCAGAAATCCGCTGCGCAGGCCGGCGGAAATGACGAACTGGCCGACAGGTTGCAGCAACGCGAAAATCCCGGCCGCAGTCATCAGCGTTAGGCCTGTGAGCAGCGAATAATACTCTCCGAGCTGTCGTCTGAAAATCGGTGTGGCGCCTTCACGATCATACGTCGCGACGACGTCGGGATACTGGATCGCCTGCAAAGCCGAAACGATCAGAACGAAAGGACGCTGCAGCAGATCGAGCGCCAGCAATGCTCCGGCCGCAGCCCCCGCTCCGAGCATGGCGGTGAGGATCGCTTTCAGTCCCAATGGCGTCAGAATACCGATGACCGATGCCGAGGCGGCAACGCTGCCATAGACGAAATGCTTGCGAACCAGCGGCGTCTCGAAACGAGCCGCCTCGCTCAGAGTGTTGCGGGTCAGGAACATGGCCAGGAGACCGTAGACGAGATAGCCGGCCATCAGGCCAATGACCGTGCATGTGAAATTCGGGGCAACGGCGGCGCCCGCGAGCGTGCCGGCGGCCAGAATGGTGGCGCGCGAGCCCTGCAGCCGCGAGAAGACGCGAAACTCCTGGCGGAAGCGAAGCATGGTCAGATGCAAGTCGCTGCCACCCTGGAAAATGGCGACCAGGCCGCCAAGCACGGCGATCTCCGCCGGCACCGAAAAGACGATCGAGGCGAAGGCGGCAATCAGGCAGACCGCCGAACAGACAGCGAATTCGACGCTCAGCGCCCTGCGCTCCAGCGCTTCGCTTCCAGCTCCCTGCCCGGGATAGAAACGACTGCAGGCAAAACGGACCCATTCGAAACAGAAAATCGCTGCGAACTGACTGATCGAAATGAACAGCGAATAGGCAGCATAATCCGCCGGAGTGAGCAGATGCGCGACCGCGATCAGCAGCCCGAAAGCGACTGCCGCCTGATAGAAATATGCCGCCAATGCCACGATCTTCGCCATGTCGGCAGCTAACAGCAAAAGATTGAGGAAAGCGCTAATCCGGAACGGATAATGCGGGATTTGAAGCGCCGATCCCGCATGCACGATAACCTGTCAGACCACCCGGCGACGAACGCCGTCCGCGGGCCGAAAGATCATCGCTCTTCGAATATCTGCTCGATCGGCAAACCGAAGACCCGGGCGATCACAAAGGCGAGCGGCAGGCTGGGGTCGTAGCGCTCGTTCTCGATGGCGTTGACCGTTTGCCGGGAAACATCGAGCATGGCGGCAAATTCGCCCTGCGACCAGCCACGCTCGACGCGCAATGACTTAAGCCGGTTTTTCATCGATAGCGCCGATGGCTGATGATGCCGCCAATGATCCAAAGCGTCGACATGAGAGGCCACACGGCAAACATCGACAGCTTCGGATAGCCGACATTCTCAAGGAAACCATAGCTGAAAGTAATCAGCGCCGTACCGGCAAAGGCCAGTGAAAAGGCTTCCAGCTGAATCCTGCGCTGCAATTCGTCGATCCGCCGAAGGTGGCGCAGAATTGACATGGCCACCAGGAAGGCCGGCAACATCGGCGTCAGCGACAGGATCGTTTTCCAGACTGGATTTTCGACCATGCCATGATCGATGAGCCAGACCGACATCGTGAGCGCGGCGCCATAGGCGAGCATGCTGGCTCCCAATTCCACCAGATAGCGATATCTTGTCATTTCGACCTCCTGTAAAGCATGCTTTACATATCGCCATGGCAAGGCAGCTGTCAAGTATGCTTTACATATCGCTATCGACGCTTCGCGATAAGCGACTGCCGACAAAGGACAAGAAAGCCCATCAACCGCCCCTTGGACAACATCGGAGAAAGCAGTCCCGAGGCGGCAACGAAAGCCGTCTTGATCATGCCGGCCACGGCGTCATCACCGGGCAGCTTTCCGGCTGGGAGGATATGGTCGAGCCGTGTCGAAGTCCTCCCCGGTCCGTGATTGCAGTGCAATGCCATCGAATTGCTTTTTTGCACTGCACACGTTAGAAGGACCCGTAAAATTCAGGGAGAAAACGGGCAGTGTACGGCGGCGCAGCCTGGGGAGGAGTGCCAGCATGGAGATCATCGACACGATAGCCGGCCTGCGCGAGCGGCTCGGCGAACACCGCAGGAGCGGCGGGAAAATCGGTCTCGTGCCGACCATGGGCTTCCTGCATGCCGGCCATATGGAACTGGTGTCCCGCGCCAAGGCCGAGAACGATATCGTCGTCACATCCATCTTCGTCAATCCGCTGCAATTCGGCGCGAATGAGGACTTGGCAAAATATCCGCGCGATCTCGAGCGTGACAGCGCCATGCTGCGCGAAGGCGGCGTCGACTTTCTCTTCGCCCCCGGCGTCACGGACATGTACCCGCGACCGATGGAAACCGTTGTCGACGTGCCGAAACTCGGTATCGAGCTGGAAGGCGCGGTTCGCCCCGGCCATTTCGCCGGTGTCGCCACGGTCGTCACCAAGCTCTTCAATATCGTCCAGCCCGACAACGCCTATTTCGGCGAGAAGGATTACCAGCAGGTAGCGATCATCCGCCGCATGGTGGAGGATCTGGCGCAGCCCGTTCGTGTCGTGCCGGTGCCGACCGTCCGCGATACGGATGGCCTGGCGCTATCCTCGCGCAACGTCTACCTGTCGAAAGAAGAGCGCGCCGCAGCCGTCATCGTCCCGAAGGCATTGGCGGAAGCCGAAAGGCTTTACGAGCTCGGCGCAAACGATCCGGCAGCACTGGAAGAAGCGTTGCGCGTCTTCATCGGCATGGAACCGCTTGCAACAGCCGAAGTCGCCGCGGTTCGCGATCCCGACACGCTGGAACCTTTGGCAGAGCTGCAGGGTCGCCCTGTCCTCATCGCGCTCTTCGTCCGCATCGGCACCACCCGCCTGCTCGACAACCGCGTTATCGGCCGAGAACAATCCGGCAACGAAAAGGCAGCGTGAGATGAGCACCGTCGGACAGACCAGACGCATGACACCCGCCGCCATCGAAGCGATGAAGGGCACGCGTCCCATCGTCAGCCTGACGGCCTATACGACGCCGATCGCCCGCCTGCTCGACCCGCATTGCGACCTGCTGCTGGTCGGCGATTCCCTCGGCATGGTGCTCTACGGTATGGAAACCACCGTCGGCGTCACGCTGGAGATGATGATAGCCCACGGCCAGGCCGTCATGCGCGGGACAAGACATGCCTGCGTCATCGTCGACCTGCCCTTTGGCTCCTATCAGGAATCGAAGGAGCAAGCCTTTCTCAGTGCGGCCCGCATCCTGAAGGAAACCGGCTGTGACGGTGTGAAGCTGGAAGGCGGCGAGGAGATGGCCGAAACCGTTGCTTTCCTGACCAGTCGCGGCGTTCCCGTTTTCGGTCACGTCGGGTTGATGCCGCAGCAGGTGAACACGACCGGCGGCTATCGTTCACTCGGACGCACGAACAAGGAAGCCGACAAAATTCGCCGCGACGCCAGGGCGATCGCCGAGGCCGGCGCCTTCGCAATGGTGATCGAAGGCACGATCGAACCGCTTGCCCGCGAGATTACCGCCGCGATCGCCGTTCCCACCATCGGCATCGGCGCGTCTGCCGCCTGTGACGGGCAGATTCTCGTCTCCGACGATATGCTTGGCCTGTTCAACGATTTCAAGCCGCGCTTCGTCAAGCATTTCGCAGAGCTGGCGCCCCTGATCTCCAAAGCAGCCGAAGCCTATGCCGAGGATGTGAAGGCCCGCAGCTTCCCGGCTTTGGAGCATACGTTCCAGCCGAAGAAATGAGGCTGCATCAGCCCTTGGCCGGCTCCTTCTCCAGCAGATAGATTGCCTCGCCGAAATCCTCCATCTTGCTCACCAGCGCGGCATGCGCATCGCGCAGGCCCTGATTGTAGTAATACGGCCCGATCTCGGCCGTGAAGAAATCCAGCAGGAATTCGGCGGGCAGCGTGCCGATCTGCTGGTCGAGCTCGTCGGTGAAATATTGCTGAAGGCGGGCGACGACGGCCGCCTTCTCTTCCTTCGAAAAAGTGATCTTCTTCATCTCCGTCTCCCGTTATCGACCGCGTCCGCGCTACCGCTTCAACGAAATCAATTGATCCATCAAGGAAATTCAATTGCCGGTTTTGTATGCACGGCTTACTGCTCCGGCCATTGAGCGGCGGGGGAGCCGATGCGCGGGGCTGCGACCTTGGTTAAAGAGATGATTTGCGCCGCGGACTGCGAAGACAGCAATTCCGGCATATGCCGGATTTTCCATGAAGGACAGAGCGGACCATGAGTCGCGCGGAATTTCTAGACGGATTGAAAGGTGGCATTGCCGTCGGGCTCGCCGCAGCGCCTTTCGGAGCGCTTTTCGGAGCGCTCGCGCGCGATCAGGGCATGTCGCTCGGGGAGCTGACGTTGATGAGCGGCACGGTCTATGCCGGCGCCAGCCAGATGGTCGGGCTGGATCTCTTCGGCCATAACGTCCAGGCATGGCTCATCGTGCTGTCGATCCTGGCGGTGAACTTCCGGCATGTGCTCTATTCGGCGGCGATTGCGCGCTATATCAGGCATTTTTCCGCAGTGGAGAAATTCCTGACCTTCTTCCTGCTGGTCGATCCGCAATTTGCCGCGACAATCCAGCGCCATGAAAGCGGCAAGCCGGTGACGTTCGCCTGGTACATGGGCTTTGCCGCCATGGTCTACATTCCCTGGGTGCTGATCAGCCTGATTGGCGGCCTTCTCGGCAGTCTGATCGGCGATCCGAAGGCCATCGGTCTCGATATCCTGCTGCCGATCTATTTCCTCGGCATCGTCATGGGCTTCCGCAAGCGCGACAACTTCCTGCCCGTCGTGGCCGCCAGCGCCGTCGCATCCGCCATCGCCTATCGTTATGTCGGCTCGCCCTGGCATGTCAGCATCGGCGCCCTCGCCGGCGTTGCGCTTGCCGCAGTGCTGCCGCCGGTAAAGGCGAATCGCAAGCCCGACATCGCTCACGAAAACCACGAGGTCTGACCATGCTCGATTTCGATCCGCACATGGTCCTGCTGATTGCGGCCGCAGCCGTGGTGACTTTCCTGACGCGCGTCGGCGGCTACATCCTCATCGTCAAGATGACCCGCATTCCCCCGCGCGTCGAAGCGGCACTGAATGCCGTGCCCGCCGCCGTGCTGACGACCCTCGTCGCGCCCGCCTTCTTCATCGGGGGATGGGATACCAAGGTGGCGATGCTCGCTGCCCTTCTCGTCGGCCTGCGCTACCCCTCGACCTATATGCTGGTGGCGGGATGGATCGTCGTCATGGCGTGGCGCCATTCCATTGGCGCCTGAAAAACAGGACGCCCACCCCACTTTCGAGAGCGGGATGGGCGATGATTCTCAGTGGTTGAGCTCCAGCGTGGCATTTTCCAGCCAGGCCCGGACATCATGATCGTGGATCAGCGGCATGAGCGCCTCGCGCGTCCGGACGTGGTATTCGTTCAGCCAGTGCAACTCCTCATGCGTCAGTAGCTCGACAAGCACGAGACTGCGGTCGATCGGGCAGAACGTCAGGGTTTCGAAGCCCAGCATCGGCATGTCGCCGCCCTCGATTTCCTCCGGATCGCGAATGTAGATCAGGTTTTCGATACGGATGCCGAAATGGCCGGGGCGATAGTAGCCCGGCTCGTTGGAGAGGATCATGCCGGGAAGCAGCTCCTGCACTGCGAGACGCGCGATGCGCTGCGGCCCCTCATGAACGGAAAGATAGGAGCCGACGCCATGGCCCGTGCCATGCGCGAAGTCGACACCGGCCTTCCAGAGCGCGATGCGCGCCAGCGGATCGAGATCGCAGCCGCGCGTGCCCTTCGGGAAGCGCGCCGTGCTGATGGCTATCATGCCCTTCAGAACCAGCGTGAAAAGACGCTTCTGCTCCTCCGGGACGGCACCGATGCCGACCGTGCGGGTGATATCGGTGGTGCCGTTGATGTATTGCGCGCCGGAATCGATCAGGAACATCTCGCCGGCCTGGATCAGCCGGTCGCTTGCCGTCGTCACGCGATAGTGCATGATAGCCGCGTGCTCGCCGGCGCCGGAGATCGTATCGAAGGAAATGTCTTTCAACGGGTTCTGCATGCTTTCGCCGACGCGGGCGCGGCAGGCTTCCAGCCGTTCGGCAGCGGCGATTTCCGTCACCGTCCCCGGCTTGCTCGTCTCCAGCCAGTAGAGGAACTCGACCATGGCGGCACCGTCTTGCAGATGAGCGGCCGCCGATCCATTGATTTCGGCGGCATTCTTGCAGGCGCGCGGCAGCTTGGCAGGGTCGTTGCCTTCCACGACCTCGCCGCCCTCATGCCGGATGATGTCCGTAAGCGCATAGGAAGCAAGATCCGGATCGACAAGAATGCGCCCGCCATTCGCAGATACAGCGGCCAGCCGCCTGACGAGTTCGGAGGGCGGCAGCTGCTTGCAGATCTGGGTCAGATAGGCTTCGGCCTCGACCTTGGTCTTGCGCTTGTCGAGAAACAGCTCGGCTTCACCATCCGCATAGATGATGGCGCGCGCCAGAGGATGCGGCGTGTGCGGCACGTCGCTGCCGCGGATATTGAAGATCCAGGCAACCGACGAGGGATCGGTGATCAGCACCGCCTTGAGATTCTTCTCCCTGAGGCCATTCGAAATGGCCGCAAGCTTGTCCCTCGCCAGTACGCCGGCCTGGCCGATATCCTGAATGATGACCCCGCCGAGCGGTTCCGCCGGCCGATCCTTCCAGAGCTTGTCGAGCGGATTGTGCGGCAGGAATACCAGCTTGCCGTCGATCTCGGCCAACGCCTTTTCCAGCCGGCGCACTTCGGCACCCGTATGCAGCCACGGGTCGATGCCGAGCCGGAAGCCTTTCTTGGCGTGGCGCGGCAACCAGACATGTGGCGGTTCGTTCACCAGATCGCCGCCGGTGAAGACGCTGCGATCCACCTGCTCGGCAAGCTGCGTCACATAGCGGCCATCCACAAACACCACGGCCTGGCTGTGTGTCACAAGCGCAACACCCGCCGATCCAGTGAAGCCCGTGAGCCATGCGAGGCGCTCCGAGCATTTGGGCACATACTCGCCCTGATATTCGTCGGCACGCGGCACGAGGAAGCCGTCAATGCCAAGATCGCCGAAGGCGGCGCGCAAATTGGCGACCCGTTCGCGACCGAATTGCGGGGTGGAAGTGACGTCGAAAGACTGAAACATGGCCTGATCCAAAACTGGTGGAGAATCCGTGAAACTGAATGCTGCCAGTATGTTAGAGCATGATGGGCGGAAGTGCGACGTGATTTTCAGTCAGCGAGACGATATGCGCGGCAAAGGGCATATCGCGCCGTTCCAGGGCGTCACATCTCAGTATCTCGCCGTTAACGAATCCGCCCATTTCATGAGCATCACTCGGCAAATATGACATCTTCGCGGCACGAAACATGCATGGAACGCATAGCTCCCATGAAATCACCCCCCTGCCAAGCCAAAAGACGAATCGCTATATCCGGCGCATCGAACGGGTTCACGAAGAACCAGCACAAACCAAGGACTTAAGACAATGCCTATCACCCGCTCCGCTTATGTTAGCCCGGCGCTGGCTGGCGAGCGTCGCACCGTACGCCACTCCGTCGGCTCGCTTCGTCAGCTCGAAGTCGAAACCGCAAAGGCAATCGGCGCCAGCCGCGGCGGCCGCCGCTAAGAAGTTTACGAGCTACGCGTTCTAAGCCGATCGCAATCCGGTTCTCCTCCTCCCTCCCGGATCGCGATCAGAACGCTAGAGCCCGCTTGAGCACTCTCCTCCTCCACACGCTCGCGGGCAAAGATTGGCGAAAGCCGATCTTCAAGGCGGTGCTTCGGCACCGCCTTTTTTATTTGCCTGCAACCGGATCGGCGGGGTGAGACCGGCTCAAGGCCGGTCAAGATGGATTGTCACCCAGCCATTGCGCCAGATGGTGCGGACATGGCGCAGCTTTGCGCCGTTATAGGCGGCAAGGACCTTCCAGCGCTGCTCGGCCAGAATGCCCGACAGAATGACCGAGCCGCCCGGCGCCAGATGGGCAACCAGCTGCGGCGCCATTTTGATGAGCGGACGCGCAAGAATATTGGCGATGATCAGGTCGAAGGGACCGTGACGGGAAAAAGCCGTGGAATGAAAGCCCGGCGCGGTCTCAAGCGTGATGCCCGAAGCGATTCCGTTGCTGCGGACATTGTCCCGGGCGACGCGAACGGCAACCGGATCGATATCCGTCGCCAGAACCGGAATAGCGCGCAGCTTGCGCACGGCAATCGCCAGAACGCCGCTGCCGGTGCCGAGATCGAGCGCGTTGCGCACGCGGCGGCTGGCGACAACCTTCTCGATCGTTTCCAGGCAGCCAGCCGTCGTCCCGTGATGGCCGGTGCCGAAAGCCTGCCCGGCTTCGATCTCGATAGCGATATCGCTCGAGCCGACCTTGTCGCGATCGTGCGAGCCGTGCACGAGGAAACGGCCGGCGCGCACCGGCTTCAGCCCTTCCAGCGACTTCGCGATCCAGTCGATATCGGGAAGGACTTCCCTTTCAATGGCAAGTTCGGGGAAGACAGGCTTCAAAAGCGCTTCGAAACGACCACGGACCTCATCCTCGTCCACGGCATACAGATAGATCGAGGCCTCCCAGACATCGTTCTTCTCGTCGACTTCCGTCGTCGCAATCGGAAACTCTTCATCCTCGAACACCGGCGTCATCAGATCCAGAATCTGCTCGGCCTTCTTCTCGGTCGTCGTCACATACAGGCGAATTTCACTCAACTCGTCGCTCTTTCTCGTTCCTATTCGGCCCAGTCGATCCAAGGCGGCCTTGGCGTGTCGTAGCCGGCTACACTCCGAAGCAATGTCCGACGCGCCGGGCCGAAGCGCAGGAGCAGCGGCGCAAAGAGATTGCGTGCTGCAATCGCCAGCGGATTTCTCATCGTCACCAGCCGCGTCAGTCCGTAGGTCTGCTTCAATACCTGTTTCACGGCAGGAATTCTGAGGCCCGAATACTCTTGTTCGCGGCCTTCCGCAATGAGCCAGGCGAGCCAGCAGGCATCTTCGATACCGAGATTCATGCCGCGCGCGCCGGCCGGCGAATGAATATGCGCGGCGTCGCCGGCCAGGAAAACATTGCCCCTGGCGATAGGCTCGACATGACGGAAGTGAATGCGGAACTGCGAGGCCCAGGTCTTTTCCGCAACGGCGGCCGGATGAACGATACGGCTTTCGAAATCCTCCAGCGTCGAAATATAGCGGATGGTGTCGGCCGATACCGGCAGGCGCGCAATCAGGCCGGGATCGAAGATCGAGACTTCGCCATAATGCGTATCGACCGGGCCGGAATAACGAAAATCGGCGAGATAGAAGAAAGCCTCCAGCGCCTCGCCGGGGAAGCCGGCGCCGAGCGCCTTGCGAACGACCGAATGCGCGCCATCCGCGCCGATCAATATATCGGGCAGAACCGTTTCCATGGTGCCGTCCCCGCGCCGCAGCACGACCTCCGGCTTGTGAACGTCGGCTATGGTTTCCGCTACGACCGCAGTCCGCCATTCGGGCGCGATGCCGTGAGCCGCAAGCGCCTCTATCAGCAGCCGTTCGGTGGCGCCCTGCGACAAGGCCCGAATGGCGCTGAAGCGGCCTTTTACGTTTCGGGTATCCAGCTGAACGAGTATCCTCTCGCCCGAGCGAGCGCGAAAACGCTCGATCGGCTGCGCGGCGGCGACAATGCGCCCTGCAACGCCCGACGGAGAGAGCAGCGTCAGCGTACGGGCATTGACGCCAAGCGCCCTGCTCTCCTCCAAAGGGATCGGGCCGGCGCCAGCGTCGACGATGCGCGGCGCGAAACCACGCCGGGCAAGCTCAAGGGCCGCAGTGAGACCCACCGGCCCCGCTCCAGCGATCAATATGGATCTGGACCTTCCCTCTCCGTCGATCCTTTCGGCCATGCAGGCCCTATCCCTTCTTGATCAGGTTCTCCAGCTTCTTCACCGCCACGTCAGGATCTTCTTCATAGGCGATGGTTCCGGCAAAGCGGCCCGCCGAGTCCAGCAGGAAAACGGAAGCGGTATGATCCATCGTATAGTCGCCGTTCGGCTGCTTTTCGTCCACCGGCACCTTCTTGGCATAGACGCGGAACCCTTTGACCATGTCCATGACCTTGGCTGGATCGCCGGAGATGCCTGTGATGCGTTTGGAGACGTTGGACACATACTGGTCCATGATGGCAGGCGTATCGCGATCGGGATCGACAGTCACGAAATAGGCATTGAGCTTGCTGCCGTCGGGATCGACTTTCTGCAGCCAGCCGTTCAGTTCGAACAGTGTCGTCGGGCAGACATCCGGGCAATGCGTATAGCCGAAGAAAACGGCCGAAGGCTTGCCGCGCAAGGCTTGCTCGCTGATTGGCTGACCGCTTTGCGAAACGAGCGTGAAGGGCACGCCATAAGGGCCGGATGCCGCCACATCAGGCGCCTTGCCGCCGCCAAAGCTCAGCCAGCCCAATATACCGGCCACGATCAGCACCGCCACCCAAACCACAATTCGCACGCTTTTCATGACCGCCATTCCTCGCCAATCCGGCGACCGCGCCTGCAAGGCGGCACGCTCGACCTCCTAGCCGATGTAACGACTCGGCGCGGAGGACGCAATTCAAGAAGATGTTCAGAGAAGGCCGAAAACGTCGCAGCCCGCCATCCGGGATCTCTCATTGCCCGATCGCAAGGTTTCACACTCTTCCCGGCTCGAACAACAAATCTGCATGGATGTTAAACCAATCCTAACCAGTCCGGGCGAACATTCCTGCAAAAGTCGAGCTCGACTTCGCCCGCCGCCTGAAAACGCGGCAAACCTCTTTACTCCAGAAGGGCATGACGCCCGCCGGAAAGCCAGGCGCCTTGCGCCGAAGCACCGAACGCTGCGCTGCCCCAAGCCGCTCCAGCCGATCACTTTTTTCAATCGAGAGCGTCGCTTGCCGGCGATGCCAACCGGGAAATCCTCGAACATGACGAACGCCATCAAGCAATCGGGCGCCTATCTGGAAATCGTCTCCTTCCACCTTGGCGATCAGGAATTCTGCATCGACATCATGGCCATCCGCGAGATCCGCGGCTGGGCGCCGGTAACGCCGATGCCGCATACGCCGCCTTACGTGCTTGGCCTCATCAACCTGCGCGGCGCGGTGATCCCGGTCATCGACATGGCCTGCCGCCTCGGCATGAAGATGACGGAGCCTTCCGAGCGTTCCGCGATCATCGTCACGGATATCGCCGGAAAGCTCGTCGGGCTCCTGGTCGAGCAGGTATCGGATATGATGTCCATCAAGAGCGAGGATCTGCAGCCTGCACCGGAAATCATCCCGGAAGCGCAGCGCGCCTTCTGCCGTGGCATCGTGGCGCTGGAAAAGACCATGGTCTGCTTTCTCAACCTCGATACAGTCATTGCGGATCAGCTGGCACAAGCCGCCTGATTTCAACAGGTTGGCGCATAAAAGAAGATCGCCCCGGAGCTCGGCTCCAGGGCGATCGTTTTTTATATGACCGGCCTTGGCAGGGGTGTAGCCATAGTGCCGGTTTGCAGGCCGTGAACAGGGGCGAGAGTCGCCTCGCTGTTCGTCTCCAAAATTGCATCAAAAAGATGCAAACCGGAAGCAACCAGAAGGAATTCGACAACCCAAGAGTAAGACTTTTTTTGGTATTATTCTTCTACCTGGCATATATGAGGCACCACAATACCACTACTTCGGCTTGCCGCTCTTCCATGTGACCTGCTGGCCGAACAGGGGGATGGTCGAAATGGCCATTTTGGCGGAACCGTTCGTCAACTGGCGCGAATGGATGAGGTAAACCAGCGTGTCGTTCTTCTTGTCGTAGATTCTGGTGACGACCAGCTTCTTCCAGATGAGCGACAATCCGGCGCGAAACACCTCCTCGCCACTCTGCGACAGGCTGATATCGCCGATCTCGATCGGGCCGGTCTGGCGGCAATCGATCGAATTGTTGGAAGGATCTTCGAACCAGTTGCCCTTGCGCAACCGGTCGATAACGCTGCGATCGAAATAGGTTACATGGCATGTTACGCCCGAGACTTCCGGGTCCGGCACGGCATCGACCAGAATATCGTTGCCCGTCCAGTCCACGCCGACCTTGCCGACAATTTCGGCGGAAGCGGTAACGGGTGCAAGGGCCAGAAAAGACGCTGCAATGGCGGCAAAAATTTTGGGTGAACCCATCGATCATCCTCCAACAATAGCCGCAGGGAGCGAAAGCGGCATCGCTAAGGTAAGATGGCCGATGAGCGATGCAAGATAGGCTGGCTTCCCATAGTGTGCAGACAAGCTCTTGAATGGGGAAAACAGCGATGAGCGGCGCCGTCACTTTGCTTCAAGGCCGAGCAGCACTCCCGAAAATCCGGCAGAAGCGATTGACAACGCTCACGCCCCATCGGATCATCCGCGCATGATCGCGAACCGCACCATCACGATGCAGCTTCACACCATCTCACCCTTTGCGGGGCGAGTGGACGGCGTGTTGCATTGAGTTAACCGCGATCCATCTCAACCCTGCCGAGGCGAGCAGGGTTGAAGCCTCCTTGCTCTCCTCATCGATATCCAAGGAGAGTCCATGTCCTTCGAAGAGCAAGAACCCGTCAGGCGACGATCAGGCGCAGCAGGTCCCATCGAGATTCGTGCGGCGCGCCTGTCCGATGCCGAAGCCATCGCGGCGATCGCCAATCTCCCCGGCTTTCGCGCCGGCACCTTGCGCCTGCCCTTTCAAAGCGTCGAGGAAACGCGGCAATGGCTGGACAAGCATGATCCCGCTGCCGTCAGGCTCGTCGCCGCGCTTGACGGTCAGATCGTCGGCAATGCCGGCATGCAACGCCTTGCGGGACGGAAGATTCACAGTGCCAACATCGGCATGGGCGTGCACGACGATTTCACGGGCTGCGGCATCGGCTCCGCGCTTCTTGCTGCGCTCATCGACACCGCCGACAACTGGCTGGCGATCAAGCGCCTGGAACTCACCGTCTATGTCGATAACGCGCCGGCGATCAGGCTCTACGAGAAATTCGGGTTCGAAACCGAAGGACGGCTGCGCGCCTTTGCATTCCGCAACGGCGACTATGTGGATGCATTCACGATGGCGCGCCTGACATTCTGAAACGATACTGGCGGCGGATCGTCAGCCCGCCGCCATCCATTATCAGCCGATCAGGTCCAGCCACTCGTCCTCGGTCATGACCTGGACGTTGAATTCCCGAGCCTTGTCCAGCTTCGAGCCTGCGCCAGGCCCTGCGACGACGATATCGGTTTTCTTCGAAACCGAGCCGGATACCTTGGCACCCAGGCTCTCCGCCTTCGCCTTGGCCTCGTCGCGGGTAAACTTTTCCAGTGAGCCCGTGAAGACGACCGTCTTGCCGGCAACCGGGCTGCCGGACGTCACCGGCTGCTCGGCCTCCTGCGGCTGAACCTCTTCCAGCAGCTTTGCGATGACCTGCGTATTGCGAGGCTCCTTGTAGAATTCGACGATGGCGCGCGCCACGACCTCGCCGATGCCCTCGATATTATTGAGGTCGTTCCAGGCATCGCCCGCAAGCGGAGCCGCTTCCTTCATCGCGGCCTCGAAGGCTTCGTAAGTGCCGTAGGAGCGGGCAAGCAGCTTGGCCGTCGTTTCGCCCACATGGCGGATGCCGAGCGCGAAGATGAAGCGATGCAGGGCGATCCGCCGCCGCTCGTTGATTGCGGCATAGAGCTTTCCGACGCTGACCTTGCCGAACCCGTCGATATTTTCCAGCTTCGTCAGCGAAGCCTGCTGTCGCCGCTCCAGCGTGAAGATGTCGGGCGCGGTCCGCACCTGCAGTGCGGGGTCTTCGCTTTCGAAGAAAAAGTCGATCTGCTTCGAGCCCAGCCCCTCGATATCGTAGGCGTTTCGCGAGACGAAATGCTTGAGATGCTCGGTCGCCTGCGCGCGGCAGATAAAGCCGCCGGTACAGCGGGTGACGGCATCGACCTTGCCGGTCTTCTCGTTGATGTCGCGCACCGCATGGCTACCGCAGACAGGGCAGACTTTCGGGAATTCGTAAGGCACGCTGGACGCGTCGCGCTTCTCCAGTACGACATCGACGATCTGCGGAATGACATCGCCTGCCCGCTGCACGATCACCATATCGCCGACGCGGATGTCGCGGCCGTCGCGGATGGACTCGCCCTTGTTGCCGATGCCCTTGATGTAATCGGCATTGTGCAGCGTCGCATTGGTCACGACGACGCCGCCGACGGTGATCGGCTCCAGTCGCGCGACCGGCGTCAGCGCCCCCGTGCGGCCGACCTGGATGTCGATATCGACCAGACGTGTGAATGCCTGTTCGGCCGGGAATTTATGTGCCGTCGCCCAACGCGGCGAGCGCGAACGAAAGCCGAGGCGAGCCTGGAGTTCCAAGCTGTCGACCTTGTAGACGACGCCGTCGATATCATAGTCGAGGTCGGGCCGCCGCAGGCCGATTTCCTCGTAGTGGCCGAGGATGTCGGCCACCGAATTCAGCCGTTCCATGAGCGGATTGACCGGGAACCCCCAGGATTTGAAGACCTGCACCATGCCGTATTGCGTGTCAGCCGGCATGTCCGACATCTCGCCCCAGGCATAGGCGAAGAATTTCAGCTTGCGGCTGGCCGTCACCTTCGCATCGAGCTGGCGCAGCGAGCCTGCGGCCGTGTTGCGCGGGTTGACGTAAGTCTGCTTTCCTTCAGCCTCCATCTGCGCATTGAGCGCCAGGAAGTCGCTCTTGGCCATATAGACCTCGCCGCGCACCTCGACCACCGCAGGCGCCCCCGCAGGCAGGGTCTGGGGGATTTCCTTGATGGTTCTGATATTGGCGGTAACGTTTTCGCCGGTCGTACCGTCGCCGCGCGTCGCGGCATTCACCATGCGGCCATTCTCGTAACGGATGGACATCGAAAGCCCATCGATCTTCGGCTCGGCGGTGAAGGCAATCGAGTTGTCGGGAAGACGTCCAAGGAAGCGATAAACACCGGCGACGAAATCCTCCACGTCCTCCTGCGAGAACGTGTTGTCGAGCGACAGCATCGGCCTTGCATGCACGACTGGCGCAAAGGTCTCCGACGGAGCGGCCCCGACCCGGCGCGACGGGCTGTCGGCGCGAATCAATGCGGGAAACCGCGCTTCGATGGCATCGTTGCGCCGCTTCAGCGCATCGTAATCCGCATCCGAAATCTCCGGCGCATCCTTGCTGTGATAAAGCGCATCGTTGCGCGCGATCTCCGCGGCCAGATAGGCAAGCGCTGCCGCCGCTTCCTCTTCGGTCAAGTCCTCGACGGGTTTCTGTTCGGTGCTCATGAATCTACACTCCCCGATTTCGGAGATGTTTTAGAGTACTTCCCGGAAAAGTGGGAAGCGGTTTTCAAAATGGCATGTGTAAAAACAAAGGGAAAACCGGGCGATGCCAAGAGCCCTGAGGTCAGCCGTTTCCGGCCAGCAAACGCTTGGCCGCCGCCCTCGCCTCTTCCGTGACCGAAGCGCCTGCGAGCATGCGGGCGATTTCCTCGGTGCGGTCCTTCGGCTCCATGGTCGCGACCCGCGTGGAAATCTTTTCCGAGCCATCCGCAACCGGTCCCTTGGAAATCAGCAGATGCGTGGCAGCGCGTGCGGCGACCTGCGGCGCATGCGTGACGGAAAGCACCTGTACGCGGTCGGAGAGGCGCTTCAGCCGCTGGCCGATCGCATCCGCGACCGCACCGCCGACGCCGGTATCGATTTCGTCGAAGACGAGGGTCGGTGCCGAGCCGCGGTCGGCAAGCGCTACCTTCAGCGCCAGCAGGAAGCGCGATAGTTCCCCCCCGGACGCGACCTTGGTGATCGGCCCGGGACGGGTGCCGGGGTTGGTCTGCACATGGAATTCGACGATATCGATGCCGTCGGCCGTCCCGGCCTCCGGATCGCTGGTGATCTCCACCATGAAGCGCGCCCGCTCGAGCTTCAGCGCCGGCAGCTCCGCCATGACGGCCCCGGCAAGCGCCTCTCCGGCATGGTGGCGCTTCTGCGACAGGCTGCGCGCGGCAGCATCATAATCCGCCTTGGCCGCGGCGAGCTCGGCGTCCAGCCGCACCAGCCTCTCTTCACCGGCATCGACATCGGCAAGATCGGCAACCATGCGCTCCGCCAATGCCGGCAGTTCAGTGACCGGCACCGAGTATTTTCGCGAGGCTGCCCGCAGCGCGAACAGGCGCTCTTCGACCCGCTCCAGTTCGCGCGGATCGTATTCCGTTTTACGGAGCGCAGCCTCCACTTCCATCTGTGCGTTGGAGAGCTGGTCGAGAGCGGCATCGAGCAGCGCCACGGTGTCTTCCAGCAGGCCCGGCGCCTCATGGCTCTTGCGCTCGAGCCTGCGCACCAGCGATGCGATATGCGGCACGGGCGATGCATTGCCGTTGAGGAATTCCGAAGCTTCGGCGATATCGCCGGCGATGCGCTCGGCCTTCATCATCCGCGAGCGTTTTTCGGCCAGCTCGTCCTCTTCGCCGTCCTGCGGCGAGAGCTTTTCCAGCTCCTCGACGGATGCACGAAGATAGTCCGCTTCGCGCGCGGCCTTCTCCACCTGGTCCCTGTGCTTCTTCAGCGTGCGATCTATATCGCGCCAGACCTTGTGAAGCCTGCCGACTTCCTGCGCGTCTTCGGCAAGACCGGCGAAAGCATCCAGCAAGGTGCGATGCGCGTCGGTATCGACGAGCGCGCGGTCGTCATGCTGGCCGTGGATCTCGACGAGAAGCTGCCCGATCTGGCGCATGAGCTGGACGCTGAGTGCCTGATCGTTGACGAAAGCCTTGGTGCGGCCATCGGCGGACTGGACCCGGCGGAAAATCAGATCGCCATCGTCGTCGAGACCGTTTTCGCGCAGGAGCTTGCGGGCCGGATGCTGCATGCCGACATCGAAAACCGCAGTGACCTGGCCGCGATCCTCGCCATGGCGCACGAGACCGCCATCGCCACGCCCGCCAAGGGCCAGCGACAGGCTGTCAAGCAGGATGGATTTGCCCGCGCCCGTCTCGCCGGTCAGCACCGAGAGCCCGGATTCGAAGGCAAGATCCAGCCGCTCGATCAGAACGATATCGCGGATCGAAAGCTGGATCAGCATCTGCGCTCAATCTCACGTCCCGAGAAGAAGTTTCTTGCCCGCTCTGGAAATCCAGGAACCCGAGTTCTCGCTCGGCTCGACGCCACCCTTCTGCAGCAGCTGATAGGAATCCTTATACCAGCGGCTGTCCGGATAATTGTGACCGAGAACGGCGGCTGCCGTCTGGGCTTCGGGCACGATACCCATTGCATAGTAAGCTTCGACCAGGCGCGCCAGCGCTTCCTCGATCTGGTTCGTCGTCGGATACTGTTCCACCACCACGCGGAAGCGGGAGATGGCGGCGAGGTAATCCTTGCGCTCCAGGTAGTAGCGACCGATCTGCATTTCCTTGCCAGCCAGCTGGTCGCGCGCAAAGCGGATTTTTTCCTGCGCGTCGCTGACATATTGCGACTTCGGATAGGTATTGACGAGCTTGGTCATCGCCTCGATCGTCTGCTGTGCCGCACGCTGGTCCTGCGTCACGTCGACGATCTGCTTGGCAAAGGACGAGCCGACGAGATACTGAACGTAATCGGCATCCTCTGAGCCCGGATATTGCTTCAGGTAGCTGTTGCCCGTCTGCACGGCATCGTCATATCGGCCGGTGCGATACTTGACGAAAGTGCTCATCACCATTGCCTTGCGCGCCCATTCGGAGAATGGCTGCTGCTGGTTGATGGCATCGAACTTGCGCCCGGCCTCCGTCATGTTGCCTGCCTTGATATTGGCAAGACCCTGGTTGTAGAGCATTTCCGGCGGATCCGTATCGACGCCGAGCTTGGTGATGTCGATGTCCTTCTTCGTATTGCAACCTGTCACCACCGCACCGGTACCGGCCAGAAGGAGCGATACGAGCAAAGCCCGTGCTGTGATATTCATGCGTTCAGACCTTGCATAACCCATCGGATGACTGTCCCACTAACCGTCGTTGCGGAGACGGCGTTCTCTCGCTGGCGTTTCTAGCCGCAAAAACACCATCAGGGCAACGCATTGATGATGCATTAACGCATTTTTGTGGCAAAGGCCGCATATAGGCAGCCTTTAATCACTGTTTTGACAGAGGATTCTCATCCAGATCCGCACTGTCTGCCTGCCTTGCCGGCTCGCAAGGCCCAAGAGCAAATCATGCGAGTCGCCCGCCAAAAAAAGAGCCGCCCCTCATCGGAGCGGCGGCTTTTCTCATCTCAGCCCCGAACGATCACGCCGACCAGGGAGCGAATTCGGGAGCGTTGACCGCGACGAAATCGCGGCTGTGAACGCGCTGACGCGGAGCCGAGGTTTCAACCACGTCATAAGCCGTGGAATCGCTGAGCAAGGCCTTCAGAGCGTTCGCATTCATGCGATGACCGCCGCGATAAGAGCGGTAACAGCCGATGAATTGCGCGCCGGCCAGCGCCAGGTCGCCGACGGCGTCCAGCGTCTTGTGACGAACGAACTCATCCTTGGCGTAACGCAGGCCTTCGACATTGATGACCGTGTTGTCGTCGGAAATGACGACGGAGTTTTCCAGCGACGACCCCAGCGCATGACCCGAAGCCCAAAGGCGCTCGACATCGCGCATGAAGCCGAAGGTACGGGCACGCGACAATTCGGTCTTGAAGGTCTCGGCGGTCAGGTCGCCTTCCCACTTCTGGCGGCCGATCAGCGGGCATTCGAAATCGATCTCGACTTCGAAGCGCGTACCGTCATAGGGACGGAATTCGCACCAGGAACCGCCAGCCTCGATCCGCACCGGCTTGTTGACGCGGATATAGCGGCGCTTGACGCCGAGCGACTTGATGCCAGCCTGCTCGATCGCCTCGATGAACGGATAGGAGCTGCCGTCCATGATCGGCATTTCCGCACCCGTGACTTCGACAACGACGTTATCGAGGCCGATCGCATAGATGGCAGCCATGACGTGCTCGACTGTCGCGACCGAGCGCGCCGGAGAAAAACCGAGAACCGTGCAGAGGTCGGTATTGCCGACCTGAGAGGAAACGGCGCGCAGCTCGGTCACGTCGCCATTGTCGTGCAGACGCTGGAAAACGACGCCGGTGCCGGCTTCGGCCGGATAGAAAGTGATCGACACGTTGGCACCGGAATGAACGCCGATACCCGAAAGTGTCACGGGGTTTGCAATGGTGGTCTGAAAACCAAGCAATCCGATTGCCATGTAATTCTGCCTTCGTCTGTCTGATCCTGGCCGGACGGTCATCTTCGGACGCTGCCCTTCATCGCCGGTTCAGTCTGTTAACTACGCCGCGCACGTCACATACATTCATGATCGAATGTGATTCCGCAGGCTTGCTTGGTATCTACATACGCGCCGGGGCATCGCATTCCAAATCACTGTTTCTTTCGTTTTGTTACGAAAGCAGTCAGTTGAATTCGTTGGATAATTTCAGATACGACAACAGGTCTAAAATAAGGAAATCCGGGGCCTTTCGGCCCCGGATTTCATCAGGATGGTTAGCAACCTATTAAAAGGCCGCTTCGCATCAGGTCAGTTCGACTGGCGGCGCAGGAAGGCCGGAATCTCGAGCTGGTCGTCCTCGTGGCTCGTCATCCGTGCCTGCGGAGCCTGGCGACCGTGATCGTCGAGGTTGCCGCGACGCGGAGCGTAGAGGCTTGCTTCCGGCGACGGCGCACGGCGCTGCTGCGGAGCCGGTGCGTTGGTCGGAGCCATCATATCGTCGAACGCCGGGTCTTCCTCGCGACGGCCGAGCGAATTGGTGATTCGCTTCAGCAGGCCCATCGGACCCCGTTCTTCGGTAGCCTGAGCAACGGCCGGCTGGGCGCGGTGTTCCATTTCGGCCTTAACGACCGGCGGGAAATCCTCGACCTTCGGCATGCGGACCTGCTCGGGAGCCTGCCGGATGATCGGCTGCTGATGCATGACCGGCGCCTGCTGCTGAGGCTGCGCTTGCGGCTGAACCGGAGCCTGACGAACCGGCTGGGCTTCCGGAGCGGCTGCGAAGATGCGGCTCTGCGGACGGAAGTTGTCTTCCGGCGCTGCGGCTTGCTGCATGGCCGGCTGCTGCTGGACGGGAGCCTGGCGGCTCATCTGGATTTCCAGCTCACGCTCGAGATCGGCCTCTGCCGCACGAATGGTCTGGGCAACCGGGTCCACGGTACGGGGAGCCGGAGCGGCAGCCTGTGCGGTATGGGCCTGCGCGACGTGGGCAGGCTGAGCTGCGGCCGCTGCCGGAGCGGCGGCCGCGGAGGGACGCATAACAGGCTTGGCAGCCGGGCGGAATTCCATGCCCCTGTCGGATGCTTCGTTCATCGCACGGTCGATGCCCGTTGCGACGACGGAGACGCGGATGATGCCTTCCAGCGATTCGTCGAAAGTGGCGCCGAGGATGATGTTGGCGTCCGGATCGACTTCTTCGCGGATACGCGTTGCGGCTTCGTCGACTTCGAACAGGGTCAGATCGCGACCGCCGGTGATCGAGATCAGCAGGCCCTGTGCGCCCTTCATCGAGGTCTCATCGAGCAGCGGGTTGGCAATGGCGGCTTCGGCAGCCTGCATCGCGCGGCCCTGGCCGGAAGCCTCGCCGGTGCCCATCATGGCGCGGCCCATTTCGCGCATGACCGAACGGACGTCGGCGAAGTCGAGGTTGATGAGACCTTCCTTCACCATCAGGTCGGTGATGCAGGCAACGCCCGAATAGAGAACCTGGTCGGCCATCGAGAACGCGTCGGCGAAAGTCGTCTTGTCGTTGGCGATGCGGAAGAGGTTCTGGTTCGGAATGACGATCAGCGTATCGACCGACTTCTGAAGTTCCTGGATGCCCTGCTCGGCGAGACGCATGCGGCGGCCGCCTTCGAAATGGAACGGCTTGGTGACGACGCCGACGGTCAGGATGCCCTTGTTGCGGGCGGCCTGTGCGACGACCGGCGCGGCACCCGTACCCGTGCCGCCACCCATGCCGGCGGTAACGAAGCACATATGCGTGCCGTTCAGGTGATCGATGATTTCATCGATGCACTCTTCGGCGGCTGCACGGCCGACTTCCGGCTGCGAACCGGCACCGAGACCTTCCGTGACGTTGACGCCGAGCTGGATGATCCGCTCCGCCTTCGTCATGGTCAGTGCCTGCGCATCCGTGTTGGCGACGACGAAATCGACGCCCTGCAAGCCTGCCGTGATCATGTTGTTGACGGCATTGCCGCCGCCGCCGCCAACACCGAAGACGGTGATTCGCGGCTTAAGCTCGGTGATATCTGGCTTATGCAGCTTGATAGTCATTGTACCCGTTCCTTCTCTTTATGGCCGCATCGCCACGCCGGCCAATTCACTCGATTTCACTTGCCTGACGCTTGCCCCGGAATGACTTTCCGGGATCAGGCACTCAAAAACTTTCCTTCAGCCATTGGCCGACACGGCCAATCCGGCTGTTGTTACCCCCAAGCGACGAGAGCAGACCGCTGCTCGGCGCATGTGTCTCCATGTCCGCGACCTGCGGATAAATCATCAGACCGACCGCCGTCGAAAAGGCCGGCCCCTTGGCCGCCGTCGGCAGGCCGGACACACCCATCGGACGGCCGATGCGAACGTTGCGGGCAAGAACGCGGCGCGCCACATCGGGCAGGCCGGTCAGCTGGCTGGCGCCGCCGGTGAGGACGACACGCTTGCCGACGATCGGGCTGAAGCCCGAACGCTGGATGCGATCGCGAATGAGCTCGAGGGTTTCCTCGATGCGAGCCTTGACGATGCGCGACACCAGGGCCTTCGGCACCTGCGTCGGCTGGTCACGCTCGTCCTCGCCGATCGGCGGGATGGAAATCAGTTCGCGCTCTTCCGAAGAATTCGCCAGCGCCGAGGCGTGGACGACCTTCAGCCGCTCCGCATCCTCGATGCGGGTGGAAAGGCCGCGGGCAAGATCCGTGGTGACGTGATGACCGCCAAGGCTGACGGCATCGGTATGCACCAGCTTACCCTCGGCAAAGACCGAGATCGTCGTCGTGCCGCCACCCATATCGATCGCGGCGCAGCCAAGCTCGACCTCGTCGTCGACGAGAGCGGCAAGGCCGCTGGCATAAGGCGTCGCCACCATGCCCTCGACCGAAAGATGGGCGCGATTGATGCAGAGTTCGAGGTTTCGCAGAGCCGCGCGTTCCGCCGTCACCACATGCATGTCGACGCCGAGCGCATCGCCGAACATCGCCAGCGGATCGCGAATGCCGCGTTCGCCGTCGAGAGAATATCCGGTCGCCAGCGAGTGCAGCACGGCGCGCTCCTGACGGATCGACTGCTGGCAGGCTGCGGCGAGAACCTTCTTGAGATCGTTGGCCTCGACTTCCTGCCCGCCGAGATCGATGGTGGCGGTATAGATGTCGCTGCCGAGACGACCGGCCGAAACATTGACGATCAGGCTGTCGACGGTGAGACCCGCCATGCGCTCCGCAGCGTCGACGGCAAGGCGGACGACACCCTCCAGCGCGTCGAGATCGGCGATGACGCCGGTCTTGATGCCGCGCGAGCGCTGATGGCCGATGCCGATGATCTCGATATTGTGCGTGCGGTTGGGAAGAACCTGACTTTCCTCGCGCGGCGTCAGACGACCGATCATGCAGACGACCTTGGTCGAGCCGATGTCGAGCACCGACACGATATGCGACCGCTTCGAAGAAAGCGGTTTCAACCGAGGCAGGCCGAAATGAGACGAACCGAATAAGCTCATGTATCCTGCCCTGCTTTCTTCAAAGCCTTGTTTCTCGCATCGACGGCAGCCTGACGGCGAACCGCGGCATCCGGGGTTAATTCAATCGCGGTGCGATCATCGAGACGAAGATCGACCGCAGCGATATCGCGCTGCAGAAGGCTTTCATCCTTGTCGAGCTTGGTCAGCCGCGCGAGCGCACCATCGATATTGTCTTCCGGCAATTTGATGATCACGCCGTTGTCGAGATAGAGATCCCAGCGGCGGCCGGCGACGCGCACGAACGCCTTCACATGGCTGCTGACATCCGGCCACTTGGCAAACTCGCCCTCGACTGACGCGGCTGCGACTTCCGCATCGCGGCCGACGAAGAGCGGCAGCTTTGCGAATTTATTGTCGCGCAGCGGAGCGATGACACTGCCGTCCTTCTGGATCAGCGAAAGCTCGGAGCCGTGCTGCCAGATGGCGTAGGCCTTGCGTTCCTTGAGCTTCACCTCGACAGCCTTGGGGTAGACCTTGCGAACTTCCACACTTTCGACCCAGGGCAGGTTCGCGATCTTCTGCCGGGCCGCATCGGCATCGAGAGCAACGAGCGACGTCGTGCCATCGAGGCCGAGAAGCTGCAGGATCTCGATTTCCGACGTCTCGTCATTGCCCGAGACCTTCACGTCCTCGATGGCAAAACCGGCAGCCGAGGTGGTTGCCTCGGCAACGGCCTGCGTGTGACCGCCGGCCGACATGCCGTAGAGACCCGTCGCAGCGAGCAGTGCGAAAGCGGAAACCGTACCCGTGTGAGACGGAATATTGACGCGACCCGAACCAAGGCTGACCAGGAAACGGACGACACGGCGCAGCGGACGCGGCAAAACGAAGGCGTCCTCGACATCATCGATGGCAAGCGGGACGCGATGGCGGGATCGCCTAATATTTTTGAGCGTCAGCGCAAACAAGACGCGTCCTCCACCATCCACCGGAGAAATTCACCAAAAGAGTAGCCGGCATGAGCGGCCATTTCAGGCACCAGGGAGGTAGGAGTCATGCCGGGCTGGGTATTGACCTCCAGCCAGACAAGTTCGCCCTCTTCGGAAAAGCGATCGTCGAAGCGAAAGTCGGATCGACTAACGCCGCGGCAGCCGATAGCTTCATGCGCCCTTAACGATAATATTTGTATCTTTTGGTAAAGATTCGGTGAAATTTCCGCCGGCAAGACATGTTTTGACCCACCCTTGGCGTACTTGGCGTCATAATCATAGAAGCTGTGGCCGAGCGGTACGATCTCGGTAACACCGAGGACCTTGCCGCCCATGACGCCGCAGGTCAGCTCCCGCCCATAGACATAACGCTCGACCAGCACCTCGTCGCCATAACGCCACTCCGCCGACGTCACGATCTGCGGCGGATGCGCCTGATCTTCCTTGACGATCACGACACCGAAACTGGACCCCTCGCGCACCGGCTTGACGACATAGGGCGGCTCCATGGGGTGCTCGCCGACGATATCGAAGCGGTTCATGACCATCGAGCCCGCGACCGGAATACCGGCCGCCGCAGCAACCGTCTTGGCGCGCGACTTGTCCATAGCAAGCGCCGAGGCAAGCACGCCGGAATGCGTGTAGGGGATCTGCAGGTACTCCAGAATGCCCTGGATCGTTCCATCCTCGCCGAAGGGACCATGCAGCGCGTTGAAGACGACGTCCGGCTTCAATTCGGCCAGGCGGCTGGCGACATCATGACCCACGTCAACGCGGGTAACCTGAAAGCCCTCGGCTTCGAGGGCATCGGCGCATGCCTTCCCCGAAGAAAGGCTGACAGGCCTTTCCGAGGAAAATCCGCCCAGAAGGACAGCCACATGCTTGCCACCCATTAACTACCCCCGACTTCACGGTCTCTGCTCTGCTTTTGCGGGACCTCGCCTGATCGCGATTCTCGCCGCTTTTCAATAGGCCGATTAGAACGACATTAAGGTTAATGAAGCGTTTACTTTCGTTAACTTTCGGCCGCCCCGCCGATGGTCGAATGGTTCGAATCAAATCGGCTTAAAGAATTCTGCCATTGGAATCAGAGAGTTGCTACTTTTGAAATTGCTACATTTAGATTTTTTTAAACAAAGAGCCCCGCATCGAGGGATCGATGCGGGGCTGAAGGCCTTGAAATCAGGCCTCTATCACTCGCTGTCGTCGACCAGTTTCCAGACGAGCCCGCCCAATGCACCGCCGACGATCGGCGCGACCCAGAACAGCCAAAGCTGCTGCAGCGCCCAGCCGCCGACGAACAGGGCCTGCCCCGTCGAACGGGCGGGATTGACCGACGTATTGGTGATCGGGATCGAAATCAGGTGGATGAGCGTCAGCGCCAGGCCGATGGCGATCGGCGCGAAGCCGGCAGGCACCTTGCTGCTCGTCGAGCCGAGAATCACGACGAGGAAAAACAAGGTCAGCACGATCTCGGCCACCAATGCCGAGACCATCGAATAGCCGCCCGGCGAATGTTCCCCGTAACCGTTCGCAGCAAAGCCGCCGAGTTGGAAATCGGCCTTGCCGCTGGCAATCAGATAAAGCACGGCGGCAGCGGCGATGGCGCCGATGACCTGCGCGACGATATAGGGAACAAGCTGCCCGCCAGGAAAGCGGCCAGCCACCGTCAGGCCGACCGAAACGGCCGGATTGAAATGCCCTCCCGAAATGCCCCCCACGGCAAAAGCCATGGTCAGCACTGTCAGACCGAACGCAAAAGCAACACCTAGAAAACCGATACCCAGGCTCGGAAATGCCGCCGCAAAGATTGCGCTGCCGCAGCCGCCAAATACGAGCCAGAATGTCCCAAGAAACTCAGCTATGAGTTTTTTCTGCATTAACCCCTTCTCCTTTGCCCTCAACCGCAGCGAAAATCAGCCATCTATGAAAAAGATTCCGGGAAGGACACGCCGGAGGTACGCCCACTCAACGGCAAACGATCGCCCAATTGCTCACGAATCGACAATTGCGGCTAAATAATAGCACGCAACCGCTGATTTCTTGCGCGTTTGACGTTTGCGTCGAACAAAAATTACGCTAAGGACACCCCTTACCTAATAAGCAAACCTTAGCACCTTCTAAAATGGTGGGATCATGACTGACGCGATATCTCCTTTATCGCCGCCCCCCTCGTCATCGAACAGCGCTGTTGCGAACTCCCCGGCACGCGTTCTGATCGCGAGTCTCATCGGCACAACGATCGAGTTTTTCGATTTCTATGTTTATGCGACGGCGGCGGTTATCGTCTTTCCGAAGCTCTTCTTCCCCGCAAGCGATCCGACCTCTGCGACCCTGCAGTCCTTCGCTACCTTTTCCATCGCCTTCTTCGCGCGCCCGATCGGGGCGATGATCTTCGGTCACTTCGGCGATCGAATCGGCCGCAAGGCGACGCTCGTCGCGGCTCTGATGACCATGGGCCTCTCGACGGTCGTCATCGGCATGCTGCCGACCTATGAATCGATCGGCGTCCTCGCACCGGTGCTGCTGGCGCTTTGCCGCCTCGGCCAGGGTCTCGGCCTCGGCGGCGAGTGGGGCGGCGCGGTGCTGCTCGCCACGGAAAACGCCCCGGAAGGCAAGCGCAGCTGGTACGCCATGTTCCCGCAGCTCGGCGCTCCCATCGGCTTCATCCTGTCGGCCGGCCTTTTCCTGATCCTGCGCGAAAGCATGGATGACGCGGCCTTCCTCAACTACGGCTGGCGCGTTCCCTTCCTGATCAGCATCGTGCTCGTTGCCGTCGGCCTCTATGTCCGCCTGAAGATCACGGAAACTCCGGAGTTTCAGCGCGCGATCGAGAAGGAAGAACGGGTTTCTGTCCCGATCGCCGTCATCTTCCGCTCGCACTTCCGCAGCCTTGTCCTCGGCACCATCATAGCCGTCGCGACCTTCGTGCTGTTCTATCTGATGACGGCCTTCACGCTGAGCTGGGGCACCCGGCCCCCGGGCAACGGGCCGCTGCCGGCAGGCCTCGGCTATTCTCAGGGCCAGTTCCTCGTCGTGCAACTCGTCGGCGTCGTGTTCTTCGGCTTGATGATTCCACTGTCCGGCCTGCTGTCGGACCGCTACTCGCGCCGGCTGGTTCTGATCCTGACGACCATCGGCATCCTCATCTTCGGCCTGTTCTATTCGTCGCTGCTAACGGCCGGCCTTGCCGGTGCCTTCGCCTGCTCGATCATCGGTCTGGCCCTGATGGGCTTCACCTATGGTCCGATCGGTGCGGCATTGGCGGCCCCCTTCCCGACGACCGTGCGCTATACAGGCGCCTCGATGACCTTCAATCTCGGCGGCATCGTCGGCGCATCCCTGGCCCCCTACATCGCCACATGGCTCGCGACGACCTACGGCCTCGTCTATGTCGGCTATTACCTGGCCGCCGCAGCGATACTCTCGCTGATCGGCATCCTGCTCTCGGGCAATGACGAAGTCTGAGAAAACAGGCATAACCAATTGAAAAGGCCGGGTGAAAACCCGGCCTTTTTGTTGAATCGAATTATGAGGTCACGCCGGTTACAGCAGTAGCCTACTCGGTCGTAACGCCTTGGAACGGACGGACTTCCCGGCCCGGCATGAAGCAGCCAAGGCGCTTGATTTCCCATTCCAGCTTGACGCCGGACTTCTCGAAGACCTCGCGGCGCACCTGCTCGCCGAGATACTCCAGGTCGTAGCCTGTCGCCTGCTCCATATTGATCATGAAGTTGCAGTGCAGCGACGACATCTGGGCACCGCCGATCACGAGGCCGCGGCAGCCGGCTTCATCGATCAGCTTCCACGCGGAAAGTCCTTCGGGGTTCTTGAAGGTCGAGCCGCCGGTCTTTTCCCGAATCGGCTGCACCGTTTCGCGATGCGCGCGCACCGCATCCATCTCGGCGCGAATTTTGGCCCGATCCTCGGCATAGCCTTCGAAAAGGACATGCGTGAAGATCAGCTCTTCCGATGCGTCCGAATGGCGGTAGCTGTAACCCATTTCGGCATTGCTGAGCACATGCTTGCCGCCCTTGCGGTCGACCGCATGAACCTCGACGACCCGATCGCGGGTCTCCGCACCGTTGGCGCCCGCGTTCATCCGCGCAGCGCCGCCGATGCTGCCCGGAATACCATAGTAGAAGTGGAAGCCGCCGATGCTGTTGTCCATCGCCATGGCTGCGACATGCTTGTCCGGGCAAATGGCGCCGGCCAGAATGCGATTCTCGCCGGCAAGCTCGACCGAGCCGAAGCCCTTGGCCGACAGCCTGAGGACGACGCCCGGAATGCCGCCGTCGCGCACCAATATATTAGACCCCACGCCGACCACCGTCAGCGGCACCTCTTCCGGCAGGATCTTCAGGAAGGCGATGAGGTCGTCCGTGTCATGCGGCTGGAACATCAGCTCCGCCAACCCGCCGGCGCGGAACCACGTCACACGATCCATCGGCGCGTCCGGCGTCAGCCGGCCCCTGATGTCCTTTACACCGTCGCCGAGCGACGCCAGAAGCTTTTCTCCGTTTACCTGTTTCATGCGGACTTACCCGAGAGGCCTTCCAATTCCTTTGGCAATGATGCTGCCCAATATGTGATGCTGCCAGCCCCCAACAGAACCACAAAATCACCCGGTCGTGCAATCTCCGCAACCATGGCGGCAAGATCTTCCTGCGATGGCAGGTAGCGCGCGTCGCGATGGCCGCCGGCCTTGATGCGCGAAACCAGCGTCTGCGAATCGACGCCCTCGATGGGGTCCTCGCCCGCGGCATAGACCGGTGCCAGGAAGATGCTGTCGGCATCGTTGAAGCACGCGGCGAATTCCTCGAACAGGCTCGACAGGCGCGTAAAGCGATGCGGCTGATGCACGGCGATGATGCGGCCCTTGCAGGCTTCGCGCGCCGCCTTCAGCACCGCCTTGATTTCGACGGGGTGATGGCCGTAGTCGTCGAAGACCTTGACCCCGTTCCATTCGCCCGTCAACGTGAAGCGGCGCTTGACGCCACCGAAGGACGCCAGCCCCTTGGCGATCGCCTCGCTGGAAATCCCGAGCCGGTTGGCAACGGCAACCGCGGCCGTCGCATTGGAAATATTATGGCGGCCCGGCATCGGCATGACGAGATCCTTGATGTGGATCACCTTGCCGGTGCGGCGCCTGCGAATCTCGACATCGAACAGCGAGCGCGTGCCGTCGATGCGCACATTCGAAAAGCGCACGTCCGCCTGCGGGTTTTCGCCATAGGTGATGACCTTGCGGTCCTCGATGCGGCCAACGAGCGACTGCACTTCCGGATGGTCGATGCACATCACGCCGAAACCGTAGAAGGGCACGTTCTCGACGAACTGCCGGAAAGCGGCACGCACGGCATCGAAATTGCCATAATGGTCGAGATGCTCCGGATCGATATTCGTGACGACGGCGATATCGGCGGGCAGCTTCAGGAAGGTGCCATCCGATTCGTCGGCCTCGACCACCATCCACTCGCCGGCTCCCATGCGCGCATTCGTGCCATACGCATTGATGATGCCGCCGTTGATGACGGTGGGGTCGAGCCCACCGGCTTCCAGAAGCGTCGCCACCAGCGAGGTCGTCGTGGTCTTTCCGTGCGTGCCGCCGATGGCGATCGCATTGCGGAAGCGCATCAGCTCGGCGAGCATTTCGGCTCGGCGCACTACCGGCAGCAGCTTTTCGCGCGCGGCCATCAGTTCCGGATTGTTCTTCTTGATGGCGGTGGAGACGACGACGACTTCGGCATCGCCGAGGTTTTCCGCCTTGTGGCCGATATGAACCGGAATGCCCTTGTCGCGCAGCCGCTGCACGTTGGCGCTTTCCGATTGATCGGAACCCTGCACGCGATGGCCGAGGTTATGCAGCACCTCGGCTATGCCGCTCATCCCGATACCGCCGATACCGATAAAATGCACAAGGCCGATTGCCTTCGGCAGCTTCATGCGCCTGCCCCCTTGAATTGCTGAATTGAACGTCCCGCGGCAATAGCCTCAACCATGTCGGCAAGCAAGTTTGCCGCATCCGGCCTGCCCGCCTGCTTGGCGGCGGCGGCCATCTTTGCGAGTTTTTCCGGCATGGTCATGGCGCCGCGCAGAATGGTGGAAAGCTTCTCGGAGGTCAGCTCCGACTGCACGATGACCTTGACGCCGCCCGTCGCCGCCAGCGCGGCGGCATTGGCCGCCTGATCGTGATCGAGCGCATGCGGATAGGGCACGAGGATCGCCGGGCGGCCGATGACGGCAAGCTCGGAAACCGTCGAAGCTCCGGAGCGGCAGAGAACGAGATGCGCGGCACCGATACGCTCCGCCATATCGTTGAAGAACGGCGCGACATCGGCGCCCATATCAAGCTTTCTCGTGCAGCTGTTGACCGTCTCCATATCCTCGGGGCGCACCTGCTGGGTGATCCGCAGGCGCTTGCGCAGCGGTTCTTCAAGCAGGCTGATCGCCGTGGGAACGGCCTTCGAGAAATACTGTGCGCCCTGGCTACCGCCGAAGACGACCAGGTTGAACGGGTCTTCCGGGCCGGACGGCACATAAGGACGTTTGGCAGCCTCGATGACGGCCGGGCGCACGGGATTACCCGTCGTCACCGTCTTTTCGGCGAATGCGCCGTTTTCGGTGAGGAAGCCGCCCGCTATCGCGCGAACGCGCGTTGCCAGCATCTTGTTGGCCCGGCCCATGACCGCATTCTGCTCATGCAGCATGGATGGCACACCCATGCGCGTCGCAGCCAGAAGCGGCGGAACGGTCGGGTAGCCGCCGAAGCCGACGACGCAGACGGGCCTGATCCGCTGGATCAGCTTGCGAGCCGCGCGCATGCCGGTCCACAGCGTCCAGAGGGCCTTCGCGACTTTCAGCGGGTTCTTCGAGCCGATCGTTGCCGAGGGCACGACATGAATCTCGTCAGCCGGAAACTTGCCGGCATAGCGTTCGGCACGGCTGTCGGTAACGAGGTGCACGGAATAGCCGCGCTCCTTCAGCTTGTAGGCCAGTGCCTCGGCCGGAAATACGTGACCGCCGGTTCCGCCGGCGGCAAGAAGGACAATGCCTTTACTCATAATTTCGCTCCCGCGAACACCCCGCTAGCCGGGGCATCTCCCTGATATAGGAAGTCGCCATGGCCGCGTCATCGGCGCGGGCCAAGCCCCCCTCATAGCCCGCCGCCTCATGAAAAGCGACCGCAGAATGAAGGGCAGGCAGGCGATGGCACGAGCAGATGGCGGATAGTCCCAAGACGATCACTCCGCCGGCAATCCGTGCGTGACGCGGAACATGGTGCGATCCTGCGCACGCTTTTCCGGCCTGTGACGCGTGAGCGCCAGGATGAAGCCAGCCGTTACGCAGATCGCGGTCATCGACGAGCCGCCGTAGGAAATCAACGGCAGCGTCATGCCCTTTGCCGGCAGGAGCTGCAGGTTGACCCCGATATTGATGATCGACTGAATGCCGATCTGCAGAACGAGACCGGCGACGGCAAAGCGGTTGAAATCATTCTTTTCCTTATAGGCATGCGACAGGCCGCGCAGCACGAGGAAGGCGAAGATCAGCACGAGCACCATGCAGAAGATGGCGCCGAATTCCTCGGCCGCAACCGAGAAGATGAAGTCCGTATGCGCGTCCGGAATGATGCGCTTGACAGTACCTTCGCCGGGGCCGACGCCGAACCAGGTGCCGTGAACGATCGCTTCCTTGGCGGTGTCGACCTGGAACGTATCGCCCTCACCCGTCAGGAACTTGTTCACGCGTTGCGCGACGTGATCGAAGACGTAATAGGCGGTCACGAAACCGCCGGCGCCAAGACCGCCGAGCACGATGATCCAGAGCCAGGGCATGCCCGCCATGAAGAACATGCCGCCCCAGACAGCGGTGGTCAGGATGGTCTGGCCAAGGTCAGGCTGCGCCACGAGCAACGCCACGACGATGCCGAAGAGGATGATGGCGAAGAGGTTGCCCGGGATTTCCGGCTGGCGAGCATGCTCGGAAAACAGCCAGGCGCAGACGACGACGAAGGCGGGCTTCATGAATTCCGAAGGCTGGATGGACAGCGAGGCAATATTGACCCAGCGCCGGGAACCCTTGACTTCGACACCGAAGAACAGCGCGAACAGCATCATCGCCAGTGCCACGATCAACAGGATGACCGCCGTCCTTCGCACCTGTCTGGGCGTCATGAAGGAAATGCCGATCATCGTCGCAATCGCCGGGACGAGGAACAGCGCGTGGCGCTTGACGAAGTGGAACGGCTCGAGCCCGATGCGCTCCGCCACGGCGGGCGACGCCGCGAAGGACAGCATGAAACCGATGCCGATCAACAGGATGAAAAGGGCGAGAAATACGCGGTCGATGGTCCAGAACCACTCGGCCAAGGCCCCACGTTCAACGCGGCTTACCATATCATTTGCCTCCAGCTGCTGAACCGATCAGCATGGTGACGCCATCGATCGCCGCAACATGGCTGACGAAGGCGTCGCCCCTGACCTCGAAATTCTTATACTGATCGAAGCTTGCGCAAGCCGGTGACAACATCACGGCCGCAGCCTCGTGTTCGTCGCCGTCCGCATCGGCGGCGGCATGCGCGACGGCACGCTCCAGCGTGCCGGAAATTTCATACGGCACCCGGTCGCCGAGTGTCGCGGCAAAGGCCGGTGCCGCCTCGCCGATCAGATAGGCCTTGGCGACTCGCGAAAAGAGCGGCGCCAGGCTGGCGATACCGCCCTCTTTCGGCAGGCCGCCGGCGATCCAGTAGATATTCTCGTAGCTCGAAAGCGCGGGCGCCGCCGCATCCGCATTGGTCGCCTTGGAATCGTTGACGAAGACGACCCGGCCGCGCCTTCCGACAGGCTGCATGCGATGCTTGAGGCCGGGGAAGGACTTCAACCCGGCCCGAATCTCGTCGGCGGAGACACCGACCGCTAGGCAGGCGGCAATCGCCGCCGCAGCGTTCTGTGCGTTATGACCGCCGCGCAGGGTCTGGATGCCGTCGAGATCGGCAATCTCGCTCGCGGCACCGCTCGATGCCTGCATGATGCGGCTGCCCTCAGCATAGAGACCATCCGCCAGAGCATGCCGGCGCGAAATCCGCATTACCTTTCCGCCCGCCCGCTCGACGCGGTCGGCAATCAGCGAAGAATAGCTGTCGTCGACACCCACCACGGCAACGTCGCTGCCCGCGACGAGCCTTTCCTTGATATCGGCATAATGCTGCATCGTGCCGTGCCGGTCGAGGTGATCGGGCGTCAGGTTCAGCAGAATGCCGGCCGAAGGATCGAGCGTCGGCGCCAGATCGATCTGATAGGAAGAGCATTCCACGACATAGAAGCGTCCGGCTTTCGGCGGATCGAGCGTCAGCACGGCCGTACCGATATTGCCGCCAAGCTGCGTGTCGCGCCCGCTCGATTGCAGGATATGGGCGATCAACGCCGTCGTCGTCGATTTGCCGTTCGTTCCGGTAATGGCGATGAACGGGCAGTCCGGGGCATGCGCCCGCCGT
Source organism: Rhizobium sp. SYY.PMSO (assembly GCF_046840415.1). NCBI lineage: Bacteria > Pseudomonadati > Pseudomonadota > Alphaproteobacteria > Hyphomicrobiales > Rhizobiaceae > Rhizobium > Rhizobium sp. SYY.PMSO. Next base: position 1,787,612 of record NZ_CP177349.1, read on the forward strand.
TCCCTGACGAAAAGCTCGACATCGCCGATAATCTCGACGCCGGCCGCGTGCGCGAGATCGACGGTCCAATGCGGTTTGGGATGCGTCAGCGGCACACCGGGCGACAGGACGAACACCGACAGGCTGTTCCAGTCGATCGTCCTGAGATCGGCAACCGCTATTCCCTCGGCAGCCGCCTTGGCCGCGCTGTCCGGATTGTCGTCCCAGGCCGTGACCTCGGCGCCGCCGGCGACGAGGGCGCGCGCCGTCGCAAGGCCCGAGCCGCCAAGACCGAAGAGAGCGACCTTCTTTCCTTTCAGCGTGGTGACGGGGATCATCTCTGCCTCACCGCAGCTTCAGGGTGGACAGGCCGACCATCGCCAGGATGACAGCGACGATCCAGAAACGCACCACGACCTGGCTTTCCGTCCAGCCCTTCTTTTCGAAGTGATGATGGATGGGCGCCATCAGGAAGACGCGACGCTTGGTCATCTTGAAGAAGCCGACCTGGATGATGACGGAAAGCGCCTCGAGCACGAAGAGACCGCCGATGATCGCCATGACGATTTCGTGCTTGGTGGCAACCGCGACCGAACCGATCATGCCGCCCAGCGCCAGCGAACCGGTATCGCCCATGAAGATAGCCGCAGGCGGCGCATTGAACCAGAGGAAGCCGAGGCCAGCGCCGATGACCGCGCCGAGGACGACCGCCAGTTCGCCCGTGCCGGGCACGAAATTGATCGCCAGATAGTCGGCAAAGACGAAGTTGCCGGCGAGATAGGAAATGACGCCGAAGGAGGCGGCGGCAATCATCACGGGCACGATTGCAAGCCCGTCGAGACCGTCCGTCAGATTGACGGCATTGCCGGCGGCGACGATGACGAAAGCCCCGAACAGGACGAAAAACATGCCGAGATTGAGCAGCAGGCTCTTGAAGAAGGGAAAGGCGATCGACGAGCCGAAGGTGGAGCCGGCGGGGCCGGAGGACAGCGCCGTCGTCATCATGAAGTAGACGGCGATAGCGGCGATGACGAATTCGATGCCGAGGCGGGCGCGGCCGGAAAAGCCCTTGTCGCTCTGCTTCGTGACCTTGAGATAGTCGTCATAGAAGCCGATCGCGCCGAAGCCGAGCGTCACGAGCAGCGTGGCGACGACATAAACGTTGGCGAGATCCGCCCAAAGGAGCGAAGAGACGACGATGCCGGCAAGAATCATCAGACCGCCCATGGTGGGCGTGCCGGCCTTCTTGAAGTGCGTCTGCGGTCCGTCGGCACGAATCGGCTGCCCCTTGCCCTGGCGCACGCGCAGGGAGGAGATGATTCGCGGCCCGAAAAGAAAAACGATCAACGCTGACGTGAACAGAGCGCCGCCGGTACGAAACGTGATGTATCTGAACAGATTGAGAAATCTGAAATGAGTAGTGAAAAAATGAACGTGGTCCGACAGTTCGGCAAGCCAGATCAGCATAAGAGCCCTTTCTAAAGCCCCTGATGGGCGTGAGGGCCCGTGTCGGAAAATGCGGGAAACTTGTCAAGCAAGCCCGCCACGATCTTTCCAAACCCCATTCCCAGCGACGATTTCACCATCAACACGTCGCCGGAAGCGACTGAATTGAGCGCGAATTCCGAGAGTTCCTCCGTCGTCTCACGATATTCGACATGAACACTTTCGGGCAGCTCATCCCTCAAAGCCGCCATCTCCGGACCGGCCAGCCAGACATGCTCGATACCGGCCGCAAGCAACGGGCCGGCAAGATTTGCATGCACGCGCTGGGCATAATCCCCCATTTCCAGCATGTCGCCGAGCACGGCGATCCGCCTGCCCTGCCGTCCACCAGGCCCCGCATGGGGCGACGTGGTCGCCAGCAGCGCGATTGCCGCGCGCATGGACGCAGGATTGGCGTTATAGCTTTCGTCGATCAGCGTGAAGTAGCCGTTGGCGATTGCGCGCTTGTGGCGCTGTCCCCTGCCCTTTTCCGGCCGCAGATCCGCCAGGGCATCGATGGCGCTGTCGAGATCGGCCTCCATGAGCATGACCGCGCCGAGGACGGCAAGCGCATTTTCCGCGATATGGCGGCCCGGCGCGCCAAGCGCCACCTCCATGGTCTCGCCGCCGATCGTCAGCCAAAGCGTGGAGTTCTCTTCCGAAGCGTTGAATTCGGCCAGGCGAACATCGGCCTTGGCATGCTGGCCGAAGCTGTGCACATGCTCGATACCGGCCGCCGTCGCAGCCCGCTCCAGCATCTCGAACTGATCGTTGTCGTGATTGAGAATGGCATGACCGCCCGGCACGACACCCTCGAAAATTTCCGCTTTCGCAGCCGCGATTTCGCCGATGCTGTTGAAATTGCCGAGATGAGCCGGCGCGATCGTGGTGATGATCGCCACATGCGGCTGCACCATCTGGACGAGCGGGCGAATTTCTCCGGGATGGTTCATGCCGATCTCGAAAATACCGAAATCCGTATCTTCCGGCATGCGCGCCAGAGTAAGCGGAACACCCCAGTGATTGTTGAAGGAAGCGACGGAGGCATGCACCTTACCCGACGGGGTGAGTGCCCGGCGCAGCATCTCTTTCGTGGTCGTCTTGCCGACCGAGCCCGTGACGGCGACGATCTTGGCCTGCGTACGCTGGCGCGCCGCCACACCGAGCCGCGCCAGCGCCGCCAGCACGTCATCCACCACGATCTTTGGAACGGTCAAGCTGCCCATCGCCGGCAGACGCGCCTCGCTGATCACGATAAACGCCGCACCGTTCGCCATAGCCAGATTGGCATAGTCATGGCCATCGACGCGATCGCCCTTGATAGCGAAAAATGCCTCGCCCGGCTTGATGGAACGACTGTCTATGGAAATGCCCGTAATGCCTTCCGGCAGCGTTCCGAAGGAGCGGCCGGAGATTGCGGCGATCAGATCCTCAGTTGTCCATAGCCAGTTCAAGACGCCAAACCCTCCAGTGCTTTGCGCAATTCGGCATGATCGGAGAACGGCAGCGTGATGCCGCCGATCGTCTGACCTTCCTCGTGCCCCTTGCCGGCGACGATCAGCGTGTCGCCGGATTTCAGCAGGTCAACGGCCTTGCGGATCGCTTCGGCCCGATCGCCGATTTCCGTCGCGCAGCCAGCGGCCGCCATGATCTCGGCGCGGATCGCGGCCGGATCTTCCGAGCGCGGATTGTCGTCGGTAACGATAACGACATCTGCCAGACGGCAGGCGATCTCGCCCATGATCGGACGCTTGCCGCGATCACGATCCCCGCCGCAGCCAAAGACGACGACGACGCGGCCCGTCGTGAACGGGCGTACGGAATTCAGGACGTTTTCAAGGGCATCCGGTTTGTGGGCGTAGTCGACATAGGCCAGGGCGCCGTCATGCGTGTGGCCGACAAGCTCGAGCCGGCCCGACGCGCCGACGAGTTTCTCAAGGGCCGCCATGGCAACCGGCGCCGCAACGCCCGTGGAAATGGCCAGACCGGCCGCAACGAGAGCATTGGCGATCTGGAAATCGCCGGCGAGCGGAATATGAACCTCGAAGATGTCGCCGCCGATATGCACCTCGGCGATCTGCTTGTGACGGAAGTGCTCGACGCGCTTCAGCGTCAGAAAATTGCCCTTGCGTCCGACGGTGCGAACGTCCTGCCCGGCATCGCGCGCGGCCGAGATTGCCTGGGGAGACCAGGCATCGTCGGCAAAGATGACGGCTGGCGAGCCCTTCGGCAGCAGATCCCGGAACAGCCGCATCTTCGCGGCCATATAGTCCTCGACCGTCGGATGATAATCCATGTGGTCGCGGCCGAGATTGGTGAAGGCGGCCGCAGCGAGCCTCACGCCATCGAGCCTGAACTGATCGAGGCCATGGCTGGACGCTTCCATGGCCGCGTGGGTAACACCCTCGTCGGCAAGCTCGGCAAGCAGCTTGTGCAGCGATACCGGATCGGGCGTCGTCAGCGCGCCATACTCGTTGCGGGTCGGCGAAACGACGCCTGTCGTGCCGATCATGGCGGCCGGATGGCCGGCATGATCCCAGATCTGCCGCGTGAAGGAAGCGACCGAGGTCTTGCCGGCAGTGCCCGTCACGGCCACCATCGTATCCGGCTGCCGCCCGAAAAACCGCGAGGCGGCGATGGAAAGAAACCGGCGTGGCTCGGAAACCTGCAGCAGCGGTACATTGCCGGCATCGGCCCCATGGCCAGCAATCACGACGGATGCCCCGCGCGAAACGGCATCGGCGATGAAACTCGCTCCGTCGGCCTTCGTGCCGGCCACCGCGACAAACGCCATGCCGGACGACACGTTTCGGCTGTCGGCGGAGATCCCGCTTATCTCAAGATCGCCAAGCGCCCCGCCAATTTGTGTGTTGAGTTCCGGAAACGCGTTTCCGGCAATATCCCGCAAGTTCATCGAATGTACTTTTCGCCTTCTCGATCAGTCCGCCCCTCGCGAATCGACGTGTGTATTGTTTCACGCTTAATAAGACACCAGCAAGGCCGAGTTGCCGTTTCCAAAACTTGGCTGAATGCCGAGGATCGGCGCCGCCCGGGCGATGATGTCGCGCGCAATCGGTGCTGCCGTATAGGCCGAGATCGTGCCGCCGTGCTCACCGGTCTTCGGCTCGTCGCAGAAGGTCATGATGATGTATTGCGGATCGTCGATCGGGAACACGGCCATGAAGGTGTTGAAGTTCAGCGTGTGCGAATAGCGGCCGTTGACGACCTTGTCGGCCGTACCGGTCTTGCTGCCGACGTCGTAGCCCGGCACGCGGGCAGCACGGCCCGAACCCTTCGAACCGTTGAAGTCGAGCAGGAAGCGCACATCGTCGCTCGTGCTCTTCTTGATGACGAGCTTGGCGATATCGTCCGCCTCGTCGCGGGTACGCGGCAGGAAGGTCGGCTCGATCAGCTTGCCGCCGTTGACGAGCGCCGCACCGGCCACAGCCGTTTGCAGCGGCGTCGTCGAGACGCCGTGACCGAAGGAAATCGTGATCGAGTTGATCTTTTTCCACACGCGCGGCTGCGATGGCATCTTCACCTCGGGCAGCTCGGTCTGCATCTTGCTGAGCAGTCCGATGCGGGTGAGGAATTCCTTGTGCGCATCGATGCCAACGAGGTCGGCGATCTTGGCCGTGCCGATGTTGGAGGAGTACTGGAAGATTTCCGGAACCGTCAGCACGCGATGCTGGCCGTGGAAGTCGTGGATGGTGAAGCCGCCGATCCGGATCGGGTTCGTGGCGTCGAAGGCGTCGCGTAGCCTGACCTTGCCGGAATCGAGCGCCATGGCCATCGTGAACGTCTTGAAGGTCGATCCCATTTCGAACGTGCCGTTCGTCATGCGATTGAGCCATCCCTCGGCAGCGCCCTCGTTCGGATAGTTCGGATCGAAATCGGGGGCGGATGCCATGGCCACCACCTCGCCGGTATGAACGTTGAGAACGGCCGCCCCAGCCCCCTTGGCCTGGAAGTTCTTGACGGCGTTGACGACCGCGTCATGGACGATGTCCTGCACCCGCAAATCGACGGAGAGCTTCACCGGCTGCAGCGGCTGATCGTTGGTCATGCCGGCTGCGGCAAGATCGGCAAGCCCCAGGTCGTCGATATATTTCTCCATGCCGGCAACGCCGCGGTTGTCGATATTCACGTAACCGAGAATATGGGCGGCGGTGGAGCCGCCGGGATAGAAGCGGCGCTTCTCGGGGCGGAAGCCGATGCCGGGAATGCCCAGTGCCAGGATCTGGCTCTGCTGCTTCGGCGTCAGCTGCCGGCGAAGCCAGGCAAAATGCGAGGATTTTGTCGAGAGCTTCCTGTAGGTGGATTTGGCATCGAGGTCCGGCAGAACCTTGCGCAGTTCCTCGACGGCCTCATCCGCATCGATGATCTTGTTCGGCTCGGCAAACAGCGAGACGGTGCGGATATCGGTGGCGAGAAGTGCGCCGTTGCGGTCGACGATATCCGGGCGCGAGGCCATCAATCGGTCCGGCGGCAAAATGCTCGACGTCGTATCCGGCGGCGTCAGGGCGAACTGCGCAAGGCGGCCGCCGATCACGCAGTAGACGGCGACAAAACTTGCAACCAGCAGCACGACACGGCTTTTCGCCTGGTTTGCCTTGCGTTTGCGGACCCCTTCGAACTTTGTGCGGGAAAAACCGTCGCTCGGGCGATTATTGCCGTCGGTGGCGAAATGCGCCTTGCTCTTCAGGACCATGATGCGAGAAAGAAAAGACATTATTCCGCCACCGATCCCGTTGCCATGTTGTCGACATTCGGCTTCTTGCGCTTGGCAAGAGCGGGCGATTTCGGTCGCGGTGCGGGGGCAGCAGCCACATCCGCTATGGCCTTCCTGATCTGCGCATCCGTCGTATCGCCACTCTTGGAGGCTACCGATGCGCCGCCCTTGGCGCTGCCCGCCTTGCCGCTCTTGGGATCGTTCGATGCCGTCACCGTTGGCGGAGGAAGCTGCGAACGCAGCATCGGCAACTCGCCGGGCTGGACGATCGCGGTCGAGAGCGTCGGCTGCAGCTGCAATTCGTTGTTATAGTTGTTGACCAGCCGCTCCAGGCGGTTCGGCTGGGAAACCAGCGCCCAGTCCGCCTTCAAAAGTTCGATCGTGTCCTTCTCGAGCTTGATTTCGGATTCGAGGCGATGAACCTCTTCCAGCTTCATCTCGGCACGATGCTTGATCGTATAGGTCACGCTGGCCATGGCCGTCATGACGCCGATCAGCACGATGTCAAAAGTCTTCAGCATTTCAACCCCCGAGCTTTCCGAGACTGGCGAGACTTGGCAGATCGAAGATCGAAAGATCTGCCGCCTCGGCCGGAGCCAAAGTGCGCGCCCCCGCACGCAGCTTGGCTGAACGAGCGCGCGGATTGGCTTCCGCCTCGGCGTCGCTCGCAGAGATCATCGGCTTGCCGACCGGCTCGAACGTGGCCGGTCGCTCATTCACTATAGGCATGTGACGCGACCCGCCGGCACGGCCGGAGCGATCGGCGAAGAATTTCTTGACGATCCGGTCTTCAAGCGAATGGAAGGTCACGACGACAAGACGACCGCCCGGCTTGAGCACGCGCTCGGCGGCAAACAGCGCCTGGGCCAGTTCGCCGAGCTCGTCATTGACGAAAATTCGCAAGGCCTGGAAAACCCGCGTTGCAGGATGGATCTTGTCCTTCGCCTTTCGCGGCGTCACGACCTCGATGAGCCCAGCCAGATCGCGGGTGGTCACGAAAGGAGCCTCCGCACGCCGCTTCTCGATCGCATGAGCGATGCGCGGCGCCTGCTTTTCCTCGCCCAGAAACACGAAGATGCGAATGAGGTCGGCCAGCTTGGCACGGTTTACGACATCCGCGGCCGACACGCCGCTTGCCGACATACGCATATCGAGCGGACCGTTCTTGTTGAAGGAAAAGCCGCGCTCGGCCTCGTCGATCTGCATGGAGGACACGCCGATATCGAGCACGACACCGTCAAGGCCGCCCGCTGGCGCATGCTCGGCCAGCCGGGAAAATTGCGACTGAATAAGACTAAGGTGCCCGGCATGGGCCGAAACGAGCGCCTGCCCCGCCGCGATTGCCGTCGGGTCGCGGTCGAGCGCGATCACGTCGGCGCCGCCCGCCAGGATAGCCGAGGTATAACCGCCAGCCCCAAACGTTCCATCGAGAATGATCTTGCCGGGCGCAGGAGCCAGCGCATCGAGCACTTCGGAAAGAAGAACCGGAATGTGACGAACCGGTCCGCCACCGGCATCAGAAAAACCTCCGCCTGAATTCGCCGCCATTCCGTTTCCCCGCTTTATTCCGAGCGCCTGCCCGCCAGCCTGCGCTCCTCTCGTGCCTGCGACTGCAAGGCCAGAAAGGCCTCCGGCCGCCATAATTGAAAATGATCCGCCCGACCGACGAAGGTCACTTCGTCTGCAATTCCGGTGAAGTCGCGGATGAAACCCGTGACCATCAACCGCCCTTCCGCATCGAGCTTCATGAAGACCCCGCCCCCGTGAATAAGGAGCGACATCTGGTTCGCTGCCGGCGAAAACGGGTCGTCCGCCGCAATCTGCCGCTCGAATCGATCGAGCAGATCGAGACCGCCGACGCTGATCGCCGGAAACACAAAATCCTGAAAGCAGTAAAGCTCCTGGATATTGCGCTCGGCCAGCACGGAACGAAACGCCGCAGGCACGGAAACCCGCCCCTTGGCATCGATCCGGTTGGTCGCATTCGACAGGAAGCGGTTCATGACGCGAAACACCCGTCCCCCATGACCCGCAAGCAGCTACACGCTCGCAGGCACAGCCAAAATCGGACACAGCTTCGCAAGCCGAAAGAGCGGACGCCCTTTCGACACTCCCGGGACGGGAGCGATCATGGCTTTGCGATGATTGGGCTCTGATCTGCCCGTATGCAGTGTTCTTTTGGGATACCATGGGACCATATGGGCGTCAATGGGATGAAGCCACGTCAGCCATGGCAACAGCTCGAATATTCATAAGCCGTTAAGTTTAACGAAAGGTTAGGATCGGGTTCAGGCGACGTCCCGAAACGGGTTGTTTTCACAGGCGAAAACCCGTGCCCGTCAAGGCGGCGGAGCCTGTAAACGGAGGCATTCGGCCGCTCACGAAATTATTTGCAGAAAGCGGGAGGCACGCCTTTCGTCAAAGCGTGATGATTTGCCAGTTGGCCTGTAAGCCGGGTTCTGTATGGCTCCGGCCGAGGCCGGAACGTGGCAGCCATTCATCTGGGACGGCGCTTGCGCGACGCCTCGTGCAACCCACCCGGATGACAGGCCTGGAAACAGGCTGGAGCGCTTGCGCGCTCCGCGTCATCCCTATTCGGTTTTGCTCCCGGTGGGGTTTTCCGTGCCGTCGCTGTTGCCAGAGACGCGGTGGGCTCTTACCCCACCCTTTCACCCTTACCCGGCTCGAGGCCGGGCGGTTTGCTTTCTGTGGCACTTTCCCTGAGGTTGCCCTCGCCGGACGTTATCCGGCACCGTGTTTCCGTGGAGCCCGGACTTTCCTCACCTCATCGCCTTTCGGCATTGATGAAGCGCGGCTGCCCGGCCAACTGGCACTGGCTCATTAACCGAGACGGTTCACAATTGCCACCTAAATATACGGCTTTGCACCGAGCCGGTATCAATTCCGGAAATGCGCAGAGAAATCCGTGCCGTAGCCCTCGTCCCTGATTCGACCTGTGAGCAGCAGCTCCGCCCCCAGCCGGCCGATTTCATCGGAGCTCTTGGCCGCCGTGCCGCAGCCGCCCGTCAGAACGGCGATCCGCGGCGAAGAGGTATAGCCGATCATGGGATAACCGGTCGGCGAATAGGAAACGGCGCAGGAATTGGTGAAAGCCGCCGGCCGCTGCACGTCCGGAACGAGCGTGTGGAATATCCGCGCCAGGTGTTCACGAGCCTTGTCCCGGCCGGCACTGCGAAACCAGGCCCGCAGTTCCGCTTCGCTTTCGAATTCAAGATCGTCCGGATCGCCGCCGATCTTGATATAGTGCTTGCCGTCGGGATAGCGGATCGGCGGCAGCATATAGATGCTGTCTGCATCGTCGGAGCTCACCGATATCAGCGAGGGCATGCCGGAAAGAGCCTCTGCCTCCGCTTCACCGACCTCGAAGAACGTGACCGTGCGGCCATAAACCTTCATCTCAACAGGTTGGGGCAAGAGATTCTCGGCAATGGAAAAACCGCCGGCAGCCAGCAGGATCTTTTCGGCGCTGTAGGTCTCGCCCTCGGCCGTCGTCACGATCGCAAGGCCGCCATCCTCGCGGATCGACAATGCGGTCTGCTTGATCACCCGCGCACCGGCTTTTTCCGCGAGGAGCGACTGCGCCTTCACCAGCCGGCGCGGGCTGATATGGCCCGCCCCATGCAGTTCGAACACGCCTTCGCTTCCCGGCGCGAAGGAAAAGAAAGGAAATCTTGCCTTGAGCGCCGCATCGTCGAGGATTTCCACCTCGGCCCCGAGCCGGCCTGCCGCTGCGACGACATTGCCGACATAAGGCGTTTCGCCGCCTCGCTTCGGGCCGGTGACGAGGCAACCGACCGGCGCATAGAACCGAATGCCGCTATCCCGTTCGATTTCCGCATAGCGGCCGATCGAACGGTTTGCGAGGCGGGCCCAGTCCGTGTCGGGATCGATCGTGCGAGTAATGCGGCCTTCGTCGTAATGGCTGCCGAAGACTCCCCGATGATTGGCGCGATCCTCCGGCTCATCCGGTCCGATGACGGCAATGCCGTCCGTCTGCCTGGCAAGATGACGGGCAGCGGCAGCTCCCATCATACCCCGACCGACGACGATGAACCTGAAATCCGCTGTCATGGCGCAACCCTCATCCATAATCGCGGCTTCGATAGCACGGAAAGCGATTCCGCCCTACCCGAAATCCGGCCGCAGGCATCAGTCCAAAAGCGCCAGCACCTTGCCGCAATAGCGCTTCGAGATCGGATTCATGCGCGTGGCACCATGGCCGGCATTGTATTTGAGGATGGTATTGCAGGTCGGGCCGCCGCCGAGATCCTGCGCCATGGCAAGATATTTCATGCCGAACTTGATATTCGTCTCGGGATCGTAAAGCCCCTTGGCCCGGCCGCTATATCCCATCAGCCGGGCGGTTGCCGGCTTGATCTGCATCAGGCCGATCTCGCCTGCGCTTCCGCGAGTTTTAGGATTGAAGTTGCTTTCGATCTGAATGACGGCAGTGGCCAGCTCGACGGCAACGCCGTTCTGCCTGGCGTATTTGGCAATCAATGCGGAATAGCGATTTTGCCGCGTAAAGGAGGCCTCGGCATCCCGCAATTCGGCGGGAACGCTGGGCATGGGAAAGCCGGTGGTGCGGCTGACGATCTTGAGCGGAACGGTCTTCTGCTTTACGTCGCGCTGGCCCGCAAAGGCACAATCATATCCCACCAGCAGCACGCCTGCGCATGCTACAGCCGCAACAATCAAATTTTTCATGTAGTCTTTTGTCTCCAGGAGCGGGACCGCGGACGGCGCAAGCCGTCACGCCCGGCTGGAGGCAAAAAAGAGCCGCCGGAGTGCACAGTCCCCATTAGTCGTCTACGGCCGCGCGACACACAAACTCAGACGGCGCGACCGCCGTTCAGCGAGCGCCGTTAGACCAATGCAATGCGGAGATAATAGGGAAAAGGTGTGGCATAGCAGGGAGTTACGCGTTTTCTCATCCATAGCCGGCTATAAATACAGGCAGCCAAGCCCGGAATGCTACGAATAGCGGGGCAACGCGGAAAGGAGGCGATGAAGCGTGTCGATGGTGGAAAAATCGGCGATGCCGTCTACGCGTTCCTGACGGAAGTGACGCTGGAAGGCTTCAACGTCTCCCTTCAGCTTTTCCGAGAATTCGCCCGTTATTTCAGTGCCGTAGCCATATAGCGAAAGCATGGATTGCAATGCTTCGATCGGCTGACCGACATCGCCCTTCTGAAAGAATCGGCCGCCGGTGATGGGCGCCGGCTCCACCCAATGGCCCACACCCGCCCTGGCCAGCCTGGCCCACGGAAATTTCTCGCCCGGATCCACCTTGCGCACAGGCGCTACATCGGAATGTCCGAGCACCCGTTCGGGCGCGATTGCCCAGCGTTGGCCGCAATCGCGACACAGTTCGATGACCGCTTCGATCTGCTCCTCGGGGAAATCCGGCAGGCCGCCGGGATGGCCGGCATTGGCGATCTCGATGCCGATCGACCGCGAATTGATATCGTCATCGCCGTGCCAGGAACTCTTGCCGGCATGCCAAGCCCTGCGCTCCTCCGGAACGAGTTGCATGACGCGCCCGTCCTCGAAGACGAAATAGTGGCTCGACACCTGGCTCTCCGGGCGACAGAGCCAATCGAGAGCGCCTTCGGCCGTGCCCATGCCGGTGTAGTGCAAAAGGATTATATCCGGGCGACGGCCGTCCCGCCGTTCGCCATGGTTCGGTGAAGGCTGCACATGGGCGCGAGCGAAATCGGCCTTGAATGCACTCATGCTGCGCGGCGTTCTTTCTCGATCTCGGCATAAGCCGCATTCAGAGCCGCCATGCGCTCATTGGCGATGGCGTGGAACTCCTCCGGCACGCCGCGCGACACGAGGCGATCGGGATGGTTCTCGTAGACGAGGCCATGATACCGACGGCGGATCGTCGGAAAATCGTCCTGCCGCGATACGCCGAGCACCTTGTAGGGATCACGTCCGCCGCTGACATGGCGTGCCCTGATCTGCTCGAACCGCTCTTCGCTCATATGGAAGAACTCGGCGACATGCAGAAGGAAGGCCATTTCCTTCTCATGAATCAAGCCGTCGGCCTTGGCGATGTGAAACAGGCCGTCGAGCACGTCCTCCAGCACCGGGCAATTCTTCGTGCAGGTTTCGCACAGAGACGCGAGCCGCTCCGCATAGGCTTCGTAGCCGGCCACGTCCTGACGTGCCAGATTATAAAGGCGCGCGACGTTCTTGGCCTGGTCGGGCGGAAATTCAAAGATCTCGCGGAACGCATTGACCTCGTTTTCCGTCACGACGCCGTCTGCCTTCGCCATCTTGGCCGAAAGGGCAATTATCGCAACGGAGAACGCCACCTTGCGGCGAGTTTCGGGATCGCCTTCGAACACGGTGCGAATCGCCTCGACCACCGCCGACAGGGCATTGCCGGCCGTGCTACCGATGGCATTCAGCAATTTTTCCCAAAACGACATCGTGGTCCCAACGGCTTCCGAACAGTACAACACCTTGATCAAATTATGGTTGCCATTGCAAGCAGTCCATTCGTCGCAAGGCCGAAAACACTTTTCACAATTTGGTAACGATTGCGTACTTCCGACCTCATCCAATCGTGCATCGGCCACCCTCCGGCGACAAAACAATCCGCGGATTTCTTAAATTCTTTACTTTACACCCATGCCCGCCTGTCGCATCCATTCCCACCGCAACCATTGAAATGAAGCAGCTTGACTGCGAGGAGGATCCCCATGGCCAAACAGAAAGTCGCAATGCTCACTGCCGGCGGATTGGCGCCCTGCCTGTCCTCCGCCGTTGGCGGGTTGATCCAGCGCTACACCGACGTGGCTCCCGATCTCGACATCGTCGCCTATCGCTCCGGCTACCAAGGGGTTCTGCTCGGCGACAGCATCGAAGTGACGCCGGCCATGCGCGAACGGGCTTATCTGCTGCACCGTTATGGTGGCTCGCCGATCGGCAACAGCCGCGTCAAGCTCACCAACATAGCCGACTGCGTCAAGCGCGGCCTGGTCAAGGAAGGTGAAAACCCGCTGCGCGTCGCGGCCGAACGGCTCGCCTCCGACGGCGTCACCATCCTTCACACGATCGGCGGCGACGACACGAATACCACGGCGGCCGACCTTGCCGCCTATCTCGGCGCCAACGGCTATGACCTGACCGTCGTCGGCCTGCCGAAGACCGTCGACAACGACATCGTACCGATCCGCCAGTCTCTCGGCGCCTGGACGGCGGCCGAAGTCGGCGCGCACTTCTTCGATAACGTCAGCAACGAACAGACGGCCGCGCCGCGCACCCTCGTCATTCACGAAGTGATGGGTCGCCACTGCGGCTGGCTGACGGCGGCGACCGCCCGCGCCTATATCCAGAAGAGCAGCGCCAACGAATATGTCGAAGGCTTCATGATGAACGCCGAGATGAAGAGCATCGACGGCCTCTATCTGCCGGAAATGGCATTCGACATCGAAGCGGAAGGCGAGCGGCTGCGTGCGATCATGGAAAGGACCGGCCAGGTCACGCTCTTCGTATCGGAAGGCGCCGGCCTCGACGCCATCGTCGCCGAACGCGAAGCCTCCGGCGAAAGCGTGAAGCGCGATGCCTTCGGCCATGTGAAGATCGACACCATCAACGTCGGCGGCTGGTTCCAGAAGCAGTTCGCCGCGATCATCGGCGCCGAACGTTCCATGGTGCAGAAGTCGGGCTATTTCGCACGCTCCGCTCCGGCAAACGGCGAGGATCTCCGTCTGATCCAGGGCATGGTCGACCTCGCTGTGGAAAGCGCGCTCAATAAGGTATCCGGCGTTACCGGACATGACGAAGGCCAGGGCAGCAAGCTGCGCGCCATCGAGTTCCCCCGCATCAAGGGCGGCAAGGCCTTCGATATCTCCACGCAATGGTTCGCCGATGTCATGGATCACATCGGGCAGAGATATACACAGGCCTGATCGATCGATCATCATGCTGCCTGATCTGTGATCAAGCGGATTGACGGATTGCAAATCCGATGTCTTTGCTGGCGGCGAAAAAGGAATAGAGGAGGATTCCATGTCCATCGAAACCTGGCTCGCTTTCGCCGCCGCATCCTGCATCATGCTGGCCATACCGGGTCCGACCATTCTCCTTGTCATATCCTATGCGCTCGGCCATGGCCGCAAGACGGCCCTGGCGACCGTGACCGGCGTCACTTTGGGCGATTTTACGGCAATGACCGCCTCGCTGGCCGGTCTGGGCGCCCTCCTTGCCACATCGGCGACACTATTCACGATTCTCAAACTGATCGGTGCGGCCTACCTCGTTTTCCTCGGAATCAAGCTCTGGAGAGCCCCTATCGTGACGGGCCCGATGGGCGATAACGACAATCTCCCGGAGGAAAAACCGTTAAAAATCATGTTGCACGCCTACGTTGTAACCGCTCTCAATCCGAAGAGTATCGTTTTCTTCATTGCGTTCGTGCCGCAATTTCTGGACATGTCGAAGCCGTTTCTTGAGCAAACGCTTATTTTGGAGGCAACTTTCCTCACTTTGGCGGCATTGAACTCGTTGGTCTACGTATTCGTAGCCGACATGGCACGCGGCTTCATCCGCAAGGCAAGCGTGCAACGCGCCGTCAACAGAACGGGCGGAACCCTGTTGATTGCAGCCGGTGCCGTGACCGCCGGATATCGCCGGATGGCTGCCTGAGGCGGTGCAGGGTTGCGGCGCGATCACGGATAGGTTAATGGGGATTCATAATTTTATCGATCCTGTGACCGAATTTGGCGGTCCTGTGGCCGAATTGCATCGAAATTAGGTTTGGCTTTTCGAAAGTGACAGAATGGTAGCGATCGGATTTCCCAGCCTGAAGCGCAGCGTTGCCTTGTCGGCGATGATGTGCGGCGCTCTCGCCGGGTGTGCAAGCACTCAGCAGCAGACGTCTCAGGCAGAACTCCCGTCGGCACACACCAATGTGCCGCATCCGAATACGGCCCTGACCGCAACCGGTACAGCCTCCCCCGCGCGCGGCGCCACAACGGTTGCGGCAGTGCCGGCATCTGCTGGACAGCAGCAACAGGCGGCATTGGCAAAATCCGGCCGCGTCACGCCCGGCATGATGAATAACGGCACCGTAAATCAGCAGCAGATCGATGCGGCGCAGGCTCGCCTGGGCGCCTCTGCGGCAACGGCGGTGAATGCCCCCAACCAGGGGACCGCCGCAATTGCCGCGGCGACGGGTGCGACTGCCGCCGATCCTTCGACGGCTGCGGCCTATGCGTCATCCGATGTGCCGCTCGTGCCGTCCGTGGTCGCCATCCCCGTGCCCAATCCGTCACGCCCCGGCGATGCCGCTTTGACGCCGGTCTCGGCTGCCATGGCTCAGGGTGAGCCGACCATTCCGATGACGTCGGATGTCGCCGCCATTCAGGTTGCCGTTCCGACGCCGCGTCCCGATTCCGTGGCGCAGGCCGAAGTCGCCTTCGCCACACCGGCGCAAATGGGCCTCGCGCACTATGCGGACAACCGCATGCGTTATGACTTCAATTTCGACAGCAGCGGCCCGACGGTCGTTCCTGCGGTGATGACCATACCGAATTACGATTCCGACGTGCCGGCAGAGGAAAAGAGCTACGTCTCGAAGCTCATCCAGAAATACGCCAAGCTCTACGAAATCCCGGAATCCCTGATCCATCGCGTGGTTCACCGCGAGAGCCGCTACAATCCGAAGGCCTACAACCGGGCGGGTTATTTCGGCCTGATGCAGATCAAGTACAATACGGCCAAGTCCATGGGCTACGAAGGTCCGCCATCCGGCCTCCTCGATGCCGAAACCAACATCAAATACGCCGCCAAATATCTGCGCGGCGCCTGGATGACGGCGGACAGCAAGGCCACGAACAAGGAAACCAACGCTGTCCAGCTCTATGCTCGTGGCTACTACTACGATGCCAAGCGCAAGGGCCTGACGGACGTCGCCAACGGCAATTACTGATTGACCCGGATACTCTGAAAATTGGCCTGAAGCGCATCGCGATCCCGTTTGAGTCGCAGGTTGCGCTTCAGGCCTTTTAAGTCTTGCGCGCAACTGCCGGAAAACCGACGTTCGCGCCCGACATGCCTTAGTTGGAAACCGGCTTTATCGCATCCATGATCCGCTTCAGCAGGATTTGCGGCCGATAATCGGCCCATTCCGGCGTCAACCCCATGCGCACGACGACTAGATTGGCCGATGGTACGATGGCGACCGTTTGGCCATCGTGACCGCTCATCCAGAACGTATCCGCCGGCAGGCCGAATTGCGCATTCGAACCGCCGGGACCCGCAAGCCAGGCCTGAACCTGCGAATAGACGCCCTCCGAAGCCTTTGTCGGAGTGCGCATGGCTCCGACAAATCCCTCCGGCAGCAGGCGCCGCCCATTCCAGACCCCATCCTGTAGCAGAAACAGGCCAAAACGAGCCCAATCGCGGGCGCTGGCGTAGAGATAGGAGCTTCCGACGAAGGTTCCGCGCTCATCCGCCTCGAAAACGGCGCTGTACATGCCGAGCGGCCCGAAAAGTGCCTCGCGCGGATAGGAAATGGCGGCGCTCAGATTAGGCAGCCGATTCATCCAGAGGCGTGAAAGCAGGGTTGCGGTGCCGCTGGAATAGTTGAAACGTTCGCCGGGTGCGGCCACCTGGCGGGCATTGGCCGTGATGCTGGTCGTATCCGGATCGAGATAGAGCATGCGCGTCACATCCGACACGCTGCCATAGGACTCGTTGAAGGCAAGGCCGCTCTCCATGGCGAGGAGGTCGCTGAGCTTGATATCCTTGCGCGAGTCCGCGTTCCACTGCGGCAGGAGGTTTTGATCGTCGAAAGACATGCGTCCGGCCAGCATAAGGCGACCGATGATGGCGGCATTCACCGTCTTGGTCATCGACCAGCCGATCAGCGGCATTGCTTTGTTGAAGCCATCGCCATAGGCCTCGGCGACGATATGCCCGTTCTTGACGACGACGATCGCGCGCATCGCCGGCCCTGCGAGTTCCGGATTCGACACGAGATCGGCAAGCTTCTCCCCCTCTTCGCCCTGCCCGACATTGACCGCCTCGCCGTTCGGCCACAGCGCATCGCTTTTCGGCACCTTGACCTTGTTCAGGAAAACGGCGCTGCGAGCGGCCTGCAAATCGCCGTCGGGCACGGTCGCGCAGCCGAGTGCCCCGCGATAAAGCGCATGGTTCGGCGCAAACAATCCCAGGAAACGAGCCGTGACGACGCCTTCGTCGCGATCGACGGACACGCGAATGAGCTTCAGCGCCGGATTGCCGGGGGCCTGCACGTCCTCGTCCAGCACCGCATCCGGATCGCGTTTGGCAACGAAGGTATTCGAGCAGACGATCTTGGCCGCATAGCCGTCGCCGACCTTGAGCAGTTCCGGCGGATAAATGGAAAGCCAGATGGCTCCGCCGGCGACAATGATCAGCAGCAAAACAGCAAGAGCCCCGATCACTCTCAAGATCAAGCGCATGTAACACACCCTCCAGAAGGTACGCGGAGACAATCAGGAAACCTAGCAAGATGAAAGGGCCTATCATAGCTGCAGCTTCCCCCATATATGCCGGAGCGCATTTCCACCGATCCGCCAACAGTCCACGTCATCAGACTGTAGCATTGCCGGGTTACACGCCCTGAAACTCTCAAATCGGTGACAAGACTCAGATGACGGAATTCGCCCCGGATGCCGGTCTCCAGAAGAACCGGAAACTCAAGGACGCTCTGCTGCAGCACAAGGCTCTGTCCAAGGCGGGCTTCTCCGAGCGCCTGTTCGGGATGTTGTTTTCCGGTCTCGTCTATCCGCAAATATGGGAAGATCCCGACATCGACATGGAAGCGATGGAGCTTCAATCGCATCACCGTATCGTCACCATCGGCTCCGGCGGCTGCAACATGCTCGCCTACCTCTCTCGAACCCCGGCATCCATCGACGTCGTCGATCTCAATCGTCACCATATCGCGCTGAACAAACTGAAACTCGCGGCCTTCCGCCTCCTGCCCGGCCACGCGGATCTCGTGCGCTTCTTCGGAACGCCGGACATCGCGGCCAACAGCCAGGCTTACGACAGCTTCATCGCACCGCGCCTTGACACGGCAACCGCGGCCTACTGGGGTGGCCGCGACGTCTATGGCCGCCGCCGTATCACGGTCTTCAATCGCAACATCTACAAGACCGGCCTGCTCGGGCGCTTCATCGGGGCGGCCCATGTCCTGGCGCGCCTGCACGGCGTTCGCCTCGACAGGATGACGGAAGCGCGCACCATGCGCGAGCAGCGCCAGTTCTTCGAAGAGGAAATCGCCCCGATCTTCAACAAGCGGGCGGTCCGGTGGCTGCTCGGCCGCAAGAGCTCGCTCTTCGGCCTCGGCATTCCGCCGCAGCAGTACGACGAACTCGCAAGCCTTGCCGGCGACGATTCCATCTCCTCGGTGCTGAAGCACCGCCTGGAGAAGCTTGCCTGTCACTTTCCGATGCGCGACAATTATTTCGCCTGGCAGGCGTTCGCACGCCGCTATCCCGGCCAGCATCAAGGCCCGCTGCCCACCTATCTCAAGCCGGAAAACTATGCCGCGATCCGCGCCAATGCCGATCGAGTGGATGTGCGTCATGCCAACTTCACGGAATTGCTGGCCTCCAAGCCCGCAGCGTCGCGTGACCGTTATATCCTCCTCGACGCACAGGACTGGATGACCGACGAACAGCTCAACAGCCTCTGGGCCGAGATAACCCGCACGGCGCGCGAAGGCGCGCGCGTTATCTTCCGCACAGCAGCGGAAAAGAGCATCATCGAGGGCCGCCTGTCTCCGGCCATTCGCGACCAGTGGGTTTACTTCGAGGAGCGCTCGCGGGAGCTCAACGCGCGCGATCGCTCCGCCATCTACGGCGGCTTCCACATCTATGGGAAAAAAGCGTGAGCCGGGCGGATACGAGCGCAGAAACCGGCGTGAACAGCCATGCCAGGCTGATGGACGGCATGTACCGCTATCAGCGCCATATCTATGATCTCACTCGCAAATACTACCTCTTCGGGCGCGATCGCACCATCGAGCATCTGGATGTGCCCGTCGGCGGTTCGCTGCTGGAAGTCGGCTGCGGGACGGGCCGCAACATGTTGCTCGCTTACCGACGCTTCCCCTCCGCCCGCTTTTACGGACTCGATATTTCGCGGGAGATGCTGATCTCGGCACGCAGCAATTTCCGTGGCCTGAAGCAGATGCCGGATTTCCGCGTTGCGGATGCAACGGCTTTTTCACCCGCCGATTTCGGCGTTGGCGGCTTCGATCGCGTCATGATCTCCTATGCCCTGTCGATGATCCCCGAGTGGCAGAAAGCTGTCGATGCATCGCTCGACGCGATTGCGCCGGGCGGCGAGCTGCATATCGTCGATTTCGGTCAGCAGGAAGGCTTGCCGGGCTGGTTCAGGGCCGTGCTCAAAGGCTGGCTGAAGAAGTTCCACGTCACGCCCCGCGCCGATCTCCTGAACGTTCTGGAAGAAAAAGCCCTGGCCCGGGGGATGATGCTGAAGATCGAGAAAATCGGCCGCGGCTATGCCTGGAGAGCCGTTGTCATCCGGCATGGCGCCTGAGCAGCAGCGGATTCCGGCGGGAAATCCGGCCGCGGAATAGGCCAAGCATAAGAATTTGCTTGAAGATAACGCATTTTTTACGTTGATATGGTGAATAAAGTGGCAAGATCGGCTGGCAGCAGCATGGTCCACCGCTCTTTCGGATTTCAGGGGACCATATTACGGAAGCCAAGCCTTGGGGCAACAAGATCACTCGCGCCATAACAGGATACCCATGCGCCGGCTTCTGGCATGCTTACTGCCGCTCGCCTTTTTGTTGAACGGCTGCACGACGGGTTATGACGCCCTTTCGACGACAGCCATTCCCAAGACCAGATTCAGCGATACGAAGCCGCAGGATTTCGGCCGCGATCATCCGCAGCGCCATCCCATCCATGGCATCGATATTTCCAAATGGCAGGGCGATATCGACTGGCAGGCCGTCAAGGGTGCGGGGGTTGCCTTCGTCTTCATCAAGGCGACGGAAGGCAAAGACCGGATCGATCCGCGCTTCACCGAATACTGGAATGAAGCGAGCGCCGCGGGCTTGCTGCACGCGCCCTATCATTTCTTTTATTTCTGCTCCACCGCCGACGAGCAGGCCGATTGGTTCATCCGCAACGTGCCGAAGGATGCCATGGCGCTTCCGCCTGTTGTCGATGTCGAATGGAACCCCGGCTCCCCCACCTGCCGCACCAGACCGGCCCCCGAAACGGTGCGAACGGAAATCAAGCGGTTCATGGATCGCCTGCAGGCCTATTACGGCAAGCGCCCGATCATCTATACTTCGGTCGACTTCCACCGCCAGAATCTTGTCGGCTATTTCAAGGACTATCAGTTCTGGGTCCGCTCGGTCGCCAAGCATCCCAGGGAGATCTACGCGGATCGCAGCTGGGCCTTCTGGCAATACACATCGACGGGAATCATCCCCGGCATCAAAGGACCGACGGATATCAATGTTTTCGCCGGCTCCGAGCAGAACTGGCAAAACTGGGTGGCCGCAGTAGAGAAGCAAGGAAATTCTTAATACTGAGCCCACTTCACTCTTGCTTATGTCACAATCTTCTGTGAAAGCGACCCTATTCTATCATCAGGAAGGATCGCTCATGGATCGTCACACCATTCGACGCAGCGCTCTTGCGCTGCTCTTCGCTTCAGCCGTGACCGGTACGGCGATGGCTCAGAGCGCGGCTCCCGCCGCAGTGCCGGGCGGAGATGGCGCCAACGCTCCCAAAGTCGCCTGCGGCGGCGATCTCGCTCCATTCCTCGCCGGCGTGAAGGCCGAGGCTATTGCAGCCGGCGCGGATGCCGCAGCCGCCGACAAGGCGCTAGCCGGCGCACAGATCGACCCCAAGGTTCTTTCCATGGATCGTGGCCAGGGCGTGTTCCGTCAGACCTTCCTCGAATTCTCGCAGCGCACCGTCAGCCAAGGCCGCCTCGATATCGGTCGCCAGAAGATGAAGCAATATGCCGACGTCTTCGCCAAGGCCGAACAGGATTACGGCGTACCTCCGGGCGTCATCACCGCCTATTGGGCCATGGAAACCGATTTTGGCGTCGTCCAGGGCAATTTCAACACCCGCAACGCGCTGGTTACGCTCTCGCACGACTGCCGTCGCCCCGAATTTTTCCGGCCGCGCCTGATCTCGTATATCGAAATGGTGCAGCATGGCGATGCCGATCCGAACACGACGACGGGGGCATGGGCTGGTGAAATCGGCCAGACGCAAATGCTGCCGCCGTCGATTATCGCTTACGGTGTCGATGGCGACGGCGACGGCCATGTCAATTTGAAGACCAGCGCGCCGGACGTCATTCTTACGACGGCACGGTACATCCAAAGCCTCGGCTTTCAACGCGGTCAGCCCTGGCTGCAGGAAGTCACCGTGCCCGAAAGCCTGCCTTGGGAAAAATCCGGCATCGGTGGCACGCTGACGGCAGGCGACTGGTTCAAGCTCGGCGTCAAGCCGCGCGACGGCAACACGAATTTCGGCTCGTTGTCGGCCGCACTCATCCTGCCGCAGGGCCGCAAAGGCCCCGCTTTCCTGGCCTATCCGAACTATACCAACGCCTATCTCGGATGGAACCAGTCGTTCGTCTACACCACGTCGGCCGCCTATTTCGCCACGCGTTTTGCCGGTGCTCCGCCCTATAACAAAGGCGCGCCCGAACCGGGCCTCAACGATGCCGACATGAAGGCGCTTCAGACCAAGCTCGTGGCACGGGGCTACGATGTCGGCAAGATCGACGGCATTCTAGGCTCCGGCACGCGCGTCGCGATCCAGAAGGAACAGTTCCGCCTGGGTCTGCCGGCCGATGGCTGGGCGACGACGGCGCTGCTCAACGCACTCTGATTTTCCGTTTTTCTCGGCCAAAAAAGGCGGCTGCAAAGCCGCCTTTTCCATGTTCATCCGTCGTCCATTCATCCGCATAGATCTCCCAAACGCTCATCACAGCAGGAAACGGGTGGAGAGCAGTCCTCTTCGGGTCTACACAAGGCCGAAAGAGGAGAGATAACGATGAATGGCGGGAATCGAATGAGCGCCCCGACTTGGGGTCTGTTGCTATTGCTGGGGCTGATCTGGGGTGGATCGTTCTTTTTCGCCCGCATCGCCGTTCACCACATTCCTCCTTTCACGCTGGTCCTTCTTCGTTTGGGGTTGGCAGCCGTGGCGCTGCATCTCTATCTCGCCGGCCGCTTCGGGATCTATCAATCGCTGCGGCGTCTTTGGCCGCAATTTCTCCTGCTCGGCCTGATCAACAACGCAGTCCCGCATGTGCTGCTCTTCTGCGGCCAGACTCAGATGGGTGCCGGCCTCGCATCCATCCTGAACGCAACCACTCCGATCTGGACGGTGCTGATCGGCAATCAGCTGACAACCGACGAACGCCTGACCTCGACCAAGCTCGCGGGTTGTCTCATCGGCCTGCTTGGAACCGTGGTGCTGCTGGGCCCAAGCGTGACCAGCGGCGGTTCGGTTCCCTTCTGGGCATTGTCGCTGCCGATCCTGGCCGCGATCTCCTACGGCTTTGCGGCGATCTATGCCAAGCGCTTCAAAGGCATCGCGCCGCCGGTCGTAGCTGCGGGTCAGTTGACGGGCTCCTCGCTCATCATGTTGCCGGCCGCCCTGATCGTCGACCAGCCCTGGACGCTTGCCGCGCCGCCACTGACCGCCATTGCCGCCATTCTCGGCCTCGCTCTGTTGTCGACGGCCTTTGCCTACATCCTTTATTTTCGCATCATCGAGCTTGCCGGAGCGACCAACACTTCTCTCGTGACATTGCTGGTGCCACCAAGTGCGCTGTTGCTCGGCTTTCTCTTCCTGGGCGAGCGGATAGGCTCTGCTGAAATCACCGGCATGCTGTTGATCGCCGCGGGTCTGCTGGTTCTGGATGGAAGACTCTACGCCTGGATCAAGGGCGGTTTCCGCCCGGACATAGCTTGACCGTTGCGGTTTATTCACAACCGGGTCAACCGCGAGCGATGGCAAATTTCAAAGGTGTTTCAATTCCCTGCAGCGAAATCATGAATCAAAACCGCAAGAGGATACCGCATCGCAGCATCGAATGTTCTTTCCAAACGACACATTTTCGACATAAAATTTAACGGCTGACTGAGGAGGAAGACATGGGATTGACACGATCCATCAACGTCCTGGTGGTCGGTGCGGCCTTCGTTTTCGTCGTGACGATGCTTTTCATCTGACGGCTTTGGCGAACTTCGCAGACGATCAAACTCCGAAAAGCTAACAAAACCCTGCTTCATTAGAAAAGCGCATGCCCAAGCGGGACATGCGCTTTTTCATGTGAAAAGAGCGCGGAAATGCTCAGGCGGCAGCGCCGGCGCGCGCATCGAGCTTGCGCTGAAGGTCCAGCCGTTCAAGCACGGCGGAAACCAGCGGCGAACGGTTCATCGTATAGAGATGAAACTCGTGGATGCCGCGGCGCATCAGATCCCGGATCTGTTCGGCGGCGACATCGGCGGCAACCTTGGCCCGCTCCTCGGCATTGTCGTCCAGTCCCTCGAAACGCGCATCGAGCCAGGACGGGATGCTGGTGCCGCACGCGCCGGCAAAGCGCTTCAGCTGGGTCAGGTTCTGGATCGGCATGATGCCGGGCACGATGGGAATCCCGATGCCGGCGGCGCGCACGCGATCATGATAGCGCTCGAAAGCGTCGTTATCGAAGAAGAACTGCGTGAGCGCCCGATCGGCGCCATTCTCCGCCTTGCGCTTCAGCATATCGATATCGGCGGCGGTATCGCGGCTTTCCGGATGCTTCTCCGGATAGGCCGAAACGGAGATATCGAAATCGCCGCGCTCGCGCAAAGCCTCCACCAGTTCCGCGGCATTGGCATAACCGCCCGGATGCGGCCGGTAGGCCGACCCGACACCGCCGGGCGGATCGCCGCGCAGGGCGACGAAACGGCGAACGCCGGCTGCCAGGAACTCGTCGATCACCCGATGCGTGTCTTCGCGCGTCGCGCCGACACAGGTCAGATGCGACGCGGTCGTGAACGGCGTCTCATGGATCATCCGCCGCACGGCCGACAGCGTCGGCGCCTTGGTCGAGCCGCCTGCCCCATAGGTCACGGAGACGAACTCGGGCTCCCAGCCGCTCAGATCCGCAACCGTGTTCCACAATTGCTGCTCGGCCTCTTCCGACTTCGGCGGAAAGAACTCGAAGGAGATGCGCAGATCGCCGTTACGGCTTTCGGATCTCGAAGTCATGTCAAACTCTCCCGGCAAGAATGGGGGACGATTGGTGGCCCTGCTCGGCTGCGATCAGCAGCCGCGGATCGCGCGCCAGCCAGATGGTGACTGTCAGCGCCTGACCGCCTTCCCGCCCCGAATGAAGGTCCTGCACGCGCTCGACATCCAGCCCTGCCAGCTTCAGCCAATCCGATACGGCCTGATGCGAGAAGCCGAGACGAAGATGCGCATGCTCGTCACGCAGATATTCAAGCCCGTGCGGCGCAAGGTCGATGATGACGAGCCGGCCGCCGGGCCGCAGCATTCGCGCCGCCTCGTTAACGGCGGTCTCCGGCTGGTCGAGGAAATGCAGCACCTGGTGGATGGTGATAAGGTCGAAATCCTGCTGCTCGAGCGGCAGGTTGAAGATATCGCCATGCCGCACCGAAGCGCTCGTAATATTGGCCCGGTCGAGATTGGCGCGGGCGACCGCCAGCATGTCGCGGCTGGCATCGATGCCGATGGCGCGACGGTAATGCCCCGCGAGAAGCTGGAGCATCCGCCCCGTACCCGTTCCGAGATCGAGGAAGGAGTCGATCGGCTGCGGACCGATGAGATCGATCAACGCCTTGTCGACATCCTCGTCGGCGACATGGAGACGTCGCAGTTCATCCCATTCGGCAGCATTCCGGCTGAAATAGGCCTGCGCCCGTTCGGCGCGGACACGCTTTACCGAGGTAAGCCGCTCGCCATCGCGCAGCAGGACCGTATCCTTCTCGGCGGTGTGGCGGAGGAGCGCGCGTGCCAGCGTGACGGCCTTACCCTCCTGCTTCAGGCGGAAATAGGCCCAGGCACCTTCCTGGTATCGGTCGATCAGGCCGGCCTCCCCCAGCAGCTTCAAGTGCCGGGAAATGCGGGGCTGTGATTGGCCCAGAATTTCGGTAAGATCGGTAACCGTGAGATCGCCGGCCGCAAGCAGCGCCAGAAGACGCAGCCGTGTCGGTTCGCCGACCGCCTTCAGCACGTCCACCACGTCGTCCAAGCCGAGTTTAACCAGATCCGTCATCCGCCACCCAATCAAGATATAAAGATATCTTTATGTGATTTGAGTGCGATCTGCAAGAGCCAATCGCTCGCGACGTTAATTCGACGTCGGAAATCTGTTAGTTTCTGACGAAAACGGAATATCCGATCTTGTTTTCAGGCAAAGTCATGACCTCCACCAAAGGTGGAGGTTTGAAACGCTGCGCTTGAACCACTAGAAGTGGTTTTGTTAGCGCTTAGTAGCTACGATTAAAGAGGTCGGCAAAGTCGGAAGCTTTGTCGGCCTTTTCTTGGTTCCGGATATATTGTCTGACGACCTGCTCGTTATAGCCCGTCGTCGACACGAAATACCCACGTGCCCAAAAGTGATACCCTTTGTAGCGGCGCTTACGCGCGTACTTGTTGGCAATGTAAAGAGCCGTCTTGCCCTTCAAAAATCCAACTATATGCGCGACCGAGTATTTCGGCGGGATCGATATCAACATGTGGACATGATCGGGCATCAAATGACCCTCTTCGATCTGGCAGCCCTTTTGCTGAGCCAGACGACGTAAGAGTTCACCCAACTCTCGACGCACATCCCCGTAGAGTCTTTTCGTTCGGTATTTGCTGCCAAAAACAACGTGATATTTGCAGTCCCACGTCGCATGCGAGAGCGATTGCTCGTCCATATAACCTCCTTGTTTGAAGTCTGGGCCACACCAGAGGTTCAAGCAGGAGGTCTCTCAACTACCGTGTAAAACTCGTCCAGTCCTCCACCGTAGGTGGAGGTTTATTCTTGATATAACAAAAACCCCGGACAAGCCGGGGTTTTCAAAGAGCGAAACCGAGAGCTTAGCGCGTCAGTCGCTTGTGCGCCTGACTGCCCGGATTGAGGGCATCGGGGCCGAGGCGACGGATCTTGTCCTGCTCGTAATCTTCGAAATTGCCTTCGAACCATTCGACATGGCCTTCGCCTTCAAAGGCCAGGATATGCGTGGCCAGACGGTCGAGGAACATGCGATCGTGGCTAATGATGATGGCGCAGCCGGCGAAGTTTTCGAGCGCGCTTTCCAGAGCCCCCAGCGTTTCCGTATCGAGGTCGTTTGTGGGTTCGTCGAGCAGAAGCACGTTGCCGCCAGCCTTCAGCATCTTGGCCAGGTGAACACGGTTGCGCTGACCGCCGGAGAGATTGCCGACCTTCTGCTGCTGGTCGCCGCCCTTGAAGTTAAAGGCGCCGCAATAGGCGCGCGAGTTCATGTCGAACTTGCCGAGCTTGATGATTTCGGCGCCGCCGGAGATTTCCTCCCATACGGTTTTATTGCCGTCAAGCGCATCGCGGCTCTGGTCGACATAGCTGAGATGTACCGTCTCGCCGATGCGGACCGAGCCGGAATCCGGCTTTTCCTGCCCCGTGATCATCTTGAACAGGGTCGTCTTGCCGGCGCCGTTCGGGCCGATGATGCCGACGATGCCGCCGGGCGGCAGCTTGATCGACAGATCGTTGATCAGCGTGCGGCCCTCGAAGCCCTTGGTGATGCCCTCCATCTCGATCACCACCTGGCCAAGACGCTCGCTGACCGGAATGATGATCTGCGCATCGCCGGGACGCTGATTCTCGGCGGCATCGACCAGTTGTTCGTAAGCGTTGATACGCGCCTTGGACTTGGCCTGACGAGCCTTGGGGCTGGAGGCGATCCATTCCTGTTCGCGGCTGATTGCCTTCTGACGGCCGGCTTCTTCGCGGGCTTCCTGCTGCATGCGCTTGGCCTTGGCCCGCAGATAGGCGGAATAGTTGCCTTCGTAGGGAATGCCACGGCCGCGATCGAGTTCGAGAATCCAGCCGGTAACATTGTCGAGGAAGTAGCGGTCGTGGGTGATCATCATCACGGCACCCGGATAGTCGCGCAGGTGCTTTTCCAGCCAGGCAATGGTCTCGGCGTCGAGATGGTTGGTCGGTTCGTCGAGCAGCAGCAGGTCCGGCTGCGAGAGAAGCAGGCGGCACAGTGCGATACGGCGGCGCTCACCACCGGAAAGGCTGGTGACTTCGGCATCGCGCGGCGGGCAGCACAATGCTTCCATCGCCATCTCGACCTGACTTTCCAGATCCCAGAGATTCTGGCTGTCGATGATGTCCTGGAGCTTGGCGCCCTCGTCCGCCGTCTCGTCGGAATAGTTCATCATCAATTCGTTGTAGCGATTGAGGATTTCTGTTTTCTTGGCAACGCCTTCCATGACGTTTTCGAAAACCGTCTTGTTGGGATCGAGCTGAGGCTCCTGCGCCAGGTAGCCGATGGTGGCGCCTTCGGCCAGCCAAGCTTCGCCAGTATACTCCTTATCGAGGCCGGCCATGATGCGCAGCACCGTCGACTTACCCGCGCCGTTCGGACCGAGAATACCGATCTTGGCATCGGGGTAGAAGGAGAGATGGATATTCTCGAGGATCTTCTTGGCGCCATAGGACTTATTCAGTCCGGCCATATGATAAATAAACTGACGTGCCATAGCTTGGGTTACTCCACGGACGGATAACATTGCGAATTGTGCCGCTATGTAGGCGAAACCCCGCCCTCGGGCAACGGCGAAACCTTGTCCGAGGGCATTATCCGCGTCAGAAACGCCGTATTTTCTCAGAAACCGGCCGCGTCCACCACGCCGCGATCGCAGCCGAACGAAGTGCTGCCAGCGCCCTGGATCAATTTAGCGAGCCGTGGCTCGTTCCCCTGCTGCGGATCGATCGCATCTTCCGAGAGGCCGATGGTCAGCTCGGAAATCATCCTCACATTGCCGACTCGGCGGCAGCTCATCTTGATGCGTGCATTGGCGCCCTCGCCGAAGCTTTGGTCGAAAGCCGCCTTGATGCTTTCGGCATCAAGCTCCTTGCCGACATTCTGCGCGAAAAGATCGCGTACGGCCGACGCGTTGAGTTCGGCGATCAAGCCGGCGGCGGTGGAGAAATACTGATCGGCGCTGAGCTTCGTGCAAGTGCCGTGCTTGATCCATTCATGCCGCTCGAGACCCGATTGCGTGCCCGGCATCGCCTTGTCCAGCTTAGCCTTGACTTCAGGAGACAATGGTACCGCCGGCAGGTCCTTCCAGTCGCTGCTGCGATCCGCCTGTTTCAAATCCTCGGAAACATCGCAATATTCCTGCCGCATCGGCCACAGACCATGCAGCGAAAAATTCGTCGCATCGTAATTGCTCGACGATTGGTTCCGGCATTCCGCCTTTCTCTGGTTCGTCGCGCAAAATGCCGGCTCCCAGCTTGCCGCCAGGATAAAGCGCGTCCGACCGCGGCTGTGCTCCTGCGCCATGGCGCTCGCTGCCGTCCCCACCGAGAGGAGCACAACTGCAAATACCCGAAGCAAATGCTTCATTCCCTGCCTCCAACTAGAACATTATAGGAACAAGTAAGCAGTTTGATCGGGCGCGCGCAATCCTTAATCGCAATGCCCGAAAAGATTTATTTCTGTGAGCTTCGGCAGCTATCCATTGCAATCCGGAAGACGATGACCTTTCGTCCAATCGGGGAGGAACGAATGCAATGTTCGCCGAGACGCAGCGCCTGAACAGCCCGACGGGTGCGACGATTGCCTATCATCATTCGCCGGCGACGAGCGAAGCGCGCGGCATCCTTCTGATATCCCATGGCCTCGCCGAGCATTCCCGACGCTATGAAGCCTTTGCGGATGCGATGGCGGCCCAGGGTTTTCACGTTTATGCCCATGACCATCGGGGCCATGGCGAGACCGTTGCCCACGATGCGCCGCTCGGGCGCTTCGCCAGGCGAAACGGCGCCGGGCAGGTCATCGCCGATATGCTGGCGATGCGGGAATTTGCCGCCCGCGCCCATCCCGGCCTGCCGATCATCCTGTTCGGTCACTCCATGGGGGGATTGATCAGCCTGAACACGGTCGTCACGCATCCGGACAGGTTCGACGCCGTCGCCGTCTGGAACTCCAATTTCAATCCCGGCCTCGCCGGCCGTGCCGCCCAGCTCATCCTCAAGACGGAGCGCATGTTCAAGGGATCGGACGTCCCGAGCGGCCCCTTGCCGAAACTGACTTTCGGCACCTGGGGCCGATCGATCGCGAATCGCCGCACCGAGTTCGACTGGCTCTCGCGCATCCCCGAGCAGGTGGATAAATATATCGCCGATCCGCTTTGCGGCTTCGATGCCTCGGTATCGCTATGGCTCGATATATTCGAGCTCACCTTCCGCGCGCCGCGCAAAACCTGTCTCGACAGGCTCCGACGCGACATGCCGATCCATCTCGTCGGTGGCGGCAAGGACCCGGCAACCGACAACGCCAAAGCGATCTGCTGGCTGGCGGGTCATTTGAAAAAAGCCGGATTCTCTCATATCACGACCGATATCTATCCGGACATGCGACACGAGACGCTCAACGAAATCGGCGCCGACCAAGCTATTTCCCGCTTTGCCGACTGGTGCAAGAAGGTGACGGCAAAGAATTGATTCTCAAGGAATTCTGCAATGAACACCTCCAGCGGCTCCTCTACCCGATTGCCGCAATCGGAGCTGACCTTCGGCCTGTTGATGATGTTTCTTTCCGTCGTCCTCTCGCCGATCATCGACATCTTCTCGAAGCTTGCGGCTACCACGATACCGCCGGCCGAAGTCACCGCCGCCCGCTTCATCCTCCAGTCGCTCTTCGCGCTACCGATGATGGCGATGCGACGGCAGTGGGGCGTGTGGACATGGCGGGGCGCCGGCATTCATGCCATCCGCGCCGCGGTGCTGACGCTGTCCATGGTGTCGTTCGTGACCACGCTGCAGGTCATGGAGGTTGCCGATGCCATCGCCATCTTCTTCGTCGAGCCGATGATGCTGACCATCCTGAGCAGCATCTTCCTCAAAGAAACCATCGGCTGGCGGCGCTACACCGCCTGCGCCGTCGGCTTTTTCGGCGCGATGCTGATTATCCAGCCGAGCTTTCAGGAGGTTGGATTCATCGCCCTTCTGCCCGTCGTCACCGCTCTTTGCATCGCCGTCTACGTGATGATCACGCGCGTGGTGTCCCACAGCGAGGACGCCGGATCTATGCAGTTCCAGGCTGGCTTGTGGGGCACCGGCTTCAGCCTGATCCTGCTCGCCCTGGGACGGATAACGGGATCGGCCATCCTGGATCCGGTCATGCCGGATCTGGTGGCGATGCTCTATCTGCTCGGCGTCGGCGCCACTGCGGCCGTGTCCGGTATTCTTACGGTACACGCCTATCGCGCCGTGCCGGCTTCGACGCTGGCACCCCTGCAATATTTCGAAATCGTTTCCGCAACGATCTTCGGCTGGCTCGTCTTCGACAATTTCCCGAATGCGATCAAATGGCTCGGCATCCTCATCATCATCGGCTCCGGACTCTACATTCTCTGGCGCGAGCGGCGCTTTGCTTCCCGCCCGGTATCCGATACATCTGAAACGGCATTCACGCCCTAAGCAAGGCGGACGGACATGACAGACCAAAAGACCAAGAAACCCCCGCTTTCCGGTATCCGCGTCATCGAGCTTGCCCGCGTGCTCGCCGGCCCCTGGGCGGGGCAGATGCTGGCGGATCTCGGCGCCGACGTCATCAAGGTGGAAAACCCGGACGGCGGCGACGATACCCGTCAATGGGGGCCGCCCTTCGTCCAGGGCAAGGATGGTGAAAACCTCTCCGCCGCCTACTACCATTCCGCCAATCGCGGCAAGCGCTCCATCACCGCCGATCTCAGAAGCGAGGAAGGGCAGGATCTGGTGCGCCGGCTGGTGAAGACGGCCGACGTCGTGATCGAGAATTTCAAGCTCGGCGGCCTGGTCAAATACGGGCTGGATTACGAAAGCCTGAGAAAGATCAATCCCCGCATCGTCTATTGCTCGATCACCGGCTTCGGACAAACCGGCCCTTATGCCGGCCTGGCAGGTTATGACTATATCGTCCAGGGCATGTCCGGTTTCATGTCGATCACCGGCGAGCCGGACGGGCAGCCGATGAAGGCGGGTGTCGCGATCGCCGATATCTTCACCGGCATCTACGCCGTTTCGGCGATCGAGGCCGCCTTGATCCACGCGCTGAAGAGCGGTGAAGGGCAGCTTGTCGACATGGCCCTCCTCGATGTGCAATCGGCCGTGCTTGCCAATCAGAACATGAATTATCTGATATCGGGCAAGCCGCCTGTGCGGCTCGGCAACGCGCATCCCAATATCTCGCCCTATGAAGTCGTTCCCACCGCGGACGGCTATCTTATTCTTGCCGTCGGCAATGACGGGCAGTTCCGCCGCCTGTGCGCCATTCTCGGCGTAGACGCCAATGCCGACGACGAGCGCTATGCGACCAACAAGGCCAGGGTCGCCCACCGCAACGAGGTGCGGGCCTTCGTATCGGCAAGAACACTGCAATGGAACAAGGCGGAATTGCTGAAGGCCTGCGAGGCCAACGCGGTTCCGGCCGGCGCCATCAACACGATCGAGGACATGTTCGCCGACCCGCAGATCAAGGCGCGGGGCTTGAGGATGGACCTGGAGGACGGCGCGGGCACCGCCATTCCAAGTGTGCGCACACCGATCGTGCTATCGGAAACACCGTTGACCTATACGCGGCCAAGCCCGCGTCTCGGCGAGCATCAGGAGGAAGTTCTGGCCGAATTGGCCGAACTGGAGGGAAAGGCGAGGACATGAAACGAACGGGTGGGCAACTCATCGTCGAGGCTCTGAAGGCAAATGGCGTGCAGCGCATTTCTTGCGTGCCGGGCGAGAGCTTTCTCGCCGTGCTCGACGCGCTGCATGACAGCGATATCAAAGTCCTCGTCTGCCGCCAGGAAGGTGGCGCGGCCATGATGGCGGATGCCTGGGGCCGATTGACCGGCGAGCCGGGCATCTGCATGGTGACCCGCGGCCCCGGCGCCACCAATGCATCCGCCGGCCTGCATATCGCACGGCAGGACTCCATTCCGATGATCCTCTTCATCGGTCAGGTCCAGCGCGACGCCCGCGAACGCGAGGCCTTTCAGGAAGTGGAATTCCGCCGCGCGTTTACCGAATTCGCCAAATGGGTCGGCGAGATCGACGATGCCGCCCGAATTCCGGAATTCGTCACCCGCGCCTTTGCTGTGGCGACATCGGGCCGGCCCGGTCCCGTCGTGCTGACCCTTCCCGAGGATATGCTGCGCGATGAGGTCGAGGCCCCGGAAGCATTGCCTTATGTGCCGGTGGCCGCCCATCCAGGTCGCAGCCAGATCGCCGACCTCAGCCGGCGCCTCGCCGCTGCGGAGAGGCCGATGGTCATCCTCGGTGGCACGCGCTGGAGCGAACAGGCCGTCGCCGACATCCGGCGGTTTGCGGAGCATTTCAGGCTGCCTGTCGGTTGCTCGTTCCGCCGCCAGATGCTGTTCGATCACCTGCATCCGAGCTATGCCGGCGATGTCGGCATCGGCATCAATCCGGCGCTCGCAAAGGAGATCAAGGACGCGGATCTGCTGATCCTTCTCGGTGGCCGTCTCTCCGAGATGCCGTCCTCCAGCTACACGCTGGTCGACATTCCCTACCCGCGCCAGCAGCTTGTCCACATCCATCCCGATCCCTCCGAACTCGGCCGCGTCTATCGTCCGGATCTGGCAATATGCGCCAGCCCGGCGGATTTCGTTGCGGCGCTGGCCGATCTGGATGCGCCTGTCGAACCACGCTGGTCGGCGCGCACCGAGCGCATGCACGCGGCTTACCTCGCCTGGTCGACAACGCCGGAAAAAAGCCCCGGCACCGTTCATATGGGCCGGATCATGGACTGGATCGAAGCCAATACGGCTGCTGATACGATCTTCACCAACGGCGCCGGCAACTATGCGACCTGGCTGCACCGCTTTCACCGCTTCCGCCGCTTCAACACCCAGGCGGCGCCGGCCTCCGGCTCCATGGGCTACGGCCTGCCGGCGGCTGTTGCCGCAAAACAGCTTTTTCCGGAGCGCGAGGTGATCTGCTTTGCAGGCGACGGCTGCTTCATGATGCACGGCCAGGAATTCGCGACCGCGGTCCAGCACGGCCTGCCACTGATAGTGCTGGTGATCAACAACGGCATGTACGGCACCATCCGCATGCATCAGGAGCGGGAATATCCCGGCCGCGTCAGCGCCACGGCGCTCGACAACCCGGATTTCGCAGCCCTTGCCCGCGCCTATGGCGGGCACGGCGAAACCGTGACGGCGACGGAAGAATTCGGTCCGGCGTTCGAGCGGGCCAGAGCAAGCGGCAAGCCTGCCATCATCGAGATCGCGCTCGCCCCGGAAGCGATCACGCCCTCGCGCACCCTGACGCAAATCGCTCAAACGAAAGGCCGGTGAGCGCAAGCTCCCCGGCCTTCCCAAAAACACGATGGCTCGACTTAGAGTGCGGCCGTCACGATGAATTCGACCTTGTACTTCGGCGCGGCGAGCTTGGCTTCGCTGGTGGCGCGTGCCGGCGTGTTGGCCGGATCGACCCAGGCTTCCCAGGCTGCGTTCATTTCGGCAAAATAGGAAATGTCCGAGAGATAGATGAGCGTCTGCAGGATTTTCGACTTGTTGGAGCCGGCGGCTGCAAGCAGGCGGTCAACTTCAGCGAGAGCCGACTTGCACTGATCCGTGACGCTCTCGCCTTCGCCAACCTGGCCGGCGAGATAAACGGTGTTGCCGTGGATGACAGCGCCGCTCATGCGGGCGCCTACGTCGATACGCTTGATGCTCATGATCTTCTCCTGATGTTGTTCGTCGACAGGTAAACAGGGCCGGCCTGTGGCCCGCGCTGCGATCCAAAGGGCCGAGGAAATATCCGTTCAGCCGCGGATATGGTGTGTCTTCTGGTAGATCGCCGTCGAGCGCGCGCCGGATCGGCAATAGCCGAGCATCGGCCGCGGGAACTCGTCCAGCGCATCGACCATGCCGCGAACGGCCTCTTCGGTTACGCCCATGGGACCGACGGGTACATGGGTGATCTCGAGACCGAGTTCCTTGGCGCGTGCCTCGATGACGGCAAATGGCGTCTGATCCGGGCTTTCATGATCGGGGCGATGGCAGACGATCGACTTGAAACCCATGGCCTTGATCTGGTCGAGATCCTCGACGCTGATCTGGCCGGATACCGAGTACTCGTCATCGATCGGGCGGATATCCATGGTTCATGTCCTCTCTAAAACCGAGGCCTTGATCTACGCTGCCCCGGATCGAGCGTCAACCGCCGCACACGCTCAAACGAAGGCAAAGTTGAGCATGAAATTGCGGGCTTCGCCGGGCTGGAGAATATTGAACTCACCCGCCTCGTCTAGCTCGGCGCGAGACACCCACCGATGCGAAACCGGCTCGATGCCGAGGACATGCGCCGGCGCGCGCTGATTGCGCCAGACCTGCAGGAACGGCAGCGTTTCGCTGCCGAAACGCACCCGCAGGGACTTGCCGCCGATGGCGGCGATGGGGCCGAGACTGATCTGCGCCCAATCCTGCGCCTCGCCTTGTGCCGGCACGCAGAAAATATCGCCGCCCTCCTCGCCGAAGGTCCAGGGAAAGCCGCCATTCTCCAGCATGTGTCCGGTGAGACGCGTGCCGCCGTCGAACCATTTGCCGCCGATATTCATGTGGTACATCAGGAAGACCGGCATAGCCTCGGCGCTCGTATTGACGACGCGATCGGCCAGCGAAACCTCGCCGGTTGCGCCATCGATCCGCCAATGACGCTCCAGCCTCGCCGTTCGTCCCTCGGCCGTGACGACATCGATATCCGCGCGGCATTCCGCGTTGCCATCCTCGAATTTGGTCCAGAGAATTTTGGCGGGATGAGACGAGAAGGAACCGTGCAGCGGATAGCGCTTGCCTTCATGCGCGCCGGATATCGGCTCGGGATGGCGGATATGATCCGGCCCGCAGGTGAAGAGGAAGCCTTCCACGGAATGGCTGATACGCGGGTCGCCATCGTCTGGAACGGCGCTGCCGGGCGCCAGATTGTTGCCCTCGACGACACAGGCGCCGATATCCAGGACAGAGCCCTCGTCCAGCTGCAACTTCGGCCCCTTGGCCGCAGAAAAATCCATCATTTCCAAAGTCCTCCCTGACCAGCTTCGCGCGCGGGCGCTGTCCCATGATGGCGCGCGGCTGAAATAAACGGTGATTTGGCTTACCGAATGTTAACTTGAAGTCTTGATCACATAAATTTTTATATTTTATTCAGCATGATAATCTAAATTTCCATACTGGCGTCAAAATTGCCATGTGTGTGTCAGCCGAACTACCATCCCGAGGATTCGACAGACGTGAACCGGTTCGTAAAGTTGAGTTTTTCCCTGGCAATGATTGCCACCGTGTCCATGCTCGCGCTCTCCGAAGCGCAGGCACAATACTATCGCAATGGAAACGGCAACACGGTTCTCGTTACTCCCGACGGCCGAATTCTGGATCAATATCCCTATGGGGGCGGATATTCCATGGCGCGCGACGGGCGCGGCCGGCGGGTTCTGATCGACGCCTACGGCAATGTCGTCGCGACGGAAATGAAGGCAAGCACCTATTATCCGCGCGCGCCGGCCCGCGATGCCTATGACGACAACGGCGACGGCGATCGCTATGGCGACACACAGCTTTCCAACAACGGTGATTACCGCGATTATCGCCAATACCGCACCGACAGCTACGATCAGCAGGACCGCGGCGTGGTGACGGGCGGAATCCCCCGCAATGGCGACATTCAGCGCCAACCCCTCGACAACCAGGCATTGCCGGACGAAAGCCAGGGCCAGGCGAACCAGAACGGCAGCGATTACGCCTCGATAGATCCGCAGCAGGGAACGCCGGATATCGTCCGCAAGCCGCCGGCCGAGCCCGTGATCACGCTCAAGGGCAAGTCGAAGATGGAGATCACCGCGCTGGAGGTCTTCCTGGCGCGGCAAGGCATTTCGCCGGGCGCCATCGACGGGCGCATGGGCGCAAATGTCACCAAGGCGATCTACGCCTATCAGCAGATGACGGGTCAGACCCTCGACCCGAACAATACGGATGCGATCCTAGAGCAGCTTCGCATGTCCGGCGGCATGCCGATCGTCAACTACACGATCACGGCTGCCGATGCTGCCGGCCCCTATGTCGCGTCTATTCCCGAAGATTACGCAGCGAAGGCCCAGATGCCTTCGCTCGGCTACACGTCGACGACGGAGATGCTGGCGGAACGCTTTCATATGGATGAAGGCTATCTGAAGGAACTCAATCCGGGCGTGGATTTCACCGTCCCGGGCACGACGATCAAGGTCGTCAACACCGGCGCCAGCAAGACCGGCACGGTCGCCAAGATCCTTGCGGACAAGGGCCGCAAGCAGGTTTTCGCCTATGACGCCAACGGCACGTTGATCGCCGCCTATCCGGCCAGTATCGGCTCGGCCGACACGCCCTCCCCTTCCGGCACGGTCACGGTGGAGCGCGTCGCGTTCAATCCGGGCTATACCTACAATCCGAAGATCAACTTCAAGCAGGGTGCCAACGACAAGGTACTCGACATTCCGCCCGGTCCGAACGGCCCCGTCGGCACCGTCTGGATGGCTTTGTCGAAGCCGACCTATGGTATTCACGGCACCCCGGATCCATCGAGAATCGGCAAGTCGCAGAGCCACGGCTGCGTGCGCCTCACCAACTGGGACGCGACAGAGCTGGCTAAAATGGTCAAGCCCGGCGTGGTCGTCGAATTTGTCGATTGATTGACGGACATGGTGCCAACAAAAAAGCCGCCGGGAGTTACCCGGCGGCTTTTTTATTCTCCATATGCAGTGGACGCGCTGCGACGTTGGTCGAGCGCACCCAAAATCAGGCAGCTTGTCAGAAGCAATCCCGGAAGAGAGCCTTGGTGTTTTCCAGCGTCATCGGCACCGGATTGCCACCGGCGCTGGGATCTTCGATCGCCATGGCGGAGAGTTCGTCGATCCGGTCGGGTGCGATGCCCATGGCAGACAGGCTTTCCGGAACGCCGAGCTCGGCACGCAACTGCAGCACATAATCGTAGAAGCCATCGAAGCCGCCGGCGATGCCGAGATAGGCAGCCGCACGCGCGATCTTCTCCTCGATAGCCTTGCGGTTGAAGCGCAGGACAGCCGGCATCACGACGGCATTGGTCATGCCGTGATGCGTGTTGTAGACGGCGCCGATCGGATGCGAAAGCGCGTGGATGGCGCCAAGGCCCTTCTGGAAAGCGACGGCGCCCATGGCGGCGGCGCTCATCATGTTGGCGCGCGCTTCGAGATCCGTTCCCTCGCGATAGGCACGCGGCAGGAATTCCTTGACCAGCCGCATCCCTTCCAGCGCGATACCGGCCGACATCGGGTGGTAGAACGGCGAGGAATAGGCTTCCAGGCAATGGGCGAAGGCATCCATGCCCGTACCCGCCGTGATGACCTTCGGCATGCCGACCGTCAGTTCCGGATCGGCAATGACGACGCCGGGCAGGAACTTCGGGTGAAAGATGATCTTCTTCACATGCGTCGCGGAATTTGTGATGACGCTGGCGCGGCCGACTTCCGAGCCCGTACCGGCTGTCGTGGGCACTGCCACGATCGGCGCAATGCCATCGGCATTGGCGCGTGTCCACCAATCTCCGATGTCTTCGAAATCCCAGACCGGCCGCGTCTGGCCGACCATGAAGGC
Organism: Rhizobium sp. SYY.PMSO; assembly: GCF_046840415.1. Lineage (NCBI taxonomy): Bacteria > Pseudomonadati > Pseudomonadota > Alphaproteobacteria > Hyphomicrobiales > Rhizobiaceae > Rhizobium > Rhizobium sp. SYY.PMSO. The sequence continues at coordinate 1,825,730 of NZ_CP177349.1, forward strand.
GACGCACTTGCCGAGATCGAGGCCGGAACCGCCGCCGAAAGCGACGACGCCATCATGCCCGCCATCCTTGAATGCCTTGACGCCGGCTTCGAGATTCTTCTCGTTCGGGTTCGGATCGACATCGGCGAAGATCGCCCGTCCCAAACCTGCATCCTCCAGGATATCCAGGGCCGTCTTGGTGATCGCCATCGAGGCGAGTCCCCGGTCGGTGACGAGCAGCGGCTTCTTCATGCCCAGGCTCTTGCAGGCGTCCGCGAGCTCCTTTATGCGGCCGCGGCCGAGCTTGAAGGCGTTCGGATAGCTCCAATTGGCTGAGATATTGCTCATGCTGTTACTTTCTTCAGATGATAGGATTTTGGACGCGTCAGGTTGTGGAAGCCGATGACCGACAGCGAGCCGCCGCGGCCGGTTTCCTTGACGCCGGTCCAGCAGAGAGCCGGATCGAGATAATCGGCGCGATTCATGAAGACGGTGCCGGTTTCGATTTCGCGGCCGATCCGCGAGGCACGCTCGACATCCTTCGTCCAGAGCGAAGCCGTCAGGCCATAGGGGCTGTCGTTCATCAGTTCCAGCGCTTCCGCATCGCTCTTCACCTTCATGATGCCAACGGCCGGTCCGAAGGTCTCTTCCCGCATGAAGGCCATGGAATGATCGACATTGACGAGAATCTGCGGCGCGAGATAGGCGCCGCCGTCATCGGCCGGGAACATCTTGGGATCGACCAGCGCCTTGGCGCCCTTGGCCACGGCATCGGCGATCTGTTCGCGCACCACCTTGGCAAAGCGCTTGTGCGCCATCGGCCCCAACGAGGTTTCCGGATCGAGCGGGTTGCCGAGCTTGTAGTTCGAGACCCATGCGACCGATTTTTCGACAAAGCTGTCGTACAGGGATTCATGTACGTAAATGCGCTCGATACCGCAGCAGCACTGGCCGGAATTGAAGGTGGCGCCATCCATCAGCGTATCGACGGCGGCGTCGAGGTCGGCATCCTCCATCACATATCCCGGATCCTTGCCGCCCAGTTCGAGCCCGAGGCTGGTAAACGTGCCGGCTGCCGCACGCTCGATCGACCGCCCGCCTTCGACGGAGCCGGTGAAATTGACGAAATTGAAGCTTCCGGCCGCAATCAGCGCCGAGGTCGTCTCGTGATCGAGGAAGACATTCTGGAAGACGTCGGCGGGAACGCCCGCCTCGACGAAGGCCTGCACCAGCCGCTCGCCGACCAGCAGCGTCTGGCTCGCATGCTTGAGGATGACGGTGTTGCCGGCCATCAGCGCCGGAGCGACCGTGTTGATCGCCGTCATATAGGGATAGTTCCACGGTGCGATGACGAAGACGACGCCGTGCGGCTCGCGCTCGATGCGGCGGGCAAAATTCGCGCTGTCCTCGACAACAAGCGGTGCGAGCGCATCGGCAGCGATCGAGGCGACATAGTTCGAGCGCTCGTTGAAACCGCGATATTCGCCGCCATACCTGATCGGCCGGCCCATCTGCCAGGCAAGTTCCGGCACGACGACATCGGCCATCTCATTGAGCCGCGCGACGCCCTTCAGCACGAGCTGGACGCGGTCTTCCAGCGGACGGCGCGCCCACTCTTTCTGTGCTTTGCGGGCGCGCGCCACGACTTCCCTGGCTGCATCCAGCGACAAGGCCGGACGTTCGGCATAAACCTCTCCGTTCACCGGAGAGACGCATGTGATCATGGTCATGATCGAATTCCTGTTTTTTCATCATCAATTGATTGCCGGATATTCCGCACCGTGCCGCCACTCTTCCGCGAGAATCCGGCAGGCAGGAAAACATCCTGGCGCCCCGGCCCGACCATAGAATGAAAATCGGGCGCGAGGCAGATCGCAAAAGCCTTACGCTCTTTCGAATCCGCGCGCCACTTCCCAATCGGTGATGCGACGATCATACTCTTCCTGCTCCCATTCGGCAGCGCGGGTGTAGTGATCGATGACATCGTCGCCGAAGGCGGCGCGCAGCATCTTCGAATTGGTCAGCGCCTCGGTCGCGCCGCGCAGGGTGCGGGGGATCTCACGAACCTCGCGCGCTCCATAGGCATCTCCGACGAAGGGCGCTTCCAGTTCGAGCTTGTTCTCGATGCCGTCGAGGCCGGCAGCGATCAAGGCGGCGAAGGCAAGATAGGGATTGAGATCGGAGCCGCCGACGCGGCATTCGATGCGGATGCTTTTGGTCTCGGCTCCGCACAGGCGATACCCGGCGGTGCGATTGTCGGTGCTCCAGATCGCCTTGGTGGGCGCGAAGGTGCCTGCGACGAAGCGCTTGTAGGAATTGATATAGGGCGCGAGGAAATATGTGATTTCGCTGGCGTGCGTCAAAAGACCCGCGACATAATGCTTCATCAGCGGGGTCATGCCATGGTCTTCGCCCTTGTCGAAGAACAGCGGCGTCTTGCCGTCGGCGCTCCATAGCGACTGATGGATATGCGACGAGCTGCCGGCGGCGTTGTAGTTCCACTTCGCTAGGAACGTGATGGCCTTGCCCTTCGACCAGGCAATCTCCTTGCAGCCGTTCTTGATGATCGTGTGACGGTCGGCCATGGTCAGCGCGTCGGCATAGCGGACGTTGATTTCCTCCTGGCCGGCCGAGGCCTCGCCCTTGGAGTTTTCGACCGGGATATCGGCGCCCTGCAGGCCCTTGCGGATCGCCCGCATCACGTCCTCTTCCTTGGTGGTCTGGAAGATGTGGTAGTCCTCGTTGTAACCGCTGACCAGATTGAGGTTGCGATAGCCGGATTCCCGGGCGCTATCGTAGCTCTGGTCGAAAAGGAAGAATTCGAGTTCCGAGGCCATGTAGGCCTTCATCCCCATCGCCTCGAGGCGCTTGACCTGCTTCTTGAGGATCGCGCGCGGCGAATGCGCCACTTCCTCATGCGTGTGATGGTCGAGCACGTCACAAAGCACCAGTGCGGTGCCCTCGAGCCAGGGGATGCGGCGAAGCGTGGCAAGATCCGGCTTCATCGTATAGTCGCCGTATCCCTTCTCCCAGCTCGTGGACTTGTAGCCGGAGACCGTCTCCATCTCGATGTCGGTCGCCTGCAGATAGTTGCAGCTATGCGTTTCCTTCCAGGCGCTGTCGATGAAGAATTCCGCCTGGAAGCGTTTGCCCATCAACCGGCCCTGCATGTCAACCTGACATGCCAGAACAGTGTCGATGCGCCCTTCGGCCACATCCCGTTTGAGGTCGTCGAACGTATAGCTGCTGCTCATAATTGGTCCGCCTGAACAATAAATTGAAACATCGGTCGACAGAACAACGCCACAGGAAATTAGCCCGTTTGCAGCGCCATCGTCACCGGAGAAAGGGTCGCAGGTCTGCGACCCCGTTGCTTGAAAAGATACGCCCGAGCTTACTTCTCGCCGACAGCGGCTTCCGCTGCCGCGATCTCGGCCTTGCGCTTGGCAATCGCATCGCCGATCGGCGGGCCCTTGAAGCGGCGGCGCTCGAAACCGAACCATACGATGGCCGTCAGGACGAGGAAGCCGACGGTGATGATGCCGGCCCAGTCGTTCGGCGGCTGGATGCCGAGGACGAAGATGATGATCATTGCGATGATCGACAGCACGGCAAACAGCTTGAACAGCCCTTCCCCGAGGTTCCATGGACCCATCTTGTCCCATTTCGCCGTACCCCATGCGAAGAGACCGAGCGTGATCGGGATCGCAAAGGAGAAGAACAGGAAGATGACGGTGCACGAGACGACGATGGTGTAGACCGGCGTATCGCCGATCGATACCAGCGACGAACCCCAGACGAACAGCACGGCAAGGATCGACCCCGTCCAGATCGCGGCAACCGGCGTGCGGTATTTCGGGCTGACCCGGGAAAGGGCCTTGGATGCCGGAAGACCGCCGTCGCGCGAGAAGGCAAAGATCATGCGGGAAACCGACGTCACCGTCGCAAGGCCGCACAGCCACTGGCTGATGAAGATCAGCACGTACAGGATGTCTTTTACGACAGGATTGACCTGCGCATCCATGGCCCAGAAGAACACGTTCCAGCCCTGCTTGGCGGCATCGTCCATATTCGGGAGCATGAGTACGAACGAGCAAAGCATGATATAGCCGAACAGCGCCGACCACAGCACCGACGACACCATGCCGCGCGGGACGGAATGGGCAGCCTTGACGGTTTCTTCCGAGGTGTGGGCGGAGGCGTCATAGCCGGTGATCGTATAGATCGGCAGCAGGAGACCCAGGGCAAAGACCCAGAAACTGGAAACCTGCGGCCAGACCGGCGCCCCCGTTGCCGTGCCGTCGGCGGCGACCGTCGCCAGGCCGGAATAATTGGTGAAGGTGAAAAGCCGGGCGAAGTCAAAGGAAGGCGCGGCAATCAGGCACACCGCCGCCAGAAGGACGGAGGTCGCGAAAATCAGATAGCCGGAAAAGTCCGTGAGCTTCGCCGTGAGACCGATACCCATATGGTTCACGAGCGCCTGAAGGCCGGTGATGATCACCAGGAACACGATACGCAGGACCGTGGTGTCGGTCATGTTGAAATAGCCACCGAAGGCACCGATGAAGAAATAATAGGTGCCGACGTTGATCGCGCCCAGAACCGTGACGAGACCCAGAAGGTTGAACCAGGCCGTCAGCCAGCCGGTAAAGCGATTGCCGAGGATCGAGCCCCAGTGATAGAGGCCGCCCGCGGTCGGATAGGCGGAGCTGATCTGCGCCATCGCCACGGCGAAGACCAGAGAAATGAAGCAACCGACAGGCCATCCGATGCCGATCGCAATACCGCCTGCACCGGATGTCGCCTGGGCAAGCGAATTGATGCCGCCGGAAAGAATGCAGATGATCGAGAAGGACACGGCGAAATTCGAAAACGAACTCATGCGCCGTTCCAGCTCCTGAGCGTAGCCCATGGAGTGCAGGATTTGAACATCCTGCTTCTTGTCTAAGTCTGTATAGTCAGACATGTCATTCCCCCTAAAGCCCGGTCGTCCGCGGGATTGCGGAGAACCTCGTGTCACATAAGCCGCAGACGCGTCGCTATGCGGCCTGATCGCAGTTGAGCTGCTCCCCGGGGTCTTTTTCTTTTTATGTTCCGGCTTCCAGACTGCTCTGGAGAAGCCCCGTCAGATAATCGGCCATGACCCCTTGGCCGACGTCATCTCGAATGAGGTCGTTGCGGACCTCGATCATTACGTTGTGCAGGCCATTGGCAAGCCCATGCAGCTTCAGCGTATGGGTGACGCCATCTTCAGGCCCGTAGGGCTGGTTGCGTTCGGTCCGATAGAGCGGCGCGTCGGCCGCTGCATCCAGCATGCGATCGGCCAGCCAACGGTCTTCGTCATGCAGAATGCCGAGCTCTACGGCCCGTGGCTTGCCGTTATAGACCGGCGTGAAGCTATGGATCGTCACGATCACGGTTTTTTGTCCGCGCGCCGCCCTCTCCGTCAGCAGGCTGCGTATCCGGTCGTGGAACGGTATGTAGAGCCCGTCCGTGCGCGCCTGCCTGTCCGCTTCGCCCAGGTGCTGGTTGCCGGGGATCGTGTAGATCTCGCTCGTCTCCGGCATGGCGCCGGCGCTTTCGGGCGGCCGGTTGCAATCGTAGATCAGGCGCGAAAAGCGCTGAAAGACCAAAGTCGCATTCAGGGCCGCGGATATTTTTCTTGCCACTGCGAGCGCGCCTGGATCCCAGGCGATATGGCTGGCAAGCGCCTCGGCGGAAAGCCCGAGATCGCCGAACCGTTCCGGCAAGGCGCGGGAGGCGTGCTCGCAGATGAGCAAAACCGCACTGTCTCCGTCCGGTCTTTCAACCGCGACACAATCGCCGTCCGCCTTCGTCAAAATGCCTTGCTGAGCAAGCATCGGAGACGCCCCACTGCCGATTAATAAAATCTTTATAAGAAAAGAATTCTTCAGCTTCTCGCCGCTGTCAACTGGAAACTGAAATTATTTCTTCATTTGTGACATTGACTCGAAATGTGACAGCGTTGTTATATCGTGACAGGAAAGCGGCATAAGACCGTACCGGGGAGCAAAAATCGAGTGAACCATGCGTCAAAGACAGTTTCTGACGTGATCAACGCGCGCTTTGACACGCTGACGCGCGCCGAAAGGCAGCTCGCCAAGAGCCTGCTCGACAACTATCCCGTTTCCGGGCTGGGGAGTATCACGACGGTCGCCGAAAATGCCCGCGTCTCGACCCCGACGGTCGCGCGCATGGTGCAGAAGCTCGGCTACAAGGGCTATCCGGACTTCCAGTCGCATCTTCATCAGGAAGTCGAAGCGACCATCTCCAACCCGCTGACGAAGCACGATCGCTGGGCATCGAATGCGCCGGGAACGCATATCCTCAATCGTTTCGCCGATGCCATCATGAGCAATCTGCGCCAGACCTTGTCGGATATCGACGTGGCGACTTTCGATAACGTCGCCACCTTGCTGTCGGAAAGAAAACGCGGGCTCTATTTCGTGGGCGGCCGCATCACGGGGGCGCTTGCCGAGTACTTCTTCACCCATATGCAGGTCATCCGGCCGAACACGACGCTGCTCTCTTCCAATTCCAGCGCCTGGCCGCAATATGTCCTGAACATGAACCCCGGCGATCTGCTCATCATATTCGATATCAGGCGCTACGAGCAGGAAATGGTCAATCTGGCCGCCGCCGCCCGCAGGCGCGGCGCCGAAATCATCGTCTTTACCGACCAGTGGGCAACACCGGCGGCAAAACATGCAAAGCACACGTTTCGCGTGCAGATCGAGGCGCCCTCGGCGTGGGATTCGTCCGTCGTCACCCTCTTCATCGTCGAAGCCCTGATCGAAGCCGTGCAAAGCTCGACATGGGACGAGACAAGCGAGCGCATGAAAACGCTGGAAGGTCTTTTCGAACAAACGAAGTTATTTCGCAAACTAAGCTGAGGGGAAAAGAAAGCACGAAATAACATGCCATGGGGCGGTGTGAAATGCAGCGGCTGACATACTTGTCGATTAGAAGAAAATCATATGCGTTGTCAGTAAACGCAACGCTTTGAAGCCGTCACACAACCTTCATGTTACGTCATTAACAGCAACGCCAGACACTGAAAACCCAGAAGGAGGAAATACAGTGATCTCGAAAGTTCATCGTCTTCTGACCATTTCTACCGCGATGCTCGTCGCCTCGACCGCCATCGCGGCCGCAGAGCCGAGCGCCGACCTGATCGCCGCCGCCAAGAAGGAAGGCACGCTGACCACCATCGCGCTGCCCCACAACTGGTGCGGTTACGGCGATCTCATCGCTGCGTTCAAGGCAAAATACGGCATCGACGTCAACGAACTGAACCCGGATGCCGGTTCGGGCGATGAAGTCGAGGCAATCCGCGCCAACAAGGGCAACACCGGCCCGCAGGCTCCGGACGTGATCGACGTCGGCCTCTCCTTCGGCCCGACCGCCAAGAAGGAAGGCCTGCTGCAGCCTTACAAGGTCTCCACCTGGGACTCCATTCCGGATAGCGCCAAGGATTCCGAAGGCTACTGGTACGGCGACTACTACGGCGTTCTCTCCTTCGTCACCAACAAGGACGTCGTGAAGAACCCGCCGAAGGACTGGGCTGACCTCCAGAATTCGGAATACGCCAACACCGTATCGCTCGCAGGCGACCCGCGCACCTCGAACCAGGCCGTTCAGGCCGTTTACGCCGCTGGCCTGGCTGCCGGCGAAAAGGATGCCGCCAAGATCGGCGCCGCCGGTCTCGACTACTTCGCCAAGCTGAACAAGGCCGGCAACTTCGTTCCGGTCATCGGCAAGTCCGCCTCGCTCGCTCAGGGTGCGACCCCGATCGTTATCGCGTGGGATTACAACGGCCTGTCCTGGCGCGACAGCCTGAACGGCAACCCGCCGGTTGACGTTACGGTTCCGGCTTCGGGCGTTATCGCCGGCGTTTACGTGCAGGCGATCTCCGCCTACGCCCCGCATCCGAACGCCGCCAAGCTCTGGATGGAATTCCTGTACTCCGACGAAGGTCAGGTCGGCTGGCTGAAGGGCTATTGCCACCCGATCCGCTTCAACGACCTGGCGAAGAACAAGAAGATCCCACAGGAACTGCTCGACAAGCTGCCGCCGGCTGCCGCCTATGAAAAGGCCGTATTCCCGACGCTCGACGAACAGAACACCGGCAACACCGCGATCACCACGAAGTGGGATTCCGTCGTCGGTTCGAACGTACAGTAACCGACTCCAACATGGCCTCCCCGCTTCGGCGGGGAGGTTTTCCGTTTTTCTGACGCCGCGGATCGGGCTAATCATGAGCATCGCCACAACATCAACGGTCAGTTCCACTTCCATGATCAACAAGCGCGCGGTTGTCGATTGGCTGGGTATCGCTCCCTTCCTGATCTTCGCGCTGTTGTTTCTGATTCTTCCCACGATCTATCTGATCGCGGGCGCGTTTCTGACGCCTGACGGAAGCCTGACCCTGAAGAATATCGGCGATCTGTTCACGCCGACGATCATGAGCGCCTATTGGATCAGTATCAAGATTTCGGTCGCCTCGGCGCTCGGCGGTGCGATCATAGGCTTTTATCTCGCCTGGGCACTGGTCCTCGGCGGTCTTCCGACCTGGATCCGCCATGGCTTTCTGACCTTCTCGGGCGTGGCGTCCAATTTCGCCGGCGTGCCGCTGGCCTTTTCGTTCATCGCGACATTAGGCCGTCAGGGCCTTGTCACCATATTGCTCGCCCATTTCGGTTTGAACCTTTACTCGACCGGCTTCAATCTGCTCAGCTTCTTCGGCCTCACCATCACCTATATGTACTTTCAGATCCCGCTGATGGTGCTGATCATTACGCCGGCACTCGACGGCATGAAAAAGGAATGGCGCGAAGCCGCCTCCATCCTCGGAGCGACCAGCCGGCAATATTGGCTCATGGTCGCCTTGCCTATCCTCTGGCCCAGCCTGCTCGGCACCACGCTGCTGCTGTTCGCCAATTCTTTCGGCGCCATCGCCACCGCGATTGCGCTCACCGGCAGTTCGCTGAATATCGTTCCGATCGTGCTCTATGCGCAAATCCGCGGCGACGTGCTGCACAATGCCAATCTCGGCTATGCGCTGGCGCTCGGCATGATCGTCATCACCGGGGTTTCGAATGTCATCTATATCTTGATGCGCATACGCGCTGAACGGTGGCAAAAATGAAGTTGCAAAAACTCTTTGCCTGGATCGCGGTTACGATCGGTCTCATTTATTTCCTGGTGCCGCTCATCGGCACGCTGGAATTTTCGCTGCGCATGCGGCGCAACGCCTACAGCTTCGATGCCTATGCCTCGGTCTTTTCAGACTTCGGCTTCATAACCGCCTTCGGCTTTTCGATGCTGATGGCTCTTTTGACCATCATTTTCGGCATGCTTCTCGTCGTGCCCACAGCCTATTGGGTGCGGCTGCGCCTGCCGCAGATCCGCCCTTTGGTTGAATTCGTTACGCTGATGCCGCTGGTCATCCCCGCCATCGTGATCGTCTTCGGTTATCTGCGCCTCTATAACTCCTCATCGATCCTGCCGCTGACGGGTTACAACACGACAACGAACATTCTGCTCGTGTGCTCCTACATTGTGTTATCGTTGCCCTATATGTATCGTTCCGTCGATACGGCGATGCGTACCATCGATGTCGGCACGCTGACGGAAGCAGCCGAAAGTCTTGGTGCAAAATGGACAACGATCATGTTCAGATGCATCTTTCCAAATGTCATGAGCGGTGTGCTTTCCGGAGCGTTCATCACACTCGCTATCGTCATGGGCGAATTCACCATGGCGTCGCTGCTCAATCGTCCGGCATTCGGACCCTATATGCAGCTGATGGGTGCCAACAGAGCCTATGAGCCCTCGGCCTTGGCGATCATCGCACTTGCCGTCACCTGGCTCAGCATGGGCTTGCTGCAGCTTGTTTCCCGCTTCTCAAAATCCGCTCCGATTAAGGCATAAGGCTTCTCACCATGGCTTTTCTCGAACTCACCCACATCAAGAAATCCTTCGGCGACGTTCAGGTCGTTCACGATTTCAACCTGAACATCGAGAAGGGCGAATTCGTCTCCTTCCTCGGACCGTCGGGCTGCGGCAAGACGACCGTGCTGCGCATGATCGCCGGTTTCGAGACCCCGACGGCCGGCACCTTGATGATCAACGGCAAGGACCAGCGGGCGTTGAAGCCGAACCAGCGCAACATCGGCATGGTGTTCCAGGCCTATGCGCTGTTTCCGAACATGACCGTGCATGACAACGTCGCTTTCGGCCTCAAGGTCGCCGGCATGTCGAAGCCGGACATCGACAAGCGCGTCAAGGAAATGCTTGCTCTCATCAAGCTCGATCACCTCGCCGCCCGCTACCCCTACCAGATGTCGGGCGGACAGCAGCAGCGCGTGGCGCTTGCCCGCGCCATTGCCGTCAAGCCGCAGGTTCTGTTGCTCGACGAGCCGCTATCCGCTCTCGATGCCAAGATTCGCATCTCGCTGCGCGAGGAAATCCGCGCCATCCAGCAGCAACTCGGCATCACCACGGTTTTCGTGACGCACGACCAGGAAGAAGCATTGTCGATCTCCGACCGCATCGTCGTCATGAATGCCGGCCGCGCCGATCAGATCGGCACGCCCTTCGAAATCTACAATACCCCTGCCACCCGCTTCGTGGCCTCCTTCGTCGGCACGCTGAACCTGATCGAGGGCAAGGTCGTCGATCCGGATAGCAACCGCATCATGATCGGCGATCAGGGCATTACCCTGAAGCAATCGGTCACGGCCTACAAGCCGGGCGACACGGTATCCCTCGCCCTGCGTCCGGAAGCCGGTTCGCTGGCGGAATCGGCCAAGGGTGACACCGCCCTGACGGGCGAAGTCTCCTCGGCGCATTTCCTGGGCTCGGTCATCCGCACCCGCATGAACGTCGCCGGCAACACCATTTCCTTCGACATGTTCAACAGTCCCGGAATGATGCCGCCCAGCGTCGGCGAGAAGGTGACGCTGCGCTTCGCTTCATCCGACCTGCTGGTCATTCAGGATTGACGGCACGCCTCGCATTGAGGGACGGCTTTGGAAAAATATTTGCGAACGCCGGGCGAAATGCCCGGCGTTTTTCTTTGATTTCGTTGCGCAAATGATTTTATAGTCCACTCGTTCTCAGGGCGGGGTGCAATTCCCCACCGGCGGTATGGAGGTCTTCTCCGAGCCCGCGAGCGCCTTCCGTGTTCGGAAGGGTCAGCAGATCCGGTGAGAAGCCGGAGCCGACGGTATAGTCCGGATGGAAGAGAGCAAGCCGGATCGCACCCTCCGCCGCGCGAGGGGTGTCGTCATTCTGCGTGTTCGCCCAAGGGATATTTGACAGCAACCCTTGAAAGGCAAAATTCATGACCATTTCGATTTCTACCCAGCCGAGCCGCGTTGCGCTGATCCGGGCTCGCTGGCACGCCGATATCGTCGATCGCTGCGTCGATTCCTTCGTTGCCGAGTGGCAGACGACGGAAGGCGCCTCGCCGATCGATATCTTCGACGTACCCGGCGCATTGGAAATCCCGCTGCATGCGCAGACGCTTGCCCGCAACGGCCGCTATTCGGCGATCGTCGCCACCGCTTTCGTTGTCGACGGTGGCATCTATCGCCATGAGTTTGTCGCCAACACGGTTCTCGATGCGATGATGCGCGTCCAGCTCGATACTGGCGTGCCGGTGCTCTCGGCGGTTCTCACGCCGCATCATTTCCAGGAATCGGAAGCGCATATCCAGTTCTTCAAGGAGCACTTCATCATCAAGGGCCGTGAGCTTGCCAGCGCCTGCCGCCATATTCTTGCCGAGCGCGCCAAGCTGCTTCCCGCAGTTACGGTCTGAGCTACATTGGTGGAGGCGCGCGGTCTCGGCCCGCCTCCATATCCACCAGGGAGAAACGTCTGTGACCGTCTTACGCATCATCCCAAACCTGTCCGCCGCCGATCCCGATACCGCCCGCCTCTTTTATCATGATCTGCTCGGCCTCGACGTCGTCATGGATCACGGCTGGATCCTCACCTTCGCCTCGGAGGCACCGACGGTTCCGCAAGTCAGTGTCGCCAGCGAAGGTGGTTCAGGTACGATCGTCCCCGATCTCTCGATCGAGGTCGACGATGTCGATACGCTATATCACCGCGCAACGACCATGGGCTTCGGGATCCTCTACGACCTCACGGACGAACCATGGGGCGTCCGCCGTTTCTATGTCCGCGACCCCTTCGGCAAGGTCATCAATATCCTCTCGCACCGCTGAGAAGAGTTCGGCCGACGCAATCCGGTCCACCTATCGCAGATCGACATTGAAGGTGATCCGCTCTGCCGACCACATCGATTCCGAATAGGTGATCGGCACCCCGTTCACATCGGCGTCCAGCTTGCGGGTGATCAGCAAAGGGGCTGATTTCGGTTGCCGCAGAAGCCGGGCCTCTTCCGCGGTCGGCATGCGCGCCTCGATCTCCGTCGATAGCCGCTCGTAGTCGGTCACGCCGTAGCTCGCGAGAGCCGCGGAGATCGTCTCATATTGCAACCGTGCTTTGTCGAAATCCGGAAAGCGGTCCGCGGGATAATAGGAATCGCCCAATTCGATGGGCACACCATCGGCCGTCATCACGCCGCGCCGATGGATGACCGAGGCACCTGCGGCAAGCTTCAGATAAGCAGCGACACGTTCACCCGCCGGCACGATCTCGTGAACAAGCAACTCGCCGCCCGGTTCGAAACCCTGCTCGATCAGGTTCTTGGAAAAGCGGGTTCGCTTGGACAGGGAGTAATCGAGAACCCCCTTGTGGACGAAGGTGCCCCGCCCCTGTTCGGCACGAACCAGCCCACGGTGTTCCAGATGCCCAAGCGCCTGTCGTACCGTGAAGCGGCTGACGCCGAAACGCCGCATCAGGTCCGGTTCGGTCGGCAATTTTTCACCGGGGCCAAAGATCCCGGCGGCGATGTCAGCCGCCAGGATCTCTCCGATCTGATGCCAGAGGGCGCTACCACCCTTTCGATCGATCGTCTCCATGTCAGACGCGCTTTTCGAGCCTGAACAACAGCTTGTATTCCGCCGGATAGCTCAGGGCATCGAGAATGCTCGGATAATATTTCCGGTCCTTGGTCGCACGAACGAAACCGTCATAGCCGAAGCGCTTGACGGAGACATCGAAACCGGCCGCTGCAAAGGCATCGATATAATCCTGTGGCGAGCGATCCTGCACCGGGGCATTGCTGTTTCCACCGATGAGGTCTTTCCACTTGGACCAGAGCGGCATTTCATTGTGGCATCCGGTCACGGCATAATAGACGCCGCCATTGCGCAAGACCTGAAACATCTGCTCGGCATGCCGTTCCAGGTCCGGCAGCAGATAAACGACCTCGTAGCTAAAGGCCACATCGAAGCTGTCGGCAAAGGGGGACAGGTCCGTCGTCACATGGAACCGCAGCGGCATGTTGCCGGCTGCCTCGACCGCAGCGGCTACCGATTCCGAGGCAATATCGATACCGACGCCGTGACGGAACGGCCGCATGGCATAGAGCAGCCGCAGGAAACCGCCGCGATTACAGCCGAAATCGAGGATGGTTCTGGAAGAAAAATCACGCTCGGGCACCGTCTCGATGAAGTGTCGCCAATAGGGGCTATGCGATTCCGCCATCGCGATATCGCCCTGTGGTTCCGTGTGCCAGGTTGCATAAATGGAGGCTGAGTTTGTCATGATGTGCTCGCTGTTGGCAGTTGACCGATCCCCGTATAACGGCCCGACATGACAACCGGATGAATTCATCCGGACGACCGGACTTTTACGTGAAGGCAAATAAAAAAGGGCCCCGCCGAAGCGGAGCCCCTTCTCAAGAAATGATCAAGTTTACCTATGTGCGGATTGCCTGGCCATTCGCATCGAAGCGATGCATATGGCTCGTATCCGGCGTCGCATGAACCATGTCATCCGGCTCGTACTTATGCTCGCCGAAGAGACGCACGGTCAGAAGACCCGTAGTCTCGGATTCGAGATAGATGATCGTATCGGCGCCGAGGTGTTCGACATGAATGACCTTGGCGGCCCAGGTGCCCTGATCCCGCGACAGCGTGATATGTTCGGGACGGATGCCAATGGTCTTGGCGCCATTTTCGCCGAGCCGGTCGGCCGGAATGAAGTTCATCTGCGGCGAGCCGATGAAACCGGCAACGAAGGTGTTGGCCGGGCGATTGTAGAGCTCCATCGGCGAACCGATCTGCTCGATCGCGCCCGCGTTGAGCACGACGATCTTGTCCGCCAGCGTCATCGCCTCCACCTGGTCGTGGGTAACGTAGATCATGGTTGCCTTCAGGCTGCGGTGCAGCCGAGCGATTTCAAGGCGCGTCTGCACGCGCAGCGCCGCATCCAGGTTCGAGAGCGGCTCGTCGAAAAGGAAAAGCTCCGGCTCGCGCACGATAGCGCGGCCGATGGCGACGCGCTGGCGCTGACCGCCCGAGAGCTCGGATGGCCGGCGGGCAAGATAAGGCTCGAGCGACAGCATGCCCGAAGCTTTTTCGACCCGGCTGTCGATTTCGGCTTTCGCGGTTCCGGCCTGCTTGAGACCCAACCCCATATTGTCCTTGACGGTCAGATGCGGATAGAGCGCATAGGATTGGAAGACCATCGAGATCCCGCGCTTGGCGGGCGGCGTCACGGTGACATCCTGGCCGTTGATCAGCACGGCTCCCGAAGTCACGTCTTCGAGGCCCGCGATGCTGCGCAGAAGGGTCGACTTGCCGCAGCCGGAAGGACCGACAAAGATGACGAACTCGCCATCCTTCACTTCGAGGTCGATGCCCTTCAGCACGTCATGCGAGCCATAGGCCTTGCGGATGGATTTCAGTTGGAGCGATCCCACAGTCTTTTTTCCTTATAGATAAACGGGCTTGCCGGTGCGCACGCTCTCGTCGGCGGCGAGGCATATGCGCAGCGATTGAACGGCATCGGCCATATGGCGATTGAGGTCGATATCCTCCCGGATGGCCTTCAGCATGAAGGCCTGCTCGAAGTCGCAGAGCTGCTGATGACCCGGCTCGCCGTCCATGTGCAGGTCCTGATCCGGCCGGATGAACTGGCCGGTCGGACCTGTCTCGGCGCTATGAAGCCGGATCACGGACGTCTTCGTGTGCATGTCGATGTCGTCCGACTTGGCGTTCTGGTCCATGACGATCGAGACCGACCCGTTCGGCGACATCACATCCTTCACGAAGAAGGCCGTCTCCGAAATCATCGGCCCCCAGCCGGCCTCGTACCAGCCGACCGAACCATCCTCGAAAATGACCTGCAGATGGCCGTAGTTGTACATGTCCGGCTTGATCTCCTGCGACAGACGCAAGCCCATGCCACGCACCTCCACAGGTTTGGCATCGGTGATCTGGCACATGACATCGACATAATGCACGCCGCAGTCGACGATCGGCGAAGTCGTGCGCATCAGCGCCTTATGCGTCTCCCAGGTCGGGCCGCTCGATTGCTGATTGAGGTTCATGCGGAAGACATAGGGGCCTCCGAGCTTGCGCGCTTCGGCAATCAATCGCATCCACGAGGGATGGTGGCGCAGGATGTAGCCGATCGCCAGCTTCTTGCCTGCCTTCTTTGCCGCCGCAACGACGCGTTCGGCATCCTCGACTGTTGTCGCCAGCGGCTTCTCGACGAAGACGTGGCAACCCGCCTCGAAGGCCATGACGGCGAAATCGGCATGGCTGTCGGAATAGGTGTTGATGGAGCAAAGATCCGGCTTCAGCTCCTTCAATGCCGTCTCGAAATCCGGATGGATCGCATATCCCTGCAACTCCTTCGGCAATTCCGGCCTGGAACGATTGACGAGGCCGACGATCTCGAAGCCCGGATTGTTGTGATAGGCCAGTGCATGGCTGCGGCCCATGTTGCCAAGGCCGGCAACGAGAACGCGGATTGGCTTCTGGGTTGCACTCACTTGACTGCTCCGGATGTAATGCCGCGAATGAGTTGACGCGAAAAGATGACGTAGAGGACGAGGATCGGCAGGATGGCGAGCGTCAGGGCTGCCAGTACCGCATTCCAGTTGGTGACGAACTGGCCGATGAAGATCTGCGATCCGAGCGTCACCGTCTTGGTCGCCTCGCTCGGGGCCAGGATGAGCGGGAACCAGAGGTCGTTCCAGATCGGGATCATGGTGAAGACCGCAACCGTCGCCATGGCGGGACGAACCAGCGGCAGAACGAGACGGAAGAAGATGGCATATTCACTGAGACCATCGATTCGGCCAGCATTCTTGAGGTCATCCGAAACGGTCCGCATGAATTCCGACAGGATGAAGATCGCAAGTGGCAGCCCCTGTGCGGTATAGACGAGGATCAGCGCCGTCAGCGTGTTGACGAGGCCGGCGGCAACCATGCCCTGCAGGATGGCGACCGTGCCGAGCCGGATCGGAATCATGATACCGATCGCCAGGTAGAGCCCCATGACGGTATTGCCGCGGAAACGGTATTCCGACAGCGCGAAAGCCGCCATCGCCCCGAACAGCAGGGTCAGAACGATCGAGACGATCGTCACGACGAAACTGTTCTGGAAATAGGTCAGAAAATCCCCCTGCTTCAGAACGGTATCATAGCCGATCATGCTGAAGGAAGATGGCGTCGGGACGCTCAGGGGCGCACGGAAGATCGACGCGCGATCCTTGAAGGAATTGATGACCGTCAGGAACACCGGGAAAATGGCAACCAGCGTATAGGCAATGAGCGCCAGATGCACGAGGCCGGTGCGGACAAGGGAAGTGCGTGCCTTGGACATGGGTCGCCGCTCCTCAGAATTGGTAACGGCGGATGCGCCGCTGGACGATGAAAAGATAGAAGGAAACGCCGGCCAGGATGATCAGGAACATCACCGTCGCGATCGTCGCCCCCATCGAGCGGTCGCCGAGCTGCAGCTGGAAGCCGAAGAAGACGCGATAGAGCAGCGTGCCGAGAATGTCGGTCGAGCCATCCGGTCCCGCCAAGGCGCCCTGCACTGTGTAGACCAGGTCGAAGGCATTGAAATTGCCGACGAAAGTCAGGATCGATATGATGCCGATCGCCGGCAAAATCAACGGCAGCTTGATCTTCCAGAACTGGCTCCAGCCGGTGATGCCGTCACATTCGGCAGCCTCGATGACCTCTTCGGGAATGTTGAGCAGGGCGGCGTAGATCAGCATCATCGGAATGCCGACATATTGCCAGACCGAGATGAGGGCGACGGCGATCAGCGCCGTGCTCGGCTTGCCGAGCCAGGGCGCAAACAGCGACTTGAGGCCGATCACGCTCAGCAATTCCGGCGCAACGCCCCAAAGCGGCGAGAGGATCAGCTTCCAGATGAAGCCGACGACGACGAAGGAAAGCAGCGTCGGCAGGAAAATGGCCGTGCGGTAGAAGGCGACGAAGCGCAGCTTCGGCAGCGAGAGCAGTGCTGCCAGCGCGACACCGATCGGATTTTGCACGCACATATGAATGGCGAAGAAGATCAGGTTGTTGCGCAGCGCGTTCCAGAAATCATGCGACCAGCGCTCATCGCCGAACAGAACCTTGAAATTGTTCAGCCCGACAAAGACCGGCTGATTGTCGACGACGTTGTAAAGCGACAGCCGCAAGGTCTCGATCAGCGGCAGGATCATGACCGCCGTGTAGACGACGAAGGCCGGGAAAAGGAAAACGAGGATGTGCCAACGCTTGGGGCGCCTGATCGGCGTGACCTCAAGGGCATCTGATGTCGCGGCGTCGCTCATGGCTTTCTGCCTGTTTTTCTTGGCTGCCGGACGGCGGCAGCTCGAAGGTTCAAATCCGCCCTCGCTCCAGCCCTGCGGCCGGATGGAAACAACGACGGGCGTGTCGAATGCATGGGCGAGAAATCGCCCATCCAAATATCGCTGCAGCCAAAAAGGGCGAGGTGCCCGGAAGGCCCCTCGCCCGCATTCAGGCAATTATCACTTGCCGGGCTTGTACCAGCTGTCGAGACCCTTCTGCAGCTTCTCGCCAGCCTGTTCCGGGGTGTCCGTGCCGTTGATCACGTTTGCGGATTCCGTCCAGGTCTCGTTCTCCAGGTTCGGCGTGCCGCGCGACAGGATCTGATAGGTGGAACGCACGGTCGACTTGTGATCGTTGCGCCAGGAGACGAATTCCTGGGCGAGCGGATCGCTCATCTTCACCGGATGCGAGTTCAGGCTGAAGAAGCCCGGCAGCGAATTGGCGTAGATGGAGGCGAATTCGTCCGAAGCGACCCAGCTCAGGAACTTCTTGGCTTCTTCCTGATGGGCGCTCTTGGCGTTCAGGCCGACACCGATGTCCGGATGGTCGGAAATGTAGGCCGTATCACCAGCCTTTGCGACCGGCGGCGGGAAGGCGCCCATCTTGAACTGGGCCTGGGTGTTGAACAGAGCGATTTCCCAGGAACCGGCCGGATAGATCGCAGCCTTGCCGAGCGTGAAGAGGTTCTGGCTATCGGAATAGCTCTGGGCTTCGAAGCCGTCGCCGAGATAGGGCTTCCACTTGGCGAGCTCCTTGTAGGGATCGACCCACGGAGCGTCCGTCAGCTTTTCCGTGCCTGCTATCAGAGCCTTGCGACCCTCCTCGCCCTTCCAGTAATTCGGGCCGATGTTCTGGTAGCCCATGGTTGCGGCTTCCCACAGGTCCTTCGTACCCATGGCCATCGGAATGTAGGTGCCGTCAGCCTTGATCTTATCGAGCAGAGCAAAGAACTCGTCGCGCGTCGCCGGCACCTTCAGGCCGAGCTTGTCGAAGGCGTCCTTGTTGTAGATGAAGCCATGGATAACCGAAGCCATCGGCACGCAGAAGGTCGACTTGCCGTCATCCGTCGACCATGCAGCCTTGGCAACGGCAGAGAAATTCTCCATGCCCGGCAGGCTCGTCAGGTCGACGAGATGCTTCTTGTTGAAGAGGTCGAGCGAAGCGTCGAAGGGGCGGCAGGTGATGATGTCGCCGGCGGAGCCAGCATCGAGCTTAGCATTCAACGACGCGTTGTATTCGGTCGGAGCCGTCGGCGAGAAGACGATCTTGATGCCCGGATTCTTCGCTTCGAAAGCCGGGATGATCTTCTCCTGCCAGATTTGCAGGTCGTCGTTACGCCAGCTTTCAACCGTCAAAGTCACATCGGCAGCATGTGCCAGGCTGACCGAGGTCAGCAGGCTCGATGCAAGAAGCAAGCCTTTCAGAACATTGGTTTTCATTTCCCTCTCCTGTTTTCCGCGCCACTAGCGAGGCGCTGTTTTCGATCTGAAAATCCGCTGGCCTGTTCGAGGAAACGGTCAGCACTCCGTAGGAATCGCCAATATTGCCGATCCCCTATGCAAAAGGCTTCAAAGGCATAGCCTGGTCGGCCCGATCATTTGCCGTCTGCCTCCACCGTGCGGAGACGCTGCAAGAACCATGCGGGAAATTCATGACGAACGCCGAAGCGAGATCCTCCTGATCCGAACGGTTTGAGACGACGGCGAGATGCGCGCCTTTCCGCCTCACCTGGCGGCTATTGTTCTTCTGCCGGCCTTGCCAAGGTTTGTTCGCATTGTTCCCTTGCGGAGAATTAAGTCCAAAAAAATACCAATTGTCCAGCCGATTTTAACATTTGGACACAAAATTATTGCGATCGTAAATTTTATTATTATATTTCAAATAGATACAAACTCGCAAAAATGAATGCCGCGCCTATTGGTAAATGGTATTTTTTTGGTATTGTATAGAAAAACGGGGAATTGGCGGCGTCCGGAGGCACGATGGGGCAATTTGCAATTGGTATCGACGGCGGCGGGACGAGTTGCCGGGCAGCCATCATAGACGGCGCAGGACGGGTACTCGGCACCGGCAAGGCCGGCGCTGCAAACATCCTGTCCGACCTGGAGAGCTCGCTGATCCATATCGTCGCCTCGGCGAGGCACGCGCTGACCGATGCCGGGCTGGATTCCGATCTGGTGAACAGGCTGCCCGCTGTGATCGGAACGGCCGGTGCCAATGTGGGGAATTATGGCAAGCGGGTCGAAGGGGCATTGCCTTTTGCGAGCACCCGCGTCGTCACCGACGCGACGATCGCGCTTCAGGGCGCGCTCGGCGATGCTGATGGAGTGATCGGAGCCTTCGGCACCGGTTCCGTTTACAATGCTCGCCGCGACGGCAGGAGCTGGGGGATCGGCGGCTGGGGCTTTGTCATCGGCGATCAGGCCAGCGGCGCTCGCCTGGGCCGCGACCTGCTCGAGCGAGCTCTGCTGGCACATGATACGGTGGCGACAGGCTCGGCACTGACGAAAGTCGTCATGGACGAATATGGCAACGATCCCGAACGCGTCGTCGAATTCGCGCATGCATCCAAGCCCAAGGATTTTGCCCGCTACGCGCCGATCGTGTTCGAATATGCCGGAATGGAGGATGTCGTCGCCGTCGATATCGTCAGGATGGCAGCAGACGCCATAACCAAGAGCCTGGACGCGTTGCTTTGGCCCGAATGCCCTTCGATCTGCCTGTTAGGTGGCCTTGCCCAAGCCTATCGCCCCTGGCTTGATGAGCGCCACAAGGCGATTCTCGCCGAACCCAAGGGCGATGTTTTGCGCGGCGCCGTGGAATTGGCGGCAAAATTGCTGCGGGGTGGAGAGGAAAACAAGGCATGACCGAAGATTTGAGCGCGATCTTCTCGCCCGAGCGTCTTTCGGGAGGTGGCACAGGCCCCCTTTATGTCAAACTGCGGCGCACGCTCGAAGAGGCTGTGAAGGTCGGAAGGCTGAAGCAGGGAGATGCGCTGCCGCCGGAGCGGGATATCGCCGAATTTGCCGCAGTCAGCCGCGTGACCGTACGCAAGGCGATCGACGACCTCGTGGCGGAAGGGATTCTCGTCCGCCGCCACGGCTCCGGCACCTTCGTCGCAAAACCTGTGTCCAAGGTAGAACAGCGCCTATCGCAGCTTACTTCGTTTACCGAAGATATGGCGCGACGCGGGATGACCGCCCGTTCCGAATGGCTGCATAAGGGTATCCATACGCCCTCGCCTGATGAAATGATGATTCTCGGTCTTGCAGCCGACACCAAAGTTTCCCGGCTGAGCCGTCTCCGCATTGCCGATGATCAGCCGCTTGCGATCGAGCATGCCAGCGTCTCGGGCGAATTCCTGCCGGATCCGTCGGTAGTGACGACATCGCTTTATGCGGAACTGGAAAAACGCCAGGTGCGCCCGGTTCGTGCCGTTCAGCGCATCTCCGCAACCAACATGAAGGAAGCCGACGCGGAACTGCTGGGGGTTCCCGTCGGAGCCGCCGGCCTTTCGATCGAACGCATCTCCTATCTCGGTTCCGGTCGCGCGGTGGAATTCACCCGGTCGCTCTATCGCGGAGACGCCTATGACTTCGTTGCGGAACTGACGATAGGCGCGAACTAACTCCAATCCACGAATCAAAAAAAGGCCGCCCCGGCTGAGTAGCAGGGGCGGCCTTGGCATGCGGAATCATATTCCGAGGGAAACGCTTCAACTCCTTGAAACGACTGACAATCAGGCTGCGTCGTCAACCGCTGCTTCGCGTTTCGCCGGCACATAGTTGAGAACCGGGCCCAACCAGCGCTCCACCTCGACCACAGGCATCGCCTTGCGGGTGGCATAGTCCTCGACCTGATCGCGCTCGACCTTGGCAACGCCGAAATAATACGCGGACGGATGGGCGATGTAGATGCCCGAAACGGACGAGCCCGGCCACATGGCGTAGCTTTCCGTGAGCTTCACGCCCACCGCGGCTTCGGCGTCCAGCAGACGGAAAAGCGTGTCCTTCTCGGTGTGGTCAGGTTGCGCAGGATAACCGGGCGCCGGGCGGATACCGGCATAGGCTTCCAGCACAAGCTCCTCGCTCGAAAAATTCTCGTCCGCGGCGTAGCCCCAGAACTCCCGCCGCACCCGCTCGTGCATCCGTTCGGCAAAGGCTTCGGCAAAACGGTCGGCCAGAGCCTTGACGAGAATCGAGGAGTAATCGTCGTTGGCTCGCTCGAAACGCTCCGCGATCGCGACCTCCTCTATACCCGCGGTAACGACGAAGCCACCGACATAATCGTCCACGCCGCTGGAAACCGGCGCGACAAAGTCGGAAAGAGCGACGTTCGGACGGCCGTCCCGCTTCGACAGCTGCTGACGCAGCGTATAGAAAGTAGCGAGCTCCTCGGTACGACCCTCATTCGCGAACAGCCTGATATCGTCACCGACCGCACCTGCCGGCCAGAAACCGATGACCGCCCGCGGACGGAACCAGTTTTCCGCGATGATCTTTTCCAGCATGGCCTGCGCATCGCTGTAAAGCTGGCGCGCCGCTTCGCCCTGCTTTTCGTCATCGAGGATAGCCGGGAAACGCCCCTTGAGCTCCCAGGTCTGGAAGAACGGCGTCCAATCGATGTATTTCGCCAACTCGGCAAGATCGTAATTCTCGAACACCTTGGTCCCGAAGAACTGCGGCTTGACCGGCGTGTAGCTCGACCAATCCACCTTCTCCGCATTTTCGCGCGCTTTACCGATCGGTAGGCGAACCTTCTCGGCTTCGCTCCGGGCATGGGCGGCGGCAACCTTGGAATATTCGGCCCTGACGGTATCGATGTACCCTTGGCGCGCTTCGGGCGACAGCAATGCCGATACGACGCCGACGGCACGGCTGGCATCCGTGACGTAAACCGTCTGCCCGCGATGATAGCTCGGATGAATCTTCACGGCCGTATGCACGCGGCTGGTGGTGGCGCCGCCGATCAACAAGGGGATATCAAAGCCCTGCCGTTCCATTTCGGAAGCGACATGCACCATTTCATCCAGGGACGGCGTGATCAACCCGGAGAGACCGATGATATCGACTTTCTCGGCGACAGCAGTCTCCAGGATCTTGGTTGCCGGCACCATGACACCAAGATCGATGATTTCGTAGTTGTTGCAGGCAAGCACGACGCCGACGATATTCTTGCCGATATCGTGCACATCGCCCTTGACGGTCGCCATGAGGACCTTGCCGGCCGCCCGTCGCTCGCCGTCACCGCCATTGGCAAGCTTCTCGGCCTCCATATAAGGCAGCAGCACGGCAACGGCCTGCTTCATCACGCGGGCTGACTTCACCACCTGCGGCAGGAACATCTTGCCTGCGCCGAAAAGGTCTCCGACCACGTTCATGCCGGCCATCAGAGGGCCCTCGATGACATGCAGCGGCCGCTGTGCGGCCTGACGCGCCTCTTCGGTATCGGCCTCGATATATTCGGTGATGCCGTTGACCAATGCATGTTCGAGCCGCTTCTCGACCGGCCATTCCCGCCAGGAAAGATCCTGCGCCTTGGCTTCTCTGGCACCGGCGCCGCGGAAGCGCTCGGCGATCTCGAGCAGGCGCTCTGTGCCGTCAGGCCGGCGATTGAGAACGACGTCTTCGCAGGCATCCCGCAATTCCGGATCGATATTGTCGTAAACGGCGAGCTGACCGGCGTTGACGATACCCATATCCATCCCCGCCTGAATGGCGTGGTAGAGGAATACGGCGTGCATGGCCTCGCGGACCGGTTCGTTGCCTCGGAACGAAAAAGAAAGATTCGACACACCACCGGAAATATGGACCAGCGGCATCGTCTGACGGATCGTTCTCGTCGCCTCGATGAAATCGACACCATAATTATTATGCTCTTCGATACCCGTCGCGACGGCGAAGATGTTCGGATCGAAGATGATATCTTCCGGCGGCAGGCCCGCTACCTCCGTCAGCAGCTTGTAGGCGCGCGAGCAGATCTCGACCTTGCGCTCATAGCTATCTGCCTGGCCCTTCTCATCGAAGGCCATGACGACGACGGCCGCGCCATACATGCGCATCAATCGAGCCTGCTTGAGGAAATTCTCCTCGCCTTCCTTCAGCGAGATGGAATTGACGATCGGCTTGCCCTGTACGCATTTCAGACCCGCCTCGATGATCGAAAACTTCGAACTGTCGATCATCACGGGAACGCGGGCGATATCCGGCTCGGCGGCGATGAGGTTCAGGAACTCCACCATTGCCTTTTCGGAATCGATCAGGCCTTCATCCATATTGATATCGATGACCTGCGCGCCGTTCTCGACCTGATCGCGGGCAACGGCAAGCGCGGCCGTATAGTCGGCATTGGTGATCAGCTTGCGGAATTTTGCCGAGCCGGTGACGTTGGTACGCTCGCCGACGTTGACGAACGGAATGTCCTTGGTCAATTCGAACGGTTCGAGACCGGAGAGCGACATGAAAGGGCGGTGCTCGGCAAGTTTGCGCGGCGGATACTTCGCGACGGCCGCGGCGATCGCAGCAATATGCTCCGGCGTCGAGCCACAGCAGCCGCCGACGATGTTGACGAGTCCTTCCCGGGCGAATTCCTCCACCTGCGACGCCATCATCTCGGGCGTTTCGTCATACTGGCCGAATTCGTTCGGCAGACCGGCATTGGGATAGGCACAGATGAATGTGTCCGCCGCCGCCGACAGCTCTTGCAGGTGGGGCCGCATCGCGTTGGCGCCGAGCGCGCAATTGAGGCCGATGGTAAAAGGGCTGGCGTGACGAACGGAATTCCAGAACGCAGACGGCGTCTGGCCTGACAGGGTACGGCCGGAAAGATCCGTGATCGTGCCCGAGATCATGATCGGCAGGCGTATGCCCTTGGCCTCGAAACGCTCCTCGCAGGCAAAGATCGCCGCCTTGGCATTCAAGGTGTCGAAGATCGTTTCGATCAGGATGATATCGGCGCCGCCATCGATCAGACCGTCGATCTGTTCGCTGTAAGCCAGGCGCAGGTCATCGAACGTAACCGCACGATAGCCGGGATTGTTGACATCGGGAGAAATGGACGCGGTGCGGTTGGTCGGGCCGATGGCGCCGGCGACGAAACGGCG
This sequence comes from Rhizobium sp. SYY.PMSO, assembly GCF_046840415.1. NCBI lineage: Bacteria > Pseudomonadati > Pseudomonadota > Alphaproteobacteria > Hyphomicrobiales > Rhizobiaceae > Rhizobium > Rhizobium sp. SYY.PMSO. Next base: position 1,850,573 of record NZ_CP177349.1, read on the forward strand.
CTTGCCATCTTCGCGCTCGGCACGAATAGCCGCGCGGCGAACGATTTCCGCACCTTCCTTGTTGAGGTCATAGACCGCCCCTTCCATCTGATAGTCGCCCTGCGCGATGCTGGTGGACGAGAAGGTATTGGTCTCCAGTATATCGGCGCCGGCTTTGGCGTAGCGATAATGAATCTCCTCGATCGCATCGGGCTGGGTCAGGATGAGGAGGTCGTTATTGCCCTTCTGATGGCAGGCGCAGCCTATGAAGCGATGACCGCGAAACTGATCCTCGTCAAAGCCAAGGCCTTGAATCTGCGTGCCCATCGCACCATCGAGCACAAGGATTCGCTCGCTTGCCGCCTTTCGCAAGGCGTCGAAGATTTCGCCGCCGTCACGTTTCGTCGTTTCCGAACCAAAAAGATTGTCAAACATAAGCGAATTCCTCTGGCCTGATTACGACTCCGCAATCAGATCACATAAAGATATCTTTATGTCAACATATCTATTCTTTAGTCCGCCCTGCTGCAAGAGAGATGCTTCTACAGTTTGAACGTCCTTCGGAAAAATAACCGCAGCAGCCTTGGTTTCCGATCCGGCCATGGACAATGCGAGGCCGAACACACAGTTTCATTCGTAACGCCATGACAGCGCTTTCGAGCGGCGTTATAGGGCTTCAGGAACAGAATCCACGGAGGATGGCATGAACATACAGGTTGAACCCGCGACGCTTGGAAACTGGAGCACGCGTGCCTACCATCGGCATTGGCTGCTCGATCAGGCCGGCTCGCTTTTTGATTTCTTCCAGTACCGCGCCGTCAATCCGAGCGGCGGCTTCTACGACATGGACGACGTCGGCAAGCCGCTGGATGCGGCCAATCCGGTACGCGGCATTCACTCGACGGCCCGCATGGTGCATTGCTTCTCGATCGCATCGCTGCTCGGGCGTCCCGGCGCGAATGAGATCGTCGATCATGGCATGGACTATCTATGGAACCATCATCGCGACAAGAAACACGGCGGTTATCTCTGGTCGCTGAACAATGACGGCCCGGTCGATTCCAGCAAGCAGGGCTATGGCCATGCCTTCGTGCTGCTTGCCGCCTCCTCCGCAAAGACGATCGGCCACCCGCTGGCTGATGGCATGCTCGCCGATGTTACGGAAATTCTGAATACCAAGTTCTGGGAAGAAAAGCATGGGGCAATCGCCGAGGAGTTCAATCGGGACTGGTCGCCGATCGAAGGCGGCACCTATCGCGGCCAGAACTCAAACATGCACCTGACGGAAGCGCTGATGGCGGCTTTCGAAGCAACCGGCGAAAAGGCCTATCTCGAAAAAGCGGAAAGCATTGCCGATCTCGTCATTCGCCGCTCGGCAGGCTCCGTTGGCTGGCGTGTCGCCGAACACTTCAATGCCGATTGGGAGCTGGACAAAAATTATCGCGGCAACGAGATGTTCCGCCCGTCTGGCACCACGCCGGGGCACTGGCTGGAGTGGGCGCGCCTGATCCTGCAGCTTTGGTCTCTTGGGGAAAGGCGTCACGATTGGATGCCGGACGCGGCCAAGGGCCTCTTCTCGCAATCCATGTCTCTGGGCTGGGACAGCGACAAAGGCGGCTTCTTCTATACGCTCGACTGGGAAGATATACCGGCAAAGCGCAACAAGCTCTGGTGGCCTGCGTGCGAAGGCGCCGGTGCGGCACATTATTTGAACGAACACGTCCCGAGCGATTTTCATGAAGAGAGTTATCGCAAGATCTGGAGTGTGATCGGCCGATCCTTCGTAGACCGTGCAAATGGAGGCTGGCACGAAGAGCTGACGGAGGATCTTGTCCCCGCTCATACGCTATTCCCAGGCAAGGGTGATATCTATCACGCCTTGCAGGCCTGCCTTATCCCCCTTTTCCCGGCAACCGGTAGCCTGACTAAGGTCATTGCCGAGGCAGGCGGAAAAATATGAGATTGGCGGCGGCGCCGGCTCAAAGCCCGGCGCCGCCGCGGCCGTCTATGCGAGGCTGAGATTGTGAAGCTCGTGGCCCAGCGTCAGAGCCAGAGCCTCGACGACAAGCTTGTGGTCCTCACGCTGAGGGAGGCCCGAAACCGTGACTGCGCCAATGCATCCCGTGCCGTTAACGAAAATGGGGAAGCTGCCGCCCGACGCGGCATAATCCGCATTTGAAAGCCCGTTGTCCTCGATCGTCTTATTTTGCTGCTGCAGCCGCAAGGTGCTGGCGTAGCTGCTGCGGAAGTAACGCAGGACCATGTTGCGCTTCCGGCGTATCCAATTGGCATTGTCGGGAGTGGAGCCGGGCAAGGCTATATAGAAAACCGGCATCGAATGCAGTGTAATATCGATGGCAACGCCCAAATTGCGCTCGCTGGCAAGGTCGTGCAGCAGCTTGCCCAGCACCCAGGCGGTCGAAAGGTCGAAGGCGTCGAAGCGCAGCGTTTCTTCCTGGAGCGCGATACGAATGAGGTCCTGGTCGATCGTCATGGAAAACCTTCCCTAGAAATGGATCGCCCTATCAAACGCGGAGGAAGTGATTTGTCCACCCATCTCTTGGGCACTTCGAAACCGAGCTGCCACGTCTGGCCGATCGCCCGGTCGTACACCTGGAAGCCTTCGCCTCGATAGAAGACCGTGGAATACCACAAGCACCTTGAACGGCTCGCCGCCCGCCAGCTCCGAGTTCCCGTCTACCAAACGTAATCCGCTGCAGCCAACTATGCTTCTGGATCCTGACAGCAAGCGCCCAACGCGCATCTGTGATTGCAAAATCGACAACAACGCTATCAGGCTGCGATCGCTGGATCTGACTGGGATTGCCATGGGCATTCTCAAAGTGGCTCGCGCGATGCTGCTTCCGCTTGCTTGCTGGAGGCGAACAGGTCATTGATTAGGCTCGATGAATGACCCGCGACAGGAATAGTCCAGCATGAAAGCAAAATACGCACTGCCCGCCATCCTGGCCTGCACCTGCGCCGCAACGCCGGCTCTGGCGGACAATCCGGGTCAATTGGTGCTGCGTGACGGTTTCGACGGCACGGATTTTGCTCCATCCGGACATCTTTATTATCGCGACAACTTCGAGCAGAAGGCAGGAACGATCGAATTTCAATCGGAAGTGAAGCGCACCGGCTCCGGGGCGTTGAAGCTTAGCGTCAAACCTTTTTGCCCGCCGGATAAAGAAAATTGCAGCGAAAGGGCGGAAATCTGGGAACGTACCAAGTATCGTGTCCCCTACGATCAGGGGGTTTGGTATGGCTTTGCGGTGAAATTCGCAGATCCCATCCCTTCAGGCGATCACCGTTATCTCATCGCACAATGGAAACGGGAAATCGGGCCAAATGCCAAGGGCGACTTCAGTCCCTTCCTGGCGTTGCGGCTCAACAATGGCAAACTGTTTGCGACGGTTGAAACCAACTATGTCGCGCCTGTCGAGAAGCAAAAGTCCGCCAGCGACAGTAAGGCCTGTGGTGACGGCGAAACTCCGGTCTGGTTCCGTCAGGACGCCAATCAAATGCGCGCGCTGGTGGCGACAGACGATAGCTGGAGCGAGAATGACGGCAAAGAATTCAGCGGCTGCACCAGCGCGATCAAGGTAATCAATCGCGGGAACACGCTGCCGACGCCAGCATCAGGCTGGATAGATTTCGCCATTTATAGCAAACCCGGCCCGGATGGCTCGGGTCACATTGAAATATTCGCCAACAACAAATGGATTTCCACGGTAACCGGTCATATTGGACACGCGGACCACGGACTTGGAAAGAATCAATATTTCAAATTCGGCCCCTATCGCGCCGCTGATACTACGACATGGACACTATATTATGACGATTTTCGTCGCTCGCCATACTGCGTCGATGTATTATCGGACCCCAAACTTTGCCCGATGAAATGACAGATAGCCGAAAAAACGCCGGTCATAGAGAATTATAACAATGAGACAGTTCTAACGGACTGCTTTTTTACCAATATGACTGAACTTTTTTTCGTCTCGGTCGTTATCCTCTTTCGTGAAGGAGGTGACCGAAATGCTTACTACCCATCGCGATTGCAAACAGCATGTGAAGAGGAATGCAATACCTTCCCTCGGTGAAATCGAGGGCCGGGTTGCAGTTCTGGAGATTGTTGCTCAATCGGCGTTGTCGCACGTCTTCGAAGACGGCGAAGTCGATATCGACGCCGTTCTACTGGCACAAATTCGTCGCGCCATGCATCACAAATGCAGAGAATTGAAGCTTGATGGAGAAGACACGGCATCGGCACTTTCATATGCCGAGGAATTGATAGAAGCCGCTGTCAGGGCATCGCAGCCACTTCACCAATGATGCCTTCCAGGCCCAGGCTCGTTCTATCCCTTTTGGTGGCGCTGGCGATTACGCTCGGCGCCCTTTTGCTTGTCGTGCCACGCGGCACGAGGGATGGGCTCACGCATCCAGCGGCCCAACCCGGCGCGCAGCAAAATCTGCAATGAGGTCTCGAAAAGAACCATTGTTGCATTAAGGGACACCTCAATGCTCTACAAGAGGCTGCCGTTAACGTCGCGCGACGAACGCAGTTGCAAATTTCTACAGCCCAAGCAGTGTTCGCTTCACCCTACCCGGTATCAGCTCCAACAATGAATGGTGTAGCGAATGTCTATGATGGTCAACGCGCCGCTCTACCCTGACGATATTGACGTCCTTGCAGGCGCGCTTTTCGCCTGGTGCGCCGAACGCAGCATAAGACTGCAAAGCCAGGAAGGCCTGTCCGCAGCCAATCTAGCCATCGATCTTTACAATGCCGGCTATCAAACACAGGATCGGCTTCTTGGCGCCCTGCATGACCACGAGTTCCATTGACGATAGGACAAGCAGCCCGCCCGCACTTATGCCATTGCCAGACAAAGGCATAGCTGCAGTTTCGATTATAGAAAACTATGATCCGGCAGCGCCCCGTTTTTCAGGACAGCAGCGATACAGTCCCGTTCTTCAAGTATGCCGGACCATTCGTCCGCATGGTACGTGGAGTCATAGATCAGCGTAAAAGGACCTGTATAACCCGCGAAATTGGATAGCGTGACGCAACGAGCATAGTCCTCCACGTCGAGACCGGCTCCCGAATAATGCCCTTTTGCGTGGCAAAGCTCGGCACGCCCCATGATTTTTGCAAGATCGTCGTATTTGCCGGCGCGTTCCCAGTTCCCGAAATCCCCGTTAAGACCGACTTCACCACCCAATGCATCGAGAACTCGGTTGACCTCCGCCGGCCCCGGCAGGAGATCGAACCAATTTTCTATCACGAGACGCACTCCGGCCGCTGCAGCCAATTCAGCGAGCCGGCGCAAGTGAGTTTCCGCCCGTGTTAACGCTGCGTCCGTCGGCTGAGCCTTTCCGGCAATCACGCGCATATTTTCGGCTCCGAGAGCCACGGCAATATCGAGCCAATCGGCCATCCAGTCGGCGTCGCGCTGGGCTGTTTCCGGATTACTGAGATCGCCGTCTTCGACCAGAAGCGTCTGAACTTTCACACCGGCCCTTTGGGCCGCCCCACGAAAATCGGCAAGAAAGCCCGGAAGGAGGCTCGGTAGATGAAAGGAGCAGATCTCAAGCCGAGACAGACCGCGATCCGCGCATTGCTGCGGTACGTCGATGAGTTCGATCATCCCCTCCCCGTAAGTCGGCTGACGGGTCGGAGGTTCGCGATCCGCGGGCTTATAGGGATAAGTGAAGCCGAGTGCGCGGTGCAAGGACCAAGTTGAAACCGCAAAACGCTCCGACAGATCAACCATAAGGCTTCCCCATTCTTGTAGGCCGCAAGTCGGTCAACAAATAGGCTGCTCCATGGCGATATCAATCAAAAACATGCAACGGATTGATACCTCCGGCCATCTTCCATTTAGCAGAAGCAGATAGCAGCCGGTCACGGCGTTTCATGACCGCCTTTGACCCATCTGGAAATGGCGTCAAAGACCAGATCGGCGATCCACATTGCACATACACCGACAACGAACGCCGTGGCGTTCATGGCTGCGATATCTTTTTGCGGCAAGGGCCAATTGACGGCACGCAGATAAAAGAGCGCCGGTTCGGTCAGATAGGTTGCCGCGAGCGCACCACAGATGGGCGACGCGACAATCTCCCGCGTCGTATATCGGCGCCTGGATAGGCCACGCAGAATCCCACCGGACAGACCAGCGATGACGACGCCGACTTTGATGCCCAAGGCATCCAGAAATTCGTGTATCGTCATGGCTTCTCTCGATCAAATCCGGGCTACGGGAATATCGCAAATCAACTTGCGACGCCTTCAAAGGAGGGCGGTCTCATTTTTCGACGGGCGGCTGTGGCTTTATCAATCCGGCAATACCGTCACGCATGATATTGATCGTGATTTTTAGCGTGCTCAAGGCAGCAACGGCGACAGCGGCGAAACCTGGACTGATGGAAGATTGCGAACATTCCAACATGCCATCGCCAAGCTGCGTGCAGCCCGCCGCCAGAAGAATCGCAATCAGCAATGCCGATAACGCAATCAAAACGTTGAGGACATTGTGCAATGTGTTCGTATTGAACATCCGGTTTCCTTTTGAACTGATAGGTATAGGTCAAGAGCGCGATGTCGCAATATTCGTGCGTTCTTGGAAATTCACGTGAATGAATGGGACATCGCCGACGCCGGATATCGCCAGCGCCATGCTTTTTTCGATCTCGGGAAAATCTATCGAGCCTGCTCAATCGCCGCGATGAACTTCTTGGCGATGCCGGCAATGTCGAGCGCCCGATCAGTGCCGTTTATGATTTTACGCGCGCCGATCCAGTCAGAAACGGTCGCATTGAAGTAGTCGGCAAGCCTCTTGCCGGTGAACCGGCCGTTGATCATGCCGTCAAAGAGGATTTCAGTGGCTTTGGATGGATCAAGAGCCATATCCGGATCATCGACGATGCCGTACTTGTCGTAATTCTCCCGTCCGGTTATCTGCACGAGACCACGGCCACGATAGCGCCAACCGTCATCGCTGCCTTCATCCCCGTTTCCCATTCGGTTTGCATAGGCGCGGTTGGCAATCCGTCGCGGCTGGCGACAGAAAGCGCGCGCCTCTCCGATACTGAAATATTTCGGGAATACGTCACGCAACCCCGCCGCCGAGTAGTTCAGGTTTTCCGTGATGGCACACATGGTTTTCCCGGTTTCATGATAGACCGTGGCCAGCATGTAAGCCAGCCAACGAGGATCGAAGGGCGTCGCTGCCCATGCGATCAAGATCGCCTCCATGCCCTTGACCTGATTTGTCGACAGTCGACCGCCAAACAATGACGTGCGTACCGCCGAGAAGAACGTCTCGTGGTCCATAAGCTTCATCCAAATTTATAAGATATAAGGTTGCCGGATACGGATGCAGCGTTTGCCGACAAACGCTATTCGGCGAGAACCGCCTTCATAGCCGGGGCCAAACTGGTTTCCCTATTCAAGCCATCTAAATCGAAAGCGGTTCCCGCACCCTTATCAGGCCGTATTGCCGGCTTCATGTTCCGCTTCGCGGAATGAAGTCATTTCTGCCGTATCGTTCTCGACAGGCGCCATAGCAGCGCTTAGTTGAGCTTCTTTCTCGACGAGCTCTGCGGCCAGACGATCGACGGCATTGGCGTAGCGCTCGACTTCATCTTGCAACTGCTCGATTTGCTTCTTCAGGGAGTTGACGTGGCTGGACATCACGATTCTCCCTGAGCATTGGACGGCCAAGCGAAAGCATCGATTTCGGCCTTGGCGGTGATGGTGCCCGCGACGATCTGGCTGGTGACTTCGCCCTCTGCAGCAAAGCTTGCCTGGACATGTGCGCCAACCGCATTGGCGACTGCCGTCATTTGCTCGGCCGTCAGCTCGACAAAGCCGGCCGCCGTTTTGAACTTCACGGTGACGGTCGGGTTGGCCTGCACATAGCTGTAGGCTCCGGTAATCATGGACTGGCTCGCCCGATCGGTGGTGATCGACATGCCGTTGATGACGATGCCGCCCGTTTCGATGGCGTAACGCTTGGAAGCGGCGTAGGCGTAAAGATCGACAGGGGCCGGCTCGGGAGACCAGCCGGCGACAACGCTCAGAAGGCTTTCCGGCGTTTCCGGCCAATCCTCGGCCGAGCTGACCAAAGCGGCTTCCTTGTTGCTGAGCTGGTCAAGGATCGCGTCCTTGTCGGCGGTGTCCAGTCCGGAGGTGATCTTGGCGGCAAGAGCGAGCCAGTAATCCGGCACATTGTAGATCTGCTGGCGGCCGAGCCAGAAGGCGGCACACGCCATCCAGCGATCGGCCTTGTTCTCCGATCGAGCCGAAAGCAGCGCCTCGACCATCGGTTCATACATGCTGTCTATGCGATACATGGTAGTCCTTTCCTTTGTTAGGCTTGGGCATACGCGCGGACGGCCTGCCAATCGATGACCGTAGCGGCGCGGATTTCGGGAGCGGTTTTGGCGGCGGCGAGAGCGGCATTCGCCGATCGGCGGATCGCTTCGATCATCTGTGCGCCGACCTTCCAGTGCTGGTCGCGCGTTAGAATTTCGACGGCCTTTTCAAAGCGGCTAACGCCATCTTCGGCGGCCTCGGCCGCGATATGCGGCGTCTCGCCCTCGGGCACATTATGCCAGTCGGCCGCGATCCGCTGCGCCTCGGCAAGCTTCACGGCATAGACGGCCTCCTGGCCTGGGGTGAGTGTGATGAAGAGTGCGCGGGCCTGACCAACCTGACGATCAATGTCGGCCTGCGCCTGGACGCGCTCCAGAACGGGATCTGCGGACACGCTAAACAGCATGGATGGTGACCTCGAAATGGCGGAAGGGAGCCGGAGCGATGAAGGGAACCCGGTGATCGCCGGGAACGTCGGTCGTGAACTCGAAGACATTGTCCTCTATGGCGACGACCGCGCCGACATGAACGACAGAGGTGCCGGCCGGGACGGCAAACTGTACCCGTTCCACGCCATCGGCCCGAATGGTGAATTCGGTGACATCCAGCGCGACGGACTTCGGCACGATCGCGCCGTCAAGCACATAGGAAATCGCGTCGATATCCAGCCGATATTGTGCCTCCGGCACCTCCATGACCGCGTAACCGTCACCGAAGAGAGTAGCCAGTTTAGGGAGCGTTCCCCGGTCGCAATGCCCGCTTTGGCGGATGCAGCCATCGGTAGCGAAGATGATGTAATGGACGATTGTCGGCGTCATGGTCTTACCTCTTGAACGCGGTCGCGATGATGTTGCTTTCATTCCAGGCAATCGTGTTGTTTGGGCAGTAAATTTGCAGCGTGTAGGTGTGATATCCCGCGCCGGGCGCATGGTAGAGCGCAGGCACCGCAACCATGCCGGCCGTATAGGTGTAGGAGTTCGAGCCGCCATTTCCGCCACTGCCGTTAGCGACAATGGTCTGCACAACACCGAGATAATAAGTCTGGCTGAAGATAGCCGTCCCATCGCGGAAGATGTTGCAGCCAATCGGTTGGGCGTTTTGGCTGTTGCCGTTTTTGTTGTATTGACCTAGCGTCATCGCGCTGATCATCACACGGCCATCGCCCTCGACGGTGATGCCGCAGGCTGCCAAATTAACGGTCTGATCCGACCCGATAGTCTGCCCGCCAGCATTCCGGCCGGCCGAGACGGCGGTCACAGCGCCGGAAGCAATCTTGTCGTAAGTGACGCCGCCCAGGATCAGCTTGTCGGTAGTGACTGCGCCTGCAGCGATCTGCGCGGCCGTTACGGCATTCGCAGCGATCTTGTTCGCGGTGATGGCACCATCCACGATCAGCTCGGCCGAGACCGCGCGGCGCATAACGGGCTTAGACCAGTAGGAGGTGCCACCGGTCCCTGCCGTTTTGTCGACTTGGAGCAGCATCGAGGCTTTGGCGTAGCCACTTGGGATAGTGACGCGTCCCTGTAGGCGCACCCATGTATTCTTCACGGAGGTCGTAGCACCGGGAACGTTCAGCGGACTCCATACACCTGCTGGCGTCAAAAGCCCGGCGTAGACGTTCGCGTTACCGGGATCGGTGTTGTAAACCCAGACATCGAATGCGTAGGTTTCACCCGCGGATACCGCAACATAGTTGGATCGCGCAAGGTCTCGCCCATTTGACTGAAGAATCCAACCTGCGACATCGCCGGAAGACGTATCGTTATAAAAATTCTGTTGGTTCTGGATCACCCAGCCGTCGAGCGTGCCGGTCTGCCAGCCGTTGTCGGCCATGTTGCTGAAATCGGTCAGGACAAGCTGCTTGGCCGTGATGGCATTGGCGGCGATCTGGTCTGCACCGATGGTATTGGCGGCAAGCTTGTCGCCTGTGATCGTTCCAGCCGCGATCGTCGTGGCGGTGACAGCGCCGGCCGCGATCGTGCCGGCCGTTACCGCATTGGCGGCAATCTTCCCGGCCGTGATAGCGTTGGCGGCGATATTGTCTGCAGTTACTGCATTGGCGACGATACCATTCGGCGTGATCAAGACGACGCCACCATCGCTCCAGGGCGTCGGCTCAGTCGCGCCGGCCGGGATGCGGCACAGCATCGGCTTGTTGACGAACATGTAGCTGGTCGTCTGCCCGGTGTTGGTATCTCGCTTGCGGATATGAATGCCGGCGCAGACAGCATTGGCCGGAGCTACGCCAACGGCCCGCAGGCGGGGCCATGCATCAGGGTCCGTCGAACTCGATTGGACGGCATTGTTGGTATCAGCGGAGGAATAGCCGAGGACAGTCCCGGTCGCGTCTCTCCATTCGATGCGCAATTCGCAAACGCACCGATGAGCTGCAATATAAGCGGTAGCCTCGAACGACTCTCCCGCTGTGCAAGGAACCCCATATTTGAGGTTGGCGACGGTCAGGGATGCCGCATCCGGCCGCATCCAGCGAACGTCGACATAGGTCGATCCGGTGTCCGGCCCGCTTTCCTTGTCCACCATCAGCGTGGGCTGTGCCGCACCGGACCAAGAAGCGGGAGGCTGGCGAAGTGCGAATGTAACCGCACCGGAACCGCCGCCAAGCACATAATTCCAGCAGTCCGTCCCTGCAGCGAAGTTGGCGTTCTGAAGCAGGTTCTCGCCCGACCCTACTGCCAGAGCATTCGTCGTCACCGAATTGGAGGCAAGCTTGTCTGCCGTGATGGCACCGGCAGCGATCTGTGCTGCCGAAACCGCGCCGGCCGCGATCGTGCCGGCCGTGACGGCGTTCGCCGCGATCTTGCCAGCGGTCACAGCATTGGCCGCAAGCTCGTTGGCGGTGACAGCGCCGGCCGCGATCGTGACCGTCGTAATCGCCCCGGAAGCGATCTTCGCTGTCGTAACAGCGCCGGCCGCAAGCTGGGTTGCGGTAATGGCGCCCGCAGCGATCTGGGCCGCCGTGATCGTTGTAGCGGCGATCTTTGCGCCAGTGATGGTGCCATCAACGATCAGATTGGCCGTTGCCTTTCGGAGGAAGCTGATCCCGCCGATGGAGACATTGCCGTCTGTGTAATCGCGCTGGATATAGCCTCTGACGATCGCACCATAAGCCGCAGCTGGCGGGGTGATTTCCGCGGAAAATGTCTGCATTCCAGCCGCAGTGCCGCCGCCCGCTGTCCCGTAGGAAACGACCGTGACATATGTATCGGGGCTTAGAAGGTTGCCGCTGGCATCGAGCCAATGGATGCGCAGCCAAAGGCCATACATCGTTCCTGACGTCCTGATGGCCTGGGCGGACGCAAGATAGGGTTGACCCGAAACAATCGCGAACGGTTGGCTTTGCAGGATCTGCAGATAGCCAGCTCCCGCGACATAAGTGTAGTCGATCGCTCCCTTGCTGGTGAAGGCTTGTGTGGTCGATGGGTTGACGACTGAACTGTTTAACGACGACCACGACGCGGGCGATTGCAACTGATTGTCGGGAACGAGGTTTTCCCAATCCTGAAGGATCAGCTCACGCGCCGTGATCGCATTGGCCGCGACATTGCCGGCGACAACGGCATTGGCTGCGATCTTCCCGGCCGTGATGGCGTTAGCGGCAAGCTCGCTTGTCGTCACAGCGCCAGCGGCGATCTTTGCCGTCGTGACGGCATCGGCAGCGATCTGTGTCGCGCCGATCGCACCGGCAGCAATCTGGCCGGCCGTGATCGTGTTGGCAGCGATCTTCTCGGCGGTAATGGCACCGGAAGCGATCGTGGTTGCCGTCACCGCGCCGGCAGCGATGGAAGCGGCGGTGACTGCGTTGGCGGCAATTTTTACAGCCGTGATTGCGCCATCAACTATCAGATTGCCGGTATTGCGCCGCTGGCAGGAGACGAAACCGACCTGATAGCTGCCGGTCGAGATCGCGTAGGGCGAGATCGTAAAATCGACCCAGGCGTAGACAGCATTGGCAGGGACCGTAAAGGCGGCGCTAAACTCGGTGTAGGTCGCACCGACCGTAGTCGGGATGGCGATAGTGCCACTTGCAACGCCGGTGCTCTTGTCTGCCGCTTCATAACGGATACGGAATCCAAGAGAACGATCTGGGGCGCCGGTCGCCTTGACGAACGCCTGAAGGAAATATTGCTCACCCGGATTAACGGGAAAAACGTTGTTGTTGCGGGTGATGCCTGTACCCGTAGCACTGCTGAAGTTCATATACCAGTTGCCGGCGTAGGCATTCGCCGGATCATTGACGATCGTCACGCCCGCCGCCTTGACCCAGCCGACATCGCCCTCGCCGAAGTTCGGGTTTTCGCAACGGTTGGTGAAATCCGCCAAAACCATCTTGTCGGCGGTGATGGCACCGGCCGCGATGTTCGTTGCAACGATGGCGTTTGCGGCAATCTTGCCAGCCGTAACCGCGTTGGCGGCAAGCTCGCTGGCAGTGACAGCGCCGGCCGCGATCTTGGCTGTCGTGACGGCATCTGCAGCGATCTGCGTCGCACCGATCGCGCCGGCCGCGATCTGACCGGCCGTAATCGTATTGGCCGCGATCTGGGATGTGGTGACGGCTCCGGCTGCGATCGCGTTCGTGGTGACAGCGCCGGCCGAGATTGCCGCCGCGACGATCGCGTTGGCTGCGATCTTGGCGGCAACGACGGAATTGGCGGCCAGCTCGTTGGCGGTAACGGCACCGGCAGCAAGCTTCGGCGTCGAGATCGCGCCATCCGTGATTTGCGTGCTGGTGATTTGGCCGGTGACCTTGGCGGCCGCGACCGCGGCGATCTGCGCATCGGTCAGCTGACCGGTGATATCGGTCGAAGGCGTGGCGGACGTCCAGGCGCTGCCGGTGTAGCGATAGAGCTTGTCGTCGGTCGTCAGATAGACCGTCCGCCCTTCGATGTTACCCATCGTCGGCAGCGTGGCAACGATCTCGACTGGCCGGATGCCGTTGGCGAATTTCGTGGTCGAAACGGCCGCATCGGCGATCTTCGCCGCCGTGACCGAGGCGTCGGCAAGCTTCGTCGCATCCACCGCTAACGCGGCAAGCTTCGAATTCGTGACGGCGGCGTCAGCGATCTGCGAGGAAACCAGCGTACCGGTGACCTTGGCGGCAGCGACGGCGGCGATCTGCGCATCGGACAGCTGACCGGTGATATCGGCTGCCGGCGTGGCAGACGTCCAGGCGCTGCCGGTGTAGCGATAGAGCTTGTCGTCAGTCGTCAGATAGACCGTCCGCCCTTCGATGTTGCCCGTCGTCGGCAGCGCGGCAACGATCTCGACTGGCCGGATGCCGTTGGCGAATTTCGTGGTCGACACGGCCGCATCGGCGATCTTCGCCGCCGTAACCGAGGCGTCGGCAAGTTTCGTGACATCCACCGCTAACGCAGCAAGCTTCGAATTCGTGACGGCGGCGTCAGCGATCTGCGAGGAAACCAGCGTGCCGGTGACCTTGGCGGCTGCGACGGCGGCGATCTGAGCGTCGGTCAGCTGACCGGTGACCTTGGAGGCGGCCACAGCGGCAATCTGGGCGTCGGTCAGCGTGCCGTTGATATCGGCCGAGGCGACGGCAGTCGTCCATGCGTTGTTGTGGTAGCGATAAAGCTTGCCGTCCGTCGTTAGAAATACCTGCCGCCCTTCGACATTGCCAGTCGACGGCAGAGCCGAGACGACCTCGACGGCCTTGATGCCCGAAGCGAGCTTGGTCGCATCGACCACGCCCTGGGCGAGCTTGGCGGCCGTCACCGCACTATCGGCAAGCTTTGTGGAAATGACGGCACCGCTGGCCAGCACGTCGGCCGTAACCGCAGCCACCTGAAGCTTTGCGGTCGAAACCGCCTGATCGGCGAGCTTCAGATTGCTGACGGCCGCGTCCATGATCTTCGCGGCCGACACTGCGGCGGCGGCGATCTTGGACTGGATGATCGCGCCATCGAGAACGTCGGCCGCCTGAATGAGAACGTTCGGTGTTTTTACCGTCAGCCAGGCCGACCAGTCCGTAGCCCGGTTGGATTCCGGGAGATAGCGACCACGCGCTTCGTAGTCCGTGTTGGGTAACGTCCATTGACCGGAGATCAGCCACGAATAGGGAGATGCATAGGGATTGCTGTCGCTGTCGAAAACAACGTCGCCAGTATCCTTGAGACGCACCTGCACCCAGACGCCTCTCACATCGTCGAGATCCGGCGCGCAGCTGACCTTGATCGCCGGACGACGATCGATGCCGCCGGAGTCCTTGATGGTTGACGGCTCCACGGTCCAGCCGATCATCGGCTGCGACGGGGGCGTTATCGGGCCGAGCCAGCCGATAGCAGTGGGCAATTGTAAGCCCGCATGCCAATCGTAGTCGGCGGGGTCCACTTCCTTCAGCGTGACGACGATGAGGAAATTGGGCTGCGGCTCCACCTTGACGACCAGAAATTTCTTCTCTTCATAGCCGTTGCGCACCGAAGACCAGGAGACGACGTCGTTCGGCTCCAGCGGATAGGCGTCCGGCGGCAGCGAGACCTGGTGTACCCGAAAGCGGCGATAATCCTGGATCATCGCCAGGCCGACGCGCTGTACCTGATTGGCGAAAGGCACGGCCAGCAACTGAATCTGCGCGGGCAGACGGCGATTGCCGTCCTGTGCCTCAAGGTCGGTGTTGTAGCGCCCGGGAGCATCCTTGGTTGCCCACTTTTCCGCCGGCTCGGGATAAGTGGCCTCGATGGCGTTGTAGGTTGCAGACAGCGAAGGAAACGGCTGGAAATCCTGCTCCTCGGTGACGATGATATCGTCATCCGAGAAGGAGTAGACCGCAGCGCCCGGCGTGCCTATGAGCATCTTGAAGATGCCGCCGACCTCGGCCATGCGGCCGTTGCAGCCCTTCAGCAGTTCGGAAACGGCATCGAGCGGCTCCTGATCGCACTGAACGTCATAGCCGGCGCGGAAGGCCGGCTCGCTGCTGCCGTCGTCGAGCTTGACGGATGCATCGCAGGCATTGGCCGCAGCGATCCAGTTCGTTGCCGGCAGGCAGAAAGCGCCGATGTTCTGGCCGCCATAGACCCATTCCGCCCCGTAATAGACGCCGCGGGCGAGATTGTAGATCATGACCGCCGGGTTGGTGCTGGGCTGCCAGGTGGACGGATCGCTCCAGCGCTGCACCCCATTGCCGCCGACCGAAGAATCCTTGCGGATGTCGTACAGCGGCAGCGGATGCGGCTCGAAGAGGCCGGAGGGCACGCCGGAGAAGAGATCGGTATTGTAGCGCGAGGTGAGGATGACGACCTGGCAGCCGCGGCCGATCATGGTCGGCTTCCACGGCCGTTCGGCGTGGCTGCCGAATTTGGCGGTCAGGAACGGATCGGGGCTCGTTTGCGTGCCGTCGAGAAACTTGATCCAGAGGTAGTCCTTGCCATTGGCGCGATATTGCAGCACCGGGAAGCCGCGGCCGTCGGGATGCGGCTCTTCCCATAGCACGCCGACCTTCTGGTCGTCGATCCAGACGCTGGTCAGGCCGCGTTCACCGGCACGATTTGGCAGGCTGCCGATCTCGATGACGTCAGTGAAATAGGCATTCGGCGTCTTGCCGTCGTCTCCCCAGGTGCCGGCATATTTGCGCTTGCCGGCGGTCGCGTAGCTGCCGATGATGAAGGACATGGGGTGATCGTCCCCCATACTGATCTCGAGCTTGGTTCCGGCCGGCTGCGGCTGATCCTTCTTCGCCAGTGCCTTCTCCACCAGCGACAGGCCGATATTGATGGCAACGGTCAGCACCAGTTTGCCGATGGCGCCGATCGAGCTGAAGAAGCCCGCAATCGAGGTGATCGCCAGGCTGATCGGTTCGGCATGCGCCGCATCCGCCATCAGCCAGAAGCCAAGGACGTTCAGAAGCAGAATGAGATATTTCATGGATCGGACGACCTCGATTGGCGCATGGGAAAGGGCCGTCGCAGGCAAAGCCGCGCCGACTTATCACCGGTCAGAGATAAATTTGATGTCGAGAGACTGGCTAGCCGACCTTGAAGGCCCGCTTGGCGTCGAGAAGGTCGACGGTGCCGAGCCCGGTCTCGCGCAGCACGAAGATGCGTTCGCCGTTGACGACGCCGAGCGCGTAGCCGAAGGGACCTTCATGCGGGACGGCGGCGATATCGCCGATGCCGGCTTCGCTCGGATGGATCTCGGGCAACATGCTGGCGACGAGATCGGCGAGATTGTCGAATCCCGCCGCCTTCATCGTCTTCAGCGCGCCGGCGGCGGTCGAATATTCGCCGCGAAACTGGGCGGCGCAATCGACGCCGGTGATCGCCAGCACCAGATTGCCGGCAAGGCCCGGGCCGCAATCATGGCTGCCCCAGGCAAAGGGCGTGCGCTTCAGCCGATCGATTTCGGCGACGAAGCGGGCGCGCCAGTTCTTGACCCTGACGAGATCGCTGTTCATTTCTGCCCCCAGGGGATCTGCCAATTGGCGACGGTGCTGGAATAGAGGCCGAATTCATCGCCGCTGCGGCGCTTCTGGCCTTCATAGGAGGACTTGGCCGGGTTGGTGCGCTCCAGCATGGCGATGGCGGCGGAGATGGCGGATATTTCGATATCCCCATCCTGCCCAACCGCCGGCGTCTTCACCGGCGCGCCATCGGCAATGCCGAGAAAGGCGATTTCCGGCGCCGCGCTCGGCAGGCGCGTGCCGGTATCGAACGACATGTCGTGGATCTCGATCGGCGCCAGCCGCAGGTCGTAGCCGCGCACGAGCTGCTGCACGGCGGCCGCGATCTGGCCGATGGTGATGGTCACGGTCTGGATCGTCAGATCCGCCGTGCGCGGGATCTGGCTTACCTGCAGATTGAGGCCGCCATAATAGGTCCGCGCCTCCGGCAGACCGGTGACGCCGGAGGTGACGGTGATGTTGATGTCGTCATCGCCGGTCCACAGACCGATCGAGGCCGGCGCGCCGCTGGCGAGATCCTTGCCGGTGATCCAGACGAAACGACGGGGCACGAGCCCCTTGTCGCGCGCGCCGGTCAGCGCCGCGAAGAAGGCGGAGGTGATGTTCTTCATCGTCTATTTCTTCTGGATGATCTTGAAGGTGGCGCCCGTGGTGATCGGGCCGCTCGCGGTGCCGGGATTGTGGCTACCCGGCATGACCAGGCATTTGCAGGCCGGCAGCAGCAGGGTCACACTAAGACCGGCGGCAAAGCCCGCCGGCAGATGCGGGAAGACGCCGAAGACAGGCGTGATCCCCTGCCCGCTGGCATCAACCGTTTCCGAGATTTCGAGAAAGGCGTAGCGGCCGCCATAGCCGACCTGCATCTTGTCGCCGACGGTCAGCCGATAACCAGCCGGCAGGCCCTTGAGGCTGAGCGAGGCATTGTCGGCCCCGAGCGCTGCGACACTGACCGCAGCACTTCCGAGCTTCGTCCCGTCGGGATCGGCCTGCGGATATTTCGACAGCGGATCATAAAGAAAAAGCGCCTCCTGGGCGCCGTGTAGCTTGCGGATGCGGGCGGCGATCTGTTTCGCCTCCGCATTGTACATGTCGGCCAGCGTCACCGTGCCGGTCCAGAGCGGCGGCGCCAGCTCCGCCTGCCAGACCCGGCCATCGCCGGAGCCGGAAAGCTCGTCATTGCGCTGAATATCCCAGACGATGCTGG
This sequence comes from Rhizobium sp. SYY.PMSO, assembly GCF_046840415.1. Taxonomy (NCBI): domain Bacteria; kingdom Pseudomonadati; phylum Pseudomonadota; class Alphaproteobacteria; order Hyphomicrobiales; family Rhizobiaceae; genus Rhizobium; species Rhizobium sp. SYY.PMSO. The sequence continues at coordinate 1,868,567 of NZ_CP177349.1, forward strand.
AGATCTTCAGAAGGTCGGCAAAGGCCGGCAGGCTGTAGGGATAGGAAACGGCCATCAGCGCCTCCGGGGATTGCGGTTGATCTGCGCGACGCGGTCGGGAAGCTGCTGATTGAAATCATTCAGCCCCTGCCGCGTCGAACTCTGCGCTTCCGATTGCGCGACATTCTTCACATAGGCCTTGAGATTGCCGTCCTCATCGACGGAAACGCCGACCGTGACATGCACGCCCGGAGCGGAGCCGGAGGCATCGTTCTGATTGTCGGCCCGGAGGCGACGGACGGGAACGGCAGCTTCCGGCTGCGCCCGCAGCAATTGCGGGCCGCCCTCGCCGACCACGCCGCCATCGGCATAGCCGCGCCGCCCAAGCCGCATCGCCTCGACGACACCGACGCCGCCCGCCCGGGCGATATCCCTCTGGCTCCAGACGACCTCGCCGGCATGAACGATGCCGGCAGGTTCATGCTTGCCGCCGGGGCCGGTATAGCCGCCATCGGCCCAGAGGCCAGGAATGCCACTCGCAACGGCTGCCGCCGCCTGCGGCGATCGCGCGAGAATGCCGAGATCCAGCCCGCCGCCGCCGCCGAAGAGGCCGCCAAAGATTCCGCCTCCAGCACTGTTGACCTTGAACAGGCTGTTGAGCACATCGTTCAGCAACCTGTCGGAAATCTTGGTGAGCACGGAAATCGCCGCCTTCCCCAGGGATTTCCAAAGGCCCTCGCCATTGCGCAAGCCGCTGACCAGCGTCGAGGCGAAATCGTCGGCAAGCTCGCGGGCATATTTCAGCTGTTCATTGTAGCGAATGATATTGGCCGAGGCCGAATTCATATCGACCGGAAGGCCATATTGCTTCTGTGTCGAGGCGACCGTCTGATCGATGGTCGAGCGGCCCATTTGATCCTGCTGGAACTGGATATCGCCCGCAAGTTTCTGCAGCGCCTGCGCGTCAGCAACGCGCCGATAGGCATCAGCCTGCTCGTTGGCCGCCTTGGTCAATTGCGGCATTTGCGCCAATTGCACGGCACCGCTTTTCTGAAGCTCGTCCTGGCTTTGCTTCAACGTGACAACCTTCGAGTTCACATTGTCCGTCGCGGCAGCGGATTGAGTGGAAGCCTGTGTTCCGAGTTTGGTTTGTTCGCTGTTGTCCTTGGAGGATTTCGTAAGAGCGTCCGTGGCTTGTTGAACGCCCTGAAGCTCATTTTTTTGACTATTTCGAACACCAGTATTGTTGGCGATTGGCTGCTTCGATGTCATTTCAATCGCAAGTGGGCTGACACGAGAGAAAGCAGAGATATTTGGAAGGAGCATATTCGCGCTGGTGCCACCTTGGGCGAAAACGGCTTGTTTTGCTGGATCGACGGCGACGCTTTGAGGTCTATTAGACAGTTCATGTTGCGCTTTTAAACCATTCGCGACAGTCAAGTCCTGCGTAATAGATCCGAGAACGCCTTTGAAATTCTTGGAAAACTCAGCAAGTTCAGGATAGTCAGGCATTTGTGCCGCCGTCTTTGACAAAACTTTATCAAAGTTCAGCGCATCTGCTATTTGGGCAGTCCCCGCTTTAAGCTTATCTTTGAAGTCCACATAGCTGTTTCCCAGCTCAAAAAGCTGACTGTCAGCCCTGCCTGCAGAAACAGAAAGTGATGCATCGAACCCACTCGCAACACTTTCGAACTTGCCGAGAGTTTGACTAAATGTGCGTTCCGCGCCCTCGCGAAATCGAATAGTTTCTTTGAGGGAGTCCTCTCTTGCGATCCTCTCAGCCGCAAAATCCGCGACTGCCGGATTGCTTTTTTGCCCCGGCAAAGATTGCATATCCTTGGCAAGTTGAGCGTCAGCTCTGATCTGCGCCGCAGACTTGTCACGCATTACCGCCGGGCTGAAGGACTCTATCCAATTCCCTACCCACTCGCCAAGTTCACCTACATAAGGGATTTTCTCATTAGCTATACCTTTCACTGCGAAGCTCGTAGCGCTCAAAAGGATATCCGCTATGCCTTTACCTGTATCGTTGGCGAAATCAGCCCGATGTGCGAGAAAATAATCATAATCCTTGTCCCCCGTAGATTGTACGTTTGCCGAAGCGGCGACTGCGCCGTGGGTATCCGCCATAGAAGCATGCGACGAGAGCGCGCCATTATTGGGCTGCGCTTCAAGGACCACCAGCCCTCCCCTCAACTTATCCGCAGCGAGACCGTAACTGGTTCCAAACTTTAGTACATTTGCGGCCGCCTTATCGACGATTCCACCAGTCGTCTTCGCCTCGCCATTCATGGTCTTGAACGCGCGTGACGTTGCGCCAGAGCTATTTGTCACACGCCCCATCGCTGCAGCAAAACCATCTAAGTCACCAGTCGCCTTCCGCACATTCGAGCTATCAACAGAAATACCAAGAGTTGCAACATCAGCCACTAGCGTACCTTTCGAATAGATGGCAGAAATCACCCAGCGCATTCGGGGGATTTCATGAAGTTGTTTTCAAATGTTGTGATCACGTCGTTTCTGTTGGCGCTGCTGAGCAGTTGCGGCGCCTTCGACCCGCCGATCGTGACGGCTTGTGAGGAAAATCTGAAGCCGGCACTCGTGGTACCGTCAAGCTATGAGCGTAACAGGTTCATCCCCGGTGAGAGGCCCGCCACGAGAGCCGAACTCGACGAGAAATTACGGCATCCCGATCTGAAAAAATTCTACCTGAAGGAGTTTGATACGGGAGCGCTGAAGCCAGTAATTTATACCGGAATCCTGAACTTCAGCGCATTGAACAGGAATGCTGATCGCGTCACGACAACGGTTACTTGCCGATACTTCTCCACCGACGGCAGCACGTCCCAAATGGCGATTTGGTCGGTCGTCCCGTCGCCAGTGGATGAGTCCGCATTTTCCCAGATAATACGAGACATCGGCAACGATCCGCCGCCGACACCGGAAGAAGAGTTGAGAAACTCAACTCCGATCGCGCCTTATGCTGGTTGGATTCGCGATACGCTTAGACGGCTCTTAGGATGAACATCAATATCAGAGCCTGTTTTGATCAACCTATGGAGGCAATATGCATCGACTATTTTCGCAACTTTTGTATGTGTAGTGACATGACTATGGGGCTAAAACTACTTCTGACTGCATTCTTCGCGTGCACAATCATCACCCAAGCCTTGGCTAACGACGAGCACAAGCGTCTTCAGCTGGCCGGTAAAGTCATCGATGGTGTGAACGTGAGTTTCATGATTGCTTATCAATGCCGCGATGCGCTTGGCACGACATACTACAACGCAATTCGGACGTATGCCGAGAAGGCGCTCCAGCAGATCGGCGCGTCACCGGAAAAGGCGGCACAACAAGTAGACAGACTTGAAAAGTTTATCGAGAGTGAAAAGAAGCTCGGTCGGAAGGAGGATATCGAGACATGCGTGTGGAATATCTCAACCGTAAACCACGACCTGCAGACCGCACAAAAGAACTATATCGATTTTACGCACCCTGAAAATCCATAGATCTGCGGCTGAGCACATGAATTAAGGTGACAGAATTAAGGTGACAGTGCACTCTATAGATTCCAGATCTGATCAACACAACCAATGGCCCGTCTCGCTCGTATCGTCATCCCCGATACCCCACATCATGTTACCCAACGCGGCAACGGGCGGGCGCAAACCTTCTTTTGCGATGATGACTATGCGCTCTATCGCGATCTCCTAGCCCATCATTGTCGTGCCGCTGGCGTAGAGGTCTGGGGCGGGGTGTTGATGCCCAACCATGTTCACCTCATCCTCGTTCCGGCGGATGCTGACGGTATTCGCCGCGCACTATCTCGCGTTCATCGCACCTATGCCGGCCATATCCATGCAAGGCTGCGCCGGACCGGCCATTTCTGGCAAGGCCGCTTCGGTTGTGTCGCCATGGATGAAGAACATCTGGCGGCAGCGCTCCGCTAAGTCGCCCTTAATCCGGTTCGCGCTCGCCTTGTCGAACGGGCTGCCGATTGGCGATGGTCGAGTGTCGCGGCCCAACTTCGACTGATTGAGGATGACGGCGTCACGACCACAACACCGGTGCGCGCTCGCTTTCCCGATTTCGCCGCCCTCCTCACTGCCACAGAAGAAGAGACGGCGTTTGCCACGCTTCGCCGCGCCGAAAGCATCGGCCGCCCCATCGGCAATACCGACTTTTTCGACCGGCTCGAAGACCTCACCGACGCCACCCTTAAACCGGCTCGTCGCGGCCGCAAAGCCAAGGCCGTCATCGGGGAAAATTAGTGCACTGTCACCGTAATTCGAGAGAGCCCGCCGCGCCTCTCGCTTCGTTGCCCATCGCCCTTAGTGCGCGACCCGTCACGCCGGACACTTTTTCCGCCTGACCCACGGCAACAACATAATCTCTCACATCGTTACTTGCCGTTTTGATTTCGCTGCTATCAACTTTAATGCTTAGAGTTGCGATATCTGCCACTGGACCACCTTTTGATTTCATGCGAGAGAATGCCGCGAAGCTACTCGTGGGAGTTTTAATGAAGCTGATTTCCAGCGTGATTGCAGTGCTTGCCGCGTTGCTGTTGCTCTACAGCTTTGGCATCTTTGATCCGCCGATCGTGACCGCTTGCGAGGCCCGTCTCAAAGGGTATCTCGCGGCACCTTCCACCTATGAGCGCAACAGATTCTTTCTTAGTGAGAGGCCAGCCACCACAGCTGACTTGGAAGACAGGTTCAAAGGCTTCCCTGACGTACAGCGCGCTTATCAGAAGGAGTTTGACAAAGGCTCGGTGAAGCCCGTTCTCTATACCGCAACTATAAATTTTAATGTGCTAGACACACAAGCTGAGAAGGTTACTAGAGCTATTACCTGTCAATATTTTTCCACCGATGGCAGCATTTCTAAAATATCAGTGGGAAGAGTTTTCATCTTTGCAACCGATGCCGCAACGGATTCTCAGATTTTCCGGGATTTCAGCGATGACCCGCCTCTAACTACGGAAGAGTTGCGAAAAAAATTTAAGCCAATTGCTCCCTATACTGGATGGGTTCGCGACACATTCAGGCGGCTTTTGAATTGAGTACGGATTTTTCGAAGAAAAGATCAGAGGTTGCGTGGCGGTGCGAACGAAACGAGACAAAGGTAATTTCCGACCGTCGTTGTAAGCTGGGGCTCAAAATGAGAAAGATTCTCAGTTTCGGAAGCGCGGTGTTGCTATCGTTGACAGTTGCAGGTCCCGCATTCGCGGAACCAACGCCCGTTGCTGTATGCGAAACGACCGTGAAAGATCGGTTGGGTGTAAATTCAGGTTATGTCCGGGTCGGTTTTAGTCAGTTAATCCAACAGCTTGGACGACCGGAATTTGAGAAGTATGTTGACAAGGCTACGTCATTTTCAAACAAGGACTTATCAAACAAGTACCATGCCATGCTGATCGAAGCTTTTGACACCGGAAGAATAATTCCACGGCGGTATATTGTATTCCTCAACTACACGGTTCCAGACGTAAACGGGGTAGCTGCGGCTGCAACGGCAAAATGCGAATACGTCATAAACAAAGGCCGCGAGGACGAGCTAAAAGCCTCCTTCCTAGACGAACTTTCAATAGCGAAATTCCAGCCAATCGATTGATAGTAACCAACGCGGCAACGGGCGGGCGCAAACCTTCTTTTGCGATGATGACTATGCGCTCTATCGCGATCTCCTAGCCCATCATTGTCGTGCCGCTGGCGTAGAGGTCTGGGGCTGGGTGTTGATGCCCAACCATGTTCACCTCATCCTCGTTCCGGCGGATGCTGACGGTATTCGCCGCGCACTATCTCGCGTTCATCGCACCTATGCCGGCTATATCCATGCAAGGCTGCGCCGGACCGGCCATTTCTGGCAAGGCCGCTTCGGTTGTGTCGCCATGGATGAAGAACATCTGGCGGCGGCGCTCCGCTACGTCGCCCTCAATCCAGTGCGCGCGCGGCTTGTCGAGCGGGCTGTCGATTGGCGATGGTCGAGTGTCGCGGCCCAACTTGGACTGATTGAGGATGACGGCGTCACGACCACAACACAGGTTCGCGCTCGCTTTCCCGATTTCGCCGCCCTCCTCACTGCCACAGAAGAAGAGAGGGCGTTTGCCACGCTTCGCCGCGCCGAAAGCATCGGCCGCCCCATCGGCAATACCGACTTTTTCGACCGGTTCGAAGACCTCACCGACGCCACCCTCAAACCGGCTCGTCGCGGCCGCAAAGCCAAGGCCGTCATCGGCGAGAATTAGTGCACTGTCACCGTAATTCCAGAGAGATTGTCAACCTCAACAATCGCTTGGGAAACGCTAGAAATAGCAACCACAAGACTTAACGTAGCAACGTCCGTCATAGGCTTTCCTTTTGTTTGAATTGTACGCTATCGTCTTATGGTTGATTCAACCGTGGGTATTTTATGCGCGTGTTTTTATTTATAGCGGCATTCATGGTCGCGAGTAGTGTCTATGCGGAGGACGCTGACCGAACAGCAGCAAGCAAAGCAGCTGAGGAGGTTGGTACGCAGGGCATAATTTACTTGGGTGTTGCGTATATTTGCCAAGACGCCATCGGCGCCTCTTTTTATGATCTTGCGCGGGAAAGAACAGTACAAGCATTTTCCTCTCTAGGCCCGATGGATAGTCCTCAAGCTATTCGCAATTCACGAGATAGAGCGGCGAATATTGTCGACGAACAAATGAAGACTTTTCGTCGTGAGCAGAAGAAGCTTCCCGCAAAAGCGGCAGAGCGTTGCCTCCAAGAGTTGCAAGCGGCCCAAAGACAGTTAGATCTGTCAATATCAAAATTCCGAATAGCCGCTCGTCGTTAAGTGACAGTTTGCGACCGGTTCGGTAATCAATATCGCAACATCTGCCACTGGTATCCCTTTCAAAACCATGCGAAATACAACCCTGCGCTTTGAATGGGGGATTTCGTGGAAAGATTGTGGAGATTGGCTGGCGCGGCTTTTTTGCTATCGTTGTTGAGTAGCTGTGATCTTTTCGACGCGAAGATCGTCACAGTGTGTGAAAGTGTTCTCAAGGATAGGCTTCGGTCACCGTCCGAATACAAGCGGATCGAAATCACGCGGTCAGAGGAAGCCATTGGCCGCGCAGAATACAAAGACCTCTTCGGCAGCACAGGTTCTCCTACGCTTCAGGCAGTAACGATGGACGATTTTGACAGCGGCTTGGTAAAGCCCATGCGGTATATTCTTCGGATAAGTTACGACGCGCCAAACGCCTACGGCACAGCAATTCGTGGCGTGTCCAGATGCGAATACGCAAGCCCATTTGGGAGTGATTCGACGGCTAATGAGTTCAGCGTTCGCATCGATGGCGATACCGACATGGAATGGCGGAGAAAGCTGCGGTAATGGCGACCTGCCCCTCAGAAAACCGCACCAAAAGTTGCAGCCATGGAAGCTGATGTATCTTTCGACCCGACGCATTGAATATCTGTAGATGGGCGGTGGGCCGAAGGATAACGATCGCCTGACTACCCCGCCTCCCGCGCCCTGATCGCCTCCGTCTCCTCCTCCACCGCCTGGCAATAGCGCCCGTCCATCGCCTTCAGCACGGCGATGTCCTCGCGGCGCAGGAGATTGCCGGTCAGGTGCACCCAGGCCAGCACTTCCTGATGAGAGAGCGGCGCCGGGCCGGAAAAGCCGGGGGCCTGCGCCGAGCGCAGGTCCCAGAACCAGTCCCAGAGCGCATGGCCGGCCTCCGGCACCTCGGCCTCCGGACTTAAAAGCTCGAAGGCCTCGTTGCGTTCGCGCCGGGTCTCGCCGTTTGTATCGCGCACGCAATCATAGCGTGCGACGACCCCTACGGCTTCTGAAAGCCCTTCGGCAAGCTCTTCATAAAATTTGCGCGGTCCTCCGAGGCGCCGGCCACCTGATCGTAGATCCAGCCAGCGTCCTCGACGACTTCGCGGGCCTTCTCGAAAGAGAGCACCGGCTGCTCGCCCTTCCACTGCTGCTCGCCCCAGCTCCAGGAGGCGATGGCGGCGGCCGCCTTGTCGAGATATTCGGCTTCGACCTTGCTGGTCGTCAGCTTCTTCTTGCGGCTGGCGAGGAAGCGGTCGCTATGCTGGCGAACGATCTTCTTCACCTCGTTGCTCTCGGCCGAGCGGATCATGAAGGAGATGCCGAGCGGCTCCTCGGTGGCCGGATGCAGGAGCTGCAGCTCGAAGAGATCTTCGGAATTGACGAGACTGGAGATATCCAAGGAAACACCTTATCGGTTGGGACATGTGAAAGCGGCCGCGCGCCGCAGGAGAGCGACGCGCGCAAGATCGGTAAGATAGCGCTTACGGCGTGGTGACGGGATCGACACGGACCGGCAGCTGGTTGAGGCCGATCTTGAATTTCTCCAGATCGAAATCGTCGGAGCCGCCGCCGGGGTAGAGCGGGCCGGAAACGACGCCGCGCGAATAGAACACCGTGTTGGTCTTGCCCTGCGGCGCGTCGTTGCGCTCGACCTTGATCGCCATGTTGTTGATATTCAGCGGATCGCCGAAAGTGCGCAGGATGTCCTGGCCGGGATCGTCGGCGATGGAGGCGACTTCGAGCTCCGGATCGCCGGCGTTGGAAACGCCCTTCTGCTTCTGCTGCACCGGCTCATCCAGCGTATTGTAGTTGTTGATGGTGGATTCCGAGCCGAAATCGCCGACCTTGCCGACTTTGCCGACCTGCACCCAGGTCAGCGCGGCATAGGCGGTCGCCGTCAGGTCGGTATTCTGGGGCGTCTCGCATACGTAGACTTTCGAGCCCTTCTTCGTGCTTTTGTTCGCCATGGATCATGTCTCCGGTTCAAAGGCGGTGTAGGGAATGGTGACCGGTATCTGCACCCGGTCATCCTCTTGGATCGGGCCTGCGGCCCACGGCTCGCCACTGATCGTGATCTTCACGCCAGAGGCGAACAGCGTCTTGTTGTTGAAATGGTCGATGATCTGGCCGGCGGCATCGAGCGGCTTGATCAGCCCGCCGCCGGCCTTCCAATAGACGGAAACCTGCAGAAGCCCGAGCTTCTGCTGCGGATCGTCGCCGAGTGTCACCTGCCGGGGGCGGTTGGGCAGGTAGCTGACGGCCAGATAGTTATCCGGTTTATCTTGCCCCGCCGGCGGAAAGGCAATGCCCGGCTGCGCCACCGGCAGCGGCGGCTGGAATTGGAGTGCTGCCAGATGGTCCAGCAGCGCGGCCAGAATGAGAGCGTCCGTCGCCGTCGCCATGCGTCACCTTGTCTAGATTGTTGGGATTTCGGGAGATCAGTCCGCCGTGTCGCGCGCGGCGCGCTCGACGATTTCAGGCCATTGGCGCGCCGCGAGCCGCACCATGCCCTGCCCCGCCTGCCCATCCTTGCCATACTCGACTGCGGCGGCGTGCGGCGCGGTGAACCCCATATGGAGCAGACCGCCCAGCGGCGCGCCGAGCCCGGCCAGATTGACCGGCTGGCCCTCATCTGCGTCCTCCGTATCCCCGCTTTGCAGCGGCGAAGCGGAAACCTGGAAGGAATTGACAAGTTCGCCCGATACCGCTGGCGTTGCCTCGACGATCGCCTCAGCCAGCCGTTGCGCCGAGAGGTTCACCACCTCTTCCATCCGCTTCTTGGTCCGCTCGGCCCAAGCCGCGATATCGGCGGAGAAATTCGAGGAAGCCATTTGATTGCCCCTTTGATTAGCTTATGCGTCCTCGGCAGCGTCGCCCGGTGAGGAGCCACGCCGCTCGAAATTCAAAAGTGTGAGATGGCCGTAACGGGCACGAACCGCAGGTCTGGCGGTTCGCGATTCGGCCTTCGTCCCGCCGCTCCTCTCAATGCCCGGCAATGGTGAAAGCCGATTGAGCAGCAGGATGACACGCGACAGTAGCCAAAGCGTCAGGATCGTCTTGAACCGTACCAGCGCCGTCATCGCCGCACCAGCAGCTGCCAGAAGACGACAGTCCCACCCGGCGACAACGGCTGGATATCCACAATCGCGTGTTCGACACCGCCGATCAGCATCTTGTCGGCGAGCGTCGGCGTGATCGAAAGCCCCTCGGTCGAAAGATAGACCATGCGATCGCCGCGCTGCATCAGCGTCTCGACGACATGCGCCTGGCTCTGATCGAGGTCGACGAGGAAACAAGCAAAGTCCTCGCTCGTCTGCACCGGATCATAGGCCGGCCCCGTATTCGTGATGCGCCGCAGACTGGCCTTTTGCCCGAATTTGGCGATCAGCCGCTCGGCGGTCGCGCGCGTCCCGTCATAATCGAAGGCAGCCATCACACCACCAGAATGCCCGGAAGCGCCGGGCGTAGAAGAGGATAGAGAAGCCCATCGAGCATGGTCAGCACCGGCCTTGCGGCGGCGATCATGTCGTGGCTGGTGTCGGCAACGGCATATTCCGTCTCCAGCGGTCCCACCTTCTCCCGTTTCACCGTGCGGGCTGCAACGATCACCGGCATCAGGCTGCCCGGCTCGGAAAGCTCGAGCGCCGCCGCCTCATAGGCCGCGTAGATCACAACCAGCGGCAGGGCATCGTCGGCGATCGTCTCGCCGTCGACCGTCATCGCCTCGCTGCGGGGCCATGACAGGGACTGATCGTAACCGCCGGTGCGCCGCCCGGTGAATCTGGGCTCGTAGAGGCTGTCGACAGCCTGCGACCCGCGCACCAGCGCCGCCTGACGGTCATCGTCGCCGCCGTCCAGCCATGAGATATTGGCGCGATCGGCAAAATAGGCATCGGCGGCAGCAAGCGTGCCGTAGAAGGATGCGGACATGAAAGCTCCGTGTCGATCATTGGAAGAACAAACGCCCTCTCTCCGCGCAAACGGAGAGAGGGAAATTACGCTCAGGACGCCGGAGCGATCTCATCGCCGTAGGCCATCGCCGCCGGCAGACGCACCTCGGTGCCGCCGGTACGGGCGATGATGCCGGTCTCGAAGCTCATGATCGATTTCTGGCGCGGCTGCAGCACGCGGCGCGGCATCGGCAGATGGAAGCGCAGCACTTCCGGGTCGCGACGATAGACGACCATGCGGCCGCCGCCTTCCTGCGATGCCGTCGCAAGCTCGCGCAGCGGCTGGATATCGAGCGGCTGGCCGGTTTCGGCCGTGTAGACGTTGCCGCGCCGCAGGAATTCCAGCACGGTGATGTAACCATCGCCATCGGCGAGCCGCTTGGTGGCGATCAGACGGAAGGCTTCCGGCGGCAGGCGCAGGCTGTCGATCCATTCGACTTCGCCGGTCCGCTGCCGCACGCCGCCGATAAGATCGTTGACGTCGCGCAGGATCTGATCGGCCGTCTTGGCGGACCAGTGAGTCGTGCCGCCCGTACCATCGGCGGCGACATCGGCGCGCGACACCTTCGGATCGTTGACGAAACCGGTCCAGCCCTTCTCCGTCGAGCCGGTCATGGCGACGGAATTGAGCAGGCGCTCGATCTTATCGGCGGCGAAAATGGCGTTGGAGGCGTTGAGATCGAGATTGTAGAGCGCCGCCTGGTTGACCTCCTCGAGGTTCCACTCCCAGCCGGAGCCGATCATCGCGAAGTCATGACTGGCGCTGTCCCGGGTCGACTGGTTGAACGGCATATCCGTGCCGGCGGCCGAGAGGAACTTCGCCTCGCCTGCGCTGTCGACAGTGAAGAAGGTCGTTCCAGAGGCCCATTCATTGCCTTCGGTGACGACTGGAACATGCAGGCCGTAGTTGAAGGTCGGGTAGCGGCGCTGGTAGATGCGGGTCTCGATATTGCGACCCTGGGCAATGACGAAGGAATAGGCCGCCTGGGCGTCGGTAAACTGCTGTCGAACGAACTGGTTCATAAATTAAGCGCTCCTGTGCTTGAGCGAGATTTCGACGATGTCGCCGTTGCCGCCGCTCGTATCGAAGAAACAATCGGGAATGGGACCGACGATGCCGGCACCGGCCGCGTTGACGTAGGCATCCGCCGTCGGATTGTAGTAGACGGCATCGCCATCCGAGACGGCGCCGCCGGCCCGCACGTAGATCTGACCCGAGGTCAGGAATGCACCCGCGACAAACTGCGCATAGCCACCGGCCGGCGCGACATCGGGAAGTACGTTCGGCGTCAGCACGGCAATGCCGATGAACTTGCCGCCGGCGGCAAAGGGCGCCACGCCATGATCGGCAAGGCCGCGCTGGGCAGGCTGTCCGAACTTGATGCCGGCGGCGTTTTCAACCGTGCGGCTGATCTTGTTGACCTTTTCCTCAGAAGCGATCTGCCCGTGCAGGCCCTTCCGAGGAGCGTTTCCATAGGTGGTCTGATAAGTCGCCATTGAAGCGTCTCCTTTTCGTTGACCTGATTTAAGTGGGATTGGCGGCCAGATGCGCGCTCTCGAGGTCGCGGACCATGGCGGCGTAGGCGGCAAAAGCGGACGATGCGGATGGCTGCGTCGAACTGATGCCGTCTCTAACGGCATCAGCGAAAAGATCCGGCTTCTTGCGCAGCCCTTCGGCCAGCATGTCGAAACGCGCATCGACATAAGCGTCCGATCGGCCCTGCACGGCCCCCTCACCCGCCTTGGCGATGACGACGGCCTTGCGGATCGCCGCGTCGGAAAGGCCGGATGTCTTGATGTCTCCGGCAATCGCCCTGGCAAGGTCGATCAGTTCGGCACGCGCCTCGGCGCGGCGTTCGATCTCCGCCTCGTCGAGAAGAGCCGCCTTTAGCGCATCGAGTTCGGCATCCCGGATGGCAATGGCCTTCTCATGAGCCGCCTCCGCGTCGGCAAGGCGCTGCCGCAATGTCGTGATGATCTCTCCAGTCTGATCGGAAACTTCGATCTCCATGCCATCGATCATGATCGTCTTCGTGGGCATCATTCCTTCCTTGTTTTGGTGATGATCGGAAAGAGGGCGTGGGGCTGCGAGAGGAGAGCAGCCCCACGGTGCGGCTGCATCGCCGATGCGGACTTTCGAGCCCGCCCGGCCACGGCGCACAATGGCGATATGGTTGATGCGAATGTTTCGCTGAATGGCGTCATAAGCCTCGCCGGCGGGGGTCATGCCTGCCGTGAAGTCGACATCGCAGACGTAGCCGGCCGACAGCTCCTGCTTGCCGCTTTCGATATCCTGAATGGCGGCCTCGTCACTGACCATCAGGGGCACGCGGATAAAGATGCCTTCCCCGGTGATCTCGTCACCGGTCTGGCCGACCGAATATTTCTTCCAGTTCTCCGACGTGACCATTTCCGGCGGGTGCTCATTTGTCACCGGCCGGTGCGAGGCGCTTTTGAGCGTGTCCTCGGAAAAGACCTCGCCCCCGGGCCGATAGATCCGTACTGTCGGCATCTCGGGCCGGCCGATCTCGGCGCCGGCATAGGTTTGAATGCCCGTACGGGCGATGCGGGCATCGGCAACAAGATAGCCGTCGCCGGTCCGGCGCGTTCCCGCGACGGTTACAATGTCTGTGAAGTTCATCTTGAGATTTCTCCTGTCGGAGCCACTTGGTTCGTCTTGAAAGACGCCGCGCAGAAAGAAGCGGCCTTGTCAGCGGCTACACGGGCATAGCATCGGGTCGTTCGGCGGCGTCGGGATCTGCTTGGCCGGATGTCTTTGTCGCCGCCTCCAATCCCGGCAGCGATCCATCTTCGATAAAGGCATTGACCAACGCCTCCGAAAGCGCCGGCCGTGAGATGATCTCCTCTCCGGAGCCGGAGCCGAACAGGGCCCGCGCCGCCTCCGCCTTCATCTTGAAGATATCGGCCTTCTCTTTCTCGCTCATCTGCTCCAGCGGCGCCCAGGCCGAGTAGATCGCCGGATCGCGGGCACCCGTGGCAGACCGGATAAGGCATTCGTCGAGCCGCGACATCGCCGGCGTATAGTCGAGCTCCTGGATAGCCTGGATGCGGTCGTGATAGTTCTTCATGTCGGCAGCACCGGTCGCATTCAAACCGGCTGGCGATTGGCCAAGCAAACGGGTAACGGGAATGTCGGCAGCACCGGCAACGATTTGCATGAAAGCCATCAGAATATCCGTCAGGCCGGAAAGTGGCGCGCTCTTGCTGTCGTATTCCTCCTCGGCATCGAGGATCAGCGTCCCGTTGACCCCCTTGATGGTGTTGGCGAGCGCATAACGGCGCAGCACGGCATCCTCATAAGACTGGTTGCCGATATTGGCGGAAAACTGGGGGACCTTGATGATATCGATCTTCGCCTCGAAGACGAGGCTGGCGATATTGGCGGCCGTGCTGTCGGCACTCTTGATCGCGTCGAATGCAGCCGTAAGCACGCTTTCGCCCCAGCATTGATTGCCCGCCCCGGCGAACTCTTCATTGGGTGTCATCGCACCCCTCAAGATGACAAGCCGCGACGGATGGATCGTCACCTGCGCGCCATTGGCGCCCGTCAACGTGTAGAACTTCGCCTTGCCATACCATTCCGAAGCTGGATCGCTGTCGATGTCGCCGGCCGCCAGCTGGCGGCGCGTCAGCACCGTGAGATGCTTGAGCCCGCCCTTTCCGACCAGCTCTGCCTCGAGCGGCAATGCCGGATCAGCATCCGCAGTCCCGATGAACAGGGCAGCACCACCGAAAAGGCGAGCCTTGGTGGATGCTTCCAACACTTTGCTGCGCAGATTGAGACGGCGCTCCTCGGCCTCGATCAAGCCGATCTGATCGCTCGCAGCCTGCCAGCTCCGCCATTTGCGGCAACTATCCAGCGCCGGAATATCGACGATCTTGCGCGGCAGCCAGGAGCCGCGATAGGCGGCGACGATCTGCTCGTCCGTCAGGATCGGCTGCGTGTAGAAGACGGATGCCGCCTTGTCGCGTTCGGTGCCCATGCGGGATGCAAGGCTCATCAATCCGTCGCGAACCATCGAGAATACCTGCCCCATGGATTGTCCCTTACTGTCGATGTGATGAAAGCGCCCGCGCCAGGCGGGCCTAGAAGTTCCTGAAGCTGAAAGAGGAGCTCAACGCGAGCTCGTTCAAAGCATCGGCGAAAGCATCGACCTGATCGTCGAACTGCCCATTCGGAAAAGCGCAGATCTCATCGAGAAACGCCTCGTTCCAGTCCCCGCGCAAAAGCTTGACGTTTCCGGCTTCCGCCTGAGCCGATGCCGGCTTGGCGCGTGTCGCCTTGTCACCGGTCGGCGATATGGCTTTCACCGGAAAGCCCGCGAGCAGCTTGATCTTCGTTTCGGCATCTGCCTTACCGGCGGCCCCCGGGTCTTGCGGCATCCGGATCGTCACGGTCGGACCGTCCTGCGATGCCATGTTCTTCAAGTTGCGTTCCACGTCGGCGGGCGACCAGCGTCCGCGGGCGATGGTCTCGACATAGAAAACATCATCGGCCCAGGCCATTCGCAAGCCGACAGTCCAGTCCGGCTTGCGGCCGGGGCGAGCCTTCGAAGCGGCGAAATCCCAGGCTCGGCACCGTTTTGCGCCCGAAGGCACCGCCTCGGCGATTTCGAAGTCGCCGCGTTGAAACAGGCCGCCAGAACGCGGTGCGGGCCGCTGCTGAAACTGACCGGCCACCGCGTAGGAACCGAGCGGTATCTTGTCCCGCTCGACCACCGCGCGCGGAAACCGCTGCGGGAAGAGCAGTTCGCCCTCCTCGGTTCGCGGATCGACAAATCCGATCGAAGTTTCACACCGGCGCTCCGGCTCGAATTCCATCGGCAGCATCAGATGCTCGTATCCGAGCCCGAGCGCCAGAATCGTGCCGGACACATCCGCCTCGTGAAGTCGTTGCATCACGACGACGATTGCCGAGCGCTGGGGATCATTGAGGCGTGTCGGTACGGATTCGCGAAATGTGCGAACCGTCGAAAGGCGCTCCGCCTCCGATTCAGCCCCATCGACCGAATGCGGGTCGTCGATGATGACGCGATCGCCGCGGCCGCCGGTCAATCTTGAAAACGGCACCCCCTGACGCGAGCCCGTGCGGGTATTGGCGAAAGCCATCTCGCCGGTTCTCGTCAGCTTGACCCGATCGCCCCAAAGCGCCTGATACCATTCGGACGCAACGAGATCGCGCATGCGCCTGTTGTCGCGCTTGGCATAATGTTCCGAATAGGATGCGCCGAGATAGCGCATCTGCGGCTTGTCCTTCGGCCCCCACTCCCATGCCGGCCAGAAGACCCCGCAAAGGAGCGACTTCATCGTCCCCGGCGGCACATTGATGAGCAGACGCGTGATATCACCCGAGGTCACTGCCTCCAGATGCCGGCAGATGGCATCGATATGCCAGCCATGGACATAGTCGACGGCAGGCTCGATGACATGCCAGGCCTCTCGCACGAATCCGGTCAGCGACTGGCAGGCGGCACGAATTCGCTCTGCATCCGCAGCGATCCGACCGGCGCGCTCAGCCTGCTCGCGCTCAGCTATCCGCCTCGCCTTCTCCTCCCGGATCGCCGCCATTATTATCGCCGGATCCGGCAAGCGGACCGAAGAGGGATTCGAGTATGGCAAGCTGCTCATCCGTGGCGTTCGTTAAGTCGATGGTGAGGCCCCGGCCTCCCTTGGTGCCGCCCCCCGGGCGCTCGCTCGGCTTCTGGTGAACATAGGAAGCTGCGATCTTCGCCATTTCATCGCGACGCTTTTGATCCGCCTCGTCGTCACGCATCACTTTCAACATGTAATCGAGCGGCGTATCGTCGGCGGGAACGGCCTTGCGTCGCCGCGCACGCGGCTTGCGTTGCGCGACTGGCTTGTCGGCATTGGACATGCTTGAGATTTCCGATGGATTTTTTGAAGAAAAACAAGCGCTTCAAAACATCGCTTGCGGTCGGCAGCGCGTCGCTGCAACTGTTCTCATCATGCCAAAATGAATACCCCATTTCGGCGTGGTTGGCGACACCCTTGATGAGCCAGCCTCCCGCAAGAAATGACGGCTTTGACGCAAGGCGAAAATAACATTTTGAAATTACTTGGGAATATCGCAACGTTCAGTCCGACGAACTGAAGGAGAATACCTGCAGTTCACCCCAATCTGCATTCAGGAAATGCCCGCGATGCACGATCGAAATCAGCCGAAGGACGAACTCCAGCAAGTTCGTACCATACTTTTGCAGGACTGGGACCCAATCGGTATTGAGAGCGTGCTTGAAGCGCACGAAGATTCTGACAGCTATGCGCGGGACATCCTGGCCGCTCTCTCGCAGGCGGAAACAACCGTGAATAAGATCGCCGCTCATCTCCTGCGGATCGCCACGGATGACATGAAACTACCGGTCTCACCGGCCCTTGTTGATCGCAGCGCGCACGCAGCCGAGCGGCTTATGAAGATTCCTGAGAGACGAAAGCACGGCAAGCTATCGAGTCGAGACCCGGGCCACGAGGAGAGTCGCGATTGGATAGGCCGATTCATCGCCGCGAATCTTCCACTTTTGCCCGTTCCCGACATTCCTGAAATCCGCTTGCACAAAGCAGGTCCGCAAAGCGGCTTGCGGCGTCTCGCCGCGCGCGATCCGCAATTCGGCTCGCCCTATTGGGCGCATTATTGGGGTGGCGGGCTGGTGCTGGCGCGCTATCTTCTCGACAGGCCGGAAAGTGTCGCCGGGCGTCGCGTGCTCGATCTGGGCGCCGGATCCGGGATAGTAAGCATCGCGGCGGCAAAGTCGGCTGCCGCGGAAGTGTGGGCCGCAGATGTCGATCCCTATGCCATGGTGGCTATCGAGCTGAATGGCGCCGCCAATCACGTATCGATTCAGCCTGTCGCCGCCGACTTGACGAAAGGCGAGCCGCCCGACGTCGATGTCGTTTGCGTCGGGGATCTTTTCTACGAAGCCGCACTTGCCGAAAGCGTTACCGCATTTCTCGATCGCTGCCTGGAGCAGGCTATGACGGTGCTGATCGGCGATCCATGGCGTGCCCATCTGCCGACATCACGGCTGCGGCTTCTGGCGGAATATACCGTGACGGACTTCGGGGAGGACGTTGGAAGCACCCGGCGAAGCGGCGTTTTCGCGCTTGAGACCAAAAGTCCCCGATAGGTGATAATTGTCGAAATGAATGCAACGGCAATGCGGGCTCAGACCGCGATTGCCGCTTTTGTTTAGGCCTTCATCTTGGCGCGTCGGCGATTTCCGCGCTCCAGCCGCTTGGCCAGTTCGGCAAGCTCGGGACTTGCCGCATCGAAGACGGGCCTTGCGTCGTCCGGCAGCCAGTGCGTTTCGTGCCTGGGTGCCGGCGGCTTCACCCGCTCGACACCGCTCGGCGCATTCGGCATCATCGTCGAAATGCGCGACCAGTCAGGTTCCTGCAGGATCGGCGAGGACGCGAGCAACACTCCGGCAAGGGCCTGAAATTCGTTCTGGATTCGGCGTTCCGCCGTGCGGCGCACCCGCCCCGTTCGGGAGCAGAAATCCCGGAAGGACCCCGCTACATAGGGCGCGGCGAGGCAGACGGACCATCGCGAAAGCAGAATGCGCCGTTCCTCATCCTTGACATGAACACGCAACCATTCCTGCAGAACCTCCTCCGCCCGACTGATCGCCGCAGCACTCGGACGATAGCGTACGCGGATTTCAGCGCGATCCAGCGGCTCGGGCAAAACCTCTGGCCAAAGGGTGCGCATTCTGTCGGGGTGAACGCCGCGCACATCAAGATGCACCATCGTATCGGCAGCCTCGATGAAGCGCGCACGCACGATGAGGTTGAGGTCTGCGACTTCCGCAGCACGATGGGACAGATCGTCAAACTGCGAGGCGGATCGGTGCATCAAGACGTTTCTCCAATTCATGATAGATCAGCGTGCGCAATGTCGCCCGCACAGGCCAAGGCCGTCTCGCCACCGCATCGGTGCGCAGCGCGGCCAGCGCGATATCGTCGAAGGCGCCGAGCAGATCGCCCGGTCGGTGCAGCGCCCAATCCTGACGCTGCAGCAAGACATCGGACACCGCACCGATCGTATCCGACCAGAGCTCGTCACGATTGCCTCCGGTCTGCCGGATGCAACGCAACACGAAGATCAGGTGCCCGTCGCCATAGCGCCCACGGATTTCCTGCATCGTTCCACGCGCATGGCTTTGCGCGGGCGCGCGCCGACGATGAACCGGAACCAGCTTGATGCCGAGACCATCGAGAAGAAGATCCAGCCTACCTTTGGTCATAGCCACGCAACTCCTTTCGCCATTGAGTTTTGCAATTGTCGGGTTGCCTTATGCCAGGCTCTCCCGGGTTGCGGTCAC
Source organism: Rhizobium sp. SYY.PMSO (assembly GCF_046840415.1). Classification (NCBI taxonomy): domain Bacteria; kingdom Pseudomonadati; phylum Pseudomonadota; class Alphaproteobacteria; order Hyphomicrobiales; family Rhizobiaceae; genus Rhizobium; species Rhizobium sp. SYY.PMSO. Next base: position 1,887,681 of record NZ_CP177349.1, read on the forward strand.
GCTCGCCTGTTTCGGCTTGAAGAAGGCCTCCGCTTTGCTGATCGCCTCAACCCTTGCTCCATCGCGCAGCATCGGCGTGTTGAGATAGGCGACCATCGCCTCGCCCGCAGCGGCCTTTGCCGCATCTTGCGTGGCGAAGATGATCGGTTCGCCACGGCTATCCCTGAGGATTTCGTTGGTTGCTCGATGCACCTTGCGAATCCAGCCGTGATGACCGCCGGCTACGGCGTCGGTTCCGATTTGAAATTTGTTCATGGCAGCCTCCTCCGGCCGAAAGCCGGATCTGTTCCTTGAGTTTCCATTGGTGTTTCAACGAGGACGCCGACAATCGTCAGCGCATTCCCATGCGGCGCTTCCGCTTCGCTGCATCAGCGATATCGTCTTCGGATATCCGGAAGTGGAGTTGATCTCCCTCCGGCGCGCCGTAGCTCTCATCATCGTGTCGGGACTGCGATTCGTAGAAGATCGCCCGTACCGCGATCAGCATGGTGCCGAGAAAGAGTGCCGAACCTGCACAAGCCAGAAAGCCCTGAAGCAATTCACTCATGGCCGTTTCTCCTGCGGGCGGGGGTTTCATCCCGCAGGCCGCTATCAGCCATCGCCACAGGCTGGACGAACGCATTGCAGTCCTCGCAATGCCGTTCGATAATTTCGGCAATCGACAGGATACGCCGGCAACCGGGACAGCCCCAGAAGCGGTCGAAATACCCCACGCGAAACGACCCCTTCCCGCCTCTTCCAACTATTGTCATGCCGTCTTCTCCCAAATACATCCGTTCAAACCGCCTGTACGAGCCTGCCGAATTGCAGCGCAGGCATCTTGATAAACACAAATTATGTTGATAATAATGCCAATGTCAACATTATTTATGTCATAAATTTTGCAAGGGTCGGACGATGCAGAAATCCATGGGCGAACGACTGAAGGCGGCGCGCGAAGCCGCAAATTATCCATCGGCCACGAAGGCCGCAGAGGCGCTTGGCGTAAGCCTGTCCACCTATCGCGCGCACGAAAACGGACAGAATGAGTTCAGCGCCGAGATCGCCAATCGCTACGCCAAGAAATTCGGCACGACGGCTGGCTATCTCCTGACAGGAGAAGGGCCGCGCGCTACGACGCGCGTGGCACCGACCATTGTCACATCCTTCGATCCCGACGAACAGGACCAGGATGGATTTGCCGAAAGCGGCGAGGAACACAGCTATAGCCGCGAGCACTGGACGCCGCAGGTGGCGGGCGCGACGCCGGAGGTGGACGTCAAGCTGGGAGCCGGAAGCGGTATCATAGGCGAAGTCATCAACCTTCCCGTCGGCTCCGGCAATGTTGCTGGCCATAAAATCGTCGCGGAATGGCTGATTCCCGCAGGCTATTTGCGGAACGAGGCAAAGGCCTCGCCAAACCACACCATCATCATGGAAGTGGTCGGCGATTCCATGCAGCCGACCTACATGCCGGGCGACCGTGTCATCGTCGACCTCTCCCAAAACCAGATGACGACGGATACCGTCTACGCCATCAGTGACGGCTATTCCGAACCGCAGATCAAGCGGCTTCAGCGCGTGCCTTTCACGCAGCCAAGCCAGGTCAAGATCATTTCGGACAATCCCGCGCTGGAAACATTTACCGTTGAACTCGAGCGGCTGACGATCATCGGCCGCATCTGCGGGCATATTGCCCGCAAGTAAACGGAGCTTTATCGCCTTCGAACATCATTGGTGTTAAAAGAACATAAATGATGTTGACACGCCTCATGTCGACTGGCAATGTCCTTTTCAGGAGCCGTCGGCACTGAAAGGAATGAGCCCGCGCAAGGCATGAAAACTTGCACGAAGTCAGCGAAACCGGACAGACCGCCGATATGCATATTCAACCTGGAAGGGCGCCGAAGGGAAATGCTGTTCATGCCTGGAACGTCGAATATGATTATGCCGGCTTCCGCGGACATATCCAAAATCCCGAGTCTGGAGGCTGCGAAAACATCCTCCGCATCGATCGCCGGCGCGAGAGGATAAGGATGCAGGTCAATAATGCCTTCTCCTGCGAATACTTGTTCGACGAGCTCAGCATTCGTCTCTGCGACCGCTGGGAAACCGGGCTGCTGCTATATGGACGTGCTGAATTGACATCGGCGGGAGACGACTATGCCGATGAGTTCTACGTCTCGGCAATCCGCCTGGATGGGGGAGCAAGATTGGCAAGGCCCAGCCTTTTGAACGGCATCGGCAATTTCGAGACTGAACTATTTCGGCGGATAGCAGCCGTCATCGAGGACGACAAGACGCACATCGGCCGTCACGCCGCCGAACTCTTCGCCAGCGAACTGGAAGAGTGCAGGCAGGTCGATCACGATCAAGCTCGCAAGATCAGGCAGGAACGGACTCTGTAGCGGCTGATGTGATACATTCTCAATCCGGGGATGCATGACCATCGCACTCCCACCGGGGATGGAGGCCGTAGTTTGCATGAACGTCTCACAAAGCGAGTTTGAAGAGATTCGCCGGCTCGAGGAGAAACTGCATCTTCCTGAAATCCGGCGATCCTCAGAAGCCACGGAAAACCTCCTCGCGGAAGGATTTGTCGAATTCGGCAGTTCCGGGACGATCTACGCCGACAGGAATGAGCTCATCATACGTCTGGCAGCGGAAAGGACGGAAGCGCCCTCGCCGCCGATTGCAGCCCGCGATTATGCCTTTCGGCCAATTTCACCTGACGCTGTCCTCGTTACATATCGAAGCATTCGCCCGGCAACAGGGGATAGGGCCGCACGGCATGTCCTGCGAAGCTCGATCTGGCAGCGCATCGATGGCCGATGGCAGATGATATTTCATCAAGGCACGCCGACAGCGGCCGATAGCTGACGAACAGAATGGGCCACCGCGGCACGCTCCTTCCATCAGGAGGGCTGGGCCGGTGAAATCGACACTCATCTCAAGCAGGTCCCGCACGCGGGACAAAGCTCACGCACGATAGATTTCACGCAACAATAAATTTCAAAGCAGAGGCATGACAATAGTTGAATTGCAAATATTCATGTCTTGCAGCAGATATATAGGAGCAATTCGACCGTCATTTCGACGTCTATCCACCCCGTAATCGTTGAAATGCTAAAAGACCACAAGCGTTACATGTCTAGAACAATATAGAAGGCGCGATGAAATTTTCCCTTAGAACTTTTGGAGAAATCGCTCTTCTGGATAGTGCCGAACGCCAAATAGCATTCCCGAAGAAGGCATTGCTGATACTTGCTTATCTGCTTGCCAGCGATAACAAATCCATCAGCAGGGCAAGCATGGCACGCTTTCTTTGGGGTGAAGGCGACATAGCAAACTCATTGGCAAACCTGCGCAAACTCGTTTCACGCATCAAGGGCAGACAGTCGGACCTGAAAGCCGAATTCCTGACCTTTGACGATACGGATATTCATCTCGCCTGCGGATCGGTCAGCAGCGATATCATTCCGATGCGAACTGATACGCCCGGAACTCCGGCAGAGAACCTTGCGGTCTTCGCCCGGAGCCTGCACTCGAAATTTCTGAAGAAAGCCAACTGCCGAAGCAGAGCCTTCCTCGACTGGCGGGAGAGCGAAAGGCGGCGGCATCTGGAAGCGCTGAAGGCAGCGCTCGATGCCTTGGTGAATTCGCCCGCAGCCGAAGGCGCTGCCGCGAACATCAAGGAGGCCGCACTCCTTCTTTTCGAAGCCGAACCGCAGGACGAGAAAACGCATCGCATATTGCTGAAGGCATTTGACATCGAAGGCAACCTCGAACAGCTCAAAGCCATGTTCGCACGACGCAGAGACCTTGCGCCGTCGTGGCCGGCAACTTTGCCGGCGGCACCGAACTCGCAAAAGCCTCTCAGCTCGGCACGATCCCCGTATGGCATCGGCGCTGCGGCGCAGAGCGATACCGCCATGCGGCCCGTAATACGCATACCGCGCCTTGCCCTGCTGCCCCCCGGCAACGACAGCGAGGACATCACCGCGATCATGGTTGCATCCGCACTGATCGAAGACATCACCCTCGGCTTTTGCGCCTTGCACAGCCTGCGGGTCATCGCCCCCTATTCCGCCATTCAGATCAGCCGCCAAGGCGAAAATCAGCTCGCACTTTTCGAGCGCTACGACATCAACTACGTGCTGGAAACCCAATTGAGCGGGTCGAATAACGATCTCTCGCTCTTTACGCAGCTCATCTCGCTGCCGGGCAACGAGGTTGTCTGGGCAGAGCGCTTCAATTTCGGCAAGCTGGATATGGTTCGCAACAAGCGCGATATTTCGCGCCAGATCGTGCTTGCCGCCGCGGCCGAGGTCGAACGTCATGAGATGACGCGCGCATATTTCGAACATAACCCCGCCGCCTACCATCGATATCTGGTTGGGCAGCAATATCTCCATCGCCTGACCTTGCCGAACATGCGTCGCGCCCGCACGGAGTTGAAAGCCGCCCTGCGCCAAAGCGCCGATTTCGCCCCTGCACTCAGCTCTGTCGCCCGCACCTATTCCAAGGAATGGCTGCTGACGGCCCGCGGTGACGACGAACTGCTGAAATCCGCGGAGGATTTTGCCATGCGTGCCATCACGATTCGCAACGACTTGTCGGACGGTTATCGTGAACTCGGCGTCGTCAGGCTCTTTCGGGGATCGATCGACGAAAGCGTGGAGGCGCTGGAAATGGCAGAATCCCTCAGCCCGCATCATGCGGATGTCATTGCCGACCACGCGGATACGCTGGTACATTTCTCCCAGCCGCGCCTGGCCCTTGAAAAAATCCAGCATGCCATGGAGCTCAATCCCATAAACCCGGATTCATATTTGTGGACGGCAGCCGGCGCAAACTACGCTCTCGGCCAATTCCAGACCGCGCTGGACCATATCGGCCAGATGGCCGATCCCAGTCTCGCAGACAGGCTCGCGGCCGCCAGTTGGGCCATGCTCGGCCATCGGAACGAGGCACGCCTCCTGGTGCGCCGTGTTCGCGAAACCAATCCCGATTTCGATGTCGACAGATGGTTGTCGCTCATTCCGAGCAAGGAGGAATGGCACAGGGATCTCTATCGGGAAGGATTGAAAAAGGCGGGGTTCTGAAGATCGCGGCAACCGCCATACAGTCCGGAAGGCTTATAGCTGTACCTGTGCTGAAAGCAGAACGCCCCGAAATCACCGACAAGGAAGGCCGCATTCATCCATCATATAGGCGGCGATACCGGCACTATCAGCAAGCTCACAACAGCCGCCTTCGAAAACGCTAACCACAGTTCGGGCATGGAGGCAGCGATCATTGATGCCCTGCCTACCGCTGCCTTGGAAAATGAAGAGATCGCCGACTATAAGCTTAAGCCCGATCGGCGAGGGTCGTGGCATCGGGAAGATGCTGATCGAGAAAGAAATGGTGGGCCCGGAGGAACAGGAAATTCCGCCTTATCGCATTGTTATCGCTCGTCTTTCTCGCTTTCCCAAGTGCGTCGTACCAACAGTGATACCAACACTTTTTTTGGGACGCAATGGGATTTCTGTGGACTATTTGTCCTCAAGCATCCGCAAGGCGTTGTTAAGCGCCACCGCGTTTCCCGGGCGCGGATTGGTGAACATTACGATGATAGCCCCTCCCGATCAGGATCGCTTCCGCGGTGTGAACGCACGGAGGATTTTGGCGTCCTTGTAGCTGTCGCCAACTAGGCGGGCGGAAATATGGACCATTACGGCGGCACGTTTCCACTCTGCCTGCTGGATGGCCTTATGGTGCTTAGCACTTAGAAGGGGGTCGTCCAAAGTAGCGACAATAACCTCCCCAGTGGTCACGCGTTCTAAGCGGACGACGAAGCTGTAATCGTCTTCGGATACCACTCCTACTACCAGGAACTGATCCTTGATGATCACATCCTTCGAGCTTGAGCGTTGTGACCGCGTGATCTCGCGGATGAGATTCTGCTGAAGAGTCACGCCCTGGATTGTCACCTCGTCAGCCTTGGAACTGTTCCGCAGGATCTCGTCCACGGCTTCTCGGTTCAGTTCCCCAACGCGTTTCGCGGCCTCAGATTCTTTATAGGCCTGCTCAAGCAGGTCGGTCTTGCGCTTGTTATCCTGCACCAAGTCCTTAATTACCTGAAGCGTATCGCGGCGCTCAGTGCTTGCGATTTCCTGACGCTTTGTTTCCGCCTCGATGCGGGCGGTTTCCTCTTTGAACGCAGTCTCGATACGTGTTTTCTCTACGTCGTTGTTCAGGTAGTTCGCGACTTGCGGACTGCCGAAAAATAGCAGCGCCACGACGATGACCGCCGTCAAAACTTGTTTGCCGCTCATTTTGTCAACACACTTCCCTAGAACGCCCTTCAGTTGTTCCGCTGCTTCGGCGTTGAGTTCGGAACTTCCTTCTTCAACCTTGAAGACAAGTTCGAGGTCATCTTTCTCCTGATCGGTAAGCCTATTGGTGCGAGCATCGTCTTTGATGAGCAGTGCGGCGGTTCGATAGAAGGCGGCTTGATATTCGACCATTCCGCGCATCATTGAGGCGGTGACGGTCTGATGGAAAATCTCACCTTTGTAGTTTAGGTGGACTTTCGCCCACTTGGCGTCGCCGAAATCCAACTCCACTTCATCGGCGTCAATTTTGTCATTTAGGATATCGCTCAGCACGCGCCATGCATCATCTTCACTCGTAATGCTTACAACTGTTGCCATTGACCCCACCCAAAGAACTGAGTCGAGGAATAACATGGAACAACAAACCGTTAAACAGCGCCGATGTTGTGGCGCTGTCCAATAGGAGTCAAATTAGATCATCGAAAAAGGTATCTTCAACCAAAGACGGCGCTGTTTGTATGTCGCAAGAGTTCCCATACAGAACGGCCTGAAAGAGTGCGACTCGGTCAGCCTTGTCTAGCAAGTTCAATCTTCGAGCTACGCTTGTCGCGGCCATGAATTTTTTGAAGAAGGCAGCATCTGCAGTTACGATAAAGTTCAAGTCGCCTTTTTTGAAAGACTTGAATGTGTCAGACGCCTCAAGGCTACTCTCCGCGTTAGTTACCCGACTCCCATCAACTTCGAAATCCGCGCATTCGCAGGTGGCAAAGAGGGCAGCGAGATTGCCTCGTGGCGCGAGGATAAGAACAGTGTCGGTAGGCGCCGGGCTGCATGTCACTCTGCTTCCCACCATTTCCAGATGGGTAATCATCGGAGACAGGTCTTCTAGTTTCACTTCCCTTTCCTGGGCGGGCGCTGCCCGCATCTGTTGGTGTGATCTGATTCTACCTCACCGTGAGAGGCATATTCAACTATTCGTGGACTATCGTTCATCCAACTGATGGTTGGATTCTAGGTCGTCAGTCGATGTGGTTCCGGTCATAGGACTCGAACCCGGCGCAGAGCCAGGACTCGAACGCAGAGGAAAAGACGAATCAGATCAAGCACTTGATTCAATTCAGGGAATCGCCAGTTTGTTGGTACGACGGCGAACGGTCGAATCTGGTGCCAACAACCGTACCAACAAATCGAAGCGTTGGACCGTCCAAGGGCGTCCCAGCAAATCCAAAAAGCCCAGAAACGTTGGGGTGTGTGAGACACCGTGGGACGGTATGAGACGTGTATGGACGGAAATGGTGGGCCCGGAGGGACTCGAACCCACAACCAAGCGGTTATGAGCCGTTTCTCCCATCGATTGATTGCGAACGGTAATGATCGGCGATGGAGAAATATCCCATATTTTTCAGCAATATATTCATATCGCTTGATTGATAACGACCGATATGGAATGGTAATAGCCGCGAAAAATGTTGCCCAGCTGTTGCCCAGAGGACGAATATGGCAAAGAAGCCGAAGATGCTCACAGATACATGGTTACGATCAGTTCCCAAGGCCTCGCCAGGTCAAAGAATGGATATTTCCGACCCGGCTACGAAAGGTCTGTCGCTGCGTATCAATGACAAGGGCGACGTTACATTCGTCTACGTCGGCCGGTTCCCGGGCAATAATTCGACGGCTCGTCGCACACTTGGTACCTACGACGAAAATGCTCATGAAATTGAGAGCAGGCTCAAACACGAGGGCAAGGAGCTTCCGCGCGTCGGCGCTGTCATGTCTCTCGCTCGCGCCCGTGAACTGGCGACCGAATGGTCGGCCATGCTGGCTATGGGAATCGATCCCAAAGACCGCGAAGAAGAGATTGCCACCGAACGGAAGCGCCGTCGGCAGAACACCTTTGCCGCAGTGGTCGAGGACTATCTTAAAGATATCCCAACCCGCAAACGCAATCGGCACGTCGAGCAGGACGAGCGCGAAATCCGCCGGGAACTGCTTGAGCGCAAGAACAAGGATGGAGACGTCTGGAAAAACCCATGGGCATCGAAGCCCATTGCCGAGGTGATCGACGCCGATATAGGGGAATTGGTCGCAGCCATTCGTGACGGAAAGAACCGCGACAAGGCTGCACCGGGTCAGGCTTACAATGTGCTCGGACACATCAAGGCGATCTTCTCCTGGGCGATGTGGCCGGAGCGTCGGCAAGGTTACGGTCTGACGGTCAATCCCATCGCACACCTGCAGCCGAAGTTTTTCAAACTCAGTAAGACCGCCAGCACTCGGACACTCACCGATGACCAGATCCGCGCCTATTGGGCTGCGGCAGAGGAGACACCCTACCCGCTCGGGCCATTCTATAAACTGCTGCTGCTGACGGGCCAGCGAAAGAACGAAGTTGCTGGCGCCCGCCGACCAGAGATTTCCGACAACCGCCAGCTCTGGACCGTGCCGCCGGAACGCTTCAAATCCGGGCAAGGGCACATCGTTCCCCTCTCCAACGACGCCATGTCACTGATCAGGGACATTCCCAAATTTGTGGGAGAGAATTCGGGAGATTGCCTTTTCAGCACAACCAATGGAAAAAAACCGATCAATGGCTTCAGCCGCGCCAAGAGTGCGCTCGACGAGTCCATGTTGAAGAAGCTTCGGGAAGCGAATCCTAATGCCGTCCTCCCCGATTGGGTTTTTCACGACATCCGCCGCACCGTCCGAACTCGGCTGTCGGGCTTGCGCATAAATTCCGAGATAGCGGAAATGGTGATCGGCCATGGCAAAACCGGAATCGAGCGGGTCTACAACCATCATGAATACGAGTCGGAGATGCGCGAGGCGCTGGAAAGATGGGCGGCCGCTCTCCGCCGGATCGTCGCTCCCGAACCTCCTGAAAATATCCTCACCCTCGAGCGAAAAAGCGCTTGATGAATCACGAATCACAGGGCTTATGGAGCTTAACGCTCGATAAGCGTTTATTTTGAATCTTTAGCAACGGAGATGCCTAGCGAAGTTTTCCTCAGCATAACCAAGCAACGCCGTACGTCCCCGAAAAAGAAAAGTAGGTTTCCGCGCGATGCAATGGTCTGAACCTTCACGACGATAGTTCGTGATTTGGACGATTGTATTCTGCTGAACTTCAACGGGCGTTGCGAAACAAGATGAGGCAAAACTATGCGTCTACTGTCGCCGCAAGATCTTGAGTCGAAAGGCATCGACTTTTCCAGCTCCCAGCTCAGGGAACTCATTTCCCTTGGCAAATTCCCTAAGCCGGTGAAGATCGGTCTCAGGCGCAATGCTTGGGTAGAATCCGAGGTCGATGCCTGGATCCAGCAGCTCATCGCTGAACGTGACGGAGTTGCCGCATGACCGGCGCCGATCACGAGCACAACGAATCCGTCACCCTCGCCGCTCAGTGGCTTGCCGATCAGCGCGAGGCGCCGGCTCGTGCTGTGCCTGAGCTGCGGCAGCGGTTCGGCCTTTCCGCGGTTGAGGCCTGTGAGGCGATCGCCACGGCAAACAGGTTCCGGATTTACCGGAGGGCGCACGGATGAGCGAGGACAGTTTCCCCGCGGCAACCGTGCACGATCTGGCCAAGGAGCGTGACCGCCGCCGCGAGAAGCGGGCATTTGGCGAGCTCGCAGCAGCCATTCAAAACGTCCGACACACTTTCCGGTGCAATCCTGATTGCCCGCTCTTCCTTGTGGACAAACCAATCAACGCGCCTCCATGCCCAAATTGCAGGAGGCCAGCATGAGCCGGCGCGATTTTTCCAAGCTCCAGCGTGACCGGAATATGGCGCGACGTGGCTCTGAACCCGCGGACGGCGGTCTGCCGATCCTGGGCAGTCCGCCTCGGAAACGCCTATCGAAAGAAGAGCTTCGCCGGCAGACGAAGGACATGTTTGCGACGGTCACCCAAATTACGAGGGTTTTCGAGTGCAAGCCTTGCCGATTTCAGTTCCGCGCCCGGCAAGCCGTCGATCCGGTTGAGCCAATGCTCTGCAGACGATGCGGGAGGGAAGTGTGAGCCGATCAAGCTATTTCGCCATCGACCGCCGGACCTGGAAAGCCGCGTGCAGCCTCGGAATGAACGAAGCTGTCTGCTATCTCGTTATCGCCGCCGGCACCGGCGCGGATCAAAGAACCTCGAGCTGGTCAGCAACCGCCGTCGAGAAGTATACCGGCATCCATCACCGGCGGGCGGCAGCGGCAATCACCTCGCTTCTAAAAGCGGAGCTTCTCACCGTGGAGAAGCGCGGAAAGTTGCGCAAGTATTTCCTTCGCCCGGCCGGCGAAGTGCCGTCGATCATCACCAAAGTGATTGCATCGACGAAGCGGCCGAAGGCGGCTTGCGAGGAGCTCCTCGACAAGTTGGCCAACCCTGAATGGATTTGGTTGCCAAATTCGATCGTGGAAGGCGCTGGGGACGAGACACCGCCGGTAAAACTCCTAAGGCAGGCACAGGATATGGATGCTCTGTGGTTGTTCATCGAGCTTTATTTCCACCATGATCTCGCCGGCTCGGGTGGCATCGAATGGCGAAATGGAATTGGAATACGGCAGCCCTTCACAAGGAAGGAGATCGGCCAATACGGCATCTACAAGATCCTGACCTTCCATCCTGATCCTGATGCATCTGCTCAAACCTTCAAATCTGTCCCATATTGGTTCGAAGGCTTTTGGGATTCCTGGCGCCTCCTCGTGAACGCCGGACTGGTAGAATTCGTTGCTCATCTCGTCGAGAGCGACGATCCAACCGCCGAGATAATTCATCCCCTGCCCCTGGACTCCGGAGAGCCCGGGGAGATGGAAATCACGATCGCCGCCATTGAGGCCGGCAGGCGGATGGCGCCGTTTTTCGATGATGTGGCCACCATGCTTGTACCTGTCTCGAAACTGCGCCCAAAAGCTCAAGTCGTCGGCATCGCGCGCATGAAATATCGGCCGCGTACCGCCCGCACTGCTGAATGGCTGTCGAATGCCGACGAGTGGAAGAAAACCGCGATGGCGTTCGAAGAACTCGCCCGCACCGCCGCCGGAGATTCCGGTATCAAAGTAGTATCAAGGTAGGATCAAGGGGGATTCAATGAGGGATCAACGATACCTATTCCCCCGTACTATCATGCGCTCAGTCGCCGCGCCGGCTTGCTCGCCTTCGGCGGCGAAACACCCTTTTTTGAAACCCGGTCTCTTAGCGATGGAGGTGGCATGAAAGAGGCCGCGCCCGGAGAGAGAACGGATCACTGAGATGCAGGTGATGATCGAGGGACAGTCACGCTTCCAGCCTTTCGGCTTATCCTGTTGGGGTTTTGGAGATCTCAACACGGGAGTTGGAAGCATGACTGCGTCCTATGAATACCATATCGGCGTCGACTACCACAAATCCTACAGCCACCTCGTGGTGCAGGATTCGGGCGGCAAGACGCTGCGCTCTGGCCGGGTGAAGAACGATCGTCAGTCGCTGGGTGGCTTTCTGGAACGCTACCGCGAGAACTCGCATGCGGTTGTCGAGGCGACGCGTAACTGGATGGTGATATACGACTGGCTCGACGACATTTGTGATGATGTCGTTCTCGCCCACCCGCTGAAGGTCAAGGCCATTGCCGACGCCAAGATCAAGACGGACAAGATCGACGCGACGGTGCTGGCGCATTTGCTGCGGGCCGACCTCGTGCCGGAAGCCTGGGCACCGAGCGAGAAATCGCGCGAGCTTCGCGTCGCCCTTCGCGAGCGGATGTTTTACGTGCGGCTGCGCACGATGGTGAAGAACCGCATCGTCACGGTGTTCGATCGCTATCCCGAACAGACGGCACAGCTGAAGATGCTTGGTGATCTGTTCGGCAAGGCCGGCCGCGCCCAACTGGCGCAGGTGAACGTCTCAGAAATCGATCGCATCCAGATTGATCGTGGTCTCGCCTTCATCGACGACATCGATGGGCGGATCAAACAGTCGGAAGCAACGATCCGGGCGATGACCAAAGCCAATGTCAATGTGAAGTTGTTGAAGACGATCCCCGGCATCGGCGAGTTCTTCGCCCGACTGATTGATGCCGAGATCGACGACATTAAGCGGTTCCGCAACCCGAAGAAACTTGCTGCCTATGCTGGTCTGGTGCCGTCGACCTATTCCTCCGGCGGTAAGACTTTCCACGGCAAGATCATCAAACAGGGCAACAAGTGGCTGCGCTGGGCCTTCGTCGAGGCGGTCGCCCCTGCCATCGCTACCGATCCACAGCTGCGCGGCCAATACGAACACCTGAAGATTAGAGGTACCAACAAAGCGCGGGTTGCCGTCGCGCGCAAGCTTTTGACGATCGCCTTCCAGGTCCTGCGTGACCAGCGCGCTTACGAGCCACGCGGCACCAGCACCGCGGAAGGCGCGTCGACGATATCCCGGTTGTCCTGATGGGTGTTTAGCGAGCCCGGTAGGACTGGGCTGCGCTCCTAATGGAGAATGGGAAACCGGGAGCCGAACGCCACTCTGTGACCGAAGCCACGAATGGGCATCAGGTTACGAATTGGAGAATGGTTCAAGACCGAAGGACAAATCCGTCCTGCGGAGGGAAGAGATTTAGCCGATCGGCGAAAATGTCGATCAAACCGCAACCGAACCCAAGGAAAAGCCGCCAACTGAAGGTGTTTTGCCCCTTGCGTTCTTTCATTGGAGAAGACCCATGACCCGATTTGAAGAATGCTTCCCGCCCGACATAGTTCGAGCCGTTTATGCCAGGTTGAAGCGAGAGGAAGACGCTCACCAGCAGACGCCAGAGAGCCAGTCACAGCCCAATGTCATCTCTCTGGCCGCATATCGATTGATGCGTGAAAGAGAGCAGAAGGTCATGTTGTGACCACGCGCGAGAGGCGCCCAACATTTCCGCGGCGCCTCTGCCTGGCCCTTGAGGGCCGGTCTCATGACCAAGCGGTTACCAACCGCATACCTGTGCTTTTCCCATCAGCTTGACTTTGCTGCATATTGTGATCCGACCGGCAGTTTTCGATGCGGCTATAACGCCATGCGGGCAACGGCTGGGCAACAATTGACCCCGTTTCAGTTCCGTTATTCGCATGTTGATCGAAACGGAACCTTCGAAAACCGACACAGGAGCACGAGCAATGCCGGATAAAGTGACGATCCACCGCGTGAATGGCGAAAGCGCAACGATGTACGCAATCGATGCCCGCCAGGCCGTGCGAGACCATCCGAAGGAGTGGAGCTACACGCCCTTCAGCGACGAGCAGCAGAAGGCCGCTCAGCAGGACTCGAGCATCGTACCGCGTCCGATAGTGCCATCGGAACACCGTGGTCCGTTCAACTGAGCGACCACCTGCCCCGCCCCCTTCATTTCCATCGCAACGAGATCGGAGGGGGTGGGGGAAAAATCCGGGCGCCAAGTTTCCGTTCCTCCCTCACACACGCCTCGCCCTTCTGAAACACCAGGCGGAAATTTTTCATCACAGGAGACATTTTATGCCCAATCCCCGACTTCCAATCACCGGCCCAGGCACGCGCCAGTTCGGCGGCCGGCATCAGGTCGTTATGCAGCGCACCGCCGATAATTCGACGGTATGGATGGATCTTGTCGACGCGGAACGCGCGGTTGATGACCATCCCAGCGAATGGGGGTTTCATGGCGCGGACGCAGACGCTTCGACCGTCGATGCTTATACGCCGAAGGTGCGGGTAAGCTGACCATGGCGGCACGTCACGATGCAGATCCGAAAGCCCTGTTGGCAGCCCGGCGGCGCGAGGCGGCGAAGCCAGGTCGGCAGAAGACGAGCGGTCGCGGATCTGGCGTCACCCCGAAAGTGAGGCGTGCAATTGAAGCGATCGTCTATGGGGTCGATGGCGCCGACATCAGCACGATGAAGGAGGCGGCGGCTGCGGCCGGTCTGTCTGACAAGGCGCTTCGCGATGCGTTCAAAAAGCCGTCGGTACTGGCGTATTATCGGGATTCGGTTGGGACGCGACAGGAGATGTTGAAGGCGCGATCCGTTGACACAATCGAAGGCATCATGGTCGACAAGAAGCTGATGGACACGCCTGCAGGTGCAAAGGTGCGGCTCGACGCCGCAAAGAGCGTCCTGCACGAGCCAGCTTCATCGCAGACGAATATTCAGGTGAACGTCGATGGCCGGCATGTCACGCCCGGCTATGTGATCGATTTAAGCCACCGCGAAGAATGGCTCGAAGAGCGGAGACGGCTGGCCCAGGCTGATGGCACCATTCCCGTTGAAGAGGTTCTTCATGATCCCCCGCAGCCGATGCGCGAAATTCCTGAGGAGTATTGATTATGCCCCGCCTTCCTTCCGTGAGCGATAATCACACGATCCTGCAGGCTGACTTGCGCGGCGCACCGCCCGATGTGATCGCGAATCCGTTCATGCAGCTTGGCAGCTTGCTCGGCGACATTGGCCAACGCGTCCATCGCACCGAGTTGGACGATGCAGAAAGACAGGGGCAGAACGCTGTCTACTATGATCAGGACGGCAACCTTCAGGCAACCTTCCGCGACGGCACCACAGATACTGTTCGCGCCTACAATCACGCTGTTCAGGTAGGCTATACCGCGAAACTGATGGGCGACATCCGGTTGCAGGGACAGCAACAAGCCGACGCGGCTAACGGCAATCCCGCGGTCTTTAACCCCGGCTGGCAGACCTACAGTAAGATGCTCCTGAAAAACGTGCCGGAGCGTCTGCAAGGCTCGATCGCAGCTTTGCTCCAACAGGAGGGCGCTCGCTATAGCTTGGGCGTCTCAGAGGTCAAGCGGCGCCGGGATATCGCTGTATCGGAGAATGACGCAAAGGCGGGGGTCGAGAGCCTGAGCAACGATACCGCTGTTCTCGCTCGTGGCGGCGGCACGAACACGCCGGATTACCAGGCGAAGATTGGACAACTCCGGTCGCTCTACCAGAACATGGTGGCGAACCCCGACTTCACCATGTCGCAAAAGCAGGCCGATATCGAGTTGGGTCATATCGAATCCCGAAACATGGCAGAGGCCATGGCCGGGACGGTAATGCAAACCTTCAAGAACAAGGGCGCGGCGGCGGCGCAGCAGCAGGCCAACAGCATCTTGACGGATACGAGCCTCAATCTCTCGCCGGCCGAACGCCGTCAATATAATGGCATCATGAACGAGACGATCAATGGTATGCGCGCCCAGCAGAAGGTGGATCTGATCCCCTTCCAACAGCGGGCGAAGACGATGAAGGACTCGCTTGCCATCGGCAATGGTATCGACGATCCGGCTATCGATGATGTCGTGAACAGCCTTTCCCGCGGCGGCGACCCGTACGGCGCCCTGGAATTGCGAGACGCCCGTCGTCGAGCCATCGGGGCACGCGATGAGCGCAGTTCCACTCCAGCGCAACGTCTGCAGATGGCTGAAGCGCTGACTACCCACCGAAATATCCTTTCCGCCATGCGCAATGTCGAGAGTGGCGGCGATGGAACTCAGGTCTCAAGAGCCGGCGCGCTTGGCTCGATGCAGGTCATGCCGGAAACTGGTGCTGAGATCGCCCGATCGCTCGGCGACAAGAACTTTCCCTTCAGCGGTTCGGACGCTGAGAAGAAGGCATATTTGCAGCGGGACGATGTGAGCGAGCGGTATGGCGAGGCTTACTATACGCAGATGCTGCAGCGCTATGGCGGCGATCAGCAGGCGGCGCTCATCGCCTATAATGGCGGCCCGGCCCGCGCCGATTCCTGGCTTTCCAATGGTCGCGACGATTCGGTGATCCCGAAGGAAACAGCCGACTATTACAAGAAGGTGCTGGGGCAGGCTGGGGCGTCGACCGGACGCACCATGGGACAGGCCGGCCCGTCAGCCGCGCGCGCATTCCTCTTGAGCGTCACGAACAAGAGCGAGGAATCGATCGACAATATGCAGGAGGGGTTTGGCAATAAAATTGCTGCCCTCTTGCAGGCTGCACCCGCAGGAATGCGTGAAAAGCTAGGCATATTTTCTGGTGCTCGAACGCCAGAGCGGCAGGCGGAAATCATTGCCGAAAATGCTGCGAGGTATGGCCTTGATCCGGTCGCATGGCAGCGTGACGTGAACTCCATAGGGCCAATCGCTGCAGGTCAAAAGTGGGCTGCACAGTTCAAACAGTCAGGCATGTCGGCAAGCATCGCCAAGCCTGGTGCTTCGAACCATCAGAAGGGCACTGCTGCTGACCTATCCTATAATGGCCAGAGCCTGAAGAATGCGCCGCCCGAAGTGGTGAACTGGCTGCATCAGAACGCCAGTCGCTTTGGCCTCAAGTTCCCGCTGGCGAATGAAAACTGGCATATCGAGGACTCGTCCACGCGCGGCGGCGGCCCGGTGTCCGCAGCAAGCAATCCGGCGTATGGCAGCAGCTTCCTCGTCGATCCGGCTATCGTGAAATATTACCAAGATGGAGTGACGGCCGATACGAAGGCGGCATGGCCGGACATCAAGCACCATCTTGAGCAAGGCTATTCTCCGGACCCGCAGGAATTCTCGATCTTCACACGTCAGCTCGCCATTGTGAACGATCCGGTGTTCAAACAGGAAGTTTCTGATTTCATGCAGGGAGAAATCGGCGGTCGAGCTGTTGCTGATCTTCCACCACAGCAGCGCGCGGCTGCGATATCGGCTCTCCAGGCGGATGCTGTCGCCGGTTCGTCGATCGCACAACAGAACATTCTCGATACCGCCACGCGGTATAATCAGCAGATCGCCGAAGGACTTAAGAACGATCCGATCGGCTTGGCAGCACAACGCGGCTGGGCACCCGCAGTCCCGGCCCTCGATTTCAGCGCCGGAACCGATGCAATTGGTGCGGCAATGGCTGCCCGTCAGAAAGCCGTCGATCTTCTCCGCGCCCGCGGCGAGGTCGGCAATATATCGGCACTCCGGCCGGATGATACCACGATGCTTTCGAACTTCATCCAGACTGCGAAGCCTTCCGATCAGGCGGCATTGCTCGGGACGCTATCGCGCTCGTTGTCGCCCGACACATACAAGGCGACAATGGCCGATCTGGCGACGAAAGCGGACACGAACGCTTTGGCGACGGCCGGCGCGCTCTATGCCGAAAATCCAGAGGTGGCGCAAAGCGTCATTCGCGGCCGGGCGCTCCTGCAGGCGAATCCGAACTTTGGGCCAAAAAAGTCGGATGCCAATAACGAGAGCATCGATCAGATCCTGCCGCCGACTTCCTTCGGTGCCGGGCTTGAGGGCGGCCGGCAGCAACTGCTTGAAGCGGCCAAGGCTCGATATGCAGACCTGTCGAACTTCGCGGGCGACACTTCCGGCGAATTGAACAGCACGCGCATGACGCAGGCTATCAACGATGTGACCGGCGGCACGCTGACGATGAATGGTGATACTGTGATCGCGCCCCGACGCGGCATGACGCAAGACCAGTTTGACTTCATGATGAAGAACCTTCCAGCCGACAAGGTTGCGGACGCCATGACCGCCGATGGCACAGCGATTACCGCCAATAATATCTGGCGAGAGGGACGCTTGAAGTCGATCGCTGACGGTCAGTATTTGGTGGCATTCGGGATTCGCGGCAGCGTCCCATTGTATGCTCAGTCCGCGCCGGTACAGGGCGACTCCCGCTTGAGCCGCGTATCCGCCGGCCCGTTCATCCTCGATCTCAGGAAGGATAGTCCGCCAGTCAGGCCAGCAGATAATGGTTCAATCAATGGTGGCGGTGGATGGTGAGCTGCGATGGCCGATGACGTTGTTCTTTCCCCGAAACGTTACCCGCACCTTGCCGGCATTCGTTGGAATGGCGATCGGTGGATCGATGATCGTCCAGCGCCCACCTACGAGCTGACGCAGCCGCCATTCGAACGTGCGGCTTATCGCCTGCCAGATCCTGGCGGCTTCACAGGGTGGCGAACGCCGCCACGGAAGCCGGCGCCGAAGAAAAAGACACGTCGGCGGTATCCGCGCGACTGATATTTCGTCAAAAATCCCGCACATCTCAGATTGTTTTCGACCCTGCATACCCTGTGCTTTGCGAGCCGATTTTCGCCCTGCTACGTCCTGACACATGTCAATTTGAACAGGAGAAAGCGACATGTCCACAAAGAAGGCGCCGGTTTCATCCGCACAGTTGATCGAACAGAAGCAGGAGGCCGAGGCGCAGCTTGATACCCTTCGACAACAGCAGGTCGATGCACTTGAAGAAGGTCGCGATTTCCCGCACAGCAGCGAATTCGTTACGCTGAATGAACGGATGGCCGCTCTCGACAAGGCGATTGCCAGGGCGGAGGCACGCGAGGATCAGGAGCGTCAGCGGCAGGCGCTTATCGACGTGCGGGAAAGGGCCGAGACACTCGCATCGCAGATCAAGGAAGCCGAGACGAAACGGCTGGACACGCTTGCAGCCATGCAGGCCACTTTTAACAAAACCCTCGATCTCAGGCGGCAGCTCATCGCGCAGGGCGACCAGATCTACGCTCTTCTTTGCGAAATCGTTCCGTTCATTGCAGCCCAACCGGCGGCTATCCGGCGGCTGGGAAATTACCCCTATCCGAAGACGGTCGGTTCTTCGCTTCACACCTCCGGTCCATATCTCGACCGCTTGGATAAATATCTGGACGCCGCCATCGTTATCGAGCGCCGGGGCGACCTGCCGCGAGAGAACTGGCGTGAGATGGAAGATAATACCGCTTCTCGCGGCATCTGGCTCGGCACGCTGCCGGAGCTGCAGCACATCGTCGATGCGATTCCAGAAGATGGCATCATCGAGGGTGCCGGCGATGCCGAGTAGCCCTCTGTCCATCAAGAAGCCGCGCGACCGCCGTTTGTCGACGCAGCAAGTCTGCGAACGCTTCGGGGTTACACGTTTTACCTTGCGGCGCTGGCACGAAAACGAGGAGGTCGGTTTCCCCAAGCCGATCTTCATCAACCGCCGGCACTATTACAGCGAGGCCGAAATCTTCCGGTGGGAGCTGCGGCAGCAAGGCATAGATCTCGATATGCCGCAGTCGGCCGCTGGCTATGAAGTCGTGTCGGGTCCCATCAGCGATTACGGCGATCTCGTTCAGGCGCTCCGCAAGCAGCGTGAGCGGCTGAAACTAAGCGTCATGGAAGTGGATGCCATCACTGGCATGCAAGAAGGCTATACGAACAAGCTTGAAAACTGGGGCCGTCCCTATGGCCGTGGCGCCGGCCCCGAGATCTTGCCACTTTGGATCGGTGGATTGCGTGTCGCACTGGTGTTGGTCGAACTCCCGCGCCGCCACCGAAATTTACGAGCGTGAGCTTGCGGAGCTGAACCCAATTATTGCATGTGCATCGCGAAAGGTATTTAATCCGCTTGAGAGTGGACCATTGCAGTGGCCCACTCCCCCGCGCGGTTGCAGGTATCCTGCATACCCGTACCAAGGCCGAGGTGCGACGATGAAGTGTTCGTGAGACACAGTCGTTGCCTCGGCCTTTTGCTATCAGAACTGAAAACTGAGCAAAATCAACGAGGAATTTTACACAAAATTAAGGGTTGGCAATTGACTTCGAATCGCATTTTTGACTGTCACCAGCCCTTCAAAAAAGAATCGCTGTTAGATCAAAGCTCTGCGGTGACAAAGCGGTTTTCACTACGTTCACAAGAAAATAAATAAAAATTACCTTGCTCATGTCAGCGCTTCCGAAAACAATGATTCGTGGTGGAGGAAAGCCCGAAGGCACTGAGAAAGCTGTGCTTGCAGCAACTTCACGGCCCGCTGATTATCCCGGCCATGGCACCGATCACATCATCTTCTCGCAAGACGAGCTATGCGCCGGCAACGCCCACAACGGCGTTTCCTATCAATTTCCCATTGGCTGACAACACCGATCTGAAGGTTGTCGTCAACGGCGTGACTCGGACGGATTTCACCGTAGCAGCGACTTATCTCGATGGCCTATCCTATGATGCCATCGTGAACATGAACACGGCGGTCACCGGGTCCGTTGTCATCTATGGCCAGCGCATTCCTCGTCGTACGAACCAGTTTCAGGATGGGCGCCCGCTCAACTTGACAGGCGAGCCGATTGCCAACGCCGATCTGGTCAATCGCCTGGGGCAAGATCGGAATATCCTCGACGCGGCTATTGAGCGGCTGAAGCAGTCCAGGGTCGTCTAAGAAAACTCTAATCGTCTCGCATGGAAAAGCCGGAGATTTCTCTCCGGCTTCGCAATCAACTCAAGGAGACGGCATTTTCGTAGCTCGGTCGAGGTGACAAATCCTCGTAAGGTAGCCGCACGGCTTCGTCGCGGATTGGGACGTCAACTATTTCATCGATATATTCCAAATCGAGGATATCTGCGTCTTTACGGAGATCCGCAAACTTCTTCTGCCATCTCTCGATTAACTTCATGTCTTCTTCGACACTGCTGATCTTGGTCATTATATCCTCCTCATGCCGTTTTTCGTGTGCAAGAAACCACGTAACTGGAGCTGACGCGCGTAGTCGATAGCCATACCGTGATAGTTCCGAATGGTCGTGCTCAGGGCCTCATCGGCACCAAAATCATCGATTAGCAGCTTGATGTCATCGTGCATGAGCTCGTCCATCGAAATACCTCGACCATGGCTATGCCATTTAGTGGCATCGCCCAAGGTCTTTGCAATTGACTTAGCGCGCTGCTTTTTCAATGCAAGTGTGACCGGTTTGCCCGCGGATTGAGTCGTTGTCCAGTTCTTAAATTTGTATTTCGGGAGCCATTCTTCAATAAGCGCCTGACCATGCTCAATCGCTTGCTCGATGTGAAAAAGCTTCGCTGGATCGAACCTCTTGATTAGATAGGCTAATTCCGCGCGATTTGCATTTGGTCCCTTTGCCTTAGATCTGTTGATACGGTCTACCAGCTCTTCGAATTTTGCAAGGTATCCAGCCCCCGGCAGCATGCTTTCGCCGTTGTCGTCGGCATACTGAGGATCGATTGGACCAAGAATTGAATAATAATCCATGAAGATTTTATCGCCCGACAAAGCGAGCACCGTCCCCGCTGAATAGGCGAAATTTGGGATGATGAAAAAGACTTCTTGGTAATGACGCCGCATCACATCGACCATTCGCTTCACGGTCTCGATGAAGCCGCCGCCCGTTTCCAAGACCACGACCAAGGTGGCTTTCTCATCCGCAGGGCTCACCCCAGCTTTGAGGTTTTCGACCGCGATCCGGAACTGCTCATCAAGCGGCGCATGCATACCCGATTTGATAAAAACTACGTCAGCGTTGAAATGCTTTGCAATTTCGTCATTCATCCCTCGGAGAACAACGTCTCCGAGCTGCGACATGTTGACAGCTTCCATATTCCCCTCACACTAGCATCGCACTTTCGGCGATTTATCTTGCGCGGGCCTGTTATTCCTCCAGCCCGTGTACAACCTTGCCACACGTCCGTCATGTGTCAAGTTACAACTTTTGGGCGCCTGTATGGCCTTGAAATGTATCGACCTTCTCGACCAATCAGCATGTTATACGTTTATCTTTGGATCATCATCGAGCGCATATTCCATGTCAAAATCAGACGCCTTATTCGTTACCGATGCCCAATGCGCCGAGCGCATCGGGATCAGCACAGAAGAATTCAAGGCCATCGTGCCCGAGTTGACACGCCAGGGCTTTCCTGTCCCAGATCCTCTATTCGGCAAGCGCCGCTACTGGCCTGCCGTCAGGGTCTTCCTCGATCGGCGCTACGGTATGGGGAAAGACGACAGCATGCTGCGCGCCCCGCCTGGCCTTGATGAGGAAGAGCCGTGGAAGAAGAAAAAGAAATAGCTGGTCACTGCACCTGCTGCGGCCAAAGTGTCTTCGTGCTGCCGGAGAGGAACTTCATCATTCGGTGCGCCATATCTTCGTAGATCGGAAAGCGCCTGGTTGTTTCCTCGTCGAAGCCGGCGGGATCGTCCTGATGGTTCGCAATGTAAAATTCCCGGCCCTCACCCTCTGACAGGCCGTTCAAGGCTCCGCACGCCTTGACGATCAGCTCAAGTTCGCTGGGCGGGTCGTCAACTGGTAGGCGCTTGGCTTCCGCCATCACATGCCGAAGTGCAAGAGCGAGAAAGTATTCCGCCGCATCGGCTCGATATGTGGCGCGTTCAAGTTCCGTGAGATCTTGCATTACTCACCTCTGTCTTCGTCGGCGTAGCTCAAACGCTGGCGATTGCGATCTTGGAACCACTCGCGCGGCGTTCGAACGCGCTTCTGATCCATCTTCATGTAGGGTTCGGCAGCAGTATTCAGCTCTGAGAGGATCTTTTGCGAAGCTTCGATCGCTAGCGTTCTTCTCTGGGCGGAAGATTGCCCGGGGTGTTTCAGCCCTTCGAACATATCGCCTTCGCTCGTCGCACGATAAACATCACCTTGGAATTCCCAGAGCATAGCCACAACATCTTTTCCAAAAAGAAACCTGCTCCGGATCGCCGCATCAACGGCATGTGGTCGAGCTTCATCAAACTTCTTGGTCTTCAACACTGTGATCGCCGCAGATCGGGCTGTAGTTAAAATGGCAAGCCGTTTGTCAAAAAGCTCCAGCACAACCTTTTGATGAGCTGTGCGCCATTGAAGGAAACCAATGATGCCCACTGCAACGGCGATCGCTGGGGTCAAAAGCGCCTGCAAAATCTGAATCCAAACGGGAACAGCGGTCATTTCGGCCATACCAGAAAGACGTTCAGAACAGTCAGGACAAGGACCAGGGCCGTCATTCCGGTGATCCACCTCGTCATATCTCGAACTTGTTTGGTGAAGGCGAGCATGATCTGGTTTTGGGCATCCGCTTCTCGTCGTGCAATCTCTTCGCGATAGAAGGAGAGGCCCTCTTGCGTTGACTTTGCGATCCTGTCGTATCGTTGCTTTAAGACGTCTGCAGAGAGCTTCGACAGCTCCTCGTAACTATCTGCCATTATGGCTCTCCCCTTTCATCGCTCTCCTCTCACCATACCTCGTGACCTTTCTTTTGCAGCGTTGGGAATGGCTTCCGGACAAAGGACGAGTTCAAACCCGCCCGCCGATCGAGGAACGCCACTATCGCCGGCCCATATCGGCGGTTGTTGAACAGCGGATCTTTCAAGGGGAAGCTGGATCGTTCAAGCGTTGGAATGGAATCCTCGAAGTCCGCGGCCGACATCCCAACCCGCGGCGCGATCTCCGCGTCCGTGAGAAACAGGCAGTCCTTTCTTGCCGTCATTGTTGCGCTTTCCTGTTGAACGCCGCGACAAGGTCGTTGTACTCCGCGATCGCGTCTGCGGACTCACTTCGCAGGCACGACAGATAGCTGTTGAGCTTCGATCTGTAGTCTTCGACTTGGCGTTTGCAGTTATCGAATTCGTAGCTGTCCGAAAACGGATAACTTGTTGAAGCGCAATCTGGCATCGTAGGCCGCTCAAGCTGACGATCTTGGAGCATGGGCCTGAATTCGGAACACATCAAATCTAACGCGTGACATTCTGTCCACGCCAAAAGGAAGATACTTGTTGCTGTCGCTAATCTGATCATGGGTGAGCCTCGACGCGTGAGACACACTGTCAGATTGCGTGGAGTTCAGTCAATATCCCGCTTCGATTGCTTTAATCGCGCGGCTTTGCGGCAGCAAGCAATACCTCTCGAACCCAATCGCTTAGGGAAGCCGTTCCGGCTTTCCCAGCGGCCCTGGCAAGCTGCGCTGTCTCTTCCTCGGTCAGCATCACCACAAGGCGCTTGTCGCGTTTCAGGTGCGTTGGGACTGGCGGCCTACCCATAAAGATAATCTCCTTCGATGTTCGGAAAATATACCGATCTCATTTATGGTGCAATAACTATTACAATATCTATTGACAAAAGATTAAGCGTGGCAATAATTATGCACATAGAAACAGAGGAGAAATGCCATGCCGAACAAACCCGTTCCGGCCGCCGCCGAAGGCGTGCCTTCACTCATCGATGTTGTCGATCAACTCGGCCATACCAGAGGGATGCTCGATGTAATCAATTTCGCTCTGGACTCAATGGCAAGCGAGCCCGATGGCGAGATCAATGCGCTTCAAGAGGGCGTGTCGGAAGCGCGCGCGAGGCTGACACACGCTTGCGCGATGCTCGACGCCCATCGGGAGGCCGCACGATGAGCGCTGATCCCCTTCTCGACCTGATCAACGCCTACCACGCTGGTGTGAAGGCATACGACGATCACCCTACGACCGGTGACGATGCCCTGTGGCAGGAGATGGTCGGCTGCACGCTCGACAAGCTGGACGCGTGGACGGAGCCGACAACGACGTGGGAAAGCGCGATGGCCGCTCTTCGGCTCGCTGATACGGAGCTGATGATGTTCCAGACATCGCCTCTCGCCAAGACGATGCTCACGGTCGCTCTGGCCTATCTGGAAAAGCTTCCGGCTCCCGTGCAGGAGCTTGAGAACCTGAACGACTGCATCGAGGCACATCGTGCAGCGCTGGCAGCATTCGCAGCTGTCGCCGATCCTGCCGATGCTCCGGAGGAAGAGACGCAGGCGGCGGATGATGCCGAGACGGCTGCATTCAATGAGTTGCTCAAGTTTCCATGTCAGACCAAAGAGGCAAAAGCTCGCAAGACGGAATACGTCGTCGAGCGCCTTGGCCGGAACCGCTTCAGCCTGGAATTGGACATTGACCAGTTCGAAACGCGGCTTCAATCGCCTATCTAATGCTGCCCAAAATGTTGCCCAAAAATGCACAAGGGCTTAGCCAGATAAGGAAGAATCCGCGCTAAGCCCTTGATTTAACTGGTGGGCCCGGAGGGACTCGAACCCCCAACCAAGCGGTTATGAGCCGCCGGCTCTAACCATTGAGCTACAGGCCCGGCACGAGAAAAGACGTCGCGCTTGCGACTCCGGAGCAATGGTTCTCCGAAGTCGATTTGGCTCTAACCCAATTTCTCTTTTCCGACAAGGGACTGCCGTAATACCTTCACAATCAATCCGCAAAAGCGAATCCCGAGGGAATATCAACCAAGGAACGAACCATGCTACTGACGAAAACCAGAGATTTTACTCTTGCCGCTCTTGTCAGCGCCAATTTCTTCGTGCCCGCGGCTGCGGCATTTGCCGAAGATGCCAAGCCCCGCGAGGCTGTCATCACCGTCACCGGCGAAGGACATGCCGCCGTTGCGCCGGATATGGCTGTGGTGAAGCTGTCGGTCGTGCAGCAGGCGAAAGCCGCGCAGGATGCGCTCGATCAGAACAACAAGGCCATGGGTGCGGTGCTGGCGACGCTGAAAGAAAGCGGGATTGCCGAGCGCGACCTGCAGACCTCGGGCTTCTCGATCCAGCCGCAATATACCTATCCGAACGACAAGGACGGCCACGCCCAGCCGCCGGTCCTGAACGGCTATCAGGTGACGAACGGCCTCACCGTTCGCGTGCGGGATCTCTCCAAGCTTGGCGGGCTGCTCGACCAGGCAGTCAAGCTCGGCATCAACCAGGGTGGCGATATTCAGTTCACCAATGACAAGCCGGATGCGGTTCTCGAAGAAGCCCGCAAGAATGCGGTCGCCGATGCCGCCGCAAAGGCCAAGACCTTGACGGACGCGGCCGGCGTCAAGCTCGGCCGCCTCATTGCGATCCATGAGGGTCGCGTCGCAGCCCCGCCGCAGCCCTACATGCGTGCCATGGCCGCTGCGGCGCCAATGGACAAGGCCGTCCCCGTCGCCACCGGCGAGAACGAGTACAACGCATCGGTCAGCATCACCTACGCAATCCAGCAGTAGCCAAAACAAAACCGCCCTTCGCTCAGAGCCATCAAGGTCGAGCAAAGGGCGGTTTCGCGGCCCCCGCCAAAAAAGGCGAAAAGGTCGGAGAATGAAAGCGGACGCTACATGCGCCCGCAATGCTTGTCAGCGGCCAAGCAGCGGGCAACCGCGAACATTGGCAAACATCATCGTATCCGGACCGCGACGGCCGAAACCATCGACGATGACACGCCGCGGCGTCACATCCACGACACGGGCACGGCGCAAGCCATAGCTGCGAGCGACATCGACGGCCTGACGCGGATCGCAGCCACGGCGATCAAAGCGCGGCGGCGGCCGATCGTAATCCGGCGGTGGCGGCCGATGCCGGCCCGGACCGACATAAATATCCATACCCTGCGCAAAGGCAAAATCCGCGGCACCCGACAACGCGGTCACGGCAACGCAAGCGGCGACCCCCAACCTTGCCAGCATTTGTTTCATCGTGTTCTCCATGAAGCGAAGAGGCTTCCCCATATCCGCAAATTTACCGAGCGAACGCCCAAGCAATAGCGCCGCGATACTGAACGAGCTCAGAATCAGCCATTCATTCACTATTCAGCTACAATGAACGCGAAAATCACACCAGATGGCCGATAATAGCACAGATAAAAAATAAAGCCGCCTCGCTTTCGGAGGCGGCTTCGAATCCATCGAATAAATGTGGAAAACCCGATCGGTGCGATTAGCGGCGAATCAGCGGGCAACCCGGCACATTGGCGAAGAATACCCGATCCGGACCGCGGCGGCCGAAGCCTTCGACCACGACGCGGCGCGGCGTGATGTTGTCGACGCGAGCGCGGCGCAAGCCCATGCCGCGTGCCTTCTGAACGGCGAGGCCCGGCGAGCAAGTGCGACCGCGCGCGTGGTCGTAGCGAACCTGGTGAATGCCCGGATGGAAATCATTGGCCGATGCAGTAACGGCCGTTGCAGAAATGGCACCGAGCGCGATGATAGCTGCAATGCCTGCCTTGGCGAAAAGATTGGTCATGGTGTTTCTCCTTCAAATCCTTGCTGTGGATCGTTGCAATCCCGTTATCGGGCGATGCCTTGCCTTTGGGATTGGGGCCACGTTAGGTCAGCCAAGCTGAACCGAACGCGAATTGTCCGTTCAGATTGTATTCATGAGGGTTAACAACCAGTTGACGCAGGACTAACTCTTCGTTCAGGCGGAAAAATGCAGCACGATTTCGCGCCGATGCGGCCGGTCGCGATGCTCGAAAAGATAGATTCCCTGCCAGGTGCCCAGCGCCAGCCGGCCACGCATCACGGGAATACCGATCGAAACCTGCGTCAGCGCGGACTTTATATGCGCCGGCATATCGTCCGGCCCCTCCATCGTGTGTACGATCCACCCCATCGACGGGTCGGAAGATGGCGGCACAAGACGGCTGAAGAAAGCTTTGAGATCGGTCTTCACATCGGGATCGGCATTTTCCTGAATCAGGAGGGAACAGGAGGTATGGCGGACAAATACCGTCAGGAGGCCGTCATCGCCGCCCGCCACCTTCCGGACGAATTCCGCAGCCTCATCGGTGAACTCATAAAGCCCCTGGCCGTGAGTGGACAAAGTGACAACGGTTTGCGGCATGGCATCCCCCGATATGGCGACAGCGATCCGCATCAGGTCGGGCGCAGCGGCCGGAATGTCAAGCCCGACCGCCGCCGCAGCCTATACCTCGACGGCAATGTTGAAACCGCCGTAGATCATGCGCTTGCCATCGAAGGGCATATTTTCCATCTGGTCCTTCAAGCGCGGATCGGCCATGACCTTCGCCAGGATCGCATCGCGGCTCTGCTTCGATTCATAGGTGATCCACGAAAATATCACGACCTCGTTTTCCGTCGCCTGTACTGCGCGCGGGAAGGATGTGCGTTCGCCGTAAGGCACATCGTCGCCGATGGCTTCTACATAGGTCAGCGCACCATGCTCCCGCCAGACCGCTCCGGCCATGCGCGCCAAATCCTTGTAAGCTTCGATCTTGTCTTTCGGCACGGCGACAATGAAACCGTCGACATAGGACATTTTTTCCTCCTTTGTTCTATGCTCGCCTTCAAAGGACGGCCGACGACGGCGCGATCCGACATGGGCCGCGTATATTTTTCCGCTTTCCGGCCGCCGGGCTGCAAGTATGAAGGGTTCGTCAAGCGGTCCATCCAGAGGAATGCGCAATGGACATAGAATACAGGCACGATCCGGACCTTGAAAACGAGGCCCTCAATGCCCTCTGGACGACGGCATGGGGTCGCTCCAGGCCGCGTGATTTCCAGCCGATCCTCTCCAGAAATCTCGCCCATGTCGGCGCATTTGCGGGCTCTGCGTTGATTGGCTTCGTCAATGTCGCCTGGGATGGCGGCATTCACGCCTTCATTCTCGATACATGCGTCGATCCGGCCTTTCGTGGCAGAGGCATCGCGAGCAACCTGATCGAACGGGCGAAAATGCTGGCGCGCGACCGCGGCGCGGAATGGCTGCATGTCGATTTCGAGCCGCACCTGACCGGTTTCTATCGAAAGCTCGGCTTCGCACCGACCGAGGCCGGCCTGATCCGGCTGCGCGATTGATACGCGGCTACGCCCGGGCCGCCGACCGGATTTGCGAGAGCAGCCAGTTGCGAAACAGGGCTGCGGCCGGATTTTGCAAAGCATTTGGCGGATAGAGAAGATTGTAGCCGACGGCAGCCGGCTGCACCTCTACAAAGCATCGCACCAACGTTTTCTCGGCAAGGTCGCGTGCAACCAGCGAACTGCGAACGAGAGCGAACCCGCGCCCTTGCCGGCAGGCGTCAAGCATGTCGGTGAAGGACTCGAATAAAGGAGCCTCCTCCACCGCTCGCGCGATATCGAAGACTGCATCTGCCGCTGCGTCGTTACTGCCGACAATCTGCTCGTACCAGCGTTGCCAATCCAATATGGTGTGCCGCATGCCGGCATATCGCAGGAGCGGAGCGGCTCTTATCGCCTCGCGGGGCGGCAATTGCCTGGATAGTGCCGGCGAACTGACGACAAACTCCTCGTCCGTCAGCAACTCCTCATGGGTAAGCCCTGCAGCGGCACGGCCGAGCCAGATGGCGAGATCGACGCCACCGGGCTGGAAATCCGGGCGCTGATAGCCAACGGCCACCTTCACCTCGATCTCCGGATGCCGCCTGCAGAAATCCGGCAGCTGCGCCGCCAGCCATTGGCTGGAAAACTCCGGCGACATGGAAACCGTCACGCTGCGGATCGAAACATTTGCACGCGCCTGATAGAGCGCCGCCTCCAGATCGGAGATCGTGCCGGCGATTGCGGAATGCAGGCGGGCACCCAACGGCGTCAGTCTGGCGCCATTTCGGCCCCGATCGAACAATCGTCCCCCGATCCATCCTTCCAGTTGCGCAAGCTGATGACTGACAGCCGTCTGCGTCTGCCCGATCTGCTCCGCAGCGCGCCCGAAACCGCCAGTCTGCGCAATGGCGCAGAATGTCTGCAGCACAGACAACGGTGGAAGAGGCCTTTTTCCCATGAAAATACTGCATGTTTCCGCGTAAGAGGCTTCATTATACATGGCATCGATTAAAGCGCATTCCTTCATTTGTCGAAAAATTTTGAAAGCCGCGACAGATGAAGATCTTTCATGGTCTCCGCGTAAAGCGCTGGATCGCGCGCCTGGTTCCGAAAAACGATGCAGAACGGCAGGCGCAAAATAGCCGTAAACGGGATATCTTGCCTGTGGCAAACAAACATTTGCTGCGGGACGTTGGCCTAAGCGTGATCGAGGAAACGCGTCGGCAGGATGGAAGGCGCTAGCCTTTGAGCGTCTTGACCTTGGTCAGGTCCGGAAAGAGCCGCATCCAGAGCAGCACCACGACGATGGTGCCGACGCCGCCGACGATGCCGGTCAGGACCGGCCCAAGCGCACTGGCAAGCATGCCCGACTCGAACTCGCCAAGCTGATTGGATGTGCCGATGAACAGCGAATTCACCGCATTGACGCGACCGCGCATGGCATCCGGCGTCAGGAGTTGCACGAGCGAGCTACGCACGACGACGCTCACCGTATCGGAAGCACCGACGACGAAGAGCGCGGCAACCGAAAGAATTATGTTGCTCGACACTGCAAACACGATCGTGGCAACGCCGAAAACAAGCACTGCAAACAGCATCTTCTTGCCGACATCGGTCTGCAGCGGCCGTCGCGCCAGCCAGATCGACATGATCAGCGCCCCGACCGCCGGCGCACCGCGCAACAGGCCGAGCCCCCAGGGACCCGCATGCAGGATATCGCGCGCAAACATCGGCAGCAGCGCCGTCGCGCCGCCAAGCAAAACGGCAAAGAGATCGAGAGAGATCGTACCCAGCATGACAGGCCGGCTCCGGATGAAGGAAACCCCGGCGAAGACGGAGCTCAGGGTCATCGGCTCGCGCGATGGCGACTGCAGCCGCTCGAGCCGGATCGAAATGACGTTGAAGCTCGCGATGACGTAAAGCACGGCGGAAGCCGCAAACGGCACGACCGGGCTGACGCCATAAAGCAGGCCGCCGAGCGATGGACCGATGATGAAGGCGGTCTGCATCATGGAAGTCGAGGTGGCGATGGCAACCTGCAGCAGTGACGACGGCACGATATTGGGCAGCAGCGCCGCCATCGTCGGACGCTCGAAGGCCGTCGCGGCCCCCATGACGGCAACAGCGGCCAGAATGCCCGCCGGCCCTATCCAATGCTGCCAGACGGCCACAGCCAACACCACGGCGGTCAGCGCCTCGATCAATTGGCAGGCAAGGCCGATGCGGCGCCGATCGAACCGATCGGCGACATGACCGACGACGAAAGTCAGGATGACCATGGGAAGAAACTGGCAGAAGCCGACGAGGCCGAGGTAGAAGGCGCTGTGGGTCTGGTCGTAGATCATCCAGCCCATGGCGACCGTCACCGCCTGAAAACCTATCGAGGAAAAGACACGCGACGCAACGAACGAACGATAGCCGGGGTGACCGAGCACGCCGGGCCGGTCAAGGTTTTGCAGGGTATCCATGAGCCTTCTTCGTCCGCCGGCATGGACGCTGGCAGACCTGTTTTCTCAACCGTCGGAAATTCTACTGCCCCCCTGCTCTGCCTGAACGCACGTCTTGTCAATCTCGTTTCTGCTGCGGTTGCAAATTCATCGCAGGTGACAGATCAAATCGCGGTGAAGAAACATCGAGGAGACCTCGTCTGGCCTCGATCGACCAGATGGCCGCCAGATCGGCGGCAATCGCACCGATCAGCCGCGGAACGTCGTCGCCTGCCGAGTCATGCATCGCTTCCGCGACGATCAGTACCGAGCGCGTATCGTCGCGCACGGCGGAAAGGCCGCTCTGCCGGTTGGTCCAGCGCCGGGCATGTGCTTGCCCGGCCGTATCGGCGAAGATCACTTCTCCCGCCTCAGGGTGCTCCATCTCCCCGGCGAAGGTCAGGTAGGATTCGCTGCCATCGGCATGCCGCACCTCGAGATCGCCCGACACTTTCGATAGATCGAAAACGGCGACAGGAATGGCGAAGGCGATCGAGGCCGCATTGCAGAGGTCGACGAGCGGATGCAGCCGCGGCAGCGTCCCTTCCTGACGAAAGCGGCGAAGCAGCGCTTCGGACGCACAGCGATATTGCGTCGGCTTCAATCCCATCCTAGAGAAGCCGCGCCGCCATGCCTGGATTTCCGGCATCTCGCTTTCCGGACCCTGCGCCAGCCGTTCCGCAGCGGCCGCATGATATCTGGCGATGGGATTGATGGCATCGGCGGTCGCGGTGATCCCTTCGGCCAACAGCGTGCCGGCGACCAGTTCGGGGAACCCGGCCCACATCTCGTTCGAATGGCGGAAAAACATGATGCCTCCTTCTGCTGCTCCTGCTTCCCCAGCAGAAAACCGCATCCTCACCTCCCGGTCTTGAACAAAATTGCAGACGCCTCACCCCATGGCCGCTGCATAGGCACCGGGCGAGATGCCGAAATTGCGCACGAAGAGGCGAGTCATGTGGCTTTGATCGGCAAAGCCGCTGGCAAAGGCAGCCTCGGCCAAGGATGTACCAGCCGCGATCAGCCGCCGAGCCTCGTGAATACGGCGCTGCATGAGGTAAGCATGGGGCGTTAGTCCCGTCGCCTTGGCGAAAGCCCGCAGAAAGCGGTAGTGGCTCAACCCGCAGAGCTCGGCAAGGTCGGCAAGCGTCAAGGGAGCGGCGGGATCGTCATCGATGCGATCCCGCGCCCGGCTGACGACCGCGGGACTGGCATTGTCACTCGATCTGCCTCCGCCCTGGCGCATCACGCCGGCAACGAGCGACAAGAGCAGCCCGTCCCGCAAAAGAACATTCTGGGCAGCCGCCTCGATCAGAAGCGGGAACAGGGTTTTGAAACGCGTGGCCATCTCGCTGTTGCGGATGACGGGCGATGGAAACTCCATCGCGCCAAACCTGCCCTCGCCGATGTCGCGCAACAACTCGCCGATGAGCCGGGGTTCGAAATAAAGCATGGACCATGCCCGGCTCTCGCCGACAGGCGTGCCGTCATGCACCTCGTTCGGGTTGACGCTGATGATATCGCCCGCTTCGGCCCGCACCATCCCGCGCCCGCTAAGCGATGCCTGTGCGCCGGCTTCGATGATGCCGATGCCGAATTGATCATGCGTATGCTTGGAAAAACTGTGGCCCGTTTCGGCTCTCACAACCTCGATGCCGGCCGTGTTGGATCGGAATATCGTGAACTGGCCGGACCTCATCCGCCCCCCTTTGGCAGCCAACTCTGCCGTCCCAAACGACGCGATGACAACCGATCATCGCCTGTGACAGGCAGTTTTGCGCATCTCCGATCGGGACACAAGCTCAGACGTCGGCCGGGGTCTTTATGTCCGCCGCCGTCGCCAGCGGCGCCTGCGCATTGCCGGCGACAGCAGCCGGCAGCGGCGTGCCGCGCCTGCGCTCCCGCGCCAGCGTCAACAGGCCGGAAAAGATGATAAGCACGATGCCGAATGCCATCGGCATGTCGATACTGTCGTTGAACAGCAGGTAGCCGAAGGCGATGGCCCAGAGCATCTGGCTATATTGCGGCGGCGCGACCAGATTGGCCGGCGCCATATGCGCGGCATTCAACAGCAGGACGTTGCCGAAAGCGCCAAGCAGGCCATAGCTCGCCAGGAAAATCCATTGCGTCGGCGTGGGCATCGTGACTTCGGAGAGCATGAGGAAGCCGCTGACGATCATCGTCCCGAAGAGGCCGGCCCCGTAGAGCGAGATGCGTTTTTCCTTCGAGCCGAGCGCACGATTGATGACGATGGAGATCGCGCCCGCAAGACCGCCGATAGCTGCGCAGAGATGCCCGATAGACAGCTCGCGAAAGCCGGGGCGCAGGACGATCAATACGCCGACGAAACCGAGGATGACGGCGGTCCAGCGCTGCCAGCGCACGTCCTCTTTGAGAAAAATGACGGAAAGAATCGTCACGAAGGACGGCAGCAGGAAGAGCAGCGCGAAAGCCTCCGCCATCGGCAGCTTGGTAAAGGCGATGACCGAGCAGATGGCGCCCGTCGCGCCGCAGATGAAGCGCAACAGCCAGAAGGGACGGCTCGACGTCCTCACCATATCGAGCCAGCCGTCCTCCCGCCGCTTCAGGAAAGGCACGGCGGCAAAACCGAACAGCGCGCCGATAAAGGCCACCTGATAGGATGGAACGACGCCATGCAGGATCTTGATCGAGGCATCGCTGAAGGCGAAAACGACATAGGCCGCGAATGCCACAAGGACACCGCGCAAGGTGGAGCGGCTCGCGGCCACGGAGCTGGAATCGGCTGTAATCGAAGACATCGGAAACGTCACGAAACGATGGGAGGACACTGAATCAGGTAGATACAGCCAATTGTATGATGAAATGAGCCGGATTTCGATTGGGGTCTGTAATAAACTATTGTTTCAGGTGGATGCGCCAAAGGAGCCGCATCAATTTCCAACAAAACCTAGCTTATCGAGCTGATCTGGCGAAAGGAGCCCCCTGTCCGTGTAAGAAAAAGCTATAACCTTGAGGGCATCGCTATCCACTTCGCAAGTGAATGCCACCCTCCGCCAACCATTGGGAGTTTGCACTATAGCACCGTCACCGAATAGGCTGATATCAGAAAGCATCGCCTGCGACAGAGCTGAATTGGCGTAAACGTATCCAACTGCGCGAAAATCGCGACCAAACTGCATTTTCTCTTCAGAATTGCAGAGGTATTTTACTCGCTGGCGCCGTGGCAGCTTCTTCCAGGCGTCGTAGTCACTCTTCGAGAGACGAGTCATCTCAGCACCCGAATAAAGCTTCTTGGCCTGAACGGCCCGTTTAGGCACAATTGATTTAAGCGACTGCGGTTCAGTGACCAATGCCGTGCCACTTGCCGGATCTCCTTGACTACTCGAAGCGGACTGGCTCTGAGAGCTTTGCTGCGCCGGAGATGGCTTTACCGCCGGAACGACGATCTGCGGCGGATCCTTTGCCTTCTGGGCAGGAGATTGCTGCTGCGGATCGGTTGAGGGCGCCTGTGCGGCCTGTTGCGCCTGCGGATCGTTCGGATCGGTCGATGGGGCCTGTGGCTGCTGCACCTGCGAGTCCGAAGGCTCGTTGGTCGCCAGCACATCGGGGGCCGTGGAAGAAGCTTTCTCGGCCGAATCGCTAGCCGGCGGCTGAACCGCATTGGCTTGCTGGTCCTTGGCGTCAGCTTGCTGTTGGGCTTCCTGCGCCTGTTGCGCCGCCTCCGCTTGGGCCTGAGCTTGGGCTTGCGCAGCAGCCTCCGCTGCAGCCTGAGCCTCCTGCTCCTGCTCGGCCTTCGCATCGCCCGGCGTCGGCGGCGTATCGTCTTTCGGCTGCTCCGAAGTTTCGGGCTGCTGCGTGGTGTTCGGGTCCTTCTGATCGCCCTTCATATCCGGAAGGGGCGTCTCCGTCGCAGAAGGTTGCTGTTCGGCCTTCTCGACAGGCTTATCGGCGCCGGGATCGTCAGGTTTTTCGGGCTTGTCGGCCTTTGCCTCATCAGGTTTGGCCGGGGGCTTTTCCGAGGGTTGCTTGCCCTGAGGGTCGGATTGCTTCGGCGGCTGCTCGTCCGATTTCTTTCCCTGAGGCTGCTGCGGTCGCTCCTGTTTGGCGTCGGCCGTCTGCTGTTGCGGCTTCTCATCAGGCTTTGGCGTCGGCTTCGGAGGCTGATCGGGCTTCTCGTTCGCCTTGGTCGCAAGCTCCTGTTTTTCCTCCTGCTGCGGCACCAGCTCGACGTTGACGCTCTGCTCCGGCTTTGCCTGCGGCGGCGCTGGCAGCAGCGGCAGCAGGAAAATGGCGACAAACAGGACGTGCAGGAGGATCGACAGGACAAAGCCCGGCCGCATCTCCTTATCCCGTTTTGCCTCGGCCTGTTCCATCGTTCAGCGGATGGCTCGTGCGGAGAAAGCGATCAAGAGGAAATTGCGCATCGATTCATTCGATCCTTACCGGCAAATAGACAAGAAGACTCTCAGGTCCGCAGACATATGGTATCCGACAACACTCCCCGAAAGAGGTATTTGTCGAAATCGAACTTGTCAGGCATCCATGCGATCCGCAATGGCGCAAAAACAAACCTGCGTGATCGCACGGCGCGGGAACCTGCAAATCCACCGCTAGAAGAACTCGTCCAGCAACCGATAATAAGCCATTTTTTCCGCCTGTGGCTCAAAATCGCCATAGGCCTCCAGAAATAGGCCAACGAAGCCGTCCCCAAAGTTGCGTTCGATGCTGCCGCAGGCAAGCGCGATATCCTGATGGCGATCGGCGACGCCGAGGCGGCCGCAATCGATGCAGCCGCTGAAACTTGCACCGTCGGCCATGAAATTGGGAAGGCAGGCATCGCCATGAGTGACGACAAGATCTTCCGTCTTTGGTCTTGTCTCCTCTAGCTCCCGGAAAATATCCTGCGCCGACCGTCCCAACCGGGTTTCATCGAAATCATCCTCATCGACGCGGCCGCCAAGCATCCGCGCCTTGGCCTCGCCAATTCTGGCCTCCAACCGATGATCGAAGGGGCATGTCGCAATGTCGATGGTGTGCAAGCACCGCAAGGCATGGGCCAGCAGGCGCACCCGCTCGATCGGCGGCACTTGGTCTGCGCTAACGAAATCAGCACCGGCAAGCGCACTCATCAGCAGCCATTCCCGCTCGCCATCCGTCTCGTGAGCGATGACTTGCGGGCAGGCAAACCCTTGTGACGCCAGCCAACGCAGCCGGGCGACCTCGCCGGCCAGTTCACCCAAGGGATCGGCAGGCTCGGTCTTGAGATAGACCGGAGCCCGTCCCTCCGCTTCCAGCCGGAAGACATGCGCCGAGGAACGGCCGAGCGCATCCTGCCGCCACGCGTATCCCGCGAGGAGGTCGCGCAGTCGTTCCGGCAGGGATATTTCCAAAAACTCCGCCTTGCTTGCCATGACGCGAACCTTGAGCCGATACTCTCAATGAAAAGCCCGGCTCGCTTTCGCGAACCGGGCTCGATGTCGTAACAGCGCCAATAGCGGCTTAGCTGTCGAGGAAGCTGCGGAGCTTGCGGCTGCGGCTCGGGTGCTTGAGCTTGCGCAGCGCCTTGGCTTCGATCTGGCGGATACGTTCGCGCGTAACCGAGAACTGCTGGCCCACTTCTTCGAGCGTGTGGTCGGTGTTCATGCCGATACCGAAGCGCATGCGCAGCACGCGTTCTTCGCGCGGCGTCAGCGAGGCCAGAACGCGGGTCGTCGTTTCGCGCAGGTTCGCCTGGATGGCGGCGTCGATAGGCAGAAGCGCGTTCTTGTCCTCGATGAAATCGCCGAGGTGCGAATCCTCTTCGTCGCCGACAGGCGTTTCGAGCGAGATCGGCTCCTTGGCGATCTTCAGCACCTTGCGCACCTTCTCGAGCGGCATGGCGAGCTTTTCGGCCAGTTCTTCCGGCGTCGGCTCGCGGCCGATTTCGTGCAGCATCTGGCGCGAGGTACGAACAATCTTGTTGATCGTTTCGATCATGTGCACCGGGATACGGATCGTGCGCGCCTGGTCGGCGATCGAGCGGGTGATCGCCTGGCGAATCCACCAGGTAGCATAGGTCGAGAACTTGTAGCCACGGCGATATTCGAACTTGTCGACCGCCTTCATCAGGCCGATATTGCCTTCCTGAATGAGGTCGAGGAACTGCAGGCCGCGGTTGGTGTACTTCTTGGCGATGGAGATGACGAGGCGCAGGTTGGCTTCGACCATTTCCTTCTTGGCGATGCGCGCTTCGCGCTCGCCCTTCTGCACCATATGAACGATGCGACGGAATTCCGAGATGGAAATGCCGGTTTCGGTCGCAAGGTTCTGGATTTCCTGGCGGATGTCGCGGATCGTCGTGTTTTCGCTCTTGGCGAATTCCTTCCAGCCGCGAGCGGCCAGATTGCCGATCGACTTCATCCAGTTCGGATCGAGCTCAGCGCCCTGATACTGTTCGAGGAAGCTGTCGCGCTTGACGCCATAGGATTCGGCAAGACGCAGCAGGCGGCCTTCGTTCTGAACGAGGCGCTTGTTGATGTCGTAGAGCTGCTCGACCAGAGCGTCGATGCGGTTCTGGTTCAGCGACAGAGACTTGACCGACTTGACCAGTTCATCCTTGAGTTCCTTGTAGCGGCGCTCCTGCGCCGAAGACAGCGTGCCGGAAGCAGACAGGCGCTGCTCGACCTGCTGGTCCTGCAGCTTGCGCAGCTTCTTGTAGGTTTCGGCAATGTTGTCGAGCGTCAGCATGACCTGCGGACGAAGCTCGGCTTCCATCGCGGCGAGAGAGAGGTTGGATTCGTCCTCGTCCTCTTCCTCCTCCTCGATCGGCAAGCCCTCGCCCCCGACATTGGTGATGTCGTCGTCGCCGGAAGGAGCGCGGCCACGGCGGGCCTTTTCCTTCTCTTCGGCAGCCTTGCGGTCGGCCTCGATCTTCTCGGGGCTCTGGAACTGCGGCGCAGCCTTGGCCTCGGGGCCGGAATAGGTGGTTTCGAGATCGATGATCTCGCGCAGCAGCGTGGTGCCCTCGTTGAGTTCGTCGCGCCAGATAATGAGCGCCTGGAACGTCAACGGGCTCTCACAGAGGCCGCCGATCATGGTTTCGCGGCCAGCCTCGATGCGCTTGGCAATCGCGATTTCGCCTTCGCGCGACAGGAGTTCGACGGAACCCATCTCGCGCAGATACATGCGTACCGGGTCGTCCGTGCGGTCTGTCGGCTCTTTCTTCTTCGCGGTGGCAAGCGCGGAGCCGCTGGTCGGGGCCAGTTCGCCGCCTTCGCTCTCTTCGTCGCCGCCGGCATCGTCGTCGTCGCTGGCCGCAGCGCCGGCCTCTTCGACATCCTCGTCCTCGATGACGTTGATGCCCATGTCCGAAAGCATGGCCATCGTGTCTTCGATCTGCTCGGAGGTCACTTCTTCGGACGGAAGCACAGCGTTAAGCTCGTCCATCGTCACATAGCCGCGCTTCTTCGCGGCCTTGATCATCTTCTTGACCGCGTCATCGGAAAGATCGAGAAGCGGGCCATCCGAGGTGCCGTCGCGTTCGACTTCAGCTTCTTCGTTCTCTTTGACCTTGGTTGCCATCTCTATATCGTCGCTTTCCCTGACGCTGCAAACTTATACGCGGTGAAACATTCACTCTGGCTGGCGCGCCCTGCACCAGCCGCGACTCACCGACGAACACCTAACGGAATGACCTTTAATGCCCGATTAACCACGATCACCGCTACCGGATTGCAAAGCTGGATTGCGTTTGGATTTCCGGCCATGGTATTAGGTGATCCGCTCGATCCAGTTTACCGTTCTTTCCGAAGTCAAACGGTGATTCCCAGAATTTTGGTTCTCGTCAAGCTTTTCCAGCAAAAAAGCCCGTTAAATACGCGAAAAAGCCTTATCCACAGGCTCCGCGCGCCGCAATCAATTGCTTCCCGTATTTAGGAAGTCCCCGCGCGATGACAAGAGCATCCTAAATAAAGCCTCACATTTCCGGCACCGGCAGGTATTGCCGGCACCGCAAGTGTGTCCAAACGGCATCAATTCCAGTCCATTACGACCTTGCCGGAATTGCCGGAACGCATGGCTTCGAAGCCATCGCGAAAATCATCTATGCCGATGCGATGGGTAATGACGGACGATACATCGAGACCGCCCTGCACAAAGGCAATCATCTTGTACCAGGTCTCGAACATCTCGCGGCCATAGATGCCTTTCAGGTTCAGCATCTTGAAGATGACCTTGTTCCAGTCGATCTCGAAACCGGCCGGCGCAATGCCGAGAATGGCGATCTTGCCGCCATTGTTCATCTTGTCGATCATGTCGCGGAAGGCCGGTGCCGCACCCGACATTTCCAGCCCGACGTCGAAACCCTCGGTCATGCCGATGGATTTCATCACGTCGGCGAGGTTCTCCTTGGAAGCGTCGACGACATGATCGATGCCGACCTTACGGGCAAGCGCCAGCCGGGTCGGATTGATATCGGTGATGACGACCTTGCGCGCGCCGGAGCGCTTGGCGACCATCGCCCCCATGATGCCGATCGGCCCTGCGCCGGTAACGAGCACATCCTCGCCGACCAGATCGAAAGAGAGCGCGGTATGGACCGCATTGCCGAACGGGTCGAAGATCGCGGCGACCTCATCGGGAATATCGTCGGGAATCGGCACCACGTTGGATTCGGGAATGCAGACGAATTCACCGAAGGAGCCGGGGCGGTTGACGCCCACGCCGAGCGTGTTGCGGCAGAGATGGCCCCTGCCCGCCCGGCAGTTGCGACATTTGCCGCAAACGATATGCCCCTCGCCGGAGACGCGCTCGCCGACGTGATACTTCGTTACCGCCGAGCCGATTTCGGCGATCTCGCCGCAGAATTCATGACCGACGACCATCGGCACGGGAATTGTCTTCTGCGCCCATTGGTCCCAGTTCCATATATGGACATCGGTGCCGCAGATTGCCGACTTCCTGACCCGTATCAGAACATCGTTCGGCCCGATCTCGGGAACCGGGACATGCTCCATCCACAACCCGACTTCGGGCTTGGATTTGACTAGCGCTTTCATCATGTTCGACATGATCGGCTCTCTCCAACCAATTCAAATGATTCCGAGTTCTCTTCCGGCTTCCGCGAAGGCTGCGATCGCTTTTTCGACGTCGGCCTTCGAATGGGCGGCCGACATCTGCGTGCGGATGCGTGCCTGCCCCTTGGGAACGACCGGGAAGGAAAAGCCGATGACGTAGACGCCCTTCTTCAGCATCAGCGCCGCCATGTCCTGCGCCAGATTCGCATCGCCGAGCATGACCGGAATGATCGGGTGATCGGCGCCGGCGAGCGTGAAGCCGAGCTTCGTCATCTCGCTGCGGAAAAGCTCGGCATTGCCCTTGAGCCTGGCCCGCAGGTCTGCACCGTTCTCGATCAGATCGAAGACCTTCAGCGATGCGGCGGCGATGACGGGCGCCAGCGTATTGGAAAAGAGATAGGGGCGCGAACGCTGCCGCAGCCACTCGACGATCTCGCCTTTGGCTGACGTATAGCCCCCCGAAGCACCGCCGAGCGCCTTGCCGAGCGTACCGGTGATGATGTCGATCCGGCCTTCGACGCCGCAATGCTCCGGCGAGCCCCGGCCATGCTTGCCGACGAAACCGACCGCATGGCTGTCGTCGACCATGACCATGGCACCGTATTTTTCCGCCAGATCGCAGACCCCGCCGAGATTGGCGATAATGCCGTCCATGGAGAACACGCCGTCGGTCGCGATCAGCTTGAAGCGGCTGCCCTCGGCCTTTTTCAGCTCTTCTTCAAGTGCTGCCATGTCGTTGTTGGCATAGCGGAAGCGCTTCGCCTTGGAGAGCCGCACGCCATCGATGATCGAGGCATGATTGAGCGCGTCCGAGATGATGGCGTCCTCTTCCGACAGCAGCGTCTCGAACAGACCGCCATTGGCATCGAAGCAAGAGGAATAGAGGATCGTATCCTGCATGCCGAGAAAGGCGGAAATCCGCGCCTCCAGCTGCTTGTGCTCCTCCTGCGTGCCGCAAATGAAGCGAACCGAAGCCATGCCGTAGCCATAGCGATCGAGCGCTCTCTTTCCCGCCTCGGCAAGCTCCTCGTTGTCGGCGAGCCCCAGATAATTGTTGGCGCAGAAGTTGAGGACGCGCGCACCGCCGGCAACGGCGATTTCGCCGGCCTGCTTCGAGGTGATGATGCGCTCGGACTTGTAAAGGCCGGCTTCTTTCAGGCCGGCGAGCTCGTTGCGCAGGTGCGATAGGAATTCAGAGGTCATTGTCGCATTCCGTTACTGGTCATGGCGGAAACAGGCCGAGTGATAACATAGCATTAGCACAGCTGCCGCATTCGCCAGCGGCAAAAATACATGGGGCTATGACGCGGGCGCGATATGCCCTCCCATAACGAAAAATCCGTCCTCGTGATGGGGATGAAGAGCCCGCCATAATGATCCGCACCCGTCCCTATTGCAAAAATTACTTGACTGAGTCCATTATTTCTCCGAAGAGGCAACCGCGACCCTGAGTGAAGGAAGGGGATATCATGAGCATATTCGATAGATTTTCGCTGAAAGGACGCGTGGCTCTCGTGACCGGCGGCGGACGCGGACTTGGGTTCGAGATAGCCCAAGCCCTTGCCGATGCCGGCGCTCATGTCATCGTCAACGGACGAACGGCCGCCACTTTGGAAGCGGCCGTCGAGGCGATCCAAAAGCGAAACGGCTTGGCCGAAGCCGCCGCCTTCGACGTTACCGACCGCGAGGCGCAGCGCGTGACGATGGCTGATATCGAAGCGAAACACGGTCGGCTCGACATATTGATCAACAATGTCGGCGCACGCGACAGGCGCGCCCTCGCCGACTTTGACGACGAAGCGATTCTCGCTTTGCTGAACACGGATCTGGCCGCCTCGATCATGCTCTCCCGCGATGCCGCCCGATTGATGAAGCGACACAATCACGGGCGGCTGATCTCCATTACGTCGATCAGCGGCCATGTCGTCATGCCCGGAGACTGTGTCTATCCCGCCGCCAAGCAGGGGTTGACGGGCCTGATGCGCGGCATGGCGGTGGAGTTCGGCCCTTACGGCATTACCAGCAACGCAATCGCTCCCGGCTGGTTCGCAACGGAAACGAATGCCGCCATGGCCGCGAATGAAGAGCTTCTCCCCTTCGTACGCCAGCGCATTCCGGTCCAGCGCTGGGGACGGCCGGACGAGATCGCCGGTGCCGCGCTGTTTCTCGCCAGCGACGCGGCCTCCTTCGTCAACGGTCATGTGCTGACCGTCGACGGCGGCATGACCGTACGCATGTAGGATTGCGGTCGCCGCGCGCGGCAGCGATCGCAGCCTGTCACCGCCCGGAGAATTCCGCGATGACGGCCAGGAACGCCTCGCCGTAGCGCTCGAGCTTCGATTGCCCAACGCCGGATATCCCAAGAAGATCCTTGCGGCTCTTCGGCCGTTCCGTCGCGAAGGCGATAAGCGTCGTATCCGGAAAGACGACATAGGGCGGCACGCCCAACTCCCGGGCAATCCGCGTCCGCTCGGCCCGCAGTGCATCGAACAGAGCCTGCGCATCGCCGGCAAGGCCATGGGCCTGCTTCTCCGGTCGCCCCGCCTTTTTGCCGCGGCGACCCGTCTCGGGCCGATCCTTGCGGAAGAAGACCTGCCGCTCGCGCTTGAAGACCGGCCGCGCCTGCTCCTCAAGCTTCATGGCGCCGAAAGCGGTATGATCGACGCTCAAGAAGCCGTTCGCCAGCAATTGCCGGAAGATCGATTGCCATGTGCGGGCGGGAATATCCTTGCCCGCGCCGAAGACGGGCATGTCGACATGTCCGAAGCGCTCGGTCTTCTCGTTGACTGTCCCCATCAGCACATCGATGACATGGCCGGTGCCGAAGCGTTCGCCGGTGCGATAGACCGCGGCGAGCGCCTTGATCGCCGCTTCCGTGCCGTCCCACGTCTCGACAGGCTTGAGGCAGGTGTCGCAGTTGCCGCAGGCGCCGCCATGGGCCTCGCCGAAGTGCGCCAGAATGGACTGGCGCCGGCATCCCGCCGTTTCGCAGATCGCGAGCAACGAATTGAGTTTCGCCCGTTCGACGCGCTTGATTTCCTCGGACGCACCGCCTTCGTCAATCATTCGCCGCCGCTGGATGACGTCGGCCATGCCGTAGGCCATCCAGACGTTCGACGGCAGGCCATCGCGCCCGGCGCGGCCCGTTTCTTGATAATAGGCCTCCACCGATCCCGGCAGGTCGAGATGGGCGACATAGCGCACATTCGGCTTGTCGATCCCCATGCCGA
Organism: Rhizobium sp. SYY.PMSO; assembly: GCF_046840415.1. Classification (NCBI taxonomy): domain Bacteria; kingdom Pseudomonadati; phylum Pseudomonadota; class Alphaproteobacteria; order Hyphomicrobiales; family Rhizobiaceae; genus Rhizobium; species Rhizobium sp. SYY.PMSO. The sequence continues at coordinate 1,930,983 of NZ_CP177349.1, forward strand.
AAGCGACGGTCGCGACGAGACACAGGTCCTCTTCCTTGAGGAACGCATCCTGATTGGCGTCGCGAAGCGATCGATCCATGCCGGCATGATAGGGAAGCGCACGAATGCCCTGCCCGTTCAGCCACTCGGCCGTGTCTTCGACCTTGGCGCGGGAAAGGCAGTAGACGATGCCGCTGTCGCCGCGATGGCCATCGAGAAAGCGCAGCAATTGCTGGCGCGGCTGGTCGCGCTCGACGATCTCGTAGGCGATGTTCGGCCGGTCGAAGCTGGTGGTGAAGACCGCCGCATCGTCCAGAGCCAGCCGCTCGATGATGTCGTCGCGAGTATGCGGGTCGGCCGTCGCCGTCAGCGCGATGCGCGGCACGCCGGGAAAAAGCCCGGCAAGCTTGCCCAGATCGCGATATTCCGGCCGGAAGTCATGACCCCATTGAGAAACGCAATGCGCCTCATCGATCGCGAAAAGCGCGATCCTTGCCCGACCGAGCATCTGGCAGAAGCCCTCCGTCGCGATGCGTTCGGGCGTGACGTAGAGCAGATCGAGCGTGCCTGCGGAAATGGCGCGATAGACATCGCTCGCCTCCTCGCGCGACAAGGACGAATTCAACGCAGCCGCCCGAATGCCGAGCTGCTTCATCGCCTCCACCTGATCCCGCATCAAGGCGATGAGCGGCGAGACGACGATGCCGACACCGTCTCGGCAAAGGGCGGGGATCTGGAAGCACAACGATTTTCCGGCACCCGTCGGAAACAGCACCACGGCATCGCCGCCGGCGACGACATGCTCGACCACCTGCTGCTGCTTGCCGCGAAAGGCGGAATAGCCATAGACACGCTTCAGGACATCCAGCGGCGCCGGCGCACTGCTACGCTCGCCGAACAATGCGTCGTCTGCGGAAAACCGCGGCTCTTGTCTTTCAGGCTGAGGCATTTATTCCCTATTTTCCAGCGGCACCTTTGACGCGACCCGACAGGACGCCGAAGCCATCGATGATCGCCTCCTGATTTTCCAGTCGCAACGCCTCGAGCTGCACTTCCTGCAAAGCCCGAATCAACGGCTCGATCGCTTCACCGTCACCCTCTTCGGTCGCTTCGGCAATAGCGCCTTCCAGTTCGATCTTGTGCCAGCGCAGCGCTTTCGAGCGCTTATGAAGCGCAAGTGCCTGACGATAGCCCTCGCGCGCATCCTCCATGGCGGCAGCCTCGGTCGCCGTCCAAAGGCGGGCATTGCGAACCTGCTGCTCGAGATTCTTCAGCAGGCTGCCGAAACCTTGCTCTTCCAATTCCTCCATCAAACGTTCGCGAACGAGCTGGGGACCGACCAGAGTCGCGGCAATCCCGAGAACGGCCGACCAAAGACGCTGCAGTTCGCGGCTATCATAGTCGATCGCGGCGATCTCGTCATATTCGTCCTGCAGCAGCGCCGGATGGTTGACGATGGTCAACGCGAGCACGCTTTCGCGCAGGCTCGGAATATCCTGATGCCCGACGATCATGGCCGAACGCGCAAGACGTTCGGATGCCGTCGTCGGCATGGGAGGAGCGCCCCGCGCTTGTCCGCCGCGACCGGGAAAGGAACGGCCGTTGCCGTCACGGGAAAAGCCGCGTGACTTCTGACCGCCGCCCCGCTGGAATTGCGGCTGGAAGAGCCCGTTCAGCCGCTCGCGCATGTTCTGCTGATAGTGACGACGCACGTCCTCGTCACCGATGACGGAGACGATCCGCCTGAGGCGCGCCTCCAGCTCCGCCCGCGCCTCCGGTGTTTCGAACGTGCCGCTGCCGGCCTCCCTTGCCCAGATCAGGTCGGCGAGAGGCTTTGCCTGCGCCAGCACCTTGTCAAATGGCGCGCGTCCGTCCTGCCGCACAAGATCGTCCGGGTCCTTGCCATCGGGCAACAGGGCAAAGCGCACGGTACGGTTCGGCTTTATATGCGGCAGGGCGAGGTCGGCGGCACGATTGGCGGCGCGGATGCCGGCTCCATCGCCGTCGAAGCACAGGACAGGCTCCGGCGTCATCTTCCAGAGAAGATCGAGCTGGTTCTCGGTCAGGGCCGTTCCCAACGGTGCAACCGCATTCTCGACGCCGGCCTGATGCAGGGCGATGACATCCATATAGCCTTCGACCGCAATGATGGTGCCGGCGCCATCGGCTCCCTGGGCAGCACGCCGCGCGCGGGTGAAATTGTAGAGCACGTTGCCCTTGTGGAAGAGCTCGGTCTCATTGGAGTTCAGATATTTCGCCGGCGCATCGGGCGACATGGCACGTCCGCCGAAGGCGATCACCTTTTCCCGGGAAGACAGGATCGGAAACATGATGCGGTCGCGAAAGCGGTCGTAGGAGACCGGCACGTTCTCATGCACCACGAGGCCGCACGCCTCCATCTGCTCCTTCAGTACGCCCTTGCCGGCGAGATGCTCTTTCAGGGCATTGCGGCTGTCGGGTGAATATCCCAGGCGGAAGGTCTCGATGGTGCGACCGCTGAGACCGCGATCGCGCAGGTAAGCCCGCGCCCTCGCACCGTTGGCGGTCTGCAACTGATCCTGAAAGAACTGTGTCGCCATTTCCATGACATCGAGCAGCGACGTGCGCTCCTTCTCGCGTCTGGCCTCCATCGGGTCGGCAACGGGCATCGGAACGCCGGCCATATCGGCGATCTGCTGCACCGCCTCCGGAAAGCTCAGCCCCTCCAGCTCGGTGAGGAAGCGGAAATGGTCGCCAGTGACGCCGCAGCCGAAGCAGTGGTAGCGGCCCTTGCGATCCTCGCAGTGAAAGCTCGGCGACTTCTCCCCATGGAACGGGCAGCAGGCCCAGTAATCCCCGCGCGGCACATTGGTCTTGCGCCTGTCCCAGGTCACACGGCGGCCGATCACGTCCGAAATCAAAACGCGGTCGCGAATCTCGTCGAGAAACGTATTGGAAAATCGCATGGCTACCTCTGGCTCATCCCATATAAACAGGAATGTAAGGCTTTGCCACGACGCGCTGCCCACGTCCCCCGGTATTCACAGCCCTCTGCAGGAGGCGGCTTCCGCACCCCTTCGATCACAACTCCGTGAACTTTTATCCGGATTCGCTCCCGTCCACGCCCCGCTCAAAAGCTGCATTCAACTTGCCAGGGATCGCCCGAATGCTCTTCCCGCTTAAGGAAAACAAGACCGGCGGTATCCATGGAGTAACTGTTTGGTGTAAGAAAATCCGCGAGAAAGCAATGACTTGCACAGCCTGCGGTCGATGGCGGCAACTCAAAACCGCGCCTCCCGCAATCAAAAGCTGCAAAGCGGTTGTTCCGTGGCGACACTCTCCGGCGGCGTATTTGCGGCATGGTTCGTAAGCCAAACATTATTTTTTTGTAATTTGATTGTTGATGTGCGCCGCAATAGCGTTCTTCTCACAGGGCGAGACAAGCCGGCGAAGAAACTGCTTCGCGACGCGACATGCCGAGACGCCCCGGACGAACGGGAAGCCATCAGGTACAGGGCTTTCAGTTTAGGAGAGGAAATGCGTATTCTTATCGTACCGCTAGCCGCCGCGGCCATATTTGCTACAGCTACTTACAGCTCGGCCACGACGAACAGCAGTGTTGACGACAAGAATGTGCTCTATGCCGGCGCCGGATATCAGCTGCCGGTAAATATGAAAATCCCTGCTCTCACGGCAGGCGTAAAGGTTCAAATGTCGAGACTGCCGTTGCAGGCATTGGCGCTGCCGCGGGAAGTCAAGGTTTTTAGATAGGTTCACCAGATACTCAGGTGGGGCACCATCCCTACCCCCGGCGCCGCCCCACCTGAGTGCCTTTGCAATAGACGTTTGATTTTTGGGCCCCACCCTGCGTCATCAAACGCCTGCAAAGCGCAAGAAGGCAGGAGCTCCCCCAGCTCCTGCCTTCTCTAATTTCAGCGACATCTTCCGTTTCATGGCAGCACGGCAACGCATATGGGCTGCGGATCATTCTGGGCCGGCATCGCGAGTATCTTGACGCCGCGACCGCGATGGATATCCTTTATTATCTACCTATATGCGGTCCTGATAATTATTCTCTTCAGACAATTTGACACTTTGCTCGGTTCATCGGAGACGGCTGCATGTCTTTATCCGCGAAGGAACTTGCTCAAGACCCGGAATTTTTCAAAGAAATCCTAAGCTATACTAGAGAAATAATATCCACTTATGATGAAAATCAGGGTGTGTGTTCCATTTTTGCTTCGCATCAGCGCTGGCTGATGGCGCTCGCCGGTTTCGCCTTGTATTGCGGCGGCATCGATGGAGAGCCGCCCGGCATTCATGCCAATCGCTTTGCCAACTATATCGTCGACCGGGGCATTGCCAGCCACAACACCGCCCTCAGCTTCCTTCAGGACATGCAGACGCTTGGCTTGCTGCGCTACGTGCCGGTTGGCGCAGATCGACGGGCGCGGCCGATGGAGCCGACCGAAGAAGCCGTCAAGCAGCTGGCGAAATGGCTGAGCATCCATCTCTGCATGCTCGACCGCCTCGACGGCGGAAAACGCAACGCTCTTTTTGCCAGACGGCCGGAGCTCATCAGCGTCCTGCAGCCGGCGATTTCCGTCGGCATCATCCAGAGCGACGCCCTGCGCCATCCGGGGGAGACATTCGATCTCTTCACCTGGGCAAATTCCGGCGGCGTCATTATGGACTATCTGATCTCCCGCGCCGGCAAGATCGACCCGGCAACGCAACAGGCAATCGTCGGGCGCATCGCGTTCACCGATATCTGCCGCCGCTTCCTCATTTCCAGAACGCACGCAAAACGGCTCATGAACCGGGCAGTAAAAATGGAAAGCGTCGGATGGACCGGCTCTTCGGGACGAAGTCAGCTCTGGCTTTCCAGCGGCTTCATCCAGGAGTATCGCAACTATCAGGCGGAAAAATTCGCCATCATCGACGCCGCCTGGGAAAACACCCGCGGCCTACGGCACACCCGCAGGCCGCGGGCAAAGCAAGCCTTTACTTCAGCAGTTCCTTCAAGATAGCCGAAGCCTTGGCGAAATCCATCTGACCGGCATAGCGCTCACGCAGGGCAGCCACGCATTTGCCCATGTCCTTCAGCCCCTGCGCGCCGAGCTCGGCAACGACCGCAACGCAGATCTCGCGCACCTTTTCTTCGGAAAGCTGCTCGGGCATGAAACCCTGGATGACGGCGATTTCCTCGCGCTCCTTGTCCGCCAGCTCGGGACGACCGCCGTCGATATAGATCTTCACCGATTCCTCGCGCTGCTTGATCATCTTGGCGAGCAGTTGCAGGATTTCATCCTCACTCGCCTGCTCCTTGCCGAGACCGCGATTGGCGATGTCCTTGTCCTTGATGCCGGCAAGGATGAGACGGACGGTCGAAAGCCTCGCCGTATCCTTGGCCTTCATGGCGTCCTTCTGGGCGTTGGAAAGGGTTTCGCGGATCATGTCTTAAACTCCTTGAAGCAGGCCGGAGGCGATCGCCCGGCCACCTATGTCATGTTGCTGTCTCTTAGACCAACTGTGACGATCAATGCAATTGCACCCGGAAGCCCGAATTCCTTGGCTGGAAAGCAAAAGCGCGCATTGACCGGCTCGCCTTGTTTAGCTATGTCCATCACCTGCACATAAGATCGATAGGAAGATCTCAAGCCGCGACAAGCGTCGCTGGCTGTACCTTGCTACAAACATGGCGAAAGCCGACGGTCTCTTCAAGGCCGCGCTCGACGCCGGAAACGGGATGACTATGACCGCCACAGCCCCATGGACCACTGAAAAGCCGACCGCCCTCCTCGTTCTCGCCGATGGCACCGTGATCGAAGGCAAGGGCATCGGCGCAACCGGCAAGGTCCAGGCCGAAGTCTGCTTCAACACGGCGCTGACGGGTTATGAGGAGATCCTGACCGACCCCTCCTATCTCGGCCAGATCGTCACCTTCACCTTCCCCCACATCGGCAACGTCGGCACCAACGACGAAGATATCGAAGACCTGACGCCCGCCGCCCGCCACGGCGCCGTCGGCATCATCTTCAAGGCCGACATCACCGATCCGTCGAACTACCGCGCCGCCCGGCATCTCGACCAGTGGCTGAAGGCGCGCGGCATCATCGGCCTCTGCGGCATCGACACCCGCGCCCTGACTGCCTGGATCCGCGAGAACGGCATGCCCAACGGCGTGATCGCACACGATCCGAGCGGCGTCTTCGACGTCGCGCAGCTGAAGGCCGACGCCAAGGCCTGGAGCGGCCTCGAAGGTCTCGACCTCGCCAAGGTCGCCTCCTCCGGCCAGTCCTCGCAATGGTCGCAGACGCCGTGGGTCTGGAATGAAGGCTATGGCGAACTGAGCACCGCGGACGCCAAATATCACATCGTCTGCCTGGACTACGGCGTCAAGCGCAACATCCTGCGCCTGTTTGCCGGCCTCGATTGCAAGGTTACGGTTCTTCCGGCAACGGCTTCGACGGACGAAGTCCTCGGCCTCAACCCGGACGGCATTTTCCTCTCCAACGGCCCCGGCGATCCCGCCGCGACGGGTGAATATGCCGTTCCCGTCATCAAGGACCTGCTGAAGACGGAAATCCCGCTCTTCGGCATCTGCCTTGGTCACCAGATGCTCGGCCTGGCCGTAGGCGCCAGGACCGCGAAGATGCATCAGGGCCATCACGGCGCCAACCATCCGGTCAAGGACCACACGACGGGCAAGGTCGAGATCGTCTCGATGAACCATGGCTTCGCGGTCGACTCGAGCTCGCTGCCGGAAGGCATTGAGGAGACTCACGTTTCGCTGTTCGACGGCAGCAATTGCGGCCTGCGCGTCGCCGGCAAGCCCGTCTTTTCGGTGCAGCATCATCCGGAAGCCTCGCCCGGCCCGCAGGACAGCCACTACCTGTTCCGCCGCTTCATCAATCTGGTGCGGGAAAAGAAAGGCGAGCCGGCTCTTGCGGAGCGCGCCTGATCGCACCGGCTGCCGAATGACATGAAAAAGGCCACGGATTGACGAGCAATCCGTGGCCTTTCTCTTGCGCTTCGACTTGGGAGGTCTCTTTCGTCACATCGGCTTGCGCTTGCGCGGTCTCACGCTTGCAAGCGGCGCTGCTTCACCACGTCCAGCTCGCTCGTCATGATCTCCTGCAGGAACTCGAAATCGGACTGCCCGAAGGCGACGAGTCCGAATCTCAGCCTGTAGCCCCAATTCTTGTCCTGGGTGAAATCCAGCCAGCCCAGCAGCGGGCGCAGCGGTTGCTCGGGCGTATCCAGCCAATCGACATCGCGGCGATAGGCGTTCCCGCACTCCATCCGCGCCCGATAAAGTTCACCCTCGCGCACATGGCCGATCGCCGTGAAGCTCTGGAAACCGTCCTTGCCGCCCATCGTTACGGATGGGGAATAATAGACGATGCCATCACCCGGCTTGATACGCTTCAGCGGCCCCGGCTTGCCGTGGCAAACCTGCATGAAACCATGCTTGCGCCCGAGGCGAACATGTTCCGCGGAAGCAACTGCGAGCCAGTAGGATTTCTCAACGCGACCTGATTGCCTGCGAGACGCGTTGGCATGCGGCAGGAGGCGCACCGCCGCACCCTGGCTGCCCTGTTCTTCCCGCGGGAAAAGCGGGGCATCGTTCGGATTGCTTGCCTTGAATATCATGGTCGTCTCCCGTCTTTGGTATGCCACCAAATATAGACGACCATACTGTCAATTTTTGTCAGCAGTCTCGCGCCGCGCAGCTGATGGCCGCCATCAGGCCGCCGCTATTTCAGAGCGCACCAGAATATAGAACCGCGCGCAAAGCATCGCCGCCGCGGAAGCAAGGCCGAGCAGGAAGCCGAACCATATTCCGATCCCGCCGAAGCCGAGCGGGAATGCCAGCAGCCACGCCAGAAAGAAACCGATAGGCCAATAGGCGACGAGCGCCAGGATCATCGGCACGCGCGCATCCTTTAGCCCGCGCAGCAGGCCGCTGGCAATCGACTGCAGCCCGTCGACCAGCTGGAACAGACCGGCGACGACGATCAGCGGCGCCGCATAGGCAAGTACCTTCGACGCATCGGCGGACGTGACGTCGAGGAACCAGCTTCCCAGCCAGGTCGGCATGGTCGCGAACAGGATGCTGCCGAAAAGCGAGATGCAGCTCGAAACCACGAGCACCACGATCGACGCCCGCCTCAGGCCGAGGTGGTCGCCCTGCCCATGCGCGACGCCCACCCGAACGGTCGCCGCCTGGCTGAGGCCGAGCGGGATCATGAAGGCGATCGATGCCCACTGCAGGGCGATACCATGAGCTGCGAGCTCGATCGTGCCGATCTGCCCCATCAGCAGCGACGCCGCCGTGAACAGGCTGACTTCGGCAAGAACCGTGACGCTGATCGGCAGGCCAAGCCGGATGACGTCCCACAGGGCATGCCAGTCGGGTCGCCAGAACCGGACGAAAATCTCGTAGCGGCGCGTTTCCTCATGAGCGTGGACATAACCGACGATGAAAAGGAATCCGGCCGTCTGCACGGCAACCGAAACGATAGCCGCACCGTGCAAGCCCATGGCCGGCATGCCCAGATGGCCGAGCACCAGGATGTAGGCAAGCACGGCATTCATCGCCAGCATGGCGATCGTCACCTTGAGGATGATGCCGGCACGGCCGATGGCACTCACCAGTGCGCGGATGACATTATAGAGCAACCCCGGCAGCACGGCGAAGTGGCCGATGTCGATATAGCCGCTGGCAAGCCTGGCAACCTCGGGCTTTTGCCCGGCCGCAAGCAGGATCTGCTCGGAATAGAAGAAGGCCGGTTGCGCCACCAGCCAATAGGCGGTGACGACCCAAAGCCCCATGCGCAAGGCGCGGCGCACGGAGGTCACGTCGCCTTTGCCGTAGGCCTGCGCCACCAGCGGCACGACGGCAATGGAGAAGCCCGAACCGAAAATCAGGATCGTGAACAGAAACTGCGCGGAAAGAACCATCGCCGCCAGCTGCTCTGCGCCAAGCCGGCCGACGATCATCACGTCCGTGGTGTTGATCCCGAGCTGCGCCAATTGCGCGCCGATCAGCGGGATGCCCAGCGCAAGAGTCGCGCGGACATGAGCAGACCACGAATTATCATTGTCGTGCGCGGACGGGCGCGCAGTTACCGGCATATCCATGACGAAGACTCGATCTTTAGAAACGCGCGAACCACTCTACCCAAGGGAGCGCGAGCCTGCCGCATTAACGCAACTTAGCTCAAAAAGCCAGCAGACAAGCCCATAGTGCTAAAGAATTCATCAGAACTTCAAAATATCTGATGAATTTTTAGGCCGCTTCGCCGGCTTGCGACCCGCCGACCACGTTCGGCTCGCTCTTGCGGACCTTTGTCAGAAGCACCACAAGCCCGACCGCCACCAGGATTGCGCCCATGATGAACGGTGCGCCGGCAAAAACCACGGGCGCGGTCGGCGCGGTATAATATTGGAACAGATACGGGAACAGCACCGGCCCGATGATGGCGGTAATGCTCGTCAGGCTGCCGAGCGCCCCCTGCAGCTCGCCCTGCGCTGAAGGCGGCACCTTGCTCGCGGCGATCGAACGCAAGGGCGCATCGGCGACGTTTTCGATGACAGTCAGAACGACGACGACATAGACCATCCATCCCTGCCATGCGAATGCATAGCCCATGAGGCCGAGGCAGGAAAACAACATTCCGAGCAGCGCGGTTTTCCATTCGCCGAGCACCGGCACCAGCCGCGGCAGGACCAGCCCCATGACGATGGCGGCTCCGATGCCGTAAGCGCCAAGGGAGAAACCGATCTGCCCTTCGCTCCAGTCGTAACGATAGGAGGTTACGAAGGACCAGACGGCCGGATAGACGCCATGCGCCAGCCAGTTCAGGAACATGACCACACAGACCCAGCCGATACCCTGATAGCGCCGCATCTGCCTCAAAGCTCCGAACGGATTGGCACGCGCGATCTCGAAGGGACGGCGATGCTTCGCATCCAGCGTTTCCGGCAACAGGAAATAGGCGCCGACGAAATTCAGGAATGCCAGGGCTGCCGCGCCATAGAAGGGCACGCGCGGCCCGAATTCGCCGAGAAAACCGCCGATGACGGGGCCAAGCACGAAGCCGACGCCGAAGGCCATGCCGATCAGGCCGAAATTCTTCGCGCGGTTCTCGTCGTTGCTGATGTCGGCAATATAGGCCGAACAGGTCGAGAAACTCGCACCGCTGATACCGGCGAGGATACGCCCGACGAACAGCATCCAATAGGAACCGGCAATCGCACAGATGAAATTGTCGATCGCAAATGTCAGCACCGAAGCGAGCAGGAGCGGACGACGGCCGAAACGGTCGCTCAGATTGCCGATAAATGGCGAAAACAGGAACTGCATGGCGGCATAGGCAAGCAGCAGCCAGCCGCCTTCCGTCGCCGCCGCGCTGACCGAGGCGCCCGTCAGCTCTTCCAGATATTTCGGCATCACCGGCATGATGATCGCGATGCCGATGACGTCGAGAAAGAGGATGAGGAAGACGAGGAGCAGGCCTCGACGGGCGAATTTCTGATCGATCATGGAGATGCCTTCTGGCGGCCCCGCCTCCATGAAAGAGACAGAACGTGAACGAAAAACCGGAGCGTTCCCCATACATAAAGATTTTGGCGGAAACAATCCGTGAACGCTTCAATCTTATTGATTCATTGAGCGGTTTCTTTGATCCTCGACGCGAAAGCGACTATCTGCCGCGACCGCGTCTCTGCTCGCGATTGAGAAAGTCCACGAAGGCCCGAAGCGGCGTCGGCATGTGCCTGCGGCTGGCATAATAGAGAAAGGGGCCTGAAAAGGCCGTGTCCCATTCCTCGAGGATCGGCACCAATTCTCCGCTGGCAAGGTGAGGTGCGAGAAACTCCCGAAAAGTTCGGATAATACCGAAGCCGGCGACCGCGGCGGCACGCTCGATCTCGATCGAATTCGTGGCGATGACCATCGGCGGTGCGATGACGACGGTCTCCCCCTCCCGTTCGAACTCCCAGGGCATCACCGAGCCGCCGAGGAAGCGATGGCGGATGCAGCGATGATCGAGGATGTCGCGGGGGTGGCGCGGCACCCCGCTTGCCGCCAGATAGCCGGGCGCGGCAGCCGTCACGTAACATTGTTGCCGCGGCCCGATCGGTATGGCGATCATGTCCTTTTCCAGCCGCTCGTCATAGCGGATACCGGCATCGTAGCCGGCCGCCACCACATCGATGAAACTGTCTTCGGCGACGATTTCGACTGAAATTGCCGGATGCTCCTTCAAGAATCGATTGATGATATCGGGCATGACGACCATGGCAGCGATGATCGGCACGTTCAGACGCAAGGTCCCGCTGACACTGTCGCGAAAGCTGTTGATATCGTCGAGCGCCAGCGTAATCTCGCTCATTGCCGGTGCCAGGCGCTCCATCAGTCGCTCGCCCGCTTCGGTCGGCGTCACGCTGCGGGTCGTGCGGTTGAGAAGCCGCACGCCAAGCCGCTCCTCCAGCCGCCGCACCGCTTCGCTCAATGACGAGGCGGAAACTCTGCGCTTGCGCGCCGCCTCGCGAAAACTGCGCTCACGGGCAACGGCGGTGAAGGCAACGAGATCTGCCAGCGGCAAGTCATCCATTGTACGAAATTCCAAACAACCCGTTTCGATTTATGTCGATTATCGCACAGAGCTTCGTGGAGTAAAACATCATTCGAAGAAGCGTCCGGAGGCCCGCCTCCGGCCAGGGAGAACGACGATGGAAAAACATCAATTGGGAAAGACGGGGCCGCAGGTGTCGGCTCTCGGCCTCGGCTGCATGGGAATGTCGGGCATGTATGGCCCATCGGATCGCGCCGAGAGCATCGCCACCATCCATGCCGCGTTCGATGCCGGCATCAGCCTGCTCGATACGGGCGATTTTTACGGCATGGGCCACAACGAGATGCTGATCGGCGAGGCCCTCAAAGGCTTGAAGCGGGACGACTTCCTGCTCAGCGTCAAGTTCGGCGCACTGCGCGATCCCGCCGGCGCGTGGCTCGGCTACGATGCCCGGCCCGCGGCAATCAGGAATTTCGTCGCTTATTCGCTGCAGCGTCTCGGCGTCGATCATATCGATATCTACCGCCCTGCCCGGCTCGACCCGAATGTGCCGATCGAAGACCAGATCGGCGCGATGTCGGATCTCGTCAAGGCAGGCTACATCGGGCACATCGGCCTGTCCGAGGTCGGCGCGGACACCATCCGCCGCGCGGCCGCCGTTCATCCGATCGTCGACTTGCAGATCGAATACTCGCTGATCTCGCGCGGTATCGAGGAGAAGATCCTGCCGACCTGCCGCGAACTCGGCATCGGCATCACGGCCTATGGCGTTCTCTCGCGCGGCCTCATCAGCGGCCATTGGCAGAAGGATAGCGGCCAGAAAGGCGATTTCCGCACCGTCAGCCCGCGCTTTCAGGCAGGAAACGTCGAAAAAAATCTGGAGCTGGTGGAAGCCTTGCGCCAGATCGCCGAGGCAAAGGGCGCAAGCATCGCCCAGATCGCCATCGCCTGGGTCGCCGCCCAGGGCAAGGAGATCGTCCCGGTGATCGGCGCCCGCCGCCGCGACCGCCTCGCGGAAGCCTTGGGCGCGCTCTCCGTCGACCTGTCGCAAGCCGATATGACCGCGATCGAACGTGCGATCCCGAAGGACGCCGCTGCCGGCGGTCGCTATCCGGAATCGCAGCTGGCGCATCTGGACAGCGAAAAGTAACGAAGCAGAAAGTTTGCCCGCCCGACGGTACACCGAGGGCGGGCAAACGGAATCAAACCGGATTGTTCAGCGTATCGCAATCGCTGAGCTTGCCGGAATCGAAGCCCTGCTTGAACCACTTCACGCGCTGTGCCGAGGTGCCGTGGTTGAAGCTGTCGGGAACGACATAGCCCTGGGTGCGCTTCTGTAGCGTATCGTCCCCGATCTGCTGAGCGGCATTCAGCGCTTCCTCCAGATCGCCGGACTGCAATATGCCCTTCTGCTGCGTGAACTTGCCCCAGATGCCGGCAAAGCAATCGGCCTGCAGCTCTATGCGCACCGACATCTTGTTGGCATCCACTTCGCTCATGTTGCGACGGGCCTGATTGAACTTCGGCAGGATGCCGAGGAGATCCTGAACATGGTGGCCGACTTCATGCGCGATGACATAGGCCTGCGCAAAATCGCCGGCCGCGCCGAACTGATCCTTCATCTGCTGGAAGAAGGCCATGTCGAGATAGATCTTCTGGTCGCTCGGGCAATAGAAGGGTCCGGTAGCCGCAGAAGCCTGGCCGCAAGCAGATGGGAAGCTGCCCGAGAACAGCACCAGCTTCGGATCCGTATAGGTTTGCCCCATCGACTTGAAGATGCCCGTCCAGGTGTCTTCCGTATCGGCAAGAACGGTCGCGACGAACTGCTTCATCTCGTCATTGGCCGGCTGACCGCCGCCACTGCCGGCAGACGTGCTCTGCTGATATCCGGAACCGCCGTCGCCCAGCATGCCGGTCTGCTGCAAGAGGCCGATGACGTCGACGCCCATGGCTCTCAGGATCAGAAAGATCACGATGAGCACGATAATCGTGCGGAAGCTCAAACCGCCGCCGCCGATCCCGCCGCCGGGGAATCGGAAGCCGCCGCCGCCCCCGCCGCCCATGGGCGATGAGCCGCGTTCGTCCTCGATATTGTCGGATTGCCGACGCCCCTTCCAATCCATGGCGCACCTCCTGACGATGCCTAAAAATCAAAGTCCCTTGAGGCATTTATATATCCAGGAAGAAGCACAAAGCCAGTTCGCTATCGACAGAAGATCAAGTTAAACGGCGACGGCGCCATATTTTTTTGGACATCGGCCATAACAGCGCGATGGCTAAGCCTGCCGCAACCAGAAGCGGAGCGATCTCATCGCCATCGAAAGCCACCTCGTTCATGATGCGGCCCGGAAGGAACGTAAATACTCCAGCGCCGACGATACCGCCGAAGTAGAGGCTCCTGACGATACGCTTGTGCGCTTCGATGTTATGTCTGCGGGCATTCACCACCGCTCCCCAGCAGCCGGAAAGAACGAATATCGAAAGCAGGTGGATCGGGCTGAAACCGTAGAACATTTTGATCTGGTGAATGAAGAAGCTCGACAGCGCCGTGATCGCCATCAGCACCAGCCACACCTTGCCCAGCAGGCGGTGCCTGGGTGTGCCCTTGGGATTTACGAGAAGGCAGGCCCCGAGCACGGCGGCGGGAATGACCGCCGCGACGTGAATCTGGATCGCGATCGGGGCGTGAAGAAGCGGCTCGAAAGTCATGACCTGTATCCGGTTGAGTTTATCGAGCCTTTCCGTGATACTATTGTTCTCTCAATCGAAATTGCACGAAAGAGCGGGAATTTTCGTGGATCACACATTTCTGCAATCCACGCTTCGCGAGTTGCAAGTCTTTCGGCGATCGCCGCGCTTTTGGGCGACCTTTGCTACGGTTGTGCTGATCTTTGCCGTAACCGGTCCCTATGGCACCCTTACACGATTGATGCCCGGTGAGCGGCTCGGCTACTGGCTCGTCCTTCATGCCGTGGCATGGTCCATAGCGATCGTCTTTTCCGTGGCCGCCGAAATCCTTCTGCGGCATGCGCTGCCGAACATGTTTGCCAGGATGATGACGGGCTCGATCGTCGCCGCGCTGCCCATGGGCTTCGGCATAGCGCTCGTCGACCTCATCTTCTTCGGCACGATCCCCACCCTGACGGGCAGCCTGCTGCAATCGCTTTCCTCGGTGCCGCTCTGCATTCTCTTTTGCATCCTGACCTATCTGACCATGCACCGGCAGATCGCAACGGCGGCCGAAGGCCCTGGCAGCGCGAACATGGCACCGCCCACCCCAGGCATGGCCGAAATCAGCGCCGCGCCTCGGCAAGCGCCGATCTTGTCGCGCCTGAAGCCGGAGAACCGCGGAAAGCTGATGAGACTGACTGTCCGCGACCACTATACCGAGGTCGTGACCAGCCGCGGGCGCGAGCTCATTCTGCTGCGCTTCGGCGATGCGCTGACGGAAATCGGCAATACCGAAGGCATCCGCCTGCATCGATCCCATTGGGTCGCGGCGGACCACGTCGCCGGCCTGAAACGCGACAATGGCAAGCTTTTCGTCATCGCGCGTGACGGCGCGCAAATGCCCGTGAGCCGCTCCTATGCCGAGGCTGTCCGGCGTCGTTTCGGCTAATGGCGGCAAAGCCTGCAGAATTCATGTCGATTCCACCATTTATGGGGTTCCGTTTGCAAATACATTTGCCTATAAGCCGCTTCTAGCCTGAAAATATTGCCCACAGCGCCCCGGCCGGTGACCTCCCACCCTGGCCGGTTTTTCGCGCAACGAAAAAAACGGATGAGAGCCCATGCCGAAGCGCCAAGATATCAAATCGATCCTCATTATCGGTGCAGGACCGATTGTTATCGGACAGGCTTGCGAATTCGACTATTCGGGCACGCAGGCCTGCAAGGCACTGAAGGAGGAAGGCTACCGCGTCATCCTCGTCAACTCCAATCCGGCAACGATCATGACCGATCCGGGTCTGGCGGATGCGACCTATGTCGAGCCGATCACGCCTGAGGTGGTCGCCAAGATCATCGCCAAGGAGCGCCCGGATGCGCTGCTGCCGACCATGGGCGGCCAGACCGCGCTCAACACCGCCCTCTCGCTGAAACGCATGGGCGTGCTCGACCGCTACAATGTCGAAATGATCGGCGCGAAGCCCGCCGCCATCGACATGGCCGAAGACCGCGCCCTCTTCCGCGAAGCCATGGCACGCATCGGCCTCGAAACGCCGCGCTCCATGCTGGCAAACGCCACCGACATCAAGGATGCCGACCGCAAGACGCATGAGGCCGAGCGCAGCAAGCTCAAGGCGCAGCTGACCGGCGCGGAGCTCGACAAGGCGCTCGACGAGCTTGAAAACCAGTGGAACCTCGGCGAGAGCGACCGCAAGCAGCGTTACATGAGCCATGCGATGGCGATTGCCGCCCAGGCGATCGATCATGTCGGCCTGCCCGCCATCATTCGCCCGTCCTTTACCCTCGGCGGCACCGGCGGCGGCATCGCCTACAACCGCTCGGAATTCTTCGAAATCGTCGGCGGCGGCCTCGATGCCTCGCCGACGACCGAAGTGCTGGTCGAAGAATCGGTGCTCGGCTGGAAGGAATTCGAGATGGAGGTCGTCCGCGACAAGGCGGACAACTGCATCATCATCTGCTCCATCGAAAACATCGATCCGATGGGCGTTCATACGGGTGACTCGATCACCGTCGCTCCGGCACTGACGCTGACGGACAAAGAATACCAGATCATGCGCAACGCCTCGATCGCCGTCCTGCGCGAGATCGGCGTCGAAACCGGCGGCTCGAACGTACAGTTCGCGGTCAACCCGAAGGATGGCCGTCTGGTCGTCATCGAGATGAATCCGCGCGTGTCGCGGTCCTCGGCGCTGGCCTCGAAGGCCACCGGCTTCCCGATCGCCAAGATCGCGGCCAAGCTGGCCGTCGGCTATACGCTGGACGAGCTCGAAAACGACATCACCGGCGGCGCGACGCCTGCCTCCTTCGAACCGTCGATCGACTATGTCGTCACCAAGATCCCGCGCTTCGCCTTCGAGAAATTCCCCGGTGCCTCCCCGGTTCTGACCACGGCCATGAAGTCGGTCGGCGAGGTCATGGCGATCGGCCGCACCTTTGCCGAGTCGCTGCAGAAGGCACTGCGCGGTCTTGAAACCGGCCTGACGGGCCTCGACGAGATCGAGATTCCCGGCACGGAGGAAGGCGAAGGCAGCCGCAACGCCATTCGCGCCGCCATCGGCACGCCGACGCCGGACCGTCTGCGCATGGTCGCCCAGGCTTTGCGCTCGGGGCTCAGCATAGAAGAGGTGCATGAAGGCTGCAAGATCGATCCCTGGTTCCTCGAGCAGCTCAAGAACATCGTCGATATGGAAGCCCGCATCCGCGAGCACGGCCTGCCCGGCGACGCCGCCAATCTGCGCATGCTCAAGGCCATGGGCTTCTCCGACGCACGCCTTGCAACCCTCGCCGGCAAGCGCCCGAAGGAAGTGGCCGAGCTCCGCAATTCGCTGAATGTCCGCCCGGTCTTCAAGCGCATCGATACCTGCGCGGCCGAATTCGCCTCGCCGACCGCCTATATGTATTCGACCTACGAGATGCCGTTCGTGGGTGCCGCCCGGTCCGAAGCCCAGGTCTCCGACCGCAAGAAGGTCGTCATTCTCGGTGGCGGCCCGAACCGCATCGGCCAGGGCATCGAATTCGATTATTGCTGCTGCCATGCCGCCTTCGCCCTGAAGGACGCGGGCTACGAAGCGATCATGATCAACTGCAACCCGGAGACGGTTTCGACTGACTACGACACCTCCGACCGCCTCTATTTCGAGCCGCTGACGGCGGAAGATGTCATCGAAATCCTGCGCGCAGAGCAGGAAAAGGGCGAGGTCGTCGGCGTCATCGTGCAGTTCGGCGGCCAGACCCCGCTGAAGCTCGCGGAAGCCCTCGAAAAGAACGGCATCCCGATCCTCGGCACGGCCCCGGATGCCATCGACCTTGCCGAAGACCGCGATCGTTTCCAGAAGCTTTTGATGAAGCTCGACCTCAACCAGCCGAACAACGGCATCGCCTACTCGGTCGAGCAGGCGCGTCTCGTTGCCGGCGAGATCGGCTTCCCGCTGGTTGTGCGCCCGTCCTACGTTCTCGGCGGCCGCGCCATGCAGATCATCCATTCGGAAGGCCAGCTTCAGGGCTACCTGCTCGATACCGTGCCCGAACTGGTGCCGGAAGACATCAAGCAGCGCTATCCGAACGACAAGACCGGCCAGATCAACACGCTGCTCGGCAAGAACCCGCTTCTGTTCGACAGCTATCTCACCAATGCCATCGAAGTCGACGTGGATTGCCTGTCCGACGGCACCGACGTCTATGTCGCCGGCATCATGGAGCATATCGAGGAAGCCGGCATCCATTCCGGCGACTCGGCCTGCTCGCTGCCGCCGCGCACCCTCTCCCCGGCCATGATCGATGAGCTGGAGCGTCAGGCAAAGGCGATGGCCAAGGCGTTGAACGTCGGCGGCCTGATGAACGTTCAGTTCGCCATCCAGGACGGCAATGTCTACGTGCTCGAAGTCAATCCGCGCGCCTCGCGCACGGTGCCTTTCGTCGCCAAGACCATCGGCGCGCCGATCGCCAAGATCGCTGCCCGCGTCATGGCCGGCGAGAAGCTGGATGCCACCTTCGCCGCCTATGGCGAAAAGCCCGATCCGCGCAGATTGAAGCACATCGCGGTCAAGGAAGCCGTCTTCCCCTTCGCGCGCTTCCCCGGCGTCGACATCCTGCTCGGGCCGGAAATGCGTTCGACCGGCGAAGTCATCGGCCTCGATACGGATTTCGCGCTGGCCTTCGCCAAGTCGCAGCTCGGCGCCGGCGTCGAATTGCCGCGCGACGGAACGGTCTTCGTTTCGGTCCGCGACGACGACAAGCCGCGCGTCCTGCCGGCCATCCGCATGCTGACGGAACAGGGCTTCAAGGTGCTCGCAACCGGCGGAACCCAGCGCTTCCTCGCCGAAAACGGCATCGAGGCGACGAAGATCAACAAGGTACTGGAAGGCCGTCCGCATATCGAGGACGCCATCCGCAACCGTCAGGTCCAGCTCGTCATCAACACGACCGACAGCAACAAGGCGATCTCGGATTCGAAGTCGCTGCGCCGCGCGACGCTGATGCAGAAGGTGCCCTATTACACCACCATGGCTGGCGCCGAAGCCGCCGCCATGGCGATCAAGGCGCTGAAGGCCGGCAACCTCGAGGTCCAGCCGTTGCAGAGCTATTTCTGACGAACGGAACGAGCCGGGACGAATGTGAGAAACGGTAGTCGCCTCACATTTATCCCGGCGCCGCAAGAGCGATGCAACGCTTCCGAAAGATGCCTCTTCGCTTGTCACGGCGAACAGTGGCGGGCATGCGCGAACTGGCAGCGGCATTCCTTAAAGCATCGAATTTTCTGGAAATCGGCTGTCGCAATCTGCTATAGATGAAAAAGTTACGGCTCTACTGGTTCCGAAGCACCGCTTCGGAACCTGTTTTCTTTTGTGTGTGCGGAAGAGCAGCGCAGGGAGTGAAGGACAAGGCAAATGGTTGAAAAGGTACCGATGACACAGAACGGGTTCGTCAAGCTGCAGGAAGAACTGCGCTGGCGTCAGCAGGAAGAGCGCCCGCGAATCATCGAGGCAATTGCGGAAGCACGCGCCCATGGCGATCTTTCCGAAAATGCCGAGTACCACGCCGCCAAGGAAGCACAGAGCCACAATGAAGGCCGCATCAGCGAGCTTGAAGATCTGACAGCGCGTGCGGAAGTCATCGACCTCACCAAGATGTCCGGTTCGAAGATCAAGTTCGGCGCGAAGGTGAAGCTCGTCGATGAAGACACCGAGGAAGAGAAGGTCTATCAGATCGTCGGCGATCAGGAAGCCGATGTGAAGGCAGGCCGCATCTCCATCTCCTCCCCGATCGCGCGTGCGCTGATCGGCAAGGAAGTCGGCGATTCCATCGAGGTCAATGCTCCCGGCGGCGCCAAGGCCTACGAAATCCTCTCCGTCTCCTGGGGCTGATCGCCCGTGCGCGATCGTGATTCAGCGCATGCAAGCGATCTCAGCGAGATCGAAATCATAGCAACGAATTTCAAACGCCGGCTTTCCGGCGTCACATCGACGATCGTGCAATTGATCCCCAAGCAGGTCGAGCTCGGCTATCATATCGCCACGCTCGGCCCCGGCCTGCCGGAAGACCTTCCCAAACTCGGCTGGCTGAGACTGTTCGGCCTCTGGGCAAGGCCGCGCCGCTGCCGCGTACGCGTCTGGCATGCCCGCCGCAACAACGAAATGCTTGCGGGCCTGCTGCTGCGTTCGGTTCTGCGCATGCCCCTCAAGCTGGTCTTCACCTCGGCGGCCCAGCGCCGCCACACCGGCTACACGCGCTGGCTCATCCGCCGGATGGACGCCGTGATTGCCACGAGCACTCGCTCCGGCAGCTTTCTCGAGGTGCCGCACACCGTCATCCAGCATGGCGTCGATCTCAACCGCTTTCATCCGCCGGAAAGGCCCGACGACCGCATGGCCGCGACCGGCCTGCCCGGCTCCTATCTGGTCGGCTGCTTCGGCCGCGTCCGGCATCAGAAGGGCACCGATCTATTCGTCAAGGCGATGATCGAGCTTCTGCCGCAATACCCGGACTGGACGGCCGTGGTCTGCGGCCGTGTCACCGCCGAGCATCGCAGCTTCGGCGATGAGCTGGAGAAGATGGTGGCCGCCGCCGGCCTTGCCGACCGCATCCGGTTCATGGGCGAGGTCGAAGACATCAAGCCCTGGTATCGCCGCGCCACCCTTTACGTCGCCCCTTCCCGCAACGAAGGCTTCGGCCTGACGCCGCTGGAGGCCATGGCCTCCCGCACGGCAGTCGTCGCCTCGGATGCCGGCGCCTATGCCGAGATGATCGTTCCGGGCGAAACCGGCGCCGTGGTGCCCGCCGGCGACGGCGAAGCCCTGACCAAGGCGATCGCCCGCTATCTGGCCGATCCCGAGGAAACGCTGCGCCAGGGTGAGAATGCCGTGCGTCATGTTCGCAGCGAATTCGCCCTGGAAAAGGAGGCGACCGCCATCGGCGACGTTTACAAGCGCTTGCTCGTCGCCAATAAATAAGCGACCGATCAGCCGCCGAGATCGATGCGGTTACGCTCGATGAAGTCGATCATCGAGCGGTCGTCCACCATGTCTTCCTCGATGCTTTTGACGACCGACAGAACCTTGTCCCGATATTTCGTCGCGCTGCTATCGTAGGCCCATCCCCGCGCGAGCTTTTCCATCAGCTCCTGCCGGGATTTCGTATAGTAGTGGTTGAGCTGCAGGAAGCGGTTCGAATAGAAGTCGGGGGATTTCCGCGCACGCCGCGTAAACCGCTTGCCGGCATCGTTCGCCGTCAGATCGCCGTGAGCCCGCGTCTGGAACTGATGCACGCTGACCTCGGTGACTTCGCAAGGATCGACGATACATTTGAAATTGCTGACATTTTCCTTTGTCGTCATCGGATCGGCGCCACGCATCGTATAGTTCAGCGTCAAAGGCCCATCCGGCGGCGTCTCATGGCCGCTGGTCGCAAACATATGCCAGGGCAGTGAGACATTCGGGAAATCCCCGACGGCTTCAAGCGCCTGCTCGACGGTCGCCGCCTCCTTCGGCAGCAGGAATTCGTCGACGTCGATGAACGCCATCCAGCGGTAATCGCCGCCGAAATTCAGGATGGCATGCGCGAAAGTGATGACCTGCCCGTTCAGCATCGCCGATGTCGCCGCATCGCGCATGCGCCCGGCCCAGGGAATGATCGTCAGCGCTTCCTCGTTGAGCAGGCTTCGAAGAAATGAGCATGTCTCGTCCGTGGAACCGTTATCATAGATATAGAAGTGGCGAATGCCGACCGCGCGGTGGAAACGCACCCACTCCTCGATGTAGCGAGCCTCGTTTTTGACGCAGGCGGCAATGGCGATGCCATGGCGCCCTGGCCGCGGCTCGGGCGGATCGATGGCCAGTTTCTTGGCGTCGGACGCTTTCGGCTTCAGCCAGCGCATGAGCTTCATTCCTGCAACCTTATTTCCAATCTGTGCGCGAGCCCTGCTGCCGTCCGGCGGCCGTCACGCCTTCGCCTTCACCGCGAACCTGTCGTCATAACCGAAATCATATTTCAATAGTGCCGAGACCGGGGAGTAATTGACGAAGGAGATGCCGCGCTCGGCGGCGATCTCACGCGCGAGCACAAGATGTTCGATGATGCGGCCTTCGGCCCGCGCAATGCCGGAAAAAGCGGTGTCGCTGCCTGTCTCGTAGAAACGCGGCTCGTCCGCATTGGAAATATCGATTCCCAGGAAGCCGACTTCATGCCGCGCGCAATAGAAGGCAAATTGCAGGGCCGATACGGCAACCGACCCCCCCAGGAAAACGCCGCGATCCGGCGAGAGCGAAAAACCGGCCGATCCCTCGGCATCCAGCCGCACATATTGCAGCTTCCTGAGATCGTCGGGAGAACGGCGGCGGGCGCCGTAGGGCTTGCGGATGTCGTCGATCAGAATGATCGTCTTGTCGGCCAGCCAGTTCTTGTCGATCTCGCAAAGCGCACGCAGCACCGAGACGGAAAACAGGCAGAGCGAGCCGGGCATGATCTTGCTGCGTATCATGTCGATATGCCGCCAGACGAAGCGCTCGTCCTCAATGGCGATGGCCAGCGGCTCGTCGATCTGGCTGCCGATCAGTCCGATGGCGCCGTTCAGGAGAATGGCGCTTCCAGGTTCCAGGCCACTCAGGTCGCAATCGCGAATCGATGGCCCCGAGCCGACGATGTAGATCCGGTCGCCGGTGCGCTCCCGCAGCCGGTCCATCCCCGCCAGGGTTGAGACCTTGGCCCCGCGATAATGCACCTCACTGATATTCTGGCTGCGAACGATGCTGAGCCCGGGAAACCAGTCCTGTACATGAGCCAGCGAACCGCCGAGGAAAAGGCGCACGCCGGATTTGATCAGCGACCTGTGCCAGGGGCGATCCGCCATCCGCCTAGAGCTCCACCAGCCCGAGCTTCTTGACCTGACGGATGGTCAACATCGTGCGCACGGTATCGACATGCTCGTTCGCGGTTAGAACTTCGATGACGAAATCCTGGAAGCGGGTGAGATTTTCCGCAACGCAATGCAGCAGGAAATCGCTGTCGCCCGAGACCATCCAGGCCTGCCGCACCAAGGGCCACGCCGAGGTCGCGCTGGCGAAAGCCTTGAGATTGGCCTCCGACTGATGCTTGAGGCCGACCATGCAGAACGCCACGAGATCGAAGCCCAGCTTGGGGCTGTTCAGCATGGCGTGATAGCCTTCGATGACGCCGGCCTCCTCCAGCTTGCGCACGCGGCGCAGACATGGCGGCGCCGAGATGCCCACCCGGTCCGCAAGTTCGACGTTGGTCATGCGTCCGTCTCGCTGGAGTTCCCGCAGAATCTTGATATCGATGGCATCGAGCTCAGCGCGAAGCACTTTTATTGCCTTTCTTTAATTCCCCCTCGCCAGCTTCTATATAAGGCACGAAAATACGCAAGAAAGTTTCTCGAGCGTAATCGATTCTTACACAAAGCAGATTTGCTCTGTTGGTAATGCAAGGCTGCCCTTGAATAAATGCATAAGGCAATCATAAATGAAGCGGCAGATCGCGAAATCGCCTGCTTTGCGCGTTTGAAGCCGCGGTTTCCCAATCGCCGAAATTGAAAGGACTGACTATGCCTGCCCGCCACACGAAGGTGCTCATCATCGGCTCTGGCCCAGCCGGCTATACCGCCGCGGTCTATGCTGCCCGCGCGATGCTGCAGCCGGTTCTGATCGCCGGTCTGGAACAGGGCGGCCAGCTGATGATCACGACGGATGTCGAGAACTATCCGGGCTTTGCCGATCCGATCCAGGGCCCTTGGCTGATGGAGCAGATGCTGCTGCAGGCCCAGCATGTCGGTGCCGAAATCGTCAACGATCTCGTAACCGAGGTCGACACCAGCCAGCGCCCCTTCGTTGCCCGCACGGATAGCGGCCAGGTCTGGACCGCCGATACCCTCATCATCGCCACCGGCGCCAAGGCGAAGTGGCTCGGCATCGAGAGCGAGCAGCATTTCCAGGGCTTCGGCGTCTCCGCCTGCGCCACCTGCGACGGCTTCTTCTATCGCAACAAGGACGTGATCGTGGTCGGCGGCGGCAACAGCGCCGTCGAGGAAGCGCTCTATCTTTCCAACATCGCCAAGTCGGTGACGGTCGTGCATCGCCGTGATTCCTTCCGCGCCGAAAAGATCCTGCAGGAACGCCTGTTCGCCAAGGCAAACGTCAAGGTGCTCTGGAATTCCGAAGTCGCCGAGATCACCGGCACGCCGGCCAAGCCGCCGATGCCGCCGTCCGTGACGGGGGCTCGCCTGCGCGACGTGCGCACCGGCGCAGTCACCGAAACGGCAATCGACGGCGTATTCGTCGCGATCGGCCATGCGCCGGCGACCGAACTCTTCAAGGGCAAGCTGAAACTCAAGGACAATGGTTATCTCTGGACCGCTCCCGATTCGACCGCGACCAGCGTCGATGGCATCTATGCCGCCGGCGACGTGACCGACGATACGTTCCGGCAGGCGATCACGGCAGCGGGGATGGGCTGCATGGCGGCGCTTGAGGCGGAACGCTACTTGACCGGGCACATGCCCGTCGCCGTGGCTGCGGAGTGATGCAGCCGATGAGGGGAAACGGCATGCCATTGGATTGGGACAAGCTGCGTATTTTTCACGCAGCTGCCGAAGCGGGTTCGTTTACGCATGCGGCCGACAAGCTGCATCTGTCCCAATCCGCCATCAGCCGACAGGTCAGCGCACTTGAGCAGGATGTCGGCATCAAACTTTTTCACCGCCATGCGCGCGGTCTTATCCTGACGGAACAGGGAGAGTTGCTCTACCGCACCGCCCATGACGTTCTGCTGAAGCTCGAAACGGTCAAGATGCAATTGACCGAGACGACCGACAAGCCGAGCGGCAAGCTGCGGGTGACGACGACGGTCGGCCTCGGCCAGGGCTGGCTGACCGACAAGATCCAGGAATTCCTGCAGCTTTATCCCGATATGCAGATTCAGCTCATCCTCGACAACGAGGAGCTGGACGTGAACATGCGTCATGCGGACTGCGCCATCCGTCTGCGCCAGCCGCAGCAGTCGGATCTCATTCAGCGCAAGCTCTTCACGGTGCATATGCACGTCTATGCGGCCCCCTCCTACATCAACCGCTACGGCGAGCCGCAGTCGGTGGAGGATCTGGACAATCACCGCATCATCAGCTTCGGCGAACCGGCACCGAACTACCTGCTCGATGTGAACTGGCTGGAAATCGCCGGCCGGTCATCCGACAACAAGCGCATCCCGCACCTGCAGATCAACAGCCAGACATCGATCAAGCGCGCCTGCCTGCTCGGCATCGGCATAGCCGTGCTGCCGGACTATATCGTCGGGCGCGACCCCGGCCTCATTCAGCTCGCGATCAATGCCGACGTTCCATCCTTCGACACTTATTTCTGCTATCCAGACGAGATGAAAAACGCAGCCAAGCTGAAAGTTTTTCGCGATTTTATCGTGACGAAGGCTCGCAACTGGAATTTCTAGCAAAGGTAAGTCACTGATAACGAACATTTTTTCGGACTAATATATCAGCTGCGCGTATGATGCATAGCTGATATGCGCAAAACAGAGTTGAAGCCTGCACATTTAACTACCATATCGCACATAGCTGATGCACACGGTGGCTTTTCCTCCCAGTTCCACCGCATTGGCTGTTCCCCTCTGGAGGTTTTTGACCTTCATACCTATAGGGCCCTGGTTTACTCCGGAGGCCCTTTTTTTTGCCTTTTCGATCCCGGCGTCGCGAACGCATAACTGCCATGCACAAAAAAGCATTGCGCACTGCACAAATTAGCAGCATAACGCACACAGCTGATGCACATGGTGGCTTTTCCTCCCAGTTCCACCGCATTGGCTGTTCCCCTCTGGAGGTTTTGACCTTCACACCTATAAGGGCCCTGGTTTATTCCGGTGGCCCTCTTTTTTTGCCCAATTTCTAAGCACTCACCTTGGCCGTCTTGCGAAAATAATCTTTTGCCTCGCTCTTGATATATCGAAATCCGTCGATACATGAATCGGGATTATTCGATATTGATGTGAACGCCATGGACAAGAACGAGATACTGAAGGCTCTGGCCCATCCGGCCAGGCTGGAAATCCTCAACCACCTGAAGGATCCCCAGGCCCATTTTCCGACACAGGAGCACCCGCTCGAACTCGGCGTCTGCGCCAGCCAGTTCGAACGCTGCGGCCTGTCGCAATCGACCGTCTCGGCCCATCTCGGCACGCTGCACCGCGCCGGCCTGGTGACGACGCGGCGGCTCGGCCAATGGATTTTCTACAAGCGCAACGAGGAAACGATCGCCGAATTCCTCGCGGCCATGCAAAAGGAACTCTGAACATGCCGCTCGCGCTTCTCGTCCTCGCACTCAGCTCCTTCGCCATCGGCACGACCGAATTCGTCATCATGGGGCTGCTGCCTGAAGTCGCCGCCGATCTCGGCGTCACCATTCCCCAAGCGGGCTGGCTGGTGACGGGCTATGCGCTGGCCGTTGCGATCGGCGCACCGATCATGGCTGTCTCGACCGCCCATTTGCGCCGCCGCTCGGCATTGATCATGCTGATGGGCTTCTTCATTCTCGGCAATCTTCTCTGTGCCGTCGCTCCAAACTATTGGGTGTTGATGATCGCCCGCATCGTTACCGCGCTCTGCCATGGCGCCTTCTTCGGCATCGGCTCTGTCGTCGCGGCAAGCCTGGTGCCGGAGGATCGCAAGGCGCGCGCCGTCGCCCTGATGTTCACCGGCCTGACGCTCGCCAATGTGCTCGGCGTTCCCCTGGGCACGGCATTCGGACAGGCTTTCGGCTGGCGCGCGCCATTCTGGATCGTCACGCTTCTCGGCGCCGCCTCTATCGCCGGTCTCGCCGCGGTACTGCCCAAGAGCGAAGAGACGCGCCAGGGCAGTCTTGGCCGCGAGATTGCGGCCCTGCGTGGCCTCAGCCTGTGGCTGGCCCTGCTGACGACCGTCTTCTTCTCCGCCGCCATGTTTGCGCTTTTCACCTATATCGCCCCCATGCTGCGCGACGTAACCGGTGTCTCGCCTGCAACCGTGACCTGGACGCTGCTGTCGATCGGAGTCGGCCTGACGATCGGCAATCTGATCGGCGGCAAGCTGGCGGACTGGCGCCTCGGCACGACGCTTGCCGGTGTCTTCCTGGCGATCGCGGCAACATCGGCGATCTTCAGCGTCACCATTCACTCCTTTATCGGTGCGGAAATCACGCTCTTCCTCTGGGCGACCGCGGCTTTCGCGGCCGTGCCTGCTCTGCAAATCAACGTCGTTGCCTTCGGCAAGGACGCCCCCAACCTCGTCTCGACCATCAACATCGGCGCCTTCAACACCGGCAATGCGCTCGGCGCCTGGGTCGGCGGCGTGGTCATCGACGAGGGCTTCTCCCTGGCTCAGGTGCCGCTCGCCGGCGCGGCCATGGCGATCCTGGGCTTCCTGACCGTCTTGCTGACCTTCTCCACCATGCGCCCGAAGGGCGAGGCACTCGCCTCTTCCTGACCCTCCCCCTTTTCTCCACCTTCTCCCCAACGAAAGGACGATCCATGACCAAATTGTTCGAACCGACGAAGCTTGGCGACATCTCGATTGCCAACCGCATCGTCATGGCCCCGCTGACGCGTAACCGCTCGCCCAATGCCGTGCCGAACGATCTGAACGTCAAATATTACGCCCAGCGCGCAACCGCCGGCCTGATCATCACCGAAGCCACCGCCATCACCCACCAGGGTCAGGGCTATGCCGACGTGCCCGGTCTTTACACCAGGGAAGCGCTCGACGGCTGGAAGAAGGTAACGGATGCCGTCCACGCCAATGGCGGCAAGATCGTCGTCCAGATGTGGCATGTGGGCCGTATCTCGCACACAAGCCTGCAGCCGAACGGTGGCAAGCCGGTGTCCTCGACCTCCCGCCGCGCTGAAAATTCCAAGACCTATCTCGTCAACAGCGATGGCAGCGGCAGCTTTGCCGACGTCTCCGAACCGCGTGCGCTCGAAACCTCGGAAATCCCGGGCATCATCGAGGACTATCGCAAGGCTGCCCGCGCCGCGATCGATGCCGGTTTCGATGGCGTCGAGATCCATGCCGCCAACGGCTATCTGATCGACCAGTTCCTGCGCGGCAACGTCAACGACCGCACCGACCAGTACGGCGGCTCGATCGAAAATCGCGCCCGCTTCCTGTTCGAAGTGGTCGATGCAGTCACCAGCGAAGTCGGCGCCGGCCGCACGGCAATCCGCATTTCGCCGGTAACGCCATCGGGCGATGCCAGCGACCCGGCTCCGCAGCCGCTCTTCACCTATGTCGTCGAAGGTCTGGCGAAATACGGCCTCGCCTATATCCACGTCATCGAAGGCCAGACCGGCGGCAAGCGCGATTTCCTGCCCTTCGATTATGACGCCCTGCACGCAGCCTATAAGGCCGCGGGCGGCAAGGCCGGCTGGATGGTCAACAACGCCTATACCCGCGAGATGGCGATCGAAGCCGTCGAGAGCGGCAAGGCGGACGTCGTTGCCTTCGGCAAGCCCTTCATCTCCAACCCGGATCTGGTCCGCCGCCTGAAGGAGAACGCACCGCTTGCTCCGTTCGATCAGGCAACGCTCTATGGCGGCGGCCCCAAGGGTTACGCCGACTATCCGACGCTCGACGAAGCCGCCTGAGCCGGCCTTCCCCACCCGATTTTGATATCGGCAAGACACCCTCGCAACCTGAGTTGCGAGGGTTTTCCATATCGGCGCTCGATTGGCAACGTCGCGTAGCAAAGGCGGCTTCAAGCGGCCTGCATGCAGCCGATCGACATGAGGCTTGCCCGAATGGCCTCATCGATCGGCGTATGCGGCTCTTCGCCGAGCACGGCCAGCAGCCTGTCGTTTCGCATCTGCAGCGGCACGTCCCAGAGATAGCTCATTTCGCGCAGCTCACGCATGAAGGGAACGAAGGGAGCCGCCAGCGGCACGATCCACCAGGGAAAAGCCTTCACCTTCACCTTATGTCCGAGCACGCGCTGTACGGCATCGACCATCTGCCTGCCATCGCCATCCCAATAGCCGCGCATATGATAGACGGCGAAGGTGGGCAGCTCGTCGCCTTTCTCTATCAGCCGGATCATCGTCTCTGCAACGTCGGGCAGGTAAGCCCATTGATGACCGATGCCGCGCTTGCCCGGATAGGTCATCGTGCCGATCGGCTTGCCCGGCGTCACCATGGCCTGCGAGAACCAGCTGTTGGCGCGGGCTCCGCCGAAGAAGTCGCCGGCGCGAACGATGATGACGGGCGCATCCCCCTGCTCTGCGGCCGCCCTCAGGCGCCGCTCCATCTGCACGCGGATCGCCCCCTTGCGGGTTTTCGGCCGCTGCGCACTGTCCTCCGTGACATTCGGGAAGACATCGGGGCCGAAATTGTAGACCGTACCCGGCAGCACGATCCTTGCGCCGACCGCCTTGGCAGCGGCAATGGTATTGTCCAGCATCGGCAGCACGACCTGCCCCCAATTGCGGTAGCCGGGCGGATTGACGGCGTGCACGATGACATCGGCCTCCTCCGCGGCCTTGAGGACATCCGCCGCCTGCATGGCATCGCCCTGAATCCAGTCGAACTCCGGCCGGCGGCGGGCAGCCTCCGCCGCATTGCGATTCAGCGCGCGAATGCGCCAGCCACGAAGCGCAAGCCCGTCGGCGACGGCACCGCCAATACCGCCGGTCGCGCCGAGTATCAGGGCGGTCTTCACATGATCTGTCTCGTTGCTCATGGTCATCTCCATCGGTTTCGATGGGGGTGACTATGCTCCGCGCATATAATAGACGAAATTGCGGAAAAATCTGCAGATGGTATACATAAATGTATGGCATCAACCGAACCGAGCTGGGATTTCTATCGTACCTTTCTTACCGTGCTAGAGCACGGCTCGCTCTCGGCCGCCGCCCGGGAGCTGGGCCTGACGCAGCCGACGGTCGGCCGTCATATCGACGCCTTGGAACAGTCCGTCGGTGCCGAACTGTTTACGCGGTCGCAACAGGGCCTGTTGCCGACCGATGCCGCACTTGTCCTGAAACCCTATGCGGAAACGCTGGCCAGCACGGCGGCCGCCCTGTTGCGCGCGGCCTCCGGCTCTCGCGACAAAGTCAGCGGCACGGTCCGCATCAGCGCCAGCGAGGTGATCGGAACGGAAGTGCTGCCGTCGATCCTCGCGACGCTACAGGCACGATATCCCGACCTCGTCGTGGAGCTTTCTCCCTCCGACACTGTGGAAGACCTGCTGCAGCGGGAGGCCGATATCGCCGTACGCATGGTCGCGCCTGCGCAGGAGGCTCTGCTCGCCCGGCATATCGGGACCATCAAACTTGGCCTCTACGCACACCGCAGCTATGTCGAGCGGCACGGCAAACCCGAAACGATCGAAGACCTGCGCCTCCGGCACAAGATGATCGGCTTCGATCGCCAGACGGCCTACATACGCACGATGCTGAAGCGCTATCCGATGCTCGACGGCGTCTCTTTCAGCTTTCGATCCGACCACAGCACGGCGCTGCACAACGCGCTGCGAGCCGGCATAGGCATAGGCTTCTATCAGACGCCGCTCGCAAGACGGGATGCAAGTCTCGTGCGCGTGCTGCCGGAGATCGAATTGTCGATAGAGACCTGGATCGTGATGCACGAGAACCTGAAGACATCCCCGCGTTGCCGCGTGACCTTCGATGCGCTCGTCGCCGGATTGCTGGACTATATCAAGGGGAACGACACGGAGGAGCGATCATGACCCCAGCAACGGCGGTGGAACTGGTGCCATACGACCCGGCCTGGCCAGAGGATTTCAAACGCATCCGCGAGAAACTGGAACGATTGCTGGCACCCTGTGTCGTGACGATCGAGCATATCGGCAGCACGTCCATTCCCGGTCTTGCCGCAAAGCCGCTCGTCGATATCGACATCATCCTGCGCAGTTCCACCGATATTCCGCGCGCAACGCGGATTCTTCTGGAGCAAGGCTACGAGCCGCGCGGCAACCGCTACGACGACGAGGTCTGGGCATTCATGCGGCGCGACGGCAAACCGCCGGAACGCGTCTATCTTTGCCCACCAGGCAACCAGACACACGAGCGCCGATTGATCTTTCGCGATCATCTTCGAGCGCATCCAGCCGATGCCGCAGCCTATGCGAGGCTGAAGCTGGAACTCGCTGAAATCCATCGGCATGACGGCGACCGATATACCGCCGAGAAACGTCACTTCATCGACGCGATAATCCAGAAGGCGATCAGCCTGCGGTCGGCTTAGGCGCCGGGAGCCGTGTCCACCGGCGGGAAATGCACCTGGCCGTCGATAACTTCCGTTTCCGGCCGGTCGCCGCCATCGGCATATTCCTCATGCCATTTGCCGCTCTCGTCCTGCCAGCTGATTTCGGCCGAGTCGCCCCCGACCTGCTGCTCGGCCGCCACGATCCTGGCGGCTTCCACCGCCTCGGAATGCGTTGGAAACGCTTCCGAATAAACATCATGGAAACGATAAGCCCATCCACCGTCATGCGGCACGATTTCGTAAACGACCTTGACCATTCATACCCTCCTTCTCATCTGCCAAGACCTTCGGATCCGGACGTTACCGGCAGGGCCGCGTGCATCTGAGACGGTTTCGAGTATGCCGCGACGTTTGTGGGTTGGGCAGACACCTATTCATACAGTATTCCATTATTCGACACAGACTGCAAATCGCACTCTCCTGCTGCGAGCTTGATGTGCGAAATCATTGATTTAGAGTGCAACCGTGAATCGGCGCAAAGGTGGGGACGTGATTACAGCAAACTGGCTCAGACAGGAAAAAGCCCTCCTGGTGGCATTGGCGATTGCCGTCATCGCCTATGTTGGCGAGCATTCGGTGCTGGAGATGGGACAGACGGCATCGATGCTGGCGGCAGCGGCATTGATCGCAACGATTGTGCTGGCGTCCATGCGGGTCGCCCACCACGCCGAAACTCTGGCCGTCAAAGTCGGCGATCCCTACGGCACGATGATCCTGACGCTGTCGGCCGTCGCCGTCGAAGTCATCATCCTTGCCATCATGATGAGCGGCGAAAGCTCGCCGACGCTGGTGCGCGACACGATCTATGCCGCCGTCATGCTCGATATCAACGGCATCCTCGGGCTTGCCGCCCTTCTGGGCGGCCTGAAGCATGGCGAGCAGCCCTATAACGACGATTCCAGCAAGACCTACGGCGTGATGATCCTGACGGCCATGGGCATTTCGATGATCGTGCCCGAGTTCATTCCCGATGTGAAATGGCATTATTATTCCGCCTTCACCATCGTCGCGATGATCGCGCTCTATGCGCTGTTCCTGCGCATGCAGGTGGGCAAGCACAGCTATTTTTTCAGCTACAGCTATCCGCGCAACGAAAAGAAAGCCGCCGCCGAAGAGCACCATGACGAAGAATCCACCACCGCCTCCATCGTCACCATCCTGATCGGCGTCGTGCTGATCGGGGCGCTGGCGGAGTTCATGTCGGCCTTCATGGATACGGGCCTCAAAGGCACGGGCGCTCCGCCCGCCATCGCCGCAATCGTCGTCGCCGCCATCTCGGCGGCGCCGGAAATCCTGACCGCGTTGCGCGCAGCGCTCAGGAACCGCATGCAGGCGACGGTCAATATCGCCATGGGTGCGTCGCTGTCGACCGTCATCCTGACGGTGCCGGTCATGGAGGGTATCGCGCTCTACACCGGCCAGCCCTTCATCATGGCCATGTCGCCGGTGCAGACAGTCATGGTGATGATCACGCTGATCGCCGCCGCCATCAACCTCAACGACGGCGAAACCAATGCGATCGAGGGCATGACCCATTTCATTCTTTTCGCCACCTTCATCATGCTGACCGCGCTCGGACTTTGATTCCGATTTCAATGACTTAGGCCGGCAGGCGGATTCGAGTTGGGAAGCGCTTGAATCAGTTCATGAACTCAAGGCGATAGCCCAAATGCAAAAAGCCCGCCATCGCTGGCGGGCTTTCGTTTGATCCATTCGCGAACGCTTACTTGCAGGCTGCACAAAAGCGCTGGATGCGGCGGCAAGCTTCCTCGAGCAGTTCTTCCGAAGTCGCGTAGGAGATGCGGAAGTTCGGGCCGAGGCCGAAGGCCGAACCGTGAACGACCGCCACACCTTCCGATTCCAGCAGCTCGGATACGAAATCCTCGTCCGTCTCGATGACCTTGCCGGTCGGTGCCGTCTTGCCGATCAGACCGGCGCAGGACGGGTAGACGTAGAATGCGCCTTCCGGAACCGGGCACGAAATGCCCTTGGCCTGGTTCAGCATCGACACGACGAGATCGCGGCGGCCTTCGAAGATTTTCTTGTTGCGCGGAATGAAATCCTGCGGACCGTTCAGCGCTTCGACGGCGGCCCACTGGGCAATCGAGGTCGCACCCGAGGTCTGCTGGCCCTGGATCATGTCCATCGCCTTGATGAGCTGCAGCGGGCCGGCGGCATAGCCGATACGCCAGCCGGTCATGGCATAGGCCTTCGACACGCCATTCATCGTCAGCGTGCGGTCGTAGAGGCTCGGCTCCACTTCGACCGGCGTGGCGAATTTGAACTCGCCATAGGTCAGGTGTTCGTACATGTCGTCCGTCAGGATCCAGACATGCGGATGCTTGACCAGCACATCCGTCAGCGCCTTCAGCTCGTCATGCGAATAGGCAGCGCCCGACGGGTTGGACGGCGAGTTGAACATGAACCACTTGGTCTTCGGCGTGATCGCCTTTTCGAGGTCGGCAGGCTGAAGCTTGAAGTTGTTGGCCTGCGTCGTCGCGACGAAAACCGGAGTGCCGCCGCACAGCGCCACCATTTCCGGGTAGGAAACCCAGTAAGGCGTCGGGATGATGACTTCATCGCCGGGGTTCAGCGTCGCCATGAAGGCGTTGAACAGGATCTGCTTGCCGCCCGTGCCGACGATGGTCTGCTCGGGAGCGTATTCCAGATTGTTCTCGCGCTTGAACTTGGCGGCGATTGCCTTGCGCAGTTCCGGAATACCGGAAACCGGCGTGTACTTCGTCTCGCCGCGATTGATCGCGTCGATGGCGGCCGTCTTGATATTATCGGGCGTGTCGAAATCCGGTTCACCGGCACCGAGGCCGATCACGTCGCGTCCTTTTGCTTTCAGCTCGCGCGCTTTCTGGGAAACGGCGATGGTGGCAGAAGGCTTTACACGGGAAAGAGCGTCGGCAAGAAAGGCCATGGTGATCGGTCCTGTTCGGTTGAAATTGGCAGAAAGCCTGCGGACCAGTTTTCTGCGCTAAGCTCTATGTCGAATATAGGCCGACGTTTCAAGCACAAAGGCGTCACAGTGGCTTTATTTCATGGCTTTCCGGGCCGTCCATCTGCGCCCCGCTCACGCGCCAGGAGAGCTGCAAAGGCGCTCCCCCGAACCCGCCAGGATCGGTCACAATGCGATACAGCCAACCCGCCCGGACTTGAATCGATACGTGAGGCAGTTGATTCAAATTCTGAACGGAGCCGAAATTTCCGATTGGAAACAAAGACTTCCCGATCATCCAATCGCCAACGAAGGAACTCCGAAGCCGGACTGTAGAAGAAAGCCTGCCCTGCGGCCGGCTCAAGGGCGCCGAATGGAGGCCTGCACCGCACGGACGAGAACACAAAGGCGTTATCGGCACCTTGAATGCCAGCTCGCCGGCCCCACCTTGCGGGAAGCGAGGGACGGCAAGGAGTTCGCACGGATGCGTCGTGACAGAACGGCATTTTCGATCGCCTTGACGGCCTGCGTCCTGCTGTCGGCGACAATTGCGCCTGCCGCCGAGCCGGCGCAGACCATCAAGACGCAAAAGGTGGCCGTCAAGGTCGAGACGCTCGCCACGGGGCTCGATCATCCCTGGGCGGCGGAGGTGCTGCCGGACGGCGCCTATCTCGTTACCGAACGCCCGGGTCGCATGCGGCTCGTCCGCGATGGCAAGGTCTCCGCGCCAATCGCCGGCGTGCCGAAGGTCTATGCGCGCGGCCAGGGCGGCCTGCTGGATGTGGCACTCGATCCGAACTTCTCCGGCAATCGAACCCTCTATTTCACCGCTTCCATGGCAGGCGACGGAGGAAGCGGCACAGCCGTCTTCCGCGCCAAATTGTCTGCGGACGAAAAGCAGTTGACCGGGGTGAAGCGCATTTTCCTCATGAACACGCTGTCTCGCGGCAATATCCAGTATGGCTCGCGCATTGCCATCGCGCGGGACGGCAGCCTGTTCGTCAGTCTCGGCGACCGCGGCCAGCAGGATCGCGCCCAGAATTTCCATGACGATGCCGGCTCCATCATCCATATCGGCGCCGATGGCAGCATTCCTGCCAACAATCCTTTCAAGGACGGCAAGCGCGCCCTGCCCGAAATCTGGTCAAAGGGTCATCGCAATCCGCAAGGCATCACCTTCGATAGCGCCACGAACAAGCTCTATACCGCCGAGCACGGCGCCCGGGGCGGCGACGAAATCAACGCACCCGAGGCCGGCAGGAATTACGGCTGGCCAGTCATCTCCTACGGCGTCAATTATTCCGGCACGAAGATCGGCATCGGCACGGCGAAGGTCGGCATGGAGCAACCCCTTTTCTATTGGGACCCTTCGATCGCGCCCGGCGCCATCGCCGTCTATCGCGGCCGGATGTTCCCCGAATGGAACGGCGATCTGCTGGTCACTGCGCTGAAGTTTCAGTTGCTGTCCCGGCTGGATCGTGACGAGAACGGCAGGATCGTCGAGCGCGAGCGCATGTTTGCGGATAAATTCGGCCGTCTGCGTGACATCACGGTGGCGCCAGACGGCGCGCTGCTGATTACGACCGACGAAGCCGACGGGGCGCTGTTGCGGATTTCGCGCGCGGCAAACTAGGCCGCAAACGGACCGAATGCCGCGCCTTTCGCCCTTGCCCGACGCAAAGGCAGCTGCTAACCGTCGCCCCGTTCCTCCCCCTCCCGCAGGATGCAGATGTCTCGCATACAGGCGAATTTGTTGTTGCTGGTTGCCGCCGCGATCTGGGGTGGCGGCTTCGTCGCGCAGTCGACTGCCATGAAGGCGATCGGGCCCTTCTGGTTCATCGGCCTGCGATTTGCCGTAGCCACCATAGTCGTGCTGCCCTTCGTGTGGATGGAAAGCAGGAAGGCCGCCAAGCCGCTGACGCGCAGCGACCGGTTCTCCTTTCTGCTGATCGGCATCGCTCTTTTCGGAGGAGCGGCAACCCAGCAGCTCGGGCTCCTGACGACGACGGTGACGAATTCCAGCTTCATAACCGGCCTCTACGTGGTGTTCGTTCCGCTGATTGGCGTCATTTTCCTGCGCCGCTCGCCGCACTGGATCATCTGGCCTGCCGCGCTGATGGCGCTGTGCGGCATCTACCTGCTATCGGGCGGCTCCTTCCTGCGTCTGACGGTCGGCGATTTCCTGACCGTGGTCTGCGCATTGTTCTGGGCGGCGCAAATTGTCCTTGCCGGTTCCGCCGTCAAGGAAACCGGCCGGCCCCTCGGCATTTCCGTAACGCAATTCGCCGTCTGCGCCGTGCTTGCTCTGGCGATCGCCGCCGCCATCGAGCCGATCAGCATCGCAGCCATTCGTGCCGTGCTCGGTGAAATCCTCTATGTCGGGATCTTTTCGTCCGGCCTGGCCTTCGCGTTGCAGATCATCGGCCAGCGTTATACTACTGCCCCGCAAGCCGCGATCTTCCTTGCTTCGGAAGCATTGTTCGGCGCTTCGCTCGGCGCTTTGTTGCTCGGCGAGACCATGAGCCGGCTCGGCTACATCGGTTGCGCGCTGATGTTTGCCGCGATGCTCGCCGTCGAACTGGTTCCGCAATTGGCTCGCCGCCGCAGCGCAGCCGCGTGAAAAAGCCCGCAAATGCGCGTTTTTAGCGGCGCGACGCACGATATGATGAAATTTTTCCGAACAAGCGAAAACGGGCGTCCGAGCCATCCGATTTGGGAAAATTTCGCCGAAACTATATCGCGAGCGATGCAAAAACCTTAAAAACATGTTTCGAAGTGGGAAAATTTGCGAATCGCCATAACACAGCCGCGTTACGGTATTGTGCCCCATCCGACACGTTAAAAAACTTTTGCTTGCCAATTTCCCATAAACACAGCACTCTCAATGGTGTTCGGGCATTTTTAGAGCATGGGAAGTCCTAATAGAATTGCGAGCCGGAAACGCTAATATTCCGGTCAGCCTGGTCGAGAAGCGGGTGGCAAACATCGCATTGAGACCATGCCGAGTTACGGGGACCTTTTCCTTCAAATTTCGAGAACTGCCTGCAAGCGCCCGCAAGGGCAACACAAGTAATGCTGCCCGTGTGGATGGTGGGCAGAGAGAAAAGGACCTGAGGCATGGCCGAGACTGGCACTGTAAAGTTTTTCAATACCGATAAGGGCTTCGGTTTCATCAAACCGGATAAGGGTGGAGCTGACATCTTCGTACATATTTCCGCGGTTCAGGCTTCTGGCCTGGCAGGACTGTCGGAAAACCAGAAAGTAAGCTTCGACACGGAACCGGATCGCCGCGGCAAGGGACCGAAGGCCGTCAATCTGCAGATTGCCGGCTGAGACGCCTGACGGCTATCAAATTCGAGTTGAGGCCCGGCAGCGATGCCGGGTTTTGTCATTCAGTCTGCATTCACTTTGCCGCGCCTAATCTGCATTTCATGAAAGAGCGGAAGGACCGTTGTCCCGCTTCCGTTAGAGGATAGGCTAATGACCATACTCGGCAAAACGCTCGTCATGTCCGCCATGGCCGCGGCATTGACGCTGACTTCCATGACCGCCGCTTCCGCAGACGAATACTGGCGCCATCGCAACCGCGATGGCTGGGCGCTGGGCGCTGCCGGTCTCGCAACCGGCCTGATCGTCGGTTCGGCCGTTGCCAGCCAGCCCCGTTATTACGAGCCGGCGCCCGTCTATGTCGATCCCGGCTACGACGCGCCTCCCCCGCCCTATTATTACCGTCCGCCGCCGCGCCGCGTCTATGTCGAACGGGATGTCAGCTACTATGCGCCGCCGCCGGTATCCGGCCTGCGCCCCTGGTCATCCGCATGGATGCGCTATTGCTACGACCGCTACAGAAGCTTTGACGGCCGCTCCGGCACCTTTGTCGGCTATGACGGCATGCGCCATTTCTGCACGGCCGACTGATTTCCAGAGCGGTTCCGCGTTTCACGGAATCGTCGAACGGCTCTATCTCTTTGTTTACGCGCGATTCCCGGCGGAAAACCGCTGTGCACTTTCCCGGAATTACTCCAGGACACGAGGAACCGAAGCGCCGCTTTCGAGCGGCGCTTTCTTTGTAATCATAATCCGCGCAGGAAAGGGTTTGTGCGACGCTCGTCGCCGATCCGGCTGCCCGGTCCATGACCGCAGATGAAGCCGACCTCGTCACCGAGCGGAAAAACCTTGTCGCGGATCGAGTCCAGCAGTTGCTGATGATTGCCGCCGGGCAGATCCGTTCTCCCGATGGAGCCGTTGAACAGCACGTCGCCGAGATGGGCGAAACCCTGCTTGCGGTTGAAATAGACGACATTGCCCGGCGCATGTCCGGGGCAATGGAAAACCTCGAACTCGTGCTCGCCGAATGAGACCTTGTCGCCCTCCTTCAGGAACCGATCCGGCACGACATTGCGCACGCCGCTGATGTTGAACATCTTGGCCTTGGCTTCGATATCCTCGAGCAGGAAGCGATCGTCCTCATGCGGGCCGATCACCTCTATGCCGAGCGCTTCGCGAACCTCGTCGGCACCGCCGGCATGATCGATATGGCCATGGGTCAGCCAGACGGCCTTCAGGGTGATGCCGTTCTCGCGCACGGTCTGCAGGATCACATCGACATCGCCGCCCGGATCGACCACGACACCCTCCTTCGTCTCCGGATCGAACAGGATGGTGCAATTCTGTTCGAAAGGGGTCACCGGAATGATACCGGCCTGCAGCATGCCCATGGAGCGCCTCGTGTGTTTGATATTCGTGCTGCCGGTATAGCCGCAAACGATGGGCAAAACAGCCCCTGCCGGCTTCAAACCAGCGCGCATGCCAATGGCAAGCTCTGCCGGCACCTCTAAAAACGCAGACGGTTCAGAAGCTTACCCACCACGCAGCCGAACCGGCAATGTCATGCGGCGATGTCCGCCGGAACACTGAAGCACCCGAAACGTTGAGGTTACGTCTTTAAAGGCCAGAAGGAGAGAACCAATGTCCTTGAAAAGAAACTTGCTGCTGGCTGGCGTCATCGTCGCCGGCAGCGCGGGCCTGGCCCAGGCTGAGCAGATTGAAATGTCCGCGACCACCGCCACCGACATCGAGGTTCGCTCGGGCCCCGGCGCGGAATTTCCGACGGTCGGCGTCGCGACGCGGGGCTCGCAGGCAACGCTGGATGGCTGCATAGAAGGCAGCCGCTGGTGTCGTGTCGACGTCAACGGCATGCGGGGCTGGGTCTACGCGCAATATCTCAGCGTCGAGCAGAACGGCGCGCCGGTCGTGGTTCAGGACCATCGCGACGACCTTGGCGTCCCCACGATCACCTACCAGCAAACCGATCCCGTTGAGACAGGCAGCGTCCAGCCCGGCCCGGACGATCAGTTGCTCGGCCCTGTCGCTCAGGACGGCGGCAACGTAGTCGCGGTTACGCCACCGGAAGAAATCCGAACCTATATCGATGACAATCCGGTCGATGCGGTGCAGTTGAATGGCGATGTGGTGGTCGGCGCCCAGGTTCCGCAAAGCGTCGAAGTGCACCGCATTCCGAACTATCAATACAGCTACGTCGAAGTGAACCAGCAGCCGGTGCTAATCGATCCGGGGACGCGCCGTATCGTCTACGTCTACCGCTGATTCGCCAAGGCAGGCTGAATAAAATGGCGGAATTGGCATGCGGTCTGCCGGCCGCATGCCCGCATGGCGGATTTCCCCCGGAATTATCGCTGAATCCTCCCGTCGGAGTTGCCCTTCTATTTTCAGCGATCCATGCATGATGTAATCCTGAGACCACAGAGGATTATCGCCGCTCCCAGGCAGCAATCCGGGGCGCGACGAGAGGGGATCCGGAGGCGTCTTCCGGAGCAATGGGAGAAGGGTGGTCATGGAAAGTTTAGGGCCTATCATCACGCAACTGATAGCCGGTGCGATCGGCGGAAATGCCGCCAGCGCCGTTTTGAAGCAGGAGGGGATAAACCTCGTCGCAAGAACGATCGCTGGTGCGATCGGCGGTCTCGGCGGCGGCTTCATCCTCAATCTGATCGGCAGCGAGGCTCTCACCGGCCTCGTCGCGCAAGGCATATCCTCGCTGATCGCGGGCGGCGTGCTGTCCGCAATCGTCGGCGCAGTTCTCGGCCGCAAGTCGTAAGTTTTTGGTCCCCGCAAGCTGGGCGCGGCAACACGCTCAGCTTGCGGGGCTTCGATGTGTTATCTTGCCTGGCAAACGCGATCATCGGGTCGATCTGCCGTGTTGTCGCATATCGCCCTCCTTCAAATGAGAGAGGATGAGGGTGGTGATGTCTTGCCGTTCGCGCGGCCGTTAAGCCAACGCTACCAAGGCACATTCCTCCTTCCGGAGGGCTTCTCGATTCGCACCCACCTTGCCCGGCGGATTGATGATTGTTCCTGTCACGTCCCATCCATGAGGTGCAGCAGAGGAGAATGCAGGATATGCTGGCGTTTTGCAGGGCTGCACTTAAATCCTGCAATGCCATTGGAGCGGTTCGCCATTGTGCGAACGTGATCGGCAGCGTAAAAATGCGTCAATAAAGCTGACGTATTTTTGCATAAGTTTCCCGGATGCTCCAAAACAGGAAAGGAAATGCCAGGGTGCCACGACAGACGAGCCAGAATGCGGCGAAGACGGAGCTGCTGGAAACGCCGCTGCAGAACGCGGGGAGCATTGATTTCGAGGTCATCGAGCTGCTTTTCTTCGCCTACCGCGATTTCGTTTCGGACCCGGACCAGATTCTCGTCAAGAGCGGCTTCGGACGCGCTCACCATCGCGTCGTCCACTTCGTTAACCGCGAACCCGGCATGACGGTTGCGAACCTTCTGGAAACATTGCAGATCACCAAACAGAGTTTGGCGCGAGTTCTCAAACAATTGATCGATTCGGGTTATATTCGGCAGGTCGCAGGTCCGGAGGACCGGCGGCAGCGCAAGCTTTACCCGACGCGGGCCGGACGCGATCTGGCGCTGGCACTGGCAGAGCCGCAATCGCGCCGCATTGAACGGGCATTCGAAGGCGCTTCGGAAGCGACGCGCGAAAGCGTGAAACGCTTCCTGAGGGGAATGCAGACCGAGAAGTGACGGCAGCTCAGGCCGAGGCGCCGGTGCGGAATGCGTCGCAATCTATGGGCAGGACAGGATCGAGACGGACCGAATGACGACAAAAACAGCAATCTCGGACGATGCAGCACATCTTCTGGTCGTGGATGACGATACGCGTATCCGCGCCCTCCTCAACCGCTATCTGATGGAAAAGGGATTCCGGGTGACTGCGGCCGCGGACGGCGCCGAGGCCCGCCGCAAGCTGGAAGGGCTCGACTTCGACCTCATCATCATGGACGTGATGATGCCCGGCGAATCCGGCATTTCGCTGACAGCAAGCCTGCGTGCGATCAAGAATATTCCGGTCATCATGCTGACCGCGCTTGCAGAGGCCGATTCCCGCATAGCCGGCCTCGAGGCCGGCGCGGACGATTATCTGCCGAAGCCCTTCGACCCGCGCGAGCTGGTGCTGCGCATCAACAACATCCTGCGGCGCAACGCGCCCGCCGATTCCCCGAAGATCGAACTCGTCATGTTCGGACCCTACACGTTTTCGCTCACCCGCAAGGAGCTGAAGAAGGCGGCGGAACTCATTCGCCTCACGGATCGCGAACAGGAAATCATGCTGCTCTTCGCCAAGCGCGCCGGCGAGACGATCCCGCGTCACGAGCTCATCGGCAACGATGCCGAAGTGGGCGAGCGCACGATCGACGTGCAGATCAACCGGCTGCGCCGCAAGATTGAAGACGATCCGGCAAACCCTATCTGGCTACAGACGGTGCGCGGCATCGGCTACCGCCTTAGCATAGACTGAGATCGGCTCCGCGGGATCAGGTGATGGTGACATTCGATTCGATCAGGCGCGATCAGGACCACACGCCCTCCAACGGGCTGCGGTGGCTGACGCGCTGGCTGCGCCGCTATGTTCTGCCGACCGGCCTCTATGCCCGCTCGCTGCTGATCTTCATCCTGCCGATGATCATCCTGCAGGCGGTCGTCACTATCGTTTTCATGGAGCGCCATTGGCAGATGGTGACGCAGCGGCTGTCGATGGCGACCACGCGCGACATCGCCGCCATCATCACCATCATCCAGACCTATCCGCAGGACGCCGATTATTCCGCGATCACCCAGATCGCGCGGCAGAAGCTCGACCTCGCCATTTCGATCGAGCCCGGCGGAGAGCTGCCGCCGCCGCGCGAAAAGCC
The DNA here is from genome assembly GCF_046840415.1 of Rhizobium sp. SYY.PMSO. Taxonomy (NCBI): domain Bacteria; kingdom Pseudomonadati; phylum Pseudomonadota; class Alphaproteobacteria; order Hyphomicrobiales; family Rhizobiaceae; genus Rhizobium; species Rhizobium sp. SYY.PMSO. The sequence goes on from NZ_CP177349.1 coordinate 1,973,154, forward strand.
GTTCTTTTCGATCCTCGACGGCATTCTGAGCGATGAGATCCGCGATCAGATCAACCTGCCTTTCTGGATCGATACCGTCGGCAATTCCAGTCTGGTGGAAATCCGCGTCAAGCTGCCCGACAAGGTCCTGCGCGTCTTTGCCAAACGCAGCCAGACCTATGCCTCCAATACCCATATCTTCATTCTGTGGATGGTCGGCACCTCTCTGGTGCTGATCGGGATTGCCGTGCTGTTCCTGCGCGGCCAGATCCGCCCCATCCTCGCCCTGGCCCAGGCCGCGGAAAGTTTCGGCAAGGGACAGAGGCTGGAGAATTACTCTCCGCGCGGGGCCGACGAAGTGCGCCGCGCCGGCCTGGCTTTCATCCTCATGCGGGAGCGTATCGAACGGCAGATCGAGCAGCGCACGGCGATGCTGTCCGGCGTCAGCCACGACCTGCGCACCGTCCTCACCCGCTTCAAGCTCCAGCTCGCCCTTGTCGGCGACAATCCCGATCTTGCCGGCCTCAGCGAAGACGTCGAGGATATGCAGAGCATGCTCGAAGGCTACATGGCCTTTGCGCGCGGCGAGGCCGAGGAAGATGTCGGCCCGTTCAAGCTCAGCGATATCTTCGAGAAGATCCAGCAGGACTTTGCCCTGCATGGCAAATCCATGAGCTTCTCGATCGAGGGCGACGACGAAATCTCGGTGCGCCCGAATGCCTTCACCCGCCTTGTGACCAACCTCGCCACCAATGCCCGCCGCTATGCCAGCACCCTGCGCATCGAAGCCAGGCACAGCGCCAAATGGTTGACCATCGTCTTCGACGACGATGGACCGGGCATTCCCGTCGGCGCGCGCGAGGACGTCTTCAAACCGTTCTTCCGTCTGGACGAGGCCCGCAACCTAGACAAATCAGGCACCGGTCTCGGCCTTGCCATTGCCCGCGACATCGCCCGCAGCCACGGCGGCAATGTCACGCTTGGCGACAGCCCGCAGGGCGGCCTGCGGGCCACTATCCGCATTCCTGCCTGAGGGAGGTCCATATGCCGATCGACATCGATGGCATGCACTGGCTGAACACGCCGCCGATGTGGGAGGTCAACCAGGGTCGGCTGTTCGTGCGGTCCGGCGACAAGACCGATTTCTGGCAGCAAACCTACTACGGCTTCCACCGCGATAACGGCCATTTTCTCGGGGCGCCCCGTCGTGGCGATTTCACCGCCGAAGTGACCTTCGCCGGGAAATATAGCGACCTTTACGATCAGGCCGGCCTGATGGTTCGGCATGACAGCAGGCACTGGATGAAATGCGGGATTGAATATACCGACGGCGCCAGGCATTTCAGCGTCGTCGTCACAAATGGCAATTCCGACTGGTCGGCTTTCCGGCTGGAGCAGGAATTCGACACTATGTCCGCGCGCGTCACACGCAATGGGGATGCGCTCTTCATCCAGTATCGCACCGACCGTGTGGACGAATGGCGCATGGCGCGACTCGCCTGGTTCGATCCTGCGCTGGGGGAAGTGTCTGTCGGCCCCGCCTTCTGCTCGCCGCAACGCGAAGGCTTCGAAGCGGAGTTCCTCGACTTCAGCCTCACCGACCCGGTCTCAAGAGACATTCACTGAGCCCGCACCCTTGCGGCTGCGAAAGGGATATCACATCATCTTCTTGCCGTTCGGCACCGGCTGGCTCACCGCGGCAAGAACGATCGCACCCGCCTCATCCTCGAAACCGAGGGTCAGCACTTCGGAACGCACCGGCCCGATCTGTCTCGGCGGAAAATTGACGACGGCAAGCACCTGTCGGCCGACGAGGGTTTCCGGCGTATAATGCACGGTGATCTGTGCGGAGGAACGCTTGATGCCGATCTCCGGCCCGAAATCGATCCGCAGCTTGTAGGCAGGCTTGCGCGCCTCCGGAAAGGTTTCCGCCTCGATGATCGTTCCGACGCGGATATCCACCCGCTCGAAATCGCCATAGCTGATTTCTTCGGTCATTTCCTGCCCTTATCGGCCCTCAACCGGCCAGTTCCTGCGCCCGTTTGCGCGCCGCTTCGAGAGCGGCATCGAACAGAGGCTGCATGCCGTCCTCCGCCATCAGGACGCCCAGCGCCGCAGCAGTCGTGCCGCCGGGAGACGTCACATTCTGACGCAGACGCGAAGCGTCGTCGGGAGACTGATGCAGCAATTCACCAGCCCCCGCGACGGTTTCCCGTGCGAGCCGCATGGCGAGGTCCGCCTGCAGGCCGAGCTTACGGCCCGCCTCCGCCATGCATTCGACGAGATAGAAAACATAGGCGGGTCCGCTGCCCGAAACCGCAGTCACCGCATCGATGTCGGCTTCACCGGGCACCCATTCGACCGGGCCGGACACCTTCAACAGGTTCTGAACCAGCTGCCGCTGGCGTTCGCTCGTTCTCGCATTTGCAAAAGCGCCCGTCACGCCGCGTCCGACCATGGCGGGCGTATTGGGCATGGCGCGCACCATCGCCAAATCTCCCAGATGCTTTTCAAGCGAGGAGAGCGTCTTGCCGGCAGCGATGGAGACGACGACCGTCCCCTCGCCGACCACCGACTTGAACGCCGGCAGAACCGCGTCGAGGACCTGCGGCTTGACGGCGATGAAAAGCACGCCGGCCTTCACCCCGGCCGGGGCTTCGGTGACATGGCTTGCGCCCGCATCCGCGATCATCTTCCGCATGGGCTCGGCCGGGTTGGGGTCGGCGACAATGACCGACGATCCCGGCACGCCGTTTTTCAGCCATCCCGTCAGCAATGCCCCACCCATATTGCCCGCGCCGATCAACACGATAGGCCCGGAGGATGCGAATGCATTTGTGGATTGCTCACCGGTCATCTTACGCTTCGCCCACTGTTTCGAAAAGCACCGCTTCCATGGCCCGGTTTGCGTCAAGCCCCGACCACACGACGAACTGGAAGGCCTGATAATAGGCTTCGCAGGTATCGAGCGCGTTGGAAAGCAGCACCTCCACCTGACGGTTGGTAGGTTCGGCCCCGCCGGACAGCAGCAGGGATTGCCGGAAAATGACGACATCTTCCTGGCGCCACAGATCGAAATGGCCCATCAGCACCTGCCCGTTGATACAGGACAGCAGCTTGATCACTTCGTTGGCGCGCGGATCCGGAACCTTGACATCGAAGGCGCAGGCTATGTGCAGCGCCTCGAACTCTTCCATCCAGGAGAAGGAGACGTGGTAGTCGGTCCATCGCCCTTCGACGGTCATGGCGATTTCATCCTCGCCGGACCGTTCGAACGACCAGTCGTTATTGGCGGCGACGAATTCGATCATATCGACCGGATTCGATTGTCGTTCGACTTCCATTTCCATAAGGCTCATGCAGCACCTTCTTGACCGGATCGGTTGCAGTTTTCCCGTGGTTCGACACTGAAAGAACGCAAACAAGTTTACTCCGGAAACATCCTCGGGATGATGTTGAACGGCTGCCAGACTAACGCTTCCACCATGCCCGGGGCTTACCAAGTCCGTTTCGAATCATCATTTAAAATCAGTGTATAATGGCATGCCCGGCATGCCAGCCCCTGAGCGGCGATTTTGGAGACGGCGCTGTGGAAAGCTCTTCTGACGCCTATTCAGGAGGGAGTCATAACCGACTCTGGCGATTGGCTTTTTTGCCTATGTCCACAGGTGGAAAAGCAGGTGGAAATTTTCAGAGGAAAAAGGTGCGGCAAGCGGGCGCCGCACCGGTTCGCAGGCAAAGGCCGCGCCTATTCGCCTTTGGCGGCGAGCTTGGCTTCGAGCGCCTCGATTCTCGCAAGCAGCGCGTCGTTTTCGTCGCGCGCCTTGATCGCCATCTCGCGAACGGCCTCGAATTCCTCGCGCTTGACGATATCCATGCTGTTCAGCCAACGCTCGGCATGGGCATTGAAAGCAGTCTCTATCTCGCGACGCACACCCTGGGCGGCACCGGCGGCATCGGTCATCAGCTTGGCGAATTCATCCAAGATTCGGTTCGGTCCAGTGCTCATAGCAATCTCCTTGCGGCCGTCGGCCCTCAACGGTCAGGCAGCGATATGGGCCAGATAGTGCTGAGGTAGGATTTCCAAGGGGCCGATGCAAGCAAATTGAGATAGGGCGGGACAACGCGACCCGGGAGAAGACAGGCGGCAACAAACGACTTGACCGTTTCGATGGCGAACGCCATGTTCCGCGCACATTTGGATATAGCATGCTCCCATCCCGAAAATGCGCGACACGTTCGGGACTCATGCTGCAACGGGCCTGACGATCTTGCTGACATCCGCCAATCTAGCCTCCATCCTGCCGTTTCCGGATATCGATCCGATCGCCGTTTCCCTGGGGCCGCTTTCGATCCATTGGTACGGGCTTGCCTATGTGGCGGGCATTCTGCTCGGCTGGTTCTATGCCAGGCGGCTGGTCGACAACGGCAGGCTCTGGCTGAACGACACCGCTCCGATGACGCGCCAGCATCTGGACGACTTCATCCTCTGGGTCGCCTTCGGCATCGTTCTGGGCGGCCGCATCGGCTACATCCTGTTCTACGATCTCGATCCGGTGCTCGCCAATCCGATCCGCGCCATCCAGGTCTGGAATGGCGGCATGTCTTTCCATGGCGGATTAATAGGCACGACCATCGCCATGTTTTTGTTCGCACGGCGCAACCGGATCCCTGTCTGGAGCCTGTTCGACATCGTCGCCGCCGTCGCTCCGATCGGCCTCTTTTTCGGCCGCATCGCCAACTTCATCAACGGCGAGCTCTGGGGCCGGGTGAGCGACGTTCCCTGGGCGATGGTCTTCTGCAGCCCGCATGTGATTGCCGCCCATAACGGCGTATGCCCCGCGGGTCCCGATCCCCGGCATCCAAGCCAGCTTTATGAGGCCGGCATCGAAGGCATCATTCTCTTCCTCGTTCTCTTTGCCCTCACCCGCTGGGCGCTGGCGCTGAAGAAACCAGGCACCGTCAGCGGTATTTTTGTCATCGGCTATGCTTTCTCGCGTATTTTTGTCGAATTCTTCCGGCAGCCTGATGAACAGCTGGGCTATCTCCTTGGCACGAACTGGCTGACGATGGGCATGGTGCTGTCGCTTCCGATGGTTGCCATCGGCCTTTGGGCGGTTATCCGCGCCCGTCAGGCGGCGGCCAGACAGACGGCTTGAGGTGGGGTTCAATATCGCGCGGTCGTTCCAACAGACGCTCCCAGTTTGTCTGGACCGCGCATTAGCGAAAGCAACGAATGACGACGGCGCTCGGGGAAAAAATCAAGGCCATCATCCGCACAAACGGGCCGTTGAGCATCACGGATTATTTTTCGCTATGCCTCGCCGATCCGGTGCACGGTTATTACAAGACGCGTGAGCCCTTCGGCCAGTCCGGCGATTTCGTCACGGCGCCCGAAGTCAGCCAGCTTTTCGGCGAGATGATCGGCGTCTTCATGGTGCACGCCTGGCAGCGGCATGAAACGCCGGCCGATGTGCGCCTCGTCGAAATCGGCCCCGGCCGCGGCACGATGATGTCGGACATGCTGCGCGTCATCGGCAGGCTGGCCCCGCCGCTCTATGATGCCATGACGGTGCATCTGGTCGAAACCAGTGAGCGCCTGCAGGGTTTCCAGCGCCACACCCTCGAAGCGCATGGTGCGAAAATCTCCTGGCATACGGATTTCGGCGAGGTGCCGGCCGGCTTCACCCTGCTTGCCGCCAACGAACTCTTCGACGCCATTCCCATCCGCCAGTTCGTTCGTACAGCCAATGGCTTCCGCGAGCGTGCGGTCGGCCTCGACGTCGATGACGAGCTGACCTTTACGACAGGCGTCGCCACCCTTGATCCCACACTTCTGCCGGAGGGCGGACTTCCACCCATAGGCACGATTTTCGAGATCGCCCCCGCCCGCCAAGCCGTCATGACGACGATCTGCGACAGGCTGGCAGCCCATGGCGGCACGGCGCTTGCGATCGATTACGGCCACATGGCGACCAGCTTCGGCGACACGCTGCAGGCCGTGCGCATGCACGAATACGATCCGCCGCTGCAACATCCCGGCGAGGCGGACCTTACCAGCCACGTCGATTTCCAGGATCTGGCGCAAACCGCGCTGGCCTCCGGCACGCATATCAACGGCTGCTGTCACCAGGGCGACTTCTTGATCGGGCTCGGCCTGCTGGAGCGCGCGGCGGCGCTCGGCCGGGATCAGGACGCGGCGACCCAGGAGAATATTCGCGTTGCCGCGGAACGGCTTGCGGGCGCCGGCGAAGGCAAGATGGGAGAGCTCTTCAAGGTGCTGGCCGTATCGAGCCCGGCGATCGACCTCCTGCCCTTTCGTCCTGTCGGCTGAAGCCTGACCGCCGGTCCTGCGGATTGACAGCGCGCGTTGGGCTGGGCCAACATCCCGGCAGGATCGAACTGCTTCGCCGCGGCTGCGTTATGTCAAGCACGACAGAGCAGCCAGGAAATCAAGGGACACTCTCGTTGCCGACACCACTTGCAAGCACGCTGCTGAGCGCCGCCGAGGCCGCCGGCATTCGCCATGGCTATTTCACCCGCGCCGGCGGCGTTTCGGAGGGCCTTTATCGCGGGCTGAACGTCGGCCTCGGCTCGAACGACGATCGTGAACATGTGCAGGAAAACCGCCGTCGCGTCGCCGGTTGGTTCGGCTTGCCCGTCGAACAGCTCGCGACCGTGCATCAGATACACTCGCCCGATGTCGTGACCATCGGCGCCGATTACGACGGCAGCCGGCCCCAGGCGGACGCGATGGTAACGGCGACGCCGGGCCTCGCGCTTGGCGTGCTCGCCGCCGATTGCGGCCCCATCCTCTTCGCCGATGCGGAAAACCGCGTCATCGGCGCCGCCCACGCCGGCTGGAAAGGTGCGCTGACCGGCGTGCTGGAAAACACGATCGAAGCGATGGTGGCACTCGGCGCCAGACGGGAGGCCATCATCGCCTGCCTCGGCCCCTCGATCAGTCAGGCGAGCTATGAAGTCGGCCCCGAGTTCGTCGAGCGCTTTCTCGCTCACGATCCGGATTATGCGAGATATTTCTCCCCGTCGGCGCAAGCCGGCCACGCCATGTTCGATCTGCCGGCCTTGACGGTCGATCGCCTGCGCAAGGCGGGCGTGACGGCCGAAAGCCTGAACCTCTGCACCTATCCCGATCCGGAGCGTTTCTTCTCCTACCGCCGCACGACGCATGCGAAGGAGCCGGATTACGGACGGCAGATTTCCGCCATCGCCATCGGGGAGGCAGCTTGATATGGCCCTGCATTTCGAACGCAGCGAATTCGATGCCCGGCTGGCCCGACTGCTGGCGCGGATGCAGGAGGAAAAGCTCGATGCCATGCTGCTCTTCGCGCAGGAGAGCATGTACTGGCTGACCGGCTACGATACGTTCGGCTATTGCTTCTTCCAGACGCTGGTCGTCAAGGCCGACGGTTCCCTGACGCTTCTGACGCGCTCGGCCGACCTTCGCCAGGCGCAGCTTACTTCGGTCATCACCGACATCCGTATCTGGGTCGATCGCGTCAACGCCGATCCGACTCTCGATCTCAAGGATCTCTTGTCCGATCTCGACCTTCTCGGCACCCGTATCGGCGTCGAATACGACACGCATGGCATGACGGGCCGCGTCGCCCGGTTGCTCGATCGTCAGCTTGCGAGCTTCGGCCAGATCGTCGATGCCTCCTACGTCATAAGCCGCCTGCGGCTGACCAAGAGCGCCGCCGAAATCGTCCATATCGAGCGCGCCGCCGCCCTTGCCGACGATGCCCTGGATGCCGCGCTGTCTCTGGTCAAGCCCGGCGCGGACGAGGCCGATATCCTCGCGGCCATGCAGGGCGCCGTCTTTTCCGGCGGCGGCGACTATCCCGCCAACGAGTTCATTCTCGGCTCCGGGGCCGAAGCGCTGCTCTGCCGCTACAAATCCGGCCGCCGCAAACTCGATGCCAGCGATCAGCTGACGCTCGAATGGGCCGGCGTCGACGCTCACTATCACGCCGCCATGATGGGCACGGTCGTCATCGGCAGCCCCAGCCATCGCCACCGCGAACTCTACAGCGCCTGCCTGGAAACCCTTCAGGCGGTCGAGACGATTTTGATGCCCGGGCACACTTTCGGCGACGTCTTCGACATGCACGCCAGGATCATGGACGAGCGCGGCCTTGCCCGGCACCGGCTGAATGCCTGCGGCTACTCGCTCGGCGCCCGCTTCTCGCCCTCCTGGATGGAGCACGAGATGTTCCATATGGGCAATCCGCAGGAGATTCAGGAGAACATGTCGCTCTTCGTGCACATGATCATCATGGATTCCGACAGCGGCACCGCCATGACCCTCGGACAAACCTATCTGACGACGTCGCAGGCGCCGAAGGCCCTCTCCCGCCATCCTCTCGAATTTCTTAACCGTTAGGGGCGTAAGATAGCGATCCTGGATGGTGAGACCGTCGGGAGAAAGGATCGCGTCGATGGGACTGGTCAGGATAACGTTGACTGTCGCGGGCTTTTGCCTCGCGCTCTCTGCCTGCAATACCACGGACGCCCTGACTCCGCCCGAGGCCATCGGCGATGCCGGTTCGAGCCCCGTTACCCAAGGCGATGTCGAACGCATGGCAGCCGCTCCCCAGCGCCGCCAGGTCTATCAGGACACGCAGGAAAGCTACGGCTATCGGCAGCAAACCTCCCAGCAGGCATATCAGCCGCAAAGCTATGGCGGCGGCGGCACGCTCGAAGAGCAGGCATCGGCGCTGAGGTCGAACGGCACCAACCCCTACGCTTCCCGCCCGCTCGACGGAGCGCGCACCGCCTCCATCGCTCCGACCGACAGCCAGTTTTCAGAAGCAGACGAGCAGCGCGAGGCCGACCGGCGCCTGTCGGACGATCCGCAACCGCAGCAACAGCAAGCCGGCGATGAGCGGCAACCGGAACAGCAGCAGGCCTCGCTGCCGCCCCCAGCCGCAGCCGGCGGCAACAGCATCCGCTTCCTGCCGATCATCGGCGCTCCCGTCGACGCCGTGACGCCGCTGTCGCGCCAGCTCGGCGCCGACGCCCGCTCGCTCGGCCTGACCATCAAGAGTTCGAGCGATTCCAGTGCCGCCTATATCCTCAAGGGCTATCTCTCCGCTTTCGAGGACGGTCCGCAGATCTCCGTGACCTATGTCTGGGACGTGCTTGACGGGGCCGGCAACCGCGTGCATCGCATCCAGGGCTCGGAAAGCGCGCCGCTGAAGCGTGGTGATCCGTGGTCGGCCGTTCCGCCTTCCGTCATGCAGAAAATTGCCACCAAAACCATGTCGGAATTCAATTCCTGGCGCGAAACCAACGGTGGATAGCCACAAGCTTTTCAGAAATATGAAAGCGAACGTGCGTCTACCCCTTGCATTCGAGAGCGAGGCGGTTAAAAGCGCGGCTATCAGGTTGGTAACAGGCGGGCCACAATGAAGGTTTTCGCAGGCAATTCGAACCGGCATCTCGCCGAAGCGATCTGCAATTATCTCAACGTTCCCTTGGGCAAGGCCAGTGTCAGGCGCTTCGCGGACCAGGAAATCTTCGTTGAAATCCAGGAAAACGTGCGCGGCGAGGACGTCTTCGTCGTCCAGCCGACTGCGTTCCCGGCCAATGATCATCTCATGGAACTGTTGATCATGATCGATGCCATGCGGCGCTCTTCGGCGCGGCGCATCACGGCGGTCCTTCCATATTTCGGCTACGCCCGCCAAGATCGCCGCGCCTCTGGGCGCACGCCGATCTCGGCGAAGCTGGTGGCCAACCTCATCACCGAGGCTGGCGCCGACCGCGTTTTGACGCTCGATCTCCATGCCGGCCAGATCCAAGGCTTCTTCGATATCCCCACTGACAATCTCTATGCGCTGCCGATCCTGACGCGCGATATCAAGGCGAATTACGATATCGGCAATGTCATGGTCGTCTCCCCCGATGTCGGCGGTGTCGTGCGCGCCCGCGCGCTCGCCAAACGCCTCGACTGTCTGCTGGCGATCGTGGACAAACGCCGTGATCGCCCGGGTGAATCCGAAGTGATGAACATCATCGGCGAAGTGGCCGGCAAGGATTGCATCCTGATCGACGATATCGTCGATTCCGGCGGCACGCTCTGCAATGCCGCGGATGCCCTCCTCGCACGAGGCGCAGCAAGCGTTACCGCCTATATCACGCATGGCGTGCTTTCCGGCGGTGCCGTGACCCGCGTTGCGAATTCGAAGCTGAAGGAACTGGTGATTACCGATTCCATCCAGCCGACGACGGCGGTGCAATCCGCACCCAATATCCGCGTCATCACGACGGCAAGCCTTATCGGCGAAGCCATCAACCGCACCAGCCAGGAAGAATCGGTCTCCAGCCTGTTCGACTAAGGCCGAACGGCGTCAGGCGACCTTTGCTCCGGCAGGATGCGCGCGCTTCCATGCCAGCAAACCGATTCCGATCAGCCCCGAGATGACGACGGCGACGCCCGCTCCCATGATCGAAGGGCCTATGCCGAACCATGCAAACAGGCTTGGCGACATCAGGTAGGCTACGAGCAGGCCGGTGAAGATCGCACACATCAGCAGACGGTAGACCTGCGCCAGACGATGCGGCTCGCTGCGCGTCTGCATCAGATGCAGCATCGCGAGATTTTCGAAGGGACCGTTGATTGCCGCAAAGCATGCCACGATCATCAGCCATATCCGGTCATGCATCAGCGGCAGCAGGAAAACCCCCGATCCGAAAATGAGTTTCGCCGCGATAATCCACACGACCGGCCGGCGCGGCTTGACGCTGCTGAGGATCAGATTGGTCGTCAGGTTGCCGACGCCATAGGCCGTCATCATCAGGCTGTAGTCGGTCAGCGGATCGGCACTGGTTTCGCGCAGGTGCAGGATCATCCCGAGCAGGATTCCCATCGCCCAGGCGATGTTTCCCATCAGATTGGTAAACATGCCGTAGAGGATCGCCGCGTGCCCCCGCGCCGCGCGCCAGCCACCAAGAACGCCATCCAGGACGGCGGCCATTCCTGAAAAATCACGCCGTCGCGGCGCTGCGGGAAGCTTTGCCACCGCCAGCCAGACGGCGAGCGCCGAAAGCAGGAAAGTCGCCGCCGTGACGGTAAAGAATTGCGACTTCGGCAGAAACCCGTTCACAAGCGCGATCAGGCTCGGTCCGAGAATGCGCGCCATGCGGCGGGTCGCATCGAACAGGCCGTTGGTGGCGTGCCGGACCTCGGGGTCGACGGCGATCGCCGGCAGCGTTGCCTGCAGCGATGGGTCGAATGCGGATGTGAGCAATGCGATGCATCCGGCAAGCGTCATCAGCAGGGGCAGGCTCATCAGATGCAGGAGGCCGGCAAGCGACAGCATCAGCAGCAGCGCCGCGCGTACGAGATCGGCCGCGATCATGGTGACGCTGTGCCGCCAGCGATCGGTGACGATGCCGCCGAAAAGGCTGCCGAACAGCAACGCCCCGGATTGCAGCGCGGAGACATATCCCGCATCGCTGCCGATGAAATCCGCCGCAATCCAGACGACTGCGACCATGTAGAATTCGGAGCCTGTAGCCGCCAGCACCTGGCCGGCCCATAGCAGAGAGATCGAGCGCTGGCCCAGCGGCTTCAGGACAAACATGGTCGCATTCTGGCTTCGGAGCGGCTTACTTCATGACCTGGCCGTTGACCGAAACATGACCGTCGTCGGAAAGATCGATATCCCAGCGCGAACGTCCATCGGCATCCGTCTTGGCAAAGCCCTTGGCCATCATCAAGCCGAAGGAGAGCTGAGAGAGATCGGTCTTCGTCTTGGCAGCTTCCTGGATGGCTGCGATCGTCTTGTCGAGATCGCGGGCAAGAACCGTCATCTTCATGGAGACACGATCCTTTTCGTTCAGCCAGCCGCGCATGCTGCCGGACGCTTCGACATCGTAGAGCCCCGAGGCGGCGCTGATCCTGGGGAAATTGATGGTCACAGTGCCGTCGGGGAACATGGCCTGCTGCAGTTTCGCGTCTACGACCGTGTTGCTGTCCGGCTTCTTGAAGTCGGTCTCCTTCAGGACATCCATCATGGCGGAGAAGTTCAGGTTCGGCACCTGCACCTGGATATCGGCCGTGTCGGGAATGAAGGCGATATAGTCCTGCGGCACCAGTCCCGTGGCCAGAGTGAGCTTTTCGGCATTCAGTCCGAAATCGGCATTCATGGCGTTGGTGGGGCCTGCGACCTTGAAGGAATAGCCCATCTTCTGCAGACCGCCATTGCCGAACGGCGTCGTCACCGCGATATCCTTGACGGCGATGGACTCGTCGAACGAACCGACGATCGGCATGGCGCCCATCAACAGGGCCTTCAGCGCCTTGCTGTTTTCATCCGAAAGGGTCTTCTCATCCTTGTGTTCGGAGACGAACTGCAGCAGCGAATTCATCGCCTTCAGGGGCAGCTTCGTTGCGCCCATGTTGAAATCGATCGCACCAACCTTGATTTCGGCAAGCGTGGCATCGTCGGACGAGATCTTGTCGTACAGCGACTGCAAGCTGCCGTTCATCTTGACGTCGAGCCTGCCGGGCTCGCCGCTGTCGGCTGATGACAGCGTGTAGCCGATGCCGTCGGCGGTGATGTCGTTCTTCTGAACGCCATTGTTTTCGTCGGTCGTCTTGGTGGCGATGGTGATCCCCTGCCCCTTCATATCCATCGAACGCAGATAATGAAGCGCGGGATCGAAAACACCTTTGGCGGTCGAGGAAGCCAGAGCGTAGCGGAACTCAGTGGCAGGCCCCTCGCCCGGCTTGGAATTTGCCGTGATATCGAACGCATTGTTGCCCTCGATATCCCAGAGGCCGCTATCGAGCGGCGTCGCCAGCATCGTCAACGGCTTGAGCCCGCTGATGGCGAACTCGGTGACATTCATCTTGTCGAGCAGCTTCTGCAGGTCGTAGGTGACCTCGTAATGCCCGCTGGCCGGCTTGACCGAGATTGCACCGCTCTTGGCGATATCGTCAGGCAGAAAATAGGTCAGGTTGCCGTACAGATCCTTGGCACCCTGCTCGCTGACGTCTGCCGCCTGCGCACTGCCGACCACGCCGGCAGCAACGACAGCTGCTGCAGCAACCGCTTTGAAACGCATAATTCACCCCCAAATATAATGGAAAAGAAATGTGGAAATTCGGAAAAGCCGAACCGGCCTCTCGAATGGAACTTTATCCTCGCCCTGATACATGGGCTTGCCCCCGAAACTCAAGGCTTCTTCATCACTTGTCCGTTGACCGTCACCGTCCGGTCTTCATCCATCGTGATGTCCCAGCGCAGGCGACCGTCGGGATCGGTCTTGGCAAAACCCTTGGCAGCCAGCAGGCCAAAGGAAACGTTGTTCAATCGCGGCTCCGACTTGGCGGCCTCCTGAATGGCGGCGACCGTCTTGTCGAAATCGCGCGCCAGGATCGTTGCCTGCAGCGAAAGGCCGGAATGCGGCTTCGTCGAGCCCTTCAGCTCGCCGGAAACCTCCACATCGTAAACGCCCGAGACGGCGCTGATCTTCGGGAATTCCAGCGTTCCGTAACCGCTCGGAAACATCGTCCGCTTCAAAGCCTCGCCGGAAACCGGCGTTGCCCGCGCGGCAATCGAATCGAGCGCGGTGTCGATGAGGCCGGCGAAATTGATGTTGGGCACGCCAAGCTGCACGTCCAGCGCCGACGGCAGGAAGGCCGAATAGGCAGCCGGAACGAGATCGGCATCGGGCGTGAACTGCTCCGCCCGCAGCTCCAGATTGACGTTGGACGCCTTGGTCAGCCCATCCATCTTGAAGCTGTAATCGATGCGCTTGATACCGACCTTCCCCTTGTCCGTGCCCAAAGAGGCATTGTTCAGGGTCACTGTCTTGCCGAGCGACCCGAAAACCGGCAGCGCACGATGCACCAGCTGCTCGAACTTCTCGCTGCCGCTTTGCGAAAGCTGCTTGGCCTTGACGTGCTGAACGAAGAAACGAATGAGCTCCCGCAGTTCCTTCACCGGCAAGCTGGTCGCCGTCACATTCGTATCGACGCTGTCGGCGCGGAAGGTGATGGGCGAAGCATCCGGCCGCACGGTAACTTGCTCGCTCAGGCCTTGCAGCGTACCCTGCAACTGCAGATCGACCTTGCCCGCCTCGCTGCTGTCGGTGATCCTATGGGCAAAAGAGGCGCTGTCGATCGTTGCATCGATCTTCCGCCCGCTCTTCGGGCCGCTGCCGGCGCTGGAGAATTTCACGCCGCTGCTCTTGATGCCCATCGACCGCATCATTTCGATAGCCGGATCGAAAATGCCGTCGAAAGAACTGGAGGCGATCGAATAGCCAATATCGGAGGTGGGCGAATGCACGGCGATATCGAGGCTGTTGTCGCCCGTCAGATGCCACTTTTCCTGCTCCACCGGCTGCGCGAAGAGAGTGAGCGGCTTGAAGCCCGTCACCGAAAACCCGCTGGAATTGATCTTGTCGAAAAACTTGGCGAGATCGTAGGTGATCTCATACTGGTCGCCCGTCGGCTTGACGGTCACGAAATCGCTGTGGGCTAGATCGTGCGAAAGCGAATGGGTCAGAATATCGTGGAGTTCCCTGGCGCCTTGCTCAGTGATGTCAGCTGCCTGCGACGCGCCGGCAAGACCCATGGAAAAAACCGCGGCGGCGATAATCCTGGAGCGCATGCCCGATCTCTCCTTCTGACGCTGATCGATTGGAGTCGACTGTTGATGGGCCGAGGATATATGTCAAGCTGTTGATAGACATGGCATCGCAGGCTTGTTCGCTGTAGTTGCATTGTCATCACAACGCGTCTGATTCCGTGGGTGCTTGCACCTTGGGCCGCTTTGTACTATACGCCACGCGTCCGCGTAGACACCCTTGGAGGCAACGCGGATGAGGCAGGGCACGCCCTCCTCCAGTTCAGCCGTCGCGACGGATGGTCGACCGGATGAACTCTCCAAATAACCTCGAAAGGAATAGCCATGAGCCACGAAAGCTACGAGCTCAAGGCCGAGGCGCGCGAACGGGTTGGTAAGGGGTCCGCCCGTGAACTTCGCCGCAACGGTTTGATCCCTGCTGTCATCTATGGTGACAAGCAGGCCCCCATTTCCATCGCTATCAACACCAATGAGGTGACGAAGCGCATCCACGCCGGCGGCTTCCTCACGACGATCGCAACGATCGACGTCGGCGGCAAGAAGATCAAGGTTCTGCCGAAGGACTACCAGCTCGACCCGGTCCGTGACTTCACGGTCCACGTCGACTTCCTGCGCGTTTCCGGCAACACCGCAGTCACCGTCGAAATTCCGGTGCACTTCGAGAACCATGAAAAGTCCCCGGGCCTCAAGGCTGGCGGCGTGCTGAACATCGTTCGTCACGAAGTCGAAGTTCATTGCCCGGCCGATGCCATCCCGGAATTCTTCACCGTCGACCTGACCGGCCTGAAGAGCGGCGACAGCGTTCACATCTCGGCCGTCAAGCTGCCGAAGAACGTCACTCCGGTCATCGCCGACCGTGACTTCACGATCGCAACGATCGTTGCTCCGGCAGCCGGCCTTTCAGAAGAAGCAGAAGGCGGCGAAGAAGCCAGCGCCTGATCGGTTTCTTCCGCATGAAGCATTCGAACCCGCCTCCCTTCGGGGACGGCGGGTTTTTTCACGTCATGCGAGAAATATTAGAGAAAGTAAAAATAAAAACCACTTCGAATCTATACTTTGATTGATTTCCATTAACCCCAGAATTTCAGCAACATTTAACAGATTCATGAAAACCTGCGCGAAAGAGTTGTAGGAAACGGCGCCCCCATATCCGTTAGCCTGTGACTGGGGAGCTGACAGGATAATGAGCCATTCGGTCGAAAACAGGTTTTTCGCGATCGTCTGCGGTGCGCTGCTGGTTTTCGTAGCGCCGCTCTTCATCCTTTTCCTTTTCCTGTCGTCCGAACGCGCCGAAAAGGAAATCAAGGATCACATAACCGTTCTGCTCGTCGCCAATGCACAGGCACTGGCGAAACCCTTATGGGATCTGGACGAGGACAGCGTCACCCAGATCAGCGCGACGACGGTTGCCGAGGGCGCGGTCGTCAGGGTCAATGTCCGTGACCTTTCCGGTCAGCTGGACGTCACGCAATCGACCATCCCGAGATCCTACAAGGGCAGTCTGGAGTCCATTTCCCGGCCGATCGTCTACAATGGCGTGGACGGCGCCAAAACGCTTGGCAACATTACGGTCTACTATCCCCAGCTCGGTCTCTTCGACGGCCTGAAGAACGAGGAGATCGTCTTCATCTCCATCTTCATCTTTGCCGTGCTGACGGTCTTCGGCGCGGCGTTGATCGGCAACCGCATCTTCGTGATCCAGCCGTTGATGCGGCTGACGCATGCCATCGAAGCCACGCGGCGGCTGGGCTCGCGCCACCATGTCGACTGGCAGTCGAACGACGAAATGGGACGGCTTGCCAGCAGCTTCAACGATATGCAGAGCAAGCTCCAGCGCGAGGAAAACGAACTGAAGCTTGCACATCGCCGGGCGACCGATACCTACAATCTGACGCCCGCCATGCTTTTTTCCCTCGATAAGGACGATTGCATCGCCGCCGTCAGCGATTATTGGCTTGCCGCCACGGGCTATGATCGCTCCGAGGTGATCGGCCGGGAGTTCGCAAGCCTCGTCCTGCCGGAGTCGCGAGCCTGCTATGTCGAGCGCAAGACCGGCAATCGCGGCAGCGCCGCGCGTCTCGCCGTGACCGTGAAATTCCTTTGCAAGGACGGACGCGTCATGGACATCCTGATCCTCGAGACGACCGCGATCCAGGACGGTCCGTCGCTTTCGGTAATGACCGACGTCACCGAACTCAAGCAGTCCGAAGACCGCAACTTGCGCCAGGCAATCACCGATCACCTGACAGGGCTCCTCAACCGCCAGGGCTTCGAGACGGCACTGGACGCCAAGATCAACGAAGCCGATCTGCGCAGACGCGAGCTTGCCTGCCTCTTCATCGATCTCGACCGCTTCAAGTGGATCAACGACAATATGGGACATGCCGCCGGCGACGCCGCCCTGCGCGAGCTGGTATCCCGGTTGCAGAAGTGCCTGAAGTCGGGCGACATCGCTGCGCGCCTCGGCGGCGACGAATTCGCGATCCTGCTGTTGGCGGAAGACGCAGAGGCGAGGGCCATGGACATGGCTGCCCGTATCGCCGAGCTCTTCGAAACGCCGTTCGAGGGCGATGCCCGTCTCAGCGCCAGCATCGGCATCGCCGTCTATCCTCGGCATGCCGCCAACGCGGCTGAACTGCTGCTGAAATCCGATATCGCCATGTATGCCAGGAAGCGCGATGGCAAGAACGGCGCCCGGATCTTTGATAACGGCATGCTGGACGACTCCCGCCGCCGTGCCGAATTGGAGAACCACATCGAAACGGGCCTCAGCGAGGACTGGTTCGAGGCCCATCTGCAACCCGTCGTGAATATGGATGACCGCTCGATCGCCGGCTTCGAGGCGCTCATGCGCCTGCATCATCCGCAGAAGGGCGTCCTTCCCCCCGCCCGCATCATCGACGTCGCGGAAGAGACGGGCTCCATCGTGCGCATCGGCAACCGTATCATGGAAAAGGCGATCGCCAGCTTCGCGCGCATGTCGCGTCTCGACGGCATGCAGGACACGTATCTCGCCATCAATTTCTCGCCGCTGCAATTCGAGCCGGATCTGCCGATGCGCATCGCGGCCGTGCTTTCGCACCACGATATTTCTCCACGGCGCATCGTGGTCGAAATCACCGAAGCCGTGCTGATGGACGACAATCCGGAAACGCGCATGGTCATCAACGAGATCTGCCGCTATGGTTGCCGCATCGCGCTCGACGATTTCGGCACCGGCTATTCGTCGCTGAGCTACATCAACCGCTTCCCGGTCGACATCATCAAGATCGATCAGTCCTTCATCCGCGCGATCAACGATACCGCCTCCGACGTCAGTGCCAAGAGCCGCATGCTGGTCGAAAGCATCACCACTTTGTCGCACAAGATGAGCTGCACGGTCATAGCGGAAGGCGTGGAGACCGAAGAGGAATGCGCCACCCTGCGCACCATGGGCATCGACTATGGCCAAGGCTACCTGTTCTATCGACCGCTGCATCCGGACAATCTGCTGCAGACGCTGACCGGCCTGCAGCAGGACCACCCCTCCCCCATAGCGCAGGCGTCATAGCGAATGAGGACCCGCATGCGAAAGCCGTTGCTCGCAATCGCAACCAGCCTGTTTTCGCTCTTTCTTCTCTCTCCGGCCCTTGCCGATACCGTCCACTTCACCACCGAGGAATATCCGCCCTTCAATTATCGCGACGGCAAGACGGCCGTCGGAGCAATCACCGACCAGATACGCAAGGTGATGGCCGACATCGGGGTCGACTATACGATCACCATCATGCCCTGGGCCCGGGCCTATACCCAGGCATTGACGGAACCCATGACCTGCGTCTTCGCCACGGCGCACGACGAGCGACGCGATGCGCTGTTCAAATGGGTGCAGCCGCTGCTCATCGATCGCAGCATTCTCATCAAACATAGCGACTCGATGGTTGCCGCCTCGACCATCGACGACGCCAGGAAATACCTCGTCGGCACCTGGCGGGAGGATTATACCGAAACGATATTGCGCCGGAACGATTTCCCCCGCATCGATGTGGGCAGCGACTTCAGGGCGACACTCAAAAAGCTGATGAGCGATCGCATCGATTTGATGCCGATCTCGGAATTCTATTTCGACAGGCTGAAGAAGGACGGTAATCCCGTGGAGAAAGTGACCGTGCTTTCCCAGCAACCCATGGGCATCGCCTGCCAGAAAGATTTCCCCGCCGGCCTTCTGAACAAGATGCAGACGGCGCTCGATGCGCTCATCGCCGACGGAACGCAAAAGCAGATTTTCCTGAAGTACGGCCTGCACCTTGGCGACTGAGCGCCTCCCGCCTTGACTTTGCCGCCAAATCCCTGTCGTGAAGGGCATCGGTATTTTCCAAGGGGTGAAGCGCATGCTTCTCATCGCGGGCCTCGGCAATCCGGGCGCCAAATATCAGGGCAACCGCCACAATATCGGCTTCATGGCCGTGGATGCGATCCATCGCCGCCACAACTTTTCGCCATGGGCGAAGAAGTTCAAGGCGGAGATTGCCGAAGGCGAGCTCGGCGGCCGGAAGGTGCTGCTCATCAAGCCGCAGACTTTCATGAATCTCTCGGGCGAAGCCATCGGCGAGGCCATGCGCTTCTATAAGCTCCAGCCGTCCGACCTGGTGGTGATCTACGACGAACTCGACCTGCCGGCCGGCAAGGCGCGGCTGAAGACCGGCGGCGGTCACGGCGGCCATAACGGCATCAAGTCTATCGACGCCCATTGCGGCAAGGAATATCGCCGCCTGCGCCTCGGCATCGGTCATCCCGGCGCCAAGGAGCTCGTGCACAATCACGTTCTCGGCGATTTCGCCAAGGTGGACCGGAGCTGGCTCGAACCATTGTTCGACGCGCTCGCCGACAACGCCGACATGCTGGTGCGCGGCGAGGATTCGCAATTGATGAACAAGATCGCGCTCGCGCTGGGCGGCAAGGCGGAAGAAGACGCACCGAAGCCTGAAAAAAAGGCCCCGGCCAAATCGCATATCCATCAGGCGCGCAATCACAGCCAGCCGAAGATCCCGGAAACCGGGCCAATGGCGGAGATGCTGAAGAGGATGTTCGGCAAGAAGGACAATTGACATGACGCAAGCAGCAGCCGGAAGCACCGCCGACATGGTACTCCGTCCGGTCGAAAATGCGGATCTGGCGACGCTGCTTGCTCTTTACCGGCATCTGAATGCCGAAGACCCCTTGCTGGAACCTCAGCTTGCGGAAAGCCGCCTTGCGGAAATCCTCGCCCATCCCGGCATGACGATCTTTGCCGCCTTCGCCGGCCCGCAGGCCATTTCTTCCGCCACCCTGGTCGTCATTCCCAACCTCACCCGCGGTGGCGCGCCCTACGCCTTGATCGAGAATGTCGTGACACATGCCGATTACCGCCTACGCGGCCTTGCCGGCATGGTCATGCGAAAGGCTGTCGCGGCCGCCTGGGAAAAGAACTGCTACAAGGTCATGCTGCTGACCAGCTCGAAGGACCCGGCAACGCTGCGTTTCTATGCCGATTGCGAGTTCACGCAGGACAAGACAGGCTTCCAGATCCGCCGCCCCGCGACAGCCTGACCGATGGCGACCGTTCCTATTCTTCCGGCTCGGTCGTGAACATCAGCGGGAAGCCGGCGCTCTTGGCAAGATCGACGGCCTCCTGGGCCTTCGTCTCGGCGATATCCCGCGCGCAAACCATCACCACGCAGGTTCCAAGCTTGTGCGCGGTCATCATGACACGGTAGCCGGCTTCCTCGCTCATGCGGAAAACGGCCTTCAGCACCATGATGACGAATTCCCGTGGCGTGTAATCGTCGTTCACGAGAATGATTTTGTAGAGCTTCGGCCTTTCGACCTTCGGCTTCGTTTTAGGCTTTGGTTTCAGGACAACATCATTGTCACTCATCGGCATCACCGTTGACGACAGGAAAAGGGCTTTTGGCTGATGACAAGATTATAGTGCAGCGCACCACATCCTTCAAGGATGGCGATGGCGGGCGAATAACGCGGCGGGGCCCTCTCCCGGCCGTTCGTTTCGGCAGAAAAGCGGCTCTTTGCTTGCGCAACACTTGACCCGCAACGGCCCTTCCCCCATAGGCACAGCAAAGATTTTCAAGATATGGACAAGGTGCCATGGGTTTCAAATGCGGTATCGTCGGACTGCCGAATGTCGGCAAGTCCACTCTGTTCAATGCGCTGACCAAGACGGCGGCGGCGCAGGCGGCGAACTATCCGTTCTGCACGATCGAGCCGAACACGGGCGAAGTCGCGGTTCCCGATCCGCGCATGCGCAAGCTTGCCGACATCGCCAAGTCGAAGGAACTGATCCCGACGCGCATCTCCTTCGTCGATATCGCCGGTCTCGTGCGCGGCGCGTCGAAGGGTGAAGGCCTGGGCAACCAGTTCCTTGCCAATATTCGCGAGGTCGATGCCATCGTGCATGTGCTGCGCTGCTTCGAAGACAGCGACATCACCCATGTCGAGGGCCGCATCAACCCGGTCGCCGATGCCGAGACGATCGAGACCGAGCTGATGCTCGCCGATCTTGAAAGCCTCGAGCGCCGCACGGAGCAGACGCGCAAGCGCGCCACCGGCAAGGAAAAGGAATCCATGGCGATGCTGCCGATCATGGAAGCCTCGCTGAAGCTGCTTCAGGATGGCAAGCCGGTCCGCACGCTGCTGTCGAAGCTGGATGCCGAGGAAATCCGCATCCTTAAGAGCCTGAACCTTTTGACCTCGCACCCCGTGCTCTATGTCTGCAATGTCGCCGAGGGCGATGCCGCCACCGGCAACGAGCACACGGCAGCCGTCGCCGCCATGGCCAAGGAGCAGAATTCGGAGGTCGTCATCATCTCCGCCGCCATCGAGGCGGAAGTGGCGCAGCTGCCCGATGAGGAGGCAAAGGAATTCCTCTCCGCGCTCGGCCTCGACGAAGCCGGCCTCGACCGTCTGATCCGCGCCGGCTACAAGCTCCTGCACCTCATCACCTACTTCACCGTAGGTCCGAAGGAAACGCGCGCCTGGACGATCGAACAGGGCACGAAGGCGCCGCAGGCCGCCGGCGTCATCCATTCGGATTTCGAGCGCGGCTTCATCCGCGCCAATACCATCGCCTATGACGACTACATCGCCTACAACGGCGAGACCGGCGCCAAGGAAGCCGGCAAGGCCCGCGACGAAGGCAAGGAATATGTCGTCCAGGACGGCGACGTCATCCATTTCCGCTTCAACACCTGATCGCCTTTCGGCTGCCGGCGCGTAGTGCAGTTCCAGGAAAAGTGCATGGCGGTTTTCCATCCGGAATTGCGTAAAACAAAAGGATAGAGCGTTTTTCGCCGTTCGGGGAAAAGCGGAAAAGCTCTATCTGAGCGCCGGCAATCTCGCCTGCATCCCCACAGGCAACCGCCGCACGATGATGCGGCGCAGATCGACCCAGCCGATGCCGATGACCAGCACCACCAGCCCGACAATCATCAAAACAAGGAAGCCGACCTTGTCGAGCCCGGCATTGTTGTGCCGAAGAATGGCCGCGGTCGCGAGCCCGAGCGACACGAGCCCGGCGGTCACGAAAGCGCGGCGATCGATCACAAGCCCGATCAGCATCATGACCAGCACCGCCGCCCAAACCGTCACCGCCTGCATATAACCGCCGAAAAGGGCGTCGGTGAGGTTGGTGAAGACGGTGCCGCCGCTGGCAAGCTCCAGGCGCAGGGCCAGCAGGACGGTCGAATACAGCAGCGCCGGCGCGGTTGCCAGATGCAGCCAGAATGCCACGTCGGAACGGCGCGTGACCCTGCTCGGGTCGCTGAGGTCGAAGCGCATCGCCAGTGCGAAACTGCCGAGCGCAGTCACCAGCAAAATCATGAGCGTCTGGATCGGATAGTCCACCGGCACATTCGAAGACCCCGTCACCGTGCCTGCGACATAGAAGACCGCGGCAAGGAACAGCCCGAACAGGGAAAACAGAAAAAGCGCCAGCGCCAACGGCACACGATAGCGCCAATAGAACAAGGCCAGCAACGGCGGGAACGGCACCGCGACCACAACCGCGGCGATGGTGAAATTATCGACCAGTGCCGGCGTCGAGCCGACATAACTTATCGCCGTATGGAAAAGCCAGAACACGAGCGCAACGGTCAAAACGACGGCCGGAAGCGCCAGCCTTTGGCGGCGCACCAGAATTTCGGCCAGGACGACGATTGCCAGCAGCGATACGTAGCGGTTCGCCAGCCCCCATAACCCGATGAGCAGAACGACGATACCGATGGTGATGAGTACGTCGTGGAAGCCGCGTACGAAACGCGGCGCCTCCGTATCTTCCAGCGGGTTGGAATCATCAGGCGAAGGAGGCTCTGAGAAACCCAGCCCCGCCGATAGCGCACCGATGTTCTTCGCCGTCAGGTAGGGCAGCAACCGCTCGGCCTGTCCTGAGGAGATAATCCCCTCGCCGACCGCTTCTTCCAGTGCGACTTTGAGTTCGCTCATTCCCGCTCTCGTTTCATCTCGCCACTGCCTAGCCTCACCATATTGCCGCGCCACAATCAAGGGCTGCCGGACCTCGCCATGCAATCGCCTCCCGCCGCGATCCGCGCCGATGAAAATACTTGCACCACCACCACGGCCCATGCGATTGCCCATGGGCAAGATGTGGAGGACGACAGAGGATATGACGAAACTCGTCTATGAAGACTTCCAACCGGGGCGCGAATTTCCGCTCGGCCCCAAACATGTGACGGCGGCGGAAATCATCGAGTTTGCCAGCGAATTCGATCCGCAGCCGATGCATCTGGACGAGGAAGCGGGCCACGCCAGCATCCTCGGCGGCCTCGCCGCTTCCGGCTGGCACACCTCGTCTATGTTCATGCGCATGATGTGCGATTCCTACCTCCTTGCCACCGATGCGCAAGGCGCTCCCGGCATCGACTTCATGGAGTGGAAGAGGCCCGTTCTGGCCGGGGATACCCTGTCCGGCCGATCCATCGTGATCGAGGCCCGCCCCATGCGCTCCCGTCCGGGCATCGGCATCGTCAAGTTCCGCCATGAAATCGAGAACCAGCGCGGCGAGCTCGTTTGCCTCGGGGAAAACGCCACGATGATCCGGTTGCGCGCCGGCGCGGAGGTATCGGCATGAAGATGAGCGAACTCTATGCCATCGGCGAGCGCGTCGAGATCGGCAGCCACACTTTCACGCCGGAAAACATCATCCATTTCGCATCGCGCTTCGATCCTCAGGTCTTCCACATGGATGCGGAAGCGGCCAAGCAATCGCTGTTCGGCGGGCTCTGCGCCTCGGGCTGGCACAGCTGCTCGATGTGGATGCGCAGTTTCGTGGACTACTGGAAGTCCGAGACGGCGCGGCTGATCGCCGAGGGCAAGACACCGCCCAACCTCGGCCCCTCGCCGGGTTTCAGGAACCTGCAATGGCTGCGGCCGGTCTTTGCCGGCGACACCATCACCTATGGCGTCGCCATTCTCGGCAGCCGTCCGCTGGCCTCGCGCCCCGGCCGGACGCTCTATACGCTCGCCTGCGACGGAACGAACCAGCACGGCGCGCCGGCCTTGCGCTTCGAAAGCACCGTGCTGGCCTTTGAATAGCGACCCGGGGAGCCGTCCCCGACGGCTCCGCCGACCTTCTGAAATCGATCAGTGACCGGCAAATTCCACGAGCGTATGAACCGGTACGTCAAGCTCTTCGAGCTTCTTGCGGCCGCCGAGGTCCGGCAGGTCGATGACGAAGCATGCCGCCACGACTTCGGCGCCGATCTGGCGCAGAAGCTTCGTCGCACCGACGGCGGTGCCGCCTGTTGCGATCAGATCGTCCACGAGGATAACCCTTTCACCGGGATTGACGGCATCGCGATGCATTTCCATCTCGTCGACGCCGTATTCCAGGCTATAGGCGATGCGAACGATATCGTGCGGGAGTTTGCCCTTCTTGCGGATCGGCACGAAACCTGACGACAGTTGATGCGCCACCGCTCCCCCCAGAATGAAGCCGCGCGCTTCCATTCCCGCGACCTTGTCGATCTTGGTGCCGGCATAAGGCTGCACCAGCGCATCGATGGCGCGACGAAACGCCCTGGCGTCGCCCAGCATCGTCGTGATGTCGCGGAAGATGATCCCGGGCTTGGGATAGTCCGGAATGGAACGGATGCTGGCGGCGAGCTCCGAAGCGATAGTGTTCATGAAATCTGTACTCTCAGGCTATGATGGGGCCGGCCGCACCCTACCAAGACCAGGGCGCTATACCAACAAAAAAGGCGGCCTCGAAAGGCCGCCTTTTCGCTTAATCGTTGCACTGCTCAGTGAGCGCCGGCCTTGGCATAAACGGAACGCTTGGTGAGATAGATCAGGATAGAGAAGATCAGCAGGAACACCATGACCATGAAGCCGAGGTGCTTGCGATCCTCCAGATGCGGTTCGGAGGTCCACATCAGGAACGCGGCCACGTCGCGCGCATATTGATCGACAGTCTGCGGCGAGCCGTCGTCATAGGTCACCTGGCCGTCGGAGAGCGGTTTCGGCATCGCAAAGGTCGCAGCCGCATCAAAATAAGGATTGTAATGCGAGTTCTGCGGCACCGTGAAGCCGGCCGGCGGGTCTTCGTAGCCGGTCAGCAGCGAGTAGATGTAATCCGGACCGCCTTCCTGATACTGCGTGAAGATATCGAAGATGAACTGCGGGAAGCCGCGCTCGATTTCGCGCGCCTTGGCAAGCAGCGACATGTCCGGCGGCACCGCCCCGTTATTCGAGGCTGCCGCGGCTTCGTCGTTCGGGAACGGCGAGTTGAAATGATCCGACGGAAGCGCCTTGCGGGTGAACATCTCACCCTGGGGGTTCGGTCCGTCCTGCACTTCGTAATTGGCGGCAAAAGCCTTTACCTGGGCTTCCGTATAGCCGAGGTCTTCCAGCGTGCGATACGCCACCAGCTTCATCGAGTGGCAGGCGGAACAGACTTCCGTATAGACCTTGAGGCCGCGCTGCAGCTGAGCCTTGTCATAATAGCCGAACGGGCCGGAGAAGGACCAATGCTGCTCGCGCGGCTCCTTCAGCGGATAGTGCGGCGTTTCGCTCTCTGCGGCAGGCTTCGTTTCCGCGGCAATGACGGCGACAGTCGAGAGACCGCCGATGAGCGCAAGCGACAGAAGGCCGACAACAAGTTTTTTCATCGTTTTCTTCCTCTATCGCCGGTTATGCTTGAACCGGAGCGGCAGCTTTACCGCCCTGTTTTTCAAGAACCGCTTCCGTAATCGAATTTGGAATGCGCCTCGGTGTCTCGACGATGCCGAGCACCGGCATGATGACGAGGAAGAACAGGAAGTAGAACAGCGTCGCGAACTGCGCAGCCGTGGTGTAGATGCCTTCCGCGGGCTGCGAGCCCAGCCAGCCGAGCAGGACGGCGTCGGCAACGAACAGCCAGAAGAACAGCTTGTACCACGGGCGATAAACCGCCGAACGGACCTTCGACGTATCGAGCCACGGCAGGAAGAACAGCACGATGATCGCGCCGAACATCGTCAGAACGCCGCCAAGCTTGGAATCGATCGGCCCGATGTTGAAGGTGATCGAGCGCAGCATCGCGTAAAACGGCAGGAAGTACCATTCCGGAACGATGTGGGCCGGCGTCTTCAGCGGATTGGCCGCGATGTAGTTGTCGGCGTGGCCGAGGAAGTTCGGCAGGTAGAAGACGAAATAGGCGAATACCAGCAGGAAAATGGAAACGCCGAGCGCATCCTTCAGCGTCGCATAGGGCGTGAAGGCCACGGTATCCGTCTTCAGCTTGACCTCGACGCCCGTCGGGTTCGTCTGGCCGGTCACATGCAGCGCCCAGATGTGCAGGATAACGACACCCGCGATCATGAACGGCAGCAGGTAGTGCAGCGAGAAGAAACGGTTGAGCGTCGGATCGTCGACGGCGAAACCGCCGAGCAGGAAGGTCTGTATCCAGTCGCCGACCCATGGGAAGGCCGAGAAGAAGCCGGTGATGACGGTCGCACCCCAGAAGGACATCTGGCCCCAGGGCAGAACGTAGCCCATGAAGGCGGTCGCCATCATCAGGAGGTAGATGATCACGCCGAGGATCCAGAGGATTTCGCGCGGGGCCTTGTACGAGCCGTAGTAAAGCCCGCGGGCGATATGCAGATAAACGGCGACGAAGAAGAAAGACGCGCCGTTGGCATGCATGTAGCGCAGCAGCCAGCCGTGATTGACGTCGCGAACGATCTTTTCGACCGAATTGAAGGCGATCGCCGTATTGGCCGCATAATGCATGGCCAGCACGACACCGGTCAGGATCTGCAGAACCAGCATGACCGCCAGCATGGCGCCGAACGTATAGGCATAGTTCAGGTTGCGAGGAACCGGATATGCAATGAAACTATCATAGACCATACGCGGCAGCGGAAGCCGCGCGTCGACCCATTTTTCGAGCCCCGTCGATGGCTCGTAAGACGAATGACCACTCATGATTCAGCTCCCCCTCAACCGACCTTGATCTTCTTTTCCGACGTGAACGCATATTGCGGTATGAAGAGGTTCTGCGGCGCAGGCCCATGGCGAATGCGACCGGCAGTGTCATAGACCGAACCGTGGCAGGGACAGAACCACCCGCCATATTCCCCCGCCTGACCGAGCGGTATGCAGCCCAGATGCGTGCAGACGCCGATCATCACGAGCCAGTTTTCCTTGCCGTCGCCTGCAGAGCGGGCGAGATCGGTTGCCTGCGTATCAGCCGGAAGATTGGCATTGCGGGCGATCGGATCCTTCAGATCCGAGAGCTGCGTGCCCTTGGCATCGTCGATTTCCTTTTGCGTGCGATTCCGGATGAAGACCGGCTTGCCGCGCCATTTCACCGTCAGCGACATGCCAGGTTCAAGGCTGGAGATATCGACCTCGATGGAAGCAAGGGCAAGCGTCGATGCATCGGGCCGCATCTGGTCGATAAAAGGCCACGCGACAGCAACTGCGCCCACCGCGCCGGCCATACCTGTCGTCAAATAAAGGAAATCGCGACGAGTCGGCTCGCCGGTGGACTCACTTGTCGTACTATGCTCGCTCAAGGCTGCACATCCTCTTCCGCAAAACCACGGCAGAAACCGCGGTACCCCCTCACTAACGGCGAATCATCGCGATCATAATTCCGCCATAGATTCCTCCGTAACCCGCTGCGTTCTAAGCTTGATCGCAAATTATGTCCAGTCTTGGCAAGGGGACAGGGCACAATGTCGCGGCAAAACTGCGCTATTCCGTCGCAAGGCCGGAGCTTCGGCTCCCTCGCTTCGGGTGCGAAAAGTTAAACGCATGAAAAAGCACGGGATTCGCATAGTATTTTTTTGCGCCGCAAAGCAAAATAAACAGTGATTTCAATGCTGCATTGCAGAAAATATTGCAATTGCCGCAATTTCACCGTGTCGCAGGCGCGAACCTTTACCTCTTAAAACCGAATGGATTTTCTCTGGGATTTATGGACGATTGCGGTCGTTGCCTTGCGCGGCAGAAACACCGAAAAAGGAAGCACGAGAACTTCTCATGAGACACACCGTTTATTGCGTTCTATGCGTTCTCGCCACGCTGGCGCTGGGTATCCTTGCCGCGCGCTACGTCGCCGATTCCTGGCTGCTGGCCTTTTTCGAAAGCCTGCAAACCCACATAAGCCTGTTTGCGATCATCCTTGCGGTGGCCGCGTTCGTCTTCAAACGCCACTGGTATGCGCTGTTCCTGACAGCTGCCGGGATCGTGCTCCTCGTTCACTCGATCCTCATGCTTCAGGAATATGCCTCGACCTCTCTCGTCGCCTCGGCCGAGGCAAGCGGCGGCCATATCAAGCTCCTGTCCTTCAACATCGAAGACAGCAATTTCGAAAACGGGGCGCGCATCGCCGATCTCATCGTCGCTTCGAAAGCCGATGTGGTCGAAATTTTCGAGGCAGGGCCGATTTTCTCCGAGATGGATCGCATTGCCAAGGTCTATCCCTATCGCATCGGATGCGGCGTGATGACCACCGATTGCGATTCGCTGCTGCTGTCGAAAAGGCCGTTTCAGACGCAGGTCATGCGCAGCCTCGGCAGCCTATGGGACAATCGCTTCATTCTTGCCACCATCGACATCGATGGCCAGCCCGTCAGCTTCGCCTCCGCCCATTTGAGCAAGCCTTATTTCGATGCGTTTCACCAGATCGAACTCGGCCTTCTCGCCCCCATTCTCAACGACGTCAAGGAGCCGCTGATCCTTGCCGGGGACTTCAATGCCTCGGTCATCGCTCCGGACATGCGCGACTTTCTGGCCGCAACCGGCCTGCGCCATGCCTTTCCGGAACCGGCGACCTGGCCGATCGCGGCAGGAGCCTACGGCATCAGCATCGATCACGTCTTCGCCCGGGCGCCGGTCCGGCTGATATCCGTGAAGCAGATCCGCGATGCGATGGGCTCGAACCATTTCGGCTTGATGACGGAGTTCAGCGTGCCGCGGCCCTCATGATCCCGCGGGTTTTCCGCTTGCCCGGAAGCAAGGTCAGTCGGCATCCGCCGCGATGAAGCCGCCGGACTGGCGGGCCCAGAGTTCGGAGTAAAGGCCGCCACGCGCGATCAACGCGTCATGCGTCCCCTCCTCGATGATCCTGCCCTTGTCGATGACGATCAGCCGGTCGAGCTTGGCGATTGTCGAGAGCCGGTGCGCGATCGCCAGAACGGTCTTGCCCCTCATCAGCGTATCGAGGTTGGACTGCAGCGCCGCCTCGGCCTCCGAGTCCAGCGCCGAGGTCGCCTCGTCCAGGACGAGAATCGGCGCATCCTTCAACATCACGCGCGCGATCGCGATGCGCTGCCGCTGGCCGCCCGAAAGCTTGACGCCGCGCTCGCCGACATGGG
This sequence comes from Rhizobium sp. SYY.PMSO, assembly GCF_046840415.1. Taxonomy (NCBI): domain Bacteria; kingdom Pseudomonadati; phylum Pseudomonadota; class Alphaproteobacteria; order Hyphomicrobiales; family Rhizobiaceae; genus Rhizobium; species Rhizobium sp. SYY.PMSO. Next base: position 2,002,612 of record NZ_CP177349.1, read on the forward strand.
CCGCATAGGCGGTGCGCCCCTTCTGATCTTCCAGGGTCGCGATGAAACCGTCGGCTTCCGCCTGCCTTGCGGCCTCCACCATTTGCTCGTCGCTCGCTTCGGGGCGACCGAAGAGAATGTTGTCGCGGATGGATCGATTGAGAAGCGCGGTGTCCTGCGTCACCATGCCGATGGCGCCGCGCAGCGACTCTTGCCGCACGGCGGCGATATCCTGTCCGTCGATCAGGATGCGGCCGCCCTCGACATCGAAGAAGCGCAGCAGCAGGTTGACGAGCGTCGTCTTGCCCGCGCCGGACCGCCCGACGATGCCGACCTTCTCGCCGGCAGCTACCCGGAGGGAGAAATCGTCGATGATGCCGCCGCCGCGCCCATAATGAAACGTCACGTTCTCGAAACGAACTTCCGGGCCGCTGATCACCAAATTCCCGGCATCGGGCCGGTCGACCAGGCTGACCGGCTCGGAGATCATCTCCGCCGAATTCTGGATGGTGCCGAGATTGCGCATGATGGCGTTGAACTGCGCCATCATGCGGCCGAACAGCATGTTCAGTCGAAGTACCATGCTGAGCGTGAAGGCGACGCCGCCGGTCGAAATCTCGCCGGACAGCCAGAGATGCACGGCCAGCGCCCCGATGCTTGTGATCATGACGCCCGACAGCAGCGCCAGCGACGAGCGTACGCCGGTCAGTAGCCGCGTAAACGGCATGACGGCTGCCTGGAAGCGGTCGAAGCCGCTGCGGATATAATGATCGTTCTGCTCTTCGCGGCCGAAGAGCTTCAACGTCTGGATATTGGCATAGGCATCGACCATGCGTCCGTTCAGCATCGAGGATGCTTCCGCCGCATTGCGCGCGTGCCGCCGGATACGCGGCACGAAGTAGCGGGCGAGCATCGCAAAGACGCAGATCCAGACCGCGATCACCGCCGCCAATCGCCAATCCAGACCGCCCACCAGCGTGATGGTCGAGGCCGCGTAGATGATAATGAACCAGACCACCTGCAGCAGCGACACGACGAGGTCGCCCGTTGCCTGCCCGGCCGACCAGACCTTGGTCACGACGCGCCCGGAAAAATCGTTCTGGAAGAACTCGACGGACTGTCTTGCCACATGCCGGTATGCCTGCCAGCGCACGAGGTTGAGGAAGCCGGGGACGACCACCTGCTCCTCGACCAGCGCGCCCAGACTGACGACGACGAAGCGTACGACAAGCACGACGAAGACCATGCCGAGAAGCGTCCCGCCATGGCCGGCGAGCAGCCCGCTCCACCCCTCGCCGGGCTTCACCTTGTCGAGGATATCCACCAGATGGCCGACGAACCAGAACAGGCCGGCCTCGAGCATCGCCACGGCGCCGCCGAGCGCGGCCATCGCCAGGAAGGGTCCCTTGGCCTGGCCGACATAATACCAGATGAAGGCGCCGAGAGACCTCGGCGGCCGCAGATCGCCGTTGCGGTAATAGGGATCGATCCAGGTCTCGAACAGACGGAATACGGAACGGATGAACATGCCAGCGATATAGGCAATTTCGCAGGCCGCGCAAAGGAAATGGCCGCACTGAAAAGGTTATATTTTTGTTAGGTTCAACCCCGAGCCCCTGGCTTGCCGGCGGCAGAGACGAAAAGAGCGGCTTTCGCCGTCCCTTCCTTCATTTTCATTCCGCTGCCGCCTCGGCCTCTTCATGGTCGGCGAGGAAGCCGCCGGACTGGCGGCTCCAGAGCTCGGCATAAATGCCGCCGTTCTGGGCCAGTTCCTGATGCGTGCCCATTTCGACGATCCGGCCCTTGTCGAGAACGACAAGGCGGTCCATCTCGGTCAGCGTCGACAGGCGGTGCGCGATGGCGATCACCGTCTTGCCGTGCATCAGCGCGAACAGGTTTTCCTGGATCGCCGCTTCCACTTCGGAATCGAGCGCCGAAGTCGCCTCGTCGAGCACCAGGATCGGCGCGTCCTTCAGGAAGACGCGGGCGATCGCGATGCGCTGCCGCTGACCGCCTGACAGCTTGACGCCCCGCTCGCCGACCTGTGCGTCCAGTCCCGCGCGGCCCTGCATGTCGACCAGCCCTTCGATGAACTCCCAGGCATTGGCACGCTTGGCCGCCTGGATCACATCGTCGTCGGTCGCGTCCGGACGGCCGTAGGCGATATTGTCGCGGATCGAGCGATGCAGCAGCGACGTGTCCTGCGTCACCACGCCGATCATCGAGCGAAGGCTGTCCTGCGTCACGCCTGCGATATCATGGCCATCGATGGTGATACGGCCGCCCTCCAGGTCGTAGAAGCGCAGCAGCAGGTTCATCAGCGTCGTCTTGCCGGCGCCCGAGCGGCCGACCAGGCCGACCTTTTCGCCCGCCCGGATATCGAGGGTCAGGTCCTCCATCACGCCCTTGGCCTTGCCATAGTGGAAGCGAATATGGTCGAACCGGATCGCCCCCTGCCTGGCGACGATCGGGGACGCCGCCGGCTTGTCGACGATGTCATGCGGCTTCGTCATCATTTCCATGCCGTCATAGACGGTGCCGATGTTTTCGAAGAGCGCCGAAACCTCCCACATCACCCACTGCGACATGCCGTTGACCCGCATGGCAAGGCCGATGGCAATGGCGATGGAGCCGACCGAGATCGAACCGTTGAGCCAGAACCAGATCGACAGAGCCGAGACGATGAACAACGCCGCGCAGTTGTTGAAATAGACCGAGGCGTGAAACAGCGTCACCTTGCGCATTTGCTTGTGCACGGTGTCGAGAAAGTCCTCCATGCCGGCCCTGGCATAGGTTTCCTCACGGCCCGCATGCGAGAACAGCTTCACCGTGGCGATGTTGGTGTAGCTGTCGACCACGCGGCCCGTCATCATCGAGCGTGCATCGGCCTGCTGCGCGGCGATCTTGCGCAGCACCGGCACGAAATAGGCCACGATGCCGACATAGACGCCGAGCCACAGCAGGATCGGCAGCAGCAGCCGCCAGTCGGCCGCCCCGATGACGAGGATCATCGAGAGGAAATAGGTCAGAACGTAGACGAAGACGTCGAGGATCTTCATCACGGTTTCGCGCACGGCAAGCGAGGTCTGCATTACCTTCGTGGCGACGCGGCCCGCGAACTCGTTGGCGAAGAAGGTCATGCTGTGGCGCAGCAGGAAGCGGTGCATCTGCCAGCGCGCGATCATCGGATAGTTGCCGAGCAGCACCTGATGCATGATGAAACTGTCGAGGATTGCCGCAAGCGGCAGGCCGACGAGCACCATCGCGCCCATCCAGAACAGCTTGTGCCATTCCGTCTGCAGGAAGGTCGCCTTGTCCGCCTTGGTCAGCCAGTCGACGATATCGCCGAGAAACTGGAAGAGCGCCACCTCGCCGATCGCGATCAGCATGGTAAGAATGCTCATGGCGACCAGCCACGGCGCGGCCGGCCTGGAATAGTGCCAGCAGAAGGCAAAGAGCCCCCGCGGCGGAACGTCCGGCGCCTCGCTCGGAAATGGATTCAGTCGGCGTTCAAACCAGCCAAACATCGAAATGCTCCAAATGCTCGACCCTTTGCCACCCGCTGCGCCTGAAGGTCGCAGACTCATATGGTGGCCGGGCGATAAAACAACGAGGCCATGCCGGCCGCGTAATGACTTAAAGAAGGGGGGTATTTGCGAATACGCGCCTGAGAGCGCTCGTCACATCCGTGGGTTCACGGCTTGGAGGCGCATCATTACAAACAAGATATCCATGTGAGCCTCCTTCTTTCGCAAGTTGTAGAGCGCTTGCCTTTTAGCGCGCCTTTTGTCGTTTGAAAAGCAAAATATGCCGCAAAACGAAGCTGAATCCTTCAATTCTGCTGATGAAGACATAACAGAAACCGTGGATCTGTGAAAACCCGGAGACAAATCAGGGCGATTTCGCTAGGTGCAATGCATGACCACGCTTCGCATCGCACTTTACCAGCCCGACATTCCCGGCAACACCGGCACGATCCTGCGGCTGGCCGCCTGCCTCGGCCTTGGCGTCGATATTATCGAGCCCGCCGGCTTCGACATTTCCGACCGCAACCTGAAGCGCGCCGGCATGGACTATCTTGCCGCCGTTACCCTGACAAGGCATGTCAACTGGGAGCGCTTCGAGGCGTGGCGGCAGGAAAGCCGGCGGCGGCTGGTGCTGGCTTCGACGAAAGCGGCGCAGCGCTACACGGACTTCGATTTCCACAGCGACGACATTCTTCTTTTCGGCCGCGAGAGCGCCGGCGTGCCCGAGCATGTGCACGAGAGGGCCGAAGGCCGCATTCTGATCCCCATGGTGGAGGGCCAGCGCTCCATCAATGTCGCCATGTCGGCAGCCATGATATGCGGAGAAGCGCTGCGGCGGACGCAATGGTCGCTTCCGCCGGCGCAAGGCCCGAATGTCGCACCCGGATAGGCGTTGGCACGCCGGAAAAAGTGTGAGAAACTTCGCCTCGGAATGAATGCTCTAACGCAGGCAACCTTGGCGAGGTGACCCATGTTCCAGACGGCATTCACACTTTCCCTTACGCAGTTCGCGCGCGCTTTGAGCCTTCCCGAGCGGCTCCAGCGTTCCCCTGCGCGCAATCTCGCTCTCGAAGGTCTTCGCCAACGGAACCTCGCCCTCGATGCGCTGTTCTACGACGTCAAGGCGATCACGCCCGAGGAGGCTTTCTACATCAGTGACTCGCTGGCGGCGGAAGGCGCGATCCTGCTCGTTCCGCCCAGCGGGCGCGGCTCGCTGACCCTTTGCGAGACGATCGATGAACTCCTGCTGCGGGGCGGCGGCGATGCCCGCGCCCTTGCCGTTGCCGGCATCGGCGGTTCCGCGCTCGGCGCCGCCGCCTTCGCCCGAAATGTCGCCGATGCGGTCGATGCGCCCGCTGCGGTCGTCGTCTCAGGCTACGGTATCGCCGATGCCATCACCGAAGCCTTCGGCGGATTGTTTCTCTTCGGCCATCTGAAGGGCCTGCGGCCGATGCTGGAAACGCTGGACGATCTCGCCGGCCGTCCCAAGGTCGGGGCGCATCGCGAGGAAACCGCCGCCCGCACCAGTCTCGACACCAGAACCGTGCAGGCGCTTCTTGCCGATCCTCGTTTCTCCTTCCGCCTGCTGACGGGGCATTCCAAGGGCAACCTCGTGCTTTCGGCCGCATTGCATAACCTGTGGAGGCAGAACGAAGAGCGGGGTGCGGAACTGGCGCGAAAAACCAGGATCGTGACGATCGGCACGCGGATCGCCATGCCGCCCGCATTCACCGATGTCGTCGATGTCATGGGAGAATGGGACTGGTTCGGCGAGATCAATTCGCGACCGTTCATTCACGCCGATCGCCGCATTCCGCACGCATGGCATCACACCAACACCGATTTGCGCGGCCATCTGCCGGTGACGGCCACGCTCAGGGAAATCCTCAAGGCTTCACCAGTCATAGAGGAGGTGGCGGGCGAGCGTCGGGCCGGGAAGCGCAATGCCGCCTCCGGGCCGACGATGCCGGAAACGGAGGTTTCACCGCCTGCGATTCCAGGCGGAAGGCAAACGGCGACGATCGAGACGGTCAGAAAGGCATTCTCCACCGATGGCCTGCCTGGCGTTCAGCCGCCAGCCTCCGGCCCGCCGAATGATCCGCGATTACCCAAACCGCATTGAACCGGCGTTCGATAAAACGCCGTTTACGGGCACGCAGGAATACGCTTCGGCTTCATCGGTGCAGGCTGCTGCTTCGTTCGGTTCAATCCGCCGACGGCAAGCGTCGCATGGTGAATTCGATGCGATCGCCATCGACCTGACGCCAGCTTTCGACTTCGGTCCAGTATGCGGCTTTCGGGAATTCATCGAACCACTCACGCGCCTTTGCACGCGCTTCGGGACGGCTGAGACAAAAGGTCTCGCGAACGAATTCGCTTTTTCCGCCGGCGGGATGTTCCTGCCGGTAGCGGATTATTCTGTTTCTCAACCCATCCAGGGGCGGCGGTCCGGGTATCTTCATGATAAAACCTCGCCTTCGGGAGGGAACATAATACCGCATCGGCAAATTTGCGAGTCGATTTTCCTGTGCCGCCGCCGCACTGGCTGCGCCGCAATGTTGCTGATATTCAAAATCACGATACATAGGGTGCGAATCGCGGGCCGTCGGCTGCTCGCACTGTCGGAGAGCATGCATGGAACGACCCAATCTTCCCAAGGGATTACCCGAGGATATTGAAGCGAAAAAAGAAGCGGCGCGCAGCTGGTTCGAGGGCCTGCGCGACACGATCTGCGCCGAGTTCGAGCAGTTGGAGACCGAGCTGACCGGCCCGCTTTCCGATCAGGAGCCCGGCCGCTTCGTCGCCAAGGACTGGCAGCGGGACAAGGGTCAGGGCGGCGGCGGCCGCATGTCCATGATGGAAGGCCGCGTCTTCGAAAAGGTCGGCGTCCATACATCGACGGTCCATGGTGAGTTTTCCCCCGACTTCCGCAGCCAGATTCCCGGCGCCGAGGAAGATCCGCGTTTCTGGGCTTCCGGTCTGTCGCTGATTGCTCATCCCGTCAATCCGAACGTGCCGGCCGTGCATATGAATACACGCATGGTCGTCACCACCAGCCACTGGTTCGGCGGCGGCGCCGACCTGACACCGATGCTCGACCGACGCCGCAACCAGGAAGATCCCGACACCGTACTCTTCCACCGCGCCATGCAGATCGTCTGCGATCGCCATACCGTCGGCGACTATCCGAGATACAAGAACTGGTGCGACGAATATTTCTTTCTGAAGCACCGCAACGAGCCGCGCGGCATCGGCGGCATATTTTTCGATTGGCTGCATTCGACGGAAGAAGCCGGCGGCTGGAGCGCGGATTTCGCCTTCACCCGCGACGTCGGCCGGGCCTTTGCGATGGTCTACCCGCGGCTCGTGCGCTCCAATTTCAACGAAACATGGACGGAAGAGGATCGCGACGAGCAATTAATTCGTCGCGGACGCTATGTGGAGTTCAATTTGCTGTACGATAGAGGTACAATATTCGGGCTGAAGACTGGCGGCAATGTCGAGTCGATCCTGTCGTCCCTGCCGCCGGTAGTGCGTTGGCCCTGATGCGGGGCTCAGCGGCGGCCCTGCGATAACGGCATGCGAAAAACCAGCGACCTGAAGCGCAGCAAGCGACCTTAAAGATCGCGATACGCTTCGGGCGTTCACCACAAAATGATCGGCCAGGGCCCTGAAATCGGCGGGAGGAGTGCCTAAGTGACCTAATGCTCGTTCCAATCGGAGGAGGTTGTAATGGCAGCAGAGAAACAAGTCACGGAAGCTTCGAAAGAACAGAAACTTTCGCGCACAGTCGATAGTCCCGAGTTCATTACCCGACTGGCCGAGGATATGCGGATTCGCAGTGGGTCCGATCTGCCGCTTTCCTGCTTTATCGAGCAGGTCAGAATGCAATTGGCAGGCAAATCGCCGAACGATATCGCCCGCTTCGAGGCCGATCGCTCGGCCCGGCAGACCCCCATTACCCGATATCAGTCATCGGACTGCTTCAAATCCTGGGCTATGCCGGATTGAGGTCCGGAAGATCGCCGCCGGCAAGCGAGAGACTTGCCGGACGGCAGAAACCTTTTTTCGTGCGCCGCGTTTAGCCTTCGCACCCTTCGGCATGAAGGGAGGCGAACCTATGCAGAGATGAGGAGGAAGATATGCGACTGTTCGAATGTGGTACGCTCGTGCCCGGCTGCGCCTGGCATACCCGCGCCAAGGACGATGCCGAAGTGGTCCGTCGCGCCGTCGAGCATATGCGTGAAGCGCATGGCGAAACGATCATCCGGGAAAACATGGTCGACAATATCAAGGCCCGAATCCGCGACGAGGCTCACGCCGCCTGATTGGAGCGGATCGGTCAATCGGACCTTGAGGTCAAGCCCTGCATATCAGACATCGGCCAACTCCTTCAGTCGGGCGAGGAGGCTCGCCCGGTTCAGCGAAAAATTCCCGTCGAGCCATTCCTGTTCCAGCCTGGCCATAAGCTCGCCGACGCGCGGCCCGGCGCTGATACCGGCCGCGAGCGCATCCGCGCCGCTGATCGGGAAAGCCGGTTTTTTCCACTTTGCCACGCGCTCCAGCAGCTTTCCCAGCCGCGCAACGCGCGCCATTTCCTCGAAATCGCTTTCCGCCTTGGTTCGGGCAGTCACCAGCGCCAGCTTCAGACGGACGGCAACGCCCGATGGATCGTGACGGTAAAGGAGCCGGTCGAAGGCCGCTTCCGAGATATCGTCCTTGACGACGGGCGTATTGGCCCAGGCCAGAAGATAGGCGCCCTCGGCTTTCGAAAGGCGCAGCCGCTGCGCGAGCTTGGCAAGCCTTGCCGCATCCGGCGGGACGATGGCGGCGAGCCGCAGCAGGGGCTCAGGTGGCCAGCCGAGCACGTTCTCGGTTGCGACAAGCCCTGGAATGGCGTCGATACCCCACTTCTCGGTTTCCGGCAGCACCTCGGTCAATATGCCGATCTGGCGCATCCACAGCAGCGCCCTGCCCGGATCGGGCGCCGCCAGCAGCTTCTTCATTTCCGACCAGACGCGCTCGGCCGAAAGGGTGGCGATCTTCGATTTTGCGGCGGCACAGGCGCGCAGCCCGTCCGCATCGGGCCGGCCGCTGCCGTAATAGGCAAAGAAGCGGAAGAAACGCAGGATCCGCAGGTGATCTTCGGCAATCCGAACCGCCGCATCGCCGATGAACCGAATGTTGCGGCGCTCCAGATCGGCAAGCCCGCCGACAAGATCCACGACCTTGCCGTCGGCGGAGGCATAAAGTGCATTGATGGTCAGGTCGCGCCGTTCGGCATCCGCGTGCCAGTCCTGGCTGAAGGCGACACGGGCGCGGCGTCCGTCCGTTTCAACGTCGCGCCGCAAGGTGGTGATTTCGAACGGCGTTCCGTCGACGACCAGGGTGACGGTGCCGTGCGCGATGCCTGTCGGCACTGCCTTGATCCCCGCCGCCTCCGCTCTTTCGACGACAGCCTCCGGCAAAAGCGTGGTGGCTATGTCGACATCGGCGACCGGCAGGCCCATCAGGCTGTTGCGCACCGCCCCGCCGACCACACGCCCCTCGCCGCCATCGGCATCGAGTAATGACAGCACCCGCCGCAGCGCCTTGTCGCGAAACCACGCCTCATCGGCAACGGACGTCATGTATAGAGCCTTTCGTAAAGCGTGCGGACGATGCCCGCCGTGATGCCCCAGATCATGCGCTGGCCATAGGGCATGCGATAGAAATGACGCTCTGTCCCCTGCCAGAGCATCGTATCCGTGACATGGTGGCTTGGGTCCATCAGAAACGAGAGCGGCACCTCGAAGGCATCCTCCACCTCGGTCGGATTGAGGTCGAGATGAAAGCCCGGCTTCACCACGGCGAGTATGGGCGTGATGCGAAAGCCGGTGGCCGCCAGATAATGCGGCAGCCGGGCTACGGGCTCGATGAAGATATCCGCCAGCCCGATCTCCTCGCCCGCCTCGCGCACGGCCGCCATCTCCGGCGACGCGTCTTCCGGATCGATGGCGCCGCCCGGAAAGGCGATCTGGCCGGAATGCTTGCGCAGGGTCGAGGTTCTGAGCGTGAAGATGACCTTGGCATCGTCTCCGTTTTCGACGACGGGCACGAGGACAGCGGCATCCTTCAGCTTCAGGTCCGCGACCTGCGATATGGTCTCGGGGTTGAGGCGGTGATCGCCGTGATCGCGCCAGGCGAGATCGATCGGGCCGCCGCTCTGATGAAGCGCGCGTCGCCGAAACTCGTCAGCGGAGTAAAGGGGGAATTCGCTCATCGAGTCAGGGCATCCAGTTCTGCTACCGGCATGATCGGAAAGATCGAGCCGCCGGAGCGTACGCAGAACATGTCACGGCCGGCAATTTCAATCGGCTCGCCAAGTTCGACGAGATCGTACATGACGGCGCGCGTCACCAATGCTTCCAGCCGGCCGCGGACATGTAGATAGGGCTTCAGCTCGTCGTTCTCGCCTCGGATGACGAAACGGATCGGATGCTCCCTGCCCGCCTCCACGACATCGCCGACATTCGTGCGGAAGGTCAGCAACCGCTTGCCGTCACGCTCCGTCACACTCATCTCGACTGCCACGAACGGCGCATCGGCAACGCGGATTCCCACCTTCTCCGCAGGCGTGACGAGATAGGTCTTTCCGTCCTCATCCTTGCGCAGGACTGTGGAAAACAGCCGCACCAGCGGCGCGCGGCCGATCGGCGTGCCAAGATAGAACCAGGTGCCGTCGGCACGGATTTCCATGTCGATATCGCCGCAGAACGGCGGATTCCAACGGTCGACGGGCGGCAAACCCTTCTTTCGGCCGCCGCTATCGCCGGCTGCGCGCGAAATCAGCGCCGCGAGGCTCGCTGCATCGCCAGTTGCCTTGATTTCCTCGGTTGCCATTCTTCTGTCCCGGTTGGCCGTTAGTGACGAATACGACAGTTTCTCACGAGATAGTCATTTGAAACGCGCTTGTCAGCCGTCTTCGTGGCGATAAGTTGTATTGATTATGAGGCAAATGTGTAACGTCTGCGAATCGCGCGTACCGTTTTTCTGCCATTGGAGACGCAAATGGGCATGATCAAATCGACCGAAACGACCCTCGACGAGCAGGCCATCATCGCATCCGCCGAAAAGGCGCTGGGCGATATCGCCGCCGTTCGCCAGGAGGTGTCGAAGGTCATTTTCGGCCAGGAAAGCGTCGTGGAGAACACATTGCTCGCCGTGCTCGCCGGCGGCCATGCGCTGCTGGTCGGCGTGCCGGGCCTTGCCAAGACCAAGCTTGTGACGACGCTCGGCGCCGTCCTCGGCCTCGCTTCCAGCCGCGTGCAGTTCACGCCCGACCTGATGCCTTCGGATATTCTCGGCTCCGAAGTGATGGACCAGGATGAAGGCGGCCGCCGTTCCTTCCGTTTCGTCAAGGGACCGGTCTTCGCGCAATTGCTGATGGCCGACGAAATCAATCGCGCCTCGCCGCGCACGCAGTCGGCGCTGCTGCAGTCGATGCAGGAATATCACGTCACCATCGCCGGCCAGCGTTACGATCTGCCCGCTCCGTTCCACGTTCTCGCCACGCAGAACCCGCTGGAGCAGGAAGGCACCTATCCGCTGCCGGAAGCCCAGCTCGACCGCTTCCTGCTGCAGGTCGATGTCGACTATCCCGAGCTTGCCGACGAGCGCCGCATCCTGCTCGAAACGACGGGTCTCGGCGAAGCCACGCCGCAGGCCGTCATCAACGCCGATCGATTGCTGGAAATCCAGCAGCTGATCCGCCAGATGCCCGTCGGCGACGGCGTGGTCGACGCCATCCTGTCGCTGGTGCGCTCCGCCCGCCCGGGCCAGGGCAATGCCGCCACCGACAAGCACGTCGCCTGGGGCCCCGGCCCGCGCGCCGGTCAGGCCATGATGCTGTGCGCCCGCGCCCGCGCACTCTATGAAGGCCGCCTTGCGCCGTCGATCGACGACGTGCTCGCTCTTGCCGAGCCCGTGCTCGAGCACCGCATGGCGCTGACCTTTGCGGCCCGCGCCGAGGGCATGTCCGTGCGCGATGTCATTGCAGGTCTGGTCAAGCAGTCAAGATCGTGACCCGGATGTCTAGGAGAGTATAACGCGTGGCATCCATCGGACAGACCGTCAGACCGACTTCAGGCAACGATGCCCTCTCCCGAGCCCGCAGTCGTGCCGCACTCGTGCCGGATTGCCTTGTCGAAGCCAAGCGCATCGCCAACACCGTCATCGCCGGCTGGCACGGCCGGCGCAAACGCGGCATCGGCGAGAATTTCTGGCAGTTCCGCCCCTATACCGAAGGCGAGAGCCTGTCGCGCATCGACTGGCGACGCTCCGCCCGCGACGATCACACCTATATCCGCGATCACGAATGGGAAGCCGCCCACACGATCTGGCTCTGGGCCGACCTGTCGCCCTCGATGATGTACAAGTCGACCTATGGTCATGCTTCCAAGGAGGGCCGCGCGCTCGTCCTCATGCTGGCGCTTGCCGAAATTCTCTCCCGTTCCGGCGAGCGCATCGGCTGCCCCGGCATCATGGAGCCGGTCTCAACCCGCAATGCCGCAGAGCGTCTGGCCGCCGCCCTGATGCACACGCCGCTCGAAGGCGGCCTGCCGCAGACGGCGATGATCCGCGGCTGGAGCGATATCGTTCTGATCGGCGATTTTCTCGACGATGCCGACAGCGTCATGGGCCGGATCGGGCCGCTGGCGCGCCGGGGATTGCGCGGCCATGTGATCGAGGTCGCCGACCCCGCCGAAGAGCTCTTTCCCTATAGCGGGCGTACCGAATTCAGCGATCCCGAAACGGGCTCGAAGCTGATTGCCGGCCGCGCGGAAAACCTGCGCGAGGACTATCAGCGCGCCTACCTCGCCCGCCGCGAGAACCTCGGCCAGTCGCTGCGCCATCTCGGCTGGACCTTCGTCAGTCATCGCACCGACCGGCTGGCCTCCGAGGCGCTGGTCGCCGTGCATATGTACCTTTCCGGCATGCCCGCCAGGGTCGCCTCCGGAGGGCAGCCATGAGCGGTCTCTCCTTCGCATTCGCTTCGCCGGCCATCCTCGCAGCCCTGATCCTGCTCCCTGCGATCTGGTGGCTGCTGCGCCTCACGCCGCCGCAGCCACGGGCGGAAGTCTTTCCGCCGCTGCGCATTCTGGCGACCATCCTCAAGCGTGAGGAAACGCCGGCGCGCAGCCCATGGTGGCTGACGTTGCTGCGCATGCTGCTCGCCGCTCTGGTCATTCTCGCCATCGCCAATCCCATGTTCAATCCGCGCAGCAATACGCTGTCGAGCAGCGGCCCGCTGGTGCTGATGATCGACAATGGCTGGGCGACCGTGTCGGACTGGGAACGCCGCGTGCGCACCGCCGACGCGCTGATCGACGATGCCGACGCGAAAGGCATTCCCGTTTCGATCGCCTTCACTGCCGAGCAGGGTAACGATGCGACGCCGGGTGCTGCCGCATCGGCGCGCGACAAGCTGCATGCGATGAATCCTCGGTCGCTGGTACCGGATCGCCAGCGCGCCGCCGACGCCGTGAAAGCGGCGCTCAATGGCCGCAAGCCCGGCACCGTCGCCTTCCTCTCCGACGGCATCGAAAGCAAGGAGAAGGACGATATCGTCAGCCGGCTCGCCGCCCTGCAGCCGAGCGAACTGCGGCTGATCGAAGGCGATGGCCAGAATATCGTGGCCATTACCGGCGCGGCCAATACCGCCAACAACATGACCGTCACCGCCACACGGCTGAACGGCACCGGCCCGATGCGCCTCGGGTTGACCGCGCAGGACAATCAGGGCCGGCCCATCGCCGCCGGTTCGCTTGATTTCACCGGCGGCCAGACCGTCGCCACCGGCTCCATCGCCGCGCCGTTCGAAATGCGCAACGATTTCGCCCGCGTCAGCATCGACCGCCAGGCGAGCGCGGGCTCCGTCTATCTGCTGGACGATGGGTTTCGCCGCCGCCGCGTGGCGCTCCTCTCCGGTCAGGCCGCCGACGAATTCCAGCCGATCCTGTCACCGCTTTATTATATCCAGCGCGCGCTCCAGCCCTATGCCGACCTGACCCAGCCCAACAGCGCCGATCTGGCCAAATCGATCCCCGAACTGCTCGCGGGCAACCCCTCGGTCATCATCATGGCCGATGTCGGCCGTCTGCCGCAGGAAGCCTATGCGCCGCTGCAGCAATGGATCCAGAACGGGGGCACCCTCGTCCGCTTCGCCGGCCCGCGCCTTGCCGCAGCCCCTGCCGACGATCCCCTCGCTCCCGTGACGCTGCGGCAGGGAGAGCGCACCTTTGGCGGCGCGCTTTCCTGGGCCGAGCCGCAGCCGCTTGCCGATTTCCCGTCGTTCGGCCCGTTTGCCGGCATGCCGAAACCGAAGGACGTGCTGATCAAGCGGCAGGTCCTGGCCGAACCGACACCGGATCTGGCCGAGCGCACCTGGGCAAGCCTTGCCGACGGCACGCCGCTCGTCACCGAGAAGCAGATGCAGGCCGGACGCATCGTCCTCTTCCATGTCAGCGCCGAACCGCAATGGTCAAACCTGCCGATTTCAGGCGATTTCGTCGAAATGCTGCGTCGCATCGTCCAGCTGTCGCGCGCCGCCGGTGTCGCCTCGGCGGAAGGCGCAGCCGCCAAGGCCGGCGAGGCGATGCCTCCCTACCGGCTTCTGAGCGCCAGGGGCGTCCTGACCAGCGAGATCGGCAGCGCCCGCCCGCTGGAGCCGAACAACAAGGCCGCTCCGGTCGCAAACTTCGACAACCCACCCGGCCTCTATGGTTCCGAGGAAGGCTTTACCGCGCTCAATACCCTGCCGCAGGGAACCAAACTCAATCCGCTTGATACATCGGGCGCGGGCTCCGTCACGCGGGAAGGCCTCATCGGCGGGGAAGCATGGTCGGCAAAGCCGATCCTCTTCATGCTCGCCTTCCTCGTTCTGCTGGCTGACAGCCTGATCGTGCTCTTCATGAATGGTGCCTTCCCCCGGCTGGGCAGATCGGCAAAAACCATGGCGGGCGGTGCAGCGGTGCTGTTGCTGGCCTTGTCGGTTGCGGTCTTCCTGCATCCCGCAAGCGCGCTGGCCGACGATTCGAAGCCCGGCGACGACACCATCTTTTCACGGCTGGACAAGACGCATCTGGCCTATGTCGTGACAGGCGAGTCGGACGTCGATCGCATTTCCGAGCGCGGGCTTGCCGGCCTTTCCGATTACCTCACCTATCGCACCACGCTGGAACCGGGCGCACCGGTAGGCCTTGATCCTGCCAAGGACGAGCTGGCTTTTTATCCGCTTATCTACTGGCCGGTCTCGGCGACGGCGCCGATGCCGTCCAACGACGCCATCAACCGCATCGATGCCTATATGCGCAATGGCGGCACGGTGCTCTTCGATACCCGCGACGCCATAGACACGATGGGCGACACCTCGACGCCGAGCCCGAACGGCCAGCGGCTACAGCAGATCCTCGCCAATCTCGACATCCCCCCACTGGAGCCGGTGCCGGCCGGGCATGTGCTGACCAAATCCTTCTACCTGCTGTCGAGCTTCCCCGGCCGCTATGCCGACAGCCCGCTCTGGGTGGAGGCACGGCAGGATACGCGCCGCGACGCAAATGCCGTCGCCACCTCCGACGGCGTGACGCCGATCATGATCACGGGCAACGATTTCGCCGGTGCCTGGGCCGTCGATGACAACGGCTCCCCGTTGCTGCCGACCGTGCCCCCGGATGAGACCCAGCGGGAATATGCCTACCGAACGGGCGTCAACATCATGATGTACATGCTGACCGGAAACTATAAATCCGACCAGGTCCACGTTCCGGATATCCTGCAGCGCCTGGGGCAATAATATGAATATCGGTTTTGCCCCTTTCCTCCCCTGGCCCATTCTAGCCGCTCTGGCGGTGCTGACGCTCGCCATCGCGGCGCTTGCGATCTACAGACGCCTGCGCGGCGGCTGGATCCGGGCCCTGGCAGGCGTCGCACTGCTGGCCGCGCTTGCCAATCCGGTGCTGATGCAGGAGGATCGCGACCAGCTGACGACCATCGTTCCCGTCATCGTAGACCGCAGCCTCAGCCAGCAGACGCCGGAACGGGCGAAGATGACGGATGCCGCGCTGGCGATGCTGAAGGATCGGCTGGCGCAGTTCCCGCGCATAGAACCCCGCATCGTCGAGGTGCGCGATCCGGCGGAATCGGCGTCGCCGTCGACGCGGCTTTTCTCCGCCCTCTCCTCGGCGGTCGCGGATGTGCCGCCAGCCCGCATCGGCGCCGCGATCCTCCTGACGGACGGCCAGATTCACGATATCCCCGGCGTCAACCAGCAACTTGGCTTCGATGCGCCCATTCACGGGCTGATCACCGGCAAGCCGGACGAGTTCGACCGCCGCATCGAAATCGTGCGCGCGCCTCGCTTCGGTATCGTCAATGACGAACAGCAGCTGGTGTTTCGTGTCGTCGATGATGGCAAGAGCCCGGGCGGCACCGCCGCCGTGACGATCAGGATGAACGGCGACGAGATCGCCACGCTGCAGGCAACGCCCGGCCAGGACACGCCCTTCAGCTTCAAGGTGCCCCGCGCCGGCAACAACGTGCTCGAATTCGCCGTGGCCACAGTGCCCGGCGAAGTCACCGACATCAACAACCGCACGGTCCAGCTGATCGAAGGCATCCGCCAGAACATGCGTGTTCTGCTCGTCTCCGGCGAGCCGCATGCCGGCGAGCGCGCATGGCGCAATCTCCTGAAGTCGGACGCATCCGTCGATCTCGTGCACTTCACCATTCTGCGCCCGCCGGACAAGCAGGACGGAACGCCGATCAACGAGCTTTCGCTGATCGCCTTCCCGACGCGCGAGCTTTTCGTCGACAAGATCAGCTCTTTCGACCTGATTATTTTCGATCGCTACCAGGACCGTCAGAATGTCCTGCCGACGATCTATTATGATTACATGGCGCAATATGTCGAAAACGGCGGCGCGCTGCTCGTGGCGGCCGGTCCCGAGCATGCGGGCGGCAGCTCGATCGCGCTGACGCCGCTCGCCTCGGTGCTGCCGGCCGAGCCGACGGGCCAGATGATCGAGAAAGCCTTCTATCCGCGCCTGTCGGATCAGGGCCGGAAGCATCCCGTGACGCGCGGCCTGGATGGTTCGGACACCGAGCCGCCGCATTGGGGCCGCTGGTTCCGCAGCGTCGATGTCGAGAAGCCGCAGGGCCAGACGGTGATGGTCGGCGCCGACAACAGCCCGCTTCTGGTGCTGAACCGCGTCGGCCAGGGCCGCGTCGCCATGCTGCTCTCCGATGAAGGCTGGCTCTGGGCGCGCGGCTTCGAAGGCGGTGGCCCGCATGTGTCGCTCTATCGCCGCATCGCCCACTGGCTGCTGAAGGAACCGGCGCTGGAAGAAGAAGCGCTGACGGCAAACGCCGCCGGGCGCACGCTGCAGGTGACGCGCCAGACCATCGGCGACGATCCCGGCCCGGCAACGATCAAGCTGCCGTCCGGCAAGACGGAGACGTTGCCGCTGAAGCAGACGCAGCCGGGTCTCTATCAGGCCGAAAAGCATATGGACGAGATCGGGCTCTATCAGATCGCCAACGGCAATCTGTCGACCCTGGTCCATATCGGCGCCATCGACGCCCCGGAGTTCAAGGCGATGATCTCGACCACCGAGACGCTGAAGCCGCTGGCGCAGAAGACCAAGGGTCTCGTCACCCGCGTTGCCGCTGCAAATGGCGGCGTCACGGTTCCGCAGGTCCTGCCGGTGCGCGGCGCCGTGCGCGTCGCAGACGGCCAGCGCCTGACTATCCGCATGACCGACGAAACCGTCTTGAAGGGGATCAACACTCTGCCCCTGTTTGCGGGTTTCGCCGGTCTCGCTGTCCTCCTCTTTGCCTTCTCCGCCACATGGTGGCGTGAAGGACGGTAGTTATCATGACGCAACTCCATGTGACCGGAAGTCCCTCGGAAAGCGAACTCGCGGCCATCAGCGAGGGATTGACGGCCTTCAACGCCAACGATGTCGGCCCCTCCGGCCGCCAGCCCCTGGCGGTTCTGATCCGCGACGATACCGGCAAGATCATTGGCGGCATGTCCGGCTATACAGCCTGGGGGTGGCTGTTCACGCAGTGGCTCTTCGTGCCCGAGACCCTCCGGGGACAGGGCATGGCCGGAAAGCTGCTGGAAGCAGCCGAGGCGGAGGCAAGTGCGCGAGGCTGCCTCGGGGCGTGGATCGATACCTTCAATCCGCAGGCGCTGAAGGCTTATCAACGGCAGGGCTATGCCATCTTCGGCGAACTGCCCGACTTTCCCGCCGGCCGCAGCCGCTTCTTCCTGCAGAAGAAGCTATCGCCCCGCTGATATCAGGCAGGGCGATAGCTTCGCGGGAACAAAAAACTCAGACGGCAATCCTGGTGAGTTGCACGGCATCGACCGGATCGTCGTCTTCAGCGTCTTCGACGGCCGAAACGGAATCGTCGCGCCAGGCGATAGGGCCATGCAGCCGCGCATGCGTGTCGGCTGCAATCGGCACGACCAGCACCCGGTTGGCATCGACGGGACCCGGAAACGTCAGCGCGTTATAGGCGACCTTCTCGAACCCGAGCGGACCGTAATAAGGCGGATCGCCGACAAGGATCACGGCTTCCGATCCCTTGCGCTTGGCCGCCTCGACGGCAATCCGCACAAGCTCGCGGCCAATGCCCTTGCTCTTGTGCGAGGGGCGCACGGCAAGCGGGCCGAGCAGATGTCCCTTGACCGATCCGGCCATTACGGGGGTCATGCGCACGGAGGCGATGGTCTCGCCGTCGTCGGCGCAGACGAAGGACAGCGCCCGATCATGCGGCCCCTGCTCGCGAATGCGGGCAGCGGCGCGCGTAAACCGGCCCGGGCCGAACGCTTCTTCGTTGATGAGTTCGATGACAGCGTCGTGCGACGCATCCTCAGTGAGGTAGACCAGATCGTGCTTGTACATTAGACCAAGGAAACCAGATAGACGGACGATAGTGTTCTCGAAAGCGCTCGTGGAGCGTTCAAGGTCATCGGCGTCGTCGCAGGCTTCTGGTGACTTTCATGACAAGGGGTCCTTAAAGTGTGAAAAGCCGGATAGCAGGAAATATTCGGTGCGTCCAATGCAAAATGCATGCTGACGTCCCTCCATGCAAGATCGGTCCCGCACCGCGGCTTTTCCGCTGCATGGCATGGATGCGGCGAGCCGCCTCCCGGACCTGCGACGCACTGTTCATCATTTGCCGTCTCGAAATCCGGCGCGCATGCCGTATGTTCCTTGCAAGTTTTCGGCAATTTCCCGAAAGGATTGAACGATGGGCATGCTGGTGGACGGCGTCTGGCACGACGTCTGGTACGATACCAAGGAGACGAAGGGCCATTTCAAGCGCGCCGCGTCGCAGTTCCGCAACTGGGTGACGGCGGATGGCAGTCCCGGCCCAACGGGCACGGGCGGCTTCAAGGCCGAGGCAGGACGTTATCACCTCTACGTCTCCCTCGCCTGCCCCTGGGCGCACAGAACCCTGATCTTCCGCAAGCTGAAGAAGCTCGAAGATTTGATTTCGGTCTCGATCGTCGATCCGCTGATGCTGGAAAACGGCTGGGAATTCAAAGGGAAAGACGGCGGAACGGTCGATCATCTCTTTGGCGCGGGCAAGCTGTGGGAGGTCTACCTCAAGGCCGACCCGCACTATTCCGGCCGCGTGACCGTTCCCGTTCTCTGGGACAAGCAGATGGGCACGATCGTCAACAACGAATCAGCCGAGATCATCCGCATGTTCAACAGCGCCTTCGATGGCCTGACCGGCTCCACGGCGGATTTCTATCCGGCCGACCTGCGCGCCGATATCGATGCCCTGAACGAGCGCATCTACGACACGGTCAACAACGGCGTCTACAAGGCCGGCTTCGCGACAACGCAGGAAGCCTATCAGAAAAATGCGCTCCGCCTGTTCGAAACACTCGACATGCTCGACCAGCGGCTGGCGACGAAGCGCTACCTGCTCGGCGACCGGCTGACGGAGGCGGACTGGCGGCTGTTCACGACGCTTGTCCGCTTCGACGCCGTCTATGTCGGCCATTTCAAATGCAATATTCGCCGTATTGCCGATTATGCCAACCTTTCGGCCTATCTGCGCGATCTCTACCAGGTGGCCGGAGTTGCCGAGACGGTCAACATCGCGCACATCAAGAACCACTATTATCGCAGCCACAAGACGATCAACCCGACCGGTATCGTGCCGATCGGGCCGGCGCTGGACTTCGACCGCCCGCATGGCCGCGGGCAACTGGCGAAAGCCGCCTGACGTGAAGGCCGCCGTCTACCAATAACTGGAGGGAGCCTCCGCCCCTTCCAGTTCCCTGAGCCTGCGATAGGTGGCCTTTGTCGTGCCCGGCGGCAGCGAATCGAGTGCAAAGAAGCCGCTTTCGACGATTTCGCGATCCGGTTTGCGCGGCGCGGTCTGCGTGACGTTGACCCGGTAGAAAACGACGTGGTCGCGTTTGCTGGTGTGGTTGTTGAAATAGACGTGGAAGAGCTGCGGCCTGCCCGAGATTGCAAGATTGCCCTCCTCGCGCAATTCCTTGGCCAGCGCCTGCTCCACCGTCTCGTGGCGCTCGACGCCGCCGCCGGGCATGTGCCATCCGGCGATATAGGAATGCCGGACCAGGAAAATCCGCCCGTCGCCATCGAAGCAGGCGGCGCGCACGCCGAGCGTCATGCTGCGGGTCAGCACAAAATAGATATGCAGCGCGCGACCGAACAGCCGTACCGCTAAGCCCTGCCCCTCGTCCCGTCTATTCTCGCCGCTCATGCCCGAACCCCGGCGCATCGATCGGCAATCAGATCAGGGATGTATTTGTTTTGGCAATGGAGTGGGCTATGTCTCATTCCATGTTCAAGCTCGCGCATATTTCCGATGTTCATCTTGGTCCGCTGCCACGCCTTTCGGTCAGAGAACTTGCCTCCAAACGCATTACCGGATTTGTGAACTGGCACCGGAACCGGCGCAAGCATCTTTTTGGCGACACGCTCGATCTCCTTCTTGACGACATCAAGGCGAAACAGGCCGACCATCTGGCCATAACCGGCGATCTCGTCAATCTTGCGAGCGGCATGGAGATTCAGACGGCGGCCGCATGGCTGAAGACCGTCGGCGATCCTCTCGATACCTCCGTCGTTCCCGGCAACCACGATGCCTATGTGCCCGGCGCATACGAAAAAGCCATGCGTGCCTGGTATCCTTACGTCAAAGGCGATCGCGCCTCTGCCGAATGGGAGGACGACAAGCATATCTTCCCTTACCTGCGTATCCGCGGACAGGTCGCGTTGATCGGCTGTTCGACAGCCGTCGCCACACCACCCTTTGCCGCCAGCGGCTTCTATTCCGCCCGTCAGGCGCGTGAGACGGTGAACATGCTGCGCGCCGCCGAGGATGCCGGGCTCTTTCGCGTCGTCATGATCCATCATCCGCCGATCCGCGGCGCGACCAGCTTCTACAAGCGCATGATCGGCATTCGCCGCTTTGCGGCCGTCATTTCGACGGGTGGCGCCGAACTCGTGCTGCATGGCCATACGCATCTCAACACCCTGCACTGGCTGCGCGGCCAGATGGGGCCGGTGCCCGTCGTCGGAATAGCCTCCGCATCGCAGGGGGTCGGAGGACTGAAGCCCCGCGCCGCCTACAACCTCTTCAGCATTGCCGGCCGGCCGGGCGCATGGGAGCTGAAAGCGGAGCGCTACAGCCTCGATGACAAGGGTAGCGGCGTGGACCCGGAAGGCTTCGATATTCTGGCGACGTGACCGGCGTTTTCAGGCGCCGGACGGCATCGTTTCCATAGCGTTTTCCCAGATACGGAGCTACAATCGAACCATCGATATCCTGATGGTCAGGCTGGAACTTGGCGGCGCGATGAAGGGCACAGCAAATGGTGGCCTGCGCTCCCGGGCCGCTGTCCGAACCCATCGCGCGTGGCGGCGGCAGCGGCTTTGCCTGTCGCGCGCAGGCGCCATCGCCAGGCGCCGATATCGCCTTTTGAAATGTCCAGGCCGGCTCTTGGCGGATCGCCGCCCGAATGGATAGGGTTCAGTCCGCGCGCGTTTTTTGAAGACTTGCGAAACGGCACAGAAATGGTTCATACCAATACAGGACGATCATTCTGCTCTCATCGTCTTTCCTGCGGGAAAGACCGTCATTTGCAGCGGAACATCGACTGTGTGACAACCTCCAACGCATTCCTGGAACGATCATGCCCACGCCGGTAGCTGCCATGGATATCAGACGCGATCTGGTTGGCCTTCTTCCGAAGCTGCGCCGCTTCGCGGTGACGCTGACCGGCGATCTGGCCGAGGCCGACGAGCTGGTGCAAAGCGTCTGCCAGAAAGGCATCGCCAAATACCATCTGTGGAACAGCGGCGGCAAGCTGGAGAGCTGGCTCTACACCATGGCCCGGCACCAATGGGTCGATGAGGCGCGGCGCCACAAGCTGCGCCCCGCCACGAAGGGCAGCGCTCTGGAACAGGGCGAGCCGGCGCCCGGCATCCATTTAAATCCGGTAGAAGCGGGCGAAGCGCATCGCCTCGTCACATCTTTGCCCGAAGGTCTTGCCAGTGTCTTCGTGCTGGTCGATGTCGAAGGGCACAGCTACAAGCAGACGGCCGATATTCTCGGCATTCCGCTATCGGCAGTGATGTCGCGGCTCTCCAGCGCGCGTCTTTACCTTGCCTCTCAGGGTCACAGTCGCTCGCCTCGAAGGTTTTAAGAATTGCAGGACATGAAGAAGATGCCGCTCGAAGTCCGCTTGTCCGCCTTCATGGATGGCGAGATGAGCCGCGAGGAAAAGGAAGAGCTGGAAAGGCTCATTGCTTCCGATCCGGATGCACGGCGCATTTTCGACGAACTGAAACATGGTTCCGATGTCGGCCGCAAGGCTTTCGACGAGGTTCTGAAGGAGCCGGTGCCGCTGGCGCTGGTTCGCTCCATCAAAAGCGCCCAGCCTCCGAAGACGCGCGATCCCTCCCCCCGCCCCGCCCGGCAATCTCTGAAACTGGCGCCGACGGGCAGGCAATCGCTGGCCGCAGCCCTCATCCTGTTCGCGCTCGGTGGCGGGATCGGCTACTTCGTCGGCATGCAGCCATCGGCCGTGCCTGCCGCCGCACCCGTCAGCCCGGCGCAGGCCGCGGCACGCAACTGGCTGGATGACATAGCCTCCTACCATCGCATCTATTCGCGTCAGCCGCGCCATATGGTCGAACTGCAGGCGAGCGAATTGGACGAGATTGCCAAATGGCTGACCAGCACTGTCGGCGTCAAATTCAATTTTCCGGATCTTGCCGCCGATGGCCTTGTCTTTCAGGGTGCCCGCATGTTCATCGCCGGCGGCAAGCCCGTCGGACAGCTGATCTACAAGAACCTCGACGGCGATGTCGTCGCCATCTGTTTCACCAAATCCGACGGCACCGGCGACGAAGACGGCGATTTCAATGAAACCATCAAGGACGATATCAGCATCGTCTCCTGGCATCGCAACGACGCGACCTACGCCGTCGTCGCCCCCTCCTCGGATGCGATGCTCGACCAGATCGCCAACAGGGTATCCTCGGAAATCTGACGACGCGTCTGCGCGTTTTGCAGCTTGCAGCTGCGAGCCCGTCGAGGGATAATGGTCCGCGACAACTGCATAAGTACGCTATTTTTGCTGGAGTTCCGACATGTCCGACGTTCTGCTGACCCTTCCCGAAATCGACAGGCGCATTGCGGTGATAAGAGAAAATCTTCGTGAGCTGATCGAACAGGCCGCAGCCTTCTCGGGCGCAGCCGACGAAGAGCGGAATTCGGAGCGCATCGCCGAACAGGAAGAAGAACTCGAGCGCCTGACGAAACAACGCGACGCGCTCTCCCGGCAGAAATCGTGAACGAAGAAACGACGGAAGCCGTCTGGATGATGCCTCCCCGATTGCCGGGCGCTGGGCTTCTTCGCATGGATCACGGAAATGGCTGACGACGCCCTGATCCGATTTGTGACCCGGCAAGACTACGAGCAGTGGCTGATCCTGTGGGAGGGCTACAACAGCAAGGGCGATGCACGTTTACGACAAGATGGCAGAGCGCTCCGGATTCGTCGTGTATCGCAAGTCACTCTGAGGTGACACCACTCCCCGCAATCCGCCACCGGTCGAACAAAAAATTCCCCCGGCATAACCGGGGGATCTCAGTCAAAGCTACGGATGGCTTCAGACCTGCTTCGCCCTGATATCGAGCACGCGGTTTGCAGCCGATACGATTGCCTCAAGGGACGCGGCAACGATATTGGTGTTGATGCCGGCGCCGAAGAGCTTGCCGTCCGGATAGGAAATCTCGACATAGGAGATCGCCGAGGCATTCGAGCCATGCTGGAGCGAGTGCTCGGAATAATCCTCGACCGACATCGGAATGCCCACATAGATCGAGAGCGCGTTGATGAAACCGTCGATGGGTCCGTTGCCGCGCCCTTCGATGCGCTTCACCTCGCCGTTGTCGGTGATCTCCGCGGCGACGATGCGCTGTCCCTTATGCTCGGGATCGGCAAACGTGTGATGGTCGACGAAACGAATCCGAGCATCCGGCTGCGTCACATAGCGCTCGATGAAATGCTCGTAGATGCGCCTGGACGGCAATTCCTTGCCTTCCTCGTCGGTGATACGCTGGATCTCCTCGCGATATTCCACCTGGAGGTTGCGCGGCAGGTTCAGCCCATAGTCCTGCTGCATGATGTAGGCGATGCCGCCCTTGCCGGACTGCGAGTTGATACGGATGATCGCCTCATAGGTGCGGCCGACATCCTGCGGGTCGATCGGCAGATAGGGCACTTCCCAGACCGGATCGTTGGCGACCTTGGCCGCCTTCATGCCCTTGTTGATCGCATCCTGATGCGAGCCGGAGAAGGCCGTGTAGACCAGTTCGCCGACGTAAGGGTGACGCTCGCCGATCGCCATCTGGTTGGAATATTCGAAGACTTCCTTCATGCGCTCGATATTCGAGCAGTCCAGCTCGGGATCGACCCCTTGCGTGAACATGTTCAGCGCCATGGTGACGACATCGACGTTGCCGGTGCGCTCGCCATTGCCGAACAGCGTGCCCTCGACGCGGTCCGCGCCCGCCATCAGGGCCAGTTCGGCGGCGGCGATGCCGGTGCCGCGGTCATTGTGCGGGTGCAACGAGATGATCAGGTTTTCACGATTGTCGAGGTTGCGGCACATCCATTCGATCTGGTCGGCATAGATGTTCGGCGTCGCCATTTCGACCGTCGAGGGCAGGTTGATGATCAGCTTGTTGTCCGGCGTCGGCTTCACGACGTCGATCACGGCGTTGCAGATCTCCAAAGCCACATCCAGCTCGGTTCCGGTGAAGCTTTCCGGCGAATATTCGAAGCGATAACCGCCGCCGGCCTTGGCCGCCATGTCGGTAATCATCTTGGCCGCATCGACGGCAATCTGCTTGATGCCCTGCACGTCCTTGGCAAACACCACGCGGCGCTGCAATTCGCTGGTGGAATTGTAGAAGTGCACGATCGGCTTGTTGGCGCCTTCCAGCGCCTCGAAGGTGCGGGTGATCAATTCCGGGCGGCACTGCACGAGAACCTGCAGCGACACGTCGTCAGGCACGTTGCCATGCTCGATGCACCAGCGGGCAAAGTCGAAATCGGTCTGCGAAGCGGAGGGAAAGCCGATCTCGATTTCCTTGAAGCCCATATCCAGCAGCAGCTGGAACATGCGCGCCTTGCGGTCATGGCCCATCGGGTCGACGAGCGCCTGGTTGCCGTCACGCAAGTCGACCGAACACCAGATCGGCGCCTTGGTGATGGCCTTGGACGGCCAGGTCCGGTCGGGAATGTTGATTTGCGGATAGGCGCGGTATTTTACCGTCGCTTCGGGCATGCCTTTGGGGGAATGGCTGTTCGCGTCCATGATCTCGTCTCTTCCTTTCCCGTCATTTCGTCCCGCGTCTTAACCGATCGGATGCGGCTTGGCGATGAGAAATGCGGACCCTTTACGGGTATGCTGTCGATTTTAGGGTAAGTCGCGAGGAGCGATGGCCAGCGGGCTTTTCGGCCGCCGGGCGCTCCTCAACGGACCCGGCAACCGCGCGTAAGGCCGAGAAGGAGAAGCGAAGTGAGGGCGCGCGTATTGTCACGCAAGGCAACGCGCCCGCGAGCAATCTGTTCGGAAATCTTTGCGCCAGTCAACTTCATGGCCGCGCTTATAGCCGCCGGATCGAAAAGAAGCAACCCCCTGCTCACGTCTTCAGCATCCGCACGCCACGCGACAGCGCCAGCATCAATCCGCCGGCGATCAGGCCCCAGAAGGCGCCGGAAATGCCGCCGAAGGAAACACCCGATGCCGTCACGAGAAAAGTGATGGCGGCAGCTTCGCGCGATTCCGGTTGCTGGAAGGCGTTCAGAGCGGAGTTCGACAGCGCGCCGACCAGCGCTAGACCGGCGACAGCCTCGATGAGAATCGGCGGCGCGAGCGCCACGAAAGCCGTCACGGCGCTGGCGAGCAATCCGAAGATCACGTAACCGATGCCGGCGATGATCGCCGCCCAATAGCGCCGCCCGGGATCGGCATGCGCATCGTGCCCGGCGCACATGGCGGCAGTGATGGCCGCGAGATTGACGGCATGACCGCCGAAGGGAACGGCAAGCAGCGAAAACACGCCGGTCACGGCAAACAGCGGACCCGGCTTCGGATCGTAGTCATGCACCTTCAGCACCGCGATGCCGGGAATGTTCTGCGACGCCATCGTCACGATGAACAGCGGCAGCGCGATGGAAACGATGCCGGCCAGCGTGAAGACCGGCTTCACGAATTCGACCGTCGGCAACAGCGAGTGCTCGAGCGAGGCAAGCGCGCCGTCCGGTATCTTCACGCCGAATGCGAGGACCAGGGCAAAGGCCGCAAGTGCCGCCGGCACCGCCCAGAGCCGCTTGAAGGCACCGACGACGATCCAGGCGAGGATGATCGGCAAGCCGAAAGCCGGATTGAAGCCGATGGCCTTCACCGGCGCGAAGCAAAGGCCGAGCAGGACGCCTGCCAGCATGGCATTGGCAAGCGGCGCCGGTATGGCGGCAACGGCCCGGCCGAACGGCCGGAACAGCCCGGCAACGACGATCAATACGCCACAGATGAGGAATGCGCCGACCGCCGCCGGAAAGCCACCCTCGATCGCCCCTGCACTCGCGAGCAGCGCCGCTCCCGGCGTCGACCAGGCGATGCTGATGGGCAGCCTCGTCACAACGCTGAGGATGATGGCGCATAGCCCCATGGCGACGGAGAGCGCCATCAGGCCGGATGCCGCTTGCGCATCCGTCGCACCCACGGCCTGCAGGCCATGGAAGACGACGGCAAACGAGCTGGCAAAACCCACGAACGCCGTGAGACATCCCATGAACAGGCTTTGAACGAAAAAATCTTTGAGCATGACGATGGAAACTCGAACGAAGGGTGATTGAACGCGCATGGAGCATTACAAGCGCCGGGCGTGCAAGTGCACTTTCGGGGCAAAGTGTCGGCAACGATCGCCAAGTTGAATCGCCGCGAATATCGGAAGCGACGCAAATCGCGCACAAACATGCATATTGATTTTCTTGTTTGTACACGATAATGCAAGTTTATGAGTACTTCACTTCCATTATCGCGCCGCGATGTCATCGAGGAACGGCTTGCAGAGGGGCGGCAGATCGTTGCCGCGTCGCTCGCGGCAGAGTTCAACGTTTCAGAAGATGCCGTGCGCCGGGATCTGCGCGCCCTTGCCGCCGAAGGCAAATGCCGGCGCGTCTATGGCGGCGCGCTGCCCCTTCTCACGCCGTCGCAACCCATATCCGCGCGGATCGGGCGGGACTCCGGCCGCAAGAGGGTATTGGCACAGGCAGCCGTCGCGACGATCGAGGCGGGCGAATTCCTCTTTCTCGACGCCGGCAGCACGAACCTCGAAATGGTCGAGTTGTTGCCGAAAAACCTGGGCGTGACGATCGCGACGAACTCCATCGACATAGCAGGCGCGGTCATGAAGCGCGGCGATATCCCGCTCGTCCTGATCGGCGGCGCGGTCAATCCCGTCGTCGGCGGCAGCGTCGATGCTTCCGCGGTCGCAGCCATCGAAGCCATGAACATCGACCGCTGTTTCCTGGGTGTCTGCGCCATTTCGGCAAGAAGCGGCATCAGCGTGTACGAACATGCGGATGCGATCTTCAAGCGGATGCTCCTCAAAAGAAGCGCGGCGCGCATCGGATTGATCACGTCGGAGAAGTTTCACGAACGCGCGCCGCACCGCATCGGCGGCGCGGCCGATATCGATTGGCTTATCGTCGAGGACGACCTGCCAGCCGATGACCGGAAAGCCGCCGTCGATGCCGGCTTCTCGCTCATGACGGCAGGCGACGTGGCCTCTTCCTCCTAATCTCGAAGACAAGGAATGACCATGCAATCCACCGATCGGCCGGAAACCCGGCTGGCAACCCGACTTGCGTTTCTGGTTGCGGGTTTTGCGCTTGCCTGCTGGGCGCCGCTCGTCCCCTTCGCCAAAGCCCGGCTCGGGGTGGATGATGGCGTCCTCGGCATGTTGCTGCTCTGCCTTGGCTCGGGCTCGGTGGCGGCGATGATTGCGACCGGCATGCTGAGCGCGCGATACGGCAGCAAACCGATCATCATCGCGGGCGGCTTTGGGCTCGCGCTCATTCTGCCGACGCTGGCCGTGGCCAGCGCTCCCCTCACCCTCGGCATCGCGCTGGCAGCCTTCGGCGCCTGCCTGGGATCGCTCGACGTGGCCATGAACATTCACGCCGTCGAAGTCGAGAAAGGCGCGGCCAAACCTCTGATGTCCGGCTTCCACGCGCTGTTCAGCATAGGCGGCTTCATCGGTTCTCTGGTGGTCACTCTTCTTCTCTCCGTCAAGGCCGGTCCCCTCGCCGCCACGCTCTTGTGTTCAGCGCTGATGGTCGTCGCAACGCTGGTTGCATGGCCACGCCTGCTTCGCACCGTCCCATCGGCGGATGCGCCGCTCTTCGTCATGCCGCGCGGCTTCGTCATGCTGCTTGCGGCTCTTGCGGCGATCACCTTCCTCGTCGAAGGCGCAATCCTCGACTGGAGCGCCCTGCTGCTCACGACAGAGGGACGGCTCGACGCAAGCCACGGCGGGCTCGGCTACATGCTGTTCGCAATCGCGATGACGGCGGGCCGTCTGGGCGGCGATGCCGTCACCGCAAGATTCGGAGACAGGGCCATCCTGCTATGGGGCGGCATCGTCGCAGTGGCGGGCTTTGCCGTTCTTCTGCTCAGCCCCTTCGCAATCCTTGCCATGGCAGGCTTCCTGTTCATCGGGTTCGGTGCCTCGAACATCGTCCCGGTCCTGTTCCGCAAGGGCGGCGCACAGAAAGACATGCCGGCCGGCCTGGCCGTCGCGGCGATCACCATGACAGGATATGCCGGTGTCCTGGCCGGACCCGCAGGCGTCGGTTTCGCCGCGGATCGTCTTAGCCTGCCCGGCGCCTTCTGGCTGCTCGCCCTATTGCTCTGCGTCGCACCGCTTTGCGCCGGCATCGTTACCCGCAACCAGGAACAGGGAGAGGCCGATGCGGATCGCTCATACAGCTCTGTGGACGTCTGATATCGATGCCGCCGCGCATTTCTGGAAGCGCTATTTCGGCGCGACCGTTGGTGAAGAGTATCGAAGCCGCCGCCGCCCGGGCTTCGTCTCCCGCTTCATCCACCTGCCCGAGAGCGGCGACCAGATCGAGCTGATGACCGGCCCCTGGCTTCCGCCCGAAACACCCGACGAGCGCATCGGCTGGGATCATATAGCGATATCGCTCGGCAGCCGGGAGGCCGTCGCTGCCCTGGCCGAGCGATGCAAGGCGGATGGCTGCCTGAAGTCTGCTCCCCGCATCACAGGCGACGGCTTCTACGAGGCTGTCATCGTCATGCCGGACGGGACGCCGGTCGAAATCACCACATAGGCCGCCGTCCAAACCGAAGGCGACCCGTCGCTGCATGTCTTCCAACTTCGCTGCTTCCGGAAACGTTGCAAACTCCCGAGCGGCGAACGCCGGCGGCGGATCCTTCCGTCGCCGGCACATTTCCTCCGGAGAGAAACGATCCGTATT
Organism: Rhizobium sp. SYY.PMSO; assembly: GCF_046840415.1. Lineage (NCBI taxonomy): Bacteria > Pseudomonadati > Pseudomonadota > Alphaproteobacteria > Hyphomicrobiales > Rhizobiaceae > Rhizobium > Rhizobium sp. SYY.PMSO. Next base: position 2,032,240 of record NZ_CP177349.1, read on the forward strand.
CCCCAAACAGCAAAGCGCCCCGACTGCCTTCCGGCAAGCGAGGCGCTCAAATCAATCAGGCAAATCCGCCAGCTCAGATGTCCGCCTGCGAGGTCACGATGCGCGAAACCAGGCCATAGGCCTTGGCCTCCTCGGCGGAAAGCCAGTAATCGCGGTCTGTGTCCTTGGCGATCTTTTCGATCGGCTGGCCGGTGGCTTCCGAGAAGATCCTGTTCAGGCGCTCGTTCATCTTGATGATCTCGCGTGCCTGGATTTCGATGTCGGAGGCCATGCCGCGCGTGCCGCCGGACGGTTGGTGCAGCAGGAAGCGCGTGTTCGGCAGGCAAATGCGGCGCTCCTTCGGAGCGGCAACATAGATCAGCGCACCGGCGGAAGCGACCCAGCCCGTGCCGATCACCCAGACCTTCGGCTTGATGAACTTGATCATGTCGTGAATGGAGTCGCCGGACTCGACGTGACCGCCGGGCGAGTTCACGTAGATGCGGATATCGTCATCGCTGGCGGCGGCGAGCGCCACGAGCTGAGAGCACACCTTCTGCGCCAGCTCCTGCGTGATGCCGCCATAAATGAAGATCGAACGCGACTTGAAAAGATTCGCCTCCGCGTCCTTGCCCAAGGGCTGCTCGGTCTTCTTGTCTTCCTGTTCGTCTTCGTCGTTCATTCAACTCTCCAGCATGATGCGTCGTTCACCGCACATAGTGCGACTCAATGCGTAAAACAATGCCGGAAAAAGACAAGGCGGGAATAGCGCCGGGGAACATGGTGTTATGGTTGCGGATTACCGAAATGTAACTTGAATGGCTTTGAAAAGCCGAGATTGCATCCTACGTCAGATCAGCGCGGCACGGCTCGCGCCCCGAATTTACAGCAACAGATAGCCAAGGAGGCCATCATGTCGCCTGAAGAACGTCAATTGCTCGCCTCTCTCTTCGATCGCGTCCGCGGTGCGTCCAGCACCCAGCGCGACGCCGATGCGGAGAACTTCATCAATCAGGCAATCCGCGACCAGCCCTACGCGCCATATTTCCTGGCGCAGGCCGTCATCATGCAGGAACAGGGCATGAAGGCCGCGGCCGATCGCATCCAGCAGCTGGAAGCGCGCATCCATGAACTGGAGCAGCAGGGCGCCGACAATCATCAGCAGGGGCAGAGCGGCGGCTTCCTCGGTGGCATCGGCTCGCTCTTCGGCGGCGGTCAGCAACAGCAGCGCGCAGCCGCCCCGCAGGGCGGCTATCCGCAGCAGCAGGGGCGCCTGTATGACGATTATGCCCGCAATGCGCCGCAGTCCGGCCCCTGGTCCGGCCAACCGCAGCCGTCAGGTCCGTGGAGCCAGCAGGCAGCCGCCCCTTCGGCCGGCGGCAGCTTCCTGCGCGGTGCGCTTGGAACCGCAGCCGGCGTCGCCGGTGGCGTGATGCTGGCGGAATCGCTTTCCAGCCTCTTCAGCCCCCATCTCGGCGGCACGGGCGGCGGCCTCTTCGGCGGTACGGGCAGCGGCCTTTTCGGCGGAGCGGCGAATGCGGCCGAACAGCCGGTGCAGGAGACGATCATCAACAACAACTATTTCGGCAATGACGACAATAGCGATCAGAACGATCAGAGCGCGGCCGATTATGCCCAGGACGCTGCTCAAGACGCTCAGGATGATGATTATGACGACTCATCCTATGACAATGGCGACGACAGCTCTTTCGTCTAGGCCTGAATCGCAGCCCACTCGATAGAAAAGCCGCCATCCTCGGATGGCGGCTTTTTTCATTCAGCCTCGACCGCGATAGGGTTGCACGCCCTGATCCGGTAGCCACACGCCCTCCGGCGGCTTGCCGGTCTGCCAGAAGACATCGATCGGAATGCCGCCGCGCGGATACCAGTAGGCGCCGATGCGCAGCCATTTCGGCTGCAGCAGATCCACCAGGCGCTTGGCGATATAGATCGAGCAATCCTCGTGGAATGCGCCGTGGTTGCGGAAGGAGTGCAGGAAAAGCTTCAGCGACTTCGATTCCACCAGCCATTCGTTCGGTATGTAGTCGATTACGATATGGGCGAAATCCGGCTGCCCCGTCATCGGGCACAGCGAGGTGAATTCCGGCGCCGTGAAGCGAACCACGTAATCGGTGCCGGCATGGCCGGACGGCACTTTTTCCAGAATGGCCGCTTCGGGATTTGCAGCCGTTTCCGTGTGGCTGCCGAGCATCGACAGGCCGGACACATCGGTTTGAGGCATCTCAGGTCTCCTTGATCACTTTGACGCGGATGCCATGGGCCTTCTCGCCCTCCGGCTCCACATGAATGGTTATTTCCGAGCCCGCATGGATCGCCCGTATGGCGTCTTCAAGGCGGTCGCAGATCCGATGCGCTTCCCGCACCGGCATGGCGGCCGGCACCACCATATGAAAATCGACGAAGGTCACGGCTCCGGCCCTGCGCGTCTTCAGATCGTGAACGCCGAGAGACCCCTCGGCATTCTTGGCAATCGCATCCTTGATGACGGCCTCCTCCTCGGGCAGCACGGCCTTGTCCATCAGTCCGTCGATGGAGGCGGAGATGACCTTCCAGCCCTGATAGAGAATGTTGATGGCGACGAGAATGGCAAGCAGGGGATCGAAGATCGGATAGCCGGTGCCAAGCGCCAGCAGCAGGCCGATGAGCACGCCGATCGACGTATAGACATCGGACATGATGTGCTGACCGTCCGCCATCAATGCCGGCGAGCGGTACGTCCGGCCGGCGCGGATCAGGGTCAGCGCCCATATGCCGTTGATGACGCCGGCGACGAAGTTGATCGCCAGACCGATCACCGGCGCCTGCATCGGCTGAGGATTGCCAAGATGCCCTACGGCCTCCTGCACGATCATCAGCGCCGCGACGACGATCATCACGCCCTCGGTGACGGCGGATAGATATTCCGCCTTGTGGTGGCCGAAGGGATGATCGTGGTCGGCCGGTTTCTGTGCGTATCGGATGACGAAAAAAGCTATGAAGGCGGCAACGACGTTGACGAAGGATTCAAGCCCGTCGGACAGGAGCGCCACGGAGCCCGTCAGCCACCAGGCCAGCATCTTCAATCCCATGACGACGAGCGACAGCGGAATGCCCCAAAGGGCGAGCCGCGTGATCGTATCGTTTCCCTGAGCGCTCATGCTCTTCCCCACTTTCCCTGCGTCTGCTCATGCGAATGAATTGCAAAAAAGACGCCGTTGAAATGCAAAACCGCCCGCGCGAAATTCGCGCAGGCGGTTCATTGACTTCCATATGGAACACCATGACTCCTTTGTCAAAGGAAGGAGCCGGTCGATGCACCACAATTCGCCTTCGTGCGGTGAAATGAAAAAGCAACCGCCCATCCTGGCACGCAACGAAGGTTATTCCACGCGCCGGCGCTCCGCGACAATTGGAAGCCGGCGATGGACTGGCCTGTGCAAAAACCTGCTGGTAATTTCCTCGACGATCCGCCACTAAGCTGCGCTTCAGTCCGATATGCGAGAGTGGGCCGCGTCGACCCGCCGCTTCATCCCGCCGCTTCATAAAGCCATGATTGACCATGTCCATTCTTGACGATCCCATTGCTGCCAACGCTACGCCCTCGCTCACCGAAGCCCCGTCCGGTGCTCCGGATCATCTCGTTGCCGCAGGCGCGTTCTCCGAAGAGGAGCGCAACGCGGTCTACCGTGCCATCGAGACCCGCCGCGACGTACGCGACCAGTTCCGGCCCGATCCCCTGCCCGACGCCCTCGTCAGGCGACTGCTCGAGGCAGCTCATGCCGCGCCGTCGGTCGGGTTCATGCAGCCGTGGAATTTCCTCCTGATCCGCCAGCAGGAAACGCGCGAACGTGTGTGGCAGGCATTTCATCAGGCCAACGAGGAAGCCTGCCGCATGTTCGAGGGCGATCGCCGCGCGCATTATCAGCGGCTGAAGCTCGAGGGCATCCGCAAGGCGCCGCTCAGCATCTGCATTACCTGCGATACCAAGCGCGGCGGCCCGGTGGTGCTCGGCCGCACGCATAACCCGGCCACGGATGTCTATTCGACCGTCTGCGCCGTTCAGAACCTCTGGCTCGCCGCACGGGCCGAGGGCGTCGGCGTCGGCTGGGTCAGCATTTTCCACGAAGAGGCCATCAAGGCGATCCTCGGCATACCCGAGCACGTCAAGATCGTTGCCTGGCTTTGCGTCGGCTATGTCGACGAACTCTACGACATGCCGGAGCTTGCCGTGAAGGGATGGCGCGAGCGCCTGCCGCTCGACAAGCTTGTTTTCGAGGAAGGCTGGCAGGACTGCGAGGACATGTAAGAGCTGCGCTCCTGGCCCTCGGCTCATCGAGCAATCCCCGGGACATTGGAATCTCGATCGAGGCCCCGCCGACGGTCATGGACTTCAGCGGCTTACTGGCTCTTTCAGAACACAAAACACCCCCATACACCCTGTCGAGTGTATGGGGTGTCACAAATATCAAGACTATGATCGCTCGTCTCAGGCGGCCTTCGTCTTCACCCGCCGCGCCAGATGCGCCACGACATTCTCGATCATCCGCATGCCGGCATCGCCGCCGAGCGTCATGATCGATTCCGGGTGGAACTGCACCGCCGCGATCGGCTCCTTCACATGCTCGATGCCCATGATCGTGCCGTCTTCGCTTTCGGCCGTAATCATGAATTCACGCGGCAGGCTCGACGGATCGGCAAAGATCGAATGATAGCGGCCAACCGTGACCTCGCGGCCAAGGCCTGAGAAGACCAGACCAGGCTCCAGCACGCGGATGCGCGAGGGCTTGCCGTGCATCGGGATCGCCAGATGGCGTAGCTCGCCGCCATAGGCCTCGGCAAGCGCCTGAAGACCCAGGCAGACACCGAAGATCGGCAGGTTGCGCGCCCTCGCCTTCCTGATCGTCGCCTTGCAATCGAAGTCCTTCGGATTGCCGGGACCGGGCGAAAGCACGACCAGATCCGGATCGAGCCGGTCGAAGACCTCTTCCGGCACCGGCGTACGCACGGTCGAAACCGACGCGCCCGTCTGGCGGAAATAGTTGGCAAGCGTGTGGACGAAGCTATCCTCGTGGTCGACGAGCAGGATCTTCACGCCCTTGCCGACGGAAGCGACGTCGCGTTGCTGTTTGCCGGAATTGCCGGTCTTGGCATCACGGATGGCGGAAAGCATGGCGGAGGCCTTCAATTCGGTTTCGGCTTCTTCTTCCTCGGGAATGGAATCGTTGAGCAGCGTCGCGCCGGCACGCACCTCGGCAATGCCGTCCTTGATGCGAACCGTGCGCAGCGTCAGGCCGGTGTTCATGTCGCCGTTGAAGCCGACCATGCCGATCGCACCACCATACCATGCGCGCGGGCTCTTTTCGTGGCTCTCGATGAAGCGCATGGCCCAAAGCTTCGGCGCGCCGGTGACGGTAACGGCCCAGGCGTGGCTGAGGAAGCCGTCAAAGGCATCCATGTCATCGCGCAGGCGGCCCTCGATATGGTCGACCGTGTGGATCAGGCGCGAATACATCTCGATCTGCCGGCGGCCGATAACCTTGACCGAACCGGGCTCGCAGACGCGGCTCTTGTCGTTGCGGTCGACGTCGGAGCACATGGTCAGCTCGGATTCGTCCTTCTTGGAGTTCAGGAGCTTCAGGATCTGCTCGCTGTCGGCAATCGGGTCGTCGCCGCGCTTGATCGTGCCGGAAATCGGGCAGGTTTCGATGCGGCGGCCGGATACGCGCACGAACATTTCCGGCGATGCGCCGATCAGATATTCCTGATTTCCGAGATTGATGAAGAAGGAATAGGGCGACGGATTGATCGCCTTCAGGCGCTTGGAAATGTCTGACGGTTTGCTGTCGCAGCGTTCCATGAACTTCTGGCCGGGCACGACTTCGAAGAGATCGCCCTTGCGGAAGCTCTCCTTCGCCTTGACCACCAGCTCGGCATATTCGCCGGGGCGATGATCGCTCTTCGGCGGAATGGCATCGGTGTGGCGGAAGGGCTCGGGCGCAATCTCGCCGGACCTGCCCTCCGTCGATACGCCATCCCTTGAGAAGTCGTAACGATCGATCCAGGCCTTGGCTGAATAGTTATCCACCACCAGAATCTCGTCCGGCAGGTAGAGCACCATGTCGCGCTGATCGCCGGGACGTTCGAGCTTCAGGTTGATGGCGTCGAACTGGAAGGCGAGATCGTAACCGAAGGCGCCGTAAAAGCCGATGCTGGCATCGGCCTGCGAATAGAAGAGCTCGGTGACGGCGCGCAGCACGGTGAAGACCGTCGGCATCTTCGAGCGCTCTTCCTCGGTAAAGACACGATCCGGCGTCTTGACCGTCAGATCGAGCCGGCGCGGCGTCGAAGCGCCGAGCACGACCTCGGAAACAGTCTTCAGCTTTTCAACGATAAAGCCGAGAATGACCTCGCCGCGCTCGTTATAGGCCTCGATCCAGACATTGCGTCCATTACAGGACAGGCCAAGCGGCGGGTCGACAATGGCGGTATCCCAACGCGTATAGCGGCCGGGATATTCGTAGTTGGAGGAGAAGACGGCACCACGGCGCTCGTCGAGCTTGTCGATGTAGGACGATACGGCGTCCGCATAGGGCGTCGGCCGGCGCTGCCGGGTGACGGTGATGCCGCCCTTGGTCTCGTAGATTTCCGCACCATCGTCCCGAAGGATCGTTACCATTGTTCCTCACTCCGTTGTCGGGCCCGGATGACAGGCGGCCAATATAACAAAAAAGCCGCCTCGAAATCTCGGGCGGCTCACTCGTCGTCTTTGAACACGATTGGTCGAGGCCGCCTCAGCGTGCCCACCACCAAACTGCAATGTTGTTCAAAGCCATGTTCATGGCGGAATTGTTAGCGTGAGATGCTGCGATGCGCAAGCCGCAATCTCGGCAATGGGCAGAAACGATTTTTCGCCCCTGCCCGTTGCCCTCGCCTACTCCTGCACTCTGGTTGCCTCGAAAAACTCCTCCGGCCCATCCACTTCGACCAGCCGTTTCCGGTCGATCAGCCAGAAGCGATTGCCGACCGAGCGGACGAAGCTGCGATCGTGCGAAACCAGCAGGCAGCTCGCCTCGTTTGCCGTCAGCTCGCCCTCCAATGCCTCCTGGCCATCGATATCCAGATGGTTGGTCGGTTCGTCCAGCAGGTAGAAGTTGGGATTGGTCAGCCGCAGCACCAGCATGGCAAGCCGCGCCTTCTGCCCGCCGGACAGGCGGCCGATCTCCTTCCCCTGCATGTCGATGCCGATCCCGACACCGACCAGCAGCGTACGCGCACGCTGCTCGCCCAGCTCGAACAGGCGCGTGACCATACCGAGCGGTGTGTCGTTCTCAGCAAGATTGGACAGGCCCTGATCGCTATAGCCGAGCACGAGAGACGGCGTCGGCCTGATCGCACCGCCGACCGCCTGATCGGCGATGGCCTTGCGGATCATCTCGACGAAGCGCGTCTTGCCCGCCCCATTCTGACCGAGCAGCACGATACGATCCCCCTGGCAAATCCATTGCTGGCCCGTCTTGAACAGCAATGTACCGTCAGGCGTCGTCACCGATGCATCCTCCAGCGTCAGAAGCACCTTGGCGTGGATGCCGCGATTGGCGAGCTTGATCGAGCCGGAAGAGCGCCCGCGGTAGCCCGGCCTTGCGCTGTCCTCCAGCTTCTCGGCCCGAGCCTTCAGCTGCTTCGTCTTCACGGTCAGTAGGTCGCTGCCGGAGTTGACGCCGAGATTGTAGAGCTTGGCCGCCTGCTTGCGCAGCTGCTGCGCCGTCTTCATCTCCTTCTGGTAACGCCGCTCATCGGAGGCATCGACCTCATCCACCGCCGCCCTCGCCCGGCTATATGGCAAGCCATAGGTTTGCGACTGGTCCTGACGCAGGAACAGGGTCCGGTTGCAGACCGCATCGAGGAAGGCGCGGTCGTGGCTGGCGATGATGACGGACACGTCGCGGGGCAAGGCGTTCAGCCAATCCTCCAGCAGCGCGATCTTGGCGAGATCGAGATGGTTGGTCGGCTCGTCGAGCAGCAGCACGTCGGGCTCCGTCACCCAGACGCGGGCGAGCATGGCAAGCCGCTGCCAGCCGCCGCTGAGCCGGGCAAGCGCCCTCTCCCGCATCGACATGGGGACATCGAGTGAATCCAGGGTGACATCGACGCGCCAGCCTTCGCTCTCGGCCTGTTCGTTCGACAAAGCGTGCAGCACGGCATCATGGAAAGAAACATCGAGCAGCTTCGCCGGCACGTCCTGCTCGACATAGCCGACGCGCAAGCCCCGGGAGCGGGTGATATCGCCCGTCGTCGGCTCCTGCCCGCCGGCGATGCAGTTGAGCAGCGTGGTCTTTCCGCGGCCGTTCGCGGCCACGATGCCAAGGCGATCACCGGCATCGAGGGTGAAATTGAGATTGGAAAACAACGGCGCACTCATGGTGACGCCCAGGTTGCGGAGGTTGATCAGAGTCATGGTCTCTTCCGGTCTCGACCGAGCATTCCCGAAGCATCGCCAGCGGTTGCATTGCCGCGCTACGCCGATGTCGATGGCCACAACGGGGCCAATGCTCGAAAACATGTCATGACGCGGCCGCGAAAAAGCGCGAGCTACGTCTCCCAAAAGGGCAGACCAGAAGAAGTGAGTGAGTAAGGCAGCCTCTGATCAGCCCTGCAAACGCATCTGCAGGGCACGAGTCGGACCGAACTGGCGAATATGCCAGACTATCTTGGTCATGCGGTCCTCCTCTCTTTTCTCTCTCACGGGTTTAAAGACTGCCTCCGTCGAATACCATCGAACCTTGCGATTCACAATTGCATGAACGATCCGACGCCACGCAGGAGGGCAAAAAAAGGGCGATGCCGAAGCACCGCCCAAGTTTGCTGCGTCGATGTAACGGCTCAGAACCTTTGCGTCAGCGTCAGCTTGAAGGTCCGGCCGGGCTCAGAATAGTAGGCCGAAGGCTGGCTGAGGCTCGTGGACGCGACGTTGAGCGAGTCGTAATAGGTCTTGTTGAAGATGTTGTAGACGCCTGCCCGCAACGTCAGACCCTTTACCTGCTCCGGCTCCCACCAGCCCGTCAGGTCGAAGATGCCATAGCCGGGGGTGCGGAAACTGTCGCCTTCCTTCTTCGGCTCGCTGGTGGCGGTGATGAAGGTCAGGTCCGTACCCCAGACTTCGGTCGCATAGCCGACGGTGAAGGCGGCCTTGGCCGGAGCTACGGAATCGATCCATTCGCCGGTATCGGAGTCCTTGCCGTTGACGTAGGCGAGCGAGCCCTTGACGTGGATGCCGTTGTCGAACTTCTTGTGCGCGTTCACTTCGACGCCGAACATGCGAACATTGGCGCGGTTGAAGTATTCGGTGATGCCGAGCGGATAAGTGCCGGTCGGATCGTTATATGACTCGGAGTCGATGAAGTTCTTGTACTTGTTGTAGAACGCGCCGACATGGCCGCCGAAATCGTCATCGCCGAGATTGGTGCCGATTTCGATGCCGTTGCTCGTTTCCGGTTTCAGGTCCGGGTTGCCGTAGCTGACATAGCCGCCGGGTACGCCGTAGTTCACGTAAAGCTCGCTGACGTTGGGCGCACGGAAGGCCATCGCCCACTGGGCATAGAGCTCGACATTGTCCTGCGGCTGGTAAGACGCGCGCAGCTTCGGCGAGAAGCGGCTGTCGGACTGGCCGGAGGGCAGACCTTCATAATTGGCGCTGTCGCGATAGGCTGTCGTGTTCTTCGGCGAATAGTCATACCAGTCGAAGCGCAGGCCGGGCGTCAGAGAAAAGTTGCTGGAACCGAACTCGATCTTGTCGTCGATGAAGGCACCGACACGCTTGCTGTCGACGTCGGGCATATCGGACTGGTTGGTGTGCAGGAACGAGCACGAGAAAGCCCAGCGCGGATTATCGCAGCTGTCCCTGCCGGCCGAATATTGATGGACCTTGCCGAAAGCGACATCGAGACCGAATGTAACCTTGTGATGCAGGTTTCCGGTATCGAAGGACTTCGCCGCATTGCCGTTGAAGCCGATGCTGCGGTCTTCCATCTCGTTGCGGCGTGACCAATCACCGATGACAGAGGTGTAGCGATAGCCCTCGGCTCCGTTTTCACGCAGCAGGTTCTGCCAATAGAAGACGGCATTGGCCGTATCGACCAGAGAGTCGGCGCTTTCGGCATCGTACTTGTAGTCGAGCGAGAGGCGGTTACGTTCGATATCGTCGGTCGTATCGTAGTTTCCGGGCCGGAAGTTTCCGGTCGGGCTCTGCGAGTGCATCGCATCGATGGTCTTGTCTTTGTTGAAGTGCTCCGCCGTAATGCCGAAGGTGCCGATGTCGGTATATTGGCGAATCTTGAAGAGGCCGCTTCTCTGATTGTAGTCGGCCGGGTCCGCCTTGGTGCGCTTGGTCGAATAGCCGCCGACGTCGCCGTTGTTCTCAAGCTCATGGCCATGCGTATAGCCGCCCTGGAAGAGAACGGCCGTGTTGTCGATGCGCTTGGCGACGGCGGCCGCGCCGCCGATGCTGCGGTCATCGCCATTATAGCCGAACTTGAAGACGCCGCCCCAAGTGGAGCCGGGCTGGATCAAATCTTCCGGCTCCAGCGTGCGCAGCACGAAGGCGCCGCCGAGGGCGCCCGATCCTGCGCGGCTGGAATCGGCGCCGCGAACGACATCGACGCTGGAAAGCGCGTTGAAATCGAAGCTGTTGATACCGCCATCGGCGTCGCGCGAAGCATCGAGAAGATAGGGAATTTCGATACCGTCGACCGTGGTCAGCACGCGGTCATCGCCGAGGCCGCGAATGTTGACGCCGCCGCTGGCGCGGTTGAAGCCGACGCCGACTTCGGTGCTGCGGCCGAGATCCTCGATGCGCGTGATCTGGTTGTCGTCGATCTGCTTTGCCGTCGTCTCGCTGGCGGTCGGGGAATCGGCAAGGACGTCCTTGTTCGCCTTGCTCTTGCCCTTCACCACGATCGGCTTGAGGTTGGTGGCGCGATCGCCCTTGGCAGCCTCGCCAGCCACGTCTTCGTTTTGAGTTGCTGTTTGTGCAAGAGATGTCGTCGCCAGCCCGAGGGCCAGAAACGCAGTGCATGCCAAAAGAGCCGAGCGTGAGCGCCGGACAACCATAACCATTCCTTTCGAACTGCTTCACCGGGCTGGCTGGTTGCTGCGTCGAATGCAGGCAAGGGGCTGGCTAGGTTAGTTTTGTTAACGGGGCGGAAATATTCCGCCTTCTTTCTGCCGCATAAAAAACATGACTATTATTGTCAATATATCTCGCTCCGGAAATCATGAATAAAATTATCATCTTTTAAGACAAGACGCGAACGTTGCTGAATTGCAACGAAATGACGGCCTCAAGCGTTCTATCCACATCATCATTAGAATTGGCTGAATTACTTGATGCTGTTTAGAATCGTTTCACTTGCCTCTACCGCCCTCGTGCTCATGGCTGCCTCTCTTCCGCAGACCGGCCCTATACCGGAGCAAAAGCCGGACCAGGAACAGGCTCGGCCAAACGACGAACCACCGATCCCGGCGGAGAAGCCCGCATCGTCCTCGCAAAAGCCAGCCGTTCCCACGGAGAAGCCGGAAATCCAGCCGGAGGAACAGACGACCGGCCAGACGCCGGGTCCCCCTCTCCCGACGCTGAGCATCGCCCCCGAGTCGGACGAGGAGCACCAGACCTGCCTGAAGGAACTGACGGCGCTGGGAGCGACCTTCAAGGAGATTCCCCGCATCGACGACGGCCACGGCTGCGGTATCGACAAGCCGATTGCGCTAGCCTCGCCGCTGCCGAACATAGATCTCAAGCCTGAAGGGAAAATGCGTTGCGAGGCCGCGCTTGCCCTGGCTCACTGGATGAAGGAAAGCGTAATTCCATCCGCCGCAGCGTTGGACAACGGCAAGGTCGTCACGATCAACCAGGCATCGACCTATGTCTGCCGCCTGCGCAACAACGCCACCACCGGCAAGATCTCCGAGCACGCCCGAGGCAACGCCATCGATGTGGCGAGCTTCACGTTCGAAAACGGCAAGACCATCGCCATCGAGCCGCGCCGCGAAGATCCGACGCTGACGGGAGCGTTCCAGCGCGCCGCCAGCGCTTCCGCATGCCTCTACTTCACGACCGTTCTGGACCCGGAAAGCGACGCCGCGCACGAAACGCATTTCCACCTCGACGTCATCGAAAGGAATGGCGGCTTTCGCTATTGCCATTAGAGTGTTTGCCTTCACGCACTCCCAAAGGGAGTCATCCTCGAGTGCCCGAGGGCGAAGCGATCAGGCTCCGATGCCCGCATTCGAGAACCACAGATCCCGATAGATCGCCACGGCCGTCTCGTCAGGGTCGCGGTCGCGCGTGAGCCAGACCGAGCGGATGGAGCGGGCAGCGCCCACGGTCGGAATCCGGCTGCATTGTATCGGATCGGAGGCGCCGATGCAGGGGATGAAAAACGCAGGCATCAGGGCGCGCGCATCGAACCCCTGATCTGTGCGCGTTATCAGGACGGCAAGCCCGATCTTGTCATTCGCCTGCCATGGCACGATGATCCGGCCTCCCGGCTTCAACGCTTGCAGCCATGATATCGGCGGCGCCACGACGCCGGCACTCACATAGAGCAGATCGGCCTGCGGAAGTTCCAGCGAAGTCGCATCCCCGCAGATAACGGAAATGCCATCAAACGCGGCCAGATTGTCGCGCGTACGGCTGGCCAATGCTTCATCGATCTCGATGGCATGGACATGACCGCCCGGCGTCACCAGCGTCGACAGGATGGCGGTATAGTAACCCGTTCCAGTTCCGATCTGGACGACCGTTTCGCCGGGCCGGGGAGCGACGGCTCCCAGAAAGGCGGCATGGAGAAACGGCTCGCCGTTGTTGATGCCCTTTGATTTGTCCAGCGAGACGAGCACGTTCTGATAGAGAAAAGCCGGGTCGGCAGCCGGGGTTTCGAGGTAGCGCCCGTTAACGACGATCTGCCAGGGACCCGGCCCGATGAACGCTTCTCGCCTTACGAGCCTGAACGCCCGTTCCAGCCTTTCATCCGCCGAATTGCTGGCAGCCGCCATCATTCTCGCATGGAAGGCGCGTATGTCATCCAGACTGGCGCGGCTATGCGTCATCCCCGATCTGCCTTCATCCCGGCATATGCCGATGACCACTCTCCGCCGATTGTGTTTCGGATTTCCGCAGCGTCAATAGCCAAGTGTCGCATCCGCGTCAGGCAATGACACTTGGCGGCCATGCGCCCGGTCCCGCGGAGGCGTCCGCCTGACGACGGACGACGGAGCTGGTTGAATCGGATTCTGAACTTAAAACAGTCCCTCGATGTAGCCCTGATCATTGAGGAAAATCCTCTCGGCAGCCGGCGATTTCGGCAGGCCGGGCATGGTCATGATCTCGCCGGTGATGACGACGACGAAGCCGGCGCCGGCCGAAAGCCGCACCTCGCGAACCGGCACGACATGCCCTTCCGGCGCGCCGCGAACGTTCGGATCGGTCGAAAAGGAATATTGGGTCTTCGCCATGCAGACAGGCAAATGTCCGTATCCCTGATCTTCCCAGGACCGCAGCTGATCGCGCACGGCCTTGTCGGCCGTGACCTCGCCGGCATGGTAGATTTTCGATGCGACGATTTCGATCTTTTCCAGCAGCGGAAGATTGTCGGGATAGAGCGGCTGGAATTTCGCCTGGCCGGATTCGGCAAGCTCGACCACCTTATGCGCGAGATCGACGATACCAGCCGAGCCCTCGGCCCAATGCCGGCAGAGGATGGCCTCCGCGCCGAGGCGCGCGACATAATCCTTCAGTGCCGCGATCTCCGCTTCCGTATCCGAGACGAAATGATTGATGGCGACCACCACGGGCACGCCGAACTTGCGGACATTGGCCACATGCCGGCCGAGATTGGCGCAGCCCTTGACGAGCGCCTCGACGTTCTCCTTGCCGAGATCGTCCTTCTTCACGCCGCCGTTCATTTTCAATGCGCGCACGGTCGCGACGATGACGGCGGCATCCGGCGACAGCCCTGCCTTTCGGCATTTGATATCGAAGAATTTCTCCGCACCGAGATCGGCGCCAAATCCGGCTTCCGTCACCACGTAGTCGGCAAGCTTCAGCGCCGTGCGCGTGGCGATCACCGAATTGCAGCCATGGGCGATGTTGGCAAAGGGACCGCCATGCACGAGCGCCGGATTGTTTTCCAGCGTCTGCACCAGATTCGGCTGCATCGCGTCCTTCAGCAGCACCGTCATGGCGCCATCCGCCTTCAGATCGCGGGCATAGACGGGCGTACGATCGCGGCGATAGCCGACGATGATGTTGCCGAGACGCTTTTCCAGATCCTTGAGATCCGATGCGAGACAAAGGATCGCCATGACCTCCGAGGCGACGGTGATATCGAAGCCGCTTTCGCGCGGAAAGCCGTTCGCCACCCCGCCGAGCGAGCCGACGATATCGCGCAATGCCCGGTCGTTCATGTCCATCGCCCGGCGCCAGGTGATGCGGCGGATGTCGATATTCTGCTCGTTGCCCCAATAGATGTGGTTGTCGATCAGCGCGGCGAGCAGATTGTGGGCGGAGGTGATCGCGTGAAAATCGCCGGTGAAATGCAGGTTGATGTCTTCCATCGGGATGACCTGCGCATAGCCGCCGCCGGCCGCCCCGCCCTTCACGCCGAAACACGGGCCGAGCGATGCCTCGCGCACGCAGACCACCGCTTTCTTGCCGATACGGTTCAGGCCGTCGCCGAGGCCGACCGTCGTGGTCGTCTTGCCCTCGCCTGCCGGCGTCGGATTGATCGCCGTGACGAGAATCAGCCTGCCGTCCTTCTTGCCGGCCTGCGCCGCAATGAATCCGGCGCTGATCTTCGCCTTGTCGTAACCGTAGGGTGCCAGGTCTTCCGCCGGAATGCCGAGCTTGGCGCCGATCTCGATGATCGGCAGTTTCCTTGCCGCGCGAGCGATTTCGATATCGGATGCCACCGTCGCCATAAGACTTGCCCCCAAATCACGGTCATTTGCCTGCCGGGATAAACCAATATGTTTCCAGTGTGAATAGCGGCTGCACCCAGCCTGTCCCGAAACACCCAGCCTTGTCGCCAGACACGGCCATGCCTATCTTCAGGAACCAAATCCAAAGCCGGAAAGAAGGAAGCCACATGAAGTCCCTGGAACTGCTGGTCGAGCGCATCATCCTCTCCAGTCGCTGGCTTCTGGTTATCTTCTATCTCGGTCTTGCCGCGTCTCTCGCCGTCTATGCCGTTTCATTCGTCTACAAGTTCTACAAGGTGACGATCAACGTCTTCCAGTATGACGAAGCCGACATGATCCTCGCCATTCTCGGCCTCATCGACGCTGCGCTGGTGGCAAGCCTGATCGTCATGGTGATGATTTCGGGCTACGAGAATTTCGTCAGCCGCTTCGACGAGGCCGAAGGCGAGGTTTCCTTCCTCGGCAAGCTCGATTCAGGCAGCCTCAAGATCAAGGTCGCCTCGTCTATCGTCGCCATCTCCTCGATCCACCTGCTGCAGATCTTCCTGAACGCCACGCAATACGACAACGCCAAGCTGATGTGGTTTACGATCATCCACCTGGCCTTCGTCATTTCGGCGCTGCTGCTCGGCTTCCTGGAAAAGATCATGGCGAAAGCCAAGGCCAAGAGCGGCTGACGCTAAACGAGCGCCTACTTGCCGGCCATGGCCGACGCGCTGCTCATCGGCGACGGTGCCGGCGGCGGCGAGGCGCAACCGGAGATCGATTGCCCGTCCGTGCAATTGCGTGCGGAAACAAGCGCATCGGCATCGGAGAGTTCCGTCGTCAGCTTCAGATTCAGCGCATCCATCTGCGAAATCAGGTGAATCCCGCTCGGCTCGGTTCCGAGCATTACATCGACGAGCCCCCTGTCGATTCCCATCTTGTCGAGGAAACCGGTCAGCCGCGCCTTCTGCGCCTTGTCCAGCTTGGTCGTGTCGTATTTGCCGACGAACTTCCGCCCGATCTCCTTCCGCGACAGAACCTTGCGCCTGCCGTTCACCATTTCATATTCGGTGCGGTACTGGACACGCACCTCGCTGTAGGTGGTGGTGATCTGGTGAACGCCCATCAATGCAAACGGGCTTGAAACACGCTGAATGCCGCCCGCGAAAAACAGCGGGCAGGCCGAGAAGCAGATGGCCCCGGAAGAATAGGCCTGTCCCTTGATCGAGCCATCCTCGGCGAGCGCCGCCTGGCAGATCGGCTCGGAATAGGAGCATGCCCGCGAGCGCGTGCGGCCAACGGCAATCGAGAGCTTCTGCTTGCGGATGGTGCGGGCCATTTCCATCGCCGCCTTGACGTCTCCCCCCGGGGAACTGACGACGATCGGCAGTTGCCGGTTGCCGAGCCGCTTCAAAAATCTCTGCAGCTTCTTCGGCGTGTCGGCCATGATCTGCCCTTCGGCGGAAATCCAGTCCGGACAAGCGTTGTCGGCGCGGCACTGGCCCATGTCGCCGTGAACGAGCAGGAAGCGCATCGGCGTGCCGCCGGCGACGGCAGACGCCTCGGCAATGGCGGGCGCGACAAGCAGAAGCGGAACGGCCGTCATGAACCACGACACCGTTTGACACCACCGCATCGCGCGCTGCGGGAAAAAGCGAAAATTCATGAGGTATACGCCTGGAAGCGATTGCTTTGGCATGACCGATAGCAACCGCTTTGGGCCTTCGCAAGGCATGCCTTCGCGGTGACGCATCATTTGCGGAAACTGTTGGGCGCCATATCGGAAATCATACGCCGGAGAGCGCCCCGGATAATTGCCAAGTAGAAGACGCGCCGATAGCAATGCCTCCCCTTGCCGCGACGGCGCATGACATGCAGAAAGACCACATCGAGGCGATATATACCACAAATATCTCCTGCATCCGCATATTTCCGCCAAGACCAGCAGTGCCAACTCCATGGTTTCGCAAGAATAGAAGCGAGGAAAATACGGTTTTTACGCCTAATGCCCATTTTAGGCGGGGATTTATTAGGTCCACAATTATAAATATTAAAATATATGAAAATGAAATTATTTCTGGTCCTGTGTTATTTTTGCGTCTAGCATTCACTCATAAATCGGGTATTTGATAACAATAACACGCTGTGGGCGCTTCACTCATATGTCCTATATCATCACTGCCGAGAGACAATTGTTGCTGTCTGCCGAGTTAGCTGCTGCTCGGACACACGCGGCGTTCGTCCAGGCGCTGGGGCGGACTGGAACGGCATTTGGCTTCAGCCACATGGCTTGCATGAACGTCCCGGTTCCGGATGACACGATGATGACGCCGCTGCTGATCGAAGGCACGCTGCCGTCGCAGTTCGTGCGTGAATTCGATCGCCATCAGCTGGTGCGCCGCTGTCCGATGCTGCTGCGCGCGCGCGATTCGGTAATGCCACGCTGCTGGCATTTGCTGGAGAACGACGCCGAGCAGGATGTCGATCTTCCGCACGAGCTTCATACGCTGCTGATCAACTACAATTGCCCGATGAGCGTCATCATCCCGGCGAACTCTCCCGACGGTCAGCGCCTGCTCTTCTGGTTCATGGGCAATCGCAACAGCCTCAGCCAGAGCGAGCTCAACGAGCTCACCCTCATCATGCTGCAGGCGCTCGATTCCTATAATTGCCTCAAGCGCAGCGATGGCGCGGCGCCGCATTCGCTTTCAGCCCGCGAGCTCGAAGTGGTTCGCTGGACCGCCCAGGGCAAGACCTCGGTCGAAATCGGCCAGATTCTCTCCCTCTCCGACCATACGGTCAACGCCTACATGATGAATGCGATCAAGAAGCTCGATTGCGTCAACCGCACGCAGCTCGTCGCAAAGGCCATCCGCCTCAAGCTGATCAGCTGATCCTTTCGAGCCTCCGGCCGCAACGATCCCCGCACGAACGCTCTCGGGCAAAAAAAGCACGCGTTGCGCTCGCCTAACGCCGGGTGGCGGCCGGTTTCGTAGTCAGCGGCCGCCGAGAACCGTGCGGATTTCGACGAGATTGGAACGAACGCGCAGCAGATGGAATCCCATCGTCGCCAGATGGCTCGGCATGAAGGAGCTGTCCTCCGGCCCGTTGGAAATGATGGTCGGCTGGATGCGCAACGCCGCCTGCAACATTCCGAGCGTATCGTTCCAGAGCCTGCCGACATTGCGCTCGGCGATGACCTGCTGGAAGTCCGCGCCGGCCGCACTCATGATGCCGTAATTGGCATAGAGCTGGCCATAAGCGAACCAGAAGCGATCGTCCGCGCGCATGTCGAACCATCCGTAGCTGTATTTCTGAGACCGGTCCGCCAATATATTGGCCGTGTTGCCAAGGTCGCTGGCCACATGGTCGACGAATTGCAGCAGATTATCGGCACGCCCGTCGAAAACCGCCTTGCAGCTGCCGAGATCGGTATTGAAATTGCGCAGATTGGTGATCGCCGAGCGATAGTAGCTCGGCGTCGGCGTCTTCGGCCCGAAAGGATGCAGCCCGAAATACCAGCTGGACTCGTCGAACTGCAGGTTTCCGCGCGCCTTCTGCAGGTCGCCGTTGATACCGGACGTGCCGCGCACGCGGCCGATCGTATCGACCAATTCCGCCGAAGTGCGGCGAACCACCAGGTTTATGCCTCGCTGGAAGGAAGCCTTGTTGTCGAGAAACGGCGTGTCGTCCCATGAAATGCCGAAGAACCCGAGCTTGTAGAGCAGCATCGAGGAAATCCAGGCATTCTGGTTGACGTTGAAATCGGTCAGATCGGCAGCGACGTCGACGATAGCCGAGGTCTGGCAGCTATTCGGCGCCGCAGCGGCCTGCTGCCCGCTCGACGCCGCCGGCAATTCCTGTCCGGCGGAAAACTTGCGCTCGGAAAACTTGTAGACATCCGGATATGCCGGATTGAAGCCGGTCCAGATCTGCGTCTGCCAGATAAAATAGATATAAAGCAGCGCCAGCAGCGTGACGAAGGCGACGATCGGCAGCTTGAACAGCCAGTTGCCCTGGCGATACCAGCCGCGCGCCGCGAGAAACGGCCAGCTGATCCCGACGAAAACCAGGCCCAGCCATCGCGCGATGGCGGCCCAGATCCGCTTCAAGAATGCCGTGATCGAGTCAAGCATGGACACGTCTCCTAAACCGCACCGCGCATCCTGCCACACGCAAAGGACGCACCACACCGAACCTGCGCGACGACCCTGCGGAAAATCCGGACGGACTCTCGTGCCATAAGGCCTTATCGCCATTCGCGTTCCAGCAAATATGTGTTCTTGAGAAAAACAACAACCATCCGGCTCGAATTTTCGACGCCAAAGGGCGATCAACCCTCTGGTTGTGCTTCATCCGCAGCCTCTTCCGGGCCGGCGGATACCGGCAGCAGATGCGGCTCCAGCCGCCTCGTGAAGACGGCATCGACATGGGCCTTGCGTACCGCCAGATCATGGCCGGCCAGCACGTTTGCGTCGAATGCCTCGATCAAACTTTCGACCGTTGCCGTTCGCCCGGCCGTGCCCGACGCGGGATCGGCTTCCGTGCCCAGCGCCTTGAGCAGGGCGATCCGCTGTTCGATATCGACGGTCAGCTTGGCCGCCATGGCGCTGACGGCGGCAATCTGGCCGTTCAGGACAGCCGCCAACCTCTCGTAGATGTCGATGAGACGCTGCCGCACCATTCGCGCCGATTGCAGATCCTTCTCCTGTCGCCGGATGGTGTCCAGCTCGGCGAGAAGATCGCGATAGCCCGCCTCAGCCTCGGTCTGCAGATCGGCATGACGGGAGGATGGGCGGTTGCGCCGATGATATGTCAGCTTCTCTGCCTGGTCCCCGGCCCGGCGCTGCACCTGCTCGATATCGAAATCGAGCTTCCGCCTACGCTCGATCACGCCTTCGAGATGGAGTTCGCAATCGCGAAAGCACCGTACGAATTCGGGCCTCGCCTGCTTGAAAAGGAGATCGAGCTCGGCCGAGATATGCAGGACCGCGTCGAGATCCGCGATGATCGTCTCCGGTCTCATCGGACCGCGCGCCAGCTTTCGGCTCAACAGGCCCGCATTTTCCAGGCCTGCCTTCTCATCGAACAGCCGCCGATGCTGCAAATCCGCCTGCTCCGTCGCGTGATCCAGCGCCTTGACCAGCGACAGGGCAAGCGATTTCCAGCGGTCCAGCAGCTCGACCGCCTCGCGGACCAATGTTTCCTCGACAGGGAAATTGATGGCTGCGATACGCTCGCCCCTGTCGTGACCGGCCAGCGTCGCCACGGCCGAGTTCGCGCCGCTGATGGCGTCATCCAGCGTCGTACGCGCCTTGTCGAGCATGCCATCGAAGGTATGAGGCCTGACCATCAAAGCATTCCTTCCCTACCCCTGCGGCGAGACTAGCCGCTTCCGCCGGTGAAGGAAATGCTCGAAACGCCTATCGGGCGGCCGCGGGGTTCTTCAGGTAGGCGATCAGATTGTCGAGATCTTTATCGCTCTTCAGGCCGGGAAACGTCATCCTGATGCCCTTGACCAGGAATTGCGGCGCCGGCAGATATTTTCGCAGCAGCGTTTCATCCCAGACTTTGCCATCCGCCCCGAACGCCTTCATCGCCGGTGAGTAAGCGTAATCCGGCTTGCTTGCGACCGGCCGCCCGACAATCCCCATCAAAGAGGGGCCGACGCGGTTGTCGGGCGCGGTTGCCGTGTGGCAGGCGCCGCATTTTCTGAAAACGACCGCACCGGCGACCGGGTCGCCATCTGCAAGCGCGGCGGACGCCGAAACGAGCACGATGCTCGCCGATGCCAGACAAAGCAGTTTCATCGTTCCTCCCGATCGAATTCAGCCTGTGTTGCGGCATCCATATGCCGAAAGCAGCCGGCACCGCTCATCGGACGGCAAACGGCGCCTCCTCACTCGCAGCTGATCGCCTCTTCCCAATGGCGGCGGCACAGCGAGACATATTTGTCGCTGCCGCCAATCTCGATCTGCGCTCCCTCGCGCACAACGTCGCCGGCAGCATCCAGCCGAACGACCATCGTCGCCTTGCGCCCGCAATGGCAGATCGTCCGCACCTCGCGCAATTCGTCCGCAATGGTCAGCAGCTCCTGCGATCCCGGAAACAGATGCCCGTGGAAATCCGTGCGCAGCCCGTAGGTCATGACGGGCAGGCCAAGGCGATCGACAATATGGGCAAGCTGCCAGACCTGCTCGCGCGTCAGAAATTGCGCCTCGTCGACGAAGACGCATGCCAGCGGCTCGTCCGCATGCATTTCATCGACCATCGCATAGAGATCGTCGCTGGTTTCGAAGGGTATGGCATCCATCGTCAGGCCGATGCGGGAGGCGATCATGCCGCGCCCGGCGCGATCGTCGAGAGCCGCGATGAAGGCTGCGGTGCGCATGCCGCGTTCCTGATAGTTGTAGGCAGCCTGCAACAGCATGG
The DNA here is from genome assembly GCF_046840415.1 of Rhizobium sp. SYY.PMSO. Lineage (NCBI taxonomy): Bacteria > Pseudomonadati > Pseudomonadota > Alphaproteobacteria > Hyphomicrobiales > Rhizobiaceae > Rhizobium > Rhizobium sp. SYY.PMSO. The sequence goes on from NZ_CP177349.1 coordinate 2,053,609, forward strand.
TCGACTTGCCGGCATTCATCGTCGAATAATGGAAGTAAAGCTTGGCCATGACATTCTCCTTGAATGTTTCATGGGAGCTGCGCGACGATAAGAAAAGATATTCCGAGCGAAAACCACAGGATTCAGGTGCGCCCGGCTTGGCCGCGAAAGCCCTGGCAATGTTCGGATGGAAAGTGGCGGGCGTCGCAATCAGCCCCCTCAAACCGCCGCAAATACACTGTGGTCGCTTGAAAATGTCAGATATTGATGGTTGCTTGGGAACGCTAGATTGGGAGTCACGCAATGATAAAAAAGACCCTTACCGCATTCGCTTTCGCCTCAACTCTCTCTGCATTGACACTGGGCGCCGCCACGGCATCCGCCGCGGAGCCGGCAAGCTGTAGTACCGTGCATTTCGCCGATGTCGGCTGGACCGACATCACCTCCACGACGGCAACCGCCTCCGTCCTCCTGAAGGCGCTCGGTTACGACACCGACATCAAGGTGCTGGCCGTGCCGGTGACCTATCAATCCCTCAAGAACAAGGACATCGACGTCTTCCTCGGCAACTGGATGCCCTCGATGGCCGAGAACATCAAGCCGTTCGCCGCGGACAAGTCTGTCGAAACCGTACGTCCCAACCTCGAAGGCGCCAAGTACACGCTGGCGACCAACGAAAAGGGCGCCGAACTCGGCATCAAGGACTTCAAGGACATCGCCGCCCACAAGGCCGATCTCGACGGCAAGATCTACGGCATCGAGCCGGGCAACGACGGCAACCGCCTGATCATCGACATGGTCGACAAGAACACCTTCGGCCTCAAGGGCTTCGAGGTGGTCGAATCCTCCGAGCAGGGCATGCTCGCGCAGGTTTCGCGTGCCGACAAGGAAGGCAAGCCGATCATCTTCCTCGGCTGGGCGCCGCATCCGATGAACAGCACCTACAAGATGACCTATCTTTCCGGCGGCGACGACGTCTTCGGACCGAACTACGGCGGCGCGACCGTCTACACCAACGTCCGGGCGGGCTACCTGCAGGAATGCCCGAACGTCGGCGCCTTCATCAAGAATCTCGTCTTCACCCTGCCGATGGAAAATGAAATCATGGGCAAGATCCTGAATGACGGCAAGGACCCGGAAGTGGCCGCCACGGAATGGCTGAAGGCCAACCCGGCGGCCGTGACGCCTTGGCTGGCCGGTGTCACCACCAAGGATGGCGGCGACGCCATGGCAGCGGTCAAGGCCAAGCTCGGCTTGTAACATGGTGGATGAGGGGCGGCTGAACCGCCCCTTTTTCTTCCCTGGATAGACTGCTTCCTTTCGCGTCCCGTCACCGCCCGGACAACGGCTTGCGTGGCGTGACAGACCGTTATTCTTCGGCGGCACCTCCGGAACGATAAGACACCATCGGAACAGCCGCCCCCAATCGTGGGCAAAGACGTGAACTGGTTAACCGATTATCGCATCCCCATCGGGCCGTGGGCCAAAGCCGTCGTCGATTGGCTGACGACCAATGTCACTTGGTTTTTCGACGGCCTCTCCTTCGTGGTCGCGCATGTGATCAACGCGTTGCTGTTCCTTCTGCAGGCTCCGCATCCACTGATCGTCGTCGTGGTGTTCACCGCCATCGCCTACTGGATGCGCCGGAGCGTCGGGGTGACGGCCCTCACCTTCATCGGGCTGCTCATCACCATCAACCAGGGCTACTGGAAGGAAACGACCGAAACGCTGGCACTGGTGCTGGCCTCCACCTTCGTCAGCATGCTCGTTGGTGTGCCGCTCGGCATCGCCTCCGCCCGACGTCCCTGGCTCTTCGCCTTCCTGCGGCCGATCCTCGACCTGATGCAGACCATTCCGACTTTCGTCTACCTGGTGCCGGCCATGATCCTGCTCGGTCTCGGCATGGTGCCGGGCCTGGTCGCGACCGTCGTCTTCGCCATCCCCGCGCCGATCCGCATGACGCGTCTCGGCATCATTTCGACCCCGCCCGCGCTTGTCGAAGCGGCTGAATCCTTCGGTGCGACGCCGCGCCAGGTTCTGCGCAAGGTCGAGCTGCCCTTTGCCATGCCGCAGATCATGGCCGGCCTCACGCAGACCATCATGCTGTCGCTCTCCATGGTGTCCATCGCCGCCCTCGTCGGCGCTCCCGGTCTCGGCGTTCCGGTTCTGCGTGCGCTGAACAGCGTCAACGTTGCCAAGAGCTTCGATTCCGGTGCCTGCATCGTCATCCTGGCGATCATTCTCGACCGTATGTTCCGTGCCCCCGGCGAAGGAGACCGCTCATGACCGTCGCTGTCGGCTTCAAGAATGTCAGCATCATCTTCGGCGATCGCCCCGATGCCGCGCTGAAACTTATCGACTCGGGCAAGTCTCGCGACGACATCGGCAAGGAAACGGGCATGGTGCTCGGCGTCGCCAATGCCTCGCTGGAAATCGAGGAAGGCGAGATCCTCGTGCTGATGGGGCTTTCCGGATCGGGAAAATCGACGCTGCTGCGGGCCGTCAACGGCCTAGCACCGGTCGTGCGCGGCGATGTGGTCGTCAACAGCAAGAACGGCCCCGTCAACCCCTACTCCTGCAGTCCGAAGGCTTTGCGCGACCTGCGCATGCACACCGTCTCCATGGTGTTCCAGCAGTTCGCATTGCTGCCCTGGCGAACCGTGGCCGACAATGTGGGCTTCGGGCTCGAGCTTGCCGGCATTCCGGAAGCCGAGCGCAAGAAGCGCGTCGATGAGCAGCTTCAGCTCGTCAATCTCACGCAGTGGGCCAATCGCAAGGTCAACGAGTTGTCGGGCGGCATGCAGCAGCGCGTCGGTCTGGCGCGCGCCTTTGCGACCGGCGCACCGATCCTGCTCATGGACGAGCCGTTCTCCGCGCTCGATCCATTGATCCGCACGCGCCTGCAGGACGAGCTCCTCGAATTCCAGCGCCGCCTGAAGCGCACCATCCTGTTCGTCAGCCATGACCTGGACGAGGCATTCCGCATCGGAAACCGCATCGCCATCATGGAGAGCGGCCACATCATCCAGTGCGGGACACCGCAGGAAATCGTCAAGAATCCAGCCGACCAGTACGTGGCCGATTTCGTGCAGCACATGAATCCGATCAGCATGCTCACGGCGCGCGATGTCATGCAACAGGGCGTCGGGCATTCGGCCAATACCGGTTCCGTCACCGCCACTGCAACGGCGACAACGCCGCTTGTCGATATCCTCGACGCCCTCACCCGCCAGCCGGGCAACATCGGCGTTGTTGACAACGGCACAATTATCGGAACCATCTCGGCGCAAGACGTGGTGGCCGGCCTGACCAGTCACCGGCGAAAGGAGTAGCCGTTCCTGGCTGCTCCTCAATTCATGGAGCAGTTAATGAACGATAAACCATCGGTGATCAGGGAAACGGACGAGGATGCGCGCAAGCAGGCGCGCGGCCTCATGCACGATGCCGCCCACGCGGCGCTGGCCGTCATCGATCCCGAAACCGGCTTTCCCTCCGTCAGTCGCGTCCTGATCGCCATCGATGCCGACGGCGCTCCCGTCATTCTCGTCTCCGGCCTTTCATCGCATACCAAGTCCCTGATTAAGGATCCCCGCGCGTCGGCGCTCTTCGGCGAACCCGGCAAGGGCGATCCCCTGGCCCATCCCCGCCTGACCGTGCGTTGCAGCGCGGAGCGCATCGACCGGCAAGGCGAAGCGCATGAGCGGATTCGCGGGCTTTTCCTCGACCGCCACCCGAAATCCAAGCTCTATATCGACTTTCCGGATTTCTGTTTCTTTCGCCTCGTTCCGCTCGATGCCAGCCTGAACGGCGGCTTCGGAAGGGCTTACATCCTGTCCGCCGCGGACCTGATGATTCTTTAAGTCGAAAATAAATTGAGGTGCCGCAGGGCGCGCAACAGTGCGAGAATTAGTAGCCTTGCAGCCTGATGGGTAGCGACCATTATTGGTAAGTTGTAATCGGCTTTTGACCGAAATTGGGATATACAGGAGCCAGAAACGACGATAATCGACCTATTTTGGGCTAATCGAGGGTCTCCGGGCGGTGATGGGCGCCTCTCATATCATTGCGCGCTCATCATACATACATACCTAAAATAGCATACTCGATACCTTAAATTTAGGTATATACAATCTTCGGCGCGTGTTGGTATTGTTGGAAATCGGTTTGGTGCCGGTTTAGAAATAGCACAATTTCTGATGTACGCTCCGCATTGGGAAGTTTAAAAAATGAAGACAAGAAATTTGGCCGAACACTCTAATGTTGCGGCAGCATTACTATCAGCAATGGCAAACCCTAAGCGTCTTTTGATCCTTTGCAGTCTCGTTAAGGGCGAAGTTCCGGTCGGCGTTCTTGCCAATCAGGTGGGATTGAGCCAGTCGGCACTTTCGCAGCATCTTTCGAAGCTTCGCGCTCAGAAGCTGGTCAAGACACGTCGCGATGCTCAAACGATTTACTACTCCAGCACATCGGAATCCGTTATCCGGGTTCTCGAGACGCTGGAAGACATTTATTGTGAGCCGGAAAAAAGTAGATCGGCTGCTTAAGAGCCTTCAATAGCTCTGGGTCAGCGGACGAACGATCCGTGGGGGACACCCTGAAGATCGACTTGCTTTCATGACCAGGTGTTTTAGCATTTTTAGCTGGCAAGCCCCGTCGGGCTTGTCAGCTTTTTCGTATCCGAACGAGCGCAGGGCCGGCCTCCGGGCAGCCTGCCGCCATCGAAGCGGGCGCGCGGGTGCGCCGCAGATTTCACCCGTCATCCAAAGCCCCGCCCCGTTCCCCAGCACTATCTTTGCCTTGACGCGAAAGGGCCTGCTGATAATTTGACCAGGCAGTAAAATATAATCGCGCCGCGACCGGGAAATGGCCCCCGAATGACCATTGGAGAACAGCATGTCTGACCGTTTGAATGCCACCCCCAACGATTTGCGCGCCTTCTGGATGCCGTTTACGGCCAACCGCCAGTTCAAGAAGGAACCGCGCCTCTTCGTCGGCGCCAAGGATATGTACTACACCACCCATGACGGTCGGCAGGTGCTGGACGGAACCGCCGGCCTGTGGTGTGTAAACGCCGGACACTGCCGGCCAAAGATCACCGAGGCCATTGCCCAGCAGGCTGGCGAGCTCGACTATGCTCCGGCCTTCCAGCTCGGCCATCCCAAGGCTTTCGAACTGGCGAACCGCCTGGTGGACATCGCCCCGGATGGCCTGGATCATGTCCTCTATACCAACTCCGGTTCGGAATCGGTCGAGACGGCCCTGAAGATCGCCCTCGCCTATCACCGCGTGAAGGGCAACGGCTCGCGCTTCCGCCTCATCGGCCGTGAGCGCGGCTATCACGGCGTCAATTTCGGCGGCATCTCCGTCGGCGGCATCGTCACCAACCGCAAGATGTTCGGCACGCTGCTGACCGGCGTCGACCATATGCCGCACACGCATGTTCCCGGCAAGAACGCCTTCACGCGCGGCGAGCCCGAGCATGGCGGCGATATCGCCAGCGAGCTGGAGCGCATCGTCACGCTGCATGACGCCTCGACCATCGCAGCCGTCATCGTCGAGCCGCGGTTGCCGGCTCCACCGGCGTCCTCATTCCGCCGAAGGGCTATCTGCAGAAGCTGCGCGAAATCTGCACCAAGCACGGCATCCTGCTGATTTTCGACGAAGTCATCACTGGCTTCGGTCGCCTCGGCACCCCGTTTGCGGCTCAGTATTACGACGTGAAGCCCGACATGATCACCACCGCCAAGGGCCTGACCAACGGCGTCATCCCGATGGGCGCCGTCTTCGTGACCTCGGAGATCCATGACGCCTTCATGCAGGGACCCGAGCACATGATCGAGTTCTTCCACGGCTACACCTATTCCGGCAACCCGATCGCCTCCGCGGCCGCGCTTGCGACGCTCGACACCTACAAGGAAGAGGGCCTGCTCACCCGCGCGGCCGAGCTTTCCGACTACTGGGCCGATGCCCTGCATTCCCTCAAGGACTGCCCGAACGTCATCGACATCAGAAACACCGGCCTGATCGGCGCCATCGAGCTCGATCCCATCGCCGGCGAACCCACCAAGCGCGCCTTCACCGCCTTCCTGAAGGCCTACGAAAAGGGCCTGCTGATCCGCACCACCGGCGACATCATCGCCCTCTCGCCGCCGCTCATCATCGAGAAGCATCACATCGACGAGCTGTTCGGCAAGCTTCGCGAGATCTTGCAGAATAATATCTGAGGCATAAGCTCGAACACATCTCCGCCCCTCACGCCTCCTCTTGTAATAGCAAGAGAGCCGGCGTGAGGGGCGATCCATATGCGAGGGACACACATGACCACCAAACTCGAACGCTATATCGACCAGGGCGTCGGCCGGGAGCCTGCGGACATCGTGCTGAAAAACGGCCGGTTCTTCGATCTGGTGACGGGAGAGCTGGTCGCTTCCGATATCGCCATTTGCGGCGACCGCATCGTCGGCACCTGCGGCGACTATAAAGGGCGTCAGGAGATCGATATTGCCGGCCGCATCGTCGTGCCGGGTTTCATCGACACCCATCTCCACATCGAATCCTCGCTGGTGACGCCGCTCGAATTCGACCGCTGCGTCCTGCCCTACGGCGTCACGACGGTCATCTGCGATCCGCATGAGATCGCCAACGTGCTCGGCACCGAAGGCATCCGCTATTTCCTGGATTGCTCGCTGGAAACGATCATGGATATTCGCGTCCAGCTTTCCTCCTGCGTACCGGCCACGCATCTTGAAACCTCGGGCGCCGATCTGCCGATCGAAACGCTTCTGCCCTTCCGCAACCATCCCCAGGTGATCGGCCTTGCCGAATTCATGAATTTCCCCGGCGTGGTCCACAAGGATCCCGTCTGCATGGCCAAGCTCGAAGCCTTCCAGGGCGGCCATATCGACGGCCACGCCCCTCTGCTGCGCGGCAACGATCTCAACGGATATCTCGCCGCCGGCATCCGCACGGAACATGAATCGACGACCGCCGAAGAAGCGCTGGAAAAGATCCGCAAGGGCATGCATGTGCTGGTGCGTGAAGGCTCCGTCTCCAAGGACCTGCATGCGCTGATGCCGATCATCACCGAGCGCCTGTCGCCCTATCTCGCGCTCTGTACCGACGATCGCAACCCGCTCGACATCGCCGAACAGGGCCATCTCGATTATATGATCCGCACGGCAATCGCCCATGGCATCGAACCGCTGGCAATCTATCGCGCGGCTTCCATTTCAGCCGCCCGCGCCTTCGGCCTGCGGGATCGAGGTCTGGTGGCGCCCGGCTGGCGTGCGGATCTCGTCGTCGTCGACAGCCTTGAGAGCTGCAAGGCCGAGATCGTCTTCTCCGGCGGCAGAAAGGTGACGGCCGAGCTCTTCGCCACCCGCAAGTCCGTCGCCCCGGTCGGCCTCGACAGCGTCAAGGCCCGCCCGATCAATGCCGCCGATTTCGGCGTGCCACTTAACGAAGGCGAAAGCTCCGTGATCGGCGTGATGCCCGGCAAGATCATCACCGAGCATCGCCGTTATCGGCTGCCCGCCAAGGGCAATCAGACCGATATCGACCTCGGCAACGATGTCATCAAGGTCGCCGTCATCGAGCGGCACGGCAAGAACGGCAACCACGCCAACGGCTTCGTCCAGGGGTTTGGGCTGAAGAAGGGCGCGATCGCCTCGACCGTCGGCCATGACAGCCACAATATCTGCGTCGTCGGCGTCAACGAGGATGACATGGCGCTCGCCGCCAACCGCCTCAGCGATATCAACGGCGGCTTCGTCGTCGTCGAGGATGGCGTCGTGACAGGCGAAATCGCCCTGCCCGTCGCCGGCCTGATGAGCCTGGAGCCATACGAAAGCGTGCGCGACACGCTGCACGATCTGCGCCAGGCGGCCTATGCCCTCGGCGCGACGCTGGAAGAGCCTTTCCTCCAGCTCGCCTTCCTGCCCCTGCCCGTCATCCCGCATCTGAAGATATCGGACAGAGGTCTTGTCGATGTCGACAAATTCATGCTGATCGGCTGATCAGGCGAGCTTGCCGCAATAGACATCGAGTGCCGAGAGCGCCACCGTCGATCCGGCATCGGCGGTGGTGAAGCCCGGCATGGCGATCGTCTTGCCCAGCCTGATCCCCTTCGGCAATGCGACCTTCACCGGCTTGCGGGAGAGATTGAACACGAACAGAAGCGTCTCATCGCCCTTGGAGCGCGTGAAGGCCAGAACATCCTCCTCGGTATCGAGGAAGGTCATGTCGCCGTCGCGCAAGGCGGCATGCTCTGCTCGGAAGGCCAGCGTCTGCCGATAGTGGTGCAGCACGGAATGCTGGTCCGCCTCCTGCTTGTCGACCGCCAGCGCCGCATGCTGATAGGGAACCGGCAGCCAGGATTTCTCGGCGGTGGTAAAGCCCGCATGGGCGCGGTTGGCCTCCCAGGGCATCGGCGTGCGGCATCCGTCACGCCCCTTGAATGCCGGCCAGAAGCGAATTCCGTAGGGATCGCGCAGATCCTCGAAGGCCAGCTCCGCCTCGGGCAGACCGAGCTCTTCCCCCTGATACAGGCAGATCGAGCCGCGCAGGACGGACAGCAGCGAAATCGCCAGCTTTGCGACGCGCGGCTGCTCTTCCTCCGTCTCTGCAAAGCGGCTGACATGGCGCTGGACGTCATGGTTGGAGAAGGCCCAGCAGACCCAGCCATCGACGACATTGTCCTGGAAATCGCTGACGCAGCGGCGGAAATGCGCCGGCGTGAAATCCGGCCCCAGCAGGTCGAACGTATAGCACATATGCAGCTTGTCGCCGCCGCTGGTATAGGCCGCGACGGTTTGCAACGAGCGCGCGCCATCGCCCACTTCGCCGACGGTCGTGCGATCCTCATATTGATCGAGCAGCGCCCGGAACCGCTTCAGGAAGCCGATATTCTCCGGCTGTGTCTTGTCGTAGAGATGGTTCTGCATCCCGTAAGGGTTGCTCTCGGGTGCATCGAGCCCGCCCGTTGCCACGAGTGCCGGCGGATTGTCGCGCAATTCCCTGTCGCAGAAGTAGTAATTTACCGTATCCAGGCGGAAACCGTCCACACCGCGGTCGAGCCAGAACTTGACGGCAGCCAGCACCGCGTCCTGCACCTCCGGATTGTGGAAGTTCAGGTCCGGCTGCGAGGTCAGGAAGTTGTGCTGGTAATATTGCCGGCGCACGCCGTCCCATTCCCAGCCCGGTCCGCCGAAGATCGACAGCCAGTTGTTCGGCGCCGTTCCATCCGGCTTCGGGTCGGCCCAGACGTACCAGTCCGCCTTGGGATTGTCGCGGCTCGTGCGGCTCTCCACGAACCAGGGATGCCGGTCGGACGTGTGCGAGATGACCTGGTCGATGATGACCTTGAGTCCCAGCTCGTGTGCCGCCGCCATCATCTCGTCGAAATCGGCCAGCGTGCCGAAAATCGGATCGACATCGCAGTAATCGGCGACGTCATAGCCCATGTCGGCCATCGGCGAGGTGAAGAACGGCGCCAGCCAGATCGCGTCGACCCCGAGTGCGGCAATGTGAGGCAGGCGCCGGGTAATGCCCTTGATGTCGCCGAGCCCGTTGGCATCCGTATCCTGAAACGACCGCGGATAGACCTGATAGATCACTGCCCCGCGCCACCAATCGGCTCCCGCCGCCTTATTCGTCGATTTCATCAAACCGCCTCGATACCGCACACGCCCCTCAGTTTGCACACTCGGACGCAGGCGGCAAGCCGCAATCGGCAGAAGCAAGAACGCTACTATCAGGACGCGTAAATTCGCAGTATCAATTTTAGAGAATACCAATGTGAAAACTCACGCACGAAGCACGCCTTGCTCTTTTAGGCTTGAAAGCGACGTCGCTTTGGATAGTTTCCGGCATTGACCTGCACGTACAGGTCACCTGCGGGAATAAAAATACCCCTGTAAATTCAGGGACAATAACTCCAGAAAGGTGGGAAAAGGCATGACTCGTTTCACCAGAAAATTTCTTGCGACGGCTCTCGTCAGCACGGTATTGAGCTTCTCGGCGCACGCCGCGACCCTCAATATCCACAACGGCGGCGACCCGACGTCGCTCGACCCACAAAAAATTTCCGGCGATTGGGAAAACCGAATCGACGGCGATATTTTCGAAGGGCTGGTGACTGAGGACCCCAAGGACAATCCCATCCCCGGCCAGGCTGCGAGCTGGACCGTTTCTCCCGACCAGAAGGTGTACACCTTCAAGCTGCGCGACGGCATCAAGTGGTCCGACGGGCAGCCGGTAACGGCTGAAGACTTCGTCTTCGCCTTCCAGCGCCTGATGGACCCGAAGACGGCCGCCCAGTACGCCTACCTGCAATACACGATCAAGAACGCGGAAAAGATCAACAAGGGCGAAATCAAGGATCTGAGCCAGCTCGGCGTCAAGGCTATCGACGACAAGACGCTGGAAATCACGCTTGAGAATCCGACGCCCTATTTCCTCAACGCCTTGATGCATTATACGGCCTATCCGCTGCCGAAGCATGTCGTGGAGGCCAAGGGCGACCAGTGGGTCAAGATCGGCAACATCGTTACCAACGGCCCTTACAAGCCCGTCGAATGGGTGCCCGGCTCGCATGTCTCCAACGTCAAGAACGATCAGTACTACGACGCCAAGGACGTGAAGATCGACAAGGTGAACTTCTACACGCTCGAAGATCAGGCCGCTGCATTGAAGCGCTACCGCGCCGGCGAGTTCGATATTCTCACCTCGTTTCCGGCCGACCAGTATGACTGGATCCAGAAGAACCTCCCCGGACAGGCGCATGTGGTGCCCTTCCTTGGCACCTACTATTACGTGCTGAACGCCACCAAGCCACCCTTCAACGACAAGCGCGTCCGCCAGGCTCTGTCCATGGCCGTCAACCGCGAGGTGATCGGCCCGAAGATCCTCGGAACCGGCGAACTGCCGATGTATTCCTGGGTGCCGCCGGGCACGGCCAACTATGGCGAGCCCGCCTACGTCAGCTGGAAGGACGAGCCCTACAAACAGAAGGTGGAAGAAGCAAAGAAGCTGCTGAAGGAAGCAGGCTTCGGCCCAGACCATCCGCTCAAGGCGCAGCTCCGCTACAACACCAACGACAACCACAAGCGCATCGCCGTCGCGATTGCCGCCATGTGGAAGCCGCTCGGCGTCGATATCGAGCTCTACAACACCGAAACCAAGGTGCATTACGATGAAATGCAGCGCGGCGAGGTGCAGATCGGCCGCGCCGGCTGGCTTGCCGACTACAACGACCCGATCAACTTCCTGAACCTGCTCTCCACCGGCGTCGAGATGAACTACGGCCGCTGGAGCAACCCGGATTATGACGCGCTGATCAAACAGGGCAACGAGGAAACCGACCTCAAGAAGCGCGCCGAAATCTACAAGAAGGCCGAGCAGCTGGCTCTCGACGACAGCGCGGCGATCCCGATCTACTACTACGTTTCCCAGAACATCGTCGCCCCGAAGGTCCAGGGCTTCGTGGATAATATCCAGGACATCCACCGCACTCGCTGGCTGTCGATCAAAGAATAATTGGGAACAGGCTCTCTCCCGGACACAACCGGGAGAGAGCCGTCAAAAACCATGTTTGGCTATGCTCTCCGTCGTTTGCTGTCGACAATCCCCGTCCTGTGGATTGCCGTGACAGTGTGTTTTTTCATTCTGCGCCTCGCTCCCGGCGGCCCCTTCGATGGCGAAAGGCCATTGCCGCCGGAAGTCAAAGCCAACCTTGCGGCCCACTACAACCTGGACAAGCCTCTGGTTGAGCAATACCTGATCTATGTCGGCGACGTCATGAAGGGCGATCTTGGCCCCTCCTTCGCCAATCAGGATTTCACCGTCACCCAGCAGATCATGTCGGGCTTTCCCTATACGCTCACCATCGGCGGCGCCGCCTTCGTGCTCGCAACCGTGGTCGGCGTGCTGATAGGCTGTCTTGGGGCACTCTATCAGAACCGCGCGGCCGATTACTGGCTGGGCGGCGGGCTTCTCGTCGGCCTCGTCATGCCGAGCTTCCTGATCGCGCCCATCCTTCAGCTCGTCTTCGGCAACACGCTCGGCTGGCTGCCCGTCGGCGGCTGGGGCGACGGCTCGGTACGGTTCCTGATCCTGCCCATCGTCGTTCTGACGCTGCCGCATGCGGCACGCATCTCGCGCCTCATGCGCGGCTCGATGATCGAGGTGATGAGCCAGAACTTCATTCGCACCGCCAAGGCCAAGGGCATCGGCCCGCGGCTCACCGTGATGCGGCATGCGCTGAAGCCGGCCATGATGCCTGTCGTCTCCTATCTCGGACCGGCGGCGAGCTATCTGCTCACCGGTTCGCTTGTCGTCGAGAGCATCTTCGGCTTGCCCGGCGTCGGCCGCTACTTCGTCGGCGCAGCGCTGAACCGCGACTACGGCATGGTGCTCGGCACGGTCATTTTCTACATGGTGCTGATCGTGGTCCTCAATCTCCTGGTCGACATCGCCTATGCCTGGCTCGACCCGAAAGTGAGAATGCGATGATCCTCAATTCCGCCAAGAGAGAATTGCTGGAAGCGGAATTGCTTTCGGCAGAGGGGCTTGCGCCCAAGGGGCGCTCCCTCACCGGCGATGCGATGCGTCGCCTGCTGCGCAACAAGGCGGCGGCACTGTCGCTGATCGTGCTGGCAGCGCTGGTTCTGGTCGCCATTTTCGGCCCGTATTTCCTGCCTTTCAACTATGAAGATCCGGACTGGAACTCGTTCCGAGGCGCTCCGGACTTCGCCGCCGGCCACTATTTCGGCACAGACGGCAACGGCCGCGACCTGCTGGCACGCACGCTCTACGGCACGCGCGTTTCGCTGACCGTCGCGCTGGTGGCAACCCTCGTTTCGGTCGTCATCGGCGTGCTTTACGGCGCCGTGTCAGGCTATTTCGGCGGTCGCGTCGATGCGATCATGATGCGCTTCGTCGATATCATGTACGCACTGCCCTACGTGCTCTTCGTCATCCTGCTGATGGTGATCTTCGGCCGCAACGTCTACCTGCTGTTTGCGGCGATCGGCGCACTCGAATGGCTGACCATGGCCCGTATCGTGCGCGGCCAGACCCTGTCGATCAAGCAGCGGGAATTCATCGAAGCCGCCCGCGCCTCCGGGCAACGGTCGTTCAAGATCATCCTCAAGCACATCGTGCCGAACCTCGTCGGTCCGGTGGTCATCTACGCCACGCTCACCATCCCGGAAATCATCGCGACCGAAAGCTTCCTCTCCTATCTCGGCTTCGGCGTTCAGGAGCCGCTGACATCGCTCGGCACGCTGATCGCAGAAGGCTCGGCGGGCATGGAGACGACGCCCTGGCTGCTGTTCTTTCCCGCCGGGTTCCTGATCGCGCTGCTGATGAGCCTGCTCTTCATCGGCGACGGTCTGCGCGACGCTTTCGATCCGAAGGATCGCTGACATGACAGACACGCTTCTCGAACTCAAAGACTACTCCATCACCTTCCGCACGCCGGAAGGCGAAGTGGCGGCGGTCTCGAAGATGAACCTCAAGATCGGCCGCGGCGAACGCGTCGCCATCGTCGGCGAATCCGGTTCCGGCAAGAGCCAGACCTTCCTCGGCCTGATGGGCCTTCTCGCCAAGAACGGCCGCACCAGCGGCCAGGCGCTGCTCGACGGCAAGGATCTGCTGACGCTGAAACCGCGCGAGCTCGACCATGTGCGCGGCAAGGACATGGCCATGGTCTTTCAGGACCCGATGACGGCGCTCAATCCGTCGTTGCGCATCTCGCGGCAATTGACCGAGCAGCTGGAGGTCCATGGCGGGTTGACGGCGCGTGCGGCGTCGGCCGCGGCGCTGGATATGCTGAAGCGGGTCGGCATTCCCGACCCGACGCGCCGCTTCAACCTTTATCCGCACGAACTTTCGGGCGGCATGCGCCAGCGCATCGTCATCGCCATGGCGCTGCTCACCAAACCGAAGCTCCTGATTGCCGACGAGCCGACGACAGCGCTCGACGTGACGATCCAGGCGCAGATCCTCGATCTCTTCAACGAGTTGACGGCGGAAATGCACACGGCGCTTGTGATGATTACCCATGACCTCGGCGTCGTCGCCGGCCTCGCCGACCGCGTCGCCGTCATGTATGCGGGCCGTATCGTCGAAGAGGCGCCGGTCGAGGAGCTGTACGAAAATCCGGCTCACCCTTACACGGCAGCGCTTCACGCCTCGATCCCTCGGCCTGATCAGGATGTCGACGATCTCACCGTCATCCCCGGGCGGCCGCCGAATCTGATGCATCTGCCGCGCGGCTGTGCCTTCTCGCCGCGTTGCGCCCATGTGCAGGACGACTGTCTGGATGCGGCGCCGCCGCTCGCCCAGCTTACGCCACGCCGTTGCGCGGCCTGCTTCCATCCCCTCACGGCTGATCAGGAACGGAGCCTCGTCCATGGCTGAACAAACGCTTCTGAAAGTCGAGCATCTGACGACCGAATTCGAAATACCGTCGAAATCCCTCTTCAGGCCGCCGATGGTGCTGACGGCGGTCAACGACGTCAGCTTCGAGCTGAAGGCCGGCCGCACGCTCGGCATCGTCGGCGAATCCGGTTGCGGCAAGTCGACGCTCGGCCGCTCCATCCTGCGGCTGATCAAGGCGCAGAAGGGCCGCATCCTCTGGCAGGGCGGCAACCTGCTCGACCTCACCGAAGAGGAAATGCGCGCCGCCCGCCGCGACATGCAGATCATCTTCCAGGACCCGAGCGCCTCGCTCGATCCGCGCATGACCGTCGGCGACATCATCGCCGAGCCGCTCACCGTCTTCGAGCCGAAACTGAGCCGCGCTCAACGGCAGGATCGCGTTCGTGAAATCATGGCGGCGGTAGGCCTTGTCCCCGAGATGATCAACCGCTATCCGCACGAGTTTTCAGGCGGACAGGCGCAGCGCATCGGCATCGCCCGCGCCGTCATCACCCGGCCGAAGCTGATTATCTGCGACGAGCCGGTCTCGGCCCTCGACGTCTCGATCCAGGGCCAGGTCATCACGCTCCTGCGCCGCCTGCGCAAGGAGTTCGGCCTCACCCTGATCTTCATCAGCCACGATCTCTCGGTCGTGCGCCTGATATCGGACGACGTGCTGGTGCTCTATCTCGGCAAGGTGGTGGAGGCGGGCGAAGCCGCAACGGTCTTCGACCATCCGGCCCATCCCTATACGCAGGCGCTATTCTCCGCCGCCCCGATCCCCGACCCGAAGCTGGCGCGCGGGCGCGAGCGCATCCGCCTGCAGGGCGATCCGCCCTCGCCGCTCAACCCGCCACCGGGCTGCGTCTTCTCGCCCCGCTGCTGGAAGGCGACGGATGTCTGCCGCACGAAGATGCCGCCGACCGAGCATGTGCGCCCCGGCCAGACAGCAGCCTGCTATTATATGGACCGGCCGTAGGCTTCAAAGTGGACGGCGGCCGCCGCCGTCCGCCTTGCCCCCGCCACCGCTTGCGCGTATGCAGCACCAGGGCAAAATGCAGGAGGCAATCTTGGGCGGGCGTTTTCTTTCGATCGGCGAATGCATGGTGGAATTGTCGCAAGCCGATGACGGGCACCTGCGCAAGGGCTTTGCCGGCGATACCTTCAACACCGCCTGGTATGCCCGCGCCTGCCTGCCCGCGGACTGGTCTATCGACTATTTCACCGCTCTCGGCGATGACGCCATGTCCGATGAAATGAGCGCCTTCATGGACGCTGCCGGCATCGGCACGGCCAGCATACGCCGGCTTCGCGGCAAGACGCCCGGCCTCTACATGATCAACCTGAAGGACGGCGAGCGTTCCTTCAGCTATTGGCGCGACAGTTCCGCAGCCCGCCTGCTCGCGGCCGACGGCGACGCCTTGCGCACGGCGATCGAGGCGTCGGACGTGCTCTACTTCTCAGGCATCACGCTGGCGATCCTGCCGCGCGAAGACGCCTTCACCCTGCTGGCAGAGCTGCGCCGCGCCAAGGCGATAGGCAAGCTGGTCGCCTTCGACCCCAATCTGCGTCCCCGCCTCTGGTCCAGCCTGGACGCCATGCACACCATGATCGCGGAAGGCGCTCGCGCTGCAACGCTCGTCATGCCGAGCTTCGACGACGAGGCCATGCATTTCGGCGACGACTCGATTGCCGCCACCATACGCCGCTACCGGCAGTACGGAGCCAGTATGGTCGTCGTGAAGAACGGCGCCGATGGCGCGACCATCGGCGACGGCGCGCACGAGACGCTCGTCCCGGCGATCAAGGTCGGCAAGGTCATCGATACCACCAGCGCCGGCGACAGCTTCAACGGCGCATTTCTGGCATATTACCTCCAGCATCAGGACGCGGTTGCAGCCGCCGGCTTCGCCGCCAAGATCGCGGCGAAAGTCATTCAGGAATACGGCGCGCTCGTCTCTCCCGAGAAGCTGAAATCGATCAGGTAAACGCTGTAATATTTCCATCATCGACACCCCCCACAATAGGGTGGGCGCGGGAATCATGTTTGAAACACCGCAATCGCTGGCACCGTCATCATGAGGATGCGGTGCGGATGGACTGTTTTGGGCATGTTGCAACGCTTGTCAGACATCGATCACACCACCTGGGCGCAGGCGGCGACACCAGTCGCGATACCTGAGCGGCTGCTTATCGTCAGCGATGCATGGCATCCGCAGGTCAATGGCGTCGTCCGCTCGATCGAGAACACCAATCGCGAGCTGGCGCGCATGGGCGTCGAGGTGTCGATGATCACGCCGGACGGCTTTCGCAACATTCCCTGCCCGACCTATCCGGAGATCCGGCTTTCGATCGCCAGCTATCGCAAGGTCGCCTCCCGAATAGAGGCGATCCGGCCGACCTATGTGCATATTGCCACGGAAGGTCCCCTCGGGCTGACGGCCCGGCGCTGGTGCCTGCGAAACGCCATGCCCTTTTCCACGAGCTACCACACGCGCTTTCCCGAATATGTCGCCGCCCGCCTGCCGATACCGGAGAGCTGGCTCTACGCCTTCGTCAAATGGTTTCACAATGCCGGCTACGGCTGCATGGTGGCGACGCCGAGCCTCGCCAGCGAACTCAAGCTGCGCGGCATGCGAAATCTTCTGCCCTGGAGCCGTGGGATCGACTCCCGCCTCTTTCGCCCGCAGCCGCAGGAAGACAATCCTTTCGGCCTGCCTCGCCCGATCTTCATGACTGTCGGCCGCGTGGCGCTGGAGAAAAACCTGCCCGCCTTTCTCGGTCTCGACCTGCCGGGATCGAAGGTGGTGGTCGGCGACGGTCCCGCCCGGGCGGAACTGGAAAAACTTTATCCGGATGTGCATTTTCTGGGAGCGAAATTCGGCGAAGAGCTGGCGCATGCCTATTCTCAGGCGGATGTTTTCGTCTTTCCTTCGAAAACCGACACCTTCGGCAACGCCATTCTCGAAGCGCTGGCGAGCGGCGTGCCGGTCGCCGCCTACCCCGTCACCGGCCCTGCGGATATTCTAGGCGGAGACAGGGCGGCCGGCGTGGTGAACGCGGATCTCGCAACGGCCTGCCTCGCCGCGCTCTCCTGTTCGCGAGAGGCGGCCCGCTCGCTGGCGCTGGACTACTCCTGGGAAGCAGCGACGTCGCAGTTCATCGGCAATGTCCGCATCGCCAACCGCCGAGGCCGGGCGACCAAGGACTGAATCTCCGTTGCGCATCGCCTCGATATTGAATTCCCCGACATCCTGCGCCAGATAGGGAATAGCGCCCCCTGCGTGGCAACCAGCGCGATTATCCGGCCCCGGGCGCCTTAAGCGATTCCGGGAAAGTGCGCGGCGGTTTTCCGTTCGGAATTGCGTGAAGACAACAGGATAGAGCGCTTTCGCGGATCGAGGAAAAGCCGAAGCGCTCCAGCCTGCACGCCCGGCATCGCAGGCACACCAGCGGCATGAGAGCGCAAGAGTGCGCCCTCAGGGCAGCCTCTGCGAAAAGCGAAGAAAGCCATAGCTCCATCGCCATTTTGGCTGTACAATTATTTATCGCACGATTTACATAAAGCCCTCAAGGAGTGCTTGAGATGACGGACGACCCGTTAAAGCTGGATAATTTCATCTGCTTCGCCCTCTACTCGGCGAACCACGCGATGAACCGGCTGTACAAACCCATGCTGGATGCGCTCCATCTCACCTATCCGCAATATCTCGTCATGGTGACGCTCTGGGAAGAGGACGGCCAGACCGTCGGCGGCATCGGTGAAAAGCTGTTCCTGGAATCGAGCACGCTGACGCCGCTTTTGAAACGGTTGGAAGCGGCCGGCTTCATTCATCGCATCCGCAGCAAGGAAGACGAGCGCCAGGTGCTGATCCAGCTGACCGGCGAAGGCAAGGCGCTGAAAAAGAAGGCAGCCGCCATTCCCCCTTGCGTTCTCGATGCAACGGAGCGCTCTGCCGAGGAGCTTACGAGGCTGAAGGCGGAAATTACGACGCTGCGCGAAGCGCTGGGCAAGAACGCGGCCTGACTGCCAGCGCCCTCGCCTGACGATGAGGGCGCTTAAACGGATTATCGCTTCTTCTTGTTTTCGTAAGGATTTTCCGACGAGCGGAAATGGATGCGGATCGGCACGCCGGGCATGGCGAAATCCTCCCGCAGGCCGTTGATCAAATAGCGCACATAGGACTCCGGCAGCGCGTCCGAGCGCGTGCAGGAGATCATGAACGCCGGCGGGCGAGCCTTGACCTGCGTCATGTATTTCAGCTTGATGCGACGGCCCGACACCGCCGGTGGCGGATGCTGGACCTGCTGCGTTTCAAGCCAGCGATTGAGCCGCGCGGTGGAGACACGCTTGTTCCAGACCTTGTCGGTATCGACGATTGCCTGCATCAGGCGGTCGAGCCCCTCGCCGGTCTGGCCGGCAATCGGTATGGCGCGAATACCGCGCGCCTGCGGCAGCAGCCGATCGGTCTTTTCCCGCAGATCGGCAAGCACGGCCTGACGATCCTCGATCATGTCCCACTTGTTGAAAGCAAGCACGGCGCCGCGGCCTTCGCGGATGACGAGATCGACGATCTGAAGGTCCTGCTTCTCGAAGGGAATGGTCGCATCGAAGACGATGACCACGATTTCGGCAAAACGGATGGCGCGCAGCGCATCGGCGACGGAGAGCTTCTCCAGCTTCTCGGTCACTCTGGCCTTGCGGCGCATGCCGGCGGTGTCGAACATCTTCACGGTACGGCCGCGCCAGCTCCAGTCGACGGAGATGGAGTCGCGCGTGATGCCGGCCTCGGGGCCGGTCAGCAGCCGGTCCTCACCGAGGAAACGATTGATCAGCGTGGATTTGCCGGCATTCGGGCGGCCGACGATGGCGACGCGCAGCGGCTTGGTGTCGTCATAGGCAGGCTCTTCGTCGATCTCCTCGCCATCCTCGCCGACACCAGGGCGCGGAATGCGGACATTCGTTTCAGCCTCGTCGTCCGTCTCCGGAAAGGCGCGCTCATGGCCGATGGCCTCGACGATGGCATCGCGCAGATCCATCATGCCCTGACCGTGCTCGGCCGAGATCGGGCAAGGTTCGCCAAGACCCAGCGTATAGGCATCGTAGAAACCGCTGTCGGAGCCCCGCGCCTCCGATTTATTGGCGACGAGCACGACAGGCCGGCCATGCTTGCGCAGCATTTCGGCCAGGGTTTTGTCGACGTGGGTCAGCCCCATCTTGGCATCGACGACGAACAGCGTCAGATCGGCCTCGTCGATCGCCGCTTCCGTCTGGGCGCGCATGCGGCCCTGAAGCGATTCATCCTGGGCCTCCTCAAGGCCGGCCGTATCGACGATGCGGAAACGCAGGTCGATCAGCTTGGCATCGCCGGGACGACGGTCACGCGTGACGCCCGGCGTATCGTCGACCAGCGCCAGCTTCTTGCCAACCAGACGGTTGAAAAGCGTGGACTTGCCGACATTCGGGCGACCGACGATCGCGACCGTGAAACTCATCGAG
Source organism: Rhizobium sp. SYY.PMSO (assembly GCF_046840415.1). Lineage (NCBI taxonomy): Bacteria > Pseudomonadati > Pseudomonadota > Alphaproteobacteria > Hyphomicrobiales > Rhizobiaceae > Rhizobium > Rhizobium sp. SYY.PMSO. The sequence continues at coordinate 2,073,509 of NZ_CP177349.1, forward strand.
CGATCCTTCAGCCTTTTGCAACCGGAGCTTTGCCGGAAGCTGTAATGAGATCGAGCAGCATCTGCGCGCGGTTGGCGACATTGCGCGGGCTTTGCGGATCGTCGACGATCGCCTGGAACCATTGCCGGGCCTTGGCGAAATCGCCGGCCTTGTAGGCGGCAAGGCCAAGAACGTCACGCGCGGAATGGCGGAAGCCGTCGGCAGGAACGGCGAGTTCCTGCGCCTCGGCGGCAACCTGATCGTAGGTGCCGGTATCGACAAGCAGGTAGGCGGCCCGCAAACGAGCCGCATCGCGCACGACGACCGGAATATCCGTCTGCTTGCCGATTGCGGAGAAGGTGGCGATGGCGCCGGCCTTGTCGCCCTTCTGCGCCTGCAGCGTGGCGGCACGCAGGCGTGCCAGCAGCGGATAGGAACCGGGGCCGTTCTTCTCGATGGCGGCGAATGCGGCAAGCGCCTCGTCCGTCTTGTTCTGATCGGCCAGCGTCAGGGCGGCAATGAACTGGTCGCCGCCGCTGCCGGCCTGATTGCCGGCCCAATAGCGGTAGCCGCTATAGGCCGCGGTGCCGAGAACAATGAGCACAGCCCCGCCGATGATGAGCCTGCCGAAACGGCGCCACACGAACCGCAACTGGTCCGAACGCAGTTCCTCGTTCACCTCGCGGATGAAGCTATCGTCATTGAATGCCATTCTCGTCTCCGGCCCAGGCCAAATTGTAAACAGAAAGCGTAGGGGTTAGTGGGGCCTTCTACTCCATTTTGCGGCCGTTGTAAGGGGGAACGGCAGAAATCGTCACATAACGAGCGGCGAAACCCCGATAATCCACGCATGAAGCTTCCAAATGATCAAAGCCCAGACGACGATGCCGATGATGACCGCATAGAGATCGTACTTCGCCGAGACGAACGGGCGCCGGGTGATTTCGCCGGCACGCTCGCGCCGCTTCAGCGAAATGCGCACAATCACACCCCAGGCGAGGAAGGCGGCAAAAAGCAGGATGGCGGCGCCGTCGCCATTGGACAGAAGATGCGCCAAAGCCCAGATCTTCACCGACAGCACCATCGGATGCTTCGTCCTGACCGCAATATGCCCCGCCGGCAGCAGCGAGGCGACGAGACAGATCATCGCAAACAGCATCAGCAGGATGGTGATATGGCTCATCCAGAACGGCGGCGTCCAGATCGGCGTCATGTCCCGCGCCTGGCCGAACCCGTAGATCAGCACGACCAGCGCGACGATGCTGGCGATGGAATAGCCGATCCTCCAGCCATTCTCGCCGAGGCTTGCGATCAACGAGGCGCGCAAACCGGGCGCGAAGACGCGGATCAGATGGATGCCGAGAAAAAGAACAATGCCTAGAATGAGCAATGCCATGGATGAAATCCTCTATGGTCTTGGAGTCACATCCTTATCGACTGCGATAAAAAATTGCCAGCTTCACCGCAGCTTCGCCGCATTTGCACGGAAAGGAAGAAACCATCCAGAGCATGCCGCCCATATCGCCGGTCGATTTTGGCAAGCCGTGCTCGATCCAATCAATCTCGGTGCCCATGTTTCGTTTTGTCTCCTGCCTCTCCGCCGCGCTTTCCCTTGCCCTGCCCGCCATCGCTCAGGCCGATGAAAAACCGAAGCAGCTGGTCATGATTTCCTTCGACGGCGCACATGACAACGCGCTCTGGACCAGGAGCCGCGAGATCGCCTCGCGCAACGGCGCGCATTTCACCTATTTTCTCTCCTGCACCTTCCTGATGAACAAGGCGCAGGCCAAGGCCTATCAGGGCCCGAAACAGCGCGTCGGAAAATCGAATGTCGGCTTTGCCAAGAGCGAGGACGACGTCCGCACCCGCATCGCCAACATCTGGGGCGCCCATCTGGAAGGTCACGATATTTCCAGCCATGCCTGCGGCCATTTCGACGGCAAGGGCTGGAGCGCTGGCGATTGGAAGCAGGAATTCACGAATGCGCGCGTCGCCCTTCGCGACGCCTGGAAAAATGTCGGCCTTGCGGACAAGGAGCCGCAGGGCTGGGAAGATTTCGCTACGCATGACGTCAAGGGTTTCCGCGCGCCTTACCTCTCCACCAGCGACGGCCTCCTGCCTGCGGAAAAGGAGATGGGCTTCCAGTACGATGCAAGCCTCGTCACCAAAGGCCCCGCCCTGCCGCAGGTGGTCGACGGCATCTATCGTTTCGGCCTGCCGCTGATCCCCGAAGGGCCGGAGCATCGCCCCGTCATCGGCATGGACTACAATCTCTACGTCCGCCACTCCAAGGGGGTCGAAGACAAGGCGAACGCCAAGACTTACGAAGACCGTGCCTTCGAAGCCTTCGAGGCCGCCTTCGACAAGCAATATGACGGTGAGCGCATCCCGCTTCAGCTCGGCTTCCATTTCGTCGAAATGAACGACGGCGCTTACTGGCGCGCCCTCGACCGCTTCGTCAGCGACGTCTGCCACAAGCAGGATGTCGCCTGCGTCAGCTATTCCGAAGCCATTCCCATGATCTCATCCCGCGGCAAGCCCCAGCAGGGGTAAGGAGCGGCCGCGCAAAGCCCTGGCCGGGTCCGGCGGATCGATTACGGCGACCAACGCCCTGAGCCAGAGTGAGGGGCCGGCGGTGCGGCTGGGCGCCTCTCCCTCTTGCCAGCCCATTGAAAAAGGCCCCGTTTCCGGGGCCTCGCTTCATCAGCCGTCGACGTGAACGATGGAAGTATCCCGCTCGAGATAATGCTGATCGATCTTCGGCAGCGGCTCGTCGTCGATAGCCGCCTCGAAGGCCTTCAGGCGCTTGTGGATCGACAGGAGCTCGATGATCGTCGTCCAGGAGCTGACGAGATACTGGAAGGAGTTGCTGACCTGACCGAACGCCGTGGCGATCTGCTGCCAGATGCCGAGCGTGATCTTGTGAGCGACGAAGGTCGGCACCAGCACGAAGTAAAGGAAGATCGCATCGAGCTGGCCGTATGAATAGCGCGCGACGTTGAAATACGCATAGTGGAAATACATGCGGAAATAGTTGCGCCGCACGTTGGAAAAGAGCTCCTTGACGGTGGGCGGTTGCGCGCGATCGTCGCGATCCTCGCCGTAGACAAGCTCCTTGCGGTAGGCCGCCTCGACACGCTGGTTGCGGAAATTCAATCCCGGCAGCTTGATCCCGAAGAGCGCCAGCAGGAAGGTGCCGAACACCGACCAGATCAGGGCCAGCCAAACAAGCGAATACGGGATTGCGCCGATGATCGGCAGATCGGTCACATATTTCGACAGTTCCAACAGGATCGGCAGGAAGACGATGAGCGTCATGACGGAGCCGATGAGGCTGACGCCGAGTCCTTCGAGGTTGGTGGCGAAGCGCATGGTGTCTTCCTGAACACGCTGCGATGCACCCTCGATGTGGCGAAGCTTTTCCCATTTCGACATGTAGAAATTGTTCATCGCCCAGCGCCAGCGGAAGAGATAATGACTCAGGAAAAACGATGAGACGACGCTCACCGCCACACCCACCATGCCGAGTTGCGTGAACGCCCACAGCAATGCATAGAAATCGCCATCCGCGACACCGGGCTTTCCGCCAAGCGCATTTTGCAGAAGGTCGAAGAAAGGCCGGCGCCATACGTTTACCGCCACATCGATCTGAACGCCGAAGTAGGTGATGAAGACGATGAAAGCAGACCCCCACACCGACCAGACGACCCATGGGTTGCTCTTCGAAACCACATGCCAAAAGCCGCAAAAGACGGCCGCGCAGAGGATGAAGTAAATATAAAACAGGAAATTACTGGGAGCAGCAAAAAACGCCGCCCCGACCGGTTGCTGCTCTTCCGGCAGCGGCGGAAAGCCCATGGACGCGACGGCATGTGCACCGACAAAATACCACAAAAAGACGCAGAAGAGCGCCCAGACGACCGCTGAGGAAAAAAACGATCTCGGATTCGGGAAAAAAGAATGGAACACGACGGTTAGGCTTCCTGTTGGTTCGAACGACCACAAATGACGTCGATTTGCGGCGAACCTAGGACAGTTCGCCTGTAGCGGCAACCGGCAGTGACCTATTCTTACGTAGATGTAATCGCTTATCCCAAGATCGTGATGCAGTTGTTCAGCGGCGGATTTTCATCCAATGGATGAACTCCTCCCCCATATGGACGCATCTCCCTCCCATTTTCGAATCTCTCAAACGCCCTCTTGCAGAAAACTATCTTACGATATATATCTTACGACATTACGAACGATATAAACCTTCACACTTCACAAGGAGAAACGATATGAGAGGTTTCAAAGATCGCATGTTCGACGATGGCTTTGACATGGTCGAGGCATATATCCTACGACAGGGTCGGGGCCGTGAATCGCGCGGCGAGCACAGGAGAGACTTCATGAGAGGCTTCAAGGGCGGCATGTTCGGCGGCGGGTTTCGCACCGGCCGCAAGTTCGATGCGGCCGACCTGCAGCTCATCATCCTCGCCCTGCTCTCCGAGCAGCCGCGCCACGGCTACGAACTGATCAAGACTTTCGAGGAGCGCTCCGGCGGCTTCTATGTGCCGAGCCCGGGCGTCATCTATCCCGCGCTGACCTATCTCGAAGAGACCGGCCAGGCCGAAGTCGAGGTCAGCGGCACGAAGAAGCTCTACCGCATCACCGAAAGCGGCCAGAAGCGCGTCGATGACAATAGCGAACTGGTGGAAGCGACCTTTGCCAAGCTGGCCGCAATCGGCGAAAAAATGGCGCGTGTCCGCGAAGTCTTCGACGGCGGCGAGGATGATGGCCGCGACAGCCCGTTCGATCGCCATGGCGCTGGCGACGTCCATCGCGCACGCCATCTCCTGCGTTCCGCGCTTCGCTCGAAATTCCCGTGGAGCAAAGCCGAAGGCGCGCGCATCGCGGCAATCCTCGAGCGCGCCGCTGCCGATATCATTCGCGGCGAAGCGAAGGCCGGGGACGAGACGAAGACGGACGGCTGAGCCGCGCTCAGGCGTCCGGCAAGGTCAGGATGACTGGCCCGTTACGGGTGGCGATGATGGTGTGTTCGTACTGGACCGTAGGCGCCTGCGGATCGGCATAGAGCGTCCATGCATCGTCGCCGCCCTCCGCCCAGGTTGCACCGAGCGAGAGAAACGGCTCGACGGTAAAAACCAGGCCGTCCTCCATGATCCGGTTTTCGGAAGGGTCTGCCCAGGTGGAAACCTCGGCGGGCTCTTCGTGCAGCGAGCGGCCGATGCCGTGGCTCGCCAGATTGGCGATCAGCGTATAGCGGTTCTTCTGCGCAAAGGCGCCGACGGCCTGCCCGATCTTCGCAAGCGGCGCGCCGCTGCGGACCTGATTGAGGCCGACCCAGAGCGCCCGCTTGCCGTCCCGGCACAGGCGCTCGATCTTCGGCTTGACCGGCGGCACGGTAAAGGACGCGCCGGTATCGGAAAAGAAGCCGTCCTTCTCCGCCGAAACGTCGAGATTGACGAGGTCTCCCGCCTTGATGACGCGTGGCCCGGGAATGCCATGGGCCACTTCCTCGTTGACGCTGATGCAGGTTGCGCCGGGAAACTTGTAGACCAGCTCCGGCGCCGATTGCGCGCCGGCATCTTCCAGCACCTTGCGGCCGATCGCGTCCAGCTCCAGCGTGGTGATGCCGGGCTCAAGCGCGGCCGCCATGGCCTGCAATGCATTGGCGCAGATACGGCCAATGTCTTTCAGCTTTGTCAGTTCTTCTTCGGTCGAGACGATCATTTACGGTTCCGGCACAATCGCGCTCCGCACAACGGTTCTGCGAGAGGCGTAAGCTCGCTTTCGCCTCTTCGCCCGGCCCAGTCAATGGCCTTTCTGGCGCTTTTTGCCAGATAGCGCGACTTTCGAGCTCCGAAAGGGCTCAGGAACGCGGATCGTCCGATAGCAGCGCCCAGCGCTCGTGATCGCACCAGACGCCACCGATCTTCAGGTATTTTGGCGAGAATCCTTCCTTGCGGAAACCCAGCCTTCTCACGAGCGCGATCGATGGGAGGTTGCCCGGCTGGATATTCGCCTCCAGCCGATGAAGCCCGACAGCATCGAAGGCATGCGCCACGGCCAGGCGAACCGCCTCCGTCATGAAGCCCTGGCCGGCAAAACCCGCCATGCCGTGATAGCCGAGAAAGGCGCTGCGGAAGCCGCCCCACACCATCTGGCTGATATTGACGACACCCACAATGCCGCCGGAGCCAGGGTCGCGCGCCACCAGCCCGACGTTCGGCCCCGTGACGGTCTGGCCGAACCATGCGTCGAAGCCATCCCGGTCGAGGAAGGGATAGGCCCAGGGTGCATGATGGGCGCGGCTGGCGACATTGGCGGCGATCAGCTCTTCCGCATCCCCCTGCCCGACCGGCGAGATGATCACTTGCGGCATGGCTCGCTCCTCCTTTTCACGCAGCGAGCCTTAGCAAATCGAATCCGAAATCAAAAGCTTCGCTGAAAGAACGGAAGCATTCCGCGAACCCCGGATCTTTCGTTTATCTTGCTGCGGCGACGGCGTCTGCGTTCAGGCGATCGAGCTGATGGCGGATGTGCGCCGCTTCGGCGGGAGAGCGGGCAAGTGCAATTGCCCTGTCGAAGGCGACACGCGCCTCCTGCGGACGATCCAGTTGCATCAGCAGGCCACCCTTTACGCCGTGAAAGTAGAAATATCCGTCGAGCTGCTGCTGCAGCGGCTCAATCAGCGCCAGCGCCGCCTCCGGCCCTTGCCGCTTGGACACGGCGACGGCGCGATTGAGCGTGACGACCGGAGACGGCGTCAGCCTCTCCAGCATCTGGTAGAGCAGATCGATTTCTTCCCAGTCCGTATCGGCGGCGCGTTTCGCCCTGGAATGCAGCGCCGCGATCGCCGCCTGCACCTGATAGGGGCCGGGCCGGCGATGGCGGATGGCCTTGTCGAGCAATGCCAGCGCCTCATCGATCAATGTCCGGTCCCAGAGCGAGCGATCCTGCTCCTCCAGCAGAATGATCTGCCCATCCGCATCGAAACGCGCCGCTTTGCGCGATTGCTGCAAGAGCATCAGCGCCAGCAGCGCCATGGTCTCCGGCTCGGAGGGAAATATCCGCAACAGCAGCCGGCCGAGCCGGATCGCCTCGTCTGCGAAGGCAGCAGCCTCGCGATGCGCTCCGCCGGCCGAATAGCCTTCATTGTAGATCAGGTAGACCATGGCGCTGACAAGCGCCAGCCGCTCGGCGCGCTCGACGGCGCCCGGCGTCTCGAAAGGCACGCCGGCGGCGGCCACGCGCGCTTTTGCCCGGGTAATGCGCTGCTCCATCGCGCTGTCGCTGACCAGGAACGCACGGGCGATCTGCCGCACCGAAAGGCCGGAAACGATGCGCAACGCGAGCGCGATCTGCTGCGTCGCCGGCAGATCGGGATGGCAGCAGATGAACAACAGCCTCAGAATATCGTCGCGATAGCCGGAACCGTCGAGCCGCTCGGCAAGATCGCTCTCGGCATCGCCGGTATCGGAGATCGTCTCCTCGTCGGGCAGGCTCTGCAATCTCGCCTGCTTGCGTGCCGTATCGATGCCGCTGTTGCGGCCGACGAAGATCAGCCAGGCGATGGCATCGCGCGGCGGCCCCTTGTCGGGCCAGGTCTTCAACGCCCTGAGGCAAGCCTCCTGAAAGGCCTCCTCGGCGGTATCCAGATTGCGGAAATAGCGCAGCAGCGCACCCAAAACCTGCGGCCGGGCATTGGTAAGCGCGATATCGATCCAGGCAAGGTCCGTCATGTCGCCACCGTCCCCGGCCGGAAGACGTAAAGCGGACGGATCTCGTAGGAGCCGACGCCGGGATTGGCCTCGGCAAGCTCTTTCGAAAAATCGATGGCCTCGTCCAGGGTCTCGAAATCGACGACATAGAAGCCCAGCAACTGCTCCTTTGTTTCGGCAAAGGGACCGTCGATGACCAGCGGCTCGTTCTTTCCCTTGCGCAGGGTCGTTGCCGCCGTCGTCGGCATCAGACGCGCGACAGGCCCGAGCTTGCCGGCCTCCCTCAGCGGCTCCTGAACGGCAATCAGCCGGGCCATGGTGGCCTCCTCCTGCTCCTTGGACCAGGCGAATACCGTATCTTCGTCGTTGTAGCATAGGATCGCATAGAGCATGAGGACCTCCTTCTCCTGTAAAGACGAAGGAATATCACCTGCTCCGACAGGCTACGTCAAAAATATCGCAACAGGCGATGCAGCCACCAAAGCCAAGCGGCGCTGTCCGCGCGAAAATCGCAAAGGTTGTCCGGTCAGCCGGGCAAGGATCCCAATCGGGCCGCTTCCCTGCCGACAGGCTTTGCAGAGGCATCAGATATCCCGGCAGCCTTTGTCCTGCCCTTCCATAGCGGCAGCCCGACGGATTGCGACACGGCGGGATCGGCGGTGAACACCGGATATCCGCGTTCGATCAGCCGTTCGAGAACCTCGCGGTCCTTGCGGACATGCAGCCGGGCGAGGTTTTCCGTGTTGTAGACATGCCCGCCGGAGTCGGGGTTGATGCCGGTGATGATCACCTCGGTCGCACCGTTGTAGAGCGCGAGGAGAACGGCGTTGATGCCGTTGGAGCATTTATCGTCTGCTCCGAGTTCGCTGCATTTTACGCCGCCGACCCGGTCCAGCAGCGCCATGCGCCTGTAGCGATCGACGATCTCAAGCTTGTCGTAGCCATAATCGAAGGCCTTCAACCCGTCTTCCAGCCGTTGCAGCTCTTTCCGCCATAGCAAGACGTAAAGCATCTTCGTGCGCTCACCGTTGAGAACGCGACGCACCTCGACGGCGTTTGTATTCGTCCCCTCGATCTGATTGAACTGCAGGAGCGTCACGTCGGGCGCCTCTATTCCCCAGCCCTTTGTCACCATCTGCGAACCGTTAATGGTGATGACGCGGAAGCTATCATCGAAATCCGCCGGCTTGTTCGATACAGGCGCCGAGCCGACGACGAGGACAGGCCCGTGAAACCGCTCGGCCAGGATCGGCGGTTTCGGTCTGGTCAGATGATATTTGATCTGCCGATAGTAATGTTTCTTCAGTTCAGAAAATTGAGCAGCCATTATTCGCTTTATCGTCTCTTGGAAGGCGTCCGTCCCTTCAGGGACTGATCCTGCGAAGCGAGGTGGAACATCCTCTCCCGAACCAGGAATGACGCAAGTATCGCCGCCCTCCCTTATATGAGCAAAATAAAGAAATCTTACACGACATAACCTGTGGTGAGCTTAGCTTCCCGACGATCACCCTTGCCGTGTGCTCAAGGTGCGCGCCACCGCGTTCTTCCATCCCTTCAGTTTCGCGCTTCGCACCTTGGCGTCCATATCGGGTTCGAATCGCCGGTCGCGAGCCCAGGCCTTGGCAAAACCGGCCTGATCCGGCCAGACGCCGGCGCGGCTGCCGGCGAGCCATGCGGCGCCAAGGGCTGTCGTCTCCAGGATCGTCGGCCGGTCGACGGGCGCATCCAGCAGATCGGCAAGCCGCTGCATCGTCCAGTCGGAGGCGACCATGCCGCCGTCGACGCGCAGCACCGTGTCCTGGCCACTGCCGTTGCGCCAATCCTTGTGCATGGCATCCAGCAGGTCGCGCGACTGGTAGCAGACGGCCTCCAGCGCCGCCCGGACGATTTCCTCAGGCCCTGTATTGCGTGTGAGACCGAAGATCGCGCCGCGGGCATCCGGGTCCCAATAGGGCGCGCCGAGGCCAGTGAAGGCCGGTACAAGATAAACCTCCTGCAGCGGATCCGCCCTGACGGCCAGTTCTCCGGAATCGGAGGCGCGTTTGATCGCCTTCAGCCCGTCGCGCAGCCATTGCACCGCCGCCCCCGCGATGAAGATCGAGCCTTCGAGCGCATAGGTCGTCTTGCCGTCCAGCCGGTAGGCAATGGTCGTCAGCAGGCGGTTCTTCGAGCGCACCATGTCCGCGCCGGTGTTGAGCAGCGCGAAGCAGCCGGTGCCATAGGTGGATTTCATCATACCGCGCTCGAAACAGGCCTGGCCGATCGTCGCCGCCTGCTGGTCGCCGGCAACGCCGAGGATCGGGATTTCCGCGCCGAACAGCGAAGCGTCCGTCAGGCCGAAGTCGGCGGCGCAATCCTTCACCTCGGGCAGCATCGCCGCCGGAACGCGCAGAATGTCCAGCAGCTGTTCGTCCCATTCGTTGGCACCGATATTGTACATCAGCGTCCGCGACGCGTTGGTGGCGTCGGTAGCGAAGCCCTTGCCCCCCGTCAGCCGCCAGATCAGGAAGGTATCGATGGTGCCGAAGCAGAGCTCGCCCTTGGCGGCGCGAGAGCGTGCGCCCTTCACATTGGTCAGCAGCCAGGACAGCTTGGTGCCGGAGAAATAGGGATCGAGCAGCAGCCCTGTACGGCTGGTGAACTGCTTCTCCAGACTCTGGCGCTTCAGCTTCTCGCAATAGCCTGCCGTGCGGCGATCCTGCCAGACGATGGCGTTGTGGATCGGCTTGCCGGTCTTGCGATCCCAGACAACCACGGTTTCACGCTGGTTGGTGATGCCGAGCGCGGCAATATCCCTGGCGGCGATGCCGGCAGCCTCGATGGCCTTGCGGACGGTCGAGAGGACGGACGACCAGATTTCCTCCGGATCGTGCTCCACCCAGCCCGGTTTGGGATAGTGCTGGGTGAATTCCGTTTGCCCGACGCCGGCAACCTTCATCCTGCCGTCGAAAACGATAGCCCGCGTCGACGTCGTCCCCTGATCGATCGCCAAGACATAGCCGCTCATGCATTCCTCCCGCCTGCTGCATTCCGAAACAACAGATACGCGAGCAAAACGAATGTGAAAAGAAAGCAAAACGAAATTTTTCGCGGGAAGACACGCTTTCCTGTTTACGGCGCCGCGGGGGTCAGGCTGCCGCGAAAGGAACCGGCGGCAATGCGATTGCCATATCCGCAGGTTTGGGACTAGGCTCGGACCGCTTTTGCATTGCAGCAGGAAGCTTCGCTGTCCAGGGAGAAGAGAAGATCATGGCAAGAACAGTTGTCGTCACCGGTTCCACGAGCGGTATCGGCCTCGCCATCGCGGCCGCCTTTGCCGCCAAGGGTGACAATATCGTCATCAACGGCTTCGGAAAGCCGGAGGAAATCGACGCGATCAGAAACAAGCTCGAAGCTTCCGGCGGCGGCAAGGTCATCTATCATCCGGCCGACATGACGAAACCCGCCGAGATCGCCGACCTGATCGCGACCGCCAACTCCACCTTCGGCAGCGTCGATGTCCTCGTCAACAATGCCGGCATCCAGCATGTCGAGAAGATCGAGGATTTCCCGATCGAGAAGTGGGACCAGATCATCGCGATCAACCTTTCCAGCTCCTTTCACACGATCCGCGCCGCCATCCCGCTGATGAAGGCAAAGAAGCATGGGCGCATCATCAACATCGCCTCGGCGCACGGCCTGGTCGCCTCCCCCTTCAAATCTGCCTATGTCGCTGCAAAACATGGTATACTGGGCCTGACAAAGACGGCAGCGCTCGAGCTTGCCGAATTCGGCGTGACGGTTAACGCCATTTGCCCCGGCTACGTCCTGACCCCGCTTGTCGAAAAGCAGATCCCGGACACGGCCAAGGCACGCGGCATGACCGAGGAGCAGGTCAAGAACGAGGTCATCCTCAAGGCCCAGCCCACGCATGAATTCGTCAAGGCCGAGGAGATCGGCGCCCTGACGCTCTACCTCGCCAGCGACGAGGCGCGTCAGGTAACGGGCACACACGTCTCGATTGACGGTGGCTGGACCGCAGCATAACCATAGACGGTTAGGGCCGGATTCGTATACCGGCCCCGACCAACGGAGAATAAACGGGAACGACATGAGCGACAGCATCCGCTTCATCCTCAACGGCGAGGATATCACGCTATCGAGCCTGCGCCCCACCGAGACGCTGCTGGACTTCCTGCGTCTCAGGCGGCGCCTGACGGGCACGAAGGAAGGATGCGCGGAAGGCGATTGCGGCGCCTGCACCGTCCTGGTGGGCCGCTTGATCGATGGCGGGCTTCACTACGAGTCCGTCAATGCCTGCATCCGATTCGTCGGCTCGCTGCACGCAACCCACGTCGTCACCGTCGAGCATCTCGCCGCCCAGAACGGCACTCTCCATCCGGTGCAGCAGGCCATGGTCGATTGTCACGGCTCGCAATGCGGTTTCTGCACGCCGGGCTTCATAATGTCGCTCTATGGCCTCTGGCTCTCGACGGAAAAACCGAGCCGGGCGCAGATCGAAAAGTCGCTTCAGGGCAATCTCTGTCGATGCACGGGCTACGAGCCGATCGTCAAGGCCGCCGAGCAAGTGAGCCAGAAGCGGCCGAGCGCCCTCTTCGATCCGCTCGAAAGGACGAGAGCGGATATCATTGCGCGGCTCTGGGCGATGCAGGGCGGCGATACCATCACCATAACCGAAGGCGAGGATCGCCTGATCGTGCCGGGTTCCGTCTCCGCCTTGGCGCAGGTGCTCGCCGATGAGCCGAAGGCGACCGTCGTCGCCGGCTCGACCGATGTCGGCCTGTGGGTCACGAAGCAGATGCGCCGGCTCAATCCGGTCGTCTTCATCAACCATCTGACCGATCTGCAGAAGATATCGGCGGAAGATACCGGGCTGAGCATCGGCGCCGGCGTCACCTACAGCCGCGCCTTTGCCGTGATCGCCGAAAAGATCCCGGCATTTGCCAACCTCATCAACCGCATCGGCGGCGAGCAGGTGCGCAACATGGGCACGATCGGCGGCAACATCGCCAACGGCTCGCCGATCGGCGATAGCCCGCCGCCGCTGATCGCGCTCGGCGCCACGGTCAGGCTTCGCTCGACGGCAGGCACGCGCAGCCTGCCGCTGGAAGATTTCTTCATCGATTACGGCAAGCAGGATCGTCATCCCGGCGAGTTCGTGGAAGGCATCTTCGTGCCCTATCCGGCCGACGATGCCCATTTCGCCGTCTACAAGATTTCCAAGCGCCGCGACGAGGATATCTCGGCGGCCTGCGGCGCTTTCCATCTGTCGCTGGATTCAGCCGGCAATGTTCAGGATATCCGCATCGCCTTCGGCGGCATGGCCGGTACGCCGAAGCGTGCCCGCGCCGTGGAGGCCGAGCTGATCGGCAAGCCCTGGACGGAGGCAGCCGTCACCGCCGCACGCGATGCCTTCGATAGCGACTACGCACCGCTGACCGACTGGCGCGCCACGGCCGAATACCGCCAGCTGACCGCCAAGAACCTGCTGATCCGCTTCTACCTGGAAACGGCCGGAGCGCCGCAGGAACTGAAGCGCTTCGAGGTGCTGGCATGACGATAAATTTCACCTTCGTTCAGCCGCACTCCTTGAGCAACGCTCGTATCCTTTCGACGTCATGGGGCCTGTCCCCTTCTCCCCGGCGGGGAGAAGGTGCCCAAAGGGCGGATGAGGGGGTGGCGCGACAAACACCAGGCTATCCCTCATTGAGAGTAAGCATGGCATCGCTTTGCGATGCCTCCCCCTCATCCGGCCTGACGGCCACCTTCTCCCCATTGGGGAGAAGGAAAACCGTGGAGGCCTGAGCCATGGACAAATCCACCTTCGAAGAGCGCAAGGTCGTCATCAATGGCTCGATGCATGGCTCGCTGCGCCATGATTCAGCGCATAAGCATGTGACCGGAGCCGCCGATTACATCGATGATATTCCCGAGCCTGCCGGGCTGCTGCACGGCGCGCTCGGCCTTTCCGACCGTGCCCATGCCGAGATCGCCAGTATCGATCTTTCGGCTGTAAGGGCCTACCCCGGCGTCGTCTGGGTGTTCACCGGCGCCGATGTTCCCGGCGTCAACGATACCAGCTCCAACGGCATGCATGACGAACCGCTGCTGGCCGAAACCAAGGTCGAGTTTCACGGCCAGCCGATCTTTGCCGTGATCGCCGAAACCCGCGATGCCGCCCGCCGCGCCGCGCGCCTCGCCAAGATCGATTATCGCGACCTGCCGCATTGGAGCGATATCGACGGCGCGCTCGCCAATGGTGCGCCGCTCGTCTACGAGCCGATGACTTTGAAGCGCGGCGAACCTGAAACCGAGATGGCCAATGCCAAACATCGCATCAAGGCGCAGATGCGCATCGGCGGCCAGGAGCATTTCTATCTCGAGAGCCATATCGCCATGGCGATCCCCGGCGAGGACGACGAAGTCGCGGTCTGGTCGTCGACGCAGCATCCGAGCGAAATCCAGCACATCGTCGGCCACGTTCTCGGCATTCCGTCCAATGCCGTGACAGTCAATGTGCGCCGCATGGGCGGCGGCTTCGGCGGCAAGGAAACACAGGGCAACCAGTTTGCCGCACTGGCCGCCGTTGCGGCCAAGAAGCTCGGCCGCGCCGTGAAATTCCGGCCCGACCGCGACGAGGACATGAGCGCCACGGGCAAGCGCCACGACTTCCTGGTGGATTACGAGGTCGGTTTCGACGATGAAGGCCGCATCCACGCCGTCGACGCCACCTATGCCGCCCGCTGCGGCTTCTCCTCCGATCTGTCCGGCCCTGTCACCGACCGCGCGCTGTTCCACGCGGATTCCAGCTATTTCTACCCGCATGTTCATCTGGTTTCGAAGCCTCTGAAGACGCATACCGTCTCCAACACCGCCTTTCGCGGCTTCGGCGGCCCGCAAGGGATGGTCGGCGGCGAACGCATGATCGAGGAAATCGCCTATGCGCTCGGCAAGGACCCGCTCGAAATCCGTCGCGCCAATTTCTACGGCCAGCCGGGCTCCGGCCGGACGCTGACGCCCTATCACCAGGAAGTCACCGACAACATCATCAACCGCATCGTCGACGAGCTGGAACAAACCTCCGACTATCAGGCGCGGCGCAAGGCCATTATCGAGTTCAACCGCTCCAGCCGCTTCATCCGCAAGGGGATCGCGCTGACGCCGGTGAAGTTCGGCATTTCCTTCACCATGACCGCCTTCAACCAGGCGGGCGCGCTGGTGCATGTCTATCAGGACGGCTCGATCCACCTCAATCATGGCGGCACCGAAATGGGCCAGGGCCTCTATACGAAGGTGGCGCAGGTTCTGGCCGACAGTTTCCAGGTCGATATCGACCGCGTGAAGATCACCGCCACGACGACCGGCAAGGTGCCGAACACATCGGCGACGGCGGCCTCCTCCGGCTCAGACCTGAACGGCATGGCGGCTTTCGATGCCGGCCGGCAGATCAAGGAGCGGCTTGTCGCCTTCGCAGTCGAGAAATGGGGTGTCAGCGCCGAGGAAGTGCAGTTCCTGCCCAACCGCGTGCGCGTGGGCGACGCCGAAATCCCCTTCCCGGATTTCATCAAACAGGCCTATTTCGCCCGCGTCCAGCTTTCCGCCGCCGGCTTCTACAAGACGCCGAAGATCCACTGGGATCGCAAGGCAGGCCGCGGCACGCCTTTCTATTACTTCTCCTATGGCGCCGCCTGTTCGGAAGTGTCTATCGATACGCTGACGGGCGAATATCTGATCGACCGCGCCGACATTCTCCACGATGTCGGCCGCTCCCTCAATCCGGCGATCGATATCGGCCAGGTCGAGGGCGCCTTCGTGCAAGGCATGGGCTGGCTGACGACCGAAGAATTGTGGTGGGATGGCAAGGGGCGGCTGCGCACGCATGCGCCGTCCACCTACAAGATCCCCCTCGCTTCCGACCGGCCGAAGATCTTCAACGTGCGGCTGGCGGAATGGTCCGAAAACACCGAGGCAACCATCGGCCGCTCGAAGGCTGTCGGCGAGCCGCCTTTCATGCTGCCGATCTCGGTGCTCGAAGCATTGTCGATGGCCGTCGCCAGCATCGCGGACTATCGCGTCTGCCCACGCCTCGATGCTCCGGCGACACCGGAGCGGGTGCTGATGGCGGTCGAGCGGCTGAAAGGGATGTGAGTCCTTTGGGACGCGAAGTTTGCCGTGATGAGGCAAGAAGGTATTTTAGGCCAAACCGGAGATTTGAGTATGCGGTAGCATACCCCCCTCTGTCACTTACGTGACATCTCCCCCACAAGGGGGGAGATTGGTAGCCTGTAGCCTTCCCCACGCGTATCAAGCGCACCAGGCATCTGTGGAAACAATGTCGCGATATTCCGCAAGGCGGGCGCGGCAAACTCCTAACGATCTCCCCCCTTGTGGGGGAGATGTCACGAAGTGACAGAGGGGGATGCACACTCTCCGCTCACAACCATCGAGCCTTCGACGCTCTCCGCCGCCTATAGCAGCCGGTTGTCGTCATAATGCGGCTCACGCCCATCCAGAAATCCGAGATCACGCTTCAGGCGGTCCGGCATCTCGTCGAGATCCAGATGCGGCGATGGTTCGCCATGCGTCACGAAGACCTGCGCCAGCGATTCCAGAAGACGGGCCAAAAGCGTGGGCCTGGCTGCATCCACCGGTTCCATGACATAACAGTCCATGACAACACCTCAATCAAATCCGTGATATGGATTGCAGTTTGTCGCGGAAAATGCTGAAATTCCAATCGAACTATCGTCTACATGCATAAAGAGAACTTATTCATTAAGCTGTCGAAACGCTTTCCGCTGAATGCGCTGCGCGTCTTCGAAGCCGCGGCACGACTCGGCAGCTTCACGCGCGCCGGCGAAGAGCTGGGCATGACGCAGACTGCGGTCAGCTATCAGATCAAGCTGCTGGAGGAGACGACCGGCGAGCCACTTTTCCTGCGCCGCCCGCGTCAGATCCTGCTGACCGAGGCCGGCGAGCAGCTGGCCCCGAAAGTCGCGGAAGCCTTTGCCATGCTGCAGGAGGCTATGGCGTCCCTCAGCGGCGACGCCGAGACGACGCTCCACATTCACTCCACCCCGACCTTCGCATCGCAGTGGCTGGCGCGTCATATCGGCACGTTTCAGCTCAAGCATCCGAAAATCGCCGTTCGCCTCGCCACCTCGGGCTCGATCATCGACTTTGCCCGCGAACCGTCGGACATTGCCATCCGCGCCGGACGCGGAGAATGGCCCGGATTGCGCGCCCACCTGCTGATGAAGATGCATTTCACCCCCATGCTGAGCCCGGCTCTCGCCGCGACCATCGGCGGCGTGCACGAGCCGGCCGACCTCCTCAAGCTGCGCATCATCGATGCGGGCGATCCATGGTGGGTCCAGTGGTTCCATGAGGCAGGCGTTCCCGACCCCGGGCTTCAGGGCAGACCGCGCAGCCGGCTCGGCGCGCAGTCCTTCGAGGCAAGCGCCGCCATAGCAGGCCAGGGCGTTGCCGTTCTCACCCCCGAATTCTATGCCGACGACCTGGCCTCCGGCCGGCTCATTCAACCCTTCGATCTTCTTTCGACCGACGGCGCCGACTATTGGATCGCCTATCCGGAAAACAGGCGTCACACGCCGCGAATCCGCGCCTTCAGGGACTGGATCCTCAACGAATTCGGCATGCCTCTCGACTAAACGCTGGCTCCGGGAAAAGCGCGATGCGGTTTCCATCCAGAACCGCTTGGAACAAGGCAATAGGGCGACCCGAGACGAGATGAATCACCAGAGCGCTCAATCGGACATGTCGGGTGCATAGAAACAGCGCGGCGTATTCTCGTCCGGAAACAGGCAGAGGTGATAGGCTCCGTCAGGCGAACGCATCGCCTTGCCCTGCGGCAGGGTGAAGATATGCGCGTGCGTTATATAGCGATGATCGCCGGGATTGAGCGTCACCCGATAGCCGCCCGGTATGATGGTGACGGTGCGCGAGGGGATCATCTCGCAATCGCCGGTCTTGCTGTCGCCATTGCAGCAATAGGGATCGTAGGACCAGCCGGAGGGCGCGTCATGCGCCAGGGCAGCGCTTGCAAAGAGAAGACATACGAACGCCGGAACACCACGCATGGGCAATTCTCCGTCGAAAGATGACGGCTGCCGCGGGCACGGCCCGCTCCAAGCAGCCGAGGGCGTTTTATTAAAAATCGCCATAATCTGATTTAATGCGCCCCGGACACTCGACAAGACCGTCGCTTTTTGCCGGCACATCAAACTCTCCGCTTCCATCCGTCTTCAACATTTTGCAAGGTGCGGAGTCGGAAGAAGAAAAGGGGAACTGAATGTACGAATACGCCATAGCGTGGGAGTGGCTTGCCTTCGCAGCACGCTGGTTCCACGTCATAACCGCCATTGCCTGGATCGGTTCGTCATTTTACTTCATCGCGCTCGATTTGGGGCTGGTGAAGCGACCCCATCTTCCGCCCGGCGCCTACGGCGAGGAATGGCAGGTTCACGGTGGCGGCTTCTACCATATCCAGAAATATCTCGTCGCCCCCGCGCAGATGCCGGAACATCTGACCTGGTTCAAATACGAGAGCTATTTCACCTGGCTTTCCGGCTTCCTGATGATGTGCATCGTCTATTACGGCGGCGCCAATCTCTTCCTCATCGACCGGCATGTGCTCGATGTCAGCGTCCCCGTCGCGATCCTGATTTCGCTCGCCTCGCTTGCCGGCGGCTGGATCGTCTACGACCTGCTGTGCAAATCGCCGCTCGGCAACAATACATGGGGGCTGATGATCGTGCTTTATGCCGTGCTGGTCTTCATGGCCTGGGGCTATACGCATCTCTTCACCGGCCGCGCCGCCTTCCTGCATCTCGGCGCCTTTACCGCGACGATCATGTCGGCCAACGTCTTCATGATCATCATTCCCAACCAGAAGGTGGTCGTCGCCGACCTCATCGCCGGCCGCACGCCCGACCCGAAATACGGCCGCATCGCCAAGCAGCGCTCGCTGCACAACAACTACCTGACGCTGCCCGTCATCTTCTTCATGCTGTCGAACCATTATCCGCTCGCCTTCGGCACGGCCTACAACTGGGTGATTGCGGCACTGGTGTTCCTGATGGGCGTCACCATCCGCCACTGGTTCAATACCACCCATGCCCGCAAGGGCCGCCCGACCTGGACCTGGATCGTCACGCTCGTCCTCTTCATCGTCATCATGTGGCTCTCCACCGTGCCGAAGGTGCTGACCGGCGAGAAGGATGCCAATGCGGTCGCGCCCGCCTTCCAGCAATTCGCCTCCGACGCGCATTTCCCGGCCGTCAAGCAGATGGTCTCGACGCGCTGTTCCATGTGCCATGCGGCCGAACCCGTCTATGAGGGGATTGTCCGGCCGCCGAAGGACGTCATGCTGGAAAACGACGCGGAAATCGCTATGCATGCCCGGGAGATCTATATCCAGGCCGGCCGCAGCCACGCCATGCCGCCCGGCAACGTCACCGACGTCACGCCGGAGGAGCGCAAGCTGCTGGTCGCCTGGTTCGAAAGCTCCATCGGAGAAAAGAGCCAATGACCACCCTTCTGCGCGGCCGCCTGCTTTCCTTCAAGCGCCTGCCGCAAAGCCTCGATGACACCGCCAGCTACGCCTACGAAAGCGACGGCGGCCTGCTGATCGAAAACGGCACGATCGTCGCGACCGGCCCCTATACGGATATCAAGGCGCAGGCGCCGGAGGACGCGACCGAAATCGACCATCACCCGCATCTGATCCTGCCGGGCTTCATCGACATGCACTTGCATTTCCCGCAGATGCAGGTCATCGCCTCCTATGCCGCCAACCTGCTGGAATGGCTGAACACCTATACGTTTCCCGAGGAATGCCGTTTCGTCGAAAGCGCGCATGCGGAACGCATCGCCACCCATTTCTATGACGAGCTGATCCGCCACGGCACGACAACGGCCGTCGCCTACTGCTCGGTGCACAAGACCTCCGCCGACGCCTATTTCGCCGAAGCCATGCGGCGCAACATGCGCATGGTCGGCGGCAAGGTGATGATGGACCGCAATGCTCCGCAAGGCCTGCTCGATACGCCAGAGATGGGCTATGACGAGACCCGCCAGGTGATATCAGACTGGCACGGCAAGGGCCGCAACCATGTCGCCATCACGCCGCGTTTCGCCATCACCTCGACACCGGCGCAAATGGAGGCGACCGCAACCCTCGCCCGCGAGTTTCCGGACCTGCACATCCAGACGCATCTGTCCGAGAACCACGACGAGATCGCATTCACCCGCGAGCTCTATCCGGACGCGATCGACTACACCGATATCTATGCGCGCTACGGGCTTCTCGGCCCGAAAAGCCTGTTCGGCCATGCGATCCACCTTTCCGAGCGCGAGGCCGACGCCATGAGCGAGGCGGGTGCGGTCGCGGTGCATTGCCCGACCTCCAACCTGTTCCTCGGCTCCGGCCTCTTCCCGCTGAAGGCGCTGGCTCGCCGCAAAAAGCCCGTCCGTATCGGCGTGGCCACCGATATCGGCGGCGGCTCCAGCTATTCCATGCTGCGCACCATGGATGAAGCCTACAAGATCCAGCAACTGCTCGGCGAGCGCCTGAATCCGCTGGAAAGCTATTATTACATGACGCGCGGCAACGCCGAATCCCTCTCCCTCGTCGACAGGATCGGCACGCTCGACGCCGGCACAGAAGCCGACCTCATCGTCCTCAACGCCGCCGCCACACCCGCCATGGCGCTGAAGATGGAGGTGACGAAGAGCCTCACCGAAGAACTGTTCCTGTTGCAGACCATGGGTGACGACCGCGCCGTCGTCGAAACCTATGTCGCCGGAAAACCGATGAAATCCATCCTGCAATAAGGCAATCCGAACCCGCCATACGATAACCTTCCAGAGGGCAGACAGCTATGACAGCGCCGCTTACCATCGCCGAACTGAAGACGCTCGCTCAGCGGCGCGTGCCGAAAATGTTCTTCCAATATGCCGATTCCGGTTCGTGGACCGAATCGACCTATCAGGCGAACGAGGCGGATTTCGCCGCGATCAAGCTGCGCCAGCGCGTCCTCGTCGACATGTCCGACCGGTCGCTGGCGACCACGATGGTCGGCCAGAAGGCATCCATGCCGGTGGCGCTGGCGCCAACCGGCCTCACCGGCATGCAGCACGCCGATGGCGAGATGCTGGCGGCCCGCGCGGCAGAGGAATTCGGCATTCCCTTCACGCTTTCGACGATGAGCATCTGCTCGATCGAGGACATCGCCTCGGTCACGAAGCAGCCCTTCTGGTTCCAGCTCTACGTCATGAAGGACCGCGATTTCGTCCTGAACCTCATCCATCGCGCCAAGGCGGCGAAATGCTCGGCGCTGGTGCTGACCGCCGACCTGCAGATCCTCGGCCAGCGCCATAACGACATCCGTAACGGTCTTTCGGCGCCGCCGAAAATGACGGTGAAGAATCTCTGGCAGATGGCGACCCGGCCGGGCTGGTGCATGGGCATGCTGAAGACCAGGCGTCATTCCTTCGGCAACATCGTCGGTCATGCCAAGGATATCTCCGACATGACGACGCTGTCGCACTGGACGCATTCGCAGTTCGACACCAAGCTTTCGTGGAACGATGTCAGCTGGATCAAGGAGCAATGGGGCGGCCCGCTCATCATCAAGGGCATTCTCGATGTCGAGGATGCGAAGGCGGCAGTCGATACGGGCGCCGACGCCATCATCGTTTCCAATCATGGCGGCCGGCAGCTCGACGGCGCCCACTCCTCCATCAGCATGCTGCTGAGGATCGTCGATGCCGTCGGCGACAGGATCGAGGTGCATATGGATGGCGGCATCCGCTCCGGTCAGGACGTGCTCAAGGCGGTGGCGCTCGGCGCCAAGGGCACCTTCATCGGCCGCCCCTTCCTCTACGGCTTGGGAGCCATGGGCAAGGAAGGCGTAACCCTCGCACTCGAGATCATCCGCAAGGAGCTGGATATTTCCATGGCGCTCTGCGGCAAGCGCGATATCAAGGACGTGGATCGATCGATACTGGCCGATCTTTAAGACGCATGTCGTTGCCGCAAAGCCGCCGCGCTCTTTTGCGCGCCAGGCTCCAGAGCGATTCCAGGAAAAGTGCGCAGCGGTTTTCCGCCCGGAAATGCGTAAAAACAAAGGGATGGAGCGGCTCATCGATTCCGTGAAACGATGAGCGGTCTAACGCAACCAGCCCGTCGCCAGACCGCTTGCCCATTCCATGCGGCCGTTCTGCGCCGCCAGCTTCGCCATCGCCATATGGTCGTAAGCCACCTGCCGGAAGACCGGCAGCCAGTGGTCGCCGGTCTTTTCGAGAATGGCGTAGGAGGCAAAGGGATGGCCGGCCTCCACCTTGTGGTAATGAGGCAGATCGTCGTCATAAGCAGGGCAGCCGACGCTGCCGGGATTGACGATCAGGCGGCCATCGGAAAGCCTGACAAGGCGCGGAATATGGGTATGTCCGCACAGGATCAACGGAAAGTCGATGCCGGCGGCCAGCGCTTCGATGTCCTCGATAGGCTTCTGATGGACGTGGCCGTCCGCCGAGACGGACTCCAGCCAATAGACATTATCGGCCCCCGGCGTGGCATGGCAGAGATAGGCCGTGTTCCGATAGACGGCGCTGAAGGGCAGATTGCGCAGCCAGTCGAGATGGCGCTCGGCAAGCTCGGAATAGGCCGCCTTGTCGGACAGATGCATGGCTTCCGGCGCCTGCTCGATCAGATACCGGTCGTGATTGCCGCGCACCGTCAACGCATTCAGCGCCAGCAGCGCATCGGCCGTCCTGCCTGCCGTCAGCGGCCCGCTGAAACAATCGCCGAGATTGACGATATCGGCGATGCCCTGCTTGCGGATATCCGCAAGCACCGCCTCAAGTGCCAGATGATTGCCATGAATGTCCGCAATGGCGGCAAACCGCACAGCTCAACTCCCGCGATAAGTGGAATAGCCGTAGGGTGAGATCAGCAAGGGCACATGATAGTGCGCCGTCGTGTCGGCAATGCCGAAACGGATCGGCACGAGGTCGAGAAAGGCCGGTTCCGGCAGCTTGGCGCCGCTCGCCCGCAAATAGTCTCCAGCCCGGAACAGCAGTTCGTAGGTGCCGGCGACGAAACCGTCTCCGATCAGAAGGGCACCGCCGTCCACGCGTCCGTCGGCATTGGTCCTGACCGTCTTCAGATGCGTGCGGCGATCACCCTCGATCCTGAAAAGATCGATCGTCAGGCCCTCGGCCGGCTTGCCGAGCGCGGTATCGAGCACATGGGTCGTCAGTCCGGTCATGGCGTCGGCGCTCCGATGATGAAGGGCGTCTCGAAGAAATACTCTTCCAGATTGTTTCCCGGCCCGTCGCGATCGACGATCAGGAAATCGCTCTGTTCGTCGAGCGCCATCAGGGGATAATGCCAGACGTTGATCCGATAGTTCACCCCCTGATCGCCCCGGGCCAGGAAGACCTCCGGCCGGCCGGGCTTGCCGCCATCGTCCTGCGCGACGACCACGAGAAACGGCCGGCCGTTCAGCGGTATGAAACACTGGCTGCCGAAAGGATGACGCTCCATCATGTCGATGGAGAAGGGAAAGGCACGCGGCTGGCCACGAAAAAGGTTCAGAATAACCCGCGCGCCATCGCCGACCGCCTCGGCATTGGACAGCGCATGGAAACGCTCCGTCGTGCCGCCGTTGATGAACCGCATCGTCGCCGGATCGGCCTCGATCACATCGCCGAACGGCGCGAACGCCGATTTTGTCAAAGGATGAATGTCTAGATACTGCTGTGCCATTGAATGATCATTCGCCTTCCGCCCGCCAGTGGCGAACGGAGTCCAGTTGCAGGAGCAACTCCGGAACCGATTTTTGCGCGATGTCCCACAGGGCCGTCGACTCGATGTCGAAATACCCTTGCGTAATCCGATTCCGGAAGTCTTGCATCACATGCCAAGGCAATTCCGGATGGTCAACGACAAACTCCGGATATTCGTCCGCAATACGCGCGGCCGCCTCGCCGATCAGCATCAGATTCATGCCGACGGCGCGCTGTTTCTCGACGGCGCCGAAAAACGCGCCCTGGTCGACTCCCCGAAGGAACCGCCCGATTTCGGATGCTGCCTGCTGCATGCGCCCAAGATGAGCAAGAAGCCGGTCCAAGCTCATGCCGGCTTCACTTCCTGGACAATGCGCTGCCCCGCCGGGATAAATCGCCTTTCGACGCCGCCGGTCTTCAGTCCGCTTCTATCTCTGTCCACTGCTTTCCATGGCCTCGTCACAGCATCGCACGGGCGGATACTAAGCCATGAACGAACTTAAGGACAGCAGGCACATCGTTGGGAAAAACGCACACAAATGCATGCACGGAGCGATGGCGGCCCGAAAGCCGCGCATGGCATCAGGCTTCCGGAAGCATGGATTGCAGACGCAGCAGCGCGATCTTTTCGACCTGGGCGGCCGCGGTCGCAAACTCCGCATCCCGGCTGTTGTCGATCCGGGTTTCGAAGGCGGCCAGAATATCGTCCTTGTTCAGCCCCTTGACCGCGATGATGAAGGGAAAACCGAACTTCGCCACATAGGCGGAATTGAGTTCGGTAAACCGGGCATGTTCTTCGGGGCTCAGCCGATCGAGCCCGGCGCCGGCCTGCTCCTTGCGGCTGTCTTCCGTCAATTCGCCGGCAATCGCCAACCGGCCGGCCAGATCGGGGTGCGCCTGCAGCACTCCAAGCCGCTCCGTCTCGCTGGCCGCGCGGAAAATCCGCACCAGCGCGCCATGCACACCGCCGGAAGTCAGCGGCTCGGCGATGGCGCCCGCATCGTAGGCACGCTCTGCGATGAAAGGCGAATGCTCGAATACGCCGCCGAAGCGGCCGACAAAATCGTCCCGCGATATCATCTCAGCGCTCGCTCCCCGGCAGGTGATTCTCATACCAGTGGTTGGCGATCTCGATGCGCTTCGGAATCCAGACCTTGTCGTGCTTCTGCACATATTCGATGAACCGCCGCAAGGCGGCTGCGCGACCGGGACGGCCGACGAGGCGGCAATGCAGCCCGACAGACATCATCTTCGGGCTGCCCTGCTTGCCCTCTTCATAGAGCGTGTCGAAGGCATCCTTCAGGTAGGTGAAGAACTGGTCGCCGGAATTGAAGCCCTGCGGCGTCGCGAAACGCATATCGTTGGTTTCGAGCGTATAGGGGATGATCAGGAATGGCTTGCCGTTCAGGCCGTCGATCCAGAAGGGCAGATCGTCGGCATAGGAATCGGAGGAATAGAGGAAACCGCCCTCCTCCATCACCAGCCGCAGCGTGTTGTCGGATGGCTTGCCCTGATACATGCCGTAGGGCCGTTCGCCGGTCAGCTCAGTATGCAGCCGCACGGCCTCGAGGATGTGCTTGCGCTCCAGATCCTCGGAAAAATCCTTGTATTCCAGCCAGCGGTAGCCGTGGCTCGCAATTTCCCAGCCGGCTTCCTTCATGGCGGCAACCGCTTCCGGGTTGCGTGCCATGGCGAGCGTCACACCATAGACGGTCGCCTGAACCTTGAGTTCGGTGAACATGCGCCACAGCCGCCAGAAACCGGCGCGCGATCCGTATTCGTAGATCGACTCCATGTTGAGATTGCGCTGATTCGGCCAGGGAGCCGCGCCGACGATCTCGGAGAGCAGGTTCTCGGAAGCCAGATCGCCGTCGAGAATGCAGCTTTCCCCGCCCTCTTCATAATTGATCACGAACTGCACCGCGACGCGGGCATCGCCGGGCCATTTCGGATCCGGCGTGTTGCGGCCATAGCCGATGAGATTGCGGGGGTAGATTTCCGTCATTGAAGCACCTTCTCTAATGGCGGAACGGTAACATTCACGCGGGGAAAGTCGAGACGGAAAGTGGGAAAATCACTTTCGCTTCAAAGCGAGGTATTGGAGCAACCGCCAACCGATATTCTAGGCGATCTTCCGTGCGCTCACCTTGCCCATCGGATGCAGCGAATGCACCCGGAAGGGACCGCCGGACCCCTCCTCAACCATCAGGGCGATGTTGGACACGGGCACCGGTACGGCCAGGGCCGGCTCGAAGACATCGCGCAGGACGCCCTCGATGCGCGGCATGTCGCAGAGACTGACCGTGCCCGTCAACATCATCTGGAAACGGAACTCCTCCATGACATGCGGATGGCCCCAGCGATGGAGATTGGCAAATTGCGCCGCCGAAAGACCGTCCGGGTCGATGCGTTCGATCTCCGCTTCGCTCAACGGCGCCCTGTAATGGTCGAAAGCCTGCACCAGCGATGCCGCCAGGAAGTTTATTTGCTGGCTCGGCACGGAAGGAACCAGCCCCAGGGCGCCGCCGAGCCGCGCAACTTCCAGCCTGGGGATTTCGAAGGGCGTGATGGTTCCGGAAAACCGCATCAACTCGCGCAGCAGCCCCGCCTCGGACATATTCTCCGCCAGCCGGAACGGTGCCTTCAGCAGGCCCATGAAGCCATAACGGCGGGGAACCGCGGTGTAAAAGGCGATCTCATGGATACCAAGCCCGCGGATCGCGGGTGGATCGACCATCTCGCCGGAATAGACGTTGCGACCGAGCCACGTCGCCGCCACAAGCGTCAGCGGGTCGCTCGCGGACGGCGTGAAGCAAATGGCGTAGCGCATAAAAATCTCCTCCAGAGCGCGACAAGCCGGCTGACCGGACCGGCACCGACGGCCAAGGAGATAGGTGATTTGCGTGACAGATTGACGAACCGAAAGGGGCGTGAACTCACGTTTTATGTGACACGGCTGAAATATGACTTGCTAAAGTGAAAGTCTGCGGCAACTGGAAGCGAAGCGGCATATCCGCCGCCTCCCGCACCGCCGTCTCGGCCAGCCGATGCGCCAGACCGAAACTCACCTTGAAGCCCCCGGTCAAGGCAATGAGGGCCGGATGATCCGGGTGCGCGCCGACCATCGGGTCCCGATCCACCGCTTTCGGGCGCAGGCCCGCCCAGCGTTCGAGCACCTTCGCGCCGGCCAGCACCGGCGCCATGGCGCGCGCGGCGACGAGCAGATCGTCCAGCTGCCCGTCCGTCGACAGCGGATCCGCAAAGCGGTTCTCGCTCGTGCTGCCGACGGCGACCAATCCCCCCTCATGCGGAACGATGTAGAGCCCATCCCGGAAAATAACCGGTAGGGCGCCGTCGATATCGGCTTTCAGCATGGCCGCCTGCCCCTTGACCGGTTGGCCGAGCGAGGCTTTGCGGCCCTCCGTCAGCCCGTCCAGGATTGGAAACGACCGATGCCCGGCGGCAAGGATGCAGCGCCCGAATCGAACGTCGCCCTCATTCGTGCGGGCCAGCCCTCTGCCGGGATCAATATTCTCGACGGCAATGCCCTCGGCAAACCGGACATGCCGCGCCGCGGTCAGAAATTTGCGCAGCATCGCCAGCAAGGCGCGGGGCGCGACGCGCGCTGCCAAGGTATCGAAGACGAACCCGCTTTCCGCAGCGGAAGGCTCGATCCAGCCTTCGACGGGAGGCGCATCGAGCACATGCCAGTGAAACCGACGGTCTTCATGCCGCCAATGCACTTCCGCATCCTGGGAGTGACCGAGCGCGATCTGTCTCAGATGCGGTTTCGGCAGCGGGATCAGGCGGCCGGAGCGGCGGTAGCCCGCCGAAAGCCCGGTCTCCGCCTCCAGCGCCACGATCTCCTCTTCCAGCGAAATGAGCGCGTCGAACTGAAACTGCTTCTTGCCGGACCATTTGTCCGGCATGTGCGGCATCAGCGCGCCCAGCAGGCCGCCGCTCGCCCCCTGCCCGAACCGGCCCGCATCGACAAGCAATGCCTGAATGCCGAAACGCTCGGCATGAACGGCCGCCCACAGGCCCATGATGCCGCCGCCGACGATCAGCAGATCGACGGACGATTGACCGGCAGGTCGCGGAGGATTATCGGCTCTTTCCATGACAGATCCAGTTTCCGATCGGACAGAAGCGTCCGAAACCAATGCGGCAAGCCCGGAGCTCGAATGGCGCGACGGCGATATGCCCTATTCGACGGCATTTGGCGACCATTTTTATTGCCAGACGGACGGCCGGCTGGAATGCGGCCATGTCTTCCTGGCGGGCAACGGCCTGCCCGCCCGCTGGCAGGGACGGCAAAACTTCCTCATCGGCGAACTCGGCTTCGGCACGGGGCTGAATTTCTGCGAAACATGGCGCCAATGGCGGCAGTTGTCCGCGCCCGGCGCGAAACTGCACTTCATGTCCTTCGAACTCTACCCCATGCGCGCCGAGGAGATCGGCCGCGCGCTGTCGCACTGGCCTGAAATCGATGGGGAGCGTCAGGCTCTCACCGATGCCTGGCCGGTCGATCCGCAGGGCGTTGTGTCACTGACGCTCGATGCACATACGCACCTCAGCGTCGTCTGCGGTCCGGCCCTTGAAGGCGTGAGCCGCGCGGCGCCGGGCTTCGATGCCTGGTATCTCGATGGCTTCGCACCCTCGCGCAATGCCGACATGTGGTCGCCGGAGCTCATGCGTGCGCTCTACGACAGGACGTCTCCCGACGGCACTTTCGCCACCTATGCCGCCGCCGGCTTCGTTCGGCGAAACCTGCAAGCGGCGGGATTTGCAGTGGAACGGCGCAAAGGCTTCGCCGGCAAGCGGGAAATGCTTTGCGGCGTCAAGCCTGCCTAGAGCATTCCTGCTTTTCATCGAACACGAAAACGCCCTATCCTTTTGTCTTCCCGCAAGTCCAAACGGAAAGCTGCCGTTCACTTTTCCTGGAATTGCTTTCTAGTTCTTGGAACGATCGGCCTGAAAAACCGCGTCGCCGAGATAGCGCTGGATCTTGGCCTCGAGAATTTCGGGGCTGATCGGTTTTGACAGGCAGTCGTCCATGCCGGATTGCATGCAGTTGATGCGGTCGACATCCAGCGCCTGCGCCGTTACGCCGACGATGGGGACATGCCGTTCCTGTCCGAGCTGCGCCTCGAATTGCCGGATCATGCGCGTCGCCTGATGGCCGTTCATGACGGGCATGGAAACGTCCATGAGGATCAGCGAGGGCCGCAGCTGACGCCATGCATCAACAGCCGCCTGACCGTTCTCCACCACGAGAAAGCGCAGGCCGGTCGCCTGCAGGATCTGCGTGAAGACGATCTGGTTCACCTCGTTATCCTCGGCGACGAGAACGTCGAGCGCGCTGCCGCCTCTGGCCGGCGTCATCTGCTCGGTGGCGTCCGGCGCGGAGGCAACCTCCGTCTCCATCGGCAAGTGCTGCGCGGCAAGGCCCGATTGCTCGTCCGCCTGCTTCCGCCGCGCCGTCCTCACGACATCGATGATCGTGTTGCGCAGCACGTTCGAGCGTACCGGTTTCATCAGATGCGCCTGCCCGTCGACAGCGCCAAACTCCTTGTCGAAGCCGGCGACGCCCATCGATGTGAGAAACACGATCGGCAGCATGTCGAAGCGTGGATCTGCGCGAACGGCGCTCGCCACCTGATAACCGCTCATATCGCGAATACCGTCGTCGATGATGATCGCATCGACCGATACGCCCATATCGAAAGCGGCATTCAGGATAGCAAGCGCAATCTCGCCATTCTCCGCGGCGTGCCCGTCGAAACCCCATTGCGCCAGTTGCTCGGTCAAGATGCGCCGATGGGTTTCATCGTCTTCCACGATCAATATTCCGGCCTGCTTCACA
The DNA here is from genome assembly GCF_046840415.1 of Rhizobium sp. SYY.PMSO. Taxonomy (NCBI): domain Bacteria; kingdom Pseudomonadati; phylum Pseudomonadota; class Alphaproteobacteria; order Hyphomicrobiales; family Rhizobiaceae; genus Rhizobium; species Rhizobium sp. SYY.PMSO. The sequence continues at coordinate 2,102,894 of NZ_CP177349.1, forward strand.
TTGGCCGGCAATTCCGGAGCGTCGCCGCGCGCGGCGACCAGCGGCATCGGCAGATGAACCGTGAAGACCGACCCCTTGCCCCACTCGCTTTCGACGGACAGCGATCCGCCGAAAAGATCGACGAGGCCGGCCGTGATGGCGAGGCCGAGACCCGATCCTTCGAGACGCCGTGCAAAGGACGAATCCGCCAGCGAGAACTTGTCGAAGATCGTATCGAGCTTGTCGTCGGGAATGCCGATCCCCGTGTCTTCGATACGAAGCACGAGCAATATATCGTCGTCCGGCGCCGGCTGGCTGTCCAGCTCCACCAGCACATGACCGCGCTCGGTGAACTTGATCGCGTTGCCGACGAGGTTGGTCACGATCTGCCGGAAGCGGCCGGCATCGCCGAGCATTGCCGCCGGCACGCCGGGGGCGATGCGGACCATCAACTCGATATTCTTTTCCGATGCGGCCGCGGCCAGCAAGGTCGCGATATCTTCGACGGCCTCGGCGGGATCGAACGTCATCTTGCGCAGATGCATCTCGCCGGTGTCGATGCGGGAAAAATCGAGAATGTCGTTGATGATGGTCATCAACGCATTGCCGGATTTGACGATGATGTCGACGAAGGTCTTTTGCCGGGCATCCAGATCCGTCTTGCCGAGCAATTCCGCCATGCCGAGAACGCCGTTCATCGGCGTGCGGATTTCATGGCTCATATGGGTGAGGAATTCGGATTTCGCCCGGTCCGCCGCGTTGCTGCGCGCCAGCAGCATCTGCAGGTCGGCCTCGCGTTCCTTCATGTCGGTGACGTCCGTCAGCACCACCGTCCAGCGGCGGTGCTCGCCGATCGCAGCGTCGAGCTGCATCCAGCGATCGCCGACGACCTGGAACACGCAGGAGATCGGCTTGCCCGACGCGACGTTCTCACCCCACGATTTCCGCAGGGTTTCGGACTCGTCGCCGAAATCGCCGCGTTGCGCACAATAGTCGAAGGCCGCAGACCAGTTTCTGCCGACATCAAGGAGCTCCGCCGGCAACCTCAACATGTCCTTCAGCCTGTCGTTTGCCAGCATGATGGTGCCGTCCTGCACGATCAGCAGTCCCTGCGACATGGCCTGCATGGCATCGGCCATGAGCTCGCCGAGACGTTCCAGCGCCAGGCGGGTCTCGGTGATTTCCTGTGATTGCTGCCTGACGGAGGAAATATCCGTGTAGGTCATCAGCGTCCGGCCGTTCGAGATCCGGCGGGCATCGATGATGACGGATTTGTCGTCGGCAAAGTTCACTTCCGTCTGCAGATGCTCTCCTGCCTTGCGCAGCGCTGCCAGACGCGCCTGATAAATGTCGTCGATGCTGCGGCTATCGGCGCCGAAGCGTGCCAGCTCGTAGTGTTTGGCGATCAGATCGCGATAGGGGCGGCCTTCGAAGCGATCCTGCCTCGAAAACTCCCAGATGTCGTAGAAGGCGTCGTTGACGTATTCCACGATATAGTCGCTGTTGTGGATCAGAACGCCGATCGGCATCGAACGGAGAATATTGTCGAGATCCTGGTGCAGCGCCTCGGCGCGGGCCTGCGCCTCGATCAGCTGCGTCTCCCGCTGCTTCAGTGCCGAGGTATCGGTCACGGAACCGATGGCATAGTGCCTGCCGTTCGTCGTCGCACGATTGAGGCGAATCCTCACCGGGCGCTTCACCTGCTGCCGGTTGACGATCTCGCTTTCGAATTCATGCCCTCGCCCTTCGCGCAGCACGGCCTCGTTTTCCGCGAAGAAGTCGTCGGCGCCGACGTCGAACATCTCGCGCTCGGTCTTCCCCAGCATTTCCGCAAGGTCGAGCCCGATGATGTCGGCATGCGCGGCATTGGCATAGATCAGCCGATGGTCCTCGTCACGCACGAAGGTGGCGACCGGCAGGTCTTCCAGAACGCTGCGAAAAAAACCGGCTTCCTCGACATCCTTGCGCACTGCCCCGGCAGCGGAAACATCGTGCTCTGCCGCCGAAGCGGCGAGAAATATGCCAAATATGTAGACGCGCTCTTCCGAAGGAGAGAAGCTTTCGATCTGGACGCGCGAACGTCGGCGGCCCGACGCATCGAAGCACAGCGCCACCTCTTCCGAGCCGAAGACGAGCGCGCGGCGCTCCCTGTCCTCCCTGTCGGCGCTTTCGGCTGCATCGAGAAGATCATGGCTGCGATTGCCGATGAAATCGGAAATCTCACGCCCGAAAAAACGCGCATAGGCTTCGTTGACGGCGACGTAGCGCAGTTCGCTGTTCTTGATGTAGGCGGGCCTGTCCAGATAGGCGATCCGGTGGCACGCTATGTCAAGCAGTTCACCGTCCAGGGTCAAATGGAGCCTCTCTTCTCACCACGCATGACAGTTCATGAGACCACGCTCTAGCACATGTCGCTTTAACAAGCCGTTAACCATGTTTAACCATCGCGGCCACGTCGCGTTCTGACCATGCACTATCCTATAACGGTCATGCCGTGGTCGCAAACAACGACAGCACGCGGCCGTAAACTCTGCCAAGAATCCCATGAAGCAATCCCGGAGGCGTCTGCGGCGGTCGTCGCTCCGGAACTGCGTAAAAACAAGGACATGGAGCGGCAGCGCGGCTCTCGCCGAACGTTTGTCGCCCCGACCGATCACTGGGAGCGAGTGTCATGAGCGACGAAGCAAGCCTGACCCTGAACGAAGCGCAGAATGCGGCGGCGACAGGGGAGCGGCGGCGGCGTGCCGGCGGGCGCGGGGCCGAGCGCAGCCGCAAGCCGAGCGGCACGAAATACCTCAATCTCGTCAACAATCTCGCTCACACGGAACTCCTGTCTCCCGAGGCGCTGGACGACATTCACAACGCCTCCCTGACCATTCTCGAAGAGATCGGCATGGACATCATCCTGCCGGAAGCGCGCGAACGGATGAAGGCCGCCGGCGCCGATGTCACGCCGGGCAAGGAACGCGTGCGCTTCGACCGCGGCATGATCATGGAGTTGATCGCCTCCGTGCCCTCGACCTTCACCCTGCATGCCCGTAACCCGCTCAGAAGTGTCCAGATCGGCGGCCGTAACCTCGTCTTCGCCCAGGTTGCCTCCGCGCCCTTCGTCGCAGACCGCGAAGGCGGCAGGAGAGCCGGCAATCAGGAGGATTTCCGCAAGCTCATCAAGCTCGCCCAGTCCTTCGACGTCATCCACATGACCGGCGGCTATCCCGTCGAACCCGTCGATATCCACGCCTCGGTGCGCCATCTCGATTGCCTGTCCGACATCGTGAAGCTCACCGACAAGGCTTTTCACTGCTATTCGCTCGGCAAGCAGCGCAATCTCGACGCCATCGAGATCGCCCGCATCGGCCGCGGCATCAGCATGGAGCAGATGGAGCGCGAACCCTCGCTCTTCACCATCATCAACTCCTCCTCACCGCTGCGTCTCGACGGGCCGATGCTGCAAGGCATCATCGAAATGTCGTCGCGCGGCCAGGTCGTGGTGGTCACGCCGTTCACGCTGGCAGGCGCCATGGCGCCCGTCACGATCGCCGGCGCGCTGGTGCAGCAGAATGCCGAGGCGCTCTGCGGCATCGCCTTCACACAGATGGTGCGCAGGGGCGCGCCGGTCATGTATGGCGGCTTTACCTCCAACGTCGACATGAAGACGGGAGCGCCCGCCTTCGGCACGCCGGAATATATGAAGGCCGTGATTGCCGGCGGCCAGCTCGCCCGCCGCTACGGCATTCCCTACCGCACCTCGAACACCAATGCTTCCAACACGCTCGATGCCCAGGCGGCCTACGAATCGGCCCTCTCCCTGTGGGCTTTGACCCAGGGCGGCGGCAATTTCGTTCTGCACGCCGCCGGCTGGAGCGAGGGCGGCCTGACGGCCTCCTTCGAGAAATTCATCCTCGACATCGACATGCTGCAGATGGTCGCGGAATTCCTGGCGCCGCTCGATGTCAGCGCCGACGCCCTGGCGCTGGAGGCCGTGCGCGATGTCGGTCCCGGCGGCCATTATTTCGGCACGGCACACACGCTCGCGCGCTACGAAACCGCCTTCTACTCGCCGATCCTCTCGGACTGGCGAAACCACGAGACCTGGACGGAAGCCGGCAGGCCCACAACCTACGATCATGCCAACCGCATCTTCAAGGAAACGCTCGCCCGCTATGAGCAACCGCCGCTCGATCCGGCCATAGAGGAAGAGCTCGACGCCTTCGTCGCCAAGCGCAAGGAAGAAGGTGGCGTTCCCACCGATTTCTAGCTGAAAATCAACGAGTTTCGTCCGCTCCATCATGAACGAAATTTAATGTCGCGGTCCATGTTTTAGCCGCGACTTCGCCCCCTTTGCCCTGCACCTTCAAATCCGGCTTCGGCTGGGAGGCCTCTGTTTTGGGAAAGGGATCTCAATGTCTGTGCTTCGCACTTTAACGACGGCCGGTTTGATCGCGCTGACACTTGGCAGCGCCGCCACCGTAACCACCACCTCTGCCGGCGCCTCCGAGCGCGGCGCCATTTTCGGCGGTCTTGCCGCCGGTGTCGTCGGCGGCGCCCTGGTGGCGGGAGCCATGCGACCGGCCTACCCGGCCTATTATCCTGCCTACCCCGCCTATCCGGCCTATTACGCCGGCCCGGTCTATGAGCGCGTTTACGTGCGCCCCTACCCCAGATGCTATTGGGCCTGGCGCCACGATGGCTGGGGACGGCCCTATCGTGTCGAGGTCTGCCGCTGAAGCCTGACGCCCCGCACGGTGCCGGCGGCGTCCCTGTCAGTCTATCTCCGATCTCGAATGCCGTCGGTTTTCCGGCGGCATTTTCGTCTGTCTGTTGAAAAGCTTTTGCTCACACCCCTTGACTTTGGCAGCAATTAGGACCAAATGCGCCTCAGCTTTCACCTTCCGGCCGCCGCGTGAGCGTGCCCTGCGGGACTAGACGTACGCAAGAGAAGGACAAAAGCGCTTGATATGAAGAGACCGTACCCCAAGACGGTCGGATGCGCTGGAAAGCTTTTTCCAACTTACAAGTTCCCACTTCACGCGGGGTTCTTGACGCCAGAGACAGACCGGACCGCATGGTGCGACCCGGCCTATTTGCTTTGGCGCCCCCGAAAGGTATTGAATTGACCGATTTTCACTCGCTTGGCCTCTCCAAGCAGATCGTCGACACGCTGTCGCAGAACAACTTCGCGACGCCGACGCCCATCCAGGCACAGGCGATTCCGCTCGTTCTCCAGGGCCGCGATCTCATCGGCCTCGCCCAGACCGGCACCGGCAAGACGGCCGCATTCGGCCTCCCGATCATCGAAATGCTGCTGAAGGACGCCAAGCGCCCCGACAACCGTACCGTCCGCACGCTGATCCTCGCCCCGACCCGCGAACTGGTGAACCAGATCGCCGACAACCTCAAGCTCTTCGTCCGCAAGTCGCCGCTGCGCATTAACCTCGTAGTCGGCGGCGCGTCGATCAACAAGCAGCAGCTTCAGCTCGAGCGCGGCACCGACATCCTCGTCGCCACGCCGGGCCGTCTCCTCGATCTCATCAACCGCCGCGCCCTGTCGCTCGGCCACGTCACCCACCTCGTCCTCGACGAGGCCGACCAGATGCTCGATCTCGGCTTCATCCACGACCTGCGAAAGATCGCCAAGCTCGTGCCTGCCAAGCGCCAGACGCTGCTGTTCTCGGCCACCATGCCGAAGGCGATCGCCGATCTCGCTTCCGATTATCTGAACAACCCGGTCAAGGTCGAAGTCTCGCCTCCGGGTAAAGCGGCCGACAAGGTGGAACAGTATGTTCACTTCGTCGCCGGCCAGAACCACAAGACCGAAATCCTCAAGGAAACGATCTCCGCCAATCCGGATGGCCGCGCCATCGTCTTCCTGCGCACCAAGCATGGCGCCGAGAAGCTGATGAAGCACCTCGATCACGTCGGTTTTGCTGCCGCCTCCATTCACGGCAACAAGAGCCAGGGCCAGCGCGAGCGCGCGCTCAAGGGCTTCCGTGATGGTGAGGTCCGCGTTCTCGTCGCAACCGACGTCGCCGCCCGCGGCATCGATATCCCCGGCGTTTCGCATGTCTACAACTTCGACCTGCCAGAAGTTCCGGACGCCTATGTCCATCGCATCGGCCGCACCGCGCGCGCCGGCCGCGACGGCATTGCCATCGCCTTCTGCGCGCCGGATGAAATCCGCCTGCTGCGCGACATCGAGCGCCTGATGGGCATCGAGATTGCCGTCGCCAGCGGTGAGGCTCCGGCCGATCGCGGCCGTCCCGTTCGCGGCAAGGGTCGCGGCGGCCAGGGTCAAGGTCAGGGTCAGGGCCGTGGCGCAGGCCAGGGTCGCGCCGAAGGTCGCCCGGCTCGTCCGGCCCGTCGTCCCTTCTTCGACAAGGAAAACGGCGAAGCCCGCGGCCAGAACGGCGAGCGTCAGGAACGTCGCCCGCGCGAAGACCGCCCGCAACGGGAAAACAACCGCAACGCCGATTTCCGCGGCCAGCGCCGCAACGAGCAGACGCCGCGCCCGGAAGTAGACAACGATCTCGCATCGACGTCCGATTTCCGTCCGGCGCGCAAGCCGCATCACGGCAATGCCGCGAATGGCAATGGCGCAGCTCATGAGGGCGGTGCCCATCGCGGACAGCGCCACGCTCATGGCCGTCCGGCAGGCCGTCATGGCGAGGAGCGTGGCCAGGGCGAACAGCGCAACGCCGGCAATGGCCGCATGCGCCGTCGCGGCCCGGGCAATGGCGGCCAACGCCGCGAACGCGCCTGATACGATAGACCCATAGATGACAGACAAGGGGGCCGATTGGCCCCCTTGTTTTTTGGATCAGCGCAACGATTTTCCGTCCGGAATCGCGTAAAAACAAGGATAGAGCGATTCCGTGAAATGCGGAACCGCTCCGGGCCAGCCTATTCCGGCACCACATCCGCCGCGCGCCGGTTGGTGAGATAGACGCCGATCACGACGATGACCGTGCCGATGACGATCGGCAGCGTCAGCGGCTCGCCAAAGGCAATCGCCGCTTCGATGGCGACGGCCGGCGGCATGAGGTAGATCAGCGATGCCGCACGCGAAACCTGGCCGCGCCGGATGAGATAGAGCAGCAGGCCGACCGCACCCATGGAGAGACCGAAGACAGACCAGAGCAAGGCGACGATAGCCTCCTGCGTCCCGTCGAAATGGAGGTCCTCGAATATGAAGGCCAGCGGCACGGTCACGATCAGCGCCCCGACATATTGCAATGTCGCGATGGTGCGCAGGTCTCCGGTCTGCAGGTGCCGCTTCTGGTAGAGCGTGCCGTAAGTCACCGACACCATCGCCAGCAGATTGACGGCCAGGGGAACCGCGGCCTGCCAGAGGTCGGCCGCGTCGGTCGTCAGGAGCTTCGGCGAGATCGCGATGGCAATGCCGAGAAAACCGAGCAGCAGGCCGACGCGCTGGATCGGCTGCAGCCGTTCGCCGACGAGAAACGGCGCGGCCATCGCGGTCATCAGAGGCTGCAGCGCCGCGATGATGCCGGAAATGCCGGCCGGCACGCCTTCGGCAATCGCCCACCACAGGCCGGCCAGATAGAGGCCATGCAGGAACATGCCGGAATAGATGGCGCGAAACACGCTCGACCAGTCGCGCGGCCACCTGGCGCCGACGATCGAACAGAGCAGCACGAAAGCGAGCGCCGACAGCGCATAGCGCATCATCAGGAACGTGAACGGACCCGAATGCAGCGAGGCATACTTGGCGACGATCCAGCCGGTGGACCATAGAAAGACGAAAATCGCCGGCGCGAACTTATCGAGGGACATGAAAATGGACCGCTATGCGTGTGATGCGCGGGAACCGAAACGGGGGCGAACTCGGAATGCCGCGCGAGGGGCTGCAGGCTGATAGCCGATGGCAGCAACGCGGTCAAAATCGATCTGCTGAAAACAGCGATCAATTTTTCTTCACCGCATACGTGCCGTCGCACAGCTTCAGGAAAGCAGAGCCGCCATCCCGAAGTGCAGTCTGCAAAAGAAGCAGATGCTTAAATTTTGATCCCTGTGCAAGGACGAGACGCGGCAAATAGAGAAAGCGCCATCGCTAAATACGGGCAAATCCTCCATTTTTCGGTTTGGCGAAATTCGTGCGGCCAACTGCGCATAGTTCTTGCATTGTCGAAATTGTTGTATTCAAATGGAAAAAAATACGGGGACCGCACCTTTGGCATTTGATGAAATGATGACTGCGGATGAAAATCCGCGCGCGCCTTACGAGAAATACTTCGAGTGGTACTCAGGCCAGGATAGAGGCCATCTCATTGCCAAATCCCGCGATGCGGAAAACATCTTCCGGAAGACGGGGATTACCTTCGCGGTTTACGGACACGCAGACTCCTCCGAAAAGCTCATTCCTTTCGACATTATCCCCCGCATCATATCAGGCCGGGAATGGCGCAAGCTCGCCCAGGGCATCGAACAGCGGGTCGTCGCACTCAATGCTTTCCTTCACGATATCTATCACAAGCAGGAAATCATCCGCGCCGGCCGCATCCCGCGCGAGCTGATCGAGAAAAACGACGCCTTCCTGCCCGAGATGATCGGCTTCCGGCCGCCGGGTGGTGTCTATACCCACATCGTCGGCACCGACATCGTCCGCACCGGCGAAGATCAGTTCTATGTGCTGGAGGACAATGCCCGCACGCCTTCCGGCGTCAGCTACATGCTGGAAAACCGTGAAACGATGATGCAGATGTTTCCGGAGCTGTTTCATCAGAACAAGGTGCAACGCGTCGAAGACTATCCGCTGCTGCTGCGCCAGAGCCTGGCGTCGCTCGCCCCTCCCGGCTGTAGCGGCAAGCCGCGCGTCGCCGTGCTGACGCCCGGCATCTACAACTCCGCCTATTACGAGCATTCCTTCCTTGCCGACATGATGGGCGTGGAGCTGGTGGAAGGCTCGGACCTTCGCGTCATCGACGGCAAGGTGAAGATGCGCACGACGCGCGGCTACGAGGCCATCGACGTGCTCTATCGCCGCGTCGATGACGATTTCCTCGACCCCCTCACCTTCCGCCCGGATTCCGCGCTCGGCATTCCCGGCATCATGGATGTCTATCGCGCCGGCCACATCACGATCGCCAATGCGCCCGGCACCGGCATTTCCGACGACAAGGCCATCTACTCCTATATGCCGGAGATCGTCGAATTCTACACCGGCCGCAAGCCGATCCTCGAGAACGTGCCGACCTGGCGCTGTTCGGAGCCCGACAGCCTGAAATATGTGCTGGATAATCTCGCCGATCTCGTCGTCAAGGAGGTCCACGGCTCCGGCGGCTACGGCATGCTCGTCGGCCCGACGGCCACGAAGAAGGAGCGGACGGCCTTTGCAGAAAAGCTCAGGAGCAAGCCGAACAACTACATCGCGCAGCCGACCCTTTCGCTGTCGACCGTGCCGATCCTGGTCAACAAGGGCATTGCGCCGCGGCATGTCGACCTGCGGCCCTATGTTCTCGTGTCCGACAAGGTACGGATCATCCCCGGCGGGCTGACCCGCGTGGCGCTGAAGGAAGGCTCGCTGGTGGTCAATTCCAGCCAGGGTGGCGGCACCAAAGACACCTGGGTTCTGGAGGACTGAAACGGACATGCTTGGAAGAACCGCGAATGGCCTCTACTGGATGTTCCGCTATATCGAGCGTGCGGAAAACATAGCGCGCCTGGTCGATGCCGGGCAACGCATGTCGCTGACGCGCAGCGGCGCCGTCGATGACGACTGGGACGGCGTCCTGCAAAGCGCCGGCGTGCGCGAAGCCTACAATGAAGTGCACGGCAAGCTGACCGGCACCGACGCGATCGATTATCTGATGCGCGATCGCACCAATCCATCGAGCGTGATGTCCTGCATCGAATACGGCCGCAACAACGCCCGCATGGTACGCACGGCCCTGACCCGCGACACCTGGGAGGCCACCAACGAATGCTGGATCGAACTGAAGTCGCTGCTCGGCAAGAAGCTGAAAACGGCCGAGCTGCCGGAAACGATCGACGTCATCAAGCAGCGCGCCGGGCTGATCCGCGGCGCCTTCCACGGCTCGATGCTACGCAACGAACTCTATAACTTCGCCCGCATCGGCACCTTCATCGAACGCGCCGACAATACGGCCCGCATCCTCGACGTGAAATATTACGTCCTGCTGCCGTCCGTCTCGCATGTCGGCTCCTCGCTCGACAATGCGCAATGGGAATCGATCCTGCGGTCCGTCTCGGCGCATCGGGCCTACAAATGGGCCTACGATCCCGAGTACAAGCCTGCCAACATTGCCGATTTCCTGATCCTGAACGGGCAGATGCCGCGCTCGCTTGCCTATTGCTACGACAAGATCGTCAGCAACATGGGTTATCTCAGCGCCGAATACGAAACACGGCTGCCGGCCCACGATACGGCCGAAACGATCCGCCAGTCGCTGCAGCGGCTGACGATCAAGCGCATCATGGACCAGGGCCTGCACGAATTCCTCGAGGATTTCGTCGCCCACAACAACAAGCTTGGCGCGGAGATTTCCGATGGCTACCGGTTCTATGAGTAGGTGGGCGATATCATGAGACTGACGATCAGCCACATCACCGAATATCGCTACCACGAGCCGGCGCAATTCTCCCTGCAACGCTTGCGCCTCACCCCGCTGACGGATGTCGGGCAAACGGTCCTGAACTGGAAACTGTCCGTCGAGGGCGCCAGTCCGGAAGTCGAGTATGACGACCAGTTCGGCAATCGCATTACCCTCGTCTCGCTCGACGGCCAGCAGGAGGCAACGAGAATCAGCGCGACCGGCGAAGTCGAAACGCAGGATCTCAACGGAGTCATGGGAGAGCATCTCGGCTTCGCTCCGCTTTGGCTCTACCTGCGGGAATCGCCACGCACCAAGGCCGGCAAACTGACGAAAGATCTGCTGCGCAATATTTCCGGCGACAACGAACTCGGCAAGATGCATGCCCTGATGTCCGCGATCCATCAAACGGTGGAATACAAACCGGGCACCAGCGACACCGAGACAACGGCGGAGCAGGCACTGGAAGCCAAAAGCGGTGTCTGCCAGGATCATGCCCATATCTTCATCGCCGGCGCCCGCGCATTGCGCATTCCGGCGCGCTATGTCTCCGGCTATCTCATGATGGACGGCAAGAACGAGCAGGCCGCAACGCACGCCTGGGCCGAAGCGCATATTCCCGGCCTTGGCTGGGTCGGCTTCGACCCGGCCAACGACGTCTGCCCCGATGCCCGTTATGTTCGCATCGCGACGGGCCTCTGCTACCGCGACGCGGCCCCCGTCTCCGGCATGCGGGTCGGCACGCCGGGCGAGACCCTCACGGTGAAGGTGACGGTCGCGAGCCAGGGGCAAAGTCAAAATCAAAGCCAGAGTTAAGAGCGGCACTGCGTTCGACGGGAATGGCTGGGCCGCTCCATCTCATCGTTGTTGTGCGATTCCGCGCGGAAGATCGCCGCGCACTTTCCTGGCATTTCTATAGCGACTTATGAAAAGGGCGGGGCTTCCGCCCCGCCCCCTTTTTCAATTCAGGCATTCGTTTCAGTGGCTGTCGCGGTTGTTCGGGATTTCCGAGCCGCGTGGGCCGACGAGGAAGTCGAGGTCGGCGCCGGTATCGGCCTGCATGACCGACTTCACATACAGACCGCCGTAGCCGCCGTTGAGCGGCTTGACCGGCGAAACCCAGGCGGCGCGGCGCTTCGCCAGTTCCTCATCCGAAACCTCGAGCTGGATCGTGCGGGCCGGGACGTCGACGGCGATGATGTCGCCGTTCTGGACCAGCGCCAGCGGGCCGCCATCGGCTGCTTCCGGCGCGGTATGCAGGATGACGGTGCCGTAGGCCGTGCCGGACATGCGCGCGTCGGAAATGCGGATCATGTCGGTGATGCCCTTCTTCAGCACCTTGGGCGGCAGGCCCATGTTGCCGACCTCGGCCATGCCCGGATAACCCTTCGGGCCGCAATATTTCAGCACCATGATGCAGGTCTCGTCGATGTCGAGATCGTCGCGGTTGATGCGGGCGTGATAGTCCTCGATACTTTCGAAGACCACGGCGCGGCCCTTGTGCTGCATCAGATGCGGCGAAGCGGCCGACGGCTTCAAGACCGCGCCCTTCGGCGCAAGATTGCCGCGCAGAACCGCGATGCCGCCCGACTGCGTCAGCGCCTTCTCCCTGGGAACGATGACGTCGTCATTGTAGTTGACCACATCCTTGACGCCGGCCCAGATCGTGTCGCCGGTGACGGTGATAGCATCCTTGTGCAGCAGGCCCATTTCGCCGACTGCCTTGATGACGACAGGCAGGCCGCCGGCATAATAGAACTCTTCCATCAGGTGCTTGCCCGACGGCTGCAGGTTGACGATCGTCGGCACTTCGCGGCCCAGACGATCCCAATCGTCGAGCGACAGATCGACGCCGACGCGGCCGGCCAGCGCCAGCAGGTGCAAGACGGCGTTGGTCGAACCGCCGACGGCACCGTTGACGCGGATCGCGTTTTCAAAAGCTTCCTTCGTCAGGATGTCGGAAGGCTTCAGATCCTCCTTCACCATGTCGACGATACGCCGGCCGGAAAGCTGCGAGATGACACGGCGACGGGCATCGACGGCCGGAATGGCGGCGTTGCCGGGCAGCGTCATCCCGAGCGCTTCGGCCATCGACGCCATGGTCGAGGCCGTACCCATGGTCATACAGCTGCCGGCCGAGCGGGCCATGCCCTGTTCCGCATCCATGAATTCGTCGAGTGACATCTCGCCGGACTTGACCATTTCCGAGAACTGCCAGATCGCCGTGCCGGAGCCGACATCCTTGCCGCGCCACTTGCCGTTCAGCATCGGGCCGCCGGACACGAGGATGACCGGGATGTCGACGGAAGCTGCACCCATCAGCAGGCTCGGCGTAGTCTTGTCGCAGCCGCCGAGCAGCACGACGCCATCGACCGGATTGCCGCGGATCGCCTCTTCGACGTCCATGGCTGCAAGGTTGCGGAACATCATAGCCGTCGGGCGCAGCGTGCTTTCGCCAACGGAGAAGACAGGAAATTCGACGGGGAAGCCGCCCGCCTCGTAGACCCCGCGCTTCACGCGCTCTGCAAGATCGCGCAGATGCGCGTTGCAGGGGGTCAGCTCCGACCAGGTATTACAGATGCCGATGATCGGGCGACCATCGAACGTATCGGCCGGCAGGCCCTGGTTCTTCATCCAGGAGCGATGCATGATCGCGTTCTTGCCGGTGCCGCCGAACCAGTCGTAGGAGCGCAGTCTGCGCGGCCATTCAGCTTTCTTCTTCATAGTCTCAGTACCTTTTGAGTCGCCCGGGCCGCCTCGTTCGCGCCCGGGCCGTGAAGTCGGCGGTCAGGCCAGCGTGTAGGCGGTCTTGACCGTGGTGAAGAACTCGGTGGCGTACTTGCCCTGTTCGCGCGGACCGAAGGACGAGCCCTTGCGGCCGCCGAACGGCACATGGAAATCGACGCCCGCCGTCGGCAGGTTGACCATCACCATGCCCGCTTCCGCATTGCGCTTGAAATGCGTTGCGTATTTCAGGCTCGTGGTGGCGATGCCGGAGGACAGACCGAACGGCGTGTCGTTGGCGGTTGCCAGCGCCTCTTCATAGTCCTTCACCCGAATGACGGAAGCGACCGGCCCGAAGATCTCCTCGCGGCTGATGCGCATCTGGTTCGTCGCCTCGGTGAACAGCGTCGGCTGCAGGTAGAAGCCGGGCGTGTCGCGGCTGACGAGCTCGCCGCCGAAGGCGAGCTTTGCACCTTCTTGGCGGCCGATCTCGATATAGTCCGTGTCGGTCTTCAGTTGCTTGGCGTCGACGACCGGGCCGATATGGGTTCCGGCCTTGATCGCATTGTCGACGGTGAGCGTCTTCAGCTTCTCCGTCAGCGCCGCCACGAACTTGTCGTGAATGCCTTCGGTAACGATGAGACGCGACGAGGCCGTGCAGCGCTGGCCGGTCGAGAAGAAGGCGGAATTGGCGGCCGCCTCGACCGCGACAGTCAGATCGGCATCGTCAAGCACGACCATCGGGTTCTTGCCGCCCATTTCGAGCTGGTACTTGCGGCCATGCTCGACGGAGGAGAGCGCCACGCGCTTGCCGGTGCCGACCGAGCCGGTGAAGGTGATGCCGGACAGAACCGGGCTGTCGAGCATCGCCTGGCCGACGACCGAGCCCTTGCCCATGACGAGGTTCAGGACACCCTTCGGCAGGCCGGCGCGATGGAGGATATCGACGATCGCCCAGGAGCAGCCAGGCACGAGATCGGCCGGCTTGAAGACGATGGTGTTGCCGTAGCAGAGCGCCGGCGCGATCTTCCAGGCGGGAATGGCAATCGGGAAATTCCAGGGCGTGATGATGCCGATGACGCCGAGCGGCTCGCGGGTGATTTCGACGCCGATATTCGGACGCACGGAGGGAAGCACCTCGCCCGCAAGACGCAGCGCCTCGCCGGCGAAGAATTCGAAGATCTGCGCGGCGCGGATCGTCTCGCCGATCGCCTCGGGCAAGGTCTTGCCCTCCTCGCGGGCAAGCAATGCGCCAAGTTCGTCCTTGCGCGCCAAAATCTCGTCGCCAGCCTTCTTCAGGATCGTGTGGCGCTCCAGAATGCCGGAACGGGACCATGCGGGGAAGGCCGCCTTGGCGGCAGCGATCGCATCGGCGACATCCTGAACGCCGGCGCTGGCATAAAGGCCGACGACCTCGTTCGTGTCAGACGGGTTGATACTTTCGCTACCGTTCGTTCCGGTCCACTCGCCGGCGATCAGGTTCTGATGAATGGTCATGGCGTCATGCCTTTCTGGATCGTATGGAAAACCCCCGGCCGATCCCTTGCGGCCGGGCTCGACGAATTAGAGTTGGCGAACAGCCACATTTTCCTCGGCCGCGACAGCCAGCGGATTGCGCAGCGGCAAGCCGAATTCACCCACTTCGATCTCGAATACGTCGCCCGCCTCCGGCTTAATGCCCTCGGCAAACGAGAGCGTCGCCGTGCCGAACATGTGCACATGCACGTCGCCGGGAACGCGGAAAAGACCATACTTGAAGTGATGATATTCAAGGTTTGCGAAGGTGTGGGACATATTCGCCTCCCCCGACAGGAACGGCTTTTCGAAGATCACCCTGTCGCCGCGCCTGATGCGGGACGTGCCGCGAATATCGTCCGGGGCAGCGCCGATGCGGATTTCCGGCCCGAAGCTCGCCGGACGCAGCTTGGAATGGGCAAGGTAGAGATAGTTGATCCGCTCGGTGACGTGATCGGAAAATTCGTTCGACAGCGCAAAGCCGATGCGGAACGGCGTGCCGTCCTTCGCGATGACGTAGATGCCGGCCATCTCAGGCTCTTCGCCGCCGTCGAGCGCGAAGGAAGGCGACACCAGCGCATCACCTGGAGCCGCGGCGCCATAGCCATTACCCTTGTAGAACCATTCCGGCTGCACGCCCTTCTCGCCATCCTTGGGCTTGCCGCCCTCGATGCCCATCCTGAACATCTTCATGGAATCGGTCAGCGTCTCTTCCGCCGCCTCGGTCGTCTTCTTGTGCATGGAATCGCGGGTGGCGGCCGAGCCCAGATGCGTCAGGCCGGTGCCGGTCAGATGCATGTGCGCGGCGTCAGGATGCGTGATCGGCGGCAGGAAACGGCCTTCGGCATAGGCTTTTTCGAGATCGACGGCATCGCCGAGACCATGGGCCTCGATAACGGCGGCAAGCGACTTTCCACCGTCGGCCGCTTCCATCGCGAGCTTGTAGACACTGCCGCCATTGACGACGGCCTTGGCAACTTCGCCCGGGCCGTTCCGCACGGCAACGACGATTTCGCCGTTCGAGCCCTTGATCTGCGAGATGAGCATATGTTTCATCCTTTCCTAACGGACAGAGATCGGATGCAATCCGCCGTTCCGGCTCTCAGCGAGAGCCGGGCTCTGTCATGGATTTGATTTTAAAGCCTCGGCCGGTCGCGCGGCGATCAGCCCTTGTTCTTATTGTAAACGTCGATGAATACGGCAGCGAGCAGAACCGCACCCTTGATCATCTTCTGGGAGTCCGTCTGGTAACCCAGGATCGACATGCCCTGGTTCAGCACGCCCATGATCAAGGCACCGATGACGGCGCCCGTCACCTTGCCCACGCCGCCGGAGGCCGAAGCGCCGCCGATGAAGCAGGCCGCGATCACGTCGAGCTCGAGACCGTCGCCGCCCTTGGCGGTTGCCGAGTTCAGGCGCGTGGCGATGATGATGCCGGCGATGCTGGCAAGAATGCCCATGTTGATGAAGGTGTAGAATGTCAGGCGGCGGGTATCGATGCCCGAAAGCTTCGTCGCCTTCTCGTTGCCGCCCATGGCATAGATGCGGCGGCCGATCGTGGTGCGCTGCGTGGCGAAGGCGTAGAGAGCGATCAGCAGCAGCATGAGGATGAGAACGTTCGGCAGCCCTCTGTAGGAGGAAATCTGGTAGCCGATGAAGATGGTCGCAGCAGCAACGACCAGATTCTGGCCGATGAAGAAGCTGAACGGCTCGACATCGATACCATGCTTCTCGTTCACGCTGCGGCGGCGCCACGACAGCAGGAACATGATGATCGGGATGGCGATCGTCAGGAAGATCGACGTCGAATGGATCGTGCCCATATCGACAAAATCGGGAATGAAGCCCGTCGCGACGATCTGGAACGCCGGCGGGAACGGACCGATGCTGCTGCCGTTGCCGGTCGTATTGATGATCGCATAGGTCAGGCCGCGGAAAACGAGCATGCCCGACAGCGTGACGATGAACGACGGTATGCGGTGATAGGCGATGAAATATCCGTGCCAGGCGCCGACCGCAGCGCCCATGAGAAGACAAATGACCGTCGCGAGCGCGAGATTCATATGCATCTGCACGACCAGCACGCCGGCAACGGCCCCCACGAAGCCGACGACGGAGCCGACGGAGAGGTCGATATGTCCGGCCACGATCACGAGCAGCATGCCCAGCGCCATGATGACGATGAACGAATTCTGCAGCACGATGTTGGTCAGGTTCTGTGGCCTGAACAGAACGCCGTTGGTGAGATACTGGAACAGCAGCATGATGACCACGAGCGCGATCAACATGCCGTATTCGCGAATATTGTTGCGGATATGGTCGCCGATGGAAACGACGTGGCTGCTTTCCGTGGCAGGGCTGGCCGAACTCATTGATGCTTCTCCCCTGAGCGCATGATAGCGCGCATGATGCTTTCCTGGCTCGCTTCTGCCTTCGACAATTCGGCGACGATGCGACCCTCGTTCATGACGTAGATGCGGTCGCAGGTGCCGAGAAGCTCGGGCATTTCCGATGAGATCATCAGAACGCCCTTTCCGTCGGCGGCAAGCTGGTTGATGATGGAATAGATTTCGTATTTGGCGCCGACATCGATGCCGCGCGTCGGCTCATCGAGGATCAGGACGTCCGGATCGGAAAACAGCCATTTCGACAGCACCACCTTCTGCTGGTTGCCGCCCGACAGGTTGCCCGCCTCCTGGAAGACGCCGGCCGAGCGGATGCGCAGCTTGGCGCGATAGTTCGTCGCCACCTGCAGCTCCCGTACGTCGTCGATGACGGTGCCCTTGGAAACGCCGAGCAGATTGGCGAGCGTCGTATTGTGCAGGATGCTGTTCGACAGGACGAGGCCGAGCTGCTTGCGGTCTTCCGTCACATAGGCAAGACCGGCATCGATCGCCTTGCGCACGGTGCTGGTATCCACCGGCTTGCCTTCGAGGAAGACTTCCCCGCTGACCTTGTGGCCATAGGACTTGCCGAACACGCTCATGGCGAATTCCGTGCGTCCCGCACCCATCAGGCCGGCAATGCCGACCACTTCGCCCTTGCGGACGTTGATGTTGATGTCGTGCAGGATCTGCCGGTCGCGATGCTGCTGGTGAAAGGCGTTCCAGTTCTTCACTTCGAAGATCGTCTCGCCGATCGGAACCGAGCGCGGCGGATAACGGTCGGCCAGCTCGCGGCCCACCATGTTGCGGATGATGATGTCCTCGCTGATCTCTTCCTCATGACAGTCCAGCGTCTTCACCGTCATGCCGTCGCGCAGCACGGTAATCTCGTCGGCCACCTTGCGCACTTCGTTCAGCTTGTGGGTGATGATGATCGAGGTGATGCCCTGATTGCGGAACTCGATGAGGAGATTGAGGAGCGCGTCGGAGTCGCTTTCGTTCAGCGATGCCGTCGGCTCGTCGAGAATGAGCAGCTTGACGCTCTTCGACAGGGCCTTGGCGATCTCGACGAGCTGCTGCTTGCCGACGCCGATGTCGGTGACGAGCGTGTTCGGAGATTCTCTGAGGCCCACCTTGGCGAGCAGCTGCTTGGTGCGGGTAAAGGTTTCCTGCCAATTGATCATGCCATTGGCGACGACCTCATTGCCCAGGAAGATATTTTCGGCAATCGACAGCAGCGGCACGAGCGCCAGCTCCTGATGGATGATGATGATGCCGATGTCTTCGGAATCCCTGATCGTCTTGAACTGGCGGACCGCGCCATCGTAATAGATATCGCCGTCATAGGTGCCGGCCGGATAGACGCCTGAAAGCACCTTCATCAGGGTAGACTTTCCGGCTCCGTTTTCACCGACCAAGGCATGAATCTCGCCCTGACGGACCTTCAGATTGACATTTTCCAAGGCGTTCACACCGGGGAACGACTTGGTGATGTTCCGCATTTCGAGAATGGTATCGTCCATTGTCCAAATCCAACGCCGCGATCGAACATAGCAGACCGCGCGATCGTCTTAAATATCAAAGCCAGGGCTCGCATTTCGGCGAGCCCTGACCGGGTATGCGGGAAAATTACTTCAGCTGGTCAGCCTTGTAGTAACCGCCATCGACGAGGATCTTCTCGTAGTTGCTCTTGTCCACTGCGACCGGGGTCAGCAGGTAGGACGGAACGACCTTGACACCGTTGTCGTAGGTCTTGGTGTCGTTGACTTCAGGCGTCTTGCCTTCCATCAGGGCGTTGACCATGTCGACAGTGACCTTTGCGAGGTCGCGGGTGTCCTTGAAGATCGTGGAGTGCTGTTCGCCGGCGATGATGGACTTGACCGACGGAATTTCGGAGTCCTGACCGGTCACGACCGGCAGCTTCACGCCGCCGGAGCCGTAGCCGACGCCCTTGAGCGAGGACAGGATACCGATCGACAGGCCGTCATACGGAGACAGGACCGCATCGACGTGGGCGTCGGTGTAGTAGGCCGACAGCAGGTTATCCATACGGGCCTGGGCCGTTGCCGGATCCCAGCGCAGGGTGCCAACCTTGTCCATGCCCATCTGGCCGGACTTCACGACGAGCTTGCCGCTGTCGATATAGGGCTTCAGGACCGACATCGCGCCGTCATAGAAGAAGAAGGCGTTGTTGTCGTCCGGAGAGCCGCCGAACAGCTCGATGTTGAACGGGCCCTTGCCATCCTTGAGGCCGAGGGCGTCGACGATCGAGTTCGCCTGCAGGACGCCGACCTTGAAGTTGTCGAACGTTGCATAGTAGTCGACGTTCGGACTGTTGCGGATCAGACGGTCATAAGCGATGACCTTGATGCCGGCGTCATGAGCCTTCTGCAGAACGTCGGACAGCGTGGTGCCGTCGATCGAGGCGATAACGAGAACCTTGTCGCCCTTCGTGACCATGTTTTCGATCTGCGAGAGCTGGTTCGGAATGTCGTCGTCGCCATACTGCAGGTCGGTGCCGTAACCGGCGGCCTGGAGCTGCTTGACGATGTTGTTGCCGTCGTCGATCCAGCGAGCCGAAGCCTTGGTCGGCATGGCGATGCCTACCGTGCCCTTGTCCGCCGCGAAGGCAGGTACCACCAGCGTAGCGACGCCGAACGCAGCGCCGGCCATCAATGAGATAATGGATTTCATTACTCTCTCCCTTGTTAATAATATGACGGACAAAAAATGCCCGCCCGAAACTGCGGCAGGTTCCATAGAAGGAATAGTTTACTTCTAATTGTGAGACACGAAGCAGGTCTCCTCCACGCTCTCACGGTTTATGAGCTGCACCCAGCGCACGATCGGCAAACTCGTACGATTTCGTATAACTGTCAAATAGAATAACTGGCTAAACGCATACCAAGTTTGGTATGATGTCAAAAAATAGTACTTTTTTGCCGACGAACGGGAAATTTGGCCGCCATGGAGAAAATATATAACGATTATTTCAGCGAAGGCATTGAGATTCATTCCGACAGTTTTCGCGACGACACGCTGCTGAAAGCCGGTTTGAAGCTCAATCATCTGCGCATGATCGTCACGATCGAGGATTATGGGCAGATATCGGCTGCCGCTGAGTCCATGAACATGTCACAACCTGCGGCTTCGCGGATGCTCTCCGAAATGGAGTCGATCGTCAAAAGTCCGCTATATGAGCGGGTCGCCAGAGGCGTCGTTCTCACCCCTTTCGGCCTTGCGCTGGCCAAGCGGGCGCGCAAGATTCTGCTCGAGCTGCGTGAAGCGGGTCGCGAACTCGGCGCACTGCGCACCGGCAAGGGCGGCTCCGTGTTTCTGGGTGCGGTAACGGCCCCGGCGATCAGCCTCGTGGTGCCGGCGATCCAGCGCGTGACGCGCACCTATCCCGGCATCGAGATCAATATCGAGGTTGAGAACAGCAATGTGCTGGCGCGCGAGCTTCTGGCCGCCCGTCACGACTTCATCATCAGCCGCATTCCCGACGATCTCGATCCGCGCCTGTTCACGACCCATGAGATCGGCGTCGAAAAGGCCTGCCTCGTCGTCCGCAACGGCCACCCCCTGCTTGAGAAAGGGGTAGCCGGCCTGCACGACCTTGGCGGTTACGATTGGGTCTTCCAGCCGCCGGGCACATTGCTGAGACGCAAGGTGGAAGATATTTTTCTCGCGGCCGGCGTGCCGCTGCCGGAAAATGTCGTCAACACCTCCTCCCTGCTGCTGACGCTTGCCGTGGTCTGCAAGACGGATGCGATCGCCCCCGTCGCCCTCGACATGGCGCAATTCATTTGCGGGCAATCCTCCCATGCCGGCGAATCCTGCATCCTGCCGATCGACTTCGATATCGACGTCAGGCCCTATAGCCTCATCACGGCGCGCGAGCGCGCCATGCCGCCAAGCGCCCGTCTTCTGCACGACATGATCCTGGAAGAGAGCAGAAATCTCTCCATGCGGTAGCTATCGCCTCGGCCACCGCCATGTTCCATAAGCTCCGCGCCAACTTCCGCCCCTATGAAGCTTGGCGTGGAGGCTCGCATGCTGTTCAGGCAATCATTGTTCCAATCCGTGCTCGATCGTCTCGATACGGAAGAAGACGTTCCGGAAGCAGAGGAAGCGGCGCATCGTATTCGCGGCCTGAACGTCAGCTTTGCCGCGACGGTCCCCGGCGGCGAGACGCCCGAAACGTACCGCCCTGACGAAGCCTATCGCGACAATCTCGGCGATCCGATCATACCGGCCGAACCGGAGCCGGCGCCAATGCCGCAGGAACCGGAGCCGTCGGTCATGCCGGAGCATCTGGCACGGACGTCACGGGAAGAGGTCGCCGCGGAGCTGGCGATCACCTCCGACCACGCGCGCGAAGCCCTGCAGGAAAAGCGCCGCCGCTTCGCCAGGGCCAATCATCCCGACGGCGTCGATGCCCTGTTTCGCGAGCAGGCAACGACCCGCATGACGCTCGCCAACCAGCTGATCGACGAAGCCATACGCCGCCTGAAACGATGATTATTTCTTGTCGTCCGTCGGCATATCGTTCTCCTCCGCATCATCCTGCGACGGAGCTTCGACATTGGCCGCGGGCGGCTGCGGCTTGAAATTCAACAGCAGCATCCATGCCGAATAGGCACCCAGCGCACCCGATAGCATGGCCCAGAACGGTTGCGCGCCGAGCGTCTCGACCGCTGCCCAGCCGAAGCAGACGGCCACGATGAGGATACGCACCCAAAGCGGCTTGTAGAGGGGATGGCTGGGATCGATCAGTTGCATGAGTCTTCTTTGCCTGTTCAAGGAGACTTGTCTTAGCGCATCATCGGGAAAATTGGGAAGCCATCGGCATAAAATAAGGTTTCGCGGGCGGATTTCGGATAAGCCGATATCGAACTGCGATTTTAAGAAATGTGAAGGCGGGGCGGCTTGACGTCGCCTTTGGAAAATGGAATGAAAATTCCATATAGGTTGACATTCGGTTCATTTGTTCCGAATCCAGGGAGGTAAAAATGACTGTCAGATTTGGTCTGCTCGGTGCCGGACGCATCGGCAAGGTGCATGCGAAGGCCGTCAGTGGCGATGCCAATGCCAAGCTCGTCGCCGTTGCGGATGCGTTCCCGGCCGCAGCGGAGGCCATTTCCGCCGCCTATGGCTGCGAGGTCCGCACCATCGAGGCAATCGAAGCCGCCAAGGATATCGATGCCGTCGTGATCTGCACGCCGACCGATACCCATGCCGACCTTATCGAGCGCTTTTCCCGCGCCGGCAAGGCGGTCTTCTGCGAAAAGCCGATCGATCTCGACGCTGCCCGCGTCAAGGCGTGCATCAAGGTCGTGGAAGAAACCAAGGGCAAGCTGATGGTCGGCTTCAACCGCCGCTTCGACCCTCATTTCATGGCCGTCAAGAAGGCCATCGACGAGGGCCGCATCGGCACCGTCGAAATGGTGACGATCACCTCGCGCGATCCGGGCGCCCCGCCCGTCGACTATATCAAGCGGTCCGGCGGCATTTTCCGGGACATGACCATCCATGACTTCGACATGGCCCGCTTCCTGCTCGGCGAAGAGCCGGTGGCGGTGACGGCAACCGCCGCCGTGCTGGTCGACAAGGCGATCGGCGAAGCCGGCGACTACGACAGCGTTTCCGTGATCCTTCAGACGGCATCGGGCAAGCAGGCCATTATCTCCAACTCGCGCCGCGCCACCTACGGCTACGACCAGCGCATCGAAATCCATGGCTCGAAGGGACTGGTTTCGGCCGAAAACCAGCGCCCCTTCTCCATCGAACTCGCCAATGGCGAGGGCTACACCCGGCCGCCCCTGCATGATTTCTTCATGACCCGCTATACAGAAGCCTATGCCAACGAGATCGCAAGCTTCATCGCCGCCGTCGAAAAGGGCGCTCCCATCACGCCGTCGGGCGCCGATGGCCTGGCCGCGCTGAAGCTGGCGGATGCCGCCTTGCAGTCCGTCAAGGAAGGCCGTCTGGTCAAGATCGACTAGGCAGCCACCCGATCCTTCCAAAGGATACGATCCTCCCGACAAGTCCGCCGCGAATCGCTTCGCGGCGGACTTTTTCTTTGCCTCCACGCATGGTCGCGATTTGCCAAAGGCACTCAGGGCACCGGCCCCGCAAGCCATCGATCACAGGCCGGAATGGAAAGCTCTTGCGAATCACATAAGTCCGTGCTTATCTGTTTCCATGATAGAGAACGAGATATTCCGTGCTTTGGCAGACCCGACCCGCCGCGCCATCTTTGAAAAGCTGGCGGCAGGCGCCATGAATGCCAGTGCCCTGCGCGAGGGCATGGATATCAGCCAGCCGGCAATGTCCCAGCATCTCGGCGTCCTGCGCGGCGCCGGACTGGTCAGGGAGGAACGACAGGGGCGGTTCGTGAACTACGAGGTCGATCCGCAGGGGCTTGCCCTCATCGCTCAATGGCTGGCGAAATACCGCGCCTATTGGCCAGCCCGTATCGAAGCTCTCAAGGTCTTGCTGAAGGATATGGATCAATGAACCGACTGACGATCCCGGAGCGGAAGAACAGTATCGAGCTGCAATACGACCTCAGCGAACCGCCGCAAAAGGTCTGGCGCGCGGTCAGCACTCCTGAGCTTCGGGAGAGCTGGCTGCCGAAGGAAGCCCTGGCCGACCCCGAGGCGATCTCCGTCACACCGGGCAAAGAGGTCTGCTACAGGCTGCGGGATGACGCGCCGCCGTTTCTCGAAAGCATCGTGACGTTCCAGCTCGCCCCCAATGCGGACGGCGGCACGAGCCTGCGGATCATCCACGAGCTGGACGATGCAAGGCTCCGCAAGGCTGCGAAGGCCGCGGCGAACAATAACGGCGTCTCCGTCATGCGCGCCGCCTGACGCACCACCCTCACCAACAATCTCATCAACATTGGAGTTCGCCGATGCGCGAAGCGATGCAACTCGTCCCCATGGTCGTCGAGCAATCCAGCAAGGGAGAGCGGTCTTTCGACATCTATTCCCGGCTGCTGCGCGAGAGAATCATCTTTCTGAACGGCGAGGTGAACGATGCCGTCTCGGCCCTCGTCTGCGCGCAATTGCTGTTCCTCGAAGCCGAAAGCCCGAAGAAGCCGATCAGCCTTTATGTCAATTCGCCCGGCGGCCTCGTCACCAGCGGCTTTGCCATGTACGATACCATGCGCTATATCCGCGCGCCCGTGCACACGCTCTGCATGGGGACTGCCCGCTCTATGGGATCGTTCCTGCTGATGGCGGGCGAGCCCGGCCAGCGGGCCGCCCTGCCCAACGCCAGCATCCTGATCCATCAACCCCTGGGAGGCTTCCAGGGTCAAGCCTCGGACATGCTCATCCACGCCGAGGAAATCAAGCGCACCAAGTACCGCATGACGCGGCTTTATGCGGAGCATTGCGGGCGCAGCTACGAGGAATTCGACCGCGCCATGGATCGCGACCACTTCATGACGGCGGAAGAGGCGCTGGAATGGGGATTGATCGACCGCATCCTGTACGTCCGCGACGAAGATCAAAACCCGGGTCCGGCGGATTGATGCCGATGCCAGATGCGGCGGCCCATCACGGGGGCGGCTTTTGCATCTGATCTGAAACTCCGGAGGATTGGGCAGCTTGCGCCGGGCGCAGTGGTTTAGCCCGTCGCCGCTCTCCTCAAACGGCCTCGCCGCGCAACTCCACGACCGTAGCTCCCCTCTTCACGATGCCGTTGTCGATGATCGACAGCGCGCGGTTCAGATGCCCTTCGAAGACAAGCGTCGGCTCGTCGATGACGACGCGCAGCTCCGGCATGCCTTCCATGCGCACGACATGCGATTCCGCCAGCCCTTCCGTGATACCCTCGATCAGGAGATCGTAGTAACGCACCCCCGGACCGGTGATGACGATCGGCATCCGCTCATGCAGGCTCAAAACGCGCGAGAGACCGTTGCCGAGCGCCAGCCCCGCCTGCCGGAAGGCGAGCACATTGCGCCGCCCGCCATGGCGTGCGCTCGCCGCGATCTTGTCGAGCTCGGCGATCGGAACGAATTTCGCGGGAATCGTGTCGAGCGGCACGTCGAAGGCCGTGCGAAGCATGGCGTAGAAGCCGGCATAGGCTTCGATGCATCCGCGCGCGCCGCAACGGCAAAGGCCGCCGCCTGGCACATGCATCATATGACCGAAATTCGGCGCCGATATCTGATGATTGCCCTCATGGTCCCGCCGCACGATGCCAAGTCCGATGCTGTGGCCAAGCGACAGGGCCGCCATTGCGCGGAAATCGCCTCCCTTGCTGATTTCCTCCTGCCGCCCGAGAGCCGCGGCGACCAACAGCGTCTCGTTGCCGAGAATGATCTGTGCCAGCCATTCGTCGCGAAACACGGCCGCGAAATCGATCTCGTCCCGCCCGAAGATCGGCGACCATCGCAGCACCGGCTCCGAGACATCGACAAGCCCCTTGCTGCTGATCGAGATCATCAGCACCTTGTCGCGCGACAATTGCGAGCGGGCAACGATCCGGTTCAGCGCGTCGCGCATTCCCGCCACGAAATGGTCGACGCCTGCGACGTTCTGCTGCCTGTCCTCGGTAAACCGGTCGATGAGACGCCCGGTATAATCCACGAGAGAGTATTGCACGGCATCCGAAGAGATGACGACGACGATCAGATAGCCGCAATCGCGCCGCTGCGAAAACAGCACGCGCGGCCGCCCGCGGCCGCTGGCAGCCTGCTGCTCCGCCTTTTCGATGATCTGCGCCCGCTCCAGGTCGGCGGTGATGACCGAGACGGTCGCAGACGAAAGCTTGGTGAAGTCAGAAAGCTCGGTATGGGCAAGCGGGCCGTGCCGGCGCAATGCCGACAAAACCAAGGCGCTGTTCTTTTGACGGACCAATTCGGTGCTCGATTTGGCCAGCATAGGCAAGCTCCCCGCTCATTCAACCCTCCCTCTCCGCAGCTCCTAATAGCTCTTTTCGGGTGACCAATGAAAGCTGTTAGTACGGGTGTTGACAGTTGAAAAAATCTCTGACACTAAATTTCTCGACTGTCGAGAAAAAAATCCAAGGTGTTTTTCGTCAGCATTATCGCCGCGACCGACGGGAGTTCAGGATACGTGCGGTCGCATTCACTCGGGAGGATAATATGAAAGCTTTCATCAAGCTGGCTGCGGGCGCGGCCATCGTTTTGACCATGCAGACGGCAGCCTTCGCCAAGGATCTCGTCGTCGGCGTTTCATGGTCGAACTTCCAGGAAGAGCGCTGGAAGACCGACGAAGCCGCCATCAAGAAGGCGCTCGCATCGGTCGGCGCCAAGTACATTTCCGCCGACGCCCAGTCTTCCGCTTCCAAGCAGCTGACCGACGTTGAATCCCTGATTTCCCAGGGCGCCAACGCTCTCATCATTCTCGCTCAGGACTCGGACGCCATCGGCCCGGCCGTTGAAAAGGCCGCCGACGAAGGCATTCCGGTTGTCGGCTACGACCGCCTGATCGAAAATCCGGCCGCCTTCTACATCACCTTCGACAACAAGGAAGTGGGCCGCATGCAGGCTCGCGAAGTGCTGAAGGCCAAGCCGGAAGGCAACTACGTCTTTATCAAGGGCTCCTCGTCCGACCCGAACGCCGACTTTCTCTTCTCCGGCCAGATGGAAGTGCTGAAGCCCTCCATCGACGCCGGCAAGATCAAGAACGTCGGCGAAGCCTACACGGACGGCTGGCTGCCGCAGAACGCGCAGCGCAACATGGAACAGTTCCTGACCGCCAACAACAACAAGGTTGATGCGGTCGTCGCCTCCAACGACGGCACCGCCGGCGGCGCCGTTGCCGCTCTCGACGCCCAGGGCCTGGCCGGTTCCGTGCCGGTTTCCGGCCAGGACGCCGACAAGGCCGCGCTGAACCGCATCGCGCTCGGCACGCAGACCGTTTCCGTCTGGAAGGACTCGCGCGAACTCGGCAAGCGCGCCGCTGAAATCGCCATCGACCTCGCCAAGGGCAAGACGATGGACCAGATTTCCGGCGTCCAGACCTTCACCGGCGGTCCGAAGCATGTTCCGATGAAGTCCGTGTTCCTGACCCCGATCGCCATCACCAAGGACAACCTGAACGTCGTCATCGACGCCGGCTGGATCTCCAAGGCTGAAGCCTGCCAGGGTGTCAAGGCCGGCAGCGTTGCTGCCTGCAAGTAAGCACGAAAGCTTGACGGGTTGACCCGACGATAATGCCGACGCCGCAAAGGGCTTCCATTGCGGCGTCGAACGCGGATAGGAAACAGACAACAACCCCGCCTGGAACGGGGCGTCGATTTCCCGTATTGAGTTGCGTCATCGCATATACGCCCGGCCCGCCGGATGGCGGCCATGGAACCGGACGAAGACCGGATGGGCGAGCGATGACGTCTATTGAGACCAGCGCGGATACTGCCGGCGGATAGCCTCTGTGCTTTCGCGGGCCTGCGCCCAACAGTGGGAGAACGGCAAAGCGATGGCCGACATGACACACTCCACAACATCGAGCGGCCCGCGCAATGCAGAAGAAGGCGTGATCACGCGCTTCCTGCGCGCCACCGAAATCGATACCCGCCTGCTCGGCATGGTCGGCGCGCTGCTGATCATCTGGATCGGCTTCGACCTCTATACCGGCGGCCTCTTCCTGACGCCGCGAAACCTCTGGAACCTCTCCGTCCAGACCTGCGAGATCGCCGTGCTCGCCACCGGCATGGTGCTCGTCATCGTCACCCGCAACATCGACCTTTCCGTCGGCTCGCTGCTGGGCTTCGTGGCTATGGTCATGGGCGTCATCCAGGCCAAGTTCCTGCCGACCTATCTCGGCTTCGACAGTGCGTGGACCTGGGTCATCACGCTCGCCTGCGGCCTGGTCGTCGGCACCTTGCTCGGTACTTTCCAGGGCGTGATCATCGCTTTCTTCAAGGTTCCCTCCTTCATCGTCACCCTCGGCGGCTTTCTCGCCTGGCGTGGCCTTGCCTGGTACGTCACCAGCGGCCAGACGGTCGCTCCGCTCGACGTCACGTTCCGCATCATGGGCGGCGGTGCCGAAGGCTCGATCGGCGCCACCTGGAGCTGGATTCTCGGCGTCCTTGCCTGCGTGATGATCGTTCTGGGCATTGTCGGCGAGCGTCACCAGCGCAAGCGCTTCAACTTCCCGCGCCGTCCGCTCTGGGCCGAATATTTCCTTGCCATCCTCGGCTCGGCGCTGGTGCTCGGCACGATCTACGTCTTCAACATCTATTACTGGCCCGTCGGCATCGCGAAAAAATACGCGACCGAACACAATATTCCCTGGCCGGAAACCGGGCTCGATATTCCCTATGGCATCGCCGTCCCCGTGCTCATCGCAGTCGGCATCGGCATCGTCATGACCTTCATCGCCACGCGCCTGCGCTTCGGCCGCTATGTCTTCGCGATCGGCGGCAATCCGGAAGCGGCCGAACTCGCCGGCATCAAGACCCGCTGGGTGACGGTGCGCATCTTCGCGCTGATGGGCTTGCTTGCAGCCGTCGCCGCGGCCATCTCCACGGCCCGCCTGAACGCCGCCGCCAATTCGCAGGGCACGACCTACGAGCTCTTCACCATCGCTGCGGCCGTCATCGGCGGCACGTCGCTCGCGGGCGGCAGCGGCACCATCGCCGGCGCCATGATCGGCGCCCTGGTCATGCAGTCGCTGCAGTCGGGCATGGGGCTCGCCAACGTCGATACGCCGATCCAGAACGTCGTCGTCGGCGTCGTGCTCGTCATCGCCGTCTGGCTCGACATCGTCTATCGCTCGCGCGCCAAGTAAAAGGAATTCTGAACCATGACGGATCAAACCACTCCGCTTGTGGAAATGAAGAACATTTCCATCTCCTTCGGCGGCATCCACGCAGTGGACAACGCCTCGGTAGAGCTCTACCCCGGTGAAGTCGTCGCGCTGCTCGGCCATAACGGAGCCGGCAAGTCGACGCTGATCAAGATCCTCTCCGGCGCCTACAAGCGCGATAGCGGCGATATTCTGATCAACGGCGAGCCCGCCGACATCCGCAGCCCGCGCGACGCCAAGAAATACGGCATCGAGACGATCTACCAGACGCTCGCCGTCGCCGACAATGTCGACGCCGCCGCCAACCTCTACCTCGGCCGCGAGCTGCAAACCCGCTGGGGCACGCTCGACGATGTCGCCATGGAAGCCAAGGCCCGCGAGGTGATGGGGCGCCTCAACCCCAACTTCAAGCGCTTCAAGGAGCCGGTGAAGGCCCTTTCCGGCGGCCAGCGCCAGTCGGTCGCGATCGCCCGCGCCATCCTGTTCGATGCCCGCATCCTGATCATGGACGAGCCGACCGCGGCCCTCGGCCCCCAGGAGACGGCGCAGGTCGGCGAGCTGATCAAGCAGCTGAAGAAGGAAGGCATCGGCATCTTCCTCATCAGCCACGACATCCACGACGTCTTCGATCTCGCCGACCGCGTGTCGGTCATGAAGAACGGCCAGGTCGTCGGCCATGCCCGCACCGAAGACGTCACCAAGGACGAGGTCCTCGGCATGATCATCCTCGGCAAGGTGCCCCCAAAGGCCACCCCCGGCCCCGGCGCGATGCGGGAATGAGCCGGCACCGCCGATAAAAAACGAGGCCGCGCGCCAAAACCCGCGGCCTCATCCCGCTAAAACGTCCGATCTGAATTTTCCTCATTGAAGCCAAACGTTTCCTGAGCTAAGAACCAGCCATCGGACAGGCGATTCAAATCGCCACGGCATGCACCCGTAGCTCAGCTGGATAGAGTGTTGGATTCCGATTCCAAAGGTCACAGGTTCGAATCCTGTCGGGTGCGTTTCCCAACTTATTGATATAATTGACTTTTTAGTCTTTGCTTGCCCTTCCGGAAAACGGCAATATCGGTAGCACAGCGTTAGCACAACGCTTACCGTCTTCGAAAAAACTCTTTGTTTTCAATGTCGATGATTCTCGGCCCGGGCCGGTGTTAGCACAGTGTTAGCGCGGCCTGCCTACCGTAGTAACACCATTGGAGACCCGGTTCCCGTGCTGCACAGCCTCAAACAATCCAAAGACCCCTTCGTTCTTTTCCAACGCGACGGCACCAATTGGTCCATGCGCTATACGATGAATAGCCGCCAGATCAGAAAGTCCCTCGGCACATCGGATGAAACGGAAGCCCATCGGCGGGCAAATGAAATCTGGCATGAGCAGAATTATCGCCTGAAAAATGGCATGAGCATCAGTGAACACGCCTTCAATGATGTTGCCGAGGAATTCGTCAAGAAGATCGAGGACGAAGCCGAGCGTAAAGAGCGCAGCGCCGATCACGCTTATTTCTGGCCTCCGAAGATCAGACGCTTTCTCATCGGCTATTTCGGCGAAAAGCCCATCGACAAGATCACCCCGCCCGACATCGAACGCTATCTGGAATGGCGAAAGACCTACTGGACCTCGGGACCGGGCAGCGACATCGAGAAAATCCGCGTCGAGCGTGAAGATGGCCGCGTCTTCAGCCGACCCGCTCCGCGCAAAATCGCCTCCTTGAGCACGATCAAGGGCGAGATGGTTATCATCCGCAGCTTGTTTCAGCAGGCTGTCCGTTGGGGCTATTGCCAGCAGATCGTTATTCCAAACCCCGTCGTGCGCAAACGCATCGACAACCGCCGCCCCGGTTTCACACCGGAAGAATACGAGAAGCTATTCAACACGGCGCTCGCCCGTATCTCCGAACTCCAGCCGAAGACGAAGGATGTTAAGGCCAAGGATGGCCGTGAATGGACGATGAAATTCACGCCGAAAAACATCAGAGCGGATCGTATCCGGCTCTACTGCTACATCGAGATCATGGCCCATTCAGGGATGAGGCCGACAGAGGCCAAAAACCTTACCTGGGCAAACATCATCGGCTTTCGCGAGTGCAAGAATAAGCCCATCGGAGAGCAGGACGTGCGCCTGCAAGTGCGTGGCAAGGGTAAGCATGGCACCTCTATCCCGCTTCTTGACGTTATCCCGGCGCTATCGATGCTTTGGGATATGTTCGAAAAGGAGGTCGGGCGAGAGCCAGAAGACGACGATCCGGTGTTTGCCGATGCGGAAGGAAAACAGATCCTGTCTTTCAAGCGTAGCTTCAACGAACTTCTGAAAGCAGCCGGTCTCGAATACGACTATAGAGGCGTCCGCCGCACACCATATTCGCTGCGCCACTACTATATCTCGACAATGCTTATAAAAGGCGCGTCGATCTATGACGTGGCGTTGAACACGCGTACCTCATTGCAGATGATTGAGCAGCACTACGCCCACGTAGCCACCGAGCATATCAAGGATCGGCTGAGGCCGGGACAGAGTGAGTGGTGACAATTTCGGTTGGGTTATCAATCCAAGTTGGATTGTTTTCCCGCAGAACACGGCTATTGATATTTTGCCGGATAGTTCAGTGAACGAACTTTCAGACGGCCCATTGATCGTGCATAATTGAGGAATTTCCCGATTTGAGTAACGGACGCCCCGGATTAGATAATCTGGAAAATCAGTTCTTCCGCGATAGCATGAAGGCTTTGGATCTAATTGCTAACCGCAAGTCTGATTCAGGCTTTGTCATATGCATGCGTCGCCTACTCGGTAATAATCCTCAGAAGGGGAAATCCTTTAGGATTGCCAAGCGCGAACACGTTTACGCGGGAGTGGATAAGAGCCGCGTAATCTTTCTGCCCGCGCAGTGGCGGGAGGAATTCGACAAGACGAAAAGCGCATGGGCCGGGTGTGAAAACTGGTGGGCGGGCTATCCGTTCATTCTGTGGGTCGAAATACGTCTGGGCGATGACGGGACCACAGGATATCTCAAGTTGATTGCCGAAATCGGCCCCATTTCCAACTACAAAGTCCGCAAGGGGATTATCGATACGATTAGGGCTGCAGCATCTGCGAAGAACTTGGAACGAATTCAATTTCCGGCTGATGCCGCTGACAAGGGGCGGCTCTATTCGCGCTTTTTCACCAAAAATTCGATCACCGTGAATGACATTCGCGACCCGGATGAAATGGAACGTAAATTCATGCAGCTCGTTGCAGACTTCGAAGCGGAGTTCGACTTGATCGCGAGCGCGATACCGCAGCTTCTTGAGCTATGAGAACGCATTCGTCGTTAACTTCTTGTTAATCTATCACGATGCGACTAGATTTATGGCTAGTGTTCGATTCGTGAACAGCCTTGAGATATCATATGATTTGATTTCTCAGGGTGACGGCCTCGCCATGATGGCGGGTACCCTCCGTGGTTAACCGTTAAAGGTATCCTGCAATTGCTAGTTTTCATTGGCCCGGTTTCCGGTCCGATGGCTCTAGTTTGTTCTTCAGGAGCTTTTAGCATGAGCCTGTACGGAACCATGCGTACCGCCACTTCCGGCATGAATGCCCAAGCCAACCGGCTTTCGACCGTTGCAGACAATATCGCCAACGTGAACACGAGCGGCTATAAGCGCGCATCCACCAGCTTTTCATCGATGGTCCTGCCCTCCACATCGGGCAACTACAATTCCGGCGGTGTACAGACGAGCGTGCACCGCGCCGTCTCCGAGCAAGGCGATATCAGCTATACGACGTCGGGCACAAATCTCTCTATCAGCGGCGCGGGCTTCTTCATCGTGCAGGATGCTTCCGGCATTCCCGTTCTGACGCGTGCCGGTGATTTCAGCGAAGATGCGCTCGGCAATCTGGTCAATTCGGCCGGCTACACGTTGATGGGATATACGTTCGACGGCGGCGCCCCGGCCGTCGTGGTCAACGGCTTTTCCGGTCTGGTGCCGATCAATCTCAATGGAAGCGGCCTGTCCGTCGTGCCTTCGACGTCAGGTGTCTTCAAGGTCAATCTGCCGGCAAATGCGGATGAAGCGGCAACCGACATGATGCATGCTCCATCGGACAACAAGCTGCCGGCATCCTATGACCGCAAGTTCACGGTCTCCTCGTCCGATGTTACCGAGGATTTTTATGCTGACGTCTACATGACCAAGATTGGTGACAACGAATGGGAGGTGACGGCCTTCGGGCGGCATGGCGCGTTGTCGTCGGGCCTTCCCTATGACGTGTCCGATCCCGCGCCAATGGCGACGACCACGTTGACCTTCGATCCCGCGACGGGAGCGATCGTCGGCGGCAATCCTGTGCTGACGATCTCGGCGCTCGACGACCCCTTCACGATCGATCTTTCCGGAATGACCCAGGCGACCGGACCGAGCACCAACAATATTGCAGCGCAGACGAACCTGCCTTCGGATGCTCCCGAGATCGATACGGCAGGCGGCGAACTGCCACCGTCTTCAAACGATCCTGCCAGCGTTTACGTTGCCAGGCAGACGTGGACAGGCTTTGTCGATTTTGGTCCGCCGACCTCGCTCGACGTTTACTACGCCAAGACCGGTCCAAACACATGGGAAGTCAGCTTCTACGACAGCGCAGCATCCACGGCAGGCGGCTTTCCCTATTCGACGCCAGCATTGACCACGCAGAGCCTCACTTTCGATCCCGCGACTGGCGCGCTGCTTGGTCCGGCCTCGCTCACAGTGGCGATTTCGGCGGGTAACAGCTTCGATGTCGATCTGACCGGCATGACCTCGCTTGCAAGCAACGACCCGACCGTTGCCAATCAGAGCGGCGGCATGAGCCTCTCCTACAATCTCTCGCCATCAACCAGCATATTCAAACCCTTCCTGATCGGGCAGACACCGGCACAGAACCAGACCGACAGCGTCTATACGAACAAGACTTCGCTGATTGCGTATGACAAGCTCGGCGCGACGGTCCAGCTGGATATCTATTACTCCAAGGGTCCTGATGGTGCCTGGGAGATGACGGTGTTCAATCATGCCGACGCGTCCAGTGGCGGCTTTCCTTACGGCGCTGCCGGTTCGCCTCCGCTCGCCACGACATTGCTAAGGTTTGGGTTGCATGGAGAGTTGCTGTCAACTCCGACGAACATAACTCTCGCAATTCCGGGCGGCGAGCAGCTAACACTCGACATTGCCGGAACCACGCAGCTTGCGGCTGGCTTCATGACCATCGACGGCGATGTGAACGGCAACGGCGCGAGTGCCGCGATCGGCTACGATATCTCGGACGATGGCATCATTTCCCTGAAATATGCGGACGGAACGCTTCAACCCAAGTACCGCATCCCTCTCGCTGATGTGGCAAGCCCCGACAATCTCACAGCATTGAGCGGCAACGCCTACGCGGCAAACGGCACATCCGGCGTCACGATCATGGGCTTTGCAAATTCGTCAGGCTTCGGATCGATTAAATCGGGATCGCTGGAGGGATCCAATGTCGATCTAGCCAGCGAACTCACGCAGATGATCGAAAGCCAGCGCAGCTATACGGCGAGCTCCAAGGTCTTTCAGACCGGCGCCGATTTGCTCGACGTGCTGGTCAATCTCAAGCGATAGGGACGATCGAACTCTCCGCTCGCCCTTTGGGCGGGCGGCTGTATGCCGGAGACATGGAAACAAATCCGGGAAAGGATCACCGCATGTCTCACCTCAAGGCCCTCAAGCTCGCCTCCGCAGTTCCAGTTCGCGCGACCAACGACCCGGTGATGCGCGCCCGGGAAAAGATGATTGCGGCTCTGATCGAACAGAAGCAGATGGCCGAAGCGAAGATCGCGGGTCAGGCTTTCACACCCACTCATATCGTGCGCAAGAAGAACGCTGAAGGCGTCCGCGTCGAGGTCGAAGCGCCAAAGCGCGTCCGTCAGGGCTGGTTCACTGATGCAGCGGGCAAGGTGTTCTTCGCACTGCGTTACGCGGGTAAGGCAATTGAGTTCGCCAAGGACAAGAATGCTGTTGATGTGGGCGACCTTTCAGCGCTTCCGGCGATCATCGATACGCTGGCCGAGGCGGTGCGCGCCGGGGAACTTGACGTGCAACTGACCGCTGCCGCTATCGAGCGTGGCAAGATGCTGAGCAAGGCCGGATAAGCAGCAGCGCAATTCCATCAATACGGCTCCGATCCCCATGAGATGGTTACCATCTCATGGGGATCGTGCTTTCCGCCTCCGGTCCAATGGAGCGTCAACGATAAGCGCACGGCGCCGGATGCTACCGCGCTGCGCTTTTTCCCTTCGTCGCGCTCCTTGATATGTCTGTGCGTGCCTATGACGGCGCCCGACGCATGCAATTGCCCTTTCCGCTTTCTTCATTCCTACGGGATATGAAACATGACAGGCCGGTGCTTTGGGTTTTGCGTACACCGCGCCGTCTCTTCGCTCGCCCTTTGCGCGATCTGGAATTTTGTTTCCGCCGAAATCAAGCGGAGACGAGATGCAAAACCATTCAAGCGATCAGAACGGTGAGAGGCCTACGCAAGCCCAAATCGACTTGGCCTTACTGTTCACGACCGATCTGCATGTGGGTGCCGTGGCCTTCTACAAGCGGAAGTTCAAAAGCGCGTCACTGGATCTTGCTTACGACATCGACGGGGTAATTCATCACCGCAGCTATCTTTCGCCATTGTCATGGAGGGCGATTATGCTGTTCGCGTTGAACGACGACAAAACAGTCACCGTTCACGAAATAGACCGGCCCGGCCGATATCGTCGGCTCTTTCCGAAAACCGTGCTTCGCCGCATGCACTGGCACGCGCGACCGAATGCCGATTTCCCACCGGTTGTCCGTCTCCATGATCCGAATGGGCAGACCGTGATGTTGCTAACGCGCAGCCGATTTTCCGGCCATGCCGTCGACGCGCTCCATAATCTCGCTGATGGCAAGCCTGTGTTCCAGCCATTATGGATTTCCGACATCATGGCGCTACGCCCCATGCTCGGCATCGAGCTTTTTCGGGACGAAACGTTTACGGCGTCATTTTCGATCAGCACGTATATCAGGGCAGCGGCAAGGACAGGCCGGATTGTCGATGAGCCGGAATTGTCGGGGATAGACCTTTCCGGCATAGCGCCATTGCTTCCATTGCCGCAGCCCGCGCCGGTCGTCTCCCGCATCTTCGACCAGCAATGCCGCGAATACCCGCAGATGGAAGAGCTTCGCGGACGGACGATCTACGACGACTATTCGTTTCAGACTTGCGCTGAAAAAGTTCGGTGAGCGAACTTTTTACGACTGCATCATACCGCCCCGCTGAGCACCGCTGACTTGCTTCAAGGCCAAAATGCTACGCAGACGCTCGGAAAGGCCGACAACGTTTCCGGTGCATCTGGAGGTCCCGCTGATAGCTGTCGCGGCCGTCCGGTTGGTCCCTGCCAAGGGGCTGTCAATGTCGATGACTGTCCAGTTCGTATCCTGTATAATATTATTATACACACAACGCGTTACGCCCTTGCCGATACCAAAGACACCAGCGTTATTCCCTGAAACAACACGACTGTCTTCGACAACGAAAGTTCCATCCATATCGAGCCCAACGGCATGAGCTTTCATCTCATCATCAATGACTGCATGAGCAACAAGACGGTCAGACATCTCACCGTTCTCAAGCTCTTCAGCAATTGAAATACCCGAAGACACGGCACGTTGAGCATCATCGGTTGAATTGCCCTTGGCTTGCCCGATGACAACGCGAAGTGATCGAAAGCCGGATCGCTCCAGGCAGAGCCAGTCTACATATTCGCGGATATCTTCAGCTGGCCACCAGTTGCGTTCGCTTGGCATTGCCGTGCCCGCTTGCTCCTGCTCCACGAAGTCCTGTGCATCCGGTGCCTTGTAGTCGCATTCGATGCGGAATTTCAGGCAATACCGGACGATGCTCTGGATGTTCTCCTTGACATCGCGATATGCGCGAAATGGCTGAATATCCACCTGATATTTCGCCGTGTGGGTTTCCTTGCGCAAGGCGCTCGCGATTTCGTCTGTCGTCAATCTCCCCTTTCGGACAATCGCATGAAGATGCGGACGCCAGATTGTTTTGTCCGGCGCGGCCATCAACGGAAACCCCATAGCATCCAGCGCGATACGCGTGTTACGGCCACAGCTTTCGAAATCACCGAAGCTCATGCGGTCGATTTCCCACCAGCCCAACAACTGGAAATCATCCCAACGGCTATCTTTCCTGCGCTGGCGGTCGATGAAAGTGCGAAGTCGGCGCTTTTCGTTCTCCACGAGATCGGTCATGCCGGAGAAGTCCAATTGCGGCGGCAGCAGGATCGTTGCGAAGGCCAATTCGTCATTAGCGGCATCGCAGAATATCGTCTTGATCGCCTTGCCCGTTTGCACCGCTCGTTCCCGCATGTGGCAACGCGGGCAAAGCGGAACACCGCAATAATCGATATTGCTCCAGTCATCGACTTCGCCACAGGTGTCCATCCAGCGTCGGGCCAGATGGTTCGCTGGAAGTGCCGCCCTAACATACTGGCGTTGAGCTTCGTTCGCTTTCGTCAGATATTTCATCTGGCGGCGTTCGTGACGGGTGAAGACGCCGTTCGTCATCATGTCCGCCTGTAGTTGCTCCATTCTTGTCTTCATTGAAAATCCCCTTGAAAATATCCTGCTATTTATAAAGCACCCATTTTAGCACCGTGCCTTGGAAATAAATATTTGTTTCAAGGAGATAGGCTATGAAGATCAAGGAAATCTACGGCACGTTGAGCGATACCGGGCTCGCCAGTTCCCAGATGAAATTCTCGCAAATATGGCTCGGGCGCAGTCCGCGCTATTACTCGCATCTTATCGCCGTTGGACGAGAACCCGGCCTTGCGACGCTCTGCGGCATCAACTGGCGGCTTGAGCAACTGCTCGGCCATTCCTCGCCTGCGTCCAATCCACAACTGGTAGATCTCAAGCGACGGCTCACGGCGGAGATTGAACGGCGCGCAATCACAGACATTCGACGTCATTCGTCTTAACCGTCGGCAAACGAATGGGCCGGTACACCGAGGATGTTTGTCTTGTCTGCTTTTTACTTCAGGTATTATCAATGAAAGCTACGGGTTATCGCTTTGCCAGCGCCTTCTTCATGGTGACGGCAATCTCCACCTCATCCGCCTTTGCTCTCGATAAAGTTCGCTTTGGCACTGATTGGCTTGCGGAAGCCGATCACGGCGGTTTCTACCAGGCGCTTGCCGATGGCACCTATGCCAAATACGGGCTTGATGTCGAAATCGTTCAGGGCGGGCCAAGCGCACAGAACCGGGCTATGCTTCTCGCGGGCAAACTGGATTTCTATCTCGGCACGCAGCAGGAGCAGCTTGTCGGGCAGGAACAAGGCATTCCACTGGTCGATGTTGCGGCAATCTATCAAAAGAACGCTCAGGTCATTTTGGCGCACCCCGGCAAAGGCATCGACAAATTCGAAGACCTCGCGAAACTGAAAACCATCTTCATGACGCAGGGTGGCTTCGGTGCCTATTTCGAATGGATGAAAGCTAACTTCGGCGGTTTCAGCGACGAGCAGTTCAGGCCTTACAATTTCAGCCCTGCGCCATTCCTCGCGGACGAAAATTCCGCTCAACAGGGTCTGTTGACCTCGGAACCCTATGCAATCAAAACGCAAACTGGCGTAGATCCCAAGATATTCCTGCTCGCCGACGCCGGCTACGCCCCCTACGCGACGATGATCACCGTGCAGCGCCAGTTGGTCGACACCGATCCCGATCTCGTACAGCGGTTTGTCGATGCCTCGATTGAAGGTTGGTACAACTATCTTTACGGGGATAATTCAGCAGCAAACGCGCTGATTAAGAAAGAGAACCCCGACATGACGGATGACCAGATTGGCTATGCCATCGGCAAGCTCAAGGAATACGGCATCGTTGACAGTGGGGATGCACTGGACAAGGGCATCGGTTGCTTGACTGCCGAACACTACACGCGGTTCGCGAAAACTCTGGTCAGCGTCAAACTTCTCAAGTCCGAGACCGATGTTACCAAGGCATTCGACACGCGTTTTTCCTGCAAAGGCGTCGGGTTGTCGCTAAAGAATAAATCATAGGATGGTCAACGGCGCGGTGATCGAACTCCGCGCCGTTTCTTGATTGCTGGGAACTAGCTCCGTTTCGTCTCACGCCGCTGCCAGCGTATCAAGGAATGACGCCCACTGCGTTGTCTTGGATTGCGGATCTGCCCATATGTCCTCGATAGCGAAGCGGAGACCCTTTAGAATAACGGGAACATCATTTCCGTATTCTTCTGGGTTATCGAAAATCCTATTCACCTGCTTGAACACACGCAGATATGCTTCCGCGTTGTGGTTCATGAGGATCATGATGCTATCATTGTCGAGATCGGACGAACCGTTCGAGCCGACGCAAATTTCATTGACCTTCACTCGGGAACCTATCGTCGTTGCAACAGGGATGGTGTAAAAGGTCTGCTCGCCCTGCAAAGCACCATTGCTCCGCTTGGCCTTCGGGCGACGTTGCGCAATTTCCCATGCAAGCTCATTGAGAGTGCGGGTATCCGAAGGATTGCCTTCTTTCGGCATGGATACCGTCGAAAAGGTCCAGCCGGTCTTATCCAGGCGGTGTGTCATCAGCGCTTGAAACTTCGCAGCGGAAATAAACGGCCCTGCTGTGTCGAAGGTGATCTGGAGATCGGGATTGACTTCGCTGACGCAGCGTTGAAGCGCGTTGAACAGATAAGCGATCGCTGGCGTGGAGATACCCAATATGTGTATCCACTTCGCCGTTTGCAGCAAACCGTCGTTTCGCATGTCGTGAAGTCGGTTGAGCAGCAATGAAAACGAGTTCTGATGCGCGCCCGCAAAAGCCCAGCCTTCAAGGCCATACCCCTTCACGGCCTCGTACCAAGCCTTGCTTTCGGCTTCATTGCGGCCCTGAAGGACATTGAGAAGGTTCGTCGCACCTGGTTTTCGGCTGCGCATGAAATAATCGAGATTGAGCAAAGACTGCTTCAGGCACGCATTGAAATCCAATGACAAGCCGTTCGCGGCACACATAGCATTGAGGTTGTGGCCTTCGGCTATCAACCGTTCGGCGTGGACTGCGACATTGCCCGGCGTGATACCACCTGTGGGAAAATCCAGCGACATTGAATAGTCGGCATGTGTTTCCAGCCAACGCAGCATGCGTTCGCATGTGGCATCGCCAGTAAACTTGATTTTGTTTCCTTGTATCTGGAAGCCGCCGCTGTCACCGATGACCCTCGTGCGCTGGCGATCACGCGATTTGACTATGTTGTCTTCAAGCGCCGAGTTTGCGGTTTTGGCGGCTTGGCCGGCGCTATAGAGCGCATAGGGATAGTGAAACAACCCGCTTTTTGGATCGAGAAAATTCAGATCGGTTTCGAGAAACGAAAAGCTGCGTTTGAGATGCTGCGAATATCCCAACCTCGCGAATTCCTGACTGATCGCAGGAGTATAGATGGCGTAATTTGAAGGTTTGGTAATCATATCGCCTGCCAGAAAAGTTATGCGTTGAAATCGTCTGCAATTTTTAAGGATTACACCGTCTGATTGCGCCACGTTTTTAGGAATGCAGGGGGTATCCAATGGGATCGGCAGTTAAGAAATCAACAACTTACGACCAGAATTATTACGAGGCACAGTTCTCCACGATCAAAAACGCCGCCAGCGCATTCGAGCATCACGAGAGCGAGACCGAGAGCCTGCTGCACGTCGCATTGGACCAGATTTTCCAATTCGGTGAAAGTATCCGCCAGGACGCACAGGCATTCGAAAGCTTCCTGAGCGTCCATGGAAAAACCTGCAACAAGGTAACGAAAACCAACCCCTACAATGCTCTTGTCGACCTGGCTTTTTCAAATCGGCGAAGCAAATCGTGGCGCAGCCAGATGAGCAACGTTCTGGCCCTTGCAGCGGAAACAATCGGTGATCAACAGTTTGTCGACTGGCTTGTGAGCAATAGTGGTGTGTCGGGCTGCTACAATCTCGCCGTCGATCACTTTGAACGACCGGCGACAGCCAAGGCCAAAAAGCTCCGCTCGATCCGGTTGAATACGATATCGGAACAATTGAAGCGCAAGCCGATTGTCAAAACCGCCTTACCGGGTGTCAGCCTACCGAATGGTTTTCATCGATCGATGCTGTTTTCGCAGGGAGGTCAGACTTTCCTTGTCGATATCCGTGAAGGCGACAATGACGCGACAATTGAAAAATATCTTCTGGAAGCAATGGGCGACAAGGCCGTAGCAACCAATCCGCATGTCAATAAACCGCTGTTTTCTCTGTATCGAGCCATCGATCTGATTTGCGGCACTTGCAAGCCGTCATCGACAGGTCAGTTACAATGCATTGCCGTCTGGAACGAAGAAGCTGAAAGTGGCGCGGTTACGAAGCTCCGCTTTCTTTCCGAGGCTTACAGCTTTACGAACGCCACGGTCACGCTGGCCCATACGCTTTCCGAACTGAACGGCAAGGGACAACTCATTCTTGATCTGCCTGATGCCGATATTTTCCGGCAGCAGTTTCAGCAGGATCCGGAATGGACGATCCGTGAAGACAATCGTGGATTGGTTCTAGCAGACAATGCCAAGTCCCCCGCACGGTTGAGATTGCTGCCCGCGTCAGACTATGCAGACAAGAAACTCCGGCAAGGCCGCAAACTCGGACTGCGCACACGGCACTTCACGATGTCGCTGGATGCGATGCAGCGCGATAACAAGAATCTCGATATCGCAATGACATTGTTTCAGAAGGCAAACACGCAAAGGACGACGCCGATTTCGCGACCCAAGCGGTTCCAGTGGGTCTTCAACGGCAAGCATATTGAACTCGGCTTCGAACAGACGTCCGGCATGATAAACACCAACTATCCCTCCATTGCGTTCAAGGCCACTGCAACCACAGTACCTCACAACGAGCTCTTGCTTGCGGATGCGCAGGCTGTCTGGAACTCGTTCCTGTCTTACGGGGAGGATATCGGCGGATACATTGCCCATGGCGAAGTCGCAGATGCCGCATTTTGCATCGATCACGCCTTCGTCAATGGTGACATCATCGAATACAGATCGCCGCTGATTATCGGCAGAAAGACGGACCCAACGCAGATTTGCGAACCGTTTGTTCCGGTAACCGCGCCGACGCCAACAACACCGCAAACGCCGACGCAGCGATCGAAAAGCTCCACACGGCCGGGAAAGCGCAGCGGACCTGTACAGTCGATCGTGAAAAAAGCAGCATCAGCGCCGGCAAGCACCGCTGCGAGTGTAAAAGCCACTCGCAACCCTCGCCCCCGAAACTACCGGCTGATCGAAAACAACCGGCGAGCAAAAACAATGTTCCCGGCGATCCCAGTTTCAAGCGAGAAGGCCTTCGGTGCCTTCATCACCAGCTATCTACCCGATGAGGCCGAACACAGAAAAAATCGGAAATTCGATTTCGAATGGCAACTGGAATGGTGGCGTCGCATGACGGACATTCCGATTCATGTCATCGCGTCCAACTGGACTGACGAAGACGTTACAGCTAGCAAGGAACTCGGTCTGCTTACCGGGCATGGCGGCAGCATCATACGCCAGCCCGCCCAATCAATTGCCCAAAATCGCAATCTTTGCCTATCGGAACTTTACGCGAGCGATTTCGATTGGGGCATAGTCATGGATGACGATGCTGTTTTAATGCAGGCCGAAAACCATAACAGTAGCTACCGGCTGTTTGCCGAGATGGCAGCAAACGGGAAATCCGCCTACGATGGGGTAGACCTGTTCCAACCAATCTTCGGTCGGCAAGTGCCCTTCAATAAGAAATACAGCGCAGCCAACAATCCCTATGCCGACAACCATGTGTTTGAGCGAAGCACGAACCTCAAGGGAACGATGATCGTTGTTCGTAATTTTGTGAAGGAAGATCGCGAGCCGCTGTTTCTGCCGGAGGAATTCGGGTTCGTCGGTGAGGACACCTATTTGACCTTGCAGGCCATTTCCAAAGGCTTTGCGCCGATGACCTGCTGGAACCTCATCCTTGAGGAACTTGGCGGCGAAAGCCATTTCGCGATGTCGGATGCCGAAAGGGCCGAGAAAATGCGCGAAGGGCACGAAAAGCTTGTCGAGTTGTTCGGTCAGGATGGACTTAAAATGAGCGGCGATGGCTCGCACAAGTTGGACAAAGGCGATTTTACCGCCAAGTTCTGGGGAGTCAAAAAGCAAACAGTTACGGTGTCG
This sequence comes from Rhizobium sp. SYY.PMSO, assembly GCF_046840415.1. NCBI lineage: Bacteria > Pseudomonadati > Pseudomonadota > Alphaproteobacteria > Hyphomicrobiales > Rhizobiaceae > Rhizobium > Rhizobium sp. SYY.PMSO. The sequence goes on from NZ_CP177349.1 coordinate 2,146,115, forward strand.
AAACGGAGCCGCCAGACGCCGTAAAAGTTTGTTGAGCGAACTTTTACGGTGCTGGACGATGCCTAAAGCAGATCGACGGCGGCTTTCATCATCTCGTCGCGCACGTCGATATAGCGCTGCGTCGTCGTCAAGTTGCGATGTCCGGCCAGCGTCATGATGACCTTCGGGCTAACGCCGGAATGTGCAAGCCGCGTAATGAACCAGCGACGACCACTATGAGAGGTCGCCCCGTCGAGACCGGCGCCTCGGTACAGCTGACCCATCAACTGGCACAGCGTATTTGCGGAAAACGCCGTACGCTTCTGCGTCAGCAGCAACGGTGCGTCGGCAGGTCGCACGATTTTCCATTCGCTGCGATGCCGTTCGATCTCCCGGCGTAGTTTATCATTCAGGAACACCACCCGCGCATGGCCGCCCTTGGTGATCTCCGCGCTAAGCCGCAACTGCTCGCGCACCTTGCCGTCGCCCTCAAACACATCGCGCAGTGTCAGCGCGGCGATCTCGCCGACCCGTAATCCCGCGAGATGCGAGAGCATCAGCGCCAACCGGTTACGGCCCGCATGCTTCATCTGCGCAATCACGGCCAGTAGCCGCTTGAACTCCGCATCCGTCAAAACTCTCGCCTGCTTCATCAGAACCTCACAAAAGACAGCGTTTCCGTGCCGTCCGTTATGTTGCCGATGAACCGAAAGGGCGAGCCAAGTATTCAGGCCGGCTTTTGCTCTTCGGGCACAGTAGGTTAACGCGGGGAACCGATCACACATCAGAAGATTTGCATTTTGTGAGGTTTGCGTTTCGAAGGCCCAGCAGTGGCTATTTCAGTTCGCTTTCGTGCCAACGGCGAAGGACAATATTCGACAGCGTGGATGTGATGCGAAAGACTGCCGCCCCGAGAATGGCCAGAAGGATAAGGCACGCAAACAAGCGCGGCATATTCAGCCGGTACTGCGCTTCCAGCAAGCGAAAGGCCAAGCCCGCGTTGTTGCCGGCCTGCCCTGCCGCAAACTCTCCGACGACAGCGGCCACCAAGGCAAGCCCACCTCCGATTTTGAGACCAGCGAAAAAGCTCGGCAACGCCGATGGCAGTTTCAGGTAGAGAAGGGTCTGCCAGCGGGACGCGCTATACGTCTTAAGCAGATCAACATGATGCCGGTCGGCGCTCTTCAAGCCCTGCAGCGTATTCAGCATGATCGGAAAGAACGTTACGAGGAACGCGCAAATCAACTGCGCACTCCACGGTGTCGGCGCGTAAATCAGGATCAGCGGCGCTATCGCGATAATCGGCGTCACCTGAAGCGTCACCATGACCGGTGCAGCGCTTCGAGCCAGCGCGATTGTGCCAAGAGTACCGCTGCGCATCCTCCTCCAACAACAGCGAGCAACAGCGCCACGAGGGTCGTTTGGGCGGTTGTCCACAAAGCCAGCAGCAAAATGGGCCAATCCCTCACAAGCGCAGCAGCCACGGCACCAGGCCCCGGGAGGATATATGGTGGAATGCCAGACAGTTCTACCAAAGCGGCCCAACACGCAATCAGTACGCAGGCGCCAACCATCGGAACGGTGACGCAGTGTATCCATTCCCTCGTCACTATTTTTGACAGGCGTAACTTGGCGCGTCTGACGGTCACGTTGTTCCTCGAATGCATCAATCAGCCGCACGCATATTGAGCCGAGATGTTGCGAAGCTTGCGAAATGAACGGCGAGACCGAATGTCACAAAATGTGCGGAATGTGAGGTTTTGCGATTACCGCCCAAGACAACGTCACGCCAAAGCTCGGGCTGCATACCAGTGACGGAGAACGATCCTATCAATTGCCGATAGGGCTAAGACTTAAAAACATTGTAGGAAGTGAAATCCAAGGGGCACCAGCTATTATAGACGGCAAAAATGTCGTGAAGCTTGCGTAGATCGGCTAGCATGTGAATTCCGCTACAAATAACAAGCGTCTTCATTGACTTAGAACTATTGCTGAGGCCAACTTTACACGGCTGTTCCGCAGAGGTTTTCATGTCTGTTTTAGATATCCCGCTTCGTAAGGCATTGCAGTTATTTTACGCCCCGCAACACCTGCGGCGGTCTATTTTAAAGGAGGACATTCGCCTCGACCGTAGAAAGGAGAGAGGCGGAAGCAGAAGCCAGGGCGGCGACTTTTACTTGCCCTTTTGGTCTGATGTGAAAAAGCACATTGGAGGGACCGCCGATCTTTCAGAGCTGACGGATTTTCGGATAAGATCGAACAAGCGTTTTAAACGCCTTTATCCGCTCCTAAAGGATGGGGTCATTGAGTTGCTCAGTGCAAAGCTGCGCTGGTCAAACGAACCCGTAGAAATCGTGCCTCAAAGTATCCACGGAAGCCTAGCATTCTCTGACATTGGGGGGACTGTTCGTATACGCGATGCTTTACATGCCCGCGTCAGAGGCGAATATACTAGAGTTGTCTACCCATACTTTAGCGAGGATCCCACTCTTTCGGATGAAGGTGGCAGGTTAGGCTTGTGGGCGATGCAGAAAGCCTTGATTGAGATAGACCCACAAGACGCACGTGTAATCGACATTCTTCGTCGAACTTTCTTTTCTCCGCAAACGACTCCATTGCTCGGCAACGAAGAGAGTATTTTTCGAAACAATTATATCTCTTTAATAACAGAATGGGAGCGCCTGAAGGCGGAAGAGTAGAGTAAGCACGCTACCGCAAGAATACCGGTATCAAGAGGCTGTATCGCTTGAGCGCCGCTTGACGGCTCGAGGCCGACGCGATGGTGGGCGTGCGGTTTCAATCCCCAAAGCTTCCAAAATATCGAAATTCTCTTTGTATCTTACGGTGGTCTCTGGAATTCCTTTTATCTGTTCTCTCAATTCATCATCAGTAAACGCACTTTTTATCGCAAAAGAAAGTCGTACCGCACCATCCAAATAAGATCGGCGAACAGAGTGTTTCTTGAGAACGCCCTTCTGCTTCTGCGTTAGCTGATAATCAACCGAGTTTCGACTTAGTCCATACAATGTAGACGCGGCGGCGGCAAAACTACTGGTTTTGGCTTCGCTATCGCGGAAAAACCCCTCGATAATGCAGGCTATCGTAGCTTTGTCTGGTGTGGGCAAAGGCTTGTTTCTATTAAAATTTAGGTGCCGCCAATAGCCCCACACCCAGGCTGCGGAATGGCTACCCAACCAAGCCACATCTCTAAGCTGTGTCTCAAGCAAATCATATATTTGTCGATCGTTCACCGCAATTGATTCACGCCTGTGGTTGATGAAAGACCCCCCAATACCCAATATGGTACCGAGCCTATACGAAGCATCCTGGCTTTTGAGCCCTTCCACCATTTCTGGAAGTGACGCTTCGTGACCCCAGTACCCATTTTCTTTTGCCTCTGCATGAAAAAGCGCGGCGGTGTTGATGGCCTCCCACTGCGCGCCTAACGGTGCCCCGAGCGCCATATCTATGGACGCCTTCAGCAACTCCGGGCTGTATGGCCCACGAGCTAATGTGCGAATTGTGCTGTCTTGCCCATGACTACCCTTGAGGTGCGCAACGATTACATTGGCACTTTCCTGTACGATGGAAGGTGAAAACTCAGCTTCCTCCATCATTGCCTGCATCAATCGATTTGCAGCAGGTCGGCGACCATTAGAATCCAACGCGTCATTCAAATTCTCATTTCTTTTGGATTCCTTAGATATTTCCCTCAATGCAAGCCGCAAAAGATGTTCAAGGAGTGGCTGTGATCTACGCCCCAGCAGCACCGCAGTCATTGGAACGACTTCTTTCCATTCGCTACCCAAAAGGTTATCTCCGAAAGAGACAACAGGAGACGATGAAGGATCGACTGATATCATCTGACCGTTCACGACCGCCGCGGCCGCAAGGTATTCTTGGAATGTCAGATGGCGAAATTGGTAGAAAGGAACAGGCTTACCGTCCTCGAGTTTATGACCTCCTTCCAACAGGAGGCTTGAGCGGAGTTCTACCCGCTTAAGAAATTCGTCCGGTGAATCCTTCGCGTAACGTCCGATGAGGGGCAACTTGTTTCGAGCACTGGCGATAATCTCTACGATCTCTTGCTCAGTCGCCGTTTGTTTGCCTTGGCGTAGCATTTCAAATGCTAGACAGGAGAGCTGCGGGACAGCCTCTTTTGGGTTTAGTGCAGCATGACCTTTGATGTTCCAGCTGTCTAATAGGATCTCTACAGCACGCTCATAAAGGCTAACTCGGTCGGGAGGAAGTTTACCGGCACCGTGCTTCACAACTAACAGCATCGTCAACAAAAGCGGATTTTCAGCCAGTCGTCGAAGGGAGTTTGACCCCAAAATTTGCGACGCAGTCTGGGTGGCCTCTTCCTGTGCCTCTTTCGTGCTTGACGACATTAAGTTGTGCCAATAGCCGCACAGAGCGTTGATAGCCTTTTCGTTCAATGGCGAAATTCTAAACTTATCGCAGAAACGGCCGAGAGTTGGCGCAACTAAATCGAAGCCAGCTTCACGACTTGTAACTATTACCCTTATCTCAGGATATGCAGCGATGAATTTCTCTAGGTTTTCGACGAACACCAATCGATCGCCATCGTCATGAATTTCATCCAACCCGTCGATGAGAAGCAGAGCATTGCCGGACTTCAGTGGAGCTTCGAATGCTTCTAGCAACCCATCCAAGCTCGCATCACCTACGATATCAGCAAGGCTTTTGATCATACTTTGGATAGGCTTCCTGATATGATCCTTCCACTCGCGGCAACGAATGATTAGGGGCACTAAATCCAGTTCTGGGAGATCATCATCACAAGCTGTGCGTCTCGCCTTGCTGGAATAAGCGACCGCGAGACGTTTCAGAAGTAGGGTCTTGCCACCGCCAGGAAGTGCCAGCAGAGACATCCGCTTGTTTTTGCTAAACACTTCGGTAAATGGAACAGGATCTTTGTTGTCTTGCTTCCATTTTTCAAGCTTGGTCTCCCATTGTGGATCAAGCTTTGATACAGCCGGCGGAATAGCCAATGTTTCGATTGGAACGAAAAGCTTCTCAAGATTGAATTTCCGCCCAGCGGTATCGATATCTGCTCTTACTCCTTCGATAGTCATTTCACCACAATCGCGGATTAGGAAATTGCGGTAGGCATCGAGTACATGTGAAGCTTTACCTGCGGCCGCGCGCATTTGCCGGGTCGGCTTAGTAGAAGACTCAAGGGTAGGAAAACATTGCAGTAAGAAGCCTGGCAAATCCTCATGGCTGGGTCCATAGGATAGGGGCTCTACGAAATCTCGCCACGTAGGATCGGAAAGCTTCTGCTGCACCTCGCTTTCGCGCACGAGAGCATAATGGCGAGGCATGTTGGTGCCCATATTCGTGCGCAACCACTCAATCAAATTCGCGAAATTGGGGTCAGAGAACGTATCGCCACAGCCCACGAAGAGTAGGCGATTCAAGGTTGAAAGATATCTCTGAAGCAAATCTCGAGTTTGATCAGATAAGGCTTCATGATAATCTCGGATTCCGAACACGCATCCGGGCGGATTGGTCCAAACACCGTGGAGATGTAGGACGCCGCCAATTTCCCCACGAGCCCACTCCATAACCGATTTTTTGTCGGAGAAATCGATGGCTGACAAACCAGTGGCAGTCTCAACCATTGTATCATAATTTAAAGTAGCTATGGGAAGGCGCCTGGCTTCAAGCGAGCGAAGAGCGTTTACCATCCCTCCATCTTCAGGCTTCCAATGCCTAAATTCTTCCTGCATCCACCGCGCGTAATCTGACCCGTTCGGTGCTTGCAACTTCCGTGAAGTAAACTCAGCAACACCGAGTAAATCATCCACATCATTGGAGCTGAGCGCCGAGGAGTATCGGTCTAATTGCTCCTGGGCCAGCAAATTTCGGTCGAAAGAGTATCGCAACGCGGATCGTACAAGATCTTTCCAGGATAGGGCTTTGCGAGACTTCTGCGTTAATGCGATGCTCGCGCCAGCGCCAAACACAATCACGAGACGCTTCTGCTCAGCAGACGCTTTGATATCACTAATACTCACGCAGCCCCCGGACGCTAGTCGAATCTTGTCGAAATAATGACATGGACCTAACTTCTGTACGCCTAGAACAATCTAAAGTTCAAGCGGGTATCAGGTTTTGTCTTCTTTCCTACAGCTCGCATCAAAAAAGCATGATGCGTATATCGCCTCGTGAACCGACGCTGTGATAAAGCGGAGGTCTGGATTATTAGCGCAGAACCAGCACAGGTAGATGTATGTAAAAGTAATTACAGTTACTTATAAATATTATCTCCCAATTCCGATTCCAAAGGTCACAGGTTCGAATCCTGTCGGGTGCGCCACTTAGATCCTCGAAAACCGTTGTTTATGAGTCGGCTTGCGAGCGTGGCAAACTATTTCGCCTGGCCGGTGACGCAAGCCGGTCGTCCCGGTAGGGCGCTGCTTTAGCGTCGTGCCTTTTGCCCATCGAGATAGCCGTGCTCAAAGGCTTTGGCGAGTACGCTTCCTTCGGGATAAGGGTTTTCGCCGTCTTCCGTTTCACGCATGCCGGCATCGCCTCCGCGTTCGTAGGCTTCTCTGGCCGCCCCATCGGAAGTTTCCGGATCCGGAGCTGCGAGCGCCCCTGCCTTTATCGGATCGGGCAGTTCCGATCCCGAGCCGGACGAGACGGCGGAATTTTGGACGCGCATAACGGTTTCCTCCTTATTGCGGGAAAGCGGCATGCAGGGATGCTTCAGGCTGAATTGACCTGTTCTCCGAAGCGCCTGCGCTTGTAAGGGCTGTGCCGCGAAAGAGCGCCGGCCGCGCTTCTCACCGAAGTACGGATGCACCGGCGCCGACAGGAGTATTATCGCTCTTCATTTACGGCTATTTCATGCGCCGGGCTCGCGCGATCTGTCGTTCCTGGTGGAGGGGGTTTCCACGGGTATGGAGACGGCAAAGGCAGGCTCCGGTGGCGCGAAACCACCCGTCGCCGCCATGAACGATAAAGACAGGCGGGCTACGCTGGCTTTGGAGCAATTTCAGGAAAGGCGCGCAGCGGTTTTTCGTCCGGCATCGCGCACAGACAATGAGATGAAGCGGTCAGCGATTCCGTGAAACGCGGAACCGCTCTACCGCTTCTTTTTGGTTTTCCCGGTCGTTTCTGCGATCGGCTGCGCCAATCGCAGAGCACGCAGCTTTTCCGTCTTCACCTTACGTGCAGCCGTTTCAGCCGCGAGAATATCCCGCGCCACAGAGTCCGTGAGGTCGGCCTTCGCCTGAGCAGAGACCTTTGCGGGTTTGAAGAAACCATCTTTGGTCGCGGTCATGCTTCCTCTTTCTCATAAGAGCCTGGATATCGAGACGTGAAGCGGCTACCGAGCGGCAGCAGGGGCTTTCCGTTTGGGGGAAGGAAGCAGTCCTTCTCGCTGTGCCTGCTTGCGCGCGTTCTTGCGAGCCCGGCGGATCGCATCGGACTTCTCGCGGACCCGCTTCTCAGAAGGCTTCTCGTATGACTGACGCGCTTTCATTTCCCGAAACAAGCCTTCGCGCTGCATCTTCTTCTTCAGGGCGCGCAGAGCTTGGTCGACGTTGTTATCCCTCACGAATACCTGCAAAACGGCTCCTTCCTGGCTTCCTTGCCTATTTCTTCGTTCTGATTGAATTCAAATTGACCCATCGCGATCCGTCTGCCTTCGGCGTGCCGGGTGCACCGTCGAAAGAAGCTTGAGAGGTTGCAGGGTCGATGTCGTCCTGGCGAATGCTGCGTTCGAAACTCTCGTTTTCGAATCGCACGCGATAATGCGCCAGACCGCCGGCCTCAGGCAGGCAGGATAGAACCCGCCCCTCGCCCTTCGGATGGGCATTCCCGAGAACACCGGCCTTCAGCACAATCATGTCGCCGGCCTGGTAGCGTCCGTGTCGCATATCGTTCTCCAGGAGAATAAAAACAAAAGGCCGGGCGTTGAACCCGACCTCTCACAGTCACACCGCTACACTGCCAGTACATCCGTGGTCAGCGGGAGCGAGTGACAAATTCAAGCTGCCTGAAGATTGTCAGCCGAGCTCTTGCCGGACCTGCGGTCCTGCACGATATCGTAACGGATCTTCTGGCCGTCGTTGAGCGAACGCATGCCGGCGCGCTCTACAGCCGAGATATGGACGAAAACGTCCGTGCTGCCATTGTCAGGCTGAATGAAGCCGAAGCCCTTGGTGGCGTTGAACCACTTTACAGTACCAGTGTTCATAACGATTTCCTTTCATAGCAATCGTTGTTGATTCCCGCGCTACCTTGCGGGATTGGATCGATTATTTGAGAGGAAATCCGACGAGGAGCCTAAAGCTCTTAAGCGACGTCACAAGCAATGGTCGATGTACTTAACATAGGCTCTATTTCTGATTTGACAATAAGCATGCTCAAAATAAAGCCAGAGAATGCATCCGCCGCCTGCGATGAGATCCAAGGAAATCGAATCCGCATCGCAGCAGCGTCCTTGCTTCGGGTCGACAGGCGTCCTTGAGCCAGGCCGGCGAGCCTTGGGCCCGTCGCTCGATCAATGGTTCTTGTTCGGCCCTTTGCCGGTGGTAAAGCTGCAGGTTTTGATCTTGCAGTTCGGGTCATCGCTCGTCGGGACACTGGCGCTGGCCATTACCCCCTGGCCAAGACACGACATCGAATTCGAGACGGTTCGATTGTACATCATCATGCCGGGATGAAGCGACGGATAACGCAGCACGACCGAGCCTTCCTGCGCCATCTTTTCATGCACGGCTGCGCAGGTCATCGACTTGGAATTGTAGGCCGACATGGCCATCGCATTCGTGGACATCATCCCGATTGCCGCAAGTATGAGGATCGTCTTCATGGGGCTTCCTTTAGTCGGCACCTAATGGCGCTGAAAATGACTTATTCCTTCATTAGCTTCAGATTTATGACAGCGAGCCGGCTTCCCTCTGCCAGCTATTCACATCACTGTCAGTAGGCCGCCCCGCACCGCGCATCGTCCGGATGCGATCGAGCGGAGGGCTGTCTTCAGGCCGCATATGCTCCTGGCGGGATGCGGGCCGAGCGGAGAGCTTCAAATCATCCGGCAAGACAAACGAGGCCCGATGTGAATATCGGGCCCCATTTGCAACGCGATAGGGCGAACCCCAGACGTTGGAACGTTTCCGCTTTCCCTCGAATCGCGAAAACGCTCTATCCCGCTGGGTTGACGCAATTCCGGACGGAAAACCGCTATCCACGTTTCCTGGAATTGACCTAGAAGGTGCGCTCGAAACGAAGGATGCCCGAGAAGGTGTCGTCACCCGGCAGATCGTAGTGAACATAAGTCACTTCCGGCTCGACCAGAAGGTTCTTGACCGGATTGAACTTCAGGTTCGTCGTTGCCTCGAAGATCTTCGAGTCGGTGTAGGCGAGCTGAACGTTCCACTTCAGCTTGTCGTTGAACGGAACGCCGACGCCACCCCAGACAGCCCAGTCGCCCCAGCCGCAATCTGCGCCGTGCACGACGCCGGAAGACGTCGTGCAGGCCGAGACGTTCTGGTTCGAGCCGGCATATTGATTGAGCTTGTCGCCGTCCGTGTTCCAGCCGCCCATCAGGAAGGCGGAGAAGACGCCGAAATCGGCATCGACACGAGCCTTGATGGCGCCTTCCTCGACGATCGAGTCGTAACCGCCGACGACACGAAACTGCCATGCACCGGCCTTGTAGCCGAGACCGGCAACGACGTTCGGCGCGTAGTGATCGGATTCGGACAGTTGCCAGCTCCCGCCGTAGGCGCTGGTGGTCGATCCGGAATTGCTGTCTTCGAGCGAGATGACGCCTGTGAAGCCGGTGCCGCTGTCATAATTGTAGGTGATCTGGTTCAATTCGTACGGACCGTCATAGATCACGTCGTCGTTGATGACGTCGCCGGCATAACCGGTGAACTGGTTATATTGCGAGTCGGTCTTGCCCACCGTGAAGCCGCCGAGGGTGATATAGGCCCACAACAGGTTGGTGGTGGTCGCATTGCCGTCGTTCCAGTCCCAGCGAACGATGGTCTCGGTCTTCAGCGGGCCGTATTCGGTGTCGGTTGCGGTATTGACGTTCAGTTCGGCGCGGGTGTGCCACTTCGTACCGAAGCTGCTGTCGCGATTGTAGGGGTCCTTCCACTGGCCTTCCGTGCGGACCTTGCCGCCGACGCGCAGGCAGGTCTCCGTGCCGGGGATGAAGAAATAGCCGGCACCGTATGCATCACAGATGCGAACATATTCCAGCGGCTCCGGTTCCGCGGCGACGATCGCGTCGGCCGCGTGCGTACCCGATACCGCGCAGAGGGCCGCAGCGGAACCGATCAGCAAGCTCTTGATGTTCATGATCACTCCATCCGTCAAATGAACTTGCGCGACGGACGAGCCTGGGGGGCCGCTCGACATCAAGTTCCAGTGCCTAACTCGAAGCAAAACGCTTCGCTTCCGGACAGGAAATTGCTGTCGCGCGCCACCTTTCACAAGAGCTAAAATATATGTGACAGCAGGTACATAGGCCCTGTTGCCCAAACGACGCATATGTGTAGGAAAGATGACAGTCGTGTGACGGAAACAGCAGATCAGGGTTGCCGCAACCGCCACCGACGCACGCCTGAGGCGATGCCGCAAGAACAGGTCCGCCGGATCGGCGACGGCAACTTGACGCGAATTCGATCAGGATACGGCGCTGGACCGGCAGGGGCGAGTCTTGATAGACTTGCCGGAGCGCAGGATAGCGTATCCATCCATGTCAAATCCCGGGCAGGATCGTCATGCCGAAGATCGATATTGCAACCGTAGCGAAAGTCAAAGGCACCCGTTATCCCGCCCCGTTCAACGACCCCTGCGCCGAACGCATACGCCAGCGGCTGGGCGATGCCGGCGGCCTCACGGATTTTGGCGTCAACCTGATGCGGCTGCCGCCGGGCAACTGGTCGAGCCAGCGGCACTGGCACTCCGAAGAGGATGAATTCGTCTACGTGCTGGAAGGCGAGTTGACGCTGATCGAGGACGATAGCGAGACGGTGCTGCGCGCCGGCGACTGCGCCGCCTTTCCGAAGGGCTCCGGCAACGGCCACCACCTGATCAACAAATCGAACGCCATGGCGATCTATCTCGAGGCCGGTACGCGTTCGCCGACCGACCTGATTACCTGCTCCGATATCGACATGATGAGTTCCAGCACGGACGGACGCTTCGTGCACAAGGACGGCATGCCCTATCCGGACGGTTAGAACCGCCGTAAAGTCGGCTCGGGCGAGCGGCTATTGCCGTTCGCCCGTCGCGCCGGCGAACGTGCGGCATGAGAAGAGATGCGTCGGTGCGCCATGCAGCACCACTTCACGCTCGAAACCGAAGCCGCATTTCTCCAGCACGCGCCGGGAGGCGACATTGACGGGGCGAACAAGCCCGAGAACGCGTTGCGCCTGCAGATCGCCAAAGGCGAAGGCCAGAGCCTCCTTCACCAGTTCGGTCGCATAGCCGTTTCCCCAATGATCGGGATGCAGGTGATAGGAGAGATTAAGTCCTTCGAATTCCGTCGAGACGGTAACGCCGCCGAATCCGATCAGCCGCCCCTCGGCTTCGACCGCCCAGCGCCCGAACCCATGCAAGCGCCAATGTGCCCGGTCGCGGGCCAGACGCCGCCTGCTTTCGGCGGGAGAATCCGGCACCGGCTCCGGCCTGTGGGCGACGATCTCCGGCCTGGCAAAAAGCGCCGTAACGAAATCAAGGTCCCGATCTTCCGGCATGCGCAGGGATAAACGCGGTGTATGCCGGATCATGGTCCCCCCTTTCGAAGGATCATACCGCTTCGGCCAAGGGTGGGGAATCGTAGCAGCAGGCATCCGTTGAAACGCCTATGCGGCATCCGCTCGCCTCCAGCGCATCCCTGACCACGTCCACGAACAGGCGGCGCAGCCAAACGGAGCGACTGTCGGCCTGATCGACGCGCCGATAGAGCATCGTCACCGAATCCGCGGGCAGTTCGAATGGCGGCGGCGAGATGGTCAGATCGTGCAGTTTCGCCATGCAGCGGGCAATGGATTCCGGCACGGTCGCGATTGCCGGAATGGCCTGCAACGTCATCGGCAGGGCGGAAAAACGCGGCGCGGTCGCCACCACCTGACGACGGTAGCCGAGACGCGCCAGAGCGGCATCCACGTTTGTCGATATGGTGCCCTCGATAGACACGGTTACATGCGGTGCGCCGGCGAAATGCTTCAGGCTCAGCGGCGTGGCGCATTTCAGATGCCGCGCATCGTAGATGCACAACGATGTCTGTTCGAACAGGGGCGCGCGAATATGCCAGGAGGCCGGTTCGTCATGCACCGAGATGCTGAATTCGTAGGCGCCCTCGTCCAGCAGGCGCGCGGCGTCGCGCCTGTCGAACGCGACGCTGACCAGCCGGACGCCGGGAGCCAGTTGGCGCAGCCGCGCCGCCAGCGGCCCGAAGAAAGACGATTCGAGATTGTCGCACAGCCCGATGCGAAACTCGCCCTGCCAGTTTCCGGGATCGAACGCCGCCGGCGGGCGGATGGCCCGCTCGATGCCGGAAAGCGCCTCCTCGATCGCCGGCGCGATGGAAAGCGCCCGCGGCGTCGGCTGCAAGCCGCGCCCGACGCGCACGAACAACTCGTCATCCAGCGTCTCGCGCAGGCGGCGAAGCGCGGCGGAAAGGCCGGGTTGCCCCAGCAGCAGGCGCTCGGCCGCACGGCTCACGTTCCGCTCCTGCATCAGCACGGAGAAGGCGAGAAGCAGATTGAGATCGATTTTTCGAAGCGTCGCATCATTCATCATCGCCAGTAATACCTGACATGGTTACTATCAATTTGCAATAGGGTTTGAAGATGTACATTTTCTCGTTCCCTGCCGCTCTCAGCCTCCCAAAAGACGGCAGCACAGAAAGGAACGATCCCGATGACTTCTTCCCAAACCCGAAGCGGGGCCGGATTGGCGTTGCTGCTGCTATGCGCCGCCAACTTCCTCGACGCCATGGACGTCTCCACCATTGGGGTGGCGCTGCCCGCAATCCAGAAAGAGCTCGGTATGCAGGCGACGTCGCTGCAGTGGGCCGTCAGCGCCTATGTGCTCGGCTATGGCGGCTTCCTGCTGCTCGGCGGCCGCGTTGCCGACCTCTTCGGCCACCGCCGCGTGTTCCTCTGGTCGCTTGCCGTCTTTGCCGCCGCCAGCATCGCCGGCGGTTTCGTCGACAGCGCCCCGACCCTGATCGCCGCACGCCTGATCAAGGGCATCGCCGCCGCCTTCACGGCACCGGCCGCCCTCGCCCTGCTGCTCTCCGTCTTCGGGGAAGGCAACGCCCGCGCCAAGGCGCTTGGCGTATTCTCCTCCACCGGCGCCGCCGGTTTCGTGCTCGGCATGGTGCTGGGCGGCGCGGCAACCATCATCAGCTGGCGCGCCACGCTGGTCATGGGGGCTCCGGTCGCCATCCTCGCGCTGATCGTCGCCCCCTTCGTTCTGCCCGCCGATCATCAGCGGAGCGGCCCGAACGCCCGTTTCGACTGGGCCGGCGCCATCACGATCACCCCCGGCCTGCTGCTCTTCGTCTTCGGCGTCACCAACGCCGCGGCCGACGGCTGGCAGGCATTCGCGACCTGGGGATCGCTGCTGGCGGCTCTGGTGCTGATCCTGCTCTTCCTGCTGGTCGAGTCGCGCCATGCCGACCCGATGGTGCCGCTTGCCATGTTCCGGCGCGCCAAGCTCAGCCACGCCAATGCCATCGCCGCACTGTTCCAGGGAGCCTATGTCGGTTTTCAGTTCATCGCGACGCTCTATTATCAGACCGTCGTCGGCTGGTCGGCTTTCGCGACCGGCTTCGCCTTCGCGGTCGGTGGCGTCTGCGTGATGTTCCTCGCACCGCGCTTCGCCACGATCGGACAGGCCCGCGGCACGACCCTGCTGATGACGTTCGGCGTCGGATTGCAGGCCATCAGCTATCTCTTCTGGGTATTGTCCGCCGGCCAGATCGATACGATCGTACTGGTCGCCATCTCGCAGCTGTTGCTTGGCGTCGGCTATGCCATGACCTATCCGTCCATTCAGGTCGCGGCATTGTCCGATATCGAGGAGGATAAGTCCGGCCTGGCTTCGGGCATGCTCTTTGCCTCCTTCCAGATCGGCGGCGGCATCATTCTGGCGGCAGCCTCGGCGGTCTTCAGCGCGGCGCCCGGCTATGGTTGGAACCCTTACATCGCCGGTATCGGTTTCGTGACGATCCTTGCTGCCGCCATAACGCTGCTCGCTGCCGTCGGCCCGCGCTCATCCGCGGCAAGAGCCGCGAATTATCAGGCGGCCGAATAGCGCAAGACAGGTTGACCCGATAGGTGCCGGCGGTCGTCACGACCGCCGGCACCCATCAAAGCCCGAAAACATCAGGCCCTTGCTTCGGCGAGCGGGGACCATACGGCCGACCTTGATTTCACGAACGTCGTCGCCCAGGCGACTTCGACACAGGTGAAAGGTCCTGCTCGAACGATCCTCCACCCCGTTGCATGCCTTTGTTGACTTCCCACAATCCTTGCAAGATGGTGGGGCGTAAATGGACCTGCGGACTTTCGATGGCGCGGCGTTTCTTCCTTGGGCACGGCCTTCCGCAAAACTCCGCAAAACCTGGCGGGAGCCTGTTTTCATGTTCGACCATATCTCGATCGGCGTCAAAGACCTGGCGACGGCGCAGAAGTTTTACGATGCTGCTTTGGCACCGCTCGGCTATGAGCGCCTGAGCAATTTCGACGGCACGATCGGATATGGCGCGGACCGCGCCCAGTTCTGGGTCAACGAAGTGGAACGCCCCGTGCCTGCCGATCGCGGCTCCGGCCTGCATTTCTGTTTCGTGGCACCGAGCCAGGCGGCGGTCGATGGCTTCCATGCCGCCGGCATCGCCAATGGCGGGGAAGACAACGGCCAGCCGGGCATTCGGCCGGACTACAGCCAGTTCTACTATGCCGCCTTCGTCATCGATCCGGACGGCTACCGGCTGGAAGCCTATTTCCAGACCGGCGAATAGGGCACGGCCGGTCGCGACATCGGGAACCGCCTGCCCCGTCGGAACCGGCCGAAGGGGCATCAGCTTCGTGCAACCAACTTCCTAAGCATTTGAACTTTCAGGCTGCTGTCAGGCTTCTGTCGTAGTGGACGCCCGTCAGTGGCCGTCGTGGCGTTTTGTAAACGCTGGCGGAGGCTCGTTTCGAACTCGTTCAGACAGTGGCCAGCGTTCCCGATGTACGACAATTCCATCGCTTATACCAAACGGACCGCATCGGTAAGCAGACCCTTCCTGGCCTTTCTCGCACTGTTTGCGCTTTGGTGGCTGCTGCTGCTTGTCTTCTATCGGTTTCCAGGCATAGATCTCGCCGTTGCCCGAAGCGTCTTCACCGCCTCACCCTGCGCATCATCCGCTCCCTTGGGAAAAATCTGCGGCACCTTTGCTCTCGCCAGGAATCCCCTCCTTGAAATCGTGCGGGGATTAACGCTGGCGCTGCCTTACATCGCCATCGCCGTCCTGCTGACAAACCTGATCGCCTCCTGGCGCCGATACGGCATCCGGCGGAGAACATCGAAAACGGATCGGTCCATCGCCGCCCTGCTGTCGCTGGCGATCGGCTGCGGGCTCATCGTGAATACGCTGCTTAAGGGCTATGCCGGACGCCCGCGTCCGCGCAGTACGGATCTGTTCGGCGGTTCTCTCGATTTCGTCCAGGCGGGTTCGTTTGCCGGCCGGTGCCTCGGAAATTGCTCCTTCGTTTCCGGAGAGGCGTCGTCCGGCGGCTGGTTGCTTTGCCTTGTGCTGCTATTGCCGCCGCGCCTTCGCCTCCCGCTCGGCATCCCCCTCGCCGCCGCCGCGATCATTATGCCGTTCATGCGCGTGCTGACCGGCGCGCACTATCTGTCGGACGCCATCCTGGGTTGGCTTTTGTCGCTGGTGGTGTTTGCCGCGGCCATGACGGTCGTCGACTTCATGCGGCCGGAAACGCTGGTCAGATCCTGAAACCAGCCCATTTAGCCTGCATCGCGCATGCGGTGCAGGCGGCCATGCCCGGCGGCCTTCCGCACACGAGCCGTCATTTCGGCCAGCGTGAAAGGCTTCACCAGATAATCCGAGGCCCCGCTTCTCATCGCCGCCATCTGATCCGACAGCTGATCGTAGGCGGACATGACCACCACCGGCGTCGAATCCCCGTGCGCTTCCATGAGCCTCAGCACGTCGAGGCCGCTCCCATCCGGCAATCGGAGGTCGAGGAGAACCACGTCGCGCATCTCAGCCGCGACGGCGCCGGTTGCGGATTCCAGATTCATCGACCAGTCGACCGACCAGCCGTCGGCATGCAGGTGATCCCGTACGGCATTGCCGATAATCGGATTATCTTCGACCAATAAGAGCCGCACGATTGCTCCCCCATTGCAATCCGGCAGCTATGATCCCTATCTCTGACGCGAACCTGAACTCCAGTGCGGAGACCACAAAAAGCAAAGACAAGCCAAATTAGGGCCAAAACAGCCTCGCATAAGAATGCCTCGTTCAGGTAAATGTCAGGATTGGTCGCCATGGTGGCAGGCTTTAGCAGCCAAAGCACCTTGCGCTAGAGGGGTTCCCCGCCCAGCCGGCAGCAACAGGTTTCGGAGAAAAACCATTGACTCATGAAAAAGCGCCTACCGGGTGGCTAAATATCAGGCCAGCCGTCGGTAGCGTCACGCTGTGTTTTATAGCAGCCCTCTATGTACTTCTTGTGACCAACCGCATGTTCTGGACCAAGGCCTACAGTTATTTCACGGCCGAGCCGGCTGCCTTCGCCGCATTCGTCATCGGCATTTCCGCAGGCATCATGGCGCTCTTCACATTCTTTTCCGCAAAGTACGTGACGAAACCGATGCTGATCTTCTTCGTGCTGGTGGCATCGGTATCGTCCTGGTTCAACGACCAGTTCGGCGTCATCATCGACAAGGACATGATCCGCAACGCGGCGGTCTCGACGGGCGCGGAAAGCGGGCATCTGATCACGACGCGCTTCGTGACATATGTTCTGCTGACGGGCATCCTGCCCTCGCTCGTCATCGCATGGGTGCGGATCGTCCATCGCCCGATCCTCAAGAAGCTTGCCTATAACACGGCCGTCATCCTCGCCTGCGCGGCGATCTTCGTCGTGGCCGGCACCAGCTTCTACAAGACCTATGCCGGCGTCGGCCGGGCTCATCGCGATCTGATGGATACGCTTAATCCGGTGATTCCGATCGCAAGCGTGGTGCGTTACGCCATCGATACGCAGAAGAACGCCAACGTGGTCGCCCAGCCGCTGGGCACGGACGCCCGCAGGGTCGGCGTGGCCGACAACGGCAAGCCCCGCGTCACGATCATCGTTGCCGGCGAAACCGCGCGCGCGCAGAATTTCTCGCTTGGCGGCTATGGCAAGCTGACCAATCCGGAACTGGCAAAGCGCAACGTCGTCTACTTCCCCAACACCAGCAGCTGCGGGACGGCGACGGCGACCTCCATACCCTGCCTGTTCTCGATCTATCCGCGGGCACAATATACGCACCGCAAGGGACTGGAGTCCGAGAACCTGCTCGACGTGCTGACCCACGCCAAGGTCGATGTGACCTGGCTCGACAACGACACGGGCAGCTACGATGTGACGAACCGCGTCTCCTATACCTATCTGCCGCCCTCGGCCGATCCGCGCTTCTGCAAGGATGGCGAATGCAAGGACGAGATTCTCGTCGACAAGGTCGACGGCTGGCTGGACAAGGTGAAGGGCGACAGCGTGCTCGTGCTCCATCAGCTCGGCAGCCACGGCCCGGCCTATTATCAGCGCTATCCCGAGGAGTTCCGCCGCTTCCGTCCGGACTGCCGTTCCAACGACTTCAGCTCGTGCTCGCAGGAAGAAATCACCAATGCCTACGACAATACGATCCTCTACACGGATCACATCGTCGCGATGGTCATCGACAAGCTGAAGCAGCGTTCGAACTCGCTGTCCGGCGCGGTGCTCTATTTCTCCGACCATGGCGAATCGCTCGGCGAGAACGGCATCTACCTGCACGGCACGCCCTATATCATCGCCCCGTCGCAGCAGACGCATGTGCCCATGCTGGTGTGGATGGCCGACGATCTCGCCAAGGCCGCCGGTTTCGACATGGCATGCCTGTCGAAACGTGCCGGCGAAGGCGCCTATTCGCACGACAATATCTTTCACAGCGTTCTCGGCATGATGGATGTCTCGACGAAGGTCTACGATCCCAAGCTGGACGTATTTGCTGCATGCCGCACGCCGTCGAACAAGCTGGCGTTGAACTGACGAACCGTACGATACCCGGCGGCCCATGTTTCGACAGGGTCGCCGGTCATCAGGGGGCGCTCAAAGACGCCTGGGCTCGCGGATCGTCCGCTCGTTTTCCACATTGCCGGTATTGAGCGTGGTATTCCGTTCGAACAGTACGACCTCGCAGGTCGGCTCGGCGACCGGGCAATGTTCCACCCCATGCGGAACGACGATGTATTCGCCGGATCCAAGCACGATATCGCCGCCGTTTTCGTCGCGCAGCTTCATGCGCAGCGTGCCCCGGACCACGAGGAACAACTCGTCTTCCTCTTCATGATGATGCCAGTGGAATGCGCCATCCAGCTTGACGAGCTTGAGCTGGAAATCGTTGATGTCGCCGCCGATGCGCGGACTCCAGGTCTCATCCAGCGCCGCAAAAGCCTTGGCAAGATTGATCTTTTTCAGCACGGCCATGGACCTCCTCCCGCAATCCCGAAAGAATTGATGTCGCTGGGCTAATATTGGCCGGCGCGCGGAAGAAGACAACGCCGCTCGCCGCCCTGGCATATCGAATTCCTCGAAGATTTCAGCCGAAACTTTCCGGGTAGTTGATGACCTGCAACGACACTACATGCTGTCTCAACATCATTTCGACACACGACAGGAAAAACCATGACGATAAACAATGTCGAATTCGGCCTCGATACTTTCGGCGACGTGACTTTTGACGACAAGGGCACGCCGTTGCCGCACGCGCAGGTCCTCCGCAACGTCGTCGAGGAAGGCGTCCTCGCCGACCAGCTCGGGATCGATTTCTTTGGCATCGGCGAGCATCATCGCGAAGACTTTGCCGTCTCCTCGCCCGAAACGATCCTGGCGGCCATCGCCAGCCGCACATCGAAAATCCATCTGGGATCGGCCGTGACGGTGCTGAGTTCGGACGACCCGATCCGCGTGTTCCAGCGCTTCTCCAGCCTCAATGCCATTTCCAACGGTCGTGCCGAGGTCATTCTCGGTCGCGGCTCCTTCACCGAATCCTTTCCGTTGTTCGGCTTCGAGCTGTCGCAGTACGAACAGCTCTTCGAGGAAAAGCTCGACCTGTTCGCAGCCCTGCTCACCAACGAGCCGGTGAACTGGCAGGGCAGCATCCGCCAGCCGCTGCAAAACCAGAAGGTCTTCCCGTCCATCGAGAGCGGTCATCTGAAAACCTGGATCGGCGTCGGCGGCAGCCCGGAATCGGTTGTTCGCGCGGCCCATTACGATCTGCCGCTCATGCTGGCGATCATCGGCGGCAGCCCGTACCGATTCCAGCCCTATGTCGACCTCCATCATCGTGCCTACGAGCAGCTGGGCAAGCCCGCCAAGCCGATCGGCATCCATTCGCCCGGCTACATCGCCGAAACGGATGAACAGGCGCGCGAGGAATTGTGGCCCTGCTTCAAGGCGATGCGCGACCGCATCGGCCGCGAGCGCGGCTGGCCACCCATGACGCGCGCCGAATTCGACAACGAGATCGAAAAAGGCTCACTCTACGCCGGCTCGCCGGAAACGGTCGCCGCCAAGCTCGCTCCGGTCATCAAGACGCTCGGAATCAGCCGCTTCCAGCTGAAGTACAGCGCAGGCGCGCTCGGCCATGACAAGATGATGCGCTGCATCGAGCTCTACGGCCAGAAGGTGATCCCGGCCGTGCGTGCCGCCTTGGCGGCATAATACAAGGCAGATAGCCTCCCGGCTTCTGCGGGCGCTTCGCTGCATGGCGGAGCGCCCGTTGTTTTTTCCGTTGTCATTTTCATGTAGCAAATGCTACTTATGTTTATATCGGTAACATTTGCTACATAACGGCGACTTCGGAATGACCCAGGAGTTTCAAAGCTTCGACGATCGCGTTCTCGGGATGCTCGCCACGCTGGCGCCCGCGGAACAGCGCATCGCCCGCTTCTTCATCGATCAGAAGCAGGCCGCCTTACTGAATTCGGCAGCCCAGATCGCGCAGACCGCCGGCACCAGCGACGCAACGGTCGTGCGCACGGCACGCGCCCTCGGCTTCGAAAGCCTTGCGACGCTGCGCGCGGCCCTGCTTGCGGAATTGACCGGAACGCCCTCACCCGGCGCACGGCTGGAACGGACGCTGGCTGAAACGGGCAGTCATGCCGGCGATGCGCTTCGCCACGTCGTTGCCATGCATGAACGGGCTCTGGACGTGCTGCAGCGAGAGGAATTCGCCGCGAGCTTCGAACGCTGCGTCGATATGCTGGCAGGCGCGGCCCGCCGCCACGTCTTCGGCATCGGGCCATCCGGCGCCATGGCGGATTATGCCAGTCTGCAATTCAACCGCATCGGCCTGCCGACCAACGCCATTTCCACCTCCGGCGTCGCCCTTGCGGATCGCCTGCTCTGGATAGGCAAAGGCGATGCGGTACTCGTCATGGCCTATGCGCCGCTCTATCGCGAGGTCGACATATTGCTCGAACATGCAAACAGGCATGGCGTGCCGGTTATCCTGATCAGCGACGATCTCGGCCCGCTGGTTGCCGACAAGGTGGCTGAAGTCCTGCCCGTCCCACGCGGCAATGCCGGCCATCTCGCCATGCACGGCGGTACGCTGGTGCTGATCGAAGCCTTGATCGTCGCACTGGCGGCAAAGGACAGGACGGCCGCCATCGACAGCCTCGACCAGCTCAGCCAGCTGCGAGGCGCCATCGACAAGGCATGGAGCAAACGCGGCACGAGGAAACGCAAATGAACAGGCCGCGCCGGCAGCGGAAACACGCGGCCACGGACGGGCATCCACCCTCGGCACCCCAACAAAGTCGACCGGAAAAATAACGCGAATTCAAACCTTTAACCATTCATTTGAGAATCAGTTCATGAACAGCCTCACACCCATTCTCTCCACAGTGACGGCCTCTTTTCTCGGCTCGTTCGTCGAGGTCGTGGAGGCCTTCACCATCGTACTGGCCGTCGGCGTCACCCGCAGCTGGCGCCCGGCCCTGACAGGTGCCGCCCTTGCCCTTGCCGTGCTGGCCGCCCTCGTGCTGATCTTCGGGCCGCTGCTGGCACTGATACCGATCGAGACGCTGCAATTCGTCGTCGGCATTCTCCTGATCCTGTTCGGCATGCGCTGGCTTCGCAAGGCCATTCTGCGATCATTGGGCGTCATCGCCCTGCATGACGAGGCGGCGGCCTTCTCGAAGGAGACGGCCTCGCTGCAAGCGCAATCCACGGATCGCCGCGCCGATTACCTCGCCGGCCTCGCCGCCTTCAAGGCGGTGCTGCTGGAAGGCGTGGAAGTGGTGTTCATCGTCATCGCCGTCGGCGGGGCGCATGGGCTGACGCTCTATGCCGGCCTCGGCGCGCTGGCCGCCTTCGTGCTCGTCATGCTGATCGGGCTGTTGGTCCATCGCCCGCTCGCCAGTGTGCCGGAAAATACGCTTAAATTCGTCGTCGGCCTCATGCTCACAAGCTTCGGCATCTTCTGGACGGGGGAAGGCATCGGCGCGCACTGGCCGGGAGCAGATCTCGCCTTGATTGCCATCTTCGCGGTCGTGTCGCTCGCCTCCTATGCCATCATCCGCAGCATGCGCGGCACCCAAACAGCAAAGGCAGCCCAATGACCGTTTTGCGCATCGCCCTGTCCGAGCTCATCGGCATGTTCATCGATGACGGCAGCCTTGCCACGCTCTGCCTCATCCTCATTCTCGTGATTGCCGGAGCGGTGGAGTTTCTCGCCATGCCGCCGCTGGCAGGAGCGCTCCTCCTGCTGCTCGGCTGCCTCGCCATCCTGCTCTACAGCGTTCGCCGCGCCGTGAAACGATGAGATTCACAACAGCCAGCAAGCTCTTGGATTTGCAGGCTGTTGTCGCCCCGCCTTCCATCCAGCTTTAACTCTCGACAGAACTCTTCGCAGATGCGAAGAATTCCGCATCCGCCGCGAAAAGGAGAACCGGCATGAGCAGCGCCTATCCCGAAGTCTATCTCGTACGGCACGGACAGACGGAGTGGAGCCTTTCCGGCAGGCATACCGGCCGGACCGATATTCCCCTGACCGCTGCCGGCGAGGAAGCTGCGCGTAATCTTCCCAACCGCCTGCCTTCGATCGATTTCGCCGCCGTCTGGTCCAGTCCGTCGCAGCGCGCGCAAAACACCTGCGCGCTGGCCGGCTTCGGGGACCGGCGCATCGTCAAGGACGATCTGGCGGAATGGGATTACGGCGCCTATGAAGGCATCACCACCAAGGCGATCCTTGCCGAGCGCCCCGGCTGGCAGGTCTTTCGCGATGGCTGCCCGAACGGTGAAACGGCCGCCGACGTCGGCGCACGCGCCGACCGGATCATCGGCGAACTGCGCGCCATCGACGGGCCCGTCCTGATCTTCTCCAGCGCCCATTTCCTGCGCGTCTTTGCCGCCCGCTGGGTCGGCCTGCCGCCGGAAGGCGGCGAGCATCTGGTCCTCGATACCACAAGCATCAGCGTGCTCGGCTACGAGCACGATCTGACCGAGCCGGTCATCCGCCGCTGGAACCAGACCTGACGGGCGCGCCGCACTCCGGACATCTCGACAAATGTTTCGAGCGGCCAAGGGCCGCTCGATGTCTTTCAGAAAGTCGATCTTCAGCCGCTTACCAGGGCTTGAGGCCCAGCAGCTTCTCACCGAGCGGCGTCAGCTCGGCCGTGGTCGCATTGTGCTTTTCCCAGTCGCGGGGGTCGCCCGGAAAGGCATCGCGCTTCGGGGAGTCCAGCTCCCGCCACAGGCGGATACGTTCCTCGCGTTCGGCGACATTGTCGTATTCCGCCGGATGCATGGAGATATACTGCGCCATGCGAACGCGGTTGTCCGAGTGGTTGGGGCGCACGCCATGCGCCAGCAGCGAGTTGAAGATCATCAGGTCGCCGGGCTCCATGTCGATGTTGACGACCGATAGCCCCGTCATGTCGGGATGCATGGGATCGCGATCCGCCGGCTGCGTCTTTTCCCACTCTTCGAAATGCTCGAAGAGTTGCGGCACGCACTGAAAGCCGCCGACATCGCCATCCTGCTTCTTCAGGCTGAGAACGCCCTGCACGCCGATCGGCAACGGGCGGATCGAGGTGTCGACATCCCAGTGGATGAAGCCGTTCGGATTGCCCTTCACCTTCTTCGGCGGATTGAGATTGGCGCGATCGATCGTGACCCAGAGATCCTCCCGATCCCAGATGTCGACGAAGACATCGTAGATGCGCTTTTCCATCCGGTTGTCCCAGAGATACTGGTGATTGTAGATCTCCAGCATGCCGGTGTTGTTGAGCTCCTTCATCTTGTGCTCGCGCCGCTGCGGCGCATACCAGGTGGAGGGGTCGTTCGGGTCCTTCTCGTCAAAACGCCACAAAACGTCGGCAAGCCGCTCGACATTCACCGCCGGCACCGCCTGACGCACGATCACATAGCCCTTCGTGATCCAATGCTGCCAATCGTCCTTTGACAACACCCTGAGCGGCAGCGTCTTCCGGATATCCTTCAGTTGCGTCGTGACCGTGGATGCGGTCGGGTGAGCGTCTCGTTTCAAGGCAGGCTGCATCGGTTTCCTCCATCTCGGCTACCCCTTTGGTTTCGGGTGACGGAAAACTTGTAGCTGCAAGCGGCGCTTCGATGTTGCCCGGCTCTGGCCAGTTCTGATACTATTCTGGCTTCCTTGTCATTACGGACGCCCCATGAGGCCTTATCTCGAAGTCCTGCCCCGTTCGCCGGAAGCATCCTGGAGCATGCTGAACCGCCGGCTCGACGACTGCATTCCCTTTCAGTGGCATCACCATCCGGAGTTCGAGCTGACGCTCACCCTGAATTCCATCGGGCAGCGCTTCATCGGCGACCATAGCGGGGACTATGGCGACGGCGATCTCGTGCTGGTCGGCCCCAACCTGCCGCACAGCTGGGTGTCGCGCGCCAAGATCGAAGAGGAGACGCCGCATATCGCCCTGGTGCTCTGGTTCAATCGTGAGTGGCTGCAGCAGATGACGGGCGGCGCCGTCGAATTCCGAGCGATCGAGGCGATGCTGCGGCATGGAGACAACGGCCTGCGCTTCTCGGCAGCGACCTCCGCAGCCGTCCGCCCCGCCTTCGAAACCATTTTCGAAAAGCCGCCCGTGGAGCGCCTTCTGGCCTTGCTCGGCATTCTGGTGCGGGTCGCGGAAGACCGGCAGGCGATACCGCTCGCCAGCGCGCCGGCTCAGGCGCCGGACAGCAAGGAAAGCCGCGAGCGCATAGACCGTGTCCTGACGCATATGCACCTTCACTATGCCCGCGCGATCGGCCTCGACGAGCTTTCCGATATCGCGGCGCTCAGCGTCTCCGGTCTGCACCGCATGTTCCGCCGCCATACCGGCGGAACGATATCGGATTATCTCATGCGCATGCGCATCGGCGATGCCTGCGCCCGCCTTTCCTCCACGGATCAGGCTATCCATCACATCGGCGATGCGGTCGGTTATGCCTCGCTCGCCAATTTCAACAGGCAGTTCAAGGCGCTGAAGGAAGTGACGCCACGGGAATACCGGGCAATGTTCCTCAGGCGCTGACCGGCGGCGCCGCAAGCAGCCTTGCGATCTTCGCCGCCGCCGCGTCCGCCGCCTGCGCCTCCATGCGGGCGATGCCGAGCAGCAGCCCCGGCCGCGCAGGGCCGAGATACAGCGCCGATATCGGCCGCACCGCGAAACCCTGGGCATTGATGATGCGCGCTGCGGCGAGATCGTCGGTCTCGACCTCCCGGAACCAGCTTGCCAGCTGCAGCCCGCCGCCACCCGCTCCGACCTCGAGCCGGGCGCCGCAATGGCGATCGAGTGCAGAGACCGTAGCTGCCATGCGCTCCGCATAAATTCCGTTCATGCGTCTCAGATGCGCGCGGAACCGTCCCTCCCGCATGAAATCGGCAAGCGCCGCCTGGATATGGATCGGCACCACAGCTCCTCTAAGCCGCTGCGCCGCCTCGGCGGCGGTCACGAGCCTGGAGGGAACGACGGCATAGGCGACGCGCAGGCCGGGCGCGAGAGTCTTCGAGAAGGTGCCGATATAGGCGACCACCTCGTCGCGATCGATGCCCTGCAAGGCGGCGATGGGGCGCGATGCATACTGGAACTCGCTGTCATAATCGTCTTCCAGCACGATCGCGCCGCTCGCGCGAGCATATTCGAGCAGGGCGAGCCGACGCGGCAGGCTCATGGTGACGCCGGTCGGATATTGATGCGAGGGCGTGACATAGATCAGCCGTGGCGGCGAGCCGGCGCCGCGGGCAATATCGATGCCCTCGGCATCGCAAGGCACCGGCACGAGGCTGGCCCCGGCCATGCGCAGAATCGCCTGCGCGCTGGCATAACCCGGCTCCTCCATCCAGACTACCTCATTGGCCGGATCGCCTGGACGAATCAGCACGCTCGCGAGAAGCCCGATTGCAGCCCCGGTCGATGGAACGATGACGATCTGTTCGGGACGGGCAATCACGCCGCGCGTCGCCACGATATGTTCGAGGATGGCTTCGCGCAGTTCGCGCACGCCGCCATGGTCGCTGTAGCCGAGATCGTGCACCCGCAGAGAGCGGCCGCGGGCGCCGAGACAACGCGCCCAGGCGGCATGGGGAAAGGCCGAAACATCCGGCACGCCGGGCTCGAACAATCCCCCGGTCTTGAATTCAGTAATGCGGGGCTGGTTCGGCAGCGGCGCGGCGGCACGCCCGGACAAGGGTGCCGACGGGAAAGCGGCGACACGCGTTGCCGCACCGGTCGCAGACTGCAGATAGCCCTCCGCCTTCAGGCGATCATAGGCATTGACAACGGTCGAGCGCGCAACGCCGAGCGAGAGCGCCATCGTCCGTGTCGATGGCACGCGCTGACCTGCCGGCATTTGTCCGTGCAGGATCCGGTCGCGCATCACGCGATAGACCTGCCCCTCCAGATCGCCCGAAGTCCGGTCGAGTGCCGGCCACTGCGCCACCGCTGCCATGAAACCTCAACTGGTCTGCTGAAAATCAAGAAACTGGCTATTTATAGCCTACCCCTTTGCTGGCAGAGATCAACGCTCAATCGATGAGGAAGACATGACCGATCTCCGCCCGCCCGACACAGAGACCTATGCGACCACGGAGCGTACCCGCGTGCGGCGCAGCCCGAAGCGCGGCAGCCACGCGCATGCCGACGTCCATGCGATTCTGGATGCCGCCCCGCTCTGTCATGTCGGCTATGTCATCAATGGCGCGCCCTATGTGACGCCGACCCTGCATTGGCGCGAGGACGATCATGTCTATTGGCACGGTTCGTCTGCCAGCCGCTTCCTGCGCGCGGCGCAGGACATGCCGGTCTGCCTGACCTGCAGCATCATGGACGGCTATGTGCTTGCGCGCTCGGCCTTCAATCATTCGGTCAACTATCGCTCGGCCATGGTCTTCGGCACGGCTCGCCTCATCGATGACATCGAGGAAAAGACCGATGCGCTGCGCCGCCTGGTCGAAGACCTGTTTCCCGGCCGCTGGGACAGCCTGCGGCCGATGACCCGGCAGGAGGTCAAGGCGACGTCGATATTGCGGATGAAGATCGATGAAGCCAGCGCCAAGATCCGCAACGGTCCGCCGGGGGATATCGACGAGGCCGGCCATCCGGTCTGGGCCGGCGTGCTGCCCATCGAAAGTCGTCTGGTGCCGCCGCAGCCGGCGCCCGGCTTGCCCGAAGGGATAGAGCTGCCGCAATCCCTAGCAGAGCTGCTGCGATCCGGCCGGCTTCGCTAGAGCGGTTCCGCGTTTCACGGAATCGCTGAACCGGCCTATCTCTTTGTTTTCATGCAATTCCGAACGGAAAATCGCTGCATACTTTTCCTGGAATTGCTTTAGACTGCATCTGATGACCAAAGGACTGTGACATGGATCTCACGAACTGGAAGGGTGTGGCCCGCCCCGAACGCATTACCCTCGACGGCCGCTATGCCAGGATCGAACCGCTCGATCCGGCCCGCCATGGCGACGAGCTGTTTGCCTCAGCCCGGGCGCCCGGTGCGGAAGAGCGCTTCCGCTATCTTTTCGAGGATGTACCGGCCGACCGTGCCGCTTTCACTCAATGGCTCGATAAAGCGGCATCCGGTGCCGATCCGCTTTTCTTCGCGACGATCGACAAGCGAACGGGCCGCGCCGAAGGACGGCAGGCTTTGATGCGGATCGACAGCGCGCATGGCGTCATCGAGATCGGCAGCATCCTGTGGGGGCCTGCCATCGCCCGTAGCCGCGTGACGACCGAAACCCTCTATCTGTTCGCATCCTACGTCTTCGATACGCTCGGCTATCGCCGTTTCGAATGGAAGTGCAACGATCTCAACGAGCCGTCGAAGCGGGCGGCCGAACGCTTCGGCTTCGTCTTCGAGGGTATCTTCCGCCAGCATATGGTTGCGAAAGGCCAGAACCGCGACACCGCGTGGTTTGCCATGATCGACACCGACTGGCCGCGGCTGAAGGCCGGCTACGAGCGCTGGCTCGCTCCCGGGAATTTCGACGAGGCCGGGCATCAGAAAACCAAGCTGACATTCTGACTCCGCCCCACACTGACTCCGCCCCGCAGTTCCGGCCTACAGGGGCTTGCGAAAATAAACCACGCGCTCGGTTTCGATAAAGCCGAGTGCGGCATGGAAGGCATGGCTCGCAAGATTGTCGATCAGCGCGTCCGAGGCGAACTCCCGGCAACCGGCAACCCGCCCCCATGCGGCGACGGCTTGGCAAAGCGCCCGTGCAACGCCCTGCCGCCGATGTTCACCGCGCACATAAATGCCCTCGAGGAAGAGAACCGGAGACGTCTCGCAGCCATTGACGTAATCGTGCCGCAATGCCGCTTCAGCAAAGCCGACGTCATGACCGGCAGAATCGATCGCCAGAAAAGCAACCCCGTTTTTAGCCAAGCGAAACCGCGCCAGCTCCGCGCGGTGACGTTCGAGCGAACCATCGGGCCAAAGTTCTGCGCGCAAGCGCGTCCAGCCCTCCAGATGCGCGTCTTCCGCTTCCACTATCCGCATGTCCTGACCTCCAACCCGGTCGCCCGTAATCGGCCAACGGAAAAATTTCGCTTTCGACTCCACAATCATCGCGCTACATATCGCGCATACTCACGCGTCAATTTTTCGCCTATCAGAATCTGAGGACGATGGAATGAGATTTCAAAGCAGTTCGCGTCTTTACGCTGCTGTTTCATCCCTGTTGTGGCCCGCGATTCTCTGCGCCGGATTGACCGGCGCCTATTTCGCCTTCAACTCGGACATGCACCTGCTCTGGTTCAACGTCGTCTATCTTTCGACGGTGGCGGTGATCGCCTTCTTCGAAAGGCTCATGCCCTATCAGAAGACCTGGCTGAAACGGGATGACGAGACGTTCAACGACGTCGCTCACACGCTGCTGAACAAGGGCGGCGTGCAGATTGCCGCCGCGATCGGCACGTCCTTTCCCATGGCCGTCGCGACCGTCGCGCAGCCGGCGTTGAGCTATCATTCGCATTTCTGGCCCGATCAATGGCCGATGGTATTCCAGGTGGCGCTCGGCCTGGTGATTGCCGAGTTCGGCCTCTACATGGCGCATCGCCTGGCTCATGAGCATCTCTCGCTATGGCGCTTCCACGCCCTTCATCACAGCGTCGAGCGCCTGTGGGTCATCAACACGGGCCGCTTCCATGTCATCGACACGCTGTTCAAGATCGCGCTCGGCCAGATTCCTCTCTATCTGCTCGGCGCACCGTTGCCGGTATTCCTCTGGATCGGCGCGGTCACGGCCTTTATCGGCCTGCTCACGCATTGCAACGTCGATATGCGCACCGGCCCGCTCGATCTGATATTCTCCACGCCGCGCCTGCATCGCTGGCATCATTCCAAGGTGCTCGCCGAAGGCAACACGAATTATGGGGAAAACCTCGTGATCTGGGACCAGCTTCTCGGCACTTTCTACAATCCGCCGCGTCCCTCCTCGACGGACATCGGCATTACCGGCAAAGTCGCCAAGGGCTTCCTCGCCCAGCTCGCGCAACCTTTCTCCAGGAAAGGCCGCAGGGAAATCATCGGCAAGAAGCCCAAGGAACTGATCCTAAAGGAAGAACAGGCGGCAAACGCCGCAGCGGCAAGGCAGCGCGCCGACGCCTCGATCCGCAGATCCGGCTAGAGCAATTACAGGAAAAGTGCATGGCGGTTTTCCGTCCGGAATTGCGTGAAAACAAAAGGATAGAGGTTTTCGCAATTCGAAGAAAACCAAAAGCGCTCTAGCCGCCTTTCGATGGAGCATGTTATGAGGCACCGGCGGCGCCTTGCCGACCATGCCTTGTGGACAGAAACATCAGGAAAAATTTCCGCCCGGCAATATGCGTATTTCGATTTCAAACCGAAAAGATATTGTCATTTAACGTGTATTGAAAAAGGCTGCCTAGGGGTCTACCTAGGTCCAAGCAATTGAATTAGACGAAAGATTAGGAAAATCATTGAGATGGAAGGGAGGTTTACCAAAGAATACCTCAAGCAGCTTCATAGGTTATTTTTCATTTCCCGAGAAATAGACCGCCTTGAGCGAGAATTCATCAAGCAAGGCATAGCACACTTTCATGTTTCCGGCGCCGGACATGAGTCGACGGCGCTGCTCAACGAATTTCTTCAGGACGACGACTGGCTGCACCTGCATTATCGCGACAAGGCCCTGATGCTGGCGCGCGGCATGCCCATCCGGGAATTCTTCTCCAGCCTCCTCGCCACCGCCAATTCTCACTCCGCCGGCCGGCAGATGAGCGCGCATCTTTCCTCCCGCGCTCTCAACATCACGTCCATCGTCGGCCCCGTCGGCAACAATGCGCTTCATGCCGTCGGCGTCGGCGCTTCCCTGAAGCACAAGCCCGGCATGCCGATTGCCATCTGTTGCGCTGGCGACGGCACCACACAGCAGGGCGAATTCCTCGAAGCGATCGCCGAGGCCGTGCGCAGCCAATACCCCGTCGTCTTCGTCATCGAGGACAACAGCTTCTCCATCTCGACGCGTACCAGCAGGCAGACCTTCTTCGACCTTCCCGCCGGGCCTGCCTCTTCCTTCTACGGCATCGATATCATTCGCACCGACGGCGACGATCTGGCGGCATCGCGCGAAGCGTTCCGCAAGGCCGTCCGCCACAGCCGCAACAACCGCACGCCGAGCATCGTGCTTCTGAACGTCGAGCGACTTTCGGATCACACCAACGCCGACGATCAGAAGACCTATCGCACCTTGCTCGAAATCGAGGCGGGCTCCTCGCGTGACCCGCTGCCGAGCTTGCGGGCCATGCTGCACGAGGCAGGTGTCGACGCCGACGCGCTTCAGAAGATCGAGCAGGATCTGATTGCGGAAGTGCAGGCGGAGGCCGCTCTTGCCCGTAAGGAAGACGCTCCCAAGGTCGAGCCGGATGCAAAGGCTCCCTACCCCGCTTCCTTCGATGGCAAGGTGGAATATCGCGGCAATGACAGCGCGTCGACGCTGACGATGCGCGAGGCGCTGAACGCCGTTCTCGACCGGCAGCTTGCCGCCAATAGCGAGGTGGTGCTGTTCGGCCAGGATATCGAGGACCCGAAGGGCGATGTCTTCGGCGTCACCCGCGGCCTCAGCAACAAATATCCCGGCCGCGTACGCAACGCCGCCCTCACCGAATCCACCATCGTCGGCACCGCCGTCGGCCGCGCGCTGGCCGGCCAGCGCCCCGTCGCCTTCCTGCAATTCGCCGATTTCCTGCCGCTCGCCTACAACCAGATCGTCTCGGAAATGGGCAGCATGTTCTGGCGCACCAATGGCGCCTGGGAAGCCCCGGTGATCCTGATGGTAAGCTGCGGCGGCTACAAGCCCGGCCTCGGCCCGTTCCATGCGCAGAGCTTCGAGGGGATGCTGGCGCATACGCCGGGCATAGACGTCGTCATGCCCTCCAGCGCCGGCGATGCCGCCGGCCTGCTCAACGCCGCCTTCGAGTCGCGGCGCCCGACGGTCTTCCTCTATCCGAAGGCCGTGCTCAACAATTCCGACGGCCGCACGTCCGAGGATCTCGACAGGCATTTCGTCCATCCCGGTCTGTCGCGCCATGTCGCCCGCGGCCGCGATATCACCCTGGTCAGCTACGGCAACACCGTTTCGCTCTGCGCCAATGCGGCAAGCGCGTTCGAAGCCCAGGGCTTTTCCGTCGAGGTGATCGATCTTCGCTCGATCTCGCCATGGGACGAGAAGGAAGTGCTGGCGAGCGCAAGGCGCACCCGCCGCCTGATCGTCGTTCATGAGGACAACCGCACCGTCGGCATGGGGGCGGAAATCATCGCCACCGTCACCGAAAAGACCGATGTGCCGGTTGTCGTGCGCAGGCTTGCGCGCTCGGATGCCCACATCCCCTTCAATTTCCGCAATCAGCTCGAAACCCTGCCTTCCTATCGCAAGCTGGTCGACCTGATGGCCGAAGTGCTCGAATGTGAAGTGACCTGGCACGAAGAAGACGACAGCGGCCCGACGGCTGCCATCAAGGCGATCGGCTCCGGCCCAGCCGACGAAAACGTGCTGGTGACGGATCTGCTCGTCAAGCCCGGCGACAAGATCGAGGTCGGCCAGCTGGTTGCCGTCGTCGAGGCGACGAAAGCCTCCGTCGAAATCTGCGCCAATATCGGCGGCGTGGTGCAGGAAGTCTTCGCCAGGATCGGCGACCAGATCGCCACCGACAGCCCGCTTCTGACCGTCGACGCCAACCGCGATCTGAGCGAGCAGAATTTCGCGCTTGCTTCCGAGACGCAGAACAAATTCGTGCTTCGCCGGCTGAAGTCGCATGTCATCCCGACATTGCGACGTCATTCGGGCAACTTCTCGGAAATCGCCATCAACGGCATCGGTTTCGCCACGGGAGCCCGTCGCGTCACCAACGAAGAAATCATCCACAACTGGCCGAACCGGCGGGCCGAGGAAATCTTCGCACTGACCGGCATCAAAAGCCGTTTCTGGGTCGGCCCCGAGGAAGGCACGCTCAGTCTTGCCGCGAAGGCCGCGCGCGACCTGCTGCGGCAGAACCAGATCTCCATCCACGATATCGATCTGGTGATTGCCGCAACCGGAACGCCCGATATCGCCACGCCATCGCTCGCAAGCCGCGTCGCGGTTGCCGTCGCGGAAGATGGCGTGCGGCCCTCGCTTGCCGCCTACGACATGGGTGCCGCCTGCTCCGGCTATCTTTACGCGCTTCAGCAGGCCCACGATTTCATCGCGCAGCAAAACGACGCCAAGGTGCTCATCATCACCTCGGAAGTCCTGTCGCCGCTGCTCGACATGAACGACTTCTCCACCGCAATCCTCTTTGGCGATGCCGCCACGGCCAGCCTCGTGACGAGCCGCGACATGGCGCGCAACCCGCTCTTTACGGCGAGCCGCCCGATCGTCAGCGGCCGGCCGGAGCCGGGAGACCTGCTCTACGTGCCGCTGCCGGACGACGGCGTCATCGCCATGAACGGCCGCTCGGTCTTCACCGAAGCCGTACATTCCATGACCCGCTCGATCGAGAATGCCTGCGTCGACGCGGGTATCGAGCTTGCCAATCTCGATCTGCTCGTACCGCATCAGGCCAACCAGCGCATCATCGACACCATCGCCAAGCGCAGCGGCCGCCCGGCACTGAGCGTCATCGAGACCTATGGCAATACCAGCTCGTCCAGCATTCCGCTTGCCATGCTGCATGTCGCCAACGAACGCTCCGAACCCCTCAATCTCGGCCTCGTCGCTTTCGGCGGCGGCATGACGGCGGGTGCGGCTATCGTGCGGACCGTGAAGTAGCCACATCGGCGGCCGGCCCTCTGTCCGGAACGGGATTCATATCGCGATAGATCCGCCATGGCTCTCGATCGGCAATGGCTTCGCCCAATCATGCTCACCACATATGCGCGAGGCTTCGAAAGAAGCCATCGCCCATAGGAAGCGTGAAGCATCAAGTTTTTGCAACCTATGCGGCCTATCGTTCATTACAATTCATTCATGTTTGATGTCGCCATCCCTTGAAAAGCACCTGAGCGGTGCTTTACTTGAAGGGCATGGCCAAGGTAAACGCAACATCCCACCGTTCTCATCTGCGATATGATCTCGCACCCGATGAGGTGGCACGGCAGGCGCTGGACGACACCTTTGCCGCATACGGGCAGATGATGAAACTACTGGCGGAAATCGTTCCGGACAGAGCCGGTGCGAACCTCGTCACGCTTCACGACCTTGCCTATGAGACCATCCGCGAACGCACCGCCTTGCCCGCGCGCCTGGTGACGCTCGGGTTGCGTGATTTCGCGGCCAGTCGAGGCGAGCCCACCGGATCGAACCGGCTGCCGCTCGATGAGAAGCTCTTTGCCATCAAGGGTCCGTCAGACCTGACGATCTCGACGGTTCGCGGCCGCGTTGCCGTGCCCTTCGACGTGGCCGGCTATTTCAAAGGCTGGGATAGCAATATCCCCGCCTATCTGATCGCCGATGGCGGCCACTATGCGATTCACATCGGGGTAACACCAAACTCCCCCCGAACGGAGGATAACATGACGATGCATGAAGGCATTCTTTCCCGCATGGGACGGCTGATCGCAGGCCTCGCCAATGCCGCAGTCGACACCGTAGAAGGCGCCAACAAGGTCGCCGTCATCGAGCAGGCGCTGCGCGAGATCGATGCGGCCGCTGACGAAGCGCGCGCCGATCTCGGCAAGGCGCGCGCCGAGGAATACCGCATCCAGAGCCGCCGCAACGAAATCGTCGAGGATCTCGCGGCTCTGGAGGCAAAGATCCGGCTCGCGATCTCCACCGACCGCGAAGATCTCGCCAAGGCCGGCATCGCGCGCCAGATCGATCTCGAAGCCCAGACCGCCGCGCTCGACAAGGCTCTCGCGGATGCGAATGCGCAGATCGACGAGGGCCAGAAGGCGCTTCAGGCCGTGCTTGCAACCCGCCGCGAGGCGGAAGCGCGGCTGGTCGATTTCAAGCGCAGCATTGCCCGACATGCGCCCGAGGAAGCAGCGGGCGGAAATCCGCGCGCAACGCCGACAGCCGGGGCAGCCCGCGCAGCCGCCGCCGTTTCGCGCCTGACCGGCGTCCCGTCGGGCGAACCCGCCACCAGTGCCGAGCTCGATGAGCTCGACCGCCTGCACCGGGAGCAAGCCATCGAAGCACGCCTTGCCCGCTTCAAGGCCAACGGCCAGTAACCGATGCACCTCTTCCTCGCACCCGAATGTGCGCCCTTTGCCATTGCGGCAATGATCCTGGTCGGATTGACCGTCATCGAAATCCTGTCGATGCTGCTCGGCTTCTCGCTGAGCGAACTCATCGGCAAGCCGCATTTCGAAGGTCACGAAGGCGTGATCGCCGGCCTGCTGTCCTGGATCAATATCGGCGGCGTGCCGCTGCTGATCCTGATCATGCTGGTGCTCGGCATCTTCGCCGTGACAGGCTTCGCCATCCAGACGGTGGCCGACATCGCCTGGACTCCGCTGCCGGCTATGATCGCCGCGGCTCCGGCGCTCCTCGTCACGATTCCCCTCGTTCGGGGCTCGACCCGCACGATCGCCAGGATCGTGCCGCGCGATGAAACCTATGCCGTCGACGCCGCCGATTTCGTCGGCCGCACCGGCACGGTTTCCATCGGCCCTCTGGATCAGGGCCTGCCCGGCCGCGTCAGCGTCAAGGATGCGCATGGCAACTGGCATCAGCTGCGCGCCTGCGCCGCCAAGGGCGAAAGCCCTTTGCCGATCAGCGCCAAAGTTCTGCTTGTCGACCGCAAGGCCGACATCTTCATCGCAGTTTCCGCCCCATCCGACCTGGTCAGGTCCGATGACAAATCCTCTACGGAGCAACATTCATGAACGGCCTTTACGACCTTATTCTTCCCGCTGGCATCGGCCTCGTCCTGATCCTCGGGATCGGCTTTGTCCTTGCCTCGCTATACGTTCGCTCGAGCCGGGATGAAGCCTATGTGCGAACCGGCCTCGGCGGCCAGAAAGTCGTGCTCGACGGTGGTTCCGTCGTGCTGCCGATCTTCCACTCGATCGCTCGCGTCAACCTCAAGACCCTGCGCCTGGAAGTCCAGCGCGGCGAGAACGACGCGCTGATCACCAAGGACCGCATGCGTGTCGATATCGGCGCCGAGTTCTATGTCCGCGTCAAGCCGGACAGCTCCTCCATCGCGCTCGCCGCCCAGACGCTCGGCAACCGTACCAACGACAGCGAGCAGCTGCGCCAGCTGATCGAGGCGAAGTTCGTCGACAGCCTGCGCTCCGTCGCCGCCACGATGAGCCTCGATGCCCTGCAGGAGCAGCGCATGGATTTCGTCAAGGCCGTGCAGGATGCGGTCGGCTCCGACCTGCAGTCCAACGGTCTCGAACTGGAATCCGTGTCGCTGACGCGCCTCGACCAGACCGATATCAAGCACTTCAACGCCAACAACTTCTTCGACGCGCATGGTCTTGCCGCACTGACCCGCGTTACCGAGGCACGCAAGAAGGAACGAAACGAAGTCGTGCGCGATACCGAAGTCGCCATCGCCCAGAAAGACCTCGAGGCCCGACAGCAATCGCTGACCATCGAGCGGACGAAGCGCGAGGCCGAGCTGAACCAGCAGCGCGACATCGCCAACAAATCGGCAGCGACCCGCGCGGAAACCGCGCAGCAGGAACAGGCCGCCAAGCGCGCCGAAGAGGAAGCCCGCATCGCTTCCGAGCAAGCCATCGCCGAACGCGAGGCCGCTGCGAAGCAGGCCCGCGAATCCGCCAACATCGACTCGACCCGCGCCGTGCAGCAGCGTGAGACGGAAGCTCGCCGCGACAACCAGATCGTCGCGCAGGAAAGCGCCATCGCGGTTGCCAACAAGAGCCGCGAGGAGTCGGAGGCCAAGGCAAAGGCTGAAGCGGCCCGCGCGCTCGCCATCGCTGCTGAGGAAAAAGTCGGCACCGCCAAGGCCGTCGAAATCGCCGAGCGCGAAAAGCAGATCGCCGTGATCGACGCCCAGAAGCGCGCCCAGACCCAGGCAACCGCAGTCACGATTGCGGCGGAAGCCGAAAAGCAGGCCGCCACCGACCAGGCGGACGCCATCAAGACATTGGCGACCGCCGAGGCCGATGCCGCGATCATCAAGGCCAAAGGTATTCTCGAAACCGGTAAGGCGACGGCCGAAAGCGAGGCGCTGCTCAACGAGGCGCGCAACAAGCTCAGCCCCGCCATCATCGAATTCGAAATCACCCGCGAGCGCATCCGCATCGTGCCCGCAGCCCTTGCGGAAGCGGTCAAACCAATCGAGAAGATCTCGGACATCCGGATTTTCGACACCGGCGGCATGCTTGGCCGCAACGGCACCGGAGCGAGCAGCGGCAATGGCGTCGGCCTCGGCGAAGGTCTTGCCGGCCAGCTGCTTTCCTACCAGGCCAACAAGCCGATCCTCGACCGTCTGCTGAAGGAGGCCGGCTTCGACGGCGACAATGCCATCTCCGCGCTGCTCGGCAATCTGGACGGCATGGCCAATGCCCGGCAGCCGGCCGAAGAATATTACGACGACGATAGCGAGGGGACGGACAAGCCGGCCTGACGGACAAGCTCGGACGGCCTGAAAATAAACCCCGGAATCCGCAGGGATTCCGGGGTTTTTATTATATTACCAACCGGCCTGATTAAGCCTTCGGGCGATTTCTCAACGCTTCGGCCTGGGCGTAGAACTTCTTTTCCCATTCCTTGTGGTTATCGAGGCCCTCCTTGATGAAGGGCGTGAAGATCGCCAGGTTCATCAAGGCCCAGTTGACGAAGCGGGCCGGGAACTTCAACGGCTTGACGAAATCGACGAACAGCACGACGCGGGTCTTGTCGGAATGGTTCCAGGCTTCATGCTCATAGGCGTCGTCGAAGATCAGCGCCTTGCCTTCCTGCCAATGGCAAACCTGCTTGTCGACGCGGATGGCGAGCTTCTCGTTCGGCTCCGGCACGATGAGGCCGAGATGCAGGCGCAGCACGCCGTTATAGGGGCCGCGATGGGCGGGAAGATGCTTGCCCGGCTCGAAGATGGAGAACATCGCTGTCGTCAGACCCGGGATTTTCTGAACGGCCGCCCACGTATTCGGGCACGCCTTGATGTTCTGCTCCGACTTCACGCCGAAGCCGAGAAGGAAGAAGGTCTTCCAGCGCGTATCGGTGGAAATGGTCTTAACGTCGGTGGAGATGTCCTGGAAGGTCGGCAGCTCGCTCTGGCGCAGCAGTACCTTTTCGAGTTCCGCGCGGATGGCGGGATAGTCCTTCTCGATCTCGGCCGCCCAAGGAAAGGTCGCATTGTCGTAGACCGGCGGATTGCCGAGTTTGGCATATTTCAGATTGAGCCGCTCGGCCCATGAGACGATGCCCATGAAAAAGCGCGTCGTGGCGCTCGGACGATCCATCGGCGCGATGCCGGCAGTGCCGAAGGTCTGTTCCGGACTGGGAGATTGATTGGAAGTGGGAGCAGGTGCGCTCAAGGGGCTCTCCGTCATGTCTGTCTCTAAGGGCTGTCCAGGGAAGAAGTCTTGGCCCGGGGGATTCGCATGCGGATCCCGAAGAGGCGACAGGCTCGAAGCTTGGGATATTCGTCTGTCCCTTCCCGATTGACACCCGACTCCTTATGTTATGCGGTGATCACAATAGCCGATTATATGAGTTGATTAGTCGAATTTCGCAAGAGAGTCTGTCCACAACGAGCGGTGGTTTGTCATGAAACGAACTGTCGCGATTCCCGAAAGGGATTCACCTCGGAATCGGCAGAAATACGGCGAAATCGGCCGACCCCCAATCACCATGCGGACAAGCCTGAATGATTAGCCGGACAATTGCAAGTCCCGCTATCGGAACGCCGTTCGGCAGGAAAACGGATGGCGCGATAGGAGCGTTGACCAACATCCATCGGCCGCCCGTCCAGAGCGCTCCGGCGCAAAGCCGTCAGAACCGCCTGTTGTCCGCTACGACCGGACATGCTGCGACACACCGCCGCGGAAGATAAACACCCGGCTGGCTCATGATGAATGTTGCGGGGAGATCGATGATCCGGCTGCCGAACGGAAAATCGAGGCCCGAGGAAAGCGCCGGGATCGCGATGCGGGGCATCCGGGCCCTTACACCGCCCGGGCGATCATCTCGATCGGCGCCAGCAGGCCGGCTTCCACAGACGTGTTGACATTTCCGCTCCGTTCCGATGCCCGTGGCCCCATCAGCGTGCGAATTCCGGGATTTCCCCCTTCGCCTGCCGACGCTGCCTTGGCCCGCGCCTCATGCGCCAGCCGAATTGCCAGGGCGCTGCGATCCTGCTCCAGCTCAACCACGAAGCCTGCTTCCTCCAGCAGCTGGCGATAGATTGCCGGGCTGCGGACAAAACTTGTCTCCGGCGTCATTGCCCACGGCATAGGATAGGGTAGCGTGCCTTCGCGCATCTGCATGATTTCGTAAAGCCCGAAGCGACCGCCCGGCTTGAGGATGCGCCTGATTTCGCCAAACAGCGCGGCCTTTTCCTCGATGTTCATGCCGACGTGAATGAGCGTCGTGCGGTCGAAGCCGCCGCTCTCGAAGGGTAGCGACAATGCGCTCCCCTGCCGGAACGACACTCGATCCGCCAAACCGCATCGGGCCGTCAGCGAATTGGCGACCTGAACGAATTCGTCGGTGAGATCGATGCCCGATACGGTGCACCCATAGG
Source organism: Rhizobium sp. SYY.PMSO (assembly GCF_046840415.1). Taxonomy (NCBI): domain Bacteria; kingdom Pseudomonadati; phylum Pseudomonadota; class Alphaproteobacteria; order Hyphomicrobiales; family Rhizobiaceae; genus Rhizobium; species Rhizobium sp. SYY.PMSO. The sequence continues at coordinate 2,185,047 of NZ_CP177349.1, forward strand.
CATCGGCAAAATGGCGGGCGGGTCCGCCCAGCCCGGAGCCGATATCGGCGAGCAGCAGACCGGCGGCAAGATCGAGATCGCGCGCGAACTCCGCCGTGGCCGCATGACGCCCCAGATGAAACTCATCGACGCCTGCGAGATCGCGAAGGCGCAGATTGTCGATATCCTTGCCGTTCTCGGCAAGCGTTTGCAGGATCGCCGTTTCCAGCGATCCGTGCGTATAGTGGCTTGCAACTTTTTCCTCGGTCGACATTCGAACCTCTCCCAAGGCGTTGCCCGAAGGCCGATGATGACATCAAACCTTCAGTTCGCGCCGTTCCGTTTCCGTCACCATGGCAAGATCCAGCACGCGCTGCAAGTTGGCGGCGTGACGGAAGCTCGGGTCCTGACTGCTGCCGGTCATGACGGCCTCGGCGAAGCGTTGATAGTTCGTCGGGACCGGCGGCACCTCAAGAACCCGCCATGTCGCCGTTTCCGTATCGTCGCCAAGGCAGCCGCGCAGTTCGGAACCGTTCGGGCTGTGGGATACTTCCAGGCCGCCGCGCTCGCCGTAGATACGCAGCTTCAGCTCGTTCAGATGCCCCGTCGCCCAGCGGCTCGCATGCACGACGCCGAGCGCGCCGTTGGCGAAATCGACCGACATCGAGAAGCTGTCGTTCGCATCGAGCGTATATTCGCCGATGCGCTCGCCGGGTGCTTTCGCAAAAGTCTTCAGCCGGGCGAAGACGTGATCGATATCGGTCGCGGCGCCATAGGCGGCAAAGTCGAGGATGTGGATGCCGATATCCCCGAGAACACCGTTGGAGCCATGCCCGGTCGACAGGCGCCACAGCCATTTGGATTCGCTGCGCCAGTCGCCCCACGCCTTGGAGACGAGCCAGCTTTGCAGATAGGAGGCCTCCACATGCTTGACCGTGCCGATCTCGCCCGAAATCACCATCTCGCGCGCCTTCTGCAGCTGCGCGACATTGCGATAGGTCAGGTTGACCATGTTGACGACCCCTGCCCTTTCGGCAGCTTCCGTCATCTCCAGTGCCTTTTCATAGTTCTCCGCGAGCGGCTTCTCGCAGAGAACGTGCTTGCCGGCGGCAAGCAGCGGCAGGGTCGTCGGATTGTGAGCCTTGTCCGGCGTGACGTTCGTCACCGAATCGAACTCACCCCAGGCCAGCGCCTCGTCCAAAGACAGGAAGCGCTTCTTGATATCGAACGTATCGCAAAAGGCGGTGAGCCTCGTCGCATCCGTGTCGACGGCGCCGACAATCTCGACGCCGGGAATGCGGGCAAAATGCTCCACATGGTTCTTCGCCATGCCGCCCGTGCCAACTACAATGAGACGCATCTGATACCTCAGCGATAACCGGCTTCGCCGGCCTGATGGAGTTTCGGGCCGCGCTCGACGATCGGCTCCAATGCCTTCTCGACCGGCACGTTCGGCGCGTCGTGGATGCTGGCCTGCGTGCCGAGCGGGTTGTGCGCCCACTTCACGGAGTTGATCAGAACCTTTTGCACCGTGTCGTTGTGATAGGTCGGATAAGTCTCGTGACCCGGGCGGAAATAGAAGATGTTGCCCGCGCCGCGGCGCCAGGTCATGCCCGAACGGAAGACTTCGCCGCCCTGAAACCAGGAAATGAACACGGTTTCCAGCGGCTCCGGAACGGAAAACTGCTCGCCATACATTTCCTCGTTCTCAAGCTCGAAATGCTCGCCGAGACCCGCTGCGATCGGATGGCGGGGATTGATGACCCACAAACGCTCGCGCTCGCCGGCTTCGCGCCACTTCAGCGCGCAGGGCGTTCCCATCAGGCGCTTGAAGATCTTGGAGAAATGGCCGGAATGCAGGACGATGAGCCCCATGCCTTCCCACACGCGCCTGGCGACGCGCTCGACCACCTCATCCTTGACGGCGCCATGGTCCTTGTGGCCCCACCACAAAAGGACATCGGTATCCTTCAGCCGGGCTTCGGTAAGACCATGCTCCGGCTCCTGCAACGTTGCAGTGGTTGCCTGAATACCGGCATCGGCGTTCAGCGCCTTGGCGATGGTGTTGTGCATGCCTTCCGGATAGATCTCGGCGACGACCTTGTTGGTCTGCTCATGAATGTTCTCGCCCCAAACGACGGCACGAATAGTCATTACGGCACTCCTCTGATACCATTGAGATTAAATAGGTTATGCGGTCCAAAGCGCTTTGGGAAAGCGCCGCATTTCAAGCCTCCGGCAGCCTATCTGCGCAAGACATAATGCCTCCACAGCGATTTGACAAAGGCAAAAGCAACCATGAACAACACCTGTGTTTTCAGTGCGACACGGATTTTGAAAACAGGTTCACGACCAGCACGCCGGCGATGATCAGCGCGAGCCCGACGATGGCGGCGAGATCGAGTTTCTGGCGGAAAAGCACCACCCCCACCATCGAAATCAGCACGATGCCGAGCGCGCTCCAGATGGCATAGGCGATGCCCACCGGGATGACCCGCAACGTTACCGAGAGGCAATAGAATGCCGCCGTATAGCAGATCACCAGGACGATCGTCGGTCCGAGACGGGTGAACTGCTGCGACAACTGCAACGCCGTCGTGCCGATCACCTCCAGCACGATCGCAACCAGCAGCATTGCATAGACCGATGCGTTCGCCATTCCATAGTCTCCGATAATGTTAGAGCTGCGTCAGTTCGACCAGCCGGTCGACCAGCCGTTGACGGGCGCTTTGGTCCATGTCGTGGCTGCCGAGCAGATCCGCGAGCCAGATCCCGTCAGTCGCCAGCCTGACGATCGCCGCATCCACCGAGGAGTCGGTGCCGACATATTCCTCGCTGCGCTCGCGCACCCATTCGCGCCAGCGCTGCCGCAGGTGCGGCTCGCTGAGCAGCACCATCGTTACCTGCGCCCAGTCCTTGTTGCCCTGCGGCTGATCGCGCAGAGCCAGGCAGGCATGCAGATAGCCTCGGGTAAAGCGGCCATGCGGCAGCGGATCGGCGCGCATCGCTTCTTCGATCGCAGCGTCCAGCCGCGCCAGCAGACTGTCGAACAACGCTTCCAGAAGCATGTTCTTGCTGGGGAAATGATGCAGCAAACCACCCTTGCTGACGCCGGACGCGCCTGAAACGGCATCCAGCGTCACCGCCGTCATCCCCTTTTCGGAAGCAAGCCGCGCCGCCACCTCCAGCAATTGCTGGCGGACGAACACTGGTTGCTTCTTTCTATGGTGCGCAGTGGACATGGCGGCATAACATACCAGTTGGACGGTTTCGTCAATGATCTAATCGGCGACCTTCGAAGGTCCTTGAATATGGCTGGTCTTTCTGTTGTTTCCTCCTCAGTTTACGGAATGATGGGCCGCATCCGCTTCATCGAAGATACTGACCTTTGTGGCATCGACGGCAAAGGCGATTGGCGAGCCGGTGGTAATCGTCGTCATGCCGGGATCGGTGCCGATGATCTTCGAGCCGTCCTTGAGCCGGACGTGAACGAGCGAACGGTCGCCCAGACGCTCGATGGTCTCGACCTGACCGCCAATATCGCCCTTGTCGGCCGTCGTGACGACCAGATGCTCCGGGCGTATGCCAAGCGTCAGTCCGGAATTCGACAAGCCTTCGAGAGCAATCGCCGTCTTGATCACCGATCCGTCCGGCAACGTGGCCGTCGCCAGCCCGCCCGCCTCGCTGACGCCGGCGATATTGATGAAGTTCATGCCCGGCGAACCGACGAACTGTGCGACATAGCGCGTGGCGGGTCGTGTATAGATCTCGACGGGTGTCGCCACCTGCTCGATCTTCTTGTTGTTCAGAAGCACGATGCGGTCGGCGAGCGTCATTGCCTCCACCTGGTCGTGGGTAACGAACACCATCGTCGCGCCCAGCCGCTCGTGCAGCTGCGCCAGCTCGACGCGCGTGCGCGTGCGCAGGCCGGCATCGAGGTTGGAAAGCGGCTCGTCGAAGAGGAAGACATCGGGTTCGCGCACGATGGCGCGGCCGATGGCGACACGCTGGCGCTGGCCGCCGGAAAGCGCCGAGGGCTTGCGATCCAGCAGATGCGGCATTTCCAGGATCTTCGCAGCCTCTTCGATGCGCCGGTCGATCTCGGCCTTCGGCGTTTTGATATTCCGCAAGCCGAAGGACATGTTGTCGCGAACGGTCATATGCGGATAAAGCGCGTAGGATTGGAAGACCATCGAGACGCCGCGCTCGCCGGGCGGCAGCTGGTCGACGCGCTTGCCGCCGATCCAGATTTCGCCGCTGGTGATCGATTCCAGACCCGCGATCATGCGCAGCAATGTCGACTTGCCGCAGCCCGATCCGCCGAGGAAAACGACGAACTCGCCGCGCTCGATCGTCAGATCGATGTCGTTCAGGACCTGCACGGCACCGAAATGCTTGGTGAGGGATTTGATATTGATACCTGTCACTTTACGCCTCCTGCGGAAAATCGAATGTCGTCGGACTTGCCATTCTTCGCGCCCCGTCCGACCGGCAAGGCCGGAACGGGACTTCCGCATTGTTCATTTGACGGCACCCACGGCGACGCCGCGCGTCAGGGTCCGCTGGAAGATCAGGAAGAAGATGATCGTCGGGGTAATGCCCAGCAGCGATGCCGCTGCGATCGCGGTCGGCTCCTGCGTGTTGGAACCTGAGAGAACGCCCATGGCGACAGAGACCGTCTGGTTGTTGTTGGAGACAAGAAAAACCAGGGGAATCAGAAACTCGTTCCACGTCCAGATGAAGAAGAAGGTCGCCAGCACTGCCAGCGTCGGCCTGAGCACCGGGACGATCACCAACCACAGGATCTGCCAGCGGGAGGCATTGTCGATCTGTGCCGCTTCGATGATCTCTCGCGGAAATGTGGCCATGACTGACGACAGCAGATAGGTGCCGAAAGCCGTGTGCAGGACGCCGAAGATCAGTATCACGGCGAACATCGAGTCGAACAGGCCGACCTGCTTGGACATGTAGTAGAGCGGATAGACCAGCGCCTCCTGCGGGGCCATGATCGAAATCAACAGAATGACGAGCATCACCTGTCCGCCGCGCACGCGGCCAATACCGATGGCATAGGCATTGAGCAGACTTAAAACGACGGCCAGGATAGCCGTGCAAACGCTGATGAGGATGCTATTGAAGAGCTTGCGCGGAAAATCGACGGTGGCCCAGAAGTTCTTCAGCGCCGTCAGATCAAAGCTGTGAGGCAAGGCGAGCGGTCCGTTGGCCGCATAGTCTGACGGCGTCTTGATCGCGTTGAGCGCCGCCAAAAGAAATGGAAACAGCGTGCTTGCCAGGAACACAAGCAGGATGGCCAGGACGACCCAACGCCCGAAGCCCTTTTTCTGAGGATTGTCAGACGAAACCGCCTGCGCTGAAATCGAGGATGTGGCCGTCATATCAGTGCCCTCCTTCGGATTGCTTCGACTGCATGCGCAGGAATACCACCCCGAGCACGATGGTCATGACCGTCTGCAGGGTTGCGATGGCGGCGGCATAGCCGACGCGGTTCGTCGTGAAGAAATGATAATAGGACAGATAGGATGGCACCGTCGTCGCATTGTCGGGACCGCCCGAGGTGAGCACGTAGATCGGCGCGAAAACCTTGAGCGCGGCGATCAGCGTCGTCAGCGCAACGACGAAGATTTCCGGCATCAGCATCGGGATCGTGATGGAGCGGAAGCGCCCGAACCAGCTCGCATTGTCGAGCTCGGCAGCCTCGTAAAGCGAAGGATCGACACGCGCCAGACCCGACATGAAGACGACGAGGCAATAGCCGACCTGCACCCACACGATAACGGCCGAAACCGCCCAGAGCGCGTAATTGGCGTCGCCCAGCCAGTTTTTGGCAAGGAAATCGAGCCCGATCGCCTTCAACACCGCATTGATGATGCCGATCGGGTTGAGAATCCAACCCCATAGGACGCCGGCAGCAGTCAGAGGCAGGATCTGCGGCAGATAGAAGCCTGCGCGGAAGAAGCTCGACCACGTCTCGTTGAATTTGGCGCTGATATAATCGAATAGCACCGCCGCGAGCACCAGCCCGAGAAGGATCGGCACGATGGTCATCGAAATGATGAAAAGGACCGTATGCTGGATCGAGCTCCAGAAGACGGTGTCCTGCAGCAACCTCTGATAATTCTCCAGACCGACATAGCGGGGCAGGAAATTGCCGCCCTTCCATGTCGTGAAGCTGATTGCGAAATTGGCAATCAGGGGAATGAGCACGATAAGAACAAACCCCAGCACGCCGGGGATCATATAAAGATAGTACCCCGCCCTGCCGGCGCTCTTCGACTTATCCATCGAAATCCTCCAGTCCGATACGGCGAGGCGGCATGAAAGCCGTCCCGCCGTTGTGATTGTAGCCGATGGTGTTTACTGCGCTGCCTGCGCGTCGTCGTAAGCCTTCTTCAGGCGCTCCACGAACTGGTCAGGCGTGGTCGAGCCGTTCACGAGGCCGGTGGTTGCCTGGATCAGCAGCTCGTAATAGCCGGGAACCGGCCAGTCCGGATAGAAGCCCAAGCCGCCCTTGCCGGAAATCTGATTGAAGAGTTCGACGTTGCGCTTGCCGACTTCGTCGGTGATGGCAGCCGGATCGGCAGCGATGGCGACACCGCCGAGGTTTGCCTGCAGATTTTGGTTATCCTTGCTGAGAACCAGATCGATGAACTCGTAGGAGAGGTCCTTGTTCTTGGCGCTCTTCGGCACCATGAACATGCTGCCCGTCGAACCCGTGCTGTACTTCGGCGTCGGGAAGATGAACTGGCTCCACTTGAAGTTCTTGATCGTGCCGGCGAAGTTGCCGTTGTTCCAGGTGCCGCTGACGAACATCGGCGCCTTGCCGGACGAGAAGAGGTTATCGGCACCGCCGGTACCCTTCAGACCCGTCGAATCCTTGGAGATGTACCCCTTGCTCACCCAGTCGGCGATCTTCTGTGCGGCGAACAGGAAAGGCTTGGTGTCGAGCGGAGCCTTGAGGCCCTGATAGTTCTTCACCCAGGTATCGTCGGCCTGCGTGAGCGCCAGCGTATAGAGCAGGTGCTGCGCATTCGAATCCACCGTGCCATAGGCGAGCGGCGTGATGCCCTTCTCTTTGAAAGTAGCGAGCGCCGCTTCGAATTCTTCGAGCGTCGTCGGCACCTTCACGTTGTTGGCCTTGAACATATCCTCATTATAGAAGACCGAGACGAATTCGGCGTAGGCCGGAATGCCGATCATCGGACCGGAGCCATAGACGCCGTTCTCGTCGTATTTGCTGAGCTGCGTGTTGGTTTCATTGAGGATCTTGTCCCAGCCGCGCGATTTGAATTCGTCGTCGAGCGGCGTCAGCAGGCCCTGCGAAGCGACGAGACCGGCCGTGGCGTTGCCCTTGTTATATTCAAGGACATCCGGGGCCTGGTCCGAATTGAGGATGAGGCTCCCTGCCTTCTGCAATTGTTCGAAGGTCTTCTGTTCGAAATTGATATTGATATCGGGGTGCTTGGCCTTCAGCGCTTCCAGAGCCTTCGTCCATGCCTTGGCCTGCGGGGTATCCGGCAGCTCGTACCACCAGACGTTAAACGTCTTGCTCTGGGCTTGCGCCACGCCGGCAGCCAACAGTAGCGACATGCCAGCCGAGATCGCCAGCTTCGAAAAAATATTCATATATTCTCCTCCACCATGCGAACCGTGACGGTGTTAGTCCGACGACATGGCTCGCGCTGCCGTCGGCGTTTTTCTCTTCTTTTGCCGGGTGCCCGCCTCTCCCGCGGGACGACGAACAGACGCTCGGCAATTCCTCCGTTTGGATGCCCGTCTTGCGCCGGGGCGTCAGCCTCCGGGCAGTTGATTAACGCACAACTCGTCTTCTAAATCGATGCAGATTCGCAAATATGTGCGCTATTCGACGAATTCCCCACCCCGGCAGCTCTTCAAATAGTTCAAGCCGTGGACCTGGCCAGTCATCTCCAGCGCATCGCGATAGACCGGATCGTGCCAGCCCTCGATGTCGATGGAGCCGGACCAGCCGGCAAGGCGCAGTTCGGAAATGATGTCGGTCCAGTTGCTGTCGCCGAAACCGGGGGTACGCATGAAGACGAACTTCTCCTTGCCGAAGATGCCGTGCTCCTTGATGACATCCCAGCGGATCGTCGCATCCTTGCCATGGACGTGGAAAATCTTTTTCGCCCATTTGCGGATCTGCGGCAGCGGCTCGATCAGATAGACCATCTGATGGCATGGCTCCCATTCCAGCCCGAGATTGTCGTCCGGCGTCTCGTTGAACATCAGCTCCCAGGCATCCGGATTGTGCGCGATGTTCCAGTCGCCGGTCGCCCAGTTGCCGTCCATGGCACAATTTTCGAAGGCGATCCTGATGCCCTTGTCGGCAGCACGCTTGGCAAGCTCGCTCCAGACCTGCTTGTAGCGCGGCAGGCTGTCGGTGAGCGGCTTGTTGCGGACACGGCCGGTAAAGCCAGCGACGCAGGTGGCGCCGAAATGATGGGCGTTGTCGATGCAGTCCTTCCAGCCCTGCAGCGTCTGCAGGTCCAGCTCGTGCTCTTCCAGCGGATTGCCGAACATGCCAAGCGTCGAAATCGTGATGTCGCGATCGCCGATGGCATCGCGGCAGCGCTTGCCGAGTTCCGCAAGGTTCTGGCCATTCGTGGTCTGCCAGAAGAAAGGTTCGAAGCTCTCGAAGCCCAGATCGGCGATCTTGGCGATGCCCTTGGCGGCATCCTCGTTCGTGGCCCTGATCATCGTTCCGATGCGGATGGCCTTTGCCGGATTAGTCATGATGTCACTGTCCTTGTGCTGAGATATCGACGCGCCGGCCTGTCCTGGCGCTCTCGATCGCACCGAGAACCATGGCGAGGCTGCGAATGTTGTCACCGCTGGCCGTTTCGGGCGGCTTGCCGGTCCTGATCGCTTCGATGAAGGAGGCGATGACGCTGGCATGGCCATGCGTCTCTTCCTCGTGACTGGGCCCGGGAACCTCGATCGGCGTGAAGCCGTGCAGCAGCCCCGGCTCGTTGCCGGCGACGGCGGCCTCGAAATTCTCCTCGCCGTCCCAGGTCAGCATGCCCTTGCTGCCGGTCAGCCGCCATTGGCTTTCCCAGCTCGTGCGCCGTCCCTCGGCGCACCAGGAGCCGCGATAGCTGAAGACGACATCGTCGGAAAAATCGAAGAGCGCATGAGCCGATGCGCCATGCTTGTACCAGGATCCGACCGGGTTCTTCTCGACGCAATAGACCGAGAGCGGCACCTTGCCGGAAACGAAGCGGGCGGCATCGAAGGTATGGATGGCCATGTCGAGCAGCAGCACATTGTCCATCTCCTCGCGGAAGCCGCCGAAATGCGGTCCGAGGAAGAAATCGCAATGAATGCCCGTCAATGCGCCGATCGCCCCCTCTTCCACCAGGCGCCGCATGCGACGGATGCCGGAGATGAAGCGACGGTTCTGGATGATGGCGTGAACCCTGCCTGCCTCGGCTGCGAGGTGGATCAGCTCGGCGCCCTCAGCCAGTGACGTCGCCATCGGCTTTTCGCTCAGCACATGGCAGCCGGCCTTCAGCGCCGTCGAGACCACGCCGAAGCGGGCCGCCGGGATGACGATGTCGAAGACCAGATCGGCCTTGGTCGCGGCGATGACCGCAGCCAGATCCGAGCCGATGACGACATTTTCGAGGGAAAACTCTTTCGCAAGGTTTTCTGCGGTCGCTCGATTGAGGTCGACCAGACCGACGATGCGAATGGATTCGGCGAGCGCCGGCGTCGAGGCGATGGCCCTGAGCCAGCCCTTGGACATAGCTCCGCACCCGCACAAAATGGCATTAAATTTCACGATGTCCTCCAGCGGGCGGCGCGCAACCCCTCATGACACGCGCTCCGTAAACGTTTACGATACTATGCGAAAAGATTTTCCTGTGTCAATAGAGGAGGACTATGGAAAATGGTTCAGGGAGGAAAACCGCGGCCGATGAAGGGAATTCGTCAGCTTGCCGAACATCTCGATATTTCGATCGGCACAGTATCACGAGCATTGAACGGCAAGCCTGATGTCAACGAGGAGACCCGCAAGCGCGTTCTCGCCGCCGCCGAGCAGTTGGGCTATGTCGCCAACCAATCCGGGCGCAGCCTTCGGCAAGGCACGACGAACGTCATCGGCCTGATGATCCAATCCAGCCGGGAAACGGTCGAAAACAGCGACAATTTCTTCCTGACCGTGACGGGCGGATTGCAGAGCGTCTTCTCGCGCCACAAGCTCGATCTGATCATGCTGCCCTGCCCGCATGACGAAGACCCTTATGAATATCTGAAGCGCATGGTGGCGCGGCGCATCGTCGATGCCCTGATTATTTCGGAGACGCAGCGTGTCGACAAGCGCTTCGATCTGCTCGCCAAGGCGAAGATTCCCTTCGCAGCGCTCGGACGCAGTCTTTCGGGCACGCAACATCCCTGGGTCGACCTCGATTTCGGCGGCGTGATCAATTGCGCCATCGACCGGCTCGTGGCGCATGGGCATCGCCGCATTGCCATCAGCGCGCCGTCGAGCGACATCAATCTCGGCTTCGTTTTTGTGGAGGGATATCGCCGGGCGCTGGAGCGGCATGGCATCCTCTATGACCCCGCCCTAGTCATTCGCGCCAAATCGAGCGAACAGGGCGGCTATCAGGTCGCGGACGAGCTGCTTCGTCTCGAGGACAGGCCGACGGCCGTGATCCTGATCTATGAGCTGATGGCGATCGGCCTTTATCGGCGCGTCATGGAATCCGGCATCATTCCGGGCCGCGACATTGCCGTGGTGAGTTTCCGCGAGGCGCCGCGCGCCAAATTCCTGCAACCGGCGCTGACCTGCTTCCGAACGTCGCTACACGACCTCGGCGTCGAACTGGCGGAAATCCTGCTGTCCAGCATGCCTGCCTACAGCCACGAATATTCCAGAAAGTCGCGCCAGACGGTCTGGCCGCTGGAGCTCATCCCCGGCGAAAGCGATGCTTTCCGGCTGACAACAACGAAATAAAGCAGCGCCGAAACGCCGCACCGGCCGCATCGACGGTTGCGGCGCCATCCGTCAGTTGTCATGTAGGACATCGCAAACAGGGGCCGAGGCTTGAGCGAAGAAACCATCACACTTTACGAAGCGATCGGCGGCGAGCGGACAGTGCGGGCGCTGACGTCGCGTTTCTACGAACTGATGGATACCTTGCCGGAGGCAGCCAATTGCCGGGCGGTGCATCCGCCGAGCCTCGAAGGCTCGCAGGAGAAATTCTACGAATATCTGACCGGTTATCTGGGCGGACCGCAGCTTTATATCGAGAAGCGCGGCCACCCGCGCCTGCGCAGCCGGCATTTCGTCGCTGCCATCGGCCCGCGGGAGCGCGATGAATGGCTGTTGTGCTTTCGCCGCGCCATGGACGAAACCATCGAGAACGAAAAACTAAGGGCGATCATCTGGGAGCCGGTCGAGCGTCTGGCCTTCCATATGCAGAACAGGGAATGAGAAAGTCATGAGCATTGGCGCCAAGATCCGACCAGTCACCCTGTTTGTCGCCGGCATTCTCGGCGGCGGCGGCGTCGCGCTCGCCGCAGCCGCAACTCATGGCGGCGATGCCCATTTCCTCGGCGCGGCCTCTGCCATGAGCCTCGCCCACGCCCCTGCCCTGCTGGCGCTTTATGCCGGCTATGACCGCATCCGCACGGCGCCGCTTGCCGCTGTTCTGCTGGGACTGGGAACGCTGATTTTCGCCGGCGACCTCATCAACAGGCATTTCGGCGGCGGCTCGCTCTTTCCGATGGCGGCCCCGGCGGGCGGAATGGGCATGATCGCCGGCTGGGTTGCGATAGCGCTCGGCGCGTTCTTTAGGGCCGGCACCGCAAAAGCGTGACGCAGGCATCATTGCGACCGGTGTTCTGCCTAACCCGGCTGCCCGGAGCGGTTCCGCGTTTCACGAAATCGCTCTATCTCTCTGCTTTTTACGTAATTTCGGACGGAAAACCGCTGCGCACTTTTCCGGGGGTTGCTCTAATTCGGTTTAGATCCCCGGCACCACGCTGAAACCTTCGAATTGCGGCGGCCCCCAGTAGAGGCGCTTGTTTTCTCCCGCATTGCGATGCGCCATGCGGAAATGCTCGGATTTCGTCCAGTTGATGAAATCCTCTTCGCTGTGCCAGGTGGTGTGCGAGGAAAACAGCGTATAGCCTTCCTCGATATCCGACTTGCCGCGCAGGAGCCGGAACTCCAAGAAACCGGGCACCTCGGAGAGCCGGGAATCCCGCCCTCGCCAGACCTCTTCGAATTCGCCCTCCAAACCGATGACGACCTTGAAGCGGTTCATGGCGATGTACATGGCAACCTCTTTCGACGATCAGACCTTCTTGCGGCGCGGAGCAGTTTTATCCACCCTCGGCGCAAAGGCAACGACATTCGCGCCATCGCGGCTGGCTTCATCCAATGGCTGGTCCGGCGCCTCCCCCGGCTGCCGTGTCTTCCAGACAGGAAAAGCCGCCACGTTCGCGGCACGCTGCCGGTCTTCGGCACGGCGCATCAACAGTTCGTAAAGTTCAGGCACCAGCCCGTCGCCATTCTGCGCGGCCAGCTTATGCAGGCCGATCAGCATAAACCCGTCAGGGCCATTCTCGATCATTGGGAAACGTCTCGTTCTTTCATGGTCTGCAGCGCACGCTCGAGGCTGGACTTGCTGCCGTTGCGCAGGGGAATGAAGGCCTTGCCGAATTTCTTGCAGCCGGTCTTCACCCGCAGGCAGGCATCGTGGCTGATACAGTCGATGGGGCAGAAGACGCAGTCGACCGAAGGCAGAACGGTATCGATGCGCGACACCGCCTCACGCAGGCCGCCATCGTGGTGGATCAGCTCGGCGCCGAAGTTGCTGGCGATCTGGCGCAAATGCGCCACCTGGCAATCGCGGCCGCCGACATAGAGGAAACTGCGGCCGTCGAGACCGGATCTTCCGGACACCGGCTCCGGCGCCGACGTTTGCGCCTGCCGGCCATCGCGGCCAAAATCCCTCTTCCCCTTACGCGCCATGTATCACCCGTTTGTTGGTTGCTCTCGCGCTCGATTCCATCGAGCACGAGGCGACCATATTAAACATGAGTTTTGGAGTAAAGTATAAAGTTGAGAGTTTTCATCATATTTTAATACGGCGAACTGCCGCCTGTATTTTTCCGGAACCAAAGCGCGATATAGAAGCGGCATGAGCACCGTTACGGTTAAACTCAGCGCCCCGTCACCTGAACTTCCTGAGTAAAGGACCAGCTCGGCTTGCCCCATTCCGGCGGCAGCGGCGGGAATGGAGCGGCACGACGAATTCCATCCGTAACAGCCTGATCCAGCTCGGGAATACCGGAACTGCGCGCAATCGAAAGAGAGCTCAAATCACCGCCCGAGCCGATCGTAAGGCGTACACGTACCGTAATTCCACCTTGATATTTCGACGAAAGTCGAACAGCTCTACGAATGCGAGCCTGGACTTTACCCGGGTAGTTGGCAACGGCCGCGCTACCCGAACCCATCCGGCGAGCATTCGATTGCGAATTGTTATCCGACTGTACCGCCTCGGTGCCGTCGACGGAACCTCTCTTCGAATCCTGCTGACTTTCGCCTCTCGATCCCGATTTCGCCTTCACGATCTTTGCGACCGGCTTTTTGATTTCCTTCGGCTTTGCAACCGGTTTCGGCTTCGCAACAGGGGTCACTACTTCCGGCGCGGGCTCGACCGGTTGGGCCTCAACGACCTGAGTGTCTACCGGCTGCACGGGTTCGGTTGGCTGAATGACCGTCGTCTCGGCCGGTGCCTGAGTTGCCAGAATTTGCGGCTGCTCGGATGTTACTGTTTCAGGTTGCACCTGCTCGACCGGCTGGACAGCTTCGGCCGTTTCGACCGGCTGAGCCTCTGTCGTCTGCGGCTGAACGACGTCCGGCTGAGGTGGCTGCGCTTCCTCAGGGGTAACTTCCGTGGGCTGAACCGTCTGCGGCTGAACGGTCTCTGCCGTCACCTGTTCCGGCTCAGGCTGTTGATTCTCTTCACCCTCCGCCATCTGATCGGTATCGGAACTGCCGATCATGATCACGCTGACGGTATCCCCTGCCTCTTCCTGCGCATCTTCCGGCGTCGGTACGAAAGTTATCAGCAGGATCGCCACGATCGCGACATGAAACAGGCAAGAGCCGAGGCCGGAGAAAACAAGCGACGTTTTACGCCGTGTCGCTGCCCTGCCTTCCCTTTCCGGCAGCGCATCCATCGACAACGGCTCGGTTGTCTCGATGGCGGCAGGGCCTGCCGGGTTATCCGGAAAGGAATCGATCTGCGTAAAGCGGATGTAGTGCGCCACGGCCTCGCCGGCCGGCGGCCGCGGTCCGTCGAGGCCGGTCAATTCGTGGCCCGGCAGCACGCTCGGATAATTGTCATTCATGCCGCCGCAGGTGCGGTGGCGCTCCATGGGAACCTTCACCGAGCGCGGCGCCATGGCGTCAGCCCTCGAAAGGAACTGATGTCTGGGAGCGGGTCGTCAGCGCCGCCTTGCATTCGCCGGCGGCCGGGCCATCGCAGACCGGCGTGTCGTTGATGATGATGCGCGTCACGGTCTCGCACTTCACGCCGGGCATGTCGAATTGCCGCACCCGCTTCTTGCCGAGCGGCAGATCGCGGAAATCGAGAACGGTGACGCGATCGACGGCGTTCTTGTCGTTGAAGAAGGCAAGCTCGAACGAAATCTTGTTGATGGGCGTCGCCATGTCGTTTTCGGCGACGAACGTCATCATGCATCCCTTCTGCGAAGGAGCCAGGGCATTGAGTTCGACGTTGAGCTTGTGCGCAGACGACGGAGCGGCCGATGCAGGCGCTGCCGCGTTCGCGTCCTGGGCAAAGGCGGAAACACAGGAAGTTGCCGCAAACAGCCCCGAAGCAGCGAGCGCCAAGATCGTTTTCGTCAGCATCGACATGTCTCCTGAATATCCTTGACGCGTGCTTGCCCGGCCAACGGCCCTGGCGTGTACCGTCGAAATTTTTAAACTTGACTTTAGTGGTCTTCTATTGCGTCTTTATGGAACCATGAGTATGAGAGTCAAGATAAATTTGGCCGGACAACGGTTCGGCCACCGATGAATTTTCAGGCAAAACTAAACAGGATGATTGCTGAGAAGACCCCACCGCAGCCGGCGCAATGCACGGCGGCACCACAGATAAGAATGGTCGAGAGCACGGATATTTTCCGGGGCCAGACCGAAATCATGATCAAGCATGAAGGCGTCATCTACCGCATGAGGATTACGCGCCAAGGCAAGCTCATACTCAACAAATAGGCATGACAGATGACTGAGACCCGACCCACTCCCGCCGAAATCCGCGCCTTCCGCGCCGAGAACCCGAAGATGCGCGAGCGCGACATCGCGGCCCGCCTCAATATCTCCGAGGCTGCCCTTGTGGCGGCCGAAGTCGGCATCTCGGCCATCCGCATCGATGCCAGCGTCGATCGCTTCCTGGAGCGGATCGCCTCGCTCGGCGAGATCATGGCCCTGTCGCGCAACGAAAGCGCTGTTCACGAAAAGATCGGCGTCTACGAAAACATGAAGTCCGGCGTGCAGGCGGCTATCGTACTGGGCGAGAATATCGACCTGCGTATTTTCCCGAAGCGCTGGGTCCATGGTTTCGCCGTCACCAAGAGCGACGGCGATCAGAAGAAGCTCAGCCTGCAGTTCTTCGACAAGGCGGGCGATGCCGTCCACAAGATACATCTGCGTCCCGCCTCGAACGTCGATGCCTATCACGCCATGGTCGCCGAACTGCGGATCGAGGACCAGTCGCAGGAATTCGTCGAGGATCGCTCGGGTTATGACAACGGCGCGACGGATGGCGACGTCAGCCGCGACGAATTGCGCGACCACTGGAGCCGCATGACCGATACGCATGAATTCTTCGGCATGCTGAAGAAGCTGAAGATCGGCCGCCAGGACGCGATCCGCACCATCGGCGACGATTACGCATGGAAGCTGGATTCCGGCGCTGTGGCCGAGATGATGCACGCCTCCGTGCGCGAGGGCCTGCCGATCATGTGCTTCGTCGCCAACGAAGGCACCGTGCAGATCCATTCCGGCCCCATCTTCAACGTGCAGACCATGGGCCCGTGGATCAACATCATGGACCCGACCTTTCATTTGCATCTGCGGCAGGACCACATCGCCGAAGCCTGGGCCGTGCGCAAGCCGACCAAGGACGGCCATGTAACCTCGCTGGAAGCCTATAACGCCAAGGGCGAGATGATCATCCAGTTCTTCGGCAAGCGGAAGGAAGGCTTCGATGAGCGCCCGGATTGGCGCGTCATCATGGAAAACCTGACGAAAGCCGGCACCAGCGTCGCCGCATGAGAGATGGCCGATGACGATGTTTAGCAACCTCAAGCGCATCCGGCCGTGGGAAATCGCCCTGACCGTGGTGGTGATGGCCCTCCCCCTCGTGCCGGCGAATCCCATTGCCGGCTTCGGTAGCCTCGTGCGCCATGCGCATGCTGCCGAATCACCCAAGCTGGATACCTCGCGCCTCGTCTCCATCGGCGGCGATGTCACAGAGATCATCTATGCGCTCGGTGAGGAAAAGCGGCTTATCGCTCGCGATTCGACCAGCCTCTACCCCAAGGAGGCGACCCAGCTTCCGGATGTCGGCTATATGCGCGCGCTGTCGCCGGAAGGCATCCTGGCCGTCAATCCGACGGCCATCATCGCCGTCGAAGGGTCCGGCCCGCCGGAAGCATTGGCTGTACTGCGCAATGCCAGCCTGCCATTCGAGACCGTGCCGCAGCATTACGATCGCGACGGCATTCTGAAAAAGATCGAGGTCGTCGGCGCGCTGCTCGGCGTACCGGACAAGGCCAAGGCGCTGGAAGACAAGGTCGCGGCCGATCTCGACGCGGCGATCAACGATTCCGCCAGGCGTCCGGAAGCCGAGCGCAAGCGCGTGCTCTTCATCCTGAGCAACCAGAACGGCAAGATCCTCGCCTCCGGCAGCGATACGGCCGCCGATGGCATCATCAAGCTCACCGGCGCCATCAATGCGATCAGCGGCTTCTCCGGCTACAAGTCGGTAACGGATGAAGCGATCATCGAAGCCAAGCCCGACGTCATCCTCATCATGGATCGCGAAGGCCCGCTGTCGATGTCGAACGAGGATCTGCTCAAGCAGCCGGCCATTTCGCTGACGCCCGCCGCCAGCCACAAGGCTGTCGTGCGCATGGACGGCCTGCATCTGCTCGGCTTCGGACCACGCACCGCCAGCGCCATCCGCGAGCTGAACGCCGCGATCTACGGAGGCTGACGTGGCATTCAACGATGCCATGGCAGGGCTGAAGCAGATGTCGCAATCCACGGCACGCCGTCGCGAAGGGGATCGCACCGCACTTGCGGTCCTCGTCATCGCCGGCCTCGTACTGGTTTCGGCGGCTGCATTTCTCTTCTCGATCACGACCGGCGCCTCGAATGCCTCCGTCATCGACGTGATTGCCGGCATGCTGGGCGGCAGCGCCGAAAGCACGCTCAGCATGCGCGACCGCATCGTCATTTTCGATATCCGCCTGCCGCGCGCCGTGCTGGGCTTCCTGATCGGAGGCGGCCTGGCTGTTTCGGGCGCGGTCATGCAAGGCCTCTTCCGCAATCCGCTGGCCGATCCGGGCCTGATCGGCGTATCCGCCGGCTCGAGCCTCGGCGCAGTCGCCATGATCGTCCTCGGCGGCGGCGTGCTGGCTCCGGTAGTGCATCTCTTCGGCATTTTCGCCCTGCCTGTCGCGGCCTTCATCGGCGGCCTGGCAACGACGATACTGCTCTACAAGATCGCGACGAGGCATGGACAGACATCCATCGCAACCATGCTGCTCGCCGGCATCGCCCTCGGTTCGCTCGCTCTCGCGGCGACCGGAATCCTCATCTACATGGCCGATGACAGGCAATTGCGCGACCTCACCTTCTGGAGCATGGGCTCGCTGGCCGGCTCGACCTGGGGCAAGGTTGCCGGTGCCGGCCCGATCATCGTCCTTTCCCTCCTGCCGCTTCCCTTCATGGCGCGCGGGCTGAACGCACTGACGCTCGGCGAGGCGGCGGCCTTCCACATGGGAATCGCCGTGCAGCGGCTGAAGAATATCGCCATCGTCAGCGTGGCCGCGGCTGTGGGCGCCTCCGTCGCGGTCAGCGGCGGCATCGGCTTCGTCGGCATCGTCGTACCGCATATCCTGCGCATGGTGATCGGTCCCGACCATCGTTTCCTGCTGCCCGCCTCGGCGCTGCTGGGCGGCTCGCTGCTCGTCACCGCCGATGTGGTGGCCCGTACCATCGTCTCGCCGGCGGAATTGCCCATCGGCATTCTGACGGCCGGCGTCGGCGGCCCGTTCTTCCTGTGGATGCTGCTGCGGCAGCGCTCTCGCCTCAGCCTGTGAGCCTGCGATGATCGAAGTCTCCAATCTGAGTGTCCGGCTTGCCGGCAAGACCGTCGTGCAGGACATATCCTTCACGGCCGAGGCCGGAACGCTGACGGCGATCTGCGGACCGAACGGCTCGGGCAAGACCACCACGATGAAAGCCGTCTCCGGCGAGCTGGCCCATGGCGGCGCCGTGCACATGAACGGTGCGGAGATCGGCGGCCTGGCAGCCTGGCAGCTTGCCGAAATGCGCGGTGTCCTGCCGCAGGCAAGCTCGATATCCTTTCCCTTCACCGTCCGCGAAATCGTCCGCATGGGCCTTACCAGCGGGCGCAACCGCCATCCGGAACAGGCCGACCGCACGGCGGCGGAAGCCCTTGCCGCCGTCGATCTCGCCGGCTTCGAAGGCCGCTTCTATCAGGAGCTGTCCGGTGGCGAACAGCAACGCGTGCAGCTTGCCCGCGTGCTGTGCCAGATCTCCGAGCCGGTCATCGACGGCAGGCCCTGCTGGCTGCTCCTCGACGAGCCGGTGTCCAGCCTCGATATCAGCCACCAGCTCACCATCATGACGCTTGCCCGGCAGTTCTGCCGGCGTGGCGGCGGCGTCATCGCCGTGATGCACGACCTCAACCTGACCGCCCTCTTCGCCGACCGGATGGTGCTGCTGAAGAACGGCCGGCTGCATGCCAAGGGCTCGGTCAAGGACGTCCTGACGGACCAGCACCTGCAGGACGTGTTCGGCTGCAACCTGCGCGTCAACCGTGTTCCCGCCGATGGCGCTCCCTTCGTCCTTGCGCATAGCGCGCTGATCGGCTGAGTCGTCTGTTCGTTCTGGAACTTTTGTTGCAGCCGCGCGTTGAGACCCGGTGATCGGAATTGAGGTTCCGAGCGCAAGGTAGCGAGTGTGTCGGATAGCCTCCGACCGCGTGGATAAAAGGCGCCTGAGGGCGCCCGGACAAAGCGAAAGGGAGCTGAACATGGCCACATCCATCCTCCATTCGGCACGAGGCAAGCGCAACGGCAGCAGCCTGCATGATGTCGAGGCAAGCATCGAAGACCAGATCGAATCGCTGCGCGAAGAAGTTGCAGCCTTCGCCAAGCTGATTGGCGAGAACAGCGCCAAGCATGGCAAGAAATTGCGGGCGACTGCCGAGTCCAGTTACGACGACCTGGCGGTGCGCGGCGAGGAACTGCTGCGCGATCTCCAGCGCGGCTATGCGAAAAGCTCGCGCGAAGTGCGCAGAACCGTACGCCAGCATCCGGTCGCCACCGTCGGCGCGGCTGCGGCGTTCGGCCTCGCTGTTGCGCTGCTGCTGTCTCGCCGCTAGGGTGGCGGGATGCTCGCTCCGATCCTCGGCCTGTTTCTGTCAGGCACTTTCAACCGCACCGTTGCGCGAACCAAGCGCAACGGTATTTTCATCGCCGTCGCGGCCCTTCTCCTGCTCACCGCCTATGCCTTCGCCCTGGTGGCGGCAGCCATCTGGCTTGCAACGATATACGGGGCCGCGGTGTCGGCGCTGCTGATCGCGGCGGGCGCTCTGCTGCTGGGGCTAATCGTCCTCGTCGTCATGGCCATCATCAACCAGCAGGAGAAGCGCCGGGTTCGCGAACGTCGGCTGGCGATGGAATCGATGGCGGCGGCGGCTCTTGGCCTGGTGCGCAAACAGCCGCTCATGACTGCGGCCATTGCCGCAGCTCTCGTATTCGGCAATCTGTTCGGCACGAGGGATGACGACGGCGATTGATCCGGCTGCTCCCGGCGCCTGAGGCGACCGGCAAATACCTCGCATCGTGATGCGGCAAAAATACAGGTAAATGATCAGAAGTCATGACCTCCACCAAAGGTGGAGGTTTGAAACGCTGCGCTTGAACCACTAGAAGTGGTTTTGTTAGCGCTTAGTAGCTACGATTAAAGAGGTCGGCAAAGTCGGAAGCTTTGTCGGCCTTTTCTTGGTTCCGGATATATTGTCTGACGACCTGCTCGTTATAGCCCGTCGTCGACACGAAATACCCACGTGCCCAAAAGTGATACCCTTTGTAGCGGCGCTTACGCGCGTACTTGTTGGCAATGTAAAGAGCCGTCTTGCCCTTCAAAAATCCAACTATATGCGCGACCGAGTATTTCGGCGGGATCGATATCAACATGTGGACATGATCGGGCATCAAATGACCCTCTTCGATCTGGCAGCCCTTTTGCTGAGCCAGACGACGTAAGAGTTCACCCAACTCTCGACGCACATCCCCGTAGAGTCTTTTCGTTCGGTATTTGCTGCCAAAAACAACGTGATATTTGCAGTCCCACGTCGCATGCGAGAGCGATTGCTCGTCCATATAACCTCCTTGTTTGAAGTCTGGGCCACACCAGAGGTTCAAGCAGGAGGTCTCTCAACTACCGTGTAAAACTCGTCCAGTCCTCCACCGTAGGTGGAGGTTTATTCTTGATATAAAAAAGAAAGCCCGGTCGTCCGACCGGGCTTTTCGTGTCAGAAAGCGAAGGCTTTGGAGGTCAGCGGCGCCGAGGTGGCATCCGGACCGAAATCCGCCTCGCCCGAAATGCCGAGCAATTCCTGCAGGCGCTGACGCGCGCGGTTGACTCGGCTTTTGATGGTGCCGACCGCGCAGCCGCAAATCTCGGCGGCTTCCTCATAGGAAAATCCGGATGCGCCCACCAGGACGATGGCTTCACGCTGATCCGACGGCAGCCGATCCAGTGCCTTGCGGAAATCCTGCAGGTCGACAGCGCCGTATTGCGAGGGATGCGTTGCCATGGATTCGGTAAAGACACCGTCGCTGTCCTGAACCTCACGGCCGCTCTTGCGCATCTGGCTGTAAAGTTCGTTGCGCAGGATCGTGAAGAGCCAGGCTTTCATATTGGTGCCCATCTCGAAATGATCCTGCTTGGCCCAGGCCTTCATGATCGTGTCCTGGACGAGATCGTCAGCGCGGTCATGACGACCGGTCAACGAAATGGCGAAGGCCCGAAGGCTCGGCAGAGCCGCGAGAAGTTCGCGCTTGAAGCTCGATTGCGTTTCCATCCCGCCTCCTCCTATTCGGAGACCTTTGCAGAGGCCAAGCGCTCGGCCTGATCGAGCTTCTCGAGAAGATCGAGAAAACGATCGGGGATGGCTTCGTCCTGCATGGCGGCATAAAACGAACGCAGCCGGTTGCCGATCTGATTATTGGGATCGAGGATATCTATCGCACGGAGGTCCGATACCTTCTTGTCTGCGTCCTCGTGGTTTTGGATAGTCATGTAACCCGCTCGCTTCTTACTTGTCCCGCGTTCCTGGATAAGGCGCACTCTTGCCTCCCCGTCCGGGAGACCGGCCAACCCCTCCAAAACTATTACCTAACGAATCGTAAAGGATGAGGTTTGCCGATTGTAAGCATTGTAATGCGACTGCCTAAAAAAAGTTCCGACAAAGAGGAACTTTTTTACTGAACTGACGTTTGTTAGTCATTGCAGTCTCTCCGGCTGTATTTAATTAGAATTTGATAAAAGGCGGGAGCCCTTGATGACACTTTCCACACGTATTGCGCCGCATCTTCCATATTTGCGTCGCTATTCCCGCGCCTTGACCGGAACACAGACGTCCGGGGACGCCTACGTTGCTGCGGTTTTGGAAGCTATCATCGCCGACATTTCCATCTTTCCCGACACGGACAGCGACCGTGTCGCACTTTATAAACTGTTCACGAAGCTGTTCGGTTCCGTAACACTGCAGATTCCTGAGCCAGCCTCTCCATTTGCCTGGGAGCAGCGCGCCTCGGTGAACCTTTCGAAGGTCTCCCCGCTGGCCCGCCAGGCATTCCTGCTCGCGTCCGTCGAAAGCTTCCGTCTCGGGGAGATCGCCGATATTCTCGACGTTTCGGAAAGCGAAACCATGCATCTGCTCGACACCGCCTCCCAGGAAATCTCTCGCCAGGTGGCGACGGATATCATGATCATCGAGGACGAGCCGCTGATCGCCATGGACATCGAACAGATGGTGGAAAGCCTCGGCCATCGCGTCACCGGCATTGCCCGTACGCATGCCGAAGCCGTCGCGCTCTATAATGCGACGAAGCCGAGCATGGTGCTTGCCGACATCCAGCTTGCGGATGGCAGCTCGGGAATCGATGCCGTCAACGACATCCTGAAGTCCGCCACTATCCCGGTGATCTTCATCACCGCTTTCCCGGAGCGGCTGCTGACGGGCGAGCGGCCCGAACCCACCTTCCTCGTGACCAAGCCCTTCAATCCCGACATGGTTAAGGCTCTGATCAGCCAGGCGCTTTTCTTTAATGAAACCACAAAGGTGGCTGCCTGATCGAAGTGAAAACCCTGAATTGGAACAAAGATTTTAACCGGGCGTTTGTGTCGGGAACGGCCGGTTTACCGACTGTTATACGGCGTTATCTTATAGGTCGGTTCAAATTGTTACGGGTGAGAATATCCTATCGGCGGGGTTCTCGGAATTCGAGTGAAAGGCAAGCCGGTGAATACGTCTGAACCATTACCCGGCGCGCCTTTGAGTTTGGAAGGCAAAGCCGCTCTGATGGAGCGGGCGCTTACGAGCGCCAACGTGTCGATTCTGTTTCAGGATATGACCCTTGCAATCCGCCATGCGGATAACCTGCCCGATCATCTGCAGCCCCTTCTCGTCATCGGCGGCAATGACACCAATCTGTTCGGTGAAAAGGATGGCGAGCATCTTTCACGCCTGAAGAAAGGCGTGCTTGAGAGCGGCAAGCCCGCGACCGCCGAGGTCGAAATCGCCAGTGGCGACGGCATCCGCATCTACGAGCTGAAAATGGAGCGCGTCGGCGCGCGCAAGCCGCAGGGCGTGCTCTCGGTCATCTCCGAAATCACCGAAAGCCGCCACCGCGAGAAAGTCCTGAAATCGCTGCTTCGAGAGTTGTCGCATCGCTCGAAGAACCTTCTGGCGATCATTCAGGGCATCGCCACGCAGACCGCCCGCCACACGCTGTCCGTCGACAATTTCCTGATCAAGTTCCGCGGGCGCCTGCAATCCCTGTCGAATTCGCAGGATCTCATCACGGATTCGAGCTGGCGCGGCGCCTACCTGTTCGAGCTTGCGGAAAAGCAATTCGCCCCCTATTGGCCCGATGCCGGCGTGCCGATGCCGATCTACGGCATCAACGCGCATCTGACGCCCAATGCCGCTGTGCATCTGGGGCTTGCCCTGCACGAGCTGATCGTCAATTCCGCATCGCACGGCGCCATCTCGACGGGCGCCACCAGCATTACGCTCAACTGCAGGGAAGCGGAACTCGACGGCAAGAAAGCCATAGAGGTCGCCTGGTCGGAACGCTTCTACCTGCCTTCGGATCACGAGTTCGAAGACAACAGCTTCAGCCGCACGGTGCTCGAGCGCGTCGTTCCGACCTCGATGAACGGCCGCGCCGATTTCGCCATCACCGACGGCGGCATCGGCTATCGCCTGACCATTCCCGAAACCGAATATGAAATCCTGAGACGCCGCTAGGAGCAATTCCGGGAAAAGTGCGCAGCGGTTTTGCGCCCGAAATTGCGTCAAGACAAAGGGATGAAGCGTTTTCGCAGTTCGCAGAAAAGCGGAAAGGCTCTGAGGCGTGCGACGATGCGATGACGGGCAAAAGAAAACAGCCAGTGCGAGGGCGGCGCACTGGCTGCTTTGCACTCATCGGGAGGGGACCGTGAGTAGAAGTCCTGAGATATTGGGCGTGCATCAGGAGATGCGATCATCATCAGGACATCTTCATAACGAGGCTGCGGGACCTTGGTTCCATGAAGTCATGAACAAATTCGTCTTTTCTTCATATCCCTGCGGCAGCGGCAATGGCACCAGCTGCACGCGCCGGCTCCAGCGCCCGCGTGGCCGAGGCAGGCACATGCGAATTCCGGCATCCGCGCTCCATAGAAATATCATTTAAAAACAATAGTATGGGCAGAATCCTCCAAGCCGCGCCGACCATGGCCGGAAAGTCGGCCGGGGCGCATCCAGCCGCCAAAATTTTACCGTTTGATAAATTTTTTATCCTGAGTTACCGTTCCCGTACTAGCCGTTTACTATAAGAGGGAACTTCAATGGGACGACTGGAAACTGGGATTCATAAAGGCAGGCTCACGCCCGCCGAATATGATACGAATTTTTCCGATCTTCACCCGCGCCTCAACAAGCATGAGGCGCTGGTCGCATCCGACCGCTGTTATTTCTGCTACGACGCGCCGTGCATGACGGCCTGTCCCACCTCCATCGACATTCCGATGTTCATCCGCCAGATCTCGACGGGCAATCCGCTCGGTTCTGCCAAGACGATCTTCGACCAGAATATCCTCGGCGGCATGTGCGCCCGCGTCTGTCCCACCGAACAGCTCTGCGAGCAGGCGTGCGTGCGCAACACTGCCGAAGAGCGCCCGGTCGAAATCGGCCGCCTGCAGCGCTATGCGACGGATGCGGCGATGGCGGAGAACAAGCAGTTCTATTCCCGCGCCGAACCCACCGGCAAGAAGATTGCCGTCATCGGCGCCGGCCCGGCCGGCCTTGCCTGCGCCCACCGTCTCGCCGTCAAGGGTCATGACGTCACCATCTTCGACGCCCGCGAAAAGGCCGGCGGCCTGAACGAATACGGCATCGCCACCTACAAAGCGGTCGACGACTTCGCGCAGAAGGAGGTCGATTATGTGCTCGCCATCGGCGGTATCGAGGTGAAGAACGGCCAGGCGCTCGGCCGCGATTTCAGCCTTTCCGACCTCTCGCAGCAATATGACGCCGTCTTCCTCGGCCTCGGCCTCGCCGGCGTCAACGCGCTGCGCGCCGAAGGCGAGGAGCTCGATGGCGTCGCCGACGCCGTCGCCTACATTGCCGAGCTTCGCCAGGCTGGCAGCAAGGCCGATATCGCCATCGGCCGCCGCGTCGTCGTTCTCGGCGGCGGCATGACCGCCATCGACGCGGCCGTGCAGGCCAAGCTGCTCGGCGCCGAAGAGGTGACGATCTGCTATCGCCGCGGCAAGGAGCATATGAACGCCTCGGAATTCGAGCAGGATCTGGCCGCCTCCAAGGGCGTCATCATCCGCCATTGGCTCGCCCCGAAGCGCATCCTCGACAAGGACGGCAAGGTTGCCGGCATCGAGGTGGAATATACCGAGCTGCGCGACGGCAAGCTTACCGGCACCGGCGATGTCGGCGTCATTGCCGCCGACCAGATCTTCAAGGCGATCGGCCAGACGTTCGAAGCCTCGGGCCTCGGCGCACTGCGCATGGAAGCCGGCCGCATCGCCATCGATGGCGAAGGCCGCACCTCGATCGAAGGCGTATGGGCCGGCGGCGACTGCGTGCTCGGCGGCGATGACCTGACGGTCTCGGCCGTGGCGCAGGGCCGTGATGCGGCCGAATCCATCAACCGTGCGCTCGCTGCCGCCAAGCCGGCCGCGGCAGTCGCCTGAAAGGAGAACCGACATGGCTGATCTCCGCAATAATTTCGTTGGCATCAAGTCCCCCAATCCGTTCTGGCTGGCCTCCGCGCCGCCGACCGACAAGGCCTACAACGTCGAGCGCGCCTTCAAGGCGGGCTGGGGCGGCGTGGTCTGGAAGACACTCGGCGAGGAAGGCCCGCCGGTCGTCAACGTCAACGGCCCGCGCTATGGCGCCATCTGGGGTGCGGACCGCCGTCTGCTCGGCCTCAATAATATCGAGCTGATCACCGACCGCGACCTCTACACCAACCTGCGCGAAATGAAGCAGGTGAAGAAGAACTGGCCGGATCGCGCCCTTATCGCCTCGATCATGGTTCCCTGCGTCGAGGATGCCTGGAAGGCGATCCTGCCGCTTGTCGAGGAAACGGAAGCCGATGGCATCGAGCTCAACTTCGGCTGTCCGCACGGCATGTCCGAGCGCGGCATGGGCGCCGCTGTCGGACAGGTGCCGGAATATATCGAGATGGTGGTTCGCTGGTGCAAGCAGTACACGCGCATGCCCGTCATCACCAAGCTGACGCCCAACATCACCGATATCCGCAAGCCCGCCCGCGCTGCCAAGGCCGGCGGCACGGACGCCGTCTCGCTGATCAATACGATCAACTCGATCGTCTCGGTCGATCTCGACAGTTTCGCGCCGAACCCGACCGTCGGCGGCAAGGGCAGCCATGGCGGCTATTGCGGCCCGGCGGTGAAGCCGATCGCGCTCAATATGGTCGCCGAAATCGCCCGCGATCCCGAAACCTACGGCCTGCCGATCTCCGGCATCGGCGGCGTCACCACCTGGCGCGACGCGGCGGAATTCCTGGCGCTCGGCGCAGGCAATGTGCAGGTCTGCACGGCTGCGATGACCTACGGCTTCAAGATCGTCGAGGAGATGATATCGGGTCTTTCCGACTGGATGGACGAAAAGGGCCATCGCAGCCTGGACGACATCATCGCCCGCGCCGTGCCGAATGTCTCCGACTGGCAGTATCTCAACCTCAACTACATCGCCAAGGCCAGGATCGACCAGGACGCCTGCATCAAATGCGGCCGCTGTTACATTGCCTGCGAGGACACCTCGCATCAGGCAATCACCAACATGGTCGATGGTGTCAGGCATTTCGAGGTCATGGACGACGAATGCGTCGGCTGCAATCTCTGCGTCAGCGTCTGTCCGGTCGAGAACTGCATCACCATGGAAGCCCTGCCGGCCGGCGCCCTCGACAAGCGCACCGGCAAGGTCGTCGACCCGAACTACGCCAACTGGACGACCCATCCGAATAATCCGATGGCGCGTCAGGCGGCTGAGTAAAACGACAAAATCCGCAATCATTCAAAAGGCGGTCGCAGCTTGCTGCGGCCGTTTTCTTCTTAGAGCGGTTAAGCTTTTCACGGAATCTCTGAACCGCTCTATCAATTTGTTTTCACGCAATTCCGGACGGAAAACCGCTGTGCACTTTTCCTGGAATTGCTTTAGTCAATACGCCTCGCAAAAGCATGGAAATAACGCTACAGAGGGCGCGAACTGCAAACCATCGCAGGAACAGCAACCCAGAGGAGGCGACCATGTCACGCAAGTCCAAACCCCTCCACGACGTGAGCTTTTGAGGTCACGTCCAAACGACGCAAGTCTTTCCCATCGGAAACTCGGGTCAAAACCGGTTCGCAATTCGTTCACGGCGATGTCGAGCTGATCGAAAAACTCGGCCGTAACGATCCCTGCCCCTGCGGTTCGCGGAGGCGGTTTCAAGAATTGCTGCCTGACGTCGGGCCGCTATGATGGCATTGAACGGGATTACTACTTTTAGGGAGAAGGGCTGACGTCATCACCTCCAAGCGCAGCGCAATTTTTGAATTGCGCTGCCGTTCAGCCCTGACGAATCCGAAGCCCATCGACGAAAAGCTGCTCCAGATAGCGCGCGGCATCCTCGAAACGCCCCTCGCCCGAATGTTCGTCGCCGAGCACCGCGCGCACCTGCACGTCGAAATCCGCATAGTGCTGCGTGGTCGACCAGATCGAGAAGATCAGGTGATAGGGGTCGCATTTGGCTATCTTCCCGGCCTGGGCCCAGGCGCGGATGACCTGGGCCTTCTCGTCGACAAGGCTCTTCAGCGGCCCGCGCAGCTCGTCCTCCACATGCGGCGCCCCCTGCAGCATCTCATTGGCGAACAGCCGGCTTTCGCGCGGAAAATCGCGGGCCATCTCCAGCTTGCGGCGGATGTAGGAGCGAATCTCGCTCTCGGGATCGCCATTGGAATCGAACGCACGCAACGGTTCCAGCCAGGTGAACAGCACCCGGTCGATCAAGGCCCGGTGCATCGCCTCCTTGGTCCGGAAATAATAGAGCAGATTGGGCTTCGACATGCCGGCCACTTCGGCGATCTGATCGATGGTCGAGCCACGGAAACCGCTGACGGAAAACACGTCCAGCGCGGCCTCCAGTATGATCTCCTCTTTCTCTTCCTGGATTCGGGTGCGGCGCTGTGTCCTCGCAGCTCTGGGGATGGCCATGTGGCTCTGTTTCTCCTTGAAATGCAAGCCTTTCGGCCGAGCTGTCGTTCACTTTGCGGATGCATCGAATTTAGGCAATCGCCTGAAATTTTATCGGAAATTTTCGTGCTTTACGTCTTGAGCCGCGCCACGGAAGTTGTAATGTTTACCAATCGGTCAAATTATCCGTCAGATGTTTCTCAAAGGCAACTGGCGATTTTCCAGGCGAAAAAAACAAGACGGCGCCAGGGAATTTGGAATAAGACCAACGGGAACAATTTTGGGCATGCACCTTGCATGCCCCAGGACAAACAGGTGAGGATTGCATCATGGTGGCAGCGCCAGGAGAAAACATGCGTATCAATGGCGATCGCCTTTGGGATACGCTGATGGACATGGCGAAGATCGGCCCCGGCATTGCCGGCGGCAACAATCGTCAAACGCTGACCGATGCCGACGCCGAGGGACGCAGCCTTTTCAAGACCTGGTGCGACAAGGCAGGCATGACCGTCGGCGTCGACAAGATGGGTACGATGTTTGCGACCCGCGCCGGCACCGATCCGGATGCCCTGCCGGTCTATGTCGGCTCGCATCTCGACACCCAGCCGACCGGCGGCAAATATGACGGCGTGCTCGGCGTGCTTGCCGCGCTCGAAGTCGTTCGCACCATGAACGACCTCGGCATCAAGACGAAGCACCCGATCGTCGTCACCAACTGGGCCAACGAGGAAGGCGCGCGCTTTGCGCCCGCCATGCTGGCCTCGGGCGTCTTTGCCGGCGTGCACACGCTTGATTATGCCTATGGCCGCAGGGACCCGGACGGCAAGACCTATGGCGATGAGCTGAAGCGCATCGGCTGGCTCGGGGACGAAGAGGTCGGCGCCCGCAAGATGCACGCCTATTTCGAATATCATATCGAGCAGGGCCCCATCCTCGAGGCCGCGGACAAGACCATCGGCGTCGTCACGCACTGTCAGGGCCTGTGGTGGCTGGAGTTCACGCTCACCGGCAAGGAGGCGCATACCGGCTCGACGCCGATGGCCATGCGCGTCAATGCCGGCCTTGCCATGTCGCGGATCGTCGAGATGGTGCAGAGCGTCGCGATGGAAAACCAGCCGGGCGCGGTTGCCGGCGTCGGCCAGGTCTTCTTCTCGCCCAACTCTCGCAACGTCCTGCCCGGCAAGGTGGTCTTTACCGTCGACCTGCGCACGCCCGACAAGGAAAAGCTCGATCGCATGCGTGCCAAGATCGAGGCGGAAGCGAAAAAGATCAGCGACAGCCTCGGCGTCGGCTGCGCCGTGGAAGCCATCGGTCATTTCGAGCCGGTGACGTTCGATCCGAAGCTCGTGGCTTCCGTGCGCAATGCGGCAGAGAAGCTCGGCTACAGCCATATGGACATCATCTCCGGCGCAGGCCACGACGCCTGCTGGGCCGCCAAGGTCGCACCCGCCACGATGGTCATGTGCCCCTGCGTCGGCGGTCTCTCGCACAACGAGGCCGAAGAAATCTCCAAGGAATGGGCAGCCGCCGGCGCGGATGTGCTGTTCCACGCAGTCGTCGAGACGGCGGAGATCGTGGCCTGAACATGGCTCGCACCCAGCCATCCCCCTCATCCGCCCTTCGGGCACCTTCTCCCCTCGGGGAGAAGGGGGTACTAGCTGCGGTCTTCAACCTCAAATTCGCAAGCTTTGCTGAAAAACTATTGTTTGCCTGGCAAGGCGCAACGGAAATCCCCTTCTCCCCTCGGGGAGAAGGTGCCCGAAGGGCGGATGAGGGGGTGTTCCGGATGCGAGACGATACCGACATCACCAAACGCCGCCCCGGCAAAACCCAACAAGCCCGTCAGTTTCGCAAGAACGATACCGAGGAAGAGTATCGCCTCTGGAGCGATCTGCGTGGCCGCCGCTTGAACGGATACAAATTCGCCAGGCAAATTCCGCTCGGCCCCTACGTGATCGATTTTCTCTGTCGCGATAGGTTGCTGATCGTTGAAATCGACGGTTTCCAGCATGCGGCATCCCAATCGGATATCATCCGAACCCGCTGGCTCAATGAGCATGGCTATTCGGTGCTGAGATTCTGGAATCATGAGATCACGAGGGAGCGTCGAGCGGTCCTGGAAACGATTCTCGCCGCGCTCGAGGGACGGATATTCGCAAGAGATGACATTCTGCGCTTTTATCCTGCGATTCAGCTGACAGAGGGCGGCAATAAATGATCTACTCGAACCATACCCCCTCATCCGCCCTTCGGGCACCTTCTCTCCTCGGGGAGAAGGAGGGAGCGATGCGGACATATGCGTGTCCTAATCGCCTGAACACCAAAAACAGGGAACAAACACCATGAGCACAGTCATCAAGGGTGGAACCATCGTCACGGCCGATCTGACCTACAAGGCGGACGTCAAGGTCGAAGGCGGGAAGATCGTCGAAATCGGGCAGAATCTCTCGGGCAGCGAGGTGCTTGACGCTTCCGGCTGTTACGTCATGCCTGGCGGCATCGACCCGCACACGCATCTCGAAATGCCGTTCATGGGCACCTACTCCTCCGACGATTTCGAGAGCGGCACGCGCGCGGCCCTCGCCGGCGGCACGACGATGGTGGTGGATTTCGCGCTTCCCTCGCCCGGCCAGTCGCTGCTCGAGGCGCTGACCATGTGGGATAACAAGTCCACCCGCGCGAATTGCGACTATTCCTTCCACATGGCGATCACCTGGTGGGGCGAACAGGTTTTCAACGAGATGGAAACCATCGTCCGCGACAAGGGCATCAATACCTTCAAGCACTTCATGGCCTATAAGGGCGCGCTGATGGTGGATGACGACGAAATGTTCTCATCCTTCCAGCGCTGCGCCGAACTCGGTGCCTTGCCGCTCGTCCACGCCGAAAACGGCGATGTCGTCGCGCAGATGCAGGCAAAGCTGCTGGCCGAAGGCAATAACGGACCGGAGGCGCACGCCTATTCCCGCCCGGCCGAGGTCGAGGGCGAGGCGACGAACCGCGCCATCATGATCGCCGACATGGCCGGCTCGCCGGTCTATATCGTCCATACCTCGTGCGAACAAGCACATGAAGCCATCCGCCGCGCCCGCCAGAAGGGCATGCGCGTTTACGGCGAGCCGCTGATCCAGCACCTGACGCTCGACGAGAGCGAATATGCCAATGCCGATTGGGATCATGCCGCCCGCCGGGTCATGTCGCCGCCCTTCCGCAACAAGCAGCATCAGGACAGCCTCTGGGCAGGCCTTGCCTCCGGCTCGCTGCAGGTGGTCGCGACCGACCATTGCGCCTTCACCACCGAGCAGAAGCGATACGGCATCGATGACTTCACCAAGATCCCGAACGGCACCGGCGGCCTGGAAGACCGCATGCCGATGCTCTGGACCTATGGCGTCAACACCGGACGCCTGACGATGAACGAATTCGTCGCCGTCACCTCCACCAATATCGCCAAGATCCTCAACGTCTATCCGCGAAAGGGCGCGATTCTGGTCGGCGCCGACGCCGATATCGTCGTCTGGGATCCGAAGCGCTCGAAGACCATCGCCGCCAAGACGCAGCAGTCGGCGATCGACTATAACGTCTTCGAAGGCAAGGAAGTGACGGGCCTGCCGCGCTATACGCTGACGCGCGGCGCCGTCGCCATCGAGGAAGGCGCGGTGAAAACCAGGGAAGGCCATGGCGAATTCGTCAAGCGCGATCCCTTCACCGCCGTCAACCGCGCGCTTTCCACCTGGAAAGACGTCACCGCGCCACGCAAGGTGCAGCGCAGCGGCATTCCCGCAAGCGGGGTGTGACGCTTGGCTCCAGCGCTTCGGCTCATCGGCCGCCTAGCGCGGCACATACCGCTCCAGATCCGGCAGCAGGACTACGCTCTCCTGCTCGTTCGGGTCGGTGCGGGCGATGACCGCTGTCGCCGGCCGGTCGCCGAGATTGGCGGGAAGATGCGGAACGCCGGCCGGAATATAGAACATCTCGCCTTCGCGCACGATGACGTGCTCCTCCAGCCGGTCGCCGAACCAGCAATGCGTCTCGCCGGAAATCGCGTAGATCGCCGTCTCATGCGAGGCGTGAAGATGGGCCTTCGCGCGGGCACCCGGCGGAATGGTCAGAAGATGCATACAGATCCCCGTCGAGCCTACTGTCTCGGCGGCAATCCCTTCGAAATAGCTGAGGCCCTGTTTTCCGGCATAGGTGCTGCCGGGCCGCACGATACGGCAGGTGGGCTTCGATGAAACACTCATGGCATTGCTCCCCTGGATCCAGCAGCCGCAAGGCACCCTCGCCAATCCAGGCCGCAATGCCAAGCAGGATAACACGCAATCCGCCCCGATCGCGCGGCGAAAACAGGACTGGTAGGTGTTAATGACGTCATCCGCTTCCTCCGTCGTCTCCGCGCGGAATCTCTGTCTCACCTACAATACAAACGACGGGCCGGTGCATGCGCTAAGCAATGTCGACCTCGATGTTCGCAAGGGTGATTTCATCTCCTTCATCGGTCCGTCCGGCTGCGGCAAGACCACCTTCTTGCGCGTCATCGCCGATCTCGAGCGCAAGACATCGGGCGACATCACCGTCAACGGCATGTCGCCGGAGGATGCCCGCAAGGCCAGGGCCTACGGCTATGTCTTCCAGGCGGCAGCGCTTTACCCCTGGCGCACGATCGAAAAGAACATCGCCCTGCCGCTGGAAATCATGGGCTATGCCAAGGAGGAGCAGGCCAAACGCATCGCCCAGACGCTCGAACTCGTCAATCTCAGCGGCTTCGAGCATAAATTTCCATGGCAGCTTTCGGGCGGCATGCAGCAGCGCGCCTCGATCGCCCGCGCGCTGGCCTTCGATGCCGATCTGCTGCTGATGGACGAGCCCTTCGGCGCGCTCGACGAAATCGTTCGCGACCACCTCAACGAACAGCTCCTGAAGCTGTGGAAGCGGACGAACAAGACCATATGCTTCGTCACCCACTCGATTCCCGAGGCAGTCTACCTCTCGACCAAGATCGTGGTCATGTCGCCTCGCCCGGGACGCGTTACCGACGTCATCGAATCGACGCTCCCGGCGGAGCGGCCGCTCGGCATTCGCGAAACGCCGGAATTCCTCGAAATCGCCCACCGCGTCCGCGAAGGGCTGAGAGCGGGACACAGCTATGAAGAATAGGATGATGGATAGTTCCGTCGCGTGGCCGCCCCTCACCCTGGCCTTCTCCCCGTATGCGAAAAGGGGGAATGATCCTGACAAGGCAGCCAAGCTCCTTCGACGGCGGGAAGGCTGTGGTCGCTATCCTCATCTCCTCGTCAGAACGGGGAGAAGGTGGCCGGCACGCCGGATGAAGGGCCAAGCCATGACGAGAGGTGCGCTATGAACCCGCAGTTTCTGCTTTGGCTCACCGGCGCAATGGCGATCTTCATCAGCGGAGCCACAGCCTCGCGCGCCTATATCGCCAACAACAACATATTTATCCTCATCCTGGCCCTCCTCCTCTATTGCCTCGGCAATCTCATGATGGTGCGGCTGATGCGCGAAGGCGGGCTCGGCCTGGCGATATCGGCGTCCTCCATCGCCCAGCTCGTCGTCGTCAACGTCATCGCCTTCATCGTCTTCGGGGAACGGCTGAGCCCGCAGCAGCTCGCCGGCGTCGGCCTCGGTGTCGTCGCCATGGCGCTCATGCTGTTTCCCGCGCAAGGAAAGGCGTGAGCATGGAGAAGGAACAGTTCTTCAAGCACAAGTTCCTGCCGGTCACGACCATCGTGCTGGCGATCCTTCTCCTTTGGTACGTTTTCGCCGTCATCCTCAACGCGCCGTTCCAGCGCGATCTCGACCGGCGTGGCAATGTCACTCCAACGACGATGGAATTCATCGGCAAGACGCTGGCGCAACCGAAGCCGACCCTTCCGGCGCCGCATCAGGTGGCGCAAAACGTATTCGAGAATACCTTCCTTCGCGCTCCCACGAGCAATCGCAGCCTCGTCTACAATGCCTGGGTGACTTTGTCGTCGACGGCGGTCGGCTTTGCCTTCGGCACGGTTCTCGGCATCCTGATCGCGGTCGGCATCGTGCATGTCGTGGCGCTGGACCGCAGCCTCATGCCATGGATCATCGCCTCGCAGACCGTGCCGATCCTCGCCATCGCGCCGATGGTCATCGTCGTGCTGGCGGCGGTCGATATCACCGGCCTCATTCCGAAGGCGCTGATCTCGACCTACCTCTCCTTCTTCCCGGTCGCCGTCGGCATGGTGAAGGGGCTGCGCTCGCCGGAGGTCATGCATCTCGACCTGATGCGCACCTACAATGCCAGCGCCGCGCAGACTTTCTGGAAGCTGCGCGTGCCGGCTTCCATCCCGTTTCTCTTTACCTCGATGAAGGTGGCGATCGCCGCAAGCCTCGTCGGCGCCATCGTCGGCGAATTGCCGACGGGAGCCGTCGCCGGCATCGGCGCAAAGCTGCTGGCCGGCTCCTATTACAGCCAGACCATCGACATGTGGGCAGCACTCGTCGCCGGGTCGGTTCTGGCGGCAATCCTCGTGGCCATCGTCAGCGTCGTCGCGCGCATCGTCGATCGCGCGATGGGAGGGAGAACGGCATGAGCTATTTTCGTTTCTCCTGGCAGGGCGTGCTCTCGCTCCTCCTCTGTCTCGCGGCGGTTCCGGCGCTGCCGCTCCTGGCGGCAGATGCCGCCACGCCGGTCAGCAGCGGCACGACTTTCGTCATTTTCATCCTCATTGCCGCGGCGGCGGCGCTTTCCTTCATGAAGCTGTCCGACGGTCTCTGCGCGGGGATTCTCTTCTTTGCCGCGCACGCGGCCGCGTGGCTGCTGCTGGCCGGAATATCGGGCAACGAAGGACAGGCGCTCGCCTCGTTCTTCATTCTGATCGCCGCGGCCTGGCTGCTTGCCTGGCGCTGCGTCTCCATCCTGTCCGCCGTCCGGGCGCAATCGACTGCCGGCAGCTACACGCTGCGCCTGCTGATCCCGGCGATCTTCGGTGCCTGGATTCTCATCATCTGGGAGGCCGTGACGCGTGGCGCCGGCATTCCCTTCATCCTGCTGCCGCCGCCGAGCGCGATCGGCATCCGCATCGCCGGCTCCCTTTCGACGCTCTGGACGGATGTGCAGCAGACGATCTTCAAGTCGGTTCTGATCGGCTACATCATCGGCTGCGGCAGCGGCTTCGTCGTCGCCATCCTCGCCGATCGCGTCGCCTTCCTGCGCCGCGGCCTGCTGCCGATCGGCAATCTGGTTTCGGCCTTGCCGATCATCGGCGTCGCGCCGATCATGGTCATGTGGTTCGGCTTCGACTGGCAATCCAAGGCCGCCGTCGTCGTCATCATGACCTTCTTCCCGATGCTGGTGAACACGGTCGCAGGCCTTACCGCCGCAGGCAGCATGGAACGCGACCTGATGCGCACCTACGCATCCAATTACTGGCAGACGCTGTGCAAGCTGCGCCTGCCGGCCGCCGCTCCCTTTATTTTCAATGCGCTGAAGATCAACTCGACCTTGGCTCTCATCGGTGCCATCGTGGCGGAGTTCTTCGGCACACCCATGTCGGGCATGGGCTTTCGCATCTCGACCGAAATCGGCCGGATGAATGTCGACATGGTCTGGGCCGAAATCGCGGTTGCCGCGGTCGCAGGCTCCGTCTTCTACGGTATCGTCGCCATTATCGAAAGAATGACGACGTTCTGGCATCCGTCTATCCGCGGTGGGCAGACGTAATCCGGGGTCTCCTCGAGGGATCAAGGCATAACTTCAGAGGGAAAAAGGGTGAAGACATGAAAAAGCTGATATTCGCATTGATGGCAGGCACGATGACACTGGCCGCCGCGCAGGCCGCAATGGCTGCGGATAAAGTGACGCTGCAGTTGAAATGGGTCGCTCAAGGCCAGTTCGGCGGCTACTTCGTCGCCAAGGACAAGGGTTTCTACAAGGAAGAAGGTCTTGACGTCGACATCAAGCCGGGCGGCCCGGATATCGCCCCGGAACAGGTGATCGCCGGCGGCGGCGCCGATGTCATCGTCGACTGGATGGGCGGCGCCCTCGTTGCCCGCGAAAAAGGCGTGCCGCTGGTCAACATCGCCCAGCCCTTCGACAAATCCGGCCTGGAACTGATCTGCCCCAAGGATGGCCCGATCAAGACGGAGAAGGATTTCAAGGGGCACACGCTCGGTGTCTGGTTCTATGGCAACGAATATCCGTTCTTCGCCTGGATGCACAAGCTCGGTCTCAAGACCGATGGCGGCAAGGATGGCGTCAACGTGCTGAAACAGAGCTTCGACGTGCAGCCGCTCGTCCAAAAGCAGGCCGACTGCATCTCCGTCATGACCTATAACGAATACTGGCAGGCGATCGATGCCGGCTTCAAGCCGGAAGACCTGACCGTCTTCAACTACACCAAGCTCGGCAACGACCTTCTGGAAGACGGCCTCTACGTCAAGGAAGACAAGCTGAAGGACCCGAAGTTCAAGGCCGACATGGTGAAATTCGTCCGCGCGTCGATGAAGGGCTGGAAATATGCCGTCGAACATCCGGACGAAGCTGCCGAAATCGTCATGGACAATGGCGGCCAGGACGAAAACCACCAGAAGCGCATGGCAGCCGAAGTCGCCAAGCTGATCGGCAGCGGCAAGCTCGACATGAAGACATATGACCGCACGGTCGAAGCCCTGCTCGATCAGAAGATCATCAACAAGAAGCCATCCGGCGCCTATACGCATGAGATCACGGACGCTGCCCTGAAATAGGCAGAGGCCACCCAAATCTGTCGAGACGCGCGAGGCTCCTGGCCCCGCGCGTTTTTTTCATTTTGTAACAGCGGCAAGAAAAGGCTGGCTTTGTCAGGGCATTTGGCTGAAAAGCCCTCGGCCATCAACTATTCGAATGCCGACATCACAATGCCGTGATTGCTTCGCAAAGTTGCAGGCGTTAAAGCAATTCCAGCAAAAGTGCATAGCAGTTTTCGGTCCGGAAGTGCGCAAAAACAAAGAGATAGAGCGGTTCAGCGATGCCGTGAAAAACAGAGCGGCTCCATATATACCCGCGAAATCACTTTCGCGTGATCTTGCGAGAAGGGAAAACCGCTCCCATCTACAGGAACAATGTCAGGATGAGGGACCCGCAGCACATGACAGACGGATGTTGATCCGCCGGATAAGCCGGCTTGCATGATTGATCCCCCCGTGTTCGCAACGGATACCAGCGAAACCCCATCTACCGAACGCCGAACTGGAACCCGACGCATGGCCCTGACGCCGTTTAGACTTCTGAGCACGACTGCAATCCTGCTTTCCCTGCTGGCGGCGCCCGCCGCCCTGGCTGAGCAGCCTGCCGTCGCGACGCCGAAGCAGAACCTGCCCGCGATCGTCATCACGGCAGCCGCGATCCGCCACCTGACCGATAAGGTCGTTGCGACCGGCACGGTGAAGGCCGTCGAGGAGGTTTATATCCAGCCGCAGGTGGACGGCCTCTCGATCCGCTCGCTCAATGCCGATGTCGGCGACAAGGTCGATGCGAACAGCACGCTTGCGACCTTGAACGACGACGCACTGATCCTGCAGAAGAGTCAGATGCTGGCGACGCGCGCCAAGGGCGAGGCAAGCCTTGCACAGCTGCGCGCGCAGCTCACCGAGGCGCGCGCCAATGCGGAAGAGGCGGAATTGCAGCGTGTCCGCGCCGTCGCCATGGGCGCCAAAGGTACGGTCTCGACCTCTTCGGTCGAACAGGCGAATGCGGCAGCCGCTGCCAACAAGGCGCGCGTGGTCTCCGCCGAACAGGCGATTGCGGTTGCCGAAGCCGATCTCAAAGTCACCGACAGCCAGATCGCCGACACCGACCTCAAGCTTGCCCGGACCGGCATCAAGACCCCGATCGCAGGCACCGTCGCCTCGCGCAACGCCCGCGTCGGCGCCATCGCCAATGGCAACGGCGACCCGCTTTTCACCATCATCCGCGAAAGCCGGCTTGAGCTCGTGGTCGACGTCTCCGAAAGCGACATCACCAAGATCGCCGTCGGGCAGAAGGCGTCCATCGCCCTTTCCGGCAGTCGCGAAAAACTTGCGGGCACCGTCCGTCTCGTCGCCCCGATCGTGGATCCCGTCACCCGCCTCGGCGCGGTGCATATCTCCATCGACGACGGCGAGAAGGCCCGGGCCGGCATGTATGGCAGCGCCGAAATCGTCATTCGCCAGGAAGACGGCATCGCCTTGCCCCTGACGGCCGTCAACAGCGATGAAAACGGTTCCTCCGCCCGCAAGGTCGACAACGGCGTGGTCAAGTTCGTGAATGTCGAGACCGGCATCCAGGATGGCGGCTATGTCGAGATCCTCAAGGGCCTGAAGGCGGGTGACGAGGTCGTGGCCAAGGCCGGCGCCTACGTTCGCGACGGAGATCACATCACGCCCGTCCGCGACGCGTCGCAAGCCTCCAACTGAGCGGGAACGGCAAGATGAATTTCTCCGCCTGGTCTATCCGAAATCCGGTCGCCCCGCTCCTCGGCTTTTTCCTGCTGCTGGTGGTCGGCGCCCATGCCTTCTTCAACCTGCCCATCACCCGCTTTCCGAACATCGATGTGCCCGTCGTCAACGTCACCGTGACGCAGAGCGGCGCCTCGCCGGCCGAGCTCGAAATGCAGGTGACGAAGGAGATCGAAGATGCCGTCGCCAGCATCAACGGCATCGACGAGATCCAATCGACCATCACCGACGGCCAATCGCAGACCGTCGTCATCTTCCGTCTGGAAGTCCCGACGGAACAGGCCGTTCAGGACACCAAGGACGCCATCGACCGCATCCGCGGCAACCTGCCCTCCACGATCGACGAGCCGATCGTCTCGAAAGTCGACGTCGAGGGCCAGGCGATCCAGAGCTTTGCCGTCTCCTCGCCGAACATGACGCTGGAAGAGCTGTCCTGGTTCGTGGACGACACGGTCAAGCGCGCGCTGCAGGGCCAGGCGGGGATAGGCCGCGTCGACCGCTATGGCGGCGCCGACCGCGAAGTGCGCATCGAGCTCGACCCGAACAAGCTGAACGCCTACGGCATCACCGCCCTTTCGGTGAGCCAGCAACTGCGCGGCACCAACATCGACCTCGGCTCCGGCCGTGGCCAGGTTGCCGGCAGCGAGCAGGCGATCCGCGTGCTCGGCGACGCCCGCAATGTCGCCCAGCTCGCCGATACGACGATCGCGCTCACCAATGGCCGCTTCGTCAAGCTCTCCGATCTCGGCGTGATCAAGGATACCTACCAGGAACCGAAATCCTTTTCGCGCTTCAACAGCGCGCCCGTCGTCACCTTCGGCGTGTTCCGCGCCAAGGGTGCCAGCGAAGTGACGGTCGCAAAGACGGTCGCCGATACGCTCGACAAGGTACGTGCCGAAAACCCGAATGTCTCGATCGAGATGATCGACGACTCCGTCTACTATACCTATGGCAACTACGAATCGGCGATGCATACGCTGCTCGAAGGCGCCTTGCTGGCCGTCATCGTGGTGTTCCTGTTCCTGCGGAACTGGCGCGCGACGCTGATATCGGCCGTTGCGCTGCCGCTATCGGCGATCCCGACCTTCTGGATCATGCATCAGATCGGCTTCTCGCTGAACCTCGTGAGCTTCCTGGCACTGACGCTCGCGACCGGCATCCTCGTCGACGACGCCATCGTCGAAATCGAGAATATCGCCCGCCACATCAAGATGGGTAAAACGCCCTACCGCGCCGCCATCGAGGCCGCCGACGAAATCGGTCTCGCCGTCATCGCGACGACCTTCACCATCATTGCGGTCTTCGTGCCGGTCTCCTTCATGCCGGGCATACCGGGCCAGTATTTCATACAGTTCGGCCTGACCGTCGCCTTCTCGGTGTTCTTCTCGCTGCTGGTGGCGCGTCTGATCACGCCGATGATGGCCGCCTATCTGATGCGCGCCGAAGACGGCGCCGACGATCATCACGACAAGGACGGCCGCTTCATGCGCGGCTATAGCTGGCTGGTGCGGCAGACGACAAAACGCTGGTATACGCGCTATCCGACGCTGCTTGCCGCCTTCGCCTTCTCGATCGCTTCCGTCGTCGCGCTCGTGATGTTCGTTCCCGGCAGCTTCATACCGCCGGACGATTCCTCGCGTATCGTATTGTCGGCCGAACTGCCGCCGAACGCGCGGCTCGACGATACCGAGCTTGCGACCAACGAAATCTATCGGCGCGTGAAGGATATCGATGGCGTCGAGAGCGTCTTCGTTCTCGGCGGCGCCTCGCCGAAGGGCGATCTGGAGCTGCGCCGCGCCACCGTGACGCTGGCGCTCGGCAAGCTCGACCAGTCGCTGACGAAGAAGCTGGTGAACGACGTGCTGGGCTCGATTCCCGGCATCGGCCCCTATCTGCCGAAGGTCACAGTCCATGGCCGCGTACGCCCGCAATGGGAGGTGGAGAAGGAAGTCTTCGCCAAGCTGCGCTCGATCCCCGATGTCCGCATCACCAAGCTGAACGATCGTGGCGACCGTGACCTGACCTATAACTTCCTCTCGCGCAGCGAGAAGGACCTGAACCAGGCCGTCGGCATTC
Organism: Rhizobium sp. SYY.PMSO; assembly: GCF_046840415.1. Lineage (NCBI taxonomy): Bacteria > Pseudomonadati > Pseudomonadota > Alphaproteobacteria > Hyphomicrobiales > Rhizobiaceae > Rhizobium > Rhizobium sp. SYY.PMSO. The sequence goes on from NZ_CP177349.1 coordinate 2,225,903, forward strand.
TGGAAGCCAAGCTGCGCACCGATCCGGCGCTCGCCAATGTCAGCGCCGACGGCGCCCTGCCCCGTCCGGAACTACAGATCTATCCGCGCAAGGACGAGGCCGCGCGGCTCGGCATCACCCCGCAGATGATTTCCGATACGATCCGTGTCGCCACCATCGGCGATATCGACGCCTCGCTGGCGAAGATCTCGCTCGACGACCGCCAGATCCCGATCCGCGTTCAGGCCTCGCTCGGCATGCGCCGCGATCTGGCGGCGATTCGCGCCTTGCGTATCAAGACCGCCACCGGCAACACCGTGCCGCTGTCGAGCGTCGCCGATATCGATTATTCCGAGGGCCTGTCCTCCATCAAGCGCAACAACCGCTACCGCGTCGTCGCCCTCGGCGCCGACTTGCCGCAGGGCGTGGCGCTGGATACGGCATCGGAGCATTTCCTCGACATCGTCAACAGCGCCAAGATCCCGGCAACGGTGCATCTGGCCGAAAGCGGCGACACCAAGGTCCAGAAGGAAATGCAGCAGAGCTTCGGCAACGCCATGCTGCTCGGCCTCCTGCTCGTCCTGACCGTGCTGATCCTGCTGTTCAAGGACGTGATCCAGCCCTTCACCATTCTGCTGTCGTTGCCGCTGGCGATCGGCGGCGTGGCGCTGGCCCTGATCCTGACCGGCAATGCACTTTCCATGCCCGTCATGATCGGCATCCTCATGCTGATGGGCATCGTGACGAAGAACGCCATCCTCCTGGTCGATTTCGCCATCGAAATGATGCATCAGGGCATGCCGCGGCTTGAGGCTGTCATAGAGGCCGGCCGCAAGCGCGCCCGCCCGATTATCATGACCTCCATCGCCATGTCGGCCGGCATGCTGCCGTCCGCTCTCGGCGTTGGCGAAGGCGGCTCGTTCCGCGCGCCGATGGCCATCGCCGTGATCGGCGGCATCATCGTTTCCACCGTGCTCAGCCTGGTGGTCGTGCCGTCCTTCTTCCTGATCATGGACGACCTGTCGCGCCTGCTCGGTTTCCTCTTCGGCAAGCTCGTCGGCAAGAAGGATGCGGATGACGAGGTCGTGACCAAGGAAGGTCTGGCAGCCGCCGTCGATGAAAACCGCAAATCGCTCACCAACCTGGAAGAGCGGCTTGAAGCCATCGAGAGCAAGGATGAAAGAAGCGCGAGGTCCGTGCGCAGGAATGTGCTGAAACTGCCGCCCTTCGCGGCTGAATAGGCGAGCGCGGCTGAATAGGCGGGATAGTTACGGGGCGGCTCAGAGGCCGCCCTGTTCCTTCAGGAAATCGACGATCCTGCTGACGCCCTCGCCCCGCTTCATGTCGGAAAACACGAACGGACGCGCCTGACGCATCCGGTTGGCATCGCGATCCATCACCTCGAGGTCGACGTCGACGAACGGCGCCAGATCCTTCTTGTTGATGACGAGAAGGTCCGACTTGGTGATGCCCGGGCCGCCCTTGCGGGGAATCTCTTCGCCCTGGCACACCGAAATCACGTAGATGGTGATATCGGCGAGATCGGGTGAAAAGGTCGCCGCCAGATTGTCGCCGCCGGATTCGATGAAGACCACGTCGAGATCGGGCAGCCGTTCGTTCAGGCCGGCAATGGCCTGCAGATTGATTGTCGCATCCTCACGGATGGCGGTGTGCGGGCAACCGCCCGTTTCGACGCCGACGATGCGATCCGAGGTCAGCGCCTGCATCCGTACCAGTGCTTCCGCGTCCTCGGTCGTGTAGATATCGTTGGTGACGACGGCGACGGAATAGTCGTCCCGCATCGCCTTGCACAGCTTCTCCGTCAGCGTCGTCTTGCCCGAACCGACCGGGCCGCCGATGCCGACACGCAAGGGTCCATTTCTCGATTTCATGCTCGCAACTCCGATAAAGCGACAGCATAGCGAAGCGTCCGGCTGCCGCACAGCGGCGAATGACGTAGGCCGTGCCTCGATTTCAGTATTTTCCCGAGACTCCCCATCACGAACGAAAGAGCCGCGTGCCCTGGGTTTCATGCCGCAGGCTTGCCATATCCGCCTGCATGCTCGCCGAGCCGAGATCATCGAGGGTGGATTGCGCCGCCCGCCGTGCGGTATCGGCCAGCAGAACCTCCAGCCGCGCGAGGATGGCGACGCCGTCCTTCTGTCCGCTGACGCCGAGGCGGATACCGGCCGACACCATCTGCGAGGTCAGCGCATGCAGAAAGGCGGCAGCCGCCTTCTCGGCCGAGATGCCATGAGCGCCTGCGACGGCGCCGACCGCGACCGGATAAGCCATTCTTGCCGGGAGGGCGGAAAAGATCCCGTGCGGCCAGGCGGCAGCGGCCGAAAGGAAGGCATCGCCAAGCAGCATGGTCTCGCCATGCCGCTCTTTCGAGCCCGCCAGCGCCTCGGCAAGCTCCGCAACGGCCGCAAGCCGCGCCATGTCGCCACCTGCCCGATGCGCCTCGACCAGCAACACCGCGTCGTTCCACACGGAGCCATGCCGGACAAGTGCCGCGATCCAGTCCTCCAGCCCGGTACTGTCACCCACCAGGCCGTCGTGGACAGCGCGCTCCAGGCCGCCGGAATAGGCGAACGAACCCACCGGAAATGCCGGCGACAGCCATGCCATCAGCCGCAGCAGCGCCTGGAGATCGCCATCGTCCGTAACCGTCTTGCCGGTCATCGGCGCTCAATCATGCGAGTGGTTGTGATGATCGTGCCCGTGGTCATCATGATGGCCATGGCCATGCGAATGGCCGCCGTGGGAATGATAGGCGCCGCGCGCCGGCTGGAAAGGCTCGCTGACTTCGGTAACGACAGCTCCCAGCCCTTCGAGCATGGAGCGGATCACATGATCGCGCAGGATCAGGATGCGCTCTTCCTCGATCTGCGCCGGCAGATGCCTGTTGCCGAGATGCCAGGCAAGCTCGACCAGATGCCTGCGATCGCGCGGGCGAATCTCGAAGAGCTTCTCGTCCGAGGCCACGATCTCGATCAGCTCGCCGTCCTCGCGCACCAGCAGATCGCCGCCGGCGAACAGCACCGGCTCCTTCAGGTCGAGCATGACCATGTCGCCGTTTTCGAGATGCAGCAGCTTGCGGCGCAGATGCCTGAGATCGTGCGGCAGGACGACGCGATCGATCGGATTGGAGGAAGGGGTGCCGGCCGGCAGATAGGAGGTAACGCGTTGCATGGCGGTTCCAAACGAGAGCTTTGCCAGACCATGCAGAATAGTCGCCTTCGACGCAAGCGCCCATGAGGCTTATCGGCTCTACATCTGCTGCACGTACCGCTGAAAATCCCTGACGTCGGTCGTCGCTTCCTGTTCGTGCTCGGTGGCGCAGCGATGCCAGACCTGAGACAAGCGCTCACGCTCGTGCATGACGCGGTTCCGCCCGAGCGTCTTGGCAAGATAGAGGGCCTTGTCGGCCGCGGCATAGACGGTCTCCGTCTTGCGATCCCTGCCAATCTCGGCAATCCCGGCGGAGATGGTGATCTTTACCGAACCGCCCTCGATGGAAATCGGATGCTCGGCGATCTGTTCCTTGATCGCCTCGACGCGCGCGATGCGCTGGGCCGTATCGCTGCCGTGGATGATGGCGCCGAATTCCTCGCCGCCAAGCCGGGCAATCACGTCATCTCCGGTAAAGACAGCGGAGAATATCTGCGACACCGCAACGATCACGGCATCGCCGGATGCATGGCCGAACCGATCGTTGATCGCCTTGAACCGGTCGACATCGAAAATCGCCAATGAGGCGCCATCCCCGGCCATATTCAGGGCCTCGGTGAAGGCCCGCCGATTGAGCAGGCCGGACAGCATGTCCGTGCGGCTCAATCGCTCGAACTCGGCGCGAGAAACGGCGAGCTTGTGGATCGAAAAGCCAGCCAGCACCGCCAGCGCACCGGAAACGGTGCCGCCGATGATCCAGGCCAGGAGAACGCCGAGCCGCATCGCCTCCAGAATCGGCAATGGCAGCAGATCGAGCGCTTGCAGCACGAACAACAGCGCAAGGAGGATCGCAAGCGACATGATGACGGCGATAAAACTCATCTTAAGCGCGAAAATAAAAATTTCACGCCGCTGCTGAAAGTTAGCGAGCTCGGCCTGCAGCGAAATCCATCGTTTCATGCGATTCACCTTCCTCAGCCCAGCGTTTCGATCATGTGAGATAGGGGCCAAGGCGCTTCCAGGTCTTTAATGTAATGATTAAAATGCGCTGCATTTCCCAACTTGTGAACAGCGCGAAACATCCACCCGCAAAATCGGTTGCCGATAAAAATGCAGGTGCCGCCGCGCCGCCATCTCATGCCTTTGATAATGCTGTGTTCCACGCGCAAGATGGCAAAAACCCCGGAGAACCGGGGTTTCCACACGCGTCAGGACAATTCTGGAAAAATGCGCGGCGGTTTCCCGCCCGGAATTGCGTAAAACAGAAAAATGGAGCGGTTCGGGGGTTCTGAACCGCTCCGACGATCGGCCGTCGGAAAATCTCAGAAGAGGAAATAGCGTTGCGCCATGGGCAGCGTCGTCGCGGGCTCGCAGGTCAGAAGCTCGCCATCGGCGCGCACTTCGTAGGTTTCCGGGTCCACCTCGATATGCGGCGTCAGGCTGTTATGGATCATCGACGCCTTGGAGATGCCGCCGCGCGTATTCCTGACAGGCAGCAACGCCTTGGCGACGCCGAGCCTGCCGGCAAGCCCGGCATCGAATGCCGCCTGGGAAACGAAGGTGACGGAGGAATTCGTCCGGTTTTTGCCGTAAGCGCCGAACATCGGCCGATAGTGCATCGGCTGCGGCGTCGGAATGGAGGCGTTCGGGTCGCCCATCGGCGCTGCGGCGATGGAGCCGCCGATCAGCACCATCTCCGGCTTTACGCCGAAGAAGGCCGGATTCCACAGAACCAGGTCGGCGCGCTTGCCGACCTCGATCGAGCCGACTTCGTGGCTGACGCCATGGGCGATTGCCGGATTGATCGTATATTTGGCAATATAGCGCTTGGCGCGGAAGTTGTCGTTGTCGCCGATCTCCTGCGCAAGACGGCCGCGCTGGCGCTTCATCTTGTCGGCGGTCTGCCATGTACGGATCGCCACTTCGCCGACGCGGCCCATGGCCTGGCTATCGGATGAAATGATCGAGAAGGCGCCGATATCGTGGAGAATATCCTCTGCCGCGATCGTCTCCTTGCGGATGCGGCTTTCGGCAAAGGCGATATCCTCCGGGATCGACGGCGACAGGTGATGGCACACCATCAGCATGTCCAGATGCTCGGCGATGGTATTAACCGTATAGGGCCGCGTCGGATTGGTCGAAGAGGGAATGACGTTCGACTGGCCGCAGATCTTGATGATATCGGGCGCATGGCCGCCGCCGGCGCCTTCCGTGTGAAAGGCATGGATCGTGCGGCCCTTGATGGCGCCGATCGTATCTTCCACGAAGCCGCTTTCGTTCAACGTGTCCGTGTGAATCATCACCTGCACGTCATATTCGTCTGCAACGCTGAGGCAGCAGTCGATCGCCGCCGGCGTCGTGCCCCAATCCTCATGCAGTTTCAGGGCACATGCGCCACCGAGCACCATCTCTTCCAGCGCGGCAGGCAGGGACGCGTTGCCCTTGCCGGAAAGGCCGATATTCATGGGAAAGGCATCGAAGGACTCGATCATGCGCGCCAGATGCCAGGGGCCTGGCGTGCAGGTCGTCGCCAGCGTTCCATGCGCCGGCCCGGTGCCGCCGCCAAGCATGGTGGTGATGCCCGACATCAGCGCTTCCTCGATCTGCTGCGGGCAGATGAAATGAATATGGCTGTCCATGCCGCCGGCGGTGACGATCCTGCCCTCGCCCGCGATCGCCTCCGTGCCCGGCCCGACGACGATGTTGACGTCAGGCTGCATATCCGGATTGCCGGCTTTGCCGATTGCGACGATACGGCCGTCCTTCAACCCGATATCCGCCTTGACGATTCCCCAATGGTCGAGGATCAGCGCGTTGGTAATGACAGTGTCGACCGCGCCATTTGCCCGCGTCACCTGGCTCTGCCCCATGCCGTCGCGGATGACCTTGCCGCCGCCGAACTTCACTTCCTCGCCATAGGTGGTGAAATCCTTCTCCACTTCGATGAACAGTTCCGTATCGGCCAGACGAACCCTGTCGCCGACGGTCGGCCCGAACATGTTGGCATAGGCGGCGCGGGAAATCTTGTAAGGCATGGATCAGTCTCCTTGGGAGGCAGAGATGAGGTTCGTGTCGGCAAGGCGTGTCAGGCGGCCGAGGGAGACGTAAGCATCCACCAGCCGTTTCTCGGCAGCGAAAGGATGCTCCTCCCAGCCGGTATGGCCGAAGCCGGTAATGGCGACATCGTCGTCCGGATAGCGCAGCAGCACATCGGCAATCACGATCATGCCGCTGCTCGGCACCACATAGGAGCCGGGATGATGGCTCGCGAGCGCGGCATCGACGGCCTCGTGAACGGATTGATCGATCACCACATGGCGTTTGCCGGTCGCCTGACAGAAGGCGGCAAACTGGTCTGTATAATCGTCGCAGAAATCGTCGAGTTCCGGATGCGAAACCGCGAGCGGCGCACGCAGCGCGGCAAACTTGCGAGGATCGCGCACGCTCCAGATTTCCGACGCGGAGGCGACGGCCGGGCTCCTGCGCCACTCGGCCGAACCGAGCATCGCGCGCGCCGGGCGGCCGGTGTTGCAGACGGCGACGACATCGGTCCGGCTGCCGCCGGCGCCCATCGAGCGGCAATCGTTGAACCGGATCACGAGATCGGCGGCATCGACCGCGGCGGCTGCGCCTGCCGCGATATCACCGTTGCCGACGATCATCACGGTTCGCCTGGGGCTCACTGACTGCCCTCCGGCCCATCGGCGAGATCCTTCAATTCCCTGGTCCGCTTTTTCGTCAAATCCGCCTTGCAGCCGGAAACCAGCATGGGCTCCATGGAGCCGCCGCGTGCCTGGAACCCTTGCGTCTCGCATTCGCCGTCACGATAATCCACCCAGGCGCGCTGCGCCTTTATGAGCGCCTTCTCGGCACCCTTCATGTCGCTGTCGAGATCGGCATCGATCGCAACCATCGCGGCGCGCGTCTTCTTGTACTGCGCATTCAACGCCTTGTCGGCCGTGTCGAAATCGCGCGCGGCGCAAATATTCAGATCCTTCTGGGCTTCCGCCTTGGCGCAATCGATCTTCGGCTCGTCCGCATTCTGCGCAAAGGCGGGTCCGCAGATCAGCACAGCGGCCAGAACCGCCACGGGCGCAAGCAATTTCATCGACATCAATTCCCCCAACTTAAAGCTTGCCCATGACCTGCTGACGGAAGCCGTAGACTTCGCGCTTGCCCGATAGCGGGATCAGCGTCACCGAACGCGTCTGCCCCGGCTCGAAACGCACGGCGGTCCCGGCCGGAATATCGAGCCGCATACCCCGCGCCTTGTCGCGATCGAAGGAAAGCCCGGCATTGGTTTCGGCAAAATGATAATGGCTGCCGACCTGCACCGGCCGGTCGCCGGTATTGGACACCTCCAGCGTCACGGTCGGTGCTCCGGCATTCAATTCGATGTCGCCGCTCGCAGCGATGATTTCACCTGGGATCATGATTTTCTCCTCATGCGGCCCGCACGGGCGCGCATCCCTCAGCTTTCAGAACGCGCCTGGTCGAAGCGGGATATCTGGCAAGCATCGCTGCCGGACGGATAGGACGACGGGCGAATGCGCCGCCGCAATTCGGGCAACTGCCACCCAATACCGTTTCGACGCAATCGACGCAGAACGTGCATTCGAAGGTGCAGATCATCGCCTGCCCGCTTTCCGGCGGCAAATCCCTGTCGCAGCATTCGCAATTGGGTCTCAGCTCCAGCATTTCGGCCTCACCGGATCGGCTCGTGGACGGTCACGAGCTTTGTGCCGTCGGGAAATGTCGCCTCGACCTGAACGTCGTGGATCATCTCGGCAATACCCTCCATTACCTGGTCGCGGGTAATGACGTGGGCGCCGGCCTCCATCAGTTCGGCGACCGGCCGGCCGTCGCGTGCGCCTTCGACCACGAAATCGGTGATCAGCGCGATGGCTTCGGGATGATTGAGCTTCACGCCGCGCTCCAGCCGCCGCCGCGCCACCATCGCCGCCATGGAAATCAGCAGCTTGTCTTTTTCTCTCGGAGTGAGGTTCATCGCCTACCTATGTGATTGCTGTTTTTCACAGCATGATGCCGAAAAGTGTGAGCGGTCTTTAGACGGCGTCATGCACTGCTTCCTTGAGTTTGAAGCCGGATGATTTCAGGTCAAGCAGGTCTGAGATCATCCGGCTCCGGGGACTACAGGTTCCAGACTTTCGGCACAGGCGCTCCGTTGCGCAAGGCGGAAATGATCGGAATCAGGATTTTTCTGAGCGCGAAACCATCGGCGGCGGCAAGCCTCACGACAAGCTTTTCGCCCCATTGACTGGCACCTCCCATATGCGTTTCGAGGAGCGGCCTGACCCGGCCGAGATAGGTCTCGGCCAGCGGTCCGGCATAGAGCAAGGTCGCGAAGGCAACCTGACCGCTCAAGACGGCTGCCCTGGCCGTCAATGCGGCCACATCGCCATCCAGCCGCAATTCCTCGGCATGAACAAGCCGCCCGGCGCGACGGATGCGCCAGCGGTCGCGGAACAGCCCCTGCTCCATCGCTTCGCCCATGGCTTTCCGCCCGAGCAGGACCGCCTCGACGGCCAGGAATTCCGCCGTGTCGGCGAGCTCGACGTTCAACGCACGCGAAAGCGAGGCTCGGTCGAACAAAATGGTCTCCTGCGGCAGCCAATCGACCCGCGCGCCGCTGCCGACCTTGATCGACGTCTCGACCTCGGCCGTGCCGGCCGAAGCCTTGTAGATCTTCTCGCAGGCCTGCGTCGTCACATCGATGCGCGTGCCCGGCGCGGCAACGACGCTCCAGTCCATCCGGTCGCCACCGGTCAGGCCGCCGGCCGTGTTGATGATGACTGCTTCCATGGAATGGTCGAAGGTCTCGGGCAATCGGATCTTGGCCGCCCCCTCCTGATAGAGCTCGGCAAGGCGCGTGCGGCCGCCCAGCCACTTGGCCGCAAGATGGCCGCAGCCACGCGCGCGCTGCGGTCTTGCGCCTGTCGCCGTCATTGCCATCCGCCTCTCCACACATCACACCGCGCCGATGCCCGGTCATTGAAACCCGGCAAGGAATAAACGCAAGCAATTTCTGTGCCTTATGCGATCCGCCGCGATGACGGCCCATCGCCCGCCGGCCCAGCCGCATTTTTGGTCAAACGCCGAAAAGAAAGGCAGACGCTCAGACGGTCAGATGCCTGCGGGCCTCCGGCGTATCCAATGTCTCCGCCAGCCCCTCATGCACGATCTCGCCGCGATCCATGATGTAGACATAGTCGGCAAGCTCGCGGCAGAAATCGAGATACTGCTCGACCAGCAGGATCGCCATGCCGGTGGAATCCCTGAGATAGCGGATCGCCCGGCCGATATCCTTGATGATCGACGGCTGGATGCCTTCGGTCGGCTCGTCCAGCACCAGGATTTTCGGCCGCGTCACCATCGCCCGGCCGATCGCCAGCTGCTGCTGCTGGCCGCCCGAAAGATCGCCGCCACGGCGCGACAGCATGGATTTCAGCACAGGGAACAGGCTGTAGATATCATCCGGAATGTTGCGGTCGCGGCGGGCAAGCGGCGCGTAGCCGGTCTCGAGATTTTCCTTCACGCTCAGCAGCGGAAATATCTCGCGTCCCTGCGGCACGTAGCCGATCCCCTGCCTGGCGCGGGCAAACGGAGCCATGCCGTTCAGCGCGACGCCGTTGAAGGCGACCGTACCGGCCGACAACGCATGCTGGCCGGTGACGGCGCGCAAGAGCGAGCTCTTGCCGACGCCGTTGCGCCCGAGGACACAGGTAATCTTGCCCATCTCCGCCTTGATGGAGATGCCGCGCAGCGCCTGGGCGGCGCCGTAGTGCAGGTTTGCGTTTTCGACTGTCAGCATCTCGACTTCTTCCTTTTCCCTCACCCTGCCCCTCTCCCCGAGGGGATGCCCCCTCCATCCTCGCTCATATCGATGGCCGAGTGGCGAGGCCGCTTTTGCCTTCTCCCCTCGGGGAGAAGGTGGCCGACAGGTCGAATGAGGGGGGTCTCCACCCGCCACTTGGACGACCTACCGCCCCAGATAATTCTCGATCACCTTCGGATCGCTGCTGACGAAATCGATCGACCCTTCCGCCAAAACCGATCCTTCCGCCAGACACGTCACCTTGACACCCAGATCGCGGATAAAACCCATGTCGTGTTCGACCACCACCACGGAACGTGTCCTGGCGATTTCCTTCAGGAGCACGGCCGTCTCCGCCGTTTCCGCATCCGTCATGCCCGCAACCGGCTCGTCGACCAGAAGCAGCTTCGGCTCCTGCGCCAGCAGCATGCCGATCTCCAGCCATTGCTTCTGGCCGTGGGAAAGATTGGCGGCCAGTTCGTCTCGCCGATGCGAGAGGCGCACGGTCTCGAGGATCTCCTCGATGCGGCTGCGATCGGCAGGCGTCAGGCGGTAGAAGAGCGTCGCGAAAACACCGCGATTGCGGTTGAGCGCCAGTTCGAGATTGTCCCAGACGGTGTGGCTTTCGAAGACGGTCGGCTTCTGGAATTTCCGGCCGATGCCGAGCTGGGCGATATCGGCCTCGTCCTTCTTCGTCAGGTCGACCTGGCCGTTGAAAAACACCTCGCCGTCGTCGGGCCGCGTCTTGCCGGTGATGATGTCCATCATCGTCGTCTTGCCGGCGCCGTTCGGGCCGATGATGGCACGCAGCTCCCCCGGCTCGATGACGATCGACAGCGCATTCAATGCCTTGAAACCGTCGAACGAAACCGAGACGTTGTTGAGATAGAGCATGCTGTTGGGCTTGATATCCGGGATCATGGTCCTACTCCGCAGCCTGCACGGATTGTTGAGTGTCATCCTTCGCAGCCTTCGGCGGCGGGCTTGCCGGCTTATGTTTCCTGCCGAGATATTGCGCGACGGTGCCGACGATGCCCTTGGGCAGGAACAGCGTCACCGCGACGAACAGGCCACTGAGCGCAAACAGCCAGAAATCGGGAAACAGGCCGGTGAAGACTGTCTTGCCGCCATTGACGAGAACGGCACCGATAATCGGCCCGATCAGCGTCGCCCGCCCGCCGACAGCCGTCCAGATGACCACTTCGATGGAATTGGCTGGCGCGAATTCGCCGGGATTGATGATGCCGATCTGCGGCACGTAGAGCGCGCCGGCGATACCGGCCATCATCGCCGATACGACGAAGACGAAAAGCTTGATGTGCTCGACACGGTAGCCGAGGAAGCGCGTCCGGCTTTCCGCGTCGCGCACGCCCACCAGCACCTTGCCGAACTTCGAGCGCACGATGGCCGAGGACAGCATCAGGGACAGCGCCAGGAATACCGCCGTCACACCGAACAGCACGGCGCGCGTGCCGTCGGCCTGAATGTTGAAACCGAGGATATCCTTGAAGTCGGTCAGGCCGTTATTGCCGCCGAAGCCCATGTCGTTACGGAAGAAGGCAAGCAGCAAAGCATAGGTCATCGCCTGCGTGATGATCGACAGATAGACGCCGTTGACGCGCGAGCGGAAGGCGAACCAGCCGAAGACGAAGGCGAGCAGGCCGGGCGCGGCAAGGACCATGAGCATGGCGAACCAGAAATGGTCGAAGCCGTACCAGAACCAGGGCAGCTCCTTCCAGTTCAGGAAGACCATGAAGTCGGGCAGGATCGGATTGCCATAAGTGCCGCGCGAGCCGATCTGCCGCATCAGATACATGCCCATCGCATAGCCGCCGAGCGCGAAGAAGGCGCCGTGGCCGAGCGAGAGGATGCCGCAATAGCCCCAGACGAGATCGAGCGCCAAGGCCAGAAGCGCATAGGTCAGATATTTGCCGAACAGCGACATCACATAGGTCGGCACATGCAGCGCGCTGCTTTCCGGCAACAGCAGGTTCGACAGCGGCACCAGAACCGCCACGGCAAGCAATATCGCGATGGCGATGCTGATGCGGCGGTCGAGCGAACGCAGAATGAAGGCGGTCATCATGCTTCCACCGCCCTTCCCTTGAGCGCGAAGAGGCCGCGCGGACGTTTCTGGATGAAAAGAATGATGAGGGCGAGGACGAGGATCTTCCCAAGCACCGCCCCCGCATAGGGTTCGAGGAACTTGTTGAGAATGCCGAGCGAGAAGGCGCCGACGAGCGTGCCCCACAGATTGCCGACCCCGCCGAACACCACCACCATGAAACTGTCGATGATGTAGCTCTGGCCGAGGTTTGGCGAGACATTGTCGATCTGCGACAGCGCGACCCCCGCCATGCCGGCGATGCCCGATCCGAGAGCAAAGGTGAAGGCATCGACCCAGGACGTGCGTATCCCCATGGAGGAGGCCATGCGCCGGTTCTGTGTCACCGCCCGCATCTGCAACCCGAAGGCCGAGCGCTTGAGGAGCAGCAGCAGCGCCACGAAGACGCCGAGCGAGAAGACGATGATCCAGAGCCTGTTCCAGGTGATCGAGAGATAGCCGAGGTCGAACGAGCCCGACATCCACGAGGGATTGCCGACTTCCTGATTGGTCGGCCCGAAGATCGAGCGCACTGCTTGCTGCAGGATCAGCGAAATGCCCCAGGTGGCGAGCAGCGTTTCCAGCGGCCGGCCGTAGAGGAAACGGATAACGGCGCGTTCGATGACGAGGCCGACGGCGCCGGTGACGATGAAGGCGACCGGCAGGGCAATCGCCAGCGACCAGTCGAACAGCGCAGGATAGGAGCTACGAATGATGTTTTGGACGACGAAGGTGGAATAGGCCCCCAGCATCACCATCTCGCCATGCGCCATGTTGATGATGCCCATGACGCCGAAGGTGATGGCAAGGCCGATGGCGGCCAGCAGCAGCACCGAGCCGAGCGACAGGCCGTACCATATGTTCTGCACCGCATCCCAGAACTTCAGCTGCTCCTGAATGCCGGCAATGGCGGAGGCGACGTCCGGCTTGAGACTGTCATCGACGGAAACGGACGAGAGAATGCCGATGGCATCGCGGCCGCCTTCGTTCTTGATGGTCTCGATCGCCGCCTTCTTGTCTTCCGCAGGCCGATCGGAACCGAGCACGGCAACGGCCCGCGCCCGTTCGAGCACGCTGCGAATTTCTCCATCCTTCTCGGTCTGCAACGCAGCCTCGACCGCCTCCAGCGAATCCGCGCCCGGCGCTTTCAAGATGGATTGCGCCGCCTCCAGCCTCGTCGCGCGATCCGGGCTCATCAGCGTCAGGCTGCCGAGAGCCGCGCGAACCGCACGGCGCAGATTGTTGTTGATCTTGATCTTGCCGAGATCGTCCTTGGCTTCCTGTCCGGCGGCCTGCCCCGTCAGAGGGTCCAGCAGATCCATCGTCTCGCCGGAGGATTTGGCGATGAACACCTGATTGTCGGATTTGCGGACATAGAGATCGCCATCGGAAAATGCCTGCAAGGCCGGGACGACCTTCGGATCGCCTGTCTTGGCAAGGGCTTGAACGATCTCGCCGGCCTTCTGGAAATTCGCCTGGCCGAGCGAGTTGATCAGGCCCCGGGCATCTTCCTCGGCGCGCAGGCCTGTGGCCGTCAATGCCAGCACCAGGCAGAAGCCGGCGACCAGCGCCAGGGTTATGCGGTAAACGAATTTGTCGAACATTGCGCTCGTCCCCTCAAGCTGCCGCGGGCAGAGAAGCCTGTCCGCGGCGGTCTCGCATCGATGGCGGAACTCAGGAGCCCTTGCCGCCGCACTTGCCGGTGGAAACGTTGAAGTTGCCGCAGTTCAGCGGCATGCGCCAATCCGAGATCAGATCCTTGCTGTCCGGCAGGTAGTCCGACCATTCCTTGCCGACGACTTCGGGCGTCTGCGAGACGATGTCGAACTGGCCGTTTTCCTGCACTTCGCCGATCAGCACGGGCTTGGTGATGTAGTGGTTCGGCATCATGGTGGCATAGCCGCCCGAAAGGTTCGGAACCGAGACGCCGACGAGTGCGTCGATGACCTTGTCCGGATCGGTCGTGCCGGCCTTCTCGACGGCCTTCACCCACATGTTGAAGCCGATATAGGCGGCTTCCATCGGGTCGTTGGTCACGCGCTTGTCGTTCTTGGTGTAGGCGTGCCACTCCTTGATGAAGGCGGCGTTGGCGGGCGTGTCGACGGACTGGAAGTAGTTCCAGGCGGCCAGATGTCCCACAAGCGGCTTGGTGTCGACACCGGCAAGCTCTTCCTCGCCGACCGAGAAGGCGACGACCGGGATATCCTCGGCCTTGACGCCCTGGTTGCCCAGTTCCTTGTAGAAGGGAACGTTGGCGTCGCCGTTGATGGTGGAGACAACGGCGGTCTTCTTGCCAGCAGAGCCGAAGGCCTTGATCTTGGAGACTTCCGTCTGCCAGTCGGAGAAGCCGAACGGCGTGTAGTTGACGATGATGTCTTCGTCCTTGACGCCCTTGGATTTCAGATAGGCTTCGAGGATCTTGTTGGTCGTGCGCGGATAGACATAGTCGGTGCCTTCAAGCACCCAGCGCTGCACGCCCTCGTTCTTCATCAGGTAATCGACGGCCGGGATCGCCTGCTGGTTCGGAGCGGCACCCGTGTAGAAGACGTTGCGCTCGGATTCCTCGCCCTCGAACTGCACCGGATAGAACAGGATCGAATCCAGCTCCTTGAACACAGGCAGCACGGATTTGCGCGACACCGAGGTCCAGCAGCCGAACACGGCCGCGACCTTGTCCTTCTGGATCAACTCGCGGGCCTTTTCGGCAAAGAGCGGCCAGTCGGAGGCCGGGTCTACGACGACCGGTTCGAGCTTCTTGCCGAGAACGCCGCCCTTCTTGTTCTGCTCGTCGATGAGCATCAGCATGGCGTCCTTCAGCGTCGTTTCCGAGATCGCCATGGTGCCGGACAGCGAATGCAGCACGCCGACCTTGATGGTGTCGTCAGCGGCGAAAGCGCCGTGGAATGCGGTGGTGGACATGATGGCGCCGAGCAGCGCGCCGGAGACGAGAGTCTTGAATTTCATCGTGGTTCCCCTCTTTTTGTCTGCCGCAACGGCCGGTAGACCAAGATTGACCGTTGCCTTTCGCGACTATCCGGCAGCCATCGGGGAAACCACATACGTAATATGACGTAGGCGTCGGGGCGAAATGTGCAGCTTTGCGCGCCCTCGTGCCCTTAAGCACCGTATGGATCCATGTTACGACATCTCTGGACTGCCGGAATTCCGATGGCGGGAGTGCTGAAGGGTAAGCATGGCTGCGCGGCAACGCATCATTCCTGTGAGACGCGAGTACAACCGCTGGGTCGCGAACCAGACGCTGGAAGACTACGCCCTGCGTTTCACCGCCAAGAGCGCGCGGCAATTCTCCTCGCAGCGCATCTCGCAGACGGCGATCGGCGCCATTTCCTTCCTGGCGCTTGAGGCGATCGGCGGCGCGATCACGCTGTCCTACGGCACCACCAACGCCTTCTACGCCATTATCGTCGCCAGCCTCGTCATGCTGGCCGTCGGCCTGCCGATCAGCCGCTATGCCATCCGCCACGGCGTCGATATCGATCTTTTGACGCGCGGCGCGAGCTTCGGCTATATCGGTTCGACAATCACCTCGCTGATCTATGCCAGCTTCACCTTCATGCTGTTTGCGATCGAAGCCTCGATCATGTCCGGCGCGCTGGAGCTGACGCTCGGCATTCCCGTATGGATCGGCTATATCGTCAGCGCCGTCATGGTGATCCCGCTCGTCACGCACGGCGTTCGCCTCATCAGCCGGTTCCAGTTGCTGACGCAACCTTTCTGGATCGTTCTCAACATACTGCCCTTCGTCTTCATCGCCTTTGCCGACTGGGGCAAGTTCGATCTCTGGCGGGCCTTTGCCGGCATCCATCATCCCGCAAGCACCCCGGGCAGCGCCGCCCCCTTCGATCTGGTGGAATTCGGTGCCGCCTCCGCCGTCATCCTCGCGCTGATGTCGCAGATCGGCGAACAGGCCGATTTCCTGCGCTTCCTGCCGCCGGACGGCCATCGCAAATGGCGCCACCGGCTGGCAGTGTTCCTTGCCGGACCGGGATGGGTCATCATCGGTGCGCCGAAGCTTTTGGCCGGCTCCTTTCTCGTCGTGCTGACGCTGACCTCGGGCGTGCCGGCCGATCGCGCCGCCGATCCCGCGCAGATGTATCTGACCGCCTTCGGCTACATGATCCCCTGGCACAACGCCGCGCTGCTGCTGATGGCCGCCTTCGTGATGATCTCGCAGCTGAAGATCAACGTCATGAACGCCTATGCCGGCTCGCTCGCGTGGTCGAACTTCTTTTCGCGGCTGACGCACAGCCATCCGGGCCGCGTCATCTGGCTCGTCTTCAACGTCGCCATCGCGCTGCTGCTGATGGAGCTCGGCATCTACCGGCTGCTGGAGGAAACGCTCGGCATCTTCTCGATCATCGCCATGGCCTGGCTCTGCACCATCTCCGCCGATCTCTTCATCAACAAGCCGCTGGGACTGGCGCCGCCGGGCATCGAATTCAAGCGCGCGCATCTCTACGACATCAATCCGGTCGGTCTGGGCGCCATGGCGCTTTCCGCAACCATCGCCCTGATCGCGCATTTCGGTGCCTTCGGCACGGTCGCCGCTTCGCTCGCCCCCTATATCACCCTGATCGTGGCGCTCGTCACCTCGCCCGCCATCGCCTGGGCCACCAGGGGCAAATACTATCTCGCCCGCAAGCCGCGACAAAGCTGGAAGAACCTCGCCACCATCACCTGCTCCGTCTGCGAGCACCCGTTCGAGCCGGAGGACATGGCGTGGTGCCCCGCCTATGCCGCGCCGATCTGCTCGCTCTGCTGTTCGCTCGACAGCCGCTGCCACGACATGTGCAAGCCGAAAGCCCGGCTCAACACGCAGGTCGCCACCGTTGCAAGGACCCTGCTGCCGGAAAGCATCGTCGCCAAGCTCGCCACACGCCTCGGCCGCTACGGCATTGCCGTCGCCCTGGCGCTGACCGCCATGGGCGCCATCCTCGCCATGATCGCGCATCAGGTCGGCGCCGCCTCCCCCGAAACGGCCTCGGTGGTCGACCGCACCATTCTGATCGTCTTCTTCGTCTTCGCCGTCATCGCAGGCGTCGTTTGCTGGTTCTACGTGCTTGCCCATGACAGCCGCGTGGTCGCTGAGGAAGAATCCTCGCGCCAGAATACGCTGCTGCTGAAAGAGATTGCCGCCCACAAGAAGACGGATGCGGCTTTGCAGAGCGCCAAGGAGGCCGCCGAGGCGGCGAACCGCGCCAAGAGCCGCTATGTCGTGGGCCTGAGCCACGAATTGCGCACGCCGCTCAATGCCGTGCTCGGCTACGCGCAGATCCTGGAGCGCGACGAGACCATTCCCGCTCCCCGCCAATCCTCCCTGAAGGTCATCCGCCGCAGCGCCGAGCATCTTTCCGGCCTGATCGACGGGCTGCTGGACATTTCGAAGATCGAGGCGGGCCGCCTGCAGGTCTATTCCAACGAGATCAACATTCAGGATTTCCTCGATCAGATCGTCGACATGTTCAGGCCGCAGGCACAGGCGAAAGGACTGGCCTTCGTCCACGAGCGCTCCACCGCCCTGCCCGATTACGTCCGCACCGACGAGAAGCGGCTACGGCAGATCCTCGTCAACCTGCTCTCCAACGCCATCAAGTTCACCGATACCGGCAGCGTTCGCTTCGAAGTCGGCTACCGCAATCAGGTCGCCACCTTCACCGTCGCGGACACAGGCCGGGGAATCGCCGAAAAGGATATCACCCGCATCTATGAGCCCTTCCAGCGCGGCGAAGCCGATAGCGTGAGGCCGATGCCGGGCCTCGGCCTGGGGCTGACCATCACGCGGTTGCTGACGAACACGCTCGGTGGCGAAATCGCGGCCGTCAGCGAAAAGGACAAGGGCTCGACATTCCGCGTGCGCCTGATGCTGTCGGCGGTGCTCCGCCCGATGAAGCCGCCGGCTCAGGAGCAACGGATCGCCGGCTACGAGGGGCCGCGTCGCACACTCGTCATCGTCGACGACAACGAGGATCATCGCGAGCTGATGCGCGAAATCCTGTCGCCGCTCGACTTCATCGTACTGACCGCCGCCGGCGGCCCCGATTGCCTGACATTGATCGAAGGCATCAAGCCGGATCTGTTTCTGGTCGATATCTCCATGCCCGGTATGAACGGCTGGCAGCTTGTCTCACGGCTCAGGGAAAACGGCCAGACGGCGCCGATCCTGATGCTGTCGGCCAATATCGGCGATGCCGCCGCCGCAACCGACAGTGACGACAGCCATAACGACGCCATCTCCAAGCCGGTCGACATCCGCCAGCTGCGCGACAAGCTTGCGCTGCATCTCGGCTTGCAATGGATTTATGCCGATGCCGCCGCCCCGATCGTGCCGAAGCCGCCGCCACCGCTGAAGAGTCCGGGGACAGAGCATGTGCGCGAGCTGATGCGGCTTGGCGAGATCGGCTATATCAGGGGCATCGAGGCGAAGCTTGCGGACCTCGCCAAGCTCGATGACAACAGACCGTTCACAGATGCTTTGCGCGGCTATGTTCAGGCCTTCGATCTCGACGGCTTCCTGACCGTGCTGCGCACCTTCGACACCGAAAAGGTAGAATAGATTGGCCGAGCCCACCCTTCCCCGCGACATAGTCTTGCTGGTGGACGATTCGCCGGAGGCTTTAGGCTTCCTGACCGACGCGCTCGAGCAGTCCGGTTTTTCCGTGCTGATCGCGACATCCGGATCGGCCGCGCTGAACATCGTCGAACGCATCACGCCGGATATCATCCTGCTCGATGCCGTCATGCCGTCGATGGATGGTTTCGAAACCTGCCGCCGGCTGAAAGCCAATGCCGGCATCGCCCAGATTCCCGTCGTCTTCATGACGGGACTTACCGAAACCGAGCATGTGGTGCATGCGCTGGAATCGGGCGGTGTCGACTATCTCACCAAGCCGATCAATGTGGATGAGCTGCGCGCCCGCATCCGCGTCCACCTGCGCAACGCCCGCTCCGCCCAGAGCGCCAGGGTGGCGCTCGATGCCGCGGGCCGCCATCTGCTCGCCGTCAAGGGCAACGGCGCCATCCATTGGTCGACGCCACAGGCGACCCGTCTCATCAATGCCGCCACCGGCAGCGACGACGGCCTCGACCTCGCCTCTAAACACATCGCCGCCTTCATGCTGGAACGGGAGCGGCTCGGGCCGGGGCGCGACAATCTTCTGTCGATCAGCAATGGCGGCCAGTCCGCCCTGCAATTCACCTTCCTCGGTGCCATCGGCGCCGACGAATATCTCTTCCGCCTGACAGCCACCAACCAGCGCGCCGATGACGATATCCTGCGCCAGCATTTTTCGCTGACGCAGCGTGAATCCGAAGTCCTTCTCTGGCTCGCCAAAGGCAAGTCCAACCGCGACATCGGCGAAATCCTTGGACTATCCGCCCGCACGGTGAACAAGCATCTGGAGCAGATTTACGTAAAGCTCGGCGTCGAAAACCGCGCATCCGCCGCCGTAAAGGCCGCGCATGTGCTGCATGAAGTATAGAGGATTCACTCCCACTCTCCGCAAGCGGAGGAAAGGCGATCAGACCACGCGGTCCGGCGGCTCCTGCCCGGCAAAGAAAGCGGTGATATTGTCCACTACCTTCATGCCCATGGCGGTGCGCGTCTCCTCCGTAGCGCTGCCGAGATGCGGAAGGAGCACGACATTGTCCATGGCCCGCAGCCGCTCGGGAACATGCGGCTCCGCTTCATAGACATCGAGGCCGGCACCACGGATCGTTCCTTGCTCCAAGGCCGCAATCAGCGCCGCCTCGTCGACGACGTCGCCCCTTGCCGTATTGATCAGGAAAGCACCGGGCTTCATCGCCGCGAAGCGCGCCGCGTTCATCAGGTGGCGATTCTCCGCACCTCCGGGGCAATGCAGCGAGACGAAATCCGAAATGTCGAGAACATCCTCCACCGTCTGCAACTGCATGGCGCCATAACGCGACGCTTCCATCGGATCGATGGCGGAGCGATTGTAGAAGACGACATCCATGCCGAAGCCGAAATGACAGCGCTGCGCAAAGGCGCGGCCGATACGGCCGAAACCGATGATGCCGACGGTCTTTCCCGTAACCTTGGTGCCGACCAGATGGGTAGGCCGCCAGCCGGTCCATGCACCGGCCCTGACCTCGCGCTCGCCTTCGCCGCCGCGCCGGGCAACGGAGAGAAGAAGCAGCATGGCGATATCGGCCGTGCAATCGGTCAGGACGCCGGGCGTATTGGTGACGACGATACCTTTTTGTCTGGCAGCGGCGATATCGATGTGGTTGAAGCCGACGCCGAAATTACCGAGAATTTTCGTCCTGATCGTCTGGCCTTCGAAGAGAGCGGCCGGAAGCTTGTCGGAGACCGTCGGCAGCACAGCGTCATGGGCATGCAGCGCTTCGCGCAACTGCCCGGAATCGAGGGCGACGTCGTCCTTGTTCAACGTGGCGTCGAACCGCTCCGAAAGCACCACCTCGACCGAGGCCGGCCAGCGCCGGGTAACGAGAATACGGGGTTTGCTCATGCTGCCATCCTCCTGCCGATAGGAAGGAAGACTTAAAGCAGGTCTGCCGCGAAGGAAATGGCGAACGCGGTGATGGGTTGAGCCCCGAAGCGAAAAAGCCCGGCCATTGGCCGGGCTCCTTCATATATAGAGCGTGCCGTAAACCGGCGCCGCGAGGCTTACTTCCCGATCTCGGCGTAGTTGTACTTGCCGTCGGACCCCTTGGACCACTTGTACATGACGTAGTCCGGGCGGGTGATGTCGCCCTTTGAGTTGAAACTAAGGTCACCGATCGCGGTCTTGAACGGACCCTTTGCCTTGATTGCGTCGGCAACGGCCATCGGATCGTTGGAGCCGGCAGCCTTGGCGGCAGCAGCAATGACCTGCATCGCCGCATAGCTGTAGAAGGTGTAACCTTCCGGTTCGTAACCGGCAGCGCGGAACTTGGTCACGAGATCGGCAGCAGCCGGATTCTTGCGTGCATCCGGCGCGAACGTCATCAGCGTGCCGTCGACGGCATCGCCGGCGATGGAAGCAAGCTCGTTGGTGACAATACCATCACCCGACATGAAGTGAGCCTTCACGCCCTGGTCGGCCATCTGGCGCAGGATCAGGCCGGCTTCGGTGTGGAGACCACCGTAGTAGACGAAATCGATGCCTGCCTGCTTCATCTTGGCGATGAGGGCCGAGTAGTCCTTGTCGCCGGGAGTAATGCCTTCATAAAGAACTTCCTTCACGCCAGCGGCATTTAGGTTCTTCTTGGTTTCATCGGCAAGGCCTTGGCCGTATGGGGTTTTGTCGTGAACGACGGCAATCTTCGCGCCCTTGAAATTGTCGACGATGTACTTGGCGGCAACGATGCCCTGCTGGTCGTCACGGCCGCAGGTACGGAAGGTGTTCCAAAGGCCACGCTCGGTGTAGGTCGGGTTGGTGGCAGCCGGCGAAATCTCAAGAATGCCGTTTTCAGCGTAGACTTCCGAAGCCGGGATGGAAACGCCCGAGTTGAAGTGACCGACAACGAACTTGACACCATCGGCGACGAACTTGTTGGCAACCGAAACGCCCTGCTTGGCGTCGGATACGTCATCGCCGAGTTCGATCTTGATCTTTTCCCCATTGATGCCACCAGCCGCATTGATATCGGCGGCAGCCTGCTCGGCGCCCTTCTGAAGCTGCGCGCCAAACGCGGCATTCGGGCCCGTGAGGGGCGCGCCGACGGCAATGATGACATCGGCCTTCGCAACGCCGCCGAATGCGATCATCGCCGACAAAGCCACCGCCGACAGAAGATACTTCTTCATATTGTTACTCCCAATTTTTGAGCGGGTTCCGTTTGATCTGCCCTGCGCGATACCCACCAATCATCACGCCGGTAACGCTTGCATTCCGAACTCTGGAAGCATGATCCTGCCCCGTATCATTTGTTGTTATGGGCAGGATGACGCTCACTGTGCGTGCAGACTGTGCCTAGTTTAGGCACACTGTCAATTCTTCTTCTTCCAAGAAAAGGCCGAGGTCTTTTCATAGAGCCAGTAATAATTATTCACCATCTGATCGGTACGGCGATACCTGTAACCTGCCGTCGCAAAGACCAGCAGAAGAACGACATCGATGATGTAGATGACGATGTCGAATACCGGGCCGTTGAACAGCGCATGGTGCAGGAATTGCAATCCGAGGCCGATCAAAAAGCTGTAGATGACGACAAGCGGATAGGATTCCCAATTGGAAGCCACAGCGCGGCCGGCGCGCCATGCGGTCCAGAACCCAAGGATGACGATGATCGCGCGAATGACGACGCGGCCACCGGTATCGCTGTCGAAGAAAAGTCCCTGCATGTCAGATTCTCCGCGGAACGAAACTCAATGATGGCCGCCTTCGAGATAGGCAGCGCGCACTTCCGGATTGGCGAGCAGTTCCTGGCCGGAGCCGCTCATCGTCACCCGGCCGTTGACCATCACATAGGCCCGGTCGGAAAGCTTCAGCGCCGCAAAGGCATTCTGCTCGACGAGGAACACCGTCAGCCCCTGGGTCTGGTTCAGGACCTTGATGGCCTCGAAGATGCCCTTGACGATCAGCGGCGCGAGGCCGAGCGACGGCTCGTCCAGCAGCAGGAGCTTGGGACGCGCCATGAGGGCGCGGCCGATCGACAGCATCTGCTGCTCGCCGCCCGAAAGCGTGCCGCCGCGTTGCGACTGACGCTCCTTCAGGCGCGGGAAGAGCGTGAAGATCTTCTCGACGTCCTCGTTGAAATATTTGAGCTTGTCGAGGCTCGCGCCCATCTGCAGGTTTTCATAGACCGTCATGCGCGGAAAAATGCGCCGCCCTTCGGGCGACTGGGCGATGCGCAGCCGTGCGATCTCGTGCGTCGGCATGCGCGTGATATCGCGGCCATCGAAAGTGACCGACCCGGTACGCGCCTGCGGGCTGCCGCAGATCGTCATCATCAGCGTCGATTTACCCGCTCCGTTGGCGCCGATCAGACTGACGATCTCGCCGCTGTTGACTTCGATATCGACGCCGGCCAGAGCCCGGATATTGCCGTAATAGGTTTCGACACCCGCGACTTTCAGAAGTGGTTGCCCCGCCATCAGTTTTCACCCTCTTGGAGGTGTTCGACTTCGGCAATCACCTCTTCCACTTCCTCATCCTCGACACCCAGATAGGCGGCGATCACCCTCGGATCGTTCTTGACCTCCTCCGGCGTGCCGTCGGCGATCTTCTGCCCGTATTCGAGCACGATGACGTGGTCGGAAATTTCCATGACCACGGACATGTCGTGCTCGATCAGCAGGATCGATGTGCCTGTGTCCTTGCGGATGCTGCGCAGGAACTCGTTGAGCACCAGGGATTCACGAGGATTGAGGCCGGCTGCCGGCTCATCCAGGCAAAGCAGTTCCGGACCCGTGCACATGGCGCGGGCGATTTCCAGGCGGCGTTGCGCACCATAGGAGAGATCGCCGGCAGGATCGTCGGCACGATCGACGAGATCGGCCTTTTCGAGCCAGAAGCGCGCAAGCTCGATCGCGTTCTTCGCCTCGGCCCGATAGGGACCGATGCCGAGCAGGCCGAGGATCGTGTAGCCGGAGGCGCGCATCAGCTTGTTATGCTGCGCCACCAGCAGGTTCTCGAGCACGGTGAGACCCGAGAACAGGCGGATATTCTGGAAGGTACGCGCCACCTTGGCCTCGCGCGTGATCCGGAAATCCGGAAGCCGCTCCAGCAGATAGTCCTTGCCGCTCTTCTGGTTGAGCGTGATCATGCCCATCGTCGGCTTGTAGAAACCGGTGATGCAGTTGAACACCGTGGTCTTGCCGGCGCCGTTCGGCCCGATCAGCGCCGTGATGTCGCCGCGCTTCGCCTCGAAGGAGAAGTCGTTGATCGCCATCAGGCCGCCGAACTTCATCGACAGGTGGTCAACCTTCAGCAGGATGTCGTCGGGGGTTCTGGTCACAGCGTTCATCAGCCGTGGCCCTCCTTGGTAAAGCTGCCGGAGACCGCTTTTCGCTCCTTGAGGAACGCCGTCGGCTCACGCGTGCCGACAAAGCCGCGCGGTTTGACGATCATCACGATCACCATGGCAAGGCCGAAGATCAGCATGCGGTAGAGTTCCGGCGTGAAGTCGTCACCGAAGACCAGCTTCAGGAAATCCATGTCGCGCAGCAGCTCGGTACCGCCGACCATGGCGATCGCGGCAATCGCGATGCCCTTGAGCGACCCCATGCCGCCGAGAACCACGATCGCCAGGATCACGGCGGATTCGAGGAATACGAAGGACTCCGGCGAGACGAAACCTTGGCGCGCCGCAAAGAAAGACCCCGCGAAACCGCCGAACATCGCGCCGGTGGCGAAAGCGGTCAGCTTCGTCGTCACCGTGTTGATGCCGAGCGAACGGCAGGCGATTTCATCCTCGCGCAATGCTTCCCAGGCACGTCCGATCGGCATGCGCCGCAGGCGGATCGTCACATAGGCGGTCAGCATGCAGAGTCCCAGGATGACGTAGAACAGGAAGATCTTGTACCAGGCCGACGAAATCGGCAGCCCGAAGGACCGGATGAAGTTGTGCGGGTCCTTGAGGTCGAAGGTATAGAGGCCGAACAGCGATGCCTTGGTGATGTTGGAGATGCCGAAGCTGCCCTGCGTCACATCGGTCCAGTTGGTCAGCACGATACGGATGATTTCACCGAAGGCCAACGTGACGATCGCCAGATAGTCACCGCGCAGGCGCAGGACCGGAAAGCCCAGGATCATGCCCCAAAGCGCGGCGAGGATGCCCGATATCGGCAGGAGCAGCCAGAAGGACAGGCCGAAATGCATCGAAAGCAGGGCATAGGAATAGGCGCCGACGGCATAGAAGGCGACATAACCCAGATCGAGCAGGCCGGCGAGACCGACGACGATATTCAGGCCCCATGCGAGCATCACATAGATCAGGATCTGGATGCCGAAATTGTCGACGTAGGTGAGCGATCCCTGCGGGCCTAACATGACCACCGCCGCAATCGGATAGATGAGCAGCAGCACGAGCGCGATCTTGTTGAAGTGCCTGGCGACGAAGCCGGGCTCGCCTTCCACCTGCACGACCTTGGCCTTGGCTGCCTTGCGCGCGGCCAGATAGGGCTGAACGGCGACCGTCATGACAAAGCGGCCGACGGCGGCAATGGCAACGATGATCGCCAGAAGGCCCCAGCGCTGCACGATGATCAGCTTGTTGTCCATGTTCTGATCGGTCTTGAGACCGATATAGAGGACGAACATGCCGAAGGCTATGACCGCGGCCCAGAGGGCATCCGTAATCCCTTTCCGGACAAGGCCGGGCGCGGTCTTGCCTGCAACGAAATTTGAATTTGCCATGGCGTTATACCTTTTCGACTTCCGGCCGGCCGAGAATACCCGTCGGCTTGAAGATCAGCACGTAGGCGAGGATGGCGTAGGTCGCGACATCCTTATACGCGATGGGAAAGTTGCCAGACCAGAAGGATTCGATGAAGCCGATCATCAGGCCGCCGAGAACCGCGCCCGGCAGCGAACCGATGCCGCCGAGAACAGCCGCGGTGAAAGCCTTGACGCCCGGCACGAAACCGTCC
This sequence comes from Rhizobium sp. SYY.PMSO, assembly GCF_046840415.1. NCBI lineage: Bacteria > Pseudomonadati > Pseudomonadota > Alphaproteobacteria > Hyphomicrobiales > Rhizobiaceae > Rhizobium > Rhizobium sp. SYY.PMSO. Next base: position 2,251,571 of record NZ_CP177349.1, read on the forward strand.
GTGAAGTTGGCGACGCCATAATACATCAGATACATCGTGCCGGCCACGGCAGCGAGCGCGGCACCCATGATGAAGGTGACGGAAATGGTGCGGTCGACATTGATGCCGAGCAGCGCCGCCATCTTGCGGTCCTGCTCGGTGGCGCGCTGGGCGCGGCCGAGCGCTGTTTTGTTGACCAGATACCAGAAGGCGGCGAGCAGCACGATCGTCACGACGAAGATGATGATCTGCTTCAGCGATATCGAGACGCCGCCGATGTTGTAGACGTCGCCTATCAATGTCGGGATCGGCTTGTTGCGCGGGCCCTGGGCGACCTGGATGAAGTTCGACAGCACGATCGACATGCCGATTGCCGTGATCAGCGGCGCAAGCCGGAAGGAGCCGCGCAACGGCCGATAGGCGACCCGCTCGATCACCCAGTTCCAAAGGCTCGTCATCAGCATGGCGACGATGAGCATGACCAGCAGCATGACCGCTACCGGCAGGCCGGCAAAAAGCGAGACGAGGACCAGATAGGTGATGAGAGCGGCAAAACCGCCGAGCATGAAGACATCACCATGGGCAAAGTTGATCATGCCGATGATGCCGTAAACCATGGTATAGCCAATGGCGATCAGGCCGTAGATCGACCCGAGAGTCAGCCCGTTTAAGAGCTGCTGGATAAAATAATCCATATGTCATTTCCCCTGGATGCGGCGTCAAACGACCACATCTCTTATTACTTTTTAGGGTTCCTTCGAGAGGCCCATGGCCCCGATTCCATACCGCTTTCGAAGGAAATGTGAAGCCAAAAAGGCGAGAAACTGACAAATTCTTTTCAAATCGCCGCGCGCTGATGCGAAACCGACCAAAAATAACACAAAAGCGGCAGTGCCTGGCTCGAAATTAGTCAGAATCGTTGGACAATGCGTGCTTTTTGAAAAGCTTTCGTCAGCGGCGGGCCTTGCCGGGCCTGCCGCCCTCGTCTCCGACATCGCGTGTCACGCACGCATCCTTGCACCGTCAGCATCGAATAACGGCTCGGCCTGCAGGCTTGCCGGCAGAAGCTCGCCGAGCAGTTCCACCGACCACCCTTGCGGCTCGTCGGCGATTTCCTTCGGCACGTAGCCGACGGCAACGGAAAGGCCGGACGCATGGGCATATCCGCCCGATGTCACCCAGCCGCAGACGGCGCCGTTGTGATAGATCGGCTCGTCGCCGATGACATCGGCATCCTTTGCGCTCAGGATGAACGTGCGCAGCCGCAGCGCCCCGCCCTCGGCCTTCTCCCTGGCGGCTGCCGCCTTGCCGATGAAATCGGCTTCCTTGGAGAGCGCCACGAATCGGTTGAGGCCGGCTTCCAGAGGCCCGTAGAGCGGCCGGTATTCTCGCGCCCAGCTGCCGTAGGACTTGTCGAGGCGCAACGCGTTCAGCGCCCGCAGGCCAAAGAGGCGGATATCGAACTCGGCGCCTTCCTGCATCAGAAGGTCGAAGACGTAGCGCTGATATTCCGGCTTCATCCAGATCTCGTATCCGAGGTCGCCCGTATAGGAGACGCGGCCGACGAAGGCGGGCGCCATGCCGACATCCATGCGCCGGATCGACATGAAGGGGAAGGCTGCGGTGGAAAGATCCTGATGCGTCAGCTTCTGCAGCAGCTTGCGGGAATTCGGGCCGGCGATCGAAAGGCCGAGCAGCGACAGGCCGAGGGCCTTCAGCTCGACCGAGCCGTCCTTCGGCAGCAGGCTTTCGAACCAGCGCATGTGATAGGCTTCGGCAATGCCGGAGCCGATGAGAAGGAAATCCTCTTCTGCGAGCTTCGCCAGCGTGAAATCGCCGATCAGCTTGCCGTCATGCTTCAGCATCGGCGCCAGCGTCATGCGGCCGACGGCCGGGATGCGGCAGGTCAGCAGCGTATCGAGGAATGCTTCCGCGCCCGGTCCCTTGACCGAATATTTGGCGAAGCCCGACGTCTCCATCAGGCCGACGCTGTCGCGCACCGCCCTGGCTTCAGCGCCAACGACATCGAAATCGTTGGAACGGCGCCAGGAGAATTGATCGACCTCGCCTTGCGGAGCGAACCACAGCGCCTGCTCGAGGCCGTAATAGGCGCCGAAGACGCCGCCGGCCTCCTTCAGCTTGTCGTAGATCGGCGTGGTCAGCAGCGGACGTCCGGCCGGCAGCTCTTCATTGGGATAGCGGATGGAGAATCGGCGCGCATAATTCTCGCGCACCTTGGCATTGGTATAGGCGAGCGTTGCGTAGTCGCCATAGCGGGAAACGTCCATGGCGAAGACGTCGAAGCCCGGATCGCCGTAGATCATCCAGTTGGCGAGCGCCAGACCGACGCCGCCGCCCTGGCTGAAGCCGGCCATGACGGCGCAGGCCGACCAGTAATTGCGCAGGCCCCGCACCGGCCCGACGAGCGGATTGCCATCCGGCGAGAAAGTGAAAGGCCCGTTGATGATCTTCTTGATACCGGCATTGTTGAAGGCCGGGAAATGGCGGAAACCGACTTCCAGCTCCGGCGTGATGCGCTCGATATCCTCGGCCAGCAGCTCGTGGCCGAAATCCCAGGGCGTCGTCACCGGCGACCATGGGCGACACGCCTTCTCGTAGGTGCCCATCAGCATGCCCTGCCGCTCCTGGCGCAGATAGATCTCGCCGTCGAAATCGACGCAGTGCATCAGCTCCTTGCCCGTCGTCTTGTTGAAGTCGATGACCTCGGGCATGTCCTCGGTGATGAGGTACATGTGCTCCATGGCGAGCACCGGCAGCTCCAGCCCCACCATGCGGCCGACTTCGCGCGCCCAGAGGCCTGCGGCGTTGACGACGTGCTCGGCGATGATCTCGCCCTGGTTGGTGACGACGCGCCAGCAGCCATCCTCGCGCTGTATCAGCTCCTCGACCTTGGTATGCAGATAGATATCGGCGCCGTTCTTCTTGGCGGAGCGAGCATAGGCATGCGTCGTGCCATAGGGGTCGAGATGGCCTTCGACGGGATCGTAGAGCGCGCCGACAAACTGATCGGGGTCGAGAAGCGGCATCATCTCATGCGCTTCCTTCGGCGTCAGCAGCGTCGCCTCCAGACCGTTATAGCGACCCTTGGCGAGAATGGATTTCAGCCAGTCGAAGCGCTGCGGCGTGGCGGCCAGCATCAGGCCGGAGGTCAGATGCAGGCCGATGTCCTGACCGGAATACTCCTCGATCTCCTTGTAGAGCTCGACGGTATATTTCTGCAGCTTGGCGACGTTCGGATCGCCGTTGATCGTGTGCATGCCGCCGGCGGCGTGCCAGGTCGAGCCGGATGTCAGCTCGGAGCGCTCGAGCAGCACCACATCCTTCCAGCCGAATTTCGTCAGGTGATAGAGCACCGAACATCCGACGACACCGCCACCGATGACGACGACCTTGGCATGGCTTTTCATCTGGGAATCCCCTGTTTCCGGCACGAAGCCGCCGGGTGTCTTCCCGCGCGACCGACCGTGTTTGAGAGGAAACCTAGAGACTATCCGATAGGCCAAATAGCCCGAACTGCGAAACCGATATGTCTGTTTGCGCCATCGCAATTGTTCGGATCGCGCCATTGCCGCGCATAGGCGCAAGCCGGCCGGCAAGGCATCCGAACTGCGCTAACATTAGGCTTTTCAGTCGGCAAAACCGGCCGTCAGCGCGAACTCGCGGCCCATCTCCATGATCTCATCGAATACGCTGCCGGCATAGGAGCGCGGCACGATGATTTCGAAACGGTCGGGGCCGGTGCGCGCGATGTTGGTACTGACATGGCAGCACAGCATGTTGGCCGAGTGCCCTTCGGCGAAGACCTGCGGATGCAGATCGACGGCTACGCATTTGGCGAGGATGCGCCGGACGCTGGGGCCGGAGATGCGAACCATGACGCGACCATCGCTCTGCTCGAAAAAGGAGACCTTGGCTGGGTCGAGCGTGAAGAGATCCCGCGCCACGCTGTCGGCGCCCAGTGTCTCCGACACGACGAACCACTCCCGCGGCCCGATTTCGCGAACCGACACGTCCTTCATCGCCTTCAGGCTTGCCAGAACGCCGTCGTGGTCTCCTGCCCTGCCGAGCACGGAGAAGATGGCGGGACGACGCACGACGGCGAGATGGTTCGGATTGGCGGCAGCCTCGAAACCGGAAATATGATCTTCCAGCACATGCCTGTTCTGAAACGCGACGCTCATCAGCCCATCACCCCAAAAGCTTCTTGTTGTCCGGATCGACAAAGACCGGGCTGCAGACCTCCGCCGCCACTTCCTCGCCGCGCAATCCGTCCCAGACGATCACACGCTCGCCGATACGCTCCCGGCCCGATTTCAGGAAGGCCAAGGCGATGAAATGCCCGAGCGTGGGCGAGAAGCACACCGACGAAACATGGCCCTGATCGTTCACGGTCGAGGGCCTGGCGCCCTCCTTCAAGATATGCGCGCCGGCATGGATTTCCTTGGCGGTGTCGATCGGCTTCAGGCCAACGAGTTGCACGCGGTCGGCGGCGGTCAGGCCGAAGCGGGTCGACAGCCTCTTGCCGATGAAATCCGGCTTCTGTGTCGACAGCATGCGGCCAAGCCCGACATCGTCGGGAGTGGTGCGGCCATCGAACTCGCTATGGGTGATATGCCCCTTTTCGATTCGCAGCACATTGAGCGCTTCGACGCCATAGGCACAAATGCCTTGCGCCTTGCCGGCTTCCATGATCGCATCCGCAACCGCCTCGCCATAACCGGCCGGAACCGCAAGCTCGTAGGCGAGCTCGCCCGAGAAGGAGATACGGAACAGACGCGCCCTCAGGCCGCCCTTCAGTATCACCTCGGCGGCGGCGAGGAACGGGAAGAACGCATCGGAAATATCGTCCTCGACAACCTGCTCCAGCACCAGCCGCGCCTTCGGACCGGCAATCGCCATCTGCGCCCATTGATCGGACGAGGAGACGAACCGAACGTCGAGCTGCGGCCAGAGCGTCTGCGCCGAGAATTCCATGTGGCTCATCACCTCGCCGGCCATCGCCGTCGTGGTCGTCATGAAGAAATGGTCGGGCGTCAGCCGGCTCGTCGTGCCGTCGTCGAAGACCATGCCGTCCTCGCGCAGCATCAGCCCGTAGCGCGCCTTGCCGATCGGCAGCTTCAGGAAGGCGTTGGAATAGAGGCGGTTGAGGAACTCCGCCGCATCCTTGCCGAAGATCTCGATCTTGCCGAGCGTCGACACATCGCACAGGCCGACATTGTTGCGCACGTTCAGCACTTCGCGGTCGACGCTGTCGCGCCAGCCCTTCTCGCCCGGCCGGGCAAACCAGGCCGAGCGATACCAGAGACCGGCCTCGACGAAGGTCGCGCCGTTCTTCTTGGCCCAGCCATGCAACGGTGATTCCCTGACCGGTTGCGCGTGCTTGTCGCGCGCCGTGCCCGCCAGCGCGCCGAACGAAACGGGCGTGTAGAACGGCCTGAACGTGGTCGTGCCGACAGCGGCAGGGCTGACGCCGCGCATGCCGGCGATGATCCCGGCGGCATTGACGTTGCCGAGCTTGCCCTGATCCGTCGCCATGCCGCTGGTCGTATAGCGCTTGGCATGCTCCACATGGCCGAAGCCTTCGCGCAACGCGAGGCCCAGATCCTTGGTATGGACGTCGTTCTGGAAATCCACGAATGCCTTGTCCTTCGCGCCCGGCACATGCCAGATCGCCGCAAAGGACGCATCATACTCTCCTTCGACGTCGGGCAGGTCGGCCGCATGAGCGGTGCGGCCAAGGCTTTGAACGATCCGCCGTGCCTTTTCCACGCCATCGGCAAGGCAGCCGGCAACGCTCTCGACACCGGCAGCCGAGCCGGCAATCTCCAGCTCGCCACCGACGAGCGGCGCCATGAAAGCCTGCTTTTCGTCCGACCACACCGGCTTCGCGCCGCGCTGGCAGGCGAGATGAATGATCGGCGACCAGCCGCCCGACATGGCAAGCGCATCGCAGGCAATCAGCTCATCCAGACCGCCGCGATCGGCGATGACGCCGCTGAGGCGATACCTGCCCTTGGTTGCATGGACGCTCGCGCCATGCACGACGCGGACACCTTGAGGAGCAGCGTCTACCGATGCGCCCCGCGCATCGAGGATCGCCGAAATCTCGACACCTGCGGCAGCCAGATCGGCCGCCGTGCGGTAGCCGGAGCCGCCATTGGTGAAAATCGTCACCTTCTGCCCGGCAACGACGCCGTAGCGGTTGAGATAGCTGCGCATGGCGCCGGCCATCATGACGCCCGGCCGATCGTTGCCACCGAACACCAGCGGCCGCTCCTCGGCGCCGGAGGCGAGGATGGCGCGCTTGGCGGCGATGCGCCAGAGACGCTCGACCGGCAGGTCGGGCGACGGCACCGCCACATGCTTCTGCACCTTCTCGACCGCGCCGAAGACATTGTCGTCGTACCAGCCGAACACGGTCGTTCGCGGCATCAAGGTCACGTTGTCGAAGCTCTGCAACTCCTCCAGCGTCGCCTGTACGAAGACATCGGAGGAAGCGCCGCCGACAATCAATCTTTCCGAAAGCAGCGAACCGCCAAGGCGAAAGCCCTCGTCGGCCAGGACGACGCGCAGGCCCGCGCGAGCGGCGGTCAGAGCCGCCATCAGTCCCGCAGGACCGGAGCCGATGACAAGCAGGTCGCAATGCGCCCAGGCCTTCTCGTACCGATCCGGATCGGCTTGCATGACCGCCTTGCCGAGGCCGGCGGCGCGCCGGATGATCGGCTCGTAGACCTTCTCCCAGAAGGCGGCCGGCCACATGAAGGTCTTGTAGTAGAAGCCCGCACCGAGAAAGGGCGATAGCAAGCCATTGATAGAGCCGATGTCGTGCTTCAGCGACGGCCAGCGGTTCTGGCTCTCGGCCGTCATGCCCTGATAGAGTTCGGCAACGGTCGCCCGCGTATTCGGTTCGGTGCGTCCGCCCTTGCCGATGGTAACGAGCGCGTTGGGCTCGGCCGAGCCGGCGGTGAGGATGCCGCGCGGCCGATGGTATTTGAAGCTGCGCCCGACCAGCAGCTGGTCATTGGCGAGGAGAGCAGCGGCGAGCGTATCGCCCTCCAGCCCCTTCATCTCCTTGCCGTCGAACTGGAAGGAAAGCGGGCGGCTGCGGTTGACGAGGCCGCCGCTGGACAGACGATAGGCCGTCATCGCGCCGCCTCCTTCGCCTTTTCTTCGGCGTCGGTAACGGAGAAGACCTCGTGGGTGACGTTGCTGCGATCGACGACCAGCCAGCGGCGGCACCCGGCGCTGTGATGCCAGTACTCCTGAATGCGGCCGCGCTCGTTGTCGCGGACAAAGACATAGCGATTCCAGTCCTCGTCCGGTGCCGCGGGTGCCGGGCGAACGACGGACGCCGAGCCGCGAATGGAGAATTCTTCCTTGGGTCGCACGCCGCAATGCGGGCAGTTGATCAAGCTTGCCATTGGTATTGTGCCCTCAATGCAGGTTCGGCTGCGGACCCTTGCCGCCTTCGTCGATCGCGAATCCGCGCTCGAAGCGGTCAAGACGCAGAAGGCGGCTGACATCGTGGCTTTCGCCCCTGGCGATCAGATGCGCGAAGCAGAAGCCCGAGGCCGGCGTCGCTTTGAAGCCGCCATAGTTCCAGCCGCAGTTCAGATAGAGATTGTCGATGGGAGTGCGGTCGATGATCGGCGAGCCGTCCATGCTCATGTCCATGACGCCGCCCCAGGCTCGCAGCACCCGCACGCGCGACAGGCCGGGGATGAGCGACACCCCCTCCTCCATCGTATGCTCGACGGTGGCGAGATTGCCGCGTTGCGCATAGGAACTGTAATAATCGATATCGGCGCCGAAGACCAAGCCGCCCTTGTCGGACTGCGAGATGTAAAAGTGTCCCGCGCCGTAGGTGATGACATTGTCGATGACGGGCTTCAACCCTTCGGACACGAAAGCCTGGAGGACGTGTGTTTCGATCGGCAGTTCCAGATCGGCCATGTTGCCGAGGATCGAGGTATGGCCGGCGGCTGCGAGCGCCAGCTTGTTGCAGCCGATGAAACCGCGATTGGTCTCGACGCCGGTGACGATGCCGTTTTCGCGGCGAATGCCGATCACCTCGCATTGCTGGATGAGATCGACGCCGCGGCTATCGGCGCCGCGCGCATAGCCCCAGGCAACCGCATCGTGCCGCGCCGTGCCGCCGCGCCGCTGCAACAGGCCGCCGAGGATCGGAAAGCGCGCGTGGTCGAAATTGAGATAGGGCATCATCCGCCGAACCTGCTCGCGATTGAGCAGTTCCGCGTCGACCCCGTGCATGCGCATGGCATTGCCGCGCCGGGCGTATTCGTCACGCTGGCCATCGGAATGGAACAGGTTGACGATGCCGCGCTGGGAGACCATGGCATTGTAATTGAAGTCCTGCTCCAGCCCTTCCCAGAGCTTCATCGAGAACTCGTAGAAAGGCTCGTTGCCCGGCAACAGATAATTCGAGCGGATGATCGTCGTGTTGCGGCCGACATTGCCGGAGCCGATATAGCTCTTTTCCAATACCGCGACATTGGTGATGCCGAATTCCTTGGCGAGATAATAGGCTGTTGCCAGCCCATGCCCGCCGCCGCCGACGATGATCACGTCATAATGCGGTTTCGGCTCCGGCGTCCGCCACACCGGCTGCCAGTGACGATTACCCGAAAACGCCTGTTTCAGAAGCTGATATGCCGAATATCGCATGCATTCATCCCGATACTACCCGGCCGCACATTCGCATATGCAACAAAAACGACAAGTCCCGAAAGAACGAAAAAGCTTCGCAAACAGAACATGTTCTTTGCTGAATGCGCAGGCACGGCCACGCATGGCTTTCCGATGGAATACGCCATCGCCGGTCGGCAATTCCGGCAGCAGCGGGAGTGACGACAAGCTCTGTTGCTAAACCCGCGGACACGCGGTAAGGCGAAGGAAACCGGGGCATCGGAAGTCTAAACTTCGCAATCGGAACTTCCTATCTATAATGTCCGGAGACTTGAAGCGCGGAGCGGACAAGGCGCGGAAGACGAAGAAGCACATGCTTGCAACTTTTGAAAAGGCGGCGCTCGAAGCAGGAAAGGCCATATTGGAGGTCTATCGTGCCGGCTACGCGGTTGCCCTGAAGCAGGATATGAGCCCCGTCACCCTCGCCGACGAGCGCGCCGAACATATCATCCTCAGGCACCTCGAACGGGATTTCCCCCATATACCGGCCGTCGCCGAAGAGCAGGCTTCCGCCGGCAAAATCCCGAATGTCCGGGGCCGCTCTTTCTTTCTCGTCGATCCGCTCGACGGCACCCGCGAATTCATCGAGCACCGTGACGAATTCACCGTCAACATCGCCTACATCGAAAACGGCATTCCCATCGTCGGTATCGTCTACGCGCCGGCCCTCGGAATAGCCTTTACCGGCGGGTCTGGAGGAGCGTGCAAGCTGTTCGTCGACGAGCATTTCGGCATCTCCGACCGCGTGGCCATCGCCGTGCGCGAGCGCCCTGCCAGGCTGACGGCGCTTGCAAGCCGCTGCAACAGCAACGCGAAAACCGAAGACTTCCTGACCGATCATTCGGTTTCCGCCTGCACGTCGATCGGCTCATCCTTGAAATTCTGCCTGCTCGCAGAAGGCAAGGCCGATGTCTATCCGCGCTTCGGCCGCACCATGGAATGGGATACCGCCGCCGGCGACGCCGTGCTGCGTGCCGCAGGCGGCTCGACCCTGACGACCGACGGCCGCCTTCTCGCCTACGGCAAGATCGGCCAGAGCGAGGATTGCGACTTCGCCAACCCTCATTTCATCTGTTGGGGCGGCAAGAAAAGCGAGGCGCGCGCTTAGAGCTTTTCCGCTTTTCTTCGAATCGCGAAAACGCTCTATCCTGCTGCCTTCACGCAGTTCCGGACGGAAAACCGCTGCGCGCTCTTCCTGGAAATGCTCTGGGATTATACTTGCCGGAAAGGGAAATTGCTTTCATCCAGCCAAACGGGTCGCCGCCGGAAGCGTAAGTTCTTACTGACAAAAAATCATAGGATGAACGGCATTTTCCCCGCAATATCAGGGGACTAACGGGAATTTCATCCCGTCGCCCGCAAGGGCAAATCAACTGCCCGCCACATTCATTAAAGTTATTATCAAAGTCTTACCATGGGCTTAGGCAATTTTTAAATGTGGCAAGATAGAGTGCCACTCGTGGTCTTGAGTGTGTGTAGAGAGTCCAATGACCGAAATGATACGTCCCCGAGTGAAGTATGTCATCGGCCCCGATGGCAGCCCGCTGACGATAGCAGACCTCCCGCCGCCGAATACGCGCCGTTGGGTCATTCGTCGTAAGGCAGAGGTTGTCGCCGCCGTGCGTGGTGGTTTGCTCAGCTTGGAAGAAGCCTGCGAACGTTATACGTTGACCGTCGAAGAGTTCCTCTCCTGGCAGTCGTCCATCAATACCCACGGCCTTGCCGGCCTCCGGACGACCCGCATACAGCAGTATCGCCACTGACAGCAGCGACAGCACCACCTTAATCCGATCTTGCGTTCGGGCCTCTTTTCCTCAAACGGGATAAAAGAGGCCCGAATTGTTTGATGATCGCCCTGAGGCCCGCCGCCATGCCGCTCGCGCAAAACCGTCGCGCACTTCGGTGCGATATGCCGTAACTCCCTCTCAATTCGCCTGAAAGCTGGGCTGCCATATATCATTCGGCAGTTGGCAGCGCAGCGAGCGCGTGCAATCCTCGCCATCTGCAACACGGATCAGGGAGACAATCATGGATATCCGCAACGAAAACAATGCATCCGGCGGCCGTTATGTCGCGACCGCCGAAGGCCACGAGGCGGAGATGACGTTTTCCCGCACCTCTCCCAAGCTGATCATCGTCGATCATACCGGCGTGCCGGATGCCCTGCGCGGCAAGGGCGTCGGTCAGGCGCTGGCTCTTCATGCCGTCGAGGAAGCCCGCCGCGGCGGCTGGAAGATCATTCCGCTCTGCCCATTCTTCAAGGCACAGGCCCTGCGTCATGACGACTGGCGCGACGTCGTCAATCTCTAGATTCGACGGCCGCATGAGATGGCCAGACCTTAATCCGTCCATCCAGCCGGATTGATCCTGAAAATGCAAAAGCTGCGCATGGCCGGCCCCGTCACGGCCAGTCATGCGCAGCTTTCATCTGCCTTCCGTCATGTCTCTCGCGGCTCGAAAGAGATCCGTCTTACGACGCACCAACGCTCGATCCGAAAGCCGACGGAATCGCGATCTCAGGCGCGTGCCCGCGCCGGACCATCGCGCTCCTCGAGCGCGGCAGCCTTGGCATATTCCGCCTGCATTTCCTCAAGCGAAGTTTCCAGCGCCTCTTCCTGAACCTGCAGTTCGCGAATCGACACCTGCAGGTTGTCCGCGCGCTGGCGGGCGGCCTTGGCAAAGGTCGGATAAGCAAAATGACCCGGATCGGAAATGCCCGATTTCTTCTCTTCGAGCACGATCTGGCTTTCCAGCTCCTTCGTCATGCGGTCGAATTCCGCCATCATCATCTGCAACTGCTGCAGCTGGCGGCGTTTTTCGTTCACCTGAAACTCTTTCAGGCGAACAAGGCTCTCACGTGACTTCATACGCATTACTCCCGTGATGCGAGACCCCGGCTCTCGTTATTTCCGCCCGCCATGCCGCTTTGAGACGGCATGGTTAAAAAAAATTCCAGCGATCTTAATAAAAGCCTACCGCTGGTAACCTTTCGTTTACGGGCATCGTTAATGATAGGCGCAATGATTTAAGGCTCAGTAAATGTTGCGGTCGGAATTCGATATGTCGGCATTGGTGAGTCAAGTGAATCACTTGGCGTTGGTTCTTAATGTGATACTTTAGGAGATGATTTTACTGATTGTTGTTGGAAAACAGTGCAATGGAAAAATTATTTAATAAATTCGATACGACTTGCCAGAGTGAATCAGAATTTGTTAACCATTGCGTGGCAGCTTCCAAATCAAGCAGTGATTTGATCGGTATCGCGTAAAGGGGGCTGACGACCTTTCGGCGGCGGTAAAGGGGACAATTATGCGGGTTCTACTCATTGAAGACGACAGCGCGACAGCGCAGAGCATCGAGTTGATGCTCAAATCCGAAAGTTTCAACGTCTATACCACCGATCTCGGTGAGGAAGGCGTCGATCTCGGAAAGCTCTACGACTACGACATCATTCTTCTCGATCTCAACCTTCCCGACATGTCCGGCTACGAAGTGCTGCGCACGCTGCGCCTTTCGAAGGTCAAGACGCCCATCCTCATCCTCTCCGGCATGGCCGGCATCGAGGACAAGGTTCGCGGCCTCGGCTTCGGCGCCGACGACTATATGACCAAGCCTTTCCACAAGGATGAGCTGGTCGCCCGCATCCACGCCATCGTTCGCCGCTCCAAGGGCCATGCCCAGTCGGTGATCATGACCGGCGAGCTCATCGTCAACCTCGACGCCAAGACCGTCGAAGTCGGCGGCCAGCGCGTGCATCTGACCGGCAAGGAATACCAGATGCTGGAGCTGCTCTCGCTGCGCAAGGGCACGACGCTCACCAAGGAAATGTTCCTCAACCACCTTTATGGCGGCATGGACGAGCCGGAGCTGAAGATCATCGACGTCTTCATCTGCAAGCTCCGCAAGAAGCTCGCCAACGCCGCCGGCGGCGCCAACTACATCGAAACCGTCTGGGGCCGCGGCTACGTGCTGCGCGAACCCGATAGCAGCGATTTCGCCGAAAGCGCCTGATCCGCCTCCCCGCCATACCCGCCGAAATAAACAGGAATCCCGCCCCTTCAGGCGGGATTTTTTGTGGGCCTCGCCCGACGCATCCATGAGCATTTATGGGCGCCCGGCGAAGGAATGCCCAAAATAATAGCCGCCCCTAAAGGGCGGCCGCGATTGTTTCGAGATGTCTCGCCAAATCAGGCGGCTGCGGCGCGATTGCCGAATATCGCCGTCAGGATCTTGCGATCGAACGGCTTCAGCAGAAAATCCGTGGCGCCGGCGCGCTTTCCGGCCATCAGCTTGCGCAGATCGGCCTCGACCACGCAATAATAAATCTTCACGTCCTTGCCTTTCGGCATGGCACGGATACTGGCGATGAGTTCGAGCGCCCCTTCCATGCCGGCATCGACGATCAGATAATCCGGGATTTCGGCCTCGCAGCGCGTCAGCGCCTCGCGGGCATCGCCGGCTTCGCTCACGAGAAAGTCCAGCTCGGACAGGATTCGCTTGCCGACCTTTCGTACGACATCCGAACTATCCGTTATCATGAACCGCTGCATGTATGAGCTCCCTGGCATCAGCCGTCATTGCCCGAACGACGGCTTCAAATCGAGACGATAGGGGGAGCAGGCTAAGGATTCGTTACCGTTACATTATCAATTGCACGGACAACCCGGAGATTGCACGGAATCGTCAATACACGAAACAATAAACCCGCGACCGGGCTTCGGTCGCGGGCGATGGATGCATCCGCATCCTTCGGTTCATTGGGCCGCCATGGCCGCCACGAAGGTCAATTCTTCCGGTGTCGCATTGTAGGAAAGCTCCATGCCGCTCTCTTCGGCCAGCAGAACCGTGTAGTACGGCTGGATCGAATGAGCATCGACAGACTCCTCCGGCGTGCCTGAGCAGATTTCGGCAAACTTCGGCGGAATGCGCATCAGCCGCCCCTTGGCGGTGATGGTGAACCTGGCGTCGAACTCCGGATTTTCCAGTGTCACCTCGATATTGCCGCCGCGCGGAATGGCGCCGTAGGCAACGAGGAAGAGGTTGAGCAGCAGCTTGACGCGGTTCTTCGCGATGATGGCGCGCGGGCCGATCCAGCTGACCTCGGTCTTTTTCTCTGCGGCGGCGAAATCCTTGGCGGCCCGCTCCGCTTCGCCGGTATCGATCGAGGCACCTACAGAGCCGGAGGCGCCAAAGGCCAGGCGCGCGAATTTCAGGCGGACGGAAGCATTGAGCGCGCTCGTGCGGATCAGGTCCATCGCATCGGCATCCGCACCACCCTCGTCGAGCAGCTCCAGGCCATTGTTGATCGCCCCGACCGGCGAGATCACATCATGGCAGACGCGGCTGCACAGCAGCGCGGCCAGATCCGGTCCGGTCAGAGTGAGATTCGGGTTCTTCGACATTCATTGTCTCCTGAATGCTGGCAAGGCAAAACGCAGTAGAGTCCACGTTGCCACGGTAAGGTTGCCCGAGGGTTGTCGCAGCCAGTGTACCGCGCGCCATAATGACACCATATTTGGTAAACCGATTATTAAGACCATCCACGCAAAATGCATTCATCACCATCAGACTCGTTCGCGCGCGAATCGTCCTGCGATAGGTGGGCGGAAAGTCTGAGAAAAGGGGGCGTGCCATACCGGCGCGTACAGCCGAATGCGCCGTGTGTTCGTCCCCGAAGCACCGACCATGATGAACGGAAGACTTTCATGCGCTATGAATTCCTCAAGAGAATGCCAAGCCCCGGCACCAGGACGCTCGGCCTCGGCCTGATCCTGGCCATTGTCGCATTCGTCAGCTTCGTATTGCCGGTCCATCAGGCTGCTGCGTCGCCGAACAATCAGTACTCGGCGCAAGAAATCGTCGATGCCGGCCATTCCTTCTTCGGCTCCACCAGCGGCGGCCTTGCCAAGGTGGTCGAACGCGCCTTCCAGCAATATGGCCTGCCGAACGGCTACATCCTCGGACAGGAAGGCTCCGGCGCTTTCGTGGCCGGCCTGACCTATGGCGAAGGCCAGCTCAACACCAAGAATGCCGGCGAACATCCGCTTTACTGGCAAGGTCCATCGCTCGGCCTGGACTACGGCGGTCAGGGGACGCGCGTGATGATGCTGGTCTACGATCTCCCCAGCATCGACAGCGTCTATACCCGCTTCGGCGGCGTGAGCGGTCAGGCCTTCGTGGTTGCCGGCTTCGGCATGACCGTCCTGAAGAACAACAATATCGTGCTCGTCCCGATCCGCACCGGCATTGGCGCCCGTCTCGGTGTCAATCTGGGCTATCTGAAGGTTACGCCCAATCCAACCTGGAACCCTTTCTGAGCCAACTGCTATAATATCTCCCAGGCAGCAAACGCCTCGGCCCGCCTGGTTCGCGGGCCTTTTCTTTCGAAAAATCCCCTCTCGCACCGATAAACCATATCCGTGTTAAACGCTTGCTTGCATGGCTATCCCATGATTAATCATTTTATCGAGATCGAACATAACCCCAGGATACTGGCCGCGTCGTGATTCAATATGCTCTCTTGTTCGGATTGGGCTTTCTGACGGCCGCTCTTCTGGTCTTTCTCATCGCGCCGGCAATCCATCGCCGCATCGTCTGGTTCACCGAGAAGCGCATGAAGGCGACGATGCCGCTGAGCCCGCAGGAAGTGCGCGCGCAGAAGGACATGGCGCGCGCCCTGTTCGCAGCCGAAAACGCCCGGACCGAGCATGCCCTGACGCAGGAACGCGACAAGACGGTGGCGCTGCAGATCCATAGCGGCAAGCTCCAGCAGGAGGCGAGCCGCCTCTCCGCCGGCAACACCGAGCTGCAGACACGCATCGACGATCTGGAAGTCGAGGCAGGCGAACTGCGCTCGCGCCTGCGCCAGGAGGAAAGCTATATCAGCCAGCTCAAGTCGAGCATCCACGCAGCCGAGCAGGCCAGTGCCGAGAAGGAAGCCGATATCGACGGGCTGCGCAAGCGAATGACCAAGATGGGCGCCGACGCGGACAACCTCAAGATCGACCTCGCGACCCGCGAAACCGAAATCGAGAGCCTGAAGCTGCGTATCAAGACGTTGCGGGACGAACGTGATACGCTGCGCCAGGATCTGAATGCGGCAAGCCTGCGTGCGGCGGACGCCGAACAGGCGCTGCGCCAGGAAAGCGACAAGAACAAGCGGCTCGAGGAACGCCTCAACCGCGAGATCGCCGGCAGCGCCGACAAGGAAACCGCGATCGAGCGACACGCACAGGACGTCGTCCGCCTGCGGGAACGGCTGGAGGCTGCGGTCAATGAATCGCGGGAGGCGAGCAAGGCGCTGCGTGCCGCCGGCATCATGCCACCGCAAAAGCCGACGAGAACGCCGAAGCTCGCCGCCGCATCCATGATGGCGGGTGCGACTGATGACCGGCCGAATGCAACCGAGCCGCCACAGGTGGCCGAACCGGAACGAACAGTGGAAGACGAGATCGCTCACATGACGGATGAGGTCCGCAATCGGGCCGCCGCCCTATCGGATCGCCTGGTAAAGGCCCGCACGCCGGCACATGACGACGCCATGCGCGAGGAAATTGCCAGGATCGCCGCCAATATGGTGGCACTGACCGCGCTCAAGGAAGGCGACGGCTCACCGATCTTCGATCTTCTGCCGAAAGATCGGGAGCCCGCCGAACCGGGCGCTCGCGTCAGCCTCGCCGATCGGGTAGCCGCCATCCTGCCGAAACATCCTTAGAGCGATTGCCGGAAAAGCGCGCAACGGTTTTCCGTTCGGCATTGCGTAGAGATAAAGGAGCGGAACCGTTCGAGGATTCCGTGAAGAACAGAGCCGCCTCGAACGTCGGATCCTTGATTTTTCGCATGCCGCTGTCGCAAACAGCGCCACTCTTTAGATGCGCCTGCTCCTTGCGGCCATCTCGAAAAGAGCGATACCGCTCGCCGTCGCCACGTTGAGGCTGTCCAATCCCGGCGCTTGCGGAATCCGCACGCTGCCGAAGGCGGAAAGGATGCTCTGCGGCAGGCCATCGCCCTCCGTACCGACCACAAGCGCCATGCGTTCCGAAGCCGGGACGTCGCGAATATCGACGGTTCCGCGTGGCGACAGGCTCCAGATCGCAAAGCCGCGCGCGGCGAGCGCCGCAAGCAACTCGACGCCGCTCCCCTGGCGGCAATACGGCAGGGTCAGGATCGAGCCGACAGAAACCCGCAACGCCTTCCGATAGAGCGGATCGCAGCAGCTTTCATCAAGCAGTACCGCATCCGCGCCGAAGGCAGCGGCATTGCGGAACATGGAGCCGATATTGTCGTGATTGGAAATGCCGCAGCCGACAAGCACAAGCGCCTGTTTCGGGATGCGATCGAGAAAGGCGCTCATCCCGCCATCCCTCGTCCTGCGCCCGAGGGCGAGAACGCCACGGTGCAGATGAAAGCCGACAATGCCGTCCAGCACCTCTGACGCTGCGACATAGATCGGGACATCGGCTGAAAAAGTCTCGATGATGTCGCCAAGCCCGGAGACGCGGTTTTCAAGCAGCAACACTTTTTCAGCCACAAAGTCGCCGCCCGCCGCATGCGCTCCGGCCAGAAGCCGCAGCACCACCGTTCCTTCCGCAATGAAGCGGCTGTCGCGACCGGTGAGATCGCGTTCCCGAATGTTGCGGAACTCGGCGATGCGCGGATCGTCGGGATGGGTAATCTCGATGAGCCGATCGCTCGTCATCGCCAGACCGTCAGTTGGACAGCGATATGGTCGCCACGATGCGGCCGATGCCGTAATCGAAGACGATGGCCTGGCGCTGACCGCCGGCGAGCGCGCCGTAGAACAGCACCTGATTGCCCGACAGCGCCGTGGACTGGACGACAAAGCCCGCCGGCAGCAATGCCGTCACGGCGACGGGGGCATCGGACGGGATGCCGGACGCTGCTTGCCCGGCCGGCTTGGCCGATGGCTTCATCGTCTTGTAGACAACGGCGCCGAAGACGGCCATAAGGCTCACCACCATGACGGCCGCAGAGACGATCTGCAGGCGGATCATCTTGCGTCGGACTTTCTCCAGGGCCGGATCGAGGGGCTTTTCCTCTTGATCGTCTGGCTCGAGATTCGTCATCGATGCGTCCTTGCTTCCAGTAGAGCGCTTTGTGCGCCGGAGAAATACGTTTGAGCGACCCCTTTAAAGAAGCCGCGAGCAATAGAAAAGTCCTTACCGCCGATGAAAGTGCCGAAGGACGGCTCGATTCATGGTTGACGGCCGAGATCGGCGAGGAATTCTCCCGCAGTCGCGTGCAGGCGCTGATCAAGGAGGGCTCAGTTTCGCTCAAAGGCGCGCCGGTAACGGATGCAAAACGCAAGGTGCGCCCCGGCGACGTCTACGAGATCACGATGCCCGAACCGGAGGACCCGACGCCGCAGGGCGAGGATATCCCGCTCGACGTGCTCTATGAGGACGATGACGTCATCGTCATCTCCAAGCCGGCCGGGCTGGTCGTCCACCCTGCCGCGGGCAACTGGACGGGAACATTGGTCAATGCACTGATCCACCATTGCGGCGCCAGCCTTTCCGGCATCGGCGGCGTCCGCCGCCCTGGCATCGTGCACCGCCTGGACAAGGATACGACCGGCGTGATGGTCGTCGCCAAGAACGACGTCGCGCACCGGCATCTATCCCTGCAATTTGCCGATCACGGCAGGACAACGGCGCTTGAGCGCGCCTATCAGGCGATCGTCTGGGGACGGCCGCGCCAGCTCGTCGGCACCATCGACGCGCCCCTTGGCCGTTCGAGCAGCGACCGTACGCGCCGCGCCGTCAAGCGCGCGGATTCGCAGGATGCGGACGAAGCCATCACGCATTACGAAGTGCTGGAACGCTTTCACGAGACACCGGATGCGGCCGCCCTCGCGGCGCTGATCGATTGCCATCTGGAAACCGGCCGCACCCACCAGATCCGCGTGCATATGGCCCATATCGGCCACCCGCTGCTCGGCGACGCCGTCTATGGCGGCGGCTTCAAGACCAAGGCCAATCTCCTGCCGGAAGCCGCAAAGGCAGTGGTCGGCCGCTTCACGCGCCAGGCCCTGCATGCCTACATGCTGCAGTTCGAGCATCCGCGCACCGGCGAAATCATGCATTTCGAGGCGCCCCTGCCCGACGATATGGAAGAGCTTGTAGAGGCCCTGCGAGGATAAGCCATAATCTTTCGCAGCGCCGCCGCTGGACGCCTGCGGCCAGCCGCCCTATAATGCAATGTATGAAGGACCGAAGTCCGAGCGCCTGTGCTTGCCGAAAACGCGATCGCGTTTTGGAGGCCGATGTGGCGAAGTCATATGGCGCCGGAATATTCGGGAGGATAATCCCAAGGGCGATGTCACGACGGGACCAGTGGTCACGCCGCTATAACAGTTGCGTGACCAGATCCTTGAATCGCCGTTTCGCCATACTTATCTTTACATTGGTTCAGTGCGGGGTCCTCGGACCCGTACGCCTTGGTCCGCTTCGCAGAAGGCGCGCAAAATACGCCCCCAGAAGGAACCAAATCTCGAATAGGAGGGTGCACAATCATGGCCCGTAATACCTTACCGTCCATCGCTGCCGGAGAAGCCGGCCTCAATCGTTATCTCGACGAAATCCGCAAGTTCCCGATGCTGGAACCGCAGGAAGAGTACATGCTCGCCAAGCGCTATGCGGAACATGCCGACCGTCAGGCCGCGCACAAGCTCGTCACCAGCCATCTGCGCCTCGTGGCGAAGATCGCCATGGGCTATCGCGGCTATGGCCTGCCGATCGGCGAAGTCGTATCGGAAGGCAATGTCGGCCTGATGCAGGCCGTCAAGAAATTCGATCCGGAACGCGGCTTCCGCCTGGCGACCTACGCCATGTGGTGGATCAAGGCTTCCATCCAGGAATATATCCTGCGCTCGTGGTCGCTGGTGAAAATGGGCACGACGGCCAACCAGAAGCGCCTGTTCTTCAACCTGCGCCGGCTGAAAGGCCGCATCCAGGCAATCGATGACGGCGACCTGAAGCCGGAGCACGTCACCGAGATCGCCACCAAGCTGAACGTCTCTGAGGAGGAAGTCGTTTCGATGAACCGCCGCCTCTCCGGCGACGCTTCGCTGAACGCTCCGATCAAGGCCGCCGAAGGCGATTCCGGCCAGTGGCAGGATTGGCTGGTGGATGATCACGACAGCCAGGAAGACGTGCTGATCGAGCAGGACGAACTCGATACGCGCCGCCGCATGCTAGCACGTGCGATGGGTGTTCTAAACGATCGTGAGCGCCGCATCTTCGAAGCCCGCCGCCTCGCCGACGATCCGGTGACACTGGAGGATCTCTCGACCGAGTTCGACATCAGCCGCGAACGCGTGCGCCAGATCGAGGTTCGCGCCTTCGAGAAGGTTCAGGAAGCCGTGCAGAAGGATGCGCTGGAACGCGCCAAGGCCCTGCGCGTCGTCGAAGCGACAGCCTGAAGATCACATTCGGGAGGTCCTGGAGCAGTTCCAGGAAAAGTGCGCAGCGGTTTTCCATCCGGAATTGCGTAGAAACAAAGGGATAGAGCGCTTCCATGAAACGTGGAACCGCTCTGAAGGGTAGAAATGAAAAGGCGGGCCGCAAAGCCCGCCTTTTCCATATCCATCGATTTCGCGAGATCTTATTGACCGCTCGAGGCGACACCGCCAAGCGCCTGCCACTCCGCGATCGCCTTGTTGAAGGCGTCTGTGCCGGTCGGCCCCTTTTCCATCGTCAGCAGCGCACGCCGACCGTTGCGATAGACGACGGGAATATCGATCCAGTTGCGGTTCTTCAAAAGATCGAGGTTGGTCTTGCGCGCATCCGGGAAATCGTTGAGCGCGACCATGTAGACATCGTCGGTGACTTTGGCCGGCACCGCGATCAGGGCATCGCCGCGATCCTGCTCGGTTGCCTTCAAGGCGACGCGCTGGACATTATCGATCGCCCCGCCCTCGAAATTCGGCGGCACCTGGAAGGCGAGTTCGATCAGATGGCTGGCCGGTAGCGAGGAATCCGAATTCCGCGAAACCGTGATCGTCGCGGTCAGGCCGCGATCCGGAACATTGATGAGACCCTGCACCGAAGGCTCAGGCCGGCCATCGGCCCCCTTGCCTTCCTGAACTGACCAAGTGACCGTGCCCTGGAAGGCGGCGGGCGATGTCTGGCCGAGGCGCTCCTCATAAAGGAAAACCTTCTGCCCGTCCGTGGCTGAGGCGGTCTGTTGCGTCACCGGCGGCGGCTGATTGGCCGGCGCCTGCTGTTGCTGGTTGGCCGCAGGAGCCTGCTGGTCCGCAGAAGCGGCAGGTGTGGCCGGCGCGGCGGTCGCAGCAGTCGCGGGCGACTGTGTCTGCGTAGCACCGGCATCGCTGGCGGGCGGCGGCGTTGTCGCGGCCGGAGCAGCGGAAGCGACATTCTGCTCCGCCACGGATTTGCCCTCCACGACGCCCGGCTGGCTGCTCGGAGCCGGCCCGTCGTCTTCTTCCGTGCCATTGGGAAGAAGGCGCTGCGTGAACTTGGTATTGACGGTATTCGGGTCGCTCAACGCGGCGACATCCGTATTGGTGGAGCCCGCCGGCTGCTGGGCCGCAGCCGTATTATTGCTCTGCGGCGGCGTTGCAGCTGCCTGCTGCTGCGCAGGTGGCGCAGCAGCGCCGCTATTCGAGGCATTGTTGTCTGCCGTATCCGACGTCGCGGGGGCGGCCGCATTTTTCGGCGCCGAGCTGACAAGTTTCGTCACCATGTTGTTGAGCGCATCACGGTTCAGCCAGGCTGCGTAGCCGCCACCGCCGACGACGGCAAGACCGACAAGCGTGACGATGATGCCGGTAACGTTGATGCGACGGCGCTTCGGCTCCATGCGATAGCTTCGGCCCTGAAGCTTTGCAGCCATGCCCTGATCGAGATCGGGCGGGATGGAGGAACCGCCGCCCCGTTCGTCTTCCGCGCGCTTGTCGAAGCCGGCAAGCTCCTTGAGCTCGCGCCAGCCGTCATTGGCAGCATCGGCATCGGATGCCGGCTTGCGGGAGGAATGCACGTCCGCAAAGAGATCGACGTCGTCAAAAGCGTTTTCGGGCGCCTGCTGCTGGGCCGGCTTGGAGGCCGCAGGGACCGGCTCCAACTCCTCGAAGACATCGGCGTCCCAGACGAAGCCCTTGTTGCCAGCAGGCGCCTTTCCAGGCTCCGGCGGCTCTATCGGCTGCCCGAAAGGCGTTTCCGCGAAAGCCGCAGCCGGCATGACCGGTTCGCTCTGATCGGCAGCCGCCACTTCAGGCGCGGGCTGATGAGAAGGCGCATCGACCTCGGCCCAGATCTGATCGACCTGACTTATGACATCGTCGACCGAGGGTGTCGGCGCGGGCGCTGCTGGCGCGGCCTGAACGGGCTCGGCGACAACCTCCGGCACCTCTTCCACCGGATGATGCGGCTCGTCGTGAGAAACCGGCTCGGGAATCGGTTCCTCGTGAACCTCCGCTTGATGCTCGGTGCCGGCGTGCTCGGCAGCGGGAACATGAGGCTCTTCCTCGCGGTGCGGCTCGCTCTGCTCCTCTACCGGCTGCGGCGCCTGCTCGTGGCTTTGCTCAGCCTGCACCGCCGGCTCGTCGTAGGCGGGCTCCTCGTGAGCGGGCCGGGCAACGCTCGGCTCCTCATGCGCATGGATTTCGGCTGGAGCGGGTGCGGGCTCCTCTACAGGCGGCTCGGCGTGAGCTTCCTCCGCCGCATGATGTTCCTGCACGGGCTCGGGAGCGACCTCCTCATGCACGACAGGCGCTTCGGCGGCCGGCTCTTCGGCTCCCGGCAAGGCTTCGGCATGCTCGGCCTCGACCTCGACGATCGCGGCCTCAAGCTTGTCGAGCTGACGGCGCAGCATTTCCTCCGGCGGGCGCGGCTTCATGCTCTCGAGCTGCCGCTGCACGGCACCACGAGCTCGATCGTAAACCTTGACCCGCATCTCGGGAGTATTGTCCGTCAGGCCGTCAACGGCCCGTCGAATAACTGCTACAAAATCCGCCATCAGCACTTTCTCATGATGCCCGGCGCGCAGCCGGGCCGGGATTCGTCATAGGTTCGCGACTTTAGCCCTCAAAAGGGTCAGTCACAAGTATAGTGTCCTCGCGCTCCGGGCTGGTCGAAAGCAGCGCCACGGGCGCGCCGATCAGCTCTTCCACCTGCCGGACATATTTGATCGCCTGCGCGGGCAGATCGGCCCATTTGCGGGCACCGACGGTGGACTGCTTCCAGCCTTCGAGCGTGATGTAGACCGGCTCGACGCGCGCCTGTGCCGCCTGGCTTGCCGGCAGATAGTCGATCTCCTTGCCGTCGAGCTTGTAGCCGACGCAGATCTTCAGCTCCTCGAGACCATCGAGCACGTCGAGCTTGGTGAGAGCGATGCCCGTAATGCCCGAGGTCTTGACCGTCTGGCGCACCAGCACGGCATCGAACCAGCCGCAACGCCGCGGACGGCCGGTATTGACGCCGACCTCGCGCCCGACGGTCGCCAGATGCTTGCCGATCTCGTCATGCAATTCGCAGGGAAACGGTCCTTCGCCGACGCGCGTCGTGTAAGCCTTGGTGATGCCGAGCACATAGCCGAGCGCCGTCGGGCCGAGACCCGAACCGGCGGCCGCCTGGCCGGCGACCGTGTTGGATGAGGTTACATACGGATAGGTGCCATGGTCGTTGTCCAGCAGCGCGCCCTGCGCGCCTTCGAACAGGATGCGCGCACCGATCTTGCGCTGCTCGTCGAGCAGCCGCCAGACCTGGTCGACATAGGGCAGGATGTGTTCGGCAACGGAGGTCAGCTCCTGATGCAGCGCATCGAAGGAAATTTCGTCAAGGCCCATGCCGCGGCGCAGCGCATTGTGATGCGTCAGAAGGCGGTCGATCTTGGCCGGCAGCGTCTCCGGCTCGGCAAGGTCGATGACGCGGATGGCGCGGCGGCCGACCTTGTCTTCATAGGCCGGGCCGATGCCGCGGCGGGTCGTGCCGATTTTCGTGCCGCTATTGGAAGCGGCATCTTCGCGCAGCCCGTCCAGGTCGCGGTGCAGCGACAGGATCAGCGGCGCGTTCTCGGCGATGCGCAGAACATCGGGGGTCACCGCGACGCCCTGGGCGCGCAGCTTCTCCACTTCGGCGACGAAATGGTGGGGATCGACGACGACGCCGTTGCCGATGACGCTGAGCTTGCCGCGCACGAGCCCGGAGGGCAGCAGCGCGAGCTTGTAGCTGACACCGTCGACGACAAGCGTGTGACCGGCATTATGGCCGCCCTGAAAGCGTACAATCACGTCGGCGCGTTCCGAAAGCCAGTCGACAATCTTGCCCTTGCCTTCGTCACCCCATTGCGAGCCGATCACTACAACATTCGTCATTTATCCATTCCCGCTTCCTGCGCGCGGAGGCGCGCCTTGCTCAAACCCGCGCATCTATAAAGCTTTGTTTTTGGGAAAGCGACCCTGTTGTCTCAGGAGATTCGGCTTTTTGCATGACGAATCAGCGCCTCCAACAGGATTTTTCCGGCTGCGGCTGGACAGGGGCTGCGGACCAGGCCCCGTCCGGCCTGCGACCTTGCCTCATCGAACGCCCGGTTTGTGTGCGACGACGTGGAAATATTCCTGCTCGGGCGAAGCCACGGCGCCGATCGGCTTTCCATCCAGATCGAGCACCAGCGCCGGCATGGCAAAGCCGGCACCGGCCAGTTGCGACTGAACCTGCGCCGGCGTCGTGGCATAGACCATGACACCGAAATCATGCGCGCCGTGCAGCAGGATCGCATGCTCGCCCTCGCGCTCCTCCAGCGGCCTCAGGCGACGCTGGCGCAACGTGCCGGAAATGCGGCCTTCGACATAACGCAGGGTCCGCAATCCGAGCCGCACCGGATTGGGCGTCCATTCCAGCCGGCGATAATCGACGCGGCGATCGAAGCCGCGCCAGCCGCGATGGAAGGTCGAAAAGACGAAGGCTCCGCCGGAAGCCAGCACGCGCGCCGCCTCGTGCAGGATCGCAAGCCTCCCCGCCGCATCGACGGAATCGATGCCGTTATAGCTGAAGACGACCAGATCGAAACTGGCGTCGCCGAACGCCGAAAGGTCGCGCGCATCCATGTGCTCGAACCGCAGGTCCGGATGGTTCTTTCGGCACAGTTCGACCATTTGCGGCGTATAGTCGACACCGATGTAGTCGCTTGCCGCATCGCGCAGCAGCCGCGCCGTGCGCCCCCCGCCGACACCGATATCGAGGACGCGCCCCCTGCCCGTCTGCGGAATGCCGATGGCAAAGGCGGCACGCTCGCCTTCGTTGAGATAGCCGTTACTGCGGCGGTAGTCGCGCAAAGCCCAAGGATTACGCCAGGTCTGCCGGTTAATACTTTCCATGACATGCATTGCCGACTCCAATACAGAAAATGAACAATCATTGTTCAATTCCCCTTGGCGCCCCCAGGCAATCTATATAGCGGCCACGCGGAACATGCAGCCGTTAAGGTTGTTTAAGCTCCCCGTGCGGCGATTAATCGTTTGTTAAGGTTAATATCGGCGTTTCCATTCCCGCGTGAAACAAGAGGAATGGCGTTAGCCGAGCTCGAGCGTGGTGATGCCGAAAACGCGATCGAGAGGCGTTTCCGGCGGCTTGCCGCGATACATGCGTGCCGTTTCGAAGACGGGAGAAAGACCGCAATCTTCGGCAATGCGGATGGCTTGCCCGTTGTCCACCGGCACATCCAGATAGACCGGCGCGCCCCTGGTCTCGGCAAGCAACCTGCTCAACAGGGCCTGGGCCACTTCCGGCTTGCTGGCAAACAGCGGGCCGATCTTGTAGCCCTCGAAACAGCGCCGGATCGTCCCGAAGCCGCGAACTCTGCTGCCGCCGCCGACGATGAAGGACTTTCGCCTCTCGGGAGCGCCGCACCATGCCCTGATGAAGGAATAGCGCAAGCCGGGAAAAATCTCGGCATCGTAGCGCACCAGTCCGTCAAGCTTGCCGTCCGTCACCGGCACCACCTGCCTGGCCTGCTGCTCGTCGACGTCGAACGTCTTGGGGATGCCGCCATAGCGCATGGTTCGATATGCGACCTCGAAACCGTGCCGGCGGTAGTTTTCCTGCTGCGCGACTACTGCGTCCAGCCCGATAGTGCGATTTCCGGCCAGCGCCATGCCCTTGTTCCAGAGCTGCCTGCCGTATCCCTTGCCGCGAAACTCCGGGTGGAGCATGTAGAGGCCGAGAAACGCAAAAGCTTCGCCGTAGCGGACGACGGAGATGCAGCCGACCGGCACCTCGCCGATCGCGCCGACGAGAAAACCGGACGGATCCGCCTCCCAGAATGCCGGGGCATCGTCCACGCCGGGATTCCAGCCCTCTTGGCGGGCCCATTCCAGAGCGAGTTCCAACTCGCCGGCCCGCATCGTACGCACGGCAAAAATCGCTTTCATGCAAAAGTCCCGAACCGCCAACTCGATACCCGTTCCCCGCGGAACGATCATGCCACGTCCATCATGCGGTAACATGATGCCAATCACAAGCAACGGGCGATGATAAGCTTAAAGTACAAAGGCTTCGTTTCATCCGCGGCATGGGGAGCGGCATCGGTACACTTGCCGCAAATACGATCTGCTCTTTATGACACTTCCGTCGCAAAACCCCATCGCGGAGCATCGTATATAGGCGTCACCGGCGATCCTGTGTATAAGCGCATACGATCGCAATGCCGGTTTTGCTTCGAAGGCCTGGTCCGGCGCCGGCAAAGGGCCAGCAAGAGGCCAATAAGAGGATTGAAGTTTCATGCGTATCACGATGATCGGCTCTGGTTATGTGGGGCTCGTGTCGGGCGTTTGCTTTGCCGATTTCGGCCATGACGTGATCTGCGTCGACAAGGACGCCGGCAAGATCGAAGCGTTGCGCCGGGGCGAGATACCGATCTTCGAACCCGGTCTGGAGCAGCTGGTTGCCGACAATGTCCGCGCCGGCCGCCTTTCCTTTGCGACGGATGTCGAGACAAGCGTTGCCGCGAGCGACGTCGTCTTCATCGCGGTCGGCACGCCTTCCAGGCGCGGCGACGGTCATGCCGATCTTTCCTATGTCTATGCCGCCGCGCGCGAGATCGCCCGGCACGTCGACGGCTTCACCGTCATCGTCACCAAGTCGACCGTGCCTGTCGGCACCGGCGACGAGGTCGAGCGCATCGTGCGCGAAACCAATCCGGATGCCGAGGTCGCCATCGTCTCCAACCCGGAATTCCTGCGCGAGGGGGCTGCCATCGAGGATTTCAAGCGCCCGGACCGCATCGTCATCGGCCTCGACGACGAGCGCGCCCGCTCCGTCATGACCGAGGTCTACCGGCCGCTCTACCTCAACCAGGCGCCGCTGCTGTTCACCACCCGCCGCACGTCGGAACTGATCAAATACGCCGCCAACGCCTTCCTGGCCATGAAGATCACCTTCATCAACGAAATGGCCGATCTGTGCGAGAAGGTGGGCGCCAATGTGCAGGAGGTCTCGCGCGGCATCGGCCTTGACGGCCGCATCGGCTCGAAATTCCTGCATGCCGGTCCGGGCTATGGCGGCTCCTGCTTCCCGAAGGATACGATTGCGCTGGCCAAGACGGCGCAGGATTACGACAGCCCCGTGCGCCTGATCGAAACCACGATTTCGATCAACGACAACCGCAAGCGCGCCATGGGCCGCAAGGTGATTACGGCCATGGGCGGCGACATCAGGGGCAAGAGGATCGCCATCCTCGGCCTGACCTTCAAGCCGAACACCGACGACATGCGCGACAGCCCGGCGATCTCGATCATCCGGACGCTGCAGGATGCCGGCGCCGGCGTGACGGGCTACGATCCCGAAGGCATGGACAATGCCCGCCTGGTGATCGACGACATCGCCTATGCCGACGATGCCTACAGCGCCGCGCGCGACGCCGACGCCCTCGTCATCGTGACGGAATGGAACCAGTTCCGCGCGCTGGACTTCGAACGGCTCAAATCCGTCATGAAGGCACCGGTTCTCGTCGACCTCAGAAACATCTATCGCCATGACGAGGTCACAAAGCACGGCTTTGCCTATACAAGCGTCGGTAGACCCTCGAACGACGTCACGCTTTAGGGCGTTTACGCATTCCGAACGGAAAACCGCTACGCACCTTTCCTGGAAATGCTTCAAGCAAAGGCCGATCCATGCGCTACCTCATCACCGGCACCGCCGGCTTTATCGGATTCCACCTTGCCAGGCGCCTGCTCGACGAGGGCCATTTCGTGGTCGGCTTCGACGGCATGACGCCCTATTACGACGTCAGGCTCAAGGAAAAGCGCACCGCCATCCTCGCCCGCTCCAACGGCTTCAAGGCCGTGACCGGCATGCTGGAGGACAAGGCGGCGCTGGATCGCGCGGCCGAACTCGCCGAGCCGGACGTGATCGTCCACCTCGCCGCCCAGGCCGGCGTGCGCTACAGCCTCGAAAATCCGCGGTCCTACGTCGATTCCAATCTCGTCGGCTCCTTCAACGTCCTCGAACTGGCGAGAAACCTGCAGCCGAAGCACCTGCTTTTGGCCTCGACGTCCTCGGTCTACGGCGCCAACGAAAAGATCCCCTTTGCCGAAAGCGACAAGGCCGACGAGCAGATGACGATCTATGCCGCGACCAAGAAGAGCATGGAACTGATGGCGCATAGCTACGCCCATCTTTTCCATGTGCCGACCACCTCCTTCCGCTTTTTCACGGTTTACGGCCCCTGGGGCCGGCCGGACATGGCGCTGTTCAAGTTCGTCGACGCCATCCGCAACGACAGGCCGATCGAAATCTACGGCGAAGGCAAGATGAGCCGCGATTTCACCTATATCGACGATCTCGTCGAAGGCATCGTCCGCCTCATCAACGTCGTACCCTCGGAGGAAAACCGGGTGGTATCGGATACGATCATCGATACCCTGTCGAAAAATGCGCCCTTCCGCGTCGTCAATATCGGCGGCGGTCAACCGGTGGGCCTGATGAACTTCGTCGAGACCATCGAAACGATGCTCGGCAAGAAGGCGATCCGCAAGATGCTGCCGATGCAGCCCGGCGACGTGCACAACACCTATGCCGTGCCGGACCTGCTGGTAGCGCTGACCGGCTTCAAGCCGGGTATCGAGGTGGAAGAAGGCGTGCGCCGCTTCGTCGAATGGTATCAGGAAAATTATTGAGGAAACCGGTGCCGGCAGGGTGACAGGCCCTGCCGAAATAGACGAGCCCCAGGCCGCCGTCACGCCGGTTCCGACCATGCGGCGGCGAACCGTTCCGCAACCGGAGATTTTCCGCCGAAAAGGCGTCCGGGCGATCTGCCGTCAGGTTCTGGTCGAAATCAGAAGAAACATCGGCCGCTCGCGCTCGATCGCCCAATCCGGGTGAATGGCGAGATCCTCGTCGCTCGGCGACCATTCCTCGACATGAGCGATGGTGAAACCGGACCTGATCAACAGGTTGAGCGTCGTGCCCATCGTGCGATGCTGCTTGACGACACCCTCGGCGAGCCAGTTGGTCAGCCTTTTCCCTTCGATCTGATAGGCGCTGAGCGGCCAGATATTGCCGCCTTCGGCATCCGCCTGCCATTCAGGCTGTCGCGGCGCCATGTAGATCGGATGCTCGATCGAGAAGATCAACCGGCCACCCGGCTTGAGCGCCTGACGGATCGTCGACAGCAGCCCGGCAAAGCCCTCGATATAGTGGAAAGCAAGGGAGCTGTAGACGAGATCGAAGCCAGCCTTCGGAAGCTGGAGCCTTTCCAGATCGGCCCTGTCATAGCGAATGCGCGCATCCGCCGTCTGCGCGCGGGCGCGCTCCAGCATTTTCTCCGAAACATCCAGTCCCAAGACGCTGGCGGCGCCCTGCTCGGCGGCCCAACGGCAGTACCATCCAAAGCCGCAGCCGAGATCCACGACGTCGAGACCGTGCATGTCCGGCATCAAGGCCCGTATCGCCGGCCATTCCGCCGCACCTGCCAGCCCATCGACCGAGCGCTGCAGGCGGCTATAACCCTCGAAGAAGCCCGGATCGTCATAGATGTTTTGCGTCATGTTCGTCTCCTGCAGATCGGCAGTGCCGATCCGGCAGCGCTGAATTGAGAGGTCCTGACCGCCGGGATTACATCACCTTCGCCGCCGTCACCTCGACCTCTACCAGAAACTCGGCTCGGGTAAACCCGCCAACGATCAGCAGCGTGGAAACCGGTTTGGGATCGAGAATATAGCGGTCGCGCACGGCCATATAGGCCGGAAAATCTTCGCGCGTGGTGACGAAGCCGGAAATGCGGATGACATCGGCAAAGCTCATTCCGGCATCGTCGAGAATGGCCTTGATCGCTTCGAAGCACATCTCGGCCTGCGCCGTAACGTCAGCCGGAATACGGTCGTCGAGACCAATGCCGAGCTGGCCGGATGTGACCAGAAGACTGGCGCCCGGCGGCACCAGCAGCCCGTGATTGTAGTTGCCGAAAGGGCGGCGAACGGATGGCGGATTGAATACCTTTTTCATCGATACCGACTCCTGATGACCGCGTCGATTTCAGCATTTTGAGACGAAAGGGGCAAGACGCTCAATGCGCCCGCGCCGAGGTCACGGCGCGATTCCGCCGTACTTCCAACAGGATATGCCCGAAAAGCGCGGCCAGGACGATTGGGCCGCCGACCAAGGTCGCCGCCGAAGGGCGTTCGGCAAAGACCATCCAGACCCAAAGCGGCGTCAGCGGCACCTCGAGCGCCGTCAGCAGTGCCGCGTCTGATGCCGGAAGCAGCCGGGAACCGAAGGTATAGAGGCTGAGACCCATCGCATTCTGCACGATGCCGAAAGTGACGATCAGGCCGAAATCCTGGCCCGAGATCGAAAGCGGCGAAGCGAACCAGAATGTAACGAAGGAGCACAGCCAGGCGGACAGCGCCATGGCCGGCAGCATGGGCACACTGCGATGCCGGCGCATAATGACGGCAAGCGCGGCGACGGTCAGCGTCATGACGGCCGCAAGCCCTTTGCCGAGCCAGCTGCCGCCATCGCCCGAATGGCCCGAAAGCATGACGAGCACGCCGGCGAAAGCGATGCCGCTGGCAATCAGCGTCCTCATATTCGGCCGCTCGCCGATGAACAGAAATGCGACGCCCGCGGTGACGAAGGGCACGGTCGCATAGATGACCATGGCATCGGCAACCGAGGTATAATAGATCGAGCCGATGCCGCTGATCATGGATGCGGTGGAAAAGATCGTCGCCGCCAGCGAAGGCCCGCGCATGGAGCGCAGGATGCGGAAGGCGTTGCGGCGCTCGATGTAGAAAAACAGCACGAAGACACCGAGACCGGAGACGATTCCGCGACAGAACAGGATGGTCATGAGATCGGCATGGATCGCCCGCACGAAAAGACCGGATGTCGACCACGCCAGTGCCGAAAGCGCAACGTAGATCACGCCGAGCCTGTATTGTTGCTGTTCCGCCAGCGTCACGATGAATCCCCCGCCCCTTGGTGGCAGATCATTAGCGGGCGGCATCGAGGCCCACAAGCCAAGCTTGCGTCGCGGCTTGTCGCTGATGCGGGAAGATGGCGAGGGTTGCAGGAAGGCCACGGCCAACCCCTGCTCGCATGTGCATGACATGCCTCCGCGGCCGGCCCATGTTGGCAAGACCATATCGATCTTGCACATATTTGCGATCTCTCTAGGGTTCCGCGCAGCCCGGTCGAAGGAGAATCAGTTGCGCCTGCTGTCCGCCACGTTGTTCGCCTGCGGCTGCGTCAGCCTGGTCGACGGTCCATTGTGGCCGCCGGCGCAAACCTATGTCGACAAAACGGTGCAATGCAGCCAAAGCAGCAATCCCGCCCGCTGCGAGCATACGCGCGATAGCTGGAAGGTCGATTACGAGGAGGCCATCGCAGGCGGGTATCGCGCGCAGAAGCATGTCGCCTTATGCCTGAGCACCGGTTGCGACGCGGCGATCCAGCCCGACAGGATGCTCGGCTGCGCCTGGCGCATGGTCATTGCGGAAGCCAACCACGCTCAACCAGGCAGCACGGATTTTACAAATCTCAACCGCTTCTGCGGAACGGATTATATCGACGGGAAGGCAAAATTCGCGGCCGCCTCGCAAGCCAAGGCGATGCTGCGGCTGATCGGCAAATAGCGGACCACGCGCCGGAGATCTTCCGCCGCATGGTCCGGTCGTTATCCTTGCTTACGCATAGGGCGCAAGGAAGGTGCGAATGGCCTCGATCTCGCCGGGACGAATATCATGGCCGCCCGGATGCCAGTCGAGCGTCACCTCGGCACCCTGCACCGTAAAATAATCGGCCAGCGCCTTGGTCACAGGCGCGGGCGCGATCGGGTCGCGCTCGCCGGCCGTGATCAAGACGCGCTTGCCTTCCAGCCTGGCATTGGCCTTCGGCTCGAACGGGATGAGCGGATGCATCAGCACAGAGGCGTCGAACAGATCGCCATGCTCGATCAGAACGTTGGCAAGGATGTTGGCACCGTTGGAAAAGCCGAGGCCAAGCACCTGCGATGCGCCGTATTGCGCCGCCAGTTCCGAAACATAGGCCGCCATCTTTTCCGTCGCCCGGGCAAGATCGGCCATATCGTATACGCCCTCGCCCGTCCGGCGGAAGAATCGCGCCGCGCCATGTTCCGAGACATCGCCGCGCGGCGACACGATGGTCGCCTCGGGCAGCAGCCGGGCGGCGAAATCGAAAAACTGGTTCTCGTCGCCGCCGGTGCCGTGGAACGTGAAGAGAATGGGCTTTCCGGCTGCGCCGGCCTTCAGCCGGTGCACGTAACTCGTATCCGTCATGATGTCCTCTCCTGGATTAGCCTTCCAGCGGTTCGAGGTGCTGCTCGATCAAGCCGCGCAGATGCGCGTGCTGCTCGGGCAGTTTCAGCGCCTCGCCGAGATGAGCGGTATCCTCGTCGCGGTCGAAGCCGGGTTCGTTGGTGGCGACTTCGAACAGCACGCCACCCGGCGTGCGGAAGTAGATCGCCCAGAAATAATCGCGGTCGATGACCGGCGTCACCTGGTAGCCCGTATCCATCAGCGCCTTGCGAACTTCGAGCTGCTTTGCGCGGTTCTCGACGGCAAAGGCGACATGGTGGACGGAGCCCGCACCCGGAAGCGCACGGTTGATGTTCGGCATGGTTTCGAGGTCGACATAGTCGGCACCGTTGCCGCCGGGAATGGCGAGCCGCTTGATGCCTTCATGCGTATCGACCACCTCGTAGCCCATGTATTTCAGCAGCTCGGCCGTGGCGCCCTCGTCCCGCAGCCGCATGGCGACGGAATGAAAGCCCCTGATGGCATGCTCGGCATCGACGCCGCCATGGGTCCAGGGAAGGCGCTTGTCGTCCCTGACCTCGACGAGAGCGAAGCCATCGCCGTCCGGACCGGAAAAATGCAGGCGCTTCTGGCCGAAGGATTCGTCGGCCTTCAGGCCCTCGACGCCATGCTGGCCAAGCCGCTCGGTCCAATAGCCGATGGCACCCTGCGGAACGGAGTAAACCGTGTTGCCGACCTCTCCGGTGCCGGGCCGACCGCGTGCCATCTTCGGGAACGGGAAGTAGGTCATGATCGTGCCGGGCGTGCCGATTTCGTCGCCATAGTAAAGGTGATAGACATCGGGCGCGTCGAAATTCACGGTTTTCTTGACGCGGCGCAGGCCGAGCGTATCCGTGAAAAACTTGTTGTTGGTGCGGGCGTCTTCCGCCATCGAGGTAACGTGGTGAAGACCTTTGATCTGGTTGAGCATCTCTAACCCCTTTTCTGCGCCTGCACCGGCAGGCGTCTCTCATGGGCAGAAGATGGTCTTGCGGGCCCTGTTTCGATAGCCCTCAATAGCCAAACGGATTGTCTTCGATAAGTGAACGATAAATTCGGATCGTTCAACGATAAGCAATGGAATATGAGAGCAGCATCTCACGGCGCGTCCGGATTGCTCGGCAGGGCCCAGTCGATCGGTTCCCTGCCGTGCTCGACCAGATAGGCATTGGCCTTGGAAAAATGCCGGCAGCCGAGAAAGCCGTTATGAGCGGACAGCGGCGAAGGATGTGCCGCCTTCAGCACCAGATGGCGTTCGGTATCGACAAAGGCGGCCTTCTTCTGTGCGTAGGAGCCCCAGAGCATGAAGACGACGCCATCGCATTCGTCGTTGACGCGGCGGATGACAGCGTCGGTAAAACGTTCCCAGCCCTTGCCCTGGTGCGACGCTGC
This sequence comes from Rhizobium sp. SYY.PMSO, assembly GCF_046840415.1. Classification (NCBI taxonomy): domain Bacteria; kingdom Pseudomonadati; phylum Pseudomonadota; class Alphaproteobacteria; order Hyphomicrobiales; family Rhizobiaceae; genus Rhizobium; species Rhizobium sp. SYY.PMSO. The sequence goes on from NZ_CP177349.1 coordinate 2,285,466, forward strand.
CTGCGATTCCTGGACCGTCAGCACGCTGTTGAGCAAGAGCACACCCTGTTTCGCCCAGCTTTCCAGGAAACCGTGCCGTGCTGGCGGAATGCCGAGATCGGTTTCCAGCTCCTTGTAGATATTGACCAGCGACGGCGGAATGCGCACGCCGGGGCGCACGCTGAAGCAGAGTCCATGTGCCTGCCCGAAGCCATGATAGGGATCCTGTCCGAGGATGACGACCTGTACCTCATCGAGCGGGGTCAGATCCAAGGCGCGGAAATACTCGCTGCCGCGCGGAAAGATCGCCTTGCCGCGCTGCTTTTCCTCGACAAGAAACGCCTTGAGCTGCTGCATGTAGGGGCTTTCGAACTCCTGCGACAGCGCCTCTTTCCAGCTTTCCTCAAGCTTGATGTTCGCCTCCGCCATCGTCTTTCGCCTCCGTTCGTTGTCAGCATGCCGATTGAGGATGAAAGCGGCGGCGTGTCAAGGAAAACGACTTGCATCGCAGCAGGCAGATCACAGCTTTTCCAACCGGCGCGACCATGCTTCTCCTGCATTTCCTGTGTCCGGGCGCGCTCGCACGCGCGTTTTGCCGCGTGTCACTTCGGCAAATTCCAAGCTGGAACAACGATGGGGGAATAACTCGCCCGCACCTCTGGCAGTCACCCCTTGATCCGCACCATCTGCGGATCATAGAGCGGCTTCAGCGACACCTGGCACGGCACGCGGCTCTGCGCGACGTCGAGCTCGTAGCGTCCTGACAACACGAAATCTTCCGTCACGCCGCCGGGGTCGCGGACATAACCGTAACCGATGGCCTTGCCGATCGTGTAGCCGTAGCCGCCGCTCGACAGCCAGCCGACACGTTGTCCATCGCGATAGATCGTCTCGCGGCCGAGAAGCACGATCTCGGGATCGTCGGGCACGAAGCAGGCGAGCATCTTCTTCACGCCGAATGCCAGCTGCCGCGCGATCGCCTCCCTGCCGCGGAATGGGACGTCCTTCTTCATCTTCACTGCCCAGCCGAGCCCGGCCTCGACCGGCGTATGGTCCGGGCCGATATCGGAACCCCAGGCGCGATATCCCTTCTCCAGACGGCAGCTTTCGATGGCGCGATAACCGGCATTGATAAGGCCGTGCTCACGGCCAGCAGCCATCAGCACGTCATAGACGGTAGCGGCATATTCCACCGGCACATGCAACTCATAGCCGAGCTCGCCGACATAGGTGATGCGCAGCGCCCTGACCGGGCAACCCGCAATCCCGACGGTCTTCACCTTGCCGAAGGGGAATGCGGCGTTCGAAACGTCGGCCGAGGTCACGGCCTGCAAGATGGCGCGCGACTTCGGCCCCATCAGCGACAGCACCGAATAGGCCGAGGTCACATCCACCAGCTCCGCATGCATCTCCGGCGGAATATTGCGGGCGATCCAGTCGAAATCATGGGTAGCGAAGCCGGTGCCGGTGGTGATGTAGAATTCGTTCTCGGCAATGCGGGCAACAGTGACGTCGCACTCGATGCCGCCCCGGTCGTTCAGCATCTGGGTATAGGTCAAGGCGCCGACGGGCTTGGCGACATCGTTGGAGGCGATCCAGGACATCGCCGCCTCGGCATCCCGCCCCTTCAGCACGAACTTGGCAAAGGACGTCTGGTCGAAGATGACGGCCGCCTCGCGCACCGCCTTGTGCTCTCGCCCGACGGCGTCGAACCAGTTCTGCCTGCCATAGGTGTAGACGTCCTTCGGCTCCTCGCCGGCAAAGAGATCGGCAAACCAGTTCGGGCGCTCCCAGCCGAGCTTTTCGCCGAAGCAGGCGCCCTGCGCCTTCAGGCGGTCGTAAAGCGGCGACTTGCGGCAGGGCCGCCCGCTCGAATGCTCCTCGAAGGGCCATGCCATGGTGTAATGCTTGCCATAGGCTTCCAGCGTGCGGGTGCGCACCCAGTCGGTGTCGAAATGCGGACGGCCGAAGCGCCTGATGTCGACCGGCCAGAGATCGTAGGGCGGCTCGCCCTTGGCGACCCATTCGGCAAGCGCCATGCCCGCCCCGCCGGCCGAGGCGATGCCGAAGGCGTTAAAGCCGGCGCCGACGAAGAAATTCCCCAGTTCCGGCGCCTCGCCAAGAATGAAATTGCCATCGGGCGTAAAACTCTCCGGGCCACAAAGGAGCTGCTTGATACCGGCGGTCTGCAAGGCCGGCACACGCACCAGCGCCTGCTCCATGATCTGTTCGAAATGATCGAAATTGCTGTCGAGCAGCGTGTAATGGAAATCCTTAGGGATGCCATCGAGCGCCCAGGGGATCGGGTTCGGCTCATATCCGCCCATGACCAGCCCTCCGACCTCCTCCTTGTAATAGGTCAGCCGGTCCGGATCGCGCAGCGTCGGCAGGTTGGAGGGCACACCGAAGGATTCGGTGATGAGATATTGATGCTCCACCGAGACGAGCGGCACGTTGACGCCGAAACGGGCGGCAAAGGTTCGCGTCCATTGGCCGGCGCAGACAACGACGCGCTCGCATTCGATACGGCCCTTCTCCGTGACGACGGCGCGAATCCGGCCTTTGTCGATCTCCAGATCGAGAACCTCGGTATCCTCGAAAATCGACACACCGCTCATGCGGGCGCCCTTCGCCAGCGCCTGGGTGATGTCGGAAGGATTGGCCTGCCCGTCGGTCGGCAGGAAGGCTGCGCCGACAAGGTCGTCGACATCCATCAAGGGCCAAAGATCGCGCGCCTCCTGCGGCGTCAGGAGATGCATCTGCAACCCGAAGGATTGCGCGGTCGTCGCCTGCCGCTTCACCTCCGTCCAGCGTTCCTCGTTGCAGGCGAGGCGCAGGCCGCCATTCATCTTCCAGCCGGTGGCAAGCCCCGTCTCCGCCTCGAGCTTCTTATAGAGATCGACGGAGTAGCCGAGCATCTGCGTGATGTTGGCGCTGGTGCGCAGCTGACCGACGAGACCGGCGGCATGGAACGTCGTGCCCGAGGTCAGCTTCTTGCGCTCCAGCAGCACCGTATCGGTGAAGCCGAGCTTGCCGAGATGGTAGGCCGTCGAGCAGCCGATGATGCCGCCGCCGATGACGACGGTTTTCGCTGTGGTCGGCAGTTCCTTCATCGCATCACCTCAAGAATTGCGAAAATCCTGCCAGGCGCTCTCGAAGCGCCGCAGATTTTCAGCTGTATAGGAAGAATAATCGAAATCGATGTCGGAATGGATTTCCGAAACCATGCTCCACATCGTCTCGCGCAGGAGCGACGCGCATTTCATCGCCTGATAGCGCCGGCGCAGATCGTCGCTGATACCGGCCTCGAAATAGGCCGCCAGCATCGCCTCCTCCTGTGCCTCGGAGAATTCATTGTTGGAGGCAAGGCCGCCGAGGTCGAAAAGCGGCGTGTTGAAGCCGGCATAATCCCAATCGATCAGCCAGAGCCGTTTGCCGTCGTCGAGGAAATTCGCAGCCAGCAGGTCGTTGTGGCCAAAGACTATCTCGAAAGGTCCGGCTTCGCGTTCGAGCCGCTCGGCAATCTCCAGGAAGGAAGGGAGCAGCGTCTCGTGCCGGCTGCCGTCCGCTTCCAAAGCCGCCGCATAGTCCCTGACGACATGGAAGACCCAGAAAATCGCCGCCGGGCCGCGAAAATGCCGGCCGATATCGCGATGACAGGAGCGGACGAGACTAACTACCCGCGCCATCGTCGCAGGCTCGCGGATATCCTGCGCAGACAGCGGCTTCGCATCGATATAGTCAAGCACCAGCAGGCCGGGCTCGTGATGGAGAACGGCCGGCGACAGGCCGGCGGCATGGGCTGCCCTGCTGGCCGCAACCTCATTGGCGCGGCTGATGTGATGGACGGGAATATCCGACCCCAGCCGCACGACGAAACGCCGGCCCGCATTGCCGACCAGATAGTTGCGATTGGTAATGCCGCCCACCAGCGGGGCGATCTCGATCGGCCCGTCCCAGATGGCGAGAGACTTTATCCTGTCTTCCGGCGTCGCAGTCATTCCCCTCTCCGGTGCTGCGCATCCTTTGGAATAAGAAGCTTCTTCACAAAAACAATGCTGTCAAGACGCGCCCCACAAAATGAAACGATTATTTGGCTTTTTGTTGGATTTTGAAGGCAAAGCCCGATTGGATGCGCTATGGATATTGTGAATACGACGCTTCACCGCCAGTGGGAATTGCCTTAAAAACTCAGGCGCGAGGCAACCGGATCGGGGTCGTGCGCGTTGACGCCTCTGGCGGCGACGGGCCGTTTTTCCGGAAGACACGCATCTTTTGGGATCGATACCCTCAATAGGATCAAGCACCATGTCGGGCATATCCCAGCCGCTTCACTCCAATCATCGCGAACGCGAGATCCTGGAGGAACTGCGCCTGGCCGGCGGCGCAAGCCGCATACAGTTCCTGGCCGAACGGCTCGGCGTTTCCGAGGAAACCATTCGCCGCAACATCCGCAGCCTGGAAGCCAACGGGCTTGTGACCAAGGTGCATGGTGGCGTCCACCTGAAAGACTCGATGAACGAGCCGCCGCTGCATCTGCGCATGAACGAGAATGCCGAAGCCAAGCGGATGATTGCCGCCGCCGTGGCCGCCATGATCGAGGATGGCGACACGATCTTCCTCGACGTCGGCTCGACCACCGCCTTCATCGCGGTCGCGCTGCAAAAGCATCAGAATCTCTTCGTCGTCACCAATGCCATCGCGGTCGCCCACGCGCTTGCCACCCGCAACGGCAACCGCGTCTTCTTTGCCGGCGGCGAACTGCGCGGCCATGATGGCGGCGCCTTCGGCATGGAAGCCGCCAATTTCCTGCGCCGTTTCAATGTGCGCCACGCCATTCTTTCGGTCGGCGCCATCAACGCGACGTCGGGCTTCATGCTGCACGATCTTGAAGAGGCCGAATATTCACGGGAAGCGGCTGCCCGCGCCGAAAATCGCATCGTCGTCGCCGACAGCGCCAAGTTCGGCCGCAGCGCGCCGATCGTCCTCAGCGAGCCGGCATCCTTCGATGTCCTGGTGACGGACGATACGCCTCCGGCCGATATTCGCGCCATGCTGGATCGCAACGAGATCGACCTCGTGGTCGCCAACCGGCAGCGGCTGGAACGGCGATAGCCTGCCGGAATTCCAGGAAAAGTGCATAGCGGTTTTCCGTCCGGAATTGCGCAAGAACAAAAGGATGAAGCGTTTTCGCGATTCGAAGAAAGGCGGAAATGCTCTATTGCTCGCGCTCGTCTGCGTCGAAGGCGATGGACTTGCGATAAGTCTTGCACATGGCTTCCAGCGTCTGGGCCGCCTTGCTGGCATGGCGCTCCTTGTGGCGCAGCAGCCGGAAGCTGCGGGCGGGCAGATCGAAGGTTGCCTGAACCAGCAGCCCCTGCCCGAGATAGGCTTTCGCCGCCGCGCTGGAAATAGCCGCCGCACTTTGACCCACGCAAACCGCCGACAGAACGGCTTCGTTGGACGGCAGGACCAGCGCCACCTCGAGTTCCCGGGGCGCCGCGCCGAGCCTGGCGACCGCATTCTCGAATTCCGAACGAGTGCCAGACCCCTCCTCGCGCATCACCCAGGATGTGCCGCCGGCAAGATCGGCGGCCGTCAGTTGCCGCCCGCCCGCCCAGGGGTGGTGCGGCGGCACGACGATGACGAGTGCATCCTGCGCGACGATCTTCATCGATAGTGCCGGCGCATCGACCTCGCCTTCGATGAAACCCAGTTCGGCCGCACCGTCGACCACGGCCTCGGTGACGGTGCGGGTATTGCCGATCGTCAGGTCCAGCTCGATGCCGGGATAGTCGCGGTGGAACCGCATCAGCAGCGGCGGCAGCCAGTAGCTGGCAATGGTCTGGCTCGCATAGAGGCTGAGCCGGCCACGCTGCAGCCCGCCCAATTCCGAGAGCATGAGCTCTGCCGAGCGCACGCGCGCAAGCGTCGCCTTGGCTTCACCCAGGAAAGAGCGGCCGGTTTCCGTGAGTTCGATCCGCCGGCCGACACGATGGAAGAGTTCGACGCCGTAATAGGCTTCCAGGTTCTTGATCGCGGAGCTGACGGCGGAGGGTGTCAGGTGGATGGCTTCCGCGGCCTGCGTCAGGTGCTCTCGCTCCGCGACGGCGACGAAAATGGCGAGTTGCTCGAAGGTCATGGGAAATCATTCTAATTAATCGAACGAAACATAGGATAATATTCGATGGATGTCGACATAGACAGATGAGACTTTCCTACCGTCACCAAAGCATAACAAATGAATGACGGCACGATATGTCCATTGCCCAACGCACGAATATGATCCTCCCAGGCCTGGCGCTGACCTGCGCCGTCGCTCTTTTGGCCTATGCCGCCGAACATGTTGAAACCAGCCTTCTCGGCGGCCGATGGATCGAAAGCCTGGTGCTTGCCATCGCGCTCGGCATCGCCGTCTGCACGATCAGGCCGCTGAAGCCGGCCATGAAGCCGGGCATCGATTTCAGCGCCAAGTTTCTTTTGGAAATCGCCATCGTCCTCCTCGGCGCCTCCATCAGCCTTTCGGCGATCCGCGGCGCAGGTGTCTGGCTGATCGCCGGGATCGCCATCGTCGTGGTCCTGTCGATCGCCGCCACCTATATGATCGGGCGGGCGCTTGGCCTGCCACCCAGGCTCGCAACGCTGATCGCCTGCGGCAATTCGATATGCGGCAACTCGGCCATCGTCGCCGTCGCACCGGTGATCGAGGCGGATTCGCAGGAAATCGCCGCAGCCCTCGCCTTCACCGCCGTCCTCGGCATCGCCGCCGTGTTCCTGCTGCCGCTTCTCTATTTCCATCTCGGCATGAGCGTTCCGCAATATGGCACCCTGGCCGGACTGACGGTCTACGCCGTGCCGCAGGTGCTGGCCGCGACCGCCCCCGTCGGCCTGCTCGCCGTCCAGACCGGCACGCTGGTCAAGCTCGTCCGCGTCCTGATGCTCGGTCCGGTCATCTTCCTGCTCGGCATCATCACCAAGGCGGAGACCGCCGGCACGGACGGACGCACCGGGCACCATCATTCGCTGGTTCCGTGGTTCATCTGCGGCTTTCTCGGCCTGATGGCCCTTCGCTCCTTCGGGCTTATTCCGGATACGCTGGTGGTGCCGATGGAAACGGTTTCCGGCATCCTGACCGTCATCGCCATGGCTGCGCTCGGTCTCTCGGTAAATATCCGTTCCGTCGCCCATGCCGGCGGCCGGGTGATCGCGGCGGCCACCCTATCGCTGCTGACGCTGGGCGCCATCAGCTATGGTCTGATCGTTGCCCTGCAGATTCAGTAGCACGCACGCCGGCACCGGCTGGCGATCGGCTCCGGCTCGTTGCCTGGGCCGATTTCAGCAAAATAGCGGTCTCACTTTCGCAAGCGGGATAGCCGATCGCATAACCCTGCAGCTCGTCGCAGCCGAGCTCGGCCAGAATACGCGCGTGATCCTCGGTTTCCACCCCTTCGGCGACGACCTCGACATTCAGAGCCTGCGCAATTTCGACGATGGAACCGACGAGACGGCGCTGTTCGTCGGATATGGCTATCGCCGTTACCAGCTGCCGGTCGATCTTCAGCCGTTTCGGCTTGAGCTTCACCAGGCCGATCAGCGAGGCATGGCCCGAGCCGAAATCGTCGATCTCGATATCGATCCCCATTTCCTTGATGCCGGCGATATTGGCGAGCACCCTGTCGTCGGGATCGTCGAGAAATATGGTTTCCACCAGTTCGAAGGCGATGGCGTGGCGGGGTATCCTGAGTGCCCGCAATCCGTCGATCAGATCGGGATCGGCAAGCCGCCGGCCGGAGATATTGACGGCGATGCGCGGCGGCGAGAGACCTTGCGAGACCCAGGCGGCCCGGTCTGCCAGCGCGCTTTTCAGCACGGACGCATCGATCTCGGCGGTAAGTCCGTATTCGTCGGCAACCTTGAGGAAGGCGGCCGGGTTCAACAGACCTCTTTCAGGATGCCGCCAGCGCGCCAGCGCTTCCAGCCCGACGATGCTGCGGGTGCGGGCATCCACCTGAATCTGATAGAAGGGTTCGATCTGGCGCAGCACCGGCGCCAGCCGCAATTCATCGGCCAGCCGGCGTTCCGCCTGCAGATCGGATTGCAGCTTCGATGTGAAGAACTCCACCCGGTTGCGCCCGAGCTTCTTGGCTTGAAAGAGGGCCACATCGGATTCCGCCAGCAGGTTGCCCGCACCCTCGGCCCCGCTCATGGCGACGCCGATGGAAGCACCGATCTTCAACATCTCGTTGCCGAAACGCACCTCGCGCCGCAAGCGCGAGAAAATATCGTCCGCGATCGCCTTCAGCTTCTCGACGCTGCCGACATTGACCAGAACAGCCACGAATTCATCGCCGCCGATGCGCGCGACGACATCGTTGGCGGTGATCGCGCCGGAGATTCGCGCGGCTGCGCTCTGCAGCGTGGCGTCGCCGGCGGCATGGCCCCATTTGTCGTTGATTTCCTTGAAACCATCGAGATCGATATGAAGCACGGCCAAGGTCTCGACCGACGCGTCCTTGCGCAGCTCGGCCAGCCGCCGGTCGAAATAACGGCGATTGGGAAGCCCCGTCAGATAGTCGTGATCGGCGGCATGCTCTATCCGCGATCGGCTCTGTTCCAGCGCCACGGCGCGCGCTTCGGCAATGGCTTTCTGCTTCGTCAGTTCCCGATTGAGCAGAACGTCGGCGGTGACATCCCATTCGGCGCCGATGAAGGAGGGCGCTCCATCAGGGCCTTCGTAGTAATGTGCGCGCGAGCGCAGGTGGCGCACCTCTCCGCCGGGCAGGATGATGCGGAACTGGGAATTGTAGAAGCCCTTGTTCTCCAGGGCGGTGTCGAAGTCGTTGATCGCCCTTTCCAGATCCTCCGGATGCAGCGCCTTCATCCAGACATCGGAAGAGACCCTGCGATTGTGCCGGCGGGTTCCGTAGAGCCTGTGCATCTGGAGATCCCAGAGCAGTTCCTGGTCATTGACGTTATGCTGCCAGACACCGATTTGAGACGCCTCCAGCGCCAGCTCCAGCCTTCTCAAAAGGTCCTGGAACTCTTCCTCGCTTCGTCCTGATATCGTCTCTGCCAAAGAGCTCCACCCCCTTCGGAATTTGAAGAGACTGCCTGACTGCCGCTAAATATATATGCACTACTCCCTTTCACGAACTTTAATGGCAGCGCATTGTTTCCAATCAGCGGTTTTTTCCAAAATCCCGGCTAGTGATTATGCCGAGGCGGAATGGCGGCGATGTTGCGGAAATCGGCAGCACCGTCGAGCACCGCGCCATCGGAAAGCTGCGTGACCGAATGGCGGTAGATGCGCTGCCATGGCGTCGCATCCGGCGGAACGGCGGGAATGCCGTCGCCCTTGCGGCGCTGAATTTCCGCCTCGTCCACCAGCATGTCGCAACGGCCCTGATTGAAATCGATGCGGATGACGTCACCGGTCCTGAGCCAGGCAAGGCCGCCGCCAGCGGCACTCTCCGGCGAGGCGTTGAGGATCGACGGGCTGTCGGCCGTGCCCGATTGCCGCCCGTCGCCGATGGTCGGCAGGCTGCGGATGCCCCGCTTCAAAAGCGCGTCCGGCGGCTGCATGTTGACGACTTCGGCAGAGCCCGGCCAGCCGATCGGTCCGGCGCCGCGGATGACGAGGATCGTCCTCTCGTCGATGCCGAGGCCGGGATCGTTGATGCGCTTGTGATAATCCTCCGATCCGTCGAAGACGACGGCCCTGCCCTCGAACACGCCTTCGTGGCCCGGCTCCTGCAGATAGCGGCTGCGAAACTCCTCGGACACGACGCTCATCTTCATGATGGCGAAATCGAAGAGATTTCCCTTGAGAACGAGGAAGCCGGCGCGCTCCTTCAGCGGCTCGGCGAATGGACGGATGACCTCGCGATCCGTTGCCTGCCGGCCCTTCAGGTTTTCCGCCATCGTCCTGCCCGTCACCGTCGGACAGTTTCCGTCCAGCTTGCCGGCCTGCAACAGCTCCCACATGACGGCCGGAACGCCGCCGGCGCGATGGAAGCGCTCGCCGAGATAGGCGCCCGCCGGCTGCACATTGGCGAGCAGCGGAATGTCGAAGCCGTGCACCTGCCAGTCGTCGGGATAAAGCGCGACGCCGGCATGCTTGGCCATGGCGGCCAGATGCGGCTGCGCATTGGTCGAGCCGCCGATGGCGGAATTGACGCGGATGGCATTGAGGAAAGCCTCCCGCGTCAGCACGTCGGAAGGCTTGATATCTTCCAGCACCAGTTCGACCGCGCGCCGTCCGGTGCGATAGGCCATCTGGCCGCGCTCGCGATAGGCGCCGGGAATGGCGGCGCAGCCGGTCAGCGACATGCCGAGCGCTTCCGCCATGGCATTCATGGTCGAGGCCGTTCCCATCGTATTGCAATGGCCGATCGAGGGCGCCGAGGCGAGCGAGGCCTCCATGAACTCCTCCTCGTCGATCTCGCCCGCCGCCAGCTTGCGGCGCGAGCGCCAGATCACCGTGCCGGAGCCGGCAAGCTCGCCCTCATGCCAGCCATCGAGCATCGGGCCGCCGGAGAGAACGATTGCCGGAATATTGACCGTGGAAGCCGCCATCAGCGCCGACGGCGTGGTCTTGTCGCAGCCGGTGGTAAGGACGACGCCGTCGAGCGGATAGCCATAGAGCACTTCCACCAGGCCGAGATAGGCGAGATTGCGATCGAGCGCCGCCGTCGGGCGCTTGCAGTTCTCGAAGATCGGATGGGTCGGAAACTCGATCGGAATGCCGCCGGCATCGCGAATGCCGTCGCGCACGCGCTTGGCAAGATCGAGGTGATGCCGGTTGCAGGGCGTCAGGTCGCTGCCACTCTGGGCAATGCCGATGATCGGCTTGCCCGACCGCAGTTCCTCCGGCGTGATGCCGTAGTTCATGAAGCGCTCAAGATAGAGCGCCGTCATATCGATATGATCCGGATTGTCGAACCAGTCCTGCGAACGCAGGCGACGCTTGGATGCACCCTTCTCGCTCATCTCTTCCTCAAGCCTTTCCTCGGGCATTCTTGTCTTCCAGATGCTGCAGCAAACCGCTGTGATCCCGCTCGCCGCCGCCGTCCTCGACGAATTCGGCAAACTCCGCCCTCACCACCTCGGTCAGCGGCAAGCGAAGCGACAGGCCCTCGGCCGTAGCCAGAACGGTGTCGAGGTCCTTCAGCTGGTTGCGTGCCGTTCCGCCGGGTTCGAAATTGCGCTCGATCATCCGCTGGCCATGCAGCTCCAGAATCCGGCTTTCGGCAAAACCGCCACGAATGGCGGCGCGAAAGGCTTCAGGCGATCCGCCACCGGCTTCGACCAGCAGCATCGCTTCCGCGACGGCTCCGATGGTGACGGCAACGATCTGCTGATTGCCGAGCTTTGCCAATTGCCCCGTACCGCTCGGGCCGACGCGGGTCACGCGGCCGAACGGCGCCATTATATCGCGGACGCTGTCTATGACATCGGCTTCGCCGCCGGCCATGATCGCGAGCGTTCCGCCCTCCGCACCCACGACGCCGCCCGACACCGGGGCATCGACATGCCTGATACCGCGTTCGGCGAGCTTTACCGCATGTTCGCGGGCAGCCGCGGGCGATATCGAGCTGGTATCGACCACGACCGCACCGGCCTCCAGTACATCGGCAACGCCGCTGCCGAACAGGACTTCGCTGACGGCGCCGCCATTGGTGAGCATGGTGAACAGTACCGATGCTCCCCGCGCCGCCTCAACCGCCGTATCCATGACGACAGCGCCCTCGGCGCCCAGAGGCTCCGCCTTGCTTCTGTCGCGATTCCAGACGGTGACGGCAAAGCCGGCGGCCAGCAGCCGCCGCGCCATCGGCGCTCCCATCAATCCCGTTCCGAGAAAAGCGATCTTCCTGCCGCCCATAGACTATCCTCCGAATTGAACCGCGCAGGCTCCAAAGCGGCATCGGGTCCGATCGTGGCTGTTGCATCCAGCCATGGTCTCCGGCCCCCCATCGCCCTTGAAAACTTTCGGTCCACGGGCAACTCCTCATGCCCGACGTACGTTAATCAACTCATCCAAGAGCTTGATAAACCCATGCTGCCAGCATGCAAAGGAAATTGGCGGCCATGCGGCAAATTCTTCAGGAATCGTATTCCATTAGCAAAATAAACATGCAGAGCCGTGAACGCAAAAGGCGGGACCTTGCGGTCCCGCCCATAGCGTGTCGAGCACTGGAGTATCCTCGGCACGGCTCCTATTCGGCGGCGATCGGGAGTACCGCCGCCGAATGGTCGTTGTCGTTGTGATGGTGCTGCTTCAGCGGACGGTTGCCCGTCAGGCTGCGGATCAGCACATAGAAAACCGGCGTCATGAAGATGCCGAAGAAGGTGACGCCGATCATGCCGGCGAACACTGCGACGCCCATGGCCGCGCGCATCTCGGCGCCGGCGCCGGTCGACGTGACCAGCGGCACGACACCCATGATGAAGGCCATGGAGGTCATCAGGATCGGGCGCAGACGCAGGCGGCTCGCCTCGATTGCCGCCTGCACCGGCTTGCGGCCTTCCAGCTCCAGCTCGCGGGCGAATTCCACGATCAGGATCGCGTTCTTCGCCGAAAGCCCCACCAACACCATCAGGCCGATCTGCGTGAAGATGTTGTTGTCGCCCCCCGTCAGCCAAACGCCCGTCAAGGCGGCCAGCACACCCATCGGCACGATCATGACGATCGCAAGCGGCAGGGTGACGCTTTCATACTGGGCAGCCAGCACGAGATAGACGAGCAGCAAGGCCAGCGGGAAGATGATGACGCCCGAGCTGCCGGCCAGGATCTGCTGATAGGTCAGATCCGTCCATTCGAAGCCGATGCCCGGAGGCAGCGTCTCGCTGGCGATCCGCTCGACGGCAGCCTGCGCCTGGCCGGACGAGTAGCCCTGTGCCGGTCCTCCGTTTATATCGGCGGCAAGGAAGCCGTTATAGCGGGTCGTGCGTTCCGGCCCGGTACTGGCCTCGACCTTCAGGAGCGCCGATAGCGGGATCATCTGGCCCGACGCCGAGCGAACCTTCAACTGGCCGATATCGCTGGCATGCGAACGGAACTGGGCGTCCGCCTGCACGCGCACGCTGTAGGTGCGGCCGAATGCGTTGAAGTCGTTGACGTAGAGCGAACCCAGATAGATCTGCAGCGTATCGAAGACATCGGTCACGGAGACGCCGAGCTGTTCGGCCTTGGCGCGATCGAGATCGGCAAAGAGCTGCGGCACGTTGATCTGGTAGCTCGAGAAGATGCCCGTCAGTTCCGGCGTCTGGTAGGCCTTGGCGAGGAACGCCTTGTTGGCCTGGTCGAGCGCCTGATAGCCGAGACCGGCACGGTCCTCGATCTGTAGCTTGAAGCCGCCGGTCGTGCCGAGACCCTGGACGGGCGGCGGCGGGAACATGGCGATGAAGGCATCCTGGATCGCGCCGAACTTCTGGTTCAGCTGCATGGCGATCGCCCCGCCCGACAGAGTGGGCGTCGTTCGATCCTCGAATGCCTTCAGCGTCACGAAGACGATGCCGGCGTTGGAGGAGTTGGTGAAGCCGTTGATCGACAAGCCCGGGAAGGCGATCGCATGCTCGACGCCCGGCTGTTCCAGGGCGATCTTGCTCATCCGCTGGATAACGTCATCCGTGCGGTCGAGGGTCGCGCCGTCGGGCAGCTGGGCAAAGCCGATCAGATACTGCTTGTCCTGCTGCGGAACGAAGCCGCCGGGGACGGCCTGGAACAGGTAGTAGGTCGCGCCGATGAGCGCGAGGTAGACGACCATGACGAGGCTTTTCACCGACAGGATGCCGCCGACGCCCTTGCCATAGGCGGAAGAGCCGCGATGGAAGACCTTGTTGAAGCCGCGGAAGAACCAGCCGAACGCGAAGTCCATCACCCGCGTCAGCATGTCCTTCGGCGCATGGTGATCCTTCAGAAGCATCGCCGCCAGAGCCGGAGACAAGGTCAGCGAATTGAAGGCGGAAATGACGGTGGAAATCGCGATCGTCAGGGCGAACTGGCGATAGAACTGGCCCGACAGGCCGGAGATGAAGGCCAGAGGCACGAAGACGGCGACCAGCACCAGCGCGATCGCGATGATCGGGCCGGAGACTTCCCGCATGGCGCGATAGGTCGCTTCACGCGGGCTGAGGCCGTTCTCGATGTTGCGCTCGACGTTTTCGACAACCACGATGGCGTCGTCCACCACGATACCGATCGCCAGCACCAGACCGAAGAGACTGAGAGCGTTGATCGAGAAACCGCAGATATACATCACGGCGAAGGTGCCGATGATCGAGACCGGAACGGCGATCAGCGGGATGATCGAGGCGCGCCATGTCTGCAGGAACAGGATGACGACGATGACGACGAGCACGATGGCCTCGAGCAGCGTGTGCACGACCTTGTCGATAGACGCGCGCACGAACTGCGTGGTGTCGTAAACAATTTCATATTTCACGCCGTCGGGCATTGCGGTCTGCAGCTCGTTCATCGTCTTGACGACGTTGTCCGAGATGGTGATCGCGTTGGAGCCCGGCGACTGGAAGACCGGAATGGCGACGGCCGGCTTGCCGTCGAGCAGCGAGCGCAGCGAATAATCGGCGGCGCCGAGTTCGATGCGGGCGACGTCTCGCAGACGCGTGATCTCGCCATTGCTGCCGCTCTTGACGATGATGTTGCCGAATTCCTCCGGCGTCGTCAGACGGCCCTGGGCGTTGACGTTCAACTGCACGTCGATGCCGGGAACGCTCGGCGACTGGCCGATGATGCCGGCAGCCGCCTGGATGTTCTGCGCGCGAATGGCGTTGGCGATGTCGCTTGCGGCGAGACCGCGCTCCGCCGCTTTCTGCGGATCGACCCAGACGCGCATCGAATAATCGCCCGAGCCGAACACGCGGACCTGGCCGACGCCGTCGATGCGGGCGAGCCGGTCCTTGACGTTCAACGTGGCGTAGTTGCGCAGATAGGTGATGTCGTAGCGATTGTCCGGCGAGATGAGGTTGACCACCATCATCAAGTCGGGCGAGCTCTTGACCGTGGTGATACCGAGGTCACGCACGTTCTGCGGCAGGCGGGGTTCCGCCTGCGAGACGCGGTTCTGCACGAGCTGCTGCGCCTTGTCCGGATCGGTGCCGAGCTTGAAGGTGACGGTCAGCGTCAGCAGTCCGTCCGATGTCGCCTGGCTGCTCATGTAGAGCATGCCTTCGACGCCATTGATCTGTTCCTCGATCGGCGTTGCCACCGTCTCGGCGATGACCTTGGGGTTGGCGCCCGGATATTGGGCGGTGACGACGATCGATGGCGGCACGACTTCCGGATATTCGGAAATCGGCAGCAGCTTCAGACCGATCAGGCCGGCGACCACGATGAGGATCGACAGCACGCCGGCAAACACCGGACGGTCGACGAAAAATCTTGAGATGTTCATGGCAGAACCCTCTCCACGAGTGAATCAAGGGACAAGAAAGTCCCGGCCCGCGGCCCAGGAGGCACCACGAGCATTGCAAAATCGAAGCATTGGAACGAACGGCCGGAAGCTAAACATTCCGGCCGGATGAATTACTTGGCGGCGACCTTCTCTTCCGGCTTCGGATCGACCACGGCACCCGGGCGAACCCGCTGCAGACCGTTGACGATGATCCGGTCGCCGGCGTTCAGGCCCGACCTGACGATGCGCAGGCCGTCCGAGGTGTCGCCGAGGCTGACGGGACGATACTCGACCTTGTTGTCTGCGCCGACCACGAAGACGAACTTCTTGTCCTGATCGGTGCCGATCGCCCGTTCGCTGATCAGCAGCTTGGTCTCGGCCTTCGGCTGGCCCATGCGGACCCGCACGAACTGGCCGGGGATGAGACGTCCGCCGCCATTGCCGAAGACGGCGCGAACGCTGACGGTGCCGCTCGCGGCATCGACTTCGTTGTCGATCAGCTGCAGCTTGCCCTTGATCGGCGTGCCGTCATCGCTTGCCGTGCCGATCTGCACCGGGATCTGCTCGACGGGCGGAACGGCTCCGCCGGTGGCCGGCAGTTCGGCCAGGGCCTGGGTCACGGTCTGCTCGTTGGCGCTGAAGCTCGCATAGATCGGATCGACAGAAACGAGCGTCGTCAGCGCCGGCGAGGAAGAACCGGCAGCCACGAGGTTGCCCACGGTGACGGCGATCTTGCCGACACGGCCGGCGATGGGAGCGCGGACCTGCGTGTAATCGAGGTTGAGCTGCGCCGTCTGCAAAGCCGCCTCGGCCGCTTTCAGATTGGCGCCCGCCTCGGCATAGTTGCTGATGCGCGTGTCCATGTCGCTCTGCGAGATCGTTCTGCTGTCGGAGAGCTTCTGGCCGCGATCGACCTCGACCTTGGCAAGGTCGAGCTTGGCTTTTGCGGCGCCCACCTCAGCCTGTGCCTGGGCGACGGCCGCCTCGTAGGGTGCGGGATCGATCGTCACCAGAAGGTCGCCCTGCTTGATCAAAGCGCCTTCGCGGAAATGCACCGATTGAATCGCTCCGGCAACGCGCGGCCGGATCTCGACGCGGTCGATAGCCTCGAGCCGGCCGGAAAACTCCTGCCACGCCGTGACGTCGCGCGGCTCGACGGCAGCAACGGTGACGGGGATGGCCGGCGGTGCCGCCTGGCTGGCCGTTTCGGTTGCCTGAGCGCCGCGCGGCAGCTCCAGATAGAAAGCCGCGCCTGCAACAGCCGCAGCAACACCCATGCCGGCGCCCCACAGGGCCCAGCTTTTACCGTTGGACTTCATGTTGGTCTCTCCTTTGGCCTCGTCTTGGGATACGAGACCGAATTCCTATCGTCGCAATAAAATCGGGGGCCCGAAGCGCCGCTTATCCGCGTGACCATCGCTCCGGTCTCGTGCCTTCGACATCCGGTCCGGTCCGCGCTTGTTCCTCGCGAACGGGATACCCTGGTCGATCAAGCCTGCACGTCTTCGACAAAGCCCTTGAAACAACAGCAGACATCCTGCTGCCACGAAGGCTTGTCCTTCGACTGCCCGCCGTAGAGAGTGGGCCAGCCTGTCCCGGCGGGAAGGACTTGCTGGCGAACACGGACCCCGGCCGCTTTCAGCCGACTGCCGTATTCCATGCTCTCGTCGCGGAGCGGGTCGTCCTCGGCCGTGAGCACCAATGCCGGCGCGAGGCCCGAAAGCCGCGAACAGTATCGAGGCGCTGCATAGGGGTGGCAGACTCCGCCCAGGAAACCCAGGTATCGGTTCCAGCCTTCCGTCCAGCGCTCGCGCATGCCGCTTTCCTCCGCCTGGAGGAAAGATTTCGATCCCATGAATGGATCGAGCAAAGGCGATATCAGCACCTGTCCGTCCAGCGAACCGGGTATCTGATCGCGCGCCTTTAAAGCGACACCCGCTGCGACATTGCCACCCGATTCCTCTCCGGCGACAAACAGCAGCGATTTTTTCGCCCCACCCAGCGCAAGCATGTTCCGCTTGTTGCTGAGGTAGGCGAGAATCCCGTAGGCGCATTCCAGCACCTTCGGAAAAGCATTCTGATTGCAGCTCGTATAATCAGCCGCAACCACGATGGCACCGGCCTCGGCGAGGCTTGCGGCCACCGGTCTGTCGGTCGCGTGCTCGGTGTCGAGAAAAGCGCCGCCGTGCAGATAAAGCACGAGAGGTGCTGCTTTCTTCAAACCTTCGCCGTTGTAGATCCGAGCTGCCACCGGCCCCGTAGGCACGTTTTCCAGCACAACATCTTTCCACGGCGCACTCATCGACCCAAATCCCTGTCTGCTCGAGTAAATATGATCCAATCCACAAGCGGTTTATCATGCTTTGCAATCATATTCTCGAAAATGCGATCCTTGGCGCCCCCATGCCGCATTGCATCAATCACGATAAAAACATATTGTTATTCCGCCTCGAGAATAAGTAGCCTATATTCGATCAGACTATTCAGGATCACAAACAATCGACTCCTTTTCTTCGGCGTCGAGGGACATCATAGAATGGATCAGTTGTCAGCAATGCGGGCATTCGCGCGTGTGGTGGAAACGGGTAATTTCACCCGCGCAGCAGCGGCCCTTTCCATGCCGAAAGCGACGGTGACGACGCTCATCCAGTCGCTGGAAGCGCATCTGCATGCCAAGCTTCTCAACCGGACGACCCGCCGCGTCATGGTGACGACGGATGGCGCGCTCTATTACGAGCGCGCAGTTCAGATCCTCTCGGAAATAGAGGAGCTGGACGGCAGCATCAGCAATTCGCAGAGCCTGCCGAGCGGGCGCCTGCGTGTCGAGATGGCCGGTGCCTTCGCCGAACGCATTGTCATGCCGGCGCTATGCGACTTCCACCAGCGTTACCCCGATATCCATATCGACCTCGGCGTCGGCGACCGGCTCGTCGATTATCTCGCGGAAAACGTCGATTGCGCCCTGCGTGCCGGCATTCCGAGCGACCAGTCGCTGATTGCCCGCCGCGTCGGCGAAATACATCTCGTCACCTGTGCCGCTCCGCTCTACATCGAGAAGCATGGCATGCCGGAACGGCCGGACGAGCTGGAAACCAGTCACTATGCCGTCAGCTATTTTCGCGCTCAAACCGGCCGCACGGTTCCTTTCACCTTCGAACGCGGCAACGAGTCCCTGGAAATCAGCCCGCGCTACATCCTTTCGGTGAACGACAGCCGCAGCTACGTCGAGGCCGCCTTGACCGGGCTGGGCATCGCGCAGGTTCCGAGCTTCATGGCGCGGGACGCGCTTGCCAGCGGCGAACTCGTCCCGATCCTACCCGGCTGGACACGCCCGTCGCTGCCCCTGCATATCGTCTATCCACCCAATCGCCACCTCAGCAACAAGGTGCGCGTCTTCGTCGACTGGCTGGCAAAGCTGCTGGTGACATCGCGCGTCGCGGAAGCTTGAAACGCCGGGGCGCCTTTTTCTCCGGCGCGTGAGAAGAAGGCGCAGCCCTCGTGAAGGATCATTTCCCGAAAGCACCTGCCGGCTGATGGACTGTCGAAGTCAACCGGTTCCAGATCTCGTCGATCGATCACGACATCCGCTCGGTCGGCGAGCCGGGTGATCGCCTCCCCGAGCATAAGGGTCGTACGCTCGGCCTCCGAAAATCGGGGCATTTCCGCCATACGGAAACGGCGACGATCCGAAAGAACAGCGCAAGCTGAAGATCGTTTTGACGGAGCCTTGCATGCGCCAATGCGTGACAAGCCTAACGCATCTGCAGTGGGCTCGTGCCCGTCAGCCTGCGGAACATGGCAATGAAGGCGGACGCATTGCTGTAACCCAGCCGCGATGCGATCCGGTGCACGGGCTCGCCCGCCTCGATCAGCGACAACGCGGCAACCAGTTTCAGGCGCTGTCGCCACTCGTTGAAGGAAAGGCCGAGATCGTCCTGACAGCGCCGCGACAACGTGCGCTCGGTCGTCCCCATCCGGCGCGCCCATTCCACCAGGGAATGCCGGTCGCCGGGATCGGACTGCAAAGCGCTCAGTACGGGACCGAGCAGCGGATCGTCCGAAAGCGGCAGGTAGCTCTCGCAGCGTGGCGCCGCCCGAATCTGATCGACCAGAACCTGCGCGAGCCGCAAGTCCTCGGCCGTTTCCGGTATGGTGACATCGCGCGCCGCGAAATCCGCCAGAATCGCCTTCAGCAGCGGGCTGATGCTGAGCGTCGAAGGCGTATCCGGCAGATCGATGCAGAGCGCGCGCTCGACATAGACGGTGACATAGCGCAGATCATGCTTGTTATGAGCGCCATGCATGGTGTCTGGCGGCAGCCAGATGGCATAATGCGGCGGCGACAGATAAGGGACGCCCTGAATATCGAACTCGCAGACGCCGACAAGCGCATAGTTGAGCTCGCCCCAGGGCTGGCTCTTGTTGGGAAAAACCGTGCCCGCCTTATAGTTCTCGGTTCGGAAGGAAACCGGGTTGGGCGGATCGCCCTCGATGCGTGGAACCCTGACCGACATGTCCTCATTTCACTACCGTTTGTCTTGATATCGTTATATACCACGATTCGGACAAAGGGTAGAAAGGCCGGGATGGCGAACCACGTCCGCCTTCCTGCATTTTGCCCCAAGCCAGAAGACGACGAGAGACCGATTCCATGAACACCCAGCCGAACACGTCCACCTCCATCCTCAGCGCGGCGGGTCTTGCGCCGCTGCTGACGGTGCTGATCTGGTCCGGCAATACGGTCGTCACCAAGGCGTCTGCCGGCGTCATCTCGCCGGGTTCCATCTCCTTCTATCGCTGGCTGCTCGCCTTCGTCGTGCTGCTTCCGTTTATCGGCCGGGCAGCATGGCGCAACCGGGCACAGTTGCGCGAACATTGGCTGAAGCTCGCCACTCTCGGCGCGCTGGGCATGGTGATCTACCAGAGCCTCGCCTACGAGGCGGCCAAAACCACCTCGGCCGTCAATATGGGCGTCATGATCGCTTTGATGCCGCTGCTGTCGACAGTGCTTGCCGGCTTGCTGGCGGGCGAAAGGCTTACCGTTGCGAGCCTCGCCGGCGGGGCAATCTCCCTGATCGGGCTTGTCTATCTGACGTCGCAGGGCGATCCGATGCGGCTGGTCACCGGCGGCTTCCATATCGGCGACGGCCTGATGATAATCGCCGTGCTCTCGAACGCGCTCTATGGCGTGATGCTGAAGCGCTGGGCGATGCCGCTGCCGATGTGGCAGCAACTCTTCTGGCAGATCGGCTTTTCGACCTTGCTGCTGATCCCGGTTTTTCTCATGGGCGATATCTCGCCAATCACCACGGCGAACCTGCCGCTGATCCTTTATGCCGCGATCCCGACCTCACTGATCGCGCCGCTCTGCTGGATGGTCGGCATCCATAAGCTCGGGGCGAGCCGGACCTCGCTGCTGATCAATCTCCTGCCCATCGTCGTTGCGGCGCTGGCCTGGGCGCTTCTTGGCGAACAGCTGCATTCCTACCATGCCATCGGCGGCGCCCTCGCCCTCATCGGCGTCGGCCTTGGCTTACGGAAGCGCCGGGCGAAGAGCGATCGGACCGCGCCCGCGACCGATCGGGCAAGCTGGGAAGCGGAGGAAGCCTGACGGCCGCTCCGGGAGACCCCTTTCCTTTCGCCCGCCCTTCGTTCTACCATGAACGAGTCCTGAAAAGCGAAAAGGAAGCGAGCGTGCGCATAGCCCTGGAACCGGTGTCCTCCAGAACGACGATCCAGGAGAGCGTCTATCAACAATTGAGAAACGCGCTCATGGCCGGCAATTTCGATCCCGGCCAAACGCTGACCATTGCCTCGCTCGCCGAAACCTTCGGAACCAGCAACATGCCGGTGCGCGAGGCACTGCGCCGGCTGGCGGCGGAAAATGCGCTGGAAGTCGCCGCCAACGGCTCGGCCAGGATTCCGATCGTCACGCTCTCCCGGCTGGACGATCTCTGCCGCGCCCGCATCGCCGTGGAAGGGCTGGCCGCCGAACTCGGCATGCCGAACCTCACCCCGACGGACATTGCGACCCTGGAGCGCATCGCCGGCGAACAGCATGTGATCGGCCTCGGCGCCAACGTCTACGACCTGATGGCCAGGAACCAGCAGTTCCACTTCACCATCTACCGCGCCTCCGGCTCCGAGGTGCTGCAGCAGCTGATCGAGACCCTGTGGCTGCGCTTCGGCCCTTACATGCGCATGCTCTCTGCCTCCGTCGAGCCCCTGATGCGCAGCGGCGAGCTCGATCCCGCCGGCGAGCATGTCGCGATCGTCAAGGCCCTGAAGGCCGGCGATTTCGCCGGCGCCCGGGACGGCGTCGTCGCCGATATCAGACGCACCCATGAAATCCTGCGGGATTATTGCCCGGCCACGCAGGACGAGCCGCGCAAGGGCTCCGGCTCGGCCCGCCGCTAACCTCACGTCGCGAACCTTCAAAGAAAAGATCGAGAAATTTGGTTGAACCTTAAAGTATTTTGTGATCAAATGATCAAACTAGAGATTTCAATCCCAACGTCCAGAGCGAGATCCCCATGAGCTCCGCACCTTCCGCCTCTCAATTCGCCGGCCATAACAGTTTTCCGGTCGATGAAGTCCGTGCCATGTTCCCGGCCATCCAGAAGGCCGGCGATTTCGTCTTTCTCGACAATGCCGGCGGGGCGCAGGTTCCCCAGACGGTGGTCGACGCGGTTGCCAACCACCTCATCGACTTCAACGTCCAGCGCATGGCGAAGTACCAGCACAGCCAGGGTGTCGACCGTAATCTCGATGAAGCGCGCGAAAGCGTGGCCATGCTGGTCAATGCCTATCGCCCCGAAGAAGTCTCATTCGGCCAGAACGCCACCTCCTTCATCCGCCTCGTAAGCCTCGGCATTGCCAAGCTGCTCGGCGAGCGCAACGAGATCGTCGTCACCGACATGGATCACGATGCCAACATCGCCACCTGGATGGCGCTGGAAGCGGATGGCGCCAAGATCGTCTGGTGGCGCATGCGCGAGGACGGCACGCTGCATCCGGAAGACCTGAAGCCGCTGCTCAACGACAAGACCCGTCTCGTCGCCTGCACCGTCACGGCACACTCCATCGGCACGATCGTCGATGTCGCCGCGGTCTGCAAGCTGGCGCATGCCGCCGGCGCCGAAACCTTCCTCGATTGCGTCCATTATGGCCCGCACGGCCTGATCGACGTTCAGGCCTGGGGCTGCGACTATCTCGTCTGCTCCGGCTACAAGAATTTCTCGCCGCACATGGGCTTCCTCTGGGGCCGCTACGACGCGCTGGTCAAGCTTCCCACATTCAAGGAAGACTTCATTCCGGACGTGCCGCCCTACAAGATCGAAGTCGGCACCTTCACCTATGAGAACGTCGCGGGCATGAACGCCGCCGTCAAATATCTCGAAGGCCTCGGCCGCCGTTTCCTGCCGGCCGGCGATCATAGCCGTCGCGAAGCGCTTGCAGCCGCCATGGGCGCAATCCGCCAATACGAGCTGATGCTTTCGCGCGAGATGATCGCGGTGCTGAAACGCCACGGCGCCACCATCTACGGCATTTCCGACGAGGCCCGCCTGGCGCAGCGCGTTCCCACAATCTGCTTCAACATGCCAGGGATCACGCCGCAGGAATTTGCCGGCGAGATGGGCAAGCAGCGCATCGGCCTGCGCGACGGGCACATGTTCGCACCGCGCCTGATGAAGCGGCTCGGCCTTTCCATGGAAACGGGTGCCATCCGCGTGTCGCTGGTGCATTATAACAAGGTCGAAGAGATCGCCCGGTTCGACGCGGTCCTGACTGAAATCATGGCACGGCGCAAATAAGCCATGCCTGTGAGCGGTGGCGGCGCCCGAACAACTCCGCCACCGCAAATCCTCCGTGCCGGCACATCGACCGGCACGAAACGCTGTCCTGAATTCAGAACAGGTTGCCGCTTCGCAGTTGTATCTTTTCGGTCTATCCCTCGTTGAGAGGACCGCTGAAATGTGAGGATGACGATGAGCGATTTCCGACGGAACTGTATCGAGCAGAAGCTGCTCGTCGGTACGTTTGCGGCCATTCCGCATCCCGTCGCCATCGAAGTCACGGCGGCCTCGGGCATCGACTTCCTCTGTATCGACTGGGAGCATTCGCAGATCGGCCGCGAGCGTATCGAGGATCTGATCCGCGCCGCCGATGTCCATCGCGTTCCGGCCATGGTCCGCGTGCCCGGCCATGCGGCGGAGGATATCGCCGCCGTTCTGGATGCGGGTGCCGCGGGCGTTCTCGTGCCGCGCATCTCGACGGCGGAGGAGGCCCGCGCGGCGGTCAGGGCCACCCGCTATCCCCCACATGGCGCGCGCGGTGTCGGCCCCGGCCGCGCGGCGGCCTACGGCTACCGCATTCCGGATTATCTCGCCAAGGCCAATGCCGAGCTGGTGCTTGCCATCCAGGTCGAAACGGCCGGCGGACTTGCCAATATCGCCGAGATCGCTGCCGTCGAGGGCGTCGATCTCATTTTCATCGGTCCCGGCGACCTTTCGGTCTCGATCGATGCCATGGGACCGGGCGGCAAGGAAAGGCTGGATGCGGCCATCGGAACCATCGCGCAAACGGCTTTGTCCGCCGGCCGCGCGGTCGGTATCTTCCGTCCCTCGCCTGACGATGTCGGCGCATGGGCGCAGGCCGGCATAAGCTTCTTCGTGCTGGCAAGCGACACCATGTTTCTCGGCGCCGCCATGGCGGCGGGCGCCGACGCCGCAAGACGGGGAAAGCAAACCGCGCAAACGAGAGAAAACTGATTATTATCAGCATGTTAAAAAGTGGGACGGCCACATGGAATCAAGCAGAGAGGTAGACTTTTTAAGCTTAAACTTTGTCCTTGAAATGCAGCCGTTTTTGGATAACCATTCGAAATTGAGGGGTCTTCCGAACGAAAGCTTCCGCAGCCGTTTCAACCCTCCAGCACCGGATTCCCAGGGGAAATTCCTTGTCTCTTCAGCCGCAGCATAACTTGCCGAACGCGATGTCAGGCCGCGATGCCCTCGAAGGCATCCGCGCCCAGATCCGCGACATGCGCACCGACAACATCGCAGTCCTTGCCAAGCGCGCCCGCGAACTCGGCGGCGTCATTCCGCTCTGGTTCGGCGAAGGCGATATGGTGACGCCGGACTTTATTCGCGAGGCGGCAAAGAAGACGCTCGACGACGGCGCCACCTTCTACGTTCCGAACATGCGCGGTCTGGCGACGCTGAACGAGGCGCTGTCGGATTATCAGACGCACTGGCACCAGCGCCCCATCCCCATCGAGCGCACGACTGTCGCTCCCGGCGGCATGCAGGCGCTCTACATGGCGCTCGAGCTGCTCGTCGATGTCGGCACCAATGTCGTCTACGTCGCGCCGCAATGGCCGAACATTCACAATGCCATCCATCTGATCGGCGGCGAGCCGCGCGCCGTATCGCTCGATTTCGACACCGACTGGCGGCTCGATCTCGACAAGCTCTTTGCCCGCTGCGATGCCCGCACCCGCGCCATCTTCCTGTCGACTCCCGCCAACCCGACGGGCTGGACAGCCTCGCGCGAGGAAATGCAGGCCCTGCTCGATTTCAGCCGCCGCACCGGCATCTGGATCATTTCCGACGAAGTCTATGCCCGCCTCTATTTCGACGGCGAAATCGCTCCTTCGATCCTGCAGGTGGCCGACGACGGCGATCGCGTGATCGCGATCAACAGTTTCTCGAAAGCCTGGGCGATGACCGGCTGGCGCGTCGGCTGGCTCACGCACCCGTCCGCCATCGCCGACCAGCTCGGCGCCATGACGCAATATATCAACAGCGGCACCTCGGCCATGGTTCAGGCAGGAGCAGCGGCCGCCCTGCGCGAGGGTGAGCCACTGGTCGCCGAGATCCGTGGCCGGATCAAGGCCGGCCTCGATCTGGCCTATGAGAAGCTGCCGAAGATACCGGGCATGATCCTGCCGGAGAAGCCGCGCGGCGGCATGTATGCCTTCTTCGCGCTGCAGGGCGAACCCGATGCGACGGCACTCTGCGAGCGCATCCTGGAAACGGCCCGCGTCGGTCTGGCACCCGGATATCATTTCGGAGAGACGTCGCGCGCGTTCCTGCGCATGTGCACGTTCCGCGAAACCGGACAGATGCGTATCGCACTCGACCGCATGGTCGATGCGATGTCATGATACGGCCGCCCGACCGGGCGGACGAGAATACTGCGGGCGAGAGGAAAAGCCTGCAGCCGTAACCAGAGGGAGACCAAGAAAATGCCTATTACTCGTCGCAGTCTGCTGGTCCTGGCAACCGCCGTCGGCCTGGCGGGCGGAAGCCATTTCGCCTATGCCGCCGATGTGCTGAACGTCGGCTCCTATCCGAACAACCCGCCTTTCGAATACAAGACCGCCAATGGCGGCTTCGAGGGCTTCGAGGTCGATGTCGTCAACGAAGCGGCCAAGCGCGCCGGCATGACGACCAACATCGCCGACTACGGCTTCCAGGCCCTGTTTGCGGCAACCAGCTCCAAGCGCATCGATGTGGCGATCTCGTCGATCACCATCACGCCGGAACGCCTGAAGTCGCAGTCCTTCACGCAGCCCTACTACGATTCCGACATGGGCGTCGCCACCAAGGAAGGCAGCTCGATCAAGTCGCTTGCCGATCTCAAGGGCGCGGTCGTCGGCGTGCTGTCGGGTTCGACCGGCGAAAAATGGGTCAACGACAACAAGGCGGCCCAGGGCTTTGCCGACGTCAAGGGCTACAATTCGCAGCAGGACATGTTCCTCGATCTCGGCGCCGGCCGCATCGATGCCGTCGTCAGCGACATTCCCGGCATGCAGTACCTCTTCATCAAGACCAAGGGCTTCGCCATCAAGGATCGCATCAAGACCGGCGAGCAGTACGGCCTGATGATGACCAAGGATTCGCCGCTGGTCGCCAAGATCAACGACGCCATCACGGCGATGAAGAAAGACGGCACGCTGGAAAAGATCCACGAGAAGTGGTTCGGCAGCAAGGCCCCGGCAGGCTCTTCCACCGTCACCGAATTGCCTATCCCCAAGGCGTGATCAAAAGATCATCATCGAAATGAACTACGCCGGTCGCAACGACCGGCGTAGATATGGAAACCTTATCCCTGTCTTCGTTGCACGCGGGAGTGCCAATGTCTTTCGTCGATACCTTCCTCAACTCCGACGTCATGATCTCGGCTTTCCCGCAGCTGCTGCGCGGGCTCTGGATGACGATCGCGCTCGGCGTGGTCAGCATCCTGATCGGCGTGACCGGCGGCCTCGTCATCAGCCTGATCCGCCTCTATGCCCCCAGGCCGCTGCAGCTGCTGATGGTCGCCTATATCGATATCATGCGCGCCATGCCGATGCTGGTCGTATTGATCCTGATCTACTACGCCCTGCCCTTCGTCGGCGTCAGCTTCTCGGCCTGGTGGTCGGCCATTCTCGGCTTTTCCATCGTCCTTGCCGCCTATTCGGCCGAAGTCTTCCGCTCAGGGATCGAAAGCGTGCCGCGCGGCCAGTTCGAAGCGGCCGCCGCTCTCGGCATTCCCTTCCTGATCACGCTCTACAAGGTCGTACTGCCGCAGGCGGTCCGCATCGTCATCCCGCCGACGACAAGCAACTGCGTTTCGATGTTCAAGGACACCTCGCTTGCCTCGACCGTGGCCTTGCCGGAATTGCTGAAAGAGGGGCAGAACGCGCAAGGATTCTATGCCAATCCCTCGCCGCTGATCATGGCCGCGGTGATCTACGTCATCCTGCTCTGGCCGATGGTGCGCCTCGTCAGCGTGCTGGAGAGGAAATTCAAGAGCGAGCGCGCCCGATAAAGCGCACCTCCGGAAAATCGCAGAGCGGTTTGGCATTTCTGTGAGATACCGGACCGCTCCCGGCGCGACTGTCAATCGAAGTCGGCACCGGAAAGATGGTTGCTCACCGATGACTTCACCGCGCCGATATCCCGCCAGAGCTCGCTGACGATCGCAGGATCGACATCCGCCATCATGTCGCGCAGCCAGCCCTCATGGGCAGCGGCCATGGCGCCGAACAGCGTCTCGCCCTTGGCCGTCAGCTTCGCGACCGTCACCCGCCGGTCGCCGTCGGGCGTTACGCGCAGCACGAGCCCATCCGTCTCCAGGCGTTCGACGAGCCCGGTGACATTTCCGTTCGTGACCATGGTTCGCTTGGACAGTTCGCCGAGCCGCAGGCCGTCACGCTCGCGGTAGAGCTGCGCCATCAGGTCGAACTGCGGCAAGGTCGCCCCGAACTCGTTGCGCAGCCGGCGGCGGATTTCCTGCGAGATCAGCTTCGTCGTGGAAAGCATGCGCAGCCAGAGCCGCAGCTCCAGCTTTTTGCCTTCCTGCGTTCCCTGAACGATGATCTCCAGGTCAACGGTTGCACTCTCGGACTCTGTCATGACGTCGCCTCGATCTACGTTCCACATCGTTCGCCTATGCGATCTAGGGAGCAATATTTGAAATGTCAAAGGTTTGGACGTCAAGTCGCGCGACTGTCACTTCGCCAGCATTTTCGCCAACATGAAACCGGAGCCGGCCCCCGTCCCCGCACCCGGCCATGTCGAGGCGCCGCACATGAACAGCGAACCCACCGGCGTCTTGTAGCGCGAGTAGCCGGCAACGGGCCGGAAAAGGAAATTCTGGTCGAGATGATGGCTGCCCGAGAGGTTGTCGCCGCCGACAAGGTTCGGATTCTCGCGTTCGAGATCGATGGGCGAAAACACCGAACGTCCCAATATCTTGCCGCGCAGACCCGGAGCGTAGCGTTCCATGATATCGAGCACGCGTTCCGCGTATGTATCCTTGATCTCGTCCCAGCTTGCGCCGCTGATTTCGCCGGCGGCGTCGCCGTGGAATTCCGCCGGCAGCACGCGCACCTGGATCCAGAGCGCATGTTGCCCCGCGGGAGCGCGGGAGGGATCGATGGCGGTGGGCTGTCCGACCACCAGCACAGGCTCCGCCGGCAGCAGGCCCCCCATCGCCTCGGCATAGACACGCGACATCATCTCCAGATCCGGCGCGATATGCACATAGGCGAAATTCTGGAGCGCCTTGCCAGCCAGCCAGTCCGGAAGGCCCGAGAGCGCCAGGTGGATCATCATCGTGCCGGGGCCGGCGCGGAAGCGCGAAACCTTGCCGTCGAATTCCTGCCGCGACGGGTCCTTTTCCAGAAGCGTGCCGAACAGGATCTGCGGATGGACATTGGCGATCACGGCGCGCTTCGCCTCATAACGGCGCCCGTCGGCAAGAACGACACCCGTCGCCTTGCCGCCCGTCGTGACGATCCTCTCGACCCGCGTGCCGAGCATCAGCTCGCCGCCCTTGCTGTTCAACACCGCCGCCATCGCCTTGATGACGGTATCGGCGCCGCCCTTGCCGATCACCATGCCGAAGGCCTGGTTGGCCATGGATTCGAGATAGGGAAACAGCGCGCCGCCGGCGACATCCGGTGCGAAATCGAGATGCAGCCCCCAGGCGGCCATCATCGTCTTGAGCTTGATATTCTGGAAGCGCGCGTCGAGAAAATCGCGGGGCGAGGCAAACAGCATGCGCGCCGTGTCGTAGACCCAGCCCATCCCCTTCTCGCGCCAGGCCTTCCACACGACCTTGGCTGCCGCCATGGAAGGCATGGGCGAGCCGAGCAGGCCGAAGATATGGGGCGCATCCGCGCCGAACTGCGAGAGCATATTGCGCCACGCCGCAGCATCCTGCGGCGATATCTCGGCAATGGCGCCCGTGGTCTTTTCAAGGTCGGTGCTGACGCCGAGATAAGTATTGTCGCGAAAGACGCTCGCGAAGCAATCCGCGGCGGGAACGAAGCCCAACCCCTCGGCCGTCAGCTCGTTCTTGTATTGAGCGAAGAAAGCCGAACCGGCGAACATGGAAAGGTTCATGGCGCAAAGATCGTGCCGGAATCCGGGCAGCGTCACCTCGCGGGTCTTGACCGCACCGCCGGCCTCGGCATTGCCCTCGATGACGGCAACCTTCCAGCCTTTGGAGGCCAAATGGACCGCTGCCGCCAGGCCATTATGGCCGGCCCCAACGACAATCGCATCATAGCTCATCACTTGCCCCTCTTTCGTCGATTATTATTATTGTCACATGCATACATCTTGAGCTTTAAGCTTCAAGTACCTGTTGGCGCGAATTGTGATCGCAAGGCACAATCAAAAGTAGATTCCCTCCAGAGTTTCCGGAAATTTACTGTTTCGCTTCAGCGATTTAGCGATATCTCTCAACCGGCGGACGAAGGATCAAATTTGGCCGCCGAAACCGCACCGGAATGCTTGCAATATCATATATTGTGACATAGGCTCCCCTTCATTCCGCTGCCGCGCGGACCCGGTGCCGGGAGGAAAGGCACCCCGCGCATGGCGATATCGACTTCAAGCCTGATCCCGATCGGAAGGTCCGCCTGACGGTTTTCCGCGCGGGATCACGCGACAACAAGGGGAACCCGACACATGACTGCCAACACCCTCGCCAGCCTCGCCTCGGCCCTGATTTCGGGCTCCGTCAAGGTCGTCGACCTCACCGCGCCGCTCGGCCCTGATACTCCGGTGCTCTACCTGCCGCCGCAGTTCGGCAAGAACACGCCCAAGGTCGCGGTCCACACGATCTCCGAATACAATCAGGACGGCCCTTTCTGGGCCTGGAACTGGCTGGAGCTCGGCGAGCATACCGGCACCCATTTCGATGCGCCCTGTCATTGGATCACCGGCAAGGACAATCCGAACAACACGACGGACACCATCCCGCCGCAGAATTTCGTGGCTCCGGTCAACGTCATCGACCGCTCCAAGGAATCCGCCGCCGATCCCGACTACCTGCTGACGGTGGACAGCATCAAGGAATGGGAAGCCCAGAACGGCGAGATCGAAGCCGGCAGCTGGGTGCTGCTGCGCACCGACTGGTACAAACGCAACGGCTCCACCGATACCTTCCTGAACGCCGATGAAAACGGCCCCCACTCTCCCGGTCCGACGGCCGAGGCGATCGAGTATCTGCTGAGCAAGGGCATCATCGGCTGGGGTTCGGAAACGGTCGGCACCGATGCCGGCTCGGCCGGCGGCATGAACCCGCCCTTCCCCGCGCACAACCTCATGCACAAGGCCAACCGCTACGGCCTCGCCAGCCTCTCCAACCTGGATCAGCTTCCGGCCAAGGGCGCGGTGCTGATCGCCGCTCCGCTGAAATTCGTTAAGGGCACCGGCTCGCCGGTTCGTGCACTGGCATTGATTGCATGATAGGCTGGAAAGGCCGGAGTCCGGGGGCGAATTAGACTCCGCCTTTCCACATATCCTGGCTGTGAGGGGCAGCGCGCAATGGGCGATCATGATTACGTCATCGTCGGCAGCGGCATCAATGCGCTTGTCGCAGCCGCGATGCTTGGCAAAAAGGGCCATAAGGTGCTCGTCCTCGAGCGTAGCGATCGCATCGGCGGCTGCCTGCGCACCGAGGAAATCACCGAGCCCGGCTTTATCCACGATGTCATGGCAACGACCATGGTGCTGTTCCTCACCTCGCCGGCCTATGGCGCCATCGGCAAGGATCTGGAGGCGCGGGGCCTGGAATTTGCCCATGCCGATCTGCCGACAGGCGTGCTGCGGCCCGACGGATCGCATGTCATCTTTTCCAAGGACAGGCGGCGAAACATCGCCACCTTCGACGAACTGTCGCTCGGCGACGGGCAGACCTTCTCCCGCGAGATGGATGCGCTTGGCGCCGATGCGCCATTCCTGTTTTCCCTCCTCGGCGGCGCGCTGTGGTCCGGATCGACCCTGAAGACCGTCGGCAAGCAAGGCTGGAGCCGCGGGTTGCGCAAGCTCGCGGCCTGGTTCGGCGATGCCCTGACGCCGGCGCGCGGCTATCTGGAAACCAATTACAAGTCCGAGGACATCCATGCGCTCTGGGCGCCCTGGGTGCTGCATTGCGGCCTCGGGCCGGAAAGCGCCTATTCCGCCGAAATGTTGAAGGTAATCGGCTTTGCGATAGAGCTGGCCGGCGCACCGATCGTCAAAGGCGGTGCCGCGAAACTGCTGACGGCCTTCGAACGGCTGATTACCGATCATGGCGGAGAAATCCGTCTCGGCGCCGATGTCGAGGCCATCCTTCCAGGCCCCGGCCGCCGCGCCGCCGGGGTACGCCTTGCGAACGGCGAAACGCTGGGAGCGAAGGCCGGGGTCATCTGCTCCGTGACGCCCAACCAGCTCTACGACCGGCTGATGGCGGATTGGCCGGACCCGCTACCGGCCGAGGTCAGGTCCGGCGTCGCCAATTACCGTTACGGCAAGGGCGACATGCAGATTCACTACGCCCTTTCCGAGCCGCCGCGCTGGAAAGCCGATGCGGAGCTCGGCAAGGTGGCGCTGCTGCACCTGACATCCGGCCTCGACGGCGTCTCGCGCGCCGCCAACGAATGCGAGCGCGGACTATTGCCCGCCGAGCCGACCGTCTGCGTCGGGCAGCCCGTCGCGCTCGATCCCAGCCGCGCGCCGGCGGGAAAATCGATCCTCTGGCTGCAGCTTCCCGAAGCGCCGCGGCATATCAAGGGCGACGCTGCGGGCGAGATCGCAGCGCCACTGGACGGCCGCTGGACGGAAGAGGTGCGCGAACGCTATGCCGACCGCATAGAAGCACTGCTCGCCAGCCACATCGAGAACTTCGCGGAGATAAAGCTCGCGCGCCGCGCCTACTCTCCGGGCGATCTGGAAGCGATGAACATGAACCTCGTCGGCGGCGACCCTTACGGCGGCTATTGCGGCCTCGACCAGTTTTTCATCTGGCGCCCTTTCAAGTCATCTGTTAACCACCGCACCCACATAACAGGCCTGTACCACATCGGCGCGTCGGCGCATCCCGGTCCAGGCCTCGGTGGAGGCTCCGGCTTTCTGCTCGCATCATCGCTGAAGTAACACGTTCCGGAGGAGTATCGTCGATGGAAGAGCGGTTTTCAGGCACCGTTTTGAGGCGCAAGCGCGATGAAAACGCCACGCGCCCGACCATGGGCGAAATCGGCCTCAATCACTTCGCACCCTATCTGATGAACCGGCTGATGGCGCGCTGGAACGCCAACCTGTCGGAAGAGCTGCGCGAATACGATATGACGACCGCCAAGATGCGGGCGCTGGCGGTCCTCTGCGTCTCCTCCAGCGTCACCATCAACGAGCTCTCCGTCTTCGCCGTGACCGAACAGTCGACGATGAGCCGCACGCTCGACTCGCTCGAGCAGCAGGGCTACATCCGCCGTCAGCCCCGGGTCGAGGATATGCGCATCCGCGACGTTTCCATCACCGAAGAAGGCCGCACCGCCTTCGAGAAGGTGTGGCCGACCATGTACGACCTGTTCCTGCAGATGTTCGACGGCGTCGAAGAGGCCGAATATCGGGCCTTCATCTCGACCCTGCACAAGGTATTGCACAACATCCGCAAGCATGAGATCTGAGCGGGCGGAAGCAGTGCCCGCTCCCGATTTCGTCAGCGTTTGTTCGGAATGAGCGCCGTTGCCAGTGCCGCGATGGCGGCGACGATGGCGAAGACATAGAAATTCCATTCGGGGCCAACGTTCAGGCTGGCGATATATCCTCCCATCAGCGGGCCGGAGAGCGCGCCGATGCGCGAGAAGCTCAGCGCCCAGCCGGTGCCGGCCGCCCGCACGAAGGGCGGAAGGTAGGCGGCAAGATAGCCTGTGAGAATCAGCGAGGCCGAAACCGTGCCGAAGCCGGCAATGGCCACGACTGTATAGTTCAGCCAGATGGAACCCTTGAAGGCGAGAAGCGCGATACCGACTGCGCCGAGCAGATAGGAGAGCGTCACGGTCAACCGCACGCCGAAACGATCCGCCCATTGGCCAAGCACGATGCCTCCGATCGCCGAAGTCAGGCTGAAAACCGCGAGAAACAGCAGGCTGTCGCCAAGGTCGTAGCCGCTCTTGCGCATGATCTGCGGCAGCCACTGGGCAAGCCCGTAGACCAGAAGCAGCCCCATGAACAGGGCAATCCAGAAGCAGGCGGTGGCAAAGGCGTTTCTCGGCGAAAAGATCTCGCCCAGCACGGCCCGCCAGCCGAGGCCGGTTTCCCGCATTGCGCCCCCTGCGGGAACGGCGACGCCGAGCCTGGCGGCCAGCCGTCTCGCGCTTTCGCTCCGTCCGCGCGCCACGAGGAAATCGAGAGATTCGGGAAGCAGCCACGCCATGAAGGGCACGAACAGCACCGGGAGCGCGCCGACCAGAATGACAGGTCGCCATCCGTAATCCGGCAACAGCCATCTGCCGACGAGCGCCGCGGCGAAAAGGCCGAGGGAATAACCGGAATACATGATGCCGTAATTGACGTTCTTCCGTGCGGCCGGCGAATATTCGATGGTCAAGGCCGCTGCCAGGGGGATGATGCCGCCGAGCCCGAGGCCTGCCGCAAAGCGGCTGACGCCGAACCATGCCGGCGTCGGGGACCATGCGGTTATCGCCGTGCAAAGGGCAAACAGCGAAAGGCAGGCCAGAAACATCGGCTTGCGGCCATAGAGATCGCTGAGCGTGCCGACGACGATGCCGCCGACAAGCATGCCGAAGACGGTGTAGCTGCCCATCGCTCCAAGCTGAAGCGGCGACAGATGCCAGACGTTGTCCGTGGACAGCGCCGGCAGGATGGCGCCGAGGACGCCGACATCGTATCCCTCCGCAAAGATCGCCAGCCAGCAGATGAGCACGACGACAAGGCTTTTGGCATGCGAGATTTCTCCGCCGCCAGGACTTGAAAGGTCCCTCGCGACGCCGTTTCGAAGACTGTCCATGCGATTATCCCTCTTGGAAGTTATCAGCCTCGACCAATATTGCCCGCTTCCCAAGCATACGGGGCGGACTGCCACCCCGTTCGGCCGATCCGGTCGGATCAGAGCGTGCCCACCGTTTTTAGCGCGCCGTCGAGTGCAGCACCCTTCTCGTCCAGAAGAGCCGCCTGCCGCAGCCGCCGCATCCAGGCGGCGCCGTCTTCCCGGTCTCGCAGCAGCGGCAGGGCCGACATGACGCGATCGAACTTGGAAAGCCCGCGCGCATGCGTATCGGAATAGCCCTTGACGAGGCGACGGTTGCCGAGCACTTCGACGGCGAGATCGTAATTCACGGCCAGCAGATTGGACGCTGCTGTCAGCCAGGCCTCGCGATGCTCCACCTCGCGCGTGTGCCGCAGCGTGCCGCGACGAATACGGCGTAGCGCCGAAACCATGTAGAGACCGAGGAACCAGAACAGCGTGCCGGTCTGAACGCGCCGCCCCTTGTTGATGAAGCGGTCGAGCCGGGCAAACAGGCGCGGCCGGCTTTCGATCCAGAGACCCATGCCCTTCGGCATCGTGCCGCAGACTTCGTCCATGCGCGGATGCATGTACTCGGTCATGTAGACGATCTGGTCGTCCCTGGCGCCGACCTCCTTGCGAACGCGCTCGAAGCGGGAGCCGCGCACCTTCAGGTCTGCGACGCGAATGACATCGTCGTAAGCCATGGCGACAGCGACATATTTGGCGGCCTGAACGGTGAAGGCGAAATCCTTGCTCGCACCGCCGGCCTTGCGGTCGAGCGCATGAAGTGCTGCGACACGGCTCAGATATTCGTCGGCATAGGCCGGGTCCTGATAGTCGGTGAGCTTCTTGGCGCCGGCAAACAGCAGCGGCCACGCCACTTCCGGAAATTCGGAGCGGATGCGGTTGACCAGACGGTCCAGCGCCGGATGACCGGCCGTCCCCGGCAGGGCATCGAAATGCTTCGGCGGCGTGGCCGAGACAGCATCTCGCGGCTTGTCCTTGACCCTCTCGAACGCGGCATTGAATGCCTTGAGGCTGGGCTCGATGCCCTTGCCGCCGGCACGGATCATCGCTTCGAAAGCCTGCTTGCCGAAAGGCAGCGCCCCGGAGCCGGCGAGCGCGCCGAACATGGAGGCGGAAATCACGCTGCCGTTCCTGACGGCCATCGTTTCCATATCGAAAGCGATGGTGCGCTTGGCAGCGAAATCCGTAGCATCGACCACCACCTCGGCATTGCCGATGCCATCGCCCGGCTTTTCCTTTTCCGCGACCGCAAAGGAGCGGTGCGTCGAGGCGATCAGCAGCGTCTTGTCCGGCGTGACGAGGCCACGCAGCACCGAGCGGCCGGCCTCCATCAGCTCCGCGGCCATGACGACATCGACATCGCCGGGCGTCGGCATCAACGAGAAGATCGGCTCGTGGCCGTCGCGGGCCGGCAGCATCTCGATATAGTAGATCGTCGCGCCGGTACGCTGTGCCACGCCGGGCACGGACGTCGTCTGCGCCATCCAGCCTTCGGCTTCGGCAAGGCCGACGATCCAGTCGGCCAGCACGCCGCCGCCCTGCCCGCCCATGGCGAGGATTGCAAGCGACAACGGCTTGTCCGTGGAAAGTCTGTTCGCACCGAGATCACTCATGTTCACATGCTCGTTCATATCGCCCTCTCAATCCGAAAAGACGATGCGGCCGGCGCGGCGGCGCGCCTGCAGCCAGCCGATGACGCGGGAGCGCATGCGGGCGACGAAGCGATCCCAGCCCGTCGGGTTATGGATGATATCGGCGCGATAGAAGGAGGGACAGAGCACCGCCGCCTCCGAGACCTCGCCGCAATTGCCGCAGCCGACGCAATTATTGTCGATCGCCGCCACCGGATCGTCCTTCAGCGGATCGTCGGTGTGCTTGACCGACAGCGAAGGACAGCCGGAAAGACGGATGCAGGCATGATCGCCGGTGCAGACGTCCTCGTCCACGCCGAAGCGCTCCTTGACCATGCGCTTGCCGTCCTTGACCGCCTTGGCGAATTGCGGCTTCACGCGCCGCTGCTTGTTCAGCATGCACTCCGAAGACGCGACGATGATCTTCGGCCCCGGCTCCTTCGATGTCAGCGCCTCGCGCAGCGTGTCGCGCATTTTTGCGACATCGTAGGTCCGGTCGATCTGCCGCACCCAGGTCGCGCCGATGCCCTTGACCGCATTGACGATGGAATTGTTGGTCTTGCGGCGCGGATTGAGCGCGCGCGAGGACGGTATGTCCTGCCCGCCGGTCGCCGCCGAATAATAATTGTCGACGACGAGGATGACGCCGTCCTGCTTGTTGAAGACTGCATTGCCGACCGAGGTCGCAAGGCCGTTGTGCCAGAAGCCACCGTCGCCCATGACGGAGATCACGCGTTTGTCGGCCTCGACATTGAAGGCGGACGCGGCGGCCGGCCCGAGCCCGTAGCCCATGGTCGTGCTGCCGATATTGAATGGCGGCAGGATCGAAAAGAGGTGGCAGCCGATATCGCCCGATATGTGATGCTGGCCAAGCTCGCTTTCCACCATCTTCATCGCAGCGAAGATCGGCCGCTCCGGACAGCCGATGCAGAAACCCGGCGGACGCGGCGGCACAACTTCGGCCAGCGCCTTGATCTTCGGATCGTTGAGGATCGGCGTCGGGTCCGGCAGCGGCGGCTGGTTGCCGAGCAGCACGCGCTGGTGGATCTCCAGAAAATTCTTGATGCCCTTCATCAGCACCGGCGCGGTATATTCGCCGCCCATCGGCAGCACGTCCTTGCCCGCGACCTTGGTCTGGATATCGCGGCGGCGCAGGATGGTGTTGAGGGACTGCTCGATATATTCGGGCGCCCCTTCCTCGACCATCAGCACGGCCTTCTTGTTGGCGCAGAAGTCGGCGAGCTGGTCGTCGACCAGCGGATAGGCGACATTGAGAACATAAAGCGGCACGGCGGAATTACCGTAGACATCGGCAAGCCCGAGCTGCTGCAGCGCGCGCATGACGCCATTATACGCACCACCCAGCAGGATGATGCCGACCTCGCCTTCCGAAGGGCCGAAATACTCGTTGAGCTGGCGCTTCTTGATGAAATCGACGGCCGCGGGCCAGCGCTTCTCCAGCTTTTCCTTCTCATGAATGAAGGATGCCGGCGGCAGCACGATACGGTTGACGTCGCGGACGGGATTTTCGAGCGCCTGCTTCAGCGTATAGCCCGGCCGCTTGTTGTCCTTGGCGACGAACTGGCCGTGCACATGACAGCTGCGGATACCGACCTGCAGCATGACGGGCGTGTTCGATACTTCCGAAAGCTCGAAGCCTTCCTCGACCGCCTGCACGATCGACGGCAAGTTCGGGCGCGGGTTGAGCAGCCACATCTGCGATTTCATCGCATAGGCATGGCTGCGCTCCTGCATGATCGACGAGCCCTCGCCGTAGTCCTCGCCGATGATGATGAGCGCGCCGCCCGTGACGCCACCCGAAGACAGGTTGGAAAGCGCATCGGAGGCGACATTCGTTCCCGCCGTCGATTTCCAGGTGACGGCGCCGCGCACCGGATACATGACAGAGGCGGACAGCATCGCGGCGGCCGCCGCTTCCGACGCCGATGTCTCGAAATGGATGCCCAGATCCTGCATCACGTCCTTGGCGTCCGCCAGGACGTCCATCAGATGGGAAATCGGCGAACCCTGATAGCCTCCCACATAGGAGACACCGGATTGCAAAAGTGCCTTGGTGATCGCGAGAATACCCTCGCCGCGGAAGACATCGCCTTCCCCGAGCTTCAGATCCTCGACCTCGCGCGCAAATGATCGCTCGGCCATAGACGTTACCCCTTTGCCCCATGGGCTTCTTCTAAATCATTTGCAAAATCATATTTTGAACTTCCTTGAACTGTCAACGAACAATTATCGGATCGCGCGCCTCTGATTTGCGATATCGGCGACGCATCCAGATCGTTCAGCCATTCGAATCCATCACTCCACGCATCGGGAGATTGGTCAAATCTATGCATATGCATAAAATTTACGCGAAATTTTGAAACCATTCGCGAAAAGAGGCCGGATTTTGCGAAACGGCCCGAGAAAGCGCTTGCCGCTCCGAAATACGTATTTTAAGATTAAAACATTCCGACAATAAATCGCCAGCGGCAGGCGGGCCTCATTGCTTTTTTGCCGCTCAACAGGGGAACGGAGTGACCATGACAACGCTTACTCGGCGCGAGGCCCTCAGCCTCGGCGCAGCCGCATTCATTACCGGGATTCTCGCAGGCAGGACGCCGGTGGAAGCCGCCGAAACCGGCACGCTTACCATCGCCTTCAACGTCAACCTGCCCTCCTTCGATCCGACGACCGGCCCGTCCGCCGTCAACCCGACGATCCAGGCGATCTATCGCTCGGTCTTCGACCAATACATCGGCCAGGGACCGGATCTGAAGTTCCAGCCCGGCCTGCTGACCGCCTGGGGCTGGAACGACGACAAGACGAAGGTCTGGATGGACGTTCGCGAAGGCGTCACCTGGCATGATGGCTCCAAATTCACCCCCGACGATGTCGTCTGGTCGCTGGAGCGCGCCGCCAAGCAGGACACCGGCAACCCGATCCAGTTCATCTGGTCCACCGCCAACAATTACAAGGTGGAAGGCAATCGCATCACCGGCGATGTCGTGCGTTTCGAGCCGACCTTCTTCAAATGGATGGCCTTCCTTACCGGCTATGTCCTGCCGAAGGACTATTATACCAAGGTGGGTGCGGAAGGCTTCGAAAAGAAGCCGATCGGCACCGGGCCCTATATGGTCGATGCCTATGAGGGCAATTCCTATCTGCGCCTGAAGGCAAACCCCAACTATTTCGGCGGCAAGCCCGCTTTCGAGACGGTCATCTTCAAATTCGTGCCGGATACGACGAGCCGCGTCGCCGAAATCGAATCCGGCTCGTCCGACGTGACGCTGGAAATCCCCTATGAGGATTTCGACCGGCTGAAGAAGAAATCCGGTCTTGCCGGCGTCGCGACCCCGATCTCCGACATCGGCATGATCTTCATCAGCAATGTCGAACCGATGCTCGACAAGAACGTCCGCCTCGCCGCCAACATGGCGATCGACAAGGAAGCGATCATCAAGCGGCTGCTGCGCGGCTACGGCAAGCCTCTGTCGACGCTGGAAGCGCCGGAATACGAGGCTTACGACGCCTCCATCAAAATTCCCTACGATCCGGAACAGGCCAAGAAGCTGCTCGCCGCCAGCGGCTATTCGCCGGAAAAGCCGGTCAAGTTCGGCATCAAGACTACCCGCGGCTTCAAGCCGAAGGATTACGAGATGATCCAGGCGATCGTCGGCATGTGGCGCAAGGTCGGCATCCAGGCGGAAATCGAAGTCTACGAAATCGCCAAGCACTACGAGTTGCGCGCCGCCCATCAGCTCGGCCCTGCCGCCTTCTACAACTGGGGCAACGCCATCGGCGACCCGACGACCTCGACGGGTTTCGCCATGTTCGGCCCCTCGCCGCACTCGGCCTGGAAGACCAAGGATGTCGACGACATGATGGGGCCGCTCTGGGTCGAAAAGGACGAGACGAAGCGCATCGAGGGCTGGAAGGCGGTGATCAAGTACATCGCCGAGCAAGGCTATGTGATTCCGCTGCTGCAATACGCCCAGCCGATCGTCTACAAATCGAGCCTGAAGGTCACGCCGAACGTTTCCGGCGCCCTGCAGCCGACGCTGGTATCGAAGGCCTGATATCGCTCTTGCGGCTTTGCCCTTCACCCCAACCCCCTCCCCGCCCCTGCGACAAGCTCAGGACGGGAGTGGGAACGATCTCTGTTCCCTCGCGTGAACAGGCGGTTGGGGGTAGGCTGCAGGCGCCTCCTTCCCTTCTCCCCGTCATGGCGGGGAGAAGGTGCCCGACAGGGCGGATGAGGGGCTTGGGACTCTTCAGCGCCATAGCCGTGCGATCGGAACTCATAACGAATGATAGCAGTGTCCATTCTCAATCGGCTGATCATGGCCGCCATCACGCTCTTCGGAGTGGCGGTGATCGTCTTCGTTCTGCTGCGGGTCGTTCCGGGCGATCCGATCGCCATGATGATCTCGCCGGGAGCAAGCCCGGCCGACATCGCCGCACTTCGCGCCCATTACGGTCTCGATGCAAGTCTGACCACGCAATTCTGGCTCTGGCTGAAATCGGTTCTGACAGGTGATTTCGGCACATCGATCTCCCTGAAGCGCGATGTGCTGTCGCTGCTCGGAGAACGCCTCCCCGCAACATTGGAACTGGCCTTTGCCGCCCTCGTGCTGGCCATTCTTCTCGGCGGTGTGGTCGCCATCGTCGGCACGCTCGCCCGCCGCACCCTGTTCGAGCCGGTCATCGACAGCCTCAACGGCCTCTTCCTTGCCGTGCCGGATTTCGTCTGGGCTCTGGCTTTGGTCCTCGTCCTCGGCGTTCTCTTTCCGCTTTTCCCGCTTTCCGGGCGCATCGATCCAAGCATCGACGCACAGTTCGCCACTCCCTTCTATCTGCTGGAAAGCCTCGTCACGCTGCGTTTCGGGATTTTTGCGGACATCTGCGCCCATATGGTCATGCCGGTTCTGGCCCTCGGCCTGCCCCTGGCGGCCATTATCGCCCGCGTGCTGAAAGCCGCGCTCTCCGAGGCGATGGTGCAGGATTATGTCCTGCTCGCCAAGCTGAAGGGCATGTCCGATCTGCGCCTCGTTCTTCAAGAGGCGCTGCGCAACGCCGTCGGGCCGACGATCGCGCTGACCGGCGTGCAATTCACCTTCCTGATTGGCGGCACCGTCATCGTCGAGCGCATCTTTGCCTATCCCGGCATCGGCAACATGGCGATCGATGCCGTCATCAACCGCGACCTGCCGCTGATCCAGGGGCTGGTGCTGGTATTCGGCGCCCTCTTCATTCTCGTCAATCTGGCCGTAGACTTGCTGGTCGCGGCTTTCAATCCGAGGCTCGCTCATGGCTGACGTCACCTCGCCCGCCATCCCCCGCCCGCCGTCGAGAATGGCGAAACGTGTTCGAGCGCTGCTTTCCGAGCCGAAGGTGATCTTCGGCGGCGGCTTCATTCTCATCCTTCTCATCCTCGCGATCTTCGCGCCCTATATCGCGCCGAAGGATCCGCTGGAGCAGGACCTGATGTCCGGCACCCTGCCGCCGGCGTGGATCGATGGTTCCGATCCGGGCTTCCTGCTCGGAACTGACGATCTTGGCCGCGATGTCCTGTCGCGCGCCATCTTCGGCACGCGCATCGCTCTGACGGTCGCCTTCGTCGCGGCCGGGCTTGCCGCCTTGATCGGCACGCTGCTCGGCCTTCTCGCCGGCTGGTACGGCGGCTGGATCGATAAGGTCATTTCCCGGCTCGTCGATATCTGGATGGCCTTCCCGCCGGTGCTCTTGTCGATCCTGCTCGTCGCCGTCTTCGGCTCGGGCGTTCACTCGGTCATCGCGGCCATCGTCATCATCGACTGGACGCGCTTCTGTCGCGTCGTGCGCTCGGAAACGCAGGCACAGGCACGCATGGATTATGTGACAGCCGCCCATACGATCGGCTTTTCGCGCGCCAGAATCCTTTTCAGCGAAATCCTGCCCAATGTGACGCCGGTGCTGATCGCCCTCGTCAGCCTGGAAATGGGCATTGCCGTCATCGTCGAAGCCATCCTGTCCTTCGTCGGCCTCTCGGTCGCCTCCGACACGCCGACCTGGGGCGGCATGATCGCCGAAGGGCGGCAGATGATCTATCAAGGCTGGTGGGTGCTGGTCGTGCCGCTGATCGCGCTCTTTGCGACGGTGCTTGCCTTCAATCAACTCGGCGACGGCCTGCGCCGCGCCCTCGATCCGGTGATGCGCCGATGACGACGCCGCTTCTCTCCATTGCCGGCCTCAGCGCCGTTTCCGATCGCGACGGCGGCATGCCGATCCTGCGCGATGTCTCCCTCACGCTGGAGCGCGGCGAAGTGCGCGGGCTCGTCGGTGAAAGCGGTGCCGGAAAATCGACCATCGCCAAGGCCCTGCTCGGCATTCTGCCGCGCAGCGTCCGCATCACCGCCGGCTCGATCCTCTTCGAGAGCCGCGACCTCCTCACTCTCTCGGCCAAAGAGCTGCGCGGCATCATGGGCAGCGAAATTTCGCTGATCCCGCAGGACCCGCAGACGGCGCTCAATCCCGGCCGGCGCATCGAGGCACAACTGACCGACGGCCTCAGGCTGAAGCGCGGAATGTCGTCGCGCGATGCAAGGCAGCGCGCGTTGAAACTGCTGGAGGAAGTGCATATCCGCGATCCCGAGCGCGTGCTGCGCGCCTATCCGCATGAATTGTCCGGCGGCATGCGCCAACGCATCCTGATCGCCGCCGCCTTCGCGCTGGAACCGAAGCTGGTGGTGGCCGACGAACCGACCACCGCGCTCGACGTCACCGTGCAGAAGCAGATCCTGCGGTTGATCCGCGGCCTGCAGGAAGCGCACGGCACCGCCGTCGTCTTCGTCACGCACGATCTCGGCGTCGTCGCCCAGATCTGCGACAGCGTCACCCTGCTTTACGCCGGCAAGGTTATCGAAGAGGGGCGAACGGGTGACGTGCTCGCGCATCCGCAGCATATCTACACGAAATCGCTCATTGCCGCCGGGCCGCGCTACGACCGGCCGGATGCGGGGCTGACGCCGGTTCCACAGGCGGTCTTCGACCAATTGCGCCGCGAAATCGGCATTGCGGAGGGCGGCCGATGAGCGTTTCCGACAGCCTTCTCTCTGCCAGGGGCATCGAGGTAACCTATGGTGCCAAGCCGCATCTCTTCGGCCCGGCTGGCGTCGGCATCAAGGTGCTGCACGGTATCGATATCGACATCCGCCGCGGCGAGACCGTCGGCATCGTCGGCGAAAGCGGCTCGGGCAAGACGACGCTCGGCCGCGCCCTGCTGCGGCTGGTCGACGTCACCGCGGGCAGCATCCATTTCGACGGCAAGGACATCACCCGTCTGCCCGATGCCCGCATGCGACCGCTACGCCGCCGCATGCAGATGATCTTTCAAGACCCGATGGCCTCGCTCAATCCGCGCCATACGATCCGCCGCATCCTCGCCGAACCGCTGCTCCTGCATGGGCTGGCTTCGAACCGGAAGGACGCCGAGCGACGCGTCGCCGAAATCCTCGAGCGCGTAACGCTGCCGCAGGTCTGTCTCGACCGCAACCCGCAGGAGCTTTCCGGCGGTCAGCGCCAGCGCGTCGGCATCGCGCGGGCGGCCCTGCTGAAGCCGGACTTCGTGCTTGCCGACGAAATCGTCTCCGGTCTCGACG
This sequence comes from Rhizobium sp. SYY.PMSO, assembly GCF_046840415.1. Classification (NCBI taxonomy): domain Bacteria; kingdom Pseudomonadati; phylum Pseudomonadota; class Alphaproteobacteria; order Hyphomicrobiales; family Rhizobiaceae; genus Rhizobium; species Rhizobium sp. SYY.PMSO. Next base: position 2,328,945 of record NZ_CP177349.1, read on the forward strand.
TATCGACCCAGGCACAGGTGCTCAACCTGCTGAAAGAGCTTTCGCGCGACCTCGGCCTTTCCATGGCCTTCATCAGCCATGATCTGTCCGTTATCCGCGCCATTTGCGACCGCGTCTATGTGATGCGCCATGGCCGCGTCGAAGAGCAAGGCGAGTGCGAGCGCGTCTTCACCGCACCCGCCTCGGCCTATACGCGCATGCTGCTCGACGCCATCCCCTTGCCGGAGGTCGACCCGCACTGGCTGCGCCGCGAGAGCGTGGCCGCAGAAACGTCCGATGCCTGACCGAAGGGCGAAGCGAAGGCTTGAACAGGGGTAGCGGCGAGCGCGCAACAATACCCGCCTACAGAAAGGGAACGACTATGAAAGACCCGGAGTCAAAGGCAACGAACGTTTCAACTGTTGGACCGGAAGAGGCAAAAACCGCCGGACTGCCCGGCCTTCGCGGTCACGACCATACGGGAATTACGGTGCCGGACATGAAGCAGGCGATCGATTTCTTCGAGAATGTGCTGGGCTGCAAGGTCGCAATGTCGTTCGGGCCGTTTGCCGACGACAAGGGCACCTTCATGACCGATCTGCTTGGTGTCGACCCCAAGGCTGAAATAAAGCAGATAGTGCAAGTTCGCTGCGGCTTCGGATCGAACATAGAGCTGTTCGAATATTCGGCTCCCGATCAGCGCGACCTCAAGCAGAGGAACAGCGACATCGGCGCGTTCCATATCTCGCTCTACGTCGACGACATCGATGCGGCAAAGGCTTATCTCGACAGCAGGAACGTTGAAACGCGGTTGGGGCCGCTCCCGATCAACGATGGCCCGGCCGCAGGCCAGTCGATCCTTTACTTCCAGGCACCATGGGGTCTGCAATTCGAGGCAATCAGCTACCCCAGGGGCATGGCCTATGAAAAAGATGCCGAAACCGTGCTATGGAATCCGAAAGATCCAGCCAAGTGAAACGAGGCGGGATACCGTCCGTTGACGGTATCCTCAGCTACGCAGGCGGAAGCGCTGTATCTTGCCGGATTCCGTCTTCGGCAAGGCATCCACGAAGACGATGGAGCGCGGATACTTGTACGGCGCGATGACCGCCTTGACGTGATCCTGCAGCGCCTTGACGAGCAGATCCGAGCCGATGATGCCGGGCGTCAGGACCACATGGGCCTGAACGATATGGCCGCGGTCCTCGTCCGGCTTGCCGATGACGGCGCATTCCAGCACGTCGGAATGTGAAAGAAGCGCGGCTTCCACTTCCGGCCCGGCGATATTGTAGCCGGCCGAAAGAATGATGTCGTCGGAACGCGCGGCGAAATGAAAATAGCCGTCCTCGTCCTGAATGAAGCTGTCGCCGGTCAGGTTCCAGCCATCGCGCACATAATCGGCCTGGCGGTGATCTGCGAGATAGCGGCAGCCGATCGGCCCGCGAACCACCAGTTTGCCGATCGTACCGCGCGGGACCTCGTTCATCTCGTCATCGACGACGCGAGCCTCGTAGCCCGTCAGCGGCTTGCCCGTGGAGTTCGGCTTGGCGTCGGACAGCCGGTTCGAAATGAAGATATGCAGCATTTCCGTCGAGCCGATGCCGTCGAGGATCGGCTTGCCGGTCTTGCGCGTCCATTCTTCGAAGATCGGTCCGGGCAGGGTCTCGCCGGCCGAAACCGCAACTCGAAGCGAAGAGAGATCCGCCCCCTCCTCCATCGCCGCCAGCATGGCGCGATAGGCCGTCGGCGCGGTGAAGCTGATCGTCGCGCCATACTCCTGGATAATCTCGACCATGTTCTTCGGCGAGGCGTTTTCAAGCAAGGCCGTCGATGCGCCGAAGCGCAGCGGGAAGACCACCAGACCGCCGAGCCCGAAGGTGAAGGCGATCGGCGGCGAGCCGATGAAGACATCCTCGGGCGTGACCTGCAGCACCTCCTTGGCATAGGCATCGGCGATGATCAGGATATCCCGATGAAAATGCATCGTGGCCTTGGGCACGCCGGTCGAGCCCGAGGTGAAGCCGAGCAGCGCCACATCGTCACGCCCGGTCTTGACCGGCTCGAAGCGCACAGGCTTGTTGAGCGCGATGCGGTCGAGTTCGGCATCGTGATTGGCGGTGCCGTCGAAACCGACCGCCTGCTTCAGGAAGCGGCTGTCCTTCGCCACCGTGACCAGTTCCTCGAGCAGCCGCGTATCGCAGAGCGCAAAGGAAATCTCCGCCTTGTCGATAATCTTCGAAAGCTCGCCGGCCCGCAGCATCGGCATGGTGTTGACGGCAACCGCACCGACCTTCGTCACCGCCAGCCAGCAGGCAATCATCGCGGGGTTGTTTCCGGAACGGATGAGAACGCGATTGCCGGGCTTGACGCCGAAATTCTCGACGAGGGCGTGCGCGATGCGATTGGTCCAGTCCGCCAGTTCCTTGTAGGTGCGGCGGCGGCCATTGCCGATCAGGGCCACATTGTCGCCGAAGCCCTTTTCGACCATCCGGTCGCTGAGTTCGAAGCCGGCATTCAACCACTCCGGATAGTCGAAGCCATCCATCAGCAACTCGGGCCATTCGCTGAAAGGCGGCAGATTGTCCCGCGTGAATGTATCGGTATGACCGGTCGGTCCCAGCATTGCCTCGCTCCCACATTCTTCTCGATCAAACCGCCATCATCGCCGCCTCCCCCAAGAACGGCATGCATGGCGTGCCAAAAAGATCGCATTGAAGATAGAATTGTTCAAGCGAGAAATTTTAAGTCTAAACTATTTCTGATTTACCATTGATTCTAAAGGACTATTTTCGAGTTTCAGACGACTGCCGCGTACAGCGGACCGCAGATTCCGGCGGGATGAGCCTTGACGAATGGCAGCGACAAGATATTTTAAACTTAAATGATTTCGCGACAGGCTCCGGCCTCAAAGGAGGGATAAGCGATGCGTATCGTCTGTATCGGCGGCGGCCCCGCAGGACTCTACTTCGCGCTTCTGATGAAGAAGCTCCATCCTGAACATTCGATCCGCGTGGTGGAACGCAATCGCCCCTACGACACCTTCGGCTGGGGCGTCGTCTTTTCCGACGCGACAATGGTATCGATGCGCGAGTGGGACCCTGAAAGTGCTGCCGAGATCGAGGATGCCTTCAACCATTGGGACGATATCGAGGTTCTGTTCAAGGGCACGCGCCAGCGCACCTCCGGCCACGGTTTCGTCGGCATCGGCCGCAAGAAGCTGCTCAATATCCTCCAACGTCGCTGCGAGGCACTCGGCGTCGAGCTGATCTTCGAAACGGAGGTCGATTCCGATCTCGATTACCCCGACGCGGATCTGGTGATCGGCTCGGACGGCCTCAACTCCAAGATCCGCAATCATTATCCGGAGGTTTTTCAGCCGGATATGATCACACGGCCGAACCGCTACATCTGGCTCGGCACCAACAAGCTTTTCGACGCCTTCACCTTCGATTTCCGCCGCACCGATCACGGCTGGTTCCAGGCGCATATCTACAAGTTCGACGATCAGACCTCGACCTTCATCGTCGAGACCACCGAGGAAGCCTATCTCGCCCACGGCCTCGACAAGGTGGATCAGGATGGCTCCATCGCCTTCTGCGAGAACCTGTTTGCCGAAGTGCTCGAAGGCTCGTCGCTGATGACCAATGCCCGTCATGTCCGGGGATCGGCCTGGCTGAACTTCAACCGCCTGATTTGCGGCAAGTGGAGCCATTTCAACGGCAATTCGCATGTCGTGCTGATGGGCGATGCCGCCCACACCGCGCATTTCGCCATCGGCTCCGGCACCAAGCTCGCCATCGATGACGCCATCGAATTGACCCGCCAGTTCCAGATCCACGGGCACGAGAAGGACAAGATACCGGCCGTCCTCGAAACCTACGAGGAAATCCGCCGCGTCGACGTCGCCCGCATCCAGAATGCCGCCCGCAATGCCATGGAATGGTTCGAAGTCGTCGGACGCCGCTATGCCGATACGCTCGAGCCGCCGCAGTTCATGTATTCCATGCTCACGCGCTCGCAGCGCATCAGCCACGAGAATCTGAGGCTCCGGGACAAGACCTGGCTCGAAGGCTATGAGCGCTGGTTCGCCGAGAAATCCGGCCTTACCGTCGGCAACGACCGCTGCCTGCCGCCGATGTTCACGCCCTACAAGCTGCGCGATGTCCAGCTCGTCAACCGCATCGTCATGTCGCCGATGGCGATGTATTCCGCCGAGGACGGTGTGATGAACGATTTCCACATCGTCCATCTCGGCTCGCGCGCGCTCGGCGGCGCCGGATTGATCTTCGCGGAAATGACCTGCGTCACCCCGGACGGACGCATCACGCCCGGCTGCCTCGGCCTGTGGAACGAGGAGCAGGTAGCGCAGTGGAAACGGCTCGTCGATTTCGTTCACATGAACAGCGCGGCCAAGGTCGGCATCCAGATCGGCCATGCCGGGCGCAAGGGCGCGACGAAGCTCGCCTGGGAAGGGATCGACCAGCCGCTCGCCGAAGGCGGCTGGCCGCTGATCTCCGCATCGGCGATCCCCTATCTCAAGAACAGCCAGGTGCCGAAGGCCATGGATCGCGCCGATATGGACCGCGTCAAGGCCGACTTCATCCGCTCGACGGAACTGGCGGTCGAAACCGGCGCGGACTGGCTGGAGCTGCATTGTGCCCACGGCTATCTGCTGTCGAGCTTCCTGTCGCCACTGACCAATGTGCGCGACGACGAGTATGGCGGCAGCCATGAAAACCGCGCCCGCTACCCGCTGGAAATCTTCCATGCGATACGGGCGATCTGGCCCGCGGACAAGCCGATCTCGGTTCGCCTTTCCTGCCACGACTGGACGGACGGCGGCAACACGCCGGAAGATGCTGCAATCTTCGCCCGCATGTTCAAGGAGGCCGGCGCCGACCTGATCGACTGCTCTTCCGGCCAAGTCTCGAAGCAGGAAAAGCCGGTCTATGGCCGCCTGTTCCAGACGCCCTTCTCCGACAAGATCCGCAACGAGATCGGCATCCCGACGATCGCCGTCGGCGCGATCTCGGAGGCCGACCATGCCAATTCGATCATCGCCGCCGGCCGTGCCGACCTTTGCGCCGTCGCGCGCCCGCATCTGGCGGACCCGGCCTGGTCGCTACACGAGGCCGCCAAGATCGGCCTGACTTCCATTCCCTGGCCGAAGCAATATGTTTCCGGCAAGATGCAGTATGAAACCAATCTCGCCCGCGCGGCCGCGGCCGCACCGGCAAAATGAGGATGAGATGACGACTTCGGGCAAACTCGCCGGCCGTCACGCCCTCGTCACCGGGGCCGGCAGCGGCATCGGCGCCGCGATTGCCAGGGCGCTCGCGGCCGAAGGGGCTAATGTCAGCCTGGCGGGACGCCGCAGGGAGCCGCTGGAAGCGGTCGCCGCCGAACTCGGTGCGGCTGCATTCGTCGTCGATGGCTTCGATGTCACGAGCCCCGAAGCCGTGGCTCAAGGTCTCGCCAAGGCACGCGAAACATTCGGCCCGGTGGATATCCTCGTCAACAATGCCGGCGAAGCGCCGAGCGCGTCCTTCGAGAAGACGAGCCTCGATGCCTGGAACCACGTATTGTCGGTCGACCTGACAGGCGTTTTCGTGGTGACGCAGGCAGCCCTTTCCGACCTGAAAGCCTACGGCCCCGGCGCACGGATCATCAACGTCGCCTCGACGGCCGGCCTGAAGGGATATGGCTACGTTTCCGCCTATGTCGCCGCCAAACATGGCGTCGTCGGCCTCACCCGCTCGCTGGCGCTGGAACTTGCCAGAACCGGTATCACCGTCAATGCCGTCTGCCCCGGCTTCACCGACACGCCGATCATCCAGCGCTCGATCGAGACGATCGTCGCCAAGACCGGGCGTACGCCGGAACAGGCGCTTGCCGAGTTCACCAAGTCCAATCCGCAGGGACGGCTCGTCAAGCCGGAAGAGGTTGCAGATACCGTATCGTGGCTGGCATCGCCGGCCGCGGCATCGATCAATGGACAGGCAATCGCGATTGCCGGTGGAGAGGTTTGAACGCGATGAGCGATCGGGACATGACGATGAAGGGACATCTGAAGCCCTTCAAGGATTTGAAGCCTGAGCATTTCCTCTGGGATGTCAGCGAGGACGGCCGCGTCGCCACCATCCGTCTGAACCGCCCCGAGCGTAAGAATCCGCTGACCTTCGACAGCTACGCGGAGCTGCGCGATCTCTTCCGCGACCTCGTCTATGCATCGGATATCCGCGCCATCGTGCTGACCGGCGCCGGCGGCAACTTCTCCTCCGGCGGCGACGTCTTCGAGATCATCGAGCCTCTGACCCGCATGGCGATGCCGGAGCTTCTGGCTTTCACCCGCATGACCGGCGATCTCGTCAAGGCGATGCGCAAATGCCCGCAGCCGATCATCTCGGCAGTGGACGGCATCTGCGCCGGCGCTGGCGCGATCCTCGCCATGGCCTCCGATCTGAGGCTTGCGACGCCGGAAGCGAAGACCGCCTTCCTCTTCACCCGCGTCGGCCTTGCCGGCGCCGATATGGGCGCCTGCGGCATCCTGCCCCGCATCATCGGGCAGGGCCGCGCCGCCGAGCTTCTCTATACGGGCCGCTCGATGACGGCGGCGGAGGGACAGGCCTGGGGCTTCTATAACGGCCTGCACGCCAGCGCCGATCTGGAGCAGGAAGCAGTCAAGCTCGCCCGTTCGCTGGCCGACGGCCCCTGGTTCGCGCACGGCATGACCAAGACGATGCTGAACCAGGAATGGGCGATGGGCATCGACGAAATGATCGAATCCGAGGCGCAGGCGCAGGCGATCTGCATGGCGACGCAGGATTTCCGCCGCGCCTTCGAAGCCTTCGCCGCCAAGCGCCGGCCGGAATTCCAGGGGGATTGAACCAATGTCCACGGCAAGCAGCCTCCCCGGCCCGACCCGCGATCATCTGGATTGGCCCTTCTTCGAGGAGCGCCATCGCCGTTTCGCCGCCGAGGTCGATGCCTTCGCCAAGTCCGGCGTCATGGCTTCGATCGATCACGCGGATGTCGATGGCGCCTGCCGCAAGCTGGTCAAGGCGCTGGGCGAAGCCGGGCTTCTGACCGCCGCGACCGGGTCCTCCGACAGCGAACCGCTGATCGATTCCCGCATGGTCTGCCTCGCTCGCGAAACGCTCGCCTGGCACGACGGCCTTGCCGATTTCGCCTTCGCCATGCAGGGCCTCGGCACGGGCGCCATCGGCCTCTCCGGCTCGCCCGAATTGCGTTCGGCCGTTCTGCCCAAGGTGCGCTCCGGTGACTGGCTCTCTGCTTTCGCGCTGTCCGAAAAGGATGCCGGCTCCGATGTCGCGGCCATGAGCTGCGCCGCACGCCTCGACGGCGAGCACTATGTCCTTGATGGCGAGAAGACCTGGATTTCCAACGGCGGCATCGCCGATGTCTATACGGTCTTCGCCCGCACCGGCGAAGCGCCGGGAACGCGCGGCATCTCGGCCTTCGTCGTCTTCGCCGACGACCCCGGCTTCTCGATTGCCGAACGCATCGAGGTGATTGCGCCGCATCCGCTGGCGACGATCCGCTTCGACAATTGCCGTATTCCCGCCTCGCGCCGTCTCGGCGCGCCGGGCGAAGGCTTCAAGATCGCCATGCGCACGCTCGATATCTTCCGCGCTTCGGTCGCCGCCGCCGGCCTCGGTTTTGCCCGCCGCGCGCTTGATGAATCGCTTGCCCATGCGCGTGCGCGTCCGATGTTCGGCGCCACCCTTGCCGACCTTCAGTTGACGCAGGCCGCTCTCGGCGATATGGCGACCGGCATCGACGCGGCGGCATTGCTCACCTACCGGGCAGCCTGGCGTCGCGACGTGCAGCGCTTGCCGACGACGCGCGAGGCGGCCATGGCCAAGATGACGGCGACGGAAACCGCGCAGAGCGTCATCGACCGTGCCGTGCAGCTTTTTGGCGGGCGCGGCGTGAAGTCGGGCGAGATAACGGAAAAACTCTATCGGGAAATCCGCGCGCTTCGTATCTATGAAGGTGCGACGGAAGTTCAGAAACTCATCGTCGCGCGCGAACTTCTGAAGACCTAGGGCAATGCCGGGAAAAACGCCGAGCGGTTTCCCCCCGGGATTGCGTGAGACAAGGAAAATTGAGCAGTTCGGGGCCAACTGGACATATCGAACCGCTCCAATGGGAGATTAAGAGCATGAGCCGCGAGATTTTCGACTGGGCCGACCCGTTCCGGCTGACGGAGCAACTCACCGACGACGAACGCATGGTGCTGGACACGGCGCATTCCTATGCGCAGGAAAAGCTCGGCCCCCGCGTGCTCGAAGCTTTCCGCAACGAAAAGACCGATCCGGCGATCTTCCGCGAAATGGGCGAACTCGGCCTGCTCGGCCCGACGATCTCCCCCGAATATGGCGGTGCCGGCCTCAGCTACGTCGCCTACGGGCTGATCGCCCGCGAAGTCGAACGCGTCGACAGCGGCTATCGCTCGATGATGAGCGTCCAGTCCTCGCTCGTCATGGTGCCGATCGAGACCTTCGGTTCGGAAGCGCAGAAGCAGAAATACCTGCCGAAGCTTGCGACCGGCGAATGGATCGGCTGCTTCGGCCTGACCGAGCCGAACCACGGCTCCGATCCCGGCTCGATGGTCACGCGGGCAAAGAAGGTCGACGGCGGCTACAGCCTGACCGGCGCCAAGACCTGGATCTCCAACGCGCCGATCGCCGATGTCTTCGTCGTCTGGGCGAAGACCGAGGATGGACTCATCCGCGGCTTCATCCTTGAAAAGGGCTGGAAGGGCCTGTCCGCACCTGCCATCCACGGCAAGGTGGGCCTGCGCGCCTCCATCACCGGCGAAGTGGTCATGGACAATGTGTTCGTGCCGGAAGAAAACCTGCTGCCGAACGTTTCCGGCCTCAAGGGTCCCTTCACCTGCCTGAATTCGGCGCGTTTCGGCATTGCCTGGGGCGCGCTCGGCGCGGCTGAGGATTGTTATGCCAAGGCACGGCAATATGTGCTGGACCGCACGCAGTTCGGCCGGCCGCTGGCCGCCAACCAGCTCATCCAGAAGAAGCTCGCCGACATGGTGACGGAAATCACGCTCGGCCTGCAGGGTTGCCTGCGCCTCGGCCGCATGAAGGAAGAAGGCCATCCGCCCGTGGAACTGACCTCCATCCTAAAGCGCAACAGTTGCGGCAAGGCGCTGGATATCGCCCGCGCCGCGCGCGACATGCTGGGCGGTAACGGCATTTCCGATGAGTTCGGCGTCGCCCGCCATCTAGTCAACCTCGAAGTGGTCAATACCTACGAGGGCACGCACGACATTCACGCCCTCATCCTCGGCCGCGCCATCACCGGCATCGCCGCCTTTTCGAACTGAGGCCCGACGTGGCGTTCAAGACCATCAGACCTTTGCGTTTCGGAGATTGCGATCCCTCGGGGATCGCCTATTTCCCGTCCTATCTGAACATCCTCGTCGGGGTGTTGGAAGACTATTTTGCCTCGCTCGGCTTTCCCTGGAGAAAACTGATCGACGACCGCCGCCTCGGCGTGCCCACGGTGCGGCTCGATCTGACCTTCGTGAAGCCGGGCCTTCATGGCGACGATCTCGAATTCCTGCTGACGGTTCATGGCATCGGCCGCTCCTCGCTCGACCTGCAACATCAGGTCTCGGCGAACGGCCATGTGTTGTGGACGGCCAGGCACCGCGTCGTCGCCACCTCGCTCGATACGCATACATCCATTGAATGGCCGGAGGATCTCCGCGCCGCGCTGACCTCTCATCTGGAGAAAACCGATGCACACCATCCTGCAACCTGAAGGCTGGGCCAAGCCGATCGGCTATGCCAATGGCGTAGCGGCGACGGGCCGCACGGTGTTCGTCGGCGGCCAGATCGGCTGGAATGCCGATTGCGAATTCGAAAGCGATGATTTCGTCGAACAGGTGCGCCAGACGTTGAAGAATGTCGTCGCCATCCTTGCCGAAGGCGGCGCCGAGCCGAAGCACATCACCTCGATGACCTGGTATTTCACCGACAAGCAGGAATATCTCGGCAATCTGAAAGGCCTCGGTCAGGCCTATCGCGAGATCATCGGCCGGCACTTCCCGGCCATGGCTGCCGTGCAGGTCGTGGCGCTGGTCGAGGATCGCGCCAAGATCGAGATCCAGGCAACCGCCGTCATCCCGGAAGAATAGAGGACAGGCGGTCAAGGTCATGTCGGCATTGCGCTTTTCGGACACCATCTCGGCGACGCTGACCGACGAGGTGCTCGTCGTCACCATCGACAACGCGCCGGTCAACGCGCTTTCCGCCGATGTCAGGACCGGCCTGATGGCCGCGTTCGAGCACGCCGAGAAGGACGGCAATGTTGCCGCCGTCGTGCTGACGGGGGCAGGCAACAGCTTCATCGGCGGTGCCGACATCAAGGAATTCGGCAAGCCGCCGGTCGAGCCGCTTCTGCCCGATGTCATTGCCCGCATCGAGATCTTTGCAAAACCCGTTATCGCGGCGATCAATGGCGCCGCCCTCGGCGGCGGACTGGAAGTGGCGCTCACCTGCCACCGCCGCCTTGCCGCATCCGCCGCCAAGCTCGGGCTTCCCGAGGTCAAGCTCGGCATCGTGCCGGGTGCCGGCGGCACGCAGCGCCTGCCGCGCCTGATCGGCATCGCGGCCTCCATAGATATGATCGCCAACGGTCGCATCATATCCGCCGCCGAAGCCCGCAAGTTCGGTATCGTAGATGAGGTGGCCAAGGGTGAGCTGATCCCTGAAGCCATTGCCGATGCGAAATCCGCCATCGCCGCCCCCATACGCCGCACCGGATCGCTGACGGTTCAGCCGGAAGCTCCCGAGGCGGTCGACAAGGCAGCAGCCGATGCATTGCGCAAGGCGCGCGGTCAGCGCGCGCCGGCAGAAGCCGTCCGCCTCGTGCGTCTGGCGGCAACCGCCTCCCTTTCGGATGGTCTTGCCGAGGAGCGACGCACCTTCATCGCGCTGCGCGACAGCGAAGAGGCGGCCGCACTGCGCCATGTCTTCTTTGCGGAACGCGCAGCCGGCAAGGTCGACGGGCTCGATGCTGTCACTCCGCGCCGGATCGAAACCGTCGGCATCGTCGGCACTGGCCTCATGGGATCCGGGATTGCCGTCTCGGCGCTCAACGGCGGCTACCGTGTCATTGGCGTCGAGCAGACCGGCGAAGCGGCCGAAAAGGGACGCGAACGCATTACCGGCCTCATCGACAAGGCGGTGCAATCCGGTCGCCTCGATGCTGCCGGCCGTGACGATCGCCTTAGCCGCCTGACGGTGACGGCGCAAATGCAGGAACTGGCGAAGGCCGATATCGTCATCGAAGCCGTCTTCGACGATCTCGCCGTCAAGACCGAACTGTTCCAGCGCCTCGATGACATCGTTCGCGCCGATGCGATCCTCGCGACCAATACGAGCTATCTCGATCCGGATACGATTGCCGCGGCCACCAGGCTGCCGGCGCGCGTCGTCGGGCTGCATTTCTTTTCGCCCGCCAACATTATGCGGCTGCTTGAGGTGGTGAACTGCAAGGAGACCGCGCCCGACGTGCTGGCGACGGCCCTTGCCTTCGCAAAACGGCTGGGCAAGCTGCCCATCGTCTCCGGCGTCACCGAAGGCTTCATCGGCAACCGCATCTTTTCCGCCTATCGCCGCGAAGCCGAATATATGCTCGAAGACGGTGCCTCGCCGCAGGAGATCGATGCCGCGCTGGAAGCCTATGGTTTCCCGATGGGCCCATTCGCCGTCTTCGACATGGCCGGTCTGGAAATCGCCTGGGCGCGCCGCAAGCGGCAAGCCGCAACCCGTGACCCGAATGAGCGTTACGTCGTCATCGCCGACCGGCTCTGCGAGGCCGGACGCTTCGGCCAGAAGTCCGGTCGCGGCTGGTATGCCTATCCCGATGGCAAGCGCACCGTCGATCCGGCAGTGACGGCGATGATCGAGGCCGCGCGGGCCGAAAAGGGTATCACGCGGAAGCATTTCACCGCCGAAGAGATCGTCGCCCGGCTGTTGAAGGCCATGGTCGCCGAAGGAGAGAAGTTGCTTTCGGAAAGCATCGCCGCCCGCGCAAGCGATATCGATCTCGTGATGATCAACGGCTACGGCTTTCCCGCGAGCAAGGGCGGCCCGATGTTTGCCTCCGGCCGCCGTTAAACGGCTACGCAGCCGAGGAGAGCAGCGTGAACAGTTCCTGCGGCCGCTTGACGCCACGCAGCGCATAACGCCCGACGGAAACTAGGTCGTTGCTCTGCTGGCCCGAAAGCGCCTCGACGAAATTCGACGACATCAGAATATTGCGATCGGCCGAACGGCACATCGAGGCGATACGGCTGACCTCGTTGACGGCCGGCCCGATGACCGTGAAGTCCAGGCGATCCATGCTGCCGATATTGCCATAGAAGACATCGCCGATATGCAGGCCGAGATAGACGTCCGTCACCGGCCTGCCTTCGATCTGCCGCTGCGAGTTCAGGTCGCTGAGGCGTTGGCGCAGCAGCGATTCCGCCATCAGCGCGGCAGTGCAGGCATCGGCGGAATTCCTGGCCTTGAAGATCGCCAGCGTACCGTCGCCGATCAGCTTCAGCACGTTGCCGCCCGCCTCGTGGATCGAGGAGATGACCGCATCCGCATAGGCGTTCAGCATGGGAATGATTTCGTCGGGCTCGGCCGTATCCGAGATGCGCGTGTAGTTGGCGAGATCGGAGAACCAGAGCGCCGCCGAGATCCGTTCCGTCTTGCCGCGCGTGATCTTGCCTTCGAGCACATGCCGGGCCGCGTCCTCGCCGAGATAGACCTCGGCAATGGTGCGGGCGATGCGGCTCATGCCGGTGCACTTGATTGCCAGCGCCAGCGCCGGCGTCAGCTTGCGCAGCACGCGCAAATCTTCTTCCAGGAACCCCATTTCGGCGGCCGTGGCGAAGTTGGAATAGAAGCAATCCATCTCGCCGATCGTACCGCCCTCTTCGAAACGGTGCACCATGGCGATGTAATCGGTATGCCCATCGGCGAGCAGCGTGTCGAGCCCGAAGAAATCGATCGGGTCGCCAAAACCGATACGCCGGCGCACCTCGTCTCCCCCCGTCGACAACATGTGATAGAAGGCGGAACGCTGCCAGTTCTCGGAGGCGATGCCCTGGTGCGATGGACCGTATTCGAACTCACGTTCGATTACCTGGTTGCCGTCCCAGCGGAAGGCGCGGCCTTCATAGACCGGATGCAGCGTATCCATCAGCGCCATGGCCCGATCGACGTTGAGGCCATGCTGACGGCATTGCTCGCAGAAACCCGACAGGATATCGGCTTCCGCCACCCCTTTCAGGCCGGCCTGCATGAGCCAGCTGGCAATTTCGCCGATGTCCTTCGCGTCCATGGATGTCTCCCGACCCTTTGAAGGATTCGCTTTAGTACGAAACGAATAGGCTTGGAATGCCGTACGAAGCAAAATAGCCCCGATACAAGCGACAGATCGCCGCCTCTGTGGCACAGAAGCGGCGATTTGACACGTTAGAAGCGCAGCAGCGGGAGCCTCAGGCCTTCGCATGCGGCGTCAGCAGGTCTTCCAGGCCGATGCGCCGGAAAAGCTCCGCCCGGACACGATCGGCAACACCATTGACGATTTCCGCGCCGTCCTCGGCGGGATCTATATGGGTGCGGAACGGGCGCGTGCCAAACGGCATGTCGACGACATCGGCGATCGCGGCCGCAACCGAAGCGGCATCGGCATCCGCCGGCTCCAGCGAAGCAAGCCCCTTCAGCGCCTGGTCGGGCACGCCGGCATAGGGGCCGTCATCGTATTCGGCGGCCCGGGCCTTGTCGGCCGGCGAACCGGAATGGGCAAAATGGTTCGTCCCCTTCGTAAAGGCGCCGGGCACGATGATGGCGGTCTCGATCCCCCAGCGGGTCAGCTCCGAAGCGTAGGAGACGGCAAGCGAGTCCATGGCCGCCTTGGCAGCGAAATACGGGGAGAGATAGGGCGGCGTGCCGCCGCGCGTGCTGGAGGAGGATACCCAGACGACCAGCCCTTTTCCTTGCTTGCGCATGTGGGGCAGCACGGCGCGATTGACGCGCTGGGTGCTGAGCACATTGATGTCGTAGAGTTCGGCGAACTGCTCCGGCGTGAAGGCTTCCGCCGGGCCGAAGGACATATGGCCGGCATTGTGGATGATGGTGTCGATGCGGCCCTGCTCGGCGATGACGGCGGCAATGCCGGCCTCGACGGAGGCGTCCGATGCGACGTCAAGCTCGACGGTTCTGAGATCGACGCCGTTCTCTTCGGCGAATGCAGCTGCCGCCGCGACCTGCCCGGCATTGCGCCCCTTGGTTTCGCGGATGCCGGCATAGACCGTGTGTCCTGCCTTGGCGAGGGCGCGTGCCGTCAGGGCGCCGAAGCCGCTCGATGCTCCCGTGATGACGATGACTTGTTTGCTCATGATCCTGCTCCTTTCCTGGATCGGCTGTTGCTGGCGATGGCTACGGGTGTCTCAGATCATGCCGCCATTGGCGCGCAGCGTCTGGCCGTTGATCCAGCCGCCATCGGGACCGACGAGGAAGGAGACCGCCGCGGCAATATCCTGCGGCGTGCCCAGGCGCTCGAGCGGGTTCATCTTGGCCATGCGGTCGATGAGTTCGTCGCTCTTGCCGTTCAGGAAGAGATCCGTCGCCGTCGGACCGGGCGCGACGGCGTTGACGGTGATCGACCGGCCGCGCAATTCCTTCGCCATGATGCCCGTCAGCAGTTCGACCGCCGCCTTCGTCGCGGCATAGACGCCGTAGGTTTCGAGCTTGAGACCGACCACGCTGGTCGAGAAATTGACGATGCGGCCGCCGTCGCGCAGGCGCTTGCCGGCTTCGCGCAACGTGTTGAAGGTGCCCTTGAGGTTGATGGCGATATGGCGGTCGAAATGCGCGTCGTCCGCATCGGCGATCCTGGCGAGCTGCATGATCCCGGCATTGTTGACCAGCACGTCGACGCCGCCGAAGGCAGCCTCTGCCGCATCGAACATGCGGCGCACGGCTTCGACATCGGAAACATCGGCTTTCGCGGTCAGCGCCTTGCCGCCTTTTGCCTCGATCCTGCGGGCAAGTTCCTCGGCGGCGGCTTCGCTGCCGGCGTAGTTGATAACGACGGTGAAACCATCCTCGGCCAAACGCTCCGCAATAGCCGCGCCGATGCCGCGGGATGCGCCGGTGATGATCGCTACCTTATTGGAATTGCTGCTCATTTTCCTCATCCTTCTTTGCTTTGCGCCATAGCGCCTTTCGATGAGGAGAAGATGCCCCTTTTCAGGATGCGGATAATCAGCCATTAATCGCCATCACTATCCGGAATTGTCGAATAAAAAGATGGACAGATTCGATGCCATGCGAGTGTTTTGCCGGGTCGTCGAGCGGCGCAGCTTCACGCTTGCCGCCGAAGACACCGGCCTGCCCCGCTCGACGGTGACGGATGCGATCAAGCGGCTTGAGGCGCGGCTCGGCGTGCGCCTGCTGCAGCGCACGACGCGGCACGTCAGCCCGACGCTGGATGGAGAGGCCTATTACCAGCGCTGCCTGCGCATCCTCTCCGATATCGAGGATGCCGAAGGCGCCTTCGCCGGCGCCAGGCCGAAGGGCGTGCTGCGCGTCGACGTACACGGAACGCTCGCCCGGCACTTCGTCCTTCCGAACCTGCCTTCATTCCTCGAAACCTATCCCGATATCGAATTGCAGATCACCGAGGGCGACCGGTTCGTCGATCTGATCCGCGAGGGCATCGACTGCGTGCTGCGCGTCGGCACGCTTCAGGATAGCGACATGATCGGCAGGCGTGTCGCGATGCTGGAGGAAGTCACGCTTGCGGCGCCCGCCTATGTCGAGCGCTTCGGCATGCCGACTCATCCGGATCAGCTCGACGGCCATCGCATGGTCGGCTTCCGCTCTTCCGCCACGGGCGGATTGCTGCCGCTGGAATTCCAGATCGGCGGCACCGTGCGTGAAATCACACTGCCCGCCACTATTTCCGTCAATGCGGCCGAGAGCTATTTCGCTGCGGCCAGGCTCGGCCTCGGCCTGATCCAGGTTCCGCGCTATCACGCGGAAGAAGCGCTGCAATCCGGCGAGCTGCTCCATATCCTGCGGAAATATCCGCCGACGCGAACGCCCGTCTCGATGCTCTATCCGCGCAGCCGCCAGCTTTCGCCGCGCGTCCGCGTCTTCATCGAATGGCTGGTCAAAATATTTGGCGAACAGAACAACGCCAAAATACGGGCTGGATGATTATTCCATAAAAGCGATCAAATAAATGAAATCGGCTCTTTGAATGCGTCAGGGCCGCGCCTACGTCGTAATGCATCATTCCGCTGGCGATGCCGCTCCGGCGGCGCGATAGCCTGACGACCTTCGAGAGAGAGCCGATGACCGAACAGAAGCAATTGAAGCTCGGCGCCTTCATGCGCCCCGTCAGCCTGCATACCGGTGCCTGGCGCTATCCCGGCGCCTACCCGGATGCCAACTTCAATTTCAAGCATATCAAGAGCTTCGCCCAGGAGCTGGAAAAAGCGAAGTTCGATGCCTTCTTCATGGCCGACCACCTGGCGGTTCTCAACATGCCGATCGAGGCGTTGAAGCGCAGCCAGACCGTGACGTCCTTCGAGCCTTTCACCCTGCTTTCGGCGCTCGCCGCCGTCACCGACAGGATCGGCCTCGTTGCGACGGCATCCACCACCTTCGACCTGCCCTATCACATCGCCCGCCGCTTCGCCTCGCTCGACCACATCAGCGGCGGCCGCGCCGGCTGGAACATCGTCACCACGTCCAATCCGGACGCCGCCCTCAATTTCGGCCTCGAAGAGCATATGGAGCATGGCGAGCGCTACCATCGCGCCCGCGAGTTCTACGATGTCGTCACCGGCCTGTGGGACAGTTTTGCCGACGACGCCTTCATCCACGATGCCGAAAGCGGCATCTTCTTCGATCCGGAACGCATGCATGTCCTCGGCCACAAGGGCGAGGAACTCAGCGTCCGCGGCCCCCTCAATATCGCCCGCCCGCCGCAGGGCTGGCCGGTCATCGTGCAGGCGGGGCAATCGGACGCCGGCCGCCAGCTTGCCGCGGAAACTGCCGAAGCGGTTTTCGCCGCCCCCCGCAATCTTGCCGACGGCAAGGCGATCTTCGCCGATATCAAGGGGCGGATGAAGGCGATCGGCCGCAATCCAGATCACCTGAAGATCCTGCCCGCCGCCTTCATCGTCGTCGGCGACACCATCGAGGAGGCAAAAGCCAAGCGGGCGAAGCTCGACAGCCTCGTCCACTACGACAGCGCCATCGCATCGCTTTCGATCGCACTCGGGCACGATGCCTCCGGATTCGACCCCGACGGCCCCCTGCCGGAAATTCCCGAGACCAATGCCAGCAAGAGCGGACGCGAACGCGTCATCGCCCTTGCCGAGACCGAAAAGCTGACCGTGCGCCAGCTTGCCCAGCGGCTCGGCGGCTACGCCGGCCTCGCTTTCGTCGGCACGCCTGAGACCATTGCCGACGAGATGGAAAAGTGGCTGCATGAGGAAGGTTCGGATGGCTTCAACGTCGTCTTCCCCTTCCTGCCGCAGGGCCTGCTTGACGTGACCACCCGTGTTGTTCCAGAGCTTCAGCGACGCGGCATCTTCCGTCGCGACTACGAAGGCACGACATTGCGCGAACATCTGGGCTTGCCGCGCCCGGAGAACCGCTTCTTCAAGGCAACGGCTGCGGCAGCGCAGTAAGAGAGACATGAAAATGAGCCATATCACCCCGATCGACTATGAAACCGCTTCCGAGGCCGTGCGCGCCGAACATGATCGCGAGGTGCAGCTGCGCGGCCGCATGACGAACATGAAGCGGACGCTGCTGCATTCGCCAGTGGCGCATCGCATCTATGCGGAGTGGTTTCCCTTGCGCGAAGAGCTGCGCCCGGCGCTGGACGACCGCGCCGTCTGGCTGCTTTGCCAAGCTATCGCGATCGAATGCCGCTCGATCATCCCCTCGGTTTCTTCAGGCGCGCGCTCATCAATGCCGGCCTGACGCCGGAAACGATCGTGCCGACCGAAGATGAGGCCCTGCTGATCGAATTTGGCAAGGCGATCGTCAGGGATTCCAATGCCATTCCGGAAGAGGTCTGGACACGGCTTAAAGCACGCTACGACGAACCGACACTCGCCAATCTCGTGGCTTTCGCGGGGATTATGATCGCCACTGCGATCTACAACAATGCCGTCAAGGTAGATATCGATCCGGAGCTTGGCCCCTATCTCGAAGGATTTCAGTTTCCCACGAAATAGAATGGCCCCTCACCCCAGCCCTCTCCCCGTTTTGACGGGGAGAGGGCGATCCTGCCAGATCACGCCGCCCAGCGGCCAAATAAGAAAATTGATCTCCGTACCTCGCCCAACTCCGCGAGCAGAGAGGGATGGTGATAGCGCGGCTGTCCCCTTCTCCCCGTCCAAAACGGGGAGAAGGTGCTCGCCCTTCGACAAGCTCAGGGGGCGGATGAGGGGCTATTTATCCCGATATCGTCGTCGAAAACTGCGGATTGCCGCGGATCGTGTTGCTCACGGTGCAGATTTCATCTTCGGCCGCATGGGCGATCGCGTTGCGGATCTCATCGCTGAAATCGCCCTTGATGATGAAAGCGATGTTGAACTTTTCCACGCGAGAAAGCCCTTCGGCAGCCTTTTCGCCTGTGACGACGGCAGTCACTTCGGTCAGTTTGTCGAGCACGCCGAGACTGCTTGCCGCCATGCGGGCGCTTAAGACCAGACAGGCGGAGAGTGACGAATAAAGCAGATCGAGCGGGTTGAAACCGGGCTGCGACGGCGAGGTGACGATGTCGATCTCACCGCCCGTCACCGAGGTCACATGCGGAAAACCGGTGCGGCCGAGCGTAGCGGTGGCGCCGGTCTGTCTTGTCTTCACTTTCAGTTCTGCCATGTCGAAAATCCTTGAAATAAAGCCGTGAAACCCTTTCCTTCTACATAGAGATTCTTCGCGCCGGACACAATTGCCGTTCCCGCCCCTTGCGTCTTCCAACCAGTTAAGCCACCAAATGGTTACAGGCTCTTAGTGCAATTCCAGGAAAAGTGCGGTGTGGTTTTCCGTCCGGAATTGCGTACAAACGCTCCAGCAGACAGGCACTTCGACATGACCGTTTCCGATCCACGCGCCTTCCTGACTTCGCTGTTCGATGCCGCCGTTCGCGCGGCCGATCCGCTGGCCGGCATCCGCGCGCATCTGCCGGCCAGGCCGAAGGGTCGGACGATCGTCATCGGCGCCGGCAAGGGTTCCGCACAGATGGCCGCAGCCTTGGAACAATGCTGGGACGGCCCGCTGGAAGGACTTGTCGTGACGCGGTACGGCTTTTCCGCTCCTTGCCGCCGGATCGAGATCATCGAAGCGGCTCATCCGGTGCCGGACGAAGCAGGGCTTACCGCCTCCCGCCGGCTTCTGAAACTCGTCGAGGGCCTGACAGAGGACGATCTGGTGATCGCCCTGATATCGGGCGGCGGCTCGGCGCTGCTGCCGTCGCCGGCCGGCGCGCTCAGCCTTGCCGACGAGATTGCCGTCAATAAGGCGCTGCTCGCCTCCGGCGCCCCGATTTCGGCGATGAACGTCATCCGCAAGCATCTATCGGCCATCAAGGGCGGCCGCTTGGCGACCGCTGCCCATCCCGCCAAGGTCGTCTCTCTCGTCGTTTCGGATATTCCCGGCGACGATCCGGCTCTGGTGGCATCCGGCCCGACGGTGCCGGGCGCGGGCACGCGCGCCGAAGCGCTCGACCTCATCCGCCTCTACCGCATCGAACTGCCGCCGGCCGTTCTCGCCCATATCGAGAAAGCCGAGGCGGATGCGCCGCGCCCGGACGATCCGCGTTTTGCCGGCAACGAAGTGCATCTCATCGCGTCCGCCGGCGTCTCGCTGGACGCCGCCGCCGAGGTGGCGCGGGCCGTCGGGATCGAGGCGGCCATACTCTCCGACGCCATCGAGGGCGAAGCGCGCGAAGCCGCCCATGTTCACGCCGCCATCGCCCGCGAGGTGCTTCACCGCAACCGCCCCTTCGCCAGGCCCATCGTGCTCCTATCCGGCGGCGAAACGACGGTGACGCTGAAAGGAAAGGGCAAGGGCGGGCGAAACTCCGAATTCCTATTGTCGCTGGCGATCGATATCGACGGCCACACCGGCATTCACGCCATGGCGGCCGATACGGATGGTATCGACGGCAGCGAGGACAATGCAGGCGCCTTTGCCGATGCGGGCACGGTGGCGCGGCTGCGCGAGGCCGGACTGGTGCCGGCCGACATGCTGGCGAACAACGATGCCTGGACGGCCTTCAACGCGATCGGCGATCTCTTCGTGCCCGGCCCGACAGGAACCAACGTCAATGACTTCCGCGCCATCCTGATCGTCTAGATCCGCAACGCAGCCCGATATCAGGCGGTGACACTGCAATCATCGCAGCGCCAGTAGATCGCCGCCATCGACGACCATCGAAAGAAGTGCCGGCTGCAATGGCCGCACTCGATTTCAATAACATGCGTCCTTTCGGAAACGATGAGCGGCTTGACCTTCGTCAAGCGCTCGCTATTCCTCTGCTCCAGCTTCATCACAGCCATCATGGCCCCCCACGCAATACCTGGAGCGATTCCGCTTCCTTCGAATCGCGAAAACGCTCCATCCTTTTGTCTTCACGCAACTCCGGACGGAAAACCGTTCCGCACCTTTCCCGGAATTGCTCTCGCCTTGCTCGAGAGCCTATTCAGTAGCATCGACTAATAACTAAAATGTTGCACCTGTGACGTCATCTCGCACATTGGGCCGACGCCGCCGCCGCCAATGCGCATGCGCGGCGCCGCGCCGGTGGGCCCCATCCGCCGGGCGTGTATCGGCCGGATCCGAAAAATTGTGACGGCGGATATCGCCATTTTCCCGCTAGGCACCATGTCATTTAAGGGGCATTTTCCATCAATATGACAACGGGAGGCATAACCATCATGCGCCAGTTCCACCAGCGGGTGATTTCGTCCGTAACCCTGGTCACATTCGCGCTCTTTTCGGTCACGGCCAAAGCCGCCGCACCCCCGCCGGTCGAGGCGGAGCACGGCATGGTCGTCACGGCACAGCATCTGGCGACCGATGTCGGCGTCGAAGTGCTGAAAAGCGGCGGCAATGCCGTCGATGCGGCCGTTGCCGTCGGCTATGCGCTTGCCGTGGTCTATCCGACTGCCGGCAATATCGGCGGCGGCGGCTTCATGACCATCCGCCTGCGGGACGGCAAGACGACTTTCCTCGATTTCCGCGAGCGCGCACCGCTCGCCGCCACCAAGGGCATGTATCTCGACGACAAAGGCAATATCGTCAAAGGCGCAAGCACGGACGGCTATCTCGCCGTCGGCGTTCCCGGCTCGGTCATGGGCTTCGAGACCGCCCGCGAGAAATACGGCACGAAATCCCGCCAGGATCTGATGGCGCCGGCCATTCGTTACGCCAAGGAAGGCTTCACGCTGAACCAGGCCGATGCGGCGGAGCTCAACGAGGGCAGGAAGTGGCTCTCGCGCGATCCGGCCACCGCCGCGATCTTCACCAAGGCGGACGGCAAGCCCTTCGCCGCAGGCGATACGCTGACGCAGCCGGACCTCGCCAATGCCCTTTCCGGCATTTCGGATCAAGGGCCGGACGGCTTTTACAAGGGCCCGGTCGCCAACGCCATCGTCAAGGCGAGCCAGGACAAGGGCGGCATTCTCGCAAATCAGGATTTCGAACAATACAAGGTGCGCGAACTCGATCCGGTGAAGTGCGACTATCGCGGCTATCAGATCATCTCCTCGCCGCCGCCCTCTTCCGGTGGCGTCATCATCTGTGAAATCCTCAACGTGCTGGAAGGCTATCCGCTCTCCTATACCGGCTACGGCTCGGCCGACAC
The DNA here is from genome assembly GCF_046840415.1 of Rhizobium sp. SYY.PMSO. Taxonomy (NCBI): domain Bacteria; kingdom Pseudomonadati; phylum Pseudomonadota; class Alphaproteobacteria; order Hyphomicrobiales; family Rhizobiaceae; genus Rhizobium; species Rhizobium sp. SYY.PMSO. The sequence goes on from NZ_CP177349.1 coordinate 2,350,869, forward strand.
CGTGCATTTCATGGTCGAGGCCATGCGCTACGCCTACGTAGACCGCAACTCGGCCCTCGGCGATCCGGATTTCGTCGACAATCCCGTTAGCAAACTCCTCGACAAGGCCTATGCCCAGAAGATCCGCAACAGCATCGACCCGTACAAGGCCGGCGTTTCCAAGGACCTGATGCCGAAGGGCCTCGGCGAGAGCCACGAGACGACGCATTATTCGATCATCGACAACGACGGCAACGCCGTCGCTGTCACCTACACGCTGAACGGCTCCTTCGGGGCGGGCGTCGTCGCACCCGGCACGGGCATTCTCCTGAACAACGAGATGGACGACTTCACCTCAAAGCCCGGCGTGCCCAATCTCTACGGTCTCGTGCAGGGCGAGGCCAACGCCATCCAGCCGAAGAAGACGCCGCTGTCTTCCATGAGCCCGACGATCATCGCCAAGGACGGCAAGCCCTTCATGGTCATCGGCAGCCCCGGCGGTTCGCGCATCATCACCATCACGCTCGAGGCGATCATCAACGTCATCGACTTCGGCATGAACATCCAGGAAGCGATCGATGCGCCGCGCATCCATCATCAATGGCTGCCGGATAAGGTCTATATGGAGCCGCACGCGCTTTCGCCCGATACGGTCAAGCTTCTGACCGGCATGGGCTATACGGTTCAGGTAGACAACGACTGGCCGATCTGGGGGCAGTCCGCCGGCATTCTCGTCGGCGGCAAGAGCCTCGGCGACATCGCCAAGGGCGGCGGCGCCCGCTACAACGGCGCCATGGACAGCCGCGCCGGCTCCGGACTGGCAGCCGGCTACTGATCGCCCGCCCGATACCGATGAATGAGGCCGGTGCCGCTATCCCCGGCACCGGCCTCTTCCGGCGTAAATGCCTGACGGAACAAGCACATTATCTTACGTCGCAAAACCAAGCGTGAGCGTTTCGGCGGGATATCCGGCCCATTCATTCACCTCGCGTTCATTTGTTGCGCGTTTTGGCCGTACGTGCGTTATTTTTTTCATCCCATCAATAAGATTTGCGATTTCTGATATGGAAATCGCGCCGATGCGGGAGTATACAAACCGCCGTTCAAACAGGCCTTCGCGCCGTGACCAGACTTGCGGTTCTGTCTTACGACCCCACCGCCCCATCGAGAGCGATCCCCGACAATGTCGGATCAGATATTCCAGGCCGCCCACGTCAGGCGGGCCGCACCGAATTTTCGTGTAGTGGCGCTTATTGTAGCAAGCGCGATGTTCATGGAGCAGCTTGACGCGACCGTGCTCGCGACGGCCCTTCCGACCATGGCAAGAGACTTCGGCGTCAGCGCGCCGGCCATGAGTATCTCGCTGACGTCGTATCTTCTCAGCCTCGCGATCTTCATTCCCGCCAGCGGCGCCATTGCCGACCGCTTCGGATCGCGCACCGTCTTCCGCTCCGCCATCGCGGTTTTCGTCGTGGGATCGCTTCTGTGCGCGCAGGCTCCGAACCTGTTCTTCCTCGTGCTCGCGCGCCTGCTGCAGGGTCTTGGCGGCGCGATGATGCTGCCCGTTGGACGTCTCGTGCTGATGCGCAGCGTCGCCCGCAAGGACATGGTCAACGCCATGTCCTGGCTGCTGATCCCGGCGCTTGTCGGCCCGATCCTCGGCCCGCCCGTCGGCGGCATGTTCGTCACCTATCTCGACTGGCGCTGGATCTTCTACATCAACGTGCCGATCGGCATCATCGGCTTCATCCTGGTGACGATGTTCATCGAGGAGGTGAAAGGTCCGCGCACCGGCCGCTTCGATCTCTCGGGCTTTATCCTCTCGGGCATTTCGCTCGGCTCGCTGCTCTTCGGTTTCGAAATGTCGAGCCGCGAGGGCGAAGGCTACCTGGCCGTCTTCCTCATCTCCATCGGCCTGCTGTTTGGCATCGCCTATCTGCGCCACGCCCGCAAGCATCCCTCGCCGATCATGGATTTCTCGCTGATGAAGGTGCCGACATTCCGCACCTCGGTCATCGCCGGATCGCTGACGCGCATCAGCCAGGGCGCCCATCCCTTCCTGATCCCCCTGATGCTGCAGCTCGGCTTCGGCCTTTCGGCGGCCGCCGCCGGCCAGATCGCCATTGCGACCGCGCTGGGCTCCATGGCCATGAAGCCGTTCCAGGTGCACATTCTGCGCAAGCTCGGCTTCCGCACGGCCCTCATCATTTTCGGCCTGATCGGCACGCTCGGCTACGGCATGTGCGCGATCTTCAAGCCCGACTGGCCGCTGTCGGTCATCTTCGTGATCCTGTTCTTCTGCGGCTTCTTCATGTCGTTCCAGTTCACGGCCTACAATACGATCGCCTATGACGAGATCGAGCGCGACCGCATGAGCATCGCGACCAGCTTCTACTCGACCTTCCAGCAGTTGATGCTCTCGCTCGGCATCTGCGTCGCCGCCCTTGCCCTGCATGGCTCGATGCAATTCTTCGGCCACGCAAAAGCCGAGATGGCCGATTTCTCCATCGCCTTCATCGTCGTTACGGCCATCGCCCTTCTTGCTGTGATCTGGAACGCCAGCTTCTCGCGCAGCGCCGGCTCTGAAATCAGCGGCCATCGCCGCAAATCGCCGGAAGACAGCCTCGGCGAGCATTGACGCTCGCCACCGGCCGGCGCAGACAAGAGCGACTTTTGTGAACAGTGCCTCCACGGACGGCACATTGAATTGAACGCCGCCAGCGGCCTAAATAGCGACCAGACGTAAAATGACAGTCTGGAGCATCCCCATGGTCGCCGGCATCCATCACATCACGCTGATCACCCGCAAGGTACAGGCGAATGTCGATTTCTACGTCGGCTTCCTCGGCCTGCGCCTCGTCAAGCGCACCGGCGGCTTCGAGGACGCCACGCAGCTTCATTTGCTCTATGGCGACGCCACGGGCTCGCCCGGCTCGCTGATCACCTTTCTCGTCTGGGAAGACGGTTCTCCCGGCCGCGCCGGCGTCGGTCAGATCGGCGAGATTTCCCTCGCCATCGATCCGGCAAGCATCGGCTTCTGGCTGACACGCGCCCTCAGCGCCGGCCTCAAGCCGGACGGCCCGTCGGAGGAATTCGGCGAGCCGGTCCTGCGGCTGAAGGACCCGGATGGCGTCATCGTCAAGCTGGTGGGAACCACGACGCTTAAGGCGTCGGCACCATGGGCAAGCGATTCCATCCCGCAGGAGCACGCCATCCGCCGCATCCGTGGCGCGACGCTTTTCAGCGAGACGCCCGAGGAGACGCAGGCGATGCTGGTCGATCACTTCGGCTACCGGCCGCAGGCAACGGGCGGAGCGATCAGCCGGCTCGTCTCGGAGCCCGGCGATATCCTCGACATCCGCGATGCAAGCGGCTTCTGGGCAAACGCACCCGGTACCGGCACGGTCGATCACGTCGCCTTTCGCGCCAGCGACGATGCGGAATTACAGTCGGTCCATACCGCGCTGCAGGCAATCAATTCCGGGCCGACGACGATGCATGACCGCAAATATTTCCGCTCGCTCTACGTGCGCGAACCCGGGCAGATCCTGTTCGAACTCGCGACGGATGCTCCTGGCATGTTGATCGACGAGGACGAGGCAACGCTCGGCTCACGCCTCTTCGCCCCCGGTGACAGCCCGAAGCTTTTGGCCGAACTGAACGTGATCCTGCCGCAGTTCTCGATGCCCGGCGAACCGCGCGTCATCTATCGCGATCTGCCCTTCATCCATCGCTTCTTCACGCCCGGTGAGCCCAACGGCAATGTCTTCATCCTGCTGCACGGCTCCGGCGCCGATGAAACGACGATGCTGCCGCTCGGCCACGAGATCGACGCCGCCGCGACGCTGCTTACCGTGCGCGGCCGCGCGCTTGAGGAAGGTGCGCCGCGCTGGTTCCGCCGCACAGGGCCGATGACCTTCGACCAGAACGATATTGCCGGCGAAGCCGAAGCCTTCGCGGCCTTCATCGATGGCGCAATCCACGCCTATGGGCTCGATCCCGCCCGCATGGTCTATATCGGCTATTCCAACGGCGCCAATCTGCTCAACGCCATACTGTCGCTGCACCCGCATCTCATCCGCCGTGCCGTGCTGCTGCGGTCCATGGCAGCCCTCGAAAAACCGCCGGCCGCCGACCTGTCCGACACCGACGTGCTCGTGATCGCCGGCGAAAAGGATTTGTACGGGCCATATGCTCGGCCCCTCGTCGAACGCCTGCGCGACGGTGGCGCAAATGTCGAGCTTGCCACCGTCCCCGGCAGTCACGAATTCGCCGATGCCGACGTGCCGGTCATTCAGCAATGGTTGAAGCGGAACGTGTAGGGCCGACATGCGACGGACCCCTTCTCCCCTTGGGGAGAAAGAACTTGTAGCAGAGGCTCAGCCCTTGAACGTATAGTCCTTGATCGATTCCGGCTTCATCTCGATCGAGAAACCCGGCAAGCTTGGCGGCATGTAGGCCGCATCGCGAATGATGCAGGGGTCGATGAAATGCTCGTGCAGATGATCGACATACTCGATGACGCGGCCGTCCTTGGTGCCTGAGACGGCGATGTAGTCGATCATCGACAGGTGCTGGACATATTCGCAAAGCCCAACGCCGCCGGCATGCGGCCAGACCGGCAGGCCGTACTTGGCGGCAATCAGCAGTACCGCCAGCACTTCGTTAAGACCGCCCATGCGGCAGGAATCGATCTGGACGATGTCGATCGCACCCTCGGCGATGAACTGCTTGAACATGATGCGGTTCTGGCACATCTCGCCGGTCGCGACCTTCACCGGGCCGACGGCCTGGCGAATCTTGCGGTGTCCGGCAACATCGTCCGGGCTGGTCGGCTCTTCGATGAAGAAGGGCTTGGCGAAGGCAAGCTTGCGCACCCAGTCGATCGCCTGGTTGACTTCCCAGACCTGGTTGGCGTCGATCATCAGGTAGCGGTCGGGGCCGATCACCTCGCGGGCGATGGTGAGGCGGCGGATATCGTCCTCGAGATCGCGGCCAACCTTCATCTTCACATGGTTGAAACCGGCGTCGATCGCTTCCTGGCAAAGGCGGCGAAGCTTGGCGTCGTCATAGCCGAGCCAGCCGGCAGAGGTGGTATAGCAGGCATATCCCTCGCGTTCGAGCGTCGCGATGCGATCGGCCTTGCCGGCCTCCGCCTTCTTCAGGATGGCGACGGCTTCGTCGCGCGTGAGAACATCGGTGAGATAACGATAGTCGACGATATCGGCGATGTGCTCCGCATCCATCTCCGAAACCAGACGCCAGACCGGCTTGCCGGCCTCCTTGGCAAGCAAGTCCCAGACGGCGTTGACGACCGCGCCCGTCGCCAGATGCATCGCGCCCTTTTCCGGCCCGATCCAGCGCAACTGGCTGTCGCTGGTCAGGTGCCGCCAGTATTTGCCGGGGTTTTCCAATACGGTCGAGAGTTCCGTGCCGACCACCAGATGCCGCATCGCCTCGATCGCCATGCAGCAGATGTCGTTGCCGCGCCCGATGGTGAAGGTCAGGCCATGCCCGGCAAGACCCGGCTTGTCGGTATCGAGGATGACGTAGGCTGCCGAATAATCCGGATCCGGATTCATCGCATCCGAGCCGTCGAGGCTCTGCGATGTGGGGAAGCGCAAATCGAAAACGCGAAGATTGGTGATGCGCGTCATTGGAAAACTCCTTCTAGATCCATCGGCGACCTCTCGACCCCTCAGCCGAGGTCGAACTCCTCCCAGAGCGCCGCATTATGCTCGCCAACGTGCGGGGCCGCACGCTCGAATTTCGGTCGCTGCCCGTCGATGCGGATGGGCGAGCGGGTGGTGTGCAGGCTGACGCCATCGTCCCGCCCGATAGTCTGTAGCATGTCGAGAACGCGAAAGCCCTCGCTGCCCAGCAGTTCCGGCCAGTTCAGCACCCGCGCGCACCAGATGTCGGCAGGTTCGAGAATGGCGAGCCAATCATCGACATTGCGGGTGGCGATGCGCGCCGCGATCAGCGCCTTGATCTCGTCGCGCGACGTGAACCAGCTTTTCGGATCGTCGCGATAAGGTGCGAGTTCCGCCATCCCGAGCAGATCGGCGAGCTTGGAAATCGGCGTCATGGCGATGGCGAGATAGCCGTCGGCAGCGGAATAGACGCCATAGGGCGCGGAAAGATAGGCATGGGCGCTGCGGACATGGGAGCGCTCGGGCAGCTTGTTGCCGCTGTTCATGTGCACGCTCAACACCTCGACCTGCAGGTCGACGAGAGCCTCGAGCAGACTGGTTTCGACCAGCCCGCCCTCGCCCGTCACGCCGCGCCGGACCAGCGCCGCGAGAATGCCCTGGGCCGCCGCAGCGCCCGCCAGCATATCGCCGATCGCCAGGCCGAAGGGCACAGGTCCCTGCCCCTCGTCGCCGTTCAACCACATGACGCCGGAGCGCGACTGCGCCAGGAGATCCTGCCCCGGCCGCGAAACCCACGGCCCATCCTCGCCGTAACCGCTGATCGAGCAGTAGACGAGGCGCGGATTGAGTTTGCTCGCAGCCTCGTGGCCCAACCCCAGCCGCTCGATCACCCCCGGACGGAAATTCTGGACGAGAACGTCGGCTTTGGAAATGAGATTGCGCAGCGCGGCCATGTCGCGCTCGTTCTTCAGATCGATCGCCAGGCTCTCCTTGGAGCGGTTGATCGCATGGAAGATGGTGGAATCGCCACTCTCGTCATCGCTGAGATAGAGCCCGCGCGAAAGATCGCCGCCGCCCGGCCGTTCGATCTTGATGACCCTGGCGCCCAGATCCATCAGCCGGAGGGTGCAGTAAGGACCGGACAGGAACTGGCTCATGTCGACGACGACCAGCCCGGCCAACGGCAAGTCCTTCTTCAGCACCATCGATATTTCCGCTCCCCTGACATCACCGGCTCAAGGCGGCCGGCCTATCCGGGAATAACCCCGCGATCGGCGTCCGCATCAGCCTCAGTTTTCTTATGTGAATAGTATTTTCACATATGGATGATTTTTGCAAATGAAAAGAGGCAGGATAATGGAAGCTCCGTGCGGGCCGGCCATTGGAAAATGCATTATGCTTCCATGCGATGAGGGTTCGCTGAAAGGAGAAAGAGAATGACGACGGTCAAGTTGCTCGATGATGCGGAGGCGGAGACACTTCCCGCGGTCAAGGCGGTGTTCGACGACATCCGCGCGGTCAGGAAGTCCGACTTCGTCAATAATTTCTGGCGCGGCCTGGCAAACGATCCCGCGCTGCTAAAGCGCACCTGGGAGGGCCTGAAAGCGGTCATGATGGCCGAAGGCGCGCTCGACCCGCTCGTGCGCGAGATGATCTATATCGCCGTCTCGACTGCCAACGGCTGCAGCTATTGTGTCCACTCCCATACGGCAGCGGCCAGGGCGAAAGGAATGACCGGCGCCCAGCATGCGGAACTGCTCGCGGTCATCGGACTGGCAGGACAGACGAACCATCTGGTGACGGCGATGCAGATCCCGGTCGATCCGGAATTCGACGTTGGCCGGCGATGAATGCAAAAGGCCCGCCGGCGCATGCCGGCGGGCCTCCGATAAGCGTACGTCGCTCCTTAACGATCTGATTTTTCCGTCGTCTGAGCATCCGCCGCGAGAACGGCGACGTTCAGACCGTTGTTCACGGCCAACAGCCTTTTGCGGACCAGCACGCCCATCACGCGGGCGGCGGTCGAAAAGGTCATCGTGTCGAGCGGACCTTCACCCTCCCAGGGCTTGGTCAGCCGCTCGGTCACGGCCGAGACGATGTTGTTGGGCACGATGTCGGTGCATTCGCGCATGGTTTCGAACACGACGCTGATGGGATGGATACGACCATCGAACGTCACGATCGGTTCGGTTACTTCGCTGTCCCATTCCTCGAAAGCGTAGAGCGCTTCACGGAAAAGCTGCTGCAGGGTGATGGGGGCATGACCCTCATGAAGGGGCGGCAAGGCATTCGACATGTCTGTCTCCTTTCAATTGGAAGTCGGGCGCATATATGAAAACTGACGGGTCCCGTCCCGAGACCCAAGCGCTGCTTCTTCGGTTTGGCGCGCCCTGAAACGCATTCCATGGGGGCAGGCGGCGCGGCAAACCATCTCGTGACCGGCGCAACGCGGGATGCACACGAAATGTTCCCACCGGTCATTTAACTTGATCAAGTCTATAGATTAATCACGACTTGAAAAGCCTCTTTGAGAACTTTCTGCAATTCCCTTTATTTTTGAATGACTTCGGATAGAGTGAAATAACAGCGTTGCTGTGGACAGGCTGCGAATCCCTCTGCAAAGCCGAAAGGACGACCATGTGCGGCGATCACGAGCATGAGCATCAGAACGGACACGATCACGATCATCCGCCGGTCGACTGGCGCGAACACGGCATCAAGATCATCCCGGGCAACGCTCTCGATCCGAATACGGCGCAGACGCCGGGCATGAACCGCGCGACCGCGATCAACAACGCCCGCGCGGGCGCGGAAAAGATCTGGGCCGGAACCGTGACGATCCATGCCAACGCCAAGACCGGCGCCCACCATCACGGCGATCTCGAAAGCATTATTTACGTCGTCAAAGGCAAGGCGCGGATGCGCTGGGGCGAAAATCTGGAATTCGTCGCCGAAGCCGGCCCCGGCGATTTCATCTTCGTGCCGCCCTATGTGCCGCATCAGGAAATCAATGCCAGCCGCGACGAAACGCTGGAATGCGTTCTGGTCCGCTCCGGGCAAGAGCCGGTGGTTGTCAATCTCGATATCGAACCGGTCGAAAAGCCGGAAGAAGTCCTCTGGAAAGACCCGATCCACCGCTGACCGTGCCTTATTTTTTAGCAGACGCCTATTTTGCCATAGAAATAATCTACAGTATTTATAGAAAATTAGTTTGCTCTTTTGCGCCGCACAGAAAAGAGTTTTTCAGAACCGCAATGCACAACGCATGATCCTGCTTCGCGGACGAAGCACGCCTCTGAGATGATCTAGCCGTCAACGAGAAAACGATCTCGATCATCTGGAACAGGATTTCCCATGACTGAAAAGCTTTCCAAAGGTCTCGGCACGCTGCGCCTTTCCCGCAGGGCCGGCCTTGCCGCCATCTTTGCTTCCGCTGTCGCCGTATTCGGCTTGACGGCAACCGCCCCGCAGTCCTTCGCTGCAGACAAGACGATCAAGGTCGGAATCATGAGCGGCGAGGACGAGGACGTCTGGCGCGTCGTCGTTTCCGAAGCCGCCAAGAAGGGCCTGAAGGTCGAGCCCGTCGTCTTCAACGACTACACGCAGCCGAACGAGGCGCTTGAGCGCGGCGAAATCGACGCCAACGCTTTTCAGCATCAGCCTTATCTCGACAATCAGGTGAAGCAGCACGGCTATCATATCGTCAATGTCGGCTTCACCGGCATCTGGCCGATCGGCCTCTACACCAAGAAGTACAAGACCGTGGCTGAGCTTCCGAAGGGCGCCGTCATCGGCGTGCCGAACGACCCGTCCAACGAAGGCCGTGCGCTTCTCGTGCTGCAGCATGAAGGCGTGATCAAGCTCAAGGACGGCACCGGCATCCTCGCCACCACCGCCGATATCGCGGAGAACCCGAAGAACGTCGAGATCAAGGAGCTGGATGCCGGTATCGTCGGCCGGTCGATCGACGACCTCGACGCCGCCGTCGTCAACACCGATTGGGCGCTGAAGAGCGGCCTGACGCAGAACGACCGCATCGCGCAGGAGCCGACCGAAGGCAACCCATACCGCAACTTCATCGCCGTCAAGCAGGGCAGCGAAAACGAAGCCTGGGTCAAGACCCTGGTGGCGTCCTACCAGAACGACACCGTCAAGGCCGAGTTCGACAAGGTCTACAAGGGAACCGGCCAGAGCGCCTATTGATGTCAGGACAGCGCGGGGGACAGCGCGGGGGACAGCGCTGAGCGGCGGGCGGCCGGGGCAATTTGCCCGGGCCGCCTTCGGTGTTTAAAGCCCAGCCTCAGCCCGCGCCGTACCCAAGAAAAGAAGATCGGGAAGCAGACATGAACTCCTTCATCCCAGCCACATCAATCGACGGACAGGCGCCGCCTGAACGTTCGACGGGCGACGAGATCATCCGCCTGGTCGACGTCCGCCGCCGGTTTGGCACCACACCCGCGCTGGACGGCATATCGCTGACCGCGCGACGCGGCGAAATCGTCGGCATCATCGGCCGCAGCGGCGCCGGAAAATCGACGCTGATCCGTTGCCTGAACGGGCTGGAGCGCGCCGATAGCGGCGAAATCCACATCGAAGGCCGCGATATCGCCCGCCTTTCGGAAAAGGAGCTGCAGCCGTTGCGCCGCCGCATCGGCATGGTCTTCCAGCATTTCAATCTGCTCTCCGCAAAGACGGTCGAAGAGAATATCGCCCTGCCGCTCAAGATCGAGGGCGTCGCCAAGGCCGAGCGGCTGCAGCGCGCCCGCGAACTGCTGGAGCTCGTCGGCCTTTCCGACAAGGCCAAAGCCTATCCCTCCGCGCTTTCCGGCGGCCAGAAGCAGCGCGTCGGCATTGCCCGCGCCCTTGCCGCCCGGCCGGCGCTGCTGCTGTCCGACGAGGCGACATCTGCGCTCGATCCCGAAACCACGCGCTCCATCCTGGCGCTGCTGAAGGACATCAACCGCAAGCTCGGCCTGACCATCCTGCTCATCACCCACGAGATGGAAGTGGTCCGCTCCATCGCCGATCGCGTTGCCGTCATCGATGCGGGCAGGATCGTCGAGGAGGGCTCGGTCTGGTCCGTCTTCGCCAATCCTCAAGCCAGCATCACGGCAAGCCTGCTGGGCGGCATCCGCCCACAGCTGCCGGAGCATATCGCGGCGCGCCTGTCGCAAACATCCGGCGCCGAAGCCATCCTCAGCGTCGATCTCGCCGGCCCGGCCGCGCAAGGGGCGCTCTTTGCCGAGCTTTCCGCGACCCTGCCGCGCTCCTTCCGGCTGGTCCACGGCGGCATCGACCATATTCAAAATCAGCCCGTCGCCCGGTTCTTCATTGCCGTGCCGACGCGCGACGCAACCCTGCCGGCACGGGTCGGCGATTTTCTGAAAGCCCGTTCCGCCCGGGTGGAGGTTCTCGGCTATGACAACTGACGTTATCCTCAACCTGCTCTGGCGCTCCTTCTGGGAAACGATCTGGATGACCGGCGCATCCGGCCTGCTCTCTTTGGTCATAGGCCTGCCGCTCGGCCTTGCCCTCGTCGTCACCGGCCGTGGCGGGATTGCCGAGCAGCTGCCGATCAACAGCGTCCTTGCGGCCCTCGTCAACGGCTTCCGCGCCGTGCCCTTCGTGATTCTGCTGATTGCCTTGATTCCGCTGACACGGCTGATCGTCGGCACCTCGCTCGGCACGACGGCCGCGATCGTGCCGCTCACCATCGCCGCGATCCCCTATTACGCCCGCATTGCCGAGGTCTCGCTGCGTGAAGTCGATCGCGGCCTGATTGACGCGGTGCGCGCCATGGGCGGCAACCGCTGGACCATCATCCGCGAGGTTCTGGTGCCGGAGGCCATGCCCGGCATCGTCGCGGGCTTCACGGTCACTCTGGTCACATTGATCGGCGCCTCCGCCATGGCCGGCACAATCGGCGGCGGCGGCCTCGGCGATCTTGCCATCCGCTATGGATACCAGCGTTTCGAAACCAGCGTCATGATCGCCGTCGTCGTCGTGCTGATCATCCTCGTCTGCGGCATGCAGTGGCTGGGTGATCGCCTCGCCACCCGGCTCGATCGCCGCTAGCCTTATCGGCACAGTCTCGTTCCCGGCGCGAAAAGACACCGCGCCGGGAACGGAGCACAGCGATCAGTTGCGCGTGACCGGCTTCGAGCGCATGCGCGACACGGTCTCCCGTTCCGCGCGCTTGCAGCGCATCGGCGGCAGGCCGCGATCCATCAGATCCATATCTTCCAGCACCATGTCGCCCATTCTCTTGAAGGCGCTGTCCAGCGCGCCCGCGCGATGTGCCGAGCGCAGGAAGCCCTTCAGCTTGCGAACCGGATGATCGAGGCCGAGCGGCTCTTCCGGATAGACGTCGCTTGCCGCCACGATATGGCCGGAGGCAACCGCTGCCATCAGCGCATCGAAATCGACGACATCGGCCCGGCTGAGCAGAATGAAGGCCGCTCCCGTGCGCATTTTCGCGAAAGCTTCAGCACCGAGAAAACCCTTGTTCTCGCTCGTGACGGAAGCAACCACGAAAACGAAATCGCTGCCGGACAGGACTTCGTCCAATCCCGCCGGTTGAACGCCATGTTCCCTGAGAATAGAGGGCGGCATCCAGGGATCGAACACCCTGATATTGGCGCGGAAACCGGAGAGAACCCGGTTCAGCGCCTTACCCAGGTCGCCGAAGCCGATGATGCCGATATCGCTGCCGGAAACGAGCCGCGCCCTCGCATTGCCGTCACCGCCCCAAAGCTCCCTGCCCTCGCGGAAATCCAGATCGGCATCCACGATGCCACGCGCCAGGCTGAGCGCAAATCCCAGGCCGATTTCCGCGACCGGCTCGGCAAAGACCTGCCCGGTGGTGACGACATGGATGCCGCGCTCGAAAAGCACCTCATAGGGCATATTGTTGATAAGATTGCTCTCGACATTCAGGATGCAGCGCAGCTTCGGCATGCGATCCAGCGTCTCCTTCGACAGGGGCGGCTGGCCGATGACGTAGCGCGCCTCGGCAAGCACCTCATCCCCCAGCCCGGCAATATTTTCCGGGTCGGCCTCGACGATGCGATATCTCGAATGAAGAAGCGACATCGCGTCCTTCGTGAAGATCAGCTCGAGCGAGCGCGGTTCCGGCGCGCTGATGGCCAAGGGCCGGCTGTCGGTCGTCATTCTGTTCCTCCCAGTCCCGGAGCGCGATCCAACATCATTCCACTGACCATATCAATCGGCCTCATCCTCTCCTCCCGGCATTCCGACGGAGAAGGCGCAGATGCGCGAGAGATGGGTGAACGGCAGGCCCGTTTCCGCGTGCCAGGCGTTGAACCGCTCCTGGATCAAGCGCAGATCTTTCTTGCCCGGCTTGCTCTCCGAAATGGGCAGGCCGGAAAGCCGCAGGCAGGCGAGAACGTCATGGCTCATGACGAAGCCGTCGCGGCCGAGCGCCCGCAGGAGATATTGCCCTGTCATACCGCCCAGCCGGTTCGCCTGCTTGTCCAGCACGGCAAGCAGGCCGATCTGATCCTCCAGCGGCCAATCGGCGAAGAAGCGCCCGGCGCTGCCGTGCTCATCGGCAAGCCGGCGGACGAACTGAGCGTTGGCCCGAACCGACATGATCTTGGCGCCATTGCGAATGACCCGCGTATCGGAGGTCAAGTCATGCCAGTAGTCGTCGGGGGCAAGATTGAGAAAGGCGGGGTCGAAGCCTGAAAAGGCCGCCTCGAAGCCCGGCCATTTGGAATCGATGACGTTCCGCACGAAACCTGCATAGAAGACGTAGCGCGTCATCTCGGACAAAATCCGGTCGTCGGACAGGGCGCGCAAAGCGTCATGATCGGGCATCTTCGGCAGCAAGGCCTTCAATCCGTCGGCACCGCCCTTGCGCTTCTCGGCCCGTTCCTGAATCTCCGCAAAGCGTCCCATCGCTATCCCTCGTCCGGCTGTGCTGCGCCCCCAAATCTTTTATGATCTCCCACGTCCGCGCAAGCAATCTCCGCGTCCTGATCGCCGAGGAAAACACGGCATCGGAAGATATGACTCGAAAGTTGATCGCCCCGTCGTTGGAATTGGTTTCCCGGAGATTGAAACAGTTCCAGACTGCTCCAGATATCGTCTTGAAATTAACTTGAGATTTCGCGCATCGTGGCGTTAATTGCGGCGGCGTTGGATCGGAGCCTGTACCATGAATAATAAAGACTGGAATGATCCCATCATGGTCATCTGCAAGCGTACCGGAAAAACCTACACGGTCGCCAACACGAAAGAAGCGCTGGATATGCTGCTGAACGCATGGCCCGTGGCGGAAGGCAAGGCGTTCATGATGGCCCTGCAGATCTGCGCCGACGTCGAGCGAGGCCAAGGCCGGTCGCTCGAGGCCCGAAACAGCTTTCTCGCGGCAGCGATGGAGGCTGGCGTGCCGATCGAAGTCCCGGTGGTCCAATAGAACTGCGGTCCCCTTCTGCCATGCTCTTTCGCGTGCGGCGCGATTTCCTGTCTCATTTTCGGACAGTTCGATGGCCTGAGCGGACAATGACCGACGTCGGCCCCTCATGATTGTCGCACTCTTGCTCCTCATTTTCCTCGCGGCGATGTTTCGAGGCATCCTGCGCGCCCTTTTCTTAGGATTGGCGCTCCTCGCGGTGGTCCTGCTGCTGATTGCGATATAGCAGCCAAGCATTTCCGGCCGCCGGCCCTGCTTTCGGAACCGGCCGCGATCGATTTTCACGAAATCACGAAACCTTTTGCCACCACGCGAGTTTCGATGGCAATGTCGGAGCATCATCGAAATGAACATGATCTTTAATAGCGGCGATATTCGCTGGCATGAGCCCGTTTATCTCCGTATCGGCTATGGCATCCCGGAAGCGATCAGAAGCCCGAAGGAAGCCTGCAACCACCTCCTTTTCCGTTGGCCGGCCGTTCGTGGCGAAAAATACGACGCAGCCCGAAATCTCTGCACGGAGGCGAACACCAATCCGCTTCTCTGCCAGAAAGCCCGGGAGGTGTTCGTCGAAGCCTGCATCGAGGCCAACGTGCTGGATTAGGCCATTCGTACGAGACCGAACCTGCCGCCGGCCACCCCGGAGACTGAGGGCTTGGGCACAGATTCCAAGGGATCGGCATGGCATCGCCACCGAAAAGCCCGATCGGGCCTGAAGCTCCCATGACGTCTTCGGACATATGTTCGCGCGCGCTGCAAGATCCATGGCCGGCGATTCAGCCTCAACCGGCAGACGAACGAAACCAGCCTCGTTGACGGTGGCAATCGGCGTTCGATCCGGAACGTTTCTTGCTGGGTCACCGAAGCATTTACGTTTCGGAGGTAATGCGTTTTGAAACGAAACACTTTACGGCCATTTCCAGCCGTTACGCTGGTGATAGGAGAAAGCGGCGGAACCCGTCGTATCAATTCAGTGCACCAGGTGGCGGAATTGCTGCTGGGGCAATGGCCGGTCGAAAACGGCGAGGAATATGTCGCCGCAGTGCGCGTCTGCCTTGAAGCCATGCTCGGTGCGGTTCCGCCCGAGGCCGTGAGAGATGCCTTGATCAAGGCCGCGCGGGAGGCAGGCATATCCGTCATGCAGTGAGCCGCCTCTTTCTCCCGGCGGCGATCGAGATCTCTCAAGGACAATTCACTTTTTATGAACGAGTGCCAGCGATGTTTCCAACAAAGGCGGGCGATTCGCCTTGCCAATCACGGAGAGAATATGTCGCTTCTACCATTCCCGGCCGACAGGCGTACCAGTAATGTCAGGCGGTGTGCCACAGCCCTGCAACAGCTTCACGGAGAAGCGGCAAATCGCTTCTGGCGCTCGGAAATGGCTGGCTTTGCCGCTGCCCTGCGCGAGCAGGGAGTGGAGGATGAAGAGATTTCGCGGCAGGCCGGCCTCTTCATGCATGCGGTTCAGATGGAACTGCAACTCGTCTATGCCGCCGATGAGATGAACGCATCGGCCTGACGGCGCTATTTCGGCAATCTGCAAAATGCGATCGACTTGTCGCCGCTGGTCGGAGACTTGATCTGCACGGTCCAGTTTCCGCCGGGGAAATGAAATCCCTTGGACGAGACCACGCCGGCAATCTGCGTGCAGGCCTTTCTGGCATCGGCGCTCGGCAGATCTATCGTCGCCATGACGGCATTTCTCCGGCTGGAAACCTGGCACGGGGCTGTGAACAAGCCGGTATTGTCGATCATCTTGCAGACCCGGAACGCATTAGTCACGGCATCGTCGGCAGCCATCGCAAAATTGGCGACCGCCAGCATAGTGGTCACCGCCCAAAACAGTCTCATCGAAAACCCCGATCCCCTATGACGGCACGGTGCCAGAGCACGTTTCCTCTTGCAAGACATGTTGCGCGGTTTTCCGATGACTGTTTGATAATACAACGCAAACGACGCCAACTTGTTCGCCTTGGAAACCGACAGCCCTCCGTGGCCCAGGATATCATCGTGAAATCAGGCCAGAATTCGCGCCCTTCTCGACCGAACGCCACCCGCGCTCAGGCAACCGCACCGTCATCCACGACATATCGCCCGGTCACGTCAAAGCAAAAGTCACCAACAGACTTTCGGCTCCGAACGGCGAGCGCGCTGGTATTTTTTGGGGGGATACGATGGTAGCGGAGGACCGTCTCAACCGATCCCCCCATATTTCGCTTGGCCGCGTAAGCGTCGCATAAAGCTATGTTCGCGCTAATCGGACGAATGCATCATCCTAAGTCGGCATGTCGGCTCGTCACGCCATTTATTGGGAGGCAAGGTCGCTTTTGGCTGCAGCCACATTCAATTTCGTGGCAATCAATTCACGTCCAGCTACGTTGATCG
Organism: Rhizobium sp. SYY.PMSO; assembly: GCF_046840415.1. Classification (NCBI taxonomy): domain Bacteria; kingdom Pseudomonadati; phylum Pseudomonadota; class Alphaproteobacteria; order Hyphomicrobiales; family Rhizobiaceae; genus Rhizobium; species Rhizobium sp. SYY.PMSO. Next base: position 2,367,324 of record NZ_CP177349.1, read on the forward strand.
TTGCAACTATGTCGCCGGGCTGTTCCACAGTCATAGGAAATCCACTGAAAATCAAGACGAGCGGTGTCTTTGGATCACCTACTTCGGCTATATCTTTTTGTTCAAGAATGCGCTGACCGCTCGGAGAGGTAAGCGCAAAGTCGAACTCGTGAGCCCCCTTACCCAAGCCATGAACACGTAGCATCATAGCCATTGGAAACGTCGAAGGAATGACACCCGGCACCAGGTCACCGGGATAGACTCCAACGAATAGGAATTTTCCGGTTATCTCCTGCCGAATGTCGTCGCAAAAAATTGCGTCTGCTACGATGCTCATTACTCCGCAGCCTCAACGAATTTGGTCTGATCACCTTTCGTACTATTCGTCTGCGAATAGATTGCCACTTTACCGCTGGAAGTTGCGGCAGATTTTCGTTGCAATGATACATGCTCAGGCGCTCCGTTGGATGCGTCATGTTTCACGCGCCGTTTCATTGTAAAATCGGGCTCCCAACCAAGCGCCCACGCCAGCTCCCCTATTGAACGCAACGTTATGTTACTGTCACCCTTCAACATACGGTTGATAACAGAACGATGGACTCCCAACGCTGTCGCAAGCTTTTGCTGGTTGATGCCGGTTTCGCTTTTCTCATCGACTATCGCTGTCACCAGAGCTTTTCGAACCTTCCCAATAAACCGGGAGCCGGCTCTTTTTTTGGGATCGATCTTGAGTTCATAAGACATCGTCATAGTCTCCCGTGATGAACTTTGGCTCATCTAGTTGTAATTGTTGTCGTCTATAGACAACGCTATTGCGGTAGCCCGGATATAAGGCATGCTGTTTGCAGCGAAATGCGGTATCAATCTCAGCTATGACAAACACGCATTTCTGTACAAACCATCCAAATAAGCGCAAATCAGAGGTCTTAAGTTCCCAAACTCCCGGTTCTGTAGGCTGCATTGAATGCGACTTCTCGTAAAACGAGAAGTCGTTGCCACTAACGAAGTCATGGAACAACAGGTCGGCCTGTTCCAAAGGATCCATTTTCCCGTCATGAAAGTCCGCTTCATATTCAGGAAGGTCGGTTTCAAGCCAATCAACGACATGAGGAAGCGCATATAAAAGCCGCTCCGGCTGCTGATGCGCATCGAGACCACCCCCTATCGCGATTACCTCTCCTATTTTGCATAATTCAATGATTGTTGCCATATAAGTCAACAGAAAAAGGTTAACAAGATTTAGCTTGCGGGAAGCTGGTGCGGCATTTTTGCATCCCTTCGCGCGATGCGAGTCTAGGTGTATCGTAAAACATTAAGATCGCCAATGGGTTGTCTTCGCCCTGTCCACTTAGCGGGCGGAGACGACATGCTCTCACGAGGGATTCTATATCACGCGGAAGACTGCAGCATTATCCTGCTGTTCGCGTATGCCCTTATACGAGTCGTGCCTCAAATTGCCATCATGCGTCCAAACTCGATATTCGATCTCGGCACCTTAAAGCTGCGCCTTCACAGCGACGACAATATAAATATTAGTCATTCTAAATGCGTACCCGTTACTTTGCGCTTTTCATAATTGAAAATTTTAACAGACAGCAATTTACACAGGCGCCAGTTGACTAAAATCACTCATCATAGCAACCTCATTTTGAACATGGTGGAGGTGCCAGAATGAGATTTTTTACTTGGGTTATTCTCGGATTTCTTTTCACGCCTGTCATCTCTTATGCTTGCCCAGCAGGTTATGCGTCGGATTCCTTCGGCTTTTGTGAACCCACCAGCGGCCATTTATTGACTGCGGCAGATCAATATGCCCAACGATTTATTACTCTCGCAGATGCACTGGCAAAGGGAAACGACAAAGCTATAGACCAAGCTTTGGGCGACGTTCTTGTTAATTCGCCGGGTTGTCTAGGTTGTGCCGGCCTAGCTCATGAGATTGCACCGGGCCTTACAAAAGAGCAGATAAACGAAATTGTCGGGGACGGCGCGATAACATTCTATACTACCGGTGATCCCGTGCTGGTTATGGTCGATGTAGGTCAAAAACTGGTCACCGAAAAACCTATCGCGACAATGCCTATAGCGCCCTCACAATCGCCAGGACCGCGACCACCCGTAGGCTATTCGGTTCAAGCCAATTGCATTATTGGACATCAGAATCTTATAGTAGCTACTCTCCCGTCAAATGCTGTTTTCAAGAGCCCTCAAGCGTTGTCAGCATTCCCGTGGGTTGATGTACGTGCAGATGACCTGATTTATTTGACAGCACGTAGTGACTGTCCGTTTATTCTCGATCGAGCGGCGCAAACCGCCAGTTATACGGCAATTACGGTGAAGCTCTTAAATATTAAATCGGCTTCCGCAAATGAGATAGTTTTGTCGGGAGCGTTTGTGTCGCGCTAGGAGGAGGCGAAAATACGTGGCTTGACTCTTCCCCAAAATGAGAACATTTTGAGAACAAACTAAGGAAGACGCCATGAGCACTGCCGAGAAATTCATTGTCCTGCCGTATCGCAAGAACCGAGGCAACCTTGTGCCTGGTGAGATGCGCCAGGCATCGAGCGTGCCGTCTGCGGAGAAGATTGCGGCCTCCATGGCTTCCCGCTTCGTCGGCGTCGCGGCTTATGCCGTCATGGTCGATGAAGAGACCGGGGATATGTCATCCCCTCGCCTGCTTGTGAAGCATGGCGAAATCGCGGACCTGAACGCCGCCTGAAATAGATCAACCATTTTCAATATTGGACCGCCACAGTGATGGGGGCGGGATGAGGACGTATGACTATGACTGCCCAATCGATCGCCGTTGAAGAGCTTGACCTTGATCCGGTCGATGCAGCGCTTGCCCTGTATGGCGGCGATGCACGCGCGACAATCGCGGCCGCTCTGGACATGCTGCAATTCGTTCGGGGTCAGCTCGCGTTGACGGAAGTGGCAATGAGCCATGGCTTCACGAGAGGCTTCAGGCCGGGCTACGAGCCGGATTAACCCAATGTCTCACGTTAGGCTTGTAACGTCGTCTGAAAACATGCTGGCGGATGAGAAGAGAGAGACCGTCGATTTCATCTGCGAGGATTGCGAGATCCTGAAACGCATCAAGCCGGCCGTGCTTTTGAAAGAATATGGCAATCTGACTATGCCATCACTGCCGCCGCTGGTTGCCAAGTCGCTTGGATGCACACGCACCGAAAACACCTTTTATGGTCGTTGCAAGATGCATTTCCATTTTTCGGCCGACGAATGGGCAAAGCGGATGGGTTACATCGACCCTAAGGCCCAAAGAAAGGATGCGCTCGTCTTTTCCGATTTGAAGAGCTGGAATAGGCTTTACGCGCATTGCTCGTGTGGGAGGAAAAGCGAGATCGACAAAGGGGCGCTGGAAAAGGTCCTTGGAAAAGACGCGCCTGTTTCCGACGCCAGCGGGATTCTCAGGTGCCGGAAATGCGATCTGAAGGGGGAGGCAAAGATTGTCGTCACCTCGAAGGCGCGCGAATAGAGGAGGTTTTAATGTGCAATCTCTATAATATTTCGACCAATCAAGAGGCGATCCGGCAGATCACGCGCGCGATGATCGATAGTATCGGCAACCTTGAGCCGGAGCTCGATCTCTATCCCGATCAGATGGGGCCTATCGTGCGAAACACGTCGGCCGGCCGCGAACTGGTGAAAGTTCGCTGGGGTCTGCCCTCCTCGCCCAAGGCCATCTTCGACAACGCCACCAAGCGCGCCGACAAGCTCCGCGCAAAGGGTAAAGAAGTGAATTTCGATGAGCTTTTGAGGATGGAACCGGACGGCGGAACGACGAACGTCCGCAACACATCGAGCAAGCATTGGACAAGATGGCTGGGAGTTGAGAACCGCTGCGTCGTGCCCTTCACTCGTTTTGCCGAGCCGGATCCGGCAAATAAAGTCGAGGGAGGCCGAACGCCGAATGCCTGGTTCGCCGGCAGCACGGACGAGCCGCTGATGTTCTTCGCGGGGCTATGGGTGCCACAATGGCGATCGGTGAGAAAGGTCAAGGAAGGAGAGATTACGGTTGACCTCTTCGGCTTCCTGACCACGGACCCGAATAACGTCGTGAAGCCCATCCACTGGAAAGCCATGCCGGCGATCCTAAGAAATCAGGACGAGGTCGAGACCTGGCTCACCGCGCCGTGGGAGGAAGCTAAGGCGCTTCAGCGGCCGCTGCCGGATGATGAGTTAGTCCTGCTACCGCCTAAACAAGCTTGATGAGGTCTGACATGCTGAAAGAACGCGTTGATGAGCTTGAAAGCGCCATTCAGGAGATCGAGGGCCGCACCCTCATGCACGATGTCTTCATCGCGCACCTGTTGGGCCACATAGGAGCGGCCTCTGGCGATATGGAGGGATTTATTAACTCAGTGCTACCAGAGGTTGGCAGGGATCTCCAGCAGAACGCGGCCCAAGCCTCCGACGATGATGCCAAGGTTCGCTGCGCCTATGCGCTGGAAGCTTTCGAAAACTTTGCGGCGTCGATGCGGAGGTCGCTTAAATCAGCGCACAAGAAAGGCATGAACTAATATAAGCGATGAAGCTACTTCAGCAATCAATATCGCGCCATCTCACTTATATGGCCGCCACTTTTACGTAGCGTGAAGTGCCGCCAACGGCGGACCGTTTTATGACCAAATATCACCGAAGGCTTTTAGCGACAATTGAGCACAGACTGACAATGGAGACGATCATGTATCCGCGAGATCTAGGTGGCTTGATATTCCTGATCGTGATCCTGTTGGCACCGTTCATCATCGGCGCGGCTGCGCTGCTACAGCATTTCGGATTGATCAAATAGTGGATCGGAACATTCGGGGACTCGACTTCCTCCGGATTTTATCCTTTAACTGTTCACGTACCGTTTTTCTGGATTTGAATTGGACACGCCACTTTCATTCGCCCCGTCAGCCATCTGGCGGGGCATTTTTATGGCCTGACAACAGGCGTCCGGAAAATGCTCTTCTCCGCTTTGCCCTGCATGTCATCCAGCTTTGAGGAAAGCACCTGAACCTGTGTGGCAACCTTGTTCAGGCTGCCGGCGATGGCATCGAGTTTGTCTCCGAAAGATTCTACGACACGGTCGATTCGCTGGTTCGCGGCCTCGATCCCCTTCTTGTTCTCGGCCGTCGCTTCGAGGGCACGCGTCGTCTGAAAGGACAACTGCGAAGCTCGGCTTTGTCGATAGCGCCATCACTTAGATGTAAAACTCAGCTGCGCGCGCCTGAAAAAGTCTTTTGATATCAATGGGGCTGTAAAACACTGTAGGTTACGATTGTCCTTAAAATCAGGCATATTGACTCTTACCTCGATAAGAACATAATGAGAACACACGAGGCGATGGCGATCCCGCTGCCGGCTTCGGCTGCTTATGTTGGCCGCCTCGATCAAACCCGAATTTGACCCCTGAACCTGCCATGCGCGCCGCATCCGGAGGATGAAATCGTGTACCTGCGAGACAGCTATTTCAAGGCAATCGACAGATGGCCAACCGTCGACCTGCTCGACGGCTATTTTACGATCCTGTGCCGGCAGACCAACGAGGAAGTAAATCCCGCCCTGCGGCGCGAAATCTTCCGGCTGCAGTCGTCGAACAAGTTCGAGTATTTCTACAAGGGGGAGGAAACGTTCAACGGCGTGGTGAACACCGGCCCGTCAGACAACTGGCTCGAAATCGCCTGGTGCGAAGCGGCCGGCGTTGCCGCCATCCTCTACCGAGGAGAAGGCATCCCCTCACGCGTGCTGTGGTTCGACGCGTCGTCACCGGAAGAGGCCATTGACCAATGGTGTGAGGAATATGTGGTGCCTACGCCCGTCACTCAAGCCGAAGATGGGGGCGATAGCCAGCCTCCTGCTCCTTTGCATGGGAAATCCACGCAAGGCAGCGGCAATGCTGAACGAGGGGCTCGTGCCCGGCATCGAAGAGAGGTTGTCCCTTTACGCTTCGAAAGGAACACGCTCATGAGCGCACCAACAGCTGGCAAGGAGGGAAAATGACACCGTCTCCGCTCGATACATTACCTGTTTTCGCAAACGACCGAGCAATTGCCGAGGCATTGGTCGGCAAAAAAGATGCGTCGAAGTGGCTCACGGAGCGGTTGCCTGCGCTGGAGCGCGTCCCCGGCTTCCCTAAAATAGATGCACTACATGGCGGCCGGCCTGTTCCCTTGATCAAACTCTTCTACGACAACTATTTCGCCCTGCCCAAAGATGGCAAAGGCCTTCCCAATGGAAAAGAGGATGAAGAAGCATGGAAGAAATCGCGGCGCCGGGCCTGAAATGGATAAAGCGGGCCAATGGAAAAACACCATATTGGGTCGCTGCCGAACTTGACGTCAAGAATGGCTACGTGCCGAAGACCGTCAATCTCAGGGCCGTAAAAGACAATCCGTCGATGCTAAAGGCGAAATGCGATGTTCTCCAAGCAGAGATGCTGCTTTGGCGAACAGGTTATCGGAGTGAAGCCCTAAACTACAATGGAACGGTCAAATCGCTCCTCAAAATCTATCAGCATCACGAGGAAAGCCCATATCAAAAACTAAAACCTGGAAGCCTCGTACCGTACAATCACTATCTGAAAAATCTTGAGGGTCATATTGGAGCCCTCCGTCTCGATGCCATCAACGGCGTTGATATTATCAGGTGGCATCGCCTCTGGTCGTCGAATGGGAAGCATCTTGCCGCCGCATCCTTTGCCCGTTCTGTGTTCGCAGCCGCTCTTTGGTTTGGCGTTATAAACAGATGTGATGGCGCCGCGGAACTTCTCGCAATTGTTCGCGAGAGCTCGGCGAAATTACCAGGCCCAAAGGCGAGAACAACCAAGATGACGGCTCAACAGATCGCCGCCGCCAGGGTTGCAGCGCATGCTGCGGGACGGCCATCGATGGCGCTTGCATACGCCATTGCTTTCGAAACAGTTCTGCGTTTATGGGATGTCATCGGCCAATGGTGGCCGATGGATAGAGGCGGAGTATCCGACATTCTGAATGCAACCGCCGGAACGAAATGGTTCGGTCTGCGCTGGGATGACATAGATGACAATCTGCAACTCGATTATACGCCATCCAAAACCAGTGAAACCAGCGGCAAGCGCGTCCTCTATCCGCTTGTCGACGCCCCAATGGTGATCGAAGAGTTTGCTTACTGGCCGGAGCACAGGAGGAGAGGTCCGATCATCGTCTCGGAAGAAACTGGTCTTCCCTATGAGGCGCGTGAGTTTAGGCGCCTTTGGGATAAAGATCGCGCCACAGCAAGAATTCCATCGAATGTGTGGGCACGCGATCTTCGGGCATCAGGCATTACGGAGGGGCGCGCCAGCGCCGCGGCTGTGGACGATCTTGGAAAAGTCGCCGGCCACACCGGTCGCAAGATGACGGACGAAGTCTACGACCGTGCCCAGATCGAAGCGGCCGGGCGAGTTGCAAAAAGCCGAAAAGAGCACCGGGGCCGGAAAGACTTTCTAGCGCCCCAATAAGACAACCGCTATCCGCTTCAGGGCATCGGCAAACGACACCCCGAGCGCCATGCCGCCGATCCCGATCATGCCGAGGGCTCCAAGGCCCATCAGCTTCCATCGTTTCACGTCGTCTACCACTGGCCGCATCTCCTTCACGTCATCCTGAACGGCTGATGAAGTGTTTTCAACCTTTGAGACTCGGTCAACTATCTCGTCCATCCGTCGATGCATCGAGGCTCTACTGACATCGGATTTCTCCTCTGACCGCCGCGTCGCCTCGATCAGCATATCGACCTTGGCCGTGAGCGTGCCGATCTGCTGATGGATATAGTTGTCGTCGGGTGGCGTCATGTCGGAACCGTCACTGTCAGCAAGGAAGCAAGGCCAATACCGATCATGCAGATCAAAAGGCCGGCGGTGATGAAGAACAGGATGAGAGGCTTGTAGCTCGACATCAGGGACTCCTTTCGAAGTTGGTCTTGGTGTCGTCATAAAAGGAGGCGCATCGCCCTACACGAGCATTGGCGCGATTTAAGGCGCTGCGCTCCTTCACGAGAACGGAACGGAGTTCGTCCCCTACCTCTACGCGGGCATGGGGTTCTTGGTTCCGACAATCGTCGGGAAGAGCCGGAAGATTGATCCCGGCCGATATCCTGCCCTGTTCCGCGGCGGCGCTCTTCAGCCGCTCAGTGCTTGAGCAGGAAATCAACATCAGCGGGATCAGCAAGGCACTCGCGATTGGCAGCAGCGAGCTTCTTTTCGTAGTCTGCAATTGCAACATCGGTTTCGGCATCCTTTGCTTGCTGTGCGATTTCATCTGCGACCTGGCGCTTGGCGGCTTCGGTGAGGGCTTGCGACGCGGCATTGCGTTGCCGCTCCATCTCCGCGGCCTTGGCTTCGGCCGTCGTCTTCTCGGCGAGTGATACATAGCCTTCGCGTGCCGCCGCTGCGGCATTGGCCACGCGACCATTGATCAGCTGACCGATCAGCGGGAGATGCAGGCCTTCGTAGAAGAAGAGCAGCACGATTGCGGAGATCGCCATGCCGATCAGCAGCGCGGCCGGGATCTTGATGACGTCGGAAAGGTTCGCGAACATCAGAGGTCTCCATCAAAATCAGGTATTTCAACCGTCTGTCCGGCAAGCGCGTGCGTGCAATCGCTGAGGAACTGGATGCGGCCGGCCGTGACAAAGGAGTGACAGATCGCCGGCGGAGCGCCATCTATTCCAGCATCCTTGCCGTTATAGGTGACGAGGATAGACGGCGTGAACGTCGGTCGATCCGGATCGCCGTTAAAGCCCCATCGCGGACCTGGTCCTTCACCGACTTGAATCCGATGCGCACCGTCACATCCGGGACACCAGAACAGAAGGCTTCCACCATCGGCAGCGCGAAGCTTCTTTGATAGCGCGCCCATCAGAGGCCACTCACGCAAAGCTCGCCTTCGCCAACGCGGGACGCATCCCCCATCTCGCGGCGCTTGGCGAGGCCGATGATCATCCGTCCGCCAGCTTTATTGAAGGCCGTCGCTGCGTTGCAGCTCGCAAGATAGTCGGGTCGCTTACCCTGACGTGTTGCGTCATTGACGATGCGGGCTGCAGCCGAGCCGCATGCGCCGCCGGTCCCGATGTTCCATGACAGAGAAAGCATCATGCCGCGCCAGGACAATGGTTGGCTATCCCACTTCGCGATGCATGAGACCAGCGCCGGCCGATAACGCTTTTCCATCTTCATTGCCGTCCGCTGATCGCAGCCGGCCGGCGTCTCGACCAACCCAGGCCGAACATCGTCCGTGTCGCCATCACAGACTGTCCATACAGGCGGCTTGGCGATGCGATCGAGGTAGGCGACAAGCGCCCTACCCTCCCATGGCGTTGCGGTCTTGATTGCCAGGGCCGTGTCATCATGAACCTTCGGCTGTCCCGGGAAGATCGTGACATACCCGGCGATTGATGCGGCAACGATGGACGCAATGAGGGCCTTTGCCCGCGGCGTGGCGCGGAGCTTACTGATCGGCATCACGATCTCCTGAGATTTTAGCTTGAAGGACGAACCGGAAAGCCCACGCCAGCGAACCGCAGACGGACGCCGCGCCGAGAAGCCAGATCGGATTGAACGGAAGATATGCCGCGAACGCAGGCGCTATCGCCGCCGCCAGTTCCAGCAGAGTGATCGCGAGGAAAGCCTCGATCATCCGCAGACTGAGCGAACGCTTAAGCACCCGGCCCGCATTCGGGACGAGTTTCGGTTTCATTGGATGTCCTGAATTCTAAATGTTGGCCGGAACCTTTGGCCGCTAGTCGGCGTTGGGAGTTTGGTAGGGCTTGGAAACCCCGCTCCCACAGCACTTCTCACATGGCCCGACGCAAATCGGGCCATTTCTTTCTAACAACATTGGGAAAGTTGCATGGACGATGTAGATGACCAGGCGGTTTGGGATTTTTTCAAGAGCTTTGGCGCGCGCGGGATAAGAGCATTTGTCTTCTGGCTTGCATCTTTCATTCTCCTGCTATGCCTGCCATATGAACATTCGAACAGTTTCTTTCTGTCCGTCGGCCTTGGGTTGCTCTCAAGCGTAAACCTAGGCGCGCGAATAGCCGCAATCGCAATTTTTATTGTTTTTGTTCTGAACGTCCTGCCGCCACAGGTTTTCGCCGCTTTCGGTTAAGCCGTCGCTTATATCGACTAAGGGAAGCGATCCCTCGATGGCGGCCATACCCCTTCGATTACCATAAGACCAGTTCCTTTGCGACGTACGTTCGCTGGGTCAGCGGAACGCTTTCACGACTACTATGGCCCGCGGCGACTTAGACAGATGACGGCAGTTGACAGCATTTTTCCGGAGCGGCTAGAAAGCTACCCATTCGCATTGCGTTGCAACGAGGTGCGAAGCACGAGAGAAGAAATGAAGAAAGCCCGCTCTCGTTCAGCGGGCTTTTTCCTTGCACTTTAGGCACCTACTAAGCACGATAGCGCTCGTCAGCGCTTGGACTACCCGCTAGGCGTCGATACCAGCAGTTGCCGCTGGTGAGGCGACAGCAGGGAACCCTAGCCGGTGGTTCTTGCTGTCGCCGACGCGGTTTGGTTCAACGAAGTTCAGCAACATTCAGAAACGGAATAATCCTTGCGACTCGCGCGTCGCATGTGCATGACAGCGCTCATCAAATCTTGGCTACTCGCTAGGCGATGATACCGGCAACACCCCAAGCAATTGTCGGTGGCCGCGGCGGCAAGAGACAAGGATGGCTCCAAATCCTTGCCGTCGCGACTGAAGGTCTTGATCCGTTCTTCGCTCCATAGGGGCCTGCGACCATCTTTTCGTTTCGGCATTTTTGCGGACTAATTTAGTCAGCTGATTATTGACATAATACGCCATTGTGAACTATAGATTACACATGATCGAAGTTCGCAAGACCGACGTATTCCTCAAATGGCTTCAATCCCTGAGGGACATTCTGGCTCAGTTGCGGATTCAAAAGCGCATAGACCGCTTGAGCCTTGGACTTCTTGGTGACGCCAAATTTTTCAGCGGCATCGGTGAACTACGTATCGACTATGGTCCAGGCTACCGCGTCTATTTCGTCTCCCGAGGCAATGAACTCATCATCTTGCTGTCTGGCGGCGATACGGATTCTCAGGATCGGGACATCAAGCGCGCCATCGAAATGTCAAAGGAGGTCTGAAATGGCTATTGAAACCACCCCATGGGAAGGGACCGAGCTTCTGACCAGTGACGAGGCTATCCAGGCATACCTTGAGATCGCCTTCGAAGATGGTGACGTTACCGACATCGCCATTGCTCTCGGCAATATTGCCAAGGCCAAAGGCATGACCCACGTCGCCAAAGAAGCCGGCATCACTCGCGAGGCTCTTTACAAATCCCTCAGTGAAAAGGGAGACCCGAAGCTTTCAACGCTTCTCGGCGTCATGAAGGCGCTCGGGCTTCAACTGACTGTCACTCAAGCCCCCAAGGCGGCTTAACGGGACGCCTCCTCCAGGATATCGGAGCTGGAAAGCCGCTCAACCAGATGACTGCAACTTTTGCGTTTCAGCCACGCGCAGCAGAGCGGCCCTTTGACGCGAGCCACATTCGGGACGAGTTTCAGTCCTATACGGTGTTTTTTCGGGGGTAATTCCCGCTAGCGACTAATGCTAACGGTAATTTATGGCACCTAGAATCCACCAAAGGATGAGCCGAATGATTAAATCTCTCTGCATCAGCGCCCTTTTAGCAATCATGCCTGTAACTTCCTCCATGGCTGCCGATTGCTCGGCTGCCACTACCACTCCTGTTGGGAATGGAAAGAATGGTATTGTGATCGACAAAGCCTGGTCAGGGACATCCGTGATTTTTGACGCTGTTGCCCGAAAGCAGAACGTCTACTTCGGATATTATGATGCAGATCGATGGCTCACCGTCGCGGAACTGGATACCAAGTCCAACACGGTATGTCGTGTTCGACTAAACTCCCGTTATGTCGGCTGGGACAGCCATAACATGATCGCGCTTGCTTTTGACGGCAATGGGCAGCTTCAAGTTGCAGGCAACATGCACTCCAGTCCTCTGGTTTACGGGGCGGCAGCTACTTCGGATAGCATTGCCGACATGGCACTGGCACCGATGATTGGCCGCGATGAACAGAGGGTCACCTATCCAACCTTCATCAACGGACCCGACGGGAAACTTTATTTTACCTACAGGAGTGGTGACAGCGGAAATGGCGAGTGGGTTGTAAATGTTCGTGCAGGCCAAAAGTGGAAACGAACGCTGAACGGCCCAATATTTTCATCGACATGGGATGGTTCACCAACAAATGCCTACCCGAGTCCCTTCCGGATCTTCACGGATGGTTATGCGCACATTGCCGCCATCTGGCGTCGAACCTCTGATGTGGCCAGCAACTATGCAATCACCTACGCACGCACGCGTGATTTCATTCATTGGGAAGACCATAATGGAAAGCCAATCACGCCGCCGATGGACCCCGGTAACAGCGACATGATCGAAGCTACCGGTGAAGGAAAAGGGTTGGTTAATGCAGCTCGGGTGGGAATCACGAATTCTGGGACGCCAGTTGTAGCTTACACGAAATATGGTCCAGACGGGAAAAACAGCATCCTTCTGGCATCGCCAGACGGAAATGGGTGGCACCATTCTATCATTGCGACTGCAGAGAAAAAAACCGTTATCGCTGGCGGCGGGTCTGTGCCTAATCTGCCGTCCATCGGCGATCCATATGTTAACAGCGGATCATTGGGGCATATCGACGTCGCGTTTTCGGGAGAAAAACGAAAACGTATCTTCTTCGAAACAAATACGCTCAACGTTGTCAACGGGCCTAAGCCTGAGGCCAAACCCACTGCTGCTGTCAATTCTATTAACGTTTCACCACCCCTTGGCCTTGCTAATGTTCGCACCAATTCGCGCAGTGTCCGCATCGATGGAGAATCAGGAAAGACCGCTGGCTCAATAATTTACTTCTCCCAAGGTGTTAATCGCGATAGGCCTCGCAAATGCACCTCCGCACAACCGGCAGCTTGCGATCCGCCGGCATCGCCTCTCATATTCGTACCGTAGCTCGGATCCGACTTGCTCTAACTCTGAAAATGGCAGACCAGAATGTAGCTGGCCGTTGCATAAAACGGCGAGCTACGGAGCTCCGATCCTTAACAAGGTGGCTTTCGTAACGTGGCATTCGGAACCGCGACTACACGGAGAAACCGACTGAGTATCTATAACTGCACTCCCGTCAGACGCGGGAGCAAAGTATCACCAAGTAACGGCTAACCGCCAAACATCATGCTGGCCGCTTCTTCTACGATCGAAATATCAATCTCCCAATCATCGAACATTGGACCTCTTCCGTTCTGAACGGCTTGCCCTGTCACCACTCTTAACAAACTGCGGGTAGCGTGAGCTATCAACGGGTCATTAGGAAGAACGAATTTTTCAGGAGACATGAATAGTCTTTTACCTTGAGTTTGCGAGTAAATTGCCCCGTAAACGTTCGATCCCGAGGGGCCAGCGATACATTTGGCCGCGGCAAAAATTTTAATTTGGTCCTTAACGCTTAAAGTTTCAGGTGAAATTACAGTGAAACCTAGTCGTTTAAATACACTCGAGACCTTATCCTCGTTAATTAAATTTCGCTGCTTATTAAATTGCAGGCGGCCCACATAAATCTTCTCAGGAGTACCCGGCTCTAGAAATTTTGACCCTATTTTGCGCCATAGGTCATAAACCTCCTCCGACGCCGATCGATCAAGTATATAACCTTGACTGGCGATATAAATCTCACGGCACCGAATTGGTTTGTTGAAATAGATTATATTCTGTTCAAGAACGCCTAATGAAGTTAAGACTGTTTTGACATGCTCTACCAGCTTGGAAGATGTAACGAACTTAAGTTCCGTAAGAGATTGATGATGCACCAATGGCCAAAGTCTACTAAGAACTTCGAGCGTCCAATGGCCGAAGTGGGAAGCCTGCTCTCCGTCCAAATAGAAAACTGGTTCCGCGATGTCCGCCGCATCGTCAATATGTCGAGTGGGGAGAAAGCCATCGTCTCGTATCTTCAGGTGTGGGTGAGGAGATGTCACATCGTTTCTTCGAAAACTGTCTGGCAGGATCCTACCGTCTTCGCAAAGCAAGACCTGTCCAGGGATGCAGACAACGTTGCGCAACTTTACCATGTAGGTGTCCGGCGGGTCGATGCGCTTAGCAGGAGCGCCCTCCGCACCCATGTTTATCTCAAATGACATCCCATGGTGCCAATGGAGAATCTCCGCATGCGCATCGGCATAAGACGTTACGGCACGGCCTGCTCGAATGTTGGCCGCCCCCTCTGTTGACGACGATTGAGCCATACCCAGCCTCCAATAAAAAAACGACAACCGCTCCGGAACGATTGCCGCACACATCCAGAAACGTGTAAGACGATTATGCTGCTAGACGCGTCATCCGTCCAGACCGCCATAGTGCGTAGGCCATTTGGCTAGGACAGCATTTCGCATTGTCTGGAGATGCGGATTACTTTCCATGTACTGGATTGCCTGCCGGATTCGCTCCGAGCCATGTTTTTGCGCAAACATCTTTGAACCTGCGTTCATAAACGCTATTCGATCTTGAGTTGAATAACTCTTTGACTTCACATGGTATACAAAAGTGTCTATAGCAATCGCAAGGATAAAACCAGCGTCTTCGGCTCTGAAGCAATAATCATTCTCTTCGCCATACCCGCGCGGAAAGCTTTCCTCATCGAAATATCCAATAGTCTCGATTACTTTTCTGCTGATAGAAAGACAAAACCCATGTACTAGCGGAACGAACGGAAAAGTTTGTCCTGCCGCTTCTTTGCTTACGAACGCTGCGAACTCATCAATGGAGACGCCCGGGGGAAGTGAGTTGATCGCAGTTTGATTAGCTGAACTTTTCACGAATGGCAAAGATTGCGTGCTGGCAGCGTTAGAAAGTGGCCCCACTATCCCAATTTGAGGAAAGGCCTTAAAGGTGGCTCGTATCCGCTGGTCCCAACCTTGCGTAACGATTGTGTCACTATTCAAAAGTGTGCAAATGTCCGCTGAGCTTTCGGATAAGCCCTTATTTGCAGCCTTCGTATAATAATGTTGCTCATTGAGCCGGATTATAGTTACAAAGTCACGCCCTTCAGCGAATTTGCTGAGTGTCGAGACCATAGCGGCGTCGGACTGGTCATCTACGATTATTAGACGTTGTAATCCATTATTCCAATTACTGATAAGGCTCTCTAAGCAGTTTTCAACATCGTCATGTCCGTTATGAACGCATACAACCACATCGTGTAGCATATTAAAATCCCCGAAGTACGCTAATCATGCGCTCACGATCATGGTGCCGATGGCTGAAGAGCATAAAATCTGGGTGCTCACGCACTGATCGGCCTGATGGAAGCAACTCAATCCATTTCAATCCGGAATTCTCAATCGCATAGTTCACACTTAGTTGGTCTCGGTGGGTAAATCGGTTAATCTCCCCCCACCAGAGAGACATAAATTTCGCTACTCGCGGGGATTTAGGTCGGCAAATGAAAAAATTTGTTTCTATCAAGCGTGACTTAGCGACCCTTATATCCTTCGAATAACGGTCGGTCTGTCGCTCCACCGCTTCAATAGGAACAATCCCCTTTTCCGCGAGAGTTTTCGCCTCTTCCATATAAGTTTCACGGACTGGATGAGGAATAAATGCGCAATCAGCTCCCGCGTTCTCAAGTTCATCGATGTATTCGGAGAGGTCGCCAAAAAAGTGCACATTCGAATCTGACCAAACTGCATAATCGTAATCTGAAAACCACACATGAGGATGGGTTTTTACAAAACGGGCAGTCCTAACAGGTATATGGCTAATATAATTACTTACCTTATTGATATACCCAGAAGGCACCTCAACAGGGGCGTCAGTAAAGATAACCCGATCGACTTTACCTGGATTAGTTATTAATGGCATTATCGATTCGTAAGATCCCGACACGCATGAATACAATGCGACTTTCTCTTGCCTCAATCTTATATTTTTCTTTGGTGCACGTATGGATGGAGCAACCCTCGTGCGATATTTCTCAAAGTGACGAACGAGATCATAGGCTACATCAACGGTCACAAGGTGCAACTCGGTGTCGGTAAGGGCCGGCAAGAAGCCAATAACTCGTTCGATGCCGTGCGCCACCGTTCCATCCTTTTGCCCCTCTTCCTCGGCAAAATCCTCTAGTTTTAAACGTAGATCCAGAAGTGGCTTTAGCGCAGAGGTTCTTGCCCAAAAGAAGGAACCGGCTGGATAGTCAGGGCATTGCTCAGGAAGTGGATCAGAGCTCAAGCGCTTATAGAGCTTAGCAACGATCTCCTTATTTTTCCCGTAGTTCGGCTGATCAGCCAACGTCCAGAAATAGCAGGGCGCAACGAAACCTACTCGCTCATTCTCTGTAAAAATTTTGAATATTCCGTCCACGACGCCAACGGAACCAAGGAGAGTATGCGACAGGTAGCGGAACCAACCGTTATGTGAGCGGTTATGGGTCGAACGTTTCGTGTGGATATGACCGAACAGGGTTGAATCGCTCAAGACATCTGAAAAGCCTACGACCCAAGATGCAACATCCCGCCCTCTATTAGGGAAATTTCGAACGATCACGTCATTTACAGACGGTAACCTGCTGACGAAAAACGTCGTCCAAGCCTCAGCATCCTCTTGCTCTTGAACCGACACCAAAAGCGTGAATGGATGGCGAATATTACCAAGATAGCCAGCGACTTCGTCAGCCATTTCGGAAAAATAAAGGTGAACGTGGACGGCTATCTTTTCCCGATCAATTCCCGGCACCGGCGACGCAGGAGAATCAAATTCAAGTACGGTTTTCGGCGTTCCAGCCTCCGCGGGCGAGTAACGAAGGAGGCCTAAGTTATTTTGGCGGGCGGTAGGTTTTGGCGACCGTCCCTCAATCGCGCCGTGCTGGATATAATGAAGGAGGGGATTTCTCCGGGCGGCACGCACATCACGGTAAATCTCCAAGTATAAGCTGGTCGAAAAATTGGGACTTGGATCAAATCCTAAAGTGGCTCCTATACGTAAGTAGTGAAGTATTGGATCTTCGTCGCCTACCTCTTTCCCATATTCTGAAATATACCACTTTTCATCGAACAATCCGGACGAGCTTATCAGGGTAGAATCGGGACCTCGAACGGTAATTTTGGGAGGAAGAGCAGCGGGAGTAGGTACTGGCGTCTGTTGTATATTGATTTTGACAGACTTTATCGACGTTGTTTCTCGCGCCTCGTTATGACCATACTTCACATAGTGAAGGAACGCCGGATGGCCTGATGCAGCCACGTCCTCGTTCGCGCTGAGATACGACTTTGGGCAGAAGTGTGGGTTGGGCTTCCTCCCCATATGCTCGCCAATCCACAAATAATGCTCAACGGGGTCCATACGAAGCTGAAGCACATCCGGGTACTTCTCAAGGTACCATTTTTCGTCAAAGACCCCTGATCCTTTAACGATATCGATATCTTCCTGGCTAACCCGCGTCATGAAACATCCCCGTTCTAAATATGACCCTCAGTATCACCAATTTCCCCAACCTCCTACAGGCGGATAAAGCGAGGGTTAACGGCACGCTCTGGTCGAGTCAACGTTCCGACGCTTTCCAGTCAAAATGTAACCATGCTAGGATGCCGGCAAAACTTCAAAAAAGAATGACAGGAATCGTCATGCAAGACACGGAACTGGCAGATCTTCGCAATCAGTTGCGCGGCATGGGAACAATCCCTTCCATGGCGCTGTCTACGATGGGTATGCAAGAAGAAGTCCATGCCCGCATTGGGGAGATAAAATCCGCTATGCGCCAGGAGAACGCCCCCCTCTGGAGTGATCGAATCATAAAATCGTATCGGATCGCTTTTCAGGGCAGTGCGGCGGCAATAGACACCAATAGCGAACATTTAGTTTAGAACACGGCCATCTTCGATGAGAGAGCTGCAATATGCATAATAGACGATCGCTTACGCACAAATATCCTATAATCGAAGCTCTGAACTCGAAGCGAAATGTCATCGGTGCGGTTATTCTACGGGACATGCGTACTCGTTTTTTTAACCACGGCCTGGGGTTCCTTGTCGTACCGCTATGGCCGCTGGTGCACATGAGTATCTTGATACTTATTCATTCCATCGCCGGACGAACCCCACCATACGGGGAAAGCTCTCCACTCTTTTATGCTACAGGTTTGGTTCCGACACTCACCTTCATGTACATATCACGCTTCATGGGACTTTCGCTTGTGATGAATAGGGCAATGTTGGCATTTCCCGTCGTCAAGACATTGGATGTCATGACCGGTCGCGCTTGCCTGGAAATTATCGCCTCATGCATAACGCTCACCGTTATCATGCTGATTTTGTGGGGAACGGGTCAAAATCCGTGGCCGGTTGATTTGGAGCGAGCTGTTGACGCTTATCTATCCGTAGTTGTTCTAGCATTCGGTTGCGGCACACTCGTCGGCGTTATCGTAATGTTCTTTCCGCTTATGGTAACAATCTGGCAGATAACGCTAGTATGTCTTTACATTTCTTCTGGCACAATGTTTGTCGCATCGAATCTCCCAGATAAATATGCATATATTCTCGCATACAACCCACTAGTTCAATGTGTCGAATGGATGCGGACGGCATTTTATGAGAGCTACAGCGATAAGCTCGTAAATCCGGCCTATGTCTTAAGTTTCGGCTTCGGAACGCTACTCTTCGGGCTTGTCGTTGAGCGATTTTTTAGAAGGCGCATGCGGGAGACGTAAACTACTTTCATAGAGAAGTGGTCTCGATTGCTTTGGAGAGGCATGCAGGCTGATCGTAGGCCACGGCTTAGGCTCGGGCCAATCGTCTGGGTCATCAGAGGCGTAAAGGCCGCCATCCCAGCCGGTAACGATATCGGCCGTGGCCTTGATTACGCCATCGGGAAGAGGATTATCCTGGACAGTCTTCTGCGAGGATTACATCGACAGATGCGGACTTACGGAAGAGGAAGCTTTGGGCGAGCCGCCCAAACAAGAGGTTGCCGCACCTCAGGCAGCTGACGTCCTTGCCGAAGCCGTGAGGTTGTACATTTTGGAAATGGATCGCTCCAATTTTTTCGTCCACTTGGGAAAGGCAAAGGATCGCCTCATTGAGATGAAAGAAGCGGTCACCTTATACTATCTACAGCGCGGGCAGCCATAAGCTCAGAGTTGAACCCAAGAGTTCCAAGCCGTGCCGGTCCATCGGCGTCGGTACACCGCGTCGGAAATTCCACTATAGAACAGTTGATGAGCCGCGCCGCCGCCTGACTGTGAATAGGTCGCCTGACCCCTGCCATCGCAGCCTAGTCCACATACAGCATGTGTCCCGTGCCACCTGGACCTGTGCCAGCGGCACCCGGTTTGACTGTCCTCAGGGAGGTGGTGGTCCCGTCATTCACCAGTAGAATGAGCGTCGTTGTGTTTGCCAGCGCCTGGTAATTTATGCGGGCAAGCTCCGTGCCAAAGTTGTTGGCGAACCATTGGTGTAACGCATTACCCTTAGTGGAGTACGAAAACCCAACATTCGCGTCACTGCCGTCAGAGGCAAGACGAGGATTGCCGCCAGTGGCCCGACCCTCGGCGCGAAAATAGTTCACCCATGACGACGAAGGGCGGCCCAGGATCAGCGCTGCGGGCGTACCCCGGCAGCCGATAAGTTCCGTGTTGCCGCCAGCATTGAGGGAGGTGGGCGCGGACGTGTTGCCAGAAAAACCACAACCGATAAGCATATTGTCGGCAGCGGTACCGATCTCGTCAAAGCCGACGACGTTGCCGATGAGCTGCAGAGCCGCGAAAGTCCCGCCGCTGCCCGCAGTAACGACGCCTTGCTGTGCGTTTCCTTCGAAGATGCCGCCAGTGAGGGAAATCTTCGCGCCGGCTGACGGATTATTGAAGCCGTGCGCTCCGTTACTCCAACAATGGATATCGGACCCGACCAGCTTTATTTTGCCACTACCGTTCGGATCAGCGATGGCAATGCCGTCCAGCACATTTCCGTAGCTTCTCACGTCCGACAGAACAACGACAGAGTAAGCTTCACCGTCGCCGGCTGCGTCGCTGGTTGCAATCTGGACCCCTCGGGTTCCGTTATTGTACGTTTCAAGGCCCTTGAAGGAGCAATATGCTGGCGTTCCGCCGGTTGGCACGGGTCCAGCCTGAATGCTTATGCCAAACGTCGTGTTGTCATATGCAATGCAGTTTTCCGCGTAAACCTGCAGGCCACGGAAATCGAGCCCCTTGTCGGCATTGCCGTAGGCGATGCAATTCACAGCCCACAGCCTGTTGGCGGACTTCATGTCCAGGCCGTCATACTGGTCAGTGCCAGCGTTATGCCCGTTGTAGCGGAAGACGCAGTCTTCCAGCCAGCAGTCCTCCTGTGGGCCGCTGATATCGGATCCCGTGGGCTTCGCCTGCAGGCCAAGTCCATACCCGGACGCGTTCTGGAAAATACATGCCTTGGCGCGGAGACGCTTGTAACCGTTAACCGTGACGGCGCTCGCGCCGACGCTCTCGGTTCCAGAAGAGTTCCCATCAAAGATGATGCCATAAACTGACAGATCCTCGATGGGGATAGCCGACTTTTGCTTGAGGTTTGAAAATAGCTCGACGTTTATTCCACGATCGAGAGTGAATTTCGTTTGGCCGGGAACACCCACTAATTCAAGGCCGTTGCACCAACCTACATTTCCCGTCATTCGCATATTGCGAGGCGGCAAAACAATCCTCCCGCCGCCATTTGCCTCTATGTATCGAATTGCCCGATTTATGGCCGCGGTGTCGTCTGTCGCACCGTCTCCAACCACGCCCATCATTTCGGCAAACAAAAGAGGGGCGTCAAGCTCCCACCATGCTCCGTCTGCCGACTGGTACTGCCACGACTGAGGAGAGGCAGGAACCGATATACGTCTCTGACGCTGAAAACCCTTATCGCCAACGGAGGTATATCCAAGCAGTTCCACAGTGTCGGCGGAGACAGGCACATCAGCCGCCACCAAATCGCCGACCGTGGCGATACGTACACTGTTAGGCGCCGTCATCTGCCCCTCAAGCGCAGTGAGCCTATCGCCGGCGTCAACGCTCTCCAGGGCGGCGGTACGGCCCTCAAGCGCCGTCAGATCCGGCGAATAGGCCGACGCATTGGTAATATCCGTCCAGCGAATGACCTCAATGTCCGACTGTACCAGCGTGCCATAGGTCTGGACGAAGGGACGGCAATAACGGGCCGCGCCAGGAGAGACGACATTCACATCATCGGCCGCGGCGCGAGAAACCACAGCCTGGACCGTCAAACGGCCCGATCCCGTCGTGACGCCGAGCAGATTTTGTACAACGGCCTGCCCGACAGCGCCGCGTGCCTGGTCGTACCAGGCAATCGCACATTTGATCGCATCGTTATCCGGATCGGGAGAATTGACCCGCCGCTGGACGGCATATTCCACCAGATATTTGCGGCCGGGCTCCAGCGGATAAAGGGCGCGGGATGCAACAATGCCATCGCCAGCCTGCCGAATGACATAGCCGGCGTCATCAAACCGAACCCTGGCAGCATCAACCGATGGAAGTGAGGCGGGATCACCACCGGCGAGCGAAGGCGTGAAATAGGAGGCCGCGTCACCGGGACGTGTGTTGACCGGTTCCGCCAAGGGCACCGCGGCGATCGCCGATTTTCGTGCGGCTGTTTCTGCATCGAGCGCAGACTGATCGGCCTTCGTCGGTACGAGATTGGCCTGGTCGATGGCCAGGTTGACCTTGGCAATAGAATTAACGTCGCCAACCGAGATATGATCGATTGCCATGCCTTACTCCCTGCAAAGGCGTCCGGACATGAACCGGCGCGCGTGTATCGAATGAGTGAAATCAGCTAACCGTAAAGGCGCCTGTCGCGACCGGCGTACCCTCGACGCCGGACCGGTTCAGCGAAACGACCCATGCGTATTTGACGCCGGCCGTCAGAGTGATGGTTGTGCTGGCGAAAGCGCCAGGCGAGCCGTAGGTGGGTGGACTGACCGCGCTGGCCGTCGAGATACTGTCGACCGTATTCCAGTAGATGCGCGAGCCGAGATAGTTGGCGCTGTTCGGGGCTTCCCAATTGATCAGCGCATTTCCCGTGCCGGGAGATACCAAAACATCCGAAACCGGACCGGCCGGCGTCGGATCGGCCGTGGTATGTACCTCTTCCGTCGGCGATCGAGGGCCATAGGACCCATTCGAACCGATATAGCCGGCTTCAACATCGAGATCGACGTCGACAGGCACGGCGCCCGTATTCAGCTCAATAAATCCGCCCGACAGAGACCAATCCGGAAACTGCTGCTCGATCCATGCACCCGGCGATCCGCCGCCGGCGTCCGTCAACCGATAGAAGATGACAGGCGTCCAGCTATCGGAGCCAGGATCTACCAACACGATGCGGAGATAGACCGATCCGCCATTGGCGACAGCCTGGACCGTATTAATGACGCCGGGAGAGATCTCGGCCGTCCCGAGGGTGTTGGGAACAGGAGGCTGTTTTCCCTCATCGGTCGCCGGGTCCCAGTTCTCGATCCTGTCGGCGGGGTATTGAGCGATCTCCATGGTGAAGACGCCATTCAGGATCGAAAGCTCCGCATTTTTATTTTCAACGATCTTGCCGTTCAGTTCCGGAAGGCCGATCGGCGTGTCCAGTCGCACCCAACGGCTGTAGGCGGCATTGACGCCGGAAAACCGGCTGTCGATCTCGCCGCGCGGCTTTTCCTGAAGGCATTCCCATTCTCTCTTTCCGAGCCGTCTCGCCTGACGCCACTGATGGCACCACAGATATTCGCCATCCTTCGACAGCACCCGGCCAGAATCCATCTGCGCAGCGGTATCCTCGAAGTAATCGGTATCGCATGTCGAATAGCCCGTGTCGGGATATGTGAACTTCGGAACAAGACGATTGACCTCCTCCTCGAAAAGGACATCGAACTGGATGCGATGCCCGATCAGATCGTCATCCGTGATCGTCTCAACGCGGCTTTGGCGAAACTTTCCGACCGTGAGCAGGAGCGCACCATCCGGCCGTTCCTGCATCCATCCATCACAGGTCGCCAGAATGGCTTTCGTTCCGACCTTCGGGCCATTTTCCGTCGTGTCCCAACCGTTGCATTCGTAACGCTTTTCAGTGCCGCCGGAAGCTCGAGGCACATCCTCATCGCAGATATCCGCTTCCTCGATCCACATATCGAGAAGAGGCAGAATGGCGATGCGATAATCCCGCCTGTTGCCGAACTCATTGAAGCATTCGTGCCAGCAGAGGATGAGCACGCTGTTCTGCGTCCAGGCCCACGCCGCGGGGTTGGACGGATCCGCATCAATCCGGAAATCCCAGCAGATCGCCCAATCGCCTTCCGCAGAAGCCTGCGGCGCGCCGTAGGGGAAGCGCTTGTTCTGGTTTTTTGCCTCTGTCGATTCGGCGATCATGGCAAGGGAGGTCTGCCCGTCGCCGCGATGATTGTTCGTCCAAACCCCAGAAGCAGCGAGCTTGTCGACCAATGGCGCGTAAGCCGTTTCGGTCGAAAGGCCAAGCCTAGTCAACAATCGGACATTGTTGCCATAACGGCCATTATCGTCATTGGTGGTATAACCGTCCGCATCGATGAAGACTTCATCATTGTGCAACCAGTAGCGATTGATCGAGCGCGAACGGTGCCCCACCAGCGCCTGCGTCGCATACAGATAGTCTCCGCTTGCCTCCCATAGCATGTAAGCCCCGGCAATACGCGTCCGGCCCACGCCCCAGATCCGAAACGGCGTACTCTGCGTCTTCGGCACGCGGCCGCTCTCCGGATCCGGCACCTTCGGCGCCATCAGCGCATTCACGCCGATCGCCAGCGCCGTCGTCGCAATGGCGCTCGACGCCGTCACGGCGACGGATAAAGCCGTGCCGGACAGACCGAGACCGCTCGCGCCAAATATGGCGGTGAACAGCGGCGTGAAGATCGGATCGAACAGAACCTGGCTGTAAAGCGACGTGCTGTAGGAAAGCCCATAGCGCACCAGCATGCGCTGCTGATGGTTCATCATGGCATGACGCTCCAGGCGGCGATGAATTCCGCCCGGCATCCGGCGACACCCTGATATCCAAGGCATGCCCATTGATGCCCGAACTTGATGGCGCCGATCTCCTTGATTTGCATATCAGCGGCCGATCTGGCTGCGATGAGAGCGATGTCGCCGTTCGCGGGATTATCCGTGCGGGCCAGCCCACTCCTTTCGCCGATGCGGCCCACCAGAGCGAGCATACCGCCAGCCTTCCGGATCAGCGCAACCGCCTGCTCCTCGGTCTCGTAGGCGCCCCTATATTCGGCCGCCGGGTCGAAGCCGCGCACATGGTGCACCCATGAAGCACAGAACATCAGGCAGTCATCTCCGCCGATGCCGCCCCAGCAAAAGCGGTGCGGCAGCTCCAGCCATTCTCGCAAGATCATGAATTTCTCTCGAGACTAATAATTCGGCCAAACCGGCGCGATGCCATAGGAGAGGCGCTGGACCTGCTTGCAGAAATCATCGGTCGGTGAAATCGCCTTCTGCTGGGCGTCGGACCAGAGCGTCCGTGTCGCCCGAGAGCGCGTGAGCGTGCCGGCCACCACAGACAAGGCCAGCGTGATCGACGGCTGGCTGACGCCGAAAACGGCCTGACGCGCCTTGGATACATGCGAAGCCGTTCCGCGCCAGACGGGCACGATCGGCCCCATGGGCTGGTAATAGTCGTCTAGTGTCATCATCCCGACCTGAACCGTCGCACCGCGCACCGGGGGGATCGACGCGAGCACGTCGCTTGCCGTCGCCGGATCTATCCCGGAGAGTGTGATGTCGACGCTGTCAGCGGTTCCTCCAATGAGGTTCTGCAACACCGGCAGGCCGACCAGGCGGCCGCCACCAATATAGACAACGCCGTCAGGATCAACGCTCTCGAAGCGGGCCGGAATGTCGTTCACACCGAAATAGATATGAAGAGCCGGATCGGTATCGATGCGCAGGAAGATGCCAAGCATGTGGCTCTTCCGCATGGCGGCGATCACAGTGTCAGGAAACCACCCCATCAGCCGAATGCCTCGCGGAAACGGATTGTCTGCTCGAAGACGACGAACGCATCGATCGTGACCGGCAGCGTGAAGTCGGCTGGGAAATGCGCCACGAAACGAGGCCTGACGAACTCAATCCTTGTGCCGACAGTGACCGCCTGTCGCAGCGGTGGCTGGATCGCCAGAGTGTAGTCATCATAAGGCATCGTAATGCCTGACGAGGCGGCGGTACCGGAGCCGGTCTTGACGCCATCCCAATCGCGATACGCTCGCCATCCCTTTACATCATGCTCGACGGAAAACACGTCGCCGTCGATGTCGCGCGGCGCGCCCCAAACCCGGATATCGACCTGACCTGCATTGAGCGCCGCATCGGAGCGGAACTCACCCCAGACAGTCGGCTGCGTGAACCCGGATGTGCTGGCAAATACCGAGCCGTCCGTATGCGGAATAGTGGTAACAGTCGTCGTCTGCTTGCCGCCAATCGATGGGAACGGCCCAAACCAGTCGGTCGGGATTGGAACAGTGATGTTTCGAAAACTGCCATTCAAGCGCGCGGCGAGCTTGTTCATATAACGCAAGCCCTCTCTCGTGACGATTTTGCAATCGTTCAGGACGAAGGTGGCGACGCCACCGCCGCTCAGTTCGATCGCGAAGCTTTCACCGACCGCATTCCTGCCACCGTCGATGGCGTTCCCGACGACATCGAACTCTGCTTTCGGGCTTGCCAGAAGATCGAGATCGAGCAACGGCTGATTGATCAGGCTTCCCACGAAATCAGGCCTTCTGGTTTGCGTAGCGGGCCTGCACCGTGCCAAAGCCGCCGCGCTCCTGCCGCTTGTTATAAGTCTGCAAGCCTTCGCCAACGCCCTGGCGCACGAGCATGCGAACATGATCGTCGCCACTGGCGCCACTGATATGGACCTGCAGGATACCGGGCTGACGATTGTCGTTACCTATCGCCGCCATGCGTGGCACCAGAGAAGGCGCAACAGGCGCATTCACCATGCGCGGCGTCACGAGACCGCCATCGGCAAATCGTGCGATCGAGCCATTGTTGATCGCCTCCAGCATGGCGCGATGCTTCTTCGTGGCCGCCGAATTAACGACGAACTCGCCATTGGACAACCACGCGGGAACGCTGTCGCTGCGGCTGGTGCCGGGACCGGCGACATGGCCGCCATCGGCAAACAGCCCGGGTTTGAGCAGGCCAGCTTGGGCGGCCTTGAACTGACTGCCTCCGCCTCCGAAAAGTTTTCCTAGCCAGCCAAAGATGCCGCCGCCGCCAGCCGCCACACCGCCCGCACCGCTTCCCAGTGTCGAGCCGAGCTGGCCGAGACCGTTTCCAAGTGCACCAAGCCCTTGGGTGGCCTGGTTCGTCGTGCCACCGAATTTCGACAGCGCCTCATTGGCAGCATTCAGCCGGCCGGAGAAGTTATCGGCGCCTTCCGGATTGGTGAGACTCCATCCCCGTGGCCGCTCGAAACCGGCAAAGGCGGCAGTCGCCGACTTGACATCGGGCGCCGCCAAGAGGCGCTTCAACGTGGCGTTTTCCGGCCCCTGCAGTTCGTTCCATGCATGCTGGAGCTGTCCAGACGCGCCACTGGCAACAAGGCCAGAACCGCCCCCACGATCGGCATGATGCTGAAACAGGCCGAAGGCTTTTCCCGCATCACCGACAGACTTCGGATTGAACGAACTTTCGGCGCTGATATTGCCGAGAACGCCGGCGATCTGGTGCGGCTGCAACCCCTTCGACGCAAAGAAGTTCCAGGCTTGCGCCGCAACGCCGGTCTGGGTCGTCTGCCCCGCGACGGAGCCGTTGAGCGACGATGGCGACAAGAGACGCCCTACCGTCTGCGCGCCAAGGCCGGCCACCCCACTACCAGCAGCCGAATTCGTTGCAGTCGTGCCGCCGCCGAACAGCGCATTGCCGATCTGGTTGAAAAGGTTCTCCCAGAGCTTGTCCGCCTGCTTCATCAGCGCGTTTTGCAATGCCTTGCCGAACGCCTCGCCGACGCTTTCGCCATTCTTGACGAGGCCATCCTTGAACTCGGTCAGGAACGAGGTCACCGTCTCGCGATTATCATTCGCGACGAGTTGCGTGCGGATCTGTTGCGCCTGCGGACTGCTGAGATCCTTATCGTCAAGGCCATATTGGCGCAGCGTACCCGCAATCTGCTGATCCTGCTTTGAAAGTGCAGAGAGCCGTGCCTGATCGTTGAGATCCTGACTAAGCTTCAGCCTTGCGAGCGTATCCGCCAGTTGGCCATACTGATCGATCCTGTCTTGCAACGCCTTCTTCTGATCGGCGCTAAGATTGAGCTTTTCCGCCTTCTGCCATGTCTCAAGCGCAAAACGGGCGTTATCCTGAGCCACTCCATATTTTCCCAGGAGGGACGTTTCCAACTGAATGGAAGCAATGCGATCGCCAGCGGTCTTGAGGAGGTCAGCCTGCTTCTTTTTCAGCTCCTCGGCAGCCGTGGCCGCCTTCTTCTCAGCCGCCTCCTGTTTTTCCACCTCACCCGGCAATCCCTCCAATTCAATGTTTGGACGCGGCGCGGGCTGGGGAACGGCAACGATGCGGCCATCGCCCATATCGACGCCGGGATTTTGATCGGAGATGCGCTTGTTGGCGCTATTGAACGCGTCCGTTGCATTCTGGACATCCGCCTCGGTGCGAGCATTGCGCATGGCTTCGTCGAAGATCTTTTGCGCCTTCTCGCTATCGGTCAGCGGCGTGGGAGCGATATCGCCGAGCTTGTCCACCGCATCAACGAAAGCCTTGATATTTTTCGCCTGCGCAGCAGCAGCCATGCCGACACCTTCGATGGTCTGCACCAAAGGGGCGAGCTTGTCCTGCGCCTCGACGCCAGCCTTTGCGGATTCGCGGACCTGTTTGATGATTTCCCTGATATTGTCGGGCGTACCGGTCTGGTTTTCGATATCGATCAGTTGCTCGACAAATTTCCGAAGGCCGGGATTGTCCGAGCTTATAGATGCGTCCAACTGGCCAACAGCAGAACGGATCTGCTCAATCGTGTAGGTGGCGCCCTTGAAGTCACCCATTGGGATGCTGCGAAATGTCGATGCAGCCGTCCGGGAGGAATCCGCAATCTGCTGTTTGTAGAGCTTTATGGAATCCTGAAGGTCCTGTGTCAGGATCTTCTTACTTTCCGCAGCATACTCCTTCAGGCCGGCTTCAGCCTCCGGCCACGCCTCCTTGATGCGCCTTATAAGCTCTGCATGGTTCTTGATGGCCTCGGCGGCCTTGTCTGTCTCGTTTTTACTCGAAGTAAAATACTGGATGAGTGCAGCCGCACCTGCCGTCAGACCGACGGTGATTAACGACACAGGACTGACGAGCGAGGTGAAGGCAGCGCCCAAGCCGGCAATGGCGCTCCTGCCGCTGCTGAACGTCTGGATGACGTCGGCGAGCTGCGTGCCCTGCTGCAAGGCGATCGTCAAAGGCTTCTGGCCGCCGAAAGCGCCGACGCCGATATCCTGCAGCTGCGCGACGATATTCCCGGTCTGCCATGGACGCGAAGATGTCGGCGCGCTCTCGGACGCACGCGGCGTCTGCGATATCGCTACATTGCGCCCCTTGATGGCGGCGGTCGAGGCAAGGGCGGCCTGACGCTCCCTGCTCATGGCGGCCTGATACTCGGCACTGGATATTGCGCCAAGCGCATGCGCGCGACGGATATCCTCAACATTCGTCTTATACTGATTGATGACAGCGAAGAGCGGGGAATACTTGCTGCGCAACCGCTCCAGCTCCTTTCCCTGATCGGAAAGGGCGCCCGTCCATTCCTTCGCGGCCTTCGTACCGATGCCGGCCATCGCATTGATGCGGTTTTGCATCGACGTCGAGACGGAATCGTCAATTGTCTTGCCAACCGCCGCGAACTTCTGTCGCACACTGCCGGTCAGACCATCAAGCGATTGCTCGATGCGCTGGATGCTGCGGCGCAAGGTCGCCTGATCGGCGCTGATGCTGATGATCAGGTCGTCGGCATTATCGCTCATGCTGGAAGTACCTATCCATATCGGCTCACAAGGGCTTGCAATTCATCGTCACTCGGCGCATCGGACGATTTTCCAGCGCCATTGGCGTCGTTGAAGCCGCGGATCGCCTCGAAGAACTCCGTGAGGGTGGCGCTCCAGAAGTCATCCGGCCGCCATCCCAATCCGCCTATTCCAAGACGCATCCATTCGCGCCATGGAAATGGTTTGTCTATGCCGTCTCGTCGACGGCTTCCGCGTTTCCCTCGTCACCATCGAAGTGATGAGCAAGGATCGCGTTAAAGGCGATGCCGCAGGCCTCGAAGTGCCTAAGCTGGAGCTTCTCGAGCGCCTTCATGACATTTCCCTTGACTGCCAGGAGCTCGATCGCCGCCCATGTGGCCGATGCCTCGACACCGGACAGCCGAATGAAGAGATCGTTCAGGGATTTGCATTGCAGCCTGCTGGAGACAGCAGACAGGCGGCCCATTTCAGCGGCAAGCACCAGCGGGACGTCGCCGATCCACAACGGCACTTCGCCGCGCGCCTCATTGACCGGAAGCGGAAACGGCTTCTCGGTTTTTGCCGCTTCCGGTTTTTTCGTTGGCTTCTTCATCGTTCAGATCCTTACGGCGTCTCGGCTTCGTAGGTGTAGTCCGTGACCGTGTTCCAGGTCGCGCTGAACTCCATGGTATTGGTTTCATCGCCGGAGAGTTCGAAGTTGGTGACGGTCCATTGGGCCTCATAAATGCCGTCACCGGGAACGACGACCTGTGCGTTGAACGGCTCGTTATTGCGCACATAGCCCCTGAATGTCGCCATCGTCGCACCGTTGATGGCCTTGCCGGCGCCCGTGAAGCTGACGCTCTGCACGCCGGGACGCGACGTCTGCACCACCTTGCCGCCTGGGTTGGCGCAATTCGGCGTGGTCGTATCGACCCGATCGGCCGACAGTGTGAAGCTGCGCGTCTTCAGACCGCAGAAGTTCGAGAAGACTTCCGGCGAGTTGCCGTCGCCGATCTTGATCAATAGGGTGCGGCCCCATTCCTGGCCGTCCTGGAATTCGTCAGCCATGTGACTGTCCTTTTCGATGTTAGGAGTTAATCCGGTCAGGCCGGGATTTCCTCGATACGGGCATCGAAGGTGATGACCGCATGAGACGTGGCACCGTCGGCATCGCGAAACACGCGCGTCTGGCTATGAGTGATGAGTGCGAGCCGGAAATGCTGCATGGGCAGGCTCACAAGATACAGTGCGTCGGCAACCGCAGCGGCGACACGCTTGACCTCCGGATAGCCGGTCTGCTGCGACCAGGCATGCAGCGTCAGATATGCCCGCCAGGCGCGACGGCATGTCATGTCGTCGTTCAGCAACTGGCTTTCGCCGAGCGTCACATAGGGATAGCGCGCGCCATCCGGCGGCTCGTCGTAGATGCGGTCGTCAACCAGCGCCGACAGATGGGCATAGGTAGTCAATCGCGTCAGCAGCGCGCCCTGCAATTCGAGATCCGGGCTGGGCATGGCTATCTCTTCATCGCCTCGCGGACACCGCGGTTGACGGCCGCCAGCAGCTTGCGCCGCGCCTGCGGCCTGAAGGCGCGCCAGACCGGAAACAGATGCGGGTGCGCCCGTGAACCGGGATGTTTCACGCCTTCGGCAAAGACCTGTTCACCATCCTTGCCGGAAAATGCCAACATCTTCGCAAGCTTCGGCTTGATCGCATGGCCGCTCGTGCCGAATTCGAGGAAGCGCCAGATAAACATCGCGAAGATGCCGGCCGCGCTCGGGTCCTTCGTGCCATTGGCACCGTTCAGGGCATGGGCGCCCGGGCGGTTACGCAGGAAATCGCCGTCGATGCTTTCGGCGTATTCGAGCGTTGCACCGCGCGGAGCCGCATCGCGCATTCTTTCGGCCGCCTCCTGGGCGATCTCATATTTCGCATCGGCGGCATATTTTTCGACATTCGGCGCCAGTTGCGCCAGCCGGCGCGAAAGCGCCTCGCGCCCGACGATTTTCGCTTGCAAAGCCATCAGCCCGCCAACCCCTGTACGATAAGCATTTCCAGATATTGCCGGCGCTCATCCGGATCGACGATCGTCTTGATGGCGAAGAAGCGCTTCGGCTCGCCCTTGTCGGTCTTGCCGGCGCGAGCATCGTAGACGCGCCAATTCGGCGTGATCCCGCGCGTGTCGGCGCAACTGCGGACGATCAGGTTATAAGGCTGCTGTGATTGCAGCCGCGCCTGCGAAACGCCTTCGACATCGAGTTTGCTTGTGAAGAGCGGCTGCAGGCGCGCCGACATGGTGAAGCGATCGACCCATATCGTCTGCTTGTTGCCATACCCGTCATCGACGAAATCCTTATCCTGAAAGGTCACGCGCTGATCGAGCGAACCGGCACCGCTACGCTTGACCATTCCGCTTTCCTTTCGACGCGCTATAGCCAGCTGGACGGCCGATGATCTCCGCACGCCCTGAGGCAACCGCCTTGTCAGCGCAGCGGCGGTGAACGAATAGCGTCATCCCGGCGCGGTATGCGATGGTGACCGCCGGCGTTACGGCAAAATTGAAATTGCCGGTGAAGCGAACCCAGGGCATCAACGGGAAACCTTTCCGAAAACCCACAGTCCAAGAAGATGCGCGCCCCACAACGGCCAGAAAACTGGCCAGAACACGATCAGGTGAAGGTCGATCATGTCGTCGCCGGAGAAGCTGTCACCATAGGTATCGGCGCTTGCTAGCCCCATTTGCCGCATGACAGCATTGGAGAACACAGCTCCAGCCAGCCAGAACGCGAAACAAATTATCCAGATCATCATACCCGAACCCACCATGTGAAATTTGCATCCACCTGGATACGATCCCCGAACGCCTCGTCGACGGCGCGATCGACACCGAAACGGAAACGCGGATCGGGATTGCGGTAATCGTGACCGCCGATCCAGCCACCGCTCTTAACCTTGGGAAGCCATGCGGAAATATCGGCTTTCACACCCTCATAGGAGTGGTCGGCGTCGATAAACACCAGATCTAGCATGCCGTTCTCAAGCCGGGATGCCGCGTCTATCGAGGCCATCGGCATAATCGCAGCGCGAGAGCCGAACCGTTTTGCTCTGGCCTCCGCCTGCTGCCGATGACTGCGCACGCGGGCAGCGTCGGTGTGCAATGCATGATCGTCACCGGTCGCCCTGTATGCTTCCGGCTGCTGGTCGGCCGTCAGCCAGTTATCGATCATCAGCAGTTGCAGATCCTGCCGCTTGGTGAGCAGATATTCCGAAAGCTGACCGATAAGAACGCCAACTTCGGCAGCAATGGCATTTGCGCCAAGGCGCTTCAGAACCGCATGTCCGCGCTGTTCGAACGGCTTCATGCGGCCTCTCCCGAAAGCACATCGAGGCTCATGCCATCGTCGAGAACGAGCACGGGCACGCCCGGAGCGAAAGCTTCCAGAATTCTCTTTATGCGCTCGAACATCTCCGCCGAGAGACGGCCCTTCACCCGCAGGACAAGCCGATCGCCCGGCCGAAATTCAATGCGCCTGACATCTTCGATATCCATCGTCACCATCCAATGTCCCAAGGGCGCGGCTTGCCATGGAAGATCACGACGCGGGCACCCTCCGGAATGGTTCCGTTCCCGATTTCACGATCCTTGCGCACGGCTTTCCGCACATGCGCCTTGTAAGAGACGATCTGCCCCGGCAACACGTCCTGCCAGCGGTCGGCCCTGTCGAGCCAGAAGCGCTCCAGAAATGCCTGATCGCCGCCGTTGCGATAGACCGTCATCCATTGCGCGGGCCGCTCGATCCATTCCAGCCACACCCGCTCGCGCTCGGCTTCCGTCAGGAACATCATCGAGGACTGGAGGCCGAGCGGTCGATAGACGTCGCGCATGATCGTCAAACGGTCGACTGCCGCGATATCGCCGATGCTGCCGACGATCGAAGTATCGAGATCGAGGAACAGGACCGGCCCTTTGATCGATGGCCGAAACAGCTCCATCTTGGCCCACCAGCCCGGCCAACCGAATTTCAGAGGAACGGTCGAAATACCATCAATCGGTACATCCGACAGGCAGCGGAAATCCGCATCGGTAAGATGCTCCAACACCTGCTGTTGCAGGCGAATGACATGCTGGGGGCGATAATCCCCACCGACGCGAAGCACGCAGAAAACCGTCACCATCAACCGACGATCGCCTCCGCGAGGCTCATTTTCGGATAGTTCTGCAACGTCGATATCTCGCTTGCGTTGATGACAGTGACGCCGATCTTCCGCATGTCTTCCGCCGCGCCGTCGATCGCGCGGCGCCATCGGGCGATGTTCTGCTCGGTCGGATTGTTCATTCCCGACGGATGCGCGCCATGCCAATGAAGGCCTTGTACCGTGGTCATGTCGTATCCGACGAGAACGATCCGGCTGGCGCCGAACTGGATGGCAAGATTCAGCGCCTGAAAGCCGCTGTTGCCGCCCCATCCAACGTGATTGAACCGGACGAGATCCAGCCGGTCGCTCTGCTTGTTCAACCCGACCGGCTGCACGCCCCAATGCATTCGAGGCTCGCAGCAATTGCGGTCCGTCGATAATCTCAGACCTCCGAAGGCGAGATCGGGCCCATAGCGTTTCCACCAGGCGAGATCGCAAGCGAACAGGACGTCTGCAAATGGTACAAGCCGATGTGCATTGTTGATGACGATCACCCGCGCATCGTGCATGCGCAGAAGTTCGTAATCGTGCCCGGCGGCCGATGGACCGCCTGCGACGATGACGCATGTTTCGTCATGCCAGTTCGGCCACCAGGACGGGATATCCTGCTGGATAAGGTTCGCCAGATCGTGATGCATATCAGGCCAAGGCGGGATCGCGAAGCGGATAGAGAAGCGATATGACCGGCCCCGGTAGATAGCCGGGATCGAAGTCACGATCTGGATCCTGATCGGGATTTCTGTAAAGATAACCGACCATCATCACCGTAGCCGTCTGTATGACCGGGGGGATGTCGATGCCGCTCGGAACCGAACCGCCGCTGTCGAGATATTGTTCGGCAGCACTCTTCAGATAATTGATGACGGCATCTGTCGCAGCATCGATCAGCCCATCGAGCAGAGCGTCGTCATCGGCGAAATCGATTTTCAGCCGCATCTTCACGGTTTCGAGAGAAACGAACGCTGGCATCAATCTTTCCTCGCCGGGGCGCCGACACGGATCGACCCGATCGGGTTCACATCCTTGGCAACGCCATCCTTTCCGTCCCTGCCCTTCTTGGCGCAGAGTGTCCAGTCGGGGGAACCTTCACCCGGCTTTGCGTTCGTCTTGGGCGCATCGCAATGCCAGAGTGAACCGCCCCAGGTGACGGTGTCTCCTCGTTCATATTCGCCTTCACGATAGACGCCGCGATAGATCATGACCGGGAACCCAAGCTCGACCTTGTATTCAAGGTCGCCGCGGCTGAAAGACAGCAGCACCGTTCGACTGTCGTCCATCACGGCCGCATCGAACTCCTCGAGCTGAAAACCGTCGCGGCCGGGATCACCATCTTTTCCGACCACCGGCCCCAAGGCCCGTGTCTCGCCATTGGTGAGCGTGACCACGAGTTCGCCCTTGCGATCGATGAATGCTCCAGCGAGACCAATGCCATCGTTACCATCCTTTGGCTTCGGCAGCTCCGCGATCCGCTTCTCGATCTCTACGGCCATCATCGGGGCGACATCCTCGATCGTGACGCTCTTGCCGTCCTGCGGCAATGGAAGCGCCGACAGCGCCTCATCCACATGACGCTGCAACGCCGGCATTACATCGTCGATCGTGACGGAGGCGCCGTCACGGGCCGGCGGCAACTCCGCGACCCGCTTCTCGATCTCGGCGGCAATCATCGGAGCGACGTCCTCGATCGTGACGCTCTTGCCGTCCTGTGGCGAAGGCAAGGCATCAAACCGGCGTTCAAGCGCCTCGATCCTGGCCTCATATGCGTCAAATGATCGATCGACATAGGATTTGACCGCATCAAACCCGGCATCAAATGCTTCCTGCAGGTCCATCATGCAGCCTTTCGTTGCTGGCGACGACCGCTCCAGCTCGATCGAACATGCGTTAGAGAGAGAGATTTTTCGGGCGCTGGCGATAAACCGCTCGGCGCTTCGGTCTTTGACGAACCGGTCTCAAAGGGATCATCCTTCGCGTCGCGTTTGGCGAGGGCCTCAAGGCTGAAGTCCTGCTGCTGACGATAGACGCTCGATCCACCGGGAACGGGCGGAAGATTGATGCGAGCACGCGCCTCGTCCGGCGTGAGGACATTCTTGCCCTTGTCGAGAACCTCCATCTGCGTGATGCTGTCCATACGCAGAAGGTTGTCGACATCGAGCTCCGTTCCCAGCGTTTCGCCGGTTCCAAGGCCTTCATCAAGGCAAAGCTCGATCGACTCGATCAGCACCTGCAGAGCTTGAGTGTAATATTCGAGGTTCAGCGCCTGCACATTGGCATTGACCGGCAACTGGCCGACGCCGGCCTTGTAGGGCGGAACATGATAGACGCTGCAAACCACTTCCGCCGTCCATTTGAGCTGTTCGATCAACTGGGCATCGGTGGCCTTGGATTTCATCGCCTCATATTTCAGGCCATCGCCAAGAACCGCGACCTTTCCGGCATTCTTTCCGGTGAAGTTGCTGTCCCAGTTCTCCTTCAGGCGCTTTGCCGTATCGTTGCTGATGGCGCCGGGGGCAGTCAGAACGCCGCCCGGTTGCGCTCCATTCTGGAAAAAGACCGTGCTATCATTCTGAATGGCGAGGCCATGCATGGCTGCAAGGCCGCCGGCGAATATCGGCGAGAGACCAACCAGTGGATGAAAGAAACAATTGAAGCGATCATGAATGATCTCGCGCGCCGGCACGACGATACTTTCGGTGATGCCGGCAAGCGCGTCGACACTCAGCTGGTAGAAAACGCTTCCATCGTCGGCAACGAGCGGAAGAACAAGCTTCGGATCGAGAACGTAAAGAGCCACGACAACACCGCGGCTGTCACGCTGCTTCAGTATATAGGTATTGCCATTCTGCAGTTTCGAAAGCACCCAGCTTTCCAGAAACTGGATGCGATTCTGGAAACTGTTCGGCTTTCGAAGAACGGGAGAATAGGCAGGATTCCTGGTTTCGCTCCAGATGCCGTTCTTGTCCCGTTTCACCAGCTTGATCCGCAGCTTGGCGATATCCGAGGCGATCAGCGTCCTGCAGGCGAAATCGGCATGATGGCTCAAGACGAGATCGAATTTGACCTCGATATTACGCTGCCACGCACCCGCAAACGGCTCCAGAATACGAAACCATCCACCTCGGCCCTGAATGACAGGCGCAAGTGTCTTCTCCGCAATCTTGGCGATCGAGATGTCGAAGCCAAACAGGCGCATCAGATCGCTTCCTTCGCCTCGGCGATTTTCGCGCGGAGCGCCTCGGCATTCCAGCCATGGTAGGGTCTTGTGCCGACAACTGCCTGATATTCGGCGCGAAGACTCGTCAGCTCGGCCGCAGCCTGCCCATCGTTGGAAGAAAGCCCAAGGCAGCTTGCTGGCGGAACGGAATCAATCGATTGCGGCTTGCCTGTCGATCGCGACGAGATCGGCGCGATATGGCCGAGCTTTCCCAGGACGACGGCGAAACGTCCATCCTTCGATGCCAATGCGCGGCTCATATATCTGGAATTCCTCATAGGAAGTCTCCGATCTCAGGCGGTAATGTGCTTCACAGTCCACATGACTGCTTCTTCGATCCGCTCGGCAGCAATGACCAGTTCGCGGTCAATCGTGCCGATCGCCATCGAAATGCCGTCGACGTTCTCTTCAAGCGGCTGCGTGGGCGTGCGCAGACCGTCGATGAGGTCAAGGAACTCCTGCCCTTTGACCTTCACTGCGGCCATATTGGCCTTCTCCTGATCGGAAAGAACGCGATACGTGTGACGCAGGGTATTGTTGACGGTGCGCTCGTCGGAAGCGCTATCGACATGTGACATCGGATGTCTCCTCAGACTGGAAAATGATCGGCCGCACATCGATGCGGCCGATCGCGACATTTCGGGCCGATCAGGAGCCGGAGCCCGGAACGCCCCAATTCACGCCGGTCAGGTATGCGACTGCACTGTCGCGGCGCCGCTTCCAATTGATGGTGCGCTCGCCGCGGAAGCCGACGCTGTTGGTCTGCCACAGCGATACGAGCTGCGCGGCGGTTGGCGTCGTCGAATTGTGGGCCGGCGCATCGGACATTTCGAGCGAGGCCTCCATGCTAACATCGACGGTGACATCGCCATCATCGGCCAGGTAGATGTCGGATGCGTTGACCAGCGCAACGATGGCGCCGTCGCTGTCGGTCGGAACATATTCCGAGACGATCACCGGCAGACCGACGAAGGTGCCACCGTTCATGGTGATACCGGGAAATTCCGCCTGGCCGAGTGGATTGGTCATCAGCGACAACGCAAGCGCCGTTGTCGCCGGCATCAGCCATACACCCGTCGTCGGCGCATTGTTGGCGGCGATGAACGCCGCCATTAGCGCCCGCACATCGGCGCGCACATCGTCGGCCGTACCGCCGAGCGAGGCGATTGCTGCGATGCCATTCAGAACCGACGCCGGCGAAACTCCGGCGGACGCAGCCTTGGCCGGATCGATGAAGTCGATATCGAGACGCTCCCGCAAGGCGGCCGCCAGCTGGTCGCGGACGATGGTATCGGCCGAGGGGCTGGAGTCCCGGATCGTTTCCATCGTGACGACGGCGATATTGGCCACCTTGAGCGGCTCCAGCGTGGTGCGGCTGAAATCGAATTTCGTGAGCGGCTTGGCCTTGCCTTCGCCAACCCAATAACCGGAGCCGCCGGAGGTCTGCCCGATCAACGGAACGCGGAATGGCACGCGGCGCAGAGCCGGAATGCCGTTAGCGCCGAACTTGCCCACGATCGTCTGTGGCCGCAGGAACTCGACGAAGTCCGCGAAGACGGAGGTTTCTTCACCAACCAGATTGCCGGCCCAGTTCGGATTGCCGGTGTTCGCGGCAGCAACCGCAGCCTTGACGATGTTGACGACGATCGGATCGTCCTTATAGCGCTCTTCAGCAACGCTGATCGGGCTGTTGCTGTTGATCTTGGCAAGGCCGAAGCATTTGGCAACGCGCGCGAAGCGAATGCCCTTTTCGAGCACAGGCGCCTTGATGACGACCCCGGCGCGAGCCTGCGTACCGTCTTCACTGGTCTTGATCTGGTTGGCGATGATGGGCCGCGCGGTTGCGGCCTGGGCCTTTTCCAGGGATCGGAGACGCTTCAGATCGCCATCGATAGCGGTGATCTCGCCATCGAGTGTATCGAACTCCTCCTGTTCGGCCTGATCGGTGGATCGGCCTTCATCGATGGACTTCTGCATGACTTCCGACATGCGCGCGGCCTTGGCCTGTCGCGAAGCTTCCAGCGCCGCGATCTGTTCTGCAATGGTCTTCATTGCCGTTCCTTTCTTCGGGTTCAAATTGACTGAGGTGACAGATTTTCCCGAGACGCCGGGTTTCATGGGCCGATCGGCACTTCCCGGCTCCTTGCCTGTCGCGGCGAGCAGAGGACGATCAATCGACTTGATGGTGGAGATCACCGCATCGGCGTTGGCCGGAACAGTGACGAGCGAAAGTTCAAGGACTTCCGTGGACAGGAAGCGGATACCGCCATCATCCATCCAGGAATATTCCAGCGCGCGAAAGCCGATCGAGACGGCGCGCACAAGGCCGGCCTTCAGTTCACCCCACGCGGTCTCAATGCGATCACGCAACGGCCCCGGTTCCTCGATCGTCGGCAGGCTCGCTTCGAAGGTGATGCCGTTGGCCGTGGGTTTGTCGAAGGTTACGGTGCCGACGGGCTTCTCATGATCGTGCTGATGCAGTAGTGGCATCGGGTTCTTGAACTGGACACCCAGGGGTTCCACGATGTCACCGACCCGATCCGGATTGGGTGTCGTCGCCATACCCCGGATAATGCGCTGATCTTCCTCGACCGCCTTGACGGTCAGGATCGAATACATCCTGTTCATCTCTGGATTCCCTATTGGCCGAAGACCATCATCTGGTAAGCCGGCTCACGCTTGATCTCTGGGTTGCGGCTCATGACGGTGATCGCATTGAACATGGCTGTCGCGGGATCGATCTTCGCGTCTCCGGCGGTTTGTTTGGTGGCACGGATGGCGGTCGCGGTCGGCTCGATCTTCAGGTTCGATACGCACCACTCCATCAGGCCGCCGCCAGCATGCTTGAAGAGCCCATTCTTCAGCCGCCGCTCGGCGGTCTTGATCGCATTCATCATGCCGATGCCTTGCGGCGCGCCGACCAGCAGTCCGTTTTCCGGCGTGATGTCTATTTCGGCGAACGCATCGATGAGATCACCGATGACCGCGGGATCCGCCGAAACCGCCGCAAGTTTCCCCGCCTTCTTCACCTGGTCGACATACTCGACCACTTCGCCGATATCGGACAGACCATCACTGACGATCTTGAGTGATTTCTCCGCTTTCAACTCGAGCAGTTTTGGAGCGATTTTCTTGCGTCGACGCAGGACGCCTTCATCACACCAGGCATGCGACCATGAAAGCCAGCGCTTCATGAAAACCATTCTGCGGAAACCGTCGACTTCCAGCTCGACCTCGATTTCCGCAGGCTCCCTGCCGACGGCCGAGAAGCCGAGAAGGTCGTCCAGACCTCCGCCATCAATACCGATGACAATACATTCGGAGCGTCTGATCAGCTCATGAAACGCAGCCATGTGCGGCATTGCTGCCAGCGTTTCGTCTGTACCGTCGATCCAAAGAGGAGCGCCGGTCCAGCGGTTTGCCCGGTTGCGCATCCCGATCTCGACGTTGAGATGCTTGGCGAGAAACGACTGGATCGTGTCGCCTTCCTCATCCTCGCCCGACAGCACGCTTGCAAGCTTTCGCTCCAACCAGACCTGGCGGACAGACCTTCCCATGTTGGGGTTGGTGACGTAAAAGTTCGCCGGATCGAGATAGGCCTTGTCCTCGATCATATGCTCCGGAAATTCGTAGAGCACCGGCAGGCTGCGTGGGTCGTCGATATTGCCGTCACGGACATTTCGGAAGTAATCGAGCTTTTCCCGGAAAACCCCCGTTGGCGGCTCGTCCGACTGCGTCGTGATATAGATAACGAAGCCTTCCGGCCGCGATATCAGGCCGCCTGTCGCCTCCTGCAGCATCGAGGCAGCGCCGGCTTGCTTCCCGAACAGCCAGAGCTCTTCGATCAACACGAAAGCCGACTTCTTGCCGCCCGATGTCTTCGAATCGGCCGAGACGACCTTCAGGACCGCTTTCGTCCGCAGATGCGTGATCTTCTTCAGATTGCGATTGACGTCGAGGAATTCCTTCAGCTCGGGATCGGCATCGACCATGTCCGCCGCCGGATTGAAGGAGTTGCCGGCAATTTCCTGCGTCGGCGCCAATATGAGCAGCTCTGCGGAATGACGCCAATTTCGGATCAATGCCGTCAGCATGATACCGGCGGCCAACGTGCTCTTGATGTTCTTCTTTGAGATCAGGAGAAAGAACTCCTCGATCAAGCGGTGTCCCGTCTCCGCATCGTACGCGCCGAAGATGGCGCGGACGAAATCGAAAACATATTCCTCACAGGCTTCACCGAAGGTTGGCTGTCCGGCCACGTCGACGATGCGGAGCGATTTGAAGACCTCGAGGGCCGCCTCCGCCTCATCGGGAAACAGAGGCTCGAACGGAATGAGCGACCGTCGATTGACGATCCGATCCTCCCAATCTGGGCAGGCTGTGGTCCACTTCATGAGCGATTGTCAACGATGAGCTTCGGGCCGGCCGGCGGCGCGAACTTGCCCGATACCTGCTGAGCGGTAAGCTGGCGCTGCTCTTTCTTGCCGAGTTTCTTCGTCGGTGCCGGCTTTTTATGCCGGTCGCTGAAATTCGCTTCCGCACGTTCGGAGCCGACCCTGTCGAGCATCGATAGTGCGGCGTTGAGCGCAGAGGCATTCCCTGCGAGACCTTGCTTGATCTGCGTAACCCTGAGCTTCGTTTTCAGGCGATCGAGCATGAGGTGCCGTTGCTTGATCAAATGAAAATAATGTTTCCGAAAAGTCGGCACCGAAAGACCGAGCGTTTTCGCAACCTCTCCGTTGTTCATTCCGGAGGCGAGTAACACCATGACAAATATGATGTTTTCCTCGGATGGCTCATGCTCGGGCCGACCACGCTTTGGGTCACTCGCCAGCAGAGGATTACCGAAGAGGTCAAAATCCTGGGTCATAGAAAAAAATTGTGTGCGTGAGAGGGACGCGGGTCTAGGCGGCAAGAGCTTCCGGACTTTTGACCCACCCCCCCGGTCCGGCTAGGTCTCGGTGGGTGCCTCGCCGCCCTCGGTCATGACCGGCGGGTGCAACGTCCAAAGTTCGTCAGGCGTCGACCGATGAACGGATAGCCTTGAGCTTGACCAGAGGCCATGCTCTTATCTGAGCGTTTTTCGAGCCAGCGTGGACCAGCCCGGGAGGATGAAAATGAAAACCTTAAGCGATGCTGACGCACAAGAGTTTGATCGGCTCGGCGAGGAGTATGATGCCCTACAGGAGCAGATCGCCATCCTCCTAAGCAATCGTTCGACCGGCATGTCTGCTGAGGAAATCGCTGCCGTGTACGAGCTCACTAAAGAGCAGTCCCAAATCCATCAGCAGCGAATGGCCCTACTAGACTACCAACCAGCTTAGCCCAATTAGTGCATCTCGGTCCTCGCCACCGACATCCGATCTCGCCGCAGTCACGCGCCATCTTACCATCGGGCTTGCGCCCGTTCCTCTTTCTGCTTCAGCTTATCGTGGCAGGGCTTGCACAGGCATTGGAGGTTGTTCTCATCCCAGAACAGCGCTTCATCGCCATGATGCGGGATCTTGTGGTCGGCGACGAGCTGCGACGTATCGGCCTCGATGCGGCCGCATCCTTTCATCTGGCAAGTGAAGAGGTCACGCACCAACACGGACATGCGCAGCTTCTGCCAGCGCGAGGTCTTGTACCAGGCGCGCCATGGCTGCACGCGGTCGCGTTGGCGATGGCGCTCCGCTTCCGCATCCTCCCTCGTCGGCGAACCTGCCACGAGGCGAGATCCGATCGGCATCAGTCTGGATTTGATGGAGGCAAGTCTACCCATACCCCTTGACGCAAAAAGGCGACCCGAAGGCCGCCCGTCATCAAGTCATAGCAGTAGCACTGGCCCTGAATCGGCGCTCCACCTGGAAGCTGTCAGAGCGGGGTCCTACCGGTTACCAACTCCGAGGCTTTCACCTCGCTTGCCGATGGTCACGCCATCGACTCAAAGCCCACGCTGGGATCTAGGATCGTCCACGGACGGATTCAGAATCACATTTTCTCGATCTGATCAAGATGCATGTGAACCGGTGTCGGACGCCCGAAGATGTCCACCTCGACGGACACCAATGCCTTT
This sequence comes from Rhizobium sp. SYY.PMSO, assembly GCF_046840415.1. NCBI lineage: Bacteria > Pseudomonadati > Pseudomonadota > Alphaproteobacteria > Hyphomicrobiales > Rhizobiaceae > Rhizobium > Rhizobium sp. SYY.PMSO. Next base: position 2,409,874 of record NZ_CP177349.1, read on the forward strand.
TCGTCATCGATCGCGACGATGATCGCCGGGAAGGATGCGAATGGCCCATCCGTCACACGGACCTTTTCCTTCAGCTTAAAGCCGTGCGCTTTGGGAGTGCCGGGATCGTACTTGCCTTCAGCCGCCATCTTCTTGAATCGGCTTATCGAATCCGCATCGGCGCGATAGGGCCGGATTGCCCCGCCGACAATGTCGATCACGTCGTCAACCTGCAGCAAACCCATCATCGCAGCCGGTATGGGGCAGCAGCGCACAAGCACGTATCCCTTGATCACAGGCCGCGATGCAATGATGCATGAACGTCCCCGCTTCCACACTCTACGCTCATTCGTCATCACGACGAGCGATTCGACATCAGCCGCAGACAGCACCTTTTCCACAGCCTTTTCGCAGCCGGTCATGACCCGCAGGCAGAACCACCCCGGCTTTGGCGCATCGCCGTCAGCCTCAAGCCGCGCGACAACCCGCCTGGACGCCATGCTCAGATGATCGATGCGCATGCGATTCGCAGACGCCGCCCTGTCGCTTTTCGCCCAAGCCTCGGCGCTGACCACGATCATCCCGCGCAGATCACTTTTCCTGAATTGCATCGTCATCGCCCCGCTCCATACTCATCACTGCGCTGGCCGCCCGCTCGAAAGCAAAAAGCCCATCTGGACCACCCTTCGGGAAAAACACGACCTTCATCACCGCGGGCGTTGGCACGAACGGCAAGCCCTGATCCTCGTGATAGGTACGCCAGCGCTCCCACATGTCCGAGCCGACGGGCACCGGTTCACAGAACTCCTTCAATCGCTCGAAGGCCGGCTCGACGGTGACATGGTTGCGGTCCTTCGCCGCCGCATGCAGCCTGGCAACCTCTGGATAGCCCTCGTCTGTCTTCCGCCGCTCCCATTCCCGAGCCTCAAAATCGTCCGGAAATATCAGCTCATCGTCTTCGGAGAGCATGAGGCCGAGCTTCTGACGATAGTTCAGTGCAGCAGTGACTGACGCCCGCGCATAAACTTCGTACGTGCTTGCGACCTTGTCGCGCAGATCGTCGGGAAGCTCAAAGTACACCGGACCCTGCAGGAGAGCCCATGCCCGTGCTGCGGCGAATGCTGGTCCAAAGACGGGCACCGCCACCTTGCCGCCAGCCACGGCCGGCGCTCCGCCCGCAACAGGTCGAACCGCCGCTTTGTCGGCTTCGCCAAGCATCTCCCAGACCTTATCCCGAAAATAGTTCGCGACGGGCATTGGCGTGGTCACGCGATCGCGCTTGCACTTCGCCAGGAAGGCATCGCGCCACTCGCAGGCCAACTGTTGCTCTTGCGCAGTGAGCTGAGCAAACCGCTTGGCGATATGACCGATCGTCGATGACGACCATTTCTTCCATTCGCCTTCGCGATACCCATCGCCAGTGCAAAACTTCTGCACCCGCTTGATCAGATCGGCATTCACGATCGAACCAGAACGATCGCGCTCGCGCGCCTCTCTCTCCCTTACTGGTTCATTTACTGGTTCCCTTACAGGGTTACTGTCCAGATTCTGGACTCGGCTTTCGCCATTTTCTGGACTCGGCTCGGCCGCGTTTTCGGACACGGCTTCGTCATCCCCGTGTCCAGATTCTGGACACGGATTTTGCGGCTTTTTCGCCACAAAATCCTTTTCGAACGCCAGCCGGTAACGCGTCCGCTCCTGCTTGTTCGAACCCTTTTCGCGGCGCTGCTCACGGGCAATGAGGCCGCGCTCTTCCAGTTCGTCGAGATAGGTGTTGAGGGCCGAGCGAGAGACCTCCGCATCAAAGGCCAGCGTCTCCTGCGACGGGAAGCAACCATTGTCGGGATTATACCGGTCGCAGAGATGCCAAAGCACAACCTTCAGCGCCGGCTTGATACCGCGCTGCTGTATGGCCCAGTTCGTCGCGTCGTGGCTCATACGCACCCTCGCGGAACAAATCCGGTCGCCGCCAGTTTCCGCAGCGGAGGAATGGAATCATGCACATTCACAGCTGGACGCCGGCCGTCGAGATCGAGGTCGGCCTTGGGAAGTATCGGCACATCGCCAGCGTCGAGGATGCCGCCCGTCATCTGCTCGGAGACTGGCCGGGCCATGGCGATGCCCACAAAAAGGCGCAGCAGGCCTGCCTTGATGCGATCGAGGAAAAAGCGCCGGCCAGCAGGGCGCGCAAGGCCTTTATCGAGGCGTGCCGCGAAGCGGATATTTTCGTCAGAAACTAGCACGCATTCATGCGCCGTCATGCCGCCATCCTCTCGACGCGGCAGTGATCCGCGTTGGCGGCGGCAAGTGCCGCCGCCACGACAGGCGACACGGAGTTGCCAACGCAGCTGACCTGCACCGATTTCGGGAACGCGCGCCAGACCGCCTCACCCCCTATCTCGGGCGCGATCCAGACGCCATCTATGACATACCGCGGTGGAAAGCCCTGCGCGTTGTACAGCTCGCGCGGCGTCAGCATGCGCATGCCGATATCGACGATGACGAAGGTCTCGCCATCGATGACGACGGTCACGAACTCGCGTTCATCCCAGAAGCCGTGCGACCGGAGGAAATCGGCCACCTGCTGCGCCTGCGCAACCTGCGCTTCGGTAAATGGCGGCGCGCTGATCGACGCCTCGACGTGGCCGTGGCGATCTTTGGTGGTGATCGTACGGCAGGGACGATCTTCCTCGCCGCCGTCGCCAGTCCCGTAGTAAGCCTGGAGATACGGTGCAACGAGCAGCGACTTGCCGCCGCCATCCGCCGTCGTCGTCGCCAGCGGCTTTTCCGCTTCGTGCCCGGTCGATGCTCCGAACTGACGTGAGATGAACGCGGTCACCACGCCTTGTTGCGCACCGGTCGAGGTTACCGTCGACAGCGGCGCGTCTGCTGAACGCCCCGGATTTCCCAAACCACTGTGGCCGTCGATATTGTGCTGTGCAAGGAAAGCCGTCGCAACACAGACATCAGCCTTCGCCGTGATCGTGGCTGTCGGCTCGTCCCCACCCCGCGGACGGCTTTGTCCGGCCCTGCCGCCGCAGCCGACCAACGTCGGCGCTACAACGGTCAATCCTGCGCCGCCAGCGGTGATCGTATGTGTCGGCTCGTCAGCTCCGTTGAACGGCTTGCCGGAATTGCGCATCGTCATCAAATGCGGCGCGACGATGCCAAGCGGTGCAGCCCCGCCAGGACGCTTGATGTAGCCGTTCGCCGTGATCGTCGATAACGGCTCCCGCACATCCTGACCCGTCGCGCCGGTATTGAAGCGGATGACTGAGGGAGAGATGACCGCGTGGCGATTCTCGCATGTGACCGTCGCCAAGGGATCATTGATCTCTCTGGTTCGCTCGCTGCGATTGCCGGTATGGCTGTAATACGAGGCCAGGTGTGGCGACACGACCGCCTTCTCCCCACGATGTGCCCCGGTGATCGTATTGAACGGCTGCGCAAGATCCTCGCAGCGGCCGCCATGCGTCAGATTGACGATAAACGGGCGTTCCGCATCGAGCACATAACGCTTCATCCCGCGCGCCACGCGGGCCATGGTATTGTCCGCGAGCGGGCGAACCGCCTTGAGGCCATGCTTTGCCATGATCTCGTCGCTGGTGTCGAAGATCGACGGGCAAGGCAGCGACCAGTCGATGATTTCCGCCGCGGTGCGCCATGGCAGCTTGCGTCCGGCGATCACGTCGCGATCGTCAGGCGCACCATGTGTCGGCTTCGGCCAGACGACCGGCTTGCCGTCGAAGCGGATGATGACGAACAGACGCTTGCGGATTGTCGGAGCGCCGTAATCGCAGGCGCGCAGCTCGCGATATGCGATGCGGCCGCCGAGCTTGCGGATCTCCCGGCACCACTTGCGGAAAGTTTCGCCCTTCCGCTCGGGATCAGGCATCAGGCCGCGATCCGTCTGTACCAGCGGCCCGTAATCCTTGAACTCCTCGACGTTCTCCATGATGATCACGTCGACTTGGCCACCGCTCTTCTGGATGCGCTCGACCCACGCCGGGATGATCCAGCAGAGATCGCGGATATTGCGCTCGACAGGTTTGCCGCCCTTGGCTTTCGAGAAGTGCTTGCAATCGGGGCTGAACCACGCCAGCCCGATATGCCGGCCGCTGAGATAGTCGAGCGGATCGACCTTGTAGACATTTTCCGACAGGTGCAGGGTGTCGGGATGATTGGCGGCGTGCAGCGCCAGTGCATCGGCATTATGGTTGATCGCGATATCGGGAGAACGGCCCAACGCCATCTCGATCCCGGTCGACGCGCCGCCACCGCCGGCGAAGCTGTCGATGATCATGGGCGGAAGATGACCATATCGGGTCCGAAGGTCAGCGGTGCTGGCGTCTCCGAAGAGCGTTTCGATATACATCAGGACCGCCTCCAGACGCCGCCATAATCGACCACCAGATCGCGCACGTTCTCTTCGCTGCCAATAAAGACCGGCGGCTGCGTGGAGCCGGAAAGGATGGAGACGAAAACGCGGCCGGTGCGCATGATCTCGGCAAGCTCTTCGGGCGAGAACTCCCAGCAGGACACCGAGCAGCGGCCGTTCGTGTAGGTGAAGAGGTCGGCAACGTTCTCGGACCCTTGCGGCGGCCCGAGAACCATGTTCGCGCCATGGAAGTGAACCGGCTGAGCCATCAAAGCCCTCCCTCTTGTCTTGCGGAAATCTTGAGATCGGTCTCGGCGATATGGACCGCCGTTCGAATGGTGATCGCGATCGAGCCGTCGGCCATGCGCGTGCGCATCTGCTCGGCGAGCTTGGCCTCGACATAGGCGATGGCGGCATGGTGACGTCGCTCGTGAAGGATGCGGCGCAGCGCCATGTGCTCGCGATGGAAGACGTAAGGCGGCGCCCGCAGCAACCAGTCCACGCGCTCGGCATTCGTGGTGCAGTCGGCCAGCTCTTCGAGGATCGGCAGCAGATCCGTCATCGCAACAACGCCGCCCACATGAGCCAGACGGCCGCCGAGGCGAGCGCGGCGCCGAATAGAAGCATGCCGTTGCGAAAGGCGGAAAGCGCGCCATCCGCCGGCGTGGCGTTGGCGAAGGCCAGCGCGAACACCAGCGCCGTCAGGATGAGCGGCAGCCAGCCCATTTCGGTTTCCAGCGATGCCGCGCTCACGATCGCACCCCCGTTCCGCCGGATGTTTCACGGGTATCGATTGCTGTAACAGCCTGATTTCGCTCGGGCAGCACGAGGTAGTTCATCGGGTCGAGACCGGCGAAGCGGCATAGCAGCAGCACACTCGCCACGCTCAGGTCGTGCTGATGGATCGCCCGCGAGAGCATCGCGGTATTCAGGCCATCATGCCGGATCATCGCGGCGCGATAGGAAAGCCCCTCACGCCCCAGCCATTGGCTGATGTCGCGCCCGAAGGAAGCGCGGTCGAAGTCAGCCCGCATCGCGCATCTCCTGTCCGCCGTCGTCGGTCAGAAGGATTCTGAATTCAGCCGGATCGACCCAGAGCGCCGCCCAGATCTTCGCCCGCACACGCCCCTTGGTCAGCGAACCCTGCCAGGCATCCCAGAATTCCTGACGCGTCACATCGCACCGTTGCCGCAGCTCGGCGCGCGCCGCCTTCTCCGCCGAACGGCTCGGCGAAGGAAAGGACAGACGCACCATCATGTCGACACGGAGCCGAAGGAAGCGTTTGAGCATGTCGGGTGAAAAGTCAGGCTGCATCGTCGGCAGCCTCCAATCCCATGGCCGCAAACATGTCGGGCACGGCGATCTTCGCCTCGGCGGCGCGGCAATAATGCAGTCCGTCCGGGAAATATGTTCCCGACAACTCCGAGGCCTGACCGCGCCGGCCTTTCAGGATGGCGCGATACGGTACAGTCATCAGGCCGCCGAAGGGATCGTAGATGATGTCGCCCGAATTCGAGTAACGGTCGATCAGCCGGTCGACGATATCGAACTGAAGCGGGCAGACATGCTTTTCCAGATTGCGCTGCGACTGCTCTCCATTGAGCGTTCGCATGCGGACGACATCATGCCAGACGGCCGGATCGGCGGATGGCGGGTCGAGAAGCATGAACGTCTTCGGCAGAGCCGATCGCACCGCCAGCTCTTCGCCGAGCTCGACATGACGATCGAAATTGTAAACCGCCCTGAACGCTTCATCGAACAGCTTGCCGATGACGTTGGAGCCGAGGTGCTTGATCTCGTCGGGAGAGAGCAGTCGGTTTCCGGAGGATATCCAGAAGGCGTGCGCGTCGAGCTGCCACCGGGCCAGCGTGTAGCCGGAACCGGGGACATGCGGTCGACGGTCACCGTCCTTCCATTGCGCCGTGCCGCCGTCCTCGGTCACGACGAGCGGCTTCGGCTGCACGACCGGCACATCCGCGTAACCCTTGGACCGGTCGCTCTGCGGCTTGCGGAACAGCAGCACATATTCCGGGCAGCCCACGCCCATCTTCGTGCTGTCCTTCATCATCTCGGAATAGCCGAGGCGATAGGTCTGGTTGTTCTCGCGCACGACATCGGTGACGACCGTGATCATCCCGAAATACTGGAAGCCATGCTTGCGATAGTGGAAGATCGCTTCGGCATGGAAGGGCGAGATCGTCGGAACGCCCTCGCCGGTCACGTTGCCGAACAGCACGCGATCCTTGACGTGGATGCAGGCAAGCCGGCCGGGCTGGAGAATGCGCAGCAGCTCCGGCGTCAGATAGTCCATTTGACCCCAGAAGTGATCGTTGTCGTCGGTATGGCCGAAGTCGTTGTAGCTCTCGGTATATTCGTAATGGTTCGAAAACGGGATCGAGGTGATGATCTCGCCCACCGAGTTGCTCTCGGTTCTGCGCGCCTCGTCGACGCAATCATTGTGGGCGATCTTGAAGAAGCTCCCCTCCTCCACCCGGCGCGGCACGCCGATGGAGCGGGTCAGCATCTGATCGACGGGAAGGCTGTCGAGGCCATAGCGGCGAATGATCTCCGCCATGCGCTCCATCAGGCGATCGTGCTCGGCCCATTTGGTTTCGAGCGAACGCCTGACCTCGCGCTCCGCCTCCGAATAGATGATATCGATCCGGCATGCCCTGCTCTGCCCGAAGCGCACGATGCGATGGACGGCCTGGATAAAGTCATGGAACTTGAAGCCGATCCCAACGAAGATTTCCCAGGCGCAATGTTTTTGGAAATTGCAGCCGGCCCCGCTCATCTCCGGCTTGGTGGCCAGATCCCGGAAGGCGCCGTTCTTGAACCCGATGGCGTTCTGCTCATTGAGGTTGATATCCTGGCTGCCATAGATCGACCGCACGCCGGGCACCGCCGCCTCTATGGCGCGGCGCTCATCCTCGAGGTCGTGCCAGAGAATGCGATGTGCCTCCGGATCCTCGGCGATCAGCTCGACCATCCTGGCGATGCGCGCAGGCAGGCTGTCGCGCTTGGCCGCACTCGCCTGCGTGACGCCGAGGGCGGCATTGCGGATAAGCAGGCCCTGATTGTCGCGGTCGAAGCCGGCCGTCGAGTGATCGATGGGAACCTCGTGCCAATGCACGGTGACTTTGGGAAGCCGGTACCCTTCATCGGAAAAGCCGAGATCGGACGGGTTTTGCAGGAAGACCGCCCAGCTGTGCACCCAGAGCCAGAACTCCTCTTCCTTGTGCGGAAACAGGGTGAGGTCGCCGGCGCTTTCGGAATTGCGCTGAAAGAAGCGGGTCAGAGCCTGGCCCGTGTCCATCACGCCAAGGAAGCCGGCATAGTGGATCAGTTCCTTCGTCCGGTTCGGAGAAGGCGTGGCGGTCGCCACGAACTTGAACCGCACGCCGGCGAAGAGCGGCAGGAAGGTCTGAAACGTCTTCGTGCCGTAGCCGCGCAGCACGGCCGCCTCGTCGAGCGACACCGCAATGAAACCGGATGCGTCGATCTTCGATTCTCGGGCGCTTTCGTAGTTCGTCAGATAGATCAGCGGGCCTTGCGCATCATCCTGCTCGGCCGCTTCGTCGATGCCGGCCATCGACTGGATGAACTTCAGCCGCACGGCATGATCGCCGACGAAACGTTCGCGCACCTCATCGAAGAACTCCTGGCGGACGCCGAGCGGCAGGACGATCAGGCAACGCCCTTTCGTCTCGTTCGCGATCAGGCGCATCAGCTCGATCTGCATCGACGTCTTGTGCAGGCCGAAGTTGGCGAAGATCGCCCTGCGGCCACCCTTCAGCGCCCAGCGGACGATGACCTTGCAATGCGGCGCGAGCGCCGGATTGATCCGATCGGGCTCGATGGTGATCCCGCTGGCTTCGGCAACCTGCATCTTGCCGCGGAGAAAGCTGTCATAATCCTGAATCGTCATGCCGCCTCACCTTCCGGCCGTCCGGCCTGATTGCCCCAGAATTCCCATTGACCGGCCAGACGCACATCACCGTCCGCAAGGCTTTCCTTGCGCTGGAACATCTCCAGTTTCGGCATGTCGGGATAAAGCCGATCGATCTGCTCGGCGAAAAACGCGGGCTTGCGGGAATGGCGCCCGACCGGATGATCCGTGCACTTAATCGGCTGCGTACCCGGCAATGGCGCCGGGAAATCACCACGCGTGCCGATCAGCAGCAGCTCGCAATTGTCGAAGCTCCAATAGCCGGTGCCCGCCTGCTCGCCGGGATAGAGCTTCTTCCATGCCCAGAAGGACTTGTAGACGAAGCCCCACGACCCCATGATCCTGAGGCCATTGGCAAGATCGGTTACCCAGAGGAACAGGGCGGAGACCGACGCGGCGGGGCAACCCAGCGCGAGGATATCGTCGAGCGACATCGTCGGGTAATGATTGTCGGCGCTCTTCTCGCCCCCGGTCACGGCGGAATAGGTCTCGAAGCGATGCGGCGGATCGGCGTAGATGACCGGAAACGCCTTGCCGCTGTTTCCACCGGCCGCCCGCCACCAGGGCGACGCGTCCTGCCGGGCCGCAATCTGGGTGGCCAGATCGGAGCGCACCGCATGCCGCGCCTTCTGTTCTTCCGCGCGGATCTGCTTGCTGACCTTCTTCAGCTCGGGAATATTGGCCCTATCCGGCACGAACATCGTCCGGATCGGCTTGCGACGCTCGCGACCGTCCGCTCCGACCGTCTTGTCCAACTGCGGAATTTCCGCAGTTGCCTCAAGCTTTCCGCGCACGGATAAAACCGTCTTGTCGTCAACGCCGAGGCGCGCAGCGATGGCGCGCGACGATAGCGACGGCGTCTCGCGCAGCTGCGTCTCGATCAGATCCCGCTTCTGCGCGCTGGAGAGATGACGGCGGGCAAGATTGAGGGATCGCGCATGCGACCGCTTTTCTTCCTCCGAAAGCCCCTTGCGCACGAAGCGCGGCCAATCGACAAGGCCGAGGCTTTCGCAGATGGCGACGCGGTTATGACCGTCGAGGATATTGCCATTCTCGTCGTATTCGACGGGCACGAGGACGCCATTCTTGACGATATCGGCTTCGAGCGCCGCATAATCGTCGGCCGAGAGCGGCGGCATGACCTGATAGGGGGCGCTTTCGCTCATGCCTCGCCTCCCGGCCGCTTGAACGGAACGACCGCTTCGCCATGCGCAGCGACGGCCGGCTCTGGCGGATAATCTTTCAGGCTCTTGTGCAGCGGCCAAGGAAATCGATTGGCCGCGAGGTCCTTCGCGCCGAGGCTCCACAGGCGCGGCTTGCCGGCGTCCGGATGCGGCTGCACCGAAGACAGGACACGGCCGATCACCGCAACCCGGTTCATCTCCCATCCGGCCTTCGGCCCGACGACGATCTGCCGCTTGATGTGTTCCGCAAACTGCCGCATCAGGGCGGGCGTCGCGCCTTCCATCGACACGGACAGCGCCGTCAGCGCCGGTTCCGGCAGCACGAAGGGCGCGAAATACCGCGCCAGGATATGGCGGCGTTCGGCTTCGCCCGGCAGATCGATGACGATCTGGATCTCGAAACGGCGCCAGACGGCCTCGTCGATCCGGTCGGCGAAATTCGTCGCCGCCACCATGAAACCCTTGTAGCGGTCGAGATGCGCGAGCAACGTATTGATCGTCAGGTTATGATCCTGCTCTGCCGTCTGGTTATGGCCGCTGTTCATGCGCCTGGCGGCGAAGCTGTCGAACTCGTCGAAGAACAGGAAGACCGGCTCCGGTCGGCGCCTGAGCACGTCGAACAGCTTGCCGATCAGGCCGGCGCTGTCGCCGAGATATTTCGATTGCAGCCGCTCCGGGCGGATCACCAGCATGGGAAGCCCGAGCCGACCCGCCAGATGATGCGCCAGCGTCGTCTTGCCGGTCCCGGGAACGCCGGAAAACAGCGCGCGTTTGCGCGGCTGCAGCTTCACCGCCTCCAGCTCGTCCTTCGCCCAGATTTCGTTCAGCCATTCGAGAAGCGCTTCCCGCACGGGCCGCGAAAGAATCGGCTCGGATGCTTCCGAAGGCTCCAGCACGTCGCCGAACTGCTGCAGGCTGTCGATCTGTGTGGGGAACAATTCCTGCATCAGGTATCAGGCCCCATGCCGTCGGAGCCCGAAGCGTCGCGCCAGCCCGCATCGAACTGCGGCCGGCGCTTGTCATCCCAGGCAAATGGATTGGAGGTGATCGGCTCGTTGGCGTGATAGGCCGCCTGCCCCAGCTCGAAGGCGCCGCCCTCATCCACGTCGGGCACCTCGCGCCGTGACGCCGGCGATGGCTTGGGACTGCTGGCAGGCGCCGCCGTCTCTTGAATATCCTCGGCATGCGCCACGCCCTTGGCGTCGCGCCAGAGCCGCACCGGTTGCTTGCCGACCTTGACGATAATCTCGCCTTCCATCGGCACGAGCTGTTTGAAGGCGTCGATCACCTGCTCGCGCGCCGCCAGGTCGACGTTCATCATGCCGACGGCGCGGAACAGCGGCGCCTCAGTCGTCATGCCGAGCGCATTGAGATACATATCGAGTTCGGCCTCGACCTCCTCGATATCGGCAGGCTTGGCGGCACGGCGCTTGATGACGAGACGGACGATCTTCGGCGTAAAACCCGCCGCGCTCATCTCGGCATAGACGGCCTTCTCATCTTCGCCGATCTGCTTTTTCTCCTCGCCCAGCCGTTCCAGCCGCTCGATGTACGATTGCAGCATCTTGCCGGAAACCGTGTTGCGCCCGGTCACGCGCCCTTCATCGTTGGTCATGGTTATGCCTCCCGAGCAATTTTTGAGGAAATGTTGGCAGGCGGCCGTCTTCGTCCCGCCATGGCCCCGTAGCGTCGTATGTCACGCTTTAGTGTTTCTTTGCTTTTAGCTTTGCTCGCCTCGTGATAGGGCTTCGCTACTATTTGGCGAACTGGCGAGAAGCATGAATGGCGGACGAACACGAAGAAAAGGCGGTGTCTGACTACGCAACTTTGAGCGACAAAGATTGGTTCACGTTGGCGCTCGTCACGTTTCTGCTGTCCGCCATTATTATCGCAGGAGCCGCAATTTGGGTTTTCGCTCCCGACGAGCAAAAGTCTCTTTGGAGAGCCTTTAGCGGTGGAAGCTCGATGGTGCAGAGAGCGCAAGCTTTTGCCCCATTCGGTGTCGCACTTGGGGCTGTCGTCACATTTTGCACGATTGCCTGGCGCGGCGTGCTGAATACACGTCAATTGGAGTATCAGGCCGAGCAAATAAAACATCAGGCTCAGCAGCTCGCGCTCGCCCAAAAGCAGAACGACGCGAAAGATGAGGAAAATCTCGCAAAACTTCTGATGGAAGGCACCAAGCTGCTTGGAGCGGAACAGGCTTCTCACATCTTGGCCGGAATTGCTGCACTGCAATCTGTTGTGGTGTCCGCAAAGTTGCCGTTTGCTCCTGTCGGGATGGACATCCTGGCAGACCAAGCCCAGGCCGCGGGAAAGGAAGATTCCACAAGAAATATTCTTGAGGCGGCGGCGAATGCGCTCAATGAAGGCGCACGCGCAGGTCAAAAATCGCGCAGAAAGATTTCTTTTAATTTTTTCAACAACGCAGAAGACCGCGCACTTGCAATTAACGGCATGGTAGAGGTCAAGTATTACAATGCAGAAGTTTCTGGGGCTGAGTTCAGCCAGTTTGACGATTTGAAAAGTTACATCTTTCGCAAATGCGTTTTCAACAATTGCACCATTAAAAAGGGGGTTCAGGCACGCGATTGTACCTTCAAGAATTCGCGTATTCGCCATCTTACGGATAGAATGATGCTCGATAATACCTTCGAGAAATGTGACTTCACTGGCGTCACATTCCGCCGCATCATGGTTGCCCGAGCCCGAAAAGCCGAACTGGAGGAACGTCTGGAGGCTTTGCGCGATAAGGGCAATTTCATGGAGGTCGACTATACCGACACTTCTTGGCTCGATCCCTCTCCGATTACTTGGGGAAATTATTTGGAGTTGCGAGACGTGACAGAATCCGAAGAGGATGAATTCGACATAACTACGCAATGAACGCTGCATAGTCTTATTCCTCCCCGACCACACGCAACGGCGCTACGGTAGCGCCGCCCGCAGCGATGATTGCGGAATGGGCATTGATCAGGTCGTCGGCCTTCTCCTTGATCCGCTCTAGGTCGTTGATCGCCTGCTTCGATTCATTGCGCGTCAACTTGAAATCGGCGAATGCGACGGCAGCATTACTTTGATAGTCCGCCGTCCGCCGGGTCAGTTCCGCATTCTCGCGCATTAGGCACTGCGCATCGATGGCGCGCTCGCGGGGGTCAGACAGCTTGCAGCCGTGGATCTCCGCCTGGGCGCGCGTCACCGCATAATCACCGCATTCCGCTTCCAGCCGCATGAATGCGGTGAGCGGCAACAGCTCCGTATCGGTGTCGTTGTGGCAGCGGCCGATCTGGCTTTTCGAGAGCGACGTAATACGCGCGCTCTCTTCGATACCGCCGTTCTTCTTGATCAGCAGGCGATTAGCCGCCTTGAGCCGATGGAACCATGCATCTGTCAACGTGTCCTGCATGCCGCTCTCCAGACAAAAAAGAATTTCCCACGCCGGGAAATCAGCGAGGTTTTTCCCGTAGTGGGAAAGGATCGAACATGTGAGTGTGCAGCCGTCAGCAGATCACGGGGGACCGCATGCGCGAGGCATCCATTTCAACAACGGCAAACTGGTTGCAGGCGCTGGATTCGAACCAGCGATCTTGTGGGTATGAACCACATGGGATGACCAGGCTTCCCTACCCTGCGAAAAATGGGCCTGCGAAAAACGAACCCGCGAATAACGGGGATGAGCGCCAGCAGCGCGACGCCGGCGGGGCCGCGCTGCTGGACTATCGTCATGGATCCTGCTCCGATGGCAGTGCGAACAAACACAGGAGATATGATCATGACGAAAGTGCCCAATGCCAACGAGAGTGCGGACTCCGATCCTCTCGCTCCGATGAAAAGTACGTTTGCCCTCGCCTTCGCCTATCTGACGTCCGGAAAAACGCCGACTGTCGACGGGCTGGAGGAATGGTATCGCCGGGCTCACGACCTGATGGCCGACCCCGAAGATCGCGCGTTGCAGATCAAATGGGATCAGGAACTCATCGACCTTATTCGACACGTTCAGTCGAATTTGTCGGACTGACATCCCGCGATGAGGCATGCCGAGCAGAGTATGCGGCGGCGAGAGAAGCAAATCCCCCTTTCCGTTCGATTTCGCAGAGGCGCGCAAGGATATATGGCGCGAGATCGGCGGCAAGCCGGGCCAACGCCCTGTCATATAATGTTCGCAGCATAGCTTCATCCAACCGAATTGATCGAAAAGAAAACATCCAGCCCATGAAACGATCTCACGGGCATGAACCGCATGGGATGACCAGGCTTCCTCACCCAGAAAATAGAAATGAGCGCCAGCAGCGCGACGCCGGCGGGGCCGCGCTGCTGGGCCGTCGTCATGGATCCCGCTCCGAGGAACGTGCAACCAATCACTGGAGAGATGGCCATGACGAATATGAAGGACGAGAAGAGAAAGCGCGCCGGACGTCGAAGGTCCGCCAGTCCGGCGCGAATTGGCGCAGTCAGTTGACGACCTGCGCGAGGGAAAACGGTCGTGCCGGGCCGTAGCAAAACCCGGCACGACGATCAGGCATCCCGAGGTGAAGGACAGGACGCCGATGGGAGGAAGGCGGTTCATTCGGCAGCCTCCTCAATAATTGAGAGGCGATCCAGAAGCTTTTGCGCCGGGCCACTCGGCTTAGCTTTGCCGCTCTCCCATTTCGAAATGGTTCCCTGATCTACACCAACAAAATCGCCAAGCGTTCGCTGGCTCCAGCCGCGCTTCTCACGAATCCGAACAATGTCCTCTGGTGTTGTCATGGCGCGACTATGCGTTACGCATATTTCCGTGTCAATGCCTAACGCATATTGTTCTATGCGAAATGTAGAACATGAACGACACGAAGAAAATTGGCGAACGCCTCAAGGAAGCGCGGAGACATGCAGGTTTTGCCACTGCGGTAGAGGCGGCAGAATCGCTTGGTATCCGTTACCCAACATATGCCGCCCATGAGAACGGCAGCCGTGGCGTGGTACGAGCAGCGCAACAATATGCTCGCAGATACCGGGTTTCACTCGATTGGTTACTTCGAGGCGTGGGGGCAGGTCCAGGCGAAACCGATGAGGTACTTTCCGATCGAGCCATCGACGTCCCGCTACTTACAACTATCAGCGCTGGCGAGCTGCAACGTGATGACATCGCCGATGAAGCAAAAGGTATTGTCACCGTGGGTCAGTTGCCAGAAGGCGACTGGATCGCTCTTGAGGTTGTCGGCGATTCAATGGACCGGATATCGCCACCCAACTCCATAATTATCGTCAACCGAGCGGACAAACGCCTAGTGCCTAATGCGTGCTATGTCATTGCGGACGAAGATGGTCAGGCAACATATAAGCGCTATAGGCCTAGCCCTGATAGATTCGAGCCCGTCTCGACGAATAGTGCGCACGAACCCATATTCCCTGACAATACACCCCCTGTTGTCGGCAGAGTGAAGATGTCCATATTGAAGATGTAACGTCGCCTGCTGTCCAAAAGCCCGCCTAATGCGGGCTTTTTTTATGCCGAATCAACAGTCTGGCATCGACAGCAAGACGAGAACTTTTCCTGAACATAACTATGCATTTTGCAGATTATGCATTTCGCATAATTTCCACTTGACGACGAATTATGCGTAATGCATATTCTCTTCGTCCGGCCCACCCCTCCCAGACCGGATCGCGAAAAGCAGCCGCTGCGGCTTCCTCCCCGTAGCGGCTGCCGGAACCCCAAAGGCGAAAGGAACGGCCATGAAAACGAAAACCGCATCCACCGAAGACAAGCGCGACATCAAGCTTGCGATCGACAAGATCGTCGAGCTCGGCTCGATGAGCGACGAACAGATCCTCGATCTCGGCATTTCGCCGGAAAGCCTCGCCCGCAACCGCCACGCCATCGCGGCCGGCGTGCGCGCCAGCGGCATGCAATTCGCCGCCTGACCGGTCTGCTTTGATCTCCGCCCGGACCACGGGCGGCTTCCAAAGCAGAAGTTCAACGTCAGCACAGGGGAATACCATGACGAAGCGTCTCACCGAGACGACGGCGCAGATGGATTGCGCCATTGGGTCCAGAATTCGAAGCATCCGGTTGCTGCGCGGCATGAGCCAGATGGCGCTGGCAGAGCGGCTGGGCATCACCTTCCAGCAGGTGCAGAAATACGAGAAGGGCACGAACCGCGTCGCCGCCTCGACACTGGTCATCATCAGCGGCGCGCTGCAGGTGAGCCCGATGGAACTGCTCGGCCTTGAAGCCGATGCGGGTGAGAATACTGCCTTCGCGGAGCTGACGCACCGATACCGGGATCTCGAATTGCGTGTCGCCCGCGCCAGACGTGCGCTTGGCAGCGACGACATCGCGCCGGAGACATCCGTCACCATAGGCGTCGAGATCGACAAGGCCGGGCGCATGCAGCCGCTCGTCGGTTCACCGCCGAACTGAGCGCCCACTCTCCCGCCTCCATCCACGACACGACGATAGAGATCACCGCCATGATGCATCGCATGTCCAGCCCGTATCGGCACGGGAACCATTTCACGCCGTTCCTGCCAACCGCCAGGATGCGGGAAGCCACAGCAGACCAGCTGCGCCGGGTCGAGCTCGCCCTTCTCGCCATCATCGCCGTTTCACTCGGCGCGGCCATCGCGGGGATGATCTGACCATGGCCGCCCTTCTTGTTGTCCAGACCGTCATTTTCATCGCGAGCGCCGCGCTCTTCTACGGGATACTCGTTGGCTACCAGCGTCAGGAGGCGCGTCAGCTGCGCCTCTTTACCGCAACGCTGGAATACGCCCGCCAGCTCGGCATTTACGAATGCCGGGAATTCCTGCTGGTAGCGCAGACCGGAGACCAGGCCGAACTCGATCGCCGCTGGCCGACGTGGGTCGACTTCCGCGACGCCGCCCTGCGGGGCGACTATGCATGGGGGATTGCCTGATGGGCGACATCCTCACCTTCCCCCGCTCACCTGCCGCCGCGCACCTCGCCCTTGTTTCCGACGGCAACAAGGAGCCTGACGCCGACGGTCAGAGAAAGAATTGGCTCGCACACCAGCTCTCGGAGGCAATGGCATCGCTCTCGATCGCCGGCGCCGACATTTCCGAAGCCCAGAAGCTCTTCCATCAGCAGGGCACCGACCCGAGGTCGGGCGTCGCCGTCGACACGATCGAAAGCATCGTGCTGGCGCTCATCCCGACCATTCATCTCGCCGGCATGTCGAACCGGGATCGCGCGCTCTATGCCGCGCTTCTCCATTGGCTACAGGACCATCAGGGAGGCGACCATGCCAGCTGACACCCAGCCGCTTTTCCGCGTCCATTTCGAAGACGGCGAGAAGATCGACGTCACGGCGAATGACGCCGCAGCCGCCAACAAGGCCGCGCTCGCGCGGCACGACGGCATCATCCGCAAAACCAAGATCGTGAGGGAAAAGTGATGCTCGACGCTCTCACCGACCGCCTGTGGCAGGAACTTTGCGATACCTACGATCGCTCAATCTTGCCCGTCGAAAGTCGGGATATGTGCCTGATCACCAAGGGAGAGCTTGGTCGCTTTCTCGCCGATGCCGCCTTCGAATGGAAGCAGAGCCGCACCCACGGCATCGCGATCGAAGAATCGCGCGAGCTCGACAGCCGCGATGTCATGGGTTTCTTCGCTCGAGGCCATCATCCGGTCCATCACTTCGCCGAGGCATGCAACGCCTACACCGGGGCAGATCCCTATTACGACCGCCGTCACGTCCGGCCGGACGATTGCCGACACGAATGGTGGCGCACGGTTCCCGTGGGCGGAGAGCCCGGCGTCACGTCCTACCATCAGGCGGAACCACACTCGCGCGGCGCGTTCGCCGTCACGGTGACGACAGTCGTCGAAGATCGTGAACGCCGGCTGCAACAAAGAGCGATCGACGAGCATCACAAAGGCCGCGCGGCCGGCTTCGCGGACGGGCTGAATTGGGCGCTGCGAAAGCTTGACCAGTTGCAACATCAGGATGCGGCCGAGGCGCTGCTGCGGTTCTACCGGGAAGAGAACAAGAAGGAGCGCACCAGTGCCTGATATCACCCTCTGGCTCCCCGAAAATGACCTCATCCGCCGCCAGGTCCTCAACAAGCTCACCGAAGAAACCGGAGAGCTGCTGCAGATCGTCGGCCGCTGCCTCGCGCAGGGCGTCGACAAGGCCGACCCACGCACTGGCAAGCCGAACATCGAGGCGCTGGCAGATGAGATCGCCGACGTGACGGCCGCCGTCGCCTGGCTCGGCGAGGTCATCACGCTTCCGCCCGGCCGCGGTGCCCGCACCGCCCGAAAACTCCATGGCTTTCGCGAGTGGCAGCAGTTGCTCGACGCGGCCGAGTGAACCCATCCAACCCGTAGACCGAAGGAACAGGTCATGACCTCAACAACAGGCATCAGCATCAAACGGCCGGATCTCGCGTCCGCCATTCTCGTCGCCACCACGGGCGACGCGATCGCGATCCGCGCCGGCACGACGATCAAGGTCGGCGAACAGTCACACGTCTTTGAGACCGAGACGCCGGTCGGTATCAGCCAACAGATCGTCGGGGCCGACTATGCCGTCCTGATCGATATGGGCAGCAAACCGTATGCTACGCCGGTCGCAGCAAATCCGCTGACATCGCCCTTCGTGGCGGGCTTCCACTTCGCCCCGGGCGCATGTGTGGCGGACCGCAACGGCGGAGACGCGACGCCGGCGATCAATCCCTATTCGCTCTGGGATCTGGACTTTCGCCCGAGCTGCCCGGACCCGCGCGGCATGGCGCTCGTCGAGGCCAAGGACGGTCATCGCTTCTGGGTCGATATTTATCTGACCGGCGTCGGTCACAAAGACGATGGCACCAGCCGATATGGCGTCGAGATTGCCGACGGCTGGTCGCTTCCCCGTCTCGATTACCAGACCGCCTCCGATATCGTGTCAATCCATGGCAAGCGCCTGCTCACTTATGACGAATTCCGATCCGCCGCCTTTGGCGTAACGGAACGCTCGTCCGCCGATGGTGATCCGAAGAAAACAGGTCTGGACGCGGCGCGCACCAGCCGGTTCGGATTGATGCAGGCAACCGGCAATCTCTGGATCTGGGGCACCGATGGAGACGACGAGGATCCGCGCCCTTCCATCTTCGGCGGCTCGTGGCTCAACGGCTCGTACGCTGGTTCCCGCTGCGCGGGCTTGGACTGCTGGGCCGGGCCCTCGTCCGGCGATATCGGTCTCCGCGCGGCCAGCGACCACATGGCCCCTGTCTAGTTTGCGCGGAAGCGCAAACACCCTCCCCATACAACCAAGGAACAAAATCATGACGGCAACAGCCGCAGCCAACAACATCATTCGCATTGAAGCCCTGAATTACGAGAAGCCCATCCTGTTTGCCGCCGATCGCAACAATGCCAGCATCCGCGCCGGCACGATCGTCGAGATCGGTGACGCAGTCTATCGTTTCGCCGAGGACACGCCCGTGACAATGGGCGACATCGAGCCAGGCAAGGATTATGCGGTCAGGATTGATGCGAACGGTCAGCCCATCGCCGAAGATGTCGGCGCACAAAATCCCCTGACGATCGAAGGCTATTTCGCAGGGTTTCATTTTGCGCCCGGCGGTCACGCAGAAGGGATCGCAGGCGGCGATACGACGCCTGCGATAAACCCGTATTCTTTCTGGAACGTCGGCTTTCAGGCGACCTGCCCCGATCCGCGCGGCATGGCGCTCATCGAACTTGTGGGCGGAAAACCCTTCTGGATCGATATCTACCTGACCGGCAGCAATCACAAAGAGGAGGGCACGAGCCGCTGCGGCGTCGAGATCGCCCACGGCTCTTCACTGCCTCGGCTTGACTACAAGGTGGCTACCGAGATTTGCGCCAGCCATGGCAAGCGCCTCCCGACCTATGACGAGTTTCGCACGGCTGCCTTCGGCGTTACTGAACGCTCATCGGCAAGCAAACATCCGAAGAAAACAGGTCTGGACGCTTCGCGCACCAGCCAGTTCGGATTGATGCAGGCGACCGGCAACCTCTGGATCTGGGGCACGGACGGCCATCCAAATGATCCACGCCCTTCCATCTTCGGCGGCTCGTGGGTCAGCGGCTCGAGCGCTGGTTCCCGCTACGCGAGCTTGGGCTGCTGGGCCGGGGACTCGAGCGACAGATTCGGTCTCCGCGCGGCCAGCGACCACATGGCCCCTGCCTAGTTTGCGCGGAAGCGCAAACACCCCTCTCCCTCAACCAAGGATCAAGATCATGACGGCAGCAGCCGCACTCAACAGCAGCATTCGCATTGAAGCCCTGAACGTCGACAAGCCCATCCTGATCGTAGCCGATCGCGACAGCGTCAGCATCCGTGCCGGCACGATCGTCGAGATCGGAGACGCCACCCATCGCTTTGCCGAGGATACGCCGGTTCTGCTAGGGACGCTGGAAGCCGGCACGGACTATGCCGTGATGATCGACGCCGATGGACAGCCGTTCGCCGAAAATGTCAGCCAGCAAAACCCGCTGGCATCGGGATATCTCGCAGGGTTTCATTTTGCACCCGGCGGCCATGCACAAGGAATTGCAGGCGGCGACACGACACCCGCCATCAACCCTTACTCCCTCTGGAATATCGGCTTTCGGCCAGCCTGCACCGATCCGCGCGGCATGGCGATGGTAGAGTTCGCTCACGGCCGCTTCTGGGGCGATATCTATCTGCTTGGCACCGACCATCAGCAACAGGGCACCAGCCGTTACGGAGCCACCATTGCCGATGGCCGCGATCTGCCCATGCGGCCGGATGGCAGCGGCAGGTACAAGAAGCTCGATTATGCCGTTGCTGTCGAAATAGCCGCGCACCACGGCAAGCGTCTGCTCGGTGCGGAAGAATTCTTCGCCGCGAGCTACGGCGTCAAGGAGCGGTGCTCGCGCAGCACGGAGCCGGCCAGGACCGGCATGCTCGACGACGAGGCACAACGCTTCATTAGCAAGCGCGGGCTCTTCGACGCGACCGGGACGATGTGGCAGTGGGGCACGGATGGCCATCCCGACGACCCGCGCCCTTCCCTCTTCGGCGGCTCGTGGATCGTCGGCTCGGACGCTGGTTCCCGCTACGCGTGCTTGGACTGCTGGGCCGAGTACTCGATCGACTCTATCGGTCTCCGCGCGGCCAGCGACCACATGCGCCCTGCCTAGTTCGCGCGAAAGCGCGAACGTCCACCACACTTGACGATTGCCAATGATGACACGCGACGAACACGTAAACGCCAAGGATCTGGCGATCGTCGAAAAATACGAGGCCGCTGTGAGCTATCTCTATCCGATCATCCAGAATTGCCCGCGACGCCACGGCGTCCTGCGCGACCGGCTGATCGGGCTGATCTTCGATCAGGTCGGCCTCCTTTATGATGCGGCGAAGTCGAAGCAGGCTTCGCGGCTCTATGCAGCGGACTCCAATCTGGCGACGCTGCGCTTCTGGTTGCGCTTCGCGGCAGATCCGAAACTGAAACTGATCTCGCACAGGCAGCATGCGGTGGCGCTGCGCCACCTCGCTGAAACCGGCGCGATGCTCGGGCAGTGGATCAAGACCGCGAAGGGCAATGGGAGGTCGGGGCAATGACGTTGCGGCGCCCTTCCATCTTCGGCGGCTCGTGGATCAACGGCTCGAACGCTGGTTCCCGCTACGCGAACTTGGACTACTGGGCCGAGAACTCGAACGACAATATCGGTCTCCGCGCGGCCAGCGACGACCCGCTTTCGACTCGGCGCCGGTCACGGCCACGCCGGTCCTCTTCCACAGACGCGGTCATCGTCAGGATGGCCGTAGGGTGGTCGGCCCGACTTTCCAGCTTCGGCGAACACATTGCAAGGTCCGGTACAGCGGGGAGTAGCGGCGCTACGGCTGTCGAAACCCGCGACCGGCATCAAGAGGACGATGCCATGGCCAGGAAATACCGCAACCTGATCGGCCCGATTACCGACGACGCGAACATGCGGCGGGCCTTCCGCCTCACCTCGCTCGGCAAGCGGCTGACGCCGGGCTTTCTGGAATACAAGGAATTCTCGATCATCAACCTTCAGGATCTGGCGCGCGCCATGCGCGACGGGACCTACGTACCCGGCATGCCTTACGAGTTCCGGATCTTCGATCCGAAGGAACGTCTCATCTCGGCATTGCCGTTCGAAGATCGCATTGCCCAGCATGCGCTCTGCGCCGTCATCGGCCCAATCTTCGAAGCTACATTGCTGCCGCGCGCCTTCGCCTGCCGCCCCGGCAAGGGCACCCATGCCGCGGCGATCGCGGTCCAGGCAGACATGCGCCGGCTGTCTCGCGACAGCGGTCCGCTCTACGCCCTGAAGACGGACTTCTCGCGCTACTTCGCCAGTATCGAGCATGCCGCCCTCTGGCGGCTCATCGAGGCAAAGATATCATGCAGGGCGACGCTGCGCCTGATCGAAACCATGCTGCCACGGACCGGCATTGGCCTGCCGATCGGCAATCTCATCTCGCAGATCTTCGCCAACATCTACGCCGGCGTCGTCGACCGGCACCTGCAGCAGGATCTCGGCGAGCGCTACTGGTATCGCTACATGGACGATATCGTCGTGCTCGGCCATTCCACTGATCATCTGCGCCGTGTCCGCGCCTCAATCGAAAACCTGTCGCGCGAACGGCTCGGGCTGCGCTTCTCCAAATGGAGCATCCAGCCGGTCAGCCGCGGCGTCAATTTCGTCGGCTATCGCATCTGGCCCACCCACAAGCTGCTGCGCCGCGACAGCGTGATCCGCGCCCGGCGCAAGATCGCTGCCTATCGCGCCGCCGGCGAGCATGAGCGCCTCGAGCGCTTTCTCGCCGCCTGGACCGGGCATGCCCAATGGGCCGACAGCCGCAACTTGATGAAGAGCCTTGGTTTGGACCAAAGACACGCGAAAGGCATCCAATGAGCAGGAACAACCCGACACCCGCTTCTCAGCATGCTGGCCCGATCAGCAAATCCACGGCGATGGATCTCGCGCTCGCCTACCGCGACATGGAAATGGCAGAAACGCTGTTGGCGCAAATACTGGAAACGATGGATCGCAAACAGGTGCCCGATATCCGCGACGCTTTTGGGCGCCAGGTCGGCGGCCTGCAGCTCGGCGTTCCAAACGGAGCATCAGGCCATAGGTTGTTCGATGTCCCATGGCCGCTCGCCCGTCCGATCCTTGAAGCCTACATCGCGTCGAAGCGGGCAGCGATTGCCGCTCTCTCCGAGAAGGCGCGCGCTGAGATCGGTTTGGAGACTATCCAATGACGGATACCCGCCAGTCACCCAGCGAGCAATTCGTCAGCGAGCTCGCCGCCCTCGACGTCAAGCTGCCCGTCAACGTGACCGACGATGTCGGCGTGATCGCCGACGCCGACGGCCAGGCCATCATCACCGTCGACGTTAATGGCGAAATGGCCGACGCCCGGGTTGAACGGATCGCATTGTGGGTCGTGCTCGCCATCAACACCTGCGGCGGCTTCAAAGCCGAGCGTGGTGAGCGCCATGGCTGATCAGACCAAAATCGAGTGGACCGACGCCACCTGGAACATCGTCACCGGTTGCCAGATCGTCTCTCCCGGCTGCACGAACTGCTACGCCATGCGCCTCGCCGGCACGCGCCTGCGCAATCTCCCAAGCCGCGCCGGCCTGACGAAGGATAGCAAGGCCGGTCCGGTCTGGACCGGCGATGTCCGCTTCAACCGCGAATGGCTCGACCAGCCGCTGCGCTGGAAACGTCCGCGCATGATCTTCGTAGCCGCCCATGGCGATCTCTTTGCCGATGGCGTGACCGATGAGCAGCTCGATCAGATCTTCGCCGTGATCGCGCTCAGCCCGCAACATACCTTTCAGGTGCTGACAAAGCGACCGGAGCACATGCGCGATTATCTGCTGGAGATGCAGCGCTGTTTCAATGAAGACGAACGAGAGTACTCCAGGCGATGGGGCGCTGCAGCGACGGAAGTCACGGGTTCACCATGCGCTGCTGGCGCAATAGAGGACATCGAATTCCCGCTTCCCAATGTCTGGCTTGGAGTTTCCGTCGAGGATCAACGCCGCGCTGATGAGCGGATTCCCTGTTTGCTGGGCACGCCCGCCGCGATCCGCTGGATCAGCGCAGAGCCTCTTCTCGGCCTTACTGATATCAATCCATATCTATTCATATACACCCACGAAGATGACCGAATCCTAGGCTTGGCGGATTCGCAAGGTTTAGACGTTCCGATCCTGCCATGGCATGACCCGGCGACAACGCCAGAAGCAGACATCGCCACACCTCGCCTAGACTGGGTTGTTGTAGGCGGAGAAAGCGGACCCGGCGCTCGCCCGATGCATCCGGATTGGGCGCGACTGATCAGGGATCAGTGCTCGGACGCGGACGTGCCGTTCCTGTTCAAGCAGTGGGGCAACTGGCAGATCGCCAGCGAAGGCAACGGCCATCTCGATCACAACATGGCGCGCAACGACGCCTACTGGATCGACATCGAGGGCAAGCGCCACAAGCCCAGCTCCATCGACCTCACGAGGCCCTACGCCATGCACCGCGTCGCCAAGGCCGTCGCCGGCCGGCTGCTCGATGGCGTCGAGCACAACGGTTTTCCGCCTCTTCCAAAGCATTTCCAAGGAGCATGTCAATGACCAGAAAGCTTCCGGACATCCGCGTCCTGAAACAGCATATCGACGCCGGCATGGGCCGTATCGAGATCGCCACCATGTACGGCTGCCATCCGGATACGCTCCGTTATGTCATGCGCAAGGCTGGCCTGTTCATCGCCATGCGCAGCACGCCCGAGGCAGGACCGCGGCCGGCCTATCGCCCTCCCCATCTCCGGCGCCAGGTCGAGGTCAAGCCCGACCGCATCATCTTCACCAAGGAGGTGGCGGCCGGCATGCATGGTGGCACGATGTTCCAGCGGATCTCCGTGCCGCGCATCACCTCGCACGTTGCCGCCCTTCAGGACGCCGGCCGATGCTGACCGTCGACAAGGCCAGCGGCCGCGCGACGCTCCGCTGCGAGAGCTGCCCCGCCGCCTTCACCCGCATCATCGAGCCCTTCGATGTGCAAACCACCGTCACGAGCGCCAGGAACGATCGCTGGAGCGTCCAGCGCCATGCCGGCACCTGGCAGCATTATTGCCCGGCCTGCGCCCAAACCAGAATGAGAGGAAAGCTGCTGTGAGCGAAAATCTCAAAGACACGCACCGCGCCTTCCGCGCCGCTAAGGAAATCATCGACGGCCGCGATCCCGTCGCGCACCAGTCTGCGATCTTGGTCACCGCGGAACATGCGATAGCCAGCCTCCTGCTCCTTTGCATGGGAAATCCACGCAAGGCAGCGGCAATGCTCAATGAGGGGCTCGTGCCCGGCATCGAGGAGAGGTTGTCCCTTTACGCTTCGAAAGGAACACGCTCATGAGCACGCCGGCAGAGCCAAGACTTTACGGCCCCTACGGCTATCTGAACGGTTGCCGAGCGCTGACCGAAGATACATGGGTACTTCAGGATGACCCTATCGAGAACAACGATGAGTATTTCTCGATCCCGCTCTTTGCCAAGGTCGACATCGCGTATCCGGTTTCCATCGCTGCACCCGCGCCGCAGCCTGTGAGCGTTAAGGTGCTGGAGTGGGACCCGTATCGTGCCGAAACTCCATTTGGCTGGTATGAGATCAACGATCAACGCGATGTCCCGGATAGCGAACTTAAAGGACGCCCTCGGTTTCTGCTTTGCGGAAGCCGCATGGACTATTCCCGGCATGAAACATTAGCGGCCGCGCGAGCCGCCGCCCAAGCCGATTACGCCGAACGCATCCGCTCCGCTCTCCATTCTACATCGGGAAATGACCCCATACAGGGGCTTGTTGACGCATGCCATGCGATGGCGGGCGACTATCAAACAAGTGACACCCACCATCCAGAGCATGTCCTTGTTCCGATTGGCGCATTTGAGGCTATGCGCTCCGCTCTCTCCTCTCCGGTAGAGGGAGGGACGGATAAGGGTGAGCCGATAGCTTGCCCATGCACGACGTTCGAGCAGGGCGAAGACTGCCCAGTTGGGTATCCGTCATTGCTCTGCAGCGCATGTGAAGTCAAAGGTATCGCCACGATGGAAACAGTCGCGGCCTTGGCCGCCGAGATGCTGAAGGTCGCCGAGCAGGTAGATGAGCTGGAAGATCCGTTTGCGGCTTGGGAGAGCATCCAACTCCTCAAAAGCACCCAACGCGCATTTGACCAGCGCACGGACAAGCTTCTTGAGCTTGTGGAAGAGAACGGTCTCCTAAAGGGCCAAGCCGCCGCGAATGAGCAGGCTCTTGCTTCCTATGCCCGTGAGATAGAGTCGCTGCGGGTGGAGAACGAGACATTACGCAAGATTATTTCTGACTGTGCCGCCTCGCTGCCAAACGGAGCCTTCATCGGCACGGCCTGCTCATTGGAATTTATGCAGGAGCTTCCGAAGGAGATCTCGCTCGTTTGCGCCGCCCTCCAGCAGCAAGGGGAAGGCAAGTGAGCACCTGGGGAACCGTTTACAGTCGCTACGTCGCCAAGGGGCATGATCATGGATCAGCCGCCTATGCCGCTGACCAGTGGGAAAAGCGTCAATCCCGCGATCGCTGGCATCATTGCTCATCCACACATTGCGAGCGCTCCGAGGAGTGCCGCGCGCCGCACGACTGCAACGCATCGTTGAAGAGAATTCGCGCCGCCCTCCCACAAGAGGAGGCGTCGGATGAACGATAGGTCAGCACGCGAAATAGTCCGTAACCCGGTTCTATCGCTTCCATCGGCGAAGCGTCTCCAAGAGCTTCCTCCAGAAACACGGCAAGTCGTCGCTTCGCTCTTCAAGGAACTGTCGGCAGATGCCCGCGACCGCGCCCAGACGAGCTGGAAGCGCAACAAAGGACCTATGGCCGCCTATTGGAAGGCCGTAGGCGCGTACGCGACACATATTCACCGCGTTCTCCGGGTGGCCAAAAAATCATGAGCAACACGACAAGGGTGAATCATTCGCAAGGGCGACTTGGCCTCAAGCCGCACACGATCCAATATTCGACAGGCTTGCCGAACCTCGACGATTGCATCGTCGAACGCCCGAAGCCGTTTCGTCTCGTAATCTGGGAGCCGATCCTCACGAAGGCACCGGGCCCATCTCGCGCCCAGCCCTATTGCTGTTATATCAAGACGGTCGTCTTCTACCATCGACCCTACATCGCACGGCCGTTCAAAACCTTCTGGCGGGACAGGAGCGGAAAACTTCACACGTCGTCATCCGGGTACGAGCAATGGGATCAGGTCGAAACTCGCCTGGCTTGTGATGATGTCGTTGTTTTCGAGGGCGAACGTTTCTCCGTCGGCCTCGGCGAGGTCGTATGGGCGAACGCGCCGGCGCAGCCGCGCCGCTGGTATATGCGCCGCGACGCACGTCGCGTGGAGAATCGCTGATGGCGACGGAGGAAGAAATCCAGCGCCTGAAGCGCATACGTCATGAGCTGGCGGCGATCGGTCCTGACCTGACGATCCACGCCGATGGAAACCAGCTGTGCCTCTGCGCGGCTGACCCGATGGATGGTGAAATCGCGCCGATCGCCATCCTGCTCCCTGGCATCGACATCACCCTGCAGAACTTCCTCGTCCACTCCGTTGCGCAGCAGCGCTTCCTTGTCGCGCTCCTCGATCGTTGCGCGAGGGCACGCCAGGAGCTTGCGAGCCGTCTTCGGCAACAGGAAGAGCGACGCCAGCTGACCCGCGCCAACCTCTGCGCCATCAAGTGCCAGAAGGATCAGGCGTTTCGACGCTATCTGATCGAATGCCACGATATGCCCGAAGCGGTCGACACCGAACGGGTCAAGGTCAAGGTGCGCTCGCTTCTTGCGATCCAGTCCATGGCGCAGCTGGATGAAGATCCGGCCGCGGCGGCGCGGTGGGACGATCTGACCAAAGATTTCAATCGCTGGAGGCGCATGTGACAGCGCTGCCGCCTCCCGATCCGCTCCTGCTTGATTTTGTGCGCGCTTTGGCCAAAGCTGACGCGCGCCGCGATCGGCTGGCGGCAGCGCAGCAAGTGGAGAAGACATGTCATCGCAGCGAGCAGCCATCTACGCCCGCTTTTCAACCGACCTCCAGAACGAGAGATCAGTCGATGACCAAATTGCAATCTGCCGAGAATTCGCGAGCAGAAGCGGGTACGTCGTCACCAAAGCCTATTTCGACAAGGCGAGGTCGGGCGCATCCATCCTCGGAAGAGACGGCCTACACAGTCTTATGGACGATGCCCGATCCGGACTCTTCAGCGTCATCGTCGTTGAAGCCTTAGACAGACTGTCCCGTGACCAGGAAGACCTTCCGCACCTCTACAAGCGCCTGACGCACTATGGCGTCGAGATCATAGCGGTCCATGACGGGCGCGCAGACCCAATTCAAATTGGTATTCGCGGTCTCGTCTCGACGCTGTTTCTGGCCGACCTCAAGAACAAGATCAGACGCGGCATGACCGGCGTTGTACGAGAAGGACGTCATGCCGGCGGACGTGCCTATGGTTACCGACCCACACCGGGACAGCCAGGCATCTTGCAGATCTATGAGCCAGAAGCCGAAGTCGTTCGACGCATTTTCCATGAGTTCATCGCCGGCAAGCTGCCGCGCGAGATCGCGAACGGGTTAAACCGCGACGGCATACAGCCACCTCGCGGCGTCGCGTGGAATGCCAGTACAATCAGTGGCTCGGCGCAGCGTGGGAACGGAATTATCCGCAACCCACTCTATGCCGGGCAGATCGTCTGGAACCGGCTGCGAATGATGAGAGATCCCGAAACAGGAAAAAGGGTCAGCCGCATCAATGACCCGGAAGAAGTTCGAAAGGCGGAGGCGCCCCACCTCGCGCTCATTGATCACGAGACAGTTGAGAAGGCGATCGCCGTCTGCGAGCGTCGGGCGCGCAAGGCCAAGAGAGGACAATACGTGCGCAGGCCCAAGCGATTGCTCTCAGGACTTCTGCGCTGTAGCCATTGCGGCGGCGGCATGTCGACGCACGACAAAAGCGGGAGTGCAATCCGCATCCGTTGCTCGCGCTCAATGCAAAGCGGTATCTGCCTAAACAAACGCAAGTATCGGCTCGACAAAATCGAGACCGCGGTCATCGACGGCCTGAAATCGCAGATGTTACATCCCGCGCTATTGACGGAATACGTCAGGGCCTACCGCGAGGAGCGGCGAGACGAAGCAGCAAAAGCCGCGCGTGAGCGATCCTCGCTGGAACGGCGATTAGCGGATATCAACTTACAAATGGAACGCCTGGTGCAGGCGATGGCACGCGGCATCTTGCCGATCGAGGCGGTGGAGGCTCAATACCAGCCCTTGGAGACGGAAAGGGATCGCATCATCGCAGAGCTCGCGCATGTGCCGCAAGCAACGACTGTGGAACTGCATCCTCAGGCCATTCAACAATATAGGAAAGCGGTCGAAGATCTCGCCGGCCGGCTGAGCGAGCTGGATGAGCACGCCGACGCGGATGCGATCGCATCATTCCGAGCCCTTGTGGATCGCGTTGTTGTCCACGATACCCCTACTGGCGGGGTCGAGGCAGAGGTCGTGAGCCGTATTTCGGCACTGATCGGAGACAAGGCCGATATGTTGGGGGGACGCATGGTAGCGGAGGAGGGATTTGAACCCCCGACACAAGGATTATGATTCCTCTGCTCTGACCTACTGAGCTACTCCGCCACGTCGACGCATGATCTTTTTGGATCGTGCGCAAAGGTCAAACGAACCGTCGCTCGAAAGCATCAGCTCGTCGGTTGAGCGGCTTATAAGGTGCGGTTCGGCTTGGTGTCAAGCGGATGATTTGGAAAAATCAGTGCTTTCTCGCAGGCGGATGCATCCGGCCTTCAGGCTGCCACCGGGCTTGCCAGCAGCGCCTTGAGGGATGCCTCCGCCATGGGCTCGCGTTCCGAGCGCTCGATGAAGCCGCCGCCGTAGACGCGGGCGTCGTCGCCCGGTGCCGAATAGAGCGCGCAGGCCTGGCCTGGAGCGACCCCAGCCTCGCCGACGGCGAGGTCGACATAGATGCCGCTGGCATCGGCATGCAGCACGGCGGGAGACGGCGCGCGGGTGGAGCGGACCTTGGCGAAGCAGGCAAAGCCTTGGCCGGATGCCGCCTGCAGCAGCGGCTCGTCGCCCAGCCAGTTGACATCGCGCAGATGAACGCGGTGCGTTTCCAGCGCCTCCTTCGGGCCGACGATGACACGGCGCGAGCGGGCGTCGAGATAGACCACGTAGAGCGGCTCGCCGGTGGCAATACCAATACCGCGGCGCTGGCCGATGGTGTAGTGCAGGATGCCTTCGTGATGACCGAGCACGCGGCCGTCGAGATGGACGATCTCGCCGGCGAGCGCCGCATTCGGCTTCAGCTTGGCGATCACGTCGGAATATTTGCCCTGCGGCACGAAACAGATGTCCTGGCTGTCGGCCTTCTTGGCGACGACAAGGCCCATTTCCTCGGCAAGCGCGCGCGTCTCCGCCTTCGGCATGCCGCCGAGCGGAAAGCGCAGATAATCGATCTGCTCCTGCGTGGTCGCAAAGAGGAAATAGCTCTGGTCACGGTCGGCATCCGCCGGGCGGTAGAGTGCGCGGCGATGCGGGTGTTCCGGCGATGGATTCGGCCGCGAGCGGATATAGTGGCCAGTCGCCAGCGCATCGGCGCCGAGTTCCTTGGCCGTCAACAGAAGGTCAGCGAACTTGACGGTCTGGTTGCAGGCAACGCAGGGAATCGGCGTTTCGCCGGCCACGTAGCTCTCGGCGAAGGGATTGATCACCGTCTCGCGGAAACGCTTTTCGTAGTCGAGCACATAATGCGGGATGCCCAGCGTCTCGCAGACGCGGCGCGCATCGTCGATATCCTGGCCGGCACAGCAGGAGCCGGCGCGGTGAACGGCCGCGCCGTGGTCATAAAGCTGCAGCGTGATGCCGAGCACATCATAGCCCTGCCGCTTCAGAATGCCGGCGACGACGGAGCTGTCGACACCGCCCGACATGGCGACGACGACGCGGGTATCTTCCGGCCTCTTGTCAAAATCCAGTGTATTCACGGTCGTTGCCGCCAGTCTTGAACGATCTTCGATGCTGCGGAGAACGGGATGACTTTTCTTCGAAACGCCGTCACGATCTTGTTATTTAATATCGCATGATCTGATCCAAAACCGCTGTGCACTTTCCGGGATCATGCTTCTGACCGCCGGATGCCATGCAAAAGCGGCGAATTTCCATCATGCGGGGCTACTGCATAATTCCTTAAATCGGAACCGATTTAAGGAGAAATTATGCAGCATCTCAAAGCGTTACAGCATCCTTTGCGCGTCTCGAAAGATGCGTGGCGCTGCAATGGCCACTCTTTGCGGCCAGCCTCAATTGTGGAGGGATATAGAAAGGATTGCCAACCCATGCAAGGGGTGGGCGAATCGCTCGCTATCCCCGCGCCTTCAAATGCCGGATCAGATTGCCGCTACGCCGCAACACCGTAACCGCCGATCCGATGGCGACGATCCAGAGGGCAATGGTCAGGATCCACGCGCCGCCACTCCAAAAAGCCTCGACAACGGAGAGGAGTGCGGCCGCCGTGGTGACCGCCATGCGGTGCTGCTTGGCCATCGGTCCGCCGAAATCGCTCGGGTTGCCGGTCGCGCGTCCGAGTTCCCGCACATAGGCCGTCAGGACGGCGAAGGCGGCGGCCGCCCAGCCGAGCCCCGGCGCTGCGACACCATAACCAATGCCGGCGAAGATGAGGATATCGGCGACGCGATCAGGAAATTCGTTCCAGAAAGGGCCGTCGGCCTCCCCTTTTCCGCCCTCGACAGCCACCATGCCGTCAAGCAGATTGCAAAGCAGGCGCAACTGGCAGAACAAGGCCGCCAGGATCAGCAAGATTGCGCGTGGCCCGACGTTGCCGACGACACCGGAGAGCCAGAAGGAGACCCCCGCCAGCGCCGCCATGGCCATGCTTGCCTGCGATATCCGGTTCGGCGTCACCGAAAGCGCGGTCATGCGCCGGGCCAGCGTCTGA
Organism: Rhizobium sp. SYY.PMSO; assembly: GCF_046840415.1. Lineage (NCBI taxonomy): Bacteria > Pseudomonadati > Pseudomonadota > Alphaproteobacteria > Hyphomicrobiales > Rhizobiaceae > Rhizobium > Rhizobium sp. SYY.PMSO. The sequence goes on from NZ_CP177349.1 coordinate 2,441,389, forward strand.
GCCCATCGTGTGTTGCGGCTCGCCAGCGGCCGCCTGTCGCCGGTTCCCTTGCCTGCCTGGTCCTCGCCTGTCATCGCCCCTCACCTGCCATGGCTTCGATGCCTCCCGCCCGATATCGAATAATTGTAGATGGCCGCATAGCTGGAGGAAACCAGCAGCGGCACGGCAATGGTCTTGAGGATTTCCGGCGTGCCACTCAGCGCATGGATGACGATCAGGATCGTCGCCGAGCCCAGGCAGGCAATCAGCGGCGGCACCCACAGGCGCGTGAAGCCAGCGAACCGCCTCGACAAAGCTTCCACCGCGGATTTCAAGAACAGCGTCAGGCAGCCCGAAAGCACGCCTTGCACGATGCCCGATATCAGCGGGCGCGGCATCGGATGCATGCGATTGGCGAAAACGGCCCAGCTGCCCATGGCGAGGAAGGCGAAAAGCACATGCACGATGCTGCTGCCGGCCAACGCCTTGAGCGTGCCGCCGCTCAAACCGACCACCAGAAGCGCACGAGGTGAAAGAAGATCGGCGCGGAGAATACCACCGAATCCAGCCGGTCGATCAAGCCGCCATGCCCCTCGATGAGATTGCCCCAATCCTTGACGCCGCGATCCCGCTTGATCGCCGACATGACGAGCCCGCCGAAGAATCCCATGAGGGTGATGACGAAGGCAAGCAGCCCGGCCTGCAGCGGCGTGAACGGCGTCACCCACCACAGAGCCGCCCCGATCAGCGACGCGCTGATGACACCGCCGACAAACCCCTCCACCGTCTTCGACGGCGAAAGCCGCGGCGCGATTTTCGTCTTCCCGAAAAGCTTGCCCCAGACATATTGCAGGACATCGCTGAGCTGAACGACGATCACCAGGAAGGCGATCAGCAGCACGTTGCGGCCCTCATAGCCGGGGATGTGCAGCGTCAGCAGCGCCGGCACATGCGAGGCGCAGAAGACGCAGATCATCAAGGCCCACTGCACCTCTGCGATCCGCACCAGAAACCGCTCGGTGTCGCCGCGCAGCACGGCGATGATCGGCATGAAGAGGAAGGCATAGACGGGAATGAAGATCGAATAGATGCCGTATTGCTCGTCCCAGAGCAGGTAATATTGCACCGGCAGGGCCACGAAGAAGGCGGCGGCAAGCGCCCAGTGATCCGCGCGCTTCGTGTTGATCAGCGTCACGAATTCGCGCAGCGCCGCAAACGAGCAGAAGGCGAAAAGCAGGATGACGCCGGCGCGGCCCGCCACGAAGGCGATGCCGATCAGCACCACCATCACCCACCAGGCCTTGATGCGCGCATTCAGGTTTTCGATCGCGGCATTCGATCCGTCGGGCGACAGGCGCTTTTCCAGCACGTAGCCGATGACGGAGGCGACGACCAGGACGCCGAAAATGCCGAGGACGAGATGGATCAGATCGGCGCTTGCAGCACTCATGCGCGCTCTCCCGCCCGCTTGGGTGCGAGGGCCAGCAGCGCCGCTTCCGCCCTCGCCAGGAACTCCGCCTTCTCCTCGGTCGCGCCGATACGCAGCGCCTCGCCGAAGGTGACGGTGCAGATCAGCGGAATGGGCACGAACTCGCCCTTGGGCATGACGCGGTTGAGATTGTCGATCCAGACCGGAACGAGATCGATATCGGGACGAGCCTGCGCAAGATGGAAGAGCCCGCTCTTGAACGGTTGCAACGGCTCCTCGGTCAGATTGCGGGTGCCTTCCGGAAACAGGATGAGCGAGGAGCCGGCATCGAGCGCCTGCGTCATCTGCGTGACCGGATCCTCCTTGCGGGCCTCGCGATCCCGCTCGATCAGCACGGCGTTGAAGACGTCCCGGCCGATGAAGCTGTTGAGCGGCGATTTCAGCCAATAGTCGGCGCCAGCCACGGGCCGCACGCGCCGGCGCAGCCGTGGCGGCAGAACAGTCCAGATCAGGATGAAATCGCCGTGGCTGGAATGATTGGCGAAATAGACGCAGCGGCGGGTCCGCATGCCGCTTTCGGGCCAGATCGCCCGAACGGCGGTAATCGCCCGCGCAAACAACACGATCGCCACGGAAACGGGTTTCGCCAGCCATTCGATCGGCGTACCCATCCCTTCCCCGAGAATGTTCTTCCTCAACGCCTGCATGACACAAGAGATAGGCGCGTTTGATCTGCCTCGATAGCCGATGGCCGACCTTATCCACAACCCACGCATCATGAACGAAGCCCGGCGCAACTCATGTCGCGCCGGGCTTCCGGATCGGCCTTGGGAGGAGCGAACTGCGTGGCTGCCGCCCTTCGAAAGCAGGCAGGCTCAGTCGACGTTGAACACCAGGGGCTTTGCTTGGCGAATGGCCTGATGCGCCGTCAGCTTGGCAAGCACATCGTCGCTGATCGGACCGTCGACATAGAGCAATGCGATGGCATCGCCGCCCTGCTTGTCGCGTCCGAGCTGGAAGTTCGCGATGTTGACGCCGGCGGAGCCGAGCGCCGTGCCGATGAAGCCGATCATGCCGGGAACGTCGGTATTGGCGATATAGACCATGTGGTTGCCCACGTCGGCGTCGAGATTGATGCCCTTGATCTGGATGAAGCGCGGCTTGCCGTCCGAGAAGACGGTGCCGGCAACGGAGCGCGTCATGCTGTCGGTGGTGACGGTCAGCTTGATGTAACCGTCATAGACACCGGTCTTGTCGCGCTTGACTTCGGCAAGCACGATGCCCTTTTCCTTGATCATGATCGGCGCCGAGACCATGTTGACGTCGGCGACCTGATTGCGGATCAGGCCGGCGAGCAATGCGCTCGTCAGCGCCTTGGTATTCATGTTGGCGGTCACACCATCATAGAGGATCTCGATTTCCTTGATCGGATCTTCAGTGACCTGGCCGACGAAAGCGCCGAGAACGTCGGCAAGCTTGATGAACGGCTTCAGGATCGGCGCTTCCTCGGCGGTGATCGAGGGCATGTTGATGGCATTCGAGACGGCGCCCTTCACCAGATAGTCCGCCATCTGCTCGGCGACCTGGAGAGCGACGTTTTCCTGCGCTTCCGTGGTGGAAGCGCCGAGATGCGGCGTGCAGACGACGTTCGGCAGACCGAACAGCGGGCTTTCCTTGGCCGGCTCGACTTCGAAGACGTCGAAAGCGGCACCGGCGACATGGCCGGACTTGATGGCGGCGGCAAGGGCTGCCTCATCGACGAGACCGCCACGGGCGCAGTTGATGATGCGGACGCCCTGCTTCATCTTGGAGAGAGCGGTTGCGTCGATGATGTTGCGGGTCTTGTCGGTCAGCGGCACATGCAGCGTGATGAAGTCGGCGCGGGCGAACAGCTCGTCGAGCTCGACCTTGGTCACGCCCATTTCCTCGGCGCGCTCCTTTGACAGGAACGGGTCGTAGGCAAGGACGTGCATCTTCAGGCCGAGGGCGCGGGCAATGACGATGGAGCCGATGTTGCCGGCACCGATGATACCGAGCGTCTTGCCGGTGATTTCGACACCCATGAACTTCGACTTTTCCCACTTGCCGGCCTGCGTCGAAGCGTCGGCTGCCGGAAGCTGGCGGGCAACGGCAAACATCAGCGCGATGGCGTGCTCGGCCGTCGTGATCGAATTGCCGAACGGCGTGTTCATGACGATGATGCCGCGGCGCGAGGCAGCCGGGATATCGACATTGTCGACGCCGATGCCGGCGCGGCCGACGACCTTGAGGTTCTTGGCCGCCTCGATGATCTTCTCCGTCACCTTGGTCGCGGAGCGGATGGCAAGGCCATCATACCGGCCGATGATTTCGAACAGCTTGTCCTTGTCTTTGCCAAGCTGTGGCTGGAAATCGACTTCGACGCCGCGATCGCGGAAGATCTGGACGGCGGTTTCCGACAGTTCGTCGGATACGAGAACGCGAGGTGCCATTGAGGCCTCCTGAAAAAGGTCAGCTACGACGAGCAATTCCAGGAAAGATAAAGGACGGCTTTCCGTGTGGAATTGCATGAAAAACAATGAGAATTTCGAGATGCCGGGCTCCGCCTGTCGCGGCGGAGCCATAAACGCTTCAAGCCTCAGGCAGCAGCCTGGGAGAGCGTCGCTTTCTGCGTTTCGAAAGCCCAGGCAAGCCAGGGCATCAGCTTCTGCATGTCGGAAGCTTCGATCGTTGCACCAGCCCAGATGCGCAAGCCCGAGGGTGCGTCGCGATAGTGGCCGACGTCATAGGCGACGCCTTCCTTCTCGAGGAGCGCAACCAGGCCCTTGGCGAAATTCGCCTGACCGTCGGCATCGAGAGCGACGACATCCTTGTCGACGATCTTCAGGCAGACGGAAGTGTTGGACGCCGTCTCGGCCTTGACGGCAAGATTGGCGATCCAGTCGTTGGCGGCAACGAAATCGTGGATGACCTTGGCGTTGGCATCGGCGCGGCCGACCAGCGCCTTCAGGCCGCCGAGGTCCTTCGCCCAGAGAAGCGCGTCGATATAGTCTTCCACGCAGAGCATCGAAGGCGTGTTGATCGTTTCGCCGCTGAAGATGCCTTCGATCAGCTTGCCGCCGCTGGTCAAGCGGAAGATCTTCGGCAGCGGCCACGCCGGCACATAGGTCGTGAGGCGCTCGACGGCGCGCGGCGAGAGAATGATGACGCCATGTGCGCCCTCGCCGCCCAGAACCTTCTGCCAGGAGAAGGTAACAACGTCGAGCTTGGCAAAGTCGAGGTTCTGAGCGAAGGCGGCCGAGGTGGCGTCGCAGATCGTCAGGCCCTTGCGGTCCGCCGGGATGAAATCGGCGTTCGGGACGCGCACGCCGGAGGTGGTGCCGTTCCAGGTGAAGACCACGTCGCGGTCGAAATCGACCGAGGAAAGATCGGGCAGCTCGCCGTAGCCGGCTTCGAGCTTGCGGACGTCCTTGAGCTTCAGCTGCTTGACGACGTCGGTGACCCAGCCGGCACCGAAGCTTTCCCAGGCGAGCATGTCGACACCGCGTTCGCCGAGCAGCGACCACAGGGCCATTTCGACGGCGCCGGTGTCGGAAGCCGGAACGATGCCGATGCGGTAATCCGCCGGTACTTCCAGAATTTCGCGGGTGAGATCGATGGCCTGCTTCAGCTTGGCTTTACCGACCTTCGCGCGGTGCGAACGGCCGAGGGCCGCGTCGGAAAGAGCATCGAGCGTCCAACCGGGGCGCTTCGAGCAGGGGCCAGAAGAGAAATGGGTATTGTCCGGACGGATGTCCGGTTTGGCGAGCTTAGTCATGATGCTATCCTCTCAGATAGAAAGCTCCTCGTTGGGGAGGAGTGTCCCGCCGCCGGATATATGGGAAGCCGCCTACAAGCGCAATAGCAAAAATTACGGATGGCGCTTCATCACGAAGTCGTGCGAAAAGTTTGCTGGCGTGCAAGTCACGCGCAATGAAATAACGCTAAATTCGATCTTCCAAAAGCTGGTTTTTGTGCCGGCGGACGATCATATAAGGCTAGACGCCCGATGGTTGCGCCGACAAAAATAATAAGTGTGCTTGATGTCTTTAATTGCACTCGCCGAAAGCCAATCTGCGCCTGCGCAAGCCATGCCTGTCTATCTGATCAACATCGATCGGGCGGCGGAAAGGCTCGCTGAAATCCAGCGGCAGGGCGATGAATTCGGCTTCCAGTTCGAACGTATCGACGGCGTCGACGGCGCCCTCGTTCCACGCGAGCAATGGGTCGATGTGGATCACGATCGCTTCCAGCGCAGGCATGGCCGCACCATTCTGCCGGGCGAATACGGTTGCTACCGCAGCCACCTGATGGCGCTGCGCCAGTTTCTGGCCGGCGGCGACGAGGTGGCCGTGATCATCGAGGACGATGTCGCCCTTGATGCCGATTTCCTGTCGCGCGCGCTGGCAGCGAAGGAAGCCGCGCCCACCGCCGACCTGATCAAGCTCGTCAACCACCGCTGGGGCGGCTTCCGCACCACGACGCGCAGCCGCATGGGGGATATCGTCGGCCGCTGCCTCTTCGGCCCGCAGGGCTCGACGGCCTGCTATCTCGTCACGCGCGGCGGCGCCGAAAAAATCGTGAAATCGCTGACGATCATGTCGCTGCCCTGGGACGTCGCCGTAGAGCGCGGCTGGGACATGCGCGTGTCCATCTTCAGCACGCGCACAAACATTGCAGGCTTCAGCCGGCTGCAGAGAAAGACCATGATCGGCTGGCGCCGCGATTACCGCGCCGCCAAATCATCCGCGTGGCGCCGCATACCGGCCCATCTGTTCCGTACCTGGGATTTCTTTCGCCGCATCGCCTATGTACTGACGACGCCTTAGGGAGGTTCCATGAAAGGCCGAGCCGCTCCGGGCATCGGCCTACCAGGTGGTGATCCTGAGGCCGACGCGAATTTCGTGACGCGACAGCGCACCGTCGCGTCCCATGGTGCCGCCGGCGCCCGCAGCAGAATCGGCCGCGGAATAGCCGAACATGTCGCCGCCGGCGATATGGGAAAAGCGATAGCCAAGGTCGACCTTGACGTTCGGCGCGACCTCGTAGGCGACGCCGGCCATCAGCGCATAGGTCATACGCCAGTCGCTCTCGCCGGGATAGCGCGTGCTGACCGAAGCCGCACCCGCACAGCCCGAAATTCCATCCACGCAGGAGCCGACGGCATTGACGCTGCTCCAGGAGACATGCGTCGCGCCGAGACCGGCGCCGACATAGGGTGTAAAACCGGCAACCGTTCCGAGATCGACATAGCCGTTGACCATCAGGCTACCGGCCTTGAAGGAGGACCGTGCCTTGGTGGAGCAACCGGTACCGCCCGCTCCGCCGGAGCAAGACGAATCGCTTGAAACGCGCCCGTTGAAGTCGCCAGTGAAGAAATCGCCGGTGACATCGGCCCGAAACAGGTCGTTGAATTGATAACCGATGCCCAGGCCGCCGGAAAAATCGCCGCCGAAGCGGTTCGAATCGAAATGACCGGAATCGTAATCGCCTCCAGCGGGATCATAGGCGCGGAATGTCGTATCGCTGCGGCTGGCGTTGACGGCGTATCCGACATCGCCGCGTACGTACCATCCCTTTGCAGCCTGGACGCTGACTTCGGGCATCTTGATCTCCGGCGGCGGCGCATCGCCCGCAAGCGCAACATTCGCGGATGCGCCTGCCATCGCCGCGGCCAGCGCCAAAGCGTCGAAACGGATCATTACCCCTCGCCTTCCAACCTTGGACAAACGCCCGCATGTCGAACCGGCCGACTTCTTTGCCTTGCGCAATGCCTCAAAGGAGCACTCTCTGCAGAAAGCCGCCGTTCTCATTTCATTAACCATAGGGAATTCATGGTTAATGAAGCTTTAAGACCACAAGGAATTGCTTAACGAGAGGGAAAATAGCAAAAGCCGCCCGGATGGAACCGGGCGGCTTTTCAACGACTTGGATGCGAAGTGCTTACTTGTAGACCGAAGGCTGCACCGGAATGTCGGCCGGCGGCATATAGCTTGCGGTCTGGCAGCCGCCGAAGGTGTAGCGGGCGCCGATACGGGCTTCGTGCAGGTTCAGGCCCTTGTCATAGCCGGGACCGCCGTTCTCGGCGTAACCGAACATGTCTCCACCCTGAACATGGCGATAGCGATAGCCGATATCAGCCTTCAGGTTGCAGGTCAGGTCGATGGAAGTACCGGCCATCAGCGCGTAGGTGAAGCGCCAGCTGCCGCGGCCGTTGTGCGAAACCGTCCCGTCGCACGAATCCGGATTGGCATCCGAACAGGAGGTATTCTTCAGCTTGTCCCATTTGACGTAAGTGCCGCCGAGACCGCCGCCGACATAAGGCGTGAAGACGCCGTAGGTGCCGAGATCGACATAGGCGTTGGCAAGCAGGCTGTATGCCGTCAGCGATGTCAGGTCGCGGGAGGTTGCCGCGGTCGGCGTGTAGCCCGGCCCGCAAGCGCCGCAATCGCCCTTCGTCGAACCCTTGAAATCGGACTTGAAGAGGTAATCCAGCGTCAGGTCCGTGCGCAGGTAGTTGTTGATCTGATAGCCGACGCCGCCGCCGAGGGTGACGTTGTTGTCAAGCTTCGCACGGTCGAAATCGACCAGGCTGGAGTTGGAGCCCTGGAAATAGTTGGCGCCGCGCAGGTTCGTGAAGGCGTAGCCGACATCGCCGCGCAGATACCAGCCGCTGGACTGGGCGACGGTCACTTCCGGTGCCGGCTGGGCCGGTTCCGGTGTATAAAGATCAGCGGAAAAGGCCGACGTGCCGACAAGCAAAGTGGCAAGTGCCCCCAACAGGGATTTCATCATGGCTTTGGCTCCAAATTTCTCGCCTTTGGCACAGCAGATGCTTGCCAAGCGAAAAGACATCGCAGGGATAATGAAGAAAAGGAGTTAAAACCTGATTAACTACGAATATTTACCCTGTTTTTTAAGGCATATACTTCGATCAATATATTAGTGATTTTAGATTCTACAATAAAGAGAAAGAGATACGGATGGTGGCCCCCGTTACTTCTGTAGTAAGAGATGAGCCGAAGGAAGATATCTGAGCCGGTTTTCTAAACCAATTGGCAAGAATAGCGCCATTACAGTACGGCGGCAGGAAAGCTGACTCAGGGAGGAAATCTTTGACTTGTCATCGAAGAATTTGGGCCTGCCTGGGGCTCGCCGTTATCTTCCTGAGCTCGGGCGCTCTGGCCGGCACAATGCCGATAAAGCCCGTCGCAGCCACGGTATGGAACAAGGGGCGCGAGACAGGGCTGCCGATCCCGCGCTATGTTTCGCTCAGAGCCCATAAGGCGCGCATGCGCGTAGGCCCGTCGACGATCTACGCAACCAAATGGATCTATATGAAGCCCGGCCTCCCTCTGGAGATCATCGACGAATACGGCCATTGGCGGCAGGTCCGCGACGATACCGGCGTGACCGGCTGGATGCACAGCGCCCTGCTCTCCGGCATGCGTACGGCGGTGATCGCCCCATGGCTGACGAAGAACGCCATGTTGCGCGCCGATCCCTCCGCGACCGGCAGGGCGATCGCCGAGCTGCAGCCGCGCGTGCTCGTTTCGCTGCAATCCTGCACGGGAACATGGTGCCGGGTTTCAGTCACCGAGCACGCGGCAAGAGGCTATGTCAGGCAGGACAAGCTTTGGGGCGCTTATCCCGGCGAAATGTTCCGGTAAGCCGAACCCGTATCCGGAGCCGGACAGCAAAATGGCCACCTCGACAAGGCGGCCATGATCTGAAATTCGCGATTGTCCCGCCGCCGTTCAGGCAGCCGAGCGGACATTCGATATTACGTCGATCAAGCCGCCGACAATGCGCTCGATCTGGCCGCGATCGTCGCCTTCCGCCATGACGCGGATCAGGGGTTCGGTGCCAGACGGTCGGATGACGAGGCGGCCATTGCGGGCAAGCTCGCTTTCGGCATCGGCGATCGCCTGACGCACCTGGATGTCCTCCAGCGGCTTGCCGCCGGATATGCGGACATTGCGCAGCAACTGCGGCACGGGCTCGAAACGGCGGCAGACTTCGCTGACCGGCTTGCCGGTGCGCTTTACCGCGACAAGGATCTGTAAGGCAGCCACCAGGCCGTCGCCCGTCGTGCCATAGTCGGAAAGCACGATATGACCGGACTGCTCGCCGCCGACATTGTAATCGTGCTGGCGCATATGCTCGACGACGTAACGGTCGCCGACAGCCGTGCGGGCAAGCGACATGTCGCGATCCTCCAGGAAGCGCTCCAGGCCGAGGTTGGACATGACCGTCGCCACGATGCCGTTGCCGCGCAACGTCTGGCTCTCGGCCCAGCTCTCCGCGATGACGGCCATCAGCTGATCGCCGTCGATGATGGCGCCGGTTTCGTCGACGATGATGACGCGGTCGGCATCGCCATCGAGCGCGATACCGATATCGGCGCGCACTTCATCCACCTTCTTTTGCAGCGCCACCGGGCTGGTGGAGCCGCAATTGAGATTGATATTCGTGCCGTTCGGCTCGTTGCCGATGGTTACGACATCCGCACCGAGCTCCCAAAGAACGGCCGGGGCAACCTTGTAAGCGGCGCCGTTCGCACAATCGATGGCGATCCTGAGCCCCTGCAGCGTGACGTCGCGCGGCAGCGTACGCTTGGCATGCTCGACATAGCGGTCGTGCACGCCGTCGATACGTTTGGCGCGGCCGATATTGCCGGACTTTACAAGATGCTCCGACATGTCCCGGTCCAGCATATCCTCGATCTTCATTTCCAGATCGTCGGACAGCTTGTAGCCATCGGGGCCGAAAAGCTTGATGCCGTTGTCCTCATAGGGATTATGCGAGGCGGAAATCATCACGCCGATGTCGGCGCGCAGCGAGCGCGTCAGCATGGCAACGGCAGGCGTCGGAATGGGGCCAAGAACGAAAGCGTCGACACCGGCCGCTGTGAAGCCCGCGACTATCGCATTTTCCAGCATATAGCCGGAGAGACGCGTGTCCTTGCCGATCACGACGCGGTGACGGTGGCTGCCGCGATGGAAGATCGTGCCGGCGGCAATCCCCACGCGCATGGCAAGATCCGGGGTCATCGGGTAGATATTCGATTGACCGCGAATTCCGTCCGTTCCGAAATAGCGACGCTTCATAAGCACTCCTGTCGTTGCTGCATCGTTGCGAGACATGCAGCGGCATCGAAATCGTCGCTCCGATCCGGAGGCGCTACGAGGATCGATGCTTGTGGCTCATGCCACAGATTGTAAAACTCGGCACTTAAATTACCGAGACCGCCTATTACAACGCGTTACCATTAATAAGCACTAAAAAACTGCGCCGGGCGGAGACTGACAATATTCCAATTCGCAGCATGCGCTGCCCGTATTACTTCTTCCGGCTAAGCAGATCGTGCGTCTGCCCACGTCCGGAGTATTGCGCCGGCCGGCCAGACGGAAAAAGGCCGGCTCCCTTTTTCAGGTGCCGGCCGTTTGTATTTCGCTCAAAGGTCTCAGGCCGTCAGCGCGGCTGCGGTTCGAATCCGCCTTCGGGCTCGTCACCCTTTGCGCCGAGAGAACCGTCTTTCTTCGCACCGGTTTTCGGCACGGCCGAGCCACGGCTCGGCGGCGTGTCGTCGCCAAGATCGCGGGCAGGCTTTTCGCCACGGATCAGCGCCTTGATCTCGTCGCCGGTCAGCGTCTCGTATTCAAGAAGCCCCTCCGCCAGGGCCACGAACTCGTCGTGCTTTTCGGTGAGGATATCCCGAGCCTGCTGATAAGCCTGGTCGATCAGACGGCGAACCTCGTTGTCGATCTTCTGCGCCGTTGCTTCCGAAACGTTCTTCGATTGCGAAACGGAGTGACCGAGGAAGACTTCCTGCTGGTTTTCGCCATAGGCGACCTGGCCGAGCTCGTCGGAGAAGCCCCACTGCGTCACCATCGCGCGGGCAAGCTTGGTGGCCTGCTCGATATCGGAGGATGCGCCTGACGTGATGTTCTCCTTGCCGAAGGTCAATTCCTCGGCAACACGGCCGCCCATCATGATGCAGAGGCGCGAGACCATCCACTTGTAGCTCATCGAGTAGCGGTCGCCCTCGGGGAGCTGCATGACCATGCCGAGGGCACGGCCGCGCGGAATGATGGTCGCCTTGTGCAGCGGATCGGCGACGGCGACGTTGAGCGCCGTGATCGCGTGGCCGGCTTCGTGATAGGCGGTGAGCTTCTTTTCCGCTTCGGTCATGGCCGAAGAGCGGCGCTCGGCGCCCATCATGATCTTGTCCTTGGCGTCTTCGAATTCCTGCATCGTCACCAGACGCTTGTTGCGGCGGGCGGCCATGAGGGCAGCTTCGTTGACGAGGTTCATCAGGTCGGCGCCGGAGAAGCCGGGCGTACCGCGTGCGAGCGTCTTCAGATCGACATTCGGCGCCAGCGGCACGTTGCGAGCGTGAACCTTGAGGATCCGCTCGCGGCCGACGATATCCGGGTTCGGAACCACGACCTGACGGTCGAAACGGCCCGGACGCAGCAATGCGGGGTCGAGAACGTCGGGACGGTTGGTCGCGGCAATGAGGATGATGCCTTCATTGGCCTCGAAGCCGTCCATTTCGACCAGCAGCTGGTTGAGCGTCTGTTCCCGCTCGTCGTTGCCGCCGCCGAGACCGGCGCCACGATGGCGGCCGACGGCGTCGATTTCGTCGATGAAGATGATGCAGGGCGCATTCTTCTTGGCCTGCTCGAACATGTCGCGCACGCGGCTTGCGCCGACACCGACGAACATTTCGACGAAATCGGAACCGGAAATGGTGAAGAACGGCACATTGGCTTCGCCGGCGATGGCGCGCGCCAGAAGCGTCTTGCCGGTGCCGGGAGGTCCGACGAGCAGAACGCCGCGCGGGATACGGCCGCCAAGACGCTGGAACTTCTGCGGATCGCGCAGAAATTCAACGATTTCCTCCAGGTCCTGCTTGGCTTCGTCGACACCGGCGACGTCCTCGAAGGTGACGCGGCCATGCGCTTCCGTCAGAAGCTTCGCCTTCGACTTGCCGAAGCCCATGGCACCACGCGAGCCGCCCTGCATCTGGCGCATGAAGAACAGCCAGACACCGAGAATGAGGAGCATCGGCAGCAGCGTGCCGAGGTAGCTCAGGAAGCTCGACGAGCCGTCCGATTCCGGACGCGCGACGATGTTGACGTTCTTGGTCTGCAGGCGCTCAAGCAGGCTGTCGTCGATGACCGGGGCATAGGTCTGGAAAGGGGTGTCGTTTCCGACATAGCTGCCGACGACGCGGTTGCCCGTGACGGTCACATCACGAACGCGGCCGGAATCAACTTCCCGGAGGAACTGCGAATATGGAATTTCCCTGGAGCCTGTTTGTGCCGGCGCGTTCTGGAACATGCTGAACAGGGCAATCAACAGCAGAGCTATGATTGCCCACAGAGCGAAATTACGAAAATTAGGGTTCATCGAACTCCCCAGCACTGAAACTTCCGTCGCTGAGCGACGGCATTACTTGATCCCTAACATAGGGTTGCGCCAAGCCGTTGCCAAGGCAAACCGCATCGCCGCATGTTTTTTCCGTCTATAGGGCCGAAAGCGGCAGCCGCCTATAGGCTTCTCGCCCAAAAACGATCGAAAGACGATCGGCAAATGTGAGGTCAAATCGTGTCAGAAAGCGGTCGAACGGCGCAAGATAAGGCGTAATCTCCACCGATGCCGCTCCAGTTCCGGCTTCCGCCGCAATCAGCGGCATCGCCGCGCGAGCGCGTTTCACCGCCGCTTTCGGCAGCGCCGACGGGAAAATCGTTGAACCTTCCGCTCCGCAGGCACGCACGCCGACCGGCGTCCGGCCCAAATTGCCGACCTCGAAGCGACCGTCCCAAATGCCGTTTGCGCCGGGCAGGATCGACAGCGGCGCGATGTTGCGGCTTTCCCGCATGAGGTAGAGCGCATCGCGGCGCAGGTCGAAGACCACACCGCCGGCCGTACGTCGGCCGGAATCCGCACCCTTCACGAATTCGAGAATACGTTCCATCTGCGCGCGTCCGGGGGCATAAGCCTTGCCGCCGAAGACGGCAGCCAGATAAGACAGGGCATAGGCCACGACCGCCTTATCCGCGCCGAGCGCGGATCGATCGATGGCGCAGAGCGCGTTCGCATAAACGGCGACGTGATCGTCCAGCCACGCGGCCGCCCGCCGCGAAAGGGCCGAACGATCGGCAGCCCCATCCACAGGCATGGCCATCGCCACATCCCGTGCGAGACCCATGCGGGTGCGAACCCGCTCGTACTTCACATCCTCGTTGCTGGGATCATCGAGCCAGGATACGCCGCGCATCTTGAGATAGGCTCTGATATCCGCCCTCCGGCATGCCAGAAACGGCCTGACAATCCAGATGCGGCGGTCGAACAGCACCGCATCGGCGATGCCGGTGCCGGTGCCACCTTCGTCTTCCTGCCGCCGCTTGCTGCGCATCAGCATCGTCTCGCGCTGGTCGTCCAGAGTATGAGCGGTGACGATCAGATCGGCGGAAATCTCGTCGGCGAGATCGGCAAGCAGCCCATCGCGCGCCTCGCGCGCAGCGGCCATGATACCGCTGTTCGGCTTCTCGTCGTTCCAGCGACGGATGAAATGGGAAATACCGCGCGAAGCGCAGAGTGCGGCGACATGGCGCGCTTCGTCTGCCGCTTCAGCCCGCAAGCCATGATCTATGGTCGCGGCGCTAAGAGTAACATCTTTTTGAAGGTTCGATTTCAGCCGCTCGGCAAGCGTAACCAGCAGCCCGGTGGAATCGCTGCCGCCCGAAATGGCGACCAGGATATGGGCAGGCTTCGATAGGGAATGCAGAAATTCGCCTGTGGCCACTTCGGGCACGGGAGCTGTGGCACAGCCGGTCACAGCGTCAACAGACATGGCGTTCAGCAGGCAAGCCGCTTCTCTTCGCTGGCGACCTTGCCGGTCACGGCCTTGGAGGCCTTGGGGTAACGCTTGGTCACTTCGCGAAGCGTAGCGCAAGCCGTATCCTTGTTATCAAGCGCGGCGAGCGACATGCCGAGCTTCAAAAGCATTTCAGGCGCCTTTTCGGAGCCGCTGTATTTCTGATGCGCATTCAGAAAGGTCTTGGCGGCCTCGTTGTACTTGCCCTGCGAATAAAGCGCTTCGCCGAGCCAGAAATTCGCATCCGCAGCCCGCGCGCTGCTCGGATAGCTTTCGATGTACTGGCGGAACTCCTGTTCGGCGACACTGTAGTCGCCGGACAGGACATGGCCATAGGCAGCCTTATATTGCTCGCTCTCGCTGCCGAGCGAAGCGGTCTGCGCTCCGGAACCGGCGCTCGGCGGCGCCCCCGCACCATTGCTGGCCCCCGACATCGATGAGCCAAGCTGGTTTCCGCTCTGATCGAACTGCATCGAGCCGAGCTGGCTCGGCGGCTTGCCCGCGCCGCCTCCCTGCTGCGAATCGCCGATGACGTTGGCGATGTCGTCCTGCTGGCCGCCGGAGCCCTGCGCCGGGACATCGGCCTCGCTCTTCTTCATCGCTCCGCCTGCTGCCGGCGCACCGCCGCCGCGCTTCTCAAGCTGCTGGAAGCGGAATTCGTTGTCTTCCTGCGTCTTGCGGATCTGTTCCTGCATCTGCAGGAGCTGATAGCTCATTTCCTCGACGCGACCGTTCAGCTGGCGCATCTGGTCCTCGAGCTGTTGCAGGCGAACTTCGGCATCGCTGTTTTGAACATTGACGACCGGTGCCTGGCCGTATTGCGCTTGTCTCTGATACGCGTTGTTCGGAGCCGACTGCGCGGAGGCATTGCGGCCTCCGAGATGGATGCCAAACAGCGACAAGGCAGAAGCATCGCGCTCACTACCAGCAAAGGCAGCGAGACACAGCATGCTCGCCACGACAAGTTTTCTCATATGGATCGTCCTGTCTCATTGATTCTTCGGGCCGGGGGCTCGAACAGGAGATTTTTACAATTGCTCTCAAAAAGCAACGGAGTTCGGCCAAAGTGTGGTCAAAAAAGTAAAGGCGACCACGAGGGCCGCCTTTACAGGTTTGGACAGAGTTTTACCTATCAGGAACCGGCGCCGTTCAGCACGGTGACGGCACGGCGGTTCTGCGACCAGCAGGACTCGTTGTCGCAGGTCGCGACCGGGCGTTCCTTGCCGTAGGAAATCGTCTTCATGCGGTTCGCGGGGACGCCGCGCGAAGCGAGGTAGCTTTTCGCTGCCGCTGCGCGACGAGCGCCGAGCGCGAGGTTATATTCGCGGGTGCCGGTCTCGTCGGCGTGACCTTCGACCGTGATGGAATAGTTCGGATAGCGGGCGAGCCACTGGGCCTGGCGATCGAGCGTCT
Source organism: Rhizobium sp. SYY.PMSO (assembly GCF_046840415.1). Taxonomy (NCBI): domain Bacteria; kingdom Pseudomonadati; phylum Pseudomonadota; class Alphaproteobacteria; order Hyphomicrobiales; family Rhizobiaceae; genus Rhizobium; species Rhizobium sp. SYY.PMSO. Next base: position 2,457,117 of record NZ_CP177349.1, read on the forward strand.
GGGCAGCCTCGGAGCTGATGGAGGAACTATCGACAACGAAGAAAACGCGGTCGCCGACATTGACCGTGAAGTCCTGCGGCGAACCCGGGGCAGCATTGCCGGCGCCGCCGTTCAGGCCAAGACCGTTGGCATCGTTCGGCAGACCCTTCTTCGAGGCGCAGCCGGCCAACGAAAGGCCAACGAAAAGCGCGATCATGATCGGGTTGCGGGCGAGGTTCTGCATGTGGCCAACGGCCGGGGTTGCGATGCGGCTCATGGCCGGTCTCTCCTTAAGTCTCTATCAGGGTTGCCAGACTGTAACCGGGTTCGGTTAATCCGATTCCAACAAGTATGGTTAATGATGTCCTAAAATTGTCCCTAAACGGTCCACTCACAGGACTTTGCGGCGATAACGTGGCAAGCGCCGTCCTACTCGAGAAGCGGCGACCATGCGGGGTCGGAAGCGAAGCCCGGAGTCGGGATTTTCTGCTCGTTATAACCGGTCAGATCGATCGAATAGATTTGCGGGCCGCTCGCAGCGGACGGCTGGCGGAAGAACATGATGACACGGCCGTTCGGCGCCCAGGTCGGCCCCTCGGCGTAAGAGCCGGAGGTCAAGATTCGCTCGCCGGAACCATCCGGCTTCATGACGCCGATGGAAAAATTGCCGCCGCCCCGCTTGGTGAAGGCGATCAGATCGCCACGCGGCGACCAGACCGGCGTGGAGTAGGAGCCGTTGCCGAACGAGATGCGATGCTGGTTCGAGCCGTCGGCATTCATCACATAGATCTGCGGCTGGCCGCCGCGGTCGCTTTCGAAGGCGATCTGCGTACCGTCCGGCGAATAGGACGGCGAGGTATCGATCGCGGCGGTCGAGGTCAGGCGCGTCGTCGTGCGCGAACGCAGGTCCATCGTATAGATGTTGGCGTTGCCTTCCTGCTGCAGGCTCATGATGACGCGCTGGCCATCCGGCGAGAAGCGTGGCGAGAAGGTCATGCCGGGGAAGTTGCCGACCAGTTCGCGCTGGCCCGTCTGCAGCTGCAGCAGGTAGACGCGCGGCTGCTGGTTGGCGAACGACATGTAGGTGACTTCCTGCCGGTTGGGCGAGAAGCGCGGCGTCAGCACGAGGTCGCTGCCGTCGGTCAGCATGCGCACGTTGGCACCGTCCTGATCCATGATGCCGAGCTGCGTCTTGCGGGCCGTCTTCGGGCCGCTTTCCGCAACGAAGACCACGCGCGTATCGAAGTAGCCCTTCTCGCCGGTGATCTTCTCGTAGATCGCATCGGCGATGATATGAGCGACGCGGCGCCAGTTTTCTGGCTGGGCGAAGAACTGCTGGCCGATCATCTGCTGATTGCCGAACGTATCCCACAGGCGGAACTCGGCACGAAGACGGCCCCCTTCCTGCGTCACGCGGCCGGTCATCAACGCCTGCGCGTTGATCGACGTCCAGTCCTGGAAACGCGGAGTCGAATCCGGATTGGTGATCTTCTCGATGAATGCCTGCTTGTTGATCGGAGCGAACAATCCGGAGCGCTGCAGATCGGCGGCGATCACACCCGAAATCTGCTGGCCGAGGCTATCATTCGACAGAAGGTCGGTGATGGCGATCGGCATGGGCTGGACGTTGCCCTTGTTGATGTTGAGCTCGACCACGGCATAAGCCGGAGTAGCGAGCGCCGCCGTAAGGCCTGCCAGCACCAGCAGGAGACGAACGAGGGATTTTCTGATCATATGCGCCAAGCCTTTCAGCATTAATTCGTCAAATAGCCGATTCGAAGTTGATGGTGACTTCTTTCCAGTCGTCATATTGATCTATTGGCAGATTCTTGAACGGGGCAGCCCGGAGCACGGCTCGCATCGCGGCTGCAGCCATGGCCTGCCGTGTACCCTTGGGGCCACCGGTCACGCTAACCTTCGGTTCGCCCACAATCTCTCCGCTTCGGCTGAGCCTGAGATGCACCCGGATGCGGACATCTTTCGCCCCCTCCATGCCCGGAGGGATGTTCCAGTTTTTCGCGACGTCCTCGTGGACGCTGCCTCCGATCGAATTTCCATGTGATTGCGCAGCGCTTGCAGCATGCACCGACACGGGACCGGCCAACATCATGCCCAAGACCGTCAGCAAGCTCAGGCCGAAACGGGGACAGTGGTTGGTCGAAAGCGGCACTTCCCCCATTACATCCCCATATCCGCTGCGCTGAAGTTCACGACGACTTCCTGCCAGTCGTCATATTTATCGGCCGGAAGAATTTTCAGATAATCCGACTGTGCCCGCAACACGGCGCGCACCGCGGCGCCCTGCATTGCAGCCTGGGTCGAAGCCGGTCCGCCGCTGGTCGTCGCCTCCGGTTCGCCGACGATCTGCCCGGACTTGTCGAGCCTGAAATGCACCTTGATTCGCACGTCGCCCGCGCCTTCCATACCCGGCATCAGGTTCCAGTACTTGGCGATCAGATCGCGCAAACCGTCCTGCTGGCTCTGGCTGAGCTTGCCGGCCCCGAGCGACTTCATACCGCCGCGCGAGGCGACCTGGTTATCGGCGCCTGCCGAAGCCGGTTTGGATGAACGTGCGGCGCCACCCTTGGATGACGTATTGTTCAGAACGTCGGCGATCTCATCGGCAAGGCCATCATCCAGGCCTTTATTAGAGGCTTTTGGGGTCTGGCGCTTCTTGTCAGCGTCCTTCTTGCCGTCGTCGGCCGAGGTGGTCTTGCTGGTGCTCTGGGTCGTCGTCTTGTCCGTCGGCTTGGCGTCGGCCACCTTCACGTCCGGCTTCGGCGTCGGCTTGACCTCAGGCTTCGGCTCGGCAGCCTTCGGCGGCGTCGGCTGCGGCTTTATATCCGGCACGGGAACGTTGTTCGGTACCGGAATTTCGGCCTGCTCGGTCGGCTGCTGCGTCGGCGGCGGGGTTGGCGTGGCATCAGCCTTCGGCGTCGGCGGCGTGGGATCCGGCTTGGGCGTCGGCGTCACATCGGGCTTCTGCTGCGGAATGGCAGCCACTTCCTTGGGCGCGGCTTCCGTTTCCTTCTGCTCGATGGTCTTGACGTCGTTCGGGCGCGGATCGTCCTGCGGGACGGGCGTATCGACCTTCTTCGGCGCCAGTGCCGCCGTATCGCTCTCCGGCCGTTGCGTGGGTACGACCGGATTCTTGATATCGACCTTGTTCTCGCCGTTATTCTGGGCGTTGGCGACCTGATCCTGCTTTGTGGTCTGCTTGCGCGAGACGTGATCCGTCACCGGCGCCTTCTTCTCGCCCTGCTGGAGCTGATCCGCCTGGACGATATCGACGTCCATCGCCGTGCTTTCCGGCGTCTCAAGCGGCGCCGGCGCACTGAGCGTCACCATGGCGCCGATCAGCACCAGGATGTGAATGACAGCAGATGTAGCAAGACTGCGCTTCATGTCGGTTCGTCAGTGATCCGTTGTCTGCTGCTGCGTAACCAGGCCGATGTTTTTGTAACCGGCTTCCTGAATGCGTGACATGACGTCGGCGATGACGCCGTAAGGCGCTTTCGCGTCGCCCTTGACGAAGATGCGTTCGCTATAGCCGGTCGTGGCGATCGCTTTCAGCTTGTCGGCGATTTCGGTGGCCTGAATTTCCGATTCGCCGATATACACCTGGCCGTCGGCCTTGATCGAAATGGTGATGGGCTGGGTCTGGGCGTTCAGCGCGCCTGCCTGCGTCTGCGGCAGGTCGATCGGAACGCCCGACGTCATCATGGGAGCCGCCACCATGAAGATGATGAGCAGCACGAGCATGACGTCGACCAGCGGCGTCACGTTGATATCGGCGATCGGACCGCCCCGGCCACCGCCGCGACGACCGCCCCGGCGGCCACCGCCGCCACCCTTGCCTCCAACAGACATTGCCATATGAATTACTCCGGTTCCGTCCGCTGTTTACTGCGCAGCCTGACGCGGCTGCAGCTTCTCATCGATCTGGCGCGAAAGGATGGCGGAGAATTCGTCCGCGAAACCTTCCATGCGGCCCGAGAGCTTGCCGGCATCGCCAGAGAATTTGTTGTAGGCGATAACGGCCGGGATAGCGGCAACCAGGCCGATGGCGGTTGCCAGCAGCGCTTCGGCGATACCGGGCGCAACGACCGCAAGGTTGGTCGACTTGGAACCGGCGATCGCCTGGAACGAGGTCATGATACCGACGACCGTACCGAACAGACCGATGAACGGACCGGCCGAACCGATGGTGGCGAGCGATGCGAGGCGAGCGGTCAGGTGCTCCGATTCGCGGGCCAGCGTGACGTCCATGGCGCGGTCGATACGCATCTGAAGGCCGATCGGCGAACGGGCGCCGCGCTCGAAGGACTTTTTCCATTCGCGCATCGCCGCGACGAAGATGGCGCTGAGGCCCGTATTGTTGCGCTCCGAAAGCGTGCGGTAAAGCTCTTCGAGCGACTGGCCGGACCAGAAGACCTGCTCGAAATGATCGAACTGCCGGCGCGCTCGCGCGTAGCTCAGATATTTGTCGATGACGATCGCCCAGGTCCACACGGACGCTGCCAGCAGACCTATCATGACGAGCTTGACCACCAAGCCCGCCTGCATGAAGAGCGACCAGAGGGTGATGTCCGGTGTGGTGGCCGCTGCCAATGCTACTTGTTCCATTGATCCAAAATCCCCGAATCCAAACGCCCGGCGCTAGACCGGGCGGCTAAAAGTGATCTCACAAGAATTGTTTGGCAGCCGCCGCTGAACGCCCTGGTCAAGCCTTCCAAGCTTACAACTGCCTTCTTGCCGTCAAATTTGGTCAAAGGAAGGCGTGCACCGCACAAACTCCGACATAACCAGTAAGACACTATTATGGTTAAAAGAATGTTAGCGTCGAAACGAGAAGGATTTAACGGCGGCGAAGGCTATTCTAGCTCCTGGGAAGAATTGACCGGACGAAACCGGCGGCAAACGCAGACAGATCTTGCGCGCCGAATTCCTTCACATAAAACTCAAGTTATTGCAAGGCAGCCGTTAACGATCGCGATAATCTTTGCAAGCAGCCGATCGCCGGCGCGAACAAGGCCCCTTCGCCTAACCGGCGGTTTCCGACGCAGCCAGCATCTGCGAGGCCAGCTTTTCCGGGAGCCGGCGCGGGCGGCCCTTGGCGTTGATGACGGCGATGATGACCTTGGCAGCGATCAGCAGCGTATCGTCGCGCCTTATCTCCTGCGACAGCACCATCTTGGCGCCGCCGGCCTTTTCGGTGACGGTGCGAATGGTCAGCACGTCGTCCATGCGCGCCGGTCCCTTGAAGTCGATCTCCATGCGGTGGACGACGAAAACCAGCCCTTCCTCATCGGCATTCAGCAGCTCGCGCTGTTCCACGCCGAGACAGCGCAGATAGTCCGTGCGCCCCCGCTCGAGGAAATGCAGATAGCGCGCGTGATAGACGAGGCCGGAAAAATCCGTATCCTCGTAGTAGACTCGCTGCACCAGCCGGTGGCTGCCGGCTTCCAGTTCCCCAGCTATCAGAAAGGGGCTGTTCATCGTTGCCGCATCTCCTTGAATGTCCGGCATCTCTTTGGCCGAAGTTCTGCCATCAAGCAAGCTTTGAACAATTGTCATAAATTCCGACTATCCGGAACAGTGCCGGATAGCGGATCGGCGCAGAAGGAATACTCTCATGAAAATAGCGGTTATGGGCGGCGACGGATTCATCGGTTGGCCAACTTCGCTCCATCTCTCAGACGCTGGTCATGAAGTCCACATTCTCGACAATCTCTCCCGCCGATGGATCGATACGGAGCTTGGCGTCCAGTCGCTGACGCCGATGGATTCGATTCAGGAACGCACCCGCATCTGGCACGCCGAAACCGGGCGCCGCATTCATTTCAACCTGATCGACCTCGCCAAGGACTACGAACTGCTGAAAAAGTGGCTGGCCGAGCATCGCCCCGATGCCATCGTGCATTTTGCCGAGCAGCGCGCCGCGCCCTATTCGATGAAGAGCGACCGTCACAAGAACTACACTGTGAACAACAACGTCAACGCCACGCACAATCTTTTGAACGCGCTGGTCGAGCTCAATCTCGACGCGCATCTCGTGCATCTCGGCACGATGGGCGTCTACGGCTATTCCACGGTCGGCGCCGCCATCCCCGAAGGCTATCTCCCTGTCGGCATCGAGACGACCGATGGCCGCACCGTCAGCCAGGAGATCCTTTACCCTGCCAATCCCGGCTCGATCTATCACATGACGAAATGCCTCGATCAGCTGCTTTTCCAGTTTTACGCCAAGAACGACGGTCTGAGGATCACCGACCTGCATCAGGGCATCGTCTGGGGCACGCATACGGAGCAGACGCGCCGGCACGAGCAACTGATCAATCGCTTCGACTATGACGGCGACTACGGCACGGTTCTGAACCGCTTCCTCATCCAGGCGGCGATCGGCTATCCCCTGACGGTGCACGGCACCGGCGGCCAGACCCGCGCCTTCATCCATATCCAGGATTCCGTGCGCTGCATCGAGCTGGCGCTGAAGAACCCGCCGGCCCGCGGCGCGCGCGTCGAAATCTTCAACCAGATGACGCAGACGCATCGCGTGCGCGATCTTGCCGACATGATCGCCAGGATGAGCGGCGCGGAAGTCGTCCGATTGCCGAACCCGCGCAAGGAAGCCCCGGAGAACGAGCTGATCGTCAAGAACGACAAGTTCCTCGATCTGGGATTGGCGCCGATCACGCTGGAAGCCGGTCTTCTGGGCGAAATCGTCGATGTCGCGAAGAAATACGCCTACCGCGTCGATCGCTCGCGCGTCCCGGCCGTTTCGGCCTGGACCAAGGATCTCGCGGCTACGGTCAACCATGATCCCGAAGGCAAGAGGTTGAAATCCGTGTCATGATGCCGGGAAGCGAGATACTGCAGGGGTTGCGCCCGCGAACCCGCCCGCGCGCCGGGCAGGCATTCGTGACGCTCGTCACGAATGCCGATTATGCCATGGGTGCGCTGGCGCTCGCCCGCTCGATCGCCCGCAGCGGCACGAAGGCCGATATCGTCGTGCTTCATACGGCAGGTGTCTGCGAAGACGACCTCGCCCCGTTGGCGGCGCTCGACTGCCGGCTGGTCGAAGTCGAGCATCTGCCGCTGTCGGAAGCGTTCAACGAGCGGCATGCCCGCGGCAATCTTCACGCTGCCGCCCCCTTCACCAAGGGCCGCAAGCCCTCCTTCCACACGCCGCTCGACAATTTCTGCAAGCTGCGGCTCTGGCAGCTGATCGAATACGACACCTGCGTCTTCATCGATGCGGATGCGCTGGTGTTGAGAAATGTCGATCGCCTGTTCGACTATCCGGAATTCTCCGCCGCACCGAACGTCTATGAAAGCCTTGCCGATTTCCATCGGCTGAACTCGGGCGTCTTCGTCGCCAAGCCGTCGCTTGCGACATTCCGGCACATGCTGGAGCGGCTCGACCGGCCCGATGTCTTCTGGCGGCGTACCGACCAGACCTTTCTCGAGACATTCTTTCCGGATTGGCACGGATTGCCTGTATTCATGAACATGCTGCAATATGTCTGGTTCAACATGCCCGCACTCTGGGACTGGAACAGTGTCTCGATCCTGCACTACCAGTATGAGAAGCCCTGGGAGGAAAACCATCCCAAGACCGAGCAGCTCAGACCGCTGATCGAGCTGTGGCATAGTTTCCATACCGGCCGGAACATGCCTGACATCGCGACGCTCGCAAATCCGCGAGTCGCCGCATGAAAATCCTCGTTTCCGGGGGAACGGGCCTGGTCGGCAGGTACATCGTCGAGGAGCTGCTGTCCGCCGGATACAAGATTGCGATCGGCGGCCGCAACGCGCCGCCGGCCGGCCTCTTTCCGCAGCCCGTTTCCTTCGTGCCCCTGAGCCTCGATCCGGCGGAGGATCAGAGCTGCGCTTTCGACGACGCCTATTTCTTCGTGCATGCGGCCTTCAGCCATGTCGCCGGCAAATATCGCGGCGGCGAGGGTGACGATCCGGAAGGGTTCCGACGCCTCAACCTTGATGGCACCGTCAAGCTGTTCGAAACGGCCAGGAAGGCCGGCATTCGCCGGTGCATATTCCTCTCCTCCCGTACCGTCTATGGTGACGCGGTTGCCGGCGGCGAACTGACCGAGGCGACCAAGCCGATGCCGAACACGCTCTACGGCGAGGTGAAGCGCGATGCCGAGCATGCGCTCTTCTCCCTGTCAGCGCCCGGCTTCGTGACCGCGAGCCTGAGGGCGACGGGCGTCTACGGCGACCTCAGGCCCAACAAATGGGACGAGCTGTTCGATGACTATCTGAACGGCAGGCCCGTTCCGTCCCGCGCTGGAACCGAAGTTCACGGCCGCGACCTCGGCCGCGCCCTCCGTCTCTTGCTGGAAACGGAAGCAGCCCGGATAGACCGCGAAGCCTTCAACCTGTCGGATGTTTTGACCGATACGCACGAAATCCTCGGGCATCTTCAGAACGTGACGAACTGTCCTCACGCACTGCCCGCATCCGCGCAGCAGGGCGCGGTCCGCGCCATGGATACCTCGAAGATCCGCGCGCTCGGATGGCAGGGCGGCGGAAAAGCCTTGCTCCGGCAAACGATAGAGACTTTGGCCGGGGCGATGCCGCCACGCCACGGCAGCATCACCGCATCAGCTTCGCCTCGTCCCAACCGAGCTCCGCCAATTCCCCGCCCCTGAACCGCGCATCGTCGGCAGCGAGGAACTCGTCGAGTTGCGGCGGCGCGACGCTGGTTCCGGCGAGCATGGCATGTACCTGGCCACGGTGATGCGTCTGATGCTGGAACAGATGGTTCAGCACATCCTCCGCCCTCTCCCGCTGGATGCGGCCGCTGCGCTGGATATCGACGACCTGCATGGCGGCTTCGGGCGTCAACGCCTCGCAGAGCGCCGCCAGCCGGTGATCGACCTCCGCCTGCTCCCGGCTCAATTCATCGAGCCGGCCATACGGTTCCTCGATATCGAAAGCCCTCAGGCCCAGGGTGCCGCCTTCCAGCGCATCGACATAGAACCAGTCGACCGTCAGGATATGATTGAGGGTCGCCTTGATCGATGGAAAGAAGCTGACGCGCTTCGCTTCGAACTCGCCGGATTTAAGCATCGCGCAGGCGCGATGTAGACGGAGGTTTGCCAGAGCGTTGTTGTAGGCGAGCTTGCGAAAGCCGCGAATTGGATCGAAAGCGGACATGGAACCTCCTCGCTAAGCCCTATCCAGATCGCCATCCCGCCAGACCAGATGGCGGGAGGTCAGCGGCAGGTTCTCGATTTCCTCGGCGATAAAATAGGGCGGGATGTCGAGCGCAACCAGCGCCTCGCGCGTGGCCCGCACCCATTTGAACTCAAGATCGTTGTCGCCGTCCTGAATGCGATGCACGATCCGCTCGGGATCGAACGGAAACTCGGCCGGAATATCCATCAGATAGTAGAGGCCGAGCTCATGCCAATCCAGCTGCTCATAGTGGAAGAAGTTCTCGACCGACCAGAGCAGGCGCCCGACCGTGGCTGTAACGCCGAGCTCTTCCATCATCTCCCGCCGCAAGGTCTCTTCCGAAGTCTCGCCGATTTCGGCGCGGCCACCCGGAAAGGTCCAGAAGCTCTCATGTACGGCGCGATGCACCAGGACATATCCGTCGCGGAAGGCGAGCCCCGCCACACGCACCTGGAAGCGCGCGTGCCCGGCATTCAATCTGATGGGCTTGCGTTTCTGCATGATCCCTTATCCCACGTCGATCACGACGATTTCGGGCGGAACGCCGAAGCGGACCGGCGCGATGGAGCAGCCGAGACCGCCGGAAACGATGATATGGCGCTCCTCCTCCACGATATGGCCGTAGACATACCTGTCACCATAGCGTGAGGGCGAATAGGGCGACCAGCCGAAAATCCTCACTTGTCCGCCATGGGTGTGGCCCGAAAGGGTGAGCGATACGCGCGGCGGAACGGCGGGAAAGATATCGGGCTCATGGGCGAGAAGAACGACGGGTGCATCGTCGCCGACCTGCGCCAGCGTGCCGTCGAGATCGTCCAGCCCCCTCGTATAGGGTCGCTTCCAACGCATGCTCCGGCGCAGCGCCAGCTGATCCTCGACGCCTGCAAGCCAGAAACCCTGTCCATCCTTTTCCAGACGCACGGCCCGGTTGGAATAGACCTCTATGCTGGCGGCCGCCAATGCCCTGTGGCTGAAGGTCGGCCCATGGCCGGTCCTCTGGGCTGTCGCATCATGCCACCAGTCGTGATTGCCGAGAATGGCATGGACGCCGAGCGGTGCCTTCAGCCTCGCCAGCTCCTCCGCCCAGACACGATGATCGACGCGCGCGGTAATGAGATCGGTTCCCGAGGTGTAGTCGCCGAGCAGCACGATGATATCGCCGCCAAGCTCGTTGGCATGGGCACAGATCGAAGCAATGCGCCCTGCCGTCATCCAAGGTTCGCAGGCATGGACATCGGCAAGCGCGACGATCCTGAGCTTGAGACCCGGCGTCCATCCCGGCGGCGTCACCGCGTAACGCGTCACGTCCAGGCGGACGACCGGCTCATATCCGAGGGCATATCCCCCGAGAGCCATCCAACCGAAAACGCTGCCGCCGAAAAGCTTCAGGAAAGCGCGACGGCCAAGCATTCAATCTCCCTCCTGGAACAGCCGAAACTGGGCCGCCTCCAGATCCTTGGGCGGCTGCAGGCCGAGATGTTTCCAGGCAATCGCGGTCAGGACACGGCCGCGCGGCGTCCTTTGAATGAACCCCTGCTGGATCATGTAGGGCTCGATAATGTCCTCGATCGCATCGCGCGGCTCGGAAAGGCCGGCAGCGATGGTCTCGATGCCGACCGGGCCGCCGCCGAAATTGACCGCGATCATGTTCAGATAGCGCTTGTCGAGCTGATCGAGGCCGACATTGTCGACCAGAAGCCGCGTCAGCGCCTCGTCGGCGATCTCCCGCGTCACCGCCTCGGCCTTGGCGACCTCCGCGAAATCGCGCACGCGGCGCAGCAGGCGGCCGGCGATGCGCGGCGTGCCGCGGGCGCGGCGCGCGATCTCGCGAGCGCCCTCATCGGTGATACCCAGGCCCATCAGCCTCGCACCGCGCCGGACGATCAGCTCCAGCTCCTCGACCGTGTAGAAGCTCAGCCGCACCGGGATGCCGAAGCGATCCCGCAGCGGCGTCGTCAGCAGGCCGAGGCGCGTGGTGGCGGCAACCAGCGTGAACTTGGCAAGGTCGATCTTCACCGAACGCGCCGCCGGCCCCTCGCCGATGATGAGATCGAGCTGGAAATCCTCCATGGCCGGATAGAGGATTTCCTCGACCGCCGGATTGAGACGATGGATTTCGTCGATGAAGAGCACGTCGCGCTCCTCTAGGTTGGTGAGCAGCGCCGCAAGATCGCCGGCCTTGGCGATGACCGGGCCGGAGGTCGAGCGGAAATTGACGCCGAGTTCCTTGGCCATGATCTGCGCCAGCGTCGTCTTGCCAAGGCCGGGCGGACCGACGAACAGCACATGGTCCAGCGCTTCGCCGCGCCCCTTGGCCGCTTCGATAAAGACTTTCAGGTTGGCGCGCGCTTCCGCCTGCCCGGTAAAATCGTCCAGCGATTGCGGCCGGAGCGTCGCATCGATGTCTTCGCCCCGCTTTTCCGGCGATATCAGGCGTGCGGGTTCACTCATGTCAGACGTTCCATTCCCGGTATGCGTTTTGCGGCTCTCGCGCCGCAGGCGGGCATCATATCTTCGGCACTCAAAATGTCGTTCGGCACGGAAGCATCGCAAGCCGATCTTCCCGCTTCGAGACAATAATCAGGAACATGGAAGGTGCAAAGCCTCACCGCGACAGTTCCTTGAGCCCGAGGCGGATCAGCCTGGCGCTGTCGGCGCCCTCGCCAGCCGTCTTCATCGCCGCCGCGACAGCGTTGGCGGCCTGATCACGCGAATAGCCGAGATTGGTCAGCGCCGAGACCGCATCGGCGACGGGTGCGGTGGCAACGCCTTCCCCAAGCTCCTGCTTGAGCCCGATATTGGCGGCATCGCCGGCAAAGGCCGGCGCCTTGTTCTTCAGTTCGGTCACGATGCGCATGGCAACCTTCGGGCCGACGCCCGGCGCCCGCGAAACGGCGGCACGGTCCTGCAACGCGATCGCATTGGCAAGCTCGGCAGGCGTCAGCGTCGACAGCAGCGCCAGCGCCACCTTCGCACCCACGCCCTGAACCGTCTGCACGATGTTGAACCACTCGCGTTCCAGCGCGCTCATGAAGCCGAACAGCCGGATCTGGTCCTCGCGCACATAGGTCTCGATAAAGAGAACACAGGCCTCGCCGACGGAACCGAGTTTAGACAGCGTGCGGGCCGAGCAATAGGCGACGTAGCAGACGCCATGCACGTCCACGAGCACATAATCTTCGCCGATCTCTTCGATAGTGCCTTTCAGCTTGCCGATCATGGATGAGGTCCGTCAGGGATGGGTTTCGGGGGAAATGAGGTCAACGGTCGGGAAATAGGACCGATAGCCTTTGGAATCTCGCGTCAATATCGAATAGCCGCGAATGGCCGCATGCGCGCCGATCAGAAAATCGGGAAGAACACGCTCGCGTCCCCCGCCACTCTGGCGATAAATCTTGAAGGCAGCGGCAGCGGCAAATGCGGCGGCCCAAGGCAGGTTTTCGCGGCGGAATTCACTTTGTGGCAGCAGCTCGTCCACCTGGTCCACACTGCTGTAACGCACCGAGAACTCCGCATAGATGATGGGATTGATGACGACCGGTCCTCGCTTGAAAGCGGAAAGAACCTGCCCGCTGGACCAGCCATGCCAGGCTGAATTGGATATCGCCAAATCAACCAGCACATTCGTATCGACCATGATGACCATGTTCACCGATCACGCGTCATCGACATCAGCGCCTCGGCGTCGATATCCTGATCGCCGGTACCTTCCAAACGCTTGAGAGTGGCCATGAACCGATCGAGCCGCTGCCGATCTTCCATCTCCCGTTTACCGTTCTTGGGCGAAACAACCAGCTTTCCATCCTCGACGGAAAATATGACTTCACTGTTGAGCTCTATGCCAGCCAACTCACGCAAGTCGCGGGGGATGGTCACCTGCCCTTTGGATGTCACGCGCATTCTTACTCTCCCGTCCTGCGGTAAGAATTATCATTACCACAGGAACAAGTCAAGAACAAACTACCCTGCCAATGCCGCCTGCCGCAGCCGGCTGGCGCCGCGATTGTGGGCATGGCAGACGGCGATGGCGAGCGCATCGGCCGCGTCGTTTCCCTTGAACTCGACCTTGGGCATCAGGATCTTCAGCATCATGTGGATCTGCTGCTTCTCTCCATGGCCGACGCCGATAACGGCCTTCTTGACCGCATTCGGCGCATATTCCGACACCGGCAGGCCGGCGCGCGCCGGCACCAGCATAACGACGCCGCGCGCCTGACCGAGCTTCAGCGTCGCCACGGCATCCTTGTTGACGAAGGTCTGCTCGACAGCGGCCTCGTCCGGCTGGTAGCTGTGAACGACTTCGGCAAGCCCGTCATGCAGCTGGCAAAGGCGCGACGCCAGATCCATGTCGCCATCCGAGGTCACGGTTCCCGACGCCACGAAGCGCAGGGAGTTCCCGAGCGTATCGATGATACCCCAGCCGGTGCGGCGCAGGCCCGGATCGATGCCGATGATGCGAATCGTATTTTGCATGGGTCAACCTATCTTTCAGGTCTGACATGTGCCAGCAAAATGTGAACAAAACAAAAACAAGGCACAGTTTGCGATCGGCGAAGCCGAGCGGAAAACATCGTGACGAAATTGCGGCACGGGGTTTGGAATGCGGGCACGGCACTCCTACATGTGCAGGCGACCCTCCCTTTCACCACGCAGGTTTCTTGCCATGGTTCCCTTTTCCATCCTCGATCTTTCACCCGTTGCCGAAGGCAGCACCATCCGCCAGTCCTTCGACAGTTCGAGGCGCATGGCACAGAAGGCGGAAGAGCTGGGCTACAACAGGTTCTGGCTCGCGGAGCATCACGGCATGCCCGGCGTGGCCAGCGCCGCGACATCGGTCGTCATCGGCCATATCGGCGCCGCAACCTCGCGCATCCGCATCGGCTCGGGCGGCGTCATGCTGCCGAACCATTCGCCACTCGTCATCGCCGAGCAGTTCGGCACGCTGGAGGCCCTGTTTCCCGGCCGCGTCGATCTTGGCCTCGGCCGCGCGCCGGGAACCGACATGCGCACGGCGCAGGCGCTGCGCCGCAATATGGAGGCCGGTGCGCAGAGCTTCCCCAACGATATCGTCGAGTTGCAGCACCTCTTCAGCCCCGCCGACGAAGGGCAGGTCATCCTGGCCGTGCCGGGTCATGGCGCCAACGTGCCGATCTGGCTCCTAGGCTCCAGCCTCTACAGCGCCCATCTCGCCGCCATGCTCGGCCTGCCCTATGCCTTCGCCTCGCATTTCGCCCCGGACTCGCTGATGGACGCCATCGCCATCTACCGCGAACGCTTCACGCCTTCAGCGACGCTCGACAAGCCTCATGTCATGGTGGGCGTCATGGGCGCCGTGGCCGATACCGACGAGGAGGCGCAGTATCACTTCACCTCGGCAGAGCAGCAATTCGTCAACCTGCGCCGCAACGTGCGCGGCCCCTTCCCGCGTCCGCGCAAGGACATGGACGACTTCTGGACGCCGATGGAAAAGCTGAATGTCGAGCATACGCTGCGCTACGCCGTGGTCGGCTCTCCCGAAACGGCGGAGGCGAAGCTTTCGCAGTTCATCAAGGATACCGAGGCAGACGAAGTCATCATTTCGATGCCGATCCACGACATCGAAGCGCGGCTGAGGTCGGTGGAACTGTTTGCGACGCTGCCGAGCTTCAAGAAAGTATCCTGATCCGCAGCATCGGGCGCATATCGGACATTGGGCCGCCTCGACGCGGCTCAATCAAGCGGCGGGCATCGATCCGCTGCTGCCCCTTGGCGGTATCGCAAAGCACGGCGCGCCGACTGGTTCTTCGCACGCCCCGGATCTTGCTTCCGCAATGACTCCGCCCGGGCGACAACCCCATGACGCAAAAAAAGCCGGCCGCGTCGCTGCGTCCGGCTTCCGGATGGATCGTCGGGAATCAGGCCGAGAGCTTGGCCAGGACTTCGTCGGAGACTTCGAAGTTCGAATAGACATTCTGAACATCGTCGTCGTCTTCGAGGCTGTCGATGAGTTTCATCAGCGACTGCGCCTTTTCCTCGTCGACCGGCACGTTGTTCTGCGCCCGCCAGATCGCCTTGACCGTTTCGGCCTCTCCGAGCGTCGCTTCGAGCGCCTTGGCGACTTCACCGAGGGATTCGAAGGCGCAGAAGATCACATGGCCTTCTTCATCGCTCTCGACATCGTCGGCACCGGCTTCGATCGCCGCTTCCATGACCTTGTCGGCATCGCCAGCGGTCGGCTTGTAGGTGATTTCGCCGACGTGGTCGAAGGAGAAGGATACCGAACCGGTTTCGCCGAGCGCGCCGCCGGCCTTCGTGAAGATCGAGCGGACGTTGGAAGCGGTGCGGTTGCGGTTGTCGGTCAGCGCTTCGACGATGATCGCCGTGCCGCCCGGGCCGTAACCTTCGTAGCGGATCGCATCGTAATTCTCGGTGTCGGCACCGGACGCCTTCTTGATGGCGCGATCGATATTGTCCTTCGGCATGGACTGCGCCTTGGCGTTCTGGATCGCCAGACGCAGGCTTGCGTTCATGGTCGGGTCGGGCAGGCCCGATTTGGCAGCGACGGTGATTTCGCGCGCCAGCTTCGAGAACATTTTCGAACGCACCGAGTCCTGACGACCCTTGCGGTGCATGATGTTTTTAAACTGTGAATGGCCAGCCATGGCACCCCTGTTCACGTCTTTTGTTGGGAATGGGCTGCCTTATAAGAGCGAAGCTGCCTTCATTCAAGCAAAAAGCCGGATAATGGGCATGGAGAACGCCGCGCGTCAGGACGATCGCAGAAGCGGCCGTAACGCTCAGAGCCCCTTGAGCACATAGATCAGCGGCCTGCGCGGCAGCGTCTTCACCGACACCGTGACGCTCGGCGTCGGCGCGTAGCCGACATCGAAATCGGGACCGAACAAGGCCAGGAACTGGTCGATCGGCGGCCCCCAGCGATGCATGGGCAGGATCAGAGACGAGCGAAGCCGCTTGACCACGCGGCTCATGCTGTCGGCCCCCATGGTCAGACCGCCATCGACCGGCACCATCACCACATCCAGGCGGCCGATCTCGGCATATTGCTGGTCCGTGAGTTCGAAATGCAGATGTCCGAGATGGCCGATGCAGAGACCGGCCACCTCGAAGATGAAGATCGAATTGCCGTTGGCCTCGATACCGCCGCCCCAGGCGCGGATATCGGTCACGACATTGCGGATCAGCGTGTCGCCCACGGTCATACGGATCTTTGCCGGCTCGCCGGGGGTATCGCTCCATCCATGCAGCACATATCTGATCGCCGGATCGGGCGTCAGCGTATAGTGGCTCGGATGCGCCTTGTTCATCGTCACGACTTCCGGCGTATAGGGCGGCGGATAGGCGCCGCTGTAATCCGTGGCGATGGAATCGCCGCCCGGCGTTTCGATGAACAGCGTCGCATGGCCGAGAAACGTGATCTTCACGTCGCCATCGACGGGATCGTCGGCGAGCATGGGACCGGCGGGAGAAAAACTGGCGAAGCTCGCTTTGGGGAGAGACTGCGCGATCGCCTGACACTGGCTGGGCTGCGGGCGAACCGGCTTTTGCTGGGCATGCGCCACGCTCCAGCAGAAAAGCATCGACAGGAAGAACACGGCAAGAACAGGAAATCGCGGCATCATGCCATCCCCTCAAGCCCGACAGTGGCGGAAGGATGCGGCATGAGCCGACACAGGTCCAGCGACAATCAGACGCAATTGCTCACAATCGCGTCATCGAATGGCGACGATGAATTATCGTGCAGCGGTCAGTGCCAGAAGTCCGGAATAGTTTCCGCGAGCCGCGGCCCGAGCCGCAGCGGCGCGATTTTCTCTGCCAGTCCGGTGGCGTCCGAAATCTCCACGCCGACGCCACAGATGGTGGCAGGGCCCGAAGCCGCCTCGAAACGGCCCTTCGGCATTTTCGAGATGAAGCGGTTCAGCGGCTCCTCCTTTTCCATGCCGAGCGAGGAATCGTAGTCGCCGCACATGCCGGCATCCGACATATAGGCCGTGCCGCCGTTCAGGATCTGCGCATCCGCGGTCGGCACATGCGTATGCGTGCCGACGACGAAGCTGGCGCGGCCGTCGACGAAATGGCCGAAGCACTGCTTTTCGCTGGTCGCTTCCGCGTGAAAATCGAAGACGATGGCATCGGCCTGTTCCTTCAGCGGGCAGGCATCGAGAATGGCCTCGGCCGACTTGAAGGGATCGTCCAGCTCCGGATGCATGAAGACGCGGCCCATGATGTTGGCGACAAGGACGCGGGCACCGTTGCGCGCGTAATACAGGCCCGAACCGCGGCCGGGCGTGCCGGCGGGATAGTTGGCGGGGCGCAGGAACTGGTCGTGGCGCCCGCAGAAGACGACGGCTTCCTTCTGGTCCCAGACGTGATTGCCGGTCGTCACGACATCGGCGCCGGCATTGATCGTTTCGAGGAAGATATCCTCGGTGATACCGAAGCCGCCGGCGGCATTCTCGCCGTTGACGATGACGAAATCGAGCTTCAGATCGGATACCAGTCCCGGCAGGCGGTCCCACACCGCGCTTCGTCCCGTCTTGCCGACCATGTCACCCAGAAAAAGCAGCCGCATTCGCTATCCAATCACTTCCGAAACGAAATTGAGTCCGCTCTCGGTCAAAATCGCGTCAAGACGGATATCATGCGGCTCAGCCGGTACTGATGGCACTTCTTGGCAATCGAATGCAATGCCGATCAGCCGCGGATTCAAGCCTTTTTGGTGCAGGCGCTCGATGGCGCGATCATAATAGCCCGCCCCATAGCCGATGCGATGGCCGGTTCTGTCAAAGGCGGAGAGCGGCACCAGCATGACGTCCGGGTCCAGTTCCGCCGCGTCGGGGCCCGGCCCGAAAGTTCCAAACCCGCACGACACCAGCGGCGCCCCCGGCACGAGTTCCCGGAAGACGATCGTGCTGCGGTCGAGGATGACGGGCACGCAAAGCCGCGCGCCGCGCGCCCGCAGATGCGCCATCAGCGGCCTTATATCCACTTCGGAACGGATCGGCAGGAAGCCCGAGACGATGCTGCCCGGCCCGACAGCGATGGCGTCGCCGGCATGTGCCGCCATGGCGAGGCCTTTTTCTATCCGGTCTTCGTCCGGAACCGCGTCCCGCGCCGCCAGGCGCTCGCTGCGATATTGGGCCTTCTGTTCTTTGGGAGTCATCGGATCTTCGCGAAAATTTACAATATCACGAAAACATAATGAGCTGGCGGCCTATTGCAATGCGTGAAAGCGACATGCGGCGGGCACATGGCCGAGCCGGCATCATCCGCCGTTGCGGACAATGGACAGCTTTCCTTCCCCGTTCACATGCGCGCGGACATTTTCATAATTCGGCAGCGACGAGTGATCGGTTGCGACGGGATGGGAGTGGGTGGCGGTGATGACAAGCACATCCGCGCCCGCCGCTTCGCCTGCCTTGATGCCAGCCATCACGTCCTCGAACACCAGGCAATCCGAGGTGCGCAGACCCAGACGCTCGGCGCCAAGGATGTAGCCCTGCGGATCCGGCTTGCCGACCTTGACGTCCTCGGCGGTCACGATGAAGCGCGGCACCGGAATGCCGGCGGCGTCAAGGCGCGCCATCGCCAGACGGTATGGGGAGGACGTCACGATCGCCCACCGCTCCGGCGGCAGGGAGGCCAAGAAATCCGCCGCCCCCGGCAGCGCCACCACGCCCTCGACATCGGCAATCTCCGCTTCCATGATGCCGGCCGACTCCGCAACCGGATCGATGCCGGGCAGGTTCAACTGGCTGATCGTATCGACACCGCGCTTGCCATGCATCGTCGGCATGAATTCTTCGACGTTCAGACCCATTCTGCGAGCCCAATTGCCCCATACGCGTTCTGCAGCGGCGATCGAATTGATGATCGTGCCGTCCATATCGAACAGGAAGCCGGAATAGGTCTTGGTGAAGGCGGAAGACAATGCGGAACCTTTCTGGAGGTGACGACGAGCAACCGCGCGGATCGCGCCACTCGTAACGATTGCTTCCTCCGACTAACGACAGCCGCGGAAAGAAGCAAATGATTGCTGGGCAACGGCTGCGGAATAAGCACTCCGTTCGTTCCGGTGCACATGGGCGGAAAACGACCTCTTGCTGCGAAGAGGCGGCAGGAAAAGCCGCGCGCGGCACGAGCCGACCACGCGCGGAGTGCGTCGATTACTCGCCGAGACGGCTCTTCAGACCAGTGATGATATGGTTCGCCAATGTCTCGTAGTCGTCGTCGAAATGGTGGCCGCCATCCATGGCGATGACCTCGGCGCCGGTGCCGTTCAACAGCGGGCACGCGACATCCTCGTCGTCGTCCTTGCCGTAGACGCACTGCACCATCTTCGGGTTGATGGACTTGAGGTCGTTGACGGGATTGCCGCCCTTGCCTTCGCTCGCAGCGCCGAGCCAGCCCATGACCGAAATCACATAGTCGACCTTCTGCGACAGAGACAGCAAGGAGATCTGCACGATCTTGTCCTTTTCGGCCTGCTTCAGGCGGTTATAGCTTGCCGGCAGCACGTCGGCGCCGAAGGAATAGCCGACCAGCACCACATGCTTGACCTTGAAACGCTTGGTGTAGAAGTCGATGATCCGGGCGAGATCGTCGGCCGTCTGCTGCGGGTCCCGCTCCGACCAGAAATAGTGCAGGGAATCGACGCCGACGACGGGGATGCCCTGATCCTGCAGATAGCTGCCGACTTCCTTGTCGATGTCGCGCCAGCCGCCATCGCCGGAATAGACGATCGCCAGCGTGTCCTCGGTCGGCGTCGTTTCCATGACGTCGACCGGCAGGCCGAGCGGCGACTTGGCGCTGTCGATCGACTTCATCAGATCGGCGAGCGACGCCTCGAGCGTGGCA
This sequence comes from Rhizobium sp. SYY.PMSO, assembly GCF_046840415.1. NCBI lineage: Bacteria > Pseudomonadati > Pseudomonadota > Alphaproteobacteria > Hyphomicrobiales > Rhizobiaceae > Rhizobium > Rhizobium sp. SYY.PMSO. Next base: position 2,477,151 of record NZ_CP177349.1, read on the forward strand.
TAGGTGTCCGTATTGTCCGAATCCGTGGACTGGACGTCAGGATGGTCTTTTTGCAGCTCCTCGACGTGCTCGCGGCCATCCTTCGGCGCATTCGGCGTGAAGGTTACGAGGATCGGGTTCGGCAAGGTGCCGTCCTGCAGGCCGAAGGACACCATGTCGCCATCGGTCTTCTTGTCGGCCGGCGTGCAGAGCTCCTGCTTCAGGCCGATGCCGGCCGCCGGATCGACGGCCAATGTGCCGGCAACCGTCGCATCCGGCGTCTGGGCCGCGATCGTCAGCGCCATGGCGCCGCCGGCGCCGACGCCGGCGATGATGGGCAGCTGGTAGGTGCTGTCGGCAAAGGAGCGCTGCACCTGCTGGCTCAGCGATTCCAGATCCGCGACGATATAGATGCAGCCGTCGTTCTGGCTGACGTCGTATTTGTTGAGCGACGCCAGGAACGACGGATAGTCGATGCCGATGACGAGCGCGCCATTGGCGACGAGCTTGTCGGCAACCGCCTTTTCCTTGTCGCTCCAGCCGGCGAGATCCGAGATCAGAACGACTTCGCTCGAAACCTTGCCCTGCGGGCGCATGATATGCGGCGCCGGGATCATGCCCAGATCGTATTTGGTATCGTCGGCATCCGCCCGCGCCGGGCCCGAGACCAGCAGGCCCATCGACATCATGCCTGCGAAAGCCCACGACATTGCGTATTTCAAGATCATTTCCTCACGACCCCCTTAAGTCCGCCTCCGATGAGGAATGTGGCATCCATCAACGCGATCATTGGACTGACACCTCCCGAGACAGCCAGGTAGCGCGGCTGCCATTCGGGATGGAACTTGGATTTGAAGGCACGAAGCCCTTTGAAATTGTAGAAGCGTTCGCCGTGCTCGAAGACGGTCCCCCCGACCCTGTCCCAAACCGGCGCCGATTCGCGTCTCGACATGCCCGATAGCGGCGCCATGCCGAGGTTGAAACGCTGAAAGCCCTGGCCCTTGAGGTATTCGAGGATCTGCACGAACAGAAAATCCATCGAACCCTTAGGGGCATCGGGCGAAAAACGCATCAGGTCGACGGACCCCTCCTCCCTGGTTTCCGTCATCAGGATATTCGCGAAAGCGACGATCTTACCATCCTTTTTCAACACGCCGACCGGCTGCGAGTACACATAGTCCGGATCGAACGCGCCGAGCGAGAAGCTCTTTTCCTTTGCATTGTGATCGGCAAGCCATGTGTCGGACACATGGGCAAGCTGATCCATGACTTCAGGTATATCTTGAGGCTCGATAACGGCAAATTCTAGTCCGTCACGAACCGCCCGGCTCGCGGTCTGCCGCAGGTTGGCCCACTTGCCGCCCTTCAGCTCGAAATTGGCGAGGTTGACCACCGCCAGTTCGCCGAGCTTGTATGCCCGCAGACCTGCATCCGCGCAATAGGACAGAAGCGCCGGCGAAATCTGGTAGAACACCGAGCGGCAGCCCGCGGCCCGGGCAGCCTCGACAAAACGCCAGATCAGATCCGGAAGCGCGTGACGCGGGCCGACCGGATCGAACAATGCGATCCACGACCGGCCCTGCTTGCCGTACATGATGAAAGCGTCGCCTTTCTCGGAGAACATGATGTTCTTGTCGCCCATGCGCACCAGATTGGCGTCGGCGATGCCTTGCCTGCGCACGATCTCGACGGCGCGCGTCACCGCATCGTCCGACACCGGCTCCAGGCGCTTCGTCGCAGGGCGCAGAAGACTGAAGATCGCGATCGCCGACGACAGGATGGAGATGCCGAGCGCTGCGCGAAGGCCGCGCGGCGCCTCGTCGGCGAATTCGAACTGCCACCAGAGCTCGTTGCTGTATCCGACGTCGCGATAGACGAAGAACAGGACCACGATCGCGCCGATGCAGATCACGGCGATGGCCGTCAGCCATCCGGCCGTGAGCGTCTGGTTGAGCAGCGAGGCCGGCCGCCTGAACAGCCGGCGGCTGACGACGAGGCTGAAGACGAAGAAGGCCAGCAGCCCGGCCTCGACGATGGCGATGGCCTTTACGAGCGACAGGAACAGTGCCAGCAGGGCGGAGAAGGTCGAAACCCACCAGGCGCCGTCGAGACGCTGGCTGAGGCCCCGCGCCGCCACGATGATCGCAAGCCCGAGAAGGCTCGAGAGAAAATGTGCGCCTTCGACGAGCGGCAATGGCAGATAGCCGGAGAGGACGATGAGATTCTGGTCCGGCGTCGGCGTCACGCTCGAAAATACCAGCATCATGCCGAGCAGCAGCGCGAAGGCCGACAGCAATTGCGGCATGACGCGGACGCCGATGCGGCGCATGCTCGACGCCACCGGATGATCGACGAAACGGCGCAGCTCCGCCACCGAAATCGCGGCAATCGCGATGACCAGCGGGATGACGTTGTAGATGACGCGATAAAGGACCAGCGAGCTCAGCACGGCATCCGCGTTCACCGAGCTGCCGAGCCAGGCGATGATGATCGTCTCGAAGACGCCGAAGCCGGCCGGAACGTGACTGAGCACGCCAAGACCGACGGCGATGGCATAGATGGCGAGGAATCCCGGCCAGCCGATGGACGAATCCGGCAACAGAACATAGAGCACGGAGGCCGATGCGGCGATATCGAATGCCGTGACGAGGAACTGCCGCGACCAGGTGCGCGAATCCGGCAGACGAACTTCAATCGGCCCGATGCGCACCTCGCGGCCGTTGCGGCCGGCATAGACGATGAAAGCGAGCGCCGCGAGAATGACGATGGCGATCAGCCGCAGCCATAGCCCGTCGACATTGATCAGCGGCCCGATCTCGTCGGCAATGACCAGCAGTGCGATGGCGCCGACGGCGGCAAGGCCGAGACCGAAGGCGAGCGTGACGAAGGCGATGACGCGGGTGATGTCGTCGGGCGACAGGCCGAGCCGGCTATAGGCGCGATAGCGGATCGCGCCGGCGCTGAGCGCACCGAAGCCGGCCGTGTTGCCGACCGCATAGGCGCTGAAGGAGGTCAGCGCCACATGCGGGAACGGCAGCTTCTTGCCGATATATTCGAGCGCATTCTGGTCATAGAAGATCAGGGATGCGAAGCTGAGGCCGGTAAACAGCAGCGCAAGCAGCACGGAAGAAATTTTCGTCGTCGTCAAGGCATGGACGACGTCGTCATAACGCACTTCGTTGGTCAGGTCGAAGATCGCATAGGCGGCGATGCTGAAGACGGCGACGGTCAGGAGAGCGACGATCAGGGCGCGGTAGCGGTTCAGCAGGCCGACGATGCCGCCACGCTCTTCCAATTCCTCATCGGCATTTTCCAGATCGATTGGGCTCGACATGCTCTACCTGTTTAAATTGATCTTCGCCGGTTCCGATCGTTCGGCCAGCCGGTAGCACCGACGAAGCGCCTCGTATTGCCGTATACGCTTATTTCGACGGGCCCGTTGTGACGCGCGCTCCATCATTCTCAATTTAGGCAATTTTGGCGCAGGCCCCGTTCCGCCAGCAATGATTCTGTTATTATTGAAAGGATTTTGTCATTCACCCGGCTTTTGAGCTTATCCACACCCAAAAATGACCTTCCCATCCTGCCTCCAGAGCGGCATGTCGAAGCTCCGCGACTCGGTTCCATTGCCTCGCGACCGCAGAAAACGCGGCTCACCCTCTGCGATTACCCCGCCGCTACCACAACGCTAAATAGATCACACTACTGCTCGATCAATCAAGTGACCCGATATGAACGATGCCGGAAGGAAGCCGGCGATCGCTCCATTTCCGTCCATACGGACAAACGGCAAAGATGTTCCTTGCCGCGCTCGAACTTTCGAAGATTCCCGCGTCGGAAAACAGACATGACACAGGCCCGGCAAAGAGATCCTTGCCGGACCTGATATGAGATGGCAACGACCTGGTTCTGACGCTCGGTGGGTAATCGATGCCTGCGATATCGCGTCAGGAAATCAGCGATCCGGCGCCTCCGCCGGCTCGCCGCGCATTTCGCTCAGGAAAAAGCCTTCGCGCAGGTTGATGCCGTATTCGACGAAGGCCTTCATGCAGCAGAGCATCTGCGTCCACCCCTCGCAATTCAGATAGGTGCCGCGGCGGCCGGCCTCATCCTCTCGCCAGCCGGTTTCCTCGATGATGACAAGCGTGCCCCCGTCGTCCAGGGCATCGAAGGTCATCTCCACCTTGGTCCGGTAGCGAACGCCATCCTCCCCGGTGCCGCCCTCCCAGTGAAAGACGATACGCTTGTTTTCCTCGACATGGTCGACCTCGACGGGCGCATTCTTCCACCAGATGACCGTCGTCCCCGCCACCAGCGGCGCACTCGCCCCGCCGACGGTGGTGAAATAGCTCGAAAGCTTCTTCGGATTGACGACCGCATCGAACACCTCGTCGACCCTGCGGCCGATCCGTCCTGATATCCGAACATTCAATGCCATGGCATCTCCTCCGTTGTTTGTCAGCATCGTTCCGTTGCGACAGGTCTCATTATGTTATAAAAATATAACATGTCAAACGAATCGGATAGCGACCTCATTTTCAAGGCTCTTGCGCATCGTCGCCGGCGCGAAATCCTGGACATGCTGAAGGATGCGCCGCGAACGACCGGCATGCTCTGCGAAGCCTTCACGGACATGGACCGCTGCACCGTCATGCAGCATCTGAAAGTCCTGGAGGACGCCGATCTCGTGATTGCCAAGAGGGACGGACGCGAGCGTTGGAACCATCTGAACAGCCTGCCGATCAAGCAGATCCACGATCGCTGGATCAGCGCCTACGCCGGCCATGCGCTATCCATTCTCGATCGATTGAAGAACGATCTGGAAGGCTGAAAGAGAGAGGGAGAGCGGCGGAAGCCGGGATTATGCCGGGCCAACCCCGCGCAACAGACGTTTCAGCGTGTCGCTCGTTCCGTCCTCCTCGAGCGGCGTATAGACCACCAGCTTCATATCGGTGCGATCCATGACGGCAAGCGCGGTATATTCGAAGGTCATCGGACCCCCTTCGGGATGGCGCAGGCGCTTGTGGCCGGTCAGCGGCCGCAACACGTCCTGTCTCGGCCACCAGGCGCGAAACTCGGGACTTGCCTGCGTCAAGGTGGCGATCAGCCGTTCGAAATCGGGATCGCCGGCATAGCGGGCACTGTCGGCACGGAACATCGCCAGCGAATTCGCCGCCACGATCTCCCAATCGACGAGAAGCCGCCGATGGGCAGGATCGGTAAATACCCGATGGACGCTGTTGCGCGCATCGCCCTGCAGCAGCGCATAGTCGCCGAAAACGGCGACAGCCGCAGCGTTCCAGGCCAGAACGTCCCAACGCCGGCCGAGAACATAGGCCGGCTGCCCGGCGAGGCTCGCAAGCATGCGCCGCAACGCGGCCGGCACGTCCTCGGGCCCGTACGACGGAACCTCCGCCGACGGCCGGTCGCTGAGGGTGAAGAGATGCCGGCGCTCGGCCGGATCGAGGCGTAGCGCGTCGGCCAGCGCCGACAGCACCTCTGCGGAGGCGCGGACGTCCCGGCCTTGTTCCAGCCATGTGTACCATGTGGTGCCGACGCCGGCGAGCAGTGCGACTTCTTCGCGCCTGAGCCCGGGCGTGCGCCGCCGGAACCCTTCCGGAAGCCCGACAGCCGCCGGCGTCAGCTTTTCCCGGCGGGAGCGCAGGAAAGCGGCGAACTCGCGACGCCTGGCTTCGAGGATGGTCTGGTTCTGGGCGACAGTCATGGCTCATCATAGCAGGATCGATACTAGGATAAAGTCAGAACTGTTTGCCGCTCTCGCAAGCTGCCAGATATCGCCATGCGGACGATCGAGAGGTGGTTGCGATCCAGGTTCGGGACGCAACCCCGCGACAGCGTCTGCGAACACTCAGCCAAAGCCTCGCCCGCCGCGTCTGAGCACCACCGTTCCTGCAATTTCCTCAATCCCAGAAAAGGAGACCCTCATGTCGTCTCAGCATGTCGTTATTATCGGCGGTTCCTCCGGCATCGGCCTCGCGGCGGCCGCCCACCTTCTCGAAAAAGGATACCGGGTCACGATTACGGGCCGCGATAGCGCGAAACTTCAGGCAGCCGCGCAAAACCTCGATGGTGACGTCGCCACCGCCATCATGGATGCGGCCGACTTTGCCGGCCTTGCCGAAGCCTTCCAGGCAATGGGACCGCTCGATCATCTCGTGCTGGCACTGGGCGGCGGTCATGGAGCCGGTCCCTTCGCCACCGTCGATATCGCCGACGTCAAAAAGGGCTTCGAGCAAAAGGCGCTGGCACACTTCGCCTGTGCCCAGGCCTGCCTCCCCCATCTTTCGAAACATGGCAGCATCACCTTCGTTTCCGCCGTCTCGGCGCAGGCGGCCATGCCCGGAACCGCAGGGCTCGGAGCCATCAATGCCGCCATTGCCGCTTTAGCGCCGATTCTCGCCGTCGAACTCAAGCCGGTCCGGGTGAACTGCGTTTCGCCCGGCGTCGTCGACACCCCCTGGTGGGATTTCCTGACCGCAGAGCAGAAAGAGCAGACCTTTGCCGGTTTTTCGGCACGGACGCCGGTCGGCCGTGTCGGCAGCTCGCAGGAGATCGCCGACGCCATCGCCTTCCTGATCCGCAACGGTTTTACCAGCGGTCACACGCTGATCTGCGACGGCGGCATTCGCCTCGGCCAATGACCGCCCGCGCCATTGCCGGCGATCCCGGCGATGGCGCCTTCAGCCGTTTCGGGCATCCGCCTGCAGTTGCGTGAGGATTTCGATGAGCCTCGGCGCCATATCGCGGATTTCGACCAGATGGATCGAGCTGAGCCTTTGCAGAACCTCTTCGGACTTCTCGGTCAGCTGCAGGGTCTGACGACGCTTGTCCGCGGGATCGGGATGCCGGGTAACATAATCGCCATCGATCAGCCTCCCCACAAGCTCCGTCGCCGTGTGCGGAGCAATCATCAGTTTTTCCGCCAGCATGCCGATGGTCATGGCCTCGCCGGAACGATTTCCCCTGATGGCAAGCAGCGCCTGGTGCTGCTGCGGCGGCAGGCCCGCCTCGTGCGCCGCCGATGTGCTGAAATCCATGAATTTGCGCAGGGTATAGCGCAGGGTCGCCAGCGCCTCGTAATCGGCCTGCGAAAGGGTTTCATCCGAACGTCGCACCATCAAATCGTCCTCGTTGCCGCAGGTCGCGGTCTAACGCATGTCACGCAAGAATGCCTAGCGGTTTTGCGGCGGCGACATGCCAAAGACCAGGGATTCAAAGCGCAGGAAGCCAATCTGAAAGATCACGGTGCGCTTCGGTTGATTTATATCGCATTACGATATATTTGCCATCTCGAAGCGCGGAACGGCTGAAGGACGGCCGCGCACGCTTAGCACAGAAGGCCTCCGATGCAGGACACCCCCACCTCACAAACTCACAATCACGATTTCTCCGGCGGGGCTTCCCGCAAGGACAATGGAGACTTCACCACGGACAGGCGCGTCCTGGTGCTCATCGCCATGGCGCTCGTCGTCGGCACCGGCGGCGCATTTGCCGCCTGGGTGCTCATCAATCTCATAGCGCTCGTCAGCAATGCCGTCTGGCTGTTCAAGATCAGCACCGAGCCGCTATCGTTTACCATGGTGGCGCGCTCGCCCTGGATGGTGGCCGCGCCCGTTCTCGGCGGTCTCGTCATCGGCCTCATGGCGCGCTACGGCTCGGAGAAGATCCGCGGCCACGGCATTCCCGAGGCCATCGAGGCGATCCTGATCGGCGGCAGCCGCATGTCTCCCAAGGTGGCCGTGCTCAAGCCGCTGTCCTCCGCCATCTCGATCGGCTCCGGCGGGCCTTTCGGTGCGGAAGGTCCGATCATCATGACCGGCGGCGCCATCGGCTCCCTCTTCGCGCAGTTCTTTCATATGAGTGCCGCCGAGCGGAAGACCCTGCTCGTCGCCGGCGCCGCAGCCGGCATGACCGCGGTCTTCGGCACGCCGATCGCGGCGGTGATGCTCGCCGTCGAGCTGCTGCTGTTCGAATGGAAGCCGCGCAGCTTCATCCCCGTGGCGGTCGCGGCCTGCGTCTCGGTCGTCTGGCGCCCGCTGCTGATCGGCAGCGGCGCGCTGTTCCCGGCGCATTTCGACATGGCGCTCTCATGGTGGGGCATCCTGCTCGCCACCGGCCTCGGCATCATTTCAGGCCTGCAATCCGGCCTCCTGACGACCTTGCTCTACAAGATCGAGGATACCTTCGAAAAACTGCCGGTCCACTGGATGTGGTGGCCGGCACTTGGCGGCATCGTCGTCGGGCTTGGCGGCTTGATCGAGCCCCGGGCCCTCGGCGTCGGATACGTCATCATCGCCGATCTGCTGCACAGCCGCATCGCCGTCGGCGCCGTCCTGGCGATCCTGCTGGTCAAGGCAGGCATCTGGCTGGTGGCACTTTCCTCGGGCACGTCGGGCGGCGTCCTGGCGCCGCTGCTCATCCTCGGCGGCGCGCTGGGCTGGCTGGTGGGTCTTGTCCTGCCCGGCGATCCCGGCTTCTGGGCGATGCTCGGCATGGCGGCGATGATGGGCGGCACCATGCGCGCGCCGCTCACAGGCACGTTCTTCGCCGTCGAGCTGACGGGGGATACGAGCGCGCTGGTGCCCCTGCTTGCCGCAACGGTCGCAGCCTATGCCGTCACCGTGCTGCTGCTGCGCCGCTCCATCCTCACGGAAAAGATCGCCCGGCGCGGCCAGCACATCACCCGCGAATACGGCATCGACCCGTTCGAACTGACCCGGGCCCGCGACATCATGATCGCCAAGGTGGATACCCTGCCCGCGTCCATGCGGCTGTCGGAAGCGCTGAAGCAGATGACGGACCGGCCGGATGCGCATCGCTTCTATCCCGTCGTCGGCGACAACGATCGCCTCGTCGGCATGATCTCGCGCGCCGACGCCCTGCGCTGGCAGAGCGAGCCGGAACTGATGGATCAGTCGCTGTATGACGTGATATCGGATACGTCCCTTCCGGTCGCCCATGTCGAGGATACCGTCGGCCGCGTCGCCGACATCATGATCCAGGCCGATACGGGACGCGTTCCCGTCGTCGAGGCCCAGACCGGGCGGCTGGTCGGCCTGATCGCCCGCAAGGATCTGCTGCGGTTGCGCAGTGCGACCAACCATGCCGAGCTTGAGCGCGGCGCCTACCTGCGGTCGAAGAGTTGAGGGGAGGAGGAGTGGCGCCAGCGCGGCAATAGAACCGCGCGGCGCCTTCCTTGCCATCGGCATGAGAATTTGAGAGCGATCCGCGACGACCGATGGATGTTTACGATCCTGGGTGCCTACAAACGTAGGTGGGCACCGTGTGTCCAGGCCCACAGGCCTGGCCAGGGACAGCTCCCTTTGGATCGAGTATGGCCCCAGGGATTGTGGTTCCTGTCGGGAAGCGCAGACCGCAAAAGCTATATAGAGCGAATTGCGCCCCCGCACCAGAGGGCGCCGGCCGGCATCCGCAGAAATAAACTCAAGCCTGCTCGGCGTTCGGCCGCGCTATGAGCTTCTCGGTGATGCCGTGAATGCGCGTCGTGACTTCGTCGATGACGCTCGCCAGCGTCTCCTCGGCGCGGGCATTGGCAGCCAGGGTCGTGTCGCGATTGCTGGTCAGCGATTCCAGCTCCGCTTCGAGCGAGGAGACGCGACGCGTCAGCTCGCTCACCTCGTCCATGATCATGATGCCGGCCATGACGGTCAGCCGGAGATCGCCGATCTCGCCGAACTGGCTCTTCAAATGCATGACATAGCGGTCGAACCGATTGGCGAGGTCCGTCAGATGGTCTTCCTGCCCCTCTTCGCAGGCCATCCGATAGGCTTTGCCGTCGATCGTTACCGTTACTTGTGCCATTCGACTTTCCGATCACTGCCGCGCTGCGACGGCTGCCTCCCGAGGGATCAGCGGTCCAGCACGGCCCTTATGGTTTCCATCGCCGTGACGAGCCGGCGTGACACTTCACGATTGACCTCTTCGAGCCGGTTCGCCCGGAACTCGGCCTGGTCCAACTCCTGTGCGAGACGGGAGCGGTCGGCATGAACCCGCCGCACCTCGCCTTCTATGTCGCTCTGCGCACGTTCCCGCTCGAACCGTCCGTCAACGGCACTCTCCAAAGTCGAGAGCGCCTGGCGCAATTGGGCGAGCGCCGCGTCCACCGTTTTGCCTGAAGGTGTCATACCCTTCGCTTCTCCGCGCAAGGCCCGAATCAAAACATCCGGCCACTTGTCTGATTTCGCAACAATATTCAACTCGGCAACAGCACGTCAATAAAGGCTGGCATATGACACCCCCCCTATTCTGTGGATGACTGCCGCCTTTGCCGATCACACAGGCCTTGTCGCATCATTGTCGTCTTTTGTAAAAGTGAACGGGCAAATGTTAAAAAATTGCCTTGGGAGGCCCGGTTTAGGCCCTCGATTTATTGACTTGCTCGCCCCAACTGCTATGTCTCAGCCGCCTGAGGCAACGTTGAAAATGGCGTTCGCAAGAGCGTCTCCCTTTCACTCGCCTTTCAACCGATGGCCCTCCCTCCCAAGCGTGCGGTCATCCCCCGAACCCGGAACACTGCGGAAAAACCCATGAACTCTCGCGAACAACACGACCGGATGGCGAATGCGATCCGTTTCCTTGCCATGGATGCTGTCGAGAAGGCCAATTCCGGTCACCCCGGTTTGCCGATGGGGATGGCTGATGTCGCCACCGTTCTCTTTAGCAAATATCTGCGCTTCGATCCGAAGAACCCCCTCTGGCCGGACCGCGACCGCTTCGTCCTGTCGGCCGGCCACGGCTCGATGCTGCTTTATTCGGTGCTTTACCTCACCGGCTATCCAGACATGACGGTCGACGAGCTGCAGCGCTTCCGCCAGCTCGGCTCCAAGACCGCCGGCCATCCGGAATATGGCCATGCCACCGGCATCGAAACCACCACCGGCCCGCTCGGCCAGGGCATTGCCAACGCCGTCGGCATGGCGATCGCCGAGCGCAAGCTGCGCGAGGAATTCGGCTCCGAGCTGCAGGACCACTACACCTATGCCATGTGCGGCGACGGATGCCTGATGGAAGGCATTAGCCATGAGGCGATCGCGCTTGCCGGCCATCTCAAGCTCAACAAGCTGATCCTCTTCTGGGACAACAACTCCATCACCATCGACGGCGCCGTCTCGCTCTCGGATTCGACCGACCAGATCATGCGCTTCAAGGCCGTTCACTGGAACACGATCGAAGTCGACGGTCACGACCAGGCCGCCATCAGCGCCGCCATCGAAGCCGCTCACAAGTCCGACCGTCCGACGCTGATCGCCTGCAAGACGATCATCGGCTACGGCGCTCCCAACAAGCAGGGCACCCACAAGGTTCACGGCTCGCCGCTCGGCGCCGAGGAAATCGCCGCCACCCGCGTCGCGCTCAACTGGCCCTACGAACCTTTCGTCATCCCGAACGACATCCTCGGTGAATGGCGTGCCGCCGGCGAACGCTCCATCGGTGTCCGCGAAGCCTGGGAAGGCCGCCTTGCCGCTGCCGACGCAGCCAAGAAGGCCGAGTTCACCCGCCGCTTCGACCACAAGCTGCCGGCCGGCTTCGACGCCGCAATCAGCGACTACAAGAAGAAGCTCGCGGAAACCAAGCCGACGGTCGCAACCCGCAAGGCATCGGAAGACGCGCTCGAAGTCATCAACGGCTTCATTCCGGAAACGCTCGGCGGCTCGGCCGACCTGACGCCGTCCAACAACACCAAGACCAGCCAGATGAAGTCGATCACCCCGACCGATTTTTCCGGCCGCTACATGCACTGGGGCATCCGCGAGCACGGCATGGCTGCTGCCATGAACGGTATCGCGCTGCACGGCGGTCTCATCCCCTACAGCGGCGGCTTCCTGATCTTCTCGGATTATTGCCGCCCGCCGCTGCGCCTCGCCGCCCTGATGGGCATCCGCGCCATCCACGTTCTGACGCACGATTCCATCGGCGTCGGCGAAGACGGCCCGACCCACCAGCCGGTCGAGCAGGTCGCCAGCCTGCGCGCCATCCCCAACTTCCAGCTCTTCCGCCCGGCCGACGCCACGGAAACGGCTGAATGCTGGCAGATCGCCATCAAGACGACCAACCGTCCGTCCGGTCTCGCGCTGACCCGCCAGAACCTGCAGGCCGCCCGTACGGAATACAGCGAGAAGAACCTCTGCGAACTCGGCGCCTACACGCTGGCCGGCAATGCCGATGCCAAGGTGACGATCTTCGCTTCGGGCTCCGAAGTCGAACTCGCCGTTGCCGCCCGCGCCGTTCTGGAAGGCAAGGGCGTCACCACGCGTGTCGTTTCCGTTCCCTGCACCGAGCTCTTCTTCGAGCAGCCGGATGCCTACCGCAAGGAAATCATCGGCAACTCGCCGGTCAAGGTCGCCGTCGAAGCCGGCGTCCGCGAAGGCTGGGATGCCTTCATCGGACCGGAAGGCGCCTTCATCGGCATGAAGGGCTTCGGCGCTTCCGCTCCTTACAAGGACGTCTACAAGCACTTCGGCATCACGACGGAAGCCGTTGTCGCCGCCGCTGAGGCAAAGCTTTCCTGAGGGCGCTGACAAGCGCTCTCAAATCCAATAGATAAACACCCTGAATGAAAGGGAGTGAACTTCAATGACTGTAAAAGTTGCCATCAACGGCTTTGGCCGTATCGGCCGTAACGTTCTGCGCGCGATCGTCGAATCCGGCCGCACCGACATCGAAGTCGTTGCCATCAACGACCTCGGCCCGGTCGAGACCAATGCCCACCTGCTGCGCTACGACTCCATCCACGGCAAGTTCCCCGCCGACGTGAAGGTCGAAGGCGACACGATCATCGTTGGCGGCGGCAAGCCGATCAAGGTCACGGCGATCAAGGACCCGGCAACCCTGCCGCACCGCGATCTCGGCGTCGACATCGCCATGGAATGCACGGGCATCTTCACTGCCCGCGACAAGGCCGCTGCTCACCTGACGGCTGGCGCCAAGCGCGTCATCGTTTCGGCTCCCGCCGACGGCGCCGACCTGACCGTCGTTTTCGGCGTCAACCACGACCAGCTCACCAAGGAACACCTGGTCATCTCCAATGCCTCCTGCACCACGAACTGCCTGGTGCCGGTGGTCAAGGTTCTTGACGACGCGGTCGGCATCGACCACGGCTTCATGACGACCATCCACTCCTACACCGGCGACCAGCCGACGCTCGACACCATGCACAAGGACCTGTATCGCGCCCGCGCCGCAGCCCTGTCCATGATCCCGACCTCGACGGGCGCCGCAAAGGCCGTTGGCCTCGTTCTGCCGCACCTGAAGGGCAAGCTCGACGGCACGTCGATCCGCGTTCCCACCCCGAACGTCTCGGTTATCGACTTCAAGTTCGTGGCCAAGAAGGCAACGACGGTCGGCGAAATCAACGAAGCCATCAAGGCTGCATCGAACGGCAAGCTGAAGGGCATCCTCGGCTACACCGACGAGCCGCTGGTGTCGCGCGACTTCAACCATGACAGCCACTCGTCGATCTTCGCGACCGACCAGACCAAGGTCATGGAAGGCAACTTCGTGCGCGTCCTGTCCTGGTACGACAACGAATGGGGCTTCTCGAACCGCATGGCCGACACGGCCGTCGCCTTCGCAAAACTGATCTGATCATGGCCTTCCGCCCGCTCCTTCCGACGACGGTCCGCTGGCGTCCCATGGAAGGAGACGGGCTGGAGCACCTGACGATCGCTCCCATAAACAATGCCGGCGGCGCGGCCATCCGCGCCGCCGGCATTATCGTTGGCGGACGTGGCGGCACGCCCTACGGCGTCTCCTACCGCATCGATTGCACCGCCGGCTGGGCCGTCCTCTCCTTTTCCGTCGAGACGACCGATGGACGCCGTCTCGTCCTGATATCGGACGGCGCGGGGCATTGGCGTACCGAGGATGGCGTGGCCCTCCCGCACTTCGACGGCTGCATCGATATCGATCTCTACGGTTCGCCCTTCACCAACAGCCTGCCGATACGAAGGCTGGAGATGACGCCGGACGACGGGACGGCGAAGCTTTCGATGCTCTATATCCCGTTCGACACGTTCGAACCGCTGCGCGACGGACAGCACTACACCTGCCTCGTGCCCGAGAAGCTTTACCGCTACGCCGCTGAAGACAGGAATTTCACCGTCGATCTGCCGGTCGACGAGGATGGGCTGGTGATCGACTATCCGATCTATTTCCGGCGCGTCGCTCCCTGAGAGGCCGACAATGCCTGCCCGCGCATCGTCTTAAAAACATTTTGATTTTTTTCGTCGCTGCCCTGCTATCGTCCAGATTTACCAGTAAATTTTCATGCAGGACGTCTCCCAGGGCATTCCAAGCCGCTTTGCCGTTCTGGCAAAGCGCATCACACCATGACGTTGCAGTCGCCGGAAAGAGTTTCAATCTTCGAGCTCTTCTCCGAACGATTTTCGTGTTTGCCGATTTGCCAGGCGCGGCGGCATGGTGGAGAGTGGGGGACTCCGGCATTCCGGGCTTTTTGCCCAGCCGCGGCGCACGGAAAGGGGAATAAAAGGTGGAGGCATTTTACGTCATCGTGCTGATCAGCACGGTCCTTATTCTGATTGCGGCCTTCTCCAGCCTCCTCGCCTTCCGTTTCGGCGCACCCTTGCTGCTGCTCTTCCTCATGATCGGCCTTGCGGCCGGCACCGATGGGCTCGGCATCGAATTCTCCAACAACTATCTCGCCTATATTCTCGGTTCGCTGGCGCTTGCCATCATCCTCTTCGATTCCGGCTATGGCACGCCGATCCAGGCCTTCAAGCTTGCCGCCGCCCCGGCGCTGACCATCGCCTCCGTCGGCGTCATCGTGACGGCGGCGCTGTTCGGCTTCGCCGCCACCTGGCTGCTGGGCTTCACCTGGCTGCAGGGCCTGCTGCTGGGCTCCATCGTCGCCTCCACGGATGCCGCCGCCGTCTTCTTCCTGCTGCGCATCGGCGGCATCAACATCCGCGACAAGGTGCGTTCGACGCTGGAGGTCGAATCCGGCACCAACGATCCGATGGCGATCTTCCTGACGCTCGCGCTGGTCGAGCTGCTGGCAAGCGGCGAAGGTTATGCGGGCATCAATCTCGCCATGCTCATCACCTTCGTGCAGCAGATGGGGCTGGGCCTCATTCTCGGCCTGCTCGGCGGCATGATGATCGTCCTCATCGTCAGCCGTCTGGAAACGGATCGCGGCCTGACGCCGATCTTCGTGCTGGCGCTGGCGCTGCTGGTCTTCTCCTTCACCGGTGCCGTCGGTGGCAGCGGCTTCCTGGCCGTCTACGTCGCCGGCATCTACGCCGGCAATCGCAAGATGCCGGCCTCGGCCTCGATCAAGCGCTTCCAGGACGGCATGACATGGCTGGCGCAGATCATCATGTTCCTCGTTCTCGGCCTGCTCGCCACGCCATCGGAATTTCCAGCCATCGCCGTTCCTGCCGTGGCGCTGGCTCTGTTCCTGATCTTCATCGCCCGGCCGATCGCCGTGTGGCTCTGCCTGCTGCCCTTCGACTACACCCAGCGCGAAACCGGCTTCGTCGCCTGGGTCGGCCTGCGCGGCGCGGTCTCCATTCTTCTGGCGATCATGCCCATCCTCGGCAACCTGCAAGCCGGCCAGACCTATTTCAACGTCGCCTTCATCGTCGTGCTCGTGTCGCTGCTCGTCCAGGGCTGGACGATCAAGCCCATGGCGAAACGCCTCGGCCTCATCGTCCCCCCGCGCATGGGCGCGATCGACAAGGTCGAAGTCGACCTGCCCGGCACCGTCAACCACGAGCTTCTCTCCTATCGCGTGGTAAAGGACAGCCCCGTCCTGCGCGGCGAACGCATCCCCCGCTGGGCCATGCCCTCGCTCGTCGTGCGCGACGGCAAGTCCATGCGCTATCAATATGCCGGCCGCCTGCGCGAGAACGACATCGTCTATCTCTTCATCTCACCCAACTATTCGCGCCTGCTCGACCGTCTCTTCGCCAGCCGCGCTCCCGTCGATCCGGACGATGCCGAATTCTTCGGCGCCTTCTCGATCTCGCCGCTGCGCCCGGCCGCCGATCTCGATGCGGCCTACGGGCCGGGCCTGCTGAGCGAGCAGGAGAAGGGCCTCACCATTGCCGAGCTCATGCGCCAGCGCCTGGGCGGCAAGGCCGATTATGCGGATCGCGTGCGTCTGGGCGAGATCATCCTCATCGTCCGCGATCTCGACGAGAACGATCACATTCAGGCCGTCGGCATGTCGCTGGAGGCGGTCGAACCACCCGTCATCCTGCCGATTTTCATCAATCTCTACCATATTCTGAAGAGCGTCCGCGCCTACCTGCAAAAGCGGCGGGAACGCTCGCAAGAGACTGTTTCAAACGATTCAAATACCGGCAAAAACGACGCCTGAATGACCTTGCGTCTCCGACCATCCGTAGTATGGTCGGCGCGATTTTCGCCACCAACAACATTGGATCCTCCCATGGCAACCTTCAAGACCCTCGACGATCTCACCGACATCACCGGCAAGCGCGTGCTCGTGCGCGTCGACCTCAACGTGCCGGTCAAGGATGGCAAGGTCACCGATGCGACCCGCATCGAACGTGTCGCTCCGACGATTCTCGAACTGTCCGAAAAGGGCGCCAAGGTCATCCTGCTTGCCCATTTCGGCCGCCCGAAGGATGGCCCCTCGCCGGATCTTTCCCTCGGCCTCATCGTGCCGGCCGTCGAGGAAGTTCTGGACCATGCCGTACTCTTTGCTTCCGATTGCATCGGCGCCCCGGCCGCCGACGCTATTGCCAAGATGAACAACGGCGACATCCTGCTGCTTGAAAACACCCGCTTCCACAAGGAAGAGGAAAAGAACGATGCGGCCTTCACCAAGTCGCTCGCCGCCAATGGCGACATCTACGTCAATGACGCCTTCTCGGCTGCCCATCGCGCCCACGCCTCGACCGAAGGCCTTGCCCACCTGCTGCCGGCCTATGCGGGCCGTACGATGCAGGCAGAGCTCGAAGCCCTGGAAAAGGGTCTCGGCAATCCGGTCCGCCCGGTCGTCGCCATCGTCGGCGGCGCGAAGGTTTCCACCAAGATCGATCTGCTGACGAACCTCGTGAAGAAGGTCGACGCGCTTGTCATCGGCGGCGGCATGGCCAATACCTTCCTGGCCGCCCGCGGCACCAATGTCGGCAAGTCGCTTTGCGAGCACGATCTGGCCGATACCGCCAAGCAGATCATGATCGCGGCCGCCGCATCCAACTGCGCGATCGTCCTGCCGGAAGACGGCGTCGTTGCCCGCGAATTCAAGGCCGGCGCCGATAACGAAGTCGTGGCGATCGAAGCCATTCCGGCCGATGCCATGGTGCTCGATGTCGGCCCGAAGTCGATCGAAGCCGTCAAGAGCTGGATCGGCCGCGCCACGACGCTGGTCTGGAACGGCCCGCTCGGTGCCTTCGAAATCGCCCCCTTCGATGCTGCGACCGTTGCAGTTGCCAAATATGCCGCCGAGTGCACCAAGGCCGGCAAACTCACCTCCGTCGCCGGCGGCGGCGACACGGTTTCGGCGCTCAATCACGCCGGCGTTGCCGACGACTTCACCTACGTCTCCACGGCCGGCGGCGCCTTCCTGGAATGGATGGAAGGCAAGGTTCTTCCGGGCGTCGCCGTTCTGCAGTCCGGCAGGTAAACAGCCCCTCGCCATGAATGACGGGAGCCGCGAAAGCAAACGCTTTCGCGGCTTTTGCATGAGTGCTAGGATGATGTCCAAAACATTCAAACGGTTGAAATCATTTCAATCGTTTCAATTAGTTAGCCCACCATTTCCCTCCTTCTACACTTCTGTTATCGCCGATCTATATTGTTCTTGACGCCGACTGAAATCGCCTTGGAGAAACAAAATGAGCGAACGCATTGAAGACATTGCCGTAAAGATGGTTGCCGGTGGCAAGGGCCTCCTGGCGGCGGACGAATCCACCGCCACGATCAAGAAGCGTTTCGACGCTATCTCTCTCGTTTCCACGGAAGAGAGCCGCCGCGACTATCGCGAAATGCTCTTCCGCTCCGACGACGCAATGAAGAAGTATATCTCCGGCGTCATCCTCTATGAGGAAACCCTCTTCCAGAAGGCCGCGGACGGCACTCCCTTCGTGGATATCATCAAGGCTGCGGGCAGCATTCCCGGCATCAAGGTCGACGTCGGCGCCAAGCCGCTGGCGGGCTTCCCCGGCGAAACCGTCACCGAAGGCCTCGACGGCCTCGCCGACCGTCTGGCGAAATATTATGACGCCGGCGCCCGCTTCGCCAAGTGGCGCGGCGTGATCGCCATTTCCGACGTGCTGCCGACCTATGGCGCCATCAAGGCCAATGCCCACGCGCTTGCCCGCTACGCCGCTCTCTGCCAGCAGGCCGGGATCGTCCCGATCGTCGAGCCGGAAGTGCTGATGGACGGCGAACCCGGCACGCAGAGCCTCGACCGCAGCGAGGACGTCACCCGCTGGACGCTGCAGATCGTCTTCCAGGAACTGGCGGAAGCCCGCGTCAAGCTCGAAGGCATGATCCTGAAGCCGAGCATGGTGATCGACGGCAAGAAGGCCCGCAAGGCTTCCGTCGAGCAGGTGGCCGAACGTACCGTCAAGGTTCTGAAGGAGACCGTCCCTTCCGCCGTGCCCGGCATCGCCTTCCTCTCCGGCGGCCAGTCGACCGAGGAAGCGACCGCGCATCTCTCCGCCATCAACTCCGGCCACGATCTGCCCTGGAAGGTCACGTTCTCCTACGGTCGCGCCCTGCAGGACAGCGCACTGAAGGCATGGGGCGGCAAGGCGGAAAATGTCGCCGCCGGCCAGCGCGCCTTTACGCACCGCGCCGAGATGAACTATCTCGCCGCCAAGGGCGACTGGACGAAGGAACGTGAAAAGGCCGCCTGATTCCAGCACGCCTTAGAATGAGCAGAGCCCCGGTCGCGATGTGGCCGGGGCTTTTTGCTTCTCGGCTTCGGCGATCAGCGAAAGCGGGAACTTGTCATGGGCACAAGTTCCCGCTTTCGCACTTGTCCAGGCAGCGGCTAAATCCTTGCAGCTTCATCAAAACTCCCGGGAGCCGCCATGAGCGCCGTTGCCTATGTCACCGTCGACGTCTTCACATCGGAGCGCTTTGTCGGCAATCCGCTGGCCGTTATCCCCGATGCCCGCGGCCTGAGCGGCGATGCCATGCAGAAGATCGCGACCGAGTTCAACTATTCGGAAACGACCTTCGTGCTGCCGCCCGAAAACCCCGACCATACGGCGCGCGTCCGCATCTTCACGCCGACGGCCGAAATCCCCTTTGCCGGCCATCCCAATGTCGGCACCGCTTTCGTCATCGCACAGCAGCCAGACATCTTCGGAAAGCACGCAGGCGACAGGCTGATCTTTGAAGAGGATGCCGGGCTGGTGGATGTGACGCTGTTGCGCGAAGACGGCAAGATCATCGGCGCGAGCATCCGTGCGCCGGGCAATCTCGCGATCGGCGAGACGATTGCCGACGACCTGATTGCGCGTTGCGTGCAGATCGACGCGCAATCCATCTGCCGGGCCACGCATGCCCCCACCTTCGCCTCCGTCGGCCTGCCGTTTGCTTTCGCGGAGCTGGACAGCCTCGAAACGCTTGCGAGAGCATGGCCGAATGCGGCCGTTTTCTCCGAGGCGGCAGCGCGGCACCGGGAAGACAAGACCGGCTTTTCGCTCTTTCTCTACGTGCGCCCGGCCGAAAACCCCTGGCATATCCGCGCCCGCATGTTCGCGCCCCTCGACAATGTGACGGAAGACCCGGCGACGGGCAGCGCCTCGGCGGCGCTTGGCGCCTATCTCGCCTCCCTGCTTCCGGCACAGGATGCGGAGGTGAAAATCACCATCGAGCAGGGTGTGGAGATGGGCAGGCGCAGCCTCATCGGTGTCCATGTCAGGAAATCTGCCGGCACGGTAAACGAAGTCTTGCTGTCGGGCCGCAGTATTCATGTCATGCGCGGCGAGATCCTGCTTTAAAGCAATTCCACAAGCGCCCGCGCGGGGCATAAACCGCCTTAAAATACCTCGTTGACGAGCAATGCGACCGTCCAGATGGCAAAGGCAAAGATGGCTATCTTCCAGAAATCGGCCCTGCGCCTCAGACCCGGCAGCCCCAGGGGCTTGATGATATGCACCACCATGGCGAGCAGCAGCAGCACCCCTATGGCTTTTGTCACGCTATTTTTCCCCGTTTGCGCAAGAGTGAGCACAACCGCGACCAAAAACCGCTGCGCAGTTTTCGCGATCATGCTCTAATCGTCATAGGACGGACATTTTTCCGCGCCAACAGACTGCTTCTACACGCCGATAGCGGCAATCCGGGACACAATCAATAGTGAAAACAGGCAGGGCGGGATCCTGCCTTATCGGTTCCTTAAACGGATCCGCATGAAGGTGGGGAGCATGAAAAGAAATATTTTGCCCGTACTCGCTCTGCTGTTCGGCACGCTCTTCCTGTTTACGGGAAACGGCCTGCATAGCCTGCTGCTGCCCGTGCGCGGCACGGCGGAGGGCTATGCCACGACCACGCTCGGCCTGCTCGGCACGACCTGGGCCACCGGCTTCGTGCTCGGCTGCCTGACCGCGCCGAAACTGGTCCGGCGCATCGGCCATGTCAGAGCCTTCTCGGGCTTCATCTCCGTCATCGCCATCATCGCACTTTTGACGGGCATCGTCGTCGATGCGACCTGGTGGGTGGTGCTGCGCGCCGTGACCGGCTTCTGCACCGCCGGCACCTCGATGATCATCGAGAGCTGGCTGAACGAGCGCGCCACCAATGAGAGCCGCGGCGCGATCTTTTCGCTGTACATCGGCATCACATTGATCGGCGCCGTTGCTGGCCAGATGATGGTGCCCTTCGCCGATATCCACACGCCGATTCTCTTCATGATGTGCGGTATCTGCTATTGCGTCGCCATGCTGCCGACCACGCTGTCGACCGCCGCCTCGCCGCAGCCGCTGAAGGCCGTCAGCCTCGACCTGAAGGCGCTCTACCGCAATTCGCCCGTCGCCTCGCTCGGCATCCTGCTCGTCGGCATCGCCAACGGCGCCTATGGTACGCTCGGTGCCGTCTTCGGCGCCAATGCCGGTCTTTCCGAAGGCGATATCGCGCTGATGATGAGCATGACCATCTTCGCCGGAGCGGTGATGCAGCTGCCGGCCGGCCGCCTTTCCGATCGCATCGACCGCCGCTACGTGCTGGCGGGCATGGCCGCGATCGCCGCGCTGGACGGCCTTCTGCTCTTCCTGCTGAAGCCCGGCAGCCCCTTCTTCCTCATCGGCATGGTGGTGATCTACGGCGCGGTCGCCAACACCCTCTATCCGATCGCCGTGGCCCACGCCAACGACTTCGCCGCGC
Organism: Rhizobium sp. SYY.PMSO; assembly: GCF_046840415.1. NCBI lineage: Bacteria > Pseudomonadati > Pseudomonadota > Alphaproteobacteria > Hyphomicrobiales > Rhizobiaceae > Rhizobium > Rhizobium sp. SYY.PMSO. The sequence continues at coordinate 2,498,499 of NZ_CP177349.1, forward strand.
CGGAGGATTTCGTCAAGGTTTCGGGCGGCCTGCTGCTGCTCTATGGGATCGGCACCATCATCGGTCCGACGCTCAGCGGCCCGGTCATGTCCTCCGTCGGCCCCTATTCGCTGTTCTTCGTCACCGCCACCGCCCATGTGCTGATCACGGCCTATGCGATCTTCCGCAGCCGCCGTCGCGCCGCCAGGCCGGCGAGCGATCGCGATTCCTATACGACCATGCCGTCCGCCAATGCCCAGATGATCACGCCGGAAAGCATGTCGCTCGCGCGCAGCGAGACTTCAAAAAAGGACGATATAACTGTAAATTACGGCACCTGATCCCCCGACGGGGAAGGAGGAGCCGAAATGAGCATATTCGACGAGGATCGTCCGAAGCAGCCGTCCGTTCACGAAATCGGCAGCGATCTGTCGCTGCTGTCGGTGGATGAGCTTAAAAACCGTGTCGCACTGCTTCAGGGCGAGATCGTCCGGCTGGAAGCGGAAATCGCCACCAAGGCATCCGGCCGCAAGGCGGCAGAGGGTCTTTTTCGCTTCTGAAGCCCCCGGCGGCGGCGCAAAATCCGGGCGGCGCGGGCCAGATTATGGCATGTTCAACTGAATATTAAGCTTTACGACATATTACTATGATCATCCAGATTCGCTCTGGACTCAGACAGTTCCTCGACTTGGCGAATTGGTCTGATTTTTCTCCCTGTTTTACCTTGAGAGCCGCTTTTGCGGCTCTTCTTTTTTGCTCTGTATCACGCCCCTTTCCGAAACTGTGGAGATTAACCCTTTCTTAAGAATCACCTTGCGAATTTCAGTTAAAACCAGCATCTTAAAGTCATAAAAGCGGGTGCCGAAAGCTCTTAGGGACTTGACCGGCCTTTCCTGAACAAAAGTGTTGCGTGAAGCAGGGATTTATTCGATGTCGGAACTTGGGTTGAACACGATCAGCTTCGCTGGCCACGCCGCATCGTCGGCGCAGTTCAGGGCACTCTATTCTGAGGGGATGTCGCTGGTCGAGGAAACCGCCGGCTATCTCGACGGCCAGGGCCGTGCTGCCTCCAAGGTTCTCCCGCGCATGGCCTCCGTGCTTTACGCCGCCGAATCCATGCGGCTGACGACCCGTCTCATGCAGATGGCATCCTGGCTGCTGCTGCAGCGTGCCGTCAACAACGGCGAAATGTCACGCGATCAGGTGCTCGCCGAGAAGAACAAGGTTCGCCTCGACGGTTTCAATGTGGACCGTGCCGCGCCCGGCTGGAACGATCTGCCGGAATCCTTCCGCGATCTCGTCGAGCGCTCCCTTCGCCTGCAGAACCGCGTCGCCCTCCTCGACCGCGAAATCTACCGCCCCACGGAAGCTGCCATCGTTCCGGACAACCAGAACAGCGTCAAGGCGCAGCTCACGCTGCTGCAGACGGCTTTCAGCGGCACCTGAGCCGATCGGACCATTGACGGAGAATTTGGACCGGCCGTGCCATGCGCGGCCGGTTTTGTTTTGGGCCGTCGTCTCATACCCGGAAAAGCGTCACACAACGACCAAGCCCCAAGGAGAAGCCGCGCAACGCTTGACGGATTTTGCGAAGCATCTGTAAAAAAGAGTGGCCGCCTTCCTCAAAGGGTGGGCAAACCGATATCGACTGTGCGTGGAGGACCCAATGCGCCGACTCACTTCTCACGAAAATCAAATCCGAAATTCTGAGAAGATGATGGACCATGCGCACATTGAATCTGGGCATTCTCGCCCATGTAGACGCGGGCAAGACTAGCCTTACGGAACGACTCCTTTTCGACACCGGCATAATCGACAAGCTCGGCAGCGTCGACGCCGGCAGCACACAGACCGACAGCCTCGAGCTTGAAAGACAACGCGGCATCACCATCGCTGCGGCGGTGGTCTCGTTCACCATCGGCGATGTGACCGTCAACCTCATCGACACACCAGGCCATCCCGACTTCATCGCCGAGATCGAGCGCATTCTGCAATTACTCGATGCGGCCGTGGTCGTGGTTTCGGCTGTCGAGGGCGTGCAATCGCAGACCCGCGTGCTCGTCCGGGCATTGCGACGCCTCGCCATACCCTTCGTGTTCTTCATCAACAAGGTCGATCGCCTCGGCGCGCGCTATGAGGAGGTTCTCGTGGATATTGCGACGCAGCTGGCGGTTCGCCCCATGGCGATGTCTGATGTCAGCAATGCCGGCAGCAGGCTTGCCACCGTCGCGCCTGCCGACATCGGAACCGATCCCCATTTCTCGCGTCTATGCGAAACACTTACAGCCAACGACGAGGCTTTGCTGGAAGATTACGTTCTGGCCTCCGAGCGGCTGACGCGGCAGCGACTGGAACAAGCCCTCCGCAACCAGGTGGCGATGTCTCTGATCCATCCGGCATTTGCCGGTGCGGCGACGCGAGGTCTTGGCATCCCTGCCCTGATCTCGGCGATAGAGACCTTGCTGCCCAGCCAGCATCCGAATCCTGACGGCCTGGTTTCCGGGACCATATTCAAGATCGAACGCGGATGGGGCGGCGAGAAGCTTGCCTATCTCCACCTGTCGTCGGGCACGATCGGCCTTCGCGACGACATCGAAACGGCGAACGGCCCGGCAAAGATCGGCAGTCTTCAGCTGTTCCGGGAGGGCCGGACAGACAAGGCCACACAAATCAGCGCGGGACAAATCGCCAAGGTCGGCGGCCTCTCGAATGCCCGCATCGGCGATTGGATCGGCACCGAAAGCCCACCCGGCACGCTTCGCCACTTCGCGCCACCCACCCTCGAAACTCGCATTCGCCCCATGCGGCGTTCCGAAGATGCAGCACTCTGGCTGGCTCTTGGCCAGCTCGCGGAGCAGGATCCCCTCATCAACCTGCGTGCCAATGAGGAGACGGGCGACATATACGTCTCGCTCTACGGCGAGGTACAGAAGGAGGTCATTCAGGCGACGCTGTTGAGTGAGTTCGGCCTGGACGTCGTCTTCGAGGAAAGCACCGTCATCTACGTCGAGAGGCTCGTCGGAAAGGCGAGTGCGATTGAACAGATATTCAAGGAGCCCAACCCGTTTCTCGCAACGGTCGGATTGCGCGTCGAGCCGCGACCGGAGAGCGCCGGCAACAGCTTTACCCTGGAGGTGGATGTCGGCCAGATGCCCGCGAGCTTCTACCGGGCAGTCGAGGAAGCCACGTTCGAAACGCTGAAGGAAGGTCTTTTGGGGTGGCAGGTCATCGATTGCCATGTTGCGATGACCGCGGCAAAGCAGACCTCGCCGGCAAGCACGGCGGCGGATTTCCGCAAGCTGACACCGCTGGTGCTCGCATCCGCGCTGTCATCGGCGCAAACCACGCTCTGCGAACCCATCGAGCATTTTCACATCGAGATACCGGCAACGGCTCTGGCTGGCGTGCATAGCCTCCTCGCCAAATCCGGCGCATCGCTGAGGAAATCGCTGATCGATGAGGGACTGGCGCGGTTGGAGGACACGGTGGCTTCATCCATGATCCAGAATCTCCAAAGACAACTGCCGGGATTGTCAGGCGGAGCGGGCGTCCTGGATCACACATTTGACCATTATGCGCCGCTGGCCGGGCCGCAACGTTTGCGAGACCGCGCGGGTATAAACCCTTTCGACCGCGCCGATTATCTGCGTCGCGTGCGATGAGGCGCCGAAGATCTATTCCAACGCAAAAAGCCCGGCAAAGCCGGGCTCTTTTCAAACAGCATATCGCGGAGCGATTAGATGCCGAGACCGCCGAAGCGCTTGTTGAACTTCGAAACGCGACCAGCGCGGTCAACCATCTGCTGGTTGCCGCCCGTCCAAGCCGGATGAGACTTGGAATCGATATCGAGGTTCATGACAGCGCCTTCGGAACCCCAGGTCGAGCGGGTTTCATATTCGGTGCCGTCGGTCATGACTACCTTGATTACGTGGTAGTCGGGATGAATGTTGGCCTTCATAACAATCTTCCTGTCATGCCAGGGTCCATTTGTCGCAAGCCATTGCGGCAACCGAACCGATTGAATAAATGAAGCCGCAGTCCGCTAAAGGCCACGGCTTCCAATTAAGATGGCGTGCCTATACATGAAGGCAGCGGCGATAACAAGGGGCGAAACGTCAAGTCCCTTGCTGATATGGGGATTGGAGACGACTTGTCAGAGACTGGCCAGGCAGAGGAAAAGAAAAGCAGATCAATCCGTCCCCTTGGACGACTGGCGCCATACCTCAGGCGATATCGCGGCATGGTGGCCGGGGCGCTCGTTTCGCTCGTGGTCGCCGCCGTCACCTCTCTCGCCTTGCCGGTCGCCGTCCGCCGCATGATCGATCATGGCTTCGATCAGGTCGACCGTGGCCTGATCGACAGCTATTTCGTCGCGATCATGATCATGGCCCTGCTGCTCGCCGCAGCGAGCGCGCTGCGCTACTATTTCGTCATTTCCATCGGCGAGCGCATCGTCTCGGACATGCGCCGCGAGGTCTTCGATCATGTCACGCGGCTGTCGCCCTCCTTCTTCGATGTCAATCAGTCCGGCGAGATCGTCTCGCGGCTGACGGCCGACACGACGCAGATCAAGTCCGCCGTCGGCGCCACGGCCTCGGTTGCGCTGCGCAATCTCATTCTCTGTCTCGGCGCCGTGATCATGATGATCGTCACCAGCCCGAAACTGTCGAGCATCGTCCTGATCGCCATACCGATCATCGTGCTGCCGCTCGTCAGCTTCGGCCGCTCGGTGCGCAAGCGCTCGCGCGCCGCGCAGGATACGCTGGCGCAGGCGTCGGCCTATGCCAACGAGACCATCGCGGCCAACCGCACCATCCAGGCCTATAACGGCGAGGCCGCCGCCTCGCAGCGCTACGGCGCCGCCGTCGAGGATGCCTATCGGGCGGCGCGGGCGGCGATCAAATCCCGCTCGCTGCTGACGGGCTTCGCCATTGCCATGGTCTTCGGCAGCATTGTCGCGGTTCTCTGGGTCGGCGCCCAGAACGTGCTTGCCGGTACGATGTCGCCCGGCACGCTCGGCCAGTTCCTGCTCTATTCCGTCATCGCCGGCTCCTCGCTCGGCTCGCTGTCCGAGGTCTGGGGCGAGCTGTCGCAGGCCGCGGGCGCGGCCGATCGCCTGGGCGAGCTGCTTGCCGAGGTATCGCCGATTGCGCCCCCGGCCAATCCCCTGCCCCTGCCGGAGCCGCCGCAAGGCCGCGTGGAGTTTTCCGACGTTCATTTCTTCTATCCGTCGAGGCCCGGCAGATCCGCCCTGCACGGGCTCTCCTTCTCGGTGAAGCCTGGCGAGACGGTTGCCATCGTGGGCGCGTCGGGGGCGGGCAAGAGCACCGTCTTCTCGCTGCTGCTCCGCTTCTACGATCCGCAGAAGGGCCGCGTCGCCATAGACGGCGTCGATGCGCGCGATGTCCTGCCGGACGCCCTGCGCGAGCGCATCGCCATCGTGCCGCAGGACACCACGATCTTCGCCGCCTCGATCCATGACAACATCGCCTTCGGCCGTCCCGACGCTTCCCGGGACGAAGTCCGGGCCGCAGCCGTCGCCGCACAGGCGGACGAGTTCATCACGCGTCTGGAGAAGGGATACGACACCCAGGTCGGCGAGCGCGGCGTCACCCTTTCCGGCGGCCAGCGGCAGCGTATCGCCATTGCCCGTGCCATCCTGAAGAATGCGCCGATTCTCCTGCTCGACGAGGCGACCTCCGCCCTCGATGCCGAGAGCGAAACCCTTGTCCAGAAAGCGCTGGAGGGCCTGATGGAGGGGCGCACCACCCTCGTCATCGCCCATCGCCTGGCAACCGTGCTGAAGGCCGACCGCATTCTCGTGCTGGATCAGGGCCGCATCGTCGAGGAGGGCACGCATCAGAGCCTGATCCGCCATGGCGGCATTTACGCGAAGCTTGCCCGCCTGCAGTTCGATGCCGGCATAGAGGAACACATGCTCATCGCGAAATAACCAAAAACCGGGCAAGTCACGCCGGATACAACCTTGTAGAAATAGCTACAAAATTGAGCTAGATTTTCGGCGTCATCTCGCGCTGACGCGATTCTAGGAGACGAGAACCATGTATAAATTTGAAGTCTACAAGGACAAGGCCGGCGAGTTTCGCTTCCGCTTTAAAGCCTCGAACGGTGAAACCATGTTCGGGTCCGAAGGCTACAAGGCGAAAGCCTCGGCCCTGCATGCCATCGAGTCGATCAAGGCTCACGTCGGCGGCGCCGTCATCGACGACCAGACCACCGCTACCGCATAAGACTTCGCGTCCAGCGTTTGTTGTAAAGCCATTCGCGGCCGGCTGCCTTCCAGGCATGCCGGCCGTTTCGTCTTCGCGATCATGAATTTCGAAAAAATCGGCTGTCTCTGTCGAAATCGCCGGTGCCCGCGGCTCATCGTATCGAAGCGGCAGAAGGCCGCTTCACGGCAACGTTGCTCATTCTGGAATCCAGTCCACAATGACGTCACCGTCCGGTTCATAGCCAACACAGCGAGCGGGAGTAGCTCCATGCAATATGCCTTGATCATCCGAGAAGCCCCTGAGGATTTCAGACGCCGCGAAGATCCCGCCTACAGGGATGGCTGGATCGCCTACACCCAGGCCCTTGTTCAAGCCGGCATCATGACAGGCGGCGCCGGGCTCAGCCCACCCGAGACTGCCACCGTGATCCGCCGTCGCGGCGAGGATCATGATGTGCAGGACGGCCCCTTTCCCGAAGGCAAGGAGCAGCTCGGCGGCTTTTACCTGATCGATGTGCCGGATCTCGATGCCGCGCTCGAATGGGCCGTGCGGGTACCGATCTCGCATCAGGGCTCGGTCGAAGTACGGCCGCGCTTGCAGATGTAGGCCTTCATGCTGTCCGACGCTCAACGCGCCACCGAGCAGGTGGCGCGCCAATCCTACGGCAAGCTGATCGCCTTTCTCGCCGCGCGCTCGCATGATGTGCCGGCTGCGGAAGATGCCTTGTCGGAGGCGATTGCCGCAGCGCTGCGCAGCTGGCCGGAGCGGGGAATACCCGACAATCCGGAAGCCTGGCTGCTGGTCGCCGCGCGACGCAACCTGATCCGCGGCTTGAGGCACGAGACCGTCAAGGCCGCGGGCCGGGTGAGAATAGAGATGGCGATGGAAGAGGCGCAGGAGCGCATGAATGCGGATCATCCACCCTTCCCCGACGAGCGGCTGAAACTCCTCTTTGCCTGCACCCATCCCGCCATCGACACCACGATACACGCGGCACTGATGCTGCAAACCGTGCTCGCCATCGATGCGGCCACCATAGCGAAGGCTTTCATCGTTGCGCCGGAGACCATGAGCCAGCGGCTCGTGCGGGCAAAGATCAAGATTCGCGATGCCCGCATCCCCTTTACCGTTCCGGAGCAACCCATGCTGCCGGATCGGCTGGCCGGGGTGCTCACGGCGATCTACGCAGCCTATGGCCTCGGATGGGAGGGGCTCGGAGACAGCGAGAAGCAGGGCTCGCTGGCGGAGGAAGCCATATGGCTCGGGCGCGCGCTGCATGCCACCCTGCCCCGTGAGCCGGAAGCGATGGGCCTGCTGTCGCTCATGCTCTACAGCCAATCCCGTCGCGGCGCGCGGCGCAATGCGAGCGGCGACTACATCCCCCTCGATCAGCAGGATACCGTGCTCTGGGACGCCGCGATGATTACCGAAGCCGATGACCTTCTCCGGCAGGCAGGCGCTTTCGCTCGCTTCGGCCCGTTCCAGTGCCTGGCGGCAATTCAATCCGTACACGCCGAACGGCGGCGCTGCGGCACGACCGACTGGCGGGCGCTCGCCAGGCTTTACGAAGCACTTCTGATCATGAAGCCGACCACCGGCGCACGCGTCAGTCACGCCGCCGTTGTCGCCCGCATGGACGGCCCCGGTGCCGGACTGGAGCTCCTGAACCGGATGGCCGAGCGCGATATCGTCAACTATCAGCCTTATTGGGCCGTTCGCGCGCATCTGCTGGCCGAAGCCGGCGATATGGAATACGCAACGAGCGCTTACCGCTCGGCGATCGGATTGAGCAGCAGCGAGGCCGTGCGGCGATTTCTGCTGCGACGCCTCGCCACCCGGCTCGATCGCCGCTAGAGCGTTTCCGCTTTTATCTGAATCGGAAGGGATTCCGTTTTTGGCTATTTTGTGATTCAAGATTCTGGCTGGAGTGGAGGCCAGCATCGGATGGCTCGACCTATTTCAAATGATCTTCGCAAGCGTGTTGTTGATGCGATCGAGGCCGGCGAGAGCTGCCGGTCGGTGGCGGCGCGGTTCGCTATTGCGGCCTCTTCAGCGGTGAAGTGGTCTCAGCGTTATCGTTCGAGCGGATCTGTTGGGCCGGGGAAGATGGGTGGTCATCGTAAGCGTGCTCTGGAGCCGTACCGGGCGTTTATCGTGGAACGGGTCAACCAGACGCCGCATCTGTCACTGCATGCGTTGAAGGAAGAGTTGGCCGTACGAGGGGTGAAGGTATCCCACGATACCGTATGGCAGTTCCTGCGGCGCGAGGGGTTACGGTTCAAAAAAAACACTGTTCGCCCGTGAGCAGGCGCGCGCCGACATTGCGCGGCGACGACAGCGGTGGCGGTCCTGGCAGACCGGTCTCGATCCAAGGCGATTGGTCTTCATTGATGAAACCTGGATCAAGACCAACATGGCGCCGCTTCGAGGCTGGGGGCCGAAGGGCAAACGCCTACGTAGCTTCGCCCCGCATGGTCATTGGCGCACTCTGACTTTCCTTGGCGCGCTGCGCTGCGATCGGCTCGTGGCACCTTGTGTCTTCGATGGGCCGATCAACGGCCAGTGCTTCCGAGCCTATGTCGAGCAGCTACTCTTACCGATCCTCGAACCCGGAGACATCGTCGTCATGGATAACCTCGGTTCCCACAAGTCGGTCGCCATCCGTCAGATAATCCGCAACGCTGGTGCACGGCTCTGGTATCTGCCGCCCTATTCACCCGACCTCAATCCGATCGAACAGGCCTTCGCCAAAATCAAACACTGGATGCGCCTGGCACAGAAGCGAACCGTCGATGACACCTGGCGTTACATCGGCAATCTCGTCAAAACCATCGAGCCAAGCGAATGCGGCAACTACTTCGCTAATGCTGGATACGCTTCCGTTAAAACCTGAAACGCTCTAGGACCTTTCCGCTTTTCTTCGAAATCGCGAAAATACTCTATCGCTTTGTTTTCGCGCAGTTCCAAACGGAAAACCGTTACGCACCTGTCACGGAATTGCTCGAAGCGATTACTTTTCGGTCAGCTTCAGCTCGATGCGGCGGTTGGTGGCGCGCGCATCCGGCGTGTCGCCGGGTGCGATCGGCTGGAATTCGCCGAAGCCGGCCGCGACCAGCCTGTCGGCAGGAACGCCCTGCGAAATCAGGAACTTGACGACGGCGATAGCGCGGGCCGAGGACAGCGCCCAGTTGTCCGGGTAACGGCCATTGCCGGAAAGCGGCACATTGTCCGTGTGACCATCGACGCGCAGCACCCAGTTGATTTCCGGTGGAATTTCCTTGGCCAGATCGATGAGGGCGGCCGCAAGCTTGGTCATTTCCGCCTGACCGGCGGGATTGAGATCGGCGGCGCCGGATGGGAACAGCACTTCGGACTGGAAGACGAAGCGGTCGCCGACGATGCGGATATTGTCGCGGTCGGAGAGAATTTCGCGCAGCCGGCCGAAGAAGTCGGAGCGATAGCGGTTCAGTTCCTGCACACGCTGCGCCAGCGCCACGTTCAGCCGCCGCCCGAGATCGGCGATCTTGACCTGCGACGACTGGTCCTTGGCCTCGGATGCCTGGAGAGCCGCCTCCACGGCAGCGATCTGGCTGCGCAAGGCGGCAATCTGCTGGTTGAGGAGATCGACCTGGCTGAGGGCGCGCGCGCTTACCTGTTTCTGTTCCTCTAGATCCTGCGAGAGCGTGCCGGCGCGCTGTTCGGCAGCCTGGCTATTGCCGGAACCGGCGGCGAGGAGGGCCTGCAGCCGCGAGCGCTCGCTCTCCGCCGATGACAGCGACGCTTGCAGGTTGGCGACGGCGTCCTCCAGATCCTGCTTGCCGCTCTTTTCCAGCGCCAGTTGCTGCACCAGATCGTTGATGCGGCTGTTGAGGCGGTTCAACACCTCGTCGCGCCCGGAAATTTCGCGACTGAGGATGAACTGGCCGACGACGAACACCGTCAGCAGGAACATGATGGCCATCAGCAGCGTGGACAGCGCATCGACGAAACCGGGCCAATAGTCGACGCTTCTCTGGTGGCGTCGGTTGCGGGCGAGCGCCATGACTTACTTGCTCCCGGTCTTCTCGATATGGCCGATGCGGTCGGCAAGACGGTCGAGCGTGCGGCGCATCGATTTCGCCTCTTCCTGCTGCGCCTCGATCCAGTCACGCAGCATCTGCTGTTCGTTGCGCATGTTCTTGACCAGGCCCTGAATGCCTTCGGCAAGGTTTGCCATGGCCGTTACCGAACGCTGGCCGCCGCCCTCCTCGGCAATCTTGCGCAGATAGTCCGACAGCGCCCGCACATCCTCCGAAGAGGCGCCGGCGGCACTCTCGATAACGGGGGTAAGATCGGAGCCGACGTCGGTGACGGAGGAGAGCCAGTTTTCCAGCTCGGTGTAGAAGCGGTTCTGCGCACGGCCGGCCTGCAGGTCGAGAAAACCGAGAATCAGCGATCCGGAAAGGCCGAGCAGCGAGGAGGAAAAGGCCGTGCCCATGCCGACCAGCGGGCCGGAGAGCCCTGATTTCAAGGCGCTGAGAATATCGCCGCTGTCCCCGGTGCCGGCATCGAGGCCCTGGATGACGTCGTTGATCGAACCGATCGTGCCGATCAGGCCCCAGAAGGTGCCGAGCAGACCGAGAAAGACGAGCAGGCCGATGAGGTAGCGCGAGGTGTCGCGCGATTCGTCGAGACGCGTGGCAATCGAATCGAGAATGGAGCGCAGCGTCGCCGTGGAAAGCTGCATCGCGCGGCGGTTGCCGATCAGCGCCCGCATCGGCGCCAGGAGCCGCGGATTGCGGCCGACCTTGTCCGCGTTGCCGACGGCGCGGAAATGATTGAACCAGCGAACCTCCGGCCTCAGCATCAGCACATGATTGAACACGAGCAGGATGCCGACGGCCAGAACGCCCAGGATCAGGCCGTTGAGGCCGGGATTGTGCAGGAAAGCGACCTGAGCCTGCCGAAACAGGATGGAGACGATGAAGCCGACGATAATCAGGAAGAGGACCATCGTCCAGAAGAACGCCATCGGGCTTGAAAGCTTGTAGGCGTAGCTGCCCGATACGTTGTCGGTCGATCCCAGATCCGACAGATTCACATTTTCCATCACACGCTCCGCCGCATTTTCCGCAGCCGGAGACTAGAGCAACATTGTGCCGAATTGAAGAGACGGAAAGCACAAAACAGCCCGTTGGCAACAGACTGTTTTATCGGCCGAAAAGCAGCGGAAGCTAAACTTATTTCGTCGGGATCGGCCGCTTGACCACTTCGGCGAGCGCTTTCTGGATATGCTCGTTGCCGCAGATGATCGAATTCGTGCCGAGCATGTCGGTGCCGCCATGGAAGTCCGAAACGAAACCGCCGGCTTCACGAACGAGCAGAATGCCGGCCGCGATGTCCCAGGGAGACAGGCCGGTTTCCCAGAAGCCGTCGAAGCGGCCGGCAGCAACATAGGCAAGATCGAGCGACGCGGAGCCGAGGCGGCGCATGCCGGCGACCTCGCCCATGACGTGGCGCAACTCGACGAGGAATTTGCCGTGATTGCCGCGGCCGAGATGCGGAACGCCGCAGCCGATGACGCTGTCCGACAGCACGCGGCGCGAGGCGACGCGCAGGCGGCGGTCGTTGAGGAAGGCGCCGCCGCCGCGTTCGGCCGTATAGAGCTCATCGGTCGCCGGGTTGAAGACGACGCCGGCAACGATCTCGTCGTTGCGCTCCAGGGCGATCGAGACGGCAAACATCGGAATGCCGTGCAGGAAGTTGGTGGTGCCGTCGAGCGGATCGACGATCCAGCGATGCGCGCCGTCCGTCCCCTTCACCTCGTCGCTTTCCTCGCCGAGAAAGCCGTAGGTCGGGCGGGCCTTCATCAGCTCGTCGCGGATGACCTTCTGCGCCTTCAGATCCGCCTGGCTGACGAAATCGCCCGGTCCCTTCACCGAAACCTGCAGGTTCTGCACTTCGCCGAAATCGCGGCTGAGCGACTTGCCTGCCTTGAGAGCAGCCTGAACCATGACATTGAGAAGAGCAGAACGGGCCATCGGGTTTCCTTGGGTAATGCAGAGAGCGCTGACCGGGCCCAAAAGCAGGCCCCGACGGAGCGGGAGCGTCAGCGGAAATAAAAGATTGGCGGCCTCAAGACCATAAAATCGGGGGAATTTCAAGTGGCGAGGCTGCAGCACACGCAAACTGACGTCACATCCGCTCCGATATGACGGAATTCGACGCCGCTCTTATTGCGCGCGGCGATACTTGTTGGCGGCATCGATGGCCGCTTTCTGCTGGTAGTCCTCGATGCCCTGATAGAAATCCTCAAGCTCGGAGTCCTTCAGGCCGGCACGGCGCGAAATGACATACCATGTCGCCGCCGCCACCGGGTCCTGCTTCGTGCCGATGGCATTGATATAGAGGTGCGCCAGCTTGTTCTGCGCGACGACGTTGCCGCGATAGGCAGCGACGCGCATCCAGTTGAAGCCGTTTTCCAGGTCCTGCTTGCCGCCGGTGCCGTTGATCAGCCAGATGCCCATGTCGAGCTGCGCGGTATCGAAGCCGGCATTGGCCGCACGCGACAGCCATTCGCGGGCGCGCGCCTTCTTTTCCGGCGGCAGGTCGGGAAGATTGAGATAAAGCTGCGAGACGGCATATTGCGCATCGGCAATGCCCTGCTCGGCGGATTTCTCATAATAGGGAAGCGCCATCTGCAGGCCCTTGATGCCCGGATTTTCGGCCGTCAGCATCTGGGCCACATTGAATTCGGCGGAAGGTTGGCCGGCCTCGGCCGCCTTTCTCATCCACTCGTCCGCCTTCTTCTGGTCACGAGGCACATCGCGCCCTTCGATCAGGATCAGCGCATATTTGAACATCGAGGTGGGATCCCCGCCCTCGGCCGCCTTGCTGTACCAGAAGGCGGCATTCTTGGGATCGCGCCTGACGCCCAATCCCTGCGACATCAGCTCTGCGATCAGGGTCTGCGCCGCCGGGTCGCCAAGCTGCGCCCGCGGCAACGCCTTCTGGAAAGCCGTCAGATAATAACCGCGCTGGAACGCGCCGTAGGCATCGTCGATCTTGCCGGTGAACGGCTTTTCCGGCGGCAGGTCGGGCAGCTTGGCACCCATGCGTTCGAATACGCCGACGCCCTGCGACGGCTTGATGTCGCTTCCGTTCTTCGGCTCGGCGCCCGGCTGGATGTTTTCAGTCTTGAAACTGCCGGCATCCGCGCCGAGCGGCCGCGTCACGATGCTGTCGTTGCGCGGCGGTGCGTCCGGCACGGCCGAGTCGTCGTCGGATTGCGCTTTGTCATCCGGCCGCGCGCCCTTTTCCGCGGGCGCCGCAACGCCGGGCAGCGATGTATCGCCATTGCCCGATTGCGCCGCAGCCGGCAATGGAAATGCCGCGAGCCCGGCTGCAAGCAAGGCAAGAAACGAACGATGGCGGAATCGGGGCTTGAACGACATGAATCGCTATCAATCCTCAAACCGTGGCGCTTTTTCGTCCAGAAGCGCATTCACTTCGGCGACGATCGACGGCGCCGCTGCGGGGTCCGCAAAAACCGCCGTGTGCAGCGCGACGAATTCGGCGCCCGTCAAGGCCACGTCCAGAGCCGATTTCGGATCGCTGCCGCCCATGATGATGCATGGAATCTCGATCATCGAAGCCCACCATTCGCCTAGCGCGAGGTTTTTCGGATGAGCTTCGGACTTGATGTCGCCATCGAGCTTGCCGAAGAATATGTAGTCCGGCCGCAGCTCGCCGATTTCCAGGGCGCTGTGCCTCTCGGTCGCGCTGCCACCGCCGACAATCAGCTTCGGCACGAATTTTTCCACCGCTTCCGCCAAATCCGCGAGCTTACCGGCGATGTGCAGCCCATCGGCCTTGACGCGGCCCGCCACGCGGCTGTCTCCGGCAATCAGGGCCGCCGCACCGGCCGCCTGCACCACAGGCACCAGCTTTTCCGCATGCTTCTGGAACGTGCCATCGTCGAGCCCGTATTGCGGAATGATCACCGAGGCGACATCGCCGCCCCTCAGGGCATCGGCCACTGCCTTCGTCCGCTGCTCGATATCGGCAATGTCGGGAACGATGAGAACGAGGCGGCAACGATCTTCGGGCACGGTCATGCGGGCTTCCATGGTTTCGGCTTCCATCGTCGGCGACGGCTCAGCGGTTCGAGAGTCGTGAGTAAATCCGTTAGCCCTCTCTGACAAGAGGCAGCAACCGAAACCGGCCGTTCGCGGCAAAATGCGCCATGCCGCAACCGCCGGCAGCGGCCTGCTCGCACATTATATCATGCAGCGCACAATTAACTTGCCGCCCTTGGGCGTTTGACGTAGCTTTCCGCCATGTCGACCATGGACCCTTTCGCAGCCATCGCGGATCCGAACCGGCGTTATCTGCTGGAGGAATTGCGCCGTGCACCCAAAACGGTCAACGAACTGGCACAGGGCCTGCCCATCAGCCGTCCCGCCGTTTCGCAGCATCTAAAGGCGCTTCTCGACAGCAATCTCGTTTCCGTCACCAATGAAGGGACGAAACGCATATACGCGGTCAACAGCCGCGGTTTCGACAAGCTCAATTTATGGCTGGATCAGTTCTGGTCCTAAGGTCCCCCGCTTTCGCGGCTCTGCGGAAAATCGCGCCAGCCCCTGCTTTCGACACGAAAGAACTGGCGCATCCGTTTTGATGGAAATGCTCATCGATCTCAGGAAATTTGCCTCAGGACCTTTCGATCTGCCTTTTGCCCCAAGATCGATGGCTTCTGTTGAACTTTGAAAGCGTCGCGTCAGTGAACTGACGAACGTAGACGCTGGATTTCGTCCTTGACGCGTAGTTTCTTCCGTTTGATGTCGGCTATTTGGGTATCATTTATAGAGGGAGATGACAGTGCCAGATGCAGCTCCTCCTCAAGAGCGACATGTTTCTTTTCGAGCGATTCAAGATGAGCTTGAACAGTCATATGACCCTTCCTTCCTCTGAAGAGCCTCAACCATCCATTCGCCAAGGCTCTAGGTGTCACAACCCTCTTACTGTGCCATAATATCCGGCCTTTGTCGAAGGCGAAAACGTGTCTTATAGGCGGCAAATTCGTGATGAAGGATAACTTCCCGTTACCGCCATTTGATGATAGGAGCTTGCGGGATTCAGGAGACGGAACGAATGCGATTCCGCAATATGCTGGGGAAAGAAACATGGCCGATCAGGAACAGGCGGAAATCAGGCTGATCGTGGCGCGGCTGCGTCAGGAACACGAAGATTATGACGCCGCAATCAACGCCATGATTCAGACCGGCTGCGACGCCCTTCGCATCCAGCGCATGAAGAAGAAGAAGCTCGTCATCAAGGACAAGCTGAGCAAGCTGGAAGACCAGATCATTCCCGATATCATTGCCTGAGGAGCATAACGGAACGATGATGACCGAAAGACCTCCTGTCGCCATCATCATGGGAAGCCAGTCCGACTGGGAGACCATGAAGAATGCCGCAGACACCCTGGAAGCGCTCGAGATCACCTATGATGCGCGCATCATCTCCGCCCATCGCACGCCCGACAGGCTGATGAACTTCGCCAAGGGCGCAAGGGACGAGGGCTTCAAGGTCATCATCGCCGGAGCCGGCGGCGCGGCGCATCTGCCGGGCATGGCCGCATCCATGACGCCGCTGCCGGTCTTCGGCGTTCCGGTGCAGTCCCGCGCGCTGTCCGGGCAGGATAGCCTGCTCTCCATCGTACAGATGCCGGCCGGCATTCCTGTGGGAACGCTGGCAATCGGCAAAGCCGGCGCGGTCAATGCCGCCCTTCTTGCCGCTGCCGTCCTGGCCCTCGGCGATGAAGAGATCGCCGACCGGCTTGACGAATGGCGCGCGCGCCAGAGCGCTGCGGTCGCCGAATATCCGATGGACGACCTATGAGCGCGAAGACGATCGGCATCATCGGCGGCGGCCAGCTCGGCCGCATGCTGGCCATGGCGGCCGCACGCCTGAATTTCCGGACCATCGTCCTCGAGCCGCAGGCGGATTGTCCCGCGGCCCAGGTCGCCAACGAACAGATCGTTGCCGCCTATGACGATGCGCCAGCCCTTGCCGAATTGGCGAAGCGCTGCGATGTCGTGACCTATGAGTTCGAGAACGTGCCGGTTTCCGCCGCCGGGGAGCTTGCATCCCAGGTAGCGGTCTATCCGCCGCCGAAGGCGCTGGAGATGGCGCAGGACAGGCTGACCGAAAAGCAGTTCATCAATGGCTGCGGCATCCCGACTGCCCGATTCCATGCCGTCGACAGCCAGGCCGACCTCGAAAAGGCGCTCGTCGATTTCGGCGGACAAGGCGTGCTGAAGACCCGCCGCCTGGGTTATGACGGCAAGGGTCAGCGCGTCTATCGCTCGGCGGCCGACAGCGCCGAAGGCGGCTATGCGGCTTTGGGCAACGTGCCGCTGATTCTCGAGAGCTTCGTGTCCTTCGAGCGCGAGATTTCCATCATCGCTGCGCGTGGAAGCGACGGTACGGTCGCCTGCTACGACCCGGCCGAGAATATCCATCGCAACGGCATTCTCCACACCTCGACGCTGCCCGCCGCCATTTCGGAACAGACCGCGAGCGCTGCCCGGCAAGCCGCCGAAAGGATATTGACGGCGCTCGGCTACGTGGGCGTCATCGGCATCGAGTTCTTCGTGCTTGCCGACGGCAGCCTGATCGCCAATGAAATGGCGCCGCGCGTGCATAATTCCGGTCACTGGACGGAAGCCGCCTGCGTCATCTCGCAATTCGAGCAGCATATCCGCGCCGTGACCGGCCTTCCGCTCGGAAATCCACGGCGTCATTCGGATTGTGTCATGACCAACCTGATCGGCGACGACATCCTGGCGCTGCCGGAATGGCTGCGCCTTGACGACGCGCTGGTACACCTTTACGGCAAGACCGAAGCGCGGCCGGGCCGCAAGATGGGCCATGTTACACAGCTTCTGCGCTGAGAACGGCGGGAAAAAGCCCCTGACATGGTTGACAGGCCCGGTATGACAGGGTATTTGCTCCCCACCCTAAAGAGCGCGCCCCGAGCGCGCTTTTGATTGTTAAAGACCCGGGCGAATGTGACATTCCCCCTCGAACATCGCGGATCAGAAAAATGAAGATCAAGAATTCGCTCAAGTCGCTCAAGGCGCGCCACCGTGACAACCGTCTCGTCCGCCGCAAGGGCCGCATCTACATCATCAACAAGCTGAACCCGCGCTACAAGGCTCGTCAGGGCTGATATAGCGCGCGGCTCGGATCGCAGCGATCCGGCGTTCAGTTTTAGTTGATCGCATCAAATTTGTTTTGATCTTCGACATTGGCGGGCTACTATGCCCGCCATGCGCGTTTTTGCTTTGTCATATCTAGCCCTGCCGATTTTGTTTGCCTTGACCGCCTCCGCCCCGCACGCGGCGCTGGCGGATGAGACGAGCCTGATGGAAAAGAAGGATCCCGGCGATTCTTCCGGCAGCCTGTCGCCCAAGCAGCAGCTCGACAATCTGTTCACGGCTCTGAAGCGCCAGCGCGATCCCGATCAGGCCAATATGATCGCGGAACAGATCAATGCCGAACTCAGCGATTCCGGCAGCGCCACGATCAATCTCCTGATGCAATGGGCCGACAAGGCCATTCAGGACAAGCGCAATGCCGCTGCCATGGATTATCTGGATCAGGTGATCTCGCTGAAGCCCGACTATGTCGAAGGCTGGAACCGGCGCGCGACGCTCAATTTCGCCATTGGCGACTATCGAAAATCGATGGAAGACATCAATCAGGTGCTGCGCATCGAGCCGCGCCATTTCGGCGCGCTGGCCGGCATGGCGGCCATCCTGACCGAGCGCGGCAACGATGCGCTGGCCCTCAAGGCCTGGGAGCGCTTTCTGGAAATCTATCCGGCGAGCCGGTCGGCCCAGGACGAAGCGGACAAGCTCTCGGAGAAGATTGCCGGAAGCCCCACCTGACGTTTTGCCGCAGCCAGGCTCATCCCGCCGTCCAAAGCAGGTCGGCCAAATCAGGTTGGCCAAATCAGGTTGGAAGGGATGAAAAGCTGGAACGATGCGCTAGATTGATGGCTCAAGATATTTGATCCGTGCCGCAATGATCGATTCTCTGCTCGCTGTCATTGTCATGTTTCTTGTCGTCGCCGCAGGCTTTTCCGCCTATAAGACGCGCGCCATCGAGCAGACCTATCCCAATATAGGCGAGTTGACCGATATCGGCGGCTACCGTCTCAACGCCGTGCATCTGCCACGCCCGACCACGGCGGACCTGCCCGCCTTGGTCTTCATTCACGGCGCCAGCGGCAATCTGCGCGATCAGTTCGAAGCCTTTGCCGCGCCTTTAAGCGGCCGTGCGGAGATGCTGTTCGTCGATCGTCCCGGCCATGGATATTCCGAGCGCGGAACGGCAGAGAACGCCCTTCCCTCCGGCCAGGCCGATGCCATCGCCGGACTGATGGACAAGCGCGGCATCCAGAGCGCCATCATCATCGGCCACTCCTTCGGCGGCGCGATCGCCGCCGCCTTCGGCATGCGCCATCCGGAGAGGACCGAGGGGCTGCTCTTTCTCGCGCCGGCCACGCATCCCTGGTCCGGCGGCGTCGACTGGTACTATACGCTCGCCGCCATGCCCGTCCTCGGCTGGCTCTTCACGCATCTGTTCGTCATCCCGATCGGCCTGCGCCGGGTCGAGACCGGCACGCTCAGCATCTTCCGCCCGAACGAGCGACCGGCGGATTACATCATGAAAACCGCGCCCGAACTGGTGCTGCGGCCGCACACCTTCCGTAACAACGCTGCCGATGTCGTCAATCTTCTAGCCTATGTCTCCGCTCACGCGCCGCGCTATCGCGAGATCAAGGCGCCTACGGTCATCATCACCGGCGACAGCGACGATATCGTGCTGGAAGAACTGCATTCACGCGGTCTTGCGCGAGATATCGCCGACGCCGAACTCGTCACCATCCGCAATCTCGGCCACAAGCCCGACTACGTGACGACGGATGTCGCGATTGCCGCCATCGAACGGCTGGCAGGCCAGCCGCGCGATCTGCAAGCCCTTGCTGCACAGGCGGAAATCCGCATCGCCAGCCTCGGCGGCCAGCTGTCCTGCCGACAAGCCTCCTCTCAGGCCGTGACGACACCGTAGTCGGGCACATCCTCGAATATCCGGCTCTGCGGCACGGTCTCGACCGTCTGCCGCACCGCCTGCAGGATGATCGATGCCAGCCGTTCCGTCGCCGGACTTGCTTCCGCCTCGGCACGATGCAACACGAGATCCAGCTTCGGCAAGGGCGGCAGGCCGGCTTCGCCCGGCATCAGTTGCCGCACCTTTAGCGGCAGGCCGAGCGGGGTGCGCAGCGCAAGGCCGAGACCCGCCGCCGTCGCCGCCCAAAGCCCTCCGAGGCTCGGGCTGACAAAGGATACCCGCCAGCCGATACCGGCGCGGTCGAGCGCTTTCGTGGCGACGGTCCGCAGCAGGCACGGCGCCTCGAGCGAGGCCAGAGGCATGATCTCGCCACTCTCGGCATGCCACCGCACCGCGCCGTTCGCCGGGCCGACCCAGCATGTCGGCACTTCCGCAATACGATCCGTATAGGCTGTGCGGAAGCCATCGCTCCAGGCAAGCGCCAGATCGAGCTTGCCTGACGTTATCCGCTCGATCAGTTCCGCATTGCGCACGACACGCGCCTCGATACGCACCTTTGGATGCGCGCGCGCGAAGCGTCCAAGCACTTCGGGCAGCAGCGTTTCCCCGAAATCTTCCTGCAAGCCCAGGCGAACCCACCCCTCCAGCTCGGTCCCATGCAGTGCGGTGGCAGCCTCGTCGTTCAGGTCCAGCAGCCGCCGCGCGTAACCGAGCATCGTCTCGCCAGCCTCCGTCAAAGCCAGCCCTCGCCCGGCCTTGCGAAAAATCGGCGTACCCGCCTGCTCCTCCAGCTTCTTGAGCTGGGCGCTGATCGCCGAGGTCGAGCGCCCGAGCCTGTCGGCCGCCTTGGCATAGCTGCCGAGATCCATGCCGGTAACAAAGCTGCGCAGCACATCGAGATCGAAGATAACCTTCCGCATGCATAACCATCCATATTTTTGGGATTATATATCCAGAATTATCTGATTTTCGGGATGATTATCCACTGGCATTCTATGCTCGTCAAGTGACGCAAGGACAGGAGCATCCCATGCCATTCACCCGCATCACCCTTCTGCGCGGCAAGTCGCCGGAATATCTGAAAGCGCTGTCGGACAATTTCCACCGCGCACTGGTGGAAGCCTTCGAGGTGCCGCCGACGGATCGTTTCCAGGCCATTCACCAGCTGGAACCGCATGAGCTCATCTTTGACCGGACCTATTTCGCCGGCATACCGCGCTCGGACAACTACGTCTTCTTCGATGTCACGACGGGCAAGCCGCGCAGCACGGACGTCAAGAAGGCCTTCTACCGCCGGGTTGCCGAGCTTCTCGCCGACGCGCCCGGCGTCCGCCCCGAGGACATCATGATCACCATCACCACGGCGACGCGCGAGGACTGGTCCTTTGCCGACGGCCGCGCCCAGATGATCGAGCAGGCCTGACAGCGATGCCGCAGACCACCTCTTCCCAATCGCCCGCCATCCACCGCGCCGGCACCAACATGCGTCGATCGCCCGAAGGCATCGCCACCGCCTCTTTCTGGGTGGAATCGCTGGTGGAGAGCAGTGAAAACGGCAACCTTACCGCCATGCGCTGCGACCTCGAACCGAGTGTCATGACGCGCTGGCATACGCATCCGCACGGACAGATCCTCTACGTCCTGTCCGGCGTCGGGCTTGCCGAACGTTACGGCGGCTCCGCCGAAGAATTGCGGGCGGGCGACTGCATCAGCTTCGCACCGAACGAGCGCCATCGGCACGGCGCGGCACCCGAAAGCACCTTTTCCTACATCAGCATCCAGGCGGCGCTGGACGGCAGTGCCGTGACCTGGCTGGAGGAACGACCATGATCGCCATGCAGTATGATTTCCCCCTGCCCGCGGATTACGACATGGCGATCATCGACCGCCGCATCCGCGACAAGGGCCCCTTGCTCGACAATCTGCCGGGCCTCAAGTTCAAGGCCTATCTCACGGCCAGAAAGGGCGATGCGGTCACGGCGAGCAGGCGGAACCTCTACGCTCCCTTCTATGTCTGGCATGAAGAAGAGGGCTTGAGCGACTTCGTCTGCGGCACCGGCTTCGCAGCCCTGACCGAAAACTTCGGCCGCCCGCAGGTCAACACCTGGGTCGCCTGGCGCGCTGATGCAGCAGCCGATATTCGCAGCGTAAGGTTCGCCACGCGCGAGGTCGCCGCCATCGATATCAATGCGTCGCTGGCCGACCTTCGGGCGGAAGAAAGTGAGGCCGCGGCCATGGCGCTATCGAATGGCGACGCGCTCGCCTCGGTCATCGCCTTCGAGCCGACCCATTGGACGCTGGTGCGCTTCCGTCTCCTGGCCGAGCCACCCAAACATCCGGATCGATCCGGCCTCCAGGTCTATCATGTCGGACATCTCTCGCTGCCCGGCGTCGCCTGAAGTGTCACGGGGACAATCTCCTTGTTTTAAAGAGAAGGCGGGCGCTTTATGGATGGAAAGTCTTTCTGAGTCAGAAGAGTGATCCCTCCATGGTCGATATCGCAATGATCGAAGCCGCCCGCGCTCGCCTCGGCGGCCGGGCCCGGCGCACGCCGCTTCTCTCCTCGCCCTTCCTCGATGAAATCGCCGGGCGGCGCCTGTTCGTGAAGGCCGAATGCCTGCAGCATTCCGGCTCCTTCAAGTTTCGCGGCGGCTGGTCGGCGGTTTCGGCGCTGGAGCCGTCCGTGCGCGCCAAAGGCGTTATCGCCTTCTCCTCCGGCAACCATGCGCAGGGCGTGGCGCTGGCCGCAAAGCTGCATGGCATTCCCGCCGTCATCGTCATGCCGACGGATGCGCCGAAGCTGAAGATCGCCAATACCCGCGCCTTCGGCGCCGAAGTCGTGCTCTACGACCGCATCAAGGAAGATCGCGACGAGATCGGCGCACGCATTTCGAAAGAGCGCGGCCTGACGCTTATCAAGCCCTTCGACGAGCCGCAGGTGATCGCCGGACAGGGAACGACGGGGCTGGAAATCGCCGAACAGGCGGCCGAAGAAGGCATCGAGTCGGCAAGCGTGCTCGTCCCCTGCGGTGGCGGCGGCCTGACCTCGGGCATCGCGCTGGCGCTTGAATCCCGCGCGCCGGGCCTCAAGGTGCGCCCCTGCGAACCGGAAAATTTCGACGACACCGCCCGCTCGCTGGCTTCCGGACGGATCGAGCGCAATGCCGCGCTGCAAGGCTCGATCTGCGACGCCATCATCACGCCGCAGCCGGGCAACATCACGTTTCCGATCCTGAAACGCCTCTGCGGCCCCGGCCTCGTCGTGTCGGACAAAGAGGCACAGAAGGCCATGGCGCTCGCCTTCACCCGCTTGAAGATCGTCGTTGAACCCGGGGGCGCCGTGGCGCTGGCCGCAGCGCTCTTCCACGGCAAGGATATCGACAGCGATGTGGTGATCGCCGTCACATCGGGCGGCAATGTCGATCAGGATGTCTTCGAAGCGGCGCTCGGCCGCCACTAAGCCTTCAGTTTACAGCGCGACGATACAGCGCCAGCGATCCAGCCAGAGCCAGCAGCGCGCCGCCACAG
The DNA here is from genome assembly GCF_046840415.1 of Rhizobium sp. SYY.PMSO. Taxonomy (NCBI): domain Bacteria; kingdom Pseudomonadati; phylum Pseudomonadota; class Alphaproteobacteria; order Hyphomicrobiales; family Rhizobiaceae; genus Rhizobium; species Rhizobium sp. SYY.PMSO. The sequence goes on from NZ_CP177349.1 coordinate 2,521,361, forward strand.
GCGCGCTCGAGCCATTTCGCTCCCTCCGACCTCAGCACGCGCACGGCCTGCGAGCCGAAAACCGCATAGCCGAACATGATCGCGAAATCGAGCGCAGCGAAGATACCGCCCAGAACGATATATTGCTGCATTTGCGGCGCCGCCGGATCGATGAACTGCGGCAGGAAGGCAGAGAAGAAGAGATAGCCCTTCGGGTTGGTGACGGCGACCATGAAGCTCTTCAGGCCGATGGAAATGACAGTTCCTCTCGGCTGACTCGCGCCGGCCTGCAGGGCATTATCGATGGTTCCCTTCGAGCGCAGCATCATGATGCCGAGAAAGGCGAGATAGGCCGCACCCACCCATTTCAGGGCGGAGAACCAGAATTCGGAAGCCGCCAGCAGCGCACCGAGGCCGATGGCGACGGCACCGATGAGAACCGCATCGGAAAGCACCGCACCGACCATGCCCGGCAAGGCGCGCCTGACACCGAAGCGCGAACCGTTCGTCAGCGCCAGCAGCACGGTCGGCCCCGGCGTCGCGATACCGATGAAGGAAACGGCGGCGAAGGCGAGCAGCGTGGTCAGATGCATGGGTCCCTCCTCTTGAAGGGAGGAAGCTTGCATGTGGTGCGGTGCTTAGCAAGAGGGGCCTGCCTGCAATGTGCCGAGCCGCTGATACCCCCTTTGTCCCTGTCGGGACAGGGGGCGCACTCTCCACAGACTCGGCTACCAATGGCTACTGCCCGTTACGACTCCACCCACCCAGCATCCTTCGCAGCCAAGGCGCCGAGCGTTGATGTCAGCAGATCGAGATAGGCACGCCGGTCGATACCACCCTTTTTCAATCCGCCTGTTGGGGTAATCGCAGGCACGCCGGCCTCAAGAAAAAACCCGCCATCTTGCGACAGCGGGTTTCGGATATTTCAGGGTGCTTGCCGTAGTCTTACATCGGCAATCACACGCCGGACTGGCCGTCCGAGCCGATATAGGCGATGCGCAGCATGTTCGTGGCGCCCGGCGTACCGAGCGGCACGCCTGCCGAAATGATGATGCGGTCACCAGGCTTGCCGAAGCCTTCTTCGGCAACGATGCGGCAGGCATTGTTGACCATGTCGTCAAGGTCGGTCGCATCATGCGTGACGACGCAGTGCATGCCCCAGACGACGGACAGGCGGCGTGCCGTCTGGATGATCGGCGAGAGAGCCAGGATCGGAACCTGCGGACGCTCGCGCGAGGCACGCAGGCCGGTGGTGCCGGACGACGTGTAACAGACGATGGCGGCAAGCTTCAGCGTTTCGGCGATCTGGCGGGCAGCCAGCGAGATCGCATCGGCGCCGGTCGCTTCCGGCTGGGCGCGCTGGGCATAGATGATGCCCGGATAATGCGGCTCGCGCTCGATCGTGCGGGCGATGGATGCCATCGTCGACACGGCTTCGACGGGATAATCGCCCGAGGCGGATTCGGCCGAGAGCATGACCGCATCCGCGCCTTCGAAGACGGCCGTCGCGACGTCGGAAACTTCGGCGCGGGTCGGAACCGGCGAAGAGATCATCGATTCCAGCATCTGCGTGGCAACGACCACAGGCTTGCCGGAGCGGCGGCAGGCGCGGATCAGCTGCTTCTGGATGCCGGGAACCGATTCAAGCGGCATTTCGACACCGAGGTCGCCGCGAGCCACCATCAACGCATCGGAAAGCTCGATGATTTCCTCGATACGTTCGACGGCCTGCGGTTTCTCGATCTTCGACATCAGGCCGACGCGGCCATGGGAGATCTTGCGAACCTCTGTGAGGTCTTCAGGGCGCTGGATGAAGGACAGCGCCACCCAGTCGACTTCATTGGTGGCAAGAACGGCATCGAGGTCGATGCGGTCCTTCTCGGTCAGCGCGCCGACGCCAAGCAGCGTATCGGGCAGGCTGACGCCCTTGCGGTCGGAAATCTTCGTACCGGAAATAACGGTCGTGACGATGCTCTTGCCGTCGCACTTCTCGGCGCGCAGAGCGAGCTTGCCGTCATCGATCAGCAGGCGATGGCCGGGCTGGACCGATTCGAGAATTTCCGGATGCGGCAGGAAGACGCGCGTGTTGTCGCCGGGCGTATCCTGATTGTCGAGCGTAAACGTCTGGCCGGGCTTGAGATCGACCTTGCCCTCGGCAAACTTGCCGACACGCAGCTTGGGACCCTGCAAGTCAGCGAGAATGCCGATCGGACGACCACAGCGGCTTTCGACGGCGCGAATGCGCTGGATCAGCGTGCGCATCAAATCATGGCTGGCATGGCTCATGTTGATGCGGAACAGGTCTGCCCCGGCCTCATGAAGCTTCTGGATCATCTCCTCGGTGGAGGAAGCCGGACCGAGCGTTGCGAGGATTTTGACTTTTCTGTTTCGTCTCATCAATTCTGGCTTTCTTGGCTGCCCGGAGTATCTGAGAGCTGAACCATCCAGCTCGCCTGACGCCCCGTGTCGTATTCCTTGAATCCCATCTTCTGGTAGCCACGCGCGTAGCAGTCCTTCACGCCTGGGATCTTGAATTCATTTTCCGCCACGCACATTTCGACGTCGCCCGTCCAGCGGCCGCCGCGGGCCGCATCTTCTGCGTAGAGATAATAATAGCGGGATTGAAGCGGCCCCTCGATCAAGGTGGCGCAGGTATTGGCCGGGATCTGCCACCAGCCCTCCGTCACCCAGCCGTCCTTCGCGCGATAACCGATCGCGACACCGACGAGGTTCTGCGTGCCGTTGCAAGTTCGGAAATCGGCATGTGCCGCATTCGGCATGAAGAAGAACGGCGCTGCCGCAGCGAGAATGAGGAAGGCGATTCGGGCTAGCGGGCCTGACCGCTTAACGAAACGTGGCGCGACTTGGCTGGACACGGCTTCCAATTGGCTCCCGGTTATTCGTTGTTGCGTCTTCTTGCGCCGCCATCCGATGAATGTCAACGCAACTCTAATCGATTATATTTTCTTCACGGTATGGTGACGGCGCCCCCGCACCGCTCCTCATCCGATCGAAGCTGCGAACCTTGCACCTTCCATCCGCACATGCAATCAAACAAAGAGTTGAAAATTACGATAATCGACAATCCGCATGACCGACTTCAGACCGTATGAAATCATACCCGGCAATCGTGACAAAGGCATGGTCGTTCTCGGCGATCACGCCATGCGGCATTTGCCCGAGCGTTATGGCAACCTCGGTCTGCCGGAAAGCGCCTTTTCCCGCCATATCGCCTACGACATCGGCATCGAAAGCCTCTGCCGCCGTCTCTGCGGGCGATTGGGCGTTCCGGGCGTGCTCGGCGGCTTCTCCCGCCTGCTGATCGATCCAAATCGCGGCGAAGACGACCCGACCCTGATCATGAAAATCTCGGACGGAGCCATCATAGCAGGCAATCATCCGATTACCGATGAAGAGTGGAACTACCGCATCGAGACCTTCCACCGGCCCTATCACCGTGCGGTCGCCGAGACGATTGCCGGCGTGGCGGCCGCGACGGGCAAGGCGCCGCTGGTCTTGTCGATGCATTCCTTCACGCCGGCGTGGAAGGGCGTGCCGAGACCCTGGCACGCAAGCGTTCTCTGGGATAGCGACGAGCGCGCCGTGGTGCCGCTTCTTGCAAAACTCGGTGCCGATACCGATCTCGTCATTGGAGACAACGAGCCTTACGACGGCGCCTTGCGGAACGACACGATGTTCCGCCATTGCATGACGAAAGGCATTCCGCATGCACTGCTTGAGATCCGGCAGGACCTGATTGGCGATGAAGCCGGCGTTGCCGGCTGGGCCGAGCGGCTGTCGAAAATCTTTGCCGAGATCAACGCCGAGCCGGTCCTGCACGAATACAGGCGGTATCCTTCGCGCACCGGGCCTTATGAAGCCTGAGCTGATGCGCGACGCCGCAAGCCAAATCGAGGAGAAAGAAATGACAACGCTCACCAAGGAACAGCAGACGGAACTCGAGGCTGCCGCATTTCGCCGCCTCGTCTCGCATCTGCGCGAACGCAGCGATGTTCAAAACATCGACCTGATGAACCTTGCCGGCTTCTGCCGCAACTGCCTTTCCAACTGGTATCGCGAAGCGGCCGAAGAAGCCGGCCTTCCCGTGAGCAAGGACGAGTCCCGCGAGATCGTCTACGGCATGCCTTACGAGGATTGGAAAAACCTGCATCAAAAGGAAGCCTCGCCTGTGCAAAAAGCCGCTTTCGAGCAGAACAAGCCGAAAGTTTAACGCTCCCTTCACCAATACGGCTTGACCTTGCGCGCCATTCGCGGCAGGTCAACTGCCCGATCGAATTCGAAATACCGCGTCGGCCCTGAAGCGATGTGCCGCATCGGTGATCCACCGATATCATCCGCGACCGGCTGCAAGCGACCCTTTGAGATCTTTTAGGAGAAGTGCATGGAAGAGAACAGCGTCGAGAACGTGGCCGCCGCGGAACTGCGTCAATTCATCGAGCGCATCGAGCGTCTCGAAGAAGAAAAGGCCGCCATCCAGTCCGACATCAAGGACGTCATGGGCGAAGCCAAGGGCCGCGGCTACGACACCAAGGCGATCCGCACGATCATCCGCCTTCGCAAAAAGGACGCCAACGAGCGTCTGGAAGAGGAATCCATCCTCCAGACCTACATGGCCGCACTCGGCATGGAATGATTACGGCTTTCATCGGCCTCAGGACAGAATCGGGAGCCGGCTTGCCGGCTCCTTTCTTTTTGAAGCGCCAGAAACCGTCATTCCACGAAAAGGCGGTCGATCAGCGTGGCGGCGCTGCCCTGCCAGAGTTCGCCCCTGCCGGTGCCGGACCAAAGCGACAGGAAATCCGGCAATCCCTTCGCCGTCGATGCGCCGCGCATGTCCCGCGTGAACTTGTTCTGCGCCGGAAAGGGAAGAATGCCTTCCGGCTTCCCGTCCATCTCGTTCATGAAGCGGTTTTCGATGCCGCGTGCGAAGCGGCCGGAAAAGGCGCGCGTCGTCCGCGTCCTGCGTTCCGCCGTTTCGAGGAGCTTCCTGCGATAGGGCGCCGATGTTCCAGCCTCCGTGCAGGCGAGAAAGGCCGTGCCCATCTGAACGGCCTGCGCCCCGGCCTTTAGCACCGCCCGAATATCGGCTGAGGTCATGATGCCGCCGGCTGCGATCAGCGGCAGGCGAACGGTGCCGACGCACTGGGCCAGAAGATCGCGAAGGCCGATTTTCGGGTCCGCTGCGCTGGCATCGAAAATGCCGCGATGACCGCCCGCCTCGAAGCCCTGAAGCGTTACCGCATCCACCCCGCTGTCTTCCAGCGCCCTCGCCTCATCGAGCGTCGTCGCCGTGCCGATCAGCGGAATCCCCGCTTTCTTTGCCTCGCGGACATGATCGCCAGGCAGCAGACCGAAGACGAAGCTGAAGCATGCCGGCTTGATGCGGAGCACAGCCTCGAACTGCGCATCGAAATCCTCTTCATAGGGCGCCTCGAGCCGCGGCGAAGGCAGCTCCAGTTCCTGCCGATAGCGTGCGGTCGCCTCCACAGCCCGCGCAAGCCGATCGGCGGCAATGTCCGGGATCGAATGCGGAATGAAGAGGTTGATCGAAAACGGCCTGTCGGTTCGCTGGCGCACCTGCGCCGCAAACGCCTCGATGGCCGCGGCATTGGAGTAAGCGCCGCCCATGGCCCCGAGAGCACCGGCAGCAGAAGCCGATGCCACCAGATCCACGGAGGAAGGACCGCCGGCCATCGGCGCGACGATCAAGGGATGCTTCAACCCAAGCTTTCGGAAAAGATTGCTATCAGAAGGGGCAGACATGTCCGTTTTCCTCTCAGGAATGTCTGTTGAAATGCCAACCCAACATAGGCATCCGCCTGTGGTTTGCTAGAGCGGTTCCTTGGTTCACGGAATCGCTGAATTGCCCTATCTGTTTGCTTTTTGCGCAATTCCGGACGGAAAACCGCTGCGCACTTTTCCTGGGATTGCTCTAGGAGCGGCCAAGCGCCGCGGTGCGGGCCTCGATGGCCGTGACCACCGACACCATGTCGAGCCGGCTGTTGCCGAGCTCGACGCTCTCCCCATAAAGAGCACGGCAGAGGTCGAGAACGGGCGATGCCACGCCGGCCGCGCGCGCCGCCCGAGCGATCAGATCGGTGCTGTGGAACGCATCGGCCGTTGCCGCCTGCACTGAAAAATCCCGGGCGACGAGCTTCGGGATTTTCACGCGCGTCAGATCGCTGGCCATCGGGCCGGCATCGATGGCGGCCTTGAAAGTCTTGAGGTCGAGCCCATTGCTCTCGGCAAAATGCGCCGCCTCGGCGAGCCCCGCCAGCATGGTGCAGAGATAGAGATTGACGGCAAGCTTCATCAGCAACGCATTGCCGACCGGACCGCACGGAATCGTTTCGCGGCACATGGGCGCAAGCAACGGCCGCACCTGCGCGACGGCTTGCGCATCGCCGCCGAGCAACGCGACAAGCTGCCCTGCTTCCGCTGGCTTCCGCGAACCGGAAACCGGCGCCTCGACATAACGCCCGCCGGCGGCAGCGATATCGGCCGCCAGCCCGCGCGAATAATCAGGTGAGTTGGACCCCATGGACACCACGATATGTCCGGCGACCAGCTTGGCAAAGGCGGGCGTCCCGCGCTTCAGGACCGCATCCAGCACCGCTTCGCTGACGAGCATCAGAATGACGATGCTCGCACGCTCGAACACCTCTTCGGCGCTGGCAGCCACGGCAGCACCCGCCTCGCGCAGCGGCTCGGCCGCGGCCGGCGAGCGGTTCCAGACGACAAGTTTCTTACCGGCTTTTGCCAGATTAAGGGCCATCGGCTGGCCCATGACGCCGAGACCGGCAAAGCCGATCGTCTCGCCCGGCTCGATGCCGGGACGTTCGCTGATCTTGGTCATCACAACAACTCCGATGGTTCGGGTGACGATGCGATCTTTCATGCCAGAGCCCGGCGGGAACGCCGATATGCGCTTCCCGCCGGGTATCGATCACAATCCGGTCAGAGCCTGACGCGGATCAGGCTGCGTTCCGCTCAGAACAGCCGGTCGAGCCACTCGTTCTTGTCCGGCGCGCGGCCGAACTGGATGTCCGTCAACGCAGCCTTGAGGCGGAGGGTGGTCGCCCCGGCATTGCCGTCGCCGATCGTAAAGTTGTGCTTGCGGCCCTTCACCTTGCCGATCGGCGTCACCACCGCAGCCGTGCCGCAGGCGAATGCTTCGCGCAGGCGGCCGCTTTCGGCATCCGCCTGCCATTGCTCGATCGAATAAGGCTCCTCGCGAACGGTCAGGCCCGTGTCGCGGCCGAGCTTGATCAGCGAATCGCGGGTGATGCCCGGCAGGATCGTGCCCGTCAGCGGCGGCGTCTGCAGCGAGCCGTCGTCGAAGACGAAGAAGATGTTCATGCCGCCGAGTTCCTCGATCCAGCGCTTTTCGACGGCATCGAGGAAGACGACCTGATCGCAGCCTTCACGCTGGCCTTCGGCGAGCGCGGAAAGGCTTGCGGCATAGTTGCCGCCGCACTTGGCGGCACCGGTGCCACCGGGAGCGGCGCGGGTGTAGTTTTCCGAGACCCAGAGCGTCACGGCCGATGCGCCGCCCTTGAAATAAGACGCGACGGGAGAGGCGATGACGCAGAAAAGGTAATCCGTGGCCGGCCTCGTACCGAGCGCGGATTCCGAGCCGATCATGAAGGGGCGGAGATAGAGCGACGATCCCTCGGCGGTCGGAATCCACTCGCGATCGATCTTGACGAGTTCGCGGACGGACTCGACGAAAATGCTTTCCGGCAAGGTCGGCATGGCCAGCCGCTCGGCCGAATTGTGGAAGCGCCGCGCATTGGCGCTCGGGCGGAAGAGGGCCGCGCCGCCATCAGGCAGGTGATAGGCCTTCATGCCTTCGAAGATTTCCTGCGCATAATGAAGCACGACGGTCGCCGGATCGAGAGCCAGCGCCTTGCGCGCCTCGATCCTGGCATCGTGCCAGCCGCGGTCCTGCGAATAGCGAATCGTCACCATGTGATCGGTGAAGACGCGGCCGAAGCCCGGATTTTGCAGCAGCGCTTCCCGCTCGCTGGCCGTCGCGGGATTGGGGTTTTTCTGGATGTGGAAGGTTAACGTGTCGCCGTTGCTCATGGCTCCTCCAATGCTTCATTTGTCGCGGTTTTCGCCGCCCATCTCCCGAAGGATGGTGTAAATCAAATCGGGTGGTATTTGATTGCGTTTACGCCTGTTCCTGCGCAAGTTTAAGAGTGATTTTCAATAAATTTGCGAGGCAAATCGCTATTTCTCGCCCGGAAGCGCCCCATTCCGCTGATCGGGCCTCCATCACAGCGCTTTCGCGACCGCTTCCGCGGCTGCGACGCCGCTTTCATAGGCGCCGTGCGCCGTCGAGTAGCGCGCCCGCGAACAGGCCTCTCCGGCAAAGAACAGACGATCGTCGCAAGGAGCCGCCAACACCCCGCGCAGATCCGAGGCGCCCGGCGTCGCGTAGGAATAGGAGCCGCCGACAAAGGACTCGCCCGCCCAGGCCGACATGACGAGGGGCGACAGTTTCACGCCGACATCCGAGCCGAAGACGCGCTTCAGCTGATCCACCGAGAAATCGAACATGGCATCGATACCCTGCCGCTCCAGATCGAGCGCGAGATCGGCGGCGAAATAGGCTTCGATGACAGGCGCGCCGAACGGCTTCAGCTGATAGGCGCCTGTCCGGCGGCTGTGCTGCGAACCCATGACGTGCGTGTCCTCCGGAAACATCGCCGGCTCGGCAGTGCGAATGAACAGCTTGTTTGCCAGCCCAAGCGGAAGGCGTGAAGCCGCCTCGATCTTCTCCGGCAGCGGCGGCTGGAAGGCGATGCGTTCGCCAGCCAGGACATTGGTGGAGACGGTAACGATCGCAGCCTTTGCCCGCAATTCACCCTTTCCTGTCGAAAGCACGATATGGTCGGCGCCGCTATGGTCGATACGGCTGACTTCCACGCCAAGAACGGTCGGCACCGGCCGGCCGTAAGTGGCCACCAGCGTTCCGTAGCCCTGCCGCACTCGCCAGTCGGGGCCGGGACCGGGATCGTAGCGGCCAAGATCGATCACCGAGGACCTGTCGAGCTCTCCGCCGGTCATGAATGCGCCGACCGCGTAAATCCTCTCGCTCCACGGATCGGCCGGCGACACCATCACGGACAGATCCGCGTCCTCTTTGCCGTCATAATCATCGACGCGCTCGAAAAAGTCGTTGACGGCCGCGGCGGCAGCCTGTGCCTCGGGTGTGTCCTGCTCCAGTCGATGACCGCCATCGCTCCAGGGCGCGGGCGTACGGTCGACGGTCAGACCGACCTCCCCCGCAATCTCCGTCCAGGCGTTGGTACGCGCACCATGCAGCCAGCCGCAGCCGAGATCGAGCGCGGCTCCATCCGGCCCGAAGGGATGGATCGACCGGGCACGGCCGCCGACGCGATCGGAGGCTTCGAGCAGCAGGATCGAAAGATCGGGTCGAAGCAGCTGCAATTGCCGGGCCGCAGCCACACCGGCGGCACCCGCGCCGATGACGGCAACGTCGATCTCGCCGCCTTTCCAGGACTCGATGGGCATTCCAGTTCCTTTTCGCGCCGGAGAGCGCACGGCGAATGGGCGATATGAGAGCCGCCAATCCGCCAGCGTGCACGCTCACAAGCATCTGTAGCCGACCTCGACGCGACGTGTAAACGGGCACGGCGAGGGCCATACCAAATTGCCGCATTGAGCTGAAACGGCGAATGTCGTACGTGCTTCATCCGGACAAACCGTGCTTCATTCGGACAGACAATGGGGAGAGATCGTGCAAAAGCGGATCTTCGCAACAACGCAATGGCTTGTGCGCGCTCCGTGCGCCGTCTCGCCGATGTCCGCCGGCCTTGCCCGTCATCCGGCCACTGTCAGCGCCGCTGAAAAGACGCCCGACCACAAGCAACACGGCAAAACTCATATTCTCGGAGGCGAAAATGCCGACACAGCTCAATAAGACCGCCGCCGGGCGCCGCGTCTCCTTCAAAGCCCGCCGGGATACGCCGATGTTCGCACGGGAATGGTCCATCCCGGCGATCCTGACCGTCTTGCTGCTCGGTGTCTGCGGCCTGATCGCCTATTTCACATGGACCCTCATGCCGCCGGCGGCGAGCGCGCAGGACCATGGCCGAGCCTCCTTCACCCTCATCGACAAAAGCGGCCATCCCGTCACGAATCCCACGACGAACAAGCAGCCGTAAGGACGCCGCCGGCTATCCGACGACGCATTTCTTGAGGAAATGCAGCCAGCTGTCGTTACGCCGCACGGTCGCGCGTGGCAGGCCGAACGGATCGTCGCCAGCCCGGGCTCGCCCGCGCCGCGTGGTCGTCGCAACGCTATAGCCCGCCTCGTAGGTCAGCACGCGATCGAGCGGCGTTTCGTCGCCATAAGGGAAGCAAAAGGAAGAGACGCCTTCATCGAGCAGGTCTTCCAGAAGCTCGCGCGAAAGCGTGATCTGACGGCGCGCCTCTTCCATCGGCAATTGCGGCAGGCGAACATGGTCGAGCGTGTGCGATCCGACCTCGTGGCCCAGGCCATGCCATCGGCGCAATTGTTCGAGCGACATGCAAGGCGCAGGCGCGACGCCGAGCGCGGCATCCCAGACATTGCTGCCGCCGATCTGGTTCACCACGACGAAATTCGTGGCGGTGAAGCCGAATTCCTGCAGCACCGGCAAGGCATTTTCATAGACGTTGGCATAGCTGTCGTCGAAGGTGATGGCGGCGACCTTGCCGGTCTTTTCACCCCTGACATAGGGCATCGCCTCACGCAGCGACAGGCCCTGAATTCCAAGCCTTTTCAGCCAATTCATCTGACGACGGAAGGCTGCGGGATGGACGACCATGCTTCTGTACGGCGCCGAGCGCGACGGCGGCACCGCGACCTGATGATATGCGAGGATAGGAACAGCCACGATGGTTCGCTCAGATGATGCGGTGCGAGCGAAAAGCGATTTGCGCGCGATAGAGCGGCCGCAAAAGCTCTCTGGCGAGCCTTTCCGCCAATGTCTTGCGGCTCTTGATGGTGCTGCCGCCGAGCTCCCCGGAAATTTCCCGGACCCCGCCCGGCAGCACCGCGAGCGGAGAGACGCGGGTAAACCAGCTCATTTGCACGGTCGTATCGACGGGCCGGTCGAAGACCGATGTCGCCTCCAGCAGGCGAATCGCGGCGTCGCGGCTGACAAGCTGAGCCACCATGCCCAGACCGACGCGTCGCGGCTGGATGACGGTGGTCTCGCCCTGGGCGAGAACGCACTTTCCATGTTCCTTGCCCATGCGAAACGGAAAGCGGATGAACGAGCCCGGCTTAAGACAGATCCTGGCCGCGGCAAAGGCCGCGTGAAACGTATCGTCGATCTCCACGTCATCCTCGAAGACGAGGCCGGCATCGATACCCTGCTCGACGATGGCGGCCCAAGCCTTTCTATGCGAGAGGAAACAGGCAATCTCGCCCGTGCTCATTGCAAACGGATAGTACGGTTTTTGCAGCCGGGGGCGATAGATGCGTTCGATGTCGGCGGCAGCCAGGGCGCGGCCATCGACTGCCTCGACGATCTGCGAGGGCACGGGGAGCTTGGCGGCGAGTCGCTCGACCTGGGGCAGGCGATCGCGGGCGCGATCCAGATGGATGATGAAACCGCGAATGACCGGCTGGCTCGGTTGATCCAGGCCGGCAGCCATCGAGCCGGGCGCGTGATCGAACTCGAATCCCGTAAGAGATCGCTCGAGCGGCATCGCCGAAGACGGACTGAATTCGTAGGTTTGCATCGGGAATACCTCGGGTCACAATTCGCGAGGCTCTAGCAACCGTGAATGAAAGCGAGCTTAGGCAAACCTGAGGCGAAACTGAAAACGGTTGTTTTCAACCGATCCCGGCAACTAAGGGAGCTATATCAGCAGGCTGATGCGTCCGCTCGCGATCCTGTCGGCGACCCAGCGGCGCTCGTCCAGCCAGGCATGACGTTTCCATCCCTCCCAGCTGAAGCCGCAAAGTTTCACGTCCCATTCGTCGGCGGGCAATTGCGACAGGGCATAGCGGATGCCGAAAAAGCCGGTGCTTGGAAAGAGCTGGCACATCCGGCTTTCGGTCACACCGAGTTCCGCACAGCCCTCGATATAGAATTGCGGCGGCATGATGCGGATCTCCTTGCCGGCAGCGCCGACCAATTCGATCGTCCGCATCGTCCAGTCGCTTCTCCTGCCTTTCAGGCGAGACAGGAAATTGGGCTTGGGATGATACAGTCGGATGATATCGGGATGATAGGCAAGCACCACCTCCCGGGCGGCCTTGAAGGTGGCGCTGGTCAGGAAGGCCGAATCCGTCAATCGCCGTTGCATCGGCTTGCTGGAGGCCGCCAGCATCAGAATATCCGTGCGCGACCCGCTCATGCCGATGGATGTTTTCGGCTCATTGAAGCGCATCGTAAATTCGGCGCTGTCCACGATCTGAGAGAGATCGCGCTGCAGCTTGCCATTGCCAACGATAATTGCCGTCTTGCGGGTCAAATGCGGATATCCGTTCAGTCCGGGAGTGTCGGCCCGGGGCCCTTCCGCTTTTCTTCGAATCGCGAAAACGCCCTGTCCTCATCCCTTTATTTTTCAAGCGATTCCGGGCGGAAAACCGCGGCGCACTTTTCCTGGAGTTGCTCTAAAGCGGTTCAGCTTTTCACGACATCTCGGAACCGCTTTATCTCTTTATTTTGACGCAACTCCGAACGGAAAACCGCTGCGCACTTTTCCTGGAGTTGCTCTAATGGAGCCGGATGAAGCCAAACTGAATGAAAACGGGCCGGCGAAGCGCAACGTTGGCCGTGGCTTGAAAGCCGGGCCGCGATGGCACCCCCAATCAACAGGCGTTTCGATCGACAATCTTCCCGCAAGAGTTTCTGAAAATCAGCCTGCCGCCGCATTCGGGAAGGGTGGGCGGAACGCCAGTCGGCCCATGCGACCAATAAAAAGGAGCCCGGGGCGGGCTCCAAAAAAATGACGATAAGTGCGGTTGCGAACCTATTCGACCGAATTGAATTTCTTCACCTGAAGGAAATTCACCGCAGTCCCGCTGAAGCGTTCAGGATCGATCGATGCCGTCTGTACCTTGAAGCCGTCCGTATACACGGCGGTCGGCTGGGCACGCAGCGTCGGGCTTACGAAGCGCGGCGCCTTGACCGGGCGATTCCCGATCTCGACGCGGGCCTTTGCGATTGCCCACTGCGAAATCATCTTCTCCGTCAGCTTCGGCGCGGTCGTCACCGTAGCCCGGCCGGCATCGGCCTCGGCGGCATCCTGCCTGCTCGGCCGGCCGCCCTTGGTCGCGATGCCCGCGGCAATCGCGCGCTCTTGCGGCGCTGCCGTTTCGAAGCTGTCATTGAAGCGATGGGTGCTGGCCCTCACTTCGTTGCGGATCGGCGCCAGTGCAGCCACCTGCATCGGCATCTGCTGGGCCGGCCTCTGCTGCGGCAGGACCGCCGCAATCGCCTGCGCCGCATCGTTACCGTTCACAGGCGCAAGCTGGTCCTTGGAGGCGACGTTATTCGTCGATGGGCTCAACGGAACCGCACCGTTCGCATCCGATCGATCGGGCCGGCTCTGCTCCAGCGCCGCGACGATGGACGGCGAAAGCGTACCTGCATCGGCCTGATCGTCCATCGCCTCCTGATCGGCATCGGCGGAAGCGAGAAGGCTTTCTGCAAGTTCGGGGCGCTGTGCGGGCACGGGAACGGCGGTCAGCTGGCCTCTCATGTCGGCCTCGGCCGAAGCCACTTCGGCATCTCCGGGCGAACGGCGATCAAGCAAGGACGGCACCGGCACATGATAGGAACGGAGATCGGCATATTGCGGCTGGTCGTCCGTATTCGGCATGGCGGCCGCAAGCGCGTCCTGAGCAGCATTGCGAGGCGGCGAGACGAGAGCGGAAGCAACGTCGCTGCCGGCAGGCTGATTGCCGAAAGCGGGCCGAACCTGTGGAACGGGTGCGTTTACGCTCGCGACACGAACCTGGGCGGGAGCCTCAGCCGCGCTGTCGTCGCCATCGTCGCTGGCGACCGGAGCCGGCTGGCCCTTACGGGCCGCCGAAGCGACAGCCACCGGCGCCGTCGTCGTGCCGTTGTCGGCATTGTCTTCTTCCTCGTCAGCACCGCCGCCGCCAAACAGGCGAGCAAAGAAGCCGCGGCGCGGCGAGGACGAGCTGGCGATCTGGATATTGTCGGAGGACATGCGGCGCTTGTAGTCCGCCACGGCTTCCTGGTAGCCCGGCAGCGGGCGGCCATCGGCCGGAATATGCATCGTCTTGCCGTCCGGGAACAGACGGACGAGATCCTGGCGGTCCATGCGCGGCCATGCGCGCACGCCGCCGACGTCCATGTGGACGAAAGGCGAGCCGGAGGTCGGATAATAGCCGACGCCGCCGACCTGCAGCTTCATGCCGATTTCGCGCAGCTTGGTGAGCTTGACGTCAGGAATGTAGAAATCCATCGCGTTGCCGAGCATGTGCTGGCTCTTCTTGGCAACGCCGGTATGGGCGGAGCGGGTGCGCAGCATCTCGTTGGTGCCGGGCGAACGGAAACCGCAGATCACGTAGATGAATTCGTGCGAGCCGCTTTCGCGGTAGACTTCCCAGATCAGGTCGAACAAGCGCGGATTCATCTTGGTCGGCTGATTCTTGCGCCAGTCGCGCAGGATGCGATTCAGCTTCTCCAGGCCATCCGGATCGAACTTGCCGTTGCGCTTGTAGGTGATGACGGCCTTTTCGCCGGTATGGACGTAATAGATCTTGAGGCTGCGGGTCTCGCCGCCCGCCTGGGACGGCGTGCCGACGAAAACAGGAGTAGAAACGGCCAAAGCAAGGAGGCCAACGGCTGCTACCTTGGCCACCTTGCGAAATAAGTCAGAGCACGCAGAATGCCAGCTCAAGCTTTTAGGCTTGGTATTTCCACTCAAATTCGGCAATTCGATCCCCGTCCGACAGACAATGTCGCATCGTGTTCCAAATGGCTGTCAATTGCGGTGACACGATGGCAAAAATGCCACACATGATCGCCCTCTTCATACATGGTGAACGATGCACTAACAAGTGCTTTACGACGGGTAACAAAATATGCTTGCCTAAACGTTAAGCATTCGCTCATGCAGCGCTTTTTTGCGGGTCGTCCGGGTCGATACCATAATCCTTCAACTTGCGATAGAGAGTTGAGCGGCCGATGCCGAGTTTTCTGGCCACCTGGCTCATCTGCCCGCGATAGAATTTCAGGGCGAATCGGATCAATTCCTCCTCGACATCCGCCAGTTTCCTGACATCGCCGGCCGTGTTGGTGCTGACGATGACATTGTCGGAAGCCAGCGCGGACTCATCGCCGGCCGGAAGCGGAGAGGTTGTAGCCACCCCATGCGAAGCGATGTGTCCGGCGCGCTCGGCCCTTTCGGCGGCAAGAGCCTCCGCTGAATGACCATGCGAATTATCCACAACTAAGGTCGGATGCTCGCCGGCGAAATAGCCGGGCAGCTGCGCGGCGATCTGCGGGAAATCGGCATCGAGCAGCTCCGGTCCTTCGGACAGGACGACCGCCCGGAAGATCGCATTCTCGAGCTGGCGGATATTGCCCGGCCAGTCGTAGGCCGTCAGCAGCGCCAGCGCGCCGTTGCTGATGCCAAGCGGATGGTCGAGCTTCTGCTCGAGCGCAAACCGGTCGGCAAAGGCGCGCGCCAGATGCGGGATGTCTTCCTTGCGGCGGCGCAGGGCGGGCATGGTGATCGGGAAGACGTTGAGGCGATAGTAGAGATCCTCACGGAACCGCCCCGCCTTCACCTCTTCGATCAGATCCTTGTTGGTAGCCGAAATCAGCCGGACATTGACCTTCTGCGCAACGCGCGCGCCGACGGTCTCGATCTCGCCCTGCTGCACGGCGCGCAGCAGCTTGACCTGGACTTCCAGCGGCAGGTCGCCGATCTCGTCGAGGAACAGCGTGCCGCCATCCGCTTCCATGAACTTGCCGATGTGACGCTCGGTCGCACCCGTGAACGCGCCCTTTTCATGTCCGAAGAGGATGCTTTCGACCAGATTGTGCGGGATAGCACCGCAGTTGACGGTCACGAACGGCTTGCCGGCACGGTCGCTGGCGGCCTGGATGGCGCGGGCCACCAGTTCCTTGCCGACACCCGATTCGCCTTCCAGCACGACGGGAATATTCGATTGCGCGGCGCGATGGGCCAGATCGATCACACGCATCATCGCCGGGCTTGCCGAGACGATGTCGTCGAAGGTGATGGTGCTGGAGCGCGACTTGCGTCCGGCGCGGGCCTTCGCCTCGCGCTGATCGAGCTTCAGCGCATTGGCGATCGAAGCCGCGATGCGCTCCGGCGACACCGGCTTGACCACGAAATCGAAGGCACCGGCCCGCATGGCCTGCACCACGGTATCGATACCGCCCTGCCCCGTTTGAACGATAACGGGCAAATCGATGCCCATGTCGTTCAGCGCGCCCAGGAATTCGATGCCGTTCATTTCCGGCATCATCAGGTCGAGCACGATCACGTTGACCTGATCGTTGCCGCGCTTCAGAAACTCAAGGCCGAGACGGCCATTCTCCGCCAGATGGGCAACGTGTCCGTGCCGCTCTATGGCATTTTTCAGCAGACGGCGTTGAATCGGATCATCCTCAACAACGAGAATCTGCGCGCCCCCCTTGGCGCTATTGGAAACGGTCATTGGTGCCTCACTTCATGCGAAACCTGAAGCGAACACTCGCAGAAAGGCTTGAACATGAAGTTTTGCCAAATCATCGCATTTTAATCATTATGACGAATGTAAAATCGCATATGAATCAACCGTCAGCGCAGGAAAATCAGGCCTTGCGGCAGGCTTTCCAGCCGAATAGACACGAACGGATCGGACGTTCCGAACAATAAAAGCAGAGGAAATATCGCCCATGAGCCCGACCTCGCTCCTTCGATCCCTTAATTTTTCCGCGAGCCAGGCCGCCGGCAGCGCGCTCGGAGACCTGCCTGCCTGGAAGCTCAGCGATCTCTATCCATCCGCGACGTCGCCGGCCTTCCTCGAAGACATGGAAAAGGCCGGCAGGATGGCCATCGCTTTCGAGGAGAAGTGGAAGGGCAAGCTTACCGACGCGACGGCCAAATCGGGCGACGCCGGCATCGGCGCGGCCATCAGGGAATATGAGGCGCTGGACGATATCATGGGCCGTCTCGGCTCGTTCGCCGGGCTCACCTACTTCTCCAACACCATCGATCCGGCCAACGGCAAGCTCTACGGCGACGTCCAGGCGAAGCTGACGGACCAGGCCGCGCATCTGCTGTTCTTCCCGCTGGAGCTCAACCGCATCGACGACGCGGTGATGGATGCCTGCATGACGAACGACCCCGCCGCCGGCCACTATCGCCCGTGGATCGTCGACCTGCGCAAGGACAAGCCGCATCAGCTCGACGACAAGCTGGAGCAGCTGTTCCTGGAAAAATCCATGACCAGTGCCGCCGCCTTCAACCGCCTGTTCGACGAGACGATGGCGGAGTTGCGCTTCGAGATCGACGGCGAGAAGCAGCCGCTGGAAGTCGCGCTGAACATGCTGCAGGAGCAGGACCCGGAAGCGCGCCGCAAGGCGGCCATGGCACTTGCCGAAACCTTCAGGGCCAACCTGCGCACCTTCACGCTCATCACCAATACGCTCGCCAAGGACAAGGAAATCGCCGACCGCTGGCGCGGCTTTGAGGATATCGCCGACTCGAGGCATCTGGCCAACCGCGTCGAGCGCGAGGTGGTGGATGCGCTGGCCGCCGCCGTGCGCGACGCCTATCCGCGGCTGTCGCATCGCTATTACAAGATGAAGGCCAAGTGGCTCGGCATGGAGCAGATGAATTTCTGGGACCGCAATGCGCCGCTGCCGGAAACGCCCACGGCGCTGATCCCCTGGACGGATGCGAAAGACACGGTGCTTTCGGCCTACGGCAATTTCGCCCCGGAAATGGCTGCGATCGCCAAACGCTTCTTCGACGAGGAATGGATCGACGCCCCGGTGCGCCCCGGCAAGGCGCCGGGCGCCTTCGCGCATCCGACCGTACCGTCGGCTCACCCTTACGTGCTGGTCAACTACATGGGCAAGCCGCGCGACGTCATGACCCTGGCCCATGAGCTTGGCCACGGCGTCCATCAGGTGCTGGCCGGCGGCCAGGGCGCGCTGATGTGCCAGACGCCGCTGACTTTGGCCGAGACCGCCTCCGTCTTCGGCGAGATGCTGACCTTCCGCGCCCTGCTCGACAAGACCACCGACAAGCGCGAGCGCAAGGCGATGCTCGCCCAGAAGGTCGAGGACATGATCAATACGGTCGTGCGCCAGATCGCCTTCTACGAATTCGAGCGCAAGGTGCACACCGCCCGCAAGAATGGCGAGCTGACATCGGACGATATCGGCGCGCTGTGGCTCTCGGTGCAGGAGGAGAGCTTAGGCCCGGCCATCAAGATTTCCGAGGGCTACGAGACCTACTGGGCCTATATCCCCCATTTCATCCATTCACCCTTCTACGTCTACGCCTATGCCTTCGGGGATTGCCTGGTGAACTCGCTCTATGCGGTCTACCGCAACGCCGAAAAGGGTTTCCAGGAGAAGTATTTCGAGCTGCTGAAGGCAGGCGGCACCAAGCATCATTCCGAACTTCTGAAGCCGTTCGGCCTCGACGCGACCGATCCGTCGTTCTGGAGCAAGGGGCTGTCGATGATCGAAGGACTGATCGACGAGCTGGAAGCGTTGGATAAGAATTGAAATTCAGTCTGCTCGCAGGAGCAGGTCAGGCACGTCTGCCATTGCCGCGAGCTCGCGCATGGCCCCTCACCCCAGCCCTCTCCCCGCCGACGCGGGGAGAGGGAGCCGCGGCTGCAGCCTTCGCATCATTTGGGCACGAATGGCACGGCAAATGCCGGATTGGTCCCCTCTCCCCGCCTGCGGGGAGAGGCTAGGGTGAGGGGCCGGGCGCCTGGCTACGGCACGCATAACCAGCCTGAAAATCGACATAACAACGCAACATAACAACGACCCGATAGACACCCGCGCATGGCCGACGCCATACCCTACGTCCTTTTCAGGGACGACAGCACCGGACAGGTGATGATCTTTGCCGAACCGGTCGAGATCATCACAGCTCGCACGCGCGCTGAGTTCTTCCACGCGCTCGACCGCATGGAAAGGGCCAGGCGGCGAGGACAGTGGCTGGCCGGCTATATGGCCTATGAGGCCGGGCACCTTTTCGAGGAAAAGCTCGCATCCTTCGCCGAGGAAAACAGGGAGACACCCCTGCTCTGCTTCGGCGTTTTCGATGCCCCCGCATCGGATGACGATCCGCTTGGGCAGCCGGCCCAGCGTCCGGAGAACCAGGAGTTCCTGACGGAGCCGAAAGCCGCCTGGAATTTCGAGACCTATCGCGAGCGCTTCGGCAGGCTGCACCGGCATCTGCGCCTGGGCGATTGCTATCAGGCGAACCTCACCATGCCGATCCATGCCCGCTGGAACGGCGACCCGCGCGCCGCCTTCTGGTCGCTGATCGAGCGGCAACCGGTGAAATACGGCGCACTCGTCGATCTCGGCGGCCCGATCATCCTGTCGCGCTCGCCGGAACTCTTCTTCCGCACCGACGAAGACGGCTGGATCGAGACGCATCCGATGAAGGGCACGGCCAAGCGCGGAGCCAATGCCGCCGAGGATGACGCCATCATTGCCGCCATGCTCGCCGATGAGAAGACGCAGGCCGAAAACCGCATGATCGTCGACCTCTTGCGCAACGACATCTCGCGCATCACCGAAGTGGGAACGCTCGACGTCCCCAAGCTGTTCGAGATCGAGACCTATCCCACCCTGCACCAGATGGTCAGCCATGTGCAGGCGAAGCTGCTTCCCGGCGTATCGATCGGCGATATCCTTGCAGCGCTCTTTCCCTGCGGCTCGATAACAGGCGCGCCGAAAATGCGGGCGATGGAAATCCTGCATGAGCTGGAGGACAATCCGCGCGACGCTTATTGCGGCGCGATCGGCATGGTCTCTCCGAGCGGCGCCATGCGTTTTTCGGTGGCGATCCGCACGATCACGCTTTTCGAAGACGGCCGCGCGGTGTTCAATGTCGGCGGAGGCATCGTCTTCGATTCGACGGCGGAAGCGGAATATGAGGAATGCCTCCTCAAGGCGCGCTTCGCCGTGGGGGACCGATGGATCGACCGGTAGAGGATTTTTCTCTGATCGAGACGCTACGCTACGAGCCGGAAGCCGGCTTCGTCCGCCTGCGCCTGCATCTTGCCCGGCTGCAGCGCTCTGCCCGCCGCCTCGGCTTTGCAACCCCGAAGAATGTGCTTGGGGAGCTGGAGCAGGCAGTCGCCGGCGCTTCCGCCCCCTTGAGAGTTCGGCTCACTCTGGATCGCGAGGGGCAAACGCAGGTGACGACGGCGCCCTTTGTCCCGCTGCCGCCAGACACCGTCTGGCGCGTCCGCATCGCCGCGACCCGTCTCGATTCCTCCGACAGACTGCTGCGCGTCAAGACCACGCGCCGCGCGGTCTATGAGGCGGCGCGTGCGGAATACCGGCCCGACGAGGCGGACGAGGTGCTGCTGCTCAACGAGAAGGACGAGGTTTGCGAAGGCACGATTACCTCTGTCTTCCTCGAAGACGGCCCGGACACGCTGCGCACCCCGCCTATTTCCGCCGGCCTTCTTGCCGGCGTCCTGCGCACCGAGCTCATTTGCCGGCGCAAGGCTCGGGTTGGCCGCATCCGGCTCGACGACCTGAAAGACCGCCCCCTTTACGTCGGAAACTCCCTGCGCGGCCTGATCCGCGCGCAACTCATATGGAATTGATGGATGTTCATTCTTTCGCTGACCTACCTCAAGGGCAATGACGAAGCCGACAAGCACATGGAGCCGCATATGGCCTGGGTGAAGGAAGGCTATGCCAGGGGCTGGTTCCTCGCCTCCGGCCGCAAGGTGCCGCGCACCGGCGGCATCATCTTCGCGCGCGGCGAGAAAGCCGAGCTGGAAGCCTATGTCGCCGCCGACCCTTTCACCATCCACGGCGTCGCCGCCTACGAGGTTCAGGAAATCGCCCTGACGACGGTAACGGAAGGGCTCGAAGCGCTGAAGGCATGAAGAGCGACGACCTTCCATCACGGAACGCTCATCGCATAAGGTCAGCCATGTCACGTCCCACCTACACGCCGTTTGACGGTTCCGCCAAACCCTTCACCATCGGCCTTGCTCCATTGGACCCCGCCCGATGGATCGAACCGGATGCCGATCTCGCTCGCTATCTCGATGAAAAGGAACGTCTTCGCCGGGATCATCCTGATGAGATTTTCGTGGCGCAGGAGGATACGCAGGCTGCGCAAAGGGAAGTGCTTGATCTGCTGAGCGCCTATCTCGTCGAGCATCACGACAAAACCTTCCAGCGCAGCGGCGACATGCTTTTCGCAGCCGGACGGCCGGTCGATCTTGCCGACGGTTCTGTTCCGCCGCTGCTGAAAGCCGGCTCGCTCGTCGCGGACGATCTCGTCATCATGCGCCGCAAGGAGGACGGCTGGCATCTTGTCGCCGGCCATGTGGCCTTCCCTTCCTCCTGGTCGCTTCAGGAAAAATTCGGCCGGCCGATGCACGCGATCCATGCCGACGTGCCGGGCTTCGGCGAAGGCACGCGCAACGCCGCCCTGATCGACCGCATCTTCGACAAGCTGCAGGTATCGCAACCGGTCGAACGGTTCAATTGGTCGGTCAATCTGACCGACGACCTGTTTCTGCCTGCCTCGAAGCACAGGCGGCCGCAGGCCGCCACTTCGCCGACGCTCGAAACCCGCTTTGCCCGCGTCGAGCGCCAGACGCTGCGCAAGCTGCCGGTTTCGGGCGATATTCTTTTTACGATCCGGGTTTATGTCGATCCGATCGCCGTCATCGCCGATCATCCCAGGGCCTCGGCGATGGCGGCAAGCTTTGCCGCGCAACTGGAAGCCCTTGACGAACATCAGACGGCCTACAAGGGGCTCGTTCACCAGAAGGCCGAGCTGGTGAGGCAATTGCGGATTCTGGCGGACATGTAGCCGCGCAACAAGCAACAAACCCGTCGCATATGGCGTGTATGATGCCGAGCTATTGACTTTCCAGGGCGTTACCCGGAGAGCTCTTTATTGTGACACCAATTTGTGATTAGAGCCGTTCACCTCGCGCATCCCAGCGCAAACTCTGATTGAATTTCGTGAACCGAACGGCGTCCTGCCTTTCGAAGGAGAAAAGAATGACGGAACAGAACTATCCGGTATATGCCGAAATTACCGGTCCGATCGTGATGATCGGCTTTGGCTCCATCGGCCGTGGCACCCTGCCCCTGATCGAGCGCCATTTCAAATTCGACAAGAGCCGGATGGTCGTCATCGACCCGCGTGAAGAGCCAGCAGACATGGAGATCCTGGCAAAGCACGGCATCCGTCACATCAAGGAATATGTCACGAAGGACAATTACAAGGATCTTCTGAAGCCGCTTCTCACGGAAGGCGGCGGCCAGGGCTTCTGCGTCAACCTCTCGGTCGACACCGGATCGCTCGATCTGGTCAAGCTGTGCCGCAAGCTCGACGTGCTCTATATAGACACCGTCGTCGAACCCTGGCTCGGCTTCTATTTCGACAAGAGCCTGAAGAACGCCGACCGCACCAACTATGCGCTGCGCGAAACCATGCGCAAGGAAAAGGCAAAGAACCCGGGCGGCACGACGGCCGTTTCCACCTGCGGCGCCAATCCGGGCATGGTTTCCTGGTTCGTCAAGCAGGCGCTCGTCAACCTCGCCAAGGATATCGGCCTGAAGTTCGACGAGCCGGATCAGCACGACCGCGAAGGCTGGGCCAAGCTGATGAAGAAGGTCGGCGTCAAGGGCATCCACATCGCCGAGCGCGACACGCAGCGTACCAAGCATCCGAAGCCGCTCAACGTCTTCTGGAACACCTGGTCCGTCGAAGGCTTCATCTCCGAAGGCCTGCAGCCGGCCGAACTCGGCTGGGGCACCCATGAGGAATGGATGCCGAAGAACGCCAAGAAGCACAAGAAGGGCTGCCAGGCCGCCATCTATCTGGAGCAGCCGGGCGCCAACACCCGCGTCCGCACCTGGTGCCCGACCCCCGGCCCGCAATACGGCTTCCTGGTCACGCACAACGAATCGATCTCGATCGCCGACTTCTTCACCGTGCGCGACAAGGATGGCGAAGTCACCTTCCGCCCGACCTGCCATTACGCCTATCATCCGGCCAACGACGCCGTGCTTTCGCTGCACGAGATGTTCGGCAACGGCGGCAACGCGCAGCCGGTCCATCACGTCCTCGACGAGGACGAGCTTGAGGACGGCGTCGACGAACTCGGCGTCCTGCTCTACGGCCATGCCAAGAACGCCTACTGGTACGGCTCGCGCCTCTCTCTCGAAGAGACCCGCCGCATCGCCCCCTACCAGAACGCCACCGGCCTGCAAGTGACTTCCGCCGTACTCGCCGGCATGGTCTGGGCGCTGGAAAATCCGAAGGCCGGCATCGTCGAAGCCGACGAAGTCGACTACAAGCGCTGCCTCGAAGTACAACTGCCCTACCTCGGCCCGGTCGAAGGACACTACACCGACTGGACCCCTCTCGATGGCCGCCCGGGCCTGTTCCCGGAAGACATCGACACCAAGGACCCCTGGCAGTTCCGGAACATTCTGGTTCGCTAGGAGCAAGAGCATACTAGCGTTTGCTCGATGCAACGCTCCAATGCCCGCACAGGTCGTGCGGGCATTTTTGTTACGCAAGCCAGATAAATCAAGCAGATCGCCTGTGAAGCCTTGCTTTAGTCCCATGGTCGCGCCATCTTCATTTGCAACCGATGAGCCTCCAGTCCGCCTTTCTCTGCGGGAGACATTTATGAAGATAAGAACCGCCTTTGCCCTCCTCGCTGCTGCGGCAGCTCTGTCTGCCTGCGTCGATTTCGGCGGATCGAGACCGCCGCCGATGGCGATGAACCCCGGCGCCCAGCCGCGGACGAACTCGGTGGAAGGCAGCTGGGCCGATTCGAACGGCCTGAATTCGACATTCTCCGGCGGCCGGTTCGAAACGCACACCACGGACGGCACGAACCAGCAGATGGCCTCGGGAACCTACACCACCGATCCTTCCGGCATGATTCAGATCAATCTCTACTCGAACATCAAGCGCACCTCGTCGAAGGTGAATTGCTTCCTGGCCAATCCCAGCCAGCTCAATTGCACCTCCGAAACCGGCGGGCATTTCTCGCTCAATCGCCAGGGCTGATAAAACCGGGGCGACGGGAAGTCATCATGCGCGGCATGACGATCCTCTACCTAGTTCTTATCGCAGCATTGCCCGTCGCCGTTCTGGCGGCGGCATTCCCGGTGAACAGCTACCGGGCTCAAGGCATCGAGGCGCTCGACTGCGACGGGCCGATGAGCGTTCTCATCTTCGCCGTGCCTTCCATGCTCATCTACGGCGCCGGCGCGCTGCTGCTCTACAGGAATAGAAACCGGCGCTTTCATGGTGCCGCCTCCCTCTGCTGCCTGCTCGTCTTCTGCTTCGTCGGCTGGAACGCCGTTGCCGCGATGCGCGAATCCTACGGCCCCGCCTCCATCGAAGCATGCGCTTGATTTGATGACTCGTTCCGCCGCTTTGTAAAATCCTAATGAAGCCAACAGCTTTTGCTTGCGCTCGCTCCGCCGTGATGAAAACATCTGCGCGGGGGACCGCCGCGGGGCATAGGCGGGCCGGATTGCGACGACCAACAGGAGAGACAGATGAAGCAGCCCTTCGGAGTGGGCCTTTTGGCCGCCACGCTGCTGGCGCTCAGCAGCAGCGCCGCCTTCGCGGACTATCAGCTCAACATCCTGCACTTCAATGATTTCCATTCGCGCGTGGAGTCGATCAACAAGTTCGACGCAACCTGCTCCGCGGCCGAAGAAGCCAAGAACGAGTGCTTCGGCGGCGCGGCGCGGCTGAAGGCGGCCATCGACCAGAGGCGTGCGGCCCTTGCCGGCCAGAATGTGGTGGTGCTCGATGCCGGCGACAATTTCCAAGGCTCTCTGTTTTACACCACTTACAAAGGGGCTGCCGAAGTCGAATTCCTCAATGATATGAAAATCGATGCGATGACGGTCGGCAATCATGAGTTCGATGACGGCGAAGGGCCGCTCGCGGCCTTTCTCGACAAGGCGCAGTTTCCGGTCGTGACGGCCAATCTGGTGGTCGACGACCAGTCCAAGCTCGGCGACCGCATCAAGAAATCCATCGTGCTCGATATCGGCGGCCAGAAGATCGGCATCGTCGGCGCCGTGACGACCGAAACGCCCGAGCTTGCCTCGCCCGGCCCGCATGTGAAGATCACCGACGATGCCGCCGCCATCAGCGCCGAGGTGGACGCGCTGAAATCGCAGGGCGTCAACAAGATCATCGCGCTCACCCATGTCGGCTATCCCCGCGACGTCGAGAAGATCGCCAAGATCGCCGGCGTCAGCGTCGTCGTCGGCGGCCACTCGCATACCCTGCTGTCGAACACGGACCCGAAGGCTGCAGGCCCCTACCCGACCATGGTCGACAATCCGGCCGGCTATAAGGTGCCGGTCGTGCAGGCCGCGTCCTACAGCAAGTATCTCGGCGATCTCGTCGTAACGTTCGATGACAACGGCGCCGTCAAGGACGCCAAGGGCGATCCGATCCTGCTCGATTCCTCCATCAAGCCCGATCCCGCCATTGCCGCGCGCATACAGGAAATGGCCAAGCCGATCGAGGAACTGCGCAAGAAGGTCATCGGCAGCTCGCAAGGCCCGATCGAAGGCGCGCGCGAAGTCTGCCGCGCTCAGGAATGCTCTATGGGCAATCTGGTCGCCGACGCCATGCTCGACCGCACCAAGGCGCAGGGTATCAACATCGCCATCCAGAACGGCGGCGGCCTGCGCGCCTCCATCGGCGCAGGCGACGTCACCATGGGCGACGTGCTGACCGTGCTGCCCTTCCAGAACACGGTCGCGACGTTCCAGTTGACCGGCGCGGACGTGAAGGCGGCGCTCGAAAACGGCCTCAGCCAGATCGATGACGGCGCCGGTCGCTTCCCGCAGGTCGCCGGCCTCAAATACAGCTTCGACAAATCGAAGCCGCCGGGCAGCCGCCTGGTTTCCGTCGATGTTCAGGAAGGCACGGAATTCAAGCCGATCGATCCTGAAAAGACCTATGGCGTCGTCAGCAACAACTACATGCGCGCCGGCGGCGACGGCTACACCGTCTTTGCGAAGGATGCCAAGAACGCCTACGATTTCGGCCCCAATCTGGAATCGGTGGTGGCCGACTATCTCGCCGCGCACAATCCCTACAAGCCTTATACGGATGGCCGCGTAACCCAGATCGGCGCGGCACAGCCAGCCGCACAGCCGGAACAGGCAAAACCCGCCGACGCCAAGCCGCAGGCTGCGCCCGAACAAAAGCCGGCCCCGGCTGCTGCCGATAGCAGCACTTCCGCCACAACGACGCCTACCGCCTCGCCGGCCCCAACCGCTACCGCACCCACAACCACCATGCCGGCAAATCCGACCCCGACCCCAGCAAAGCCGGCGAATTCGGGCGGGGACCAGTCGGCGCCCGCCACTCCTGCGCCTGCTACCGCTGCGGCACCCGCCACGGCAGCACCCTCTGCCGAAACGCCGGCGACCTCAGCCCCGCAGACGGCAGCTCCGGCAACAACGGCTCCCACAACGACCGCGCCCGCAACAACGGCACCGGCGGTGGCACCTGCAACCGCCGAACCCGCAGCCACGGCACCGGAATCCAAGGTCAGCGAAGCGCCAAAAACGCCGACGACCCACGTCATCGTTGCCGGCGACACGCTTTGGGATCTTGCCAAAACCTATTACGGCAACGCCGGACAATGGCGTAAGCTTCTGGCAGCCAACCGCAATATCAAGCCGCATCGTCTGCCGGTCGGCGAAAAGTTGAGGATTCCGGCCAAGTAAGGACGATTTGTCTCGCATGCCCCAGCCGGTCCGGGCTTTCCCGGGCCGGCTTTTGTTCCTATGTGAAGTGCTTCGTATCTCGAAAGGAATTCAACCGATGACCGCAGACCCGACCGCACTTCCGTCCGATCACCCAAGCGTGAAATACGGCAAGGTCGGCGTGCTTCTCATCAACCTCGGAACCCCCGACGGCACCGACTACTCCTCCATGCGCCGCTACCTGCGCGAGTTCCTGACCGACCGCCGCGTCATCGAATGGTCGCGCTGGAAATGGTATCCGATCCTGTTCGGCATCGTGCTCAACACCCGGCCGCAGAAGGTCGGCAAGGCCTACGAGACGATCTGGAACAAGGAACGGAACGAAAGCTACCTGCGCACCTACACGCGCAACCAGTCCGACCTGATGGCCGAGCGGCTGCGCGACCTGCCCAACGTCCGGGTCGACTGGGCCATGCGTTATGGCCAGCCCTCGATCGGCGACCGCATCCAGGCACTGAAGGACGAAGGCTGCGAGCGCATCGTGCTCTTTCCGCTGTATCCGCAATATGCGGCCGCGACGACGGCGACGGTCAACGACAAGGCGTTCGAGAAACTTCAGAAGATGCGCTGGCAGCCGGCGGTCCGCACCGTCCCGCAATATCACGACGACGAAACCTATATCGAGGCGCTGGCCAATTCCGTGACGCGGCACCTTTCGACGCTGGACTGGCAGCCCGAAAAGATTCTCGCCTCCTTCCACGGCATACCGATGTCCTACTTCAAGCTGGGCGACCCGTATTATTGCTTCTGTCAGAAGACCGGTCGCCTGCTGCGCGAGAAGCTCGGCCTTTCCGAAGACCGGTTCTTGGTCACGTTCCAGTCCCGTTTCGGCCCGGAGGAATGGCTGCAGCCCTATACGGACAAGACGGTGGAGCAGCTTGCCAGGGATGGCACCAGACGCATTGCCGTCCTCAACCCGGGCTTCGTCTCGGACTGCCTGGAGACGCTGGAGGAGATTGCCGAGCAAGCTGCCGAATCCTTCCACCACAATGGCGGCGAGAAATTCACCCATATCCCCTGTCTCAACGACAGCGAAGACGGCATGAACGTGCTGGAGAAGGTTGTACGGCGGGAACTGCTCGGCTGGGCCTGACGATCGCCGGGAACAGTTCCGGCGAAAACCGAGAGCGGTTCCGCGTTTCACGGAACCGCTCCACCTCTTTGTTTGTACGCGATTCCGGACGGAAAACCGCTGCGCGCTTTTCCTGGAATTGCTCTATTGCAACTGCGGTTTCTTGAGGAAGCTGCCGCGATCGGCGGATTTTATGCGCAACCACGCCTCCCGGCCGTCGCGCAGCACCCGCACGGGAATCTCGGCGCCTGCCGGCCCGCTCTGCCAGATCTTGCGATAGAAATCGGCAAGCCCATCGACCTCCCCGTCGCGAATTTCCGAAATGACGTCGCCCCGGCGCAGTCCCGCCTTGGCCGCGGGGCCTCCCTCGGTGACACTCATGACGACGACCTCGCCGTTGTTTTCGGCGGAGAAGGCGCCGAGCCACGGCCGCGGCGGCTTGTTGACATGGCCGCGCTTGACCAGATCGTCCAGGATCGGCATCAGCAGATTGATCGGCACGATCATGTTGATATCGGCGCTTTCGCCGTTGTGGGTCGCCATCTGCAGATGCAGCGAACCGATGCCGAGCAGCTTGCCGTCCTCGTCGAGAAGTGCCGCCCCGCCCCAGGAGGGATGGGCCGGCGCCGTGAAGATCGCCTCGTCGAGCAGATATTCCCAATAACCCGCGAACTCCTGCTTGGCGACGATCTTCGCCTCGACGAACTGGCCGATCCCGTCGGCGACGACGACCTCATCGCCGATTTCCGCCCTGTCGGCATCGCCGAATTCCAAAGCCGGCACATCGAGCGGGCCGAGCGCCTGCACCAGACCGAACCCCGTCTCCTGATCGTAAGCCAGCGCATGGCCGGGCACGACACGGCCGCTGTTGGTCGTCAGCCAGACCTCGTCGGCTTCGGTAATCAGATAACCGATGGTCAGGACCAGACCGTTTCCCCGGATGACCACGCCGCTGCCTTCCCTGCGGATGCCAAGCGCCGTCGCCGTGAAAGCGTCTTCCGGAATTGATGCGTGCACGGCCACGACCGACCGCAAGGTCCTATCTATGTTCATAGCGTCACCCTGATGATGCGTGATGGCTTGGCTCGAAAGGCTGCGTGGCAGCGGAGCCGGAAACTTCCGTAATAAGGTATGAAGATCAACCGCCGGAAGCAAGGCCCGGGTCGCGATTGATTGATCGGAGCGAACGAACATGGCCGGGTTTGAGGCCATTCCTCACTTGCCGAGAACATGCTAACCCACCACATCTGATTGAGCTGCCGTCTCCTGGCTCGACCGGGCATATGGAGGTCGGACGGCAGCGGCTTACGCGACGCTAACCCGCGACAGGCGGGCGCGTCCATGGAGGAATTCGATGGTAGTCGGTGGTTTCAGCATCGTCGTGATTGCCCTGGTGGTTCTGGTCATCCTTGTGTTGTTCGCAGGCATCAAGACCGTTCCGCAGGGCTATCGGTACACGGTCCAGCGCTTCGGCCGCTACATCCGCACGCTGGAGCCGGGGCTCAACCTGATCGTGCCCTTCATCGAAACGATCGGCGCCCGCATGAACGTGATGGAACAGGTTCTCGCCGTTCCGACGCAAGAGGTCATCACCAAGGACAATGCCAGCATCTCCGCCGATGCGGTGGCCTTCTTCCAGGTGTTGAATGCCGCCCAGGCGGCGTATCAGATCACCAACCTCGAAACCGCGATCCTCAACCTTACCAAGACCAACATCCGCTCGGTCATGGGGTCGATGGATCTCGACGAGCTTCTGTCCAACCGCGACATCATCAACGAGCGGCTGCTGCGCGTCGTCGACGAGGCGGCCGAGCCCTGGGGTATCAAGATGACGCGCGTCGAGATCAAGGACATCCAGCCTCCGAAGGATCTGGTCGATGCAATGGGGCGGCAGATGAAGGCCGAGCGTGAGAAGCGCGCGCAGGTTCTGGAGGCCGAGGGCCTGCGCAACGCGCAGATTCTGCGCGCCGAGGGCGCCAAGCAGGCGGCCGTGCTGCAGGCCGAAGGCCAGCGCGAGGCGGCGTTCCGCAATGCCGAGGCCCGCGAACGCCTGGCGGAAGCGGAAGCCAAGGCGACCCGCGTGGTCTCCGAGGCCATTGCCGAAGGCAATGTGCAGGCGATCAACTATTTCGTCGCCCAGAAATACACCGAAGCCCTTACCACGATCGGTTCGGCAACCAATGCCAAGATCGTCCTGATGCCGATGGAAGCCAGCTCCCTCATCGGCTCGCTCGGCGGCATCGGCGCCATCGCCCGCGAGGTCTTCGGCGACAATGGCGACGGCAATGGAACACCGCAGCCTGCCCGCCCGCGATCCGGCCCCGCCCGCGCCACGCCTTCGATCAATCCGCTGACGCCGAAGGAGAGCTGAGATGTTCGGCAACCTCGCCGTCGAACTCGGTCCCTGGAGCTGGTGGCTGCTGGGTCTGGTGCTGCTGGCCGCCGAACTGATCCTGCCGGGCTTCTTCCTGGTCTGGATCGGCCTTGCCGGCATCATCGTCGGCGCCCTGTCGCTGCTTTTCTGGGAAAGCGCCTTCTGGGTCTGGCAGGTCCAGGGGCTGGTCTTCGCGGCCGCGGCCGTGATCGTCACCCTGCTTGGCCGCCGCTATCTCTATAGCAACAACCAGCCGACCGACGAGCCATTCCTCAATCAGCGCGGCGCCAGCCTTGTCGGACGAACGGCAACGCTGGAGCAGCCCATAACCGAAGGCCGGGGGCGCATTCGCCTGAACGATACCTATTGGACGGTCAGCGGGCCGGACCTGCCGGTCGGCACCCGCGTCAAGGTCATTGCCAGCAGCGGCCGCGACCTCACGGTGGAGCCCGTCTGATCAGGCCACGCCGATCCGCAACAAGTCGTGGAAATGCACGATGCCGATAGGGCGGCGGGTATCGTCGACTACGATGAGCGCCGAAATATTGTGGCGATTGAGCACGGCCATGGCGCTCGTCGCCAGCGTCGTTTCCTTGACCGTCTTCGGATTGCGGGTCATCACCTCGTCCACGCGCATCTCGGCAAGGCTGGTGCCGAGATTGCGGGCGATATCGCCGTCGGTGACGATGCCGCAGAGGCAACCGTCGTCATCGACGACGCCGACGCAGCCGAAACGCATTTTCGATAGCGTCATCGCCGCTTCCGGCATGCCCGTCCCGAGGCCGACCAGGGGCACGCGATCGCCCTTGTGCATGATGTCGACCACATGCGAAAGGCTGGCGCCGAGCTTGCCGCCCGGATGGAAGGTGCGGAAATCTTCCGCCGTGAAGCCGCGCGCCTCCAGCAGCGCGACGGCAAGCGCATCGCCGATGGCAAGCTGCAGCAGCGTCGATGTCGTCGGCGCCAGCCCATGCGGGCAAGCTTCCTGCTCCTTGGGCAGGAGCAGAACCACATCCGATTCACGCGCAAGCGTCGAGGTCTCGCCGGCCGTGACGGCGATCATCGGAATCGAAAAACGGCGGGAGTAGCTGATGATGCCGCGCAGTTCCGCGCTCTCGCCGCTCCAGGACATGGCGACGATGACGTCATCCTGGGTGATCATGCCGAGATCGCCGTGATTGGCTTCGACCGGATGCACGAAGAAGGCCGGCGTGCCCGTGGATGCGAGCGTCGCGGCAAGCTTGTTGCCGATATGGCCGCTCTTGCCGACACCAGTGATGATAACGCGGCCGCTGATATCGCCGATGATTTCCACCGCGCGGCTGAAGGGCTCGGTCAGACCGCTGGTCAGGGCGCGTTCCAGCGCTTCCATGCCGCGTCTTTCGGTTTCGATCGTTCGCACGGCGGATTCGATCGCGCCGTTCGCAATGAGTCTTACAGCTCTCTTGTTCATGAGGGAGGCCTAACGCTTTTCTGCAAATCTGTCCATCGAAGATCGGGCGGCGGCCGCAGCGCCGGCCTGCCGTGCCGGCCGATAATATTACCGAACCACATACTTGCGTAGTCCTTTGGCAACCAAGCGTTAACCACGCGGCTTTACACTTGAGTAAGAATTTAAGGCATTTCCAGCAGGGTCTGACATAAACAAAATGGGCATCGGCAAGAACAAGGCGGGTCATCGTACCCTCCGGCTGACGGCGTGGGCAACTTCCGCCTTGCTCGGCTGGGGTATCGCATGCGCCGTGCCGATGCCGGTCGACGCGCAGTCGCTGCCGCCCGATCAGAATCTCGACGACACCCTCCCCGCTCCCGTGACTTCGGCAGCGCAGACCGATCCGACGGCCGCCGCGCCGGACGACACGCAAACGGCCCTGCCCGCGAGCCAGGCTTCCGCCAGCGCTTCGAATACGGATACGCCGCCCAACATGCGCCTGCGCCTCGATGGCGTCGACCCGACGACGACAGGCTCCACGCTGGACGACGATCTGCGCCGCGTCAACCTGCCGCAATCCACCGTCGACGGGTTGAGAACGCGTCAATATCCGGATCGCGCCGATGCCCAGGGCATTCCGCTCGGCACCTTCACTCTGCGCCCCTCTGTCAACCAGTCGGTCAATATCGAGCAGGACCGCACGGGCTCCACCAGGGACAACCGCTCGTTCCTGCAGACAGATCTGCGCAGCACGCTGACCTCGGATTGGGACCGGCATGCGCTGACCGTCACCGGCGAAGGCGTCTGGCAAAGGAACATCAGCGGCACCGGCGAAGAAAAGCCGACGATCAGCCTCAATGCCGATCTGCGCCTTGACCTTCCCGCCGACACCACGGCTCACGTCACCGCAGGCTATCAGTTCTACCGCGAGGACACGAGCGATCCGAACGCCATCGCCGGCGCCTCGAAGCAATCCGCCGTCAACCAGTTCACCACCGGCCTTTCGCTGGAGCGCGATTTCGGCCTGCTGCGTGGCACGACGGCCCTGGCGCTGACACGCACGGTCTATTCCGATGCCGAACTCTCGGATGGGACCCAGGTTACGCTCAGCGACCGCGACCAGACGGCCGGCACATGGCGAGGGCGCATCGGCTACGAACTGTCGCCGGCCATCATTCCCTTTGTGGAAGTCAATCTCGGCCGCGCCATCTACGACCAGACGCGAGACAGCAACGGCTATGCCCGCTCCAACCAGAGCTACGGCGGCAAGGGCGGCGTCGAGTTCGACCTCGGCGAAAAGTTCAAGGGCGAGCTCGGCTTCGGCTATCAGCACACGGAATTCGACGATGCGCGGCTCGCTTCGATCGACTCCCCGACGATCGACGGCAATCTGGCCTGGTCGCCGCAGCGCGGAACCGATGTCAGCATCGGCCTGTCGACCACGGTCCAGCCCTCCACCACTCCCGGCCTGAGCGGCTATAGCGCGTATCAGCTCACGAGCACGGTGAGCCATCAGCTGCGCGACGATCTCACGGCCAAGCTGACGGGCGGAACGATCTGGCGTGACTATCCGTCCAGCGGCAGCGCTGCCGACGAAACAGAATACGACGCGGCTTTCGGCCTGACCTGGGGGATCAACCGCTATCTCGACCTGACGAGCAATGTCGGCTATCAGCTGACCACCCGGAAGGAGGGCGACGATACGCGACAGCTCCAGGCCGGCGTCGGCCTGACCGTGAAACGCTGACGGCCGTCTCGGATATCCCGTAGCAATTGCGGGAAAACTGCGCAGCGGTTTCCGTCCGGGATCGCACTCCAGCGGCGGCCGTCAGGGCCAGGCCCGAACGAAATGAGGCCCGGCCTGCGCCGAGCCTCGATCCTTTGCCATTGAAGGCCGAAACCTATTTCAAGGCGGCGATCAGCGCCTTCAGCTCGTTTTCGATGGTCGGGCGGATATCCGCGCGCGCCAGCGAGAAGGCGACGTTGGCGAGGATGAAGCCATCCTTTGCGCCACAGTCGAAGGTCTGGCCCTCAAAGTGATAGCCGGCAAAATCCTGCGTCTGCGCCAGCTTCAACATGCCGTCCGTCAGCTGGATCTCGTTGCCGGCGCCGCGCTCCTGGCTTTCCAGGATGCGGAAGATTTCCGGCTGCAGGATGTAGCGGCCGTTGATGAAGAAGTTGGACGGTGCCGTGCCCTTGGCCGGCTTTTCGACCATTTCCGTGATGCGGAAGCCGTTGCCGATCGTTTCGCCGACACCGACGATGCCGTATTTGTGGGTCTGATCGGGGGCACATTCCTCGACGGCGATGACGTTGCCGCCGCTGTGCTCGTAAAGCTCGATCATGCCCTTCATGCAGCCCTTCTCGGCGCGCATGACCATATCCGGCAGCAACAGGGCGAAAGGCTCGTCGCCGACGATCTCGCGGGCGCACCAGACGGCGTGACCAAGGCCGAGCGGCTCCTGCTGGCGCGTGAAGCTCGCCGTGCCGGCCTTCGGCAGCAGGCCGTTCAGCAACGACAATTCGGCATTCTTGTTGCGCTGGCGCAGAGTCTGCTCGAGCTCGAACTGAATGTCGAAATAATCCTCGATGACGTGCTTGCTGCGGCCCGTCACGAAGACGAAATGCTCGATACCGGCTTCCATCGCCTCGTCGACGACATACTGGATCACCGGCTTGTCCACGACGGTCAGCATTTCCTTCGGCACCGCCTTCGTCGCCGGCAGGAACCGCGTCCCTAGTCCAGCGACAGGAAATACTGCCTTACGAACCTTCTTATGCTGTCCCACTCATACCTCCTGGGCAATAAATCGCTTGGCGCCAAGCCATTCTAAGGGTCAGTAGATTAAATTTGCTACTGTTTTGCAAATAATGACTGACCCGGACTTCCATGGTAAAGAATTTGTTGACTTCGTTCGTTTAGCGTCACGCTTGGACGAATGCCGTGTGCATCCGCCGCACCGAAATCCAACGATTGGACAAGGCTGTAGATGACCGTAAACCGCAAACACTCCCTTCGTGGTCTCGCTTTGGCGCTCGCGCTCGGCGCCTTGGCGGGATTCCTTCCCGTTAACGCCAATGCTGACCCTGGGTTCCAGAAATGGATCGCGGGCTTTTACGCAACCGCCGCGAAAAGCGGCATTACGCAATCGACCTATCGCGATGCATTTGCCGGTGTCACGGACCCCGACCCCACGGTCCTCGAAAAGGCGCAGTACCAACCGGAATTCAAGTCCCAGATCTGGGATTACCTGGATTCCCGTGTCAATCCCTATACCGTCGATATTGGCCGTAAGATGGCGGCCAAATACGCCTCCACGCTGCGCGTGCTCGAACAGCGCTTCGGCGTCGACCGAAATATCATGCTGGCCATCTGGTCGATGGAATCGAACTACGGCGCCGTTCTGGCCAAGAACGACCGGCTGCATTACGTACCCCGCGCGCTGGCGACGCTCGCCTATGCCGATCCGAAGCGGGGCGGCTATGCCAGGAAGCAGCTCATCGCCGCGCTGAAGATCCTGCAAAGGGGCGATATCTCGCGCAAGGAGCTGAACGGCTCCTGGGCAGGCGCCATGGGCCATACGCAGTTCATCCCGACCAGCTACCTGCTCTACGCCGTCGATGCCGACGGAAGCGGCCACGCCGATATCTGGAACTCCATTCCCGACGCCCTGGCGACCACGGCCAATCTTCTCGCCAAGAACGGCTGGGAAACCGGACGCACCTGGGGTTATGAGGTGGTGGTGCCGCCCGGCGGCAGCGCCCAGGCCGGCAGGACCCACACGATCGCCCAGTGGGCGGCCCTCGGCTTCGTGCGGCCGAACGGCAAGGGTTTCCGCCTGATGTCCGACCGTGCACAGCTGAAGATGCCTGGCGGCCCGAACGGCCCCGGCTTTCTGATGACCGGCAACTTCTTCACCGTCAAGCGCTACAACGCCTCCGACAGCTACGCCTTGGCCGTCGGCCTGCTTGCGGACCAGATCGCCGGCTATGGCGGCATGCAGCAATCCTGGCCGCGCCCGAGCGGCACGCTCGACGTCAAGCAGAAATTCGAGCTGCAGACGCGGCTGAAGGAGCTGGGCTATTATGACGGCGTGGTCGACGGCAATTTCGGCTCGGGCTCGAAAGCCGCGATATCAGCCGTTCAGGAACGCATGGGCATGGATGCGGACGGCGAGCCCTCGATGAGCCTGCTGAAGGCCTTGCGCAAGTAAGCCGCCATAGACCGCGAATCCGAGGTCGCTGGCGGGCACGCCGCCCTTATGCGACGCTGGAGGCGTGAGCGGAAAAGAGGCTATGATAAAACGACCTGTCCGCGCGACCATGGCAACCGCAAAGTTTGTTCTCGCGGCATTCCTTGCTCTCGTGATGGCGCTTGCCTGCCTTCCGAATGCGGCCGGAGCACAGGAACGGCGCAGGACCTTGCTCGACATGCTGTTCGGCAACCGCGAGCCCGATTACCCCGACCAGCCGGTCGAGCAGCCGCCGCCGCGACGGAAGGTACAGCCCAAAAAACGGCCGACGCCGCCGCCGCGCCAGCCCGTCGCCCAGCCGGAAACGCCGACGCCGGCTGAAAAGCTTCCTGACGCCAGGACCGTGCTCGTCGTCGGCGATTTCCTGGCAAACGGGCTGGCAAGCGGACTGGAAGACGCCTTCTCCACCTCTCCTGGCGTCATCGTCCAGGCGCGCGGCAACGTCGCCTCCGGCCTCGTTCGTCAGGATTACTACAACTGGCCGCAGCAGCTGCCCGACATGATCGACCAGCTGAAGCCGGCCATGGTCGTCGTGATGATCGGCGCCAATGACCGCCAGCAGATGATCGGCGACGGGCTGAACGAGAAATACGGCACGGACCCGTGGTTCATCGCCTACGAGGAGCGCGTTCAGCAATTTGCCAAGCTGGTGACGAGCCGCCACATCCCGCTTCTCTGGGTGGGGCTTCCGCCTTTCGGGTCGGACCAGCTGACGGCCAGCGCGGTCAAGCTCAACCAGATCTATCAAAGCCAGATGACCAGCGTCGGCGGCGAGTTCATCGACATATGGGACGGCTTTACCGACCAGAGCGGCGAGTTCATCGTCACCGGCTCCGATATCAACGGCCAGCAGGTGCGGTTGAGAACGGCGGACGGCGTCAACTTCACGGCGGCGGGCAAACGCAAGGTCGCCTTCTATCTCGAGAAGTCGGCGCGACGGATATTGGGCGACCAGGCAAGCCCCGACATCACCCGCCTCGACACCGGCAATCCAATGCAGGGGCAACAGGCCAACCTGCCCGCGACGGAGGCCGAAAAGATCACCCGCACGCAGCCGGTAAGCCTCTCCGATCCGGATCTCGATGGCGGCTCGCAGCTTCTGGGCGGCACGCCCGCCCCCGCCGCGACGACACCATCGCCACGCGACCTTCTGGTCGAGAAGGGCCAGATGGACCCCGCGCCCGCCGGCCGCGTGGATGACTACCGCCTGCCGGGATCGGTCACCCGGTAGGTGCCGGCGGACGCAGTTTGACAAGCTCGCGCACCGCCAATAGAAGAACGGCATGAGCACGAACAGCGCGGATCACATCGATCGTAATCGCACCTGCCTGCAGGCAGCGGTTCTGCGCGCTTTCTCCGGCCGAGGTCTCCACGTCCAGTCGTGACGGCCGGAGGCGTTGATGCGTCCGGCCGCGGCTGGACGTAAAGCCCTCGCCTCAAGACATCAACGTTGCCCATGGAGAAAGGCACCGTGCTCAATATCTACAACATCAATTCGCTCGTTCATTGGGAAGAGCGGGACATCCGGCTGCGGGACGATCTTACCCGGTTCTTTTCGGATGAGGTCCGCGGCTTCCTGCGATCCGTAAACCCAGCCTGGGATGTCCGCAGGGTGGAAGCCCCTGCCCTGATGCCGCGCAGCCTCGTTTCGGCTGCCTATTCCAACGAGGACATATGGGTGCAGGAACGGCTGTCGCAGGCCGATGCCGAACTCGTGCTGCGCCCGGAAACGACGCCGTCTACCTATGTCTATATGCAGCATCTTCTCGGAAATCATTCGAGGACGCGATTGCCATTATGCGTCTGGCAGGCCGGGAAATCCTATCGGCGGGAACAGGACCAGCCAAGCAAGCATGTGCGGCTCAAGGAATTCTGGCAGCTCGAATTCCAATGCGCCTTCACCGCCGACAGCGGCAACGACTATCACCCCGCCGCCCTGGAACCGGTCCGCAGGATGATCGCTTCGGTGATCCATCTGCCGACACGGATCGTGCCGTCCGACCGCCTGCCGGCCTATTCCGAGGTGACGATGGATATCGAGGTCGACAACGGCGACAAATGGATGGAGGTCTGCTCGATTTCGCGACGCACGGATTTTCCCCAGCGCTACCGCAGCCAACCCAGGAAAGGACCGCCGGTGGACCATGACATCGCAGTGCTGGAAATCGCCATCGGTCTCGACCGCTGCGTCTACAGCTGGAACATCGCCGCGAACCGATAAAGACGAAGGCCGGGTTCAGTGCGAACCCGGCCTTCGGTCCAATTAGAGCGATTCCGCGGTTCACGGAATCGCTCCATCTCTCTTAGCTCGGCAGAACCGTCGAGCCCATCAGGGCCTCGTCGATGGCGCGGGCAGCCTGGCGGCCCTCGCGGATCGCCCAGACAACCAGGGACTGGCCACGACGAACGTCGCCCGCCGTCCACAGCTTGTCGACCGAAGTCTTGTAGTCCTTGTCGTTGGCAACGACGTTGGTCGAGCCGCGACGGTCGGTGTTCAGCGTCAGCTTACCGTCAAGTTCCTTCAGCACGCTGTCGGTGAACGGGCCGCGGAAGCCGATGGCGATGAAGGCGAGATCGGCGCGGATGACGAATTCCGTTCCGGCGATCGGCTTGCGGCGCTCGTCCACTTCGCAGCACTTGACGCCCGTCAACACGCCGTCTTCACCGAGGAATTCGAGCGTTGCGACCTGGAATTCGCGAACCGCACCTTCGGCCTGCGAGGAGGAGGTACGCATCTTCGTCGCCCAGAAGGGCCATACGGCGAGCTTGTCTTCCTTTTCCGGCGGCTGCGGACGAATGTCGAGCTGCGTAACCTTCACCGCGCCCTGGCGGAAGGCCGTACCGACGCAGTCGGACGCCGTATCGCCACCGCCGACGACGACGATATGCTTGCCGCCGGCCAGGATCGGATCGCCCGGCCAGCCGACGCTGTCGATATTTTCGCGGCCGACGCGACGGTTCTGCTGTACCAGATAGGGCATGGCATCATGAACGCCGGCGAGCGCCGCGCCGGGAATGCCGGCCTCGCGCGGAGTTTCCGAGCCGCCGCAATAGAGCACGGCATCGTAGTCGGCCAGAAGCTGCTCGATCTTGACGTCGACGCCGACATTGACGCCGCAATGGAAGGTGACGCCCTCGCCCTTCATCTGCTCGACGCGGCGGTCGATGAAGTTCTTCTCCATCTTGAAGTCGGGAATGCCGTAGCGCAGCAGGCCGCCCGGCTTGCTTTCGCGCTCGTAGAGATGAACGTCGTGGCCGGCGCGGCCGAGCTGCTGGGCGGCTGCCATGCCGGAAGGGCCGGAACCGATGATCGCAACCTTCTTGCCGGTATGCACGGTTGCCGGCTGCGGTCGAATGAAGCCGAGTTCATAAGCCTTGTCGGCAATCGCCTGCTCCACGGTCTTGATGGCGACCGGCGCGTCTTCCAGGTTCAGCGTGCAGGCTTCCTCGCAAGGGGCGGGGCAGACGCGGCCGGTGAATTCCGGGAAGTTGTTGGTCGAATGCAGGTTGCGGATCGCCTGTTCCCAGTTGTTGTTGTAAACGAGGTCGTTCCAATCGGGGATCTGGTTGTGCACCGGGCAGCCGGTCGGGCCGTGGCAATAGGGAATGCCACAGTCCATGCAGCGGGCCGCCTGTTTCTGCACTTCCGGGTCCGACATGGGGATCGTGAATTCGCGGAAATGCCGGATGCGATCCGACGCCGGCTGATACTTCGCCACCTGCCGGTCGATTTCCAAGAAGCCTGTTACCTTGCCCATGCTTTCGTTTCCTCACTCAAAAAGAGGAGCTCATGGCTCCCGTGCCCGAGGGTCGTCCAAGTTTCCCTGCCCGGCACTTTAATTCAAATCCGATTCCGCTGTTCGACAGTCGCGATCGCCATGACGGCGACCGCAATGCGAGGCGAAATCCTCGACTGGCTTTTGAGCGGGAGCGGATTACTCCGCCGCCACGCTCATCCGGCTGCGCTCCATTTCCTCAAGGGCGCGGCGGTATTCGACCGGCATGACCTTACGGAATTTCGGGCGATAGTCGGCCCAGTGATCGAGGATTTCCCTGGCTCGCGTCGAGCCCGTATAGTGGAAATGGTTCGAAATCAGCTGATAGAGACGCTCTTCGTCATGGCGCGTCATGTCATCCGAGACGTCGACACGCCCCTTGTGCATGATGTCGCCGCCGTGATGATGCAGCTTCTCCAGCAGTTCGTCTTCTTCGGGAACCGGCTCCAGCTCGACCATGGCCATGTTGCAGCGACGGGCGAAATCGCCCTTCTCGTCGAGCACATAGGCCACGCCGCCCGACATGCCGGCCGCGAAGTTGCGCCCGGTTTCGCCGAGCACGACGACGACGCCGCCGGTCATGTACTCGCAGCCATGGTCGCCGACGCCTTCGACGATGGCGATGGCGCCGGAGTTTCTGACGGCGAAGCGTTCGCCCGCGACGCCGCGGAAATAGCATTCGCCCTCGGTTGCGCCGTAAAGCACGGTGTTGCCGACGATGATCGAGTTTTCAGCGACGATCTTCGAATTTTCCGGCGGACGGATGATGATGCGACCGCCCGACAGACCCTTGCCGACATAGTCGTTGCCATCGCCGACAAGGTTGAACGTTACGCCGCGTGCCAGGAAGGCGCCGAAGGACTGACCGGCGGTGCCCCTGAGGGTGATGTTGATCGTGTCGTCCTTCAGACCACGATGGCCGTAGCGCTTGGCAACCGCGCCCGACAGCATGGCGCCGGCCGAACGGTCGACGTTCTTGATGTCGACCTCGAAGGCGACGGGCGTCTTGGAAGAGAGCGCCGGCTCGGCCTTCTCGATCAGCTTGCGGTCGAGAATGTCGTCGATCGGGTGCTTCTGCACGGTCGTCCAGTAGGTCTCCTCCTTCGGAGCATCGACCTTGTGGAAGATACGGCTGAAGTCGAGCCCCCTGGCCTTCCAGTGGGCAAGCATCTCGTCCTTTTCCAGAAGCTCGGAAGCGCCGATGATCTCGTCCAGCTTGGAAACGCCCAGCGAAGCGAGGATCTCGCGCACCTCTTCGGCCACGAAGAAGAAGTAGTTGATGACATGCTCCGGCGCACCCTTGAAGCGCTTGCGCAGCACCGGGTCCTGCGTGGCGACGCCGACCGGACAGGTGTTGAGATGGCACTTGCGCATCATGATGCAGCCCGCCGCGATCAGCGGCGCGGTGGCGAAGCCGAATTCATCGGCACCGAGCAGCGCGCCGATGATGACGTCGCGGCCGGTCTTCAGGCCGCCGTCCACCTGCAGGGCGACGCGCGAACGCAGCCCGTTCAGCACCAGCGTCTGCTGGGTTTCGGCAAGGCCGATTTCCCACGGGCTGCCCGCATGCTTCAGCGAGGTCAGCGGCGAAGCGCCGGTGCCGCCATCATAGCCCGAGACGGTGATGTGGTCGGCGCGCGCCTTGGCGACGCCGGCAGCAACCGTGCCCACGCCGACTTCCGAGACGAGCTTGACCGAAACATCCGAGGTCGGGTTGACGTTCTTCAGGTCGAAGATCAGCTGTGCCAGATCCTCGATCGAGTAGATGTCATGGTGCGGCGGCGGCGAGATCAGGCCGACGCCCGGCGTCGAATGCCGGGTCTTGGCGACCGTCGCGTCGACCTTGTGGCCGGGCAGCTGGCCGCCTTCGCCGGGCTTGGCGCCCTGCGCCACCTTGATCTGCAGCACGTCGGCATTGACCAGATATTCGGTCGTCACGCCGAAGCGGCCGGAGGCGATCTGCTTGATGGCGGAGCGTTCCGGGTTCGGCGAGCCGTCGAAGAGCGGCATGTAGCGATCGGCTTCCTCGCCGCCCTCGCCGGTGTTCGACTTGCCGCCGATCCGGTTCATGGCGATTGCCAGCGTCGTATGCGCCTCGCGGCTGATGGAGCCGAAGGACATGGCGCCCGTCGAGAAACGCTTGACGATATCGGCAGCCGGTTCGACGTCCTCGACCGGGATCGGCTTGCGGCCGAGCGTTTCCGCACCCTTGATGGTGAAGAGACCGCGGATGGTGTTCATCCGGAGCGCCGACTCGTTGACCATTTCGGAAAACTCGCGATAGCGGTCCTCGGCATTGCCGCGCACGGCATGCTGCAGGGCAGCCACGGCATCCGGCGTCCAGGCATGGCTTTCGCCGCGCATGCGGTAGGCGTATTCGCCGCCGATGTCGAGCGTGCTCGCCAGCAACGGATCGCGGCCAAACGCAGACTTGTGGCGGGCGACGGTTTCCTCGGCGATCGTATCGAGGCCGATGCCCTCGATCATCGTCGCGGTGCCGAAGAAATACTTGTCGACCAGTTCCTGCTGCAGGCCGATCGCGTCGAAGATCTGCGCGCCGCAATAGGACTGATAGGTCGAGATGCCCATCTTCGACATGACCTTGAGGATGCCTTTGCCGACCGCCTTGATGTAGCGGTAGACGACTTCGGTCGCATCCACTTCCTTCGGGAATTCGCCGCGCTGATGCATGTCGAGCAGCGTGTCGAAGGCGAGATAGGGGTTGATCGCTTCGGCACCGTAGCCGGCCAGCAGGCAGAAATGATGCACTTCGCGCGGCTCGCCGGTTTCGACGACGAGACCGACCGAGGTGCGCAGGCCCTTGCGGATCAGGTGATGGTGCACGGCAGCCGTCGCCAGCAGCGCCGGGATGGCGATGCGATCCGGTCCGATCTGACGGTCGGAGAGAACGATGATGTTGTAGCCGCCGCGAACGGCTGCCTCCGCCCGCTCGCAGAGACGATCGAGCATTTCGGGCATGCCTTCGGCGCCGCGCTCGACATCATAGGTGAAGTCGAGCGTCTTGGTGTCGAAGCGGTCTTCCGTGTGACCGATCGAGCGGATCTTTTCGAGATCGCCGTTGGTCAGGATCGGCTGGCGCACTTCCAGCCGCTTGGCGTTGGCCATGCCGGTATGGTCGAGCAGGTTCGGACGCGGGCCGATGAAGGAGACGAGGCTCATGACCAGCTCTTCGCGGATCGGATCGATCGGCGGGTTCGTCACCTGCGCGAAGTTCTGCTTGAAGTAGGTGTAGAGCAGCTTCGGCTTGTCGGACATGGCCGAGATCGGCGTATCGGTCCCCATGGAGCCGACGGCTTCCTGCCCCGTCGTCGCCATCGGCGACATCAGGAGCTTGGTGTCTTCGGTCGTGTAGCCGAACGCCTGCTGGCGGTCGAGCAGCGACACGTCGCGCCGCAGCGCGCGAGGCTCCACCGGCTTCAGGTCTTCGAGGATCAGCTGCGTGCGGTTCAGCCAGCTGCGGTAGGGATGCTTGCCGGCAAGCTCGGACTTCACCTCGTCGTCGGAGATGATGCGGCCCTTTTCCATATCGATCAGCAGCATCTTGCCCGGCTGGAGGCGCCACTTCTGGACGATCTTCTCTTCCTCGACCGGCAGAACGCCGGCCTCGGACGCCATGATGATGCGGTCGTCGCTGGTGACGAGATAGCGCGCCGGACGCAGGCCGTTGCGGTCGAGTGTCGCGCCGATCTGCTTGCCGTCGGTAAAGGCGACCGCGGCCGGGCCGTCCCACGGCTCCATCAATGCGGCATGATACTCGTAGAACGCCTTGCGTTCGGCTGCCATCAGTTGGTTGCCGGCCCAGGCTTCGGGGATGAGCATCATCACCGCATGCGCCATGGAATAGCCGCCGCGCACGAGGAATTCGAGCGCGTTGTCGAAACAGGCCGTATCGGACTGCCCTTCGTAGGAGATCGGCCAGAGCTTGGAGATATCCTCGCCGAACAGCGGCGAGGACACCGATGCCTGACGCGCGGCCATCCAGTTGACGTTGCCGCGCAGCGTGTTGATTTCGCCGTTATGGGCGACCATGCGATAGGGGTGCGCCAGCTTCCACGACGGGAAGGTGTTGGTGGAGAAACGCTGGTGCACCAGCGCCACCGCCGTCTCGAAACGCGGATCGGAAAGGTCCTTGTAATAGGCGCCGACCTGATAGGCGAGGAACATGCCCTTGTAGACGATGGTCGAGCTCGACAGCGACACAGGGTAGAAATTGCTCTCTTCGCCTTCGTATTCCGCATAGATGCGGTTGGAGATCACCTTGCGCAGGGTAAAGAGACGGCGCTCGAACTCTTCGTTCGTGCCGGCATCGCGGCCGGCGCCGATGAAGACCTGCACATGATGCGGCTCGGTGGCGGCGATATCGGGCGCCTTCGACAGCGAGGAGTTGTCGACCGGCACGTCACGGAAGCCGAGCAGCACCTGGCCTTCTTCGGCAACGACCTGCTTGATGGCGGTCTTGAAGTGCTCGATCAGCGCCTCGTCGCGCGGCAGGAAGCAGTGACCGACGCCGTATTCGCCCGCCTTCGGCAGGATGACGCCCTGCTTGGCCATTTCTTCGCGGAAGAAACGGTCCGGGATCTGCACGAGAATGCCCGCGCCGTCGCCCATCAGCGGATCCGCGCCGACGGCGCCGCGATGCGTCAGGTTTTCGAGAATGAACAGGCCGTCACGCACGATCTGGTGCGACTTATGACCCTTCATATGCGCGACAAAGCCGACGCCGCAGGCATCGCGTTCGTTGCGCGGATCGTAAAGGCCCTGTTTCGGCGGGAGGCCGCCCAAC
Organism: Rhizobium sp. SYY.PMSO; assembly: GCF_046840415.1. Taxonomy (NCBI): domain Bacteria; kingdom Pseudomonadati; phylum Pseudomonadota; class Alphaproteobacteria; order Hyphomicrobiales; family Rhizobiaceae; genus Rhizobium; species Rhizobium sp. SYY.PMSO. The sequence continues at coordinate 2,566,101 of NZ_CP177349.1, forward strand.
GTCGAACGATTGGCGCGTTTCGACGTTTTGGCCGGCGCGGCTGCATTGGCGGCAGCGGCCTGGTCAAAACTCGTGAACGTCGTCCTGTTCGTCATGGTCTTCCCTCCGGTAAGGCCCGCGTCGCGGGCGCTCCTTCGTCCCGCGCGGTCCGTTTCCGGGGCCGACACGCGACAGCGCTGTTGCATTGTGAAGATCCGGCCGCGAACCGTGGCCCCGTGAATGGAGCCCGTCGTCAGCGTTCCGCGCCTTGCTATTCCACCGCCGCATCGTCCCCCGCCCGAAAGGCTTGAAAGGACATGCTCGCGATAACTATAGCTCGAAATCCCGACATCGTCAGGACCCCCTGGCGCATCTTCGGCCTCGGCGGCCAAAATAGGACAGCAACCCTGTCCTAATTCATCAGCTCTATGCCAGAAAGCTCACGTCTTCGCAAGAGCAAAACGGCAAAAATTCGTCAACGAAAGACGGAAGATTGCCTTTGTTGCATTAATCGAGCAATAAAGTTTCACCGCAGCGCATCATTTTATTTGTTGATTGCGTACATCAAATTCCGTGATGCATTCTTCAAGTTCATGCGCTTGATAGGTTTTCGCATTGGGGTAATGTCCCGCCGACCCTATTTAAGTCATCCGCAGTTCATTCCCTATAATTGGTGTCATTCTATGTTTTTTGCTTCCGACAACTGGGCTGGCGCCCATTCCAAGATCGCCGAACGTCTGCTTGCCGAGTCCGGCGGCTTCGCCTCCGCCTACGGTACGAGCGAGCTCGACCAGAAGGTCGAAGCCAGATTCAGCGAGGTCTTCGAACATGACGTTGCAGTCTTCTTCGTGGCAACCGGCTCCGCTGCCAATTCTCTCTCACTCGCCAGCGTCCAGAAGCCGGGCGGCATTACATTTTGTCATAGCGAGGCGCATGTCGCCGAAGACGAATGCGGCTCGCCGGACTTCTTCAGCTCTGCACGCCTGGCAACGGTCAAGGGATCGGCCGGCAAGATCGATCCTCAAGCGCTTGCCGCCAAGATCGCCCGCTTCCCGCAGGATGCGGTCCATCATGGCCGCGCTGCCGCCGTGACGATCACCCAGGCGACGGAAATCGGCACGGTCTATTCGCTCGACGAGATCGATGCGATCGCCTCCGTCGCCGGCGCGAACGGCCTGCCGCTGCATATGGATGGCGCGCGCTTCGCCAACGCCCTGGTCACGCTCGGCGCCAGCCCGGCCGAGATGACCTGGAAGCGCGGCGTCGACATCCTCTCCTTCGGCGGCACCAAGAACGGCTGCTGGTGTGCCGAGGCGATCGTCTTCTTCAATCCGGATCAGGCGAAGGAGATGCATTTCATCCGCAAGCGCGCCGCCCAGCTCTTCTCCAAGTCGCGCTTCATCGCCGCCCAGTTCGACGGCTATTTCCAGGATGGCCTCTGGCTCGATCTCGCCCGTCATTCCAATGGCATGGCCGATCGTCTGCGCGCCGGCATCGAGAAGGCTCCGGGCACCCGCCTCGCCTGGCCGACGGTCTCAAACGAGATTTTCGCGATCATACCGAAATCCTCCGCCAAGGCGGCGGAAGACAAGGGCGCGAAGTTCTACGAATGGCCGATCCCGGAATCGCAGCCCGATCTGGTCGGCAACGATGAAACGCTGATCCGCCTCGTCACCAGCTTCGCCACGACCGAAGCCGATGTCGCGAACTTCCTCGCGTGTCTCGCCTGACCGAACGCAAAAGAGCGCCGGAACCGGCTCCAGGCCGGACGGCGCTCGCAATGGCCATAAGATATCAGTTCTGACGGTGGGCGAACATTGCCGAGGTCGACAGATCGCCGTGAGCGAATGCCGGCACACGGTGAACGATCACCGTCATCGCCACGACACAGGCGACAAGTCCGGAAATGAAGATGGCACCATAGGTCATCGGGACGCTTATCCTCTCAGCTCCCATGTCGCCACTTAAGGATAGCGGCAAAAGCTGACTTGAACCTGAACCGCGTGCAATGGCGGTGCGGGACGCGCAAGAGAAGAAAACGCAGCCGGCAAAGAAATGCCGGCAGGAGATCGTTCCTGTCGGCATGATTGAAAACGGCTTTTCGCGATGCCTGACACGCAATTCCGTTGTCAGGTCGGTCTCGGCCCCCTGACCTTTGCCAGAATATCCTCCGAAAGCGCATTTACCAGGAGTTGGTCCGCGCCCTTGCGCGGCACGAGCACGAATTCCACATCCTCGAGCGCGGGCAGCCAACCCGGCGCTATTTCCGTCAATCCGGCGGGCGCCATGCTCCTGGGCTGGACGAGAACGCCCATGCCGGCGCGCGCCGCCGCCGTCAGGCCACTGAGGCTGCCGCAGGTGCAGACGATCCGCCACGGCATCTGCTGCCGGCGCAGTGCTTCCAGCGCAACCGCGCGCGTGACGCTTGGCGTCGGAAAGGCAATCAACGGCAAAGGCACCGCCAGCTTGCGGAGACGGTCCGGATCGCGCGCCAGCCAGACCAGCGGCTCGCGGTAGACAAGCTTGCCCCTGATATCGCCGAGCCGACGCTTCGCCAGCACCAGATCGAGATCGCCATTGTCCTGCATTTCATAAAGCGTGCCGCTGAGCGCCACCGTCAGTTCGAGATCGACGGACGGATGAGAGCGGACGAACTCCTCCAGAACGTCGGGAAGCTGGCTGGTGACGAAATCTTCGGAAACGCCGAGTCGAAGGCTGCCGCGCAGGCTGTTGCCGGCAAAGAGCTGTCGCACCTCCCCTTCGATCGACAGCATCTGGCGCGCATGGCCGAGCAACGCCTCACCATCGCCGGTCAGGACCACGCGATGCGTGTCGCGCGCCAGCAGCCTGCGCCCGAGTTCGGTTTCCAGCCGTTGTATGTGCTGGCTGACCGTCGACTGCCCAAGGCCGAGACGCTCCGCCGCCAGCGTGAAGCTGCCCATCTGCTCGACGGCGACGAAGCTGCGCAACTGCGTAAGATCCAGCATGGCTTATCCTGTATTGCGATAACTGTTATTTCTTGCATCGTGGATCACGATAGGTCTATCTGCAAGGATTAATCCTGTAATTTATAACTGCGATTGGGGTAGGCACGATGCGCCGCTTTCTTCCAGACACCTTCACCATGCTGCTGGTGCTCACCGTTGTAACGGCCTCCTTCTTTCCCGTGCAGGGAGCAAGCGCCAGATATTTCGGCATTGCCACCAATTTTGCCATCGGGCTGCTGTTCTTCCTGCACGGCGCACGCCTGTCGCGCGATGTGGTCATCGCCGGCATGCTGCACTGGCGGCTGCATCTCGTCATTTTGCTGACGACCTTCGGCATCTTCCCGCTGCTGGTGCTGGCCATGGGCCATATCGTCCCGAACAGCATCCTGCCCGTATCGCTCTATACCGGCATGCTTTTTCTGAGCGTGCTGCCCTCGACCGTGCAGTCCTCCATCGCCTTCACCTCCATCGCCGGCGGCAACGTGCCGGCTGCGATCTGCGCCGCCTCCGCCTCGAATATCTTCGGCATGTTTCTGACCCCGCTGCTCGTCGGCATCCTGTTTTCCGTGGGCGGCCAGGGCGGCTTTTCCTGGGACGTCCTGTGGCAGATCATGCTGCAGCTGCTCGCCCCCTTCATCGCCGGTCAGTTGCTGCAGCCATGGATCGGCGACTGGATTCGTTCGAAGAAGAAAATCCTCATGCCGGTCGATCGCGGCTCGATCCTCATGGTCGTCTATTCGGCCTTCAGCGAGGCCGTGGTCGAAGGGCTGTGGCATACCTTCTCGGCGCTCGATATCGCCACCGTCATCATCGCCAATATGGTGCTTCTCGCAACGGTGATCTGCATCACCATGTTCGGCAGCCGTGCGCTCGGCTTTGCCAAGGCCGACGAAATCACCATCACCTTCTGCGGCTCGAAGAAATCGCTCGCGAGCGGCGTGCCGATGGCAAATGTCATCTTCGCCGGTCAAAGCATCGGCGCGATCGTGCTGCCCCTCATGCTGTTCCATCAGATCCAGCTGATGACCTGCGCCGTCCTCGCGCAGAAATACGCCGATGCGGCCAAGCGCCGCGAGGCGGCGAAGGCTGCGGCCAAATCGGGCGAAGCGACCAACGCTGCCTGACGACTGCACGATCCGTCAAAACGAAAACGGCGCCCGGATGGGCGCCGCTTCTGTTTGGATCTTGGGAGGATCGGGGTCGATGGCGATAGGGATCGCCATCGACCGCATCTCTTAGTTAACGTGGGCCTCGATGGCCTTCGGAGTTTCCACCGGCTCGGCCGCGATAGAAATCCGGCGGGGCTTCATGGCTTCGGGAATGTTGCGCAGCAGATCGATGTGCAGCAAACCATTCTTCAGCGAAGCAGCCTGGACCTCGACATGGTCGGCGAGCTGGAAACGACGCTCAAAGGCGCGCTTGGCGATACCGCGATAGAGATACTCGCTGGTTTCAGCCGGCTCCTCGCTCTTTTCGCCCTTGACCTGAAGGACATGGGCGTGCGCCTCGATGCTCAGTTCCTTTTCATCGAAACCGGCAACGGCCATGGTGATGCGATAGGTGTTTTCACCGGTGCGCTCGATGTTGTAGGGCGGATAGGTCTGCGCCTGATCCGGCTGGGCAAGGCTGTCGAGCATGGTGAACAGACGGTCGAAACCGACGGTGGAACGGTAAAGGGGAGAGAAGTCTACGTGACGCATGGAGTCCTCCTGTGAGCGACAATTGCGATTTCAAGCTTTGCCCCATGGCCCCACTCCTGGCGGCCTCGGGACGGGTTCTGCGAGCCCGTTTGGCACCCGCAGAATTCAGATGGGGATCACTTTTCTGGAGTTCAAGACCCCATGCGGTCGCTCGCATTCCGCGGGAATGCATTGCGTGAACCGCAGATGAACGCGCGGTTCGGCACCCGTTCAGGCTGGCGGATCTATCAATAGAGCATCGGAACACCATCGTCCGATGACTGAAGTGTATCGTCCCTTCTTCTTCAGTCCTTGCTCGGCCGGCGAAGCGGATATCTCTATCTCCGCAAGCCGGCCTTTTTTCTCCCCCTCGTTAAGAACAATTCCAAGGAAGAGCCGTTTGCTTCAGCGCAGCAGCTTCAGCGATCCGGTCAGCGATTTCACCCACTTCGAAGGCCCGGCTATGCCCAGGCCGTCGATCGTCTCTCCGGCGAGATCGCGGCTTGGAAACGTCGCCTCGTATTCCCTGTAATCGTGCAGCGACCGGGCAAAGGCGGGAAAGGGTACGATGGCGCGGTCGGCCTGCCGCGGCAATGCCTTCAGCAAGAGCGCCGCCATGGCTTCGGCATTCGCCTGCAGCACCGGAACGGGGAGATTCGAACTGATGTCGATAGTGCGCTCCTCCCTGTCGGTCAATTGCCGTGCCGCCAGCGCAGGAAACCCGGCACCCAACCCGATGGCGATGGCAGCCGCAGTGTTTGCGATCAGCCCAAGCGGCAGGTTCGGATTGACGATGATGGCAAGACGGAAATCTGGAAGCATGAGTACCTGCTGCGGTTTGACGGTGCTTCCCCGCAGCATATCTCCGATATCGCGGATGATCCTGCCTATCATTGCTGTAATTTCCGCAATTATGGTAGGTTCTACCATAATCTTGCATCAGAGAGGTTGGATATGCCGGATACCCTTGAGCCCATCGATCTCAGAATTATGGGCGCGCTCCAGAAGGACGGACGCCTGACGAATCAGGCGCTTTCATCCGAAGTCGGGCTATCGACATCGCCCTGCTGGCGGCGCGTGCGGCAGCTGGAGGAAACGGGCGTCATCCAAGGCTATGCGGCCGCCCTGGACAGGCGCCGGATCGGCCTCGGCGTCCTTGCCTTCATCAGGGTCAAGATCGATAGCCACAGCGAAGCGGAAGCCGAGGAATTCTCGCGCGATGTTCTGAAGCTGAGCGAGGTCGTGGCCTGCTACAGCATCGCCGGCGACGCCGATTTCCTTCTGCAGGTGGTCGCCGCCGATCTCGACAGTTATGCGGATTTCGCCATGGCGGTGGTGCGCCGCCTGCCGCGAATAAAGGAGATGCAGACGACCTTCGTGCTGAAGGAAATCAAACCCTTCAAGGGCTTCCCGCTCGATGTAGGGCGGCAATAGGCAAATTAAGACAGGTTGATCGGCTTCGCGCCTGTGCGCGTCGTGCCGAGAAAAGCCACAAACCTGTTGCAATTCCACAGAGCTGCGCTATCCCCTTGAAACGAGCCATTGGTCAGCGAGGCGCGACACCGTCATGGATTCGGTCCTCTATTCCACAGCAGACAATCCGGTGCCGGACAACCGCACCGAAGGATTCTTCGAGAGCTTCGACGGGCGCAAGCTACGCTATGCCATTTTCCGCTGCGAGCAGCCGGTTGCCAGGGGAACGGTGGTTCTGCTGCAGGGCCGCAACGAGTTCATCGAAAAATATTTCGAGACCATTCGCGATCTGACAGCCAGGGGCCTTTGGGTCGCGACCTTCGATCTTCGCGGCCAGGGCGGATCGGAACGGTTGCTGAAGGACCCGCTGCGCGGCCATATAAGCCGATTTTCCGATTATGAGCGCGACCTGACCGCTTTCCTCGACAAGATCGTCCTGCCGGATACGCGCCTGCCCTTCTTTCTCCTCGCTCATTCGACGGGCGCCCTGATCGCCATATCGGCGGCGCCCGGGCTTGCAACCCGCATCGACCGCATGGTGCTGTCGGCACCTTTCATCGGCCTCACGGGTCATGGGGCCTCGCCGGGCCTTATCCGCTTCGTCTCCGGCACCGTCAGCGGCATCGGCCTTGGCCGGATGCAGTTCAGCAAGAAATTCAGGGAGAGATCCTTTGCCGACAATCCGTTGACGACGGACGAGCAACGCTATCGGCGCAACATCGGCATCGGCACCACTTATCCGCAGCTATGCCTGGGACCGCCGACGGCCCGCTGGCTGTCTCAGGCCCTGCGCGCGATCGAGCGCGTCAACCGGCCGGAACACCTGTTTTCCATTCCAATCCCGACCGTTCTGATCGCACCGACACGGGACGGCGTTGTGCCTTATGCCGATCAGGAGCGGCTGTCCCGCTATTTCCGCGCCGCGCAGCTCGTGCCGATCCACGGCGCCAAGCACGAAATCCTTCAGGAGCGGGATATCTACCGCAATCAGGCCCTTGCCGCCATCCACGCCTTCATCCCCGGCAGCGACACCGAAACCAATGCCTACGAGGTAGAGGCGGAAGCCTGAGACCCAGCCGCTTAGTCTGTCGGTTTTCGCGATTCCGTGAAAGGCGGAACCGATCTAGCGGCAGAGAATGGCCCGAGCCTGCTCGTAGACGGCGCGGCTGCCTGCTGCGATGATCGTTCCGCCCATTTCCGGACGGCCGCCATCCCAGGTGGTCATGATCCCGCCGGCCTGCTCGATGACCGGAATGATGCCGCCGACATCATAGGGCTTCAGCGAATTCTCGATGACGAGATCGACATGGCCGGCCGCAAGCAGCGCATAGGCATAGCAGTCCGTGCCATAGCGGAAGAGCCGGACCTGGCTCTCGATCTCGCGATACCGGGCAAGCTCCTCGCCGACGAAGAGATGCGGCGACGTGGTGAAGAGAATGGCATTCGACAGGCTGCCGCAATCGCGGACCTGCAGCCGCCGTTCGCCGTCGGGGCCGGAATAGGTCGCGCCGTTGCCATCGGCGAAATAGCGTTCGCCGGTGAAGGGCTGGTCGATCAATCCCATGATGGCGCGGCCGTTCTTCTGCAGGCCGATCAGCGTTCCCCATACCGGCACGCCCGAGATGAAGGCGCGCGTGCCGTCGATCGGGTCGATCACCCAGACATGCTCGCGATCGAGTCCGATATTGCCATGCTCCTCGCCCAGAATGCCGTGATCGGGAAATTCGGCTTCGATCAGCGCGCGAATCGCCTCCTCGGCGGCGCGATCCCCTTCCGTCACCGGATCGAAGCCTCTGGCTTCCTTGTTGACCACGTCGACGCCGGCACGGAAGCGCGGCAGGGTTTCGGCCTTGGCCGCCTCGGCCAGACGATAGAAGAACGAACGATCGGGAAGCATGGTCAATCCGAGTGAGTGGCGGGATGAGCGAAGTCATAGCGCATATGAACAGCGAAGCAAACCGGGTGCCGACGCGGCAGGCAAATTGCTTGCCAATCAGGCAGAATTCACGAATCTGCCTAAATATTTTGCAATGCAATAAAATGCTTGACATTTGTGCAGTGCGGTAGCAGTATCCGGCTACAGTCTTTTGACTGTGAATACCCTCCTTGGGTGTTTCCTCCCTAGACTTAACCGCGCCACGAGCGCGGTTCTTTTTAGGTCGGTATTGCTCATTCGAACGCCACGACGAATGCGGAGCAATATCTCGCCCCTGATGGGCGAGAAAACAAATTTCACTGGTTCAGGAATTGCGCGGCCAGGGACCTATATGCGCAATAAGCCTGGCGAAATTTCCAAGCCATTGAAATTGCAAGAGCGGAGGTCAAATTTCCTGTTCTTCTTGTGGGGAGATTCGGCCCGTCGCCACCCACCCCTCTTCTGCAAAATCAGCACTTAACTAAAGCTGGATGCTGATTTTGCTTTCCCGCCCGCCGGGACGAGATATCTCTACTCTGCCGCCAGCGCCGGATCGCCGGTGTAGGATTCCACATGCTCGGCCATGCGCTTCATGAAAAGCGTGATAGCAGCCGCGACCTCATCGAAATCCGGGCGTTTCTCAAGCGTCGTCTCGTCGACATAAAGCGAGCGGTTGACCTCAATCTGGAGCGCGTGCAGCCCGCGGGAGGGACGACCGTAGTGCTCGGTGATGAAGCCGCCGGCATAGGGCTTGTTGCGCACGGCGTTGAAACCCAGTTCCTCGAGGATCTGCATGGCGGCGCGCGAAAGCTCGGCCGAGGCACTGGTGCCGTAGCGATCGCCGAGGATGAAATCCGGCCGCATGTTGCTGCCGGCGATGCGGATATTGCCCGGCATGGAATGACAATCGACCAGCACGCCAAAGCCGAACTTGACATGGGTGCGCGCGATCAGCCGCCGCAGCGTGGCGTGATAGGGTTTGTAGATCGTCTCGATGCGCTTCAACGCATCCTCAACCGGCACGCGGCGCGCGTAGATCTCCATGTTCTCGGCGACGATTCGCGGGATGGTGCCGAGCCCGCCGGCCACGCGCAGCGAATTGATATTCGCGTAGGACGGCAACGCGCCGTCGAACATCCGCGGATCGAGCTCATACGGCTCGCGATTGACGTCGATGTAGGCGCGCGGAAAATTGGCAAGCAGCAATGGGGCGCCAAGCGAGCTCGCCGCCGAAAAAAGCTCATCGACGTAGTGATCTTCCGAGCGGCGGATGGCGATGCCCTGCAGGCGGGACTGCGCGATGAAATCGGGGGGATAGATGCGACCGCTGTGCGGCGAGCTGTAGACAAACGGTATCGTCTGGGAGACGGGCTCCAATACCTCGAAAATCTCGAAACTGCGCATTTCCGCGGACATCAACGTCTTTACCATGTCAACAACTTGTCGCAGTAATCATGTTGCCAGTTGCATGACCGCAAGTCCATAGTAACTTGACCGAATTGGCCTTAATCCAAAGCGCCGTATTCGAAATCTCCGGATGCCCGGCCGGCGGAAGCGCAAGGCGTTTTCGTGGAATGTACCCATGCTTCGAACAAATGCTGGAATGGCGTGTTTTGGCTGACCATTCACGGCTTGTTTACGGCGTGGCGCTAACCTAAACGCTGGACGAGTCCACCAAGACAAAGTTGATTAGCGAAAAGATGATGACCCAGAAGATACTTCTTGCCGAAGATGACAACGACATGCGTCGCTTTCTTGTGAAGGCGCTCGAAAAAGCCGGCTACAAGGTCTTGTCCTTTGACAATGGAGCAAGCGCTTACGACCGGCTGCGCGAAGAGCCGTTCTCGCTGCTTTTGACGGACATCGTCATGCCGGAGATGGACGGCATCGAACTGGCGCGCCGCGCCACCGAGCTCGATCCGGACCTCAAGGTGATGTTCATCACCGGCTTTGCCGCCGTTGCACTCAACCCTGATTCGAAGGCGCCGAAGGATGCGAAGGTCCTTTCCAAGCCTTTCCACCTGCGCGAACTCGTTGACGAGGTCAACAAACTCCTTGCCGCGTAAGGCTTTCGGCGGCCACGTCACAAAACCGAAAAAAAGCCTATTGACGGCAACCAAGGTTTTGTGATCTATGCGCCGCCATCGGATGGGCGTGTAGCTCAGCGGGAGAGCACTACGTTGACATCGTAGGGGTCACAGGTTCAATCCCTGTCACGCCCACCATCCTAATTCGCTGAAAAGCAAGGCCTTTCGAGAAATCGAAAGGCCTTTTTAGTGTCACGCTTTCAAATTGGCCTTGGACTGATTGGGGCTAAAAACTTCCCGGGAACCAAGGCGAATTTCGAGCGATCAGCGATCCAGAAAATTCCGGAAGACCGCCGTCGTCGGATAGGCGTAAGCGCCGCGATCGACAAAGCCGTGGCGGTAGAGGCAAGCCCTCAGCGCCAGCCCGTAGAGCGTGCTGTTAGGGTCCGGCGATCCCCGGTGCCAGGAATAGGCCTCGGGCTCGCAATAATTGAGAGCCCTGTCGTATTTCGCCAGCACCACCGGATCGCTGTCGGCACGAATGCCGTGATAGGTCTGATAATTCGAAGGCGCCTCGCCGGCGGAGACGCATGCCAGGCTCAAAATCGCGCCTAGCGCTAACATCATTCTCATGTGCTTCGATCTCCAACTTGCCGCGTCTCGAAAATTCGAGCGCAGGTCGAGAATAATCACCTTTTGGACGATAGCCAATCACATGCTGATGTTCGGGTCGGTTGCGAGCCACGCGACGCCTGCGACACAAGTTCCCGCGACAAGCCGCTTGACTTCCGGCCACGCCGTCATCCTACTGTCACATCAGCGCATCGATCATACGGGAGGACGAGATGACGGTGATGAAGCGGCAGTTCTACAGGAACCATAAGCCTAATGGCGACGAGTACATGTTCCACCTCGCCCGAGACACCGAAAGCGGCGAGGTGTTCGTGATTCGCCAGGCGGATTATGTCGTCGACGGCGGCAGCGAGAAAACCATGACGCTCTACGAGTTCCTGGCCGGCGGCGGCGACCGCCAGAACGCCCTGTTGCAACTGATCGGCTCTCTCGTCCCGGAAACCGCGCAGCACTGAAGCATCCCGCACGCCAGCGCGCGGCGACCCCCGCGACAACGCACGACAACAGCCCGAGGCGCGGCAAGCGAACCTCAAAAGATCGCGATGCGCCTCAGGCTTGCTACGGTTCGGGTTGACTGCCACATTTTGATCGGCGAATCTGCGTGGGCTTGAAAGGAGCCCTTCTTATGCGATTCGCAGGCATTGCTTTTGGATTGACTGTCCTGGCCGCCACGTCGGCCGGCGCGGTGGAAAATTTTCCGTCGAAAGGCGTCACCGTCGTCACTGGAAAATGTTCCAGGCTCGTGGTCGGCAAGCTCGATGCCACCAAGGGGTGCAAGGCCGAGATCGCCAGCGTGACGACCCCAGACGGCACGGTGACTTTCATCTTCACCTCCGGCGGCAAGATGCTCGGCTTCCAGGGCAACGGCAAGGGCATCAAGCCGGGCAGCCAGAAGGGAACCGCGCAGTTGCCGATCGACGTTATCTCGACGGGTGCCGGCAACAAGATGTCGGGGCAGGTGGAAGCAAAAGGCACCTGCACGTTCGCCAACCCTTATGCGGGCAAGCCGGTCGCCGTCGAATGCTCCGCAAAATCGACGGAAATGAGCTTCAACGGCAGCTTCACGTCCGACGGCAAGACGCCTCGGCACAAGTGATCGTGCTTGCCGAATGACGCCCGGCCGGCTCAGTGCCGCGGGCCGCTCTTTCGCTTATGGCCATGGTTGGCGTCGGCCGGCGCTTCGCGCGACAGGTCCGCGCCGTTGACGTGAGCCGGGACGTGAACGTCCTCGTGCGTCGCGGGATGCAGCGTCAGGTCGACCTGGTGCGGCGGCAGCACCTGCGCTTGACGCAGCGTATTCGGCCGCGCCTTCTTCTGCCGTTCCGTCAGTTCCGGCTTCTGCTCTCGTATCTTTCGGTCAATGGGATTCGGGCTCATGGGAGCTGCTCCTGTCTGTCGTTGTTGTCGAGACGATAAATCCCCGCTGGGGATGCGCCTGGCAGGCGGCACAAACGGGCCTTATGGTCAAACGCGGCCTTTTCTATTTGGTTCCCGGAATTTTCAATTATCTCAGGCGGCCGTTGCGGCCGCCATTTCAACCCTTGACCTGCGCCGCGACTTCACTAACTATGATCTACCTCCCCGCCTCATCTGACATCGGCGATGGAGCGAACTATGGTGCCGGGCCCCTCTGGCGAGAGTTTTCACGGCGCTCTCGCGATGTCGGTACCGCCTGCAGATGAGCCGGCGGATTCTTTCTCATGAACAGCTTGACCATGCCTCGCCCGCATGCCGTCTTCGGCATGTGCCGGCGCGCTCGCCACGAACAGCGTCAATTGCTTTGCGGCGAGGTGCGCCCATGACGCCGCACGCCGCCTCCAAATCCATGCTCGGCTATTTCGGCTGGGCTTTCGCCGTCACCGTCGGCGGCCTTGCTCTCGGTGCGTTTCTGGGCTGGAACGCGACCGGCACCGTCGGCGGCCTCGCCACGGCCTTTTTCATCTGTGCGGTCCTGGCCGTGCTGGAGATTTCACTCTCTTTCGACAACGCCATCGTCAACGCCAACAAGCTCAAGGAAATGACCCCGGTCTGGCAGCACCGCTTCCTGACATGGGGCATCATCATCGCCGTCTTCGGGATGCGCATCGTCTTCCCGCTGATGATCGTCGCCATCGCCGCCTGGATCAACCCCTGGGAAGCGCTGAAGCTTGCCGCCGCGCGGCCGGAGCAATATGCGCAGATCATGCATGCCGCCCATCTGCCGATCGCCGCTTTCGGTGGCACCTTCCTGATGATGGTCGGACTGACCTATTTCTTCAATCACGAGAAGGATGTGCACTGGATCGGGTTCCTCGAGAGGCGGATGGCGCATTTCGCCACGATCAAGGGTGTGGAAATCGCCTTCGTGCTGATCCTGGTCCTCGTCTTCAGCTCCCTGCTCGACGGCGATGATTCGACGACCTTCCTGCACGCTTCCATCTACGGTCTGCTGACCTTCCTGCTGGTCGAAGTTCTGGCCGGGTTTCTGGACGCGTCTCAAAAGACGATGAGCGCTGCGGCAAAGGGTGGTTTCGGCGCCTTTCTCTATCTCGAAATCCTCGATGCCAGCTTCTCTTTCGACGGCGTTATCGGCGCTTTCGCCCTTACTCAAAATCTCTTCATCATCGCCATAGGCCTCGGCATCGGCGCCATGTACGTCCGCTCCATGACGATCATGCTGGTGGAGAAGGGCACGCTCGCCCATTACCGCTACCTCGAACACGGCGCCTTCTACGCCATATTGATCCTGTCGATGATCATGTACGTGCAGACGCTGACGCACATTCCGGAAGTCATTACCGGCCTCGGCGGCGCGGCCCTGATCGGCATCTCCCTATGGTCGTCGATCCGTTACAACAGGCGCAACGGCCTCGCTCCTGCATCAGTGAACGAAGAACAGGACAGGGCAGAGGCGTAGACAGGAAGAGCGCTGAAGCCTGCTGTTTACGAGCTGGCAATGATGCACCTACGGCAAAGGTCGCATCTCGACGGCTTCCGCCTTTTCATTCAGGATAGCACCTTGAGCGGCTTTTCATTGGAGTTTGCGGGTTAAGATCGCCGAATGTTTACGTTGCCGGCATATTAGCGCTGGCGTTTTGCGTAAAAATATCGCAATGGCGATTGACGTTGTCGAAGGAGCATGACGGAAAGCGCAACGGCTGCGCGTTCGGGTGTCGGCTCTCGATTAAAGTGTCTAGGAGAGGCAGAGTATGGCAGCAAAGATCGTTCCGGTGATCATGGCAGGGGGCAAGGGTACGCGGCTGTGGCCGCTGTCGCGTGCTTCTGCCCCGAAGCAGTTCATTCAGTTCATCGGTGACAGGACATTGTTTCAGAACACGCTGGAGCGTGTGGCCGATCCGGAACTCTACGAAGCACCGATCGTGCTGACCAACGAGGAATTCCGCTTCCTCGTCGCAGAGCAGGCTCGCGAGCTCGACCTGAAGCTTGCCGCCGTGCTGCTGGAGCCGATCGCCCGTAACACCGCCGCCGCCGTCGCCGCCGCCGCCGTGCTCGTCACTGAGCTCTTCGGCAATGACGCGATCATGCACGTCCTCGGCTCCGACTACGAAATCGACGCCAGCGCGACCTATTACGATTGCGTGCGCCTGGCACGCGACACGGCGCTCCAGGGCAAGCTCGTCACCTTCGGCATCAAGCCGACGGAGCCCGCAACCGGCTACGGCTATATCGAAAGCGGCAAGGCGTTGCCGACCGGCGCTCACGCCGTCAAGCGCTTCGTCGAGAAGCCTGCCCTGGAAAAGGCCCAGGAGATGGTGGCCAGCGGCCATTTCTACTGGAATTCCGGCATGTTCATGTTCTCGGCAAGCCAGCTTCTCTCCGAGATGAAGGAATTTGCGCCGGATGTCGAAAAGGCGGCCGGCAAGGCGGTCTCCAAATCGACGCGCGATCTCGATTTCACCCGCCTCGATGCCGATGCCTTTTCCAAGAGCCCGGACATTTCCATCGACTACGCCCTGATGGAGAAGACGGCGAATGCCGCCGTCGTTCCCTCCCCCTTCACCTGGTCCGACCTCGGCAGCTGGGATGCGGTCTGGAAAGTCGGCAAGCGCGACGAAAGCGGCAACGTCTCCGCCGGCTCGGCGACGCTGGTCAACACGAAGAACTCCCTCGTGATGAGCCATAGCCTCCACGTCGCCGTTCAGGGGCTTGAGGACGTCGCCGTCATCGCCAGCGAGGATGCCGTCTACGTCGGCCCCTTGAAGGAAAGCCAGGAAGTCGGCAAGCTGGTCAAGCTGCTGGCGAGCCAGAAGGCGACGGCCAAGCTCACCGAAACGCATCCGACATCTTACCGCCCCTGGGGCGGCTATACATCGGTGCTGAACGGCGAACGCTTCCAGGTCAAGCGCATCTTCGTGCTGCCCGGCAAGAAGCTGTCGCTGCAGAAACATCATCATCGCTCCGAACACTGGATCGTCGTCAAGGGCACGGCCGAGGTGACGGTTGGCGAGAACGTGCAGATGCTGCGCGAGAACGAGTCGGTCTACATCCCGCTCGGCGAGGTGCACCGCCTCTCCAATCCGGGCAAGATCCTGCTGGAACTGATCGAAGTGCAGACGGGGTCCTACCTCGGCGAGGACGATATCATCCGTCTCGTCGACGAGTTCGGCAGAAGCTGAGCGGAAGTAATGCAATAGAGTTTTCAGAACGGCGGGCACAACCCGCCGTTTTTGTTTCGGCAATACATGGCAGGAGATGACGAAGCAAAGAGAGACGCCTTGCTTTCTTTCGCTGCATTGCACACACTGCCCGTGGGAACAGCAATCACCGCACAACGATGCGGGCAAGGCGAAGAGACATATGGCGATCAAGGCGAGCATCTATCATCTCACCCATTACAGGTACGACAACCCGGTCCGCCTCGGCCCCCAGATCATCCGCCTCAAACCCGCCTCGCATTCCAAGACCCGCGTGCTCAGCCACGCGCTGAAGGTGACGCCGCCAAATCACTTCGTGAACCTGCAACAGGATCCCTACGGCAACTATCTCGCCCGGTTCGTCTTTCCCGATCCGGTGAGTGAGCTGAAGATCGAGGTCGATCTCGTTGCCGACATGACGGTCTACAACCCCTTCGATTTCTTCGTCGAGGAGGAGGCCACCCAATGGCCTTTCGCATATCCCGAGGCGATCCGAAAGGATTTGTCGATCTACACGATGCCGGAAGAAACCGGCCCCCGGCTGAAAGCCTTCCTCGAAACGCTCGACCGCTCCGAACAGCCGACCGTCGACATGATCGTCGGCATCAATGCGCGGCTGCAGCAGGAGATCGGCTACGTCATCCGCATGGAAGCCGGCGTCCAGACCCCGGAGGAAACTCTGGAAAGAGCCAGAGGCTCCTGCCGCGACACGAGCTGGCTGCTGGTCCAGATTCTCCGTCATCTCGGCCTCGCCGCCCGCTTCGTGTCCGGTTATCTCATCCAGCTTACGCCGGACCTGAAGGCACTCGACGGTCCTTCCGGCACCGAAGTCGATTTCACCGATCTGCATGCCTGGGCCGAGGTCTATCTTCCCGGCGCCGGCTGGGTCGGCCTCGACCCCACCTCGGGACTGCTCACCGGTGAAAGCCACATTCCGCTTGCCGCCACGCCGCATTATCGCAATGCAGCCCCGATTTCCGGCGGCTATTTCGGCGAAGCCAGGACCGAATTCGACTTCGCGATGACAGTCACCCGCGTCGCGGAGCACCCGCGCATCACCAAGCCTTTTTCCGACGAAAGCTGGGATGCCCTCAACGCGCTCGGCGAAGAGGTCGATCGCGTCCTGCAAGCCGAAGACGTGCGCCTGACGATGGGCGGCGAGCCGACCTTCGTCTCGATCGACGATTTTCAATCGGAGGAATGGAACACGGCCGCCGTCGGTCCGACCAAGCGCGACATGGCCGATCAGTTGATCCGCCGCCTGCGCGATCGCTTCGCGCCCGGTGGGTTCCTGCATTATGGCCAGGGAAAATGGTATCCGGGCGAAAGCCTGCCACGCTGGACCTTTTCGCTTTATTGGCGCAAGGACGGACAGCCCGTCTGGCAAAACCCCGCTCTGATCGCCGAAGAAACGGCAAAGACCGGCGCGAATGCCGAGGATGCGGAAAGGCTTCTGACCGCGATCGCCAGGGAATTGGCGATCGAGCCCGACATGGTGCAGCCGGCCTACGAGGATCCGGCCGAATGGATCGTCAAGGAAGGCAGCCTCCCCGAAAACGTCGACCCGTCCAATTCCAAACTCAAGGACCCGGAGGAGCGCAGCCGCATCGCCCGCGTTTTCGAGCGCGGCCTGACGACGCCGACCGGCTACATATTGCCCATCCAGGCATGGAACGCCCGTGCCGGCCGCTCGCGCTGGGTCAGCGAGAAGTGGCGCACGCGCCGAGGCAGGATTTTCCTCGTGCCGGGCGATTCGCCGGTCGGCTACCGCCTGCCGCTCGGCACCCTGCCCTATGTGCCGCCGTCACAGTATCCCTATATCCACACCGCCGACCCCACCATTCCGCGCACGCCCCTGCCAGATGTCATCGTGCCGGCCGGCCGCGCCATGCCGGAAGCCTCGTTCCAGGCGGGCGAAAGCGCGCAAGCGCGCGTCGAGCAGACGCTGGGTGAAATCGGCGGCGCCGTGCGCACGGCAATCTCGGTCGAGCCGCGTGACGGCCGGCTTTGCGTCTTCATGCCGCCGGTCGAGCAGATCGAACACTATCTCGAACTGCTGGCGGCAGCGGAGAATGCTGCAGCCGAACTCGGGCTACCGGTGCATATCGAGGGCTATTCGCCGCCGCAGGACGAACGCATCAATGTCATCCGCGTCGCGCCGGATCCCGGCGTGATCGAGGTCAACATCCATCCCGCATCGAGCTGGCAGGACTGCGTCGACATCACGACGGCCGTTTACGAAGAGGCGCGGCAGACGCGGCTCGGCACCGACAAGTTCCTGATCGACGGCCGCCACACCGGCACCGGCGGCGGCAACCACGTCGTCGTCGGCGGGGCCAGCCCGAACGACAGCCCGTTCCTGCGCCGTCCCGATCTGCTGAAGAGCCTGGTGCTGCACTGGCAGCGCCACCCTTCTCTCTCCTACCTCTTCTCCGGCCTGTTCATCGGCCCGACCAGCCAGGCGCCACGCATCGACGAAGCCCGTCATGACAGCCTCTACGAGCTGGAAATCGCCATTGCCCAGGTGCCGGTTCCCGGCCGGGGGCAGCAGCCGCTTCCATGGCTGGTGGATCGCCTCTTCCGCAATCTCCTGACCGACGTCACCGGCAACACGCACCGATCGGAAATCTGCATCGACAAGCTGTTTTCGCCGGATGGTCCGACAGGGCGCCTCGGCCTGGTCGAATTCCGCGGCTTCGAAATGCCGCCGAATGCCCGCATGAGCCTGGCGCAGCAATTGCTGGTGCGCGCGCTGATCGCCCGCTTCTGGCGCAATCCCATCGATGGCGGGTTCGTGCGCTGGGGCACGACGCTGCACGATCGCTTCATGCTGCCGCATTATATCTGGCAGGATTTCCTCGGCGTGCTTGCCGATCTCAGGGAGAACGGCTTCGACCTGCGGCCGGAATGGTTCCAGGCGCAGCTCGAATTCCGCTTCCCCTTCTGCGGCGAGGTGGAGTACGAGGGCGGCAAGCTGGAGCTGCGCCAGGCGCTGGAGCCGTGGCATGTGCTCGGCGAAGAAGGCGCGATCGGCGGCACCGTGCGCTACGTCGATTCGTCGGTGGAGCGGCTGCAGGTGCGGTTCGAAACGGCCAATCCGGCGCGCTATAAGGTTGCCTGCAACGGCCGTCCCGTGCCGCTGACGCCGACGGGGCTGTCGGGCGTTTCGGTCGCCGGCGTGCGCTACAAGGCATGGCATCCGGCCTCGGGCCTGCATCCCGTCCTTCCCGTCGATGCGCCGCTGACCTTCGATGTCTACGATACGTGGTCGCAGCGTTCGATCGGCGGCTGCATCTACCATGTCGCCCATCCCGGCGGCCGCAACTATGACACCTTTCCGGTCAACGGCAACGAGGCGGAAGCGCGACGTCTTGCGCGATTCGAACCTTGGGGGCATACAGCAGGTGGCTATGTCCTGAGACCGGAGACTGCATCGGCGGAATTTCCGCTGACGCTCGACCTCAGGCGGCCGGCAGGAATTTGAGACGGAACTGTAATGGGTAGAAAACCGGCGACGAAACGGCGGGACGACGCAAAGACCGGCATCGGCAAGGGTGCGGCCTTTGCCTATCGTCCCTTGCCCGGCGTCGCCGACGAGATGGTCGACAATGCCGGTACAGTCCGCCCGGTCTGGCAGAACTTTCTGGCGGCGCTGTCGCGCATGCCGGAGCAGGAGCTGACGGAGCGTTTCGCGCGCGCCGACCGCTACCTGCGCGATGCCGGCGTTTTCTACCGGGCCTATGGGACCACGGGCGTCAGCGAACGCGGCTGGCCGATCTCGCATATTCCCGTGCTTATCGACGAACGCGAGTGGCAAGCGCTTTCCGAGGGTCTGCGCCAGCGTGCCGACCTGCTCGAAGCCATCATCGCCGACATCTACGGCGACAGCCGGCTGGTGAGCGAGGGCCTACTGCCGCCGGCATTGATCGGCGGAAATCCGGAATTCCTGCGGCCGCTCGTCGGCGTCAAACCCGCAAGCGGTCATTATCTGCATTTCCTGGCTTTCGAAGTCGGCCGCGGCCCGGACGGCAACTGGTGGGTGCTGGCCGACCGCGCGCAGGCACCGTCCGGCGCCGGCTTCGCACTGGAAACCCGCGTCGCCACGACCCGCGCCTTCTCCGATATCTATGCCGAAACCAGGGTCCACCGCCTCGCCTCCTTCTTCGGCGCCTTTCGCGACGCCCTGCTCGGCGGCAAACGCAGCGGCGAAGGACGCGTTGCCGTCCTGACGCCGGGTCCAGCCAACGAGACCTACTACGAGCACGCCTATATCGCCCGCTATCTCGGCTTCATGCTGCTGGAAGGCGAAGATATCACCGTCGTCGACGATCAGCTGATGGTGCGCACGGTCGCCGGACTGCGGCCCATCAGCGTGCTCTGGCGCCGCCTCGACGCGGCCTACGCCGATCCGCTGGAGCTCAACCAGCTGTCGCATATCGGCACGCCCGGCATGGTCGAGGCCCTGCGGGCGCAGACGGTGACGATCGTCAATGCACTCGGCTCCGGCATCCTCGAGACGCGGGCGCTGCTTGCCTTCATGCCCACCATCTGTCGGCATCTGCGCGGCGAGGAATTGAAGCTGCCGTCGATCGCGACCTGGTGGTGCGGCCAGAAAAGCGAGCGCGATCATGTCGCCGCCAGCATCGAGAAGATGGTCATCGGCCCGGCCTATTCCTGCATGCCCTTCTTCGATGACAACGGCCAGTCCGTACTGGGATCGACCTTGCGCAGCACCGCCCGCGATTCGATCGCGGACTGGCTGGCGACCGAGGGCCA
Organism: Rhizobium sp. SYY.PMSO; assembly: GCF_046840415.1. Classification (NCBI taxonomy): domain Bacteria; kingdom Pseudomonadati; phylum Pseudomonadota; class Alphaproteobacteria; order Hyphomicrobiales; family Rhizobiaceae; genus Rhizobium; species Rhizobium sp. SYY.PMSO. The sequence continues at coordinate 2,586,204 of NZ_CP177349.1, forward strand.
CAAGCTGGTCGGCCAGGAGGTCGTCACGCTTTCCACCACGCCGGCCTGGGTCAACGGCAAGCTGACGCCGCGGCCGATGAGCCTGCGCGTCTTCGCCGCCCGTACGGAAGACGGCTGGCAGATCATGCCCGGCGGCTTTGCCCGCATCGGCAGCGGCGACGATGTCGCCGCCATCGCCATGCAATCGGGCGGCTCGGCCGCCGATGTCTGGATCGTCTCCGACAAGCCCGTCGAAGCCCATACGCTGCTGCCGGCCGAGGAAACCTTTACCCGCAACATGCCGGGCAGCCTGCCGAGCCGCGCCGCCGACAATCTCTTCTGGCTTGGCCGCTATATCGAGCGAGCCGAAGGCGCATTGCGCATCCTGCGTGCCTGGCATGGGCGTTTCGCCGAATCGGCGGACCCGAACCAGCCGCTGCTTGCCGATGTTACGGCCTATCTTGCCGCCATCGACATCGACACCAGGCAGGCGGTGCCGGAAAACCTGCTGCGCAACATCGACAGTGCCGTCTATTCCGCCAGCAACATCCGCGATCGTTTTTCTCCGGACGGCTGGCTCGCGCTGAACGATCTCGCCACGACCGCGCGCCGCTTCAAGGAAAGGGTCAAGCGCGGCGATGACGCCAGTCATGCCATGACGATCCTCTTGCGCAAGCTGGCGGGCTTTGCCGGTCTCGTGCACGAAAACATGTATCGCTTCACCGGCTGGCGTTTCCTGTCGCTCGGGCGCTACATCGAACGCGGCCTGCACATGACGCGGCTGCTCGGCCACATGTCAGGCCCCGATGCGCCTGATGGAGCGCTCGACATGCTGCTGGAAATCGGCGACAGCGTCATGACCCACCGCCGCCGCTACAACGTCAATACCGCCCGCCTGACGGTGACGGACCTGCTGGCGCTCGATCCCCTCAACCCGCGCTCGATCCTCTTCCAGATGAACGAGATCCACCGCGAGGTCGAGCAGCTGCCGAACGCCTTCGTCAACGGCCAGATGTCGCCCTTCTACCGCGAGGCCATGCGCCTGCATTCGGGGCTGGCCGTCATGACGCCGGAAACGATGACCGTCGAGGTCTACCACCAGTTGGCACGCGAACTGGAGCGGCTTTCCGACCTGCTGGCGCGCACCTATCTCGGATGACGTGATGCTCTACGATCTCTCGCTTCACATGGGCTATATCTACGACGTGCCTGCGAGCGGCGCGCGCCATATTCTGCGCATCATGCCGCTCTCCCTGCCCCATCGGCAGCGGCTGGTCGCCGGTTCGCTGAAAGTAACCCCGGGCCCGGACGAGCAATCGAACTTCACGGATTTCTTCCAGCACCCTGCGACCTCGATCCTGGTGCGCGATCCGCATGAAAGGCTCGATATCCGCATGCAGGCGCGCGTGCAGGTGGAAAGCCAGCCGGTTGCCGCCGATTTCTCGCCGCTGCTTGCCAAACTGCCCGTGGAGATCGGCGACTGCTGGTCGATCGATCCCTCCTCCCCCCATCACTTTCTCGGCAGCAGCCCGCGCCTGCCCGAAACGGGCGAGATTGCCGACTATGCCCGGCGATGGAAGACCACGAACCTGACGACGCTGCAGATCGCGCATGCGGTCTGCGCGCAGATACACAAGGATTTCACCTACGATCCCAAGGCGACGACGGTCGACACCACGCCGAAGGAGGCTTTCCGCCTGAAACGCGGTGTCTGCCAGGATTTTTCGCATGTGATGATCATCGCGCTTCGCAGCCTCGGCATTCCCGCCGGCTATGTCAGCGGCTTCCTGCGCACCATTCCGCCGCCGGGCAAGGAACGGCTCGAAGGCGCCGACGCCATGCACGCATGGGTACGCGTCTGGTGCGGGGAAACGGCAGGCTGGATTGAGCTTGATCCGACCAACAACATTCCCGCCGGCACGGATCATATCGTCGTCGCCTATGGCCGTGACTATTCCGATGTCGCACCCGTTATCGGCGTGCTCAAAAGCTACGGCAACCAGAAGACTGTTCAGGCCGTTGATGTCATTCCGCTAAAATAGCATAAATTGAAATAGTAGAAAATCAGTTCAAATTGAGACCAAACGGGCTGTTTGTTAAAAAACAACCGATCGTTTAAACGTTCAACTAACATTTGTAATTGATAGTCCCGCCATTCCTGAGGCCATAACTCTATTCAATAGGCGGACATGATGATTGCCGGCTCCGATTTACTTCGCGCATTCAAGCAACTTTTACGTGATAGAGCCGGAAACTTTGGCATCCTGACGGCGATCTCGATCCCTGTGCTGGCGGTTGCCGGCGGGATAGCTATCGATGTCACGAACATGTCGCTGTCACACAGCGAGCTTCAGGCGGCGACCGATGCTGCCGCGCTCGCCTCGGCGACTGCGCTTGCCGATGGCAGTGCGACGACGACGACCGCCAAGGATCTTGCGAACAATTTCGTCCTCGGGCAGATGTCAAATTATCTTGCCGGAAATACGGACGCTGCGAATTCGCTTAAAGCTGCCACCACAACCACAGTGACGAAAACGACCGATTCCTCCGGAAACTCCGGCTATTCGGTTGTTGTGAACGCGTCGTATTCGATGTCGGTGAACAGCATGACCCGCTTGATTGGCCAGAATTCGATGAACATTAGTGCGTCAAGCACCTCAGTCAGCGGAAAAACCTCCGAAACTCAAAAGAATGCCTTGTCGATGTATTTCGTTTTGGATCGTTCCGGGTCCATGGACGAAACCACCGATACGGTTAATGCCGAACAACCGACGATATGCACGAAGACAAGACAGAACGGCACATGTAAAACCACTGCGACCAATTATTACACCAAAATGGAATCGCTGAAGATTGCGACCGCCAATTTGGCCGCGCAGTTAAATAGCGCAGATCCCAATATGATGTACGTCCGCACCGGCGCGGACTCCTATAATTCTGTGGCTCAGACGCCCACGGCTCTGGCCTGGGGCACGAGCGGCGTCACCAGCTACGTCAATAACCTGACCTCAAGCGGCAGCACGAATTCGGCCCCCGCTTTTACGGCCGCTGTCGACGCATTGACAAAAACGTCCACGACGTCGGGCCTGACGTATGAGCAGCTCCAACACAAGGACAAGAGCGGCGTTATAAATCCGACCATGTACATCGTCTTCATGACCGATGGCGACAATAACGTGTCGAACGCCGATACAAAGACTAAGGAACAATGCGACAAAGCCCGCAGCAATGGCATCCATGTGTATACGATTGCCTTTATGGCACCGGAAAACGGCCAGGCTTTGCTGAAGTACTGCGCGACATCGACCTCCGACTATTTTACTCCACAAAGCGCGGCGGATCTGTTCAAGGCGTTTACGACGATCGCCACGGAAACGTCGAAGCAAATGACGCTCCTGACCAAGTGAGCATGCTGCGCCAGCGCCCCAGGCAACAGAAGGTCGACACGAAAGAAAAAGCCTCGCGATACTCGTATCGCGAGGCTTTTCGTTTTATCGATGCGCGAATAAAAGCCCGAAACACCATCGGAATCAAGTCTTTTCCCGGCATTGGCAAACGTTTCGCGGCTATTTTCGCATCTGCCCAACTCGCTTGTTGCAACTGCTTTACATCAATGCGTAAACTGATAGTGAAACGGAAAGGCAATTCGATATATGCAGGCGTAACACCCTGAATATACATCACAAATGGCGAGAGTTGATAGTATGAATAACTTGACGAAGGCCGATCTCCCCGTTCCCGCGCCGCGCAGTTCCCGCCCTGAAATCCTTGCCGAAGAAATCATCGAGCGCCTGACGTATCGCATCGGCAAGGATGCAAAGGTTGCTAAACCGCACGACTGGCTGACGGCGACGATCCTTGTCATTCGCGACCGCGTCATCGACAAGTGGATCGAATCGACCCGCAACGTCTACGAGACGGACGCCAAGCGCGTCTACTACCTGTCTCTCGAGTTCCTGATCGGCCGCCTGATGCGCGATGCGGTTTCCAACCTCGGCCTGATGGAGGAAATCACCAACGCGCTCGCCTCGCTCGGTGTCGATATCCGCGTCATTGCCGGCCTCGAGCCGGACGCTGCCCTTGGCAATGGCGGCCTTGGCCGTCTCGCCGCCTGTTTCATGGAATCCATGGCGACCGTCGACGTGCCCGCCTACGGTTACGGCATCCGCTACGTGCATGGCCTTTTCCGCCAGCAGATGGCTGACGGCTGGCAGGTGGAACTGCCTGAAACCTGGCTGGCGCACGGCAACCCCTGGGAGTTCGAGCGCCAGGAGAGCTCTTACGAAATCGGCTTCGGCGGCACTGTGGAGACTGTCAGCAGCCATGACGATCAGCCGCGCTACGTCTGGAAGCCCGCCGAGCGGGTCATTGCCACGGCATTCGATACGCCCGTCGTCGGCTGGCGCGGCCATCGCGTCAACACGCTGCGCCTTTGGTCAGCCCAGCCGATCGATCCGATCCTGCTCGATGCCTTCAACGCCGGCGACCATATCGGCGCGCTGCGCGAAAGCAACAAGGCGGAAAGCCTGACGCGCGTTCTCTATCCGGCGGATGCAACGCCTGCCGGCCAGGAGCTGCGCCTGCGCCAGGAGTTCTTTTTCTCCTCCGCCTCGCTGCAGGACATCTTGCGCCGCCATCTGCAGCAATACGACGATCTGACCAACTTGTCCGAAAAGGTCGCCATCCAGCTGAACGACACGCATCCGGCGGTCTCGGTGGCTGAAATGATGCGGCTGCTGGTCGACGTGCACGGCCTCGATTTCGACAAGGCCTGGGATATCACCCGCGATACGTTCGGCTACACCAACCACACGCTGCTGCCGGAAGCGCTGGAAAGCTGGCCGGTGCCGCTGTTCGAGCGGCTGCTGCCGCGCCATATGCAGATCATCTACGCGATCAACGCCAAGATCCTCATGGAAGCCCGCAAGCTGCGCAATTTCAGCGACACGGAAATCCGCTCGATCTCGCTGATCGACGAGAACGGCGATCGCCGCGTGCGCATGGGCAATCTGGCCTTCGTCGGTTCGCACTCGATCAATGGCGTTTCGGCGCTTCACACCGACCTGATGAAGGTCACGGTCTTTGCCGACCTGCACAAGCTCTACCCCGACCGCATCAACAACAAGACCAACGGCATTACGCCGCGCCGCTGGCTAATGCAGTGCAATCCCGGTCTCACCAGCCTGGTGCGCGAAACCATCGGCGACGCTTTCCTCGACGATGCCGAGCAGCTGAAGCCATTGGACCAGTTCGCCCGCGACAGCGCCTTCCAGGAGAAGTTCGCCGCCGTCAAGCGCGCCAACAAGGTGCAGCTGTCCAATCTCGTCGCCAGCCGCATGGGCATCAAGCTCGACCCGAATGCGATGTTCGACATCCAGATCAAGCGCATTCACGAATACAAGCGCCAGCTGCTGAACGTGATCGAGGCCGTGGCGCTTTACGACCAGATCCGCTCGCATCCCGAGCTGGACTGGCAGCCGCGCGTCAAGCTCTTCGCCGGCAAGGCGGCGCCGAGCTACCATAACGCCAAGCTCATCATCAAGCTGATCAACGATGTCGCCCGCGTCGTCAACAACGACCCGTCGGTGCGCGGCCTGCTGAAGATCGTCTTCGTGCCGAACTACAATGTCTCGCTTGCCGAGGTCATGGTTCCCGCCGCCGACCTGTCCGAGCAGATTTCCACGGCAGGCATGGAGGCATCGGGCACCGGCAACATGAAGTTCGGCCTCAACGGCGCGCTGACGATCGGCACGCTCGACGGCGCCAATGTCGAAATGCGCGACAATGTCGGCGAGGACAATATCGTCATCTTCGGCCTGCGGGCCGATGAGGTCGCCAACCTGCGTAGCGATGGCCACAACCCCCGCGCCATCATCGAGCGTTCGCGCGAGCTCTCCCAGGCGCTGTCGGCCATCGCGTCCGGAGTCTTCTCCCCTGATGACCGCAATCGATACGCTGGCTTGATCGACGGCATCTACAGCCACGACTGGTTCATGGTCGCTGCCGATTTCGATGCTTATGCCTCGGCGCAGCGCGAAGTCGACATCCTCTGGTCCAATCCGTCCGAATGGTACGCCAAGACGATCAACAACACCGCCCGCATGGGCTGGTTCTCCTCCGACCGGACGATCCGTCAATATGCCAAGGAAATCTGGAGAGCCGGATGAAAAAGCCGAAGAAACCCGCTGACAGCACCGGCTTGAGGGATATTTCGGCAGGCGACGTTGCTGCAATTCTCGCAGGCACCCATTCCGATCCGTTCGCCGTTCTCGGCGTCCACAAGACGGACGAGGGCTATGTGACCCGGTGCTTCATTCCGGGCGCGGAGGCCGTCACCGCCTTGTCGCTCGACGGCTCGGTCATCGGCGAGCTCGACTGCCTTGACCCGGCAGGCTTCTTTGCCGGCGACGTGAAGCTTACCAAGCAGCAGCCGGTCCGGTATCGCGCCAGGCGCGGCGATTCCGAATGGGCCGTGACCGACCCCTACAGCTTCGGCCCTGTTTTAGGGCCGATGGACGACTATTTCGCCCGCCAGGGCACGCATCTGCGCCTGTTCGACAAGATGGGCGCCCACCCCCTGAAGCATGAAGGCGTCCAGGGCTTCCATTTCGCGGTCTGGGCACCGAATGCGCAGCGCGTCTCCGTCGTCGGCGATTTCAACAACTGGGACGGCCGCCGGCATGTCATGCGCCTCCGGTCGGATTCCGGCATATGGGAGATTTTCGCCCCCGACGTTCCGGCCGGCGTCGCCTATAAATTCGAAATCCGCGGCCACGACGGCGTGTTGCTGCCGTTGAAGGCCGATCCCTTCGCCCGTCGCAGCGAACTGCGCCCCAAGACCGCCTCCGTCACCGCAACGGAACTACAGCAGGTATGGGAAGATACGGCGCACCGCCAGCACTGGGCAAGCGTCGACATGCGCCGCCAGCCCATCTCCATCTACGAGGTCCATGCCGGCTCCTGGCAGCGCCGCGACGATGGCTCGATGCTGTCGTGGGATGAGCTCGCCTCGCGCCTTATCCCCTATTGCGTCGATATGGGCTTCACCCACATCGAATTCCTGCCGATCACCGAGCACCCCTACGATCCGTCCTGGGGCTACCAGACCACCGGCCTCTATGCGCCGACGGCCCGTTTCGGCGAGCCGGAAGGCTTCGCCCGCTTCGTCAACGGCTGCCACAAGGTCGGCATCGGCGTCATCCTCGACTGGGTGCCGGCGCATTTCCCGACCGACGAGCACGGTCTGCGCTGGTTCGACGGCACGGCGCTCTACGAGCACGAGGACCCTCGCAAGGGTTTTCATCCCGACTGGAATACGGCGATCTACAATTTCGGCCGCACCGAGGTCCTCGCCTATCTTCTGAACAACGCGCTCTACTGGGCGGAAAAGTTCCATCTGGACGGTTTGCGCGTCGATGCCGTCGCTTCCATGCTCTACCTCGACTATTCCCGCAAGCACGGCGAATGGATCCCGAACGAATATGGCGGCAACGAAAACCTCGAGGCCGTCCGCTTCCTGCAGTCGATGAACACCCGCCTTTACGGGGCGCATCCGGGCGTCATGACGATCGCCGAGGAATCGACCTCGTGGCCGAAAGTGTCGCAGCCGGTGCATGAAGGCGGCCTCGGCTTCGGCTTCAAATGGAACATGGGTTTCATGCACGACACGCTGAGCTACCTCTCCCGCGAGTCCGTGCATCGCAAGTACCACCACAACGAACTGACCTTCGGCCTGATCTACGCCTTCTCGGAAAACTTCGTCCTGCCGCTCTCGCATGACGAAGTCGTCCACGGCAAGGGATCGCTCATCGCCAAGATGGCCGGCGACGACTGGCAGAAATTCGCGAACCTGCGGGCCTACTATGCCTTCATGTGGGGCTATCCCGGCAAGAAACTGCTCTTCATGGGCCAGGAATTCGCGCAATGGAGCGAATGGAGCGAAGAGCGCGCGCTGGACTGGAACCTCCTGCAATACCGCATGCACGAAGGCATGCGTCGCCTCGTTCGCGATCTCAACTTCACCTATCGCAGCAAGCCGGCACTGCATGCCCGCGATTGCGAGGGAGACGGCTTCGAATGGCTTGTCGTCGATGATTTCGAAAATTCGGTCTTCGCGTGGCTGCGCAAGGCGCCGGGCGAAAAGCCGGTTGCCGTCATCACCAATTTCACGCCAGTCTATCGTGAGAATTATACCTTGCACCTGCCGGCTGAGGGGCGGTGGCGCGAGATTTTGAATACCGATGCCGACATCTACGGCGGCAGCGGCAAGGGCAATGGCGGGCGAGTGCAGGCCGTCAACGCAGGCGGAGGCATACAGGCGACGATAACGCTGCCTCCATTGGCGACCATCATGCTCGAACCCGAATTTTGAGATCACTACGGACAGGGAGGAATAAAATGGTAGAAAAACGTTTTCAGCCGCTGGCACGCGATGCCATGGCCTACGTTCTTGCCGGGGGGCGCGGCAGCCGCCTGAAAGAACTCACCGACCGTCGTGCCAAACCAGCCGTGTACTTCGGCGGCAAGACGCGAATTATCGATTTCGCGCTGTCCAACGCGCTCAATTCCGGTATCCGCCGCATCGGCGTCGCGACGCAGTACAAGGCCCACTCGCTGATCCGTCACATGCAGCGCGGCTGGAACTTCTTCCGCCCCGAGCGCAACGAAAGCTTCGACATCCTGCCGGCTTCGCAGCGCGTCTCGGAAACGCAATGGTACGAAGGCACGGCCGACGCCGTCTACCAGAACATCGACATCATCGAGCCTTACGGCCCGGAATACATGGTCATCCTTGCCGGCGACCATATTTATAAGATGGACTATGAATGGATGCTACAGCAGCACGTCGATTCCGGCGCAGACGTCACCATCGGCTGCCTGGAAGTGCCGCGCATGGAGGCCGTCGGCTTCGGCGTCATGCATGTCGACGACAAGGACCAGATCATCGATTTCGTCGAGAAGCCCGCCGATCCGCCGGGAATTCCCGGCAATCCCGATCTCGCGCTCGCCTCGATGGGCATCTACGTCTTCCACACGAAGTTCCTGATCGAATGCCTGCGCCGCGACGCGGCCGACCCGAATTCCAGCCGCGACTTCGGCAAGGACATCATCCCCTACATCGTCAAGAACGGCAAAGCCGTCGCCCATCGCTTCACGCAATCCTGCGTGCGCTCCGATTTCGAGCGCGAGGCCTATTGGCGGGACGTGGGCACGGTCGACGCCTATTGGCAGGCCAATATCGACCTGACCGCCGTGGTGCCAGAGCTCGACATCTACGACAAGTCCTGGCCGATCTGGACCTATGCGGAAATCACGCCGCCGGCCAAGTTCGTCCATGACGATGAGGACCGCCGCGGTTCGGCCGTTTCCTCGGTCGTTGCCGGCGATTGCATCATTTCGGGCGCCAGCCTCTACAACAGCCTGCTCTTTACCGGCGTGCGCGCGAATTCCTACTCCAAGCTGGAGGGCGCGGTGGTGCTGCCGAGCGTCAAGGTCGGCCGCCGTGCGCAGCTCAAGAACGTCGTCATCGATCATGGCGTCACCATTCCGGAAGGATTGGTGGTCGGCGAGGATCCGGAACTGGACGCCAAGCGTTTCCGCCGTACGGAGAGCGGCATCTGCCTGATCACGCAATCGATGATCGACAAGCTGGATTTGTAACTTATGAAGGTTCTCTCGGTTTCGTCCGAAGTCTTCCCCTTGATCAAGACAGGGGGCCTGGCCGATGTGGCCGGCGCCCTGCCTGGCGCGCTCAAGCCCTATGGCGTCGAGACCAAGACCCTTATCCCGGGCTATCCCGCCGTCATGAAGGCCATTCGCGATCCGGTTGTCCGCCTGGAGTTTCCGGACCTCCTCGGCGAACCGGCGACGGTCCTCGAGGCCGAGCATGCCGGAATTTCTTTCCTTGTGCTCGATGCGCCGGCCTATTACAGCCGCACCGGCGGCCCCTATGTCGATGCGACGGGCAAGGATTATCCCGACAACTGGCGGCGTTTCGCCGCCCTGTCGCTGGCAGGCGCCGAAATTGCCGCGGGCCTCATGCCCGGCTGGCGGCCGGATCTGGTGCATGCGCATGACTGGCAATCGGCCATGGTGCCGGTTTACATGCGCTACTATCCGACGCCGGAACTGCCGAGCGTCCTCACCATCCACAACATCGCTTTCCAGGGCCAGTTCGGCGCCGATATCTTCCCCGGCCTGCGCCTGCCGCCCCACGCCTTTTCCATGGAGGGCGTCGAATATTACGGCGATGTCGGCTTCCTCAAGGGCGGCCTGCAGACGGCGCACGCACTGACCACCGTCAGCCCCTCCTATGCCGAGGAAATCCTGACGCCCGAATTCGGCATGGGCCTCGAAGGCGTCATCGCCAGCCGGGCATACGATCTCTACGGAATCGTCAACGGCATCGACGACGATATCTGGAATCCGGCGAGCGATCCCATGATCGCGCAGACTTACAATGCCGCGACGCTGAAGGATCGCGTTGCGAACCGTCAGCGCGTCATCGAGCATTTCGGTCTCGATAACGACGACGGCCCGATTTTCTGCGTCGTCAGCCGTTTGACCTGGCAGAAGGGCATGGATCTTCTGGCAAGCATCTCCAGCGAGATTGTCCACATGGGCGCCAAGCTCGCCATTCTCGGTGCCGGCGATCCGGCGCTGGAAGGTGCGCTCTTTGCCGCAGCCGGCCGCCATCGCGGCCGCGTCGGGGTTTCCGCCGGCTATAACGAACCTATGTCGCATCTGATGCAGGCCGGTTGCGACGCGATTATCATTCCCTCCCGCTTCGAACCATGTGGTCTCACGCAGCTTTATGGCTTACGCTACGGCTGCCTGCCGATCGTTGCGCGGACTGGCGGGCTCAACGATACGATTATCGACGCCAACCACGCCGCGCTGCAGGCAAAGGTCGCGACCGGCATCCAATTTTCCCCCGTCACCGCCGAGGGGCTGCTGCAGGCCGTGCGCCGTGCCATGCATCTTTTCCAGAATCGAAAGGTCTGGACGCAGATGCAAAAGCAGGGCATGAAATCCGACGTATCCTGGGGCAGGAGCGCAGAACGCTACGCCGCTCTCTACTCCAGTCTAGTCTCGAGAGGCGCTTAACCCGATGATTAAAACCGTACCCACCACCCCCTACGCGGATCAGAAGCCCGGCACTTCGGGCCTGCGAAAGAAGGTTCCCGTATTCCAGCAGCCCAACTACGCGGAAAACTTCATCCAGTCGATTTTTGATTCGCTCGACGGCTATCAGGGCAAGTGCCTGGTCATCGGCGGCGACGGCCGCTACTACAACCGCGACGTCATCCAGAAGGCCATCAAGATGGCCGCCGCGAACGGCTTCGGCAAGGTTATGGTCGGCAAGGGCGGCATCCTCTCGACGCCCGCCGCCTCCAACATCATCCGCAAGTACAAGGCCTTCGGCGGCATCATCCTGTCGGCCAGCCACAATCCCGGCGGCCCGACGGAAGACTTCGGCATCAAGTACAATATCGGCAACGGCGGTCCGGCGCCGGAAAAGATCACCGACGCCATCTATGAGCGCTCCAAGGTGATCGACAGCTACAAGATATCGGATTTTCCGGACATCAACCTCGATCGCATCGGCCGCGAGGATATCGACGGCGTGATCGTTTCCGTCATCGATCCGGTCGAAGATTATGCGGCCTTGATGGAAGAGCTGTTCGATTTCGGCGCCATCCGCAACCTGATCAGCCTCGGCTTCCGTATTTCCTTCGATGCGATGAGCGCCGTCACCGGCCCCTACGCGAAGGAAATCTTCGAGATCCGCCTCGGCGCGCCGGATGGATCGGTCCGCAACTTCCTGCCGCTACCGGATTTCGGCGGTCATCATCCCGACCCGAACCTCGTCTACTGCAAGGAGCTCTACGACGATATGATGAGCGACGATGCGCCCGACTTCGGTGCGGCATCGGATGGCGATGGCGACCGCAATCTCATCATCGGCAAGGGCATCTACGTCACTCCGTCCGACAGTCTCGCGATTCTCGCAGCCAACGCCAATCTGGCCCCGGGCTATTCGCATGGCATCGCCGGCATTGCCCGCTCCATGCCCACCAGCGGCGCGGCCGACCGCGTTGCCGAAAAGCGCGGCGTCGGCATTTATGAGACGCCGACCGGCTGGAAATTCTTCGGCAACCTGCTCGATGCCGGCATGGCGACGATCTGCGGCGAGGAAAGCTCCGGCACCGGCTCGAACCACGTCCGCGAGAAGGATGGCCTCTGGGCGGTGCTGCTCTGGCTGAACATCCTCGCCGTGCGTGGCGAAAGCGTCATCGATATCGTGACGCAGCATTGGGCCGCCTACGGCCGCAACTACTATTCCCGCCACGACTATGAAGGCGTCGACACCGACGCCGCCAACGGCCTGATCGCGGCGCTGCGCGAAAAGCTTCCGACCCTTCCGGGCACCAAATACGGCGATCTCACCGTATCCGCCGCCGACGACTTCGCCTACCACGATCCGGTCGACAAGTCCGTCAGCCAGCACCAGGGCATCCGCATCCTCTTCGAAGGCGGCTCACGCGTGGTCTTCCGCCTCTCCGGCACCGGCACGACGGGCGCGACGTTGCGCGTCTATATCGAGCGCTACGAGCCCGATTCGACCCGTCACAATATCGAGACCCAGGAAGCGCTGGCCGATCTCATCACGGCAGCCCAGGAAATCGCCGACATCAAGGGCCGCACCGGCCGCGACGCACCGACGGTCATTACCTGATAGGGCAAGAGCCCAAGTCCCTTCTCCCCGCGCATGCGGGGCGAAGGTGGCAGGAAGCTGCTGAATGAAGTGAAGCGGCAATTGGCCGGATGAGGGGCCTTCCAAAATCCATCACAACCGCACGATTTACCGAGTGCTCTGCCCTCACCCCAACCCTCTCCCCGCAAGCAAGGAAAGGGAACAGTTTCGAGTCATCCGGAAAGCCCCTAAGACATGTCAGAACCGATAGCCCGCTGCCTGGGTGCAACCCTCACCGATGCCGGCGTTGAATTTGCCGTCTGGTCCAGGAATGCCGAGCGCTTGGAACTCTGCCTGTTCGATGCCGAAGGCCACAAGGAGATCGCTCGCCTGCCGTTCACCCGCGACGGGGACGAGCACCGTCTTTTCGTGAAGGACGCCGGAGAAGGCACGCGCTATGGCCTGCGGGCCCATGGCACCTACGATCCCGACAAGGGCCTGTGGTTCGACCCGTCCAAGCTGCTCGTCGACCCCTATGCCAAGGAAATCGACCGGCCCTTTCGCTACGATCCGCGCCTGGGCATTTTCGGCGCCGACACGCAGGATCTCATGCCGAAGGCGGTCGTCTCCCGCGACATCGCCGTCACGCCGGCAAAGCCGTTGTTCCAGCCCGGCGGCCTCGTCTACGAGATCGCCGTCAAGCCCTTCACGATGCTGCATCCGGATGTGCCGGCGCAGATGCGCGGCACGCTCGGCGCCCTCGCCCATCCCTCGATCATTGCGTATCTCAAGCGCCTGCAGGTGGACGCCGTCGAGCTGATGCCGATCACCGCATGGATCGATGAGCGGCATCTTCCGCCGCTCGGCCTGACCAACGGCTGGGGCTACAATCCCGTCGCCTTCATGGCGCTCGACCCGCGTCTGGTGCCCGGCGGCGTGAGAGAGCTGCGCGAAACGGTCGCCGCCCTTCATGCCGAAGGTATCGCCGTCATCCTCGATCTCGTCTTCAACCATACCGGGGAGAGCGATCGCCAGGGTCCGACGCTGTCTCTGCGCGGTCTCGACAATCCCACCTACTTCCGCAGCCAGCCGGATCAGCCCGGCACGCTCGTCAACGATACCGGCACGGGCAATACCGTGGCCTGCGATCAGCCGGCAACCCGCAAGCTCGTCATCGACAGCCTGCGCCATTTCGTGCGGAGTGCCGGCATAGACGGCTTCCGCTTCGATCTCGCCACCGTGCTCGGCCGCGGCAGCAAGGGGTTCGACTCGGAAAGCATGACGCTGCGCACCATACTGGCGGATGACGTGCTGCGGGATCGGATCATGATCGCCGAGCCTTGGGATATCGGCGCCGGCGGCTATCAACTGGGGAATTTTCCAGCGCCGTTCCTCGAATGGAATGACCGCGCCCGCGACGACCTGCGCCGCTTCTGGCGCGGCGATACCGGCGTCGGCGATCTGGCGACCGTGCTTGCCGGCTCCTCCCCCGTCTTCGGCCGCGACGGGCGCACGCAGACCCGCAGCGTCAATTTCCTCGCCGCCCATGACGGCTTCACGCTGATGGATCTCGTTTCCTACGAGAACAAGCACAACGAGGCCAACGGCGAGAGCAATCGCGACGGCCATAACGAGAACTTCTCCTGGAACAACGGCGCCGAAGGCAGAACGGACGACCCGTCGATCCAGCGCAAACGCCGTGCCGACATCGAAGCCATGCTTTCGACGCTCTTTGCTACGCGCGGCACGATCATGCTGACAGCAGGCGACGAAGCCGGGCGCAGCCAGCAGGGTAACAACAACGCCTATTGCCAGGACAACACGATAACCTGGATGGACTGGAAGACGCTGGACGAGGAACTGATCGGCCATGCCGCCTGGCTTGCCGGGCTGCGCCGTCGCTTCGCCGCCTTCGGCGACATGAACTTCTTTCACGGCGATGGCGATGTATTGTGGTTCTCGTCTGCCGGAACGCCGATGGCGATTTCGGATTGGGAGACACCGAGCGCGGCCGTACTCGGCATGGCATTGGGAACGCAGGATCGCGCCACCGGCCGATCGACGCGCCTTGCCGTGCTGTTCAACCGCGCCGCCAACGAGCTTCCCGCCACATTACCCCCTTCGGAAAACGGCGGCTGGTCGATGTTGACCCCGACAGGCGAAACGGCGGCTGGCGAGCGGATCACGCTTGCCCCCCGCTCCGTCACCTTTCTCCTGGAAACCTGATCCCGGTTGCACTTTCATTCCGGATTCGCCAGAAAGGGCACTGGCGCAATTCCGGGAAAAGTGCACTTTGGTTCTTCGTCCGGAATTGCCTGGCAACCAAAGAAATAGATCGGTTCTGCGCTTCCATGAGCCGTTCTGGCGAGACACAGACTGACGAGGATGGAATGCCCAGCGAAATTTCGCTTGTTGAGATCATGAAACTTGCGGGAACGGAGATCGGCGTTTCCGACTGGATCACAGTCGACCAGACGATGATCGACACCTTTGCCGATGCGACGCTCGATCACCAGTTCATCCATGTCGATCCCGAGCGCGCCAAGGCGGAAACGCCCTATGGCGGCACCATCGCCCACGGCTTCCTGACGCTCTCGCTACTCTCGGCGATGAACTATAGCGGCCTGCCGAAGATCCGCGAACAGACCATGGGCATCAATTACGGCTTCGAGCAAATCCGTTTCATGTCGCCGGTCAAATGCGGCGCACGGGTGCGCGGCCGCTTCAAGCTTGCCGAAACGCGGCTGCGCGGCGCCAGCATGCTGATGCTGACCTATGATGTCACCGTCGAAATCGAAAACGAGCGCAAAGCGGCGCTGACCGCGACATGGACGACCATATCGCAGTTCGACCCGAAGGATCGGCCGGAAGAGGCTTAGGGATTTTTTGGATCGCGAGACTTTTTTCTGAAAGACAAAATGGCAAACGCGATGGCTGCGAGCGAAATGTAGACTATATAAAAACCTAAAGCCGGCTTTCCATACAGAAAACTCAGAGAATATTCCTTTTGAACAATCCACTCTATTGTTCGTAAGACCACCTGCGCTAAACTCCACCATAAGGCGAAACGGCACATATAGTCTATACTAAGATACTCGCTTCGCACCGAAGGTCGTAAGATTTCCGGCTGCATCCCTATTCCGGTCCATGTCGTGGAATCAACTTCAAGGCTTTGCTTGTTCGAGCCCATGAACATGACCTTTTTTGTCGCTGATTACGACACGCTGATTAAGGGCAAGTGTTGCGAAAAGCAGCCGCCACTACAACCATTATGCGACCGAAATCGGCGGCAAACAAGATCGATTGCCGCCAACTATCGGCATCATGTGCCGAGCTGATCTTTATCTCAGCTTTACTCTCGAAAACCTGTAGACCCTAAAGGCCCGCATCCTCCGCACCCTCGGCCAGAAGGCCAAAGACATAGTCGGAAAAGGAGCGCCAGACCTCGACGCGGAATGTCTCTTCATCGAGTCGCAGGATCACCACTTCAGCCTTACCGTAGAGCGTGCGCGAGCAGGCGCCCACGGGGAATGCTCCCAACGAAACGTCTTGCGGGCAGCCGGCGGCAAGCGTCGCTTCCGCGCCAGGGCCGGAGACGATGACGGCCGTGTTGCGATGCGAGACATCCGTCGCCGAATGCAGCGCGCCGGACGCTCCGGCAACACCGACCAGATCGGCGCCGTTTTCATCGATGACAAGCCATTCGTCCGGGCCGAGCCAAAGGGCATGACGCCCGTTGCCGCTGGCCGAGGTCTTCGGCCGGGTCGGCAGCTGCAGGCCGAGCGCATGCGAAAGACCGCCGACGGAATCGGCCGGCGCGCGCAGCGAAATACGGCTGGCGGGGGCGGCCGGCGTCAGTCGAACAGTCGAAGAGCCGCCGTGGCGGCCGGCGAGCGGCAGTTTGCGGGTAGCGAGATCAGCCATTGATCCGGCCTCCTTCCTTGTCAAAGAACACCAGATCCGTCACCTCGACTGATATCGTCTTGTCGGGCATCGGCACATAGAGGGTCTTGCCCAGGCGCTCGCGTCCGCCGGCAACCAGCGCGAACGCGATGGAGCGGCCGAGATTTTCCGACCAGTAGGCTGAGGTGACATGGCCGAGCATCGTCATCGGCTTCTGCTCGTTCGGATCGGCGACGATCTGTGCGCCCTCCTCCAGCACCACCTTCGGATCGCGCGTAACGAGGCCGACGAGCTGCTTGCGGCCTTCCTTGACCAGATCCGGCCGCTTCAGGCCGCGAATGCCGACGAAATCGGTCTTCTTCTTGGAAACGGCCCAGGAAAGACCGGCGTCGTCGGGCGTGACGGTGCCGTCGGTATCCTGACCGACGATGATATAGCCCTTCTCGGCGCGCAGGACGTGCATGGTCTCGGTGCCATAGGCGCAGGCGCCCAGCGGTTCTGCACGAGCCCAGACGGCTTCCAGAACCGACTGGCCGTAATCGGCCGGCACGTTGATCTCATAGCCGACTTCACCGGTGAAGGAGACGCGGAACAGCCGCGCCGGCACGCCGCAAACCTTGCATTCGGCAACGCTCATATGCGGGAAGGCTTCGTTGGAAAGATCCTGCCCCTCGACGAGCGGCTCGATGATCTCGCGCGCCTTCGGCCCCTGCACGGCGATGACGGCCCATTGCTCGGTGGTCGACGTCAGCCATACCCTCAGATGCGGGAATTCGGTCTGGAGATAATCCTCCATGTGGTGCAGCACGCGCGGCGCACCGCCTGTTGTCGTCGTCACATGGAAGCGGTCGTCGGCCAGGCGTCCGACGACGCCGTCGTCGTAAACGAAGCCGTCCTCGCGGGTCATGATGCCGTAGCGGCAGCGGCCGGGCTTCAGCGTATCCCAGGCATTGGTGTAGATCAGGTTCAGGAACTCGGCCGCGTCAGGACCGACCACTTCGATCTTGCCGAGGGTCGAGGCGTCGAACACGCCGGCCACTTCGCGCGCCGTGCGGCATTCGCGGTTGACGGCCTGATGCATCGTCTCGCCAGCACGCGGATAGAACCAGGCGCGCTTCCAGTTGCCGACATCTTCGAAGATCGCGCCATGCGCCTCTTCCCAGGCATGCATCGGCGTCTTGCGGGCGGGATCGAAGAGAGATCCGCGCGAATGACTGATCAGCGTGCCGTAGGTGACGGGCGTATAGGGCGCGCGGAAGGTGGTGAGACCGACCTGCGGAATATCCTTGCCGAGCATTTCGGCGGCGATCGCCAGCCCGTGCATGTTGGAAAGCTTGCCCTGGTCGGAGGCCATGCCGTTGGTGGTGAAGCGTTTGATATGCTCGATGGAATGCATGCCCTCGCGCACCGCAAGGCGGATATCCTTGGCGCAGACATCGTGCTGGAAATCGACGAAAGCCTTGGCATTCGTGTCCGGCCCGGCGCCTTCGGCAGCGCCGATCATGCCGCCGGTCCATTCGAAGGCCTGCTCGGCATGAAGCTGGATCTTCTCGCCGCCATTGGTGCTGCCGCTGGCGCGCGCCATCAGCTCGCCGGCGGCAAGCGATTCCTCGATTGCGGCCTGCAAGCCATCCGTGCCGTTGCAGGCACCGACCGAAAGGCAATCCTGAACATAGGTGCCCGGCAGGAAACGCTGCTTCTCGGCATCGAATTTCAGTTTGCCGCGCGACTGCGAAAAGAGATGAACGGAGGGCGTCCAGCCGGCAGAAACCAGCAGGGCGTCGATGGCGATCTTGCGCCTGGCGGAGCTGCCGTTGCGCGCCACGGTCATGGAGGAAACACGCAGCTTGCCGGCCGTATCGACGACGGCGTAATCGGTCATGACCTCGATGCCGAGCCGCTTCGCTTCGGCGAGCACCGCCTCGCCCGGCCGCGCGCGGCTGTCGACGATGGCAACAACGGAAACCCCGGCGCGCTTGAGATCGAACGCCGCTTCATAGGCGGAATCATGCGCCGTATACACGCCGATCTTGGCACCGACGGCGACGCCGTAATGATTGAGATAGGCGCGCGCAGCCGAAGCGAGCATGATGCCCGGCCGGTCGTTGTTCGGAAACACCATATGGCGTTCGATGGCGCCAGTCGCCAGGATGGCGCGCTTGGTGCGGACCTGCCACAGGCGCTCGCGCGGCAGGTTGCGGCCGGGCTTCGCCAGATGATCGGTCACTCGCTGGGCAAGGCCGAAGAAATTGTGATTGTAATAGCCGAAGGCCGTCGTGCGGGTCAGCACCTGCACATTCGGCATCGCCTCGAGCCTGGCGGCGACATCCTGCGCCCAGTCATAGCCCTCGACGCCGCCGATCCTGATACCCGTATCGAAGCGCAGTGCGCCGCCGACTTCCGGCTGCTCGTCGCAGAGGATGACCTTGGCGCCGGTTTCGGCGGCAGCCAGCGCGGCGGAAAGGCCGGCAATACCGGCACCGACGACGAGGACGTCGCAATGGGCATAGCGGCTGGCGTAGTGATCGGGGTCCTCTTCCGTCGGCGCGACACCGAGACCGGCAGCACGACGGATGAAGGGCTCGTAAATATGCTTCCAGGCCGATTTCGGCCACATGAAGGTCTTGTAGTAGAAGCCGGCGGCAAAGAAGGGCGACATGAGATTGTTGACGCCGCCTACATCGAAGGCGAGCGACGGCCAGCGGTTCTGCGACTGCGCCTTCATGCCGTCGAAGACCTCCTGCACGCTGGCGCGCACGTTCGGCTGCCGCCGCGCCGCATCGCGGGAGATATCCAGCAGCGCATTCGGCTCTTCGGCCCCGGCTGACAGGATGCCGCGCGGACGATGATACTTGAACGAGCGGCCGACGAGATGGACGCCGTTGGCAAGCAGGGCGGAGGCGACGGTATCGCCCTCCAGCGCGGTATAGCTCTTGCCGTCAAAGGTGAAGCGGGCGGTTCTGGCCGGCGTCAGACGTCCCT
This sequence comes from Rhizobium sp. SYY.PMSO, assembly GCF_046840415.1. Classification (NCBI taxonomy): domain Bacteria; kingdom Pseudomonadati; phylum Pseudomonadota; class Alphaproteobacteria; order Hyphomicrobiales; family Rhizobiaceae; genus Rhizobium; species Rhizobium sp. SYY.PMSO. The sequence continues at coordinate 2,605,765 of NZ_CP177349.1, forward strand.
TGCCCGCGATACGATTGGCGCCGCTCATTCAGCAAATCCCTCTTTTTGTGCCGTCTGCTCTTGTTCGTTCTGGCTCTGGACGGCCGGCTCGGGCGCACCCGGCAGCAGCGTCGCGGGGTCCGGCTTCGGCTCGCCGGCTTTATACGTGCGGTAGAAGTGATCGCTCACCGTGTCGCGCGCCGCATTGAAGAAGCGGCCGCAGCCATGAATGTGCCGCCAGCGCTCGAAAATCAGGCCCTTCGGATTGTCGCGCAGGAAGAAATACTCCTCGAACTCCTCATCCGAGATTCCGGCAATATTGGCCGGCCGCACGATATGCGCGTCGCCGGCATTGCGGAATTCCAGTTCCGAACGCTCTTCCTCGCAATAGGGGCAGTAAATCAGCAGCATCGTTTTCTACCTGTGTTAAAGCTCGGAGCCCGAAAGGCTCGTACCGGGAGGCTGCGCGCAGAGCCGCCGTCCCATGGTGACGAAAGGTGTTATGCGCTTCAGCAGCGCCTCCAGCGATCCGTAGGGTTCCAGCACCCTGGTCATTCCGATATTGACCAGGCTCATGCCCAGAAGATCCGTATCGAGCAGGAAAGCCCGTGTCGCCTCCGGCGTCTGCTTCGGCACGAAATAAACGGCCGGCTTGTTCAGCACCTTGGCGCAGATCAGCGTTCCGCTTTCGGCCGCGAACGGCCAGCCGGCCTCGCCCCTCGCCTTGTGGATCACCTGCATGCGAAAATCCCCGGCCCCCGGAATGAGATCGTTGACTGCGGTCGCGATCGTCCCGGCCGGCAATGAAAGCCCGGCCGCAAGGACGATCCCGACCGCCGCCGGCATCAGTGCGCCACGGCGGCCGCGGCCGCCTCGTCGATCAATCGGCCGGTGCGGAAGCGATCCAGCGTAAGCCCGGCATTGAACTTGTGCGGCTCGTCGCGGGCGATGAGATGCGCAAAGAGATTGGCCGAGCCCGGCGTCGCCTTGAAACCGCCCGTGCCCCAGCCACAATTGACGTAAAGGCCCGGAACCGGCGTCTTCGACTGGATCGCCGAGCGATCCGGCGTGTTGTCGACGATGCCGCCCCAGGAGCGCATCATCTTCACGCGGCGGAACATCGGGAAGAGCTCGCAGATGGCATCCAGCGTATGGGTGATGATCTGCAGACCGCCGGTCTGGCTGTAGGAATTGTACTGGTCCGTGCCCGCGCCGATGACGAGCTCGCCCTTGTCCGACTGCGAGATATAGGCATGCACCGTGTTCGACATGACGACGCAGGGGAAGATCGGTTTCAGCGGCTCGGAAACCAGCGCCTGCAGCGGGCTCGACTGCAGCGGCACGCGCACGCCGGCCATCTGCATGACGACGGTGGTGTGGCCGGCGGCGGAAACGCCGATCTTCTTGGCGCCGATGAAACCCTTGCTCGTTTCGACGCCCGTGACGCGGCCATCCGGTCCGCGGCGAATGCCGGTCACTTCGCAGTTCTGGATGATATGCACACCGCGATCGGACGCCGCGCGGGCAAAGCCCCAGGCGACCGCGTCGTGGCGCGCCGTGCCGCCGCGGCGTTGCAGGGCCGCGCCGTTGATCGGGTAGCGCGCCGTGCTGGAAATATCGAGCGGCGGACAATAAGCCTTCGCCTGTTCCGGCGTCAGCCATTCATTGTCGATGCCGTAGAGACGGTTGGCATGGATATGCCGCTTGAAGGACTGCTGGTCGTGCACATTGTGCGACAGCATCATCACGCCGCGCGGCGAATACATGACATTGTAATTGAGATCCTGAGACAGCCCCTCCCAGAGCTTCATCGAATGCTCGTAGATGTGCATGCTCTCTTCATAGAGATAGTTCGAGCGGATGATGGTCGTGTTGCGGCCGGTATTGCCGCCGCCGAGCCAGCCCTTCTCGATCACGGCGACATTGGTGATGCCGTGCTCCTTGGCGAGGTAATAGGCCGCGCCGAGGCCGTGACCGCCGGCGCCGACGATGATGACGTCATACTCCTTGCGCGGCTCCGGCGAGGTCCACTGCGCCTCCCAGCCCTTGTGAGCCCGCATCGCTTCCCGTGCCACGGCAAAAACCGAGTATTTACGCATTCGCCCTCAACTCCTTCAGGCAAGACGCCATTTTATGGGCCATACAAATCGCAAATCAAAAACGGACACAACGGCTCTTTTGCGACGCACTGGGGACCGTCTTTCGACACGGTTAAAAGAATAATCGGGCGACAACGCCGAAGCTTGCGAACAGCGAACGCGTGCGTGGCAAAATTCAGACCCGCTGCGGAATAAACCACGGTGCTGCGTCACGCGTAAAAAGAAGGCACGCGGCAAGCAGATAAAACGATGTCGACACGATCAGGAAAACGAGTTCCAATGCCGTACCTTCGGGATTGCCCTTGAAGGCAATGAAGCCGAGGGAAAAACCGATGACGAACACCATGCCGAATTGCGCGGCAAGCGTCATCCAGCGCGCCCAGTTCGTGCGTTTGCGAACAACCAGCCAAACCCAGAAAATCTGAATGCAAAGAAACGCGATTTGCAAGAGGATGAAGGCAAGCGGCGAATCGGCCAAATGTCTGCTCGTCCTATCCCAATTTACCATCTGATTTATGAAAATGATCGCCATCGCGGCATATGTGAGCCGTTCGGAATACCGAACGCTGGTCGGCATAATCTGCTCGTGCATAAATCCCCCACCCTACTTGCGCTGCAGGTGACAAACCTTCACCCGGCCACCATGGCCATCCTTGCGCCAGACGCATCCTTCGTTGCGCGGCTTCTGGTTGTAAAGATAAATTCTTGCACGGTGCCTGCTGTCGAACGTCTGGTTCGAAAAATCGTGGCCGCCGACCCGAACGTTCTTGCCGAAGCGGACTTCGCCGGCCGTGGCAGGCCCAAGCGCCCCAGCAAGAACGACGAGAGCCAGCGCAAATGCCGCCACCTTTCCAACGATCGCAGCGTCGAGCGATTTCATAAGACGATTCCCCTTTTGCTCGGACCATTGCCGAAATGGCGCAATTGCCGCAGAGCATGCGTGACTGTGATCCGAAATACTCACATAAGCATGTCAATGTCGCAAAGATCGGCACCCGCCAATCGCTTGTTCAACAGCGCCGGAGGCAACGCTAGCTGAATTCGGTACTCGACAGGCCGCTTTTTCCCCTGCAAACTCACGATCTGGCTAGACTTTGACAAACCGATCTGCTATCTCGCCTAACCAATCGCAAGGCTGCGGCTGCGCGAACGTTATATTTTTGCCTCCTGGCGCTGCAGTCGCCGCTGGCATCAACCAAACCAAAGGAACGTGATTCTCGTGCAGGTACTTGTCCGCGATAACAATGTTGACCAGGCTCTCCGCGCTCTCAAGAAGAAGATGCAGCGCGAAGGTATTTTCCGCGAAATGAAGATGCGCGACTATTACGAAAAGCCGTCGCAGAAGCGTGCTCGCGAAAAGGCCGAAGCTGTTCGTCGCGTTCGCAAGCTCGCTCGCAAGCGTGCGCAGCGCGAAGGCCTGGTTGCGAAGTAATCGCCGTTTTTTCGACGTTTTCAGATGCATGTGTGGCGGGGGCGAGTCGTTCGCCGCCGCCTTTTTGATTTATTCTCTGGGCAAATCGGATTAAATCAGAACAGCCTGATATGACGCATGGGGAAAGCGAACCCGATAATGGCAATGACGACTTCCGTAAATTTCCGCACTTCGAACCTCTCTTTACTCGTTTCGAAGCGCGCCATAGCGCTGCCTGCGCTGGCGATACTTGCCGCGATCAGCCTTTCCGGCTGCCAGACCGCCTCCACCGATAACGTGATCCGCATCGACAAGGCGCAGGGCTCCTCCGAAAATATCGCGTCGCTGACGTCGGTCATCAATGCCAACCCGCAGGATCCCGAAGGCTACAACGTGCGCGGCACCGCCTATGGCCGCGGCGGCGATTTCAATCGCGCCCTCGGCGACTTCAATCAGGCGATCCAGCTCAATCCGAAGTTCTATCAGGCTTACGCCAACCGCGCGCTCATCTACCGCAACATGGGCAAGCTGCCGGAAGCGATCGGCGACTATAACGCCGCACTGCAGATCAACCCGAATTACGACGTCGCCTATATCGGCCGGGGCAATCTCTACCGCCAGGCCGGCCGCGACAACGACGCCTTCAACGATTATTCCAAGGCCATCAGCCTCGGCACCACGGATGGCCGCGCCTATAACGGCCGCGGCGTGATCTATCAGAAGCGCAACCAGCAGGACAAGGCGATCGACGACTTCTCGAAGGCGATCTCGCTGTCGCCGAATTCGCCGGAGCCGTATAACAGCCGCGGCATCTCCTATCTCGCGCAGAACGACGACGACAACGCTTTCGCCGATTTCAACCACGCCATCGATCTGAACAACAAGGTCGCCGAATCCTGGGCCAACCAGGCCTTCGTTTACGAGCGCAAGGGCGACAAGGCAAAAGCCCGCCGCTCCTACCAGCACGCGGTCAACCTCGACCCCAATTACCAGCCGGCCAAGGACGGTTTGGCCCGCGTCGGCGCCGGCGCCTGATACAGGCGCCCGGCAATCGGACAAGCAGCCGCCCGGCGAACCTCGCCCGGCGGCTTTTCTTTGCCGTGCGGAACGCCTAGTTTCGTTTCACCTCAATCCGAACGAGACAGCGACATGCCCTCCCCTCAGAAAATCATCGTCATCGGCGCCGGCATCATCGGCGCGTCCATTGCCTGGCACCTCCAGCGCAGGGGCGCATCCGTCACCGTCGTCGCTCAGACGATCGGCGGCGTTGCGACGCCGAATTCCTTCGCCTGGATCAATGCGAGCTGGGGCAATCCGGAATTCTATTTCCAGTTCCGTCACCGCTCGATGGCCGAATGGTCGAGGCTCGCGGCCGACCTTCCTGGCCTGCCTCTAGCCTGGTGCGGCGGGCTGTGCTGGGATCTGACCGAGGCGGAACTCGATGCCTATGCGGCCCGGCATCATGGCTGGGGCTATGGCATACAGCCGGTCAACCGGGCCACCAGCACGATCATCGAACCCAATCTCGCCAATCCCCCCGACTATGCGCTCCATATCGCCGAAGAAGGCGCCGTCGAACCGGTCGCGGCCTCCGAGCTGTTGCTGAAGGATGCCTGCCGGCGGGGGGCGGTCATGTTGGCCGGCATCGAGGTCAAAGCCCTGCTCCGAAAGGGCAACCGGATTGTCGGCATTGAAACGAGCCAAGGGGCGATGCACGCCGATCATGTCGTTCTTGCCGCCGGCGCGGGCACGGCGGCGCTTGCGGCATCGGCCGATATCCTCGTGCCGCTCGAAACGCCGCCGGGACTCATCGTCCATTCCCGCCCGACACAAAAACTGCTGAACGGTCTGGTGATGGCGCCGCACTTGCATATGCGCCAGACGGCGGAAGGACGGATCGTTGCCGGCAGCGACTTCGGCGGCACCGATCCCGGCGAGAATCCAGAATCGGCCGCCCGCGAACTTTTCGCCAGGGTCCGGACGAGTTTAAAAGGTGGCGAAGAACTGGAATTCGATTTCCACACCATCGGCTATCGCCCGACACCGAAGGACGGCTTTCCCATTCTGGGCGGCACAGACGCAGCGCCCGGCCTCTATTTCGCCGTCCTGCATTCCGGCGTGACGCTGGCGCCCCTCGTCGGCCTGCTCGCAGCGCAGGAGATCACCGATGAGAGCCAGGATCCCCAGCTTGCCCCTTTCCGGCTCTCCCGTTTCGCCCAGGCCGGCGAAGGATACGGCCTACGCAAATCGAGGGACGCTTTGTCGTAATTGTAAATAACCGATATCGCTTATGATTTCGAGGCGATGACTTTTCAGATGTTGCAAGCCAATTTACCGGGCCCTAACATGGGTGCTTCGGGAACATTTAATTCGGGTCTGGGCACGGGGGCGCTTGGCATGACGACCAAAACCATTCCTTTCGCGTTTGCCGGCGCTTCTGACCGTCGTGGAGGCACGATCGGTTGATCGCCCCATGAGGAAACTGCATTTTCCGAAAGCGTCGATTGGTGCCTATCTGATCGCCATTGCCCTGGCGATTGCCTTGCCTATTCTGGCCTTCGTGGCACTGCTGCTGGTTCAGCTCGAAAACAATGAGCGCGATGCGCTGAAAGGCGACACGGTTCAGGACGCTCAGGCCCTGTCGCGCGTCATCGACCGGCAATTGCAGGATATGGCGACGACGTTGAGGCTGCTGTCTTCTTCGCCGGAGCTGGAACGCAACGACATCGCCACCTTCTTCGCCCGGACGGAAACGGTGCTGCGCACCGATTCCCTCTTCGTCCTCCTCATGGAAAAGGATGGTCAGCTCCGGCTCAACACCCGCTGGCCTTTCGGCAAGCCCCTTGGCAAGACGGGCAATCTGGCCGCGCTGCAATCGGCGCTGGAGTCCGGGCGCATCGAAGCCTCCAATGTCTTTGTGGGCTCGAACGCCCGCCGATGGGTCTACAACGTCACCCTGCCGCTCGAACACTCTCCGGCCGGCGCCGCTTTGGTCGTGACCCAGGATGCGGACGAGCTCGCCAAGCTCGTGACGACGGAAGCCCTGCCACCGGGCTGGTCAGCCGCCGTCCTGGACAAATCCGGCCATGTCGTGGCCGCCGGCGGCCCGACGACCCTCGGGCCGGGCGACGCCTTCGACAAGAACATCCTGCCAAGGCTGATCGCATCCAGCGGCGTCTACCAGGATGACAAGGTGCTACCCAACGCGGTGCTCGGCTACGCGCAGATTTCCGGATGGTCCTGGAAGGCCGTAGTCTGGGGACCTATCGCATCGGCGCAGGCGTCGTTGATGAGCACCTGGCGCTTCCTCATCTATGGCGGCGTCACCCTGCTTTTGATCGCGCTCATCGCCGTCTATGCGCTGGCGCGGCAGGTACGCATCACCATCCAGAACATCGCCGACATGGCGGACCGCATGGGACGGGGCGAGATCGTCGCGCCGGTCGACACCAGCGTCATCGAGGCAAATCAGGTGGCGGTAGCGCTTTCCAACGCATCCTTCGACCGCAGCGTGACGGAAGACCGGCTGCATTTCGTCATGCACGAACTCGTTCACCGCACCAAGAACCTGCTGGCGCTTGCCCAGGCGATGACCCGGCAGCTCGCCCGGCAGACGGACAGCGTCGATACGTTCCAGCGCGCCGTGGCCGATCGACTGGAGGGCCTGGCCCGTTCGATCGAAGTCCTGACCAGCGAACAATGGTCCGGCGTCTCGCTGCGGCGCGTGATCGACATTCATCTCGCGACCTTCCTGCAGGGACCTCAGCAGCTCGAGGTCCTCGGCAACGACTTCCTGCTGAAACCGGAGGCGGTGCAGAACCTCGGCCTGATTCTGCACGAGCTTGCGACCAATTCGGTGAAATACGGAGCGCTTTCCGCACCCGAAGGCAAGATCACCATCGAATGGACGAACGAAGCCGGCGAAAACGGAACGATGATTCGCTTCGTCTGGACGGAAAGCAACGGACCGCCCGTCGAACCGCCGCGCGAAACGGGCTTTGGAACCACCGTCACGAAAACGCACGCAGCAGCATCCTTCAGCGGCAGCGTCGACGTGGATTTCCGACGCGACGGCCTGGTATGGACGTTGATCGCGCCACGCAACACGATGGAACGCCAACGAAGCTGAAGCTGCTCGTCCTTGCCTTCGCAAGGAAAGGCAATCTACTCGTTCATCGCCTTGACGATTTCCTCGGTCACCTTCTTGGCGTCGCCGAGCAGCATCATCGTGCCGTCCTTGTAGAACAGCGTATTGTCGATGCCGGCATAGCCGGAGCCGAGCGAGCGCTTGACGAAGAGGCAGGTCTTGGCCTTGTCGACATCGAGGATCGGCATGCCGTAGATCGGCGAGGTCTTGTCGTCGCGCGCCGCCGGATTGGTAACGTCGTTGGCGCCGATGACATAGGCGACATCGGCCTGGGCAAATTCGGAATTGATGTCTTCGAGCTCGAAAACCTCGTCATAGGGCACGTTGGCCTCGGCCAGCAGCACGTTCATATGGCCGGGCATGCGGCCGGCGACGGGATGGATGGCATATTTCACTTCGACGCCGTGCGCCTTCAGCCTGTCCGCCATTTCGCGCAGCGCATGCTGAGCCTGCGCCACCGCCATGCCGTAACCGGGAACGATGATGACCTTGGAGGCATTCGCCATCAGATAGGCGGCATCCTCGGCCGAGCCGAGCTTCACGGTCTTGTCGGAATTATCGGCTCCGCCCGACGTCGTCTCGCCGCCGAAGCCGCCGAGAATGACCGAGACGAAGGAGCGGTTCATGCCTTTGCACATGATATAGGACAGGATCGCACCCGAAGACCCCACCAGCGCGCCGGTGATGATGAGCGCCAGATTGCCGAGCGTGAAGCCGATGCCGGCGGCTGCCCATCCGGAATAGGAATTCAGCATCGACACGACGACTGGCATGTCGGCGCCGCCGATCGGCACGATCAGCAGTACGCCGAGCGCCAGAGACAGCGCGACGACGGCCCAGAAGGCGAAGTGGCTTTCGCTTGCCGCCAGGCTGATGACGAAGAACACGATCAGGACAAGCAGGGCGGCATTGATGATGTGCCGGCTGGGCAGCAGGATCGGCTTGCCGGACATGCGCCCGTCCAGCTTCAGGAAGGCGATGATCGAGCCGGTGAAGGTCAACGCGCCGATCGCAACGCCGATCGCCATTTCGATGCGGGCTTCCGTGTGAATATGGCCGATGTCGCCGATCCCGAAGGAAGACGGCGTATAGAGCGCGGAAGCAGCCACGAGAACGGCTGCGAGACCGACGAGCGAATGGAAGCCGGCGACAAGCTGCGGCATCGACGTCATCGGAATGACGCGGGCGATATAAGCCCCCGCTCCGCCGCCGATGGCAAGACCGAGAACGATCAGCACGAAACCGCCGAAGGATGGCGTTGCCAGTACCAGCGTGGTGGCAATGGCGATGCCCATGCCGATCATGCCGTAGAGGTTGCCGCGCCGGCTGGTGGCCGGGTGAGAAAGGCCACGCAGCGCCAGGATGAACAGGACGCCGGACACCAGGTAGAGGAAGGCCGCGATATTGGTCAGCATGCCGCCCTCACTTGTCTTTCTTCTTGTACATCGCCAGCATGCGCTGGGTGACAAGAAAACCGCCGACGATATTGACCGACACGAGCACCAGCGCCACAAAGCCGAAGCCGGTGGCAAGACCGCTCGCCGAAATGCCCACGGCCAGCAAGGCACCGACGACGATGACCGAGGAGATGGCGTTCGTGACCGCCATCAATGGCGTGTGCAGGGCCGGCGTCACCGACCAGACCACGTAGTAGCCGACGAAGATCGCAAGCACGAAGATCGCCAGCTGGAAGACGAAGGGATCGATCGCTCCGCCGGTCGCGGCGCTGACGGTCTCCGGCGCATGCGCCGCGGCGGTCGTGACGGCGGTAACGGCGTCGTTCAGTTGCCGAAGTGCCTGGTCCATTGCTTGGCTGGCCATCTCAGAGATCTCCCTTGTTGACCGTCGGCTGGTCGGGATCGACGAAATTCGGATGCACGACCTCGCCGCCATCGGTCAGCATCGTCGCCTTGATCAGCTCGTCGGCACGGTTGAGACCGAGGCTCTTGCTGTCCTTGTCGACCATCGTTTCCAGGAAGGTGATGAGGTTTTTGGCATAGAGGGCGCTGGCGCTGGCGGCGATCCGGCCCGCCATGTTGGGATAACCGATTACGCGAACGCCCTCGACTTCGGCGATCCCTCCGTATTCGGCGCCCTCGATATTGCCGCCTCGCTCCACGGCGAGATCGACGGCAACGGCACCTGGACGCATCGCTTTCAGCATGTCGCGGCTGACGAGGCGCGGCGCCGGCCGGCCGGGAATCAGCGCCGTGGTGATGACGATGTCCTGCTTGGCGATATGATCGGCAACGAGCGCCGCCTGTTTCGCCTGATATTCCTTCGACATTTCCTTGGCATAGCCGCCGGCGGTTTCCGCCGCCTTGAACTCCTCGTCCTCGACGGCGATGAATTTCGCGCCCAGCGAGGCAACCTGCTCCTTGGCTGCCGGCCGCACGTCGGTCGCCGACACCAGCGCGCCCAAGCGCCTTGCCGTGGCGATCGCCTGCAGGCCGGCAACGCCGGCACCCATGACGAACACTTTTGCCGCCGGCACCGTGCCCGCCGCCGTCATCATCATCGGCAGCGCCCTGTCGTAAACGGCCGCAGCCTCGATGACCGCCTGATAACCGGCCAGATTGGCCTGCGACGACAGAACATCCATCGACTGCGCGCGCGTGATGCGCGGCATCAGCTCCATGGCGAAGCTCGTCAGCCCGGCACGCGCCATTTCGGCGAGCGCGGCCTCGTTGCCGTACGGGTCCATGATGGCGATCACGATCGCGCCGCTCTTATAGCCGGCGATCTCGGCGCTCGTCGGCCGCCTGACCTTGAGGACGACATCCGCCGCCCGCGCATCGTCGACGGTGCCGATGCGTGCGCCGGCGGCCTCATATTCGGCATCCGGAATGCGCGACAAGGCGCCCGCGCCGGCTTCGATCACCACATCGAAGCCCAGACCCCGCATCTTCTTCACCGTTTCGACGGAAGCCGCGACACGCGTTTCTTCCGCCACACTTTCCTTGGCTACGAAAACCAGATTGCTCAACGACCACACCTCGCATCAAACGGCGGCACGCCCGAACGGGGCTGCGCTGCTGCCTGCAGATTCACGGGAAGGCCCGGACCGAACCGGTCCGGCGTCGGTCAACGCTGGAATGTCAGCGCAACAGGATGATGCTGGCGATGGAAAGGACGATGAAAATAAGGATGCCGCCGAGGAAGCCCGCATGGCCGAAGAAGCCTGCCGCCATCGCGATCAGCAATGCAGCAACGATCGCAGATCCGACCTTGGCGCCCGAGATGAAAAGATTGTAGGTCTTCTCATGCTCCTTGTAGTCCATGGCAGCGCCGGTTTCGACCGGTCCGGTATGATGTTCGGCCATTCAGAAATCTCCCCTTGATCCTCTCCCCCGGCAGATCACGCGGACTGGCGGCCGGAGTTTGTCCTCAAAAGCCGCGGCATCCCGCAAAGAGATGCCGCAGCCAAATTTCCTCTACCGAGGGGTTACACAAAGCGAGGAAAAATGCAATGCACGAGAAGGTCGCAGAGGGGCATGATCTAGCCGAACTGCCCGCGGATTTCGCGCCGGCCGCCGCTTGCCAGCCGCGCCGTCGGCAGAATGGTCAACGGCGGCGAGCCGGTGTCCTCATTGCGCGAGAACATCAGGCGCCGTTCATAAGGCTCGGAATTGAAGAACGGATATCGCTTCATCAGTTTGCCGCGAATCTCCTTCGAGCGGGATGCCAGCAGCGTCAGCTCGAAACCATAGGTCTTGGTCATGCGCGGCGGCACCACCGTATCGGCATAGAAGACGCGTTTGTAGAAGGCGGCATGTGCCGGACGGACGTGCTGCATTACGCGATCCGTGTTGAAATAGATGGCGCCGACGATCGCCGGCCGCAGCGTGAGATAGGGCAGAGCCGGCAATTCCAGCTCGAAATCGGGGTCGACGGCAAAACGCGCCGGATCGATCAGGGTCATGCCGGCATCGAGAAAAGCGTGGATTTCTTCGGGAAAAATACCGGTCGACTGGCATACGCGATGATCCGGCGTGACATGATGTATCCGCACCGTGCTCACCAGCTCTTCATAATAATAGACGCCGAAAACATAGGCATGGTCGTCGAAGTCGATGTCATCGATCAGATTCTTGGCCGCAACCGGCAAGACGTCGCGCGCCTTGTAGGCCTTGTAGCGTAGCCGCGCGACACCCTCCATATCTTCGCAGCTTTCGATCCGGCGGTATTCTACGTGATCGAGCACCGCCATCAGCTTGCCGGCAAAGCTGCCTTGCAAAGCACTCATATGAGTCATGGTTCATGTTCCGTAATGGTTAACGAAACATTATTGGGAGTAACGGACAATTTGATCAATATTTGATTTAATTTTTATTAACTATTCGTTCATTAAGGTTAATTTCCTTAACCAATATCTGTATAGAATTGACGCTGCAAAAGCGGCCAAGCTTATCGTTGCTGTATGCGGTGACAATGCTGCATCCGCCCGCCCGCCGGCCCGAATAAAACGAGCGCGAATCTCCGATCTACAGCCGGGATAATCAGCCTGGAATGCGATGGACGATCGGAATGGATAATTGTGGTAGCGCATTACGATCGCCACCCGTCAGATTATTGTCGCGCCGCGGCGACGATACTCTGCCGCCGGGTCAGGCGACGTGGTCCTGCCGCGTCCCGGGCAGCCGGCGGCTGAGGCTGTCGACCATTTCGACCACCTGTTCGTGCGATACGGGTGCGGAAAATACATAGCCCTGGATGATGTCGGCCAGATTCTTCTCGACGATAAGCGCCAGCTGCTCCAGCGTTTCGACGCCCTCGATCACGATATGGAGGCTGAGGGCACGGGAAAGGTCGACGATGCCGCATAGCAGCTTGAAGCGGCGGCTGTCGGTCGTGATGTCGCGCACGAAAGACCGGTCGATCTTGACGACGTCGACCGGCAGCGAATCGAGATAGCTGAGGCTGGAAAATCCCGTTCCGAAATCGTCGATCGCAATCGTGATGCCTTTGGCGCGCAGATCGGCAAGTATGGAGCGGACGATCGTCACCTCATCCATCAGGCAGCTTTCGGTGACTTCGAGATGCAGCCGCGAGGGTTCCAGCCCCGATGCATCCAGCGCCTCCATGACGATGCCGACGATATCGTCGCTGCGCAGGTCCTGCGCCGAAAGGTTGACCGAGACGGCAAGCGGCGCCGGCCACGAAACGCAGTCCCGGCAGGCCTGATTGATCATGAAACGGGTGATGCCGGCGACGATGCCCATCTCCTCGGCGATCTGCACGAAGATATTCGGAGGAATCGAGCCCTTCTCCGGGTGAATCCAGCGCGCCAGGGCCTCGCAACAGTCGATGCGAGAGCCGTCAGGCGTGAACATCGGCTGATAGACGGCGTGAAGCCGGCCGGCTTCCACCGCTTCGCGCAAATCGTCCTTCAGCTTCTGGCGCTCGACGTAGCGCGCGTCCATCTCCTGCTCGAAGGCCGTGCAGCCACCCTTCATCCGCGACTTGGCGTCGAATAGCGCCAGGTCGACCTTGATCTGCCATTCTTCCGGCCGGAACTCCCGGCTCGACATCGTCACATATCCGCCGCTGACGGAAATCCGGAAGCTGTTGTCGTCCACATTATAAGTGCCGGTCATCGCCGCGTGCAGTTCGCGGATGCGGGCATCGATGTCGGGCGCATTGTTCTCGTTCGCAAAGAACAGCATGAATTGATCGCCGACGAGCCGGGCGACGATGGCCGAGGCGCCGGCGAACTCCTTCAGACGTTCGCCGATGGCGACCAGCAGCCGGTCGCCCATTATATGGCCTTTGGTATCGTTGACGTGCTTGAAATCGTCGACATCGAGGACCAGGATGCCGATCTGGCTTTCCCGCGTGCGCGCGGCGAGCTTTTCCTTGACCAGCTCGACGAAATATTCGCGGTTCGGCAATCCCGTCAAAGGATCGTAGCGCACCATATGCAGAATCTTGCGCTCCGCCCGGATACGCACGGTCACGTCCTCGAAGATCAGGATGACGATCCCGTCGGCGCGGCGGCTGGCCGAAAACTCCAGAAACTGATCCTCGCTGAACTGAATGAGGGTGCGCGACAGCGTGCCGCCGACAAGCTGCGCCATCTGCCGCTGGATGAGCCCCGGCAGCGATCCGTCGATGAAGGCATGGCGCGCACCGTAGCGCAGGACGACGTCGAACTCGCAGTCCTTGAGCTGTTCCGGATGCGCGAAATTCAAAAGCTCGCAGGCCTTGCGGTTGACGACGAGAATGCGATTGTCGGCGTCGAGCATGAACAGCCCGTGCGTCATGTTATTGAGCGCGGTGTCGAACCTGTCGGCGATCAGCGATATCTCGCGCGATGCGATGACATTCTTGTAAAGAAACTCCCGCACGCCGTTTGCCATCGCCCGCGTCGTCAGCCCGAACGGCACGAGCATGATGGAAACGATCGCCTTGTACAGCTGCTGCGACATCAGGCAGGCGATGATGATGGGCAGGCAGCAGGCGAGCGTCTGCAGGTCGATCGCCTTCTGCGAACCGTAGTTGCGGCCGACGATCGATACCATCGACGCCATCGTAACGGCGATGCAGATGAATTCCGCCAGCGGATCCTGCACGATCAGGATCGCATAGCCGCTGCCGATACCAAGAATCGATGCCGTCGCCGCCGCGCCGATCACATAGCGCGTTTCCCATTTGGCGATATCGGCGCGCGTGAAACCATGCTTGTCGGCCGCGTCGAACAACCAGAACGAATACATGCGCAAGCCGAATACGGCGGCGAAAGCCAGGCAAAGTACGAGATAGATGCTTGCGCGCGTGCTGAGAAAAACGACGACATATGTGAGGATGTGAACGAACACGCCCGTAAAGAGTGTTTTACGGTTTCCGAAAAGCGAACTGACGAACGACAGATAAACATCTGTCGGCACGGTGTCCGGACTTGGAGGCTTCATTCAGACTTCCCCTGATGCGGCGGACACCCTAGTCGAAACTTTTTAAAATTTGATTGCCCAAATAGCACGCATCTGGACAGATTTTCCAATCGTGTCGGTAATTTACATTGAATTTAGGTTACGATCCGCATCGTATTAGTGCAATGAGTCCCAGCGCACTCTACCGTAAATATAATATTCAGTCATCAACGGGCAAAACAAGATATCACTAAAGACTTATGGAATACAATCAAAGCTTACCCGCGCGCTGTTGAATCATCATGAATGTATCAAAAGTATACTCAGAAAGCTGCATCCAAAGATATGCATCCTTCTTATAGCTAACTTGATCCTCGTAAATGCGCTTGAAATAGTCGTTGGATTTGGAAATATCCGCGTAGAGCGCGCTGGCTGCCTGGAAGCAGGCCTCCATGATCTCCTGGCTGAACGGGCGCAGCGTAACGCCTTCGTGCACGATATCCTTCAGCGCCTGGGGATTTTTCACATCGTATTTCGCCAGCATGTTAGTATTGGCGAAAGCGCAGGCGTCGGCAAGGATCGCCTGGTAATTCTTCGGCAGCGCATTCCATTTTTCGAGGTTGAAGAAGGCGTGCACCACGGCACCCCCCTCCCACCAGCCCGGATAATAGTAATATTTGGCGATCTTCTGCAGCCCCAGCTTCAGGTCGTCGTAGGGGCCGACCCATTCGACCGCATCGACCGTGCCCTTGTTCAGTGCGTCATATACGCCGTTGACGGGAATATCCTGCTGCGGCGCCACGCCGATCTTCTCGATCACCTTGCTGGCAAGGCCGGCAATGCGCATCTTCAGGCCCTTGAGATCGTCGAGCGTATTGATTTCCTTGCGAAACCACCCCCCCATCTGGGCGCCGGTGTTTCCGGCCGGCAAGCCCAGTATGCCCTGGGTCGCATAGAATTCGTTCATCAGCTTGTTGCCGTTGCCCTGGTAGAACCAGGCATTGGTCAGCCGGGCGTTGAGGCCGAACGGCAGCGCCGTGCCGATGGCATAGGTCGGGTCCTTGTCGGAGAAATAGTAGGAGCAGGTATGCGCGGCATCCACCGTGCCGGCGCTCACCGCATCGGCCGCCTGCGCGCCGGGCACGATCTCGCCGGCCTCGTAGGTCTGGATGACGAAATTGCCGTTCGTCGCGTCGGACACATGCGCGGCGATATCGTCCGCTCCGCCATAGATCGTATCCAGGCTCTTGGGAAAGGAAGAGGTCATCTTCCAGGTGATCTTCGGATACTCCTGGGCAAGGGCCGGGCTTGCAAGCGCAGAGGCGGCCGCACCTGCGCCAACGGCGCCTGCCCGCCTGATGAAGGAACGGCGATCCATCGAATTCTCCCATACGGACGGCATTGCCGGGGAACGGCACGTCCCCGTCGCGGCGCAAGCGATGGAGCTAACCATGCCGCACACAGTCTTTCAAGTTTGCTCTCGCACTGCATTATGGCGATTCCTGTACATCCGCACGCCCTTGGGAAACAAAGCCTCGCGCAGACCACTGTGCGTTGCCGGTCGGGCCGTCTTCGCGTAAGTTCATGGCACGCGTATCTGCCTTCGGATTGACATCATGGTCGTCCAGAGGTCTCGGCGCCTAACCGTCTTGCAGCTTGCGGAGCCCTGAATGTCCAGACCGATCATTGCCATTCCCGCCGACATCCGTGAGTTCGACGGCACGCGCTGGCACGCGGCGCAGCTGCAATATGTCCAGGCAGCGGTCAAGGCGGCGGGATTGATGGCGCTGATCGTTCCGGCGCTGGAGGACGGCAACGATGCGGATGCCATTCTGGATCGCGTCGACGGATTGCTCGTTTCCGGTTCGGCGACCAATGTGCATCCGTCGCTCTATGGAAAGAAAGCGCAGGACAGCGACGGCCCCTTCGATCCGGCGCGCGATGCCACCTCCCTTCCGCTTATTCGCCATGCGATCGACCGCGCCATTCCCATGCTTGCCATCTGCCGCGGCATTCAGGAGCTGAATGTCGCGCTCGGCGGTACGCTGGCAAGCGAAATCCAGGATCAGCCGGGCATATGGGACCACCGCAAGCCGCAGAATGTCGACCGCGACACGATGTATTCCATTCGCCAGAGCGTTTTCGTCAAGGAAGGCTCCTGCATCGCCCGCGTCGTCGGGCCGGGCGAGGTTCGTGTGAACTCGCTGCATCGCCAGGCGATTGCCGACACGGCGCCGCGGCTGCAGGTCGAGGCGCTGGCCGAAGACGGCACCATCGAAGCCGTCTCCGTCATCGGCGCGAAGTCCTTCGCCGTCGGCGTGCAGTGGCATCCGGAATATTGGGCGGAAACGGATTCGCCCTCGCGCAAGCTTTTCGTGGCCTTCGGCGATGCCGTGCGCGATTACGCGGCAAGCAAGGAGCGGCTTGCCGCCGCTCCCCGTCCGCAGAAGGCCGTGTGATCAGCCGCGCGGCTTGACCGGCGTTTCCGGCACCGGCGTCACCGGCTGCCCCTTTGCGAACCATTCGACGATGTTGTCGACGACGAGATCGGCCATGGCGTTGCGCGTCGGCACCGATGCGGACGCCACATGCGGCAGCAGCGAAACATTGGGCAGCGAGAGATAGCCGGCGGGAACATTGGGCTCGTCATAGAAGACGTCGAGGCCGGCCGCACCCAGCGTGCCGTTGCCGAGCGCGTCGATCAGCGCATCGTCATCGACGGACCAGCCGCGGCCGACATTGATGAACACGCCCTGCGGCCCGAGCGCCGACAGAATCTCTGAATTGATGACCTTGTGCGTTTCCGGCGTCTTCGGAACGATGGAAATCAGCGTATCCACCGATTGCGCCATTTCCTTCAGGGTCGGGTAATAGTCGTAAGGCAAGGAGTCGCGCGGCGAGCGCGTGTGATAACCGATCTTCACCTTGAACGGCTCCAGCCTCTTTGCGATTTCCAGGCCGATGCGGCCGAGGCCGTAGATCCCGACACGGCGCCCTTTCATCGAAAAGGGCGAGAGCGGAAATGCCCCGTCCTTCACCCAGCGCCCGTCACGCAGCCAGCCTTCCGCCTTCGGAAACTGCCGCAGCGTGTTCAGCAGAAGCGCGACCGCGGTATCCGCAACCTCGTCATTCAGCACATCGGGCGTGTTGGTGACGACGATTCCCCTGGATGCCGCGTGCTTGACGTCGATCCCGTCATAGCCGACGCCGAAATTGGCGATGACTTCGATATTCGGGTACGCATCGATCCAGGAAGCATCGAAGCCGCCGGAGACGGCGACGCCGCGCACGCGGGCCGCCGTGGCGGCATCGACCTTGGGGCCGCCGTCGCGATCGACGGATACGATGTCGAATTGTTTTCCGAGCCTTTCAAGAACGCGCGGGTGTATCTTCCCCGGAACGAGGATGGCAATGCGGTTATCGGACATGGATCTTTCCTCTTGAGACAGGATTCGGCGCAGCTGAAGCAATTCCAGGAAAACTGCGCAACGGTTTTCCTCCGGAATTGCATGGAAACAATGAGATAGAACGGTTCAGGGTTTCCGTGAAGGGCTGAATCGTCCTAACGCGCCTTGTAGGGCGCAGTGGACTGGCGAATGCGCATCTCCGGCTTGATAAGGTGAATACCATCCGGCTCATGGCTTCCTGCCAACCTATCCAAAAGCGCTCGCGCCGCAAGCCTTCCGACCTCGGCCTGGCCGTTCCAGACGGTGGTCAGCGCCGGTGTCGCGATCGCCGCCTCTTCCAGATCGTCGTAACCGGTCACCGAAATGTCCCTCCCCGGCACGAGACCGGCGCGGGAAATGCCGTTCATCAGACCGATGGCGACCAGATCGTTCCAGCAAACGGCCGCCGTCGGCTTTTGCGGCAGCGACAGGAAATGCACCGCCGCCTCGAAGCCGCCCTGCTTGGAGCGCGCGCCGGGAATGCGCAGCTCGGGATCGACGTCGATGCCCGCCTTGCGCAAGGCATTGACATAGCCCTGATAGCGGTCGCGGCCGGTCGACGTCTGGTCCGTGCCGCCGATCATCGCGATCGAGCGATGACCGAGGCTGATCAGGTGGTTGGTCGCAAGCGAAATGCCGTAACTGTCATCGCCGCGAAAGGTCGGCAGATCCAGCGCCTCGATCTGCCGCGCGACGAGGATGGCCGGCATGCCGTTTTCCTCGGCCAGCTCGAAATCCTCTGGCGGCGTTCCGATCGCCGGCGACATGATGACGCCGTCGCCGCCGAGCTGTAGCAGCGTCTCGATGAAGGTTCGCTGCTTCTCGACCGAGTCGTAATGATTGGAAAGGATGAAGGTATGGCGGCTGCGGTCGAGCTCGCTTTCGATCGCCTTGAGAATTTCCCCGTAAAAGGGGTTCATGATGTCGTGCACGACGACGCCGATGATGCCGGACCGCGATGTCCTGAGGCTCGCCGCGCGGCGGTTGTAGATATAGCCCAGCGCCCGGGCCTGATCCTTGATCTTCTCGCGCGTGTTCACCGCGACCAGCGGACTGTCGCGTAAGGCCAGAGATACCGTTGCCGTTGAAATGCCGAGCGTTTCCGCAATCGTAGAAAGCTTTATCTTTTGCGCCACGCGCTCCCTCCCCGTGAAACGCAGCCGTAAACATATTCCGTCCGTTGTACGATTCCGGAATTTAAAATATTTAATTAAAAGCTTTAATCACGTCGCGCAACACGAATTCTCGAGGAATCTCAGAATTCGTCTTCGTCCTCGCCGCCGTCGCCCGCCTGTAGGTTGTTCTCGATCGCCTTGAGCAGGCGCACGAGGGAGCGGATGTCCTTTTCGGAGAAGCCGCGCGTCGCGAGTTCGTCGCAGCTCGCCGCCGAGCTTTCGATCTCGCTGACGCTGTTTCGCCCCGTCTCGGTGAGATAGACCTTGGTCAGGCGCGCGTCCTCGGCATCCGGCCGCCGTTCGACGAAGCCCTGCGCCTCCATGCGCCCGATGGTGCGCGTCATGGTCGGCGCCTTCACGCCGAGCTTCTGCGCCAGCGTACCGGCCGGAAGACCGTCGCTTGCCGCCAGGGCCAGGATGACGCCGTCCTGCCCGGCATAAAGGCCGCTCGCCGTCAGGCTGCGCGTCATCACCGTGCGCATGGACCGCGCCGCCTGCGTCAGTGCCGGCGACAGATCGGCAAGCGTGTAGTCACGGTGATCCTTCTTCTTACCTGACTTACTTTTCTTCCCGACCTTGTTCTTCTTGCCCATCGTGATTCCGCTGACCTTTTCGTCGCTACGCCATCACGCTATGACATTGCGCAGGTTATTGACATAAACAAGAGGCACACTCTCAGATGGCGTATCCTTTGCCATGTTTCGATGACAATGATGAAACATTGACACCGCAAGAACGGGCAAAATGGATTGCCGTGCTGCCACTTGCCGCCCATGAGCAACACGGGCCGCATCTGCCGTTCGAAACCGATGCGCTCATTGCCGAAGGCATCGTTTCGCGCCTCAAGGTTGCTCTGCCGGCCAATCTACCCATCACCTTCCTGCCCGTCGAGTCCGTCGGCTATTCCGTCGAGCATATGGATGTCGCCGGCACGAAGACGCTGACCTTCGACGATGCCGTCAGGCGCTGGCTCGATATCGCCGCGCGACTGAGCAAGCTCGGTATCCGCAAACTCGTCATGCTGAACGCCCATGGCGGCAATTCTCCGCTGATGACCATCGTCGCGACGGAGGCGCGCGTGCGCTTCGGCATGCTGGCGGTGGCGACGAGCTGGACGCGCTTCGGCGTGCCGGACGGATTGATCGCGCCGGAGGACAAGGCCATCGACATCCACGGCGGCGACATCGAAACATCGGTCATGCTCGCGCTCCATCCGGAAAAGGTGGATATGGCGAAGGCGGATAAATTCCCCTCGCGCCAGTCGGAGTTCGCCGCGCGCTTCAAGCATCTGCGCGCTTACGGCCCCCACGCCTTCGGCTGGAAGATGTCCGATCTGAACCGGCAGGGCGTCGCCGGCAATGCGGGCGCCGCGACGGCCGCGAAGGGCGAAAGGCTGATGGCGCATGCAGTCGAGGGGCTCGTCGAGCTGCTGGAGGATGTCGACAAATTCGACGCGACGACGCTGGCCTGAGCCGACGGCCGGCTCGACCGTCCGCAAGCCAATGTGATCTTATAACATATAAAAGCCTTTGAACTGACGTCTCCAACTCCTTATATGGAACCCGACCAATATCCGCTCCCCGGGGCAACCTTCCATATTTCGAGGCTCCCATGACCGAAACAGCCACGCAAAAGCCCGTTCCCGTCACCGTTCTCACCGGCTATCTCGGTGCCGGCAAGACGACGCTGCTCAACCGCATTCTTTCGGAAAGCCACGGCAAGAAGTATGCCGTCATCGTCAACGAATTCGGCGAGATCGGCATCGATAACGACCTCATCGTCGAGTCGGACGAAGAAATCTACGAAATGAACAATGGCTGCGTCTGCTGCACCGTCCGCGGCGACCTCATCCGCGTCGTCGAGGGCCTGATGCGCCGCCCCGGCCGTTTTGACGGCATCATCGTCGAAACGACAGGCCTGGCCGATCCGGTTCCCGTCGCCCAGACCTTCTTCATGGACGACGATGTCCGCGCCAAGACCGAGCTCGACGCCGTCGTCGCGCTGGTCGACGCCAAGCACCTGCCGCTGCGCCTGAAGGACAGCCGCGAGGCCGAAGACCAGATCGCCTTTGCCGACGTCGTCGTCATCAACAAGTCCGATCTCGTAAGCCCGGAAGAAATGGCCCAGATCGAGGATGTCGTCCGCGCCATCAACCCGGCCGCCCGCATCTACAAGACGACCCGCTCCGGCGTCGATCTCGCCCGCGTGCTGAACCAGGGCGCCTTCAACCTGGAGCGCGCCCTCGAAAACGACCCGCACTTCCTCGAGCACGGCCACGAAGACCATGTCTGCGGCCCGGATTGCGATCATCACCATAACGACCATGATCACGATCACCACCACCATCATGACCACGGTCACGGTCACGATCATGATCATCACCACCATGACCATGACCATGACCATGACCATCATCATCACGGCCTGTCGCCGATCCACGACGTCACCGTGCAATCGGTTTCGTTGCGCGGCGGCGAGATGAACCCGGAGCGTTTTTTCCCCTGGATCCAGAAGATCACGCAGACGCAAGGCCCGAACATCCTGCGCCTCAAGGGCATCATCGCCTTCAAGAACGATCCCGAGCGCTACGTCGTCCAGGGCGTGCACATGATCATCGAAGGCGATCATCAGCGTCCCTGGAAGGATGGTGAAAGGCATGAGAGCCGGCTGGTCTTCATTGGCCGCGAGCTCGACCGCGAAAAGCTGGAAGCAAGCTTCAAGGCCTGCGAGGCGTCTGCCTGATGCCGACTGTTGCTCCGCTTGATATCGACGGCCATGTTCTGGCCGTCGAATTTTTAGGTGACACCCCCTTTTTCGCCAGCGCCGCGGGCGCAATCCACCGCCTCGAAGGCGGCGAGAAAGTCACCGAAGCTCATCAGGGGATGCTGACCTGCATCCGCGATCCGTATAGCGAGAGCCTGATTTCGGGCGGCGAGGACGGCAAGGTGCTGCGGATCGCCTCCGACGGCAGCACGACGACGCTCGCCGAGGCGCCGCGCAAATGGATCGGCCAGGTCGCTGCCGGTCCGCAAGGCGCAGTCGCCTATTCCTATGGCAAGAGCACCTTTGCGCGCCTGTCCGATGGCACGACGAAGGAGTTTCCGGAAGAGCGCACCGTCGAAGGCATCGCCTTCGCTCCCAAGGGGATGCGTATCGCCGTCGCCCGCTACAACGGCGTGTCGCTGCATTGGGTCGGCATGAGCGCACAACCGGTCAACCTCGAATGGAAGGGTGCCCATACGGGCGTCACCTTTTCGCCGGACGGCCAGTTCATCGTCACGACCATGCAGGAAAACGCCCTGCACGGCTGGAAGCTGGATGCCAAACCGGGCGCCGAGGCCCGGCACATGCGCATGACCGGTTATCCGGCCAAGGTAAAGTCGCTCTCCTGGTCCAACAAGGGCAAATGGCTCGCTTCGTCGGGCGCCCCGGCGGCGATCGTCTGGCCCTTCCAGGGCAAGGACGGCCCGATGGGCAAGGCGCCGCTGGAACTCGGCACCCGCGCCAACATCATGGCGACCTCGGTCAAGTTCCATCCGGCCGAAGATATCCTCGCCATCGGCTTCATCGACGGCATGATTCTCGCGGTGCGCCTCGGCGACGCCAAGGAGGCGCTGCTGCGCCGACCGGGCAAGGGCGCGATCACCTCGATGAGCTGGAGCAAGTCGGGCAAGCTGCTGGCCTTCGCCTCCGAAGCCGGCGACTGCGGCGTTGTCGACGTTTCGGCCTGAGAGCGATTCCGGCAAACGGCGATGACGGTCTTTCAGCCGGAATTGCGTAAGAACAAAAATAAAATAGCGCGGTTCAGCGCTTCGACGAAACGCTGAACCGCTCTAAACGGGAAGACAAGGATCATGCCCCAGTCGGGAACGGCAGTTGCCGGAAACACCCCTGCCCCAGCCGATAACGTCTGGGACGTGATTCGCTGCGAAGCCATCGAGCTTGCGGCGCACGAGCCGACGCTCGCGCCATTGCTGCGGACGCAATTGCTTGCCGGCAGCTCCAATGCCGAAAGCCTCGCCAATATACTCGCCGCCCGGCTCTGCGTCGTCAGGATCGAGCACGGCGACATGCTGTCGCTGCTGTCCGACGTGCTGGATCGGCATCCCGCAATCCTGCAGGCGACGGAGGCGGATCTCGTCGCCGTCCGCACCCGCGACCCCGCCTGCACCACCTATCTGCATGCACTTCTCAACCTGAAGGGTTTTCACGCCCTGCAGACACATCGCATCGCCCACGCGCTCTGGACCGAAGGTCGCAAGGAAATTGCCAGCTGGCTTTCCAACCTCGTCTCGCTCGTCTTCGGCCCGGATATCCATCCGGCCGCGAAAATCGGCATCTCGATCATGCTCGACCATGGCTCCGGCATCGTCATCGGCGAGACCGCCGTCATCGAGGACGAGGTGTCGATCCTGCAGAACGTGACGCTCGGCGGCACCGGCAAGGAAAGCGGCGACCGGCATCCGAAGATCCGCCATGGCGTCATGATCGGCGCCGGCGCCAAGATTCTCGGCAATATCGAAGTCGGAGCCTTCAGCAAGGTCGCGGCCGGCAGCGTGGTGGTGAAGCCCGTTCCAGCGCATTGCACCGTCGCCGGCGTACCAGCCACGGTCGTCCGTATTCATCGCGCCGACGAGATCCCGGCCGAAACGATGGATCAGAACATCTAGCGTCAGGCGATGGGCCGCCTCGACCCCGAGGGCGGGTGAGAAAACCCGCCACTCGACCGACGAAATCCTGGAGGATGCACTACAGCTGCGGTGGAATCTCCCCACCGCCCCCTTCATGGAAATGTCATGCTCCGTCGATAGCTCGAATGGGTTCTCCATGCCCTGAACGATGCCGAGATCCCCGCTTTCCTGAAAACGCCGACGGATGGCTACGATTGGGCAAAGGACAATGTGAAGGCTGCCAAATGGAAACGTGGAAACGCCTCGGCCAGGGCGGCGAAGGCGTAACAGGACTTCAGAGCTGTTCGTTCGCCTTACGCCGCCTTTGATACGGGCGGCTGTGCGAGCTTGCGGCCGCTGGCAACGATCAAGCCGGCAGCGCTGTCCAGCCAGCCTTCCTTGAGCTCGAGAGCGAGGAACCGGTCGCGCTGGAACGGGCCCGGCATCACAAGATGGCGGGCCTTTGCGGCAAAGAAGCCGAAGCGCTCGTAGTAAGGCGCATCGCCGACGAGCAGGATGGCGCCATGGCCGCGCTTCTTGGCTTCCATGACGGCGGCGCGCATCAGCGCCGAGCCCATGCCCTTGCCTTCATAGGCGGGATCGACGGCCAGCGGGCCGAGCAGCAACGCATCGACCGGACGGGTCTCGCGGTCGACCCCGGCTTCGACATTCCACAGGCGCACCGTGCCGACGACGTGACCGGAGCGATCGCGGGCGACCAGCGCCAGGCCTTCGGCCGGAACGCGGCCCTGGCGCAGCTTTTCCGACGACTTCTTGCGGCGGTCGGGTCCCATGGCACGATCCAGCAGGTTTTCGCGCGCGACGACATCGCCTGCGTTTTCCAGGTCGAGGGTGAAAGTGGATGGCGCAAAGAATGCGCGGACAGAATCAAGAACAGCGGCCATCTCGGCCTCCCGTGCCCAATACCGTTATCAGCGGTGGTGACGAACTATTGTGAGGGTGCCGCCCCGGCTGGCTACGGGGGCGGCTTTGTCGGAATTCAGATCCTTGCCGGACCTTAGATGATGTAGGCCTTCAGCGGGTCGAAGCCGTTGAACGCCACAGCCGAGTAGGTCGTGGTGTAGGCGCCGGTGCCTTCGATCAGGACCTCGTCGCCGATGGTGAGCGACACCGGCAGCGGATAGAGGTTCTTCTCGTAGAGCACGTCGGCCGAATCGCAGGTCGGGCCGGCAATGACGCAGGGCTCCATCTCGTCGCTATCGCGCTCCGTGCGGATCGGGTAGCGGATAGCCTCGTCCATGGTTTCGGCGAGACCGCCGAACTTGCCGATGTCGAGGAACACCCAGCGAGCGGCATCGTTGTCCGACTTCTTCGAAATCAGGACGACTTCAGCCTTGATCACGCCGGCATTGCCGACCATGCCGCGGCCCGGCTCGATGATCGTGTGCGGGATCTGGTTGCCGAAATGGGCGCGCAGAGACGCAAAGATCGCCTTGCCATAGGCTTCGGCCGTTGGGACGTCGCGCAGGTACTTGGTCGGAAAACCGCCGCCCATGTTGACCATCTGCAGGTGGATGCCCTGCTTGGCCAGCGAGACGAAGACACGCTTGGCATCGGCGAGAGCATCGTCCCAGGCATCGACCTTGGTCATCTGCGAGCCGACGTGGAAAGACACGCCGTAGGATTCCAGACCGAGCTGGTGAGCGTAGACGAGAACGTCGACGGCCATCTGCGGAACGCAGCCGAACTTGCGCGACAGCGGCCATTCCGCACCTTCGCCGTCCGTCAGGACGCGGCAGAACACGCGGGCGCCGGGAGCGGCACGGGAAATCTTTTCGACTTCCTCGTGGCTGTCGACGGCGAAGAGGTTGATACCGAGCGCATGCGCACGGGCGACATCGCGCTCCTTCTTGATGGTGTTGCCGTAGGAGATGCGGGCAGCGGTCGCGCCGGCATCGAGCGCCATTTCGATTTCGGCGACGGACGCGCAATCGAAATTGGAGCCGAGGCTGGCGAGCAGGCGCAGCACTTCCGGAGCCGGGTTGGCCTTGACGGCATAGTAGATGGCGCTGTCCGGCATGGCATGACGGAAGGCATGGAAATTGTCGCGGACGACATCGAGATCGACCACCAGGCAAGGACCGTCCGGACGTCGGGTAGCGAGGAAATCGCGAATACGTTGCGTGGTCATGTCATTCCCTTTCAATTCCAAAAGCTCCGGGGAGAACCCAGAGGACAAAGGGCGACGCTCATTCGCTCAGGAACCAGCCGGTGGAGACCCCGGTACCGTGCAAATGCGCGAAGCGCGGATGATGAACCAGTGCCGCAAGCGGCGCTAATTCGCTTTGTCTGCCATGGATTGGAGGGAGTATCCCAACCGCACTTCCGGCAATGAAGGTGTGCCTCTTCAGTATCCCCGGCTGATGGAAAGCCGGGAGAGAACAAAAAGGCCCGCACCGTCGTTGCTTCAGATGTCCTCGCATTTTCCGGTTGGCCGGAATAGCGACTGGAGGGGTTAATTCCAGGTACCTTACCGATTTTCTCACCACATCGAGGATCGGCGGACACCCACGGGCACGTGCGACTTTGGGCTGATCGGGAAATAGGAATATTCGCCGTCATAATCAAGAAAATTTTTGGTCCATGCCCGAAAAAAATAATTGAACAAATCGAGGCGTTTTGTTCAACATCCTGCAACAGTTAACGGGAGGCTTCGCCATGGATACTTTGACCCGGATTCGCGCCTTTATCGACGTGGTCGAAGCCGAAGGGTTTTCGGCGGCCGCACGCAAGACCGGCCGCTCCAAGGCGCTGCTGTCCAAATATGTCCGCGAGCTGGAGGACGAACTCGGCGCGCTGCTGCTGAACCGCACGACGCGGCAGTTCTCCATGACGGAAGCCGGCCACACCTATTATCGCACCGCCTCCGACATCCTGAAGGAGATCGACAATCTTGCCGACCTCGTGCGCGAGAACAACCAGCAGCTCAAGGGACGGCTGCGCGTTTCGGTGCCGCGTACTTTCGTCGATGCCGATGTCGGGCAATCGCTGATCGATTTCGCCAGGGAAAACCCCGACCTTGCGCTGGAAATCGCCGCCGACGACCGTTTCGTCGACCTGATCGAGGAAGGTTTCGATGTCGCCGTGCGCATTACCAAGCTCGAGGATTCGGGCATGATCGCCCGCAAGATCTCGGATTTCCGCGTCCATCTGTGCGCAACCCGGGAATTCCTCGACCGCTACCCTGCCCTGGAACATCCGAGCGATCTAGCCCGCGTACCTTTCATCATCGACACCAACACCCGCTCGCAAGGCAATATCCGCTTCGTCGACGCCGACAGCACCACCTTCAACGTCGCCATCAACGGCCCGCTCGAAGTCAACAGCCCGCATGCCACGTTGCGCGCCGCGCTGGCCGGTCTCGGCATCGCCATCGTCCCGGATTTCATCGGCCGCAAGGCGATCGAAAGCGGGCAGCTGCTGACGCTGTTCAACGACTATCTGCCGACCGATCGCGGCATCTACGCGGTCTATCCGCACCGGCGCTATCTGCCGGCCAAGGTGCGCATCTTTGTGGACTACCTCTACAACTGGTTCCGCAAGCACGGCTGAAGTGCCGCAGGCGCCCCGGCCGGTCCCAATTCCGTCTCATTTTCTGACCAGACATCAAAGTGAATCAATGCTCGCGAAACATATCGGACGCATGAGAAAATCCACGACCGTCTATGCTGTTGCCCTGACCGGCGGCCTGTTGCTCGTGCCGGCCGCGGTATCGGCGCACCCGCATATTTTCGTGGAGGCGCGTCTCGAAGTGCTCGCGGGCCCGGACGGCAATGTGCAGGAACTGCGCAATGTCTGGCGGTTCGACGAGGTATTCTCCTCCTCCGTGCTCATGGATTTCGACAAGAACACCAATCTGAAGCTCGATCCGGACGAACTGAAGGAGGTCGGCAAGACCGTGCGCGATTCGCTTGCCGACTACGATTACTACACGAACCTGACGCTCAACGGCAAAACCATCAAGGTCGACAAGCCCGACGTCATCAATGTCGATTATCGCGACGGCCAGCTCCTGATGTTCTTCGCCGTCAAGCCGTCCGAGCCGATGCCGCTCACCAAGGGCAACAAATTGAGCTTCGGCATTTACGACCCGACGCTTTATACCTCGATCGATTTCCCGAGCGACAACGAGCTGGTGACGGAGGGCGATGCCTTCAAGAGCTGCACGCAGAAGGTCGTCCGCCCCAATCCGGACGAGGTGATCGCCGAAAACAGGGCGACCTTGACGGATGCCTTCTTCAACGATCCGACGGGAACGACCATGTCGAAACTCTTCGCAACGCGGATAGATGTCGAATGCTGATTTCGAAGGTAAAGAGGCTCGCTCCGGCTGCAATGCTTGCCCTTCTGGCGATGGTCGGGCTGGCGCATGCCGCAGGCTCGCCCTTGGGTATCGGCACGGCCGAACCGAGCTTCCAGCCGATCGGCGGCCCGCTTGCGCCGATCTTTCTTTATGTGAATTACGAGCAACAGGCTTTCTATCGGGCGCTGACGAAATCCATCGAGGCCATGCGCCAGGACCCTTGGCAGCTCTGGACGCTGATCGGCCTTTCCTTCGCCTATGGCATCTTCCATGCCGCCGGTCCCGGCCATGGCAAGGCCGTCATCTCCTCCTACATGGTCGCCAATGAAATCGAGCTGAGGCGCGGCATCGGGATTTCGTTCGTCTCGGCGCTCATTCAGGGCCTCGTTGCCGTCCTGGTCGTCGGCGCCGCCTATTTCGTCCTGCGCGGCTCGGGCATCACCATGACGATGGCCACCAACGCCATGGAGATCGCCAGTTTCGTCATGGTCATCCTGTTCGGCTGCTGGCTGTTGTTCCGCAAGGTGCGCGCCATGCTGCAAAGCCGGGCGCAACGTCAGGACATGCAGCTCGCGACATCGGCGGGTCCGATCAGTCTCTCGCTGTTCGAGGGGGCCGCGACCGGTACGGATTCGGCAAGAGGCTTTGCCCGCAGCAGCGCTGCGATGTCCGCCACGGGCTTTCAATGCTACGACCCCGCCCATGCGGCCGGCGACGGAGCGTTCTGCGAGGCTTGCGGACACGCCCATCTCCCCGATCCGAAGATGTTGTCGAACGAGAAGTTCAGCGCGCGCGAAGCCTGGTCGGCCATCGTGGCCGTTGGACTGCGCCCGTGCTCGGGCGCGCTGCTGGTGATGACCTTTTCGATGCTGAACGGGCTTTATCTCGGCGGCCTGCTGTCCGTGCTCGCCATGTCGATCGGCACGGCGCTGACCGTCTCGCTGCTTGCCATCATCGCCGTTTTTGCGAAAGGCACGGCCGTCCGGTTCACCGGCAAAGGCTCAAGGCTTTCCGCCTGGGTCGGCAACGGCATCGAGATACTCGGAGCGCTGCTGGTCATCTGCACGGGCGTCATTCTGCTCGGCGCCTCGCTGCAGAACTGAGCAATCAGGAAGCTTAGCGCTTGTTGCGCCGCTGATAGCGGGCACGCAGCCAGAACACGAGAAAGAACGCCAGGATGACGAGCACGCCGAAACCGGTGCCGAGCCACGGCGATACCGCGCCCAGCCAGACGATGACGTTCGGCATCAGGTAAAGCAAGGCTGTCGCGACCAGCAAGATAATTCCGGCCGCAATGGCCGCAGACCGGGTTTCGCTTTTCTTATCCGTCAATTTGGCCGACCCCTGGCACCGATGCATGTGTTCCGGCGAAGGCTTAGGCCAGCTGCCGGGGAAAGGCAACCGGCCCGAACGTCAAACGGGATCAGACTTTGGCGCCGGCGACCGTAGCTTCGATATGATCGACCAGAGCATCGGCCAGACCGAGCCGGCCGGCAAGCAGATCGAGATAGCCGCGCTCGGCGCGCGAATCCGGCTCGATCGCCAGACGCGAGGCGGTATAGACCTGCACGCGCTGCTCGTCCGTCGTCGCCGAAGCGATAATGGCGTCAAGATCGACCGGATTGGTGAGCTCGCGCTCAAAAAAGCTCTCGGCTTCCGGCCCGACGCCGGCTTCCTGCACCTTGCCGAGGATGCGCTGACGCTCCGCATCGTCGATATGGCCGTCGGCACGGGCGGCGGCGATCATCGCCCGCACGAGCGAGAGCGTAAAATCGTTGCTGGCAATCGCCGGCGCCGTGCTGAAACCGGAGTCCGACGGCGGCGGCAGGAACTGCGGCTCGGCCTGGGGGGCGGCTTCAGGCGCCGGCTGCGGCTGGTTGCCGGCCTGATAATTCTTATAGGCCTGATATCCGAGGCCTGCGATCGCCGCGAGACCGCCGAGCGTCAGGGCATTGCCGGCGACCTGGCGCCCTGTCTTCGTCCCAAGCAGCACACCGGCGATCGCACTCGTCGCCATCGGATTATCCCTGGCGAGATTGATGGCCTGCGTTGCCCTGTCTTTCACAGTTCCCTGCATTCCCGGAACCTGCGATCCGAGAAATTGGTCAAGAAGCTTGCGGGCGTCGATCATGTGGATGGTCCTTCGTCCTTGTGATGGTGAAAGGGAGATAGGAAGCGCAACCGCAAATACAAATCCGCACAATGCAAAAAGGCGCGCGGAAATGCCGCGCGCCTTTTGAAATCGAAGAGAAGCAGATATCTCAGCCCTTGAGCGCTGCGGCTTCGGCGGCAAGCTTGGTGATGCCGGCCCAATCGCCGGCGGCGACCAGCTCCTTCGGCGCGACCCAGGAACCGCCGACGCAGATCACATTCGGCAGCGAGAGATAGTCATGGGCATTCTTCAGCGAAATGCCGCCGGTGGGGCAGAAGATCGTGCCGGCAAGCGGCGACGACAGCGCCTTGAGATAGGCAGCCCCGCCCGCTTGTTCGGCGGGGAAGAACTTGAGCACCGTATAGCCCTCCTCCCGCAGCGCCATGACCTCGCTTGCCGTGGCGGCGCCCGGCAGCAGCGGCACATGCGATCCGCGAGCAGCATCGAGCAGTTCCTGCGTGGTGCCGGGGCTGACGATGAACCGGGAGCCGGCTTCGACGGCCGCATCCCACTGGCTGACATTGAGGATCGTGCCGGCGCCGACCTCGGCCCCTTCCACCTCTTCGGCGACCGCGCGGATGGCATCGAGAGCGCCTGCGGTGCGCAGCGTGATCTCGATGGCCTTCAGGCCGCCGGCAACGAGCGCCCGGGCGAGCGGCACGGCCGATTTCGCATCATCGACGATCAGCACCGGAACGACGGGCTGCAGTTTCAGGATGGAAAGAAGCTTTTCGGTTTTCTCGCCCATGGTCGGTGCGCTCCTTTAAAACGATTGAAACCGGCTTTCGAATAACCTTCCAGACGGTGCTTGTCGAGACAAAAGCATGCTTTCTGCACGACGGGTAGGAATTCGCCATAACATACTATAGTCTAGACCGATCTGTGCCGGTGGAGCATGTCAAACGCATGGCAAAAGAGATCGAGCGAAAGTTTCTGGTGCGCGGCGATCACTGGCGTGATCTCGTTTCCGAAAGGCTGATCCTGCGACAGGGATATATCGCCTCCATGGACGACCGTTCGGTCAGGATACGGCTGACGAACGACACCAAGGCGACCTTGACGATCAAGATCGGCAAGGCGATGACGAGAGACGAGTTCGAGTACGAGATCCCCGTCGACGATGCGGAGGAACTGCTGGGAACGGCAATCGGCCTCGTCATCGAGAAAACCCGCCACAAAGTACCCTTCAAGGGATTCGTCTGGGAGGTGGATGTCTTCCGCGGCGCCCACCGCGGCCTCGTGATCGCCGAAGTGGAGATGGAGGACGAAAACGACAATCCCGAACTCCCGGACTGGATCGGCCGCGAAGTGACCGGCGAATACCGCTACTCCAATCAGGCCCTCGCGACGCAGTTCGAACAGGAGTACGATGAGCTATCGCATACGGCCTGACCGGGCTCTCGATGACGAGGTGCACAAAGCCGCCGCGCATCAACTCGGCAAGGCGATGGCCGTGCTGACGGACAGGCCGCAGGGCCTGCACGAGGCGGTCCATGCCGCGCGCAAGAACATCAAGCGCGTACGCGCACTCTATCGATTGGTCGCGCCCCTCGCGCCGGAATTTCAGCAACAGGAGAATGACCGGCTTCGCGCAGTGGCGCAAACGCTGTCCGGCGTCCGCGACGCGACGGCGCTGATCGAAATCAGCCGCTACCTGCAGGCAACGGCCGCATCCGCGGATGAATTGCAGGCGCTGGCCCGCGTGAGCGATGTCCTGACCACCCGGCGCGATCGGATGGCGGAAACGGAGACGGACCTCGAAGACAAGGCCCGGGCAGCAGTCGCCACATGCAACGAGGCGCTGACCGCATTGAAAGACGTATCGTTCGACTGCGGGCGGCGCGATACGGCCCGCCTCTTCCAGAAAGGCTGGCGCAAGAACGCCCGCAAGGCAAGGCGGGCATTGTCGGAATGCCGTGCGGACGTGGCCCACGCCGAGAGTTTTCACGATCTGCGCAAGCGCAGCCAGGACTGCTGGATGCATCACATGCTGCTGCGCGACGTCTGGCCCGCCGCCATGCATGCCAAGCAGATCGAGGCCAAGGCCCTTGTCGATGTGCTCGGCCGCTATCTCGACATGTCGATATTGTCGGATGTCGCGGATCGCGAGCCGCATCTCTTCGACGGCAGCGACGATCGCGCCCGCCTGCTGGAAGCGATCATTTCCCGCCAGCAGATCGCCCGCGAGGAAGCGCTGGACCGGGCCCGCTGGGTCTTTGCCGACAAGCCGGAACGCGAAGCCCGCACGATAAAGCGCCTCTGGCTGGAAGCTGCGGATCGAGGCTGACGAATCCCTCACTCGCCTTGATGCTTCGAGGCCCCGCCTGACGGCCTGCGTAGCTCGGCATAAGGGCTGTTCGCCAGTGCCCGGTCCATCACCGCGAAGCAATGTCTGAAGCTCGAAGGTCACTCCACCCTCATCCTGAGCCCGCCGAAGGACGAGGGCAGCCCCGGCGGCAGTGCCTCGAAAGATCGAGGCTGCCGGCCGCATGGTCTCAAAATACGAATCCCGATTGCCTGAAAGCCCACAAAATTGTATTTCCCCGCCATGACCGACAAGTTTTCCGATCCACGGCGCGACGCGACCGGCGCATTCCTCGTTGCCGCGCTCTATCATTTCGTTTCCTTTCCGCGCTTCGAAAGCCTGCGCGAGCCCCTGCTCGCGCTCTGCGAGGAGAACGGCGTGAAGGGTACGCTGCTGCTCGCGCACGAGGGGATCAACGGCACCATTGCCGGCACGGACGCCGCCATCGGCGCGGTCCTTGCCTTCCTGCGTTCCCAACCGGAATTCGCCGGCCTCGAGCACAAGGAAAGCCGCGCGTCGAAAATGCCGTTCGTGCGCATGAAGGTGAAGCTCAAGAAAGAGATCGTCACCATGGGCGTCGAGGATATCGATCCGACCAGGGTCGTCGGCACCTATGTCGCGCCGCAGGATTGGAACGCGCTGATTTCCGATCCCGACACCATCGTCATCGATACCCGCAACGATTACGAGACCGCCATCGGCGTCTTCAAGGGCGCGGTCGATCCGAAGACCAAGACTTTCCGCGAGTTTCCCGAATGGGTGCGGCAGAACGGCGGCCTGCACAACAAGCCGAAGATCGCCATGTACTGCACCGGCGGTATCCGCTGCGAGAAGGCCACCGCTTTCATGAAGCAGCAGGGTTTCGACGAGGTCTTTCACCTCAAGGGTGGCATTCTGAAGTATCTGGAGGAAGTGCCCGCCGAAGAAAGCCTGTGGGAAGGCGCCTGCTTCGTCTTCGACGAGCGCGTCTCCGTGGAGCACGGACTGAAGGAGGGCAATCACAAGCTCTGCCACGCCTGCCGCAGTCCCATTACGGCCGAGGAGGTGACGTCACCCTTCTACGAGGCCGGCGTCTCCTGCAGCCATTGCTATCACGAGCGCAGCGAAGAGGATCGCGAGCGTTATCGCGAACGGCAGCGGCAGATCGCGCTTGCCCGCAAGCGCGGCCGCGAGCACATCGGCGGCTGATCTCAGGCGGCCGCGCCGCGCTCATCATCCAGCGACGCGGCCAGTTGAATGGCCAGCCGCTTGCCGATCTCGGCCTCCGGCATCGGCTTGCCGTAGAAATAGCCCTGCAGCTCGTCGCAGCCGAAACCTTCGAGCGCCCGCCCCTGCTCCTCGGTTTCGATGCCTTCGGCCGTCACCGGAATATCGAGCGAGCGCGCCAATGCCACCGTTGCCTTCAGCATTTCGCGAGCGCGGTTGTCTTCCAGCACGTCCATGGTCAGCGAACGATCGATCTTGATGCGATCGAAACCGAACTGGCGCAGATAGCCTATGGAGGAGAAACCGGAGCCGAAATCGTCGAGCGCCACCTTGACGCCGAGCGCCTTCAGCCTCTCGATCGACTTGCGGGTGCGCTCCGGATTTTGAATGATATAGCCTTCGGTAATCTCCAGCGTCACCCGCTCCGCCTCGATCCCCGTCTCGTTCAGCACGCTGCGGACATAATCGGCAAAGGCGGGATTGCGGAACTGGCCGGGCGAGACGTTGACGGCGACATGCAGATCCGGCCATTGCTGCGCCGCCTTGCAGGCCTTGCGCAGAACGAGCAGGCCTAGTGCCTCGATCAGGCCGCTGGTTTCGGCGATGGGAATGAAGGCTTCCGGCGAAATCGGTCCGTGACCGGGACGGTTCCACCGCACCAGCGCTTCGACGCCGGTCATTTCGCAGCTCGACGCATCGACCAGCGGCTGATAGGCGAGCGTCAGTTCCTCCATCTCTATCGCACGACGCAGGTCGAGCTCCAGCGCGTTGCGTTCCTCGCGATGGGCATCCATGGCCGTTTCGTAGCAGGTCATGCGGGCACGGCCGGCCTCCTTGGCCTTGTACATGGCAAGATCGGCGCGGCGCACCAGCTCCTCGCGGTCGATGCGGCCTTCCGGCGAGCTGGCAATGCCGATGCTGGCGCCGACGACGACCACCCGGCGGCCGATCTCCAGCGGCTCCGCAAGAAAATCCAGGATCTGTTCGGCCAGCCGCAGGGCCGGCGCGTCGTTGAGCTCCTTTGTCGGGAAGACGATGGCGAACTCGTCTCCTCCCAGGCGCGCCAGCGCCGCCTGCGGCGGCACCAGCACCTTGAGCCCGGCTGCGACGGCACGGATGAGCTGATCACCCGTCCCATGCCCATAGGCATCGTTGATTTCCTTGAAGCCGTCGAGATCGAGATAAAGAAGCAGGACGTTGGTCCCATCGAAGTGCGCCCGCTCGACCAGGCGATCCACGTCGAGCCGTACTCCCTCGCGATTGAGGAGGCCGCTCAACCGGTCGCGCAGCGAAACCTGGCGGGCCACGACCTCTTCCGCCCGCAAACGGCGGCCTGCAAGCGATCCGAGGATCAGCAGCACCACGAAGAACAGGCCGACGAGGCCGAGCGCGCCGAGGACCAGCGGCCGCACCTGCTGATAGCTCATATCGCCCGGTTCGCGCGAGCCCCAGACGAGCCGGCCCAGCGACTTGCCGAGCGGATCGACGATGGAGACGGCATAGCGCGCCACAGTCTCCGGCGGCACAAGCTTCAGTCCGCTGATGACGTAGATATTGGAGAGCATCTTGATCCGCGCCGCATCCAGGTAGCGAACGAGGATCAGGTAGCGCCTCTGGCCCTCGGGCACCGGAATACGGCCGGATCTTTCGCGGATCGTCGCGGCAGCGGCGGCGGCGATGCCGTCCCTTGTCATGATATAGCCGGAGGCTTCCGGCACGCCGGTCACGCGGGTATTGCGCGCCTGATCGACCAGGGCCCATACGGCGGAGCCAAGCACGTCCTCGATGTTTCCGGTCAACGGCTCGCCGTCGTGGTAGGCAGTGACAGTCTTGTTGTCGTCGTCGACGATAACGGCGGTGTCGAACAGCGCGCCATTGGAGGATATGTCGCCGTAATTGCCGGCGATCCAGCCGCGATCGTCGATGCCGTAGACGCTTCGCGCCGCATCGTTGCGGGCGGAATGGTCATGCAGCGTCGCTTCCAGCTGCCTTTGAAAGGTCTTCAACGCACCGACGGTCGTTTCCCAGGAACGTTCGTCATCGAGCTTGTTGGAATAATCGGCGACGCGCCCGATGGCCGTCAGCACCATCATGGTCACGACCGCAACGACCAATGCGAAAGAAATCAAAACGGCCGTCACGATGGAATGACGACCGAGCTGCGCATTCTTCCGCAGTGACTTGAAAGCTGCTCCCAACGCCTCTTCTCCTTGGCACGGGAGTCTGCCGTCAGGTCTTCAATAAACGGTTAAGGCGAATTCGAGATTCCTGCAGGAAAGAGTTGTATATTTGCCGAAGCCGGAAGAATTCACGCCCTGTCGGCAATCGCCCGCACGAAACGGTCGAGACTCGCGGATAAAAGGCCGTTCTCGCGCGCCTCCAACAGCATTTGCGCCTGCGTTTCGTCGCTCTTGCCCGCAATCGGCAGACGCAAAAAAGCGTCTTGCACGATCCGCAGCGACATGGTCCGCAGGACATCGGTCAACTGCGCCAATACGAGATCGCCGCGATGCGAGGCATGGGCGAACATCAGCGGCTTGAACGGCACCTCGTCGCGCGACACGAGCCAGTCCAGGGCATTCTTGAAGCCGCCCGGTATGCCGTGGGCATATTCCGGGCAGGACACGATCAAGCCATCGGCCTTGCGGATCTCCGCCGCGAATGTTTCGACCTGCGGCGGTGTCTTCTCGCCCTCATTATCCGGATTGAAGACCGGCAGATCGCCGATCAGATCGCAAATCGCGATGGTGACGCCGTCCGGACAGGCACGCCGCAGAGCTTCGAGCAGCCTGCGGCTGGTCGAAGCCCGCCGCTGGCTGCCGCAAAGCGCATAAAGGAAAATCGGACGCCGGATCATGTCCCGATATCTATCAGGCCTCGCCGATTCGGGCACGGCCTGAAATTCCCGCGCAGCAAGCCGGCCGATCAGACCGGCTTGTGATTGCCCTTCGGAAACTGCGCGGCAAGCTTGCTGTACCACTTGCCGCTCTTCTTGATCGTGCGAACCTGGGTCTCATAGTCGACATGAACGAGGCCGAAACGCATGCGGTAGCCCTCCGCCCACTCGAAATTGTCCATCAGGCTCCAGGCGAAGTAACCGCGCATCGGGTAGCCGTCCTTGATGAGATCGGCGACGACGCCGAGATGCTCGATATAGTAATCGAGACGCGGCTGGTCATCGACCTCGCCGTTGACCACGCCCATATTGTAGCAGGCGCCGTTCTCGGTGATGTAGCACTCCGGCAGCTCGTAGCGCTTGTTGAGATCCTCGACGACATGCTTCAGGCCCGGCGCATAGATTTCCCAGCCGATATCGGTCTTCACGTCGCTTGCGGGCGGCGCTTCCTTCGTCCAGGGGAAATCGCCGCTCCTGGAGGCGTCGTCCGCGACGCGCATCGGCATATAATAGTTCAGGCCCCACCAATCGAGTTTCTGGTTGATGGTCTTGAGATCGCCGTCCTCGATGATTGGCATGCGATCGCCAAGCGCCTCGACGAATTCCTTGGGATATTCGCCCTTGAAAATCGGATCGAAAAAGGCGCCGTTGTGGAACTGATGGGCGCGCTCGACGGCGGCCAGATCTTCGGGACGATCCGAACCCGGCAGGATCGAAGCGGCATTGAGCACGATACCGACGGGCACCTTGGGCGCCACCGAGCGGATCGCCTCGACGCCGAGGCCATGGGCTAGGTTCATGGTGTGCATGGCATAAAGCGCCGCCTGCATGTTGCGTTCTCCGGGCGCATGGACGCCATAGAGGTGGCTCAGCCAGACGATGCACCAGGGCTCGTTGAAGGTGGCGACGGAATCCAGACGATCGCCGAGGCGGGCCACAACGGTCTTCGCGTAACGCTGGAAGGCATGCGCGGTCGAGCGCGCCGTCCAGCCGCCGTCGCCGGCAAGCGCCAGCGGCAGATCCCAATGATAGAGGGTGGCAAAGGTCTTGATGCCGCGCGCCTTGCAGCCGTCGACAAGGCGATCGTAGAAATCGAGGCCGGCTTCGTTCACCGGGCCGGTGCCTTCGGGGATGATACGCGGCCAGGCGATCGAGAAGCGATAGGCTTCGACGCCCATCTCCTTGATCAGGTCGAGGTCCTGCTCCAGCCGATTGTAATGATCGCAGGCGACGTCACCGTTCTGGCGCTGATAGACCCGGCCGGGCATGTTGGCGAAGGCGTCCCATATGGAGGGCTTGCGGCCATCGGCCTTGGTGGCGCCTTCGATCTGGAACGCGGCGGTGGCAACGCCGAACGTGAAATCGCCGGGGAAGCGATCGGCAAGAAGCTTTGGATCGATCATGATGGAAATTCCGTCTGTTTTGGCTTCGTTGGCTGCGGTTTAACCAAGCGTCGTGACAAAGTACAGTGCCGGCACTGGAAAACTGCAACGTTGCAGGTGCCGGCAAACCAAGCCGGCCAAGGGCATGCAGGAAAATTTCGCCGGCATCGGCAACGATTATCGCACGGCTGGATAACATCAATGTCAACAGTCGTGACTTGTCTTTTCGCAACGGATCAATTGAGGGTAGCAGCCAAACTTGACAACGAAAGGATACAAATGCTCCCTGCGCTCCATATTCTCCAACCCTATCTGCTGAGCCTCCTGCGCATCGTCGCCTCGCTTGTGCTGTTCAGCTACGGAACGCAGAAAGTGCTGCATTTCCCTGCGGTTGAAAACGTGCCGCCGGTAGGGTCGCTCCCGTGGATCGCCGGCCTGCTCGAACTCACCCTCGGCTTCCTCGTCCTGATCGGCTTCCAGACGCGGATCGCTTCCTTCGTGTTGTCGGGCCTGATGGCGTTCGCCTATTTTCTGCGCCATGCGCCGCAGAGCTTCTACCCCGCGCAGAACGGCGGCGTCGCAGCCATCCTCTTCTGCTTCATCTTCCTGTTTCTCGTCAGTGCCGGCAGCGGCCCGCTGAGCGTCGATGCGCTGACGAAGCGCAAGCAGGACGTCGCTGCCTGAATGAGCAGGTTCGAGGCAGTTTCGCTGCCTCGAACCCCACCTAAAGCTCAGAGCTTGACCCAAGCGCCGTTACGCTTGGAGGAGGTAACGCAGGCTTCGACAAAGGCCACGCCCTTCACGCCGTCATCGACCGTCGGATAGACCACGGCGGGATCGACCGCCTCGCCCTTCTTGCGAGCGTTGATGGCACGCGCGGCCTCGGTATAGATCGTGGCGAAGGCTTCCAGATAGCCCTCCGGATGTCCCGACGGAATGCGCGAGACGCGCGCGGCGGCAGCGCCGGAGCCCGCGCCGTTGCGGGTGATCAGGCGCTTGGGCTCACCGAACGGCGTATACCACAAATAGTTCGGATCGGCTTGTGTCCACTCGATGCCGCCCTTGGTGCCATAGACGCGGAGCTTGAGGCCGTTCTCGTGGCCGGGCGCCACCTGGCTGCACCAGAGCATGCCCTTGGCCGGCTTCTCCTTGCCCTTTGCCTTGAAACGCAACAGCACATGGCCGTTGTCATCGAGACGACGGCCTTCGACGAAACTGTCGAGATCGGCGGCGAGGCTGTCGAGCTCAAGGCCGGTGAC
This sequence comes from Rhizobium sp. SYY.PMSO, assembly GCF_046840415.1. Lineage (NCBI taxonomy): Bacteria > Pseudomonadati > Pseudomonadota > Alphaproteobacteria > Hyphomicrobiales > Rhizobiaceae > Rhizobium > Rhizobium sp. SYY.PMSO. The sequence goes on from NZ_CP177349.1 coordinate 2,645,085, forward strand.
GAAGGACGCGAGATTATAGGCATGCGTGCCGATATCGCCCGTCGAACCGCCGGCGCCGGATTGGGCCGGGTCGGTTCGCCACGCCGCCTGCTTCTGCCCGGACTGCTCGATATTCTCGGTCAGCCAGTCCTGCGGATATTCCGCCTGCACGATGCGGATATCGCCGAGCTCGCCATTGGCGATCATCTCGCGCGCCTGGCGGATCATCGGGTAGCCGGTGTAGTTATGCGTGAGGATGAAGAGCGCGCCGCTCTCGTCGGCCACCTTCTTCAGCTTCCTGGCATCGGCAAGATTGGAGGTCAGCGGCTTGTCGCAGATGACATGAATGCCGCGCCGCAGGAATTCCTTGGCGGCGTCGTAGTGGACATGGTTCGGCGTCACGATCGACACGGCTTCGATGCCGTTCTTCAGCTTGGCTTCGCGGATCGCCATGTCGCGATAGCTCGAATAGGTGCGCGAGGGATCGAGACCGAGATCGCGGCCGGAAGCCTGGGCTTTGTCCGGCGAGGACGAGAGCGCTCCGGCGACGAGATCGAACTGGTCGTCGATGCGTGCGGCGATACGGTGCACCGCGCCGATGAATGCGCCGGCGCCGCCGCCCACCATGCCAAGCCGGATGCGCGGCTCCCGCGTCTGTTCCGATGATCCTTCGATTGCCATTTTGTCCTCCTGAGAATGGAATTGTACTTCCCTTCTCCCCAGCGGGGAGAAGGTGGCCCGAAGGGTCGGATGAGGGGGACTTCAGCGGACACAGCCCTTCGCTTACCGCTCAAGGCACTCGTCGCGACGCTCCTCGTCCCCCTCATCTGTCCTTCGGACATCTTCTCCCCGCTGGGGAGAAGAGGAAATTACGACAGGCCCAACATTCTCTTATTGGCCGCCTGGTCCGTGCCGCTGCCGGCAAAATCGTCGAAGGCCTTTTCCGTCACGCGGATGATGTGCGCCTTGACGAATTCGGAGCCCTCGCGAGCGCCGTCCTCGGGATGCTTCAGCGCGCATTCCCATTCGACCACAGCCCAGCCGTCGAAATCGTTCGCCGTCATCTTCGAGAAGACGGCGCCGAAATCGACCTGGCCATCGCCGAGCGACCGGAAGCGGCCGGCGCGCTCGACCCAGCCCTGATAGCCGCCATAGACGCCTTGGCGCCCGGTCGGATTGAACTCCGCATCCTTGACGTGGAACATCTTGATGCGGTCCTTGTAGATGTCGATGTTCTCGAGATAATCGAGGCACTGCAGCACGTAGTGCGAGGGGTCGTAGAGCATGTTGGCGCGCGGGTGGTTCTTCACGCGCTCCAGGAACATCTCGAAGGTGATGCCGTCATGCAGGTCTTCGCCGGGATGGATCTCGTAGCAGATGTCGACGCCGTTTTCATCGGCATGGTTGAGGATCGGCGTCCAGCGGCGAGCCAGCTCCTCGAACGCGGTCTCGACGAGGCCGGCCGGACGCTGCGGCCAGGGATAGACGAACGGCCAGGCAAGCGCACCGGAAAAGGTCGCATGCGCCTTGATACCGAGATGCTTGGAAGCGGTCAGCGCCATCTTCACCTGCTCGACGGCCCATTCCTGCCGCGCCTTCGGGTTGCCGCGCACTTCCGGCGCAGCAAAGCCGTCGAAGGCTTCGTCATAGGCCGGATGCACGGCGACGAGCTGGCCCTGAAGGTGGGTGGAAAGCTCGGTGACCTCGACGCCGTTGGCGCGGGCGACACCGGCGAATTCGTCGCAATAATCTTTGGAAGAAGCGGCCTTCTTCAGGTCGATGAGCTGGCCTGCCCAGGTCGGAACCTGCACGCCGACATAACCGGCGTCGGCAGCCCATTTCGTGATCGAATCCCACGAGTTGAACGGCGCCGCGTCACCGGCGAACTGGCCAAGAAACAGGCCCGGACCCTTGATCGTCTTCATCAGTAATTCCTCCCTAATCGCGTTCTGTAAACGTTTCCGATGCCTTTCGGACCCAAATCCGAGGCGGCCGGAACGCCGTGACCTCAAAAACTATAGGGTCTTCAGGATGAAAGTCGAATGCCTTGCGACCTAATCACGGCCGACCGTCCACGGCAAGAGGTACGTGCCGCAAAAATTATCACAGAGTCGATGACGAGGCGGCAACTGCATAAAAAACGCCCGCCGGAACCCGGCGGGCGCATCTGTCCGGACCAGCCGGTCAGAACGGTGAATCGGCGAAATAGAAGTCCTTGGCATTGTCCTTCGTGACGAGCGTCGCATCGAGGATGTAATTGCCGCGAACCGGGACCTGATCGTAGAAGTTGGCCGCCGTCAGCTCCATAGCCGTGCCGACCATTGCCGGCGGATAGAGCACGTCGACCGGGATCAGCTTGTCGCCGTCCATGACCTTCTTGATCATGTCCTTCGAGCCGGCGCCGGCGACGACATACTTGATGTCGGTGCGCTTGGCCTGGTCGATCGCCTGCAGAACGCCGACGGCCATGTCGTCATCCTGGCACCAGACGACGTCGATCTTCGGGAACTTGGTCAGGTAGTCCTGCATCACCTTGAAGGCGTCGTCGCGGTTCCAGTTGCCGTACTGGCGGTCGAGAATCTTGACGTTCGAGCCGGCAATGCCCTTGTCGAAGCCGTCCTGGCGCTGCTGATCGATCGGGATCGGCAAGCCGCGGATGATGACGACCTGAGCGTCCGGGTCGTTCTTCTTGATGTACTCGCCAGCGGTCTGGCCAAGCGCCGGATTGTTGCCGGCGACGTAGAGGTCACGGACGGAATCGTCGTTGTTGCTCGGCGCACGGTCGACCAGCGTCACGAACTTGCCCTTGTCCTTGACTTCCTTGATGGCGTTGACGAGCGGGTCCGGGTCCGAAGGCAGGATCACGAGAGCATCGATGCCCTGGGTCTCGAGATCCTGCACCGCGTTCGCCTGGCTCGCAGCGTCGGGCGAGGTCTTGACGATGACGTTGAGGCCCGGATGCTCCGCCATCAGCAGCTTGGCGACGCGCTCGGCATGGAACACCACACCCGAGGTCCAGCCATGGTCGGCGGCTGGAATGGAAACGCCGATCGTCACCTTCTTGTCTTCGGCATGTACCGTGCCGGCCAGAGCCGCAAGCACGACGGCAACGCCCGCCAATAGTCTTTTGCGCATTTTATCCTCCCACATGAAAACAGGGCCTTGTCCTGATGACCGGGCGCCCCCTGACCCGGTTATTCACGATTTGCGCACCAGCGAGCGCTGAACGAGCATGGCGATGATGATGATCGCGCCCTGGATGGCGCCGATCAGATACTCGCTGATGAAATTGGAAAGCAGCATGATATTGCCGACAAGCTCCAGGATGAAGGCGCCGCAGATCGTGCCCCACACCCTGCCCGCGCCGCCTTTGAGCGCCGTGCCGCCGACGACGACGGCGGTGATCGCCTGAAGCTCCCAGAGAATGCCGGTCGTTGCCGAGGTCGAGCCGAGACGCGGCACGTAGAGAAGCACGGCGATGGCGACACAGAGGCCCTGGATGACGAAGGCGATGGTGCGGACGCGGTTGACCGCAATGCCGGAATAACGCGCGACATCGCTGTTCGAGCCGACGGCGACGACATGCCGTCCGTAACGGGTGCGGTAAAGAATGAAGGCCGCAACGCCGGTGACGGCAAGGATGACGATGATCGGAACCGGCACCCCGAAGATGGAGCCGAAGTAGGCAGGGCGATAGAGCGCCTGCAGCTCCTGCGAGCGCAGCGTGATCGCGCCGCCCTGCGACAACCAGGTCGTCAGCCCGCGATAGACACCCATCGTACCCAGCGTCGCGATGAAAGGCTCGATCTTGCCCACGGTTGTAATCAGGCCGTTCGCCAGCCCGCAGAGCGCGCCCGCAACGATCCCGAACGCCACGGCTGCCGCCAGCATTAGAGTGGGATCGGCAATAATGCCGGAATTCATCAGCAGGATCATCAGGCTCGCCACGAAGGCGACCATCGAGCCCACGGACAGATCGAGATCCCCCGCCGAGATCACGAACGTCGCGCCGACCGCGATGATGGCGATGAAGGCGCTTCTTGTCGCGACATTCGCAAGATTGGTGATGCCGATGAAGTTCGGGTTGACCAGCGCACCCACGATCAGGAGCAGCACCAGCGCCGCAAACGGTGCAACGGCCCTGAGATCGACATCCCGCCAGGACCGTCCACGCCGGCTCGTCTTGCCGCTGCCGTCTTCGCCCACGCTCATAACCAAAACCAACCTCCCGTCCCATAATCGCTGGGAATTCGCCCTGCTCGTTGCCGCCCTTCAGGCAGCGGTCTTTTTCTTCAGGCCCGCCGCATAACGCATGATTTCCTGCTCGGAGATTTCGTCGCCTTCGAGCACGCCGACAATCCGCCCCTCGCGCATGACAGCGATCCGAGTGCAAAGCCCGATGACCTCGGGCATTTCCGAGGAGACCACGATGATCGAATGGCCGTCCCGCGCCAGCGCCGAAATGAAATGATAGATCTGCTGCTTGGTACCGACATCGATGCCGCGCGTCGGCTCGTCGATGATGATGATCTGCGGCTCGGTTTCCATGACCTTCGCCAGAAGCAGCTTCTGCTGATTGCCGCCGGACATGCGGCCGGCAACGATATTCCCGTCACGAACCCGGATGTCGAAACGACGGCGTGCCCGCGCCAGCGCATTGGCCTCGCTGGAGGCGCTGAGATAACCGAACTTCCCGTGTCGATCGAGAGACTGAAGGGTCAGGTTGACGGCCATGCCCGAATTCAGGAGCAGCCCCTTCGACTTGCGATCCTTGGTCATATAGGCAAGCCCGGCGTCGATGGCCGCGTGCACGTCGTGCGGCGGCACCGTCCGGCCATTGGCGACGACCTCGCCGGAGGCACGCGCGCGCAGGCCGACGATCGCCTCCATCAGCTCCGTCCGGCCCGAGCCGATCATGCCGGAAAAGCCCAGTATCTCGCCCTTGCGCAGCTCGAAGCTCGCATCGCGGACATAGCCGGTCGAAAGGGAGCCGACGCTCAGCACGACCTTTTCGTCGACATCCGGCTCGTTCTTGGCGGGGTAAAGGCTGGAGAGTTCACGCCCGACCATGAGCTGCGCAATCGATTCGCCGTCAAGCAGCGCCGTTGGCGACGTCTTCACCCATTGGCCGTCGCGCAGCACCGTCACCCGATCCGTCAGCTCCATGACCTCATCGAGCTTGTGGGAGACGAAGACGAAGCTCGTGCCCTGGTCGCGCAGTTTGCGCACCTGCTTGAACAGGAAATTGGTCTCCTCGCGCGAGAGCACGGCCGTCGGCTCGTCCATGAAGACGATGCGGGCATCGCGGCTGATCGCCTTGGCGATTTCCACCATCTGCTTGTCGGCGATGGAAAGCGAGCTGATGAGCGCATTTTCATCGACATGCGAGCCGAGGAGATCGAGCACGCGCCGCGTTTCCGCGCGCATATGCTTGCGGTCGAGCACGCCGAAACGGGTAACTTCGCGCCCGAGAAACAGGCTCTCGGTGACGGTCAGATGTTCCGCAAGATTGAATTCCTGATGGATGATGACGATGCCGAGCGCTTCGGCCGCACCGTTCGGCGGCAGCTTCACCGGCTTGCCGTCCAGCAGGATTTCGCCTGAGGTCGGCTGCTCGAAGCCGGACAGAACCTTGACGAGCGTCGACTTGCCGGCGCCGTTCTCACCCATGAGCGCATGGATTTCGCCGGCCTTGAGATCGAAGTTGACGCTGAATAGAACCTGCACGCCGTTGAAGGACTTGGATATCCCTCTCGCAGACAGCACCACCGCACCGTCGACGGCTTCCGAACTCATTGCATCCTCCCTGCGGCTCCACCCGCTTTCCATCGTATGTAAACCTTTACATACATCGTGTAAAGGTTTACATCATGGGATGTCGCACAATTTTCCGCGGTTACCTTTGACCTACACGGAAGTCTGTGTAGTCTCCGCTCCCAGACGAGACCCAAGGCAGAGCGCAGTGTCGAATTCCACGCCCGCAACTATCGAAGACGTCGCCCGAATTGCCAATGTTTCGATCGCAACGGTTTCGCGGGCAATCCACACGCCGGAGAAGGTCGCCAATTCGACGCGGCTGAAGGTCAACCAGGCCATTGCGGTCACCGGCTACACGACCAACGCCATGGCGCGCAGCCTCAGGCTCGGCCGCTCCAACATGATTCTGGTGGTTGCACCCGATATCGGCGACCCCAATTTTTCCAATATTCTCATCGGCCTGGAAAACGAAGCGCGGTCGCACGGCTATGGCGTCCTCATCGGCCACACGCAGAACGATGCGCAGCGTGGTCTGGAATACCTGAAATTCCTGAACTCCAACCAGGCGGCGGGGCTGATTCTGTTCACCGGTATCCTGCCCTTCGGGCACCAGACGATGACGGCCCGGCTGCCGCCGAGCGTCGGCGTCTTCGAGCCGGTCTTCAATGGCGGCATTCCCTATGTCGGCGTCGACGATGTCGCCGGCGCGCGCAAGGCCGTCGATCTTCTGATTGCCGAAGGCCACCGCAAGATCGCCTTCGTCGGTGATTCCCGCACCCGGCTTGCCTACAGCCGGCGTCGCATGGGCTATGAAGCCGGGCTGGATGCGGCCGGCATCGGCCCCGAATTGCGCACCGTGCTCGAAGGCGACGGCACCATCGAAAGCGGCCGGCTTGCCGTGGAGCAGCTCTTCATGCGCGACACGCTGCCGACAGCCTTCATGTGCGTCAACGACCAGACCGCCATCGGCGTGATGATCGCCCTGAAGACCCGCGGCTACGACATCCCCGAGGATTTCTCGGTGACCGGCTTCGACGACGTGCCGCAGGCCGTTTTCATGACGCCGTCGCTGACGACGATCCGGCAGCCGCGCACCGCCATCGGCAAGCACGCCATGGCGCTGCTGCTGGAGCTGCTTTCGGACGGACAGCCGGCCGAAACGGAAATCCTGCTGCGACCGGACCTCGTGGTGCGCAACTCCGTTGCGGCGCCGGCACGCCTCCGGCGTTAGGGACGCGTAGCAATGCCGCTCGGCAGGATCATCCTTTATGTCCGCGATGTCGAAACGACGATCAGTTTTTACGAGAGGCATTTCGGGTTTAAGCCGCATCGGCAGGATGGCGATCGGATCGTCGAGCTGCTGGCATCGGATGGCGGCGCAAATCTGCTGATTCATCCGACGGGCAAGGCGCAGAAAATGGGCCAGGTACTGGTAAAACTGGTCTTCGACGTCGAGCATGTCGAAGCTTTCCGCGCGAAATGCGCCGAAGAAGGATTGGAATTCGGCCCCATACATCAAGCCGATGGCTATGTCTTCGCCAACGCCAAGGACCCATCGGGAAATTCCATAGCGATTTCCAGCCGAGCCTTCCGGCTTTAGCTCGGGAGGCGATGAAGCACCGCCTCCCGACCGCATCGATCAAACGTAGCGATTGACGATGTTTTCCAGGAGTTCCTGCTTGCCGGACTTCGGCTGCGGGTTGATGTCCTTGGTTTCGACCCACTGGGCGATCTGGTCGAGCGAGTATTCGCCGCGCAGCAGCTTCTGGCCCTCGGCCGAATCCCAGCCGGCGTAGCGGTCTGCGAGCGGTTGGGAGAGCGCCTTGTCCTCGATCATCTTGGCGGCAGCCTTCAGGCCGCGGGCGCAGCAATCCATGCCGCCGATGTGACCGATGAGCAGGTCTTCCGGGTCGAGCGACTGGCGGCGCAGCTTGGCGTCGAAGTTCGTGCCGCCGCTCTTGAAGCCGCCGCCTGCCAGAACCTGGTAGTAGGCCAGCGTCATTTCCGGAACGTTGTTCGGGAACTGATCGGTATCCCAGCCGGACTGGTAGTCGTTGCGGTTCATGTCGATCGAGCCGAAGATGCCGAGCGCGTTGGCAAGCGCCAGCTCATGCTCGAAGGAATGGCCGGCGAGGATCGCATGGCCCTGCTCGATATTGAGCTTCACTTCGTTTTCGAGGCCGTACTTCTTCAGGAAGCCGTAGACGGTCGCGACGTCGTAGTCATACTGATGCTTGGTCGGCTCCTGCGGCTTCGGCTCGATCAGGATCGTGCCCTTGAAGCCGATCTTGTGCTTGTACTCGACGACAAGGTTGAGGAAGCGACCCATCTGGTCCAGTTCGCGCTTCAGGTCGGTGTTGAGTAGGGTCTCGTAGCCCTCGCGGCCGCCCCAGAGCACATAGTTTTCGCCACCGAGCTTGTGGGTGGCGTCCATGCAGGTCTTTACCGTCGCAGCCGAGAAGGCGAAGACGTCCGGATCGGGGTTGGTCGCAGCACCCGACATGAAGCGGCGGTTGGAGAAGAGGTTCGCCGTGCCCCACAGCAGCTTTACGCCCGTTTCGGCCTGCTTCTGGGCGAAGTAATCGACGATCTCGTTGAGGTTCCTGGTGTTCTCGGCAAAATTCTTGCCTTCCGGACGCACGTCGGCATCGTGGAAGCAGTAGTAGGGCGCGCCGAGCAGGGTGAAGAATTCGAAGGCGACGTCGGCCTTGAGCTTGGCGGCTTCCATCGTCTCATGGAACCAGGGGCGAAGGAAGGTCTGGCCGCCAAAAGGATCGCCGCCCGGCCAGGTGAAGGTGTGCCAATAGGCGACGGCGAAACGCAGATGGTCTTCCATGCGCTTGCCGGCAACGACTTCGTCCTTGTTGTAATAGCGGAAGGCCAGCGGGTTGGTGCTGTCGGGGCCTTCGTATTTTACCTTGCTGATGTCACCAAAAAATCCGGTGCTCATATCTTGTCTCCTTGGGTTTGGTATTTTCGTATTGTTGTTCGCGCTTGTGACGCCCCCTCATCCGACCCTTCGGGCCACCTTCTCCCCGAGAGGAGAAGGTATGGGCGACTGCAAGCTCGGTATCACCCTCTCCCCTCGGGGAGAGGGCAGGGTGAGGGGGTCAGGCCGCACTCAGCGGCTTGATCGCCGGATAGACCGCCCGGTAGCGCTTGTAGGCATCCGCATAGGCATCCGTCAGCGACGCCACGGGATCGATGGTGCCGGCCGTCTGCGGCGGGGTGCAGACCGCGACGGGATCGGCGCCGGTGGCGGCAATCAGGCCGAGACGCGCAGCGCCGAAGGCCGCGCCGAAATCGCCGTCCGCCGGCAGATCGACAGGCACGCCGAGCGCGGTGGCGATCGAGGCCAGCCAGTAGCGGGACCGCGAGCCGCCACCGATGGCGGTGACGCGGGCGATATCCGTGCCGGCCGAGCGCAACGCTTCCAGATTGTCGCGAATGGCGAAGGCGACGCCTTCGAGCACGGCTTGCGTCAGCACGACGCGGCCGCTTTCGTGACCGAGGCCGATGAAGGCGCCGCGGATCGTCGCGTCATTGTGCGGCGTGCGCTCGCCCGAGAGATAGGGAAGGAAAGTGACGCTCGTCGGCGCCTTCAGCGTCTCGCCAAGCTCGGCGGTGAGTTCGGCGGCGGATTTGCCCGTCACATTCGAGTGCCAGTTCAGCGCATCGGTTGCCGACAGGATGACGCCCATCTGGTGCCAGGTGTTCGGCAGCGCGTGGCAGAAGGCATGCACGGCGCTTTCCGGCTTCGGCAGATAGGAGCCATTGGCGGCGAAAAGTACGCCCGACGTGCCGAGCGATACGAAGGCCGCGCCGTCGCGCACCGTGCCCATGCCGCAGGCCGAGGCCGCATTGTCCCCTGCCCCGCCGGCGACGACGGCATCTCCATCGATACCCCATTTCGAGGCGAGTTCGCCGCGCAGCTTGCCGGCGACTTCGGTGCCCTCGACCAGCGTCGGCATCTGCTTCTCATCGAGGTTCGTCGCGGCCAGCAGCTCGGAAGACCATTTGCGCTTGCCGGTATCGAGCCAGGACGTACCGGCGGAATCAGACATTTCCGACATGTGCTCGCCCGTCAGCCAGAGGCGCAGATAATCCTTCGGCAGCAATACCCAGCGCACCTTGGCGAAAATCTCCGGCTCGTGCCTGGCGACCCAGGCAAGCTTCGGCGCGGTAAAGCCCGGGAAGACGATATTGCCGGTCAGCGCGCGAAAACGCGGATCGGTATCGAGCGCGGCGGCCTCCTGGTGGCTGCGCGTGTCGTTCCACAGAATGCAGGGACGCAGCACCTTGTCATCGGCATCGAGCAGCGTCGCGCCATGCATCTGGCCGGAAAGGCCGATGCCGCGCACGGCCGCCAGTTCCTTCGGATGCGCCGCCTTCAGCCCGGCAACGGCTTCTTCGGTCGCGCGGATCCAGTGGGCCGGATCCTGCTCCGACCAGCCGGGATGCGGACGCGACACATCGAGCCCGCCATTGGCGGAGCCGATGATCTTCTGATTGCCGTCGATCAGCATCGCTTTGACGCCGGACGTTCCGAGATCGAGACCCAAATACATCAGATGTTACTCCCTATGCTCTGCCGCACTCGAATGCTCAGGGCAGATTGTCCTTCAAGAAAATGTCGAGACGGATGCGTTCCTGATCGGCGATGACGGCCTGGCCGTCGGCCTTTGCCTTCATGACGCGGATGGCGCTGCGCACTTCATGGCCGGCATCCTGATTGAGAACGGCATCGACCGTGCCGTCCACCAGCGCCGCCCGCGTATGCCGCGTCAGCTCATGGACGACAACCGTCAGTTCGCGCTCGGGCCTGACGGCCTTCAGCGCCGCGATCAGACCCCTGTTGCCGGCACCGAGGCTGTAGATGCCGATGATGTCGCGATTTTCGGAAAGCGCCTTGGAAACCAGCGACCTGGTCCGCTCCGGATCGTCGCGTCCTTCCAGCACGAGCAGCAGCCGCAGGCCGGGAAATTCCTCCGCCATCACGGCCGAGAAGCCCTGCAGGCGCTCGCGGTGGTCGCGCACCAGCATCGAGCCGGCGAGAACAGTGATATCGCCTTTGCGGCCGCCGAGGAAGCGCCCAAGCAGCCGGGCGGCGGTGCGGCCGGCAGCGATGTTGTCGATGCCGGCATAGTGATGACGGGCGGAATCGGTGAGGTCCGAGACCAGCGTGACGACAGGGATGCGCTCGGACACCAGACGGTCGACGGCGGCGCGTACCTCCGGCGCATCGGTCGCCACCAGGGCGACGCCGGAAATATCCTGCCCCCGCAAGGCGTCAAGGGCGGCAACCAAAGCCGGCACGTCGAAAGCCGGCACTTCCACGATGCGGATTTCCGTGCGCTCTATGCCTGCCCGCAAGGTCGCCTGATGCACCTCGGAGCGAAGCCCGTGCATGAAGGAATTGTCGCCCGTCGGCACGATGAAAACGAGGGGATAGACGCGGCCCTTGGCCAGATTGGCGGCGGCGACATCGCGGATATAGCCGATCTCGCGTATGGCTGCCTCGACCTTCTCCCGCGTCACCATCCGCACGCCCGGCCGCTGGTTCAGCACGCGGTCGACGGTGGCGAGGCTAACGCCCGCCGCGGCGGCAATATCATGCACGGTCGGTCTCATCGGCTCCTCCTGCGGACACCCTTACCGCCATTTTTGATGTACGTAAATCAAAAATTTCCCGCAGCCGGATTTTCCATCCGGCACCACGAACAAAAAAAGGCCCCTCAAGAAGAGGGGCCATGCCTTGGGAGCATATTGAGAACCTGATCAGTGGCCGCCGCCACCGCCTCCGCCGCCCGGCACACTCGGCTTGCTCAGCATGAGAACACCGAGAATCATTGCCAGGAACAGCACGGTCAGCATCAGGAAGATGTCGCCGAAGGACATGACGATCGCCTGCTGCGTCGCCATGTTGACCATCTGTTTCAAGGCGGCCTGGTCGCCATCCAGACCAGCGGCATTGAAGCTGGCGGCCATGTTGTTCAACTGCGTCACGGCAGCCTGGCTGCCCCAATGGATATGGTCGCGCAGGTTGAAATAATGCTGGTCCTGCCTGTTCGTCAGCAGCGTGTTGATGATCGCAAGACCGACGGCGCCGCCGAGGTTGCGCGTCAGGTTGAACAAGCCGGAGGCGCCGCGCATGCGGGCGGGCGGCATGGTCCCGAGCGCGATGTTGTTGATCGGCACCATGCACAGCATCAGGCCGAAGCCGCGCAGAATCTGCGGGATCAGCAGTTCCCAGAAATCCCAATCCACCGTCAGGTGCATCATGATGTAGGTGCCGGCCGAGAAGCTGGTGAACCCGATGATCATCAGGATGCGCAGGTCCACCCTGCTCGCCAGGAAACCGGCAAGCGGCGCCGTGAAGAACATGGTCAGGCCGGACACGAACATCGTCTCGCCGATCTGCAGCGAATCGTAACCGCGGATGCGCGCCAGATAGAGCGGATAGATATAGGTCAGGCCGTAGAGGCCGATACCCATGACGAAGGAGAACATCGACCCGAAGGAGAAGTTCTTGTTCGTGAAGGCCCTCAGATCGACCACGGGAAATTCCACCGTGAAGGCGCGGTAGAAGAAGACGATCGCTCCGATGACGGAGGCAATGGCACCGAAGACGATATAATTGTCGTTGAACCAGTCGTTGGTATTGCCTTCCTCGAGCACATATTCCAGCGCGCCGAGGAAAACGCCCATCGAAATCAGGCCCCACCAGTCGAATTTCTTCATCAGCGACAGCTCGGGCTTGTCGAAATCGATGAAGTTCCAGGTGACGATGGCAACGACGATGCCAGGCGGAATGTTGACGAGGAACAGCCAGTGCCAGGAAAAGGCGTTGGACAGATATCCGCCGACCGTCGGGCCGATGGTCGGCGCGAGCGTGGCGATCAGACCGATGATCGGCGAGACGACGTTGCGCTTGGACGGCGGGAAGATCGTGAATGCCGCCGCGAAGACCGAGGGGATCATGCCGCCGCCGATGAAGCCCTGCAGGGCGCGGTAGATGATCATCTGGTCGATGTTGGTGGCGGTCGCGGCAAGCGCGCTCGCCGCGGTGAAGCCGGCGGCGGAGATGGCGAACAGATAGCGCGTGGAAATGATGCGCGCCAGCGTTCCCGATAGCGGGATCATGATGACTTCGGCGATCAGATAGGCCGTCTGGACCCAGCCGATCTCATCCGAGCCGGCGCTGAGGCCGGCCTGGATTTCGCTGAGCGACGCCGAAACGATCTGGATGTCGAGAATCGACATGAACATGCCGAGCACCATCGCCAGGAAGGCGATGAGCTTTCGCGGCTCGATATGATCGGCCGCGGCTGGCGCGGCGGGGCCGGCCGCGCGCGGAGGCGACCCGGCTGTAGTGCTGGCGGACGACATGGCGCGTCTCTCCCGAGCTTGATCGCTTACTTGTCCGGTGCCGTGCGGGTATCGACGTCGACGACGACGCTGAGGCCTGCGCGCAGACGACCGGTATTGAGCGCGTCCTGCGGCAATGCGATGCGGACGGGCACGCGCTGGATGATCTTGGTGAAGTTGCCCGTCGCGTTTTCCGGCGGCAGGAGCGAGAAGACCGAGCCGGAAGCCGGCGAGATCGATTCGACGGTGCCGACGATCGGATGGTCGCTATAGGCATCGACCTGGATATTGACCTTGGAGCCGGGAACCAGATGCTGGATCTGCGTTTCCTTGAAGTTGGCATCGATATAGAGCTGCCGGATCGGCACGATCGCCATCAGCTTCTGGCCGGGAGAGACGAGATCGCCCTCCTGCACCGAACGATTGCCGACGATACCGTCGTAAGGCGCCTTCAACACGGTGAAGGACAGGTCGCGGGCGGCCTTGTCACGAGCGGCCTCAAGCCCCTTGATCGTGCTTTCGGCCTGCCGGCGCTGGGCCTGCAGCAGGTTGATATTGGCTTGCGCCGAGGCGATGGCGGCATCGCCGCCGACCAGGTTGGCCTTGGCCTGGTCGAGCGCGATGTTGGCGCTATCCAAGGCGGCCGTGGTGCCGACCGACTTGGCTTGCAGTTCGGCAGCGCGCGTCTGGGTGATCTGGGCGCCGCGGACCGTGGCCTCCAGGGCAACCTTCTGCGCCTGCGACTGCGCAAGAGCGGCCTGGCCGGCGGCGATCTGTGCATCGATGGTGTGCAGGGAAAGCTGTTCGGTGTCGAGAGAGGCCTGGGCCTGGTCCAATGCCAGCCTGTAGTCGCCGTCGTCCAGCGTGGCGAGCACATCGCCGGCCTTGACCTGCTGGTTGGCAACGACATTCACCTTGGCGACATAGCCCGTGACCTTCGGCGAGATCGTCGCGATGTCGCCTTCGATATAGGCGTCGTCGGTGGAGACCATGAACCGACCGTTCGTCCACCAGTCATAGCCGTACCAGCCGCCGGCTGCGAGCGCCGCGACGAGGATGATGGGGAAAGCCAGGCTGCGCCGCTTCTTTTCCGGCGGCGGTGGGGCCGCAGGGGCCGGAGATGCTGACGCAGCCTGGGCGGGGGCGGGGTTGCCACGCGTCTCGGCTACAGGAGCATCGGCAGACGCTTCCGCTTCCGGAGCTTCCGCTTCGGCATCAGCGGGCTCGTTCACGATGCGCGCTACATTGTTTCCATGACTTGACGACATTGCCCTACCACCGAAATCTGGGTAAAATAAATCGAACCGAACGGTTCAGTTCAATTGACATAGAGCCTTTTTCACTCCATATCAAGAGATATCGAACCGGGTGGTTCGATTTATTTGGCGAATCTGTTTTAAGATTCGGAAAAAACGATCGAGTGAAGGAGACGATGAAACACGAATCGCAAAATGCCGCTGTGTTGAACGCGCCCGCGCCAGGTTCCGGTGGACGTTGGGCGGCGGGCGAGGATCCGGTCAAGCGACATCAGATTCTCGAAGGCGCCAAGCGTGTCTTTATGAAGATGGGTTTCGATGCGGCGAGCATGAACGATGTCACCCGCGAGGCGGGCGTCTCCAAGGGCACTCTTTACGTTTACTTCGCCAACAAGGAAGATTTGTTTGCGGCCATTGTAAACAGCGAACGCGCCCATTTCGTCGAAGCCGTGCGGGCCACTCTCGCCGACGATGTCGATATCGAGCCCGGTCTTCACGAGTTCGGCAAGGTATTTGCGACACATCTCACATCGGAAAAGACCATCAGCGCCATGCGGACGGTCATCGGCGTGCGCGAGCGCATGCCTTCTCTCTGTCAGCGCTTCTTTACCGGCCCGGACAATCTGCGCACCGTGTTGCGCGGCTATCTTCAGCGCAAAGCCGAGGCGGGTTGCGTCAAAATCGAGGACCTGGACTTGGCCGCGCGCCAGTTTCTCGAGATGGCAAGCGGCGGCTACTTCAAATACCGGCTGTTCGGCGATATGGAAGCGCCCCCTTCGATAGAGGAAATCGATTATGTCGTGCGCGGCGCCGTACGCGTCTTCCTCGCGGCTTACGGCATCGATCGCCGGGATCGGGACTGACGATTTCCCCGACTGCCGGCGGCGGAGCCTCTCCCAACTCCGCAACGGCGATCAAGCGCCGCCGCCCCCAGGCTTCTATGACTGGTCCGGCAATCAGGGGAGTGAAGCATGAGCGCGATCGGCAGGGCGATATGGTTTATCGAAAGCCATTTTGCATCCGGCATTTCGCTGGACGAAATTGCCGAGACGGCCGGGCTGTCGCGCTTTCATCTCTCGCGCGTCTTCGGCATGACCACCGGCCATTCGATCAGCGGCTATATCCGAAGCCGCCGCCTCAGCGAGGCGGCTCTTGCGCTGGCGGGCGGCTCTGCCACCATTCTCCAGGTTGCCCTCGATGCCGGCTACGGCTCGCACGAGGCTTTCACCCGTGCCTTCCGCGAGCAATTCGGCCTGACGCCGGAAAGCTTGCGCAAGCAAGGGCACGCTCGCAACCTCGCGTTACAGGGACCGATCAGAATGGACGACACCCGCCTTCCCAAGCTCGACCCGCCGCGCTTCGAGACCCATCCCGCGATGCTGCTCGCCGGCTTCGCGGAGACCTATGCCTATGACGCCACGCAGGCGATCCCCTCGCTCTGGCAAAGGTTCAATCAGCATTTCGGCCACATCCCGGGCCAGATCGGCAATGTCGCCTACGGCGTCTGCACCCAGATCGAGGCAAACAGCGAAGCCTTCCGCTATATGTCGGCCACCGAAGTCGCCGGCGCCGACGACCTTCCCGAAGGTTTCGTAACCGCGAGACTGCCGCAGCAGCGCTACGCAATATTCACCCATCGCGGCCATATCTCCGGCATCTCCGCCACGACACACCGGATCTTCGGCGAATGGCTCCCGCAATCGGGCCATCTGCACGGCGTCAACCCCGACATGATGGAACGTTACGACGAGCGCTTCGATCCACGCACCGGCATGGGCGTGACGGAGATATGGCTCCCCCTGAAAGCCTGAGATTGCACCCGCCGCCGCGAAATTGGCGGCGGTGCTTGTACGGACGACGGCACTCCTTACATTACGGCCATTCCGAAGCAGACCGGGCTGGGGGCCAGCAGCGGCGAATGCCGGCAAAAGGGGAAAACCGTCTATGGATATCGTTGGGTTGATACAGGATCCGGGCGCGTGGGTCGCACTCGTCACGCTTGTCGTCATGGAGGTGGTCCTCGGCATAGATAACCTCATCTTCATCTCGATCCTGACCAACAAGCTGCCGGCGGAACACCGCGACAGGGCCCGCAAGATCGGTATCGGGCTGGCCCTCGTCATGCGCCTTGCCCTGCTCGGCACCGTCGCCTGGATCGTACAGCTCACGCAGCCGGTTTTCGAGATCTTCGGCCAGGGCTTCTCATGGAAGGACGTGATCCTCATCGGCGGCGGCCTCTTCCTCGTCTGGAAGGCGACGAAGGAGATCCATCACAATGTCGACCCTCAGGAACAGGGCGAGGATTTCATCGCCAAGTCGACGACCTCGACCTTCGCCTCTGCCATCGGCCAGATCCTGCTGCTCGATCTGGTCTTCTCGATCGACAGCATCATCACCGCCGTCGGCATGACTCCGCATCTGCCGATCATGTTCGTTGCCGTCATCGCGGCCGTGACGGTCATGCTGGTGGCCGCCAACCCGCTCGCCAACTTCATCGAGAAGAATCCCAGCATCGTCATGCTGGCGCTCGCCTTCCTGCTGATGATCGGCACGACGCTGATCGCCGAAGGCATGGGCGTGCACGTTCCCAAGGGCTACATCTACGCCGCCATGGCCTTCTCCGCGCTCGTGGAAGCGCTCAACATGATGGCGCGCAACCGCAGGAAAAATGCGCCCGGCGGCCATTGACCGGTTGCCGCCAACCGCAAGGGCCGCGCCCCGAAAACGGATGCGGCCTCCCCGATGGCGGCCGGTCAGTCCCGAACGTGGACATCGACCCATTCGCCGATGTCGCCGCGGCCGTAGATGTCGACCTTGATCCAGACATTGCCGCGAACGATGACGTTCCCGGCATCGTCGGCGATGTGGCCGCTTGCCAGCATCGCCTCCAGCTTCTGGCGATTGGACGGCAGCGAGAAGAAGCTGTCGCCCTGGTCGCCGCGATCACGGCGGCGATAGGCGTGATAGT
Organism: Rhizobium sp. SYY.PMSO; assembly: GCF_046840415.1. Lineage (NCBI taxonomy): Bacteria > Pseudomonadati > Pseudomonadota > Alphaproteobacteria > Hyphomicrobiales > Rhizobiaceae > Rhizobium > Rhizobium sp. SYY.PMSO. The sequence continues at coordinate 2,662,413 of NZ_CP177349.1, forward strand.
TGGCGCGGTCCTGGCGGATGATCTGCCAGGGCAGCGTCAGCCGCTCGCCCTTGGAATTGTATAGGTCGTCATTGCCGATATAGGCGCGGTAGGACTCGAGCAGGCGTGCGGAGCTGTCGCGCGTGATGGTCGATTGGGCCGCAGCGACGTCTGCCATGGAAGCCGCCAGCAAGAGGCTCAAAATCAATTTCTTCATTATTTCCTCGCGGTGAATGATTGAAGACCTATTTCGCCACTGCCGCAAAAATTGCAAATCAATTCCGGCAAGCGTATGGCTTTCATCCCGATACCCTTCCGAAGGGTAAACGCGGCTGGCGAATCCGCAAGGATCGGCTCTTTTCGGTGCAGCACGGTATCCTTGGCCCCTCCGCTCGCCCGGCGGCGCAGTTTCCCTTGACGCCACCCGTTGAATATGGCCTAAGGCCAGCCATATGGAAAACGTGGAATTGAAACGGCAACACGCCCTTTTCCCGCCGGTTTCCTGATCCAGATACACATCTTCGGCTGGACAGCGCTTGTCCCGAGCGCAGCCCGGCCTTTTATGACGGGCAAACAAGATGACCACTTCAGGCGTTCGCGTCCGCATCGCACCCTCCCCCACCGGCGAGCCACATGTCGGCACCGCTTATATCGCGCTGTTCAACTATCTCTTCGCAAAGAAACACGGCGGCGAGTTCATCCTGCGCATCGAGGATACCGACGCGACCCGCTCCACTCCGGAATTCGAGACCAAGGTGCTCGACGCCCTGAAATGGTGCGGCCTGAAATGGTCCGAAGGCCCGGATATCGGCGGCCCCTACGGCCCCTATCGTCAGAGCGACCGCAAGGAACTCTACAAGCCCTATGTCGAGCAGATCGTAGCGGCCGGTCACGGCTTCCGCTGCTTCTGCACGCCGGAGCGCCTGGAAAAGATGCGCGAGGCGCAGCGCGCCGCCGGCCTGCCGCCGAAATATGACGGTCACTGTTTGAACCTTTCGGCCGAAGAGGTCACTTCGCGCGTCGCCGCCGGCGAGCCGCATGTCGTGCGCATGAAGATCCCGACCGAAGGCACCTGCAAGTTCCATGACGGCGTTTACGGCGACGTGGAAATCCCGTGGGATGCCGTGGACATGCAGGTCCTGCTGAAGGCCGACGGCATGCCGACCTATCACATGGCCAATGTCGTCGACGACCACCTGATGAGGATCACCCATGTCGCGCGCGGCGAGGAATGGCTCGCTTCCGTGCCGAAGCACATTCTGATCTACCAGTATCTCGGGTGGGAACCGCCCGTTTTCATGCACCTGTCGCTGATGCGCAATGCCGACAAGTCCAAGCTGTCGAAGCGCAAGAACCCGACGTCGATCTCCTATTACACGGCCCTCGGCTATATTCCCGAGGCGCTGATGAACTTCCTCGGCCTGTTTTTCATCCAGATCTCCGAAGGCGAGGAGCTTCTGACCATGGAGGAGCTTGCCGAAAAGTTCGACCCGGAAAACCTTTCCAAGGCCGGCGCGATCTTCGACATCCAGAAGCTCGACTGGCTGAACGGCCGCTGGATCCGCGAAAAGCTCTCGGAAGAGGAATTCCAGCACCGGGTCCTGACCTGGGCGATGGAAAACGACCGTCTGAAGGCGGGCCTGAAGCTGTCGCAGTCGCGCATCACCAAGCTCGGCGAGCTGCCCGATCTGGCCGGCTTCCTGTTCAAGTCCGACCTCAACCTCGATCCCGCCGCCTTCGCGAAGATCAAGTCGACGCCGGAGGAGCTGCTGGAAATCCTGAACACGGTGCAGCCGGACCTCGAAAAGATCCTCGAATGGAACATCGAGACGATCGAGGCCGAACTGCGCGCCATCGCCGACCGCATGGGCAAGAAGCTGAAGGTCATCGTCGCGCCGCTTTTCGTCGCCGTGTCGGGCTCCTCGCGCTCGCTGCCGCTTTTCGATAGCATGGCGATCCTCGGCCGCTCCGTCGTCCGCCAGCGGCTGAAACTTGCCGCGCAGACCGTTGCGACCCTCGTCGGCCCGAAGAACTGAACCGGACTTTAAAACCATGAACGACAAGACCGAAGCATCCGCCCTCTCCTCCGACGCGACGGAAGTCCGCCGCCAGAAGCTGAAGCTGCTGCGCGAGCAGATCGGCGAGGTCTATCCGGCGCATTTCCACCGGACCATGACCAATGCCGAGCTGGCCGCGAAATACGAAGGGCTGGAGCCGGACACCGAGACCGGCGATGTCGTCACCGTTGCCGGCCGCGTCTACTCCTCGCGCAATTCCGGCATGTTCATGGACATCCATGACGCCTCCGGCAAGATCCAGATCTTCAGCCACAAGGACGTGACCTCGGAAGAGGCTCGTTCCCTGCTGCCGATGATCGATCTCGGCGACATCATCGGCGTCACCGGCGTCGTGCGCCGCACCAAGCGCGGCGAGCTGACCATCAACGCGCAGCAGATCACCATGCTGACGAAGACGCTGCTGCCGATGCCGGAAAAGTGGCACGGCGTTTCCGATATCGAGCTGCGCTACCGCAAGCGCCACCTCGACATCATGACCAACGAGGAATCGAAGCTCCGCTTCCAGCAGCGCAGCCGCATCGTCTCGGGCATCCGTCGCTTCATGGAAAATGACGGCTTCATGGAAGTCGAGACGCCGATGCTGCATTCGGTCTATGGCGGCGCCACAGCCGAGCCGTTCAAGACGCATCACAACACGCTGAAGCTCGACATGTACCTGCGCATCGCGCCGGAACTGTTCCTCAAGCGCACGCTGGTTTCCGGCCTCACCGACAAGGTGTTCGAGATCAACCGCAACTTCCGCAACGAAGGCGTCTCCACCCGGCACAATCCCGAATTCACGATGATGGAGTGTTACTGGGCCTATGCCGACTACGAGGACATCATGGACCTCGTCGAGCGGCTGTTCTCGACGCTTGCCATGTCGATCCATGGCAGCACGGAATTCGCCTTCGGCGACAAGCAGATCTCCTTCAAGGGTCCGTTCCGCCGCGTGCCGATGCCCGACGCCGTCAAGGAAGCGACCGGCATCGACTTCCTGGCCATCAAGACCGATGAGGAAGCCCGCGCCGCCTCCAAGGCAGCCGGTTTCGCCGTCGAGAAGGACGCCACCTGGGGCGAATGCCTTGCCTTCATCTTCGAGGAGAAGGTCGAGGGCACGCTGATCCAGCCGGCGCACGTCACGCATTTCCCGAAGGACATCTCGCCCTTCGCCAAGGAGGTGCCGGGCGAGCCTCGCCTCGTCGAACGCTTCGAAACCTATTGCAACGCCTGGGAACTCGGCAACGCCTTCTCGGAACTCAACGATCCGGAAGAGCAGCGCGCCCGGATGGTCGAGCAGCTCGAGCAGGCGCATGCGCGCGGCGAAAAGCAGAAGGAACTGGACGAGGAATTCCTAGACGCGATCGACCAGGGCATGCCGCCGGCAGGCGGTCTCGGCATCGGTGTGGATCGCCTCATCATGCTTTTGACCAACTCGCCGTCGATCCGCGACATCATCCTGTTCCCGGCCCGTCGCAACAAGGCGGACTGAGATCGTCTCGTCCTCCCAAAATCAAAGGCACGAACCATGACCGAGAAAGAAATATCGGCCGCAGATGCCGACAGCGAGCGTCAGCGGCTGGCCGATCTTGCGGAGATCGGCGATATCGACCTTTCGCAATATGCGCCGGGAACGTTCGGTTGCCATGAAGCGATGCACACGACGTCGCTCATGCTCGACATGACCGACGACCAGTTGCTGCAGCACCCCGCCATCCTGGCGAATCCCGACTTCTACCGCCTTGCCGGCGAAGTTCACGAGGCGCTCTTTGCGCTTTACCAGGCGATCGGCGAGAAGCATCTGGCGGGTTGACCCTCTCGCCTTGCCCTGCGGCAAGGCGAAACCGGCCCCTTGTCAGTTCGTGACGGGCGATCGGCTGTCGGCGGCACCCGTCATGGTCGGGTCCAGTCCGGGGGAGGCATTCTTTGCCTTGCCGCCAGCGTCCGCGCCGATGAATTCGCCGTTTTCGTCATGGTCCGGCTGCACTTTTCCGGTCGATTTCGGCTCGGGTGGCACCGGCTTGGCATCGTGTCCCTCCGCGTGCTTCGACGCCTTCTCTTCCGCGGCGATCGCCGCTTTCATCTTGTCCTTCTTGGCATCGCCGCCGGCATCGGCCGACAGCGCATTGCCGCAATCGCTGTAATCCTTCAGCCCGGCGATCGCGGCATCGATGTCCTGCGGCAGCATGGTGATCTGCTCGCCATAGAAAAGGCCCGCATTGCTTGCGCCGCCATCGTAGTAACGCGCCGTCACCGGCGCCTCGGAAGCGCCGTCGACGAGCTTATCGGGATGGGGCACATAGACGACATCGGCGCCCAGCGCCCGGCCGCGTATGTCGGAGCGCAACGTCGGCCCGTTCTGGTCCAGAACCACAACCTGCACGAGGTCCGGCTTCTGCTCCTGATAGACGGCTTTGGCGACCCGCAGCGCCGTCTTCACCCGCGTCAGGCCATCGGTCGGCTCGGTGCTGATATACTTGCGCACCCAGAAGCGGTTGTCCTTGCGAATGGTGATCAGATTGATGTCGGTGCATTGAAGCCCGTTGGGGGACGCGGAAGCGAGCCCGAACAGCTTGTCCTTGCCGATATAAAGCGCGAGCACGCCGGAAGAGCCTACGAGAAAGGCCGCTCCGCCGATCATGAAGACAAACTTCCGGGGCACCCGGAAAATGTGCAGTAAGGCGCTCACGCCAACTGCTCCAGCATAGACCACTCCAAGCCGATAAAGATGATCAACCCTCACGTTAGGGAATTGACGTTTCGGAATACTTAAAACAGGGTTGAAACTTGCGACGCCGGCGGCATCGTTACCAAAAAAGGTCCAAACTTTCGCAGCAACGACAAGCGCTTGCCTTCCCCGCCGCGAACATGCTCTAACCGGAGCATGGCCTTCACCTTGAGACAGCTGCAATACTTCGTCGCCGTGGCGGAACAGGGTTCCGTGACGCGCGCCGCGCAGAACCTGTCGATCTCGCAATCCTCGGTAACGGAAGCCCTCAAGGAGCTCGAAAGCGACCTCGGCGTCGAGCTGTTCGAGCGCCATCCGCGCGGTCTGTCCATTACCCATAATGGCCACCAGTTCCTGCGGCACGCGACGAAGATCCTGGCAACCGTTTCCGATGCGCGCACCAGCTTTTCCGGCAAGCGGAACGAAGCCGCCGGCACGCTGAACATCGGCGTGACGTCGCTCGTTGCCGGCTATGTGTTGTCGGATCTTCTGGCGCGCTATCGCCGCTCCTGCCCCGGTGTCGAGGTCAGCGCCATCGAGGACAATGGCGGCTATCTGGAACATCTTCTGGTTGGTGGCGAGCTCGATGTCGCCGTCATGGTGATTTCCAACCTGCGCGACCGCATGGCCTTGCAGGCCGAGATTCTGGAGACCTCGCCCTATCGCCTCTGGCTGCCGATGGGCCACCCGCTCGTCTCGGCTGACATCATCAGCGTCGCCGACATCAGCCGCGAGCCGCTGATCATGCTGACGATCGACGAGATCGAGGAAAATACCGGCAAGCTTTTGACCGCGCTTGGCGCCCGCCCTCATGTCGCCTTCCGCACGCGCTCGGTCGAAGCGGTGCGCAGCCTGGTCGCCACCGGCGCCGGCGTCGCGCTGCTGCCGGACCTCGTCTATCGTCCCTGGTCGCTGGAAGGCGATCGCATCGAAAGCCGCGACGTTTCCGGCTCGCTGCCGGTCGTGCAGGTCGGCATGGTCTGGCGCAAGGGATCGAGCCTGCCGCAGGCCGCCCGTGACTTCGTCGGCGTCGCCGAAAGCATGCGCTCGGGACGCCAGCGCTAGCAACGACGTATCTCCGGCGCGATTCGGGAGATGCAATCGAAGATTGCTGCGAAAGGGAAGCAGATATGAAGACCGCAATCATATTCGACTGTGAGTTCGTGTGTCTCGAAGGCTCGCAACGCCGGTTCTGGTGTGCCGCCCATGATCCCGATCCGGTCATTGCGCAGGTCGGGGCCGTCAAGCTCGGCCTCGAAGGTGATTTCCCGATCCTGGGCACCTACAAAGCCTATGTTCAGCCCATCGACAGATTTGGCGAACGATATGCGCTTGACCCGTTTTTTACCGCACTCACCGGCATTACCGAGGAAGATATCTCGGCGGAAGGCGTGTCGCTGCAGGATGCAGTGACCGGCCTGGATCGTTTTTCGGACGGTGTGCGCTTATGGTCCTGGGGCAAGGACGAGCTGAACATGATGGCGATCAGCTGCTATGTCGCCGGAATTCAGCCTTCGATTCCGGCGCATCGTTTCGACAACGCCGTCAAGCTTCTCCTGGCGGCAGGCATGCCGGCCGAGGATCTGGCGAAGACGCCAAGCAGCAAGCTTGCCGACTACTATAGCGTGCAGCATTCCCCCTTGCGGGGCCATGATGCGCTCGACGACGCGCTTTCCATTTCCTACGCGCTGCAGCACCTCATGAAGGCTGGAAACTTGCGGCCCGACGCCTTCGATCACACAGTCGTCGGCAGATAGGAATCGGAAAATCCGATATCGCCTTTCTGATAAATGAATTTGCGAATGCGGCGAAATCGCGTCACCTTTTCTCCCGGGAACAGGAAGCCAACCACTGGCTCCGCAATATCAAGGCTCAAGAACCGGGAGAGTCCGATGAAGCATCTGCTGAATTCATGCACGGCCGCACTCGCATGCTTAAGTTTCGCCACGCAGGTCATTGCCGCCGAGCCGCTGAAAACGCTCGGCAAGGGTGAAGGCGCCGTCAGCATCGTCGCATGGGCCGGCTATATCGAGCGCGGCGAAAGCGACAAGAATTACGATTGGGTCACGGGCTTCGAAAAGGAAACGGGCTGCAAGGTCAGCGTCAAGACCGCCGCGACCTCGGACGAGATGGTCGCGCTGATGAACGAAGGCGGCTTCGACCTCGTGACCGCCTCCGGTGACGCCTCGCTTCGGCTTGTCGCCGGCAAGCGCGTCCAGCCGATCAACACCGACCTGATCCCCAGCTGGAAGAACCTCGACGACCGCCTGAAGAATGCGCCCTGGCATACGGTCAACGGCGTTCATTACGGGGTCCCCTATCTCTGGGGGCCGAACGTGCTGATGTACAATACCGACGCCTTCAAGGGCGAGACACCGAAGAGCTGGAATGTCGTCTTCGAGGAAATGACCCTGCCGGACGGCAAGTCCAACAAGGGCCGCGTGCAGGCCTATGACGGCCCGATCTACATCGCCGACGCCGCCCTTTATCTCATGGCCCACAAGCCGGAACTCGGCATCAAGGACCCTTACGAGCTCAACGAAGACCAGTACAAGGCGGCCATCGACCTTTTGCGCGGCCAGCGCAAGCTCGTGAGCCGCTACTGGCATGACGCGATGATCCAGACCGACGACTTCAAGAACGAAGGCGTCGTCGCTTCCGGCTCCTGGCCGTTCCAGGTGAACCTGTTGCAGGCCGACAAGCAGAAGATCGCCTCCACCTTCCCGGAGGAGGGAACGACGGGCTGGGCCGATACCACCATGCTGCATGTCGACAGCGAGCATCCCAACTGCGCCTATATGTGGATGGAGCACTCGCTCCAGGCAAAGGTTCAGGGCGATGCCGCCGCCTGGTTCGGCGCCGTGCCCTCCGTTCCGGCAGCCTGCAAGGGCAACGAATTGCTGACCGACAGCGGTTGCGCCACCAACGGCTATGAGCACTTCGACAAGATCCGCTTCTGGAAGACGCCGGTTGCGAAATGCAGCACGCAGAGCGAATGCGTGCCCTATCACCGCTGGGTCTCCGACTATATCGGCGTGATTGGCGGCAGATAATGCACGCCGAGGTCTTGCCTTCTCCCCTCGGGGAGAAGGTGGCCCGAAGGGTCGAATGAGGGGCGCGCGGCATAGGAAGAATTGCCTTTCACTTGTCGCTCAAAACCCGCTTCGTGACCCCCTCATCCGCCCTGCCGGGCACCTTCTCCCCGCAGGGGAGAAGGAATGACAACACTTTCCCTGGAGCACCCAATGAACGCCGTTCGTTTCCAGCAGGTGTCGCGCCATTTCGGTCAGGTCCGCGCTGTGGACCAGGTCGATCTGGAGATCGCGCCCGGCGAATTCTTCGCCATGCTCGGCCCTTCCGGTTCCGGCAAGACCACCTGCCTCAGGCTCATTGCGGGCTTCGAGCAGCCGACGGGCGGCCATATCGAGATTTTCGGCGAAACTGCCGAAGGCGTGCCGCCCTATCGGCGCAACGTCAACACGGTGTTCCAGGATTACGCGCTGTTTCCGCATCTCAATATCCTCGACAACGTCGCCTACGGGCTGATGGTCAAGGGTATCGGCAAGGGCGAAAGGCTTCGTGCCGCCGAGCAGGCTCTGGAGCTGGTGAAGCTGCCGGGCTATGGCGGCCGCCGCCCAGGCCAGCTCTCCGGCGGCCAGCGCCAGCGTGTGGCGCTCGCTCGCGCCCTGGTCAACAAGCCGAAAGTCCTGCTGCTCGACGAACCGCTCGGCGCGCTGGACCTGAAGCTGCGCGAACAGATGCAGGAGGAGTTGAAGACCCTGCAGCGGGCGCTCGGCATCACCTTCGTCTTCGTCACCCACGATCAGGGCGAGGCGCTTTCCATGGCCGATCGCGTCGCCGTCTTCAACGATGGCCGCATCGTGCAGCAGGGCACGCCGCACGATATCTATCAGCGGCCGAAGACCCGTTTCGTCGCCGATTTCGTCGGTTCCTCCAACGTCATCGCCCCGGACACCATGTCGTCGCTCGGCGGCGAGCGCCGCTGGGCGAGCCTCCGCCCCGAGGCAATCCGCGTGACCGAGGAAAGCGGCGTGCCGGCGACCGTGAAAGCGACGAGCTTTCTCGGCGCCGCGACCCGCCTCTCGGTCGAAGCGAACGGCGCCCGCCTGCATGTGACCGTGCCCGCCGGCCAATCGGCCCCGGATACCGGCGCTTCCGTGCGTCTCGCATGGCTGCCTGCGGACGTGCATTATATGGATGACGCCGCATGAACGCCGCCGCCTTTCCCGCCTCGTCCCAGGCGCCGGCCTCGATCCTGCCCAGCCGTGGCGGCTTCTTCGGCCGCCTCTCGGATCTCTTCTGGCGCCGTCCGAAGCTGCTGCTGTTCCTGATGCTGACGCCGCCGTTGCTCTGGCTCGGTGTCATCTATATCGGCTCGCTGATCGCGCTGTTGCTGCAGAGCTTCTTCTCGATCGACGACTTCTCGGGAATGGTGAACTACCAGTTCACGCTTTCGACCTATGCGCAGCTGCTGAACTCGGCGAATTTCGACATCATCGTGCGCACGGTGGTCATGGCCGCGCTCGTGACGCTGGCTTCCGCCTTCGTCGCCTTCCCCATCGCCTATTATGCGGCCCGCTATGCGCAGGGCAAATGGAAGGCACTGTTCTATCTCGGCGTCATGCTGCCGCTCTGGTCGAGCTACCTCGTCAAGGTCTATGCCTGGAAGCTGATCCTTGCCAAGGAAGGCATCCTCACCTGGATCTTCGACAAGCTGCACCTCGGCTGGCTGCTCGACGGCGTGCTCGCCCTGCCTATCATCGGCGGCAACTCGCTGTCGGTCAGCTATATCGGCACCTTCCTCGTTTTCGTCTATATCTGGCTGCCCTATATGATCCTGCCGACGCAGGCCGCCCTGGAGCGCGTGCCGGCCAATCTGCTCGAAGCCTCGTCCGATCTCGGCGCGACGCCGAACCAGACCTTTCGCACGGTGCTGCTGCCGCTCGCCCTGCCAGGTGTGGTCGCCGGCTCCATCTTCACCTTCTCGCTGACATTGGGCGATTACATCATCCCGCAGATCGTCGGCTCCTCGCGCCTCTTCATCGGCCAGGCCGTCTATGCGCAACAGGGCACGGCCGGCAACGTGCCGCTGGCCGCCGCCTTCTCCGTCGTACCCATCGTCATCATGGCCATCTACCTGTGGATCGCCAAGAAACAGGGAGCTTTCGATGCGCTCTGATCGCGGCCAACGCGCCTCCTTCCCCTTGAAGACGGCAGCCGCGGGCGGCCTGCTCTTCCTGCATCTGCCGATCCTCCTGATCTTCGTCTATGCCTTCACGACGGAGGAGAAAAGCTATCAGTGGCCGCCTCCGGGCTTTACGCTGCAATGGTTCGGCATCGCCTGGAACAGGCCCGACGTCTGGTCGGCGCTGGCGCTGTCGGTGCAGGTCGCGACCATCGCAACCATCATCGCCCTGCTGCTTGGCACCCTATGCGCCGCAGCCGTCAGCCAGACGAAATTCTTCGGCCGCGAGGCGGTGTCGCTGCTGGTCATATTGCCGATCGCGCTGCCCGGCATCATCACCGGGATTGCGCTTCGCTCCGCTTTCAGCCTGTTCGATATCCCCTTCTCGGTCTGGACGATCGTTCTCGGCCACGCCACATTCTGCGTCGTCGTGGTCTACAACAATGCCGTCGCCCGCTTCCGCCGCACCTCCGGTTCGCTGATCGAGGCGTCGATGGACCTCGGCGCCGATGGTTTCCAGACCTTCCGCCATATCGTCCTGCCGAATATCGGCACCGCGCTGCTTGCAGGCGGCATGCTCGCCTTCGCGCTTTCGTTTGACGAAGTCATCGTCACCACCTTCACCGGCGGTCAGCAGATGACCTTGCCGATCTGGATGCTGGAGGAACTCATCCGCCCCCGCCAGCGACCCGTCACCAACGTCGTCGCCATGGTCGTCGTGCTTGTCACCTTCCTGCCGATCCTGGCAGCCTACTATCTTACCCGCGACGGCGACCGGATCGCCGGCGGCGGCAAATGAAAGGGAGAGAATAATGGATACCCAGATGCTGATCGGCTCCCGCTTCGAAGCGGGTACGGAGACGGAGGAGCGTGTCCTCAACCCGAAGACGGGCGAAACCGTGCTCGCCCTGCCCGAGGCCTCTCTCGGTCAGATCGACGCCGCCGTCGATGCCGCCGAAAAGGCCTTCACCGCCTGGTCGCAGACGACACCGGGCCAGCGCGCGGCCTATCTCCTCAAGATCGCCGATGCCATCGAGCGGGATGCCGAAGGCTTCGCGACACTGGAAGCGCTGAACTGCGGCAAGCCGATCAATGCCGTGCTCAATGACGAAATCCCGGCCATCGTCGATTGCTACCGCTTCTTTGCCGGTGCGGTGCGCAACCTGCACGGCCCGGTCGCCGGCGAGTACCTGCCCGGCCATACCTCGATGATCCGCCGCGATCCGGTCGGCATCGTCGGCTCGATCGCGCCGTGGAACTATCCGCTGATGATGATGGCCTGGAAGCTGGCGCCGGCGATTGCCGGCGGCAACACCGTCGTCTTCAAGCCCTCCGAACAGACGCCGCTGACGGCGCTGAAGATGGCGAAGCTGCTCTCTGACATTCTTCCCGAGGGCGTCGTCAACGTCATCCTCGGCCGCGGCGAAAGCGTCGGCAATGCGCTGATCAATCACCCCAAGATCGGCATGGTCTCCATCACCGGCGATGTCGCCACCGGCAAGAAGGTGCTCGCCGCCGCCGCCAAGACGGTGAAGCGCACGCATCTGGAACTCGGCGGCAAGGCGCCCGTCATCGTCTTCGACGACGCCGATATCGACGCCGTCGTCGCCGGCATCCGCACCTTCGGCTATTACAATGCCGGCCAGGACTGCACGGCCGCCTGCCGCATCTATGCCGACGCCAAGGTCTACGACAACTTCGTCGCCGATCTCACCTCTGCCGTCTCCAGCATCAAGTTCAATCTTGCCGACGATACGGAGAACGAAATCGGACCGCTGATTTCCAGACGCCAGCGCGACCGCGTCGAGAGCTTCGTCACCCGTGCCGCAGAACACAAGCACATGGAAATCACCACCGGCGGCAAGATCTCCGGCGAGCGCGGCTTCTTCTACGCCCCCACCGTCGTCGCCGGCGCCACACAGGACGACGAGATCGTTCGCCGCGAGGTCTTCGGTCCCGTCGTCTCGGTGACGCGCTTCACCAACCCCGACGATGCCGTTGCCTGGGCCAACGACAGCGACTACGGCCTCGCATCCTCGGTCTGGACCAAGGACATCAGCCGCGGCATGCAGACAGCCGCCCGGCTGCAATATGGCTGCACCTGGATCAACACCCATTTCATGCTGGTCAACGAAATGCCGCATGGCGGCCTGAAGCAATCCGGCTACGGCAAGGATATGTCGGTCTACGCCATCGAAGACTACACCGCGGTACGGCATGTGATGATCAATCACGGGTGATGTACGGCTATCGATTTGACCATCCTTTTCGAGCTTGTCGCACCGCTACGCCCCCCTCTTTCACTTCGTGACATCTCCCCCACAAGGGGGGAGATCGTTGGGAGTTTGCCACACGCTCTAGGAAGACCATAGGCCTTAGCTTCAGCAGATACGATGCTGGTTGAATACAAAAAGCTACCGCGAGTTACCAATCTCCCCCCTTGTGGGGGAGATGTCCCGACAGGGACAGAGGGGGGTGCCACACTCTCCGCAGACTTCGGAGCCACCAAACCCGAATTCCATAATCGAAACGGCTTCGGAACAATTTACCCTCCTTCCGCGTCTTTAAGGAGTACAACGCAGAGGAGACTGCTAAATGCTGAAATGGGCTCTCATTTTCTTTGTGGTTTCGCTGATCAGCGGCTTTTTCGGCTTTTCCGGCGTGTCGGCCGCGACCGCAACCATTGCGCGCGTTCTCTTCGCCATCTTCCTGATCATCTTCCTGGTGTTTCTGGTTCTGGCCGTCATGGCCGGCAACGCCATCGTCTGACGATACAAGCCAATATCGGCAAGGAGTAGACTTGGAGCGGTTCCGTATTTCACGGAACCGCTCCACCTCGTTGCTTTGACGCGATTCCGGACGGAAAACCGCTGCGCACTTTCCTGGAATTGCTTTAGATCAGGCTCGCCCCGACATTTATGGCAAGCGCCAGAATCGTCGTATTGAACAGGAACGACAGGATGGCGTGCAGAAGCGCCAGCTTACGCATCGCTACCGTGGAAATGCCGATGTCGGCGGTCTGCGCCGCCACACCGATGGTGAAGGAAAAATAGAGGAAGTCCCAATAGATCGGCTCCTCCACCGGCTCGGCGAATTTCAGCCCCTGCCCCTTGCCCGCGCCATAGAACCGATGCGCGTAGTGGATCGTGAACAGCGTATGCAGGAACGTCCACGAAATCAGGATCGTCGCAATCGCCACCATGAGGCGGAACAGGCCGACGGCCGGCGGCGCATCCTTCACGCCCAGCAGATCCAGCGCGATCCCGCCGATGCTGGCGAGCGCTGCCGCAATAGACAGAAACAACAGGAACACGTCGGAAAAATCGAGGTCGGCGGAGCGTTTGCGAATGCGCTGCGCATCCGCCGTCAGCATCCGGTAGAGGCTATAGACAATGTAAACGACGGCCGTCGTGTCCCATGCGATAAGCAGATTGCCGGCGTTCAGTTCACGGGATGTCAGCAGCAGGAAGACCGCGACCCCGGCAAGGATCGAAATCAGGATCACATGGTGCTTGCGCCATAGCACAAGCCCCCTGGAGCGATACAAAAATCCGTTGGCATCCATGCCGCTCTCCGATCGCTACCGTCTTTCGAGAAACCGATTCGTCAAGAGAGTGGCAAATAAAAGGAGGCCCCGCAATACGGGACCCTGGCTAGAGTCTTTCCGCTTTCCCTCGAATCGCGAAAACGCTCTATCCTTTTGTTTGAAGGCAATTCCGGACGGAAAAACGCCATGCACTTTTCCTGGAATTGCTCCGGGCAGGACAGGCTCAGGCCGTCCAGCCGCCATCGATGACGTGGGTCTGGCCCGTCGTGAAGCCCGCTTCGTCGCCGGCCAGATAGGTCACGAGCGCGGCGATCTCCTCGGCAGTCGCGATACGGCCCATCGGCTGGCGGGCTATGAAATCCTTCATCGCCTTTTCGTAGTCGCCGGTTGCCCGCAGCCGCTCGTGCAGCGAGGGGCTGTCGACCGTGCCGGGGCAAATGGCATTGGCACGGATGCCCCTGGCGACGAAATCGGCGGCGATCGACTTGGTAAGCCCGATGACGGCGGCCTTGGAGGCGCAATAGGCGAAGCGGTTGGGCACGCCCTTCACGCTCGACGCGACCGAAGCCATGTTGACGATCGAGCCCTTGCCCTGCTCCAGCATTCCCGGCAGGAAGGTGCGGCAGGTCGTATACATCGCCTTGGCATTCAGGTTGAAGGAGAAATCCCAGTCCTTCTCCTCGCAGTCGAGGATCGTGCCGGCATGGACGAAACCGGCGCAGTTGAAGAGCACGTCGATAGGGCCGATCTCTTCCGCGAAAGCCTTGACGGCGGCGCTGTCGAGCACGTTCAGCACATGCTTGCTGGCGCCATCCAGCGTCGAGAGCGTCTGCTCGTTGATGTCGGTGGCGTAGACATGCGCGCCGAGCGAAATGAAGCGCTCCGCCGATGCCCGGCCGATGCCCTGTCCTGCCGCCGTGATGACGACCTTCTTGCCTTCCAACCCGTGACCCATGATCCTGATCCTTTCCTCGGGAACCATGACCCCATCATCCGTAGCCGGCTGCATCGCCGACGTCTGATAAGATCAAGCAATAACAATCAGTTGGCGCAGCCTCTCCTTAAGCCTCGAAGGACTGCGCGAAGCGGCGGTTCATCTTCTCGATGAGGACTGTATGCCGCTCGCCGGTTCGCAGTCCATCGCTAATCATCTCGGACGCATCGCTTTGGAATGCCATGTAGCCGTCATGCCGCGGCCGCACATAGGCGCCTTCCAATGTCGCGCGCGTATTGCGGTAAAAATCGAGCGCCGGCGCATTGACCGCATCGCTGACCCACGCGTCGGCATGGCCCGGCTGGCCGTTACCATCGGCATAGATGCCGGCCTGCGCGGCCCCGCTTGCGATCCAGCGCGCAAAGGCCTTCGCCTCCTCAGGCGCCTGCGTGCGCGCCGACACGGCAATGCCCGTGCCGCCAAGCGCCGAGCCATTCGGCGCGCGGCCATCGATGACGGGTATATCGGCAAAGGCGATCCGCGCCGGCCTGAAACCGGCAAAGGAATAGTTCACGTAACCGTAGACGAACGGAGACGCCACATAAGGACTGTCAGCCTGGCTCATCAGATCGAACATCGCAATCGGATCCATCTCGTAGCAGCGGGAATCCATGGCAGCGACGATCCGCGCCATCCAGTCGAGCACTGCTTCGCCATCGGCCCTGGCGATGAAGTCGGGTCCTTCGATGCTGCAGGGCGTGCCGAGATGGGCCGCAAGCGTGATGAAGGTCATCAGCGAATGCGGCGGCCGCATCGGCAGGATCGCCCTGCCTTCCCGGGCGAGCGTGACGAACTCGGCAAGATCCTTGACCGGTGCGCTCAGGCGATCCGGCCGGTAGGCCTGCACCTGCGTCGCCGCGTCGAGCGGGAAGGCCCATTGGCAGCCCTGCCAGTTATAGCTCGGATAGGAGCGCCCGACGGTGCCGGCCGCGATCGCCGCGATTTCATCCGCATGGGCGGCATCGCCGAGCGGCAAAAGGCAATTCTCCCGCGTGATCTGGCCGACATGCGGATGATCGATGACGATGAGGTCGTATCGGGCAGCAAGCTCTTCGACCGGAAAAGTCTCGAAATCCTGCAGCGACCGCTTTTCCCAGCTGATCTCGACGCCGGTCTTTTCCTGCCACTCTTTGGAGCAGGCGATCATCGGATCGTAGCCGCGCGGATGCGACCAGGTCATTCCTTTAAGCTTCACCATCATGCCTTCTCCACGCGCGGCTTGCGTTCGACGATCAGAATATGGTCGGCAGCGAGCACCACTTCGTCGCGCTGGTTCAGCACCTCGCAGCGCTCGACCACGCGGCCTGCCTGTGGCCGCTTCGGGTCATCTTCCTTCGCCGAAATGGTGACGCGAGTGCGGATCGTATCGCCGATATGCACCGGACGGACGAAACGCAGCCGATCGTAGCCATAGGAAAAGGCGACGGGGTTGATCAGCGAGGCCGTGAGACCGACGCCAATCGCGAAAATCATCGTGCCATGCGCGATACGCTGGCCGCCGGGCAGGGTCTTGGCGAACTCTGCATCCATGTGATGCGGAAAGAAATCGCCGGTATGGCCGGCATGAACGACGAAGTCGGTCTCGGTGATCGTCCGTCCTGTGGTCATTCGGACATGACCTGGTTCGTAGTCTTCGAAATAGATGGTTTGCTCTGCCATTCCTCAAGCCTTTGGAAGTTCTGCGATCGGCGTCGCGGGCGCGGCGCTCGACTGATAGGCGGCCTCGACAAGGGCCATGGTCTGCCAGGCATCCTCGACCGACCCGATCAGATCCTTATCCTCGCCGGATGCGAAGCGCTGCAGGTTGGCCATGCGGTTGACGAAAGCATCCGGGAACCAGGCGCCCTCCAGCTTGACCTCGACCCACTCGCTGCCACCGGCGGGGCGGATCCAAAGCTCGTCCGGCTCGCCGCGCGGATAGTCGAGATTGACGCCGAGCTTGACGTAGGCGGCACCCTCGGTGCCGCTAATGCGAAATTCGCAAGCCTGATACTTGCGGCCGAAATCATGGTCGTGATTGACAGAGAGCACACAGCGTACCTTGTCGCCATAATCGAGGATCGCCGCCGTCCGCGTCTGCGCGACATCGTGGTTGGGATGGCCGATCGTTTTGGCATGAACGCCTTGCGGGTTGCCGAGCAGTCCGCGAATGAAATCGAAATAATGGATCGAATGCATGGCGATCTCGATGCGCGGCAGGCCTTTCAGGAAGGGCCAAAGTCCCCAGGGCGTTGCAAGGGCCAGCCAGGCATCGAAATCGACGACATCGCCGAGATAGCCCTTCTCAACCGCGTCGTAGAGCGCCAGCATCATCGGTGCGAAACGAAGCTGGAAATTGACGGCCGCCTTGATGTCCCGCTCGCGGCAAACCCTCAGAATTTCGGTGGCCCCGGCCAGATCGCTGCCCATCGGCTTCTGGATCAGCGCGAAAGAGCCGCGCGGCAATTTTGCAAGGATCGCGGCATGCGCCGCCGGCGGCGTCGCCAGATCGAAGATCGCGCCTTCGACGGCAAGTGCCTCTGCCTCGGAGCCGAAAGCGCGGATGCCCCATTGAGCGGCAAGCGCCGCAGCCTTCTCGGCATTCGGATCGTAGAGACCGGCGACCGGAAAGCCGCCTTGCTTGTACGCCGGCAGATGCGCGTCGCCGACGATGCTGCCGGCGCCGAAGACCACGATCGGACACGGGTTCGAAGGCTTCGGCCACCACTGGCGGAGGGATTTGGGATCGAAGGTCATTGAAGTGCTCCCGAAGCATCAGCTTTGGAGTTTGTTGAAGCTACATACCCCCCACTGTCACTTCGTGACATCTCCCCCACAAGGGGGGAGATCATTGGGAGCGTTTCGAGCCGCCTCAGGAAACGAACAACTGCGCCGCCTGCAGATTCGATATCTGCTGATTGCGAGAAATAGCCGCGAGTTACCAATCTCCCCCCTTGTGGGGGAGATGTCAGCGAAGCTGACAGAGGGGGGTATACACTCCATGTTCTCACTGCTGGCAGAATGAGTGGCTCCGATTGAACGTCAGTCATGATGAAAAACCTCCTCCATCATGGCCCACCACTCGCCTTGCCTGCGGGTCTCGAGCGGCTTCTGGCAGGGCATGCAGACGGACCACCATTCCTGGTTCTTCGGGCTCGCCGCCATCTTGCGCATGTCGGCCTCGAAATCGGTGCCGACATATTCCCAGTAACCGAACAGGAGATTTTCCGGCTCCTTCAGGAAGATCGAATAGTTGGTGACGTTGCATTCGGAAATCAGCGCCAGAATCTCGGGCCAGACGGCCGCGTGAAGCGCCTTGTATTGCGCAATCTTGGCCGGCTCCAGACCGATCACCATTCCCATCCGCTGCATGGCCAGCTCCTCCTCAGCCGTGGATTTCCCGGGTGAATTCGCCGATCGAGCGCGCCTTCACCGCGTCCCAGTCCCAGGCGATGCCGAGACCGGGCTCGGCGGGTGCAAGCGCCCGGCCATCGACGATTTCCATCCGCTTCGTGGTGAGATCGTCGAGCTGCGGGATGTATTCGACATATTTGCCGTTCGGCACGGCGCAGACGAGGCTGACATGCAGTTCCATCAGGAAGTGCGGGCAGACCGGAATGTCGAAGGCTTCGGCGGCATGGGCCACCTTCAACCAGGGCGTAATGCCGCCGATGCGGGCCACGTCCACCTGCACGATCGAGCAAGCGCCCTTCTGCATGTACTCGCGGAAATGCCGGATGGAATACATGGATTCGCCGACCGCGATCGGCGTCGGCGTCGAGCGCGTCAACCGGATATGGCCGTCCAGATCGTCGGCCGGCAACGGCTCCTCGATCCAGGCGAGGTCCAGCTCCTTGAGGCGCGCGGCACGGCGGATCGCCTCATCGACGGTAAAGCCCTGATTGCAGTCCGTCATGATTTCGAAGCCGGAGCCGAGCGCCAGGCGCATCGCCGAAAGCCGGTCGTAATCCTCGGAGCCATGCGGCTTGCCGATCTTCACCTTCGAGCCGGAAAAGCCTTTGGCCTTCGCCTGCAAGGCGTCCTCGACCAAGGCCTCCTTCTCGATATGCAGCCAGCCGCCCTCTGTCGTATAGAGCGGGCAGCGGTCCTTGGCGCCGCCGGCGAGCTTCCACAGTGGCAGGCCCTGCTTCTTGGCGCGCAAGTCCCAAAGTGCTGTGTCGACGGCCGCAAGCGCCAGCGCCGTGATGGGTCCGATGGTCGTCGCATGGGTGGCAAATTCCAGCTTGTGCCAGATCGCCTCGATGCAGTCGGCATCCTCGCCGATCAGAAGCGGCACCAGATGATCAGACAGCAACCGCATGACGGAAGAACCGCCGGTGCCGATTGTATAGCTGTAGCCGGTGCCGACAGCGCCGTCGCTGTCGGTAACGGTGACGATGGGCGTTTCCTGGCTGACGAAACTCTGGATCGCATCCGTCCGCTTCACCTTCGGCGGCAGGTCGACCATGCGCAGCTCAATTTTTTCGATCCGTGCCATAAGTCACCTCCTCAGTTTGCCAGGCTCTTGCCGGTTTCGACGGAGAAGAGGTGCGCCTGACTGAGGTCGAAGCTCATCTTCAGTTGCTCGCCGCTTTTCAAGGCGCGCGGATTGAGCATGCGCGTCACCCACTCGCGTCCGGCGAATTCGATGAAGACAAGCGTTTCATTGCCGAGCGGCTCGGTGATGGCGACGGGCAGCGTCAGTTCGTGGACGGCCGATTCCGCGCCGGAGTGCAGGCCATGACCCGTCGGAAAGATGTCGTCGGGCCTGAGGCCGAAGGCGACCTTTTCGCCATCCCTGATCTTGCCGGCAAACTGGCCCGGCAGCGGCAACCGGTCGCCGTTCCCGAACACGAGTTCGCCCGCCTTCACGGTGGCTTCCTCGATATTCATCGGCGGCGAGCCGATAAAGCCGGCGACGAAGCGCGTGGCCGGCCGCTTGAACACCTCGTCCGGCGTGCCGACCTGCTCGATATGGCCGTCGCGCATGATGACGATGCGATCCGCCAGCGTCATGGCCTCGACCTGGTCGTGGGTGACGTAGACCACCGTCGACTGCACCTTGGCATGCAGCTTCTTGATCTCGGTCCGCATCTGCGTGCGCAGCTTGGCGTCGAGGTTCGACAGCGGCTCGTCGAAGAGGAAGACTTCCGGCTGGCGCACGATGGCGCGGCCCATAGCGACACGCTGGCGCTGGCCGCCGGAAAGCTGTGCCGGTCGGCGATCCATCAGGGCTTCGAGGCTGAGGATGGCGGCCGCCTCGTTGACGCGGCGGTCGATCTCGGCCTGCGGCTGCTTGGCGATTTTCAGCGAAAAACCCATGTTCTCGCGCACCGTCATGTGCGGATAGAGCGCATAGGACTGGAACACCATGGAGATGTTGCGATCGCGCGGCGGCAGGTCGTTGACGACGGTATCGCCGATCTCGATCGTGCCGCCGGAAACCTCCTCGAGGCCGGCGATCATGCGTAGCGTCGTCGACTTGCCGCAGCCGGACGGACCAACGAGCGCTATGAACTCCTTGTCCGCGATATCGAGATCGATCCCGTGGACGATTTCCAGAGCGCCATAGCGCTTGACGAGTTTTTTGAGGGAAACCTGAGCCATTAAGATCAACCTTTGACCGCACCGAATGTCAGACCCGACACCAGATGCTTCTGAATGATGAAAGTGAGAGCGAGCGCCGGAATGATCATCACCACCGCGAGCGCGCACATGCCGCGCCAGTCGATGGTGAACTCGGCCGTATAGTCGAGCAAGCCCACGGGCAGCGTCTTGGAATCGACGGAGCGCGTCAGTTGCGAGGCCAGTGCATATTCGTTCCAGCAGGTAAGGAAGGCGAAGATGCCGGCGGATGCGATGCCGGGACCGGCAAGCGGGAATTCCACCTGCCAGAAAGCCTGCCAGCGCGTGCAGCCGTCGATCTGGGCTGCCTCGGCAAGATCCTTCGGCACCTGCCGGAAGAAGCCATCGATCAGCCAGATGGTGAAGGGCACGTTGAGCGCGACATAGGTAAGGATCAGGCCGAAATGTGTGTCGATGATGCCGAGCCGCGCATAGACCATGAAGAGCGGCAGCGATAGCGCCACGCCGGGCACCGAGCGCGTCAGCATCAGCCCGAGGAACACGGCCGATTTGCCGCGGAAGCGGAAGCGGGCGAAGGCATAGCCGCCGGACATGCCGATCACCAATGCGACGGCCGTCGAGGTGACGGAGATGACGAGCGAATTGCGGAAATAATCCCAGACCGGAATACCGCCCTGCCCGACGCCGCTGAACATGGCGCGATAGGCTTCCAGCGAAAGCTCCTGCGGAACCCAGACCGGTGGCTTCGCCATGATTTCCACGGTCGGGCGCAGCGAGCTGATGACGATCCAGAAGCCGGGCAGGCAGATGACGAGCATCGCGAGAAAAAGGCCGATGAGATAGGCGGCTTTACGCAGACGGCGCTGGAGGCGTTGTTGAGCGTTGCGATCCATGATTACCACTCCGCTCCGATCTGGGTGCGGGCAAGCGCCAGCTTACGGAAGAAATAGACTGTGAAGGCGATGGACAGAAAGATCGAGACATAGGCCATGGCGTTGGCGAGCCCCATCTGCGCGTCGGCATAGGCGGTGCGCCCGACCAGCGTCCAGATCAGCTCGGTACGCCGCGCCGGCCCGCCATCCGTCATGATCTTGACGATGTCATAGGCGCGGGCGACGTCGAGCGAGCGGATTGTCATGGCGATGAAGGCAAAGGGCATCAGGAACGGCCAGGTGACATAGCGGAAGGTCTGCCAGCTGGTGCAGCCATCAACCTTCGCGGCCTCCACCGGCTCCTGCGGCATGGCGAGCAGACCCGCAAGGATGAGGATCGCGAAGACCGAGGTCGAAGACCAGACTTCGGCGATAACGATGGACAGCAGCGCCAGATTGCCGTCGATGAGCCACGGTATGGCATCATTGGTAATGCCCAGCGACTGCAGCGCATTGTTGATGATGCCGACATTGTCGTTGAACATGAATTTGAACTGGAAGCCGACGAGTACAGGCGAGAACATCATCGGAAACATCATCAGCGTGCGCAGCACGCGCTTGCCGTGGGTCGCCTTGTTGACCAGAACAGCCAACCCGAGGCCAAGCAGCATTTCCAGATTGAGCGCAATCGTCAAAAGCACCACGGTACGCACGAAAGCGGCCAGAAACACCGGATCGCTCAGGATACGGATATAGTTGCGCAGGCCGATGAAGGTGAACAGCGTCGCCGGCCGCGTCAGGCGAAACGGCGTGAAGCTCGAATAGAAGGACAGAAGCAGCGGAAACAGCACCACGGCCACTAGAACGATGATCGCCGGAAGAAGAAGCAGGACCGGTGGAGATATTCTTTTGAGCATGGTTTGCACCTGTCGGCATTCCTCGCCAGCGTGGCCCGGACTGCGTGGAATGAATTGCCTGGGACCGAGAAGCCGGCGGGAACCGGCTGAACAGACCGGCCCCTGGTGCCGGTCGTAAGCCATTCTCGAAGTCGGATTGCCGAAGTCCCGCGCCTTGGACGGCGCGGGACTTCGGCTGCATCGCTCAGAGCGCGCCTGCGTCCTTCAGGACATCCGTGGCCTTCTGGGCTGCGGTATCGAGCGCTTCCTTCGAGGTCTTGTCGCCGAGGATGGCCGCCTGCAGCTCAGGATAGACGACGTTGGAAATCTCGATCCATTGCGGCGTGCGCGGAACCGGGAAGGCATATTTCATGGCTTCCTGGAAGGTGCTCAGCACTTCCTTCTTGTAAGGGTCGGAAGCCGCCTGCTGGATGTCCCAGTCCCAGACCGCCTTGCGGGTCGGCAGCGTGCCGTTAGCGGCTTCGAGCTTCTGCGAATCGTCGTTCGTCAGGAACCAGACGAGCGAGGCGGCGGCGTCCTTGTGGGCGCAGGCTTCGGTCACCGAGAAGCCGTGGTGGCCGGACCAGCCGGTGTGCTTGCCGGACGAGCCGGTCGGCTGCACGACGACGCCGACATTGCCGGCAACCTTCGAGGACTTCGGATCGTTGAAATAGGTCGCCCAGCCCGGCCAGTCGAGATCGAGCGCGACCGAACCGGACGCAAAACCGGCTCCGAGGTCGTCCCACAGATAGTTGGTCGTGCCGGCCGGAACGGCCTTGGCCTTGTACATGTTGACGAACCAGTCGAGCGCGCGCACGCCGGCTTCGGAGTTGAAGGCAGGCTTGCCGTCCTTGTCGAGATATTCGCCGCCTTCCGCGACCAGCATTTCATAGAAGCGGCCGTTGATTGCCTCTTCCTTGCCGGGGAACTGCGTGCCGAAGAAGTTCGGCGGATTGGAGAAGAAGATCGCCTGGTCGGAGACTTCCTTCCAGGTCTTGGGCGGCGCCAGATCGTAGCCGTACTTCTCCTTGAAAGCCTTCTTCTTGGCTTCGTCGGTATAGAGGCTCTTCTGATAATAGAGCGCGGAAACGTCGAACTGGGCGCGCGGCAGCATGATCAGGCGGCCGTCGATGGTCGATGCCTGAATGGTCGAATCGACGTATTTGTCGATTTCTTCCTTCGGCAGCAGCTTGGAAAGATCGGTGTAGAGGTCGGGATACTGCGGCGCAAAGGACGAGTGGTTCGAGCCGACGCACCAGGAGATGCTGCCCGAGGCCATGTCCGACTTGATTTCCTTGTCGAGCTCGAAGTGGTTCTTCTTGGAGAGAATGTTGACCTTGGCGCCCGTTTCCTTCTCCCAGTCGGCAATGCGCGCATAAAGCGGCTCGTACTGCTGACCGCCGATAAGCTTGGCATCGATCGTCACGCCCGGAAATTTGCCCGGCAGATCGGCGGCGAAGACCGCTGTGCCGGCAAGCAATGCCATCGTGCCGGCAGCAAGACCGGCCTTCCAATTCCTCATCGAAGTTCCTCCCTTGAGATCGGACCCCTTGTCCGATTGCCCTCTCGACCCAAATATGGATCAATGATTTATAAGTAAACATCTTATTCATTGGCCGTCAAGCCGAGATCGCGCGCTTGTAAAATGCATTCATTCATATATGAATGATGATTCATGTTTCTTCGCATGGGGGACTCGTTGATGAGTGTGGAAGACGACAGTGACCGCTATCGCGCGCCGGCCCTGGACAAGGGGCTCGACATATTGGAATTGCTGGCGACGATCGACGGCGGCTTGACGCAGGCGGAAATCGCCAAGGCGCTCAACAAGAGCCCCAACGAATTCTACCGCATGCTCGATCGCCTGGTACGGCGCGGCTATGTGCAAAGGCAGGATGGCGACCGGTTCTATCTGACGCTGAAGCTCTTCGGCCTGGCGCATTATCATGCGCCGGTGCGCCGTCTCGTGTCCTTTGCCACGCCGCTGATGCGCGAATTCTCCAACCGCGCCGAGCAGGCCTGCCATCTGGCGATCTACGACCGCGGCTCGGTCGTCGTCATCGCCCAGCAGGATTCGCCGACCTATTGGGGCATCTCGATCCGCGTCGGCGCGCAGATCAATCTCTACAATACCGGCTCCGGGCACATTCTGCTGGCGTTCCGCGACGACAAGCAGCGCCTGATGATGATCAACGAGCAACGGCGGCAGGAGCAGGATGCCGAAGAGCCGCCGGCCGATCTGGGAGAGAAGCTGCGGGCAATCCGCGAAAAGGGCTTCGAAACCATGGACAGCCTGCAGACCAGTGGCGTGCGCAACATTTCCGCCCCGATCCTGGCCATGGACGGCAATGGACTTGCCGCGCTCACCTGTCCCTATATCGAGCCCGTCAATCCCAAGGCACCGACCTACGATCAAGTCATCCAGTATGTGCGGGAAGCGGCAAAGGAGATTTCCGAAACCGTCGCGGGCACGATCGATAAGGCCGAGCTATAATTTTTATTTGAATAAACTATTCTTCTGTGAGTATATGTTGAGCAAGCAGGTATGGGAGGAACGCCATGCTTTTCGACAGCCATCTGCACATCGTCGACCGGAAACGGCTCGCCTATCCCTGGCTGGCTGACGCCGGCGCGCTCAACCGCGACAGCCTTTACGAAGACTATGCTCGCGAGGCCAAACGCCTCGGGATCACCGATACGCTTCATATGGAAGTCGACGTTTCCGAAGACGATATCGAACCGGAGACGGAATACGTCAAAGGCCTGAGCCGCGAGCCCGGTAGTCTGCTGCGCGGCGCCATCGCCGCCTGCCGCCCCGAAAGCACCGGCTTTACCGCCTATCTCGAACGTGTGCTCGCCGACCCCTTCGTCAAGGGCTTTCGGCGCGTGCTGCATGTCGTGCCGGATGATGTCTCCGAGGGCGCGCTCTTCCGTGAGAATCTCAAGCGCCTCGGCAATACCCGGCTCACCTTCGACCTGTGCGTCCTGCCGCATCAGATATCCAAGGCGATCGCGCTGATCGACCTCAATCCCGATATCCGGTTCGTCCTCGATCATTGCGGCGTGCCGGCTGTAAAGGACGGGCTCAGCGAAAGCTGGTCGTCGGGCATCACCGAAGTTGCGAAGCGGCCGAACGTCATCGTGAAGATTTCCGGCGTCGTCGCCTATGCCGATCCCGACAGCTGGACGCCGGAAACGCTGCGCCCCTTCATCGAACATTGCATCGCGAGCTTCGGCTGGGATCGTGTCATCTGGGGCAGCGACTGGCCGGTCTGCACGCTGGGCGGCAATCTCTCCACATGGGTCGCCGCCACTCATGCGCTGATGCAGGGCGCAAGCGCCGACGAACGCAACGGCCTCTACCATCTCAATGCCAAGCGCCTCTGGTCTCTCTGAGACCGGGGATTTCCACCGAAAGACACCGCCATGACCGCCACCGTCGGCGTATCCAGCACCTATCCGAAGACCATGCCGGTCGATCACGCCGAAATCCCCGTCTGGAACGCGGAAAACTGGTTCTACGAGGATTTCGAGCTCGGCCACAGGATCCGTTCGCTGCGCCGGACGATCTCCGAAGGCGAGTCCCAGCAGTTCAACGCGCTGGTGCTCGACATGCACCCCTACGTCAGCGACCAGATCTTTGCCGAAACCGAGGGACTGTTCGGCAAGCGGCTCGTCGCCGGCGCCTTCGTCTTTTCCGCCGGCCTCGGCCTTGTCGCCACCAATTGCGTCAATGCCTTTTCCTATGGCTACGACAAGCTGCGCTTCATCAAGCCCACCTTCATCGGCGACACGATCTACACCATCCGCACCAATCTGGATAAGCAGCCGAAATATGCCGAGCTCGGCCTGATCCGCTCCTCCTACGAAGTCTTCAAGGGCGAAGGCGAACTCGTGCTCTATTGCGAGCATATCCAGACCGTGCGCTACAAGAACGGCAGGCCGTCGGACGCGCCGCCGCTGAAAGCCTGACATGAATACTGAAAACGAAGAGGGCCTGCTCTCCGGCATTCTCGTACTGGACATGAGCCAGTTTCTGGCCGGTCCGATGGCCGCCCTGCGGCTCGGCGATCTCGGCGCGCGCGTCATCAAGATCGAGCGGCCCGACGGCGGCGACCTCTGCCGCCGGCTCTATCTCAGCGATACGGAAATCGGCGGCGATTCCACGCTCTTTCACGCCATCAACCGCGGCAAGGAGAGCTTTGCCGTCAACATGAAGGACGAGAGCGACCTGCGGGAATTGCGGGCATTAATCGCGAAGGCCGACGTGGTCATCCAGAACTTCCGCCCCGGCGTCATCGAGCGCCTCGGCCTCGACTACGCCTCCGTTGCCGCGATCAATCCCCGCATCGTCTATGGCAGCATCACCGGATATGGCCCCGACAATGGATGGCGCCACCTCCCCGGACAGGATCTGCTGGCGCAGGCCCGCTCCGGCGCCATGTGGCTGAACGGCGAGGCCGATGACGGACCGGTGCCTTTCGGGCTTGCGGTCGCCGACATGCTGGCCGGCAACCTCCTCGTTCAGGCCCTCCTTGCCGGTCTCGTGCGGCGCGGCGTGACCGGGCGCGGCGTGCATGTGGAAACGAGCCTGCTGGAAGCCCTGGTCGATTTTCAGTTCGAGGTGCTGACCACGCATCTCAACGACGGCGGCCGCCTGCCGAAGAAATCCACGGTGCGCAATGCCCACGCCTATCTCGCCGCACCTTATGGCGTCTATCGCTGCGCCGAAGGCTGGCTGGCGCTGGCCATGATGCCATTGGCGAAACTCGCGCCGCTGCTGAAGCTGCCCGCTCTTTCGGACTACACGCCGGATGATGCCTTCCAGCGCCGCGACGAGATCAAGACCATGATCGCGAGCCGCCTACAGGAAAAGACGGTTGCCGAATGGCTCGCCATACTGGAGCCGGCCGATATCTGGGCGGCGGAAGTGCTCGACTGGCCGCAGCTGCTGCAAAGCGCCGCCTTCCGCCAGCTCGACATACTGCAGACGGTGACGCGTGACGACGGGGTGTCGGTGCGCACGACGGCAAGCCCGATCCGGGTGAATGGCGTCAGAGCCAAGAATAGCCTGGCGGCGCCGACGATCGGTGGGCAGTCGGAGAAGGTCAGGGGGGAGTTTATAGGGTAGGTCATCTCGGGCCTCGCATCCGCCGCGCCTATGACACCCCCCTCTGTCCCTTTCGGGACATCTCCCCCACAAGGGGGGAGATCGTTGGGAGTTTGCCGCTCGTTCTCTTCAAACCGATAACTGTAATTTCAACAGATTCGATGTTCGTTTGAGGCGAGCGGGTGCTGCAGGCTACCAATCTCCCCCCTTGTGGGGGAGATGTCCCGAAAGGGACAGAGGGGGGTGTCATAGGCGCGCAAACTCAAAGTCCCAACCTATCACCCCAAATAAAAAGGGCGCCGCATTCCTGCGACACCCCTCTCAAATCATGACTCCCCCTAAAGAGAGAAGCAAAATCACATTAAGCAGCAGCGAGCTGCAGTTCCTTGCTGACCATGGCGCGCAGCGTGCCGAGGTCCTTGGCGAAGGCGCGGATGCCTTCGGAGAGCTTCTCGGTTGCCATAGCGTCTTCGTTCATCATCCAGCGGAAGGTCTTTTCGTCGACGGCGATCTTTTCGACGGAACCCTTGTTTTCCGGCGAGAGCTTGCGCTCCAGCTTGCCTTCGTCCTTGGACAGTTCGTCGAGCAGGTTCGGGCTGATCGTCAGGCGGTCGCAGCCGGCCAGCGCTTCGATTTCGCCGGTGTTGCGGAAGGAGGCGCCCATGACGATCGTCTTGATGTCGTTGGACTTGTAGTAGTGATAGATGTCACGAACCGAGATGACGCCCGGATCTTCATCCGCAGTGTAGTCCTTGCCGGTCGACTTCTTGTACCAGTCGAGGATGCGGCCGACGAAAGGCGAAATCAGGAATGCCTTGGCATCGGCGCAGGCAATGGCCTGGGCCTTGCTGAAGAGCAGCGTCAGGTTGCAGTCGATGCCTTCCTTCTGCAGCACCTCGGCGGCACGGATGCCTTCCCAGGTGGAGGCGAGCTTGATCAGGATGCGGTCGCGCTCGATGCCGCGCTCCTTGTAGGCGGCGATGATGGCGCGGGCCTTGGCGAGCGACGCTTCGGTGTCGAAGGACAGGTCGGCGTCGACTTCGGTCGACACGCGGCCCGGAACGAGACCGGAAAGCGCCGCGCCGACGGAGATTGCCAAACGATCGGCAACGGCATGGACGACAGCTTCCGACGCGCCGCCCTGCTTCTTGCCCCAGGCGACGGCTTCCTTGATCGCATCGGCGAACATCGGCGTGCCGAGCGCCTTCAGCACGATGGTCGGGTTGGTGGTGCAATCCACCGGCTTCAGGCGAGCGACCGCCTCGATATCGCCGGTATCGGCCACGACCGTCGTCATGGCGCGGAGTTGGTCAAGCTTGGAAGTCATAACAGGTATCCTTGTTGAATGAGGCCCATTGGGACGGGGATATCGGGCGGCAGATCCGGTCTTTTCGTCGGACGGGACGTGAAGGCGTCAGGGGTGCGGCCTTCCTTCTCCTATGTTTCGGTAACGGGGTAAAAAGCGCGAAAGTTCCATTTCCGGCGAACGGCCGAGCGATGAGGAGACAACCTTCCGAAAACAAGCTTTCCATCGGCACCGGGCGCCCTATATGGCTCCGTGTCCGGCCTGGCACTTGCTCGCAGCAGCACTCGCACATTGTCCTCCTCGACTGGACAAGACCGAATTCCTCACTGCTGACTATCAGCAATCTCGCACCGAAAAGTCAAGGACATTTGTGCAATTCGGTTGACATAAGTTTCATGTCAACCGAATATCGGCAGCAGAAGAGCCTATCTCGCCTGCTCCTGTCGTCCGCCACAACCAGATTTTCGCATCCCCGGCGGATCGTGACGTTTAATAGCGCGTGCGACAATCTTGCCGGAGGACCTGTGGCCAAACTGAGACGCGGAACCCATACCGCTTATTCGGAGACCTCCTCGCTGAGGCTTCGCGCCGCATGGCTCTATTACAATCAGGGCCTGACGCAGAAGGACGTTGCCGAACAGCTCGGCATCAGCCGCACCACCGTCATCCGGCTTCTGGACGAGGCCATGCGCCGCGCCGAGGTCCAGATCTGGATCACCGAAGGTATCGACGATTGCGTCGAACTGGCGATCAAGCTCGAACGCACCTATGGGCTCGATGAAGCGATCGTCGTTCCCGAGCCGGCGAACGGCGACGTCAATGCGCAGGCAAAAAGCGTCGGCCTGGCGCTCGGCCAGTTCCTGACGGAAGCCATCCCCGACAATTATACGATCGGCGTCGGCTGGGGCCGGACGATGACAGCCTCGCTCGCCAGCTTCCGCCCTCCCCGCCGCGACAATTGCAAGGTGGTCTCCCTGCTCGGCGGCATCGTCGCCGTCCACCAGACCAACCCGATCGACTATACATGGCGCCTGGCAAGCCAACTCGGCGCGGAGTGCTACATGTTCCTGGCGCCGCTGCTGGTCGACTCCGTCGAGACCAAGCGCAACCTCATCGAAAAATGCGGTCTCGAAGCCATCTACCGGCTGGCGGAAAACCTCGACCTCGCCATCGTCAGCTGCGGCGATATCGGCCCGCAATCGACATCCCTGTCGGAAGGCTTCATCTCGAAGCGCGAGCTGGAGGAATTGATCGAGGCCGGCTGCGTCTGCGATACCATGTTCAACTTCCTCGACGCCGAGGGCAACTCCGTCGATCATCCCATCAACAAGCGCGTCATGTCCGTCGATCTCGATACGCTGAAGAAGGCGAAGCACATCGTCATTTCCTCCGGCGGCGCCCACCGCGCCCAGGCGATCAGCGCCACCATCAAGCGCATCGGCTGCAACACGCTGATTACGGACGAAAGCGCCGCCAAGGCTCTGCTGCAGATGGCGTTGGCAAAGGCAGCTTGAGGGCTGATCCGTTATCGGCTCCGAATTTTGGGAAAGTATACCCCGGGCACGGCAAACTCCGAACCTGCGCCCCCTCAGGCATCCCCCGCTTCCCAGCCCAGCATCGCCCGCTTGCGCGTCAGCCCCCAGTGATATCCGGTGAGCTGGCCATTCTTGCCGAGCGCGCGGTGGCACGGCACGACGAAGGAGATCGGGTTGCGGCCGACGGCTGCGCCCACGGCGCGCATCGCCGTCGGCTGGCCGATATCCCTGGCGATATCCGAATAGGTCACGGCACGGCCCATCGGAATCTTCAAAAGGCTTTCCCAGACGCGAAGCTGGAAATCCGAGCCGATCAGCACGACCCGCAGCGGCTGGTCGCTCGTCCAGTTCGACCGTTCGAAGATGCGCGCCGCGTAAGGCGCCGTCGCCTGCGGGTCCTCGATGAACTGCGCATTCGGCCAGCGGCAGCTCATATCGGCCAGGCAGGCTTTTTCATTGCCGGTATCGCTGAAGGCAAGGCCGGCGAGACCTCGATCCGTGACCATGATCAAGGCAAGGCCGAAGGGAGAGATGTGGAACGCATAGCGCATCACCAGACCGCTGCCCCTGGCCTTCCATTCGCCCGGCGACATCGCCTCGTGCGTGACGAAAAGATCGTGCAGCCGGCTCGGCCCGGAAAGTCCGACTTCGAAGGACGTTTCCAGCAGCGGCAGATCCTCCTTGCGCAGGAGCCGCTTGGCATGATCCAGCGTGACAGCCTGAAGGAACGCCTTGGGCGACAATCCGGCCCAGCGCGTGAAGGTCTTCTGCAATTGGGTCGGCGACTGGCCGAGCCTGTCGGCAAGCATCTCCAGCGACGGCTGCTCACGGTATTCCTCGGTGATGAGCTCGATGACATCCCGCACGGTGTCGTAGTCCTGACCTTCCGGGGTGATGTCTTTCTTCAGCTGTGCAATCGCATTCATAAACTTTCTCCTTGGAAAGGAGAAAACCACGACGGGAAAACGAAAACCACCCGTTTCTTGCGCAAGCGGCACGGCTGCGAAAATGTGATATCCCGGATTGCGGCGAACCTGCTCATATCCGCTGCGTGACGGTCGTCAATGCGCGCTTGAAGGCCTTGGCAAAACTCTCTCGATCTTCCGGATTGAGGAAGGAGCCGACATCGGTATCGTGGCTTCTGTCGCGCACATGCATCGACACGACACCGATCTCGCGATGACGGCGAACGAGGAAACGCGTCCAGAACGGATTGAAATGATGTTCCACCATCCGTCCGGCCGGAGAGAATTTGCGGATGGAAACATTGGTGCGCGATACCGTGACCTCTTCGCGCACGCGTCCCGACCGGTAATTCAGCCAGAAGGCACCATAGAGCAGGAAGAAATCGGCACCGAAGAAAAAACCGACCGGCCATGCTCCACGGGTGATGAAGAGAATGCTGTAGAAGAAGCAGACGATGCCCGCCAGGGCCAGCATCACCCTGAACCCCTTTCGTCCCAGCGAACGATGGGGAAATAATTCGGCGGCAAAAACCGGCCTGTTGCCGTCTCCTGCCGTATCGGCGTTGCGTTCCGTCATGGGACTTGAGTATAGGTCGTTCATGGCAAATCCCAAGATCAAATCCAGCGCCCGAACCGCGAAAAAGTCAAATGCGGCCGCAGGCCGCAAGCCGGCCTCGAAAAGCCTCTATTCCAGGGCGGACATCGAGGAGATCTTCCGCCGCTTTTCCATCCAGCGCCCGGAACCCAAGGGCGAGCTGGAGCATGTCAATCCGTTCACGCTGGTCGTTGCGGTGGCCCTGTCCGCGCAGGCGACCGACGCCGGCGTCAACAAGGCGACGCGCGCCCTCTTCGCCATAGCCGACACCCCCCGGAAGATGCTCGATCTCGGGGAAGAGCGCATCCGCGAATATATCAAGACGATCGGTCTTTACCGCAACAAGGCGAAAAATGTCGTCGCGCTGTCGGAAAAGCTGATTACGGACTTCGGCGGCGAGGTGCCGCGAACGCGCGAGGAACTGATGACCCTGCCGGGCGTCGGCCGCAAGACCGCGAACGTCGTGCTATCGATGGCGTTCGGTCAGGCGACGATGGCCGTCGACACCCACATCTTCCGCATCGCCAACCGGCTGCTGCTTGCACCCGGCAAGACGCCCGACGAAGTCGAACAGCGGCTGATGAAGATCATTCCCGATCAATATCTCTACCATGCGCATCACTGGCTGATCCTGCATGGGCGCTACTGTTGCAAGGCACGCAAGCCGGAATGCGAGCGTTGCGTCATAGCCGATCTCTGTCGCTCGCCGGAGAAGACCTGGGACATTCCTGCCCCGCTGGTCGAACTGCCGGCGCAGGTCATCGGTGCGGAAGCGGCGGGCTAAGCCTGCCGAAGGCGCAGGCTCGCTTCCTTGTGCGAGATCAGCTTGTGCAGATGCACCATCATGCCGGCTGCAAAGAGCGGGGTCAGCAGGTTGAGCAGCGGGATCGCCAGAAAGGCGGCGATCACCAGGCCGGCCAGAAAGACCGTCAAGGCATGTTTGACGCGGAATTGCCGGGCATCGTCGGGCGAGCGAAAGCGCATGGCGGCGAATTCGAAGAATTCCCGGCCGAGCAGATAGCCGTTCACCAGAAAGAAGGCGACGAGATTGACGCCGGGAATGAACAGCAGCAACAGCGCCACGATATTGCCGGCGACGACTACGCCGAGAAAGCGCACCGAGCTTTTCAGCGCCGCCACGATCGGCATGGCGGTCCCGGGCGCATCGCCCGGATAATCGCGTTTTTCCACAACCTCGGCGACATCGTCGAGAAAGAGGCCGGCGATCAGCGCCGTCACCGGCGAGATCAGCAGCGCCATCGCCAGCGCCAGGGCAATGCCGGCAAAAACGGCAAGGAAGAGCGTAAGCCAGCCCGTCCAGTCCGAGCTCGACGGCATGAAGCCCTGCAGCCAGGGCAGCGCGAAGGAATTGAACACACCGCGCAGGGCGAACCACAGCACGGCAAGCGCAAGCAATGTCAGGCCCAGAACCTTCCAGAAAACCCTGCGCGTCTCGGGCGCAAAGAGGTTGGCGAGGGAAAGGCGCGCTGCAATGACAATCATCCGGTCGACCTCTTTCGGTGGCAATCGGACACCTAGGAAGCGGTTGCATCGATATCAATATCTCGCGCGAATATATGAATATGCTCAATTAAAAATTTGAATTATTGTAATACATTTTATACTAATATATCCTGTGCGCCACATTAAGAACAACAACCAAAACAAGATCGGCAACCCCAGTAGTTTTGCATGGTCGATTGACGCAGAAACGGGCGCAACCGAACATCGGAAAGACCATCGACGAGGCACAAAATTTGGAAGATCTCAGCCAGAAACTTAAGCAATATATAAAGATCGGCACTCCCGCCGAGCGAAGAATTGCTAAGTATTTCTCCGAGCACCTGAACGAGCTGCCGTTCGAGACGGCTTCTTCGGTTGCCGACAGGCTGGAGCTGAGCCCGATGACGGTGGGGCGGTTCCTGCGCTCCCTCGGTTATCACGGGCTGGATGGCATCAAGGTCCACCTCAAGGAAAACACTCCGGCGCTGACATCGCAATTGCCGAGCGTGCTCGAGCAGCTGCAGAAGGATGCCAGCGAGGGCCGTCCGCTGGCGACGCAGATCGCCGAGCAGGTCGAGATGCTGCAGCATATCTACAACCTCGCCAGCCAGCCGCAATGGCAGGAGGCGGTTGCGGCAATCCTGTCTGCGGGGACTGTTTTCGTCGCCTCCCATCCAGGCCTGGCGGGGATTGCGCGTTATTTCAGCGATCGCCTGGCCTTCGCCCGCGATCAGGTCCTGTTTCTCGATGGAGCCAATGGCAGCTATATCGAGCTGTTTGGCGGCCCGTCCGACGACGGAGTGCTTGTCGTCATCGACTCCCCGAGCTTCGTCTCGTCGCGTCTGCTTGCCCGCTCCGCCCGCCGGGCAGGCTGCAAGGTGCTGCTGGTGACGGGCCAGTTTACCGAGTGGGCGCATGAATTCGCAAACATCACGCTATCGCTGCCGCCGCAGCGAGCGACCAGCCGCGAAAGCCTCGCAGCCATGATGTCGTTGCTGGAATATCTGGCGGTGACGGTCATTCACGCCGCAGGCGAAACGGCGGAAATCAGGATTCGCCGCATAGAAGAGCTCCAGGGCATGTTCGTCCACGCGCCGCTGCGGTAAGCCGCCTATTCCATGGCGTCCAGTTCCGCACGATGTCGGTACATGGCGAGGAAACGCCTGTAGTCGCGATCGTAGAGCGCCTTCTTTTCGGCATCGGGCAGCCGTTCGTGGCTGCCGGGATACATCGCAGCGCCTGCCGCCCCGAGACTTTCGTGAAGACCGCAGGAGACGGAAGCGGCAATTGCGGTGCCGAGAAGCACGGTCTCGTTCATCTTCGGGATGACGACCTTGCAGCCGGTCACGTCGGAATAGAGTTCCATGAGGACCGAATTCTTCACATGGCCGCCGGCAACATGCAGCGTGTCGGGCACATAACCGTAATCCCGCATCCGCTCCAGGATATGGCGGATGCCGAGCGCAATGCCGACGCTGGTGCGCCAGTAGAGCCGGCAAAGACCGTCGAACGAGGCGTCCAGCGTCATGCCGCTGATGACGCCGAGCGCATGCGGATCGGCAAGCGGCGAGCGATTACCGTGAAAGTCGGGCAGAACATGGATACGCCCGCCAAGGGAATCGCCCTCGGCAAGCCGCAGCTCGGCGATGCGCCGCACGATTCGATCATGCAGCGCCGCCGTCGGCGGCCCGCCGGCCGCATGCATGCTGACGATATGGTCGAGAAGCGCGCCCGTCGCCGATTGTCCGGCCTCGGCGAGCCACATCCCCGGGAAGACGGCCTCGTAATAAGGTCCCCACATGCCGGTGCTGCGCTTGCGCTCCCGCGCAAAGGACACGACGCAGCTCGACGTGCCGGCTATCAGCGCCAGCTGATGCTCCAGCGTAGCGGCATCGCCGGCATGGGCGGCAAGCGCACCGAGCGCGCCGGCATAGGCATCGATCATGCCCGCGCCGACATGGCAGGCGCGATCGAGGCCCAGCGCTTGCGCCGCCTCGGCCGTCAGCGTGCCGATGCTCTGGCCGACGGCCACGCTCTCCTCCGGCAAACCGCCGCGCTCGCGCAGATCGCCAAGGCCGATCACGTTGAGGAAATCGGCTTGCCAGCCCGGCTCGCGGTGGGCGAGATAGTTCCATTTCGCCACCAGCGTCGAGCGCGAGCGGGCCAGAGAGCCCGTCGCCTTCCAGGTCATGAAATCCGCAAGATCGAAGAAATAGCCGGCCCGCGCCCAGCTTTGCGGCAGGTTCTCCTTCAGCCACATCAGCTTCGGCATTTCCATTTCCGGCGACATGAAGTCACCGGAATATTCGAGAACCGCGTGTTTCGTCGCGGTGCAGTAATCCGCCTCGGCAAGAGCCCGATGATCGAGCCAGACAATGGTGTCGAAGCGGCTTTCGCCACCCGTTGAAACGGTCAGCTGACCGCCGTCGCGATCGCGCACGACCAGCGAACAGGTTGCATCGAAGCCGATCGCACCGATAACGGATGCATCGACGCCGGAAGACTTCACGGCCGCACGAACGGCGGCGCAGACGGCGGCCCATATATTCTCGGAATCGTGCTCGGCGTGGTTTTCACGCGGGCGATTCATCAGGATCGGATGCTCGCTTTTTCCCAGCAGTGAGCCGCTCGCCGTGAAGACACCGGCGCGCGCGCTGCCTGTGCCGATATCGACCGCAACTACGTGATCACGCATGCAAAGGAAGTCCCGACCACTTATCTCTTGTTGCGGACAAGTTGTATCAATTCCGGCATCGCGTCAAACACGACTTCCGGCGAAAGCTGCTCCAGTTCCGCCCGGTAACTCGGCGAATGGGCGTGCGAACCGCCGGTAAAGGCAAAGACCGTCATGCCGGCCGCCCGCGCCGCCGTAATTCCGGCCGGGCTGTCTTCCACGACGATGCAATCCTTCGGCGGCACGCCCATCTTTTCCGCCGCGTAAAGAAAGAGATCCGGCGCCGGCTTGCCGCGCTTGACCATGCTGGCGCTGAAAATGTTCGGCTCCAGCTTGTCGAGAAGGCCGGTGACGCCGAGCGAGAGGCGGATGCGCTCCAGCTGGCTCGACGAGGCGACGCAGCGCGGAAGCGAAAGCGCGTCCAGCGTCGCGGCAATACCGCCGATCGGCTTCAGCTCGTGCTTGAAGCGCTCGTAGAGATCGGTGCGGATGCGGTCGAGAAATGCCTGGTCGATGAAGACATCGAATTCCGTCTGCATCGTGTCGACCAGCGTCGCCAGACTTTTGCCGAGGAAGCGGCTGTAGACATCCTCTTCGCTCATATCCACGCCGACATCGTGCATCGCCTGAATGAGCACGCCGACGGACAGCGGTTCGCTATCCACGAGCACACCATCGCAATCGAAGATTACGAGCCCTGTTCCCTCACCCGTCATCACAGATCCAACCCGAATTCTGTTGCTGTCCCGCTCTCGAAATACCGCGCGACAATGGAAAACGGCCGGAACAGGAAAATTCCGGCCGCTAGAAGGTTATTCCGCGAGTTTGTTGTCCAAGTATAGCTGCAGGGTGGCGCGGGTGCCTTTTTCCCACAGCGTTTTCAGTGCATGCGCGAAGCGCTTGCGGAAGAGATCGGACTTGGCGACATCGCCGAAGATGTCGTCGAACACCAGGAAGGCATTCGGATCGTCTTTCGCCTTGAGGGCGGCTTCATGCAGCCGATCGGCGCTGGCATCGTTGAAGACGATGTCCTTGCCGCTGTCGCTCTTGCCCGCGAAATAGCGGCACCACAGCGCCGAGACGAGTGCGAGGCCGACAATATCCTCGCCGCGGCGGAGTCGATCGGCCGTCGACGGCAGGATGAATTTCGGCTGGCGGTTGGAACCGTCCTGCGCCAGACGCGGGATGGTGTCGGCGATCTTGGGATTGGCGAAACGATGTTCGATCAGCTTGAAATAGTCGGCAAGCACGGTATTCGGCACCGGCGGGATGACGGGGATGATCTCGTCGTTCTCAAGCTTGGCGAGGAAGGCGCGGATCAGCGGCTCTTCCATGGCCTCGTGCACGAAATGGATATCCATCAGCGCCGCGGGATAGGCAATCGCCGCATGACCGCCGTTGAGGATACGGATCTTCATATGCTCGTAAGGCGTCACGTCGGGCACGAAGGTCACGCCGACCTTTTCCAGCGCCGGACGGCCGGCCGGAAAATTATCCTCCAGCACCCATTGCTTGAACTCTTCGCAATAGACCGGCCAGTTGTCCTCGATATCGAAGGCTTCCTTGAGAAGATCGATCTCGCGCGCGCCGGTCGCCGGCGTGATGCGGTCGACCATGCCGTTCGGGAAGGCGACGTTCGCAGCGATCCAGTCGGCGAAGGCCGGGTCGGACAGCCGGGCGGTGCCGACGACGGCGGCCTTGGTGACACCGCCATTGTGGGGAATGTTGTCGCAGGACATGACGGTGAAGGGCTGCAGCCCGGCAGCGCGGCGTGCCTTGAGACCCGCGACGATCAGGCCGAACACCGTCTTCGGCACCTCCGGGTTCTGCCCGTCGGCGACGATGGCCGGATGCGCGGGATTGAACTTGCCCGAAGCATCGATGAAGTAGCCGCCCTCGGTGATCGTCATCGAGACGATGCGGATGGCGGGATCGGCGAGCTTGGCGATGATCGCCCCGGCATCGCCGACCGGCAGGATGTCGACCATCGGCGCGGTGACGCGCGCAGCCGTGCGGTTGTTGTCCTGTTCGACGACGGTCGTCAGAAAATCCTGCGCCGCGAGCTTTTCCCGCATGGCCGCATCGGAGGGCAGCACGCCCGCGCCGATGATCGCCCAGTCATGCGCCTCACCGGCATTGAAAAGATCGTCGAGATAAACGGCCTGATGGGCGCGATGGAAATTACCGACACCGAAATGCACGATGCCCGCCGAAAGCGACTTGCGATCGTAAGCAGGAACGGCCGCCTTTGCAGCCGCCTGCTGGAGAGTTGCGAGCGATAATTTGCACGTCATGTCTCTGGTCCTTCTGAAAGGTCTCTGGCTCCGGTCGGCTTGGGAAGGCCGCGCCGGTCGGTATGCTTGCCGGCCCGCGGATATCTTTCGGTGCGGGCCGGGAAAACTGCGTCGGCCATGCCCGTTCGGCGCGCATGGCCTCGGCTTTCGGCTCAGATCGCCAGCCCCTCGGCGTTGAACCGGTGAATATGCGTCTTGTCCGGCGTCAGATACACGGTCTCTCCGGCTCGGGCCGGGAAATCGCCGGAGCCGCGCGCCGTCACCGTGCCGATGCCGTCGACATCGATATGGAGGAAGGTGTCGGAACCGAGGTGTTCGGCAACAGTCACCTTGCCTTGCCAGTCGCCCGACGTGGTCGACAGCAGCACATGTTCCGGCCTGACCCCGATCGTATCGGCACCGAGGGTCTGAGCATAGGCGCCCTTGACGAAGTTCATTTTCGGCGAGCCGATGAAGCCGGCGACGAAGAGGTTGCGCGGGCTGCGGTAGAGCTCCAGCGGCGAGCCCACCTGCTCGATATTGCCGCGATTGAGCACGACGATCTTGTCGGCCATGGTCATGGCCTCGACCTGATCGTGCGTCACATAGACCATCGTCGTCTTCAGCTGCTGGTGCAGTTCGCTGATTTCGAGGCGCATGTTGACGCGCAGCGCCGCATCCAGGTTCGACAGGGGCTCGTCGAACAGGAAGGCCGCCGGCTGGCGCACGATGGCGCGGCCGATGGCGACGCGCTGGCGCTGGCCGCCGGAGAGCTGGCGCGGCTTGCGCTCCAGATAGTCCGTCAGGTTCAGGACGCGCGCGGCGTCCGCCACCTTCTTGTCGATTTCCGCCTGCGGCATGTTCGCCATCTTCAGCGGAAAGGCGATGTTCTTGCGCACGCTCATATGCGGATAGAGCGCGTAGGACTGGAACACCATGGCCAGTCCGCGTTCGGACGGCTTCAGGTTGGTGCCGTCCTTGCCGTCGATCACGATCTGGCCGGCGGAGACGTCTTCAAGGCCGGCGATCAGGCGCAGCAGCGTGGACTTGCCACAGCCGGACGGGCCGACGAACACCACGAACTCGCCGTTGTCGATCTCGAGGTCGATGGAAGGGATGACCTTGGCTTCGCCGAAGACCTTGGAGACTTGTTTGAGAACAATGCTACCCATGTTTCTCTTCCTTACTTAACCGCGCCGAAGGTGAGGCCGCGAACGAGTTGCTTCTGGCTGAACCAGCCGAGGATCAGGATCGGAGCGATCGCCATGGTCGATGCCGCCGAAAGCTTGGCATAGAACAGGCCCTCCGGACTGGAATAGGAGGCGATGAAGGTGCTCAGCGGCGCTGCGTCGACGGACGAGAGGTTGAGCGTCCAGAAGGCCTCGTTCCAGGCGAGGATGATGTTGAGCAGCATTGTCGAGGCAAGGCCGGGGATCGCCATCGGCGTCAGCACGTAGATGATCTCCTTGGCGAGCGTCGCGCCGTCCATGCGGGCCGCTTCGAGGATCTCGCCGGGAATTTCCTTGAAGTAGGTGTAGAGCATCCAGACGATGATCGGCAGGTTGATCAGCATCAGCACGACGACCATGCCGAGCCGGCTGGCAAACTGGTTGTTGAGCAGGCCGAACCCCTGGAACAGCAGGTAGATCGGGATGAAGGCGCCGACCGGCGGCATCATCTTCGTGGACAGCATCCACATCAGCACGTCCTTGGTCCGCTTGGTAGGCGAGAAAGCCATGGCCCAGGCGGCTGGGACGGCGACGATCAGGCCGAGGATCGTCGAACCGAAGGCGATGATGACGGAGTTGGCGAAATGGAGGAAATAGTTCGAGCGCGACTGCACCTCGACATAATTCTCCAGCGTCCAGTGGAAGAAGAGGAACTGCGGCGGCGAGGCGATGGCATCGCCCTCCGTCTTGAAGCTCGTCAGGATCGTCCACAGGATCGGGAAGAAGATGAGAAGCGCCACGACCCAGGCGACGGCCGATACGAAAACCTTGTGTTGCGTGCTGACCTTGCGTGCCATCTCAAGCCTCCAGATTCTTGCCGACTGCGCGCATCAGGAAGATCGCGACGATGTTGGCGAGGATGACGGCGATGATGCCGCCTGCCGATGCGCCGCCGACATCCTGCGACAGGACGATCTGCGAATAGACCAGGTAGGTCAGGTTGGTGGTCGCCGTGCCCGGACCGCCGTTGGTGGTGACGAGGATCTCGGCGAAGGCGGACAGCAGGAAGATCGTCTCGATCAGGATCACCACCGTAATGGCGCGCGCCAGATGAGGCAGGGTGATGTGGATGAACTTCGAAACCGGACCGGCGCCATCCATCTCGGCGGCTTCCTTCTGTTCCTCGTCGAGCGACTGCAGGGCCGTCAGCAGGATGAGGGTTGCGAAAGGCAGCCATTGCCAGGCGACGATGATGATGATCGACAGCAGCGGCACCGTCTCCAGCCAGGTCAGCGGATCGAGCCCGAACAATCTGAACAGATGCGCCAGAAGCCCGTTCACCGGGTTCATGAACATGTGCTTCCAGATGAGGGCGGCGACCGTCGGCATCACGAAGAACGGCGCAAGCACCAGCATGCGCACGATGCCCTGGCCGAAGATCGGCTGATCAAGAAGGAGCGCCAGCGCGATGCCGCCGACGACGGTGATGAGCAATGCACCGCCGACAAGCAGCAGCGTCACGATCAGCGAACTCAGGAAGGCCGGGTCGGTGACGAAATATTCGTAGTTGAGCCAACCGATGAAATCATGCGCACCGGGCGAGAGCAGATTGTAGTTCAGCGTCGAGAAGTAGATCGTCATCACAAGGGGAACGATCATCCACGCAAAGAGAAGCAGAACCGATGGCGCCATCATGACGCGCGCGGTCGAACGGGTGTGCAACGTTGCCATGGCAAGTACCGACCTATCTTGAATAAGGAAGAGGTGGCCGTGGATCGGCTGAAACGAAAAGGGCCGCCAAGGGCAGTTCGGCGCTCGGCGGCCTAGTGGAAAGCAGTGCTCGAGAGGAGGCGCTGCTTTCCTTTGCTTCGAAGGCCCTTACTTCGGATAGCCGGCCTTCTTCATTTCGCGTTCCGTCAGCTGCTGGGCAGCCTTCAGGGCCTGGTCCACGGAGATCTGGCCGGCAAGAGCAGCGGAGAACTGCTGGCCGACGGCCGTGCCGATACCCTGGAACTCGGGGATGGCGACGAACTGGACGCCGACATAGGGAACCGGCTTGACGGTCGGATGCGTCGGGTCAGCCGAGTTGATCGAGTCGAGCGTCATCTTTGCGAAGGGAGCTGCCTTCTGGTAGTCCGCATTCGCATAGAGCGACGTACGGGTGCCGGGAGGTGCGTTCAGCCAGCCTTCCTTCTGTGCGACGAGGTTGGTGTATTCCTTGCTGGTTGCCCAGGAGATGAACTTCTCCGCGGCTTCGGTCTTCTTCGAGGAAGCCGGGATGGCGAGGTTCCATGCCCAGAGCCAGTTGCCGCGCTTGCCGAGGCCCTTATCCGGCGCCAGGGCGAAGCCGACCTTGTCGGCGACCTTCGATTCCTTCGGATCGGAGACGAAGGAAGCGGCAACCGTGGCATCGATCCACATCCCGCACTTGCCGGACTGGAACAGGGCCAGGTTTTCGTTGAAGCCGTTGGAGGAAGCGCCCGGAGGGCCGGCATCCTTCATCAGCTTGACGTAGAAGCTCAGCGTGTCCTTCCATTCCGGCTGGTCGAACTGTGCCTTCCACTTCTCATCGAACCAGCGGGCGCCGAACGAATTCGACATCGCCGTCAGGAACGCCATGTTCTCGCCCCAGCCCGCCTTGCCGCGAAGGCAGATGCCGTAGACTTCATGATCCTTGTCGGTGATCTTGCGGGCCGCATCGGCGATGAAGTCCCAGGTCGGGGCATCCGGCATCTTCAGGCCGGCCTTCTCGAACAGGTCCTTGCGGTACATGACCATCGAGCTTTCGCCGTAGAACGGTGCCGCATAGAGCTTGCCGTTGGTGGTCAGACCGCTGCGAATGGCCGGGAGCAGGTCATCCACATCGTAGTCCTTGTCGGCGGAAAGCTTGTCGAGCGGCGCAAGCCAGCCGAGCTTGCTCCAGATCGGCACTTCGTAGGTGCCGATGGTCAGCACGTCGTACTGGCCGGCCTTGGTGGCGATGTCGGTCGTAACCTTCTGGCGCAATACGTTTTCTTCAAGCGTGACCCATTGCAGGTCGATATCGGGATTCTTGGCTTTGAAATCGTCCGTAAGCTTCTGCATACGGATCATGTCGCCGTTGTTGACGGTTGCAATCGTGAGGGTTTCGGCGGACGCCAAGCCGGCAAACATCAGCGCTGAGCAGGCGCCCAGCAATAAAGTTTTCAATTTCATATCTTCCTCCCAGAAGACCAAAGATGAGCATTCGCTTTGCTCATGGGCAATTACTCACACCTTGCGACAAAATGTCAATGCGGAATCGTTGCTGCATTGCCGCGCAAACAATATATCTATTTGTTTTTATTATTTAAATTTTTTGCTCAGGCCTTGAGCAAAAATTCGGCAACTGCCTCGTCGGTGATCAAACCATTGATCTGATGGCCAACCACGGCGGCCTTGATCGCCTCGAACTTGCGTCTTCCCTTGGCGATTCCGATAACGGTGCAGGTATCCCGCGACGGCAGCGGCGCACTCGCGACGCGGTCGTTGACATCGTCCGGCATGAGCTTGCCATTGCCATCGAAAACCCAGCCGCAGATCTCGCCCGCGGCGCCGCGCTCCATCAGCGCGAGCATCTCGTCTCTTTCCAGGAAACCGTCGAGACAGAGTGGCGCCTCGACCCCCATTTCGCCGACGCCGACAAAGGTCACGTCGGCCTGCGCGCTGATATCGAGCGTCGAGCGCACCAGCGCCTGGGCGTGCAGCAGCTCGCGCTCCTCGGCTGATGACACCAGCACGGGCAGCGGCATCGGAAAGTGCCGCGCCTTGATGACGTCGGCCATGCTGAAAATAACGTTGTAGTAGGCGGCCGAGCCGTCCGGCCCGATATTGCCGGTCAGCGACACCACCCGATGCTGCAGACATTCGATCGCCGGCAACTGATCGACCGCGGCCTTGAGCGTGCGGCCCGTACCGATCGCCAGCACGATGGGGTCGCTGCGCCGCAGCCAGCGTTCGATTTCCGCAGCACCGGCTTCGGCAATGCCGATGGTGGACGACGTGCTGTCCGGGTCGCTCGGCACGACATCGACATGACGCAGATTGAATTTCTGTTTCAGCGCTGCCGCATATTCCAGGCAGGCGGCTATCGGGTGATCCAGCCGCACCTTGATCAGGCGCTCGGCGACGGCGAGCGACACCAGCCGCTGAGCCGACTGTCGGGAAATTCCCATCGCGGCGGCGATCTCGTCCTGCGTCCGGCCGGCGACGTAATAGAGCCATCCGGCCCGTGCCGCATCGTCAAGCCGCCCCTGGGAATCCAGCTTCCTCGCCATCGCCTTCCTTTACCGAAACAGTGTCCCGCGCAGCATTCCCGCCCGCCACCTGGACCATTCGTGCCGGGTCACTCAGTCTCCGGCGGGATGACGCCCTTGGTCAAGGTGAAACAACCGTAGAAGCGGCGTTCGCCCGTCTGAATCACGCAGTAGGCATCCTTGGCGCGCTCGTAGAAAGCAAAACGCTCGACCGGCGACAGCGGCCAGTGCTTGCCTTCCGCCTTGTCGATCTCCGTCTGCACCTCGCGCTGAACCTCAGGCACCTCCTCCGGCGCTCCAACCACCTCCATGCGCGTTGCGGCATCGTCGATGAACGTATCGAGAGGCATCAGCGACAATATCGCCGCAACCGCATCGGCGGCCGAGACATTGTCGATGCGCAGCAGCTCGCCGAGAACCGTCTGGCTCGCGATGGCCTCCGCCGGAAAATTGGTGTCGACCACGACGAGCATATCCCCGTGCCCCATCGACTTCAGCGCATAGAGCACGTCCGCATTCAACAGCGGTGAAATTCCCTTCAGCATGACCGACATCCTCCGACAGCCTGTTGCGGCCTTCCTCGGCCGCTTCGTTCTCCGCGCAAACAAGTAACCATCGCGTTCCTGTCTGTCCATAGGCACCGGGAACGTTTTCGGCAGACGAACGGATGCGATCCTGTGCATCGAGGTGTGGCTTATTTCGGCCGTTATTGACCCGATAGGTTCGTCGGCATTAACTGAAGCGCGGGCAATCGTTAAGAGGTACAGGTGCGCATTCTTCTGGTGGAGGACGACGATACGATCGGCAGCGCGGTTCGCGACCATATCGCAGCGGGTCCCCATGCCGTGGATTGGGTCAAGAATCTGACCGACGCCGAAGAGGTCACGCGTGCCGTGCAATATGGCCTCATCCTGCTGGACCTCCAGCTTCCCGATGGCAGCGGCATCGATTTTCTCAAGCGGTTGCGCCGCAAGCCGGACGAGACGCCCGTCATCATCCTGACGGCGCGCGACCAGATCTCCGACCGCATCGAAGGCTTGAACAGCGGCGCGGACGATTATCTCGTCAAGCCTTTCAATCTCGGCGAGCTCACCGCTCGCATCCTGGCGGTCGCCCGTCGGTATGCCGGCAGTCCGCAGCCGACCCTGCGTATTGCCGACCTCGAAATCGACCAGCCGCAGCGGCGCGTCCGGCTGGGGGACAAGGACGTGATCCTGACCGGGCGCGAATGGGCCGTGCTCGACCTGTTGATCACGCGGCCGGGCGCCATCGTGTCGAAGGACAAGATTGAGGAAGCCCTCTATGCCTTCGGCTCCGAGATCGAGAGCAACACGGTGGAAGTCTATGTCAGCCGCCTGCGCAAGAAAATCGGCAAGGACCGCATAAAGACGGCGCGCGGCGTCGGCTATTGCCTGGGTGAGCGATGACCGGACGCAAGGAGCCCAGCCGCGCCAGCATCACCCGGCGCCTGATCGCGGCTCTCACGGGCACCGTCGTCGTTTTCTGGCTGATCGCGGTGGGAATCGGCGTCTACGTGGTCAACAAGGAGCTCGCCGAGACCTTCGACGGCGCGCTTCAGGAAACCACCGAACGGCTGATGCCCCTGGTGCTCGACGATCTTGCCAATCGCGACCATTCCGGCGATCCGCAAAGCCTGGAGGAGCTCAACAGGGGGCTGAACCGCGAATATCTGACCTATCAGGTGCTGGATGCGAACGGCAAGGTCATCCTGCATTCCCACGACGCC
This sequence comes from Rhizobium sp. SYY.PMSO, assembly GCF_046840415.1. NCBI lineage: Bacteria > Pseudomonadati > Pseudomonadota > Alphaproteobacteria > Hyphomicrobiales > Rhizobiaceae > Rhizobium > Rhizobium sp. SYY.PMSO. The sequence continues at coordinate 2,707,408 of NZ_CP177349.1, forward strand.
CCGGCAACGGCCTATGACGTGCCCCTGAAGATCGGCTTTCACAACACACCGCGATACCGCATCTATACGGAGTCGTCGGCAGACGGATCGATTTTCCTGCATGTCGCCGATGCATTCAAGAATCGCCGCGAAGCGTCGCGCGAAAGCGGTGTCGCACTGCTCTGGCCCCTGCTCGCCCTCATTCCGGCCAGCATCGTCGCCATCAGCGTCATCGTCGGCCGTTCGCTGCGGCCGATCGACCGGCTGCGCTCGCAGATCGCCACCAAGGACGGCGGCAACATGGCGCCTCTGGAAAGCGAGACGCTGCCCCGCGAATTGCAGCCGATTGCCCGCTCCGTCAACCTCCTGCTCGATCGCCTGCGCCTGGCGCTCGAAGCCGAGCGGGAGTTCACCGCCAACAGCGCTCATGAGCTGCGCACGCCGATCGCGGGCGCGCTTGCCCAGACCCAGCGCCTGATCGCCGAACTGCCGCAAGGGCAGCTGACCGAACGCGCCGGCCGTATCGAGACATCGCTCTCCAATCTCGGCCGGCTGGCGGAAAAGCTGCTGCAGCTCTCCCGCGCGCAGGCCGGTATCGGCGCAGGCGACAAGCCCGTCGACCTGCTCGCCGTCATCGAAACCGTCATCGGCGATTACGACCGCGATACCGGCACGGCCGGGCGTGTGCTGCTGGAGAACGACACGACGCGCCCGCTAGTCCGGAACGTCGATATCGACGCTTTCGCCATCGTCATGCGCAATCTCATCGAAAATGCCTTGCTTCACGGTCCGGCCGACGATGAAGTGACCGTCAGCGTCGATGATGGCGCCGTCAGCGTGATCAATGCCGGCAGCGTGCTTTCGGCCGCGGAGCTTGCCGGCCTGAAGAAGCGCTTCTGGCGCGGCAAGACCAAGGCCGCGGGCTCCGGCCTCGGTCTCTCCATTGTCGAGCGCATCGTCGAGCAGATCGGCGGGCAAATCGATCTGCGGTCGCCGGCCACCGGCAGGGCCGATGGTTTCGAGGCAAGGATCATCCTGCCTGCCGGCTGATGGCGATGCCGCCGGGGCAAGGATTGATCTTGCAAAGACCGGCAAAGGGTGCGAGCAAGTGCCCATGTTTCCAGCAGGTCGGTACACATGATCGTTTCCTTCGACATCGGCGGCAGCGCCATCAAGGGCGGCATCGCCCGCTCCATGGCGGATATTGTACCCCTGGCGCGGCGTCCCACGCCCAAACACGATTTCGCCGGCTTCGTCGCAGTCCTGCGCGACGTGATCGCCGAAGCCGGCGGGAAGCCGGACTGCCTTTCCCTCTCCATCGCCGGCGTCGTCGATCCCGATACGCAGGCGCTCATCTGCGCCAATATTCCCTGCATTCACGACCGGCGCCTTGCGGCCGATCTGGAGGCGGAACTCGGCTATCCCGTGCTGATCGCCAACGATGCCGATTGCTTCGCCATGGCTGAAGCCATGTCCGGCGCGGGTCGCGGCCACCGCATCGTGTTCGGCGCCATTCTCGGCACCGGCGTCGGCGGCGGCCTTGTCGCGGATGGCCGGCTGGTCAATGCCGCCGGCGGTTTTGCCGGCGAATGGGGCCACGGTCCCATCATCGCCTCTTCAGCCGGTAATCCGCCGGTCGCGGTTCCCGCCTATGCCTGCGGCTGCGGCCAGAAAGGCTGTGTCGACACCGTCGGCGGCGCCCGCGGCATCGAACGCCTGCACAGGACGCTTCACGGCCTGGAATTCTCCAGCGAGAAAATCATCGATGAATGGCTGAAGGGTGACGAGCGCGCCGAACGCACCATCGACGTCATGGTGGATCTGGTCGCCTCGCCGCTGGCGCTGGCGATCAACATAACGGGCGCGACGATCGTGCCGGTCGGCGGCGGACTTTCCAACGTCGAGCCGTTGCTGGCGCGTCTGGACGAAGCGGTGCGGGGCCGCATCCTGCGCAAATTCGGCCGGCCGCTCGTCGTGCCCAGCCAGTGCCGACCCGAGCCGGGCCTTATCGGCGCCGCGCTGCTCGGCCTGCAATATACCGGGGAGCGCAACCATGCTGCTTGAGATCTGCGTCGAGGACATTGCCGGCCTCAAGGCCGCCATCGCCGGCGGCGGCGATCGCATCGAGCTTTGCAGCGCGCTTGCCGTCGGCGGCTTGACGCCGAGCGCCGGGCTGATGGCCGCCGCAGCCGCCATGCCCGTCCCCGTCTATGCCATCATCCGCCCGCGCGCCGGCAGCTTCGTCTATTCCGCCGACGAGATCGAGGTGATGAAGTCGGATATCGATGCTGCCCGCAATGCCGGCCTGGCGGGCGTCGTGCTCGGGGCCTCCCTGCCGGACGGGCGGTTGGATTTCGATGCGCTTGCCGCCCTCGCCGCCCATGCCGAAGGTCTCGGCAAGACGCTGCACCGCGCCTTCGATCTCGTACCCGACGTCGAGGAGGCCGTGGACACGGCCATCGCCCTCGGTTTCGAGCGCATCCTGACCTCGGGGGGAGCAAAGACGGCGGCGGAAGGCATCGCCATGCTCGAGCGGGCAATCGCAGCGGCCGCCGGCCGCATCTCCATCATGCCCGGCTCCGGCGTTACGCTGGCGACGGTCGGGCAGCTATGGCCGCGACTGCCGATCGGCGAAATACACGCCTCCTGCTCAGCCGCAGCCGCCGAGACGGATGAGCGCGTCATCGCCCTCGGCTTTTCGACGCCATCGACCCGCCGCACCGACGCCGCGACCGTCAGGGCATTGAAGGCGTATTTCGCCTGAAAGCACGCCGCGCAGAGCCATGCGGCGGTTTTGCGGGCGACGACATGCGCCAAGCCATGCCTTGAAGTGCAGGAGGCCGATCCGAAAGATCGCGGCACGCTTTGGGCAACTTGCAACGTCATGAATTGACAAAGAAACTTTAGGATGATCAATCGTTCATAAACGCATATGCTGTAGCGTGAACGAGCTGCGCAACATACGGTCATTGCAGCACGCGGAGTCCTCGGGAGTAGCTGTGAACTGAATCATGTCGGTGGCGCCACCTCGCAAGAAAAGCAAGGCTGTCTTCTGGATTGCGGCTGTTGTCATCGGCTCGGTCATTCTGGCAACGGCGCTGCTTGCCAACGACATGCGCAACCTCAGGGCGCTGGATAGCCGCTATCATCTGAATTTGTTCCCTCAACAGCAGCAACAGGCCGCCGCTGCGTCGCCGGAGCCCGCACAGGGGCAGCAGCAGACCCACGCCGCGACGCCTCCGGATGCCAAAGCGGCAACCGCGGCTGCCACGTCCAGACATGACCGGGTGCCGCCGGCCAATGCCACGACCGCCAAACCACCTGCCAGGAAGATGTCCCACCTGTGGGACCCGCCGGTGGATGCATTGCTGAGCGCCTTCGTGCGAAGCTGGCGAATATCCGGCCAGACACTTTGCGCGGATCTGGTGAAATCCGGCCTCTCCGTGGGCGAGTGGCAGCAGAGCGAATTGGGCGCCGGCACATCCGAATGCAGCTATGCCGTCCAGAAAGGCACGCCTGGCGATCCGGGCGCGGCATCCTTCTTCATCATCGCCCGCGGCAAGCCGACCGGCGAACTCGAGACGATCCGCATCAAGGTGATCATGCCCGACAACGACGATGGCAAGGCAATCGCCGGCACCTTCGTCGACACGGTGGTCCTGTTGCTGAACGAGACGCACTGGCTGGATTTCCAGGTGGCGCTGGATGCGATCGGCAAATTGCAGGACGTGACGCTGCAGGCGTTCGGGGCCAAGCTGAGCTTCTTCAAGGAATTCCAGGCAAACAACAGTTTCAATCTTCAGCTGGAACTGCGCAGGACAGCGCCGGAGCAGATCCGCACCGCCATCGTCTTCGACAAGGCGCGCTGGACGTTGCCCTCCTCTCTCTCTACCAACTGACAATTCCGGGAAATGCGGGAGGCCCTGGGGGATCTGCCCATCACGCGCCCTGGCGGCCCGGTTTTTGTTGCGCTGCGCCATGGATGGTGCTCATATAGGCGACGATTCCGAAGGCTGGCGGATCACCGGCCGGCAGTGCCATGTTTCCCGAGAGCACGAGGCAGCGTCCAAAGGGATTCATGCAAATCGTCAAACACGCCTGTTCCCCCAACCGGGCGTTGGAAAGCTAATACAATCCATGGATTCGACAGACCTTAATCCGCAAGGCCAGACTTTCGCGGTCGAACGTAACCCCCGCCTGCGCTACATCATCCCCGCCGTGGTCGCCGTGGCCTTCCTGATGGAACAGCTCGATTCGACCATCCTCATCACCGCCGTCCCCGATATCGCCAAGAGCCTCGGTGCGACTCCGGTGCGGATGAATCTGGCCGTCACCACCTATATCCTGACGCTCGCCATGTTCATCCCGGTGAGCGGCTGGTTTGCGGACCGCTTCGGCGCGCGCCGCATCTTCGCTCTCTCCCTCTTCCTCTTCACGTTCGGCTCGATCCTGTGCGGTTTGGCGACCAGCCTGCCCATGCTGATCGCCATGCGGGCGCTGCAGGGTTTCGGCGGCGCGATGATGACCCCGGTCGGGCGCCTCATCCTCATCCGCAGCTTCCCACGCAGCCAGCTGGTGACGGCCATGACCTACATGACCCTGCCCGCCGTCATCGGGCCGGTGATAGGGCCGGTGCTCGGCGGCTTCCTGACGACCTACCTTTCCTGGCGCTGGATCTTCTGGGTAAACCTGCCGTTCGGCTTGATCGGCATGGCCATGGCGTTGCGCTACGTCGAGGACACCGAGCGCGACGAGACGATCAGGTTCGACTTTCCCGGTTTCGTCATGGTCGGTCTCGGCTGCGTGCTGCTGCAATACGGGATCGAGAATATCGGCCGGCCGACGATCCCGGTCTGGGCGATCGTCCTCGTTCTCGCTGCCGCCGGCCTGCTGCTGGTCGGCTTCATCCGCTATGCGAGAACGGCGGATTCGCCGGCCGTGGACCTCACCCTGTTCAGACTGCGCACCTTCCGCATCGGCACGCTTGCCGGCGGCATCTGTCGCGTCGGGCTGAACGGCGTCCCTTTCCTGCTGCCGCTGATGCTGCAGGTCGGCTTCGGATTAAGTGCTATCGTCTCGGGCACGCTGACCTTCGTCAGCGCCTTGAGCGCCCTTGCCGTGCGGCCGGTCTCGGCAAAATTGCTGAAGCTCTACGGCTTCGACCGCCTGTTGACCTGGAGCGCCGTGTTCGGCGCTGCCGTCGTTGCCGGCTTCGCGCTGATCACGCCGGACACGCCGCACTGGTTCATCATCGTCTACGTGTTCGTCTTCGGGCTGGCGCGGGCGGGGCAGTTCATGACCTCGAACACCCTGTCCTATTCCGATACCCCGGCCGCCCAGCTCAGCCGCGCGACGAGCCTTGGCGGCGTGTTGCAGCAATTGAGCGTCAGCTTCGGCATTTCCGTCGCCGCCATGCTGCTTGGCCTGGTCACGCTGGATGGATCGCCGCTGACGCCGGAGAAATTCCATGTCGCGTTTCTGCTGATGGCGATCATTCCCCTGCTCGGCATACCCGGCTTTCTCAAACTTCAGCCTGAAGACGGCGTACAGGTCAGCGGCCACCAGCGGCGGGGATAAAGGCTTTTACGCCGCAAGCGCCGAGGCGCGCGGATGAACGAGGTGATCGCGAAGCACGGTGCCGGAGCGATCGACCTCCTGCATCAGCACATCGTAGCTCCAGAGATCGGCCAGGTGCTGCAGCACGCGCTTGGCATCCATATCGTCCAGCAGCGCGCCGTTCAGTACCGTATGCCGGACCAGCAGCCGCCGGTCGCCGGCAAGATCGACATCGACGATCTCGATATGCGGATCGATCCAGCCGACATCGTATTGCCGGGACAATTCCCTGCGGATGCGCCGATATCCGCGCTCGTCGTGAATGGCGGCAACCCTCAGCCCCTCCTCCTCTTCCGGATCGTCGGTCAGCTGGAACATGCGCATCTTGCGCATCAGATGCGGGCTCAGGAACTGCGCCACGAAACTCTCGTCCCGGTAATTGGCCCAGAGATCGCGCAGCACCGCCATGGCATCGCCGGTGCCGGCGATTTCCGGAAACCACTGGCGATCCTCGTCTTTCGGCCTTGTCACGATGCGTTCGATATCCTGCATCATGGCAAAGCCGATAGCATAGGGATTGAGGCCGGAGTAACGGGGATCGTTGAAGGTCGGCTGAAAAACCACGTTGGTATGCGATTTCAGGAATTCGAGGAAATCGCCGTCGCTGATGCCGCCGAGTTCGTGCAGCCGCGTCATGATGCGATAGTGGACGTAGGTGGCCGTCCCCTCGTTCATCACCTTGGTCTGGCTCTGCGGGTAGAAATACTGCGCGACGTGCCGCACGATCCGGATGATCTCGCGCTGCCAGGGTTTCAGGCGCGGCGCCATCTTTTCCAGGAAATAGAGGATATTCTCCTGCGGCAGGCCAGCCAGCGAACGCCGCCGCTCCAGATCGAGGTCGAGGGTCTTCTTGCCATGGCCGGTGGGAACGGTGCGCCAAAGATCGTTGAAGATCTTCTCGTCATACTCGCGCCGCTCGCGCTCACGCTTTTCCTCGTCGCGCAGGTCCGGTGTCTTCTTGCCGGCATAGCGGTGGACCCCGTGCGACATCAGCGCGTGCGCCGCATCCAGCGTGCGCTCGACGGCGGCATGGCCATAGCGCTCCTCGCAGCGCGCGACGTAGCTCTTGGCGAAATTGAGGTAATCGAGAATGCCCTCGGCATCGGTCCAGAGCTTGAAGAGGTAGTTGTTCTTGAAGAAGTGATTGTGGCCGAAGGCGGCATGCGCAATCACAAGCGCCTGCATCGTCGCCGTATTCTCCTCCATCAGATAGGAGATGCAGGGGGAGCTGTTGATGACGATCTCATAGGCAAGTCCGCGCAATCCCTTGCGGTAGAAGGCTTCGTGGTGGGCGAAGTGCTTGCCGAAGGACCAGTGCTTGTAGAACAGCGGCATTCCGATCGAGGAATAGACGTCGAGCATCTGCTCGGCGGTGATGATCTCGATCTGGTTGGGATAAACGTTGAGACCAAGCTCGTCGACGGCGATCTTCTCGCAGGCATTGTGGATCCGCTGGATGGTGGCGAAATCCCAGTCCGCACCGTCGAAGAGCCGTTCCATCGATGCCTTTTTTGCCATCACCCGCTCCTTGTTTCCGCCGTCCGGCGCTGGAAGAGATCGTGAAAGACCGGATAGATCTGGCTGCGATCGCTGACACGCCGCATGGAAAGCACAGGCCAGGCCGCCTGCATCCGCTCGTAGAGCGACCAGATCGCCGAGCCGGACGAAATCGCGACACTGCGCGATTCACCCACCTCGAGATAGGCGAAGTACTGGCAGACGGGCAGGATCTCGCTCGTCATGAGCGCCGCCGTCGTCGCATTGTCGGAATAGGCATTGTCGCCGTCGGACGCCTGCGCGGCATAGATGTTCCAGTCCGAAGCCGGGAAACGATCATGCACGATCCGCCGCATCGCCTCCAGTGCGCTCGAAACCTGCGTGCCGCCGGTTGCCGGGCTGCGGAAGAAGGTCTCTTCGTCCACCTCCTCGGCCACGTCGGTATGCCGGATGAAAACGATCTCGACGCGGCGGTATTGCCGGGTCAGGAAGATGTAGAGCAGCATGTAGAAGCGCTTGGCGAGGTCCTTCATGTGCTCGGTCATCGAGCCCGACACGTCCATCAGGCAGAACATGACCGCTTGCGCCACCGGCTTCGGCTCGTTTTCGAAACGGCGATAGCGAATGTCGATCGGATCGATATAGGGAATGCGACGGACCTTCGATTCCAGCATCTTGATCTCAGCTTCAAGCTGCGCCCGGCGCGCTTCGTCCGTGCACTGCTCCGCCTCTTCGATGAGCTTCTCGACCGTCTCGGGCTTCGGACGATGGAGAGCGACACGGCGCATCATCGCCAGCCGCATGGTGCGGTTGATGGCGAGGTTGGCGGGCGATCCAGTCACCGAATAGCCTGAGCGAACCGGGTTGATCTGGTCGGCCGACATCAGCCGCCGCTTGGCAAGGTCGGGCAATTCGAGATCGTCGAGGAAAAGATCCAGGAACTCGTCCCGGGTCAGGATGAAGCGGAAAGCATCCTCGCCTGTGCCGTCACCGCCGGCGCGCGGACTGCCGCCGCCGCTTTCCGGCCGGGGAAGGACATCCCCTTCGATAAAGTCCTTGTTGCCGGGAAGAATGTGCTCCTTGAGGCCCTCCGGGCCGCGATGGAACCGGGGCTCCTCGGTTCCATCCAGGGGAATGCTGATTTCGCCACCTTTCAGAATGTCCTGAATGTCGCGCTTTTGAGAGGATTCATAGACCGCTCTCTGCACCAGCGCTTTTGCTCTTCGCAAAAACCGTTGACGATTTTCCAGACTTTTTCCGCCTGGGTTCAGGCGTCTGTCAACAATGTGCATTCCTTCTTCCTTGGTGGCTCATCCTGCCTGTTTCACACGCATATACCATTCCACAAGCCGCCGGACCTGACGCTCGGTATAGCCCCGAGCAACCATGCGCTCGACGAATTCGCCATGTTTCTTTTCCGATTCGCCATCCTTCTTGGAGCCGAACGAAATGACGGGCAAAAGGTCCTCGACCTGGGAGAACATCCGCTTTTCGATGACTTCACGGATCTTCTCGTAGCTGGTCCAGGATGGATTCTTGCCGCCGTGGCTCGCCCGCGCCCGCAAGCAGAACTTGACGATCTCGTTGCGGAAATCCTTGGGGTTGGCGATGCCGGCCGGCTTTTCGATCTTGGTGAGCTCCTGGTTCAAAAGCTCGCGGTCGAGAAGCTGGCCCGTGTCGGGATCCTTGAAGTCCACATCCTCGATCCAGGCGTCGGCGTAATCGACGTAGCGATCGAAGAGGTTCTGGCCGTAATCGGCATAGGACTCCAGATAAGCTTTCTGGATCTCGTTGCCGATGAACTCCGCGTAGCGTGGCGCCAGTTCGCTCTTGATGAACTCTATGTAGAGCTTTTCGGTTTCAAGCGGCAGCTGCTCCCGGCGGATCGCCTGTTCCAGCATGTACATGAGATGCACCGGATCGGCGCCGACCTCCGTCGTGTCGTAGTTGAAGGTCGCCGCCAGCACCTTGAAGGCGAAGCGGGTCGAAGCTCCGTCCATGCCTTCGTCGACACCGGCCGAATCGCGATATTCCTGCACGCTGCGCGCTCTCGGATCGGTCTCCTTCAGGCTCTCGCCGTCATAGACCCGAAGCTTGGAGAAAGCCGTCGAATTCTCGTGCTTGGCAAGCCGCGTCAGGACCGTGAAGCGGGCGAGCGTCTCGAGAGTCGACGGCGCGCAGGGCGCGTCGCTGAGCTCAGATTCCTCGATCAGCTTCTCGTAGATCTTCTGCTCCTCGGTGACGCGCAGGCAATAAGGCACCTTCACGACGCAGATGCGGTCGATGAACGCCTCATTGTTCTTGTTGGCCTTGAAGCTCTGCCACTCCGACTCGTTGGAGTGCGCGAGAATGATGCCCGAGAAGGGTATCGCGCCGATATTCTCGGTGCCGATATAGTTCCCTTCCTGCGTCGCCGTCAGCAGCGGATGCAGCATCTTGATCGGCGCCTTGAACATCTCGACGAATTCGAGAATGCCCTGGTTTGCGCGGTTCAATGCACCCGAATAGCTGTAGGCGTCCGGATCGTTCTGCGCGAGACTTTCGAGCTTGCGGATATCCACCTTGCCGACCAGCGAAGAGATATCCTGGTTGTTCTCGTCACCCGGCTCCGTCTTGGCGACGGCAATCTGCCGCAGCCTGGAGGGCTGCATCCGGACAACACGGAAGCGCGAAATATCGCCTTCGAACTCTTCCAGCCGCTTCAGGCACCAGGGGCTCATCAGCCCGGTCAGGCGACGGCGGGGAATGCCGTAGCGCTCCTCGAGCATCGGCCCCATGGTGACGGGATCGAACAGACTGAGCGGACTTTCAAAGACCGGGCTCAGCTCGTTTCCGGCCTTGAGCACATAGATGGGATGCACCTCCATCAGCGATTTCAGCCGCTCGGCGAGCGAGGACTTCCCTCCGCCGACAGGCCCGAGCAGATAGAGGATCTGCTTGCGCTCCTCCAATCCCTGTGCCGCGTGACGGAAGAAGGCGACGATACGCTCGATCGTCTCTTCCATGCCGAAAAAGCCAGCGAAGGCCGGATAAGTCCGGATGGTCCGGTTCATGAAAATACGTCCAAGGCGGGTATCCTTGGCCGTATCGATCAGGACCGGCTCGCCCATCGCTGCCAGCAACCGCTCTGCCGCATTCGCGTACATGAGCGGGTCGTCCCGGCACGCTTCCAGGTATTCGGAAAATGACATCTCGACTTCGCGCCGTGCTTCGAAAGAACGGGCGAACGTGTTGAATAGCACATCGTTGTTTAACATGGCGCCTCGATAGCTTGCTATTGCAATAAACGCCGGCTTCACGAGATCACTTAATCCCGCTGTATCTAAGGTGCGGTATGACTCGCTTCGAATCAATAGGTGATCTGTCAATAATTCGTACGCTTGATTCCGAATGTCATCAACATCTTGATGGGATCATGCACCGAATTAATGAAACGCAACCCTAGGATGGTTGCGATCAAATACCACCCGCGACGATCTGCGTAATATCGACAAGCATCTTTTGCGGGTATTCACGCGAATACCCGATGTCAAAGAAGAATTGATCGAAGCCAGCGTCGGGCTTCATTGTCCGCATGATTGGGGAGAAAAGATGGTGCCCAGAGCCGGAATCGAACCAGCGACACGCGGATTTTCAATCCGCTGCTCTACCAACTGAGCTATCTGGGCATCCAGGCTTCGCGTCGAAAGAAGAGCCTTAGCAGGCGCTGGGCGGTTGGTTCGCCCCGGAAGCGAGCGGGGTTATAGCATCTTGTTCGGCCATGTCCAGCAGCAAATGACTCTTTTTTGACAGGAAATCGACTTTTGACAATTCGCGAACAAATTGAATGAGTTCGTAAGATCGAACGGTTTTGGAAAACGGTATTCAGTCCTGATCGGAGCCGTCGGCCTTCGTCTCGTCCTCGGTCACGGGGATGGCATAGGAGCCGTTGAGCCAGCGCGAGAGATCGACGGAACGGCAGCGATCAGAGCAGAAGGGATAATGGTCGCGCACCGAAGGGCGGCCGCATTCCGGACAGGGACGCGTCTTGCGCAGCGGCTCGACCTTCGAACCGACCTTGATATCCTCAGCCTTCGTCATGAGCGCTATCCTTCCTGCCATCCGGCGTGGACATCGAATCCCTCGCCCGCGAGCAGCAGCATGGTTTCATAAAGCGGCAATCCCACGACATTGGTGTAGGAACCGACCAGCTTCTGCACGAAGGAGCCGGCAAGCCCCTGAATGCCGTAGGCCCCTGCCTTGCCGCGCCACTGGCCGGAGGCAAGGTACATCTCGATATCGCGACCGGAGAGCCGCTTGAAGCGCACCTTGGTCTCGATCACCTTCTGGCGCAGCTTCCGGTCCGGCGTGATCAGGCAGATGCCGGTATAGACGACATGGCCGCGCCCGGAGAGCAGATGCAGCGCCGCGGACGCTTCATCGACGAATTCGGCCTTCGGCAGGATGCGCCGTCCGACGGCCACGACCGTATCGGCGGACAGGATATAGCTCCCCTGCCAGGCGGCATCGCTCTTGATGGCCGCGAACGCCGCCTCGCCCTTCTCGGCAGAAAGCCGCCGCGCCAGCGAGCGCGGATGCTCCGACTTCTTCGGCGTCTCGTCGATGTCCATAGGCATGAGGCGCGCGGGCTCGATGCCTGACTGATGCAGGAGCTCGACGCGACGCGGCGATCCGGAGGCCAGTATCAGCTTGTGTTTCAACGCCATCAGATCTCGACCTGTCATGCGGGAATGAGAGCGGGCTCCGGAGCATGAAGCCGAAAAGTGTCGCCGGCTTTCGGACGACGCTCCGCTTCTGCGATTCCGGAGCGGCGGCCTACTTGAAACGATAGGTGATGCGGCCCTTGGTCAGGTCGTAAGGGGTCATTTCCACCAGCACCTTGTCGCCGGCCAGAACGCGGATGCGGTTCTTGCGCATGCGGCCCGCGGTGTGGGCGATGATCTCGTGCTCGTTTTCCAGCTTCACGCGGAAGGTCGCGTTCGGCAGGAGTTCGGTAACGACACCGGGAAATTCGAGGACTTCTTCTTTCGGCATTAAAGCTTCTTTTCCTGTCGGTTGAGGCCGGAGCCCATGGCAAAAAGCCGGGGGTCTCCGGAAATTTGCGCGGAAACTACACAATCGCCGCGGTTTTGTGAACCTCGTTGATAGGGGTTTCTGCATTTGTTTCGTTTGCGGCCCTATAGAGAGCCGCGATGTTCCACCAGCCTGCTCTCTATCAGGCCGAGAAGATAGTCCCGCACGTCGCGATAGGCATCCAGAACCTGCTCGCGCGTTCCATCCGTCGCCGACGGGTCCATGGTCGGCCAGTAGATGACGTCGACGGCGTTCGCCCGCGTCAATTCCAAAGCGGCATGATGCGCCTCGGGCGACAAGGTGATGATGACATCGAAGAAATCGTCCTCCAGCTCCTCCATGGTCTGCGGCTGCCGGCGGCCGAGCGAAAGCCCGATCTCGGCAAGCACGACATCGACGAAGGGATTGCGCTCGCCGGCGCGCACGCCGGCAGAGGCGATATAGGTGCCCTGCGGCAGCATGCTGCGCGCGATCGCCTCGGCCATGGGCGAACGGATGGCATTGAGCCCGCACATGAAAAGGATGGCGCCGGGGGATTTGCCGTTATGCTCGATCGCCTGCGGCTCTTCCATATCGCTCACCCGCGCCAGTAGAGCACGCAAACGAGCGTGAAGAGCCGGCGCGCCGTGTCGAAATCCACGGTGATCTTGCCGTTCAGCCGGTCCATCAGGGTTTGGGAACCTTCGTTGTGAATGCCGCGCCGACCCATGTCGATCGCCTCGATGCGGCTGGGGGTGGCGGAGCGGATCGCCTCGTAATAGCTCTCGCAGATCATGAAGTAGTCCTTCACGATCCGGCGGAACGGGGTGAGCGACAGGATATGGGTGGCGACCACGCCGCCGTCTTCCGTGCGGATATCGAAGACCAGCTTCTGCTCGACCAGCGACAGGTGCAGGAGGTAGGGACCGCCCTCGTGTCCGGCCGGCCTGAAGCTGTTTTCCTCGATCAGGTCGAAGATGGCGACGGCGCGCTCATGCTCGACATCGGGCGTAGAGCGGCCGATCGTGTCGTCCAGGACCACATCGCTCAGCCGGAATACCCCCTTGGCCATGCCTTACCCCTCGAGATTGAGGCGGATCGCGACCGATCGCGCATGTGCGTCCAGCCCCTCGGAATTGGCAAGCGCGATCGCCGCCGGCCCAAGGGCGCGAAGCTGCTCGGGACCGAGCCGCAAAATCGAGGTGCGCTTGACGAAATCAAGCACGGAAAGGCCGGAGGAAAAGCGCGCCGAGCGGGCCGTCGGCAGCACATGGTTGGAGCCGCCGACATAATCGCCGATCACTTCCGGCGTATGCCGTCCGACGAAGATCGCGCCGGCATTGCGGATGCCGTCAAGCAACGGCTCGGGATCCTCGACGGCGAGCTCCAGATGCTCGGCTGCGATGCGGTTGGCAAGCGCAATGGCTTGTCTCAGCTCGGGAACCAGAATGACCGCACCGAAATCGCGCCAGCTCGCCGCCGCCGTCTGCGAGCGGCTAAGCTGCTTCAGCTGGCGCTCGACCGCCGCTTCCACGGCCTTGCCAAACTCTGCATCGTCGGTAATCAGGATCGATTGCGCGCTTTCGTCATGCTCGGCCTGCGCCAGGAGATCGGCTGCGATCCAGTCGGGATCGTTGTTCCTGTCGGCGATGACGAGGACTTCCGACGGGCCGGCGATCATGTCGATGCCGACGGTGCCGAAGACGTGGCGCTTGGCCGCTGCCACATAGGCATTGCCGGGGCCGGTGATCTTATAGACCGGCTTGATCGTCTCGGTGCCATGGGCGAGCGCGGCCACCGCCTGCGCGCCGCCGATGCGGTAGATTTCCTCGACGCCGGCCATGCGGGCAGCGGCAAGGACCGCCGGATTGATCGCGCCATCCTTGGCCGGCACGACGATGACGATGCGCTCGACGCCGGCGACCTTGGCAGGCACGGCATTCATCAGCACCGAACTCGGATAGCTCGCCGTGCCGCCGGGCACATAGAGGCCGACAGCCTCGATCGCCGTCCAGCGCGAGCCGAGGCCGACGCCGAGATCGTCCTCATAGATATCGTCCTTCGGCAACTGCCGGCGGTGATGCGATTCGATGCGGGTGGCCGCGACCTTCAACGCGCCCAGGACCTCGGCAGGAACGGCAGCGACGGCCGCATCGATCTCCGCTTCGCTGACGCGCATCGGCGTCACGGCGAAATCGACGCCGTCGAATTTCCTGGAGTAGTCCGCGAGGGCAGCATCACCCCGCGCCCGCACATCGTCGATGATGGCGCGCACCACGGCATTCACATCCTCGGACACTTCCCGCTTCGTCGTCAGGAAAGCGGCGAACTGCTGCTCGAACCCTTCAGACGCCTGATCCAGCCAGATAGCCAAAACTGATATTCCCTTCCATCCACGCCGCCGTCAGCGGCCGCATCCAACCGTCACAAGCCTATTCGCCCGCATCCGGATGCCGAGGCTTGTGCGCCGTTTCCCACGCACCGCCGACATCCGCAAGCTGGGCCTCGATACATTCGACATCGAGCGCGATCGTGGCATTGGCGGCAAGGGCCAGTTCGATCGTACCGTCCGGCCCTTCGCCTTTCTGCTCGAAGCGGATGGCGAGCAGCGACAACACCTCGTCGCGGTTGCGCCGGTCGATGCCGCTGGAGCGCACCGCCTGCACGCGCTTGAACACCAGCGCGGAACGATGGCGTTCGTAAGGCTTGCCGCGCTGATCCGATTGCTCCCAGACGAAACGGTTGGCCGCGAGCGAAAACTGCTCCTGCTTCGGCGCAAAAGACATGTCGCCGACCTTGAAGACGCTATCCTGCATATAGGCAGAGATGACATCCAGGTCCTCGGTGTCGAGTGCCATCAGCTTGAGATCGCTCATTCGTCCTTTATCCCCGATCGCGCCATTGGAACGCCAGGCAAAACACGATTGCCGACGTTTCTCCATTCTGGACATAGGATGCGAGCGCAAAAGACGCAACCGAAGAAAGCGGGCAGGCCCGCTCTCTTCACGACAAGAGATGGAATTGCAGCGCGTCGCGCAAAGCCGTGTCGCAGCTTTGCGACAATGGGATGCCCAAAACCGCGGAGCAATCCCGCGGAATCACGAGAGGGTCAGTCGCTGATACGCTCGACCACCGCGCCGCAGCGCGTCAGCTTGTCTTCCAGCCGCTCGAAGCCGCGGTCGAGGTGATAGATGCGCGACACCAGCGTCTCGCCTTCGGCGGCAAGGCCTGCGATGACGAGCGAGACCGAAGCGCGAAGATCCGTCGCCATGACGGGCGCGCCCTTCAGCTTCTCGACACCCTCGATGCGGGCGGTCTGGCCGGAAAGCGAGATCTTCGCGCCGAGGCGGGCCAGTTCCTGCACATGCATGAAGCGGTTTTCGAAGATGGTCTCGGTGATATGCGAAATGCCGCCAGAGCGGGTCATCAGCGCCATGAACTGCGCCTGCAGGTCGGTCGGGAAGCCGGGGAACGGATCGGTGACGATGTCGACGGGCCGGATGCCGCCGCCATTGCGCCTGACGCGGATGCCGCTCGCCGTCGGCGAAATATCCGCACCGGCGCGGCGCAGGCTTTCGAGCGCGGTGTCGAGCAGCGCG
The DNA here is from genome assembly GCF_046840415.1 of Rhizobium sp. SYY.PMSO. NCBI lineage: Bacteria > Pseudomonadati > Pseudomonadota > Alphaproteobacteria > Hyphomicrobiales > Rhizobiaceae > Rhizobium > Rhizobium sp. SYY.PMSO. The sequence goes on from NZ_CP177349.1 coordinate 2,723,151, forward strand.
ACATCGGTATTCTCAAGCGTGACGTCGCCGCCCGCCATGGCAACGGCCATGGCGTAGGTGCCGGTTTCGATGCGATCGGGCAGCACGCGATGGCGCGCACCGGAAAGCGAAGTGACGCCCTCGATGGTGATCGTGCTGGTGCCGGCGCCGGAAATCTTGGCGCCCATGGCGATCAGGCAGTTGGCGAGATCGACGATCTCGGGCTCGCGGGCCGCATTGCCGATGACGGTGGTGCCGCGGGCAAGCGTGGCGGCCATCATCATCACATGCGTCGCGCCGACGGACACCTTCGGGAACACATAGCGGGCGCCGATGAGGCCGCCCTTCGGCGCGGTGGCATTGATATAGCCGCCATCGATTTCCATCGTGGCGCCCAGCGCCGCCAGACCCTCGATGAAGAGATCGACCGGACGCGTGCCGATGGCGCAGCCGCCCGGCAGCGAGACGCGCGCCTGTCCCTCGCGGGCGAGCAGCGGCCCGATGACCCAGAAGCTCGCGCGCATCTTGGCGACCAGCTCATAAGGGGCTGTCGTGTCGACGATGGTGCGGCAGGTGAAATGGATCGTGCGGGAATAGCCGTCTTCCTGACGCTCACGCCGGCCGTTGACGGCGACATCGACACCGTGATTGCCGAGAATGCGCATCAGGAGCTCGACATCGGCCAGATGCGGCACGTTTTCGAGCGTCAGGGTATCGCTGGTCAGAAGCGAGGCGATCATCAGCGGCAGGGCGGCATTCTTGGCGCCGGAGATCGGAATGATACCGTTGAGCTCATTGCCGCCGACAATCCTGATACGATCCATATAAGCAATACGGGCGAGGCCCGCCTTTCCTGAAGTTCCGAACGCCCAAGTTTCCCGCGCCTGATTTCAGGCACTTGGTAAAAGGCGCTCTTTAGACGAAATAGATTAACGCATCAATTCGTTTGATGATGGGCGACATCAATCATTGCGATTCGTCCATTTTTGCGGCGGAATCCCCGCTATCCCCAGCCTTTGCCGCCGGCAGGCCATCCGTCTCGTCCGCCTGGCCGGCGCGCCGCGCCCTGACCTGCTGCTTGCGCCGCGACAGGTTCTCGCGCAGCTTCTGCGCCGCCCGCTCCCGCCGCCGATCCGCTTCCGTGACCTGCCTGCCGCTCACGGGCCCGCCCGCCTCGTCGCCGGCCCCGCCATCGACCCCACTGGGCGCCGAGCCGCCCTGCAAAGCCTGCCCTTCATCGATTTTCGTCTTGTCCGCAGCCATGGTTTTCCCATAACCGAAAACGCCCGCCTTCAAAAGACCGACACATTTTTTCCAACGATCTTTCACAGAACTTGCAATTTGCGGCTTGCACTCGGCCTCCACCTATGGCAATAGCCGCCTCGCCCAATACGGCGCACCACACAGCGCCACGGAATGCTGCTATAGCTCAGGGGTAGAGCACTCCCTTGGTAAGGGAGAGGCCGAGAGTTCAAATCTCTCTAGCAGCACCAGTTTTCCCGCTACTAACAATAATTTCGGCGATGGTTGCGCAAGTTGCGACCTCATTGGAGAACAAGCGGTCGGGCAATCATGCATCAAAGCCTGTGGACGGTCGCACATCTAAACGGCTTCGCGTCTAATACACTCGCCGAGTTGCAGCGCTGGGGGGGAGTGGACAACCGCTGCCAACAAATTTTCACACCGGCAGCGGATACTTGCGCATCTTGTCAATTAGATTCGAATTATCAGCGGTTTCAAAGCAAACTGCTTTCGCTTTCCATCGATCGTGATGCTGTCTTCCATTATCTAATGGAATCCATTTGATTGCCGATTCACTATGTGGAAATCACAGCCAAAATCTGAAATTAGCGATTGCCAAGCCACCAGACCGATCGGCCACATCGCACTGCAGTCAGCGTCATCTGATAACCAAAAGCACTATTGATTATCAGCAGCGTAGTTCTCCCCGACATCAAGCAAATGCTTCGCGGATTGGCAAAATCCGTCTTTTTGTTCTTGTGTCGGATATGTCATCGTTGAGACTGCGCCCGCGAGGATGAACAGTTTCTGACCTTCATCGCTCTTTAGAAACCCGTTGGCCACCACCAGCCTTTCCAACTTTTTGGATGGTTGTGGACTATTGCATGCATTGGTCGCAAACAGCCCAACAAAATAGGAAGACTGAATGGGGAACCTTGCGCTGTAGCTGGAAAATTCCCGCATTAGAAGATTTTGGTCCGTAAAAATTGCAGCCACATACTGCTTCATTTCAGGTGACAACTCGTCTGCGAACGCAGGGCAGAATCCCCATATAAGCGCACCGCAGATGACTAGTATCTTCCGCATGTTACCTCCGGCGCCCTCACGCACGACGACACGTATAAGGCGAACCACTATTTTCCGAATCATCTAAACGGTCAACGACATCTTCCTTCTTTGAAAAGAAATAGATCTCCTCTTGATTGTATCGATATGAAAGCGGGCCGCGCCCTCAAGTCAGCTCGCGCCATTTAACGGCGTCGGCTTTCCTGAATTCCATTCAGGATGCAAAGCGTCGACTCGCATGTTCACCACAGGCCGCCACAATCTCTGCGCAACAAAAAAACCCCGCCAGCGAACGCCAGCGGGGCTCTCCAAATCAAACTAGTCCTAAATCTTAGAACTTCACGCCGATGCCGACGCCGACGACGTGCTGGTCGAGGTCGGCCTTGATGCCGAGCACGTCCTTGTCGCCATAGCTGTTGAAGCGGTATTCGGCGCGGGCGAAGATATTGTTGGTGAAGGCGTAGTCGACGCCGGCGCCGATGGTCCAGCCATTGAAGGTCTTGGTTTCCTTGTCGCCCGGCACCTTGATGAAGCCGCGCGTCGCGGTCCAGCCGCCGGTTGCGTAGATGAGCGTACGGTCGAAGGCATAGCCGAGGCGGCCGCGGACCGAGCCGGTGATATCCGTGCCGACCTTTACCTTCGTACCGAAGACGTCATAACTGTTGGAGTTCCAGTTGCGGCCGATGTCGCCATCGATACCGACGACGACATTGTTGTTCAGCTGATAGTTGAAGCCGGCAAAGCCGCCGACGAAGCCGCCGTTGAAATCATCCGAGGCGCGGGCGCCCGGAACACTGAAATCACCCTTCAACCAGCTTCCGCCGCCGTGCACACCGACATAACCGCCGGTCCAGGAAAAGCCTTCCGCAGGCGCTGCAACCGGGGCGCTGGGGGTCGCCAGATCGGCTGCATGGGCAGAAAACGCGAGAGTTGACGCAATGATCGCAACGGACGCGAAAAGGGATTTCATTCTTCATTCTCCTCAAGATTGCTTTACTACGATCAATCGTAGAGCCGACTACATACAACCTTAAGACAAACAATGCTGTGTTGAAATTGCAACAAATATACAATTAATAGCAGTAGAATTAGTATTGAATCGATTGAGAAAATCACCTCGCTCCGGCGCGAACGACTACACGTATGAGGATCATGCTTGCGGCGGGGAAAACATCTGTACCGATTGTTCTTATTTCCTCCGCACCCCTCCCCAATTTAGCTGCAATCCCGCGTTTAAACCCTCCCATCATCATATCCATCCTCGCCCGGGAGAAAAACCTCAATGTCGAAACTACGCGTCGCCGTTCTGTTTGGCGGTCAGTCCAGCGAGCATGAGGTTTCCGTCATGTCGGCCCGCAATGTCGTCAGGGCGATCGATGCCGGGCGATATGAGATCGTGCCGATCCTGATCGATCGCGGCGGGCGCTGGCTGCTGGTGGAGGAAAAGGGTGGCGTGCTGCCGGAGCCGATTGCCTATGAGGGCCGGCAAGTCTGCCTGGTTCCGGGTGGCAAGGGGCGGCTTCTGGCGCTGGAAGCGTCGAGCGTCCGCGAGCTGCCTGCGGTCGATGTGCTGTTTCCGGTGCTGCATGGGCTGAACGGCGAGGATGGCTCCATTCAGGGCCTTGCCCAGATCGTCGGCCTGCCCCTCGTCGGCTGCGGCATTCTCGGCTCGGCCAATGCGATCGACAAGGACATGGCAAAGCGCCTGCTGCGCGAGGCCGGCCTGCCGGTTGCCCGTTCCGTGACGCTTGTGCGCGGCGACAAGCCTGATTTCGATGAGATCGTGGGCGCGCTCGGCTCGCCCGTCTTCGTCAAGCCCACGCGCCAGGGCTCGTCGGTCGGGGTCAGCAAGGTGCAGGATTCGGCGTCGTTCGAGACAGCGCTTGCCGAAGCCTTCCGGCATGACCGCAAGGTGCTGGTGGAGGAATTCGTCCGCGCCCGCGAGATCGAATGCGCCGTGCTGGAAGAGCCTGACGGCTCGCTCTTCGTCTCCGTGCCGGGCGAGATCGCCACGGCCGCGACCCATGGCTTCTACTCCTACGAAGCGAAATATCTCGATCAGGATGGCGCCGTCGTCACCGTGCCGGCGGATATTCCCGCCGGGACGGCAGAGGTGTTGAAGCGCATGGCGGCGGATGGCTTTCGCGCGCTCGGATGCGAAGGGCTGGCGCGCGTCGATTTCTTCGTTCGGCCGGATCAGAGTGTCGTCATCAACGAAGTCAACACCATGCCCGGCTTCACCAATATCAGCATGTATCCCAAGGCCATGGGCGCCTCGGGCATTTCCTATCCGGAGCTTGTCAGCCGCCTGATCGAGCACGGGCTTGCGCGGGCACGTCAGGGTTAATCGAGCCTACGCGCCTGCCCTCAGACCTTTTCCGTCTTCTTGGTCTTGACCTTCGGCTCGACAGGCGCATCCGGCGTCGGCGCGAGCAGTTTTCTGAGCGAGGCGATCTTGTCCTTCACCAGCGGGCGGAAACGGCTGGCGCGATAGGGCATGTCGGCGGCACCATAGCCTTCCGGCCCGTCATCATTGCCGCGATGGATCTCTTCCAGCTTCACGCCGATGAAGGTGCCGTCGACATAATGCGTGTATTCGCCGACCCAGCGGATGGTGTAGATCGTCCCCTTGCGGATCAGCTGATCGATGCTGACATGCTTGAACTTGTCGTCGATGCAGACGACCTTCTGGCCCACATGGAAATCGTAGCTCACCCTGCCCTCCTTGAAACGACGCAAGCAACCCGGCTGCGTCGTTGACAAGCATAGCCTCATATGCGCTGCCGAGTAAACGCGGGCCGAGGTCGCACGCGGGATCGATGAAATGGCGGGACAATCACATGTCAGATGAGATCGTTGCCACATACCTCCTTCTCCCCTCGGGGAGAAGGTGCCAACAAGCGGATGAGGGGGGTTTGCCGGAAGCACAAGATTTTCGAATTCGGTTTGGCCAGCCCCTCATCCGACCTTTCGAGCCACCTTCTCCCCGAGGGGAGAAGGGACATGCCGCTCTGGCTGCCTCTACGCCGTGATCCCACATGACTCGGTGACAAAGCAACCCGTTGACATCCTTCATGGAAGGCGGAAGATTGCGCGCCGCAAGAGCAGCCAAGGCCTTGCTTCCATGTCCGTATCCGAATGCCCGCAAGGCCGCTGAAGGCTCCTCCGCCAATGCCCACTCTCCGCCTCATTGCTGACGATCTCACCGGCGCGCTCGATACCGCGGTCGAATTCGTCGGCGTCTACGGCCCGATCGCGGTGCAGCGCGACGACGCGCTTCCGGCAAGACTGCCGGATTGCCTTGCGATCGATAGCGGCACCCGCGAAAAATCGGCGGCCGACGCGGCGGCGATCGTCGGCCGCATCGCGCCGTTGCTGGAGGGAGCCGATCTTGCCTTCAAGAAGGTGGACAGCCTGTTTCGCGGACCCTGGGCGGCGGAACTTGCGGCCTGCTTTCGCCTCGGCCACTGGCGTCACTGCATCCTCGCACCGGCCTTTCCGCATCACGGACGGCACACAAGGGGCGGAAGGCAGGTGCTGTTTGCCGGCAAGGACGCCTGGCGCGACATAAGCGGCGATCTCGTCACGCATTTACGAGCCGAGGGATTGCCGGCCTTCAACACGACGCTCGATCGGGCCACCGTCGAAGGCGCTGAAAAGCTGCCCATTCCGGATGGCATCCATGTTTTCGATGCCCATACGGACGACGATCTGGACGCCGTCATCGCATGGGTATCCTCGCAGCTTGAGGGTCCCGTCTTATGGAGCGGCACCGGCGGGCTGGCGCGCGCCCTGGCACGGAATATCGACCTGGCGACACATCATCGCCCTCATGCCGAAAAGAACGCCGGCACAACACGCATCACGCCCGCCGTCCCCATTTCGCGCAGGCTGCAAAGACCAGTGCTCGGCCTGTTCGGCTCGGACCAGCCGATCACGCTGGCGCAGCTCCAGGCCTGCGGCCCCAATTGGCTGAAAATCGCGGAACATGCCAACGCCGACGCCATCGACCATCAAATCCAGCAAAGCGGCGTCGCCATGGTCAGCATCGATCTGCCGACGGGGCTTGAACGTGATGACGCGGCAAGGCGGATCGAGGCGACTTTCGGCGGCATCGCCAAGGCTTTGCCGGCACCGGCCACACTGATCGTCGCCGGCGGCGAGACCTTGCGAAATCTTTGCTCGGCGCTCGACGTGGCAGCCCTCAGCATTACCGGCCAGGCCGCGCCCGGCCTGCCCCGCTCCACGATCGTCGGCGGCCCCTGGCAGGGAACCACGGTCATCTCCAAATCGGGAGCCTTCGGTGGCCCAACCCTGTGGCGCGATCTCCTGAGTGAAAACGGGCTGATTGCCGGAGGAGAAGAACCATGACGCGGCATCTGGCGATCACCATGGGCGATCCCGCCGGCATCGGCCCGGAAATCATCGTCAAAGCCGCGGCCCGGCTGAAGGATCGGCTGGACGAAGGCAGCCTGAAGCTGACGATCATCGGCAGCGGCCCGGCCCTGCGGCTGGCCGAGCGGCAGCTCGGCCTCGATATCGAGATTCCCGAAACGCAGATGGAGGGCGACTGGCCGAACCTCTGCTTCATCCAGGCCGATGCCGAGGGAGAGCCGATCCTGCCCGGCGCTCTTTCCGCCGATGGCGGCCGCATGGCGTTCAAGGCGGTCGAAAAGGGCGTGCAGCTCGCCATGGCCGGCAAGGTCGGCGGCATCGTCACGGCGCCGCTCAACAAGGAAGCACTGAACAAGGCCGGCTTCCATTATGCCGGCCATACCGAGCTGCTGGCGGAACTCACCGGCGCGCGCGGGTCGGTGATGATGCTCGCCCATGGCAATATGCGCGTCAGCCATGTCACCACCCATGTCGCGCTGGAGGATGTGCCGAAGCGGCTGACGCCCGAGCGGCTGCGCCTCGTCATCGACCTCACCGACAAGGCGCTCAGGAATCTCGGCATCGCAAGGCCGAAGATCGCGGTGGCGGCGCTCAATCCGCACGCCGGCGAAGGCGGTCTCTTCGGGCGGCAGGATATCGATATCTCCACTCCCACCATCGCCAGGGCCGTGTCGGACGGACTGGATATTGCCGGCCCCGTTCCCGGCGACACGGTTTTCGTCAAGCTGCGCGCCGGCCAGTACGATGCCGTCATCGCCATGTATCACGATCAGGGCCATATCCCCGTCAAGCTGCTCGGCTTCGAAATCGATCCGGCGACGGGCAAGTGGATGGATCTCTCCGGCGTCAACATCACGCTCGGCCTGCCGATCGTGCGCACCTCCGTCGACCACGGCACGGCTTTCGACATCGCCGGCAAGGGGATTGCCAACGAGCGCAGCCTGATCGAAGCGATCGAATTCGCCGAAAGGCTCGCAGGCGGCTGACCGTCGGCCGCTTGCGGCAAACCGATGCTTGGAATACCGTTCAACGCAGGCTCGCCGACGGCGAGTTTCTCGATACCATTTCCAATAATTGGACTGCCGCTGCCGTTCCGGCCCGGCGGGCAACGGCCGATTTCATGCAGCATCAGCGAGACCGCATCGACCTCAGCGCACGCGACTATACGGCGATCTATGCGCTGAGCGATATCCATGGCTGCTACGACGATATGGTCGCGGCCGAACGCCGCATCGTCGAGGATGCCCGCGCCCTTCCCGGCCGGAAGCTGCTGATGTTTCTCGGCGATTATGTCGATCGCGGCCCACGTTCGAGCGACGTGCTGGAGCATCTCTGCGCGCCGCCGCCCGAAGGCTTCGACCGCTATGCGCTTTGCGGCAATCACGACGATGTCTTCCTAAGCTTTCTGGACGATCCCGACGCCAACATGCATTGGCTCGAATTCGGCGCGCTGCCGACGCTTGCCTCCTATGGCATCGATGCCAGGCATGTGCTTTTCGACCTCGGTTATGGCGTCGAGGAATTGCGCGACATGACGCTCAAGGCGATGCCCGCAGCGCATGTCCGCCTGCTGCGCTCGCTCGCCGGAGCGGTTACTCTCGGCTCGATCCTTTTCGTCCATGCCGGCATCAGGCCGGGCATCGCCCTGAGCGAGCAGACGGATGAGGATCTGATGTGGATTCGCGAGCCCTTCCTGACGAAGGGGCCGCAATTGCCGCTTCTGGTGATCCACGGCCATACGCCGGGCTCGCATCCGGTTTTCGGCCAGAGCCGCATCGGCATCGATACCGCCGTTTCCATGGGCGGAACCCTTACCGTCCTCAAGATCGCCGAGGGCAGACAGACAATCCTGCCGCCGATCTAGAGCGATTCCGGGAAAACTGCATAGGGGTTCTCCGCGCGGAATTGCGTAAGAACAAAAGATAGCGAAAACCCCGGCACGAAACCGGGGTTTGCTTGTTTCTGACGGCTTACTCCGCCGCCATCGCCGGAGGAAGCTGGATCGTGCTCCGGTCGTCGTCGGCCTGATCCCTGGCCGGCGGCTCCGTCGACTTGTGCTTCGGCTCGCGGCCGAAGAACAGAGCGTAACCGGCGGGCAGGACGAAGATGGTCAGCACGGTCGCGACCAGAATGCCGCCCATCATGGCGTAGGCGAGCGGCCCCCAGAAGACGCCGCGCGAGATTGGAATCAGCGCGAGAACGGCCGTCAGCGCCGTCAGCATGATCGGCCGGAAACGGCGCACGGCCGAGCCGATGATCGCCTCCTTCCGGTCCATGCCCGCCGCGATGTCCTGGTCGATCTGGTCGACGAGGATGATCGAGTTGCGGATGATGATGCCGAGCAGCGCGATAACGCCGAGGATCGCCACGAAGCCGAAGGGCGCACCGCTGATCAGCAATGCTCCCGCCGCACCGATGATGCCGAGCGGACCGGTGGCGAGCACCAGCATCGCCTTGCCGAAGTGCTGCAGCTGCGCCATCAGGAGCACGACGATGATGACGAGCATGATCGGCGCCTTGGCGGCAATGGATTGCTGGCTTTCGGCGCTGTCCTCGGCACCGCCCTGCACCTCGATCTTGTAGCCGGCCGGCAGGCTGTTCCTCAGATCCGCCATGTCGCTATAGAGCTTGGCGGTCACATCGTTCGCCTGCACGTCGTCGGGCAAGGTCGCGCGTACGGTGATGGTCGGCAGACGGTCGCGGCGCCATTCGATGCTCTGTTCCATCACGGGCACGATCTTGGCGACCTGCGACAGCGGCACGAAGCCACCCGCATCGGTCGGGATATAGACGGAGTTGACCGACGTCAGCAGATGGCGGCTTGCCTCCGGCTCGCGGGCGACGATGCCGACTGTTTCCTCACTCTCGCGATAGTTGTCGAGCGTGACGCCGGACATCGCGGCCTGAAGCATCTGGCGGATGCGCTGCGAGGTCACGCCCAGAGCACGGGCACGATCCTGGTCGATCACCAGCTTCATCGCCGGCACCGGCTCGAGCCAGTCGTCATGGATGGCGCCGAGCAGCGGGTTCCGGGCGAAGCGCTGCTTCACCTCGTCGGCAATATGGCGCACCTCCTGCCGGTCCGGGCCCATGACGCGCAACTGCACGGGCCAGCCTGTGGGCGGGCCGAGGAACAGACGGTCGACCTTGGCGCGGACGGCGGGGAAGTCTGCCGCGAGAATGCCGCGCATCTTGGCAATCAGACGCTCGCGGGCCGGCTCATCCTTGGCCATGACCAGCATCTGGGCATAGTTCGGATTGGTGAGCTGCTGATCGAGCGGCAGGAAGAAGCGCGGTGCGCCCTGCCCGACATAGGTGGCAATGAAGCGCTTGTCGGGATCGTCAGCCATGCGCGCTTCCAGCGCCTGCGCCTGCCGTTCGACTTCCTTGATGCTGGTGCCCTCCGGCAGCCACAGGTCCACGAGGATTTCCGGACGCGACGATTGCGGGAAGAAGTTCTGCGGAATGAACTGGAAGGACCACAGGCTGCCGATGAAGGCGGCAAGCGTCAGAAGCAGCACGATGACGCGATGGCGCACGGCCCAGGTGACTGACGAGCGCAGACGGCGATAAAAACGCGTGTCGAATACGTCATGATGCTCGCCGGCATGGTGGCGCTGCTTGAGGATCATGTAGCCGAGCCATGGCGTGAAATAGACGGCCACGAACCAGGAGACCACGAGCGCGATGCCGACGACATAGAACAGCGTGCGGACATATTCGCCGGCCGTCGATGCCGCGAAGCCGACCGGAATGAAGCCGGCGGTCGTGATCAGCGTGCCGGTCAGCATCGGGAAGGCGGTGGAGGAATAGGCAAAGCTCGCGGCATCGAGCTTGACCAGCCCCTCCTCCAGCTTGCGCTCCATGAGTTCGACCACGATCATGGCGTCGTCCACCAGCAGGCCGAGCGCGATGATGAGCGCGCCGAGCGAGATGCGCTGCAGATCGATGCCGAATTCGTACATGATGGCAAAGGTCGCGGCCAGCACCAGCGGAATGGCGATGGCGATCACCAGGCCGGAACGCCAGCCGATCGACAGGAACGAGACGATCAGAACGATGACGAGCGCTTCGCCGAGCGCGTGCATGAACTCGCTGATCGCGTCGGTAACCACATCCGGCTGATTGGCGATCTGGTCGACCTGAACGCCGACCGGCAGAGAGGCCTCGAAGCGCTTGTAGGTTTCCTCGACCGAGACGCCAACATCAGTCACCTTGTAGCCGCTTGCCATGACGACGCCGAGCTGTACGCTCGGATGGCCGTTATACAAGAACTTGGCGGTGTAAGGATCTTCAAGGCCGGCGGTGACGGTGGCGATATCGCCGAGGCGCGTCACCTGGCCGCCGGCGGTCAGCCGCAGGTTCTTGATGTCCTCGACCTTGTTGACGTCGCCCTCGACGGAGATGCGTACCGAACGCGTGCTGGTATCGACGGTGCCGGCGGGATCGACATTGTTCTGGCCGACGATGGCGTTCTTCAGGTCGTTGAGCGTCAGTCCGCGCTCGGCCAATACCTTGGAGGAGACGTCGATATAGATCTGCTCGGCCTGGTCGCCGATGATCGTGGCCTTCTCGACGCCCGGCGTCGCGAGCAGCATGTCTCGGGCCTGAATGGCAAATTTCTTCAGCTCCGGATAGGTGTAGCCGTCGCCGCTGATCGAATGCAGGGTGATGAACGTATCCCCGAATTCATCGTTGAAATAGGGGCCGAGCAGCCCGGACGGCAGCTCGTTGCCGATATCGCCGACCTTCTTGCGGATCTGGTAGAAGGCATCCTTCACCTGTTCGGTGTTGGTATCGCCCTTGATCTGGACCGTGGTGATCGCAAAGCCGGCGCGGGTATAGGATTTGACCCAGTCGAGATGCGGCGTTTCCTGCAGCTTGCGCTCGATCTTGTTGACCACCTGGTCTTCCATGTCCTGCAGCGAGGCGCCGGGCCAGACGGTCTGCACGACCATGACGCGGAAGGTGAAATCCGGGTCTTCCTTCTGGCCCATATGGGTCAGGCCGAGCGCGCCGGCGATGATGATGAGCCCGAACAGGAAGCGCGCGATGCTCGGATGGGCGATCGCCCAGCGCGACAGGTTGAAACGCTTCCTCTCGCCGGAGGTGCTGTTGATGGACATGGTTTCGTCCCCCTCGATCCGGGTCAGCGTAGGATTTCCGCCGAGGCGGCGTCGGTTTCTGCGGAGGCCTGCTGAGCGGCGGCGCCCGGAAGCTTCACTTTCATATTTTCGGTCATGAACTGCGTGCCGGCCGCCACCACGACATCGCCGGTTTTCAGGCCATCGGCAACGCGCACGCCGTCATCGGCGAAATCGGCGACCTTGATGGCGCGGGAATGGACGGTGCCGGCATTGCGGTCGACGAGCCAGACGATCTGTTGCCCGTCCTTCTGCGCAAGGGCGCTGAGCGGAATGGAAACATAAGGCTTCGTGTCGTCTGCAACCGCTTCGATCGTCGCCGTCATGCCAAGCAGCACGCGCGGATCGTTCGGCAGGCTTACGCGCACGGCGAAGGTACGCGACTGATCGGCGCTGCCGGAGACCTCCCGCACCTTTCCATCCAGCACGAGCGCCGAGTCGGACCAGAAGCGCGCCTTCACGTCCTTGCCGACCTTGAACTGGGCGATATCCATTTCCGGCACGGCGACCTGCACTTCCTTTTCGCCGTCGACGGCGACGGTGATGACGGGCGTACCGGAGCTGACCACCTGGCCGACATCGGCGTTGATCGTCGTGACGATGCCGTTCATGTCGGACGTCAGGTCGGCATAGGCGACCTGGTTCTTGGCCTCGGCCAATGCCGAGACGGCGGAATCGCGCGTCGAAACAGCCTGCTCGTAGGAGAGCTCCGCCTGTTCGAGCTGCGACTTGGAGGTGACATTCTTGTCGAACAGCGTCTGGGCGCGGTTGCGGGCAAGCCCGGCCGTCTGCACCTGCTTTTCCGCGGCATCGAGATCGGCCTGCGAGCGGCGCACGGCAAGCACATAGTCGGTGGCATCCATGCGCGCGAGCACATCGCCCGGCTTGACCTTCTGGCCGATATCGACCTTGCGCTCGATAATCTTGCCGGCGACCCGGAAGCCGAGGTTCATTTCCGTCCGTGCCCGCACCGCGCCGGAATAATCCAGCTTGCGCGTCGTATCCGCCTGGGCGATCTCGACGACCTTCACCGGCCGGATCACCTCCGCCGTCTCTTCCTTTTTCTCGTTGCAGCCGGAGAGCGTCAGCGCCAGTGCGGCAAAAAGCGCCGCGCCGGCAACGTTCCTTATGGTAGTGGTCGTCAGCGAAACCATGTCGCTCTCCTATGCGAACAAAAACTGGCGTACACCGGCCATCCGGTGCGCAGGCTGCTATTTCTTCAGGGCTCGGATGGCGAACTCGATGAGTTCTTCAGGCTTGGCCTGATGCGTCTTGGCAAGGCACTGCGCCACCATCTGCGGATGACAGAGATTGACGGTCGCCGCGCCGTAGCACTTGGACGCCACCTGCGGATCCTGCTCCGCGAATTCGCCGGCGGCGATCCCCTCGGCAATGATCTCGGCAATCAGATCCTGGATGCGGTCGATATGCTTTTCGATGACGTGCCAGTCGCGCTCGATGGCGATGACGACCATTTCATGAACCTTCTGCTCATCGAGCATGGTTTCCAGCGTCATCTTGTACTGGGCCATGGTATAGGCCCGCAGCCGCTCGGATGCACTGATGGGCTGATGGCGGAGCGTCCAGGCCATCTGGTAGCTCTGCTCCAGCATGCGCCCGCACAGAGCCTGATGAATGTCGGTCTTGGAGCCGAAGAAGCGGTAGATATTCGCCGTGGACATGCCGAGATCGCGGGCAATGTCGGCCACCGTCGTCTTGCTGTAGCCATAGTGGCGAAACAACCTCTCGGCGGCATCGAGAATCCGCGTGATGTTTTCCTGACGGACCGGGTCGGCGCCAACGTCGGGGAGATCGAGCATGAGCAGAACCTGATGGTTTACGAGTGACGATTTTTAATTTTCGTCACTCGTAAACCATCAGAGTTTCGATGTCAAGAAAACCGCCCACAACCGCAGGCGGTTTTCGAAGTCTATTGATTACACCGAGAATGCGCCGAACAACCTGAAACAACGGTTAAATCATCGACAACGCATTGTCCTGAACGCGGTCGGCATGTCCGGCATTTTGTCGCAGAGGCGCTTTAGCCGATGCGAACGTCCAGCGAAATCGGAACGGAGGCAAGCGCCTTGGAAACCGGGCAACCCGCCTTGGCCTTGTTGGCAAGCTCCGTGAAAGTCGCCTCATCGGCGCCGGGAACCTTGCCCGTCAGCGTCAGATGGATCGCGGTGATGGCAAAGCCGCCTTCGACGCTTTCCAACGTCACCTTGGCCGTCGTCTCCATGCTTTCGGCGGTGAAACCGGCCTCGTTGAGGATCAGCGACAGTGCCATCGTGAAACACCCCGCATGCGCCGCGCCGATCAGTTCTTCCGGATTGGTGCCGGCAACGCCCTCGAAGCGGCTGGCGAAGCCGTAGGGATAGCGATTGAGCGCGCCGCTTTGCGTCGAAATCTGCCCCTTGCCGTCCTTCAAGCCGCCGGACCATTGAGCCGAACCTGTACGATTGATCTGCATGTCGTCCTCCTTGTCGTTGAATGAGCCTTGGAGAGCGGCAACCCGCCTTCCCATTGATGATCGACGGCAAGCGGCGTGGCCACCTGCACCGACACCATAATCCTTCTATCGATCGAACACGACGCCGCCGTAACAGCGGCAGCGTCCATTTCGAAAAGCGCGGGACGCAGGATTGTTCCTCAAGGCGGGCAACGCAAAGACGCTAAATCATCATACAAGGATATTGCTTATGTATGATGATTAGATTATCTTCCTCGATATGAAAGACAGCGGCGCGCAAGCGCATCGGCTTCTTTCCGCGAGAAGCGCTCGCGGAAAGAAGCCGGCTGGAGTGGAGGAAAAGCGTGGATTCGCTTCAAAGGCAGGAACATGGCACGGCCGCCGGGTCGGGGCGCCGTCCCCGCGTGCGCAGAAACGTGACGACAGCGATCGCCGAGGACATTTGTGCCGAGCGCTATCCCTCCGGCTCCACCCTGCCGCGCGAAAACGATCTCTGCGAAATGTATGGCGTCAGTCGTACGGTGATCCGCGAATCCCTCAAGGTGCTGGAATCGAAGGGGCTGGTGCGCGGCAAGCCGCGTATCGGCACCACTGTCTGCGACAAGGACGACTGGAACATTCTCGATGAGGATGTGCTGCAATGGATGGGCCCGTATCTCGCCGATTTCGACATTCTCGGCTCGATCCTGGAAGCACGCCGCACCATCGAGCCGGCAGCTGCCGAATATGCGGCGGAGCGCGCCACCGCCCGGGAGATTGCCGACCTCGACAGCGCATGGCAGCAGATGCGCGACAGCGGCAACGATCCGGAAGGCTTCACCGAGGCCGACATGGCCTTTCACAAGGTGCTGCTCGGCGCCAGCCACAACCAGGTGTTCCGCCGCTTGTCCAGCGCGATGCATGCCGGCCTGAAATATGCGCTCCACGCCTCCAACGTCGCAGCCCATAGCCGCGACGAGGCGATCGCGGTTCACGGCGAGCTTGTCGAGGCGTTGCGCCTGCGCGACCGCGCCGCCGCGCGGGACTGCGCCCATCGCATGCTCGATCTTGCCGTCCGCGACATCGCCGCCGGGCAGCACGCGCGCGATGACCGCAGAAGCATTTCCGATACTCCGAAATCCGCGGCGCCGCGCCGCTGATACAATTTAAAGTCCAACTGGATGCATTCCCATGAAGATCACCAAACTGACGACCTACATCGTACCTCCGCGCTGGATGTTCCTGAAGATCGAAACCGACGAAGGCATCACCGGCTGGGGCGAGCCCGTGGTCGAGGGCCGGGCGCTGACCGTGCAGGCGGCGGTGCATGAGCTGGAGGACTACCTGATCGGCAAGGACCCGTTCCTGATCGAGGATCACTGGACCGTCATGTACCGCGCCGGCTTCTATCGCGGCGGCGCCATCCACATGTCGGCGCTTGCCGGCATCGACCAGGCGCTGTGGGACATCAAGGGCAAGGCGCTCGGCCAGCCGATCCACTCGCTGCTCGGCGGCCAGGTACGCGACCGGATCAAGGTCTATTCCTGGATCGGCGGCGATCGCCCCTCCGACGTCGCCAACAACGCCAGGGACGTGGTTGCCCGCGGCTTCAAGGCGATCAAGCTCAACGGCTGCGAGGAAATGCAGATCGTCGACACCTATGACAAGGTGGAAAAGGCCGTCGAGACCATCGCCACCATCCGCGAGGCGATCGGCCCCTACATCGGCATCGGCGTCGATTTCCATGGCCGCGTTCACCGGCCGATGGCCAAGGTGCTCGCCAAGGAGTTGGAACCCTACAAGCTGATGTTCATCGAGGAGCCCGTCCTCTCCGAAAACCGCGAGGCACTGAAGGAAATCGCCAACCATTGCTCGACGCCGATCGCGCTTGGCGAACGCCTCTATTCGCGCTGGGACTTCAAGTCCGTGCTGGCGGACGGCTATGTCGACATTCTCCAGCCCGATCTTTCCCATGCCGGCGGCATCACCGAATGCCGCAAGATCGCCGCCATGGCCGAAGCCTATGACGTGGCGCTCGCCCCGCATTGTCCGCTCGGCCCCATCGCGCTTGCCGCCTGCCTGCAGGTCGACGCCGTCAGCTACAATGCCTTCATCCAGGAACAGAGCCTCGGCATCCACTACAACAAGGGCAACGACATCCTCGACTACATCTCCAATAAGGAGGTGTTCCGCTATGCCGACGGTTTCGTCTCGATCCCGCAGGGTCCCGGCCTCGGCATCGAGGTCGACGAAGCCTATGTCATCGAGCGCGCCAAGGAAGGCCACCGCTGGCGCAATCCCGTCTGGCGTCACGAGGACGGCAGCGTTGCCGAGTGGTAAGGCCACGCTCGTTCCCTGACGGACGAGAAACCGCATATCTCCAATGATGAAAGGCCCGATAGCAGCAGATCTGCGCTAATCGGGCCTTTTCTTTAGACGGTGCTCTCTTGGTCCGGCACCTTCCCCCTTTGCCGCCTGGCGGCGAAGATTGCTGTAAACTTGGTTTGCCGCCTCCCAAAAAAAGTTGCGCCTGCAGTATCGGCGCAGATACTGCAGGCGCGTCATGCGTCTCAACAAGCCCCCAGGGAGACGCATTACCGGAGCATGATCACCAAAGGCGTGGAGTGCCCTTCGGTCCAGACCATGCCCAAGCAGGCAATTTCAAACTACTCCCGCTCGCCGGTGAGATTCAGCAACAGCTGGAAGATGTTGACGAAATTCAGGTAGAGCGAAAGCGCACCGAAGACGGCTATTTTCTGCTGCGATTCCTGATCGTAGTTCTCGGCATACTGTTCCTTGATGTTCTGCGTATCCCAGGCGGTCAGGCCGACGAAGACCACGATACCGATGATCGAGATGGCGAACTGCAGCGCGTTCGAACCCAGGAAGATGTTGACGATGCTGGCGATGATGACGCCGAACAGACCCATCATCAGGAACGATCCGATGTTGGAGAGGTCGCGCTTCGTCGTGTAGCCGTAGAGGCTGGTAGCGCCGAACATGGTCGCGGCGATGAAGAAGGTGCGCGCGATGCTCGTGCCGGTGAAGACCAGGAAAACCGAGGCCAGCGACAGGCCCATGACGGCGCAGA
Organism: Rhizobium sp. SYY.PMSO; assembly: GCF_046840415.1. Lineage (NCBI taxonomy): Bacteria > Pseudomonadati > Pseudomonadota > Alphaproteobacteria > Hyphomicrobiales > Rhizobiaceae > Rhizobium > Rhizobium sp. SYY.PMSO. Next base: position 2,740,519 of record NZ_CP177349.1, read on the forward strand.
ACGCCCAGAACATCATCTGCGCCGTGCTCGCCGACATCGACTGGATGCGGAACGAGAAGAAGAACACGAAGGCGAGCGGCGCCAGCATGACCACCCATTTCAGCGGGCTCTGGAAGATCGGCACGTAGAGCGCCGGGGTGGTGCCGACGATCAGCGCGACGATGCCGGTCACGACAAGGCCTATACCCATATAGTTGTAGACGCGCAGCATGTGCCGGCGCAGACCTTCGTCGAAGAGCGCCTGAGAGCCGGCGGCGGCTCCGTAGCCGTATCGCGGATTGGTCGGGTTCATGGTCGTTCTCCTTTAATCCAAACTAGTAGAGGCTGCGGGCAAGCTTCCGGGCGTCGCCATCGAGCTCCCCAGCCTTGCCGTCGCCGATCAGCGCATAGGCGACTTCACCGATCTGCCAGTAGGCAGCCTGGACTCCATCACGCTTGATGTGGCTGACCTCCTGGACGGCGAAATTGCCCGGACGAACGGCAAAAAGTGACAAATGCCCCTCCTTGCCGGCATCGACCATCATTTCGATGCTCGGGCCGAACTCGGACGGATAGATCTGCGCATCCGTGACGCGCCAGCCGCCCGGCAGATCCGGCAATACGATTGCCGTCGATGCGCGGATTTCCTCCGGATTGTAATTTGCGGGCGCCGCCTGCGGCTTCATCTCTTCGCGCACCGTGGTCGTCCTGTAGGCACGCACCGCATCGTCGACGAATGCCGGCGCCGGCACGGACGCGTTGACCTCGCTCGCCGTGAAGGCGCCGAAGGACGTATGCGCGACCCATCCGGTCGTCACCAGCACGGCAACGGCGGCGACGCGCTGGAACGACCCCAGCATGCGGCCATAAACCAGTCCGCGCTCCAGCCGCCGGGCGGCTTCCCGCGTTTCGGCCCGGACCACATGGCCTTCCCCGGCCAGCGCCATGCGCAGCTCGCCGCGGATGCTCATATCGGCCATTACCTTGGCGGCGATCTCCGGATGTTCCGAGAGATAGGATTCCACCTCGACACGGCGCGCCAGCGTAAGCTCGCCATCGACGTAAGCGTCGAGATCGGTGTCGATGATCGGATCAACGATTTTCATTGCCGCCTCCCTCGATCAGCCGCAGATGGGAAACCTTGGAGGTCGCCTCTTCGAAATGTCTCAGGCTCGCCCTTGCCCGCGCAATGCGGGACATCAGCGTGCCGACCGGAATGCCGAGCGCGGATGCCGCCTCCTGATAGGAGAGGTCCTCGATCGCCACCAGATGCAGCGCCTCGCGCTGCTCCTCAGGCAGATTGAAAAAGGCGTCGCGAACCTGGCTCAGACGCACCGTATGGTCCTGCGACGCGGGCAGCGCCGTTTCCAGATCGGCAGCCGCCTCTTCATGGCGGCGGTTCAGCGACTTCTTCTGGCGCAGGCGGTCGATATGCACATTGTGCAGGATCGACAGCAGCCATGTGCGCAGGTTGCCGCCGTGCCGGAAGGACGCCTTGCGCTCGTAAGCCTTGACCAGCGCATCATGCACCAGGTCCTCGGCCTCGTCCGCATTGCGCACGAGCGAGCGGGCATAACGTCTCAGCGAACCGAGCTGCCCCAAAACATCGAATGTGCGTCCTTTGCGTTCCATACACCTATATACGGAAGCACTCCGGATTCTATTCCATCGCCCGACGAATATTTTTGCAGATTTTTTACATCAGCAGGAAATCTTTGGGCTGCGGCAGCGGCGGCAGGTTCTTTTCGCCGAGCGCTTCGCGCAGGTTGATCTCGATCGTATCGGCTAGGGCGCCGATGGCGAGCGCATTGGGGCGCCGCCCGAACGGATCTTCCAGCTCGTCGCCCAACGCATCGAGACCGAAGAAGGTATAGGCGATCAGGGCCGTCACGAAAGGAGAACCCCAGCCGAGCGTATCGACATAGCCGAAGGGCAGCAGAAAGCAGAAAAGATAGGCGGTGCGGTGCAGCAGCAGCGTATAGCCGAACGGCAGCGGCGTGTTGCGGATGCGCTCGCAGGCGGCCTGGGCCGCACCCATCTGGCCGATCGTGATATCCAGCATCTGATACTGGATATCCGAAATCGCACCCGACGCCTTCAGCCGCGCGAGATCGGCAGACATCAGCCGCAGAATAAGGTCGGGCCGGTTCTGGGCGGCATGATAGAATTCGGCTTCGCTTGGCGTCAGCAGGCGCAGCACCTTGCCTTCGTCGCTGCCGGGCCGCAGAAGACAGACCAGCGCCTGCGCAAAAGCCATGGTCAGGCGCAGCAGGTTCTTGCGCGCCTCGACGCCCATTTCGCCGGAGCCCTCCAGCACCAGCGTCTGCCGGGCAAAACTGCGCGCGAGCTGGACAAGCTGCCCCCAGTCGCGGCGCCCCTCCCACCAGCGGTCGTAGCAGGCATTGTTGCGGAAGCCGAGAAAGATCGACAGCGCGATGCCGAGCAGAGACAGCGCCGAGCCGTTGAAGGAGACGATGAGATGCGGCTTCTCCTCATGCCCCCAGACGATGAGGGCCGACAGCAGGAAGATGGCGATGATCTGCGGCAGGATGCGCCGGATGATCGAGCCGCGAACGATAAAGAAAAGCTGGAAAAGATTCGGCCGGTCGCGGACGATCATGACGGAACGCACTCTCGATGAATGTCTGGTGAGGCAGCAATACACCAGACGCGCCGGGAGTAACGAGCATTTCTTGCAAGGCGGCAGTGACCGGCGGACATCCCTCGCCGGTCACAGGACCGTCAGTTCGCGCTTGCGCTCGCCGTCACCAGGACCGGATCGGCGCGATAATCCTTGGGGAAGAGATGTTGGAGGCTCTTCACCTTCGGCAGGTCGTTGATGACGATATAGGGATAGGTCGGATGGGTCGTCAGGAAATCCTGATGATAGTCCTCGGCCGCATAGAATTGACGGGCCGGTTCGATCTTGGTGACAACAGCCGCATCGAACACCTTGGCGTGATTGAGCTGATCGATATAGGCGCGGGCGATATCGGCCTGCGACTGGCTGGTCGGGAAGATGGCCGAGCGATATTGCGTGCCGCTGTCCGGCCCCTGATAGTTCAGCTCGGTCGGATCATGCGCGACGGAGAAGTAGATCTGCAGCAGGTGCCCATAGCTGATCTTGTGCGGATCGAAGACGATGCGCACGGATTCGGCGTGGCCGGTATCGCCCGTGCTCACCATTTCATAATGAGCCGTACCCTTGTTGCCGCCGGCATAGCCTGACGTTGCGCTGATGACGCCGTTGACATGCTGGAACACGCCCTGCACGCCCCAGAAGCAGCCGCCGGCAAGCACCACCGTTTCCGTCCCCGCCGAAGCCGCCTTTTCGTCCAGGCCCGGCGGGGGAATGACGCGCGCATCCTCGGCCGAAGCACGGCCGACAAATTGCAGCGCGACGCCGCCAAGCAATACCGCAGCCGCCGTGAGGCCGGCAAAACGGGTGAGGCGCGCCGAATAAATGCGGATCATGTCTGTCGATAAAGTCTTCATGATGATTTCCTCTCGACCGAGATCTAAAGCTCCGGTCACAAGGAAATACGGGAAGACAGGCCCTTTTGTTACACACGCCCGCGTGAAACACCGAAACGTGAACGAGGCACTGGAAAGGATCAGTAATGCGGCGGCCTGGTAATGGCCGGCGCGTCGAGCGACTGCTCCTCCAGCGTCAGGAAGCGCTCCGTCAGCCGATCGAGCTTCTGTCGGGTCTGCTCGACGACCTTCCATTGCTCCGCGAGCTGGTCGGACAGCTCCTCGATGGTCTTCGCCTGGTGGGCGACCATTTCCTCGAGCTTGATGATACGGTTCTGTTCGTCTGACATATCTGATCCCTTTCGCAACGATCTATAGCACCGATGCAGCCGCGTACAGTGCTTCAATTCGGCATGACGCAGGCGCCGGCGCCGTTTGACGGCGGTGTGACAAAACTGAAAAACAGCTGAAAAGACCCGTTACCTAACTGACATGGGCGCCTTCTAAAGAGAGCGCAGAGACGCGCCGGTTTTGAAGGCAATCCCTTTGCCGGCGCACCCTTTCTGCAGACCTCGGAGAAGCGCCTTGAAGATCATCCAGATCACCGACACCCATTTGAGCCCCAGCAAGCCGCATTTCAACGGCAACTGGCAGCCGCTGGCGAAATGGATCGAGGCAAGCGGCACCGATCTCGTCGTCCATACCGGGGATCTCAGTGTCGACGGTGCCGACAGGGACGAGGATCTGATCTTCTCCATGGAGATGATGCGGCAGGTTTCCGTGCCGATGCTGATCGTGCCCGGCAATCACGATGTCGGCCACCTGCCCGGCTCCCATCAGCCCGTCAATCCCGAGCGGCTGGACCGCTGGCGCCGCCTCGTCGGTCCGGACTACTGGGCGAAAGACGTCGACGACTGGCGTCTCATCGGCCTCAACAGCCTGCTGATGGGCTTCGAGGATGGCGAAGAGCAGAAGCAGTTCGACTGGCTGCAGGACATGCTCGAAAGCCGGGGCGACCGCCGCGTCGCCATTTTCGCCCACAAGCCGCTCTTCGTCGATGCGCCGGACGAGGGCGATACCGGTTACTGGAGCGTGCGCCCGGCGCAGCGCCGCCGGCTCTATGATCTGATCGCAGCCCACGACGTCGCCCTGTTCGGCAGCGGCCACCTGCACTGGACCTGGGAAGGCCGGTTCAACGATACCAATCTGGTCTGGGCACCGCCCGGCGCCTTCATCCTCGACAAGATGGAACGCGAGATGCCCGGCGAACGGCTGATCGGCGCCGCCGTCCACGAGCTTGGCGAGACCGTCTCGACCGAACTCGTCGCCGTTCCCGGCATGACCGCTTACTTCCTCGACGACGTCGTGATGGAAGTCTATCCGCTGGCGGCTCCGAAAGCTCAGAAGGAGCCGACGCAATGAGCGCGCTCTCGCTTCGCGGCATCGCCAAGTCATTCGGCGGCAACGCCATCCTCAAGGGTGTCAATCTCGACGTCGAACCCGGCGAGTTCATCGCCCTCGTCGGCCCGTCCGGCTGCGGCAAGAGCACGCTGCTGCGCATCCTCGCGGGGCTCGACCATGCCGACAGCGGCGAAATCGTCCTCGGCGGCAGCGACGTTTCCGGCGTTGCGGCGGCAGACCGCAACATCGCCATGGTCTTCCAGTCCTACGCGCTTTATCCGCATCTGACGGCCTCCGAAAACATCGCCGTGCCGCTTGCCATGCGCCGTCTATCGCGCGCGCAGCGCCTGCCCTTCATCGGCTCGCTGATCCCCGGCCAGCGTGCCGCCCGCAGCGGCATCGTCCGCGACGTCCGCGAAATGGCGGTCTCGCTGAAGATCGACCACCTGCTCGACCGCAAGCCCGGCCAGATGTCGGGCGGCCAGCGTCAGCGCGTGGCGCTTGCCCGCGCCATGGTGCGCCGCCCCAGCGTCTTCCTCATGGACGAGCCGCTTTCCAATCTCGACGCCAATCTCCGCGTGCATGCGCGCGGCGAGATCGTCGACCTGCATCGCCGCGCCGGCGTTCCGACGGTGTATGTCACCCACGACCAGGCCGAAGCGCTGTCGATGGCCGATCGCGTCGCCGTCATGATCGGCGGACGGCTGCTGCAGCTCGCCTCGCCGCAGACGATCTACGACGATCCCGCCCATGTCGAGGTCGCACGCTTCGTCGGTCAGCCGCGCATCAACCTTTTGCCGGCGCTGGCCGAAAACGGCATCGTCGCCTTCGGCGGCATCCGGCTCGCGCTGGAAGACGGCAGCTTTGCCGGCAACACCATCACGCTCGGCATCCGGCCGGAATTCGTGCGCCTCACTCAAGGCCGTCAGGATGCACTTGCCGCCCGCATCGAGCGCATGGAGTTCCTCGGCTCCGAAGTCATCCTCCATGCCAGGCTCGACGCCATCGGTGAGACCATGATCGTCAAGCTCACGCCCGCCGAGGCCACCGGACTCGCCGCCGGCACGCCCGTCGCGCTGACGCTTGCGCCGGAGCAGGCCATGGTCTTTGCCGAAGACGGCCGCCGTCTGCGCGCCTCTCCGCTTACCGTGGACGCCACGCGGGAGAAGGCGCATGGCTAGTATTGCCGCCACATCCCTGCCGATGCGGACGGCGGCGGCACGCGAGCGCAGCGAAGCCCGCACGGCGCTGCTCTTCGCCCTGCCCGCCATCATTCTCATCCTGCTGTTCATCCTGGTGCCGATCGTCGCCGTCGTCGTGCTCGGCTTCACGGATTTCCAGCTCGGCGACAAAAGCCTGCGCTTCGTCGCTTTCGAAAATTACGCGCACCTGCTGCGCGACCGTGCCTTCATGAAATCGCTCTGGAACACGACGGTCTATACGGCGATCGTCGCGCCCGTCTCGATCGTGCTCGGCCTCGGCGTCGCGCTGCTGATCGAGAGCGAGGGCATCGGCCGCAGCTTCTTCCGCACGGCCTACTTCCTACCCGTCGCCTCGCTGATCGTCGCGATGGCGACCGTCTGGCAATATCTCTTCCATCCCACCATCGGCCCGATCAATGCGCTGCTGGCCGAAATCGGCGTGCGCGGTCCGAACTGGCTCGGCTCCTCGGCCACAGCCCTCTACAGCCTGTCGATCATCGGCGTCTGGCAGTCGGTCGGCTTCAACATGGTGCTGTTTCTGGCCGGCCTCACCGCCATTCCGCGCGAGCTCTATGCCGCCGCCGAAGTCGACGGCGCGAAATCGGCCTGGGACCGCTTCTGGCTCGTCACCTGGCCGATGCTCGGGCCGACGACGCTCTTCGTCACCACGATCAGCATCATCAACGCCGTGAAGGTCTTCGACACCGTCAAGGCATTGACCGACGGCGGGCCGAACCACGCCTCGGAAGTCCTGCTCTTCACCATCTACCAGGAAGGCTTCGTCTATCTGCGGGTCGGCTATGCCTCGGCGATGACCACGGTCTTTCTCGCCATTCTCGTGGTGCTGACCTTCCTGCAATATCGCGTCCAGGACCGACAGGTGCACTACACATGACCTCCACAGGCTTCACCCCCGGCCGCGCCTTGCGCCTTGCCGTCCTCATCTTCGGCACGCTCGTCTTCCTGGCGCCCTACATCTTCATGATCTCGACGGCCGGCAAGGCGCAGGACGATATCTTCACCTCGGCGCTGAAGCTGATCCCGACGCATTTCTTCTACGTCGAGAACATCACCAAGGCGCTGAGCAAGGTGTCGATGGGCACGCTGCTGTTCAACGGCGTCGTCGTCTGCGGCCTGATCTTCTTCTTCCAGGTGCTGATCGCCATTCCCTGCGCCTATGCCATGGCCAAGCTGAAGTTCCCGGCCGCGCGCACCATGATGGTGCTGGTCATGCTCGGCCTGCTGATCCCGATCCACGCGACGGCGCTGCCGCTCTATGTCGGCTTCAGCAGCCTGTCGCTCCTGAACAGCTACACGGCTCTGGTCGCGCCCTTCTCGATCTCGGTCTTCGCGATCTTCATGTTCCTGCAGTTCTTCCGCGCCATGCCGGACGATCTGATCCACGCCGCCCGCCTCGACGGCATGTCGGAACTCGGCATCGTCGCCCGCGTCATCGTGCCGAACGCCTGGCCGGCGGTCACGGCCTTCGCGATCTTCTCGGTCGTCGCCCACTGGAACGACCTCTACTGGCCGCTGATCGTCATCAGCAAGCAGGACTACGCTACGCCGCCGCTGGGCCTCATGTATTTCCGCGCCGCCGAAGCTGGCGACGACTACGGCGCGCTCATGGCAGCGACCCTCATCATCACCCTTCCCCTCGTCGCCGTATTCCTTCTCGCACAGAAGCGCTTCGTCGAGGGCATCACCATGACCGGTCTCAAAGGCTGACCGGTTCGCCTGGAGCGGATGATTCCGGATCGGTCCCGAATCTGAATTCGCTCTGGAATCAAGGAAGTAGCGCATGATGTCGTCCGAAAACCGCTTATGCTTTTTCGGCATCATGCTCGAACAGGAGAACGAGCGATGAAGCATATCACCCAGATTCTCGCCGCCGCGGCCATTTCGATGGTCGTGTCGGTTCCGGCCTATGCCGAGACGACCCTGACGGTTCACTATCCCATGCCGGGCTTCTTCAAGGACGTGATGGACACGATCTCGAAGAAGTTCATGGAAGAAAATCCCGATATCAAGATCCAGTTCGCCGCTCCTTCGGCCACCTACGAGGAAGGCATCCAGACCATCCTTCGCCAGGCCGGCACGAGCGAGATGCCCGATGTCACCTTCATCGGCCTCAACCGCCTGCGCATGATGGACGAGCGCAACGTCGCCGTCGATCTCGGGCCGCTCGTCCAGAAGGACGGCAACATGGCCGAACAGGGCTTCTCCGATACGATCCTGAAGCTCGCCCAGGTCAAGGGCAAGCAGGTCGGCCTCGCCTTCGCGACCTCGAACCCGATCATGTACTACAATGCCGATCTGGTGAAAGCTGCCGGCGGCGACCCCGACAACCCGCCGAAAACCTGGGATGAAGTCATCGCGCTCGCCGGCAAGATCAAGGCACTCGGCAACGGCGTCGACGGCATCGACTTCCGCTGGCAGGGCGACGACTGGATGTTCTCCGCCCTCCTCTTCGGCGCCGGCGGCAAGATGCTGAGCGACGACGAGACCAAGGTTGCCTTCAACGGTCCCGAGGGGCAGAAGGCCGTCGACATGATCGAGCGCATGGTCAAGGAAGGCGGCATGCCGGTCTTTACCAAGGCTGCCGGCGAACAGGCCTTCGCGGCCGGCAAGGTCGGCTTCGAATTCCAGACGACCGGCGCGCTCATCAACACCATCAAGAACGTCGGCACCAAGTTCGACCTGCGCACCGCCAAGATTCCGCTGATCGACCCGGTCAACGGCCGCCTTCCCACAGGCGGCAACGCCGTCGTCATTCTGACGCATGATCCGGCCAAGGAAGAGGCAGCCTGGAAATTCGCCAAGTTCGCCGCCGGCCCCTATGGCGCATCGGTCGTCGTTCCCGGCACCGGCTACGTCCCGAACAACGAACTCGCCGCCAAGTCTCCGGAATATCTCGGCGACTTCTACAAGAAGAACCCGTTGTTCCAGGCCAGCCTGAACCAGATGTCGCTCATGATCCCCTGGTATGCCTTCCCCGGCTCCAACGGCGTCAGGGTCACGCAGACCATCGTCGACAACCTCTCGCGCATCGTCGACGGCTCGGCCACGCCGAAGGAAGCCCTCGACGACGCCGCTGCCGACGTCGAAGGGATGCTGCCGCGCAGCTGATCTTTCGGCCCGACCTGAAAATATCGCGCCGCTTCCCGAGGGAGGCGGCGTTTTCATGTGCAGGGATGCATCAGGGTCGAATCGTGAGATTGCGCACCGTTCCGCCTGAGCGCAGCCGGTAGGGCACCGTCAGGTGGCGCGGCGGCGCGGCATTTTCCGCCATGTCGAGCAGCAGCGAGGCGGCCGCCGCCCCCATGGTCCCATCCGGTATCTCCACCGTCGTCAGCGAAACCTCCGCCAAAAAGCCGAGGGAGATGCCGTCGAAGCCGGCAACCGAGATATCGCGCGGGATCGAAAGACCCTGGCGTCGAAGCGCGCCCATCACCCCAAGCGCCAGAAGATCGTTGGAAGCGATGATCGCCGTCGGCCGCAGACGCGAAACCGCGTCCGAAAGATCGAGCTGTTCCAGGCTGCCGACGAAGGAAATCTCCAGCGCGTCGAGAGGCGGCTGCCCTGCCGCTTCCATGGCCCTGAGATAACCGAGATAGCGCAGTTTCGCCCGATCCGATGCCGAGAAATGACCCGATATGAACAGGATGCGACGATGCCCCTTCTGCAGGAGATGATCGGTCAGGTCCCGCCCCGCACCGAAATTGTCGGTCGCGACGGCGGCGGCGAAACGCGTGGTCGGCAGGTTGCCGAGCAGCACGGTCGGCGGCAGCGCGGAGGATAGGGCAAGGCTTCGTTCTGGGTCGCAGACGGTGAGGATGAGGCCGGTCGGCTGCTGCTGGAGAAGCAAGGCGACGGCATCGGCCTCCTGCGCCGGATCGTAGTTCGACTGCGCGATCAGCACGCTATGGCCGGCATGAAGCGCCCTGTGCTGGATACTGGAAAGCGAAGCCGCAAAGACCGGATTGGTGATGCTGGGAATGAGAACGCCGATCGCCGGCCGCGCATGGCCGTTGCGGTTGCCTGCCCTATAGCCGAGCTCCGCCGCCGCCCGGCGCACGCGGCGTACCATCTCGTCGCTCACCGGACCGTTGCGGTTCAGCACCCGGCTGGCGGTCGCGACCGAGCAACCGGCACGAAAGGCGATCTGCTGGAGCGTCGACATGATATCAATCACCTCCGGCTTCGGGTGTCAGGCACAGGCTTCGAAAGCCTGCCGGGATGGCGAGGATTTATATCAGCCCGATGACACTTATTTGACGGAGCCCGAGTGCCGACCTCTGCCGCCCGCAATTCGGCGGCTCTAGGACGCATCCTCCTCGGCGACGATCCGGCCCAGATTCTGATTCAGGCGGCGCATCAGCCGGACCAGCGTCTCGACTTCATCATCGCTGAAGCCGGCCAATTGGCGCTGCGCCGTGCCGGTCTCTACGAAAACTTCCTGAAGATCGCTCGTTACGAAGACCAGGGGAGCCAGCTCTACGACAAGGACGGCACGCTCATCTTTGCCGATGACGGCGCCGATGAATCCGACAGGCCGGAAGTGGACCGCACCGCATTGCGGCAGATGCTGCTTGCCTCGTTGCCGGCGGAAATGATCCGCTGGGACCACCGCCTGCATACAGTGCGTCCGCTCGACAACGGCACATACGAACTGGTCCTCGAAAGCGGCACCGCCGGCCCCTTCGATCTCGTCGTCGGTGCCGATGGCAGCTGGTCCAGGGTGAGGCCGCTGGTGTCCTCCTACCGCCCGCAATATAACGGCATCACCTTCATCGAATTCGGCATTGATGACGTCGATAAGAGTCATCCAGAACTCGCAGCCCTGGTCGGCCGCGGCAAGATCGGCGTCGAGGCCGATGGACGCGGCCTGATCGTCCAGCGCAATGGCAATGCCCATCTGCGCGGCTACGCGATTTTTCGCCTGATCGAAGCCGGCAACGACCACATCGTGCCTCGGCCGATCCATGCACTGCCGGTCGGCCATCACTGGCAGAACCGCCTCGGCATCACGCTTCTCGGCGACGCCGCGCATGTCATGTCGCCTTTTGGCGGCGAAGGCGTGAACGCCGCAATGCTAGACGCGGCCGAACTTGCCCGCCAGCTTCTTGAAAACGAAGACTGGAAAGTCGCCGTCAAAACCTATGAGGCGGAAATGTTCGATTGTGTCATCGAGCCGGCCGAGCATGCTGCGGAAGCCGTCGCCACAGAACTCTCCTATCTCGGAGCGGAACTCACCCTTCAGCATTGCCAGGCGCATCTCGACGCCCGTCTTCAGGGCTCGGCTGCCTAGTATCGCGCAAAAGAGAAGCGGGCCAAAATGGCCCGCTTCGGAAATTGTAGCCTATTGCACAGGAGCAGCCGCTCAGCTGCCCTTGCGCACGCCATCGAGAAGGTGCGGCAGCGACCTGACGCCAGCATCGCGAAGCTCGGCCGGCAGCAGCCCTTCGGGCAGATCCTGATAGGAGACCGGCCGCAGGAAGCGGCGGATGGCGAGCGTGCCGACCGATGTCGTGCGGCTGTCCGACGTTGCCGGGAAAGGCCCGCCATGCACCATGGCATGAGAGACTTCGACGCCGGTCGGCCAGCCATTGGCAAGAATACGCCCGGCCTTGCGCTCCAGCACCGGCACCAGCTTGGCAGCCGTGGCATAGTCATCCGTTTCGATCTGCAAGGTCGCGGTGAGCTGGCCCTCGAGCTTCTCCGCAACCGCGATCATCTGGTCGATATCCTTGCAGCGCACCAGAAGGCTCGCGGCACCGAAAACCTCGTGTCCCAAACGCTCGTCGGCAAGAAACTGCTCGACATCCGTCTCGAAAAAGATGCCGGGACTGCGATTGACGCCTTCGGCCTGCGCGCCATGAGCGACGGTCTTGACCGCCTCATGTTCGGCCAGTGCCGCCACACCCTTGTCGAAGGCGGCGTGAATGCCCGGCGTCAGCATCGGCGCCGGCGCGCGGCCGGTGAGAGCATCGCCGGCTGCCTGAACGAACCGGTCGAGATCGGGGCTTTCAATCGCGAAAAGCAGGCCGGGATTGGTGCAGAACTGGCCTGCACCGAGCGTCAGGGAATCGATGAAACCCGTGCCGATCGCCTCGGCGCGCGCGGCAAGCGCTGCCGGGAAAAGGAAGACCGGGTTGACGCTGCTCATCTCGGCATAAACGGGGATCGGCTCGGGCCGGTCGCGGCAATCGCGCCGAGCGCCATGCCACCGCCGCGCGAGCCGGTGAAGCCGACAGCCTTGATGCGGGGATCGCGCACCAGCGCGGCGCCGGTCTCGTTGGCGCCGGTCAAAAGCGAGAATGTGCCTTCCGGCAGGCCGCAGGCAGCAACGGCGGCGCGAATGGCCCTTCCCACGAGTTCGCCGGTGCCCGGATGGGCAAGATGCCCCTTGACGACGACCGGGCAGCCCGCGGCAAGCGCCGACGCCGTATCCCCGCCGGCGACCGAGAAGGCGAGCGGGAAATTGCTGGCACCGAAGACAGCGACCGGACCGAGCGGGATCTGGCGCAGGCGCAGGTCCGGCCGCGGCAGCGGCTTGCGCTCCGGCAATGCCGGATCGACGCGCAGATCGAGCCACTCGCCGGCACGAACCACCTGCGCGAACAGCCGAAGCTGGCCGACGGTGCGGGCGCGCTCGCCCTGCAGACGCGCCGCCGGCAGGCCGGTCTCTTGCGTCGCCCGGTCGATCAGCGCATCGCCGATTTCCACGATGTTGTCGGCAATCTTTTCGAGAAATGCCGCGCGCCGCTCGGGGCTGGTCGCACGGTAGACATCGAACGCCTGCGCCGCCAGTTCGCAGGCCTTTGCCACATCGGCTTCACCGGCAATGGCAAAGGCCGGTTCCAGATCGGCACCCGTCGCCGGATTGATGGCGCGCGCGGTTCTGTTCTCTCCGGTCGAATCCGCGCCGATCAGCAAATCGCCGCTAATTACAAAAGACTGTGTCATGGATATTCCTTGATGATGTCGGAGCGCGAAGCTCGGCGCCCCCGAAAGCAGATAGCAGGATGGGATGACACATGTAAGATGATAATCGTCATCTAATTATCAAGCCGCAAGCCGGAAGATTGAACAACCCGCCAGTCCTTGCCCTTGTTTCGTCCCCATATGGCGTCGCGGCCTCTTTCGTGCCAATTTAGCATCCATCCGAAAGACCGCGTGCGGCCAGGCTCCCATGACCATTGCCCTTCTTGGTGATCCGATCGTCCAGTTCTGTATCCTGGTTGTCGTCGGCACATTCATAAGCCGCGTCATGCTGCGCCGCCAGCGTGCGGGGCGCCTGATCGGCCAGATCGTGTTCTTCGTCTCCCTGACGGTGCTGCTGCTCTACCACGGCATCGTACCCTACGAGCCGAGCCCGCCGCAGGTGTCGGTGGCGCTGCGTACCTTTACCGGCTTTGCCAAGATCGTCTGGTGGGTCAACGGCGCCTGGGTGCTGATCGCCTTCGTGCGCCTTTTCCTGATTTTCGAGCGCAAGCCCCGCGAGGGCCGGCTCCTGCAGGATCTGGTTGTCGGCATCATCTATCTCGGCACCATTCTCTCCATCGTCGGCGATGTTTTCAGCGTCCCGATCGGCACCTTGATCGCCACGTCGGGCGTTTTCGCCATCATTCTCGGCCTTGCGCTGCAAAGCACGTTAAGCGACGTCTTTTCCGGTATCGCCCTCAATCTCGGCCGCCCCTACTCGGTCGGCGACTGGATCGTGCTGGACAACGACGTCCAGGGCCGTGTGGTCGAGACCAACTGGCGTGCGACGCAATTGCTGAGCGGCACCAACGACCTCGTCGTCATCCCCAACAGCGTGCTGGCCAAGTCCCGGATTACCAATTACTCGTCGCCCGACGAGAGCCATGGCGTCACCGTCAATGTGAGGATTCAGCCGACGACCCAGCCAAGCATTGTCGCCGATGTGATGCAGAAAGTGTTGATCAGCTGCAATTTCATCCAGAAGACGCCCGAGCCTTCGGTTGCCATCGATTCCATGGACGAACAGGCGATCGAGTTGCAGCTTTCCTTCCGCGTGCGCGACATGTCGCAGACGACCGCCGCCAGGAACGAGATCTACGATCTGCTCTATCGCCACGTCAAAGCGGCCGGTCTCAGGCTCGCCGGCCCTCCCGGAACGATCGCCATTCCGACGGAACACAAGGGCGAGGACGCCGGCGGACAGCAAGGCCCCGGCACGCCATGGCGCCTGCTCAACAACATCCCTCTCTTCTCCTCGCTGACCGAAGACGAAAAAGAGCATCTGGCAACGCACATGCAGCGCCGCACCTACCACAAGGATGCCATCATCGCCGAGCAGGACGCACGGCTGCGCGCCCTGACCATCGTGCGGTCCGGGGTCGTCAGCGTCACCCGCCGCGAGGGCCATCGCCAGATCGAACTGACCCGGCTCGCTCCCGGCGACTATTTTGGCGAAAACGGCCTGCTGATGGGCAGCGGCGAAGTCGGAACCATTCGCGCCCTGACCTTTGTCGTCACCTACGAAATCGGCGAGGATTGCCTGTCGCCGCTGCTGCACGACAGGCCCGCCCTTGCCGAAGAACTGGGTGCGATCATGGCCAAGCGCATCGAGGCAGAGCGGCACATGTTTGCCAATGCCGACATGCTGGTCAACGGCTCGCCCGTCTCGACATTGAGTTCACGCATCAAGCACCTGTTTCAGCTGTAGCCGCGATCAATTCGACTTTATCGGCGGCGGGACCTGGGCCTGTCCGGCGTAAAACGCCTTGGCATCCGTCGTGAACCGGTCGCGCGATGCCGGCCGCGTGTAGAACATGTGACCGCCGCGGTAGAGCTTCAGTGCCACCCGGTCGGCAAAGGCCGGCGGCATGTGGTCGAGCACATATTTGTTGACGCCGAAGGGGATAACGAGATCGCTATAGCCCTGTCCCACCATCAGCCGGAAGGACGGCGACAACGACAGCAGTTCCTTGAGATCGTCGGTAACCCCGGCCGTCAGCCGCGAGCCGCCATTTCGTCCGCCCCATTTCCATTCCCTGTTCACCGATGTCGACAGCAGCGAATAGGTCATGTCGGTGCGAAAGCCCAGCTCATCGCGGGCATAGCTCGAAAACATGCCGCCATAGGCCCGGACGAAACCGTCCAGAACCGGGTCGCCGCCATGCTCGGCCTCGGAACGGGGGTAAGGATCGGGGGCGAGGAAGGACGCGTCGTAGGCGCTGGCCACATCGCTGCCGCCGCCGTCGACATGCTTTTGATAGACGTCGCCCAGAAAGCCCTGGTTTCTGGCGACGACATCCTCGGGGATGCCGGTCAGCTTCGCCACCCGATCGTAGAAGGCGCCGCCTGCGTCGCCCGAAGGCGGCGCCCCGGCAAGGACAGGCAGATACTCGTTCAGGGCGAAGGTCTCGGCGTCCTGGACTGCTTTTTCGCTGAAGGCATTTTTCCGTTCCAGTTCGGCTGCGGCCAGCGAAGGCAGCTTGAGAGCGGCACCGAATGCATCTTCATCGCCGCCGAAGACCAGCCGCCCCTCCAGCAAGGGGGAGAGCATGACGATGCCGGAAATCAGAATGCCCTGATCCTCGCGCAGGCTGTTGGCGACTTTCACCGAGCGGAAGCCCCCATAGCTTTCCCCGAGAATATATTTCGGCGATGCCGCCCGGCTGTTATGGGCGACATAGAGGGTGATCGCCTTGGCCAGGCTTTCGGCATCGCCGCCCACGCTGTAGAAATCATTCTGGTCATCCGGCTTTGCCGTACGGCTCCAGCCGGTGCCGATCGGATCGATCAGCACGAGATCGGTGAATTCGAGCCAGCTTTGCGGATTGTCGACCAGCCTGGCATTGGCGCCATCGCGGCCATCCGCCCCGAAATCCACGATACGCGGCCCGACGAGCCCAAGGTTGAGAAACGCCGATGCGGCGCCCGGCCCGCCATTGAAGACGAAGGTCACGGGCCGGTTCGCATCCCGGTTCTTTGCGACATAGGCGGTATAGAAGATCGCCGCGCTGCGCTGCCCGTCCTGACCGAAGAGATCGAGCGTGCCGGCCGTCGCCGTGTAGGGGATGGCCTTGCCGTCCGCATTCAGCACATGATCGCTCACTGCGTCCGGCGGCAGGAGCGAGAGCACGCCGCTGCCGGCGGGCGCGCCATGCCCCTGTTCCGAAGGGGCAGCGGATGCGGATGCGGACAACAGCGAAAAAGCCAGCACCAGGCCGGGAACCATCTGGCGAAAAGACATGAAATCGTATCCTCCAAAGGTCCGTCGAATAGAGGCTCTTGCCGGCGATACTATGTCATGGAAGACCCTTGCCGAAACTCAAGAGATGTTGATCGGCGGATCATCGATCCCTGCCCCTTTTGAGGAAACATGCTCTTGAGAGCCTGCGGGCCGTTTGTCAAAGTGCCGGGCAGCGGCAGAAACACGCGCCGATAAGAAGATCGCAAGGGATTCGACGATGAAGCAGGAAATCGACATCAAGACGGCCGACGGGACTGCCAAAGCCGCCCTCTTCCGCCCCGACAACGGCGCATCCGCCGAACGCGGCATAATCCTCTACATGGATGCCATGGGGCCGCGTGCAGCGCTGGACGGCATGGCGCAGCGGCTGGCGGATGCCGGCTACATCGTGCTGCTGCCCGATCTCTTCTATCGCTTCGGCGCCTACGGCCCCTTCGACGGCAATTCCTTCGGCAATCCGGCGTCCCGAGAGACGATCATGACGATGCTGCGCGGCACGACCCAGGGCATGACCAGGGCCGACAGCGCCGCCTTTCTCGACACGCTGGCCGCCGCCGGCGCCAAGGGGCCGGTGGGCGTCGTCGGATATTGCATGGGCGGAGGCCGCGCCCTGACCGCAGCCGCCGCCTATCCCGATCGCATCGCCGCTGCCGCGAGCTTTCACGGCGGCAATCTGGCAAGCGACGCGGAAGACAGCCCACATCGCCTCGCCGCCGATATCAAGGCGCGCGTCTATGTCGGTGTCGCCGGTGTCGACAACAACTTCCCGCCCGAACAATCGGCCCGTCTCGCCGAAGCGCTTCGCTCCGGCGGGGTCGATCACATCGTCGAAAATTATGTCGGCATGGCGCATGGATGGACCGTGCCCGATCACGGCGTCCATGACCCAGCCGGAGCCGAACGACACTGGAAACGGCTGCTGAACCTGTTCGACGAAGCCTTCGCCGAGTGCAATTCCAGGAAAAGTGCATAGCGGTTTTCCATCCGGAATTGCGTAAGAACAAAAGGATAGAGCGTTTTCGCAATTCGAGGAAAAGCGAAAACGCCAGCCAAACCGGATATCCCGTCATCCGGCAGTCGTCAGAACTTGATCCTGTCGATGCTGGTCAGCGTCGTCTTCTGCGATACGCCGGGCGCATTGACCATGTGCCAGGCCACATATTGTTCGCCATAGAGCTCGGTGGACGACATGCCGTCGACGGGGAGCACGATGTTCATGCCGTTGAGGGCCGCATCCGTCGCCGTGTCGAGCACCGCGCCCTCCGAGGCCGTGCCTGTCACGATGACGGTCTTGATGCCCTTGTCGGAGAGAATGCTGCGCAGGTTGGTGTCGATGAACTTGTCCGGTCCGGATTTGACGATGGGCTCGCTTGCCAAAGGCGCCAACGCCGTTGCGATATCCTGCGGCTCGCCGACGCCGGCCAGGCTGAAGACGACAAGCATCTCCTTGGCACGCGCCCGATCGAGCAACGCTTTGACCTTGGGCACGGAGGCAAGGCAACGCGGCTTGGTATTCTTGTTGCATGGCCCCTTGGACGGATCCTGCGCACCGTTGAAATCGAGGATCAGCAACGCAGTCGTCTTCGGATCGACCGTAACCGGCTTCAGCTCCGGCGGAGCCGGCGGCTTCACCTGATGCCACTCGTTGATGATCGTCTGTGCCGATGCCATCGACGTGGGGGCGAGGCTGAAGGCCGCACAAAAAATGGCACAGGCGCCGCCGGCGGCAAGACCCATCCTCCGCGCTTTCCCGCCTGTCTTTCCGATCGAGTTCCTCTCCTGCATCGACGTCCCCTTGGGTTGACGGTGGTAGAAGAGAGATAGGCCATAAATCGCGACGAGGCATCGAAACTCTTCGTGAAGTTTCCGCCACCCCTGCTCGATGGAAGGCGATCCGGGACAATCCGCCGTTGACAAAAGCCTGTCAGACCATAATCTGCGGCGGCCTTTAAGGTCGCCCATTTTTCTTTCGGAGATCAGAATCATGCTGGCGAATTGCGTGAGACGACTGGTTCTGGCTGGCATTGTCCTCGGCATGTCGGCCTATGCTGCTACCGCCGCGCAGACGCTCGATCTCATTGCGCAAAGAGGCGCTATCCGCATCGGCTATATCAGCGACGAGGCGCCTTTCTCCTTCAAGAAAAAGGACGGCACTCCGGCGGGCTATGCCATCGACCTATGCGGCAGGATTGCCGATTCCGTGGCAAGCAAGGTCGCCAATCTGAAGCGGGACTACGTCGAAACCACTCTGGCCGACGGCTTCGATGCGGTAAAGAGCGGCCAGGTCGACCTTCTCTGCGGCGCGCTGACCATCAATCTCGGCAGGCGCCAGAACGTCGATTTCTCGCAGCCCATCTTCCTGACCGGCGCAAGCGCCCTCCTGCGCAAGGACTCGCCCGATTATCTGATGATGCTTTTCCTCGACAGGATGCCGACGCAGGTTTCAGCCAGACAGGCATCGGCAACGAGCACGATCGGCGTTCGCGCCGACACGACGACGGGCGCGACGCTGCGGGAAGCACTGGGACCCGACATACCGAAAACGCGAATCGCGGATTTCGCCACGCATCAGGATGGCTTGAACGCGCTCGAAAACCACAAGATCGATGCCTATTTCGCCGATCGCGCGCTGCTTTTCGACCTGGCGTCGCATGCACACAAGCCATCCGCGCTGGTGATCGGCAACCGCCTCTTCACGCACGAACCTTATGGCATCGCGCTTCGCAAGGACGATTCCGCTTTCCGCCTGCTCGTCGATCAAACGCTGACCGAAACCTTCCAATCGGATGATTTCGCCAAACTGTTGACGACCTATTTCGGCGAGGAAGGCCCGATCCTGCGCCGCGAGATCATGATGCAATCCATCCCGCGATAGGACGGCAGCAGCTTACTGGCCGCGATAGCGTCGCCTTTGCGACATCGTGGTTTGACATTCGCCGCAGCGAACCCTCCTTTTTCCGATCCGGATGGCATTGCGGTGGTCGTGCAAGCAACTTGATTATGTCGTAGACAGGCTCTGGTCGCGGTCGCACTCATCATAAAATCCCTCACCAATATCAATCAGGGTCGCACGAAATGGCAGTATTTCCTCAAAAGGCGAAGGTCGTCATCATCGGACTCGGCGGTATCGTCGGCGCATCGATCGCCCATCATCTGATCGAACGCGGCTGGGACGATATTGTCGGCATCGACAAATCCGGCATCCCCACGGATATCGGCTCGACGGCGCACGCATCCGACTTCTGCTACACGACCAGCCATGATTTCCTGTCCTGCTGGACGACCCTCTACTCCATCGATTTCTACGATAAGCTCGGCCACTATGCCCGCGTCGGCGGCCTCGAGGTCGCGCGCGTCGACGACGATGACCGCATGGCGGAAATCAGGCGCAAGGTCACATCCGGCAAGGCTTTCGGCACGAACGTCCGCCTGGTCGAGCCCGCCGAGATCAAGGAGAAATTCCCGCTGATCGAGGAAAGCATGGTCCAGGGCGGCATGTGGGACCCGGATGCCGGCCTCGTCATTCCCCGTTCGCAAACCGTTGCCGGCAAGCTGATCGAACAGGGCGAAAAGAGCGGCAAGCTGCAATCCTTCGCCAATACGCCGGCCCAGTCGCTGATTGTCAAGGACGGCCGCATCTCCGGCGTCGTCACTCATCGCGGCACGATCGAAGCCGAGTATGTCATCGTCTGCGCCGGCCTCTGGGGCCGCCTGATCGCCGAGATGGTCGGCGAAGACCTGCCGGTCATGCCGGTCGACCACCCGCTGACCTTCTTCGGCCCCTACAACGAGTTTGCCAACACGGGCAAGGAAATCGGCTTCCCGCTGATGCGCGACCAGGGCAACTCCGCCTATATGCGCGACACCGGCGATCCGAAGACCGCCGAAGGCGGCCAGATCGAATGGGGTTACTACGAAGAGAAGAACCCGCGCCTCTGCCATCCGCGCGATCTCCTCGAAAAGCACGAGGCTCGCCTTTCGCCCTCTCAGCGCGATCTCGACATGGAACAGATCCTCGAGCCGCTGGAACGCGCCATGGAACTGACGCCGATCCTCGGCGAGCTCGGCTACAACGAAGGTCATTCCTTCAACGGCCTCCTGCAGGTGACGACCGATGGCGGCCCGTCCGTCGGCGAAAGCCAGAAGATCCGCGGTCTCTGGTATTGCGTCGCCATCTGGGTCAAGGACGGCCCCGGCTTCGGCAAGCTCGTCGCCGACTGGATGACCGACGGCCGCACGCCGATCGACCATAACAGGATCGACTATTCCCGCTTCTACCCGCATATGCTGGAAGAGAAATTCATCGAGGGCCGCTGCACCGAGGCTGCCCAGAAGATCTACAATCCCGCCGTCCATCCGCGCGAACCCTATGCGACCGGCCGCAACGTCCGCCGCTCGCCCTTCTGGGAGCGCGAAAAGGAACTCGGCGGCTATTTCATGGAGCTCGGCGGCTGGGAGCGTGCCCACGGCTATGCCGCCAACGAGCACCTGCTTGAAAAATACGGCGACCGCGTGCCGGTGCGCGAGAACGAGTGGGACAACCGCCATTTCTGGCGCGTCTCCAATGCCGAGCACCTGGCGCTCAGCGAGGATTGCGGCATCATCAATCTCTCGCATTTCGCCATGTACGACATCGAAGGCCCCGATCATGTCGAACTGCTGGAATGGCTCTGCGCCGCCAGGATCGGCGGCGATGCCAATATCGGCAAGGGCATCTACACCCACTTCCTCGACGACGAAGGCATGGTGCGCGCCGATTTCACGGTGATCCGCATGGCCGACCGCTGCCGCCTGATCGACGGCGCCGATGCCGGCCCGCGCGATTTCCACTACATGCGCCGCGTTGCCGAGGACAAGGGTTTCGACGTCACCATCACCGATGTCACCGAACGCTATGTTACCATCGGCATCTGGGGACCGAATGCCCGCACCAATCTGCAGAAGGTGGTCGAGAATCCGGAAAGCCTGTCGCACGAAAACTTCCCCTTCGCCGCCATCAAGCAGATCCGCATCGCCGGCAAGAACGTCACCGCATTCCGCATCTCCTATGTCGGCGAACAGGGCTGGGAACTGCATATGGCCTATGACGACGCTCTCGCTGTCTGGGATGCGTTGCGCTCGACGGGCGCCATCGCCGTCGGCGTCGAGACCTATGCCAATAGCCGCCGCATGGAAAAGAGCCTGCGCCTGCAAAATGCCGACCTGCTGACGGAATATAATCTGCTGGAAGCCGATCTTGCCCGCCCGAAGGTCAAGGAGGCCGATTTCCGCGGCAAGGCCAGGCATCTGGAATATCGCGCCCGCGACCATCAGCCCGCGATGCTCTGCACGCTCATCGTGACCGACAATATCGATTCCAACGGCGTGGCCCGTTACCCGGTCGGCATCCTGCCGGTCATGGACCCCGAAACCGGCGAAACCCTGGTCGACGAGCTTGGCCGCCGCTCCTTCACCACCTCGATTGCCTACGGTCCGACCATCGGCAAGAACATCGCGCTGGCCTACCTCCCCTGGTCCCATGCCCAGGAGGGCCGCAAGCTGAAGGTGGAATATTTCGGCGAAACCTACCCGGTGGAAGTCGTCGGCGTCGGCTACAAGCCGCTCTACGATACGGAGAATTTGAAGCCGAGAAGCTGATCGCTCTGCTGTTCAGGACCAATCCATCAGCCGCCCGCCTGATCTCCAGGCGGGCGCTTTTTCCGCAATACGGGCATCCGCAATGCCCGGCTGCGGCCCTGTAGATAAGTCACGGAATTGACGGGTCCGGAACTGATCGTGACGGTTCATGTTGGTTCACAGCGTCTGATGGCGAGCCTTCCGGCGAGTTGCGGGCTGGCGGTGGGGGACGTGTTGCGGCTGGGTTTGGGCTGTGGGGTTCATGTATTCGATCGTGGCAGCGGCCTGCGATGCGGGTGAGTTCTGCGGGATTTTCTGGATATGGAACAGCAAGGAGCCCGGTTGCGGGATTGTTGCTGGATATTGGCTTTGAGATTGGGGAAGATTTGGTTGCGGGGGCAGGATTTGAACCTGCGGCCTTCAGGTTATGAGCCTGACGAGCTACCGGGCTGCTCCACCCCGCGTCACCAGCGCAAATCCGGAGGATTTGTCGCGAGTAGCAAGCCGGCGTAGCCGACTTGCGTCATCCGAGCAAATTGCTTTAGCAATTTGTCTCGTGTTCATTAGGCACCCTTTTTCAGGGGGCCACCAGCGTAAGCCGCGTTGCGTCCTATCGCTTGTTTCCCTTGCCCTCTATTTCAGGTGCGCAAGGGGAGAACTTCTTGCTTTCAGAAGCGACAAAGGCCGCATGAGCGGCCTATTGCAACACGGCCGAGCCGTTATTCGATCAGAGAAGATTTATGCGAGGCATAAACCGCTTACGCGATTTAGCCTGAGTTGCGATTAGCAGACCTGGCAGCGACCTACTCTCCCGCGTCTTAAGACGAAGTACCATGGGCGCAGGGGCGTTTCACGGCCGTGTTCGGAAAGGGAACGGGTGCAGCCACCCCGCCATAACCACCAGGTCGGCAAAGCGCAACTTCAGGCCAAACCTTGCGGATTTGGCCCGATTTGAGAAGCTGGTGAGACTAGACGTCTCGTTTTGTCTATTTGAACACGTCTTTGGATTGCTCATGCCGCATGAATGCTTTCGCATTCAGCGGGGGATAGGCATGAATGCTTTCGCATTCAGCCTGAGATGAGCACTGGCAATGGGAACGATCAAGCCAATCGAGCTATTAGTACCGGTAAGCTTCATGCGTTGCCGCACTTCCACACCCGGCCTATCAACGTGGTCGTCTTCCACGGCTCTGATAGGGAACACTCGTTTCCAGGTTGGTTTCCCGCTTAGATGCCTTCAGCGGTTATCCATTCCATATATAGCTACCCTGCTATGCCCTTGGCAGGACAACAGGTCCACCAGAGATATGTCCATCCCGGTCCTCTCGTACTAGGGACAGATCCTGTCAATATTCCTACACCCACGGCAGATAGGGACCGAACTGTCTCACGACGTTCTGAACCCAGCTCACGTACCGCTTTAATTGGCGAACAGCCAAACCCTTGGGACCTGCTCCAGCCCCAGGATGCGATGAGCCGACATCGAGGTGCCAAACAACCCCGTCGATATGGACTCTTGGGGGTCATCAGCCTGTTATCCCCGGCGTACCTTTTATCCGTTGAGCGATGGCCCTTCCACGCGGGACCACCGGATCACTATGACCGACTTTCGTCTCTGCTCGACTTGTCAGTCTCGCAGTCAGGCGGGCTTATGCCATTGCACTCGACGACCGATTTCCGACCGGTCTGAGCCCACCATCGCGCGCCTCCGTTACTCTTTCGGAGGCGACCGCCCCAGTCAAACTACCCACCATACACTGTCCCGGATCCGGATGACGGACCGCGGTTAGACATCCATGACGATAAGGGTGGTATTTCAAGGATGGCTCCACAAGAACTGGCGTCCCTGCTTCAAAGCCTACCACCTATCCTACACATGCCGACACGAATGCCAGTGTAAAGCTATAGTAAAGGTGCACGGGGTCTTTCCGTCTGACCGCAGGAACCCCGCATCTTCACGGGGAATTCAATTTCACTGAGTCTATGTTGGAGACAGCGGGGAAGTCGTTACGCCATTCGTGCAGGTCGGAACTTACCCGACAAGGAATTTCGCTACCTTAGGACCGTTATAGTTACGGCCGCCGTTTACTGGGGCTTCGATTCAGAGCTTGCACCCCTCCTCTTAACCTTCCAGCACCGGGCAGGCGTCAGACCCTATACGTCGTCTTGCGACTTCGCAGAGCCCTGTGTTTTTGGTAAACAGTCGCTACCCCCTGGTCTGTGCCACCCTCACATGCTTGCGCACATAAGGGTCACGCTTCTTCCGAAGTTACGCGTGCAATTTGCCGAGTTCCTTCAACATAGTTCTCTCAAGCGCCTTGGTATACTCTACCTGACCACCTGTGTCGGTTTCGGGTACGGTCTGTACGGTGGAGCTATTTCCTGGAACCGCGTCCCCGCCCACACAATCCAATAAGTGTGAACAAGTTAAGCAATCCGTCACTTCCACCAGGCCCACGAATATTAACGTGGTTCCCATCGACTACGCGTGTCCGCCTCGTCTTAGGGGCCGGCTAACCCTGCTCAGATTAACTTTAAGCAGGAACCCTTGGTCTTTCGGCGAGAGGGTCTCTCACCCTCTT